>NZ_JAUTBO010000001.1:0-1442500 GCF_030819335.1 Rhodococcus sp. SORGH_AS_0303
CGATCGAGGCGTCGGGACGGAAGGTGGCCACGGTGACCACGTTCCGTGACCGCACCGAACTGAGCGAGGTCCAGAGCAAACTCGACATCAGCCGCACCAGCTCGACGGCGCTGCGGGAGCACATCCACGAGTTCGACAACCAGCTGCACACCATCTCGGGACTGGTCCAGCTCGGTGAGTACGACGAGGTGGAGCGGTACGTCGACGGCATCACCGAGCATCGTGAGCGCCTCACGTCCACCGTGACCGACCGCATCGACGATCTCGGGGTCGCGGCGCTGCTCATCGCCAAGATCGGCGCCGCCGCGGCCCGCTCGGTGACCGTGGCGCTCGACGACGTCTCACATCTCCCGCGACTCGACGACGATGCCTCCCGAGACCTCTGCACCGTCGTCGGCAACCTCGTCGACAACGCTGTGGACGCAGTCCTCGAGAATCACGCAGTGGACGCGGTGGTGCGCGTCCGGATCGTCGCGGACGCGGACGCGGACGCGATCGAGGTCGAGGTGGCCGACAACGGCCCCGGCATCGGCACGGAGGATGCGGATCGCGTGTTCGAGCAGGGGTGGAGCACCAAGGGGACGTCGCTCGACGGGCACGGTTTCGGCCTCGCCCTCGTGCGTGTCGTGTGCCGCCGACGCGGCGGTGAGGTCGGCGTGAGTGACAGAGTCGAGGACGGTACGCGGTGGACGGTCTTCCGGGCCGTCACCGGATCCGGGGGGAGGACGCGATGACACTCAGGGTGCTGGTGGTGGACGACGACTTCATGGTCGCGCGGGTGCACACCGGTTTCGTCACCAAGGTGGCCGGATTCGAGGTGTGCGGGGTGGCGCACACGGCGCAGGAAGCGCTGGAGAAGGTGGAGCACACCCGTCCCGATCTGGTGCTGCTGGACGTCCATCTGCCCGGCGTCACCGGGCTCGATCTCATCGGCCCGTTCCGGGAGATCATCCCCGACCTCGACGTCCTGGTGATCACCAGCGAGCGCGAGGCCGAATCGGTGCGCAAGGCACTGCGCGCGGGCGCCGTGCACTACCTGATCAAGCCGTTCAAGTTCCAGGCACTGCAGGAGCGCCTCGAGCACTACCGTCGCACACGGGAGTCGCTGGCCGCGATCGACGAGGCGGAGCAGGACGCCGTCGACAAGGCGTTCGGCGTGCGCGGGACCGCGACGCGGCTCCCCAAGGGCCTGAGCGCCGAGACGCTGGCCATGGTCGAGCACCAACTGCGGGAGAATCCCGGCGAGACCTCGGCGAGCACGATGGCCGAGAGGACCGGGATGTCGCGGTCGAGCGCTCGCCGCTACCTGGAATACCTCAGCGACGTCGACCGGGTGACCGTCTCGCTCGACTACGGCAACGTGGGGCGACCCGAGCGCCTCTATCGGCTCGAGCGCTAGTTGTAGTTCCCGGGGACGTTGCGTACGGGGACGCGGTCGATAGGTGACTGGCCACCGATGCCGGTGTGGGGTCGGTGGTGATTGTAGGTGTGGATCCAGTCCTGGTAGGTCGCTGCGCGGGCTTCGTCGGACAAGTAGGTGTGGGCGTAGGCCCACTCGGCGGCGAGGGTGCGGTTGAACCGTTCGACTTTGCCGTTGGTCTGCGGCCGGTACGGGCGGGTCCGTTTGTGGACCACAGTTCCGAGCGCTTCGGCGAACAGTGTTGAGCGGTAACAGGATCCGTTGTCGGTGAGCACTCGGGTGACGGTGACGCCGTGCGCTGCGAAGTACGCTTGGGCGCGGGTCCAGAACGCTGCGGCGGTCTCTTTGCGTTCATCGGTGAGGATCTCGGAGTACGCGAGCCGGGAGTGGTCGTCGACGGCGTGGTGGACGTAGGAGTATCCGAGGCTCTGCTTCTTGTTGTGCCGGTTTCCGATCGTGCGGCCGAACTTGCGGTGCCCGCCGCCGTCGGGGATGCGGCCGAGTTTCTTGATGTCGACGTGCACCAGATCGCCGGGGGTGGGGTGTTCGTAGCGTTGCGCCCGCAGTCGGCGGACGGGTAGTCCGGTGTTCTGGTCCAGGTGCGACAGCAACGGCATCGCGTATCGGCGCAGTACTGCTTCGACGGTCGAGCGGGCCAGGTGCAGGTGGTAGGCGATGCGGTGAGGTCCCCACCGCCTGGTGAAGCGCAGGTTGATGATTCGGCGTTCGGTGCGCTGGTCGGTGCGGGTGGGACTGCGGTGTGGGCGGCTGGAGGCGTCGCCCATCGCCGCGGCACCGCCGGCGGCGTAACGCCGCGCCCACTTCGATGCGGTGGCGGGTGAGCACTGGAATCGTTCGGCGGCGCGGCGGACGGTCCAGCCGGTGTCGACGATGGTGCGTGCCAGGTCCAACCGTCCCCGAGGGGTGAGGTAGGCGTTAGCGTGTGTCATGAGGGCCTCTGGTGGTCGGGGTGTGTGTGGTAACCACACCGATACCGGAGGCCCTCCCTCATCGACTCACGCCACGCCGTTCACAACCTCAACAAGAACTACAGCTAGTTCATCACGTTGCGGCCGGACAGCGCACGGCCCAACGTGAGCTCGTCCGCGAACTCGAGGTCGCCGCCCATAGGCAGTCCGGAGGCCAGCCGGGTGACGGACAGGCCGGGGAAATCACGCATCATGCGCAGCAGGTAGGTGGCCGTCGCCTCCCCCTCGGTGTTGGGGTCGGTCGCGATGATCACCTCGGAGACGTCGACGCCGTCCTCCTGATTGCCGATGCGGGTGAGCAACTCCCGGATGCGCAGCTGATCGGGACCGACCCCGCTCAGCGGATCCAACGCGCCGCCCAGCACGTGGTATCTGCCCTTGAACTCGCGGGTGCGTTCGACGGCCTGCACGTCCTTGGGTTCCTCGACGACGCAGATTTTCGTCCGATCGCGGCGCGGGTCCGCACAGATGCGGCACAGTTCCTTGTCCGAGACGGTGCCGCAGACGATGCAGAACTGCACCCCGTCGCGGACGCGCTGCAACGCCTTCTGCAGGCGGTCGATCTCGGGCGCCTCGACCCCCAACAGATGAAAGGCGATGCGCTGCGCGCTCTTCGGTCCGACACCGGGGAGTTTGCCCAGCTCGTCGATCAGATCCTGGACCGGACCTTCGTACACGCTTCTCGACCCGGTTCTAGAAGCCGGGCAGGCCGGGGAGTCCGCCGCCGCCCAGGCCGGCGAGGGGACCGAGCTTCTGCGACGCGACCTCACCCGCGGCGCGGGACGCGTCGGCGATCGCACCGATGATCAGGTCCTGCAGGGTCTCGACGTCGTCGGGATCCACGACCTTGGGGTCGATGGTCAGACCGACCACCTCGCCGCTGCCCTTCACCGTCGCCACGACGAGACCGTTGCCGGCGCGACCGGTGACCTCCGTCGCGGCGATCTCCGCCTGGGCTGCCATCAACTGCTGCTGCATCTGCTGGGCCTGCTGCAGCAGCTGGGACATGTCGGGCTGTTCACCGGGTTGCACGGCGGGTGTCCTTCCGAAGTGGTGACGAGATCGTGTCGGTCGAGCGTAGCCGCGTGCCTCACTCCACCTGGCGCGAGAGGTTCTGCAGGAGCTGCGCCTGAATCTTCTTCAGTCCGAGGGGCGCGAACGTCTTCTCGAAGAAGCCGCCGACACCGCCGGCGCCCGTCCACTCCGTGGTGGTGGTGACCGACGACCCGCTACCGCTCGGGGCGACGAGGTACGTGGTCACCATCGACGAGTTGGCGTCCTTCTCCGTGACGGTCGCGCCGGACACCGACACGGTCGCGAGCACGTTCCGCGAGCGCTTCTCGGTCGCCTGCAGGACCCAGCGAGCGACGGTGCCGTCGCCCTGCCCACCCTCGACGACCGCGAAGTCGCGGTACTGCTCGGGCAGGATGCGCGGACGCACCGTCTCGTAGTCGGACAGTGCCGCGAGGACCTTGTCGGGAGCCGCACTGATGGTGAGGGAACTGCTCGCGCTGACCTTGGCCATGACGGGGAGAACTCCTGATGTCGGGGTGGGACGGACGGTGACATTCATTGTTTCACGTCCACGCCCGGGCGAATCGAGCGCAACGATCGTGTGAAGTTTCCTCGTCGGGAGGCACCTTCCATAGCGTTGCGAACAACCTCCGTATAGCGTTCTCGCGTGGCTCAGACAGTCGATGCGGCGCTCGGGGGAGCGCGGGAACCCGGCGGGGGCGGCAACCGTCCGCACGAGATCGGACAAGCGGGACATCGGGCGGGTGTGGAACGGCTTCTGGCCAGTTACCGTGCCATTCCCCGGGACGCGACCGTCCGCCTGGCGAAGAAGACCTCCAACCTCTTCCGGGCCAGGCCGAAGAACTCCGCCCCCGGACTCGACGTCTCCGGGTTGGGAGGCGTCATCTCGGTCGACCCCGACGCCATGACCGCCGACGTGCAGGGAATGTGCACCTACGAGGACCTCGTCGACGCCACCCTGGCGTACGGGCTCGCTCCCCTGGTGGTGCCGCAGCTCAAGACGATCACGCTCGGCGGCGCGGTCACCGGCCTCGGCATCGAGTCGACGTCGTTCCGCAGCGGCCTTCCGCACGAGTCCGTCCTCGAGATCGACATTCTCGCCGGATCGGGCGACGTCGTCACGGCCACTCCCGACAACGAGTACGGCGACCTCTTCCGAGGGTTCCCGAACTCCTACGGCACCCTCGGCTACTCGACACGGTTGCGCATCGAACTCGAGCCCGTCCTTCCCTACGTCGCCCTGCGCCACGTCCGGTTCCACGACCTCGAGTCGGTGCAGACGGTCATGGCGCGCATCGTCGCGGAGCGGGAGTACGAGGGTGACCGCGTCGACTACCTCGACGGGGTGGTGTTCTCCGGGACCGAGGCCTATCTGACCCTGGGCCGGCAGACCGACGAGCCGGGACCGGTGAGCGACTACACCGACTCGGCGATCTTCTACCGGTCCATCCAGCACGACGGCACCGCGCCGCGAACGGACCGCCTGACGGTGCGCGACTACCTGTGGCGGTGGGACACCGACTGGTTCTGGTGCTCGCGCGCCTTCGGTGCGCAGAACCCGCGTATCCGACGTCTCTGGCCGAAGAAGTACCTGCGCAGCAGCTTCTACTGGAAGCTGATCGCGCTCGACCAGAAGTACGACATCGCCGACCGTCTCGAGAAGCGCAAGGGCAACCCGATCCGCGAGCGCGTCGTGCAGGACATCGAGGTGCCGATCGAGAACACGGCCGCGTTCGTCTCGTGGTTCCTCGACGAGATCCCGATCGAGCCGTTGTGGCTGTGTCCCTTGCGACTTCGCGAGCCCGACGGGTACGCCGACGCGCAGGACTCCGACGCCGGAGTACGCGGATGGCCCCTCTATCCGCTCGAACCTCACCGCACCTACGTCAACGTCGGCTTCTGGTCGTCGGTGCCCGTGGTCCCCGGTGAACCCGACGGGGCAGCCAACCGTCGGATCGAGAAGAAGGTGACCGAGTTCGACGGTCACAAGTCCCTCTACTCGGACTCGTTCTACGACAGGGACGAGTTCGATGCCCTCTACGGCGGTGACGGTTACCGCCGACTCAAAGAGAAGTACGACCCCGATTCGCGGTTGTTGGATCTGTATTCGAAGGCGGTGCATCGTCGATGACGACATTCAAGGATCAACGGAACCCCGGCCTGTCCGGCGGTTCCCCCAAACTCTCCATCGCCGAGATTCTCGAGCAGTTCACCGAAGGTGATCTGCCCGTTCGGTTCTCGGCGTACGACGGCAGTACGGCCGGTGCCGAGGATTCCGAGTACGGGCTCAGGCTCACCTCACCCCGCGGCACCACCTACCTCGCGACCGCCCCCGGCGACCTGGGCATGGCTCGCGCCTACGTCTCGGGCGATCTGGAGATCGAGGGCGCCCACCCGGGTGACCCGTACGACGTGCTCCGGATGCTGGGCGACGACCTGCACTTCAGACGTCCGTCCGCGCGCGCACTGGCGACCGTCACCCGGTCTCTCGGATGGGAGTTGCTGCGTCCCATCGCTCCCCCGCCCCAGGAGTCCCTCCCACGTTGGCGTCGTATCGCCGAGGGGTTGCGGCACAGCAAGACTCGGGACGCCGAGAGCATCCACCACCACTACGACGTGTCGAACACGTTCTACGAGTGCGTGCTCGGCCCGTCGATGACCTACACCTGCGCCGCCTACCCGACCCCCGAGGCGTCGCTCGAGGAGGCGCAGGAGAACAAGTACCGCCTGGTGTTCGAGAAGCTGAACCTGAAGGCGGGCGACCGACTGCTCGACATCGGGTGTGGCTGGGGCTCGATGGTGCGCTACGCGGCCCGTCGCGGCGTCCACGTCATCGGCGCCACGCTCTCGCGCGAGCAGGCAGAGTGGGCGCAGAATGCCATCGACGCCGACGGTCTGAGCGATCTCGCGGAGGTGCGTCACAGCGACTACCGCGACATCGTCGAGGGCGACTTCGACGCCGTGTCGTCGATCGGCCTCACCGAGCACATCGGCGTCTCGAACTACCCGGCGTACTTCGAGTTCATCAAGGGAAAGCTGCGCCCGGGTGGCCGCGTCCTGAACCACTGCATCACCCGCCCGGACAACCGCTCGTCGGCGCGGGCCGGCGGCTTCATCGACCGCTACGTCTTCCCCGACGGCGAGCTGACGGGATCCGGCCGCATCATCACCGAGATGCAGGACGTGGGCCTCGAAGTGCGTCACGAGGAGAACCTGCGCGAGCACTACGCGATGACGCTCCGGGACTGGTGCCGCAACCTCGTCGACAACTGGGACGCCTGCGTCGCGGAGGTCGGTGAGGGCACCGCGCGCGTGTGGGGCCTCTACATGGCGGGCTCACGCCTGGGCTTCGAGCGCAACGTGGTCCAGCTGCACCAGGTGCTCGCCGTCAAGCTCGACGAGAACAACGACGCGGGTCTTCCGCTGCGGCCCTGGTGGATCGGCTGATCCACTGACACGGACGCCGTCTCGGGTGTCGAATCACGGGGACTGTCGACACCCGAGTGGGTGCGACTCCACGAGAGGACACCCGAGATGGCGGATCAGTCGCAGCCCGGACGTGCACGGCGGGACAACTGGAACAACCAGGTACGACGACACGCACTGATGAATTCCGCGGGCGTGGCGCTGCGCTTCGGTGGGACGACGCACACCTGGCGCGGCCTCTGCGATCGTGTCGACGCACTCGCCGGCGGGTTGTCCCACCGTGGCGTGACGGCCGGGGACCGGGTGCTGATCCTCATGCTCAACCGGCCCGAGTACATCGAATCGGTGCTCGCCATCAATGCCGTCGGTGCGATCGCCGTGCCCGTCAACTTTCGGATGAGCGCCCCGGAGATCACCTACCTCGCGCAGAACAGCGGCGCCGGCCTCATCGTCGTGGAGGACGCTCTGGCGCCGCTCGCCGCGGCGGTGGGCGTCGCGGACTCGATCGTGGTGGGCGGAGACGGGGACACCTACGAGGCTCTGATCCGCGAGGGCGCGCCCGCGCCGGACACCGACGTCCCGGACGACGCACCGGCTCTGATCATGTACACCTCGGGAACGACCGGCCGTCCCAAAGGCGCTGTGCTGTCTCATTCCAACATGCAGGCTCAGGCGCTGACCTGCATTCGCGCCCTGCAGATGTACGGAGTCGACGAGATCAACTTCTGTGCGTCACCGATGTTCCACATCGCCGCCCTGGGCAGCATCGCCCCCAGCCTCAAGCTCGGCATCCCGACCGTCGTCCACCCCGTCGGTGCGTTCGATCCGGCCGCGTTGCTCGACGTCCTCGAGGCCGAGGCGGTGACCACCCTGTTCCTCGTGCCGGTGCAGTGGCAGGCGGTCTGCGCGGAACAGGCGCGCCGCCCCAGGACGTTGTCGCTGCGAGTGATCTCGTGGGGTGCGGCGCCGGCGTCGGACACCGTCCTGCGGGCGATG
This sequence comes from Rhodococcus sp. SORGH_AS_0303, assembly GCF_030819335.1. Classification (NCBI taxonomy): domain Bacteria; kingdom Bacillati; phylum Actinomycetota; class Actinomycetes; order Mycobacteriales; family Nocardiaceae; genus Rhodococcus; species Rhodococcus sp. SORGH_AS_0303. The sequence goes on from NZ_JAUTBO010000001.1 coordinate 7,867, forward strand.
TCGCAGACCTTCCCCGACGCCCTCACCGTGGCCGTCTTCGGTCAGACCGAGATGTCGCCGATCACCTGCGTCCTCGACGGCGGCGACGCACTCCGCAAACTCGGGTCCGTGGGACGCGTCGTCGCCACGGTGGAGGCTCGGGTCGTCGACGACGACATGGTCGACGTCCCGCGAGGTGACATCGGCGAGATCGTCTATCGCGGGCCGACGCTGATGCACGGGTACTGGGAGAACCCTGCCGCCACGTCGGACGCGTTCCACGGTGGCTGGTTCCATTCCGGCGACCTGGTGCGTCAGGACGAGGAGGGCTTCGTCTTCGTCGTCGACCGCAAGAAGGACATGATCATCTCCGGCGGCGAGAACATCTACTGCGCCGAGGTCGAGAACGTGCTGTTCTCCCACCCCCGAATCCTCGAGGCAGCAGTGATAGGCCGCCCGGACGACCGGTGGGGTGAGGTGCCCGTCGCCGTCGTCGCGCAGCGCGGCACCGACGAGCCGGACCTCACGCTTTCCGACCTCGTCGGCTGGCTGGACGGACGCCTCGCGCACTACAAGCACCCGCGCCACCTGGTGCTGGTGGAGGCGCTCCCCCGCAACGCCGGCGGCAAGGTCGTGAAGGTCGACCTGCGCCGGCGTTTCTCCGACTAGACCCCTCGGCGCCTGCTCACCACCACGATCGCCACTCCGACGATCAGGATGACGGGGCCGAGGATCGACCAGGTGGTCGTGTTGCTCATCGCACTGCCACCGATCACCCCGAATCCCTGGAGGCTGAACAGCAGGCCCATGACGGCGATCACGGCACCGATGACGGTGACAACGGGAGTCTTCACCTGTCGAACCTAGTCCCCTGATGCCGCGTCGGGCGGGTTCTCGTGACGAGACACATCGTCGCGACGGGACACACCACGGACGCCGCTCGACATGATGGACTGCTGTCCGTGACTTCTCTTCCCCGACGATTCTGTCCACCGGTCCTCGTCGCGTGCGTCGCACTCGCGTCGTCCGTCCTTCTCGTCCCTGCTCCCGCGTCCGCCGAGACGGCCGCGGGCACGGTGCTCTCCAGCACCGCGCTCGATCCCGCGCTGGCACCCGCCGGCGCCGCGGAGAGCTATGTGGTGCGCTACTCCACGCTGCGGACGGCCGAGCAGGCCGGGGAGTCGACGGGCACGGTGTTCGTGCCGACAGGCGATGCTCCCGCCGACGGATGGCCGGTCGTGTCCTACGCCCACGGCACCACCGGTGTCGCCGACTCGTGTGCACCGTCGGCGACGGGCACCGCGCAGTACGAGCGTCCGGCGATCGAGGCGTGGCTGGCCGCCGGCCACGCCGTGGTGGCCACCGACTATGCGGGCATGGGGACTCCGGGTGTGCACGCCTATCTGGACGGACCCGCCGCCGGTGCCAACGCGATCGACATCGTCCGCGCAGCACACACGATGCTCGGCGATCGGCTCTCGCCGGAATGGATCACCACCGGCCTGTCCCAGGGCGGCAACACGTCCTTCTTCACCGCCGCAGCGGCATCCACCCGCGCACCGGACCTCGACTTCCGCGGCGCCGTGTCCGTGGCCGGCCCGACGGGGCTCGACACCGTGCTCCCGCTGGTCGGTCCGGTTCTCCCGCCGGTCGTCCCCAGCGGCTTTCTCGGCTACGTCTTCTACACTCTCGCCGGACTGGCGGACCAGCGTCCAGAACTCGACGTCCGGCAGTACCTGACGCCGAAGGGCGTCGAGTATCTCGACGCTGCGACCACGCTGTGCGGCAGCGAGTTCCGCGATTATCGGTCGGCGCACCCGGCCCAGTTCGGGGAGCTTCTCACGCGCCCGTTGACGCCGCTGGCCCCCGTGCTCGAGCAGATGCAGGCCGTCCCCGTCAGTGGCTACGACCGGCCGCTCCTCGTGACTCAGAGCCTCTCCGATCAGACAGTTCCGGCTCCGCTCACGTTCGTCCACACGGCCCGGATGACCGCTGCCGGTACGGACTTCCAGCTGGTCACCTTTCCGACGCCCGATCACATCGGCACCCTGATGGCCTCCATGCCCGCATCACTCGACTTCGCCGCGCGCGTCCTGAGCTGAGACGACGACAGCCCCACACCAGGAGGTGCGGGGCTGTCGTGTACTCGTGACTAGCGCAGAGACGCAGGCGGAGTGAACCGCTCGCCGTACTGCTTGGCCAGCTCCTCGGCACGGGCGACGAACGCCTCCTTGCCGATCGAGCCGTCCGCGGCCTCGTAGCCGACGACGTACTGGTGCACGCCACCGGTCCACGCCGGGAAGCCGATACCGAAGATCGAGCCGATGTTGGCGTCGGCCGTCGTGTTCAGCACGCCCTCGTCGAAGCACTTCTGCGTCTCGATCGCCTCGATGAAGAGCATGCGCTCCTTGAGGTCCTCGAACGACGACTCCGAGGTACCCGACTTGAAGGCGTCGCGCAGACCCGACCAGAGGCCGGTGCGCTTGCCGTCGACGTACTCGTAGAAGCCGGCACCCTTGGCCTTCGACGGACGCTCGAACTCGTCGACCATCTTGTCGATGACCGCGCCCGCGGCATCCTCGGGAGGAGTTCCGCCGGCTGCGACGATCGCGTCGTAGGTCTCCTTGCGGATCTTCTGCATCAACGTCAGCGTCAGCTCGTCGGAGAGCTGCAACGGCGGCGCCGGGTAGCCCGCCTGCAGACCGGCCTGCTCGATGGTCGCGGGCTCGACGCCCTCGCCCAGCATGGCGATGGCCTCGTTGATGAAGGTGCCGATCACGCGGGAGGTGAAGAAGCCACGGCTGTCGTTGACGACGATCGGAGTCTTCTTGATGGCCTGCACGAGGTCGAATGCCTTGGCCAGAGCGGCATCCGAGGTCTTGTCACCGCGGATGATCTCGACCAGCGGCATTTTGTCGACGGGCGAGAAGAAGTGGATTCCGATGAAGTCTTCCTGGCGCTTGACACCCGTCGCGAGACCGGTGATGGGCAGCGTCGAGGTGTTCGAGCCGAGCAGCGAATCGGGTGCGACGAGGTCCTCGATCTCCTGGAAGACCTTGTGCTTGAGGTCCTGCGACTCGAAGACCGCCTCGATGACGAGGTCTGCACCCTCGACGTCCTTCGGATCGGCCGTCGGGTGGATACGCGCCAGCAGCGCGTCCGACTTCTCCTGCGTGGTCTTGCCGCGTGAGAGCGCCTTGGCCTCGATGGCCTCGGAGTACGCCTTGCCCTTGTCTGCGGACGCCTGCTCGACGTCCTTGAGCACCACATCGATTCCGGCCTTGGCACAGACGTAGGCGATGCCCGCGCCCATCATGCCGGCGCCGAGCACGGCGACCTTGGTGAACTGCGTCTTCTCGTAGCCGTCCGGGCGGGACTTGCCGGCATTGATCGCCTGCAGGTCGAAGAAGAATGCCTGGATCATGTTCTTCGACACCTGGCCGGTGACGAGGGACGTGAAGTAGCGCGACTCGATGGTGGACGCGTTGTCGAAGTCGACCTGCGCACCCTCCACCGCGGCGGACAGGATCGCGAGCGGTGCCGGCATCGGCGCGCCCTTGATCTGCTTGCGCAGGTTCGACGGGAACGCCGGAAGGATCTGAGCGAGCTTGGGATTGGAGGGTGTGCCGCCGGGGATCTTGTAGCCCTTGACGTCCCACGGGGCGACGCCGCCCTCGGGGTTGGCCTTGATCCATGCCTTCGCAGCGGGAACGAGTTCCTCGACGCTGCCGACGACCTCGTGCACCAGACCGAGCTCGAGCGCCTTGGCCGGGCGGAATCGCGTGCCCTGGGACAGCACCGACATGAAGCCGTTCTGGATACCCATCATGCGGGTGATGCGGGTCACGCCGCCGCCGCCGGGCAGCAGGCCCAGCGACACCTCGGGCAGGCCGAGCTGGACACCGGGAACGTCCGCGACGATGCGGTGGTGCGTCGCCAGCGTGATCTCCAGGCCGCCACCGAGTGCGGCGCCGTTGATCGCGGACACGACAGGCTTGCCGAGCGTCTCGAGCCGACGCAGCTGCGACTTGACCGTCTGCACCTCGTCGAAGATCTGCTGGGCGTCGGCGGGGCCGGCCTTGATCATGTTCTTGAGATCGCCACCGGCGAAGAAGGTCTTCTTCGCCGAGGTGACGACGACACCGGTGATGGAGTCCTTCTCGGCCTCGAGGCGGTCGACCGTGGCGCCCATCGAGGTCTTGTAGAGCTCGTTCATCGTGTTGGCGCCCTGGTTCGGGTCGTCCATCGTCAGGGTGACGATGCCGTCGGCATCCTGGTCCCACTGAATCATGTTGTCACTCATGCTGTTCCTCAGACTCGCTCGATGATGGTGGCCACGCCCATGCCGCCGCCGATGCACAGGGTGATCAGTGCGTAGCGGCCGTTCCGACGCTCGAGCTCGTCGAGCACGGTGCCGGTGATCATGGCGCCCGTGGCACCGAGGGGGTGGCCCATCGCGATGGCGCCACCGTTGACGTTGAGCTTCTCGCCCGGGATCTTCAGGTCGCGCTGGAAGCGCAGGACCACGGAGGCGAAGGCCTCGTTCAGCTCGAACAGGTCGATGTCGTCGACCGTCAGGCCGGCCGCGGCCAGCACCTTCTTCGACGCGGGCGTCGGCCCGGTCAGCATGATGGTGGTGTCGGCGCCGCTGGTGGCGGTCGCGACGACGCGAGCGCGCGGCGTCATGCCCATCGACTTGCCGGCGTCCTCGCTGCCGACGACGACCAGGGCCGCACCGTCGACGATGCCCGACGAGTTGCCGCCGGTGTGGACGTGATCGATCTTCTCGATCCAGTGGTACTTCTGCAGCGCGACGTCGTCGAACCCGCCCATCGCGGCGATGCCCTCGAAGGCCGGCTTGAGCTTGCCGAGCGACTCGACGGTGGTGCCGGGGCGCATGTGCTCGTCACTGTCGAGGATCAGCAGACCGTTCTGGTCCGTGACCGGCACGACGGACTTTGTGAAGTAGCCACCCGACCATGCGGCTGCAGCGCGCTCCTGGGACTGCGCGGCGTACGCGTCGACGTCCTCACGGGTGAAGCCCTCGATCGTCGCGATGAGGTCGGCGCCGATGCCCTGGGGGGCGAAGTAGGTGTCGTAGTTGGTCTGCGGGTCCATGGCCCACGCGCCGCCGTCCGATCCCATGGGAACGCGGGACATCGACTCCACGCCACCGGCGATGACGAGCTCGTCCCAGCCCGACCGCACCTTCTGCGCGGCGAGGTTGACGGCTTCGAGGCCGGACGCGCAGAAACGGTTGAGCTGGAAGCCGCCGACCGTGTCGGGCATCTTCGCGGCGAGCACCGCGGTACGGGCGATGTCGGCACCCTGATCTCCCACGGGCGAGACGACGCCCAGGATCAGATCGGAGATGCGATCCTCGTCCATGTCGGGGAAACGACGGCGGAGCTCGTCGATCAACCCGGTGACCAGCGAGATCGGCTTGACCGAGTGCAGCGACCCGTTCTTACCCTTACCTCGCGGTGTTCTGATGGCTTCGTAGATGTATGCCTCTGTGGTCACTGAACACAGTTCCTTCCGACTTGAGACTCGGGCAGCACGGTGCACTGGAGACACCGGCGCCCACGAGGACAGACCTCGACGCCATTCACCCTAGGCATGGAGCCGCGCTGCCGAAAGGACCGAAACGAGCGCGCACTGTGACACTCCTGCCGGTGTTTCACACCGTCAGCAGCAGGTCAGACGTCTTTCAGCGGGGTGGCACCCAGCTCGGACTGCAGCAGCTCGAGCGCGACTTCGTCCGGATCGCGACGCGTCGACGGATCGACCGGCTCCTTCGCCTGCTTCATGAGCTCTTCCTGCTCCTCCGGGCTCTCCGGGGGAGGTGGACCGTCGTACGGCGAGGGACCCGGGTCGTCCGGATAGTCGGGCTCCTCGAGCGGCGGAGGAATGTCGTCGTCGGACGGGCGCGAGGGCGTCGACCGCGCCGGGGCGCTGCCGGACTGCGCCGGCCGTGCCGGCTCCGGGGTGGGCGCCGACCTGCTCGGGCGCGAGAACCGAGGGCCGGTGGACGCCGGGCGCTCGGCCGGGGCGGATGCCGGTGCCGGTGCCGCCGACCGAGCGGTGCCGTCGCCCGCCTCGCAGACCACGGTCCACTCGACGCCGAAGACGTCACGCAGCGCGTCCTTGATGACCTCGGCGTTGCGGGGCTCGACCAGCCTCTTGGCCAGCGGTACCGAGTCGTGAGCCAACACGATCGCCCCGTCCCCGACGGACTTCACGGTGGCGCCCGAGAGCATCACCTCGACGGTGCGGCTGCGCTCGCGCACCTTCGTCCGCACCTCGGACCAGACGGCGCGCACGTCCGCGGCATCCGGACCCTCCGCCGCGGCGGGACTCGGCGCGGCGGGCTCGGGTGCTGTCTCGGGGGCGGTCTCTGCCGGCTCGGGTGCACTCTCGGCGGGCTCGGGTGTCGTCGGTTCGGCGGCCGGGGGTTCCACGGCTACGGGGGTGGGCTCCGGGGTCGGCTCGGGTTCAGGGGTCGGCTCGGGTTCAGGGGTGGCCGGCTGCGCTGCGGGCGGCTGCGCTGCGGCCGGTTCGGGGCGCGCAGGTTCGGGGCGCGCAGGTTCGGGGCGCGCAGGGTCGGGTGTGACCGGTTCCGGTGCAGCGACTCTGGCTGCGGGGGCGTCGACGACGGGCGCGGGAGCGGCGGCCGGCTCGGCCGCCCGCTCGGACGGGCGGCGGTACGTCTGCTGCTGCGCCGCCGCCTCGAGGCGGTCGTGCTGATGTTCGGCCTCGACCGCAGCGGCCTCGCCTGCGGGCAGGGTCACGTCGAGGCGCCGTTCGAGTCGCTCCAACCGTTGCAGCACAGCACTTTCCGCATCGGACGCCGCCGGCAGCAGCATCCGCGCACACATGACCTCCAGCAACAGCCGGGGAGCCGTGGCGCCGCGCATCTCACCGAGTCCGGCGTGCACCGTCTCCGCGAATCGGGCCAGCGTGGCCGGGCCGATGCGCTCCGCCTCGTCGCGCATACGCTCGAGCATGTCGGCGGGGGCGTCGACGAGTCCGCGCTCCCCCGCATCGGGGACTGCACGCATGAGGATGAGGTCGCGCAGCCGATCGAGCAGGTCCACCGCGAACCGGCGGGGATCGTGGCCCGCGTCCATGACCTTCTCGACGGTGCCGAACAGAGCGGCACCGTCCCGGGCGGCCAGTGCGTCGACGGCCTCGTCGATCAGCGCGACGTCGGTGACGCCGAGCAGAGTGAGTGCGCGGGTGTACTGCACACCCTCGTCACCTGCACCGGCGAGCAGCTGGTCCAGCACGCTGAGAGTGTCGCGCGGGGAGCCACCACCGGCACGAATGACCAACGGGTACACCGCATCCTGCACGGTGACCTTCTCCTCCGCACAGATGCGCTCCATCAGACCGCGCATGGCGAGCGGAGGCAGCAACCGGAAGGGGTAGTGATGGGTGCGGCTGCGGATGGTCGGCAGCACCTTCTCCGGCTCCGTGGTCGCGAACACGAAGATCAGGTGCTCGGGCGGCTCCTCCACGATCTTGAGCAGCGCATTGAAGCCCGCCGTCGTGACCATGTGGGCCTCGTCCACGATGAAGACGCGGTAGCGCGATTCCGCAGGCGCGTAGAACGCGCGGTCACGCAGCTCACGGGTGTCGTCCACGCCGCCGTGGCTGGCCGCGTCGAGCTCGATGACGTCGAGGTTGCCCGGGCCGCCGGGAGCGAGCGCGACACATGAGCCGCACACTCCGCACGGCGTCGACGTCGGACCCTGGACGCAGTTGAGCGACCGCGCCAGGATGCGTGCGGACGACGTCTTGCCACACCCGCGAGGGCCGGAGAAGAGGTAGGCGTGATTGATGCGCTTCGAGTCCAGTGCGACGGACAGAGGCTCGGTGACATGCTCCTGCCCGACCACTTCCGCGAACGTCGCTGGACGGTACTTCCGGTACAGGGCCACGCGAGAGAGAGTACCGACGTCGACCGACAGAACGGTCGGCGGGAACCTAGGATCCTGCGCTCTCCTTGGCGGCCCGCTTGGCCGCCTTCTTGAACTCGCGCACCTCGCCCAGACTGGTCGCGTCGACCACGTCGGCGATGGATCGTCGGGAGCCGTCGTCGCCGTACGATCCGGCGGCGTCGCGCCACCCGGCCGGCTCCACACCCATCTGCTTGCCCAGCAGAGCCAGGAAGATGCGCGCCTTCTGATCGCCGTACCCGGGCAGCGCCTTCAGTCGCTTCAGCACTTCTCTGCCGTCCGGGTCGCCGTCCGTCCAGATTGCGTCGGCGCGGCCGTCCCACTCGTCGACGATGTACGAGCACATCGACTGGATCCGCTTGCCCATCGACCCGGGGAACCGGTGCACCGCGGGTGGAGTGGAGCAGATCGCGAGGAAGTCGTCCTCCGGCATCTCGGCGATCGCGCGGACGTCGAGCGACCCGATGCGATCCACCAGCTTCTTCGGACCGGCGAACGCCGACTCCATCGGTACCTGCTGATCGAGCAACATCCCGATCAGCAGCGCGAGCGGGTCGGAGGCGAGCAGGGCGTCGGCGTCGGGATCCCCCACCAAGTGCAGCGTCGTGGCCATGGCGTCATTCTTTCACGCGGACAGCGCAGCACGAATGCGCTGCGCCAGCCGACCGTCGACGAGGTCCGCCCACGTCCACCGCACGACGATCCACCCGGCGGCACGCAGAGCGTCCTCCCGAAGCTTCTCGCGGATCACGACTGCGTTCGCGGACTCGCCGTTGCGTGTGTACTTCGCCAGTCCGTCGAACTCGCCGAGCACGCGCTGGTCCTCCCACAGGAAGTCCGGCCGATACGTGCGCCCGTCGATCACGATCTCGATCTGCAGCTCGGGCGCGGGGAGCCCGTGCCGATCGAGGTACACCCGACTGCGCGATTCGCCGACGCTCTCGCTACGACCGTCCAAGAATGCGGCGGCACGTCGAGCGCCCGCGACGCCGCGCCGACGGCCACACCCGCGGATCGCCTCGGTGATGTCGTCGATCGATGTCGGAGTGCATGCCAGCGCCGAATCACCAACGCACACAGCGGCTTCGAAGCTCAAGGCACACGCAAGATCCGCCACGGTCCGCGCCGCGGAGGTCACTCTCGCACCGTCACGCATCACCACGTCCACATCGGCGAGTGGATGCGTGTGGAGGTGCCGTACCGCGTCGACACGTCCGCCGGTCGGCCTGTCGACCGTCAGGTGCACCAGCGGTGGCGGCCCCTGCCACAACGACATGCCCCACGCCAGCGCGGCCGACTCGTGGCTGAGCGTGAGACCCGGTCCGCCTGCGGCCAGGGCTGCCCGGGCTGCGAGAAGGTGTCGAGCCTCCGGCGTGGAGTCGGTGAAACGCCACTTGTCGACGAAACACCCCCGCCGCACGGCCACGATGGACACGGACCTGCGTGCACTGCGGATCTCGGTGTCGGACACACCTCGGCCGAGAAGATCCGCGCGCCGGATCAGTTCTGCGGCTTCGCCCTCGTCGCTCATGTGACGATCGTGGCCGAGATCCAGGAATGCTGCTCATGGCCATCCACAGGCGTCGAACCGTCGCCGGTTTCCGCAACTCACAGGGGTTGCAGCCGGTGAACCCTGCCGGAATCGGTGTGAGAACCCGACCGAACTACGACCCGAGCAGCTTCTCCGTCGCGGCCAGCAGCACGCAGGTGGCCACGCCGTCCATCGCCGCGGACAACTCGTCGGTGGACGGGAAGCTGGGGGCGAGGCGGATGTTGCGGTCGTCGGGATCGCGCTTGTACGGGAAGGCGGAGCCGGCGCCGGTGAGGGCGATGCCGGCGTCCTTCGCCAGAGAAATGGTGCGCGCTGCGGTGCCGTCGAGCACGTCGAGGCTGATGAAGTACCCGCCCGCGGGCTCGGTCCACGACGCCACCTTCGACGCGCCCAGGCGATCGTCGAGGATCTCCTGTACCCGTGCGAACTTCGGCGCGAGGATCTCGCGGTGCTTCGCCATGTGTGCGCGCACACCGTCGGCGTCGCCGAAGAACCGCAGGTGACGCAACTGGTTGAGCTTGTCGGGGCCGATGCTCTTCTTGCCGTAGTGGCCCAGGTACCAGTCGAGGTTCGCCGACGACGAACCGAGGAAGCTGACGCCGGCACCGGCGTAGGTGATCTTCGACGTGGACGCGAAGACGTACGGACGGTTCGGGTGACCGGCCTCCGCTGCCAGGCTCAGCACGTCGTACGCGGGCGGGAATTCGTCTGCCAGCGGATGCACCGCGTAGGCGTTGTCCCAGAACAGGCGATAGTCGGCGGCCGCGGTGGGCATCGTCGCGAGAGCGCGGGTGACCTCCTCCGAGTACACCGCGCCCGTGGGGTTCGCGTAGTTCGGCACGCACCACATGCCCTTGATCTGCGGATCGCCCGAGACCAGCCGCTCGACCTCGGCGATGTCGGGGCCGTCCTCGTTCATCGTCACCGGGATCATCTCGATGCCGTAGCTCTCGGTGATGGCGAAGTGCCGATCGTAACCGGGGCTCGGGCACAGGAAGCGGACGACGGGTTCGGCCGACCACGGACGCACCGAGTCGACGGTGCCGTGCAGCAGCCCCCACACCACGAGGTCGTGCATGATCTCGAGGCTCGCGTTGTTTCCCGCGATCAGGTTCGCGGCCGGGATGTTCAGTAGCTCACCGAAGATGGCGCGCAGCTCGGGCAGACCCTGCAGTCCGCCGTAGTTGCGGCAGTCGGTGCCCTTGCCGTCCCGGTAGTCCTCACCGGGCAGGGTGAGCAGGCCGGCCGCGAGATCGAGCTGCTCCGGGGACGGCTTGCCGCGGGTGAGGTCCAGCGAGAGTCCGCGTGCGACCAGTGCCTCGTACTCGGCGGTGCGCTTCTCGTGCTCCGCGGCCAGCTCGTCGGGGTTCATCAGTCCGAGTTGAGCTTGGCCGGTCATGGCGAGGAGGGCCTTTCGAGGCGACTGCGCGTGGCGGGAAGTTAAGGGGACCCCGCGCACCCGGCAGAGCCCGTTGACCCTTGCTGCCTTCCGGCCCTGGGGGAGTTCACAGGATGCGCGCCGCGCGGGATCCGTGGACGAGTCTAGCCACATCCCCCGCGCACCACCGAACCGACCCGATTCGTCTCAACGGGGGTGTCGCCGGTAAGGTAGCCGACGGAGGATTCGCCTAGTGGCCTATGGCGCTCGCCTGGAACGCGGGTTGGGTTAACGCCCTCAGGGGTTCAAATCCCCTATCCTCCGCAGAGAAAGACCCCCGTGCGCTGCACGGGGGTCTTCTTCGTTCTCACTCTCTGTCCAGCACCCAGGTCACCGGAGCCGGGTCGAGCCCTTCCACGACCACCGCGGCCCACGCCTCGGCCGTCGACACGTCCTCGTGCTCGGCCGTGGCCAGGATGGAGTCGTCGCTGGTGTCTCTCACTCGATAGGTCGGCATGGCTCACGAATGCCACGCGGCGGCCGGGGACAAACTCAGAACAGTGCTTCCTGCATGGCGGGCAGCGCGGTGTCGAACTCGCCCCACTCGATGCGGCGGCCCCGCAGTCGGGCCAGGTCGGCGACGTAGACGGCATCCGGATCCTCCGCCACCGTCGCGCCGACGGCGGAACCGATGCACCACTGGACGGTCAGGCCGTGCGCACCGACGGCAGTGTCCAGCGGATAGGCCGTGCGCCGACCCGTGAAGGCCGCCTCTCGGCCCGCGGGCGGCTCCCACTGCTCGTCGACGACACGGAAGTCGTCGTCGGAGAAGTCGGGACCGAGGTCGGCGAGCACCTCGCGCGCCAGTGTCGCCGCGTCTGCGTTCGATCGGTCGAGGCGGGCGAGGTCGATCGGGCGGGTCAACCCCGCCGCCTTGGCTGCGGCGCGCACGGCCTGGCGCAGACCGGCAGTGTCGGTCATCGCGTCCTCGAGGTGCCGCACCACGCGTCCGTCGACCGCCCGTGCGACGTAGCGTCCGACCACGGCGCCCTGCTCGGTGAGCCGTCCCCATTTCCGAGGATCCGCCGCCGTTCCCACCTTGTCCGTCCCGTCGGCGAAGGTCGCGACGTAGAGCCAGTGCGGTTGCATCACGACGCTCTCGAGCCCCTTCGACAGGAAGTCCTGCCGGTGGACGATGTGGACGAACCGGTACGGATCCGCCGCGACACAGGCGTCGCAGTGCACCCCGGAGGTGGCGCGCGCACCGTTCGGGCAGGCCACAGGACGGCCGTCCTCGGCGCGGCGACCGATGCACCACAGCACACCCGGCGCGTCGAGCGCGCGGTATCGCAGTGCGGACGACAGCACCGGCCGGGACGTCACCTCGCCGGTGTCCGTGTCGGTGACTCCGAGCAGCGGCTCCCCGCGTGGCCACCCGACACCGCGCACGACCAGGGCCATCGCGACTCCTCTCCACCTGGCAGCATTCCCGGGATGAGCACACCCGGACCCGTCGGATCCCTCTACCGCCGAGTGACGACGCGCAAGGCCGGCGTGCTGCCTCCGCACCGCGCCACCCGACGTCTCTCGGCCTACGTCTACGGAAACGTCCTGGTGATGACCGTGGTGGTCGTCGCCAGTCCGTCGTCCATCGCGAACGGTACGGCGGCGTTGTTGGTGATCGGCACCACGCTCACCACCTTCCTCGCCCACATCTTCGCGGACGCCGTCGCGGCCGGCACCGTCGACGACGACACCGTCGACTGGCGCGAGGAGTTGCGGGACTCGCTGCCGATCGCCTCCTCGGGCGTCGCGCCGTCGTTGCTGCTGGCGCTGGCGTGGCTCGATATCCTGCCCGGCGCACTCGCGCAGGGGCTCGCGGGTGGTCTGGTGACGTTGCGTATCGCGTCGATCCCGGTGGTCGCCGAGCGTCTGCGCGGCCGCGGACTGTCGTTTCGCCTGGTCCTGGCCGGTATCGCCACCGCAGTGCTGGCCGCGATCGTCGTGGCGGTGAAGGTGTATCTGACGCACTGATCGCGTCGTTCGCCACCGAAACCTCTTGTGACCGACACCGCCGCCGGGCAGTGAATGTCTGGGATCACATGCTCGCGGAACGGCTCCCCGCCGCCCACCAGCGTGCACACTGGAGCGGTAGTACAACGGAGGGATCTCCCATGGCGGCACTCGATACCGCACAGCCGGACATGCAGACACTCAGTCTGCACGGCAACGAACTGAAGTACCTGGACATCGGACACGGCCCCGCGGTCATCCTGATCCACGGACTGCTGGGCTCCCATCACAACTGGGAACCGCAGATCGACACCCTGTCGCAGCGGTACCGCGTCATCGTGCCGGACCTGTTCGGCCACGGTGAATCGGACAAGCCCGCCGGGGACTACTCCATCAGTTCCCACGCCGCGACGGTGCGCGACCTGCTGCACAGCCTGGACATCACGTCGGCGACGTTCGTGGGCCACTCGCTCGGCGGTGGCATCGCGATGCAGACGCTGTACCTGTTCCCCGAGTTGGTCGAGCGCATGGTGCTCATCGCCAGCGGCGGCCTCGGCCCCGAGGTGAGCCCCCTCCTGCGTGCGGCCACCCTGCCGGGCAGCGAATTCGTTCTCCCGCTCATGGCGAACCGCACCGTGCGAGGCCTCACCGATCTCGCGATCGATCGGCTCGACAAGCTGGGACTCCCCCTGATGAGCGCCAGTTCCTCCGAGGCGTGGCGCAGCTTCGGGTCGGTCCAGGACGCCGGCACCCGCCGCGCGTTCCTCGCGACCGCCCGCTCCGTCATCAGCTTCCGCGGTCAGACCATCAGTGCGACACCGCACTTCGCCAACTTCCCCAACATCCAGGCGATGCTGGTCTGGGGTGCGCGCGACAGCATCATCCCCAACTCGCACACCGAGAACGCTCGGGCCGAGTTGCCGCACGGCCGCGTCGAGATCTTCGAGAGGGCAGGGCATTTCCCGCATCTCGACAATCCCGACCGCTTCGACCGCATCTTCACCGAGTTCATGCGTGACTGCGAGGCCGGTGCCTCGCGTCCGCACCTCGTCGCCGAGGCCTGACACACACACGAACGCGCCCTCTCCCGTCATGCGGGAGAGGGCGCGATGCTGTGTGCGTGCCTACTTCGTCGGGATACCGGCCTTCGCGAGCTCGGCCTCGGTGGCCAGGTTCTTCGCGTCGGCGATGTCGATGCTCTCGAGCGCGATGCCCTTGGTCTCACGAGCCACCACGACGGCGATCAGCGTGATGAGCGCGGAGGCTGCGAGGTACCAGGCGATCGGCACGGACGAGCCGTAGACGTCCAGCAGCTTCACCGCGATGATCGGCGCGAGCGACCCGGCGACGATCGACGTCACCTGATAGCCCAGGGACACACCGGAATACCGCATACGCGTGGGGAACATCTCGGACATGATCGCCGGCTGCGTGGCGTACATGAAGGCGTGGAACACCAGTCCGATGATGATCGCCAGCATGATGACGACGTTGTGGCCGCTGTTCATCATGGGGAAGGCGAAGAACCCCCACGTGCCGGCGGTGACCGCACCGACGAGGTACACCGGACGGCGTCCGACGGTGTCCGCCAGGCGACCGACCAACGGGATCACCGCGAAGTGCACGGCGTGCGCGATGAGCATCCACCACAGGATGGTGCTGGTGTCGGTTCCCACCTCGACCTTGAGGTAGGTGATGGAGAAGGTGACCACCAGGTAGTACATGACGTTCTCGCCGAAGCGCAGGCCCATCGCGGTGAACACGCCACGCGGGTAACGCTTCACGACCTCGAAGACGCCGTACGACGCGGCCTTGATGACCTCGGCCTGCTTCTGCGCCTCGACGAAGATGGGTGCGTCGGTGACCTTGGTGCGGACGTAGTAGCCGACGAAGACGATGACGGCGGACAGCCAGAACGCGACACGCCAGCCCCAGCTGAGGAACGCGTCCTCCGAGAGCACGGTGGTGAGCACCAACAGGACGACCGTCGCGAGCAGGTTGCCGCCGGGGACACCGGCCTGCGGCCAACTGGCCCAGAAGCCGCGGCTCTTGTTGGGGCTGTGCTCGGCGACGAGAAGCACTGCGCCGCCCCACTCACCGCCCACCGCGAAGCCCTGGATGAAGCGCAGCGTCACCAGCAGTGCCGGCGCCCAGTACCCGATCTGGTTGAACGTCGGCAGGCAGCCCATGAGGAAGGTGGCGGCGCCGACCAGCACCAGCGAGAACTGCAGGAGCTTCTTACGTCCGTACTTGTCACCGAAATGACCGAAGACGATGCCACCGAGCGGTCGTGCGACGAAGCCGACCGCGTACGTGACGAAGGCCGCCAGGATGGCGTCGAGTTCGCTGGTTCCCTCCGCGAACATGATCTTGCTGAACACGAGCGTCGCCGCCGTGCCGTAGAGGAAGAACTCGTACCACTCGACCACGGTGCCCGCCATGGATGCGGCGACCACCTTCCGCAGACCCGACGGTTCCTCGTCGCGATCCACCCTGTCGACAACCGACATGACATTCTCCTTGCTGAGTCTCCGGTGCCGGGACAGTGATCCACGGCACACGCTGAGTCGAGTATCGACGCAGATCACCGCGCCGCACAATGGCCGCGCGCGCACGACCGAACTGCAAAGATGCACACATGACCTCGTCCGGACGCTCCTCGGCGCACACGCCGCCCAGCGCGGACGATCTTCTCGTCCTCCTCGCCGTCGGGCGCAGCGGCCGCTTCACCGCCGCCGCGGACAGCCTCGGTGTCAATCACACGACGGTGTCTCGCCGCATCGCCTCACTGGAGAAATCACTCGGTGGCCGGGTACTGGTCCGCACCTCGGGCGGCTGGGAACTCACCGACCTGGGCCGACACGCACTCGCCGCGGCCGAGACGGTCGACAGCGTGGTGCGCGGCCTGGTGGACCCGGGCGGTGCGTCGCTGCGTGGTGTCGTCCGCATCTCCGCGACGGACGGATTCAGCGCCTACATCGCGGCGCCCGCCGCCGTCAGTGTGCAGGAACGGCACCCCGAGGTGTCCGTGGAACTGGTCGCCGCGACGCGACGCGCCTCGCAACAACGATCGGGAATGGACGTCGAGATCGTCGTCGGCACGCCTCAGGTGCACCGCGCCGAGGCCGTGCACCTCGGCGAGTACTGCCTCGGTCTGTACGCCACTCCGGAGTACCTCGAGCACCACGACACCATCACCACCCGACGCGACCTCGCCGGCCATCCCCTCGTCTACTTCGTCGAGTCGATGCTCCACGTCGACGACCTGGATCTCGCGCGCTCGGTCGCCGTCGGCGACGCTCCCCCGTCGTCGGACGTCCCGGTGATGCGGAGTTCGGTGAGCTCGACCAACGTCTTCGTGCACGTCGAGGCCACGCGGGCGGGCGCCGGTATCGGCCTGCTGCCGTGCTTCATGGCCGACCGGCACCGCGATCTCGTGCGCATCCTGCGCTCGGAGGTGTCGGTCACCCTGGCCTACTGGCTGGTCGTGCGCGGCGAGACGCTGCGCCGCCCCGAGGTCGGGGTGGTGGTCGACGCGCTGCGGACGGAGGTCGCGTCCCGACGGGACGAGCTCATGGGTCGCGGCGAGTGAACGGCCGCTTCGCACCGAGCCCCTCCGGCGACCTCCACATCGGGAACCTCCGCACGGCTGTGCTCGCGTGGCTCCTCGCCCGCGGAACCGGACGCGGATTCGTCCTGCGCGTCGAGGACCTCGATCGCGTGCGACCGGGCGCCGAGCACCGTCAGCTCGACGATCTCGCCGCCGTCGGCATCACCGTCGACGGGCCGGTGGTGCGGCAATCGGATCGCCGAGAGTCCTATACCGCGGCCATCGCCTCCCTCGCCGCCGACGGCCG
Organism: Rhodococcus sp. SORGH_AS_0303; assembly: GCF_030819335.1. Classification (NCBI taxonomy): domain Bacteria; kingdom Bacillati; phylum Actinomycetota; class Actinomycetes; order Mycobacteriales; family Nocardiaceae; genus Rhodococcus; species Rhodococcus sp. SORGH_AS_0303. The sequence continues at coordinate 24,607 of NZ_JAUTBO010000001.1, forward strand.
TGTCTACGAGTGTTTCTGCACCCGCCGCGAGATCCAGCAGGCCGCGTCCGCACCGCACGCTCCCGAGGGTGCATACCCCGGAACCTGCCGGAACCTCACCGAGGCGCAACGCGCGTCCCGCCGCGCCGAGGGCCGACGCGCCGCGCTGCGGTTGCGTTCGGACACGCGGTCGTTCACCGTGACCGACGCCCTCGTCGGCGAGTTCACGGGCGTGGTCGACGACCTCGTCCTCCAGCGCACGGACGGCGTTCCCGCCTACAACCTCGCCGTCGTCGTCGACGACGGGTTCCAGAGCGTCGACCAGGTGGTTCGCGCGGACGACCTGCTCGCGTCGGCGCCGCGTCAGGCCTACCTCGCCGGTCTGCTCGGCGTGCAGATCCCGGAGTACGTGCACGTCCCGCTCGCTCTCGGACCGACGGGCAAGCGCCTCGCCAAGCGGGACGGCGCCGTCACCCTGCGCGACCGACTCGCCGCCGGGCAGACCGTGTCCGACGTCTCCGCCGAGATCGCGTCGTCGATCGGGGTTCCGTCCGAGCGCACGCACGAATCGCTGTCCGACCTGGCCTCGTACTGGTCCCTGGACCTGCTCCCGAGGGAGCCGTGGTTCGTGCTCGGTCACTGATCGAGACCCCGTTGCAACGGAACATCGCACACCGGTCGGGGCGTATCGGACGTAAGGTGGCCGCGAGAAGACTCCGACACGTCAACCCGTACGAGAAGGACATCATGACCACAGGCGGTTTCGACCCGAGCAAGGATCCGCAGAACCCCGGCAGCTACCCGCCGCCGCAGCAGGGTTCCTACCCGCCCCCGTCGCAGGGGTCCTACCCGCCGCCCTCGCAGGGCAGTTACCCCCCGCCCTCGCAGGGCAGTTACCCCCCGCCCTCGCAGGGCAACTACCCGCCGCCGCAGGGCAACGTCCCGCCGCAGCAGGGTGGCTACCCCCAGCAGGGCGGCTACCCCCAGCAGGGTGGCTACCCGACGCCCCCGCAGTTCGACAACACCACCAACTACGGTGGCTCGAACTTCGGTGGAGTGCCCGGCGGCGGTCAGCCCGGTGGGCTCGGCATTCGACTGGGCGCGCGCATCATCGACGGGATCATCGTCGGCATCGTCGCGCTGATCCTCGCCGCGATCTTCGGTGCGACCGACAACATCCTCGTCACCGGACTCTTCTCCGGCGTCCTGACGTTCGCGTACTTCGTCGGCCTCGAGGTCAGCCAGGGCGCGACACTCGGCAAGAAGATCCTCGGACTCCAGGTGCACGGTCCCGCCGGCACGCCGCGGCCGACGCTGCAGCAGTCCGCGATACGCAACGCGTTCACGCTGCTCAACATCATCCCGTTCCTCGGTAGCCTGCTCGCGTTCATCGCCGTGATCGTCATCGCCGTCACGGTCAACTCGAGCCCCACCAAGCAGGGCAAGCACGATCAGTTCGCCGGTGGCACCCAGGTGGTCAAGAAGTAGCCTCCGCACACACCGACATCGGGCGCGGATCCCTTCGGGGATTCGCGCCCGTCGTCGTCTCGGTGCTTGGATCGACCGGTGACTGCAACCAACTCCACCGCCACCGACGGCGACACTCCGTCTGGACAGGCCTCGTTCGCCCACATCAGCCGTGGCTTCTACCCCGCCATCGTCGCGCTCTTCGTCGCGACACTGCTGATCTCGAACGTGGCCGCCAGCAAGGGTGTCGCCTTCTTCGCCGCGTCCGACGTCTCGCTCGGGCCCTTCCAGATTCTCCCCATCAACACCGACGGCGCGTTCTTCCTCTTCCCCCTCGCGTACATCCTCGGCGATGTGCTCAGCGAGGTGTACGGGCTCAAGGCGACGCGCCGCGCCATCTACCTGGGCTTCGGCTCTCTCCTGCTCACATCGGTCTGCTTCTGGATCGCCATCGAACTCCCCGCCGCGTCGTTCTACGAGAACCAGGCCGCACTCGAGACCGTCGTCGGCGTCGTGCCGCGCCTGGTCCTCGCCGGTCTCGCCGGTTACACCGTCGGACAGCTGTTGAACTCCATCGTGCTGGTGAAGATCAAGGAACGCACCAAGGAGAAGCACCTGTGGGCCCGCCTCATCGGGTCGACGGTGGTCGGCGAGTTCTTCGACACCCTGATCTTCTGCAGCATCGCGGCCGGCGTCATCGGCATCACGACGGGCGCCGACTTCGTGAACTACGTCATCGTCGGCTTCCTGTGGAAGACCCTCGTCGAGGTGCTCGTGCTCCCGATCACCTACGCCGTCATCGCGTACATCAAGAAGCGCGAGCCGACCTACTCCCCGGACTGACCCCCGCCCGCCCCCGCGAGTACGTCGATACTGTCGTTGTCGAGCACGACTTCACGACACTATGGGCGTACTCGCGGGGAGTTGCGGCTCAGGAATAGAAGCGCGCCAGGGTCTCCTTCTTGAACTCCTGGAACCGCCCGTCGCGGATGGAGGCGCGGATGTCGTCCACCAGCCGCACGGTGAACCGCTCGTTGTGAATGGTGGCGAGGGTCGAGGCCAGCATCTCCTTGGCCTTGAACAGGTGATGCATGTACGCCCGCGTGTAGTGCGCGCAGGTGTAGCAGTCGCACTCCTCGTCGATCGGCGTGAAGTCCCGACGGAACCGCGCGGTGTTGATGTTGAAGCGCCCGTCCGGTGTGTAGATCGCCGCGTTCCGGGCCACGCGTGACGGATTCACGCAGTCGAAAGTGTCGGCACCGTTCTCGATGGCGACGAAGAAGTCGTCCGGCTCGCTGATCCCGAGCATGTGGCGCGGTTTGTGTTCGGGCAGTTCCTCGTTCACCCAGCGGACGATGGTGCCGAGGTTCTGCTTCTCCAGAGCGCCGCCGATGCCGTAGCCGTCGAATCCGCGCCCGGTCTCGCCGACGATGGTCTCGAGATCGTGTGCCGCCTTCCGACGAAGGTCCTCGTACTGCGCACCCTGCACCACACCGAACAGCGCCTGGTACGGCTTGTCGGCGCGCTCGGCCGTGAGGCGCTCGTGCTCGGCGATGCACCGCACCGCCCACGCCTGCGTGCGGTCCAGCGACTGTTCCTGGTACGCACGGGTGTTCATCAACGTGGTCAGCTCGTCGAACGCGAACATGATGTCCGCGCCGAGCTGGTGCTGGATCTGCATCGACACCTCGGGAGTGAAGCGGTGCCGCGATCCGTCGAGGTGGGACTTGAACGTCACGCCGTCGTCGTCGACGTGCGCGAGGCGCTCCTTACCCTCGGCGATGACGTCGTCCGACTCCACCCGAGTGGCGTCCATCGAGATGACCTTCTTGAACCCGACGCCGAGCGACATCACCTGGAACCCGCCGCTGTCGGTGAACGTCGGGCCGTCCCAGTTCATGAACGTGCCGAGTCCCCCGGCCTCGTCCACGATGTCGGGCCCCGGCTGCAGGTACAGGTGGTAGGCGTTCGCCAGAACCGCCTGTGCGCCCAGCTCTTTCATCGACTCCGGCAGCACCGCCTTGACGGTGGCCTTGGTGCCGACGGCGATGAACGCGGGGGTCTCGATGTCGCCGTGCGGCGTCCGCAGGGTGCCGGTTCGACCGAGATGGTCCTCGATACGGGTCTCGACTGTGAAGAGGTCGGTCATGCCCCCATCGAACCAGACGCCAACTGCTGCTCCTGCAGGCCGGACGCACTGAGACGGTGGTAGGCGCCGCGCGCCGCGATGAGCTCATCGTGCGTGCCCTTCTCCACGATGGACCCGTTCTCCATCACCAGGATCAGATCGGCGTCGCGGATCGTGGAGAGGCGGTGCGCGATCACGAAACTCGTGCGATCGCTGCGCAGGGCCGCGGTGGCCTTCTGCACCAGCAGCTCGGTACGGGTGTCGACGGAGCTGGTGGCCTCGTCGAGGATCAGCACGGCCGGGTCGGCGAGGAACGCGCGCGCGATGGTGATCAACTGCTTCTCGCCCGCACTGACGTTGCTGCCCTCCTCGTCGATGACGGTGTCGTACCCGTCGGGCAGCGAGTGCACGAAACGGTCGACGTAACTCACCCGCGCCGCCTCCATGATCGACTCCTCGGTGGCGCCACTGTTGCCGTACGCGATGTTGTCGCGGATGCTGCCGCCGAACAGCCAGGTGTCCTGCAGCACCATGCCGGTGCGCGATCGCAGCGTCGCCCGCGTCATGTCACGCGTGTCCACACCGTCGAGCGTGATCGAGCCGGAATCGATGTCGTAGAACCGCATCACGAGGTTCACGAGCGTCGTCTTGCCGGCGCCGGTGGGGCCGACGATCGCAACCATCTGGCCGGGTTCCGCCACGAAGGACAGCCCGTCGATGAGCGGACGCTCCGGTTCGTAGCGGAACGACACGTCCCGGAACTCGACGCGTCCACTGCGCGTGGTGGGGGTGACGGGTGCCGACGGATCGGCGCCCTCCTCCTCGGCGTCGAGGATCTCGAAGATGCGCTCCGCGGAGGCGACACCCGACTGGAGCAGGTTGACCATCGAACCGATCTGCGTGAGCGGCTGCGTGAACTGGCGGGAGTACTGGATGAAAGCCTGCACCTCGCCCAGGCTCAGCGTGCCGGACGCGACGCGCAGTCCGCCCACCACGGCGATGGCGACGTAGTTGAGGTTGCCCAGGAACATGATGGCGGGCATGACGATTCCGGAGATGAACTGTGCCCGGAAGCTCGCCTGGTACAGCTCCTCGTTGCTCTCGTGGAACACCCGCGCCGTCTCGTGCTGGCGGCCGTAGGCCTTGACCAGCTCGTGCCCGGTGTAGGCCTCCTCGACCTGTGCGTTGAGCGCGCCGGTCTGCTTCCACTGCGCGATGAAGTGCGGCTGCGAGCGCTTGGCGATCATCGCCGTCACCACGATCGACAGCGGCACCGTCAGGATCGCGACCAGTGCGAGCAGCGGCGAGATCCACAGCATCATGCCCAGGATGCCGAAGACCGTGAGCACCGAGACCACGAGCTGGCTGAGTGTCTGTTGCAGGCTCTGCGAGACGTTGTCGATGTCGTTGGTGACTCGCGAGAGCACGTCGCCGCGCTTGTGGGAGTCGAAGTAGCGCAACGGCAACCGGTGGATCTTGTTCTCGACGTCGGTACGCAGACGCTTGATGACGCGTTGCAGCGCGATGTTGAGAATGTAGCCCTGCACCCAGGACAGCAGTGCGGACCCGATGTAGAGGATGAGGACGAGGACCAGCACCTTGCCGACGGCGTCGAAGTCGACTCCCCGACCGGGGACGACGTCCATGCTCGACACCATGTCGGCGCGTGTGCCCTCACCCGAGGCGCGGAGACCGTCGACGACCTGCTCCTTGGTCAGCGAGGGGTCGAGCGAACGGCCGACGATGCCGTCGAAGATGAGGTTGGTGGCTCTGCCCAGGATGTTCGGGGCGAGAACGGTGAGAACGACGCTGGCGACGGCGAACACGAGTACCACCGTGAGCAGCATGCGCTGCGGAAGGAGCCGGCGCAGCAGCCGCCTGACGGACGGTCCGAAGCTCATCGCCTTCGTGCCGGGAGCACCGGGACCGGGAGGACCGCCGGGCCGCGTCATGCGACACCCGCTGCGGTGCGCTGCGAGTCGACGATCTCGGCATAGGTGGGACACGTCTCGAGCAGCTCGTCGTGCGTACCGAGGCCGACCATCCTGCCGTCGTCGAGCACCACGATGCTGTCCGCGTCGCGGATGGTGGACACCCGCTGCGCGACGACGATGACGCAGGCGTCACGTGTGATGGGGCGCAGGGCCGCTCGGAGATTCGCGTCCGTCGTCAGGTCGAGAGCGGAGAACGCGTCGTCGAAGACGTAGATGCTCGGCCGCCGGATGATGGCGCGGGCGATGGCCAGTCGCTGACGCTGCCCACCGGAGACGGTGGTGCCGCCCTGGGCGACGGGGGTCTCGAGACCCTCGGGCATCTCGCGGACGAAGTCGGCGGCCTGCGCCACCTCGAGTGCGTCCCACATCTCGGCCTCCGTGGCGTCCTCCTTGCCGTAGCGAAGATTGGAGGCGATGGTGCCGGAGAACAGGAAGGGCCGCTGGGGGATCAGTCCGATCTCCGCTCGCAGCGCCTCCGGATCGAGTTCTCGCACATCGGTTCCGCCCACGCGCACCACTCCGTCGGTCGTGTCGATGAGACGCGGGATCAGGTTGATCAGCGTCGTCTTGCCCGAGCCGGTGCTCCCGATCACGGCCGTGGTGGTTCCGGCTGTCGCCCGGAACGACACGTCGCAGAGCACCGGGTGATCGGCCGCGGGATACGCGAAGCCGGCCTTGTCGAATTCCACCGTCGACGGCGCCGAGGCGAAGACGACGGGCTTCGCGGAGGGCACGACGGACGAATTCGTGTCGAGCACCTCGGTGATGCGCTCGGCACACACGCTGGCGCGCGGGATCATCATCGCGATGAACGACGCCATGATCACCGACATCAGGATCTGCATGATGTAGCTGAGCAGGGCCGTCAGCGATCCGATCTCCATGCGTCCCTCGTCGACGGCGTGACCGCCGAACCAGATCACCGCGACGCTGGTGACGTTGCTGATGAGCATGACCACCGGGAACATGAGCGCCATCAGACGACCGACCTGCAGTGCGGTGGCGGTGAGGGCGGTGTTCGCGTCGTCGAAACGCTCCACCTCGTACGGCTCGCGCACGAAGGCGCGCACCACGCGGATGCCCGTGATCTGCTCGCGCAGAACGCGGTTGACCGTGTCGATGCGCTTCTGCATGACCTTGAACGCCGGAACCATGCGGACCACGACGAAGCCCATGCTCAGCGCCAGCGCAGGAACGGCGATACCGAGGAGCCACGACAGTCCGAAGTCCTCGCGCAGAGCCATGACGATGCCGCCGACGCACATGATGGGCGCCATCACCAGGATGGTGCAGCCCATCAGGACCACCATCTGCACCTGCTGAACGTCGTTCGTGTTGCGGGTGATGAGCGACGGAGCGCCGAACGTCCCGACTTCGCGCGCCGAGAAAGTGCCGACGCGGTCGAGGAGCGCCCCGCGGATGTCGCGGCCGGCCGCCATGGCGGCGCGTGCTCCGAAGTAGACGCCGCCGATCGAGCACGCGATCTGCACGGCGGAGACGGCCAGCATGATCGAGCCGGTCGACAGGATGTAGCCGGTGTCGCCGGTCGTCACGCCGTTGTCGATGATGTCGGCGTTGAGGCTGGGCAGGTACAGCGAGGCCACGGTGGCCACGAACTGCAGCACCACCACGCCTGTCAGCGCGCCGCGGTACGGCGCCAGATACCGGCGGAGAAGTGAGATCAACACGTCGTGCATCCTTCCTTCTCGACAGGACCCGTCGGACGACAGGCGTGGTGGGTGCAGTTCATCGACTCAGCTCCGGTTCGCCGGCTGCTGGGTCGCCGGTGCGGTCTCGTCCGTCCTGCGGACGAGTTTCTCACCTTCGATGTCCACGTTCGGCAGAATCTTGTCCAGCCACTTCGGCAGGTACCAGGCCTTGTCGCCGAGCAGCGCCATGACCGCGGGGATCAGGATCATGCGGACGATGAAGGCGTCGAAGAACACGGCGGCCGCGAGAGCGAAACCGATGGACTTGATGAACGAGTCCGGTTCCAGCATGAACGCTGCGAACACCGAGATCATGATGACCGCCGCGGCAGCGACGACGCGGGCGCCGTACTTGAAGCCCGTGACGATGGCATCGCTCGCGGTCGCGCCGTGGACGTACGCCTCCCGCATGCGGGACACCAGGAAGACCTGGTAGTCCATCGCGAGTCCGAAGACCACACCGATCAGGAAGATCGGCATGAAGCTCACGATGGGCTGCGGGTTGGAGATCAGTCCCAGTCCACCTTCCTGGAAGATGAAGACGGTGGCACCGAAGGTGGCGAGCACGCTGAGCAGGAAGCCGAGCGTCGCCGTCAGCGGCACCAGGATCGATCGGAACACCACCATGAGCAGCAGGAATGCCAATCCGACGACGACTGCGAGGTACGGGATCAGGGCCTTCTGGAGCCGATCCGACACATCGATCTCGAGCGCCGTCTGGCCGGTGACGCCGTAGGTGACGCCGTACTCGGATTCCAGACCACCCCGGGCGTCGCGCAGCGCGGTCACCAGGTTCTGCGTGTCCTCGCTGATCGGTGAGCTCTTGGGAGTCACCGACACCAGGGCGGTGTCGCCCGCCGGGTTGAGCCCGGCCTGCTGTGCGTTGGTCACGTCGGGTTCCGCCGCCGCCTTGTCGACGACGGCCTGGAAGGCCGCCGTCCGATCGGCCTCGGGGACGTTGCTCGCGTCCACGACCATCAGCAGCTGACCGTTGCGTCCCGGGCCGAAGCCCTGGTCGACCAGGTCGTACGCCTCACGAGCGGGGGTACCGGGTTCAGCGGTGGCCACCGACGGAAGCGCCAGACGCAGCGACGTCATGGGACCGGCGATGACACCGAGGATCACGACACCGACGATGAGGACCAGTGCGGGACGCTTGATCACCATGCGCACCCACCGCAGGCCGTTGGTCGGCTTGTCGTCGTGCTCCGGGTCCGGGACGGTGCGGATCTTGCCGGCGAACGCCTTCGCGCCGAAGAGTCCGAGGACGGCGGGCAGCATGGTCAGCGCGACGAGGACGGCGACGAAGACACCGAAGCCGGCGGCCAGACCCATCTGGGACAGGAACGGGATGCCGACGACGCGCAGTGCCACGAGCGCGATGAGCACCGTGGTGCCGGCGAAGACGACGGCGCTGCCGGCGGTTCCCACGGCGCGTGCCGCGGCTTCCTCACGGTCGTCCGTCTCGCTCAGCTCGTTACGGAACCGGGCGACGATGAACAGCGAGTAGTCGATGGCGACGGCCAGGCCGATCATGATGGCGAGAATCGGCGTGAACTGGGTGAGCTCGGCGAAGCCCGACGCGGTGGTGATGGTCAGACTGGTGACGCCGATGCCGACGATGGCCGTGATGAGCGGCAGTCCGGCGGCGACGAGCGATCCGAACATGACGACGAGGACGACGGCGGCGACGGCCAGGCCGATCAGCTCGGCGGTGCCGCCGGGCGGCTCGGCGGCCTGCATGGCGCTGCCACCGATCTCGACGGTGAGCCCTGCGTCACGGGCGGGCTGGGCGGCGTCGGTCAGCTCGGTGCGGATCTCGGCCGTGACATCGGTGACGGTGCCGGTGATGGGCACGTCGAGGATGCCGATGGTCTTGTCCGGTGAGAGCGGCGACACGGCCGCGGCGTTCGCGGCCGCGACGTCCGGCGCGAGACCGGCCTCCGCGTACTGATCGACGATCGCCTGGTTGCCGGCGATCGGATCGAGGAGCGGCATGGCACCCTCGGGCACCGGTCCGGCCGCGGGATCGGCCTTGGCCGTGTCCTTCACGGCGGCGATGCCGCGAATGTTCGCGATGACGCCGTCGATGGCCGCCGTGTTCTCGGGCGAGTCGAGCGTGGTGCCCGCGGGTGCCTGGAACACGTACTGCGCGGACGCCGACGTGAGCGGATCATCGCCGCCTCCGAAGCGCTCCTTCTGCAGATCCAGCGCAGCCTGGGCGGGGGTTCCCGGGATGGAGAACGACGTGCTCGTCGGGCCGGACAACGTGGCCGCGCCGATACCGGCCAACACCAGGATGGCGAGCCAGATCGGCAGCACGATGCCTTTCCGACGGTACGAGAACCGTCCTATGCGATACAGGAAGGTGGCCATGAGAGTTCTCCTCGTTCGGGGGGGTGTCGTGCTGCGGGTGACGGACGGACGCGCGATCAGTCGGGCGGGAGCGGGGTGGAACCGGTGAGCGGCGCTCGGAAGCCCCGTTCGAGTTGTTGCATGGCGAGGCGGACCACCTCGCCGGCGGATTCTGCTGTGGTGGAGCCCTTCTCGGATGCCTCGGCGAAGAATCCGAGTGCGGCGCTGACGGTGGCGCCCACCGCGGCCTGGACCAACGAGGGGTACAGGTCCCGATCGGGATCGAGCCCGGTGCGCCGGGCCACGGCCTTCTTGAACGCCGCGGAGAGCGAGCGGTCGAACTCGAGCTTCTTCGCCAGCAGAGCCGGCGACTCCTCGACGAACCGCGCGACCGCGACGGTCTCGGTCAACTCGCGCTCGGGATCGTCGACGATCTCGAAGACGATGGCGCGCACCGTGTCCCAGAAGTCCTCGTCCTGCGGCCGGTGTTCGATCAGGTCCACCCACTCGAACGCTGCCTGCTCGAGGTAGTACAGCGCCGCTTCTTCCTTGCTGGAGAAGTAGTTGTGGAACGTGCGCGTCGACACCCCCGCGTCGCGGGCGATCGCCTCGGCGGTCACGGTGTCGAAACCCTGTTGCCGCCCGAGACGGATCGCGGCAGCACTGAGTGCTGCACGGGTCTCCGCCTTCTTGCGGTCGCGTAGTCCGGAACTCACGGATCCCACAGTACGGAACTTGCACGGCTCGGCAAGTTTGCAGTGGTGTGCACTTTTGTGACGCTCACCACGCTCGCGCGGTGTTTCGAACCGTCAGGGAGTGAGCCAGCGCTTCACACGGGCGGTGATGAACGGCAGCAGGACGTACACCATGAGGGGTGTGCTCACGAGGGTGACGAGCAGGGTCCGGAGTACAAGACCCAGCGAGAGGTACTCGGAGACAAGGGTGTTGAGCAGAAGAGACAGGGGGAAGAACGCCGACCAGATGACGATGGCCTGCTTCCACCGAGGCGGCGGAGCGCCCACGACGCGGACCGCGTCGGTGAGCGTCGACTGTGGCTCGAACCACCCTTCGACCCCGGTGAGGCGATGCGTCACATGGTCGTCCGCCACACCCACACCACGCGCGACCCAGGCACGCCGGAAGGGCGACGAGAGCCACTCCTGCAGATGAGCGTCCGAATCGAATCGGTAGAGCACGTAGTACTCGTACGGATCGGTCGAGGAGCGCAGCCACCCGCCGCCCAGAAACCCGTCGAACGTGCGCAGCACACTGATTCCGGCATCGGTCCAGGCGACGAAGTCCTGCTCACGGCCGGGCGTGATGCGCCGCGCCACCGAGGTCGTGACCGCGGTACTCGTGGACGTGGACCGATCGTCCCGGGGTTCAGTCATGTCAGGCGTTCGAGAGGAGTCAGTTCTTCTCGGAGAACAGCTGGGTGTAGACGGGCGGCGCCGCGTTGACGACGTCCCTGGCAGCGGACGTCGCGGGAGCCTCGACGGGCTCCGCGTCGGCGGTGACGGGTGCGAGAAAGATCAGTTCGGGTTCCATGGAAACCCCTTCATCAGTAGTTCGGTGGTGAGGAGAACGAGTCGTCCGTCACGAGGGGGAGAACGAGGCGCCGGTGAGAACCGCGGCGTGCTCGTGATCCGAACACTACGCCACGGCGCCGACCTGGCGCGGTACGACCACGTCCGGCCACGTCGACCGTCGTCTGTGGATGCACTGAGAGAAGACGACCGACACTCTCGGACTGTCGACGCCGTGCCCTGCCTGTGTCACACTTGTGACAGAGGCGTGACCTGAGCACTTCCCGCCCTCTCCGCGGTTCTCACCACTGCATCGACTGCCAGAACGACCGACAGCCACCGTGGCCAGACCGTCCACAGAACAGAGGCACCAGTGTCCGTCACCGCCGAACGCCCCAGAGATCGATTCGTCAGTTCGTACACCGAGCTGTCCGTCGCCGTGCGCGCCTCGGGGCTGATGTCCCGCCGCCGCGGTTTCTACTGGTCCCGCATCATCGGCACCGTGGCGGCCTTCGTCGCCGTCTGGGTCGGTGCGTTCCTCCTGGGCGACTCGTGGTGGCAGCTCGCGCTCGCCGTCGCCCTCGCCGTCGTGAGCACGCAGTTCGGCTTCCTCGGTCACGACGGCGCCCACCGCCAGATGTTCGACTCGGCGAAGTGGAACGAGTGGACGGCCCGCATCCTGTCCGGCACCTTCGCAGGACTCTCGCTGCACTGGTGGCAGGGCAAGCACAGCAAGCACCACAACGCGCCGAACCAGATCGGCAAGGATCCCGACATCGGGAACGGGCCCATCGCCTTCGTCCCCGAGTACGTCGCGCAGCGCACCGGCTTCTACGGTGCGTTCACCCGCCGCCAGGGCTGGCTCTTCTTCCCGCTGCTCACCCTCGAAGGCGCCGCACTCCACGTCGCCAGCGTGCGCACGCTGATCGGCTCCAAGGAGATCAAGCACCGCAAGCTGGAGCTGTCGCTCATCGCGCTGAGGCTCACCATCGGGTTCGCACTGCCGTTCCTCGCGATGCCGGCGGGGCTCGCGGTCGGCTTCATCCTCGTGCACTTCGCCGTCTTCGGCGTTCTGCTGGGCGGCTCGTTCGCGCCCAACCACAAGGGGATGCCGCTGGTTCCGGCCAATGCGAAGATCGACTTCCTCCGCCGCCAGGTCCTCATGTCGCGCAACGTCGACGGCGGCCCCGTCACCGACTTCATGATGGGCGGCCTCAACTATCAGATCGAGCATCACCTGTTCCCCAGCATGCCGCGGCCGAACCTCAAGAAGGTGCGGCCCATGGTGCGCGAGCACTGCGCCAAGCACGGGGTGACCTACACCGAGACGTCGCTCGTGAAGTCCTACGGCATCGTCGTCCGCTACCTCAACCAGGTGGGACTGTCGAAGCGCAACCCCTTCGACTGCCCGCTGGTACGCGAGTACCGCGCCTGAACTCGGTGTGACCGCGGTCACGTAGACTGCGGCGGGTGATCGCCGATCTCTGGAACAGTCTGCCGACCGCGCTCCGCGACCCGGTCGCCCTCGCGGTGCCGGCATTCCTCGTTCTGCTCGCGCTCGAGTGGACCGCAGCGATCGTCCTCGAGAGCCACGGCGACGAGACCGAGGACGAACCCGGCCGACCGGCCCGTGGAAGCTACCTCCGCGCCGACGCCCGGGCCAGCATCGCGATGGGGCTGGTGTCCATCGCCACCACCACCGCATGGAAAACCCTGGCGCTGCTGGGCTATTCGCTGATCTTCGCGTATGTCGCACCGTGGCAGCTGCCCTCGGACCAGTGGTACACGTGGGTGATCCTGCTGCTCGGCGTCGACGTCCTCTTCTACTGGTATCACCGCATCGCGCACCGCACGCGCATCGTGTGGGCCACGCATCAGGCGCACCACTCGAGCGAGTACTTCAATTTCAGCACCGCACTACGGCAGAAGTGGAACAACAGCGGCGAGATCCTGATGTGGTTGCCGCTGCCCCTGCTCGGCGTCCCGCCCTGGATGGTGTTCACCGGGTTCGCGATCAACCTGGTCTACCAGTTCTGGGTGCACACCGAGCGCATCGACCGGATGCCGCGCTGGTTCGAGTTCGTCTTCAACACGCCGTCGCACCACCGCGTGCATCACGGCCGCGACAAGGAGTACCTGGACAAGAACTACGCCGGCATCCTCATCGTGTGGGACCGCCTGTTCTGGACCTACGCCGACGAGACGTTCCGACCGCACTACGGGCTGACGACTCCGGTGCAGACGTTCGACATCCTGAAGCTCCAGACACACGAGTACGCCGCCATCGCACGGGACGTGCGGACGGCGGCGACTCTGCGTCAAAAACTCGGCTACGTCTTCGGACCACCCGGCTGGACGCCCGAGGGTCAGGCCTTCCCGAGCGTCACCAGGAAATCGACGGACCCGGTCGGATCCACGGTCACGAAGCCCAGCGACGGCGGCTCGATGCCGTAGTCGGTCCACGTCGCGGGAATGTTGCCCGAGGCGACGATGGTCTCGCCCGACCGGAGCACCTGCGTCTCGACGCTCACGTCTCGCGTCTGGCCCTTGAGGGTCAGCGTGCCGTCGAGGGTGACGGTCGCCGTGGTGCCGTCGGTGGGCACGGTGGACAGGTCCACCGGCGACGTCACCGTGAACGTGGCGGTGGGGTTGTTCGCGACATCGAAGATGTTGCCGCGGAACTGGTTGTCGCGCCGATCGCTGTCGGTGGTGATGGTCTCGGTGCGCACCACGATCTCACCGGCGGTGAGCTGCTGGTTCGCGATCGTGGCGCTTCCCGAGACGTCCGGCGTGGTGCCGACGACCGTGACGTCGGTGCCGTTGAGCACCTCCGCGACGGTGTACCCGGCCGACGTCGGATTCGCTGCGTCACCGGGCGTGACGGTCCACTCACCGTCCAGATCGCCCGTCGCCGCCTCGGCACCGGAGGTGGACACCGACGCCGCCGGATCGCTGCTCTCGATCGACGAGTAGATGCGCGGTCCGACGACGAGCGCCACGATCGCCAGGACGACGACCACGGCTCCGGTGATCCACCATTTCTTCTTCATGGGACGAACTTTAGTTGTCGCTTCAACGTGCGGCCACCGCTGCGGCCTGGGAATCCCCTGTGAAAGCGTCCGTCACCACGTCGAGTGAACGACGTCCCGGAGGTAGCGGTCGTAGATGCTCTGCACGCCGGCATCGAACTCGGCGCCGAGAAGCGCGACGCGCCCCGCCCCGGCGTTGGCACGAGCCTGGTCCACGTTGCGGGCTCCCGGGATGACCGTCGAGATCTGCGGGTGCTGCCACAACCACGCGATGGCGGCGGCGGCGGGCGTCGTACCCTCCGGAGCCGCGTCCGCGACCAGGGCGGAGAAGTCACGAGCCGCCGCAAGACCCGTCTCGAACGGAACACCCGAGAACGTCTCGCCGACGTCGAAGGCCTCACCGTTGCGGTTGAAGTTGCGGTGATCGTTCTCGGGGAACGTCGTCGACTCGTCGTACTTCCCCGAGAGCAGGCCCGAGGCCAGCGGCACCCGCGCGATGATGCCGACTCCGGCATCGGCGGCGACGGACAGCACCTCGTCGACGGGCTTGAGCCGGAAGGCGTTGACGATGATCTGCACGGTGGCCACGTTCGGTCGGCGGATCGCCTCGAGCGCCTCCGCGACCGTCTCCACGCTGACGCCGTAATGCGCGATCGCCTGCTCCTCGACGAGGGTGTCGAGAGCATCGAACACCTGGTCGTCGCCGTACACGGCGGAGGGCGGGCAGTGCAGCTGCACCAGTTCCAGGGTGTCGACACCGAGGTTGCCACGCGACCGGTCCACCCACGTGCGGAAGTTCGCGAGCGTGTAGTTCTCCGGCACCTGGTCGACGCGTCGACCCATCTTGGTCGCCACGGTGACGGTGTCCCGCAGGCCACGATCGGCCAGGAATCCGCCGATCACCCGCTCACTGCGCCCGTCCCCGTACACGTCGGCCGTGTCGAAGAAGGTGATGCCGCTGTACACGGCGGCGTCGAGCACCGCCACGGCGTCCTGCTCGGACACGTCGCCCCAGTCGGCTCCCAACTGCCAGGTGCCGAGTCCGACGCAAGACACCTGCAGTCCGGTGCGTCCCAGGGTGCGGTTCTCCATCGCGTTCATGTTTCTCATCTCGTCGGTGTACCCGAAGTTGGTGAACGACAAAGCCCCCCAGCTGCCGAGGCAGGTGGGGGGCTCATGGCGGTGGCGGAGGGATTTGAACCCTCGGACGGGGGTTACCCGTCACACGCTTTCGAGGCGTGCTCCTTAGGCCGCTCGGACACGCCACCGGCGGATACGTTACCGGATGGGTGGCGCGGATCCGAAATCGCGACGTCAGGAGTCACGCTCGGGGTAGCTCAGTGGCCGGTGAGCTTGTCCTTGATGTTGGACGCTGCATCCTTGACCTTCTCCGCGCCGTCCTTGAACGCGGCGGAAGTCTGATCGCCCTGCCCTTCGGCCTTCAGGTCCTGGTCGCCGGTGGCATCGCCCGCAGCTTCCTTGCCCTTGCCCTTGAGGTCTTCTGCCTTGTTGCCGATCTTGTCGTCGAGACCCATGTGGTGCTCCTTCGAAGCGGAAGAACATGTCATCCACCCCTCCGTTTCGGCGGGGCGGGCGACGCAACGTCGCGCCTGGTGTTCTACCGGGCAGTAATACCCCGTCGACGGATCGCGTCAAACGTCGTTCGCGGTTCGAAAGAAGTCCCGAACCAGACCGGCCGCGTCGCTCTCGAGGACGCCGCCGACCACCTCCGGTCGATGCGTCAGACGCCGATCCCGCACCACGTCCCACAGCGAGCCGACGGCGCCCGTCTTCGGTTCCCAGGCCCCGAACAGCAGCCCGTCGACTCGCGAGAGCACCGCCGCGCCCGCACACATCGTGCAGGGCTCCAGCGTGACGACGAGAGTGCATCCGGTGAGTCGCCAGCCGTCCCCGTGCCGTTCGGCGGCGGCGCGGAGCGCGAGCACCTCCGCGTGGGCGGTCGGGTCCCCGCGGCGTTCGCGTTCGTTGACCGCGGACGCGATCTCGTCACCGTCGGCGTTCACGACGACGGCACCCACGGGAACGTCGCCCGCCGGCGTGGTGCGGGCGACCTCCAGGGCGCGACGCATCCAGACGTCACGCAGGTGGAGAGGCACCACGGTCAGCGGGGCAGCTTGTCGAGCACCGCGGCGAACTCCGCGGCGAATCCCAGTCGCGCGGCGATCATGCCGAGCTGCTCGTCGGGGTAGAGGTCGGACTCGGCCAGGATGACGCCGAGGACCGGCTCGGGAAGACCCATGTCGCTCAGCAGATCCAGATCGCCCTCGTCCCAGGGCTCGACGTCGTCGAGCTCGTCCGGATCCAGATCGGGCACATCGATGTTCAGTCGGTCCAGGACGTCGGCCGCGATGTCGTAGTCGATCGCCGCGGTGGCGTCCGACAGCAGGACCCGCGTGCCCGACGGTGCCGGACGCAGCACGACGAAGAACTCGTCGTCGACATCGAGGAGCCCGAACACCGCACCGGCACTGCGGAGTTCACGAAGTTCGGTCTCGGCGGCACTGAGACTCGTCAGGGCGTCCGCGGACAACGGCCGGCACGTCCACGTGCCCTCCTCGCGGACGACCGCGATGGCGAACCCCTCGAGATCGTCGTAGTCGTCGGAGCGGTTGTCACCTCGACCCTGGGACGAGGTACTGCCTCCGCGCTGTGCAGCCATGCGCGCAACCGTAGTCCCACACCGTCGCCCCGGCGTGCAGACCTCCCTGTTCAGGGGAAACAGCGGGAGATTTCGGTGTCGTGCACCCGGCGGACGGTGCCGATGTGGAAATCTTCCCCCGGTGAACACACCCGACCGTCCCGTCTGCGTCCTGGGCCTCGGCCTCATCGGGGGCTCGTTACTGCGCGCCGTGGTCGACTCGGGTCGCCCGGCATGGGGTTGGAACCGATCGACCGGTGCCGTGGACGCCGCTCGCGCCGACGGGTACGACGTCACGGCGGACATCGCCTCCGCCCTCCAGCGCGCCGCCGAGGAGGACGCTCTCGTCGTCGTTGCGGTGCCCATGCCGGCGGTCGACACCGTCCTGGAATCGGTGGCCGCGCACGCGCCGCACTGCGTGCTCACGGACGTCGTCAGTGTGAAGGCGGAGATGGCGGCCGCGGTCGCACGTGCCGGACTCGGCGCTCGGTTCGTCGGCGGACATCCCATGGCCGGCACATCCGCCTCGGGGTGGCTCGCGGCCGACGTCGATCTCTTCCGCAACGCGGTCTGGGTCGTCACCGTGGACGACGACACCGATCCCGACGCCTGGCTCGCGGTCGCCGATCTCGCACTGTCCTCCGGATCCGTCGTCGTCCCGGCCCGAGCCGACGACCACGATCGCGCCGTCGCCCGCGTGTCCCATCTCCCGCATCTGCTGGCGGAAGCACTCGCCGCGGTGGGCGCGCAGGGCGGGGAGCTCACGTTGCGGCTGGCAGCCGGCTCGTTCCGCGACGGCACCCGTGTGGCAGGAACAGCTCCAGCCCTGGTCAGCGCGATGTGTGATGCCAACGCGCCCGCCCTGGTCGACGCGCTCGACGAGGCGCTCGCCGCGTTGCACAGCGCCAGGGACGCTCTCGTCGCCGACGCCTCGACCGAGACACTGGTGTCCGCGGGCCATGCGGCGCGGTCGCGCTACGACGAGCAGTTGCAGTGGTGGGAGATCACCGACGTCGTCGTCGGCTCGCCGTCCTGGCAGGGCGACCTCGTCGACGCCGGTCGCCGCGGCGGTGTGGTGCAGCGGCTGCCCCGGCGGGCGTGACGGTCCGACCCGTCAGATGCGCTCGGCGAGTCCCCGGTAGTCGGCGACGAACCCGTCCGAGTCGACGCTCACGGCCGACGTCCCGACGGGCGAGACCACCTCGAACTCGTGCGGCCCGCGGCTGTAGGACAGTGTCTCCGCGCGGGCGGTGAGGACCGGCAGACCGACGTACACGACGGGCACCTGATGATCGGCCGGGTTCGTCTGCAGGCCGAGACGACGGATGGCGAGCGTGTTGAAGAAGGGGCTCCACACCAGCTCGACGTCGAGTGCACCGCCGAACGAGCTTCGGGTCGGTGACCCGTCGTCGACGAGCCAATAGCCCTCGGAGTCGCGACTGATGGAGACCTGCTTCTCCCCCGACGCGACGGCCGCGCGCACGGACAACCGCTTGGTCACTCCCGATTCGTCCGTGACCAGGTCGTACGACGCGGAGAACGCCGGGTGTTCGTCGCACTCGCCGCCGATGATCCGGCCGGCGGCCTTGATCCGCTTGCCGTTGAGCTGGACGCGCACCGACTCCATACGCGGGGCGCTGTGCGCGCGCCACGTCAGGATGGCCGGCCACGACGAGCCCGTCACGTCGGCGGACGACAGGGAATCGGCGGTGGGTGTGGTCACGCGTTCACGGTAGATCACACGAGCACGACAAGTACCGGAGCCGGGCGAATTGCCTGTGAATCCCCGTCCCCGTCAGCGACCGAGTGCCCCGTTCTCGCGAGATGAAACGGTCACGAGCAGGGTTTTCGTCGACGGTGGGCGTGAGTCGGCGCACCACGCCCCCGTCTGCGGGCGCTGCTCACAGCGGTGTCGCCCTCTCGGTCGGACGCCGTGTCGGTGTTCTCGAGTAGCCTCACTCGAGATCGACGTCGGTGGCCGGAGCCGCCGTCGCACACGACGGTGAGCGGGGGTACGCGTGTCCAGCCAGGGTGCCATGGTCGGCCTGTTCGCCGGCATCGGCGGTCTGGAGCTGGGCCTGGCGCGCAGCGGATGGTCCACAACTCAGCTCTGCGAGATCGACGCCGGCGCGGGGGCGGTGCTGCGCTCGCGCTTTCCCGACGTGCCGCTGCACACCGACGTCGCGACGCTGCGGGCGCTCCCCGCCGGAACAGAGCTGGTCGCAGCCGGTTTCCCGTGCCAGGACCTCTCGCAGGCCGGTCGCACGGCGGGCATCACGGGCGCGCGGTCGGGTCTGGTCGACGAGGTCTTCCGACTCGTCGCACGCAAGCGTGGTCCCCGGTGGCTGCTGATCGAGAACGTGCCCTTCATGTTGCAGCTCGGCCGCGGCGCGGCGATGCGGCACATCACGCACGCGCTCGAGGATCTCGGTTACATGTGGGCGTATCGCGTCGTCGACGCTCGCTCGTTCGGCCTGCCCCAGCGGCGTCAGCGCGTCGTCATGCTCGCCTCGCGTACGGACGACCCGCGTGAGGTGCTCTTCGGACCCGACGCGGGCATCCCCGAGGCCGGCGACGCCGACGTCCTCCCGTGCGGCTTCTACTGGACCGAGGGGGTGCGCGGCCTGGGCTGGGCGATCAACGCGGTGCCGACGCTCAAGGGCGGATCGACTCTCGGTATCGCCAGTCCCCCGGCCGTCCGGCTCCCGTCCGGCGAGCTGGTCACCCCGGGCATCTCGGACGCCGAGCGGCTGCAGGGTTTCGACGCCGGGTGGACCGCCCCCGCCGTCGAGTCCCCGGGTGTTCGGGCAGGGCATCGGTGGAAGCTGGTCGGCAATGCCGTGAGCGTGCGCATGGCGACCTGGGTCGGTGAGCAGCTGGCCACCCGCACTCCCTACGACGAGGGGTCCGACACCGAGCTCGTACCCGGCCAGAGCTGGCCGTCGGCCGCGTGGGGCCGTGACCGTCGCGCGTTCCGGGTACCCGCGAGCACCTGGCCGGTCCAGCACCCCTACGAGGATCTGAGCGGATTCCTGGAGGAGTCGAAGTTGTTGTCCGCCAGGGCCACTGCCGGGTTCCTCAAGCGCGCACGCTCGGGTCGGCTGCGCTTCGCCCCCGGCTTCCTCGACACGGTCGAGTCGCACCTGCACCGGATGACCGACGATCCCGTCGTCCCCGAACCCGTTCGCGTGGCCTGATGTTCCCGTTGACGTTCGCACTCGACTTCGCCGGCGACCGTCCCGCGCCCGATGCCGACCGCGGGGAGAAGAAGAACTACGCGCAGCGCCTGTCCAACAACCTCGCGCAGGTGGTCGCCGATGCGTTGAGGCCTCGGTATCCGTCCATCACGCCCGACGCGCACGGCATGGGCCAGGAAGCGCAGGTGGACGTCGCGAAGGGACGCAAGCGGCTCGACGTCAAGGCACTCGATCCGACGCTCGGCCTCATCCTCTGCGTGTCCGTGAAGACCTACAGCTTCCAGGACTACAGCCCCACGTCCGGTCGGCTCGGCCGCTGGACGAAGA
Organism: Rhodococcus sp. SORGH_AS_0303; assembly: GCF_030819335.1. NCBI lineage: Bacteria > Bacillati > Actinomycetota > Actinomycetes > Mycobacteriales > Nocardiaceae > Rhodococcus > Rhodococcus sp. SORGH_AS_0303. The sequence goes on from NZ_JAUTBO010000001.1 coordinate 44,977, forward strand.
ACATCGTGCGCAACGACCACGAACTGCGGGGTGAGGCGATGGTGCTGCACCAGCGCCAGCCGTACAGTGTGCTCGTCGCCGTGATGTTCGAGCCCTGGTCGACGTGCGAGGACGGCGATCCCGCGAAGAGCAGTGACATCGGCAAGAGTTCGTTCGCGCACCACGTCACGACGCTGTCCAAGCGGTCGGGCCGCGGCAAGCGCCCCGTCGTCGGCATGCCGGGCCGGGCGTGGGTCGACCTCGGGGCCGAGGACACGCGCTACGACCTGTTCGAGAAGGTGTTCATCGGTCTCTACGAGCCGGACGGCCCGTACCGGGGTGAGGTGCGCTTCTTCGACGTTGACGAGGCGCCGCCGCGCAACGGCCGTCCATCGGACCGCACCACACTCTCGTTCGAGGAGTTCGTCGAGGTGGTGCACTCGGAAGTGGAGCGGCGCAACAGGTTCGCCCCCAGCTGGTCCGAGATCGACGACGACGAATGACGCCCGACGCTCGGGCGACGCCGCCGACGGACGCCGCGACCAGTGCCCGGTTCAAGAAACAGAAGCGGCGTGACACCAAGCCCGAGGTGGCCTTGCGGAAGGAACTGCACCGAGCGGGACTGCGGTACTTCGTCGACAAGGCCCCACTGAAGGGCATGCGACGACGGGCCGACGTGGTGTTCCCGCGTCGCCGAGTCGCGGTGTACGTCGACGGATGCTTCTGGCACAGCTGCCCGGAGCACGCCACCCACCCGCGCAACAACGCCCAGTGGTGGGCGGACAAGTTGGCTGCCAACGTCGCTCGGGATCGCGACACGGATCGTCGACTGGTCGAGGCCGGCTGGACCGTCGTGCGTATCTGGGAGCACGAGGATCCAGCCGTGGCAGCGGAGCGGGTCACCGAGGCAGTGCGCCCCGGCGACTGACGTCAGCGCTCGTGGCGTCCCGGAGTGTCGTGCGGGCCGACGACAGGCGCATCGGCGTGTCCGAGACCGGTGGTGCGGTCCGTGACGTTCCGGTCCGTGACGTTCCGGTCTGCGGGATTCTGGTTCTGCTGTGCCGCGTTCGCGTCCTGTCGACGCGGGGTGCCGTCGTCGTGGACGGTCGGGTCCAGCTTGTTCGCCCGCTCCCACTCACGGTCCAGTTCGTCACGCCCGGTGGCGGCAGTGCCCTGGTGCTCCTGCGCGCGCTGCTGCGCGATGCGGGCCTCCGCTGCCGCGGCGTCCGCCTCGGCCTGCGCACGACGGGCGTCGGCCTCGGACTTCTGCGCGAGCGCCTCCGACCGCTCCACCTCCGCGCTGCGCTCGGCGGCCCGCTCCCGGATCTCACCGGCCTGCTCGACGCGCTTCTGCTTCGCCTTCTTCGACAGTGCGACGCCGACGGCGACGAGCAGCAACACCACCACGACCGCGATGACGATCCAGACAGCTGTGTTCATGACGGCTCCCGATGTTCGAGTGCGCGCACGGTTGCGCGCGGGACGGGGTACCCCTGGCGCCCGATTTCCACACGGGCCGCCTACCCTCGACCGCCATGACCACCGATGCCGCCTCTCGAGCCCTCGACGTACTGGTGATCGGCGGCGGAATCGCGGGTGCCTCGCTCGCCTGGGAACTGTCGTCCGATCGGACCGTGTGTCTCCTCGAAGGGGAGTCGACCCTGGCGATGCACTCGACCGGACGGTCGGCCGCCATGTTCCTCGAGACCTACGGCAACCACGTCATCCGTGGCCTGACGACGGCGAGCAGAGCCTTCCTCGTGGACCCGCCGGACATGGTGCGCGGAACGGTCATGACTCCACGCCCCTTCGTGCAGTTCGCACGTCCGGGCCGGGGCGACGCTCTCGCGGAGATGTTCACGACTCTGCGGACGCTGTCTCCCGATGCCCGCCTGCTCGAGACCGCCGAGGCGGTGGACCGGGCGCCCCTCCTGCGGCCTGCGGCAGTCGAGGCGGCCATCGTCGAACCGGGCGCACTCGACATGGACGTCGACGCGCTGCACCAGGGCTTCCTGCGCGGAGCACGCCGACGCGGATGCACCGTTCGCACCGGGGCACGGGTCGTCGCGATCGACCGAGTCGGCGAGCAGTGGCGGGTCGATCTCTCGACCGGCGACACTCTCGTCGCCACGGTGGTGGTGAACGCGGCGGGTGCCTGGGCGGACGACCTGGCCGACCTCGCAGTCGTACCGAGGATCGGCCTGCAGCCGCGACGACGCACCATCGCCGTGATGGACGCGCCGTCCGAGATCGCCGACACCCACCACCCGCTGATCAGCGACATGGACGAGTCGTTCTACATCAAGCCGGAGGGTGTCCGTCTGCTCTGTTCCCCTGCCGACGAGACACCGTGCCCGCCCGGTGACGCGAAGCCCGACGATCTCGAGATCGCCCGCGCCCTGGACGAGATCACGGAGGCGACCGTGGTGACGAGCCGCCGTGTCCGGTCGTCGTGGGCCGGTCTGCGCTCTTTCGTCGCCGACCGCACACCGGTGGTGGGGTTCGACCCGAGCGTGGAGGGCTTCTTCTGGTGCGCGGGTCAGGGTGGGTACGGCATCCAGACGTGCGCGGCACTGGCGCGCGTCGGTGCGGCGCTGGTCCGCGGCGAGCCGCTACCGGCCGATGTGACCGACCGGGGCGTCACCGCGGAGGACCTGGCGCCGGGCCGGCTGCGCTGAGCCGCACGGGGCTAGAGCCACTTCTGTCTCCGGAACACGATGTACAGCACGCACGACGCGGCCAGCATCGCGCTGACAGCCGCCGGATAGCCGAACGTCCAGCTCAGCTCCGGCATGTGCTCGAAGTTCATGCCGTAGATGCCGGCGATGAGAGTCGGCGCGAAGAGGATGGCGCCCCAGGACGAGATCCGCTTGACCTGCTCGTTCTGTTCCAGACTCACCTGGGTCATCGCACGCATCTCGTCGTTCTGCCGCTGACCCACCAGGGTGGTGTGCACCGACAGGGCGTTCTGCAGGTTGGCGCGGAACGAGTCGACGCGCTCGGTGATGCGGATCGCGTGGTCGAGCACGTCGCGCAGGTTGCGCCGCAGCTCGATGTCCACGTTGTACTTCTCCGAGCCGCGGCCGAGGGCCTCGATCATCGACACCAGCGGGTGGGTCGCGCGCTGGAACTCGATCACCTCGCGGGAGAGCTCGTAGATGCGACGGGAGACGTCCGGGTCGCCGGTGAACAGCTGGTCGTCGATCTCGTCGATGTCGTTCTCCAGACCGGCGACGACCGGTTCGTACTCGTCGACCACCTGGTCGAGGATCGCGTACAGCACGGCCTCGGTTCCCAGTTCGAGCAGCTTCGGCGCACCTTCGAGCCGTTTACGGACCACGCCCAGGTCGGGTGACTCGGCATGGCGGATGGTGACGACGAAATCGGGACCGCAGAACACGTGGAGCTCGCCGAACTCCACCTTCTCGGTCTCGTCGATGTAGCGCGCGGGGTGCAGGACGACGAACAACTGATCGCCGTAGCGTTCGAGCTTGGGCCGCTGGTGCGCTTGGACGGCATCCTCGACCGCCAATCGGTGCAGCCCGAATTCGGTTGCCACCGAGTCGATCTCGGTTTTGTCGGGACGATACAGCCCGATCCACGCCATGCCGCCGCACGCCCGCAGGAGCTCGTACGTGCGATCCAGACTCTCCGGCTCGTCGGTACGCGCCCCGTGCACGTACACGGCGTTGTCCACGATCGGCACAGTTCACCCCTCGTCGTCGCACGTCCGCCGCCCGTCGGGCGGCTACCAGGACGCTCGCATCCAAACCTCGGACACGAATCTTCGTCCACCGAGACGACGGAAGCGAAACGGACTCGTTTGTGTCCACAATCGTCCGTTTACGGACGCGGATCCGCGCCGTGACGATAGCGTGTGACCTGTGGCAGAACGCGGCGCACGACCCCAGGTTTCGGTACTCCGCCGAACCATGCTCAAGGCATTCAAACATCTGTCGAACCCGCTGAGGCCGGACGACTACTTCGAGATGATCAATCCGTTGTGGACCACCCAGGAGCTCCGCGGGAAGGTCGACCGGGTCGAGAGGGAAGGCACCGACGCGGTGTCGGTGTTCATCAGGCCCGGGTACGACTGGGGTGGGCACCAGCCCGGCCAGTACCTCCGACTGGGCGTGGTCATCGACGGCCGCTATCACTGGCGCGCCTACTCGATCACCTCCGACCCGCACGGCGACCACGGCCTGATCTCCGTCAGCCCCAAGCTGGTTCCCGAGGGCACGGTGTCCCCGTACCTGGTGCAGGGCATCAAGCCGGGCGACATCGTGCGACTGAGCGAGATCGAGGGAGTCTTCACCCTCCCCGATCCCGTGCCCGCCAAACTGCTCTACATCAGCGCGGGCAGTGGCATCACGCCGATCATGAGCATGTTGCGCGAACTCGACCACCTCGACGCCATGCACGACGTCGTGGTCATCCACTCCGTGCACAGTCGCGACCAGACGATGTTCTCCGAGACCCTCGAGCGCCTCGATCGCAAGCACTCGTCGCTGCGTCTCGACCTTCGGGTGACCGAGGAGCGAGGTCGGATGAAAGCCACCGATCTGGACGAGTTGTGCCCCGACTGGCGTGAGCGCGAGGCATTCTGCTCCGGTCCAGGCGACCTGTTGGACGATCTGCGCGACTACTGGAAATCCGAGGGTGACCCGGAGAAATTCCACTACGAAAGTTTCCAACCCGTCATCGGTGGCGGTGACGAAGAAGGAGAAGGCGGCACTGTCCGCTTCATCCGTAGCGACACCGACGTCGAATGCGACGGAGGCACACCCATTCTCGCGGCCGGGGAGGAAGCGGGGCTGGATCTCAAGTTCGGTTGCAGGATCGGCATCTGCCACACCTGCACCGGAACCCTGAAGAAGGGACGTTTGAGAGATCTACGTAATGGGGAAGTCTCCGAGCCTACGGGGCAGGCGGTACGCATCTGCGTGAACACCGCCGAGGGAGATATCGAAATCGATCTCTGACGAGACCGATTCACATGCGGTAACAGGGAGGGTTCGTCATGAGTATCGACACCGGGAAAAAGACCGAAGTGTCCATCGAGAGTCCGCTCGCACATCTCAGCGAAGAGACCATCGAACAGCTTGCCAAGGAATTCGACGCCATTCACGACGAGGTCTACGCCGACCTCGGTGAGCGCGATCGCAACTACATCACCACGGTCATCGCGGCGCAGCGCCAGCTCGCTGTCGCGGGGCGCGTGATCCTCTTCGGCTCCAAGAGCCGCACCGCCTGGGTGGCCGGAACGGCCTGCCTGGGTGTGGCCAAGATTCTCGAGAACATGGAGATCGGCCACAACGTCATGCACGGCCAGTGGGACTGGATGAACGATCCGGACATCCACTCGTCGGTGTGGGACTGGGACACCGCGTCCACCGCCGAGGCCTGGAAGCACTCGCACAACTACGTGCACCACACGTACACCAACATCCGCGGCAAGGACAAGGATCTCGGCTACGAGATCATGCGGATCGACCCGAACCAGCCGTGGTCGCCCGTCTACCTCGCGCAGCCGTTCTACAACCTGCTGCTGATGGCCTTCTTCGAGTGGGGCGTCGCGCTCCACGACCTCGACATCGAGGCCATCCGCAAGGGCGAGAAGCCCATGAAGGACCTGCTCACCGATCTGCGCGGTATCGGGACCAAGGCGCGCCGTCAGATCGTCAAGGACTACATCGGCTGGCCCGCGGTCAGTGCGCTCGCCTACGGCGCGGTGCAGGTCGTCTCGGGTGGACGCGTCTCGGGCGCCGGCAAGTCGAAGCTGGGTGCGCGGTTGCGCTCGCTGAGCTCGTCGAAGGCGACCAACTCCGTGGCCAAGGTTCTGGACAAGCACGGTGCCGGCATCGAACGCACCTTCGTCGCCACGGTGACGGCGGACTTCGTCGCCAACATCATCCGCAACCTGTGGTCGCACGGCATCATCTTCTGCGGTCACTTCCCGGACCAGGCGTACACGTTCAGCAAGGAAGAGACCGAGAACGAGACCCGCGGCGGCTGGTACGTCCGCCAGCTCGTCGGAGCGGCCAACATCGAGGGCTCGTCGCTGTTCCACCTGATGAGTGGCAACCTCAGCTACCAGGTCGAGCACCACCTGTACCCGGACATGCCCAGCACCCGGTACAAGGAAGTCGCGCCGAAGATCAAGGACATCTGCGAGCGCTACCAGCTTCCGTACAACTCGGGCCCCTTGATGAAGCAGTGGGGATCGGTGCAGCGCACCATCATTCGGCTCGCCTTCCCCGGCGGCAAGATGGCCCCGAAGCCCGGACCGTACCGCGGCGAGCGCGTCGGGGGTTCCTCGTCGAAGCCCAGCGAGGCGGCTCGTTTCCGCAACCGCGTGCCGGCGGGTCACCCCGACTCGGGCCCCGAGCACAACGGTGGCGGCGTCGAGGCGAAGCTCCCTCCGCGCGGGGAGTGACGACGCGCTGCCGGTGACGGCAGCACTGATCTGACAAACGAGTGGTGTCGACCGGCGTTCTCTGGATACCCGAGTGAATCGGGCCGGAGACGCCGGTCGTTTCCCATTTCGGAGGTCATTCGTGGCGCTCGACGGCCTGGACCCCGCCCTTCTGACGGGTGTGTTCGAGAACGCGCCCGAGCTGGTGTCCCTGTCCGCACTGGACGGCCGCATCCTCCACCTGAACCCGGCGGGCCTCGCGCTCGTCGGAGCACCGTCACTCGACGCCGTGCTCCGCCTGACCACGGCGAACTTCTTCTCCGACGTCGGTCTGCTCGCTGCGCCCGACGTGGAACGATCGCTGCACACCACCGGCCACTGGCAGGGTGTCGGCGAACTCCGGCGGCTCGACACCGGAGAACCCGTACCGGTCTCCATCTCGACGTTCCTGGTTCCCGCGGGTGAGCGCGACGAGCCGGTGATCGCGTCGATCATGCGTGATCGACGGCTGCGAACCAGTCACGAGAGCGCCCTCACCGACGTCCTGGAATCGGCCGCCCACCGGGCTCGCGAGCAGAGTGCTGTCGGCCTGTTGGGGCGGCTCGCGGTCGACGGTGATCTGACGACCATTCTGGACGCGACGACCAGCGCCGCCTCGTCGTTGATGGGTACGGAGTGCGCGTCGATCGCACGCCTCGACGACACCCACACCGCGTTGCGCGTCGTCGCCTACAGCGGGGTGAGCGAGCGGACCGAGTCGCGATTCGACACCACGACGATGCGCTCGCGCGGACTGCTCAGCACCGTCTGCGTCCCGTTCGACTCCACGCCTCGGCCCGGGGTGCTGGCCGTGCACAGTGCGGCTCCGCGGGAGTACACGGATCGGGACGTGACGTTCCTGCGGACGGCCACGGACATCCTGGTCGCGGCGATCCGGCGTATCGAGCTCGAGAACGAACTGCGGTACCGATCACTCCACGATCCGCTCACCGGTCTGGCCAATCGAGCGCTCGCGTACCGACGTATCGACGAGGCCGTGGCTCGCGCCGCGGACAGCGAGACCACCGTCGCGGTCCTGCTGGCCGACCTGGACGACTTCACGACCGTCAACGACAGCCTCGGACACGTGAGTGGAGACGCGGCGCTGATCACCTTGGCGCGCAAGCTCGAGCGCACGGTGGCGGTCGGCGACACGGTGGCGAGGCTGGGCGGCGACGAATTTCTCGTCGTGTGCGACCACGTGGTGGACGAGGCCGACGCGCGGAGCCGGGCGGTGCGCATCTCGACAGCGCTGGCCACGGTCGATCCGCAGAGCGATCAGCCCATCCCGTTCAGTGCGAGCATCGGATTCGCCGTGGCCGGTGACGATGCGCCCTCCGCGCAGGAGATGGTGCGCCGCGCGGATCTGGCCATGTACCGCGCCAAGGGCACGGCTCCCGGGACCACGGACGTGTACGACGTGCGCGATCGCTACGAGGCCGATCGCGTGTTCCGACTCGCCGCGGACCTCCGACGATCTCTCGTGGACGGCGAACTGCGGCTCGTCTACCAGCCGATCGTCGACCTCGTGACGGGCGCCGTCGTCGCCGCCGAGGCCTTGGCTCGCTGGGATCATCCGACACTCGGCAGCGTCTCGCCTCGTGAGTTCGTCGCGGTGGCGGAGCGCACCGGCGTGGTCGGACACCTCGGCCTGTGGGCACTGCAGACCGCGTGCACGGATGCGGTGCGCTGGCCCGAGGACGTCTCGGTACGCGTGAACGTGAGCGCCCACCAGCTCAACGATCCGGACTTCGTGCAGTCGGTCCGACGCACTCTCGACGCGACCGGCCTGCCGGCGACGCGTCTCGGGTTGGAGATCACCGAGACCGTGTGGGTGAAGGAGAACGCCCGCGTGGCCACCACTCTCGAGGCGCTGCACGCGATGGGGGTGTCGTTCGCACTCGACGATCTGGGAACCGGCCACAGCAGCATCGCGTATCTGGACCGTTATCCGATCTTCGACTGTCTCGAAATCGACGGGTCGTACGTCAACGCGCTACCCGGTGCGAGACCACACGCCATCGTGGCCGCGATCGTGTTGTTGGGCACTGCATTCGGAGTGGACGTGGTAGGTGAAGGCATCGAGACCGCCGAGCAGGCCGAGGCGTATCGCGCATGCGGCGGTCGCCTCGCACAGGGCTTCCATCTGGCGCGCCCGATGCCCGCTGCGGCGATCGAACAACTCCTACGAGAGGGTGTCCGATCGCCGCGGTGACGCGCTACTTGACGGCGCGTCGGACCCGGACCGCGCCCGAGATGGTCCAGGCGATGACGGCACCGACGACGGCGGCACCGAGGAGTGCGACACCCTGTGCCAGATCGAAGTTCCACCCGATGAAGTTGATGGTCGTATGCACGGTGTTCTGCAGGATGAAGATCACCAGTGCGATCGTGAGGAGCAGCGCGATCAGGAGAGACAGCTTCGAGACGAAGCCTCCGGCACGGCGACGTCCGGTGTGTGCGTGGGTGGTGGTGTCGGTCATGGTGGTGCCTTTCGCGATGTCGCCGGTCCTGGCCGGCGATCGAGTGAGCGGATGCTCGAAGGAGTGATGGTCCGCGGACCCGCGGAAGAAACATGTCCGTTCGGTCGGTTCGAGCGAGGTGTGCGTCGAACCCGACAGTGTCCGGACACACCACGGGCGGCGATGGACCCGCTGAGGGTCCGGCGCCGCCCGGGTGTGGAGTGGTGCAGTCTTACTTGAAGGTGTCCTTGACGTTCTCGCCGACCTTCTTCACGCCGGCCGAACCCTGGTCCTTCTTGCCCTCGGCCTCGAGGTCCTTGTTGTTGGTGGCGTCACCGACAACTTCCTTGGCCTTGCCGATGGCGTCTTCTGCTGCGTTCTTTGCCTTGTCGACGATTCCCATGATGAAACCTTTCGTTCGGAGCGACGGCGGGTGACCATCGCGTTCTGAAAGGTGAGTCGAGGCCCGGCGCGGAAAGCGCACGTCCATGCAGAGTGATCCCGGTCACAGCTATCCGCCGAGTGCGAACGCCACGAGAAAGCCGAGCGCGGTGGACATACCCACCCACCATCCGCCGTCCTTGTAGGCCTCGGGCATCAGGGAGTCCGCGAGCACGGCGAGAGTGGCACCGCCCGCGAACGCCTGGACCGTCGAGATGCCGACCTCCGGGACGGCGTCGGACAACTGGTGGCCCAGTACGGTGACCACCACGAGCACGACCGCCGTGGCCGTCCACAGGGTCATCGCCCGAGCCGCGGAGAAGTCGTGTCGGTCCCGCATCAACGATGCACCACCGACAGCCTCCGGAACGTTGCCCACCGCGACCGCCACCAGCAGCACCAGCCCGCCACCGGACGTCAGGGAGACACCCAGCGCGGTGTTCTCCGGGACTCCGTCGAGGATCGTGCCGAGCATCAGTGCCCACCCGATCGCTGCGGGCCCGAGCTTGTTCTCGATCAGATGGCTGGCCACGACGTACACACCCGCGCCCAGGAACAGCGCCGCGCCCGCGACGAGGATGCCGGCCTGACGGAACGCCGGCTCGAACAGTTCCGACGACACGGCGGCGATCATCGTCCCGGCACCGAAGGCCATGAGACCGGCCAACACCCGCTTCGGCAGTGTCCACCGCAGCCCGATCGCCGCACCGATCACCAGGGGAAGCGCCGTGCCGATTCCGTACAGGGCGGCGGTCAGCATCTCGATCGTCTCGTCACCGGCGGGGAGTACCCCCGTCCGCGTCGTCGAGTCATCCGACGACCTGCTCTCACAGACCCAGCGCGGTGACCACTGCCAGCAGGACGACGACGACGGGCAGGACGACGAGCCGGCCTGCGGCACCGGGAAGCACGTCCCGGTTCATCCCGTCGACGAGTCGGGAATGGGCCCTAGTCGAGAAGGCGACGGTCGTCACGGGGAGCACGGCACACAGCACTGCGAGTGCCACCAGCGGTGGATGATCTCGCACCGCACGCGCGACGATCAGGGCCGTGACCGCCATGGCCAGTGCGGTCCGCACCCGCGCGAGCGTGGTGCGCTCGGCCTGCAGGCCCGGTGCCTCCGTCACAGGTACAGCCCCACCGCGAACGCCACCACGGCGATCACCAGACCCCCCGCGAGCAGCGCCGCCGCAGCGGGGAGAGGCAGTGACGCCCGCCGGCGCATGGCCGTCTCGATACGGATCCAGCGCACGAACGACCCGACGGCCAGAACCGCCGCGAGAGTGAGCAGCCCCAGCACGAGGGTGGTTCTCAGCCATGGAGGCAGCAGATCCCCACCGAACGCCTCGAGTGCCGCGGCCGTGGCCACGAGGCCGAGTGACGTCCTGATCCACGCCAGGAACGTCCGCTCGTTCGCGAGCGTGAATCTCGGATCGGGGTCACTGCCGTCGCGCAGTCCGGTCGGCCACAGTCGCACGGCACCCACTCTCGTCGGCGACGGCCCCCAGGGCCACAGCGGGTGTCAGCGGTTGGGGTGCCAGCGCTCGTAGGCGCGGCGTTCCGCCTCGTCCCGCGCGACCTTCTTCGGGTTCTGCAGGTCCGGCGACAACCCGTGCGCTTTGAGACGACGGCGACGGTTGGGTTCCATGTACGCGGCGGCGTAGAACAGCGCGAGCAGTACCGCCAGCAGTATCATCGCGCCGCGCAGCCACAACTCACCGGGGAACAGCAGGAACGCCGCGAAGATGGGGAGAAACGGCACCATGCTGCGCAGCAGATGACGCGGAACCGCACGATCACCGATCAGGTCCTCACGCACCCAGGCCTGCATGGACAGGGGCAACGTGCGGCCGAACGAATAGCCGATCCACTGCAGCGGCCCCGGGTGAGTCCTGCTCATCGTGTGCTCCTCCGCTCGGTCGACAGTGCACCGGCCGCGATGGCCGCGGTGTTGATCCGGGTGAGCACCGCGTGAAGTTGTTCGAGCTCGCTCACGTCGACACCCAGAGATTCGATGACGGTGCCCGGTATGGACTCCGCCGAACCTCGCAACTGTCGCCCCTCGTCGGTCAGGTCGATCACCAGCCTGCGCTCGTCGGTGTCGCTCCGGCGCCGGGTCAGCAGACCGTCGGCGTCGAGCCGCTTGAGCAGCGGCGTCAGCGAGGCGGGTTCGAGTTGCAGAGCGCGACGCGATCTCCCCCGCCGACATCGGTGCCCGCTCCCAGAGGGCGAGCATGACGAGGTACTGCGGGTGCGTCAGTCCGAGCGGTTCGAGAATCGGCCGATAGACCGAGAGCACCGCGCGGTTGGTGACGGCCAGGGCGAAACACACCTGACGGTCGAGCGCGAGGGGGTCGGTGATGGTCACGGTTCCATCGTACGCTGATAGTGAGAGTGCGTACTGTTCGATGGCTCACGGTTGGCTGGGCGGGGTGCTGTCGGTCGGGGGGTCGGCGCTGTGGGCGATGCGGTAGGCGATGCGCACCCCTTACTGCAGGTGAACATCCACTGCGGGGTGCACGGCGCTGGGGCCTGTGCGGGTGCGGCGCTGATAGCGGACGCGCGGCCCCCGAGAGGGAGGCCACGATTCGGGCGGATGGGTCGGGCACCTGCGATGTGCGCACCTTCCTGCAGGCGAACACCCACTGCGGCCGGTTGGACGGGGTGCATGGCGCTGGAACCCGTGCGGGTCGAACGACGGCGGTGATCGTGGACGGTCACCCCCGCAGAGCGGTGGCAGAAGTCCACGATTCGGGCGAACGGGTTGGGCACCGGGCGATGCGCACCCCTTCCTGCAGGTGAACACCCATTTCAGCCAGCTGAACGGGGTGCACGGCGCTGGAACCCGTGCGCGTGGTGCCGACAACGCGTGCCGACACCACGCGAGATGATCAGGGTGTGGGGGCCTCGCACTCGGCCGGTGCGGGAGCACCCTCGGGCGCCGGAGCGCCCGGCGCTGCGCCCGGACCCTTACCTGCAGGCCCGTGACCGGCCGGACCACCATGGCCGGGGCCCGCCGGGCCACTGTCAGGACCGCAACCGGGCGCAGGCGGAGCCGGCGCGCCCTCGGGGGCAGCCGGTGCACCCTCAGGCGGGGTCGGGGCGCCCTCGGGCGGAGTCGGAGCATCCTCACCCGCAGCAGGCGGAGTGGGAGCACCCTCGGGCGGAGTCGGAGCATCCTCACCCGCAGCAGGCGGGGTCGGAGCACCCTCGGGCGGAGTCGGAGCACCCTCGGGCGGGGTCGGAGCACCCTCGGGCGGGGTTGGCGCACCCTCGGGCGGAGTCGGTGCACCCTCCGCCGGAGCCGGAGGCGTCGCGCACGTCGCACCGGCGTCGGGTGCCGCAGCGTCGGGTGCGGGTGTTGCGGGCGCCGAGGCGTCGGGCGCCGCGCTCTCGGAGACCGGGGGCGTCTCGCCCGGGCCGTCGGCGGACGCGGTTCCCACCGCTCCGAGCAGCAGCCCACCGGCGAGCACTGCTCCGGCGATCAGTCGGCCTGTCCTGACACGCATGACTCTTGTCGACATTGTCGTCCTCATCTCTCGTCGGCACCGGGCGGCGCCGTTCGTGAGGTCGACACTCGATCGTGGACCTGAAGCCTGCCTGAAGTCGCGGCGATCAGGGCCTCGTCTTCAGCAAGTCTTCAGCTCGGGACCCGCATAGTGGTGTCGTGACCGAACGGCGAGCAGCAGCGACCCCGAGAATCCTCGTGATCGAGGACAACGAGACGTTGCGGCTGTCCGTGTCCACCGCGATCGCCGACCTGGGTGCCGACGTCCGGTCCGACGCGGACGGTTCCGCGTTCGAGGCCGCGCTCGCGAACCACCGACCCCACCTCGTGGTCCTGGACATCATGCTTCCCGGCCGGGACGGACTCGAGCTCCTGCGGGTCGCGCGCCGCAGCAGCGACGCGGCGGTGCTGATGCTCACGGCGCGCGACTCGGTGTCCGACCGCGTCACCGGGCTCACCGCCGGTGCAGACGACTATCTGGTGAAACCGTTCGCGATGGCGGAGCTCCTCGCCCGCGTCACCGCGGTGCTCCGTCGACACGGCGCGGTCGCCACCTCGATCGAGTGCGGAGACGTGTCGGTGGACACCGAATCGGGTGACGCCAGTCGGGGCGGCAACGCCCTCAACCTGACGGCCACGGAGTGGAAGCTGTTGTCCTACCTCGCCGCTCAGCGCGGGCGAACGGTGTCCAAGACCCAGATCCTGACGCAGGTGTGGGGGTACGACGCATACGACGAGAACCTCGTCGAGGTCCACATCAGCGCGCTGCGTCGCAAGCTCGAGGAGTTCGGCCCCCGCATCCTCCACACCCGGCGCGGCATCGGCTACGTGTTGGCCGCCGACACCGTGAGTCCGACGGCATGACGACCCCACCCCGTCGCGGTCTCCGCACCGGATCTCTGCGCCTGCGATTGCTGGTGTCGGTGATGTCGGTGGTGCTCGTCCTGCTCGTCGGCATCGTCGTGGCGACGACGGTGTTGCTGCAACGCCAGCTCGAGGCCTCGGCGGGAGACAGCCTCGCCGGCCGCACCGCCACCGCGCAGCAACTGCTGGACAACGGTGCCGATCCCACCGAGATCGTCTCCGCCACACAGGGAGAGAACGTGGCGGCGCAACTGGTGACGACGGACGGCCGTATCGTCGGCGACCTCGCGCTCCGAGCGACGACACCGCCGCCCGCACTACGCCCCCCGACGACGCCGGGAGACGGTCCCCCGCCGGGACCCCCACCGGGCCCGGAGGAGACGAGGCCGACGCGGGTCTCGACGACGACCCTGACCGACGGATCGGTTCTCACGGTCGCCGTCGACACGTCCTCGATCGACGCGGTGCAGCGGCAGCTGCTCGTGGTGCTGATTCCGTTGGTGCTCGTCGCGTCGGCGGTGGCGGCACTGCTCATGGCGGTGGTCGTCGGCGCATCGCTCCGACCGTTGCGCAGCATGACGGCACTGGCCCGTTCGATCACCCGGGGTAATCGCGGTGACCGACTCGCTCCCACCCGGTCGGACACCGAGCTGGGTGAGACCGCAACGGCATTCGACGAGATGCTCGACGAGCTCGAAGGAGCCGAGGCGCGCGAGCGTGCCACCGCCGATCGCACACGGCAGTTCGTCGACGATGCTGCTCACGATCTGAGAACGCCGGTCGCCGGGATCTCCGCCGCCGCCGAGACGCTGCTGCGGGGCGGCGTCGACACCGAGCGCGACGTGCGGGAACGACTGCTGGCGTCGATGATTCGTGAATCACGCCGCGCATCCCGGCTGATCGACGATCTGCTGATGTCGGCGCGCACCGACGACGACGTGGAGTTGGATCGGCATGACCACGACCTTCTCGCTCTGGCCCGTGCCGACGCCGACCGGGCGCGGCTGCTCGCACCGGACTCGACCGTCGTGGTGACCGGCGAGAGCGTGGTCGCGCCGGTCGACGCCGCACGACTCGCTCGAATCCTGGCCAACCTCACCGACAACGCGTTGCGCCACGGACCGCCGGACGGCGTCGTCACCGTCGACGTGCGCGACGCCGGTACCACCGCGACGATCCGGGTGTCCGACGAAGGACCGGGCATCGGCGCTCAGGATCGCGAGCGGATCTTCGACCGGATGGTGCGGCTGGACAGCGCTCGCACCTCGGAGGGATCGGGACTCGGCCTCACCATCGCCCGAACCTACGCGCGGGCCCACGGCGGCGACGTCGTGTACGACGGCACCGCCTTCGTCCTCAGTGTGCCTCGGTGACCGACTGCTCTGTGGGGGAACGGGTTCCGAACACCACCCCGCCGAGGCCGATGATCGCGCTGACGAGCATGGTGACGGCCATCGGCACCGCGGTGCCTTCGCCGCCGAGTCCCACCAGCGGCGAGATGACCGCGGCGAGGCCGAACTGGGCCGCGCCCATGACGGCCGATCCCGTGCCCGCGGCCCGGCGCGCCTCTCCCAGTGCGAGAGTCGTCGCGTTGGCGATCACCAGACCCAGGCTGGCGACGGCGAACCACAGCAGTACCAGGGTCGCCCACAGGTAGGGCCCGACCACCGCGTCGACGACGAGCAGCGCCGAGAACGCGACCATCGAGACGAGACCGATGCGCAACAGCGCTTCCGGACGGACGCGGTCGACGAGCTTGGCGTTGGCACCACTGGTGACGACGATGCCGAGTGCGTTGGCCGTGAAGGCGATGGAGTACCACGTCGTCGAAAGCCCGTGCACCTCCTGCAGCACGAAGGGCGATGCGGAGATGTAGGCGAACATGACGCCGAAGCCGAAGGCGAACGCGCCCGCATAGCCCAGGAATCGCTTGTTGGACATGACCTCCCGTGCGTCCGCGATCATGGTGGAGAGTCCGCCCGCGCTGCGGAGCTCGGCGGGATGACTCTCCGGCAGGAGTGCGAGCACACCCACGAACATCAGGACGGACACACCGGCGAGCACCCAGAAGACGCCGCGCCACCCTGTCAGACCGATGACCGCACCGCCGAGCAGCGGGGCGATGACGGGAGCGACTCCGTTGACGAGCACGAGGAGGCTGAACAGTTTGGCGGCCGCCGCGCCGCGTGCACGGTCACTGATGACGGCGCGGGAGAGAACGACGCCGGCGGCGCCGGTGAAGCCCTGGAAGAACCGGAACACGGTGAGCCACTCGACGGTCGGAGACCACGCGCACAGGATGGTCGCGATGATGGACACGAAAGTGCCCACGAGGAGCAAGGGGCGTCGACCGAAGCGGTCGGACAGCGGCCCGATCACCAGGTTGCCGATCGCGAGACCGACGAGAAACGTCGTGAGGGTCAGCTGGATCGCCGTGGCGCTGACACCGAACTCCTCGGCCATGCGGGGGAATGCCGGCAGATACATGTCGATGGACAGGGGCGCGACGGCGGCAAGGAGCGCCAGCATCGCGATCACGCCGGACGCCACCGGCCGCGCGGCGGTCGAGTCGCCGGTGTCGCCGGACCGAGTGTCGACGCTCATCGGGTGGCCTCCGTATTGGATATAACTTTATACATACTCACATGAGTAGAATGTCAGTCATGGCGTCTGGAAGTCCAGTGAGCGAGTCCGATGTGATCGACATCGCCCGCGAGGTGCGGGCTCTCGTGTGGTCGCTGCGCCGATTCGGCGAACGACAGTCCGGACTGCCCGCCCTCCCCCATTCCGAACTCGAGGTTCTGCGTGTGGTGGTCAGCCACGAAGGGACCACCGTCTCGGACGTCGCCCGCATGCTGGGCCTGCACAGCAGCAACGTCAGCACGACGGTGCGACGTCTGATCGACAAGGGGCTGCTCGCGCGGGACACCGATCCCGGTGACAGACGGTCGAGTCGGCTGCATTCCACCGCCACGGCACGTCGACACGGTGAGATGATCGACGACGTGTGGATCGACGCCGTCGGACGCCGACTCGCGGCCATGTCAGCGGAGGATGCGGCTCTGCTCACCCGTGCCGCGCCGCTCCTCGCGCACCTCACGTCCATGCCGACCGAACCCTGACGACTCCGCGGGGCGACCGAACCGTCATAGTGACGCCATGCTGATGTCGCTCCGCCTGCTCCGACAGATGGCGCCGTGGCGCACGGGACGCGGGCCGGTACGGGTCGACCCGACCCGTACGTGGTTCCGCGTCGCACCGTCCGATCTGGACGTGCTGATGCACATGAACAACGGTCGATACCTGTCCGTACTCGACGCGGGTCGAGTCGACATGTTCGTGCGCGGTGGCCTGTGGCGAGCCCTGCGTGGACGCGGGTGGCATCCCGTCGTCGCGTCACAGACCATCACGTACGTCCGCTCCCTCACCCTGTGGACGAAGTTCTCGGTGTCCACCCGCTTCCTCGGTGTCGACGCGAAGAACGCCTATCTCGAACAGATCTTCGACGTCGACGGACGTGTCCACGCGACCGCGATCGTCGCCCTCAGGTTTCTCGACGACAGCGGATCCTCGGTACCGACCGACGACATCGTCGCCCTGTTCGACGGCGATGCAGCCCCACTTCGCCGCCCGGACGCAGAGATTCCGCTCGGCCGACGCACTCAGCATCTCGTGGTCGCCGCATTCGAGGACGTCTGACCCTTCCGGGCGCGCATGCTCCTATATGGTCTCCTTCGAACCGCATCTGCGGCGAAAGGAGCCGACATGGTGACGACGAGGATCGCAGTGCTGGGGTGCGCGGCGGTGGTGGCACTGTCGCTCACGGGGTGCTCCTCGCCCGGACCGGCCGAAGACGGCATCACCGTGTTCGCTGCCGCGTCGCTGAAGGCGTCGTTCACCGAGCTGGGTGAGCAGTTCGAGCAGACCCGCCCGGGTACCACCGTGACGTTCACGTTCGCGGGGTCGTCCGATCTGGTGTCCCAGTTGTCGCAGGGTGCGCCCGGGGACGTTCTGGCCTCGGCGGACACGATCACCATGGACAAGGCACGGGACGCCGAGTTGATCGACGGTGACCCGGTCACGTTCGCGACCAACACTCTGACGATCGTCACTCCGCCGGGCAACCCCGCCGGGATCGGCTCGTTCTCGGACCTGGCGACGTCCGGGGCCACGGTCGTCGTGTGCGCGCCGCAGGTTCCGTGCGGTGCCGCCACCGAGAAGATCGAGACGGCCGCCGGGGTGAGCCTCACCCCTGCCAGCGAGGAATCGTCCGTGACGGACGTTCTGGGCAAGGTCACGTCCGGTCAGGCCGATGCCGGCCTGGTCTACGTCACCGACGCGGCCGGCGCCGGTGACGCCGTCGTCACCGTGCCGTTCCCGGAGGCGTCGGGCGCGGTGAACTCCTATCCAATCGCCGCACTGGCCGACTCCGGCGCACCGGACATCGCGAGCGCCTTCGTCGACTTCGTCTCCGGTCCCGACGGACGGAAGGTGCTGGCCGACGCCGGGTTCGGCGCGCCCTGAGAGACCGCCGGTGCGCCGAGGATCCGCCGCCACGGGGGAATCATTCCCGCGCGGACGGGGTTGGCCGAACGAGACGTTCGTTGCACGACCGAAGGAGAAGCACGTGAAGATCGGCATCATCGGAGCAGGCGACATCGGCGGAACCCTGACCCGACGGCTGCGCGCCGTGGGCCACGAGGTTGCCGTCGCCAACTCTCGGGATCCGGAGACCCTCGCGGATCTGGCGTCCGAGACCGGCGCCACCGCGGTCTGGGCGAAGGACGCCGCGACCGACGCGGATCTCGTCATCGTCAGCATCCCGCAGAAGAACACGCCGGACCTCGCGTCCGGCATCCTCTCGGCCCGCAAGCCCGGTGCTCCGGTGATCGAGACGAACAACTACTACCCGCAGCAGCGGGACGGCAAGATCGACGCGATCGAGGACGGCACACCGGAGAGCGTGTGGGTCTCGGAACTGCTGGGCGAGCCGGTCGTGAAGGCATTCAACGGAATCTGGTGGAAGCACCTCCTGAGCAAGGGCGTCCCGGCCGGCACCGAGGGCCGCATCGCGCTGCCGATCGCCGGCGACGATGCCGACGCCAAGAAGATCGTGTCCGCCGTCATCGACGAGATCGGCTTCGACGTCGTCGACGCCGGATCGTTGGCCGACTCCTGGCGCCAGCAGCCGGGTACACCCGTGTACGGCAGGGACTTCGGAGTCGACGCGACGGTCGATGCGCTGGCGCAGGCGACCCCGGAACGCACCGCGGAGTGGAAGGCCTGACACCCCTCAGGTGGTGAGCACCGCGTCGTAGGCCCAGTAGGCGCCGAACAGCGCACCCGCCACCGCGGCGGCACCGAGTCCCGCACGGACTCGTGTCGCCGCGGTGCGGCAACACGCCGGCACGAGGATGCCCGCCAGCGCGGCTTCCACGAACCAGTGCGGACCGCCGACCACGACGGCCCCGTACACCGCCTCACCGAGCACGATCCCCGCCATGACCACCGTCCCGCTCACACGGCGGCCACGCCCGACAGCAGCACCGGCTGCGCCGCACACCGCCCCCGCACCGAGTCCGACGAGGCCGAAGACAAGCGCTTCCCGCACGGTGATCACGTTCGGCGACAGCAGGATCCACACGAGGACGAGCGCGAGCATCGACGCGACTCCGACTGCCACACCGCGTCCGTGCGGGGACCGGGCCGCCACCGCGAAGGGCACCATGCCCCACAGCGCACTCGTGTTCACGAGCGCATCCCACGGCGGCGGCACGATGGTGAACAGAACCACGAGGGCCACACCCGCAGCGGACCCGAGCGCGGCCGCCGCGACGAGACGTCGTGCGCCGATCAGCGCCCCGTCCACCGGGGTTCGCGCTTCTCCATGAACGCCATGATCCCCTCGACCGTGTCGGAGGACGTGGACAACTGCGCGAGCGCGCGGTCGGTCTCCTCCCATGCGGCCGCTTCGGACGGGATGCGCCCGTCGACGATGCCCCGGGCGATGACCTTGCTGGCGCGAATCGCGAGAGGCGCTCCCGCCGCGATGGTCTCCGCCAACCGAAGCGCCGTGTCGAGAACGGCGTCCGGTTCCACCACACGATTGACGAGTCCCCACCGCGCCGCGTCGTCCGCACTCATGGGCTCACCGGTGAGGATCAGTTCCATCGCGATCGCTCGCGGGATCGCGTCGACCAGCCGGAAGAGTCCGCCCGCTCCCGCGATCAGCCCGCGACGCACCTCGGGAAGCCCGAATCGTGCAGTGGTGGAAGCGATCACGACATCACCGGACAGCGCGATCTCGGTCCCACCCCCGAGCGCGTTCCCGGTGACCGCGACGACGATCGGCGTGGAGATCGGGTGCCTGGTGACGCCGGCGAAGCCCCAGTGTGCCGTCTCCGGAGGGGTCACGCCGTCGGGACCCCGCGTGCCGAGTGCCTTCAGATCGGCTCCGCCGCAGAAGGTGCCGGAGCCTGCCGCCGTGAGCACGACGGCACGGATCGACTCGTCGCCGTCCGCCAGTTCCCACGCCTCGCCCAGCAGGGTGTGCACCTCTGCGTTCACGCTGTTGGCCGCGGCGGGGCGGTTCAACGTCACCAGCAGCACGTGTCCGCGCCGTTCCGTGAGAACCACGTCCTGATCGCTCATGCCCGCACTCCCCTGCCGTTCGCCGTGATCGAGTCGAGGGTGATGTCCAGGTTCCCGCCCTCGTCCACCAC
This sequence comes from Rhodococcus sp. SORGH_AS_0303, assembly GCF_030819335.1. Taxonomy (NCBI): domain Bacteria; kingdom Bacillati; phylum Actinomycetota; class Actinomycetes; order Mycobacteriales; family Nocardiaceae; genus Rhodococcus; species Rhodococcus sp. SORGH_AS_0303. The sequence goes on from NZ_JAUTBO010000001.1 coordinate 65,407, forward strand.
GTCGATCGTGAGGCCGACCGGTGAGACGTCGCGGTCGGTGACCACTCGATGAAGCGCCGCCGCGGCGTCCGCCCCGGTACGACCGGCGATGCGGTCACCCTCGGGTGTGCGGGCGATGACGAGCGCCTGTTCCGGTTCCCCGCCGCGCCCGAACATGACAGTCGCCGTCTCGACGATCGCGCGACGGCTGTGGCCGTGCGTCACGGGTACCGCTGTCGCCGACACGCTCACCGCATCGGGGTTCCCGACGTATCCGGCCTCGTGCGGATCGGTCGACAACAGGATGGTGTGCTGGTGGGTGAGGTAGCCGCCGTTCGCATGCACCATCGCGATCGCCGGAGCGCGTCCGCCGCGGGACTGTCGCAGCAGCCGGGTCGATTCCGCGACCGCGTGCAACGAGTAGCTGCTGAGCGGCCCACCGAAGAACGAGTGGCCGCCCAGGACCGTGGGAGTGGCATCCGACGACAGTCCCAGCTCGTCCATCAACAGGAGAGGGACGACGGGAAAGCAGCTGTAGGCATCGACGAAGGTGAGATCGGCACCCGCGACACCCGCCGCGGCGAGGGTGGTGCGCACCGCCGCTCGGAGCGCCGGTGAATGATCAAAGGTGCTGCGCGCCATGATTTCCGGGGCATCGGACGCACCGGCGCCGCCCCACAGGTACACGATGCGGTCCTCGTCCACCCCGGCCGCGCGCGCTGCCGCCAGCGAACACACCAGCACCGCAGCGGCCTGGTCGACGAACGGCATGGCGTTCATGGCGAGGGGATAGCAGTCGGACACCGCGCGGTTCGACGCGTCCACGCCGGCGATGTCGTCGGGCGACCGCTCGACCGGACTCCACGCGACCGGATGTCGCGCCGCGACAGCGGAGAACCGCGAGTACAGCTCTGCCGACGCCGTCAGTGACTCGCTGGGTCGCAGACCGAGACGGTCGGCCCGAGCGCGGTCGAACAGCGGATAGATCTGGACGGGGGCGAGGATGCCCGCTCGCTGCATCTCGGCGCTGCCGAGGTCGTCCGGTGCGAAGGTCGGCGGGCCGCCCGGTGCGACGGCCCAGCCGAGCTCGACGGGATCCGTTCCGGCTTTCGTCAGTGCTCGCACGGATGCCTGCGTCTCGCCGCCGACGACGAGTGCCACGGAGCTGCGACCGGCGGCGATGTCGTGCCCCACTCGGTCCATCAGGCGCGCGGGGTGGTGACCGCCGATGGTGCTGGTGGACCGCGTCGGCGCGGATGCCCCCAGCCGTGCTGCGATCAGAGCCGGGAGATCGTCGTAGTTCCAGCTCGTCGTGCGCACGGCGTGGATCGCGTCCACCGCGGCGCCGAGCGCCGACGTTCCGCTGTCGTCGAGCGCAGCACGGACCGCGCGCAGCACGAGCTCCATCGGCTCCACGGGGTCGGCCGCAGCGCCGGCGCTGCCGGACACGACATCGCCCACGCCCACGACGACCGGGATGCGGTCTGCTTCCTGTGACATGGGATCACCTTATTACAGACACCAGTTGTCTGTAATCTGATGGCATGGAGTCGACCGACGGCACGGCGCGACGGGGGCGGCCACGCGACCCCGCCATGGAATCGCGGGTGTACGACGCCGTCGTGGACGTGTACTGGCGCACCGGGTGGGCGGGATTCACCATCGATGCCGTCGCCAAGAGCGGTGGCGTGGGCCGCGCGGCGATCTACCGTCGGTGGCCCACCAAGGAGGCACTCCTCACCGGGGCTCTGGAGACCGTGCTCCCCCTCGTCGACCCCATCGACACCGGCACCCTGACAGGCGATCTCACGGAACTGGCTCGTCAACTCCTGCGGGGCTACCGAGACTCCTCGGGGCTCATCGCCGTGCGCGTGGCCCTCGACGCCCGCGTGTATCCCGATCTGCTCGAGGCGCTGACCGCCACCATCAGCACGAGCAGATTCGTCGCGACCCGAGACATCGTCCGCCGCGCCGTGTCCCGCGGCGAGTTACCGGAACACGTGCGGACCACACTGCTGCTCGAGATGCTCACGGGCGCCGTTCTGAGCCGAGTGTTGTTCGCACACGATGCGACCGAGGCGCCGTCCGCCGCCACCGCGGACGACGCGTACATCGACGGACTGGTCGACGCGGTGCTGGCGAGCGTGCGCCGCTAGCGCGTCGACTCGGGAGCGGACGACTGCCCGCGCGCCCTGTCCTCGTACGCGCGACGCCGTTCCGCGTCCACGTCGCCGAGGAAGATCTGCTCGGATCCGAAACGGCGACTGACGAACTCACCGAGTCGGCGCGGCATGAAGCGCTGGCTGACGACGATCGCGCCGGCCGAGGCCGGGATGCGCACCTTGGGTCGCGGCTTCTCGACGAGCCGGACCACCGCCTGCGCGATGTCCTCGGGTTCGGCCTTCTTCATGAAGGGCACGTCTCTCGTTCCCGCCGTGAGTTCGGTGTTGACGAACCACGGCAGGACCAGGGAGAACTCGACGCCCGAGGATCGGTACTCCACCCTCGCCGCCTCGGTGAACGCGATGACCGCAGACTTGCTGGCGCAGTAGGTGGCCAGGCCTGGCGCCACCGTCTCACCCGCCATCGAGGCGATGGAGACGACGTGTCCGCGCCGTCTCGGCACCATGCGGTGCAGCGCCGACTTGGTGCCGATGATGACGCCGTGCACGTTCACGTCCATGATCCGGCGTGCCACCGCGTCCGGCTCGTCCGTCAGCGCCCCGACCGGCATGATTCCGGCGTTGTTGACCAGGACGTCGACCGGGCCCAGCTCACGCTCGACGCGGTCGAGGAAGGCGTCGAAGGACGCCGGGTCCGTGACGTCCAGTGCTCCGTGCAGGTGCACCCGCGCGGACTCGGCCCCGGCGGCGAGGGCGTCCGCGTCCACGTCCCCGATCGCCACCCTGGCGCCGGCGGCGACGAGCGCGCGCGCCGTCGCGAGGCCGATTCCCCGTGCGCCACCGGTGATGGCGATGACTCGTCCCTGCAGTGATCCCGTCATCGTCTTATTACAGACACGCAGTGTCCGCAAAGTCAAGGGTCCGGAGTGCCGTCGCGGCCGCCCCGGCGATGCGAGGATCGATCCCGTGCAGAACCGTGACGACGACATCCGCCGGGTCCACCGAGTGCTCGACGACCTCCGCCTCGAGTCACTGGTGGACGTGCACACGCATTTCATGCCGCACAGCGTTCTGGCCAAGGTGTGGAACTACTTCGACTCCGTGGACGACCGCCTCGGTACCGCGTGGCCGATCGAGTACCGCGTGGACGAGGACGAACGCACCGACCTGCTGCGCAGGTACCGGGTAGGGACGTTCACGTCCCTGCTGTACCCGCACAAGCCCGGCATGGCGGAGTGGTTGAACGGGTGGGCCGCGGAGTTCGCGGGCCGGACACCCGACTGTGTACGCACCGCCACCTTTCACCCCGAACCGGACGCTCCTCGGTACGTCCGTGCCGCCGTCGAGGACGGGGTCGGAGTGATGAAATGCCATGTGCAGGTGGGGAACATCGACGTCCACGATCCGTACCTGGACGACGTGTGGGCGGTTCTCGACGACGCCGCCGTACCCGTCGTCATCCACTGCGGATCGGGACCCGAACCCGGTCGCCACACCGGACCGGACCCGATCCGCGCACTACTGCGCCGCTTTCCGACACTCACCCTGCTGATCGCGCACATGGGCATGCCCGAGTACGAGGACTTCCTCACCCTGGCCGAGACGTTCGACAACGTCGGGCTCGACACCACGATGGTGTTCACCGATTTCACCGAACAGCTCGCGCCCTACCCGCGATCGGCGTTGCCGCGCCTGCGCGACCTGCAGGACAAGATCGTGTTCGGCAGCGACTTCCCCAACATCCCCTACTCGTACGCGCACGCGGTCGAGAGCGTGGTCGGCCTCGGACTCGGTGACGACTGGTCCCGCGCTGTGCTGCACGACAACTGGGCCCGGTTCAGCCGCCGTACGGCACCATGACGTCGATGATCCAGACGACACCGAAGCGGTCGGTGAGTTTGCCGTACAGCGGGGAGAACACCGACGGACCGAGTTCCACCTCGACGGTCGACCCCGCAGCGAGCGCCGTCCAGTAGCCGGTGATCGCGTCGGCGTCGGTGCTGCGCAACGAGAAGTAGAAGGCGTTGCGGCCCGCGTCCCGCACGAGGTCGTGCTGCACGTCGTAGGCCATCACGTGGAAGCCGTCCGGCGAGGAGACCTGGCCCCACACCACCTGGTCGGCCTGATCTGGGCTCGTGTCGCCGTACGGCACCACGACGAGATCGCCGCCGAACACCGAGTGGTAGTACTCGAGCGCGGCGCGCGCGTGGCCGTCGAAGTTCAGATGCAGGGTGCTGGTCACGGTCATGGGGTTCTCCTCGTGGGTGGTCTCTCGCGGGCGGCGATCACCGCCTGCAGACCCACTGTGTCGGTCGAAGCGGCCAGTTTCTGTCCGCTACTTCGGGCAGTATCGGCGGCATGCCCGCACCCTCGTCACGCATGCTCACGCTGCTGTCGTTGCTGCAGCACCGACGGGACTGGCCGGGCGAAGAACTGGCTCGGCGACTCGAGGTGAGTCCGCGCACCGTCCGGAGGGACGTCGACCGGCTCCGCGAGCTGGGGTACGCGGTGTCGTCCGCGAAGGGGCCTGACGGGGGCTATCGCCTGGACGCGGGCGCCGACCTTCCGCCTCTGCTCTTCGACGACGACCAGGCGGTGGCACTCGCCGTCGCCCTCGGCGGTGCCACGTCACTCGGCGTGGACGTGGCCGAGCCTGCCGCCCGAGCTCTCGCCACCGTGCGTCAGGTGCTCCCGAGCAGGTTGCGCCACAGACTCGACCGCGTGGCGACGACGCCTCCGCCCGAGTCCGCGCCCCTGGTCGACAGCCGAACACTGCTGGCGGTCGCCGGTGCGGTCGGCACCGAGGCACTGCGGTTCGCGTACACGTCCCCCTCGTCCGAACCCTCGTCGCGACACGTCGAGCCCTACGGCGTCGTGACCGCGCGGGCGCGGTGGTACCTGGTGGCATGGGATCTGGCGCGCGACGACTGGCGCATCTTCCGACTCGATCGCATGGAGCTGCGCCCACCGACCGGCCGACGCTTCACACCGCGGCCCGTCCCGGGCGGCTCCGCCGGTCGCCTGCTCCAGGCGCGACTCCGCGGATCGGAGACGGGTACCTGGCCCTGCGTCGGCGAGGCGGTCGTCCGTCTGCCGGACGAGGCGCTGCGGCCGTTCCTCGCCGAGTCGGACGAGTCCGTGGAACACGTCGACGCAGAGCGGTGCCGCGTGACGGTCGGCTCGTGGTCGTGGGTCGCCGTGGCCGCGTCCCTCGCACGGTTCGACGCAGACCTCGAGGACGTCTCCCCGCCCGATCTCGTGACGGCGATGGCCACGGTCGCGGCACGTCTCCGCCCAGAACGACGCGACGCGCCCCCGGCGGGCGCTCGATCTGCTACGACTGACTCGTGACGAGACTCGGCATCGTGTTCACCCCCGCCCACGACCCTGCCCGGCTGATCACGGCCGCACGCGCCGCGGAAGAGGCGGGACTCCACGAGTTCTGGCTGTGGGAGGACTGTTTCAGCCACGGTGGGCTGACGACCGCGGCCACAGTGCTGGTGAGCACCGAGCGCATCCAGGTCGGCCTGGGACTCATGCCCGTGCCGCTGCGCAACGTCGCCCTGTGCGCCATGGAGGTCGCGTCGCTGCATCGACTGTTCCCCGGCCGGTTCCTCGCCGGTGCCGGACACGGCGTGCAGCACTGGATGGGGCAGGTCGGCGCCCGCGTCGCGTCTCCGATGACATTGCTGGACGAGTACTCGACCGCTCTGCAGGCGCTGCTGCGCGGGGAGGAGGTCACCGTCGACGGCCGGTACGTCTCCCTCGATGCCGTGCAGCTGCAGTGGCCGGCGCCCGACGAACCGTTCTTTCTCGGCGGTACCGGTCCGAAGACGCTGCGCTACGCGGCATCCCACTCGGACGGCACCTTGTTCGCGTCCGCGATGTCGGACGACGAACTGGCAGCCTCGTGTGCCGAGGTGGTCGCAGCGCGGCGCTCCGCCGACCATCGCATCATCGCCCCTCGACTGGTGGCGGTGGGCGCCGGCGCGGACGACCGCATTCGCGACGAGGTCGCGCGCTGGGGCAAGTCCGATACGAGCGGGCTCGCGGTCACCGGCGGCGCGGCGGAGGTGGCGGACGAGGTCGCCCGCCTGGGGCACCTCGGCATCACGACGGTCGTCGCCCACCCCACCGACGACGAGCCCGATCTCGAGGGGTTGATCGAGGTGCTCGGTCAGACGGCTGCGGCGGTGCGCTGAGCACCCGACGGAACACTGTGTGCGGCGAGGAAGTCGAGGAGCACGGGGGCGAAGGATGCGGCATTCTCGAAGAACGGAAAGTGGCTGCCCCCTTCGGCTCTGGTGAAAACGCGAAGTTCGGCGCCGGGGATGCGGTCGGCAGTCCAGGCCTGAGACGCGGTCGACACGTGGCTGACCGCGCCGCCGATCACGAGGGTGGGAACGTCGATGCCGGGCAACACGTCTCGCCAGTCCTGCATGATGTGATCGAACAGGAGCCGCGCACCCCACGCGGCCGGCATCCGAAGGTTCTCCCGGTAGAGCCACTCCACGTCGTCGGCTCCGATGTCCGGGGAGAGCATCGACACCAGGAACGCGTGGCGGATCGCGTCGCTCTCGGGAGACGTCAGCGATGCCACGAAAGCGTCGGCACCGGCGACGTCCAGGATCGCACCCGCATCCCTGCCGTCCTCGGCCGTCATCCACGGCAGGACGGCGCAGGCGCTCGGCTGGTCCACGACGACGAGGGAGTCGACGCGGGACGATCCGTGAGTGTCCAGGTAGCTCCAGGCGACCGAGGCCCCCAACGAGTGTCCGACCAGGCACGCTCGATCCACCGCGAGGGCGTCGAGAACCTCGTGCAGATCGGCTGCCAGCCGCGCGACGCGCGCGCCCGTCGCCGGCTTGCCCGACAGTCCGTGACCACGGAGGTCGAAAGACACCACCCGATGCGTGGGTGCGAGCAGAGGGATCACGCGGTCGAACATCGCCCGTGACTGCGACCATCCGTGCATCAACACCAGGGTGTCACCGGTTGATCCGGGACCGCTGTCTCTGACGTCGAGCGCACACCCGTCGCTGGTGGTGACCATCATGGTTGCGGCTCCTCGGGTCGGTGCCGGCGGAGACACCGACTGAACGAGTGTCGCGCCATGGTGACCTGTGTCACCACCTCTGTCCGTCGGGATGCGCGGTGCCACGATCCTCGTTATGTCGGAACTGCGAGGTCAGGTCATGTAGGTGCAGCCCCAGATGCAGCTGCAGCCGATCCCGTCCCGAGTCGAGATCGAGCGACGTGATCTCCCGTATCCGGTCCAACCGGTAGTAGAGCGACGTCCGATGCATGTGGAGTTCGGCGGCCGTCCTCGCGACGGAACCACCGTGGTCGAGAAACGACCGCAGCGTCGACGTCAGCCGTCCCGACGGGTCCTTCTCCATGAGGCGGCGCAGCGGTGCGGGGACGGATTCCGGAACCATCACCTCCGCGGGAAGCTCGAGCAGCACCGCGTCCACCCCGAGGTCGTCCCAGAAGACGGCGCCGGCGGACGGTGCTCGTGACGCGACGTCCGCGCGGTGGCGAGCACGCCACGCGCCTGCGCGTCCCTCGGTCGAGATGCCGACGCCGACGGCGCAGCGATAGGAGCCGGCGCCGAGCACCCGATCGAGGCCCTCCGTCACCCGGCGAACGTGCTCGAACGTTCCCGCGCGCGTCGGAACCGCTTCCGACGCGAGTAACAGGATCGCGCGGTCGTCGTCGACGAGGTGCTGCGCCGCGACACCGCGCGTCCGCGCCGCCATGTCGACGGCCACCTGCAGCGCCGTCGCGACCGAGGCGTCCGGCGTGCCCAGCGTGGTGACGACGAACGACACCACGGTCACGCACGCCGACCCCGTCGGCCCCCCGTTCCTCACGAACCACGCCTCGGCGGCGCGCCGGGCGGCCTCGTCGTCGCCGAGGAGATCGCGCAACGCTGCCGTCTGTTCGACGGAGTCCTCGCCGGATGCGATGACGCCTGCATGCATCACGGATGCGACGTCCCGGCTCACCTTCTCGATGTGCCGGATCTCGTCCGGAGTGAGAGAACCGTCGGCATCGATGACCATGAGGAAACCAAGTAACCATCCCGGCCCGTGCAGCGGCACACACAGCCGCGCGTTCAGCCCCAGGTCCTGGCTCGCCTCGAGGACGTGCGCTCCGTGCCACCGTCCGGCGCCTCGGGACAGAACGTACCGGCCGACGTCGGCACCGGCGTCGCGTTGCAACACCGCGCGGACGCGCACGGCATCCTCGTCACCGAAATGCCTGCTCGCACAGATCAACCGGATTGCCGGGTCGTCGACCACGACCGACCGGCCGAGATGTTCGGCCAGAGCATCGATCAGCTCCAGGAGGCGAGCATCGACGCTCGGGGTGCCCGTCATGAATGTCACCCTCCCAGTTCTTCCTACAGATGGTGGAAGTTTCGCGCTGTCGCTCGACGCGGCGCGCTGGTTCTGGGCCCCACCCGTCGACGACCATCGAGAGGTCACATTCGCCCTCGGAATCCGGAGCCCGCCATGCCACCGTCACTGTCCGGCCGTGTCGTGCTCGTGTTCGGCGCAGGGTCGAGCGGAACAGCCATGAGCAACGGCCGCGCCGCCGCACTCGCCTATGCCAGGGCCGGGGCGACGGTGGTGGCGATCGACCGGGACCGCGCCGAGGCCGAACTGACGACGAAGGAGATCGTGAACGACGGCGGACGAGCGATGGCGATCGCGGCGGACATCACGGACGAGGACGGCGTTCGCGACGCTGTCGACGCCGCCGCACACGCCGTCGGGCCGCCCACGATCCTGCATAACAACGTCGGGTCGGTGACCACCGGACACGTCACCGAGCTGAGCCTCGACCGGTGGAACGCCGCGCTGTCGCTCAATCTCACCGGGGTGTTCCTCACCTGCAAGTACACGATTCCGTGGATGCTCTCGGAGGGGGGCGGCGCGATTGTGAACGTCTCCTCGCTGGCGAGCATCCGGTACACCGGGTACTCCTATCCCGCCTACGCCGCCGGGAAGGCCGGAGTGAATCAGCTGACCGTGGCATTGGCGCTGGAGTACGCCGCGTTCGGCGTCCGGGTCAACGCGATCCTGCCGGGGCTGATAGACACACCCCTGGTCTCGCACACCCTGGTGGACGACGCGTCCCGCGAGACCGCACTGGCCGCCCGCCATGCCGCGAGTCCGACCGGACGGATGGGCACGCCACAGGACGTGGCCAATGCGGCTGTCTTTCTCGCCTCGGACGACGCGGCCTACATCAACGGGGTCTGCCTCCCCGTCGACGGCGGCCTGGCGGCGCGGAGCGTGTGAATCGCGACAGCCCTCCGCGATGACTTCCGAACCGCTCGGTGGTCCATCTCGTCACACGCAACCGAGGAGTGACGCCATGGGAACGATCACCATCGAGATGTTCGCGACGCTCGACCTCGTCGGGCAAGCTCCCGGCGGACCCGACGAGGACCCGGACGGGTTCCCGTTCGGCGGCTGGCAGGCGCCGCTGATCGACGACGTCACCGGCGCGCAGATCAATGCGGCCTACCGCGGCACCGATGCGCTACTGCTCGGGCGACGGACGTACGACATCTTCGCGTCGTACTGGCCGCACCAGCAGGGCGGACCGGACGACGGCATCGCGAGTCTCTTCAACGGGATTCCCAAGTACGTCGCCTCGCGCGATCCGCGCACGCTCGACTGGGCCGGATCCTCGGTACTGGGCCCGGATCTACCAACCGCAGTGCGCGAGATCCGAGAGCGGCATCAGGACATCAAGGTCGTGGGCAGTCTGGACCTGGTGCAGACGCTGCTGCGGGAGCGGTTGTTCGACCGCCTCGACCTGTGGCTGCACCCCATCGTGCTGGGTGTCGGAAAGACGGTGTTCGACACCGGCGCTCTGCCGACGAGCCTCGCCCTCGTGGCCCCACCGCAGGCGAGCCCCGGTGGCACCGTGTTCCTGCAGTACGCGCTGGCGGACGGCACGCCGACGACCGGTGACATGGGCGCTCCGGACCGGGGACTCTGACCGGCCCGTCGCGGGCGTCACACGAGGTGCCTCATCCCCCGATCGGCTTCCCGAACAGACCCGCGACGATCTCGCCCACAGCATCGACCCAGACGGGATAGGTGCGCTCGTCCAGTGCCATGGACCCGACGTCGGCGGTACGGCAACCGGGCTCCACAGGTACACCGGCGAACCGATCACGCATCCACAGAACGGCACTCGGGAACGCGATCACCTCCAGCGACAGGTGTTCGCTGAAGTGGTCGCGGGTGTAGGTGACGTTCGCTCCGGGCCGACTGCAGTACGCGTCGACCATCCCGTTCACCGGCCCGACGGGAACCAACCAGTCCGGGTTCGAGTGGTAGACGTAGACCGGCATGGTCGGCGTCGTGCCACCGAGGTTCAGCGCGTCCAGGGACTTCTTCACCACCGGCTGCTCCAACGGATCCCCCTCGGTCCGCAGGAAACCCTTCAGGTTCAGGAACGGCAGGAGGGCAGAGGTGTACCCCACGCACAGGTTGTCCTTGGCCGCGAAGAGGGCCCGACCCGCGGGATCGATGTGTTCGTCCACGAATCGCGCCAAGTCGGGGTCCTCACGGCTGGCGCCGATGATGCCGGCCGCAACGATGCCGGATCCGAGCGCGTTGTTCGCGTTGTTCACCAGGGCGGCGAGCTCGGCGGGGGTGCCACCCTCCGTGGCGCCGACGATGCTCAGCTCCGGGGCGTAGGTCCCGGCGAGTTCGGCGGCGTGTCCGGTGGCGATCGCTCCGCCCGAGTAGCCGCTCATCCCGACCTTCGTGTCCACCCCGGACAGTCCCATCGGAGCGAAACTCTCCGCCGCCCGGATGCCGTCGAGCGTGATGCGTCCGGCGACCGGACCGGCGGCGAACGCGTTGTTCGGCCCCTGATGGTCCGGAACCGACACCGCCCAGCCCTGGGCCAGCGCTGCCTGCACTTCGAGGAACTGCACGCCGGACGTCACGGCACCCGTCAGAGGCCACGGGATCGCACCCTGGCGCATGACGTACGACGGCGCGCAGTACGCGGCCAGTGAGTCCTCGGCCATCTGCACCGAGAGCAGCGGACGCGGAGCCGAGGCGGCGCCGCGCGGGGTGATGACGGTGGTCACCGCCGGGATCGGCTCGCCCCGGCCGTTGTTCGACCGGTACGACAACTGCCAGGCGTCGACCTGCGTCGGGATCAGATTCAGCGTGGCCAGGTCCACGGGACGCGCGGCGATGATCTCTCCCGGTGCGGCGGCGGCGACCACGGCGTCGGGCGGCAGGTAGAAGTCGGTGTCGAACTCAGGGATCGCGGGGAAGGTGACGGGCGCCGCGGACACGGGCGTGACCACCGTCGCGGACACCGCCACGGCGGCCACCACCACCGCAAGTGCGTACGAAGGACGGAACCGACGAGCGGACATCGATCTCACTCTTTCTGCGCCGAGCCTCGACAGCAGTCGTATGTGCGCCCGGCAACAGTGTTCAGCACATCCAACATGTTGGACACGCGTGTCCATGATTGTGATCAGGACTGTAGAGCGTTGTGGGCTGGATAACAATCCCCGCTATCGATCGAGGTCAGGAACGAACGCGCCGAGGACGGCGATCATCGTCTGGACGATCCCGTCCACGCGTGGCCGGGGCGGCGGGGTGCGCGACCAGTCCGACACCAACTCGGTGAGCGCCCCGAGGAAGGCCGTGGCGGCGAGCCGGTGACCGCCCGGCGGGACGAAGTCGGCGCCGATCTCGGCACGGAGCGTCGCCTCGATGAACTCGGCCCAGGTCGCGCGGCGCCTGCTGCGGTGCTGCTCGACGTCGTCACTCACCCCGACCATCTCGAGGTACGAGATGCGTGCCCGACGTGGGTCCCGTCCCAACGACTCGATCAGCGCGGTCATCGCGGCGACGACGAGCGCTCGTCGGGTGCGGTCCGTCGCGTCGGCGAGCGCGGCGACGACCGCGGCGAGGGCATCGTCCTGCACGAGGTCGTACACGGCGACGAGCAGCGTCTCGCGATTGGCGAACTCGCTGTAGAACTGGCTGCGTGCCAGACCCGCGGCCGAGCAGATGTCGGCGACGGACGTCGCGGCGTACCCCTTGTCGCCGATCACCTCGATGCCGGCCTGCAGGAACCGTCGTCGCCGGTCGGCACGTCGATCCGTCATCGACCGTCCGCCGTAGACGCGATCCACGTCCTCTGCCACGCGAGAACCCTATCGAAGCGGCTCTCGTCGATCGTCAGCCCGCGAGGCGGACCGTCCGCGCGCGCACGGCGAGGAAGAACGGGATCGCAGATCCGATGCCCACGCCGAAGGTGAGGAGCACCGTGACCAGCCACCACCGGACGATGCCGAGACGCCGCGCCTCCGGCAACGCCCAGACGTGGAAGGCGATCACCACGAGGATGAGGTCCACCATCGCGAACCGTCCGGGCACAGTGGACCAGATCTTCCCGACGAAGAAGTCGGCGGCGGATCGTGTCCCGTGCTTCCGGACGTAGGGCTGGGCGATCGCGTTCTGCGCGACACCCGCCACTGCCGCGAGGGCCATGAGTCTGCGTTCGTCCGACGTCTTCACCGATGCTCCGTTCGTGGTGTGGATCTGATGAGTATCACCTGCCGGTGAAGGTGGCCTGCCGTCTCTCGACGAACGACAGCATCCCCTCGGCCGCATCGGACGTCGAGAACAGTGCCCGGATGTCGGGGAGCAGCTGCGCAGCCGCGGCCGCGTCCCCCTCGATCAGGCTGCGATGCGCGGACTCGAGCGTGGCCCGCACACCGAGTGGCGCAGCGGTCTCCGCGATGCGGTGAGCGAGCTCGATCGCGCGCTCGATCGTCGCCGCGGGATCCGCGCAGACCTCCTGCACGAGCCCGATGCGATGAGCCTCCTCGGCGTCGAACTCGTCGCCGGTGAGCATCCACCGCATCGCGTTCCCCCAGCCGGTCTCGCGAGGGAAGCGCAGGGTCGCCCCGCCGAAGGGATAGATACCGCGCTGAACTTCCATCTGGGAGAAACGAGTTCCGGCTGCGGCGACCCGGATGTCGGACGCCAGCAGCAATTCGATGCCGAGCGTCATGCACCAGCCGTGCACCGCCGTCACCACCGGAGTGGTCCACGTCCCGTCGAGGCGCCACGGATCTCGCCCACCCTCGGCGAACGGCAGGCGATCGCCCGTCAGGTGCTGGGCGACGTCCACGAGATCGAGACCGGCGGTGAAGTGCTCACCGTGGGCGAACAGCACGCCGGCACGGAGGTCGTCGTCCTCCTCCACCATTCCGTAGGCCGTCGACAGCTCGCGGATCATGTCGGTGGTGAAGGAGTTCCGCTTCGACGGCCTGTTCAGCCCGATGTGCAGGACGTGCCCACGCGGTTCGACAGTGATGGTCTGAAACTCGGTCACGACACACTCCCCCTGTGGCGGGCCGGAACCCGGTTATATGTTCCATCGCATAGTACACAGAGGTGCCGGACCCGCACATGCAGAAAGCCGGCACCAGGATGATCCTGGTACCGGCTCTCTGTGGTGCGCCCGAAGGGATTCGAACCCCTAACCTCCTGATCCGTAGTCAGGTGCTCTATCCGTTGAGCTACGGGCGCATGCTGTGGTGCTGTTCAGTTGTCCTCCGACCGAAGTCGAAAGTGGCGGAGGCGAGAGGATTTGAACCTCCGGACCCGGTGAAGGGTCAAGTCATTAGCAGTGACTCCCATTCGGCCGCTCTGGCACGCCTCCTGGACCTCTTTCGAGGGCACCGGTCCTTGCGAACCGCCGAGAAGGAAGATTACACACGCGCCGGAGTAGACGCAAAACGGCTGGTGGGGCGGTCTTATCGGAGATGACTGTCGAACCAGTCGAAGATGCGACGTTGGGCGTCGACGATCGCCTCCTCGCCGGCCGACTCCTCCGACACGGCGGATTCCTCGTCCGCACGATGCTCGACACCGGCGTAACTGACGACGAGCGTGGCGACGGACGCCTTCGACACGGCCTCCTGCAACTGCTCCACGTGCTCCACGGGAGTGCGGACGTCGTCGCGTCCGTAGAGACCGAGCCAGGGCGCCTTGAGGGATGCCGCCGCGTCGACGAGAGCGAGCGCATCCGTGGTCAGCGCCTCGACGATGCCGGGAGCAGCGACACTCACCGCCGCACCGATGGCTCGATCGGTGGCCACCAGGGCGGCTGCGGTTCCGGCGTCGTCGAATCCGATGACGCCGATGCAGTCCGTCGGGACGCCCCGGCTCTGCAGCCAGTCGACGGTGGCGTCGAAGTCCTCGAACAACGGCGTGCCGAACACCTCGTCGTCGCCCGCTGCCCGGTGGAACAGGTGCGGCGCCGCAACCAACCAGCCGTCGGCGGCGAGGGACCGCATGAACTCGAGCAGGGCCTGCGGGAGCTCGCGCGCCTCGTGCAACACCACGATGCCGCCGCGAGCCCTGCTATCCGGCTCGAACGCGGTGAGCGGCACGCGATCGAGCGTGGCTGTGTCCGCACCCTCGTCGCGGGGGCGGATGGGCGCAGTGTCCTCGATGAGACCCGACATGGCTCCACGGTAATGGCACACAATGGCGAAAGCGAGGGTCGAGCGAGAGCCGCGACCACACTGTGTCCGACCGCCGCGCATAATCGGTGATCGTGACCCCACGCACGCGCCCCGACCTCGATGCCATCCCCGGTTACCTGCCCGGCCGCTCGTTCCCGGGCGCGATCAAACTCGCCAGCAACGAGACCACGGCCGGCCCGCTGCCCAGCGTTCGCGAGGCCATCGCCGAGGCGGCGGCCGGAGTGAACCGCTATCCCGACAACCAGTCGACAGTCCTGGTCGAGGCGCTCGCGGACTTCCTCGACGTCCCGGCCACCACCGTCGCCGTCGGCTGCGGATCGGTCGCGCTGTGCCAGGAACTGGTCCAGGTCACCTGCAACGCCGGGGACGAGGTCGTCTTCGGCTGGCGCTCGTTCGAGGCCTACCCCATCGTCACGCTCGTCGCCGGCGCCACCGCCGTGCGTGTGCCGCTCACTCACGACGACGTGCACGACCTCGACGCGATGGCCGCAGCGGTGACGGACAAGACCCGTCTCATGTTCGTGTGCAACCCGAACAACCCGACGGGCACCGTGGTGGACCCCGCCGACCTCGAACGGTTCCTCGACGCGATCCCCGACCACATCGTCGTGGTGCTGGACGAGGCCTACTTCGAGTACACCGACCGCGCGATCGACGGCGTGGAGATCGGACGAACCCGGCCCAACGTCGTGGTGCTGCGGACGTTCTCGAAGGCCTACGGCCTCGCCGGACTGCGGGTGGGGTACGCCGTCGGAGCACCGTCGATCATCACGTCGATGAAGAAGGTGCACACCGCGTTCAGCGTGAGCAGTGTCGCGCAGAGTGGCGCCGTCGCATCTCTCGCGGCCTCGGACGAACTGCTGGCACGCACGGCCACCGTGACGGCCGAGCGGTCGCGGTTACGGGACTCGTTGCGCGGCATGGGATTCCACGTACCCGAGTCGTCGGCGAACTTCGTCTGGATCCCGCTGGGGGCGGAGTCGGGAGACTTCTCCGCAGCGTCCACCGAGGCCGGTGTCATCGTGCGGGCGTACGGGGACGACGGCGTGCGCGTGACCGTGGGCGACCCACACGAGAACGATGCGTTCCTCGCGTTCGCCGCGTCGGCTGCCGAGCAGTTCGCCGGGGCCACGGCCTCGCGATAGGACCCGTGTGCGCACGCGGTGCGTGAGGCGCACACCCTCTGCAGCCGGCGGGAGAGGGTGTGCGGTCGACGGAGCGGGTGTGCACACCCCCGACAACCGGGCGGGTCGACGCGCACCACTCGGGCACACGCCGAAAGATCTTTACGGCGGAGCACCAGAGACTGTGCACACCCCTTGCGTGAGGCGCACACCCTCTGCAGCCGGCGGGAGAGGGTGTGCGGTCGCCGGAGACTGCGTACGCCCCTGACAGCTACAGGCCGAGCGCCCTGGCCACGACGGGCCACGAGTTGTGCATCTCGTCCTGCCAGTAGCGCCAGGAGTGCGTGCCGTACGGCTTGAACACGATGGTCGCCGGGACACCCGCCGCGCGCAGCGTGTCGGCGAAGCCGGTGGTGCAGATGTTCGCGGCGGCCTCGAGGGGGCCGCCGACGGTCAGCGCGTCGATGATCTCCTCACCGAAACCGCCACCCGCCTCGTACGGTCCGGGGAATCCGTTGCCCGTCGACAGGTACACCTGCTTGCCGCGGAGCGTCTCGACGCGGGTACTCGGATCGTTCTCGGCCCACAGCGGATCCGCGTTCGTGCCCCACATGTTGGTGGCGTCGCCTCCGGTGGACCCGACGGTGGCACGCACCGCGTTCTTCGTCTCGTTGGAGCGGTTGTCGTAGCAACCGCTGAATCCGGCGATGCCCGTGTACAGATCGGGATGCTTGGTCAGCAGGTTCATCGCGCCCTGTGCGCCCATCGACAGACCCATCAGCGCGTTGACGCCGTTGCCGTCGAAGCGGGCATCGATCAACGGGGGCAGTTCCGACGTCAGGAACGTCTCCCACTTGTTGACGCCGAGCACGGGATCGGGCTGGGCCCAGTCGGCGTAGTAGGCACCGCGTCCCCCGACGGGAAGGACGATGTTGGCGGCCTTGTCCGAGAAGAACGAGATCGCGTCCGTCTTCTGCGTCCACGTGCTCTCCGTGTAGCCGGACTCCTCGCCCGCACTGACCCCGTCCAGCATGTACAGCGACGGACGCGGTACCGATCGATCGGCGGGCAGCAACACCTGCACCTGGATCTCGCGGTTCATCGACGAGGAGAACACCGACATGACGGCCCGGCGATCGGTCGCCATGGTCACCGAGACGACGCGAGTGGGTGACGACGCGTCCACGGCCGGCGTCGGAACGCCCGGCTGCGCACCCGCCACCGGCGCGGAGCCGAGAAGCGTCAGCGCGGTGAGGCACCCCGCGGCGAGCAGAGCGGGACGTCGCATCGACAGACCTTTCGTCCGATGTGGCTCGCGTGGAGCCACCGGTGAACAGAGAGACACGACGCGCGGAACGTCCCGCGCGCCCGGGGGAACGCGTACCAACTTACTTGCCGGTAGGTACGCCGCCTTCAGGTCCAAAGGACTGCTCGACGTCCTGTCTGCGGTCACAAGAACCGGCGACGAGGACACCGAGACCGGGAACCGTGCCGAAAGCGTACCGCGAGACGGTGGACGACACGTGAACCGGACTTCGAGGCATCACCCACGTGTGTGACATTTCATGAAGTGGGTCACCGTCAATTGTGTGAAAGCAAGATGTAACTAGGTGAAAACGCGACTTGTTTTGCCTCAACAGGCGTCATGCAGGGGTGTCATCGCAGGTCACAGCGGTTGGCCTGACAACGGGAACAGACACCGCAGTGGGCCTGAGCGCATACCGTGGCTCTCGAATAGGTATCTCGAAACAATCTCGGGACCCGTTAATGATTGTTACGGTACCCCGAGAACATGCACGACTGACATGAACTACACAGTCATGGGGGGATCGATGACCACACCGAAGACAGCTCCGAAGCCGCTTCCGGGACACATGGAAGCGGGCCTGATCGCCGGCACCCGCACGAACTCTCTGGCGATGAGCGATCTGCGAGGGGTGGCGCGTCATCTGGTCGATCACTTCCAGGCCAACACCCCCTGCGGAACGCTCCCCGGCGAGCTCCTGCACGGCGACGTCACCGAGGTCACCGTCAAGTGCCTGGGTCTCGCCGTCCGCATGCTCGAATCGGGCAAGACGCCGTCGGACAAGGACCTCGCCAACGTCCACGACGCGGCCGCTCGCTGGGCTCGCGAGGGGGTGCCGCTGCGCTCGATCCTGCGCGCCTATCACGACGGCTTCCGCTTCGGTCTCACTCTCGTCAGCCGTGACGCCAAGGCTCAGAACATCGAGAACGTCACCGACAACTCGCTCGTCCTGGTGAGCCTCCTCGAGGCCGTCACCACCGAGGTGTCCATGGCGTACGTGGAGGAGTACCGCTCCGTCGCGTCCGAGCACCACACCGCCACGCACACACTGGTGACCACGTTGCTCAGCGGCGGTCAGAACGCCCTGTCCACCGCGCAGCAGTGCGGCATCGACCTCGCCGACGAGTACCTCGTCATCGCGCTGCACTTCCCGCAGCATCCCGACGAGGCGAACCCCGTCGTCGATCGCACCGTGTCCGCACGGCGCAAGCTGCGCCGCATCCAGGCGGAACTCGCGACCATGTGCGGGAAGTCGCCGCTGGCCCTGCTCAGCACCGACGGCGGCACCGTGCTCCTGCCCGCACCGCGCGAACGCGAGTGGGTGGACACCCTCGTCGAGCGACTCTCCCGCGCCGGCGAGATCCCGATCACCGCCACGATGACGTCGGCCGAGCGCGAGGACATCCCCGGTGCTGCCGAGCACGTCTACGAACTGCTCTCGCTCACACGGCAACTCGGCCGACCGGCCGGGATGTACCGCACCGAGGACCTGGTGCTCGAGTACCAGCTCACCCGTCCGGGCCGCGGCCGGGAGCAGCTGCTCCGCGCTCTGAAGCCCCTCGACGACGCGCCCGAGCTGCTCGACACGCTGACGTCGTACATCGGTCACGAACTCAACCGCCAGCGCACCGCGCGGCACCTGTTCGTGCACGCCAACACCGTCGACTACCGCCTCAAGCGCATCGGCCAGCTCACCGGCATCGATCCCAGCGTGCCCTCGGGACTGCGCTACCTGCAGGCCGCCATCGTGGCCCGCGGACTCGCCGCCGCGAAGCAGAAGTAACGCGGCACCGACCGACACGAACGCCCCCTCCGGACGGAGGGGGCGTTCGTCGTCGATCACATCGCACTGGCGGAAGCGGAGGGATTTGAACCCCCGGACGCTTTCACACGTCTCTCGCTTTCAAGGCGAGTGCATTGGGCCGCTCTGCCACGCTTCCGCGATCGATACTAGTGGTCTCCCGCGAGCAGTCGTCGATCGACCTTCTCGAACACCTCGGCCATCGTCGCGAGTTCGTCGGCCGTGAGCAGATCGATCAGGCATCGCCGTACCGCAGCGACGTGCGACGGTGCCGCTGCCGCCAGGCGGGCGCGTCCGTCGTCCGTGATGACGGCCAGGACACCACGCCCGTCCTCGTCGCAGGTGTCTCGAACGACCAAGCCCTGCTCCTGCATTCGGCGGATCTGGTGCGTGAGCCGGCTCCTCGACGAGAGCACGCCGTCGGCGAGCAGACTCATCCGCAGCGAACCGTCGGGAGCCTCGCTCAGTCGCACCAGGATGCGGTACTCGGCCAGGGTCAGACCTTCTCGCGTGTGCAGGTCGCGGTTCAGGGTGTCCATGAGGCGGTAGTCGGCATCGATGAACGCGCGCCACGCGCGGGCCTCCGCCTCGTTCAACCAGGCCACCGGCGGGGCCGCGGTCTGTGACTCCTCGGGACGCGCACTGTGAACGACCATGACGGAAGGCTAGACCGAGGTGACCCCCGCGCGTGCCGACCTGCGCATCTTCAGGACCGGTACAGAATCGACCCGTCCACCTCGGTGACCGACGACAGCCCGGCCAGTCCCATGGTGATGTCGAGGTCGCCCAGCAGGCACCGCAGCGCATGGACGACACCCTCCCGACCCGCGAGTCCCAGGCCGTACACCCACGGCCGCCCGTAGAACACCGCGTCGGCGCCGAGGGCCAGCGCGACCACCACGTCGGCGCCGGAGCGGACACCGGAATCGAGCAGCACGGTCGCGTGATCCCCGACGGCCGCGGCGACGGGTTCGAGCGCGTCGAGCGCGGCGATCGAGTTGTCCACCTGTCGCCCACCGTGATTGGAGACGACGACGCCGTCGGCACCCGCGTCGACGACGGCACGGGCATCGTCGGGGTGCAGTATCCCCTTGACCACGACGGGCAGATGCGTCCACTCACGCACCCGCGCGACGTCGGACGGGCGGAGCGTGTGGTTGCCGAACATGCCGACCCAGGTGAGCACCGCGATCTGCAGCGCCTCGGCACTCTCCTCGGGAGGCGACGCCAGGCGTGAGCGAAAGACCGGATCGGACAGGTAGTTCGCGATGCCCTCGGCGCGGAGGAAGGGCAGATGACCGAGCGTGAGATCGCGCGGACGCCACCCGATGCCGGGGGTGTCCGCCGTGACGACGATGACCTTCGCTCCCGCCGCGGTGGCACGACGCACCAGTGACTCCGCGACGCCGTCGTCCGACGGCCAGTACAGCTGGTACCACCAGCTCTCGCCGGACTCCGCCGCGACGTCCTCGAGCGGAGTGGACGACGCGGTGGACAGCACCGAGCCGATCCCCAGCTCGGCGGCGGCCGACCCGACGGCGGGTTCCGCCGCGGGGTGCACCATGCCGAGGACGCCGATCGGCGCGGTGAGCACCGGTGCGGCGAGGGTGGTCCCCAGCACGGTCACCGACAGGTCGCGGGCGTCCGGTGCGCTGGCCCCGCGCCACATCCGGGGAACGATCCTGCGGGAGCCGAACGCGTCGACGTTTCCACGCGCCGTGCGTTCCGTGGACGCACTCCCGGCGATGTACGCGAACGCGGCCGCGGACAGCGTCTCGCGCGCCCGCTCCTCGAGACCGTCGGCCGTCATCGGCAGGTCGGGGGTCGTGCCGCCGAGCCCGGTCAGGTAGATCTCGTTCTGGAAGTTGCCGAAAGTGCTCACACGCAAACGCTAGCGAACGCGCACGCCCGGCAACACGATTTCACGCTGGTGAGCGTCACATGTCCGGCAGGATGGCGCCATGCCGGATCCCTATGTCGCCTCCCCCGACCGCTACGACACCGACCGCCCGACAGCGATGCCCTACCGCCGTACCGGTGAGAGCGGACTGAAGCTGCCCGCCATCTCGCTGGGGCTGTGGCACAACTTCGGTGACGACGTGCCGCTCGCCACCCAGCGCGCCGTCCTCCGCCGGGCGTTCGACCTCGGCATCACCCACTTCGATCTCGCCAACAACTACGGGCCGCCGTACGGCAGCGCGGAGATCAACTTCGGCCGCATCCTGCGGGAGGACTTCGGGCCGTACCGCGACGAGCTGGTCATCTCGACGAAGGCGGGGTGGGACATGTGGCCGGGCCCGTACGGCTTCGGCGGGTCGCGCAAGTACCTGCTGAGCTCACTGGACCGCTCACTCGAGCGCATGGGGCTCGACAGCGTCGACATCTTCTACAGCCACCGCCCCGACAAGGACACACCCGTCGAGGAGACCGCGGGCGCGCTGGTCAGTGCCGTCGAGCAGGGCAAGGCGCGCTACGTGGGCATCAGCTCGTACTCGGCGGCGCGCACCCGCCAGATGGCGGCACTGCTGTCCGATGCGGGAGTGCCACTGCTGATCCACCAGCCGAGTTACTCGATGCTCAATCGCTGGATCGAGTCCGATCTGCTGCCGGCCGTCGACGAGCTGGGAGTCGGAGTGATCGCGTTCTCCCCTCTCGCGCAGGGCATGCTGACCGACAAGTACCTCGGCGGAATCCCCGACGAGTCGCGCGCGGCACAGGGGAAGTCGTTCGATCCCGAGTGGCTGACCGAGGACATGCGCGGGCATCTGAACGCGCTGAACGACATCGCCGCGGCGCGGGGGCAGTCGCTCGCCCAGATGTCGTTGGCCTGGGCGCTGCGCGACCCGCGGGTCACGACGGTGCTGATCGGCGCCTCGTCCGTCGAGCAGCTCGACGACAACGTGGGTGCACTCGCGCGACTCCGCTTCGACGACGACGAACTGAGCCGCATCGACGAGCACGCCAAGGAGTCCGGCATCAACCTGTGGGAAGAGCCGTCACGGATCTGATCCGACACCGGCACGACACCGGCACGACAGTGCCGTGACAGCGGGGCGGTGCACGCTGAGCGCATGCAACCAGCCATCGAAGCAGACAACCTCGTCAAGAACTTCGGCCGACAGCGCGCGGTGGACGGCGTCAGCCTGACCGTTCCCCGCGGCGCGGTCTACGGAGTTCTCGGACCCAACGGAGCGGGAAAGACCACCACGGTCCGCATGCTCGCCACCCTGCTGCGCCCGGACGGCGGCAGCGCACGGGTGTTCGGCCACGACGTCGTCGCGGAGCCCACGGCCGTGCGTTCCCTGGTCGGCGTGACGGGCCAGTACGCGTCGGTCGACGAAGACCTCACCGCAACGGAGAATCTCGTCGTGTTCTCCCGACTGCTCGGCCTCGGCCGTGCCGAGAGCCGACGACGTGCGAACGACCTTCTCGAGGAGTTCGCCCTCACCGAGGCCGCGTCGAAGCCGTTGAAGAATTTCTCCGGAGGAATGCGGCGGCGACTCGACCTGGCCGCGAGCCTCATCTCGACACCTCCGCTGCTGTTCCTGGACGAACCCACCACCGGCCTCGACCCTCGCACGCGCGTACAGATGTGGGACACCATCCGCCGACTCGTGTCCGAGGGCACGACGGTCCTGCTGACCACCCAGTACCTCGACGAGGCCGATCAGCTGTGCGACCGCATCGCCGTCATCGACCGGGGACGCGTCATCGCCGACGGCACGGCCGACAGTCTGAAGGCGTCGGTGGGAACGTCCACGATGACTCTGGTGATCGCCGACCCCGGACGCACCGAGGAGGCACGTGTCCTGGTCAGCACCCGCCTCGGTCTCGACGCGTCCGCGGCCACCGGATCGGGCCGCGTCACGGCGCCAATGAAGGATGCCTCGGCGACACCGGACATTCTGATCTCGTTGCGGGACATCGGGATCGACGTCGCCGAGATCACCGTCGCCAAACCCAGCCTCGACGAGGTCTTCATGTCCATCACCGGTCGGCCCGACTCCGCGGCCGCCACATCCGAGGAGAACGCCGCATGACCACCACCCTGACCAGCCCCACCTCGGCGCCCAGCTTCGTCGACGCCCCGGTCGAGCGGATCTCCGTCTCGATGTCCGCTCGCCACACCGTCACGATGGCGTATCGAGGTCTGCTCAAGCTGAAGCACAACCCGGAGCAACTGTTCGACGTCGTCTTCGTTCCGGTCGTCTTCACCTTGATGTTCACCTACATCTTCGGCGGTGCCATCTCCGGCGACATCGCGAGCTACCTGCCGGTCATCATTCCCGGAATCCTGGTCCAGACGGTCATCACCACGTCGATCGTCACCGGCACGCAACTCCGTGAGGACATGGACAAGGGCGTCTTCGACCGGTTCAAAGCCCTTCCGATCGCACGTATCTCACCGCTGGCGGGCGCACTGCTCGCCGACGTCGTCCGGTACGTCATCGCCACCGTCATCACGTTCTCCACAGGTTTCGCCATGGGCTACCGACCCGAGGGCGGTGCGGTAGGAGTTGCGCTCGCCGGCGGCCTGGTGATCGTGTGCGCATGGTCGATCAGCTGGATCTTCGCCTTGATGGGTGTCCTGATGAGCAAGGCGTCCGCCGTGCAGGGCGTGTCGATGTTGATCCTCTTCCCGTTGACCTTCCTGTCGAACGCCTTCGTCCCGGTGGACACCATGCCCGGATGGCTTCAGGCCTTCGTGAACGTGAACCCGGTTTCCCAGGTGGTCACCGCGGTGCGCGAACTCGCCGGAACCGGCCACGCCGGAATCCATGTGGTGTGGTCGCTGCTGGGCGCGGCGATCATCGTTCTGGTCGTCGCTCCACTCACCGTGCGCACCTACATGCGTAAGGCCTGATCCGTCAGCGCGGCCAGGATCGACTCCGCTGCGGCGGCCCGGGTGCGGGGCCGCCGCAGCAGGGCCGTCTCCACCGCGTCGATGCCGAGCACCCGGCGCGCCAGACCCAGATGCAGGTCGATCGTCATCGACGGGAAGTCCTGTCGCGCCGCGACGGACGTCGCAGCGGCCAGAAGAATCGGTCCTTCGGGCGATCGCCCGCGGGCGATCAGATACGACCCCACGGCGCAGGCCACGGCACCGAGCTGAGGAAGATCCCCTCGCGCCAGAGCACTGCGGGGAGCGCAGACGCGGGTGCGGATCCACCGAACCAGATCCTCCACCCTGCCATGATCGCCGTGCAGCACATGCGCATCCACGCAGGCGCAGGCCAACATCACGGCGTACGGATCTCCGATGTCGTCCCACCCCGACCGGCACTGCTCAGCGGCGTCCCGATACAGCGCCAGACCGGTGGACACATCTCCTCCACGCAGCATCGCCTCCGCCCGAGTTCCGAAAACCGTGGCTCGCGTCTGATGCCTCATCGCCTCGTCGGACGCGACCACCGCAAGCCCCGTGGTGATGCGATCGCCGTGCCCGAACTCCGACAGCAGAGCCAACCCGTCACCGACGCGGTCCGCGGCGACGAGAGACGCAGCGGCGAAGGTCCGCGTCTGAACACTCTCCTCGTACGCGTGGAGGCGCCAGAGCAACTGCGCCCCGTGGAGATAGAACTCGGCGGCCTGCTCGTGCCTCCCGGTCTGTCCGTGGATACTCCCCAGTGACTGAGCAGCCTGAGCCATGCCCCACAGATCGTCGGCATCGTGCGAGATGGACGCCGCGGCGCGAAGATCGCGTTCCGCGCCGTACAGGTCACCGCGGTTCTCCCGCAGCGATCCGCGCAACATCAGCGCGGTACCTCGAATCTCCGGGTCTGCGGATCTGACCGCCTCCGCGAGCACCCTCGCCAGCCCTGTGCCGTCGGCGCGGTGCAGGAGCAGCATCGCTGGGAACCGCAGGGCCGGAGATGTTCCCGGTCTGGCCCGCAGAACGCGTCGCAACGCGGTGCGCGCGCGGGCCGCCTGCCGGGGCGAGCCTCCGTATCCCAGGTGCGACGCCATGAAGACGTAGGCGAACACGACGATGTCGTCGGGGACACCGCGGGGATCGACATCGGTCGCATCGAGAAGGCGCACCGACCAATTGACGACTTCCGAGTGCGCACCCCGCACAGACCACAGGTAGGCAAGAGCGGGGAAGATCGTGAAGACGTCGGACCAGCGCTGTTCGACCGCCGCGATACGGAGCACTGCCAGCAGATTGTCGTGCTCGGCGTCGATCGCCGGAACGACCGCGTTGCGGTTGCCGTTCCGATGCAGTTCGAGGGCCTGCCGTGCGACGGACGAGGCCCACGCGACCATCGCGTCGGTGACCGCGTCGCGCTCGGCGGGGTCGCGTGCCAGGTGCTCCTCGCCGAATTCGCGGACGGTCTCGAGCATGTGGAATCTCATCCCGTCCGACTCGGCCACCGTGAGCAACGAGTGCTCCACCAGACCGTCCACCGCGTCGTCGATGCGGTCACCCGGCTCGAACTCGGCTACCGCCCGCGCAGCATGCGAGGTGATGCCGGCAGGAAAGCGGCACAACCGTCGGAGCGCACGGCGCTGACCGTCGTCGAGCAGTTGCCAACTCCAGTCGATGACGGCATGCAGCGTCCGATGCCGCTCCGGTCGAGTCCGATCCTTGCTGCGCAACAACGAGAATCGATCGGCCACCGCGTTGTCGATCTCCTCGATGCTCATCGACCGAGCACGCGCCGCGGCCAATTCGATGGCCAACGGCAGACCGTCGAGACGGGTGCACAACCGTGCGATCCTGTCCGGGTCGATCACGACGGTCGGTCGTACCGCCCGCGCACGGGCGATGAACAGATCGGTGGCCGGTGAACCGCCCGCATCGACGACCAACGGCGGAAGGGGGTAGATCGACTCAGCAGCGACACCCAGCGGCGTTCGAGACGTCGTCAGGATGCGCACCAGATCGCTCGCCCCGATCACTTCGTCCACCACGCCGGCCACATCGGTCGACACGTGTTCGCAGTTGTCCAGGATCATCAGCAGAGGACGCGATGCCAGCGCGTCCCGAAGCCGGTCACGCGCGGAATGGACAGGACCGATGGGCAAGGACCCCATCACGACGTCCGCCTCGTTCAGTCCCAGGGTTCCACTGATGGCGGCGACCACGTCGTCTCCACTCCGCAGAGGTGCCAACTCGACGACGACAACCGGAACCCGTTGTGTCGCACGACGACCGATCTCGTGAGCCAGGCGCGTCTTGCCACTTCCGCCGGGACCGGTGACGGTCACCAGTCGCGCCCTCGACAGCAGGCTCTCCACCGCCGCGATGTCGTCCGTCCGGCCCACGAGCTCGGTGGAGGCGTGACGGACTCCCACCACCGGGTAGCCCGACAGCGCGACCGGCTCGACCGGAACTGTCGCGCCGAGCAGATCGGCATGCAGTGCCGCGACGACCGGCGACGGATCTATGCCCCACCGATCTGCCAGCAGCTCACGGAGTTCGGCGAACACGGCGATCGCATCGGCCGTGCGACCCGCGGCGTGCAGCGCACTCATCATCGACGACGCCGCGGTCTCGTCGGCACGGTCGCGGTGCCAGCGTCGGCGTGCGATCTCGATCGCGGACGCGTGGTCACCGACATCCGACGACGCAGCCACGGCGATCGAGTCCAGCGTGTCGCGGATGTCTGCCGCAGCCTTCGCGACGTCGGCCGCCACGGTGCTGTCGCCCAGATCACCTCCGGGCTCGCCTCGCCACAGCGCGACCGCGTCGGCAACCGTGTCGAGTGCTTCCGCAGGTTCCAGGGACGATGCCGACGCGGCGAGCAGCTGGGCTCGCCACAGGTCGACGTCGTTCGAATCGAGTGAGAGGCGGTACCCGGCCGGTCCTGTCTCGATCATCGGTGCCACCGACCGCAGACGCGAGACCTGGGTCTGCACGGCGGACTTCGGCGACTCCGGTCCGCCGTCGGGCCAGAGTTCGTCGATGATCGTCGACACCGAGACGAACTTGCCGGGAGTCATCGCGAGAAGCGCCAGCAGTGTCCGCGCTCGCAGACCCGGCACACCCGAGAACTGCGTACCGACGCGGATGCGGACGTCACCCAGCAGGCCCACCACCGGTTGTCCGATGCCGGGCCGCACGTCGTTCGCATCGTCTCGTCCGGTCACCGAGTCGAATGGTATGACCTCGTCGCAACTCACGCCCCGCGGCATACCATCGACCCTGTGCATGCGATCACACTGACCGAATACGGCGACCCCGATGTCATGGTCTGGAGCGAGGTACCCGATCCCGTACCGGGGCCGGGAGAAGTCCTGATCTCCATCGCGGCGTCCGCCGTCAACCGCGCCGATCTGCAGCAACGGCAGGGCAACTACCCGCCGCCCGCCGGCGCCTCCGAGGTGCTCGGTCTCGAGTGCTCCGGTGTGATCGCCGACGTCGGTGCGGACGTCACCTCGTGGAACGTCGGCGATCGGGTCTGCGCGCTGCTCGCGGGTGGCGGCTACGCCGAGCAGGTGGTGGTGCCGGCCGGACAGGTGCTGCCCGTTCCCGACGGGCTCGACCTGCACGTGGCCGCATCGCTGCCCGAGGTCGCGTGCACGGTGTGGTCCAACGTCGTCATGTATGCCGGCTTGTCCGCCGGGGACACGTTGTTGATCCACGGCGGTGGCAGCGGCATCGGCACGCACGCCATCCAGGTGGCGAAGGCCCTCGGCGCGCGCGTCGCGGTGACCGCCGGCTCGGCAGAGAAGCTCGAGATCTGCCGATCGTTCGGCGCGGACATCCTCATCGACTACAAGACCTCGGACTTCACCGAGGAGTTACGGTCCGCGACGGACGGGCACGGTGCCGACGTCATTCTCGACAACATGGGCGCGAAGTACCTGTCCCCCAACATCTCTGCGCTCGCCATGGACGGCCGACTGGTCACGATCGGCATGCAGGGCGGCCGGGTGGCCGAGTTCGACTTCGGCGCGCTGATGGCCAAGCGCGGCAGTGTGCACTGCGCCGGGTTGCGGGCGCGCCCCCTCACCGGCCCGGGCGGCAAGGCCGACATCGTGCGCCAGGTGCGCGAGCACGTGTGGCCGATGATCGCCGACGGTGCGGTCGTGCCCGTCGTGCACGCGGAGGTGCCGGTGTCGGACGCACCGCAGGCTCATCGCATGCTGGACGACCACGCCACGGTGGGCAAGGTGATCCTGCGCGTCCGCTGACGGGCGCGGATCAGGTCAGCGTCTCGAGAACCGTGACGAGCTGGTCGATCTCGTGCCGCGTCGTGTACGGGGCCAGCCCCACCGTGATCGCGCCACCGGCATCGGCGACACCCAGCGACTCGAGCAGGCGGCTGCCGCCGTGCAGGCCACCGACCACGTCGATCCTGTTGTCCGCCAGTCGCACCGCCACCTTGTCGGAGTCGACGCCGTCCACGCTGATGCTCAGGCACGGGATGCGGCTGGACGCCTGACCGATGGCCATGACGTGCGGCAGTGCCGCCACGCGCTCCTGCAGGTACGCGAAGAGCCGATCCTGGTAGTCCTGCAGCGAGCCGATGGACATCTCTAGGCGCTGTCGACGCGTCCCGCTCGCGTTCTCGTCGAGGGCGGCGAGACAGTCGACGGACGCGGTCATGCCCGCGAGCAGTGAGTAGTGCAGACCGGCGACCTCGAGCCGCGCCGGACCCTTCGCATCGGTGTCGAGCGCCTGCGACGGCAACCGGTCGAGCAGCTCGGGGTCCCGGAACACCAGCGCTCCGACGCGAGGCCCACCCCAGGCCGCGGCGTTGACGGCGACGACGTCCGCCCGGAGTTCCTCGATGTCGAGCACCGCGTAGGGGGCCGCACCCACCGCGTCGACGACCAGCAGCCCACCGGCGTCGTGCACGAGGTCGGCGGCGACACGGACGTCGGGGGCCGACCCCACCACCGTCGACGCCGCGGTCAGCGCGACGAGCCGAGTGTTCGCCGCGATGAGTTCCCCGAACTGCCAACTGGGGAGCTCGCACGTCTCGATGTCCACCTCGGCCCACTGCACCTGGGCGCCGTACCGATTGGCGATGCGCAGCCACGGTGCCACGTTCGCCTCGTCGTCCAGCCGGGACAGGACGATGCCCGTACCGAGGCCGAGACGCGTGCTGAGGGCTTCCGCGAGAGCGGTCAGGAGGATGCCGTGGTCCGGACCGAGGACCACGCCCTCGGGGGTTCCACCGACCAGATCTGCGACGGCCTGCCGAGCGTCGTCGGCGACCTTCGCGCTGCGCTGCGCGTAGGGGTGCCGACCGATGTGCGTCGATGCGGTCCCACGGAAGGTGGTGGACACGGCCGTGGCCACCCGGTCGGGGATCTGCATGCCCAGCTGCGGATCGAGGTGGATCCAGCCGTCGCCGAGCGAGGGAAACAGCCCTCGTACGCGGGCGACGTCGTAGGTCATGCCGCACACTCTAGGCGCCGACGGCGACAGGGCGGGCACGCACGGGCACGCCCCGGACCCCACCCTGGTGAGCGACCCGGGTCAAGATGGAGACATGACGTCTTCACACGAGCAGAACTCGGACGGCGGCCGCGCGGACGACAGCGCCGACCACGTCGTCGTCATCGGTCCGGACGGGCAGCCGATCGCGCTCAGTCCCCGCGAGGCGGCGGCCGCCGCGGCCCGCGCGAACGTCACCGGGGCCGGCGACTCGTCGGACGGCGACGACCAGGAATCGCTGGCGGACATGGTCGAGCAACCCGCCAAGGTCATGCGCATCGGCACCATGATCAAGCAGCTCCTCGAGGAGGTGCGCGCGGCACCGCTGGACGACGCCAGCCGCACCCGCCTCAAGGAGATCCACACCTCCTCCATCCGTGAGCTCGAGCAGGGACTCGCGCCGGAGTTGCGCGACGAGCTCCAGCGCCTGGCGTTACCCTTCGGCGAGGACGCGGTGCCGTCCGACGCCGAGCTCCGCATCGCCCAGGCACAACTGGTGGGCTGGCTGGAGGGACTGTTCCACGGCATCCAGACGGCACTCTTCGCTCAGCAGATGGCGGCGCGAGCCCAGCTCGAGCAGATGCGCCAGGGTGCACTTCCGCCCGGTGTGTCCATCGGCGGCGGCGGTCAGGGCCAGCACGGGCAGGGCACCGGCCAGTACCTCTGACGGTTCTCGTCTGTAGGGTCGTCGGTCGTGGCAGCACCAGCGATCGACTCGAACACCGGGGATTCGAACTCCGGGGATGCACCCGCGTCCGATTCGCAGACGTTCCGCCGGGCCGTCCGCGATCTCCGGCAGGGCTACGCCCAGCGTGAGCTGTGGCTGAGCCTCGGGTGGCAGGACATCAAGCAGCGGTACCGGCGTTCCGTCATCGGCCCGTTCTGGATCACCATCGCCACGGGTGTGCAGGCCGTCGCGATGGGTCTGCTGTACTCGGTCCTCCTCGACATCGACCTGAAGTCGTTCCTGCCCCACGTCACCGTCGGGCTCATCATCTGGAACCTCATCAGCGCGTCGATCCTCGAGGGCGCCGACGTCTTCGTGGCCAACGAGGGCCTGATCAAGCAGCTGCCGTCGGCACTGAGCGTGCACATCTATCGGCTCGTGTGGCGCCAGGTGCTGCTCCTCGGCCACAACATGCTGATCTACCTGATCATGCTCGCGGTGTTCCGTCCCGAGCTGCACTGGACCATCGTCATGGCGATCCCGGCGTTCGGTCTGATCGTCGTCAACATGGTGTGGGTGTCACTGCTCTTCGGCATCATCGCCACCCGCTATCGCGACCTGGCCCCGATCCTCGGCAGCGTCGTCACGCTGCTGTTCTTCATGACGCCGATCGTGTGGACCACGGCGAATCTGCAGAAGATGGGCGGGGCCGCGGCGGACCGCGCGCGGCTGGTGGAGATCAATCCGCTGTTCCACTACCTCGACATCCTGCGCGCGCCCCTGATCGGCGAGGACCAGCAGGCGTACCACTGGTACATCGTGCTGGCGTTCACCGTGGTCGGCCTGGCCGTCACCATGGTGGCGATGCGTACGTTCCGGGCCCGCGTGCCCTACTGGGTCTGATCGGACGAGACACACATGACAGTCAGCATCGAGACGCACGGCGCGTGCGTCGACTTCCCCATCTTCGACGCCAAGACCCGGTCGCTGAAGAAGGCGTTCCTCGGCAAGGCCGGCGGCACCATCGGACGCAACAGCAGTGACGTCGTCGTCGTGGAGGCGCTGCGCGACATCACGCTCTCACTGAAGGAGGGCGACCGCGTCGGACTGGTCGGCCACAACGGTGCGGGCAAGTCGACGCTCCTGCGCCTGCTGGCGGGCATCTACGAACCCACCCGCGGCAGTGCCGTCGTGCGGGGTCGCGTCGCGCCGGTCTTCGACCTGGGCGTCGGCATGGACCCGGAGATCTCCGGTTACGAGAACATCATCATCCGCGGCCTGTTCCTCGGCCAGACACGCAAGCAGATGATGTCGAAGATCGACGAGATCGCCGACTTCACCGAGCTCGGCGAGTACCTCGACATGCCGCTGCGCACCTACTCGACGGGCATGCGCGTGCGCATCGCCATGGGCGTCGTCACGAGCATCGACCCCGAGATCCTGCTGCTCGACGAGGGCATCGGCGCTGTCGACGCCGAGTTCATGAAGAAGGCGCGCACTCGTCTGCAGAAGCTCGTGCAGCGCTCGGGCATCCTCGTCTTCGCCTCGCACTCCAACGAGTTCCTCGCCCAGCTCTGCGATTCGGCGATGTGGATCGATCACGGCCACGTGCGGCAGCAGGGCGGCATCGAGGAGGTCGTGCGGTCGTACGAGGGCGACGACGCGGGAGACCACGTCGCGCACGTCATTCGTGAGCTGGAGGCCGCGGATCGTGACCAGGCCGATCACGACCCGCATGCCTGAGTTCATCGTCGGCGTGGTGGTCACCCACCGGCGCCGCGAGCTGCTGGCCCAGTCCCTCGCCGTCCTGACGTCGCAGACCCGTCCGCTCGACCATCTGATCGTGGTGGACAACGCGAACGAGACCGCGGTCCGCGAGCTCGTCGAGAGCGCAGACGTGCCGACCACCTACCTCGGGAGCAAGCACAACCTCGGTGGAGCCGGCGGCTTCGCGCTGGGGATGCTGCACGCGCTGTCCCTCGGTGCCGAGCGGGTGTGGCTCGCCGACGACGACGGCAGGCCGGAGGGGCCGGACGTCCTCGCCGCGCTCCTCGACTGCGCGGTGCGCCACGGCCTCGACGAGGTCTCCCCCGTCGTGTGCGACATCGACGATCCCGATCACCTCGCGTTCCCGCTGCGACGCGGCACCGCGTGGCGACGGTGGCGGTCCGAACTCGGTGACGAGGAGTTGTTGCCGTCCTACGCGTCGTTGTTCAACGGTGCGTTGTTCTCGGCCGCTGCGATCGACGCCGTCGGTGTCCCCGACCTCCGGCTCTTCGTCCGCGGCGACGAGGTCGAGATCCACCGTCGCCTCACACGCTCGGGGCTGGCTTTCGGCACGTGCCTGCAGACCGCGTACCTGCATCCGAACGGCGCCGACGAGTTCAAGCCGATCCTCGGCGGCCGGATGCACACGCAGTATCCGGACGACGCCACCAAGCGCTACTTCACCTACCGCAACCGCGGATACCTGATGGCTCAACCCGGCATGCGCAAGCTTCTCCCGCAGGAATGGGTGCGCTTCGGGTGGTACTTCGTGGTCACACGACGGGACCTCCGCGGCCTGCGCGAGTGGTTGCGTCTGCGCAAGCTCGGCCGGGATGAGTACTTCCGCAAACCCTGAACTACGGTATGTCCCCATGACGAGTGGACGGTGCGGGTGATGCGGTGGAGCCGACGCGTCAGAGCCTCGGCGCGGGGCAAGGTCGTGCAGGCAGTCCAGGACGCCGTGGCACCCGAGGCCGACCGTCGTCACAGTGAGTTGATAGACCTGATCACGGGTCAGGCGAAGACGATCGCCGACCTCCAGGAATCCATCACCACGCTGGAGTTCCGAATGCGCCGCGACATCCCGTTCGCCTCGGACCTCGAGGCCACCGCCTCGAGTGCCGACTTCGTGGAGGACCACCTCCCGCGGACGCCGTCGTTCACCCGTCCCGACCTCACGTTGCGGCACGCCCTGGGTGCGGTGTCCATCGACGGCATGGCACTCGAGTTCGGGGTCGCCACCGGGACCACGCTGGCGATCATCGTCGACGAGTGGCGCCGCGCCGCCAACGTCGGAGTCATCGCCGGCTTCGACACCTTCGAGGGCCTGCCGGAGGACTGGCGCACCGGCTTCGAGGCCGGGACCTTCGCTCAGGACGCTCTACCGGACGTTCCGGGAGCGCACCTGGTGAAGGGCATGTTCCAGCAGACCCTCGGGCCGTTCCTGTCGAAGAACCGCGGCCCGGTCGCGTTCCTGCACCTCGACGCCGACCTGTACTCGTCGACCGACTTCGTCCTGCGTCGTCTCGAGTCACGGCTGGTGCCGGGCACCGTCATCGTGTTCGACGAGTTCTTCAACTTCCCCGGCTGGGCCCTGCACGAGTACAAGGCGTGGACCGAGTTCGTCCACCGCACCGGGGTGACGTTCGAGTACCTCGCCTACACGTCCAACAACGAGCAGGTGGCGGTCCGGCTCACCTGACCGATTCGGTGGTCGGAGCATCGGCGTCGATCCCGTAGAGCCGGGCCCAGTTCTCGCGTGCGATGAGATCGGCACCGGCCGCACGGTACTGCTCCTGCAGAGCAGGAGCCTCCCGCCGCAGACGCCGCATCACCTTGACGGCACGCACCATCAGCGCGACCCCACGTGCTTTGTCCCGCTTGCGGATTCGAACACCGCCCTGCGATGCGTCGGTGACCACGACATGGTCGAACCTGGCGATGTGCCACCAGTGGGCGTCCTCGCGCGTGACGCCGACGAGACCGCCGATCGTGCGTCCGAGGAACTGGTCGACACCGCGCTTGGCCAACACCGCTCGCATCGCGCTCGGCTCCCCGCCCGCTCGCGACACCCGCACCTCCGCGGAGGGCACCGGCGCGGTGGCCGCCGGGTGCATGATCGTCTCCGGGTACTCCTTGCGGTCGGCTCGGATACGAGCCATCGCCGCCATGCCGCCGTCGGACAGATGGTCCGGCCCCGACAGCCAGTCCTCGATACCCTTCAAGGTGGTGTGGGCGAGGCCGTACTGCATTCCGACGACGTACTCGGCGATGTGCCGCAGGAACATTCGCGACAACACCGTCGTGTTCAGGTCGCTGTGCAGAGACCCGACGATCAGCGAGTTGCGCGTGCTGAAGTACCGCGCCCAGTCGTCGAAATCCTTCCAGTAGAAGTCGGCGTGCCACACCGCCGCGTTGGGCAGCGTGACGGTCGGGAAGCCGGCACGGCCGGCGCGCACGCCGTACTCCACGTCGTCCCACTGGAAGAACATGGGAAGCGGGAGACCGATCTCCTCGACGACCTCGGACGGGATCAGGCACGTCCACCAGGCGTTGTAGCCGGCGTCGACCCGGCGCTCCTGGTTCTTCTTGATCATGCTCTTGTTGGACAACGCCTTTCCGACGGTGCGACCGTGCTGCAGGTGCAGGAAGTCCACCTCCTCCGCGCCGACGTTGAGGTAGTCGGGATTGAGCAGGAACAGCATCTGCGCACCGACCAGGGTCGGCTGCGCCGTGACGTTGGCGAAGGCGCTCAGACGCAGCACCGTCTCCGGCTCACACAGGATGTCGTCGTCCATGAGGATGACGTCGACACCACTCCGAGACGCGGTCACCTCGTACAGTCCGCGTGTGAAGCCGCCCGCACCACCGAGATTGGGCTGCCGGAGGTACACCAGGGTGTCGCCCATCCGCGCCCGCGCATCGGCGAACTCCGGCTGATCCTGCACGAGGTCGGTGCCCTGATCCACGACGTGCACGGTGTCGATCAGCGACAACACCACGTCGTCGGACGCCAGTGCGGCCACCGTGTGCGCACAGTCCGTGGCGCGGTTGAACGTGCAGATGGCAATGGCCACCGGACGTCTCGGCACCGTGGTGGCGTGGGTCCACTCGAGGCAGTCGACGACGGCGGACTCGCCGAACGTCTCGAACTCCAGCCAGAGGGCACCCCCGTCGACGAACTTGTCGAGCGGAGCCTCGAATGTCAGCACGGCGTCGCTCCGCGTCTCCTGCACCGACACGATGCGGCGGTGACCGGCGATGTCCGAGGCCAGCAGTCGCACTCGGACACGGCCGCTCGTCGCGATGCGCAGAGACGCCGTGACCGCGCCGACCGTGGTCCACCGCTGCCAGTAGGACGCCGCGAAGCGCCCGAAGTACGTGTTGGTGTGAGCGAAAGAGTTCTTCGCGAGCGTCATGTCGTGGCGCCTGCGATCCCCGCTGCCCTTCTCGATCTGCACGTACAGATCGGGATTCACTCTGGTGGAGGGGCCGAGGAAGACGCCTCGCTGGAGGACCAACCTGTCGTGGCCGCTGTGCGGAATCGTCGCGGGCGCGGTCGACTGCATCGGTTGTCCAACTCCTGACAGTAGAGACAGGCGTGCTCGTCGCACCCCGTAACAAATGAGACCGGTCTGTGACCTACGATAACAACCGGGAGGGTTCCGTCGCGTCCATGACACTTGCGGGGAACGACGTGTCGGTCAGGAAGCGAGGACGGTGTGACGCACACGCCTGTCGTGACCTCGGTCGAGACGTCCCGTCGAGAGCGCTGGTCCTGGGGTCTCGGATCCGGTGTGGTGGTGGTGCTGGGATTCGTCGCGATCCTCGTGAGCGACCATCGCTTCTTCTACCTCGACGACACCGAGTCGGGCGCGGTGGGCAACTGGCTGGCTCTAGGCCGACTGCTGCGTGAAGGGCAGTTCCTCCCCCTCGTCACCACCCAGTGGATGGCCGGCAACTACCCGGTCGAGGGCCAGGGTGGACTCTGGAATCCCGTGCAGATGATCGTCAACCTCATCTCACCGTCGGTGGACGACCTGGCACTGCTCGCTGCCGTCGTCAAGATCTTCTTCGCCGTGGTGCTGGCGATCGGCGTCTACCGCGTGGCTCTCGAGTACGGATCCAGGCCCTCCTGGGCGGCGGTCGCTGCGACTGCCACGCCGTTCGCGGGATTCACCCTCTTCTTCGAGCAGCCGTCCTGGGTGACGTCGCTGATCGGCATGGCCTGGGTGATCAATGCCTGGGCGAGTGCCGTGCGCTATGCCCGCGGCACCTCCGGTCCGCTACCGGTCTTCGCGTTTCTCTACCTCGCCATCAGCGTGGGGTACGTCCACGCGGCCCTCATGGCCGGAGTCGCCGCGGGCGCGGTGATGATCGGCGAGTACCTGCGTGCGCGCGTCCTGATGCCGGTGATCCGACTCGGGGCCGTATCGATCGCCGCCGCCCTGTGCGGCGCCGTCACGTTCCTCCCCGGCGTCCTCACCTCGGGCGTCACCTGGCGCTCGGGCGCCGAGGGAACCCTCAACGACAACTTCCTCGTGGTCCCCTGGTCGGAGACCTTCAGCGCGAGCCTGCCGTCGGCGGTGACCAGCATGGAGTCGTGGAGTGGCGAGACCACCATGGCCCCGGTCACCTACATCGCCTGGTTCCTCGTCCCGGCTGTGGCATTCGTCGACTGGCGCCGTGTGCCGACGGTCGTGCGCGAACTGTCCGGTCCCCTCATCGTTCTCGGCGCCCTGCTCCTGTACACCGCGGGGCCGTCCGACATCGGGCCGATCCGTTGGCCCGGACGACTGCTGCCCTTCGTCGCTGCCGCCCTGCTCATCATCGCCGCAGTTCTGCTGAGCCGTTTCGGAACCCTGCGCTCTCTGCGCGGCCGACTGACCGCCGCCGGCGTCATCACGGGCGTCCTGCTGATCCGCGCGCTGTCGTCCGGACCGCAACTGGCCGGCCGACACCTGCTGTCCGTCCTCTTCGTCGTCGTTCTCGGCGGGCTCGTCGTCGCCGTCTTCCGCGCGCGCAGGACGACCGCCGCCACCGCGCTGCTCATGGTGTCTGTCATTCCCGTGGCGCTGTACCAGATCCACAACTACCGGCCCGTTCTGAGCGAGTGGAACTTTCCGTCGTCTCAGCAGGAGGCGCGTGCGGAGTTCCCGGACTGGACCGGGACCACGCTGCAACTGGGCGATCGGGCCTTGTCCGACAGATCGCCCGAGGACGCCACGGATCGCTGGCGTGCGCAGGTGTACGGCAACTACGCCAAGGTGCTCGACCTGAACTACGTCAGCGCCTACACGCCGGTCGGCCACCAGGCGTTCTCGGAACTGTTGTGCGTCGCCTACGAGGGCACCACCTGCCCCGATGCGTACCGCAACGTGTTCCGTCCCGACGTCTACACCGGGCGGACCACGGCGGATCTGATGTTGCTCGACCGCGTCGTCGTCCAGAAGGCGCAGTACCCGATGTGGCGGCAGCTGCCGGTTCCTCCCGGATGGCGCTGGGTCGACGTCCCACGACCGCAGTCCGACCAGGTCGCCGTCCTCGAACGGGTCGACGGGCCGGTGTCGACGCAGGAGGGCACCGTGTCCGCGACGGTGAACGCCGACGTCGAGCCGGTGCGCTCGAGCGACGTCGACGAGAGCCTGCGGGTGAGCTCCGCCGCCGGCGGCAGCGTGGTCTTCGCCAGGCTCGCCTGGCCCGGATACACGGCCACTCTGAACGGACAGCCGTTGCAGACCAAGGGGCTGGGCGACACCTTCCTCTACGTCGACCTGCCCCCGGGTACCACCGACGCCGATCTCGAGCTGACTTTCCGCCCGCCCGGGTTTCGGCTCGGACTGGCTGCCATGGGCGCTGGAATCGTCGTTCTGCTGGGCCTCGTCGTGCTCGACGTCCGACGACGGTTCTCCGCGCGACCGCAGTCGTCGGCCGCTCGCTCGTCGGCAACCGGCCCCTCTGCGTTATAGGGTCGGCTCTCGTGACTGACGATCAGCTTCCGCACCGGATCTCGGTCATCGTTCCCGTCTACCAGGGTGAGAGGACCCTCGGCCCGTTGACCGACGAGCTCGAGACCCTCACCCGGCCCTTTCTGACCCCCGGTCGCCGACTCGCGGTGGTCGAGGAGGTCCTGTTGGTGTTCGACCACGGCCCGGACGGATCCGCGGCCGTCATCCGAGACCTGGCGGACCGTCACTCGTTCGTCCGCGGAATCTGGCTCAGTCGCAACTTCGGGCAGCACCCCGCGACGCTCGCGGGCATGGCCTCGAGTGGCGGCGAGTGGATCGTCACGATGGACGAGGACGGGCAGCACGATCCCGCCGACATCGGCGGACTTCTCGACACCGCACTCGACGAGCAGGCCTCGGTCGTCTACGCCCGCGGTACCAACCCCGCCCCGCACGGACTGTGGCGCAACGCGACGAGCAAGGGTTCGAAGTGGCTCATCGCCAAGGCGTTGGCCGGTGAGAACACCGTGCAGTACAGCAGCTTCCGCATGGTCGTGGGCGAGGTCGGACGGTCGGTGGCCGCCTACGCCGGATCCGAGGCGTACCTCGACGTCGCACTCGGGTGGATCGCCGGCAGTGTGACCACCAGCCCGGTGACGCTGCGCGAGGAACAGGGACGGCGTTCCGGCTACAACCTGCGGACCCTGCTGTCCCACTTCTGGCGCATGGTTCTCTCCAGCGGCACCAAGGGTTTGCGTCTGGTCAGCGTGCTGGGGGTGGTGTTCGCCGTTCTCGGTCTCGTCCTGGTCGCCTATCTCCTCGTCGTGTACACGTTCTTCGACCCGGACACCGAGGTCCGCGGCTGGGCGTCCACCATGGTCGTCCTGCTGTTCGGATTCGGGGCCACCCTGTTCTCTCTCGGCGTCGTCGCCGAGTACGTCGGCGTCAACGTGAAGACCGCGATGGGAAAGCCTCCCTATCTGATCGTGGGCGATCCGGCTGCCGGGCCACTGGGTCGGGCCGACCGGGTGTCCCCGAGCCCGGACGCCGAGAACCGGGACGCCGAGAACCCCGACCTCTCGTGACGACGTTGTCCTGGGTCGTCGGGAGTGGTGGACTTCTCGGCTCGGCCGTCTCCGCCGAACTCGCCCGTCGTGGGCACCGGGTGGTGACCGAGATGATCCCGTGGCTCGACGAGGACGCGGCGCGCACCGTGATCACCTCTCGCGCGCGAGCGGTGGCCACCTCCGACGCACGTCGCGTCAATGTCGTGTGGTGTGCGGGCGCAGGCGTCAACGGCACGCCGCGCGCAGCCTTCGACCGGGAGAACGACCTGTTCGCGCACGCCTTGGCACAGCTCGAGTCGTATGCGGTCCCGAGGCCGGAGCCTGTCACCGTCTTCCATGCGTCGTCCGCCGGTGGGGTCTACGCGGGCACGCCCGACGCACCGCACGACGAGTCGAGCGCGGTCGCGCCGCTGGGCGAGTACGGCCACGCGAAGCTACGCGCCGAGCAGAGAGCGGTGGACTTCGGTCGACGCACCGATGCGTCGGTGGTGGTCGGCCGCTTCGCCAACCTGTACGGACCGGGACAGAACCTGTCGAAGCCGCAGGGACTCATCTCCCACCTGTGCCGCGGGTACCTGCTGGCATCACCCATCTCGATCTATGTGCCCATCGACACCCTGCGCGACTACCTCTACATCTCCGATGCGGCAGAGATGGTGGCGGACGCCCTGGACGTCGCCGCGCGGGAGCGCACGGAGCCCGTCACCAAGATCTTCGCCTCGGGGAATGCCGTCACCATCGGCGCCATTCTCGGCGCGTGCAGGTCCGTCTTCCGTCGGCGGCCGCTCGTCGTCCAGGCCGCCTCCCCGTTGTCCTCGCTCCAGGGCCGTGACCTGCGTCTTCGATCCACCGTCTGGCCCGAGATCGATCGCAGGACTCACCGCACGCTGCCCGCCGGCATCGCCTCGACGCTGGAGTCCATCCGGTCCTCGCTCCTCGCCGGCCACCGCGGGTGACGAGCCCGGAGCGGGTCCGCGAGTTTGTGCCACGGTGAACGCTGCTGAGACACTGCCGTGGTGACCGCCGATCAACCTGCCGACGACGACCGTGTCGTCGTGGACGCGCAGCCGGTCGGCCCGCTCCTCCGCCTGATGGGCAACCAAGGACTCGTCTTTCTCCTGGTGGGCGGCTTCAACACGGTGCTCGGCACCGTCTGGTTCATCGTCTGGCAGCTCGCGATCGGTGACACGCTCGGCTATCACGCCGCGATCGTGCTCGGCTACCTGTGCAATGTGCTGACTGCCTTCTGCACGAATCGCTACCTGGTCTTCCGGGTGCGGGGACACGTGCTTCGCGACTTCTGGCGGTTCGTCGTGGTCAACTCCGGGGCCTTCGCGGTGAACCTCGCCGCGATGACCGTGGCCGTCTCGGTACTCGGATTCGCACCCATCCCGTCACAGCTGGTCATCACACTGCTCACCGCCTGCATCAGCTTCTTCGGCTACCGCGACTTCTCGTTCAAGCGCTCGTCCTCGGTGAAAGGTTCCTGACATGGCACCCCGCGTGTCGATCGTGGTCCCGGCGTACAACAACGCCGACTTCATCGGCGAGACCATCGAGTCGATCCTGAGTCAGACCTACCGAGACTTCGAGCTGGTGATCGCCGATCACGCGTCGACCGACTCCACCCTCGACGTCATCGCCCGCTACGACGACGATCGCATCCGGGTCGAGCACACGGAGGCAGGCGGCGGTGCGAAACGCAACTGGGACAGAGTGAGTCGACTGGCCACGGGCGAGCTCATCAAACTCGTGTGCGGCGACGACACGATCACAGAGACGTCGATCGCCGACCAGGTCGCCGCGTTCGACGCGCACCCGTCGGCCGTCCTGGTGGCGTCGCAACGCACGCTCGTCGACGCCGCCGGCAAGACCATCATCGCCACGCGTGGACTGGGAAAGTTGTCCGGCCTCGTCGACGGACGCACGGCCGCACGCACCGCGGTGCTCGCCGGCTCCAACATCTTCGGTGAGCCGGGATGCGTCCTGATGCGACGAGACGCCCTCGCCGACATCGGCTGGTGGGACAACGACCACCCGTTCCTCATCGATCAGGCGACCTTCACGGAGGTCGCACTCAAGGGTGACGTGGTGGCCATCCGCTCGTCGCTCGCGGCGTTCCGCATCAATGCCGG
The DNA here is from genome assembly GCF_030819335.1 of Rhodococcus sp. SORGH_AS_0303. NCBI lineage: Bacteria > Bacillati > Actinomycetota > Actinomycetes > Mycobacteriales > Nocardiaceae > Rhodococcus > Rhodococcus sp. SORGH_AS_0303. Next base: position 106,279 of record NZ_JAUTBO010000001.1, read on the forward strand.
GCAGTGGAGCGTGCGCCTGGCGCGGGAACAGGCGGGGCAGGCCGCGGGATTCCATCGGAAACTGCGCGCGGCCTACCCGGACCTGCTGTCCGAGAACGACGTTCGTATCGGTAATGCTCGCGCGCTCGTGACGTCGTTCCTGCGCCGCGCGGTGTACGTGCTGCTGCGGCGGCGCATCACGCACCAGCCGCCGGAACCCGTCTGATCAGAGCGTCCGTTCGCCGGCCGATGCGTAGGCCGCTTCGGTCGCGGCTTTCTGCGGCGCCCACCAGGATTCGTTGTCGCGGTACCAGTCGATGGTGGCGGCGAGTCCGCTGCGGAAGTCGGAGTAGCGGGGTGTCCAGCCGAGTTCGGTGCGCAGGCGGGTGCTGTCGATGGCGTAGCGCAGGTCGTGGCCGGGGCGGTCGGTGACGAAGTCGAAGTCGGCCTTGTCGTGGCCGCAGAGTTCGAGGATGGTCTCGACGACGGTGCGGTTGTCGACCTCGCCGTCGGCGCCGATGAGGTAGGTCTGGCCGAGGGCGCCCTTGTCGATGATGGTCCAGACGGCGGTGTTGTGGTCCTCGACGTGGATCCAGTCGCGGACGTTGAGTCCGGCGCCGTAGAGCTTGGGGCGGATGCCGGTGAGGACGCCGGTGATCTGGCGGGGGATGAACTTCTCGACGTGCTGGTAGGGCCCGTAGTTGTTGGAGCAGTTGGAGATGGTGGCGCGGACGCCGAAGGATCGGGTCCAGGCTCGCACCAGCAGGTCGCTGGAGGCCTTGGTGGAGGAGTACGGCGAGGAGGGGTTGTAGGGGGTGTTCTCGGTGAACCGGGCGGGGTCGTCCAGCTCGAGGTCGCCGTAGACCTCGTCGGTGGAGATGTGGTGGTAGCGGACGTCGTGGGTGCGGACCGCTTGGAGGAGGGTGGTGGTGCCGACGATGTTGGTGTGCACGAACGGCCAGGGGTCGCCGAGAGAGTTGTCGTTGTGGGATTCGGCGGCGAAGTGGACGACGAGGTCGGTGTCGGCGACGAGGCGGTCGACGAGGGCGGTGTCGGTGATGTCGCCGTGGACGAAGGTGATGCGGTCGGCGACAGGCTGGAGGGAGGCTTTGTTGCCGGCGTAGGTGAGGGCGTCGAGGACGGTGATCTCGATGTCGGGGCGGGTGCGAGCGGTCAGGTGCACGAAGTTCGCGCCGATGAACCCGGCGCCGCCGGTCACGAGCATTCTCATGGGCGGCACTTTACGTGGGAGAGCGGCGCGAAGCGCAGTCTGAAAGACTCGACCATCATGCGAGGAATCATTCTGGCCGGTGGCACGGGGTCGCGGCTGCATCCGATCACTCAGGGCGTGAGCAAGCAGTTGGTGCCCGTCTACGACAAGCCGATGATCTACTACCCGCTGACCACGCTGATGCTCGCCGGGATCCGCGACATCCTGATCATCACCACCGCGCAGGACGCCGAGCAGTTCCAGCGGCTGCTCGGTGACGGCTCCCAGTTCGGCATCTCGCTGACCTACAAGGTGCAACACGAACCCAACGGCCTCGCGCAGGCGTTCGTGCTGGGTGCCGAGCACATCGGCACCGAGGGCGCCGCGTTGGTATTGGGGGACAACATCTTCTACGGCCCCGGCCTCGGCACGCAGTTGAGCCGGTTCGCCGACGTCGACGGCGGCGCGGTGTTCGCCTACGAGGTCTCCGATCCCAGCGCATACGGAGTCATCGAGTTCGACGAGCGCGGCACCGCCCTCTCCTTGGAGGAGAAACCGGCGCACCCGCGGTCGAACTACGCGGTGCCGGGGCTGTACTTCTACGACAACGACGTCATCGCCATCGCCCGCGACCTCGCCCCCTCCGCTCGCGGGGAGTACGAGATCACCGACGTCAACCGCCACTACCTCGAGGCGGGGACCCTGCAGGTGCAGGTGCTGCCGCGTGGGACCGCGTGGCTCGACACCGGCACCTTCGAATCACTCCTCGACGCCTCCAACTACGTGCGCACCATCGAACAACGCCAGGGACTCAAGATCGGCGCCCCCGAGGAGGTGGCGTGGCGACGCGGGTTCATCACCGACGACGACCTGCGCGCCCGCGCGCAGACACTGCTCAAGTCCGGATACGGGGCATACCTGCTGGACCTGCTCGAGAGAGGACACCGACCGTGAGCTTCCGCGAACTGCGCGTCCCCGGGGCGTTCGAATTCACTCCCCGCCAGTTCGGCGACGACCGCGGGGTGTTCTTCGAATGGCACAAGGACTCCGCCTTCACCGCCGCCGTCGGGCACCCCCTGGAACTGCTGCAGGCCAACTGCTCGGTCTCCGCCGCAGGCGTGCTTCGCGGGATCCACGTCACCGTCGACCCACCCGGGCAGGCCAAGTACGTCACCTGCACCCGCGGCGCATTCCTCGACGTCGTGGTCGACCTCCGCAAGGACTCACCGACGTACGGCACCTGGGACTCGGTGCTCATCGACGACGTCGACCGCCGCGCGGTGTACCTGCCCGTCGGGCTCGGGCACGCGATCCTCTCCCTCGAGGACCACTCCACGGTGATGTACCTGTGCAGCCTCGAGTACACCCCCGGAGCGGACCGCGACATCCACCCGCTCGACCCCGACCTCGCCATCGACTGGCCCACCCACGGCCGCGACGGCACACCCCTGACCTACCAACTCTCCGACAAGGACGCCGCAGCACCCGCGTTCGCAGACTGGGCGTAGCCCCCGTGCGCCTTTCGCGTATCCCTGGATGCGCACAAGGCGCACGGGCGCGTCAGCGCAGCTTGAAGATCACCGCTCGCTGGACCACGAAGTTGATCACCGTCGCGGTGCCCTGCGCGATGACGAACGCCGCGGCGCTGTAGAGGATCGTTTCGGGCCACAGGTGCCCGAACAGCGTGTACAGCACGTTCTGGACACCGAACGTCGCCGCGTACAGGACGACGACGGCCACGAACCGCGCCCGCGACGGCGGTGCCGCGAACGTCCAGCGCCGGTTGATCAGGTAAGCGACGGTGGTGCCCACGACGAATCCCGCGGCCTTGGCCAGCGAGAGCTGCACGTCCAGGCCGTACTGCAGCGCGATGGTGATGGAGAAGTCGACGACGGCCGACAGCACCCCGGTGACGAGGAACCGGACGATCTGGGTCCGCAGATCCAGCGCGTCGTCGGCGGTGTTCTCCGTGACGGGGATCTCGACGGGCAGAGGAAGGCGCTGGTGATCGTCTGATGACACAGAGCGTCAGCGTACTGGCCCTCTCACTGCCTGTAACCTGACGAACGATGTCCATCACCGAATTGCCACCCACCAGTGCGCGCACCCTCACCGGGTGGGCACGTACCTCGCCCACCACGGCGCAGGTGCTGACCACATCCGATCCCGAGATCGTGGCCGCCGCCGTCCTCCGGGTCGCGGAGCAGAACGAGAGCAAGCCGTCCCATCTGCGGCGCGGCGTCATCGCCCGCGGACTCGGCCGTTCGTACGGTGACAACGCGCAGAACGGCGGCGGGCTCGTCGTCGACATGAGCGCACTGAACCGCATCCACTCGATGGACGCGGAGACGCACATCGTCGATGTGGACGGTGGAGTGAGCCTGGACCAGCTGATGCGTGCGGCACTGCCGTTCGGGTTGTGGGTCCCCGTGCTCCCCGGCACTCGTCAGGTGACCATCGGCGGCGCCATCGGGTGTGACATCCACGGCAAGAACCATCACAGCGCCGGCAGCTTCGGCAATCACGTGCGCTCGATGGAGCTGCTGCTCGCGGACGGCACAGTCCGCCACATCACGCCCGACGGCGACGACGCGCCGCTGTTCTGGGCCACGGTGGGCGGAAACGGCCTGACCGGCATCATCCTGCGGGCGACCATCGAGATGACGCCGACCGAGACCGCGTACTTCATCGCCGACGGCGACGTGACGGCGAGCCTCGACGAGACCATCGCGATCCACAGCGACGGCAGCGAGAGCCGATACGACTACTCGAGCGCCTGGTTCGACGCCATCTCGGGTCCGCCGAAGCTGGGACGTGCGGCGCTGTCGCGCGGATCGCTCGCGACCCTGGACCAGCTGCCGGCGAAGCTGCAGAAGGATCCGCTGCGCTTCAGCGCGAAGCCGCTGCTGACCTTCCCCGACGTGTTCCCCAACGGCCTCGCGAACAAGTACACGTTCGGACCCATCGGCGAGCTCTGGTACCGCAAGTCGGGTACCTACCGCGGCAAGGTGCAGAACTTGACGCAGTTCTATCACCCGCTCGACATGTTCGGGGAGTGGAACAGGGCCTACGGCCCGGCCGGATTCCTGCAGTACCAGTTCGTGGTGCCGCCGCAGGCCGTCGGCGAGTTCAAGAAGATCATTCACGACATCCAGCGCTCGGGGCACTACTCGTTCCTCAACGTCTTCAAGCTCTTCGGGCCGGGAAACCAAGCGCCATTGAGCTTTCCGATCGAGGGCTGGAACGTCTGCGTCGACTTCCCGATCAAGGAGGGTCTCGGCGCGTTCGTCGCGGACCTCGACCGGCGGGTGCTCGAGTTCGGCGGACGGCTCTACACAGCCAAGGACTCCCGGACGTCCGCGGACACGTTCCACGCGATGTACCCGCGCATCGACGAGTGGATCGCCGTTCGGCGATCCGTCGACCCCACAGGCGTCTTCGCCTCGGATATGGCCAGAAGGTTGGAACTGCTGTGACGATCGATGCTGTGGGCGACCCGCAGACCATTCTCGTACTGGGTGGCACGAGCGAGATCGGCCTCGCGATCACCGAGGAGTACCTCTCGACATCCTCGGCTCGCGTGATTCTCGCGGCGCTGCCCAACGATCCCCTGCGTGACGCGGCCGTCGCTCAGCTGACGGCCAAGGGCGCCAAGTCCGTCGAGGTCATCGACTTCGACGCGCTCGACACCGCGTCGCACCCGAAGGTCATCGACGAGGCCTGGTCCAAGGGTGACGTCGACGTCGCGATCGTGGCCTTCGCGGTGGACTTCGATCCGGAACTGCTGTGGCAGGACCAGAACAAGGCCGTGCTCACGGCCAACATCAACTACACCGCGTCGGTGTCGGTGGGTGTGCTCCTCGGCGAGAAGATGAAGGCGCAGGCCTTCGGCCGCATCATCGTCATGTCCTCCGTTGCGGGCGAGCGCGTGCGCCGCTCCAACTTCGTCTACGGCTCCACCAAGGCCGGACTCGACGGGTTCTACCTCGGCCTCGGGGAAGCCCTGCGCGAGTTCGGACCTCGCGTCACCGTCATCCGTCCGGGCATGGTGCGCACCAAGTTCAGCGAGCACGTCAAGGAAGCACCGCTGACGGTGGACAAGGAGGACATCGCCAAACTGGCCGTGTCCGCGTCCCGCAAGGGCAAGGATCTGGTGTGGGCTCCGGGGCCCTTCCGCTTCGTCATGATGGCGCTGCGGCACGTCCCGCGTCCGATCTTCCGCAAACTCCCCATCTGAGCAGGGCCATGCCGAACAGAGTCATGCGGACGGCTCTGAGTACCAGCGCAGAGGCCGTCGCCGCGGCAGTCGTCGCGGCCGCGGTGGCGGCGGTCGGTCTGTACGCCTTCTCCCTGGTGCAGTGGCCGGCGTTCAACTCCTCCAACGTGACTCGCGCGGTCGCGACGGTCGGGCAGGTGGCTGCTCTCGCCGTGCTGGCCGCGTCGGTGGTGATGCTCCGGCTGCGCCGCTCCCCCCGTGTCGCGACCCTGCTGTCGTGGATCGGCCTCTCCGGATTCGTCACCGTCACACTCGGCATGCCGCTGGCCGCCACGAAGCTGTACCTGTTCGGCATCTCGGTGGATCAGGAGTTCCGCACCGAGTACCTCACTCGCCTCACCGACTCGCCGGCACTGGCCGACATGACCTACGCCGACCTCCCGCCGTACTACCCCGCGGGGTGGTTCTGGGTCGGTGGCCGGGTCGCGGACGCGCTCGGTACGGCCGGGTGGGAGGCCTACAAGCCCTACGCCATCGCGTCCCTCGCCGTCGCCGCCGTGGTCTCGCTCGTGCTGTGGCGCAGTCTTGTTCGGGCGGACCTGGCAGTACTGGCCGCGCTCGGCGTGACGGCCCTGATGCTGGCCTACGGTTCACCCGAGGCCTACGGCGCCACGATCGCAGTCATGATCCCGCCCGTGCTGATCCTGGCGTGGGGTGCACTCCATCGCCCGGGGTCGACGCGCAGCGCAGGATGGGGAGCCGTCGTCGGCACCGGCCTGTTCCTCGGTGTCGCCGCGACGGTCTACACCCTCTATCTCGGTATCGCGGCCTTCACCGTCGTGCTCATGGCGGTGGTCGCGGCGGTGTTGCGCTATCGGGAGAACCGTTCCCTCGCAGTGCTGCTCGACCCGGCACTTCGCCTCGTCGTCATCGCAGGCATCTCCGGGCTGCTCGCGCTCACCGTCTGGGCGCCGTACCTGCTCGCGTCGCTGACGGGCAGCACGGCGGAGAGCGGTACCGCTCTGCACTACCTGCCGGAGTCCGGGTCCGAGCTGCCCTTCCCGATGGCGCAGTTCACCCTCACGGGCGCCCTGTGCCTCGTCGGCACTCTGTGGATCGTGGTGCGCGTCCGTGATTCTCGCCGTGCGCAAGCCCTGGGTCTCGGCGTCGTCGCCGTCTACGGGTGGTGCCTGCTGTCGATGCTCGCCACCGTCGCGGGTACCACCCTGCTCGGCTTCCGACTCGAGGCGGTGCTGGTGCTGATCCTCGGCGCCGCGGGCGTGTTCGGCTTCGTGGAGGGCGCTCGGGCGCTGTACCTGGTGGCGAGTGAGTCGCCCCGGGTCCGAACCGTCTCCGTCGCGGTCGGGATCGTCGGCGCCGTCGCCTTCGCCCAGGACATCCCCCACGTCCTGCAGAACGAGATCACGGTGGCGTACACGGACACCGACGGCGACGGAGTCCGTGCCGATCAGAGACCACCGAGCGCCGTGTCGTACTACGGCGAGGTCGACGCGGCACTCCAGGAGGCGCGGCCCGGTCCGCGGACCGACACGGTGTTGCTCACCTCGGACACGACGTTCCTCGCGTACCACCCGTATTTCGGGTTCCAGGGGCTGACGTCGCACTACGCGAACCCGCTCGCCGAGTTCGCCGCCCGCGCCGACGCCATCGAGTCGTGGAGCGATCTGCGCAGCAGCGACGAGTTGATCGCCGCCCTCGATGCCCTGCCGTGGCGCGCCCCCGACGCGTTCCTCTTCCGCCGCGGCGCCGACGGTTACACGTTGCGTCTCGCGGAGGACGTGTACCCCAACGATCCGAACGTGCGCCGCTACACCGTCTCCTACCCCGAGTCGCTGTTCGACGACCCTCGGTTCGAGATCCGCGAGATCGGTCCGTTCGTCCTCGTCGTGCGCACGTGACCGCCCGCCGGGCGGACCTCCTCGCTGCCACCGTCTACACGCTGCTGTCCGTGCTGGTGCTGCACAACCAGTGGCAGCACCTGCAGTCGCAGTACCTCCGTTTCAGCGGCCAGGACCAGACCATGTGGGAGTGGTTCTTCGCCGTGACCGCCCGTTCGGTCACCCATCTCGACAACCCGTTCTTCTCCGACCTGCAGAACGCGCCCGACGGCGTGAACATGATGGCCAACACCGCGATGCTCGGCCTGTCGGTACCTCTGACACCGATCACTCTGGCCTTCGGACCGGCGGCCACGTTCACCCTCGCCCTGACGCTCGGGCTGGCGACCACCGCTTACGGGTGGTACTTCCTGTTCTCTCGCACCGTGATCCGGTCACGTGCGGCCGCGGGTCTCGGCGGGCTCCTCTGCGGGTTCGCGCCGGGCATGATCTCGCACGCCAACGCCCACCCCAACTTCGTCGTGCTCGGAGTGCTGCCGTTCATCCTGTATCTGCTCGTCCGAATGGCCGACGCGGAGAACACTCGCCGTCGCCGTCACGCCGTCGTCCTGGGTCTCCTGGTGGCGTGGCAGGTGATGCTCGGCGAAGAGCCGCTCCTCGTCTTCGCGGTCGCCGTCGCCCTGTTCACGGTGCTGTACTGGGTGTTCCGGCCGCGCCGGATCGTCCCCATGATCCGGCACGCGGCCCTGCCCGTGCTGGGTGCCGCACTGCTGACAGCGGTGCTCGTCGCGGTACCCCTGTGGTGGCAGTTCCGCGGGCGACAGCACTACAGCTACCTCGACCACAATCTGCCCGGGAACGATCTGGTGTCACTCGTCCGGTTCCCGCCCCAGTCGCTCTGGGGTGCAGCGTTTCCGATGGACGACGTCGCCCTGAACCCCACCGAGCAGAACGCGTACTTCGGCATCCCGCTGCTGCTTCTCGTCGTGGTCTCCGCCGTGGTGCTGCGCCGTCGTCCGATCGCGGTGGCCGCCTTCGTGTCGATCCTGATCCTCGGCGTCGCCTCACTGGGCGTCGCCCTCGTGATCGACGGGACGGAGACCGGCATCGCCCTGCCCGGCGAGTACCTCGACCGGATCCCGCTCCTGCAGTCCGTCCTCGAGACCCGGTTCGTACTGGCCGCGGTGCCGGCCATGGCGCTGCTGATCGCGATGGTCACCGATCACGTCCTGACCGCACCCGCGTCGCGCCGCGTCGCCGTGGTGTGGACGGGCGCTCTCGCCGCCGCACTCGTCCCCCTCGCACCGACACCGCTGCCGACGGCCGACCGGGGAGAGACCCCGTCGTTCCTGGCCGACGGGACGTGGCGCGAGTACGTCGACACCGACGACCCGGGATCGATCGTCACCGTGCCGGTCCCGAATCCCGGCACCGCCGCAGCGCTGCGCTGGCAGGTGGACACCGGGCTCGAGTACCGCATCGCCGGTGGCTACTTCGTCGGACCGAGCGGACAACCGGACGGGGAGGCGAAGTACGGCGCGATCGATCGACCCACCGCGAAGCTGCTCGGCACCGCGGGACGCACCGGCATCGTCCCGACACTGAACGACGATCAGCGACGCACGGCGCGAGAGGACCTCGCGTTCTGGGACGCCGACGTGGTGATGCTGCCCCCGACCGAGAACCAGGACGCACTGCGCGACACCGTCGACGATCTGCTGGGTCGCACCGCCACCGAGATCGACGGCACGTACGTGTGGGACGTCCGCTGACGGTCGCGGATTCTGGCGGGGCGGGTCTCGTCGCCTAGCATCGTGGCGTGCCGACAACCGCCGAGACGACGACCGAACCACCGGCCCCGGCGTCGAGACCGAGTCGATTCGCCTTCGGGAAGGCCGGAGGCCGGTCGGGACAGTTCGCCACCACGCGCATCGTCGCGATCGTCACGGGTCTGCTCGGCACACTTCTGGCGATCCTCACTCCGCTCCTGCCCGTCGAGCAGGACGCCGCGTCCGTCACCTGGCCGCAGGACGGCTCGTTCACCAGCGTCGAGACGCCCCTCGTCTCGTACAACCCGCTCTCGCTGTCGGCCACCGTCCCGTGTTCCGTTCTCGCCGACGCCGCGCCGGGCAGCCTGGTGCTGTCCACCGTCGCGCCGCAGTCACCGGATGCCCGGCGCGTGGGCCTCGTGGTCACACGGACCGACGCCGGCGACGTCACCGTCGTGCTGCGCGACCAACTGCTGCTCTCGGTGCCCGCGGACACCGTGGCCGGCTGCGATGCACTCACTCTCACCTCGACGCCGGAGAGCACCACCGCGGCGGTCGGCGATCTCACCGGCACGGCCCCGGGCGACGTGCGCCCCCAGACCGTCGGGGTGTTCAGCGACCTGACCGGATCCGCACCGGCCGACATGTCGGTACGCATCGACGTGGACTCCCGGTTCTCCTCATCACCGTCGACGCTGAAACTGCTCGCGATCGTGCTGGGGTCGCTCCTGGTCGTCGCGTCGCTGGTCGCACTGCACCGGCTCGACGACGCCGACGGCCGGCGCGCACGTCGGTTCTTCCCCCGGCACTGGCTCCGGGTCACCGGCGTGGATGCCGTGGTCGTGGGGACGCTGCTGCTGTGGCACGTCATCGGCGCCAACACCTCGGACGACGGATATCTGCTCAACATGGCGCGGGTCTCCGAGCACTCGGGATACATGGCCAACTACTACCGGTGGTTCGGCGTGCCCGAGGCGCCCTTCGGCATGCCGTACTACGACATGCTGGCCGCACTGGCCAAGGTGTCGACCGCCAGCCCGTGGATGCGCCTGCCCGCGCTGATCGCGGCCGTCCTGTGCTGGCTCGTCATCTCTCGGGAGGTCATCCCGCGCCTCGGTCGCGCGGTGCGCACCCGACCGGTGGCCGTGTGGACGGCCGGTCTGGTCTTCCTGGCCTTCTGGCTGCCCTACGACAACGGCCTGCGTCCCGAGCCGATCATCGCGCTCGGCGCTCTGCTCACCTGGTGCTCCATCGAGCGCGCGATCTCCACCGGGCGCCTGCTGCCCGCGGCCGTGGCCGTGGTGATCGCCGCCTTCTCCCTCGCTGCCGGACCCACCGGCCTCATCGCGATCGCCGCGCTGCTGGCCGGCGCGCGCCCGGTCATCCAGATCGTCGTCCGTCGGCGCCACGCCGTCGGACTGCCCGCGCTGCTGGCCCCGATCCTCGCGGCGGGCACCGTGGTGCTGTTCGCCGTGTTCGCCGACCAGACCGTCGCCTCCGTCCTCGAGGCCACCCGTGTCCGATCCGCGGTCGGACCCAACGTGAAGTGGTTCGACGAGCGGTACCGCTGGGACGCTCTGCTCAACATCTCGCCCGACGGATCGCTCGCCCGCCGCTTCGCCGTCTTCGCGATGCTGCTGTGCCTCGTGACCTGTCTCGTCGTGATGCTGCGTCGCGGCGGCCGGATCCCGGGAACGTCGACCGGTCCGTCCCGCCGCATCCTCGGCATCGTCGCCGGAGCCCTCGCCCTCATGATGTTCACGCCGACCAAGTGGACGCACCACTTCGGCGTCTACGCCGGGCTCGCAGGGTCTCTCGCCGCGCTCGCCGCCATCGCCGTGATGTCGGCGACGGAGCGTTCACCGCGCAACCGGACTCTGTTCACGGCCGCCGTCCTGTTCCTCACCGCGCTGGCGTTCACCGGGTCCAACGGGTGGTGGTACGTCTCGAGCTACGGCGTGCCGTGGTTCGACAAGCCCCCGTCCATCGCCGGCAAAGGCTTCGCGACGCTGCTGCTCGGGCTCACCGTGCTGACGCTGGCGTACGCCGCATGGCAACACTTCCGCGCTCCCTACGTCGGCGCCCAGCCGGCGCGGACCCGGCGTTTCAGCGGGGCCTCGCTCACCGTCGTGGCCGGCCTCGTGGTGCTGTTCGAGGTGTTGTCCCTGCTGAAGGGCGCGGTGTCGCAGTACCCCGCGTACTCGGTGGCCCGGTCCAACGTGAACTCGATCCTCGGTCAATCGTGTGGCCTGGCACGCGACGTCCTGGTGGAGACCGATCCGAACGCCTCGATGCTCCAGCCGCTGAACCCCGAGCCGGGCGCCGACCCGCTCGCCGGGACCGCCAGCGTCGGCTTCACCCCGAACGGCGTCGCCGGCGATCTGAGCGCCGATCGCGAGAGCTCGGGTGCGACAGGCGGAGCCAACTCGGTCGACCCCTCGGACACCGATCAGCAGGCCACCGCGAACAGCGCGGGCACCGGGGGCGGCACCACCGCCGGCACCGGCGTCAACGGCTCGCGGATCGCGCTGCCGTTCGGGCTGGACCCCGCGACCACGCCGGTGCTCGGCAGCTTCGGCTCCGGTGACGCCGCACCGGCGAGCCTCACGTCCGGCTGGTACGCGCTGCCCGACGCCGCGCAGCGAGACTTCCTGTCCGTCACCGCCGCGGGTCGTATCCGCTCGGTCGACACCGACGGCATCGTCACCCCGGGGCAGAGCCTCGAGGTTGAGTACGCCACGGTCGGGGCGGACGGTGCCGAGGAGATCCTCGGACGCGTCGCGCCCATCGACATCGGCCCGCAACCGTCGTGGCGCAACCTGCGGGTCCCCCTCGACCAGGTCCCGCCGACCGCGAACGCTGTGCGACTCGTCGCCTCCGACGAGGATCTGGCGGGCGACCAGTGGCTCGCCGTCACCCCGCCGCGCGCACCGCGGACCAACGTTCTCAACGACGTCGTCGGGTCCACCGACCCGGTGCTGCTGGACTGGTCCGTCGGACTCGCGTTCCCGTGCCAGCGGCCGTTCGACCACCGCTACGGAGTCGCCGAACTGCCGGAGTGGCGCATCCTGCCCGACCGCAACGGGGCCGAGTCGACCAACGCCTGGCAGGACTCCGTCGGCGGCGGCCCTCTGGGCTGGACCGGACTGGTCCTGCGCGCGGAGACGGTACCGACCTACCTGGCGGACGACCTCGGTCGCGACTGGGGATCCCTCGAGCGCTATCTGCCCCTCGACCCGGACGCGGTAGCCGTCGAACCCGACGTGACCACGTCGTCGCGTTCGGGCATCTGGTCGCCCGGACACATCAAGTACCAGTAAGTAACCAGCGAGTGCAGCAACCGGATCACGGTCGCATAACATCGGGAGCCGTGCCCGACGCCCTCACCTCTTCGCCGACCGCGCCGACACCTGCCGGCCCGGATCGCTCGGTGGACGTCCGACAGCAGTACCGCACCACCCGCCTCGTGGCGATGGTGGCGGGGGTTCTCGGTGTTCTCTTCGCGATTCTGACCCCGTTCCTTCCAGTCACGCAGGACGACGCCGTCGTCCAGTGGCCGCAGGACGGCACCGTCGACAGTGTCGATGCACCCCTGATGTCCCAGGTGCCGGTCTCGATATCGGTCTCCATCCCCTGCAGCGCCGTCGCGGACGTGCCGGCCGCGGGCGGCATCCTCCTCTCCACCGCGCCGCCGCAGGGCGAGGGCGCCGCGCTGAACGCGATGTTCGTCCGCGTCGGCGAGAACACGGTCGACGTCCTCGACCGCAACGTCGTGATCGCCTCCGCCCCGCGCTCCGAGGTGCAGTCGGCCGCGTGCGGGGCGATCACCTTCGAGTCGACCATCGATGCCACGTCCGCGTCGTTCGACGGGCTCGTGGACGCACAGGGCAATCCCCGCGCGGGTCAGCTCGGCGGCGACCTGCGGCCCCAGGTGGTCGGCGTCTACTCCGACCTCGCCGGCAGCGCCGAGCAGTACCCGGGCCTCGACGTGTCGATCGCCGTCGACTCCCGTTTCTCGTCGTCGCCCACCGTGCTCAAGCTGCTCGCCATGGCCGCCGCCATCGCCTGCACGGCGCTCGCACTGAGCGCGCTGGCCAGGCTCGACGGTGTCGACGGCCGCACCCACCGCCGCTTCTTCCCCGCGCACTGGTGGAAGGTCACCGGTATCGACGCGGTGGTGGTCGGCGCACTCGCCGGCTGGCACTTCTTCGGCGCCAACACCGCGGACGACGGGTACCTGCTCACCATGGCCCGCGTCTCCGAGAACGCCGGCTACATGGCCAACTACTTCCGCTGGTTCGGTGTCCCCGAGGCGCCCTTCGGCTGGTACTACGACGTGCTGGCCGCGTTCGCCAAGATCTCGACGGCGAGCCCCTGGATGCGCCTGCCCGCGCTGATCGCCGGCATCCTGTGCTGGCTGGTCATCAGCCGCGAGGTGGTCCCGCGCCTCGGGCGCGCGGTGCGCGTCAACTCGGTCGCCGTCTGGACCGGCGGACTGGTCTTCCTCGCCTTCTGGCTGCCGTACAACAACGGGCTGCGTCCCGAGCCCGTCGTGGCCCTCGGCGCCCTGCTCACGTGGTGCTCCGTCGAGCGCGCCATCGCGACCGGACGGCTGCTCCCCGCCGCCATGGCAGCGCTGATCGGCGCCTTCACCCTCGCCGCCGCACCCACCGGCCTCATGTGTGTCGCCGCGATCCTGACGGGCATCCGGCCGCTGGTGCGCATCGTCGTCAAACGGCACCGCATGGTCGGGACGCTGCCGCTGCTGGCACCCATCGCCAGTGCCGGCGTGCTGGTCCTCATCGTCGTCTACGGGGACCAGACCTTCGCGGCGGTCCAGGAGTCGACGCGTGTGCGCACGCTCATCGGTCCGAACCTGCCCTGGTACAACGACTTCCTGCGGTACTACTACCTCTTCGTCCAGACGGTCGACGGATCGGTCGCCCGCCGCTTCGCCTTCCTGACCATGCTGCTGTGCCTCTTCACCACGGTGTTCGTCCTGCTGCGTCGCAAGCGGATCCCGGGCGTCCCGTCCGGTCCGGCGTGGCGTCTCATCGGTGTCGTCTTCGGCACCATCTTCTTCATGATGTTCAACCCGACGAAGTGGACCCACCACTTCGGGGTGTACGCCGGCATCGCCGGTTCGCTCGCGGCGCTCACCGCCGTCGCGGTCTCGGCCAGTGCACTGCGGTCGCGGCGCAACCGCACCGTCTTCGTCGTCGGTCTCGCCTTCGTTCTCGCACTGTCGTTCTCGGGCATCAACGGGTACTGGTACGTCTCGAGTTACGGCGTGCCGTGGTTCGACAAGGTGGTCTCGGTCAAGGGGATCCAGTCCAACACCGTGCTGCTGATCCTGTTCTTCGCCGCCGTCGGACTCGCGGCATGGCACTATCTCCGCGAGGGATTCGCTGCGCCGCAACCGAAGCCCGGAACCGAACGCGGGCGGCGCATCCGCAAGTTCGCGGCCGCGCCGCTCACCGTGGTGGCCGGGTTGCTCGTCCTGTTCGAGATCCTCTCGCTCCTCAAGGGTGCCGTCTCGCAGTACCCCGCCTACTCGCTCGGTCGCTCCAACGTGCAGGCGTTGGCCGGCAACAGCTGCGGACTGGCCGGGGACGTCCTCGTGGAGTCCGACCCGAACGCCGGTGTGCTGTCGCCACTTCCGGGACCGGTGGACACTGCCACGGGCCCACTGGGCGGCGCCGAGCCCGTCGGCTTCACACCCAACGGCATCCCCACCGACCTCAGTGCCGACGCCGTGGAGGTCAAGCCCGGACAGGGCAACACCGACCAGCAGTCTGTGGGCGCGTCCTTCGAGGAGGGCCAGTCCTCCGGTACCGCGGGTGGTGTCGGCGCCGCCGGCGTCAACGGCTCCACCGCGCGCCTGCCCTTCGGGCTCGACCCCGCCACGACACCGGTCCTCGGCTCGTACCAGACCGGGGTGCAGACACCGGCCTACGCGACGTCGAGCTGGTACGGCCTCCCCGCGCGCAGTGACGACGCGCCCCTGGTGGTGGTCAGTGCGGCCGGCCGCATCTGGTCCGAGAACCAGGAGACCGGCGAGAACACGTACGGTCAGTCGCTCCGCGTCGAGTACGGCGTCCGGCAGCCGGACGGCTCGGTGCAGGTCCAGGGCGACTACCTCCCCAAGGACATCGGCCCGGCACCGTCGTGGCGCAACCTGCGCATCCCGCTCGACGAGCTCTCCCCCGATGCGGATGCCGTGCGTGTGGTCGCCAACGATCCCAACCTCACCGGTGACCAGTGGCTGGCCTTCACGCCGCCCCGCGTGCCCGTGGTCGTCCCGCTGCAGGAGGAGATAGGCACGACGCAGCCCGTCCTGCTGGACTGGGCCGTGGGGCTGCAGTTCCCGTGCCAGCGTCCGTTCGACCATCTCGACGGCGTCGCCGAGGTGCCGAACTTCCGCATCCTGCCCGATCGCGGGTTGGCGGTCTCGTCCACCGACACGTGGCAGGCCGCGGAGAACGGTGGCCCGCTGGGCTTCACCGAGATGCTGGCGACACCCACCACCGTCCCGACGTACCTGAACCACGACTGGGGACGCGACTGGGGTTCGCTCGAGCGCTACGACAGGTTCGATCCGAGCGCGTCCGCAGCGACCGTCGAGGTCACCGAGCAGACCCGGAGCGGGCTGTGGTCGCCGGGGACGCTGCGGGTCTACTAGACAGCGTTCGTCACCCTGTGGGATCCGCCGGCGCGATCGGCGACGGGTGTGAGCACGAGTTCGGCGCGGGGACGCCGTCGAAGCGGTCCTGCAACCAGTCGACCGCCACCAGCCCGCCGACCTTCGCCGTGTCCTGGTGTGCCACCTGGCCGATCCAGGCGACGTCGGACTCGGGAGACGGTGCGGAGCAGGCCGTCCGGGCCAGCAGCGCCGTCGTGTTCGGGAGGACGACCGTGTCGGCGAGGCTCTGGACGACGAAGAGGGGTACGTCGACGCGCGAGAGGTCGATGGCCTGATCCGCTGCGGCGGCAGCCCAGTCCGGGTTCTGCATGGGGTCGGAGTCGAAGAACTGCTCCCCCTCGGCGCGCTCGAGCAACAGTTCGGGCAGTTCGTCCGTGATGCACCCGTCGGCCAGCGACCGGTAGCGCGACATCGCCGCGTCGCCGAGCACCCCCTCGAGCGGCAGGTCGGGATACACGACCGGCCACGAGACCGCGACGCTGGGCCCGATCCCCCACGCCACGAACGTGTTCCATTGTTCGGAGAACAGCGGACCCAGCAGCGCCGCGGGCGCTGCCGCCGCCGCGCCCACCGACCGGAGCTCGGGCGCGTAGCCGGCGAACATCGCCGTGCCGATCGCCGCGTGACCGCCTTGCGAGTGCCCGAACGTGGCGTACACCGAACTCGCTTGCGCCGGAGCGTGATCGCGCGCCGCACGCACCGAGTTCAGAACGTCCTGCGCCTCGCTGCGGGCGATCAGATAGTAGGTGTCACCGGCGGTGCCGAGGCCCGTGTAGTCGGTCGCCGCGACGACCCACCCGCGCTCCATCACGGACGGCAACCAATTCGTGAAGTCCAGGGTGTCCATCGTCGGGTGGTACCGCCGCGACGGGGTGCACTCGTCTCCGAAGCCGAGCGTGCCGTGAGACCACGCCAGAACCGGACGACCACCCGGCGGCGCCGGTGCCGTCGGCACGATGAGCATTCCGGACGAGACGGCGGGCGACCCGTCGGGACGCTGGGTGCCGTAGAGCATCCGGTAGGCCGTGCCGCCGGGCACGTCCAGATCGTCGATCGGCTCGATGCGGATCAGCTCACCCGGCGCGGCAGGCGTGTCCGGTGACTCGTAGAACGACGCGATCGACTCCTGGAACCGCGCATCGACGCGAGACGTCGTGGACGACCGCGTGATCACCACCGCCACCACCGCGGCCACCACCAGCACCACGACCGCTCCGACGCAGGCCAGGACGACCACGGTCCGTCTCATGGCAGCACGATAGCCCCGGCGGAACTAGATCGGGAACAGATGCTGCTTTCTCGGTCGCGGTTCCTTCGCCTTGTCGCGCAGGATGCGCAGGGCCTTGCGGATCTCGAGACGCGTGGTGGACGGCTCGATCACGGCGTCGATGTAACCGCGCTCGGCGGCCACCCACGGCGTCGCCACGTGCTCGTTGTAGAAGTCGATGAATCCCTGACGGATCGCCGGAGCGTTGTCGCCCGCCTCGGCCAGCTGCTTGCGCGCCATGATCGACACCGCACCCTCCGCGCCCATCACCGCGATACGTGCTGTGGGCCAGGCGAAGTTGATGTCGGCGCCGAGCTGCTTCGACCCCATCACCGCGTATCCGCCGCCGTACGACTTGCGGATCACGATGGTGACCTTGGGGACCGATGCGCACACGTACGAGAAGATGAACCGGCCACCGCGCTTGATGACGCCGATCTTCTCCTGCTCGAGCCCCGGCAGGAATCCCGGTGTGTCCGTGACCAACACGAGCGGGATCTCGAAGGCGTTGCAGATGTTGATGAAATGAGACGCCTTGTCGCTGCTCGCCGCGTCCAACGCGCCGCTGAGGTGCATCGGCTGGTTGGCCACCACTCCCACCGGACGACCGTCGACGCGGGCGAACCCGACGATGATGTTGGACGCGGTCTGTGCGGTGAGTTCGTGGAAGTCACCGTCGTCGAAGATCCGCAGCAGGATCTCGTGCATGTCGTACCCGGCGTTGTCCGAGTCCGGCATGAAGGTGTCCAGCGAACGATCGTCGTCCGTGATGGTCGGCTCGAGACCGGGGTTGATGACCGGCGGCTGCTCGTGGCAGTTCGACGGCAGGTACGACAGGTACTTGCGCACCCACTCGAACGCTGCCTTCTCGTCCTGAGCCACGTGGTGCACGTTGCCGTACTCGGCCTGCTTCCGGGCACTCCCGAGATCGTGGAGGCTGACGTCCTCGCCGGTGACGGACTTGATGACGTCCGGGCCGGTGACGAACATGTAGGCCTCTTCGGTGGCCACGATGATGTCGGTGTTGATCGGCGCGTACACGGCGCCGCCGGCGCACTTGCCCAGGATCACCGAGATCTGCGGGCACATGCCGGACAACGGTTCCTGCCGACGACCGAGCTCCGCGTACCAGGCCAGCGACGTGACGGCGTCCTGCACACGCGCGCCGCCCGAGTCGTTGATACCGACGCACGGGCAACCGACGTCCGCCGCGAACTCCATGATGAGCGCGACCTTGCGGCCGAACATCTCGCCGACGGTGCCGCCGAACACGGTCTGGTCGTGCGAGAACACGGCGATCGGTCGGCCGTCGACCGTGCCGTGGCCGGTGACCACGCCGTCGCCGTACAGCGAGTCCTGGTTGCCGGGCGCGCGGACGAGGGCGCCGATCTCGACGAAGGAACCCGGATCGAGCAGCATGTCGATGCGCTCGCGCGCACTCGGAATGCCCTTCTTCGCGCGCTTGGCGATGGCGACGTCCCCTGCGGGTTCCCGCGCCACCTCCAACTTCTCGCGCAGTTCGGCCAGCTTGGCGGCAGTGGTGCTCACGTGTGCGACTCGCTTCCCTCCGGCGTGATCGACGCCGAAATGTCTCGCATCTTGCCCGTCAGATCCGCGGCGATCGCGCGGATGTACGGCTCGTCGATCACCGCGAGGTGGTCACCGCCGATGTGCACGATGTCCAGATTCGGTGCGAACGGCGCCCAGCCGCCGTGGGGCTCCCGCTTGCCGAGCCGAGGCTCGAGCGCGATGGCGTCGTCGTGGTACTTGTCCGCCATGTAGAGCGTGACGTCCCCGTCGTAGTGCTGGGGCCGGGCGGTCTGGATCGCGCGGTTGTCCAACCAGGACGTGCGCTGGTGCTCGATGATGCCGCTGGGGATCTTGGCGCTGCTCATCTTGACCATGTCCATGATGATCTTGATCTGGCCGTCGTCGTCGGCCTGTGCCAGCTTCTCGTACGGCAGCGGGTAGTCGACGTTGTAGAGCTTCTTGCCCACCTGCGCGTAGCGCTTCCAGCGGAGCTCGATCTCCTCCGGGGTGTCCGGGATCGGCTCGTACGGCATGACGGTGTCGATGAGCCCGACGTTGCGCACGTCGGCGCCCTCCTCGCGGAGCATCGTCGCGACGGCGTACGAGAGCACACCGCCGAGGGACCAGCCCATCAGCACGTACGGCCCGTCGCCCTGGATCTCCCGGAGCAGGGGCAGATACTCGCGGGCGCGATCCTCGATCGGTCCCTCCGTGCGCTCGAAGCCGTACATCGGCGTGTCCGCCGGGAGTCGCTTGAGCAGCGGCTCGTACACGACGCACGAACTGCCCGCGGGATGGAAGACGAACACCGGCACCGCGGTGGAGCCCTCCGGGCGAGCGCGCAGCGTGCGCACCAGTCCGGTGACGTCGCCCGACTCGAGGAACGGCCGCACCACGTCGGCGAGCTGCTCGATCGTCTCCGAGTCGAGGATGTCGTCGAACGTGATCTCGCCCTTCGACCGCTCACTCAGACGCTCCGCGAGCTTCTCGGCCGTCGGATCATCCAGCACGGGAAGGGGATTGAAGATACCTTTGGCGGACTGCCCCGTCACCACGGCCCACGTCGCAAAGGTGAGGCGCTCCGCGGCGTCACGCGGTGCGACGTCCGTCCCGGTCGCCTCCGCGAACGACTGTGCGTCGCCCACGTCGGTCACCGCGTCGGACACGGGCGCCTCGAACGCCGTCGCCGTGGTCGGGCCCGCCTGCCCGCTGTCGGATCCCGGTACGGTCTCGTCGACCGCCGTCTCGGGCTCGGCGATCACCGGATCCGGCTGTGCGACAGGGGGTTCCTGCTCGGGCGTCTGATCGGCGGCCTGCTCGGCCGTGCGCTCGCGTTCCTGCTGCTCGGCGAGCGCCGCGACCTCCTCGCGATTGTCCAGCGCGTAGCGGAGGTACTTCTCCACCTCACGCAGGCTGGCGTCGCGCACGGCCTGCAACTGCACCTGGGGGATGTCGAACTCGAACTCCACGCGGTTCTTGATGCGCACGGCCATCAGTGAGTCGAGACCCAGTTCGATCAACGGGATCTCGGCCGGCAGATCCTCCGGCGCGTACCCCATCGACTCGGCGACGATGATCGCGAGACGATCCTCCATCGTCTGGGTCCCGTTCGGGATCCAGCGATCGCCGAAGTCGTCGACGACCTCGGGTTCCTCCTCCACGAACGGAGCCGCCGCGGCGGAATCGCCTGCGGGAGCCAGTGATCCGACACCGCCCGCCGCGGTGACCACGGCGTCGGCGACCGGCACGAAGAGGGTGCCGTCGTTCCAGTGCACCTGGAGGGACGCACCGCCCGGATGCGGGGTGAGCGTGGTGGTGAGCGAACCGGTGGTGGGCACGGGGCGCTGCGTGACCACGGCGCCGACCGTCACGTCGCCCAGCACCTCGCCGGCGAGTGTCGACACCAGATCGCCGATGGCGGACACACCGGCCACCGGTGTCTCCCAGACGACGCGGCCGTCGGGCAACGCGACTCGCGCGCCCCCGGCGCTGCCGCTGCCCAGATGCACCGCGGCGTCGATCCAGTGGTGTTTGCGCACGAAGGCGGTGCGTGGCGGTTTCGCGTACTCGCCGGGTCCGAACAGACTCGACAGCGTCACGGCATGGCCGTGCACGTAGAGGTCGGCGAGTGCGGCGAGGAACGTCGCGGGCTCGCTCTCCTTGCGCTTGAGCGTCGCGATCAGCGTCGCGTCCGGGACACCCGTCGCCCAGGCCGTGGCGGCCACGGACATCAGCGCCACCGGATTGGGCGACAACTCCACGAAGGTGGTGTAGCCGGCATCCACGGCCAGCTTGACCGCCTGGGTGAACCAGACGGGATGGCGCATGCCCTTGGTCCAGTACTCGACACCGTGGATCGGCTCGTGACCCGCGCGGTAGAACGCTTCCCTGTCCACCGACGAGAACACCGACACGGCGAGTGGGGTGGGCTCGATGCCCATCAGTTCGGCCGCGAGCTCGCCCAGCAACGGATCGACGGCCGAGGTGTGTCCGGCGCCCTTCACGTCGAGGATGCGGCCCATCTTGCCGAGCGACTCGGCGTACTCGACCAGCTGTCGCACCGGCTCGGCCGGTCCGCCCACGGTCGTGTGCGTCGGCGCTGCGTACACGCTGGGCTCCACCCCGGGGAAGCGATCGGTGAGGTCGGCGACCTCCTGCGCGGAGAACTCCACCAGCGCCATCGCGCCGGCCTCGGCGTCGCCGAGACCTTCCTGGCCCTCGCCGAGCAGTCGCGAACGCGCCACAATGATGCGCACCGCGTCCTCGAGGTTCAGACCACCGGCGGCGTACGCGGCGGCGACCTCACCCATCGAGTGGCCCACCACCGCGGTCGGCGCAGCGCCGTACGCACGCAGGGTCTCGACGAGCGCCACCTGGATCGCGAAGATCCCGACCTGCGAGTTCTCGAAGTCGTACGTGAGCGAGTCGTCCGAGACGATCGCCCGGATCGAGTACCCGGACTCGTCCTCGATGAGGGCGTCGACGCGATCGAGCGCCGCGGCGAACAGCGGCTCGGACGCGTAGAAGTCCTTCGCCATCGTGCGGTGCTGCGCACCGAAGCCGGAGAACACCCACACCGGGCCGTTGGACGCGGGCGCGTCGGCGGAGAACACGCCGGGGCCCGGCTTGTTGTCGGCGACGGCGCGCAGTCCGGCGACGGCCTCGGCACGCGTCGTGGCGAGCACGACGGCGCGGGAGCGCCCGTGATTACGACGGGCGAGGGACCGACCGAGAGCCTCGAGGTCCGTGGTGCTGCCGACCTCGGACTCGATCCAGTCGGCCAGATCCGATGCCGCACGACGACGGCGCGACGGCATGCTCGCCGACACGGCGAGGAGAACGGGTCCCGGCTCCGGCGCCTCCTCGGACTCGGCCGGAGACGCCGACACACCCGCGAGTACCCGCTCGATGTCCGCCGGCGTCTCCTCGGGAACGCCCACGGGCTCCCCGATCAGCGCTTCCGGATCGACCGCTGTCGAATCGAACTCCGGCGAATCGAACTCGGGTGCGCCGGCAACGCTCGGCGCCGACGCGGCGGGAACGTACTCGCGGACCACGACGTGCGCGTTGGTGCCGCCGAAACCGAAGCCGGAGACACCGGCGATGGCGGTGCCGGAGTACCGGGGCCAGTCCGTCGCGGTGTCGACGACGCGGAGCCTGGCCGCGTCGAACGGAATGTAGGGGTTGGGTCCGGCGTAGTTCAGGGACGGCGGCACCTGGTTCTCGCGCATCGCGAGGATCACCTTGATGAGCCCCGCGGCGCCCGCGGCACTCTCGAGGTGGCCGAAGTTCGTCTTCGCGGAACCGAGCAGCGCGGGCTTGTCCGCGTCGCGTCCGCGGCCGACGACGCGACCCAGTGCATCGGCCTCGATGGGGTCGCCGAGGATGGTGCCGGTGCCGTGCGCCTCGATGTAGTCGACGGTGGTGGGCACGATGCGGGCGTCGCGGTAGGCGGTCCGCAGGACGTCGGCCTGGGCGTCCGGGTTGGGCGCGGCCAGCCCGTTCGAGCGACCGTCCTGGTTGACCGCGCTGCCCGCGATGACCGCGAGCACGGTGTCCCCGTCGCGCTCGGCGTCCTCGAGACGCTTGAGCACCACCAGGCCGCCGCCCTCCGAGCGGATCATGCCGTCGGCGTCCGACGAGAACGCCTTGATGCGGCCGTCGGGTGCGAGCACGCCGGTCTGCCCGAATCCGAGCGTCGCGGCGGGCGAGAGCAGCATGTTCACGCCGCCGGCCAGGGCCAGGCTCGACTCACCGGTGCGGAGGCTGCGCACCGCCTGGTGCACGGCGACGAGGGACGACGAGCACGCGGTGTCCAGCGCGACGGACGGCCCGCGGAAGTCGTAGAAGTAGGACACGCGCCCCGCGACGACGGCGGTCGACGTGCCGGTCAGTGCATAGGGGTGCGGGTCGGGATCGCTGACGGCGATCATCTGGTAGTCGTTGGTCGACGTGCCGATGAAGACGCCGACCTGCGTGCCCTTGAGTTCGTTGGCCGGAATCCGCGCGTCCTCCAGCGCTTCCCACGTGAGCTCCAGCGCGAGGCGCTGCTGCGGGTCGACGTTGGCCGCCTCGCGCGGCGACATGGCGAAGAACTCCGCGTCGAACGTCTTGACGTCGTCGAGGTACCCGCCGCGGGTCACCGTCTTCTCCACCGCCTCGGCGATGGCACGGTCGCCGAGGAACTCGGACCACCGGCCCTCGGGCAGATCGGTGATGCCGTCGCGTCCGCCGGACAGCATGTCCCACATCTCGTCCGGCGTGTGGCCGGCACCCGGGAAGCGGGTGGACACGCCCACGACGGCGATGTCGTGACTGTCGTCGGTGGTGCCGGACAGGTAGAACGCGTCGTCGGTGGTGCCGCTCTCCGACTCGGGCTCCCCGTCGATGATGCGTGTCGCGAGCGAGGCGATCGTGGGGTGCTGGTACGCGACCGTGGCCGTCAGCGTGACGCCGACCAGATCCTCGATGTCGCCGCTCAGCGCGACGGCGTCGCGGGACGCGAGACCGAACTCCTCCATCGGACGGTCGTCGGAGATCTCCGAGACGTCCTTGCCGGTGGCCTCGGCGACCCAGGCGCGGAGCCAGTCCCTCAGCTGCGCGACGGTCATGTCGCCCGCCTGCGGGGCCCCGGCGTCACCTGTCGGCTCCGGTGCGGACGTCGTTGTCTCTTCTTCAGCCATCAGCTCGCCAAACTACCCGCGTCGGGTGATCAGTCTTCGGGATTGTCGGGGAACGCCGTCTGCTGGTAGCCACCACGCAGCGTGCCCTCGATGTACGCCGCCTTGCAGGCCCGACGCGCGATCTTGCCGCTGGACGTACGCGGGATCGAACCGGCGGGAACCAGGAGGATGTCGCGTGCCGTCACGCCGTGGCGAGTCGAGATCGCCGCACGCACGGTGTCCGCGATGGGCTGCGGATCCGCCTTGCCGGCGCCCGGCGCCCGCTCGGCCACGATGACCAGCTGCTCGGACGAGTCACCCGGGTCTCGGGTGAGTCCGGCGCCGCCGTGCTCGAAGACGAAGTCGGGAAGCTGGTTCGCGGGCACGGCGAAGGCCGCCACGAAACCGGGGCGCAGCGCCGTGCTCGCGTCCTGGGCGGATGCCTCGAGGTCCTGCGGGTAGTGATTGCGGCCGTCGACGATGACCAGGTCCTTCACGCGACCGGTGATGTAGAGCTCGCCGTCCACGTAGACACCGAAATCGCCGGTGCGCATCCAGTTCGCGCCCTCGGCCGCACCGTCGGCGTGGCTGTTCTCCGTCTGGCGCGAGACCAGCTTGTTGTGGAAGGTCTCCGAGGTCTCCTTCTCCCGACCCCAGTAACCCTTGCCGATGTTCTCGCCGTGCAGCCAGATCTCACCGACGTGCCCGTCGGGAACCTCGGACGCGGAGTCGGCGTCGACGATGGCAGCCCACTGGCTGCGTGCGACGTAGCCGCACGACACCTGCGGAATGGAGTTGGGCGTTCCCTCGGCGACCTGGACGACACGTCCGGAGTTGAGCTCCGTGCGGTCGACGTGGATGACCTTGGCCTCGTCCGAGTGCTTGGTGGAGGAGACGAACAGTGTCGCCTCCGCCATGCCGTACGACGGCTTGATGGCCGTCTTCGGCAGTCCGTACGGCATGAACGCGTCGTTGAACTTCTTCATCGACGTGGTGGTGACCGGCTCGCTGCCGTTGATCAGGCCGATGACGTTGGACAGGTCCAGCGACTCGCCGTTCTTCGGCAGGCCGCGCTGTGCCGCGTGCTCGAACGCGAAGTTCGGTGCAGCCGCAAACGTGCCGGCACCGTCGGACACGGCGGCGAGTTCCTTGATCCATCGCCACGGCCGCTGCACGAAGGCACGCGGGCTCATGATGGTGATGTACTTGCCGCCCAGCGCCGGCAGGATCACGGTGAGCAGGCCCATGTCGTGGAACAGCGGCAGCCACGTGACGCCGCGCGAGTCGTGGTTCAGCTCGATCGCGTCGACCATCTGCAGGGCGTTGACGCCGACGGCGCGGTGCGTGATCTCCACACCGGCCGGCACGCGGGTCGATCCGGACGTGTACTGCAGGTACGCGATCGCGTCGATGTCGGTGGGCGGCTCGGTCCAGGTGGCGCCGACGCTGTCCGGGATGGCGTCGACCGCGATGATGCGGGGGCGCTGCGCCGCGGGAAGAGCGCGGAAGAACTGGCGTACACCGGCGGCCGAGTTGGTCGCGGTGAGGATCGCCGACGGCGAGCAGTCGTCGAGCACGGCGTGCAGGCGGTCGCTGTGTCCGGGCTCGTCCGGATCGAAGAGCGGTACCGCGATGGTGCCCGCGTAGACGGCACCGAAGAACGCCACGACGTAGTCGAGGCCCTGCGGAGCGAGGATCGCCACGCGGTCACCGGGCGACGTCACCTGCTGCAGGCGCGCGGCCACGGCGCGCAGACGGGCACCGAACTGCGACCAGGTGAGCTCGTGCACCTCACCGTCGCGCTCCCGCGAGTAGTCCACGTAGCGGTAGGCCAGGTCGTCGCCGTTGTCCGCGACGTTCTGCTCGACGTGGCGGACCAGCGTCAGATCCTCGCGGATCACGATGTTGCCGGTGTCGTCGACGAAATCGTCGAACGAGTTACTCATCATTCTCTCCTCCGAAGCAGTGCGACACCGCCGGCTACACGACACCGCCCAGTTCTGATGTGGGCGCGGTCTGCTGGATGCACGCGCTCGTTCTCGAGCGTCGTCATCTTACTCACCGGTAAGTCTCACCGGTCCCGCTCACCGATCGTGACAGCGAGAACCACAAGCATGGTACAGACCCGCCGAGCGACGACCGTCATTCTCCCGCCAGCAGCGGAATGACCGGAGCGAAGGCGTCCATCTGCGTCGGGAATACACCGACGTACGACATCGTCGTCCGGGCCCGCACGTTCCGGATCTGGTCCGCGATCTCCTCGAAGCTCCCGATCGCGATGTACGGCGACTCCAGGATCTGCTCGACGGTCAGACGGGTGTCGACTTCCATGTTGGGCGGGAAGCCGTTGTCGAGCGCACCGATGACCATCTCCGCCGTCTGCTCCCGATCGTCCGAGATCAGGATGGTCGTGATGGTCCAGTTCAGCTCGATGTCGGCGAACCGGTCGCCCGCAGCGGCGCGGATGAGCTCGACACGCTCGATGCTCTTCTCCATGGTGATCTCGGACAGCTTGAGCTTGCCCTCGCGCGTGGTGCTGGGGACCAGGGAGATGATGTCGGCGTGCTTGGCTGCCATCGCGAGCATCTTCGGGCCGCCGCCGCCCACGGCGATGGGAGGCCGGGGGCCCTGGCGCGGCCGCGGGCTGCCCTGCAACCCGTTCACCTGGTAGTGCTTGCCCTGGAAGTGGCACTCCTGCCCACGCATCAGGGTGTCGAGAATGGTGAGCGACTCGTCGAGCTTCTCGATGCGCACACCGGGGCTCTCGTAGGCGATGCCCGCCTTGTCGTACTCCTCCTTGAGCCAGCCCGCACCGATGCCCAGCTCGAGCCGTCCGCCGGAGATCTGGTCGATGGTCGTCGCGTCCTTCGCCAGCACCGCCGGGTGACGGAAACCGTTCGCGAGGACTGCGGTCCCGAGGCGGATCTTGTCGGTGGCGACGGCCAGCGCGCCGAGCGCGGCGATGGGGCCGACCTGGTTGCCCAGGTGGTCGGGAATCATGAAGCTGTCGAAACCCAGCTCCTCCGCCTTCTGCGCCAACTTCACGAAACGCCGTGCGCCGCCCTCGTCCGGGTTGCCCTCACCGCCTGCCGCGAAGCGGAACGTGCGCAGTGGCGCAGTGGTGGCCGCGGCGTCGGCAGAACTCATGAATTTTCTCTCCTGCAGCGTCGAGGGAAGGTGCGGTGGCCGGAGTCGAAGCCGACTCGCCACTCTAACCGTTACCGGCTCGAGACCAAAGTTGCCCCGCGCAGCACCTTCCGTCAGCTGTGAGCAGGCGTCGGAGCCGACGCGACGAGCCCCGCCGCCCAGTTCGCCGTCCACTGTGTGGCGGTGGTGCCGGCGTCGTCTACGACGTACCGAGCGTAGTTGCCGTGCACCGGATTACCCGCCGCACCGGCCAGTGCGGTCAGCGACGACGGGATGTTGCGGAGCGACATCGCCTCGGGCGGCGCCGCGCAGATGAGGTCGCCGGGAGCGCAGATCGAGAAGGTCCGATCGGCGAGCGCACCGAACCCACCCTGGCGGGCACCGGTCATGGTGATTCCGGGTACGTCGAGACCGCCGAGAGCCACCTCCGCGCCCACGCCGTCCACCGGCGGGCCGATCTGCTGCGCGCTGGTGCCGTCGCGTCGGCCGTCCGCGATGACGGTGACGCCGAGGACTCGCTCCGCCGGAACCGGACCCGCCCCTGCGCCGATCGACGCGGCGAGATCGCCGACGATGACTGCTCCCTGCGAGAACCCTGCGAGCACGTAGGACGTGAGCGGGCACTCCGAGGACCGCTGCGCCAGGATCTCGTTCGCCTTCGCGGCGCCCTCCGACCGGCTGACGTTGTACGAGGCCTGGCCGTCGGGCGGGAACGCGATGGGATTGGAGAACTGCGCGACGTACGGAACCGTGTAGACCTCGGCGCGCTCGGGGCCGAACTGCTGCTGCAGCGGCTGAGTCACGTTCAGCATCAACGAGATCGGGTTCGCGGTGGGAGCGTAGGGATCGTCCGCCGCGTTCGACTCCCACGTGCCCGGCACCGAGAGCACGAACACGTCGGGGCACGACGCCGGCTGCGAGGTGGGCGGCTCGGCACCGGGAACCTGCGGCTCACCGGGACCGGGTGTCGTCAGTCGACCCGCGAGCAGGTACCAGAGCAACAGCAGGACGAGGACGACGACGAGCGCGACCGCGAGCAGGACGAGCAGTGTGCGCGCCACCGAACGCCGACGCGGCGGCCCGGGCCGACCGGATCGTGTCACGAGGCGCCGCCTATCCGCAGTACGTCGAGCGCGCGACGTCGACGTACGTCTGTGCGGTCCGCGACGCGTCCTCGGCGCTGATGGTCGCACCGGACGCCGACGCCTCGGCACCGACGTTCGCGGTGACGAAGGTGAGGACCTGGTCGTCCGCCACACCCTCGGACTGGGCGGCGCAGATGTAGCTCGCCGTGCCGATGGCGATGTCGCCGTTGCCGGCCACCGTGACGCCGCGGGACTTCAGAGCGTCGAGGAACGCGGTTCCACGGGCGTCGATCGGCACCTCGGTCGGGCCGGGGAAGCCACTGGGCACCGGCTCCGCCTCGTCGGGAGCGGTCGCCGCCGCGCCCGGACTCGTGGTCGCACCAGGCGAGGTCGACGTGGCGGACGCGGACGTGGAGGTCGGCGCCTCCGTCGTGGTCGCAGCGGCGGTGGCGCTCGACGTGAGGGACGGCGTGCTGCTGGCCGAGGAGTCGTCGCCGCCGCACGCGGTGAGCAGAGCACCGGCCGCGACGGCCAGCATCACGGGAGCGACGGTGGTGGCGAACCTCGAGGTCACGAAAACGTCCTTACTGTCATCGGGGCACGGCAACTGACAGCGGACGGTACCGGCACGGTCTGAGAGGACTCTGTGTGCGGGAAGGCCGGAGGCCGGCCGCGGGGCGAAGTCCCACCGTGTCGGCACCGCCCGGTGTCGGGTCAGGGAACGATCTGGACGACGCCGTCCCGCACCGTCACGAAGCCGTTCTGGAAGTTCTGCTGGACACCGCCGGGAATGTCGAACTGATCGCTGGTGACGTATCCCAGGCGACCGTTCTCGTAACCGGCGCTCTTCCACGCGTCGAATATCTGGCCGTTGAGGATGGACCACGCGCCGGTCGCGGGCGACCAGTAGATGTTGCCGCCCTGGAACTCGGTGAAACGACCGCCGTCACGGACCGGGACCTCGTTGGTCTTCGCGAAGCCGAGTGCCCCGTTCTCCCACCCGAGCTGGCCGTACTTCTCCATGATCTTGCCCATCACGGCGTGTGTGCCGGTGTCGGGCGAGAAGTACATCGCACCGATCTCGAAGCCCTGGACCGCACCCGGCTTGTTCGGGGTCTGCACCTCGTCGCGCAGCGGGTAGCCCAGCGGCCCACCCTCGTAGCCCTGGCGGGCCCACTCGTCGAGGATCGCGCCGCGCACTGCGTGCGCACCGGTCTGCGGGGTCCAGTAGACCATTCCGTTGCGGAACGAGTTGTAGCGTCCACGGCCGTCCGGGGTTCCGAGCTCACCCGACAGCGGCATGCCCAGCGCGCCGGCCGGACCACCGTTGGCCGCGTACGCGCCACCGATCGCACCGGCCACCACGTTCGTGCCCCCGTCGGAGGAGAAGATGCGACCGAACCGGAAGTCCTGTGCGCGCCCACCCGCGACGTCGTACTCGGAGGTGAGGCAGTCGCCGAGCCATCCGTTGGCGCTCGCGGTGCCGCCGATGTTCCCGCCGACGCTGCACGCGGGCTTGTCCACCTCGACACCGAGGGCGGTGGCGATCTGCGGCCATGCCTGGCGGAGCTCGAACTGCCAGTACTGCCACGAGTGAGTTCCGGACGGCCGGTAGTTGATCGAGGCCGGGATGCCGAGCTTGTTGAGCTTGGTCGCGAACGTCTGCGACGTGAGCCGCGACAGGATCTCGAGACCCATGCCGGCGTAGTTGGTGCTGATGCCGGGGATGTCGGACTGCTGGTCGTACGGTCCGGCGGTACCGCTGCCGCTCGAGACGTACAGGCTCATGCCCTTCAGCTTCTCCGCGAGAACGTACGGGTCGTGCTGAGCCCACAGCTCGCTCGACGGCACGCCCCACATGGCACCGGCGTCGAAGCCGCCCGCGTCCTGCATGGCGTACCCGATGGCCTGCGGCATGCCGAGCGTCGTGGTGCTGAGGATGCCGGAGAACGATCCGGCGAATCGGAAGAAGCCCGGGTTCCGCGCCGAGAGCGTCATCGCGGCGGTGCCGCCCATGGAGAGACCGGCGACCGCGCGCGTCTGGTTGGAGCGCCAGTCACGCTCGAGAATGGGCGGGAGCTCCTTGGTCAGGAACGTCTCCCACTTGTAGTTCCGGCCGTTGTTCTGCTCGGCCCAGTCGGAGTAGAAGCTCGACTGACCGCCGACGGGCAGCACGACGTTGACGTTCTTGTCGGCGAACCAGGACTCGGCATCGGTCTCGGCGGTCCAGCCGTTCTCGGTGTCGGTCGCGCGCATGCCGTCGAGCATCCACACCGACGGGAACGTGGCCTGCGGGTTCTTGTTCCAGTCGCGCGCGAGCAGCAGCTGCACCTGGATCGGGACTCCCATGGACGGCGAGTTCACCCACACCGCGACACGGCGGTCGGTGATCCAATCGACCGCGGACACGGTGGCGCCGGCATCCGCCTGCGCGCGCAGCGGCGCTGCCTGGACCGGTGCCGCGTGGACCGGAGACGCGACCGCCGTGGCGGCCTGGCCCCCTGCGAGCGGAAGAACCAGCGTGACCGCCAGGGCGGACAGGATCCGCGCTCTCCGGCCGTTCGGAACTCGCATGTGTGGGACTCGCTTCCTCGAAACGTCAGACTGTGCGGGGCCGTCGGCGTGCCGGAGAGGTCCGGTCCGTCGAGAGTGCCGCCGATCTTGTTCTACACGGTCACGACGACGGTCTCGGAGAGACTCGCTGTGACTGGTGGTGCAAATGTTACTGGAGTCGCCTCAGAACATGCGACAGCCCCGGACACCGTCGCCGAAGCGAGGGCCGGGGCAGTCGACTACCGAGCTGACTCAGCCGATGTTGGCCTTCAGGTCGGGCATCATCTGCACGATCTGATCGAACCAGTAACCCCACCGGTGCGTTCCCTGCGCGGGGAAGCTGTAGGTGACGTTGTTGGCGCCGATCGAGGCCATGCGGACCTGGAACGCGCGGCTGTTGGCGAGCGCCAGAGCCTCGAGGCCCATGCCGTTGGCGGTGTTGTAGTAGTCGAGCAGCGAGCCCGGACGGTCGTAGTTGCCCGGGAGGCCGCTGGCGGCCGAGACCCAGACACGCGTGCCGTTGTCACGCAGACGCGGCGCGAAGACGAACGGGTCGTTGCGGAGCCACGCCGGGTTCCAGGGCGGTCCCCACATGCTGTCGACGTTGTAGCGACCGGCGTCGAGCATCGCGACGCGGATGGCCTCACGCATGCCGGGCGCCGAGATGTTCAGGTAGCCGGACAGCGAGCCGGCGTAGCTGAACTGGTTCGGGTGGTACGCGGCGAGTGTCAGCGCAGCGCTGCCGCCCATCGACAGACCGACGATGCCGTTGTTCTGACGCGAGAAGCCGAGGTCACCCGCTGCGAGACGGTTGGGGAGGTCCTGCGTCAGGAACGTCTCCCACTTGTACGTGATCTGCTGGCCGTTGAAGTTCGACGGTGCGTACCAGTCGGTGTAGAAGCTGGACTCACCGCCGACCGGCTGGACGACGTTGATGTTGTTGTCCGAGAGGAACGACCCCGCATTGGTCTCGTGCTCCCATCCGCTGATGTCCGGCGTCGCGCGGAGACCGTCGAGGAGGTACACGACCTTCGACGTGTTGCCGTCGGCGGCGCGCCAGACGCGACTCTTGATCGGACCCATGGACGAGTCGGACCAGACGTCGAATCCGGCACGGATCTCGGCGTTGGCAGTGGCTCCGGTGCCCACGACCGCGAGGCCGAGGGGGATGGCGGCGGCCATCACGACGGAGACGAGGGCCTGACGCATGCGTCGGCCCACTCGGGGGGTGCGCAGGCGTGAAGCCTTACGCGGCAGAGCGCTGTCGTCACCAGCGACATCGGTAACGGACCCGTCACGCATACATTCGGCCTCTCACAGTTCCGTGCAGCCGGACGGCCGCACCGCTTCGTCGATCGATATCCGGTCACGCTCCGAGGAAGACCTCGGAACCTGAACCATCGGTCTCGTCTTCCGCGCACGATCGCCCCGCGGGCGATCCTGCACGTCGACGCACATCATCTACACATATCTCCGCCGACGGAGACAGCGTTACACAAACGAGATGCCGGAATCCAGCCGGGACGTCGAAATCGGAATACTCACGACACCGAAACGCCATGACCCGGTGATCTCACTGTGACGCGGATCTCACTTGCCGCACATCGTCACGATGCGGGCCGCTCCGGGGGCATCTCCAAATTACACCGTTGTATTTCGTACTTCGGCACCCGGTCGAATCGGTACCCCGCGAGATCCAACGAGTGCTTGAAGTTCTGCACGAATCGGGCCCGCGTGAGCTCCGAACGGTAGGACGTCAGCAGTTCCTGCGTCTCCGGACAGGTCAACGCGACCTGCGCCTGCTCCACCCATTCCTCGTCCAGATAGAACGGCAGGAAGGGATGCACGTCCACCATTCCGGTGTCCGCGACCACCCAGTCCGTGTACAGGTTCTTGTCGTGTCCGATGCGGCCGTTGTCGAGCCGTTCCGTGTGCGCCGCCAACGGATACGCCAGGCCCATCTGATCCAGCACCCGGACGTCGAGCCCCACGTTCATGCTGGTCATTCCCAAGTTGAGAAAGTAGACGACGTGCTCGTCGCCGCCCTCGGGAATCGGCAGGGGCGGCGGCACCACGTCCCAGTAGGTGAACTGCGCGGACGGCAGCAACAGACCGCCGTCCGGCGTGTTCTCGATGGTCTGCACCATTGCCCGCATGCGCGGGTAGTCCAGGTAGTCGCTGGCCAGGATCGGATGGCGGTGGCCGGTGTTCTCGGAGTAGAAGGCCCGCTCGTCGACGATGCCGCTACGCCCGACCGTCGTGCCCTGCGGCATGCCGGTGGTGGTGGCCGCGAAGATCGCCCAGACGACCACGCCGAGCCACAGCGCGACGCACGACACCAGCGCCACGATCCCGCGCCGCAGCGGGATCGGCACGACGGCGACCGGGAGCAGCAGCAGGAACAGCGCGGGGAGCAGAGTGCGGCCGTGCATGAAGTCGCCGCCCACGCGCACGGCGTACACCGTGGAGATCAGACCCGACACGAGCGCGAAGACCACCACGGCGCTCGGCGTCCGGATCCGCGAGACCAGTCCGGCGAGACCGCTCGGCGCCTCGCCACGGCGAGCCGCACCGGGCCCGATCCGGGTGGCGGCCAGTGCCGCGGCCACGACGACCAGCACCGCGGGCACCCACAGGGCGTAGGGCCCCACGAGGTTCCACAGATACGTCGAACCCTGCGCCCACTTGGCGCCGCCGGCGTCCTTCGACACCGCGGTGTTCGGGTACGGCAGCGCGTAGTAGCCCATGCGCCAGATCTGGTAGCCCACCGGGAGCAGACCGGCGACCACGACGACGGCGCCGCGGCGGATCCATCCCGACGTCGCGACGACGAGCATGAGGAGCGCGAGGCCGCCGACGATGACGAGTTCCGGGCGGACGAGGGGCGACAGTCCGCCCCAGAACGCGATGACGAGCACGAGTGCCGTCGACGGGTTCTCCACCCGCCGGTCCGCCCACCGGAGCATCAGCCACCACAGGACCGCGATCCAGAAGATGACCAGGCACGACTCGAGGCCGGACGTCGCGAAGTCGCGTGCCGGCGGTACGGCGATGTAGACGAGCGCTCCTGCGGGGAGCGCGAGCACCGCGCGCCCGGCGTACAGGCGTGCCGTGCCGATCATCGCGACCGTGACGGCCGCCGTCGTCAGCACGAGGGCGATGGTCAGCACCACGTACTCGAGGCGGACACCGCTGAGCCACGAGAAGGCGTACACGACATAGGTCCAGGCGGCGCTCGTGTTGGTCTCGACGCGCTCGCCCGCGTTGAACACCGGCCCGTTGCCGGCCAGGAGGTTGCGGACCGTGCGCAGCACGATCAGTCCGTCGTCCGCGATCCAACGGCGGTCCCAGGCGCCCCAGAAGGTCAGCACCGCGACCACGGCGATACCGGCGACGCCGGTCGCTCGGGCCCACCCGGGCGTTCCCACCCGGTCCTCGGCCCGCGACTGCTCGTCGCCGGTACGTTCTGTCAGTTCCTCATGCGAGGTAGACAGCGACACCCACCACTCCGATCCACACGATGGCGAGCATCTGGAGCACCCGGTCCCCGAGTGCGATCTCCTCGGGCTCGCCCGCTTCGCCACCGTCCACGTCCACTGCGTACCGCAGGATAGCGACAGTGAAGGGAACCATCGAGATCGCGAAGAGGGAACTGCCGTTCTTCGCGTCCTGGTCGAAGGCCCACAGTCCGTAGCAGATGACGACGGCCGTGGCGCTGAGCGTCCACACGAACCGCAGGTAGGTGGTGGTGTAGTTCTCCAGCGACTTGCGGATCTTGGCGCCGGTGCGTTCGGCGAGCTGCAGTTCGGCGTACCGCTTGCCGGCTGCCATGAACAGCGATCCGAAGGCCATGATCAGCAGGAACCACTGCGACAGCGGGATGTCGGCCGCCACGCCGCCCGCGATCGCGCGCAGCAGGAAGCCGGACGAGACGATGCAGATGTCGAGCACCGCCTGGTGCTTCAGGCCGAAGCAGTACGCGAGCTGGACCGCGATGTAGACGCCCATGACCACGGCGAGGTTCCAGTTGGCCAGGAACGAGAGCCCGATCGCGCCGCCGAGCAGCACCACCGCCATCGCGAAGGCCAGGTTGACCGGGAGGACACCCGCCGCGATGGGACGGAATCGCTTGGTGGGGTGCGCCCGGTCCGCCTCGACGTCCATCGCGTCGTTGACCAGATAGATGCCCGACGCGGCCATGCAGAAGACGAGGAACGCGAGCGCGACCGGCAGGAGCACCGAGCTCTCGGTGACCGAGCCGGCAGCCAGGGGCGCCGCCAGGACCAGCACGTTCTTGACCCACTGGCGCGGGCGCACCGCCTTGACGATGCCCGTGGCCAGGTTCTTCGGGGGCGCGCCGACGACGGCGGGTTCCTCGCTCATGCTGCTCCTGCTGTCGTGGCCGCTGCGTCTCCGCCGGTCAGGCCGAATCGGACCGCCGCGTTCTTCTCGGCTCGCACCGTCGCCGCCGCGGACAGCGCGCCGAGCGCGGAGCCCACGAGTACGTCGGAAGGGTAGTGAACACCGAGCACCAGGCGCGACACCAGCATCGCGGGCACCAGCACCGGTGCCACGGGCAGACCGCTCGCGCGGCCGATCAGCAGCGCCGCGGCCGTGGTGGACGTCGCGTGCGACGACGGGAAGCTGAACCGGCTGGGCGTGGAGACGCCGACGCGCACGGACGGATGGGTCGGGCGCCGACGCCGCGAGATGCGCTTGACGACGATCGACGCCGCGTGCGCACCGACGGCACCGACCGCGACCGACGCCCACTGCTCGCGCCGCGCCGAGTCGACCACGGCACCGATACCGCCGATGGCGATCCACCCGAGGGCGTGCTCACCGAAGTGCGACATCCCCCGAGCGACACGCACGGCGCCCGGCAGTGACCCGACGCTGCCCTGCACCGCGGTGAGGACCCGCAGGTCGGTTCGAACCAGGTTGTCAGTTCGGATAGGAGAAGACACGTTCCCAACGCTCCTTGCTGGTGAGTTCGGGCACGGCGCGACGGTACCGGTCGGACAGCTCGGGGAAGCGCGACGCCAACTCGCGGCGCAGCGAGAGCGCCTCTCCGAGCAGCGCGGAGGCGATCTTCGGATCCCGCTTGCGGTACACGACGCCGCGTCCGTCGGCGGTGGTGACGGTGACACCGTCGACCTGCGAGAGCAGGTACCAGCGCGCA
The DNA here is from genome assembly GCF_030819335.1 of Rhodococcus sp. SORGH_AS_0303. Taxonomy (NCBI): domain Bacteria; kingdom Bacillati; phylum Actinomycetota; class Actinomycetes; order Mycobacteriales; family Nocardiaceae; genus Rhodococcus; species Rhodococcus sp. SORGH_AS_0303. Next base: position 141,941 of record NZ_JAUTBO010000001.1, read on the forward strand.
TCGAGCGTGGGCACGTTGAGCTGGGGACGGTCGTGGTGCTGCCGCTGCGCACCTCGGGCGTTGTGGATCAGGCCCTTCGCCAGCCGGGACACCTTGGCCACGGCGCCGACCGGCTCGGCGACGGCGGGTACGTCCGCGCCGCTGGCCGGCGGGAGCAGCGTCGACGACGGGACGACCACGGCGTCGGGGTACTGCCTGCGTACCCGGTGCACCTCGGCGAGCGCCGTCGGCAGGATGTCCATGATGTGCTCGGGGCCGGCGAGGAAGTCGCGGATCGCCATGTTCTGGATCGCGACCGTGGAGTACTCGAGGCACAGCAGATGCTTCATCGTGGCCTTGACGGTGTTCACCACGAGGCCGCGGGCGGAACCCGGGGAGTGCAACGCCGCCACCACGAGGCGGTTGCGCAGGTGGAAGTACGCCTGCCAGTCGATGGCGTCGTCCTTGTCGCTCCACGCCATGTGCCAGATCGCGGCCCCCGGGAGAGTCACCGTGGGGAACCCGGCCTCGCGGGCTCGCAGTCCGTACTCGGCGTCGTCCCACTTGATGAACAGCGGCAGCGGCTGACCGATCGTCTCGGCGACCACCCGCGGGATGAGGCACATCCACCAGCCGTTGTAGTCGACGTCGATCCGGCGGTGCAGCAGTGTCGACTCGCGGAGCGGCTTCTCGGCGAAGTCGTGGTCGTACTCGACGTTCTGGGCGCCACCCCACATGAAGATGCCGGTGTCGATCTTCTCACCCATCACGTGCAGGTGACTTCGTGCCTGCAGGTTGAGCATCTGGCCACCGACGAGTGTCGGCACCTTCGCGAAGCGGGCCATGGCGAGCGCCCGCAGGATCGAGTCGGGCTCGATCTCGATGTCGTCGTCCATGAAGAGGATGTGCTCGGCGTCGGTATTCTCGAGCGCCTCGTACATGATCCGGCTGTATCCGCCGGATCCACCGAGGTTGGCCTGGTCGTGGATGCTGAGGAGATCGCCGAACGCGGCCGCGGCGTCGTCGAATCCGGGCTCGTCGCGCACCTTGCGGGTGCCCTGGTCGGGCACGATGACGGCGTCGACGACGGCCATGACCAGTGGATCGGACGCGATCGCCGTCAGCGCCTTCACGCAGTCCGTCGGCCGGTTGAACGTGGGGATGCCGATGGCTACGGACGCGCGTCCGGGCGCGTCGACGGGTGCGAACCACCCGGCGGACCGCACCTCGACGTCGGTGTCCGTGGTGACGTCGAACCAGATCCATCCGCCGTCCTCGAAGGGACCGAGCTCGACGACGAACTCGAGAGTCGTGACGTCGCCGTCGACCGTCGTCGCGTCGTCGGTGTCGCCGCCCTGGACGTGGATCCGGGACCCGTCCGCCTTCGAGCGGTAGACGTCGACGCGGCAGTGGCCGATCAGCTCGACCCGCAGGACGACGGACTCCAGCGTGCTCCACCGTCGCCAGTAGCTCGCCGGGAACGCGTTGAAGTACGTGCCGAAGGAGACCTCCGACTCGGATCCGATGGACACCGAGGTGCGAGAGAGCGAATGCGCGCGGCGCGGGTTGGTGCGGGCCTCGTCCGTGTACAGGGTGCGGACGTCGAGCGGCTCACCGGCGCGCGGGAGCAGGATGCGTTGGAGCAGCGACCGCCCCAGCAACTGGTCCTCGCTCACGCCGAATCACCCAGTGAGGCACCGGTTTCGAGGTGGGGGCGCAACGTGTTCTCGAACGTGGTGAGCGCACTGGCGATGGCCATGTGCATGTCGAGGTACTGGTAGGTGCCCAGTCGGCCGCCGAACAGGACGGAGTTCTCGGCCGTCTCCTGCTTGGCGCGGGCCCGGTAGGCCGCCAGCTTCGCGCGGTCGTCGGGAGTGTTGATGGGGTAGTACGGCTCGTCTCCCGACTCCGCGAACCGCGAGTACTCGCGCATGATGACCGTCTTGTCCGCGGGGTAGTCGCGCTCGGGATGGAAGTGCCGGAACTCGTGGATGCGCGTGTAGGGCACGTCCGCATCGTTGTAGTTCATCACCGGGGTGCCCTGGAAGTCACCGGTGTCGAGCACCTCGGTCTCGAAGTCGAGTGTGCGCCAACCCAGTTCGCCCTCGGAGTAGTCGAAGTATCGGTCCAGCGGTCCCGTGTAGACGATCGGCGCGTCCGGGCTCTCGGCCCGAAGTTCGTCACGGACGTCGAACCAGTCCGTGTCCAGCCGGACCTCGATGAGGTCGCTCTTCGCCATGTTCTCGAGCCACGCGGTGTAGCCGTCGACGGGCAGACCCTCGTGGGTGTCGTTGAAGTAGCGGTTGTCGAAGGTGTAGCGGACCGGGAGCCGCGCGATGTTGCCCGCGGGCAGATCCTTGGGATCGGTCTGCCACTGCTTGGCGGTGTAGTCGCGGACGAACGCCTCGTACAGCGGGCGGCCGATCAGCGCGATGGCCTTCTCCTCGAGATTCGCGGCATCCTCGACCGAGATCTCGCTGGACTGCTCCTCGATGAGCGCGCGCGCCTCGGCGGGAGTGAAGTAGCGGCCGAAGAACTGGGACACCAGGCCCAGGCCCATAGGGAACTGGTACGCCTGGCCCTTGTGCAGGGCGAACACGCGGTGCTGGTAGCCCGTGAACTCGGTGAAGCGAGTGACGTACTCCCACACCTTCTCGTTCGACGTGTGGAAGAGGTGGGCGCCGTACTTGTGGATCTCGATGCCGGTACCGGGCTCGGGTTCGGAGTAGGCATTGCCTCCGATGTGGGAGCGCCGGTCGAGCACGAGCACTCGTTTTCCCAGTTCCGCGGCACTCCGCTCGGCGATCGTGAGGCCGTAGAAACCGGACCCCACGACGATCAGGTCGTACCGTCCTCGCGAAGTATCAGTCACGGGTGACCAGGGTATCCGACGCTGTGTAGTCGTCCCGCAACCCGCACGTCGACCCTCCCGACCGTCGAATCGTTCGAACACCTGGCCGAACCCTCTACTTGAGGTTGATGGTTGGTGTTTCTGTGGTTAGTGTGGCGCTTGTTGCGCATCATCTATCACATGAGTCACATCCGTCACATGTGACGGTGATCGCGGGGCAACGTCTACCAGGGGAGAAATCGTCTTGCACCGTCGACCGAAGCCGTCACTGATTCTGGGTGTCGTCGCCGCACTCGCGGTCACGAGTCCTGTCGTGGTCTACGCCGTCGGGGACAGCACCACCGGAGTGCGCGCGGCCAACGACACGACCACCGTCGTTCCCACGCAGATCGCCAAGCTGGCGCTCGCGAACGCACCCGACATCGTCATCCCCGTGAAGGAACTCACCGGGCTGGATCTGCCGGACATCGACCTGGGGTCGCTGCGCGATCTGTCGCTGCCCGACTCCTTCGAGATCCCGTCCATCCCCGGACTCACGGTTCCCGAGGTGCCCGCCGCGTCGCCCACCGATCCGGCAGCCCCCGCGCCGTCCGAGGTGGACGGCTCGCAGGACGGCGCCGTGGTCAAGGAGGTGTCCCAGGACACCCCCTTCAGCATGGTCGCGCTGACGGCCGACCAGCTCGGCTCTGCGGTGGCCCGTGTGCGTGCCCAGCTCGACGACGGTTCCTGGGGTCCGTGGAACGAGACGCAGTCCATCGACACCGGTCGCACCGATTCGGACGTGCCCGCCGTCGCCAATGGCACGGAGCCCATCTACGTGGGCCTGACCAAGCGCGTCCAGTTCCTGCTGAGCCCCACCGTCCCGGCCGGCGCCGTGCTGAACCCCGCCGACCCGGCCTTCCCGGTCGAGCCGCCGGCACCCGCTCCCGAGGCGGCACCGGCACCCGAGGCGGCTCCCGCTCCCGACGCGGCCGATCCCGTCGCGCCGGCACCCGAGCTCGGCTACGTCCCGGCGTCGTCGTCCCGCCCGCTACGGGCCCAGCCGATCGCGAACGCCCTCGCGGACGCGACCGCCGTGCTCATCACGCCCGGCACCTCGGCGGCCGACAGCACGCTGAGTGACATCGCGACCCCCGTCGACGGCTCCGGCCCCGCCGTGATCACCCGCGCCCAGTGGGGAGCGGACGAGTCGAAGCGCTGCGGTTCGCCCACGTACGACGACTCTCTCGGCGGCGCCACGGTGCACCACACCGCGGGCAGCAACAACTACAGCAAGGACGAGTCCGCGGGCATCGTCCGGGCGATCTACGCGTACCACGCGCAGACCCTGGGCTGGTGCGACATCGGTTACAACGTGCTGGTGGACAAGTACGGCCAGGTGTTCGAGGGCCGCGCAGGTGGCCTCGATCGCAACGTCGAGGGCGCGCACGCGGGCGGCTTCAACGAGAACACCATGGGCATCGCGCTGATGGGCGACTACAGCTCGGAGCAGCCGACGCAGGAGTCGCTCGACGCTGCCGGCAAGTTCCTCGGGTGGCGTCTCGGCAAGGCCGGCCTGGACCCGAAGGGGACCACCACGATGACGTCCGAGGGCACGCAGTACACGTTCGTCCAGCAGGGCCGCTCGATCGATCTCCCGGTGATCTTCGCGCACCGCGACGTCGGCAACACCGAGTGCCCGGGCGACGCCGCCTACGCACGTATGGACGACATCCGGTCCATCGCGGCAGCCAACCTGAACGGGACCGGCACCCCGACACCGGCGGAGCCCGGTACCGGGACCACGACCGACGAGGGCCTGGTGGCGCCGCCCGTCGCCGCTCCCCCGAGTGTCGACGCGTCGTCGCCGGCACCCGGCAACACGCTGACCGGGCTCGTGTCCGAACTCCTCGCGATGGGCGTCCAGAACCCGATCGTGCAGAAGTGGGTCGCCGAGGGCGGTGAGTCGGGTCGACTCGGCGCCGCCCTGACCGGACTGCTCCCCGCACCCGAGGGACAGACCCGCGCGGACTTCGCCAACGGATCGATCTACACGACGCCCACCGGCCAGGTGGTCTCGGTGCTCGGCCAGATCTTCAAGCAGTTCGTCGCCATGGGCTCGGAGTCCGGATCTCTCGGACTCCCGACGTCCGACGAGTACCGCATCCCGAACGGATGGCAGTCCGACTTCGAGAACGGGTCGCTCTCGTTCGACGAGATCACGGGCATCGTGACGACGGTCGTGAAGACCTTCACCGACACGTACACCGCGGAGATGAACGCCGGCGCGCCGGCGGACGCTCCCGCACCGGCCCCCGAGGCTGCCCCGGCTCCCGAGGCAGCGCCCGTCGGCTGATCGTTCTCCTCTAGCTCCACCACCGTTCGAGCACGCGGGCGACGCCGTCGTCCGCGTTGCTCGTGGTGACCTCGTCGGCCGCGGCGATCGCAGCAGGGTGCGCATTGCCCATCGCGACGCCGTGGCCGACCATCGTCAGCATCGGCACGTCGTTCGGCATGTCTCCGAAGGCGATCATCTCGGACGCGTCGATGCCGAGAGTGCGCGCGATCTCCAGCAGTCCCGACGCCTTCGACACTCCGGGCGGACTCAGTTCGATCAGCCCGTTGTCGGTCGAGAAGGTCACGTCGGCGAGGTGCTCCACATGGGACGTCAGCGCGGCCGCCATGTCCCCGCTCGTCATCGACGACTGCCGGATCAACAATTTCACGGCGGGGGCGGACAGCACCTCCTCCGAGGACGTCTCGGTGTTGTCGGGGTTGAGCCACGCGTGCTCGTAGCCGGGGGAGCTCACGAACTGCGGCGTCGCCGCGTCGTGCGCGCTGCGGCCGACCCGCTCCACCGCGAGGCCGCACCCGGCGATGAGGGACTCCGCAAGAGCCGCCAGCTCGGCCAGATCGGTCACGCTCAACGTCCGCGCCGACACGACCACGTCGTTCTCGCTGTCGTAGATCACGGCGCCGTTGGCGCACACGGCCATGGGCGCGTGACCCAGCTGCTCGACGATGGGCCCGATCCACCGCGGCGGTCGACCCGTCGACAGCACGAAGGTGTCCCCGGCCGCCACGACGGCGTGCACCGCGGCCTTCGTTCGAGCCGTCACGCGCTCGTGGTGGTCGATGAGCGTTCCGTCGACGTCCGATGCGACGAGCCGCGGCCGTCCGGTCTCGCCGGGAGTGACGGGTCGCTGTGTGGGCTGCATCGGTCAAGTTTGCCCGACGGGGTTCCGCGACGTCTCCAGCGACGCACGAATATGGCGTGGAGGACGCGATCGACCGGCCGTAGTCTGACGTCCTGTGTCCCATCTCGAACTGTCCGACGTCGACTACTTCCTGCCCGACGGCCGCCAATTGCTGGACGGCGTGTCCTTCCGGGTCGGTGACGGCGCCAAGACCGCACTGATCGGACCCAACGGCACCGGCAAGACCACCATCACCCGCATCGTCGCCGGTGACGTGCCGCCGGACGAGGGGAGCGTGACGCGCTCCGGAACGCTCGGGGTGATGCGGCAGTTCGTCGGCCAGGTGCGCGACGAGTCGACTGTGCGTGACCTCCTGCTGTCCGTGTGTGCGGAGCCCGTCCGTACGGCCGCTCGGCGACTGGACGACTCCGAGAACGCGATGATCGAGCACGACGACGAAGCGACCCAGATGGCCTACGCACAGGCGCTGTCCGACTGGGGCGACATCGGCGGGTACGACCTCGAGCCGTTCTGGGACGAGGTCACCATGTCTGCGATGGGCACCTCGTTCGAACGCGCGAAGTGGCGGGCCGCGTCCACGCTCAGTGGCGGCGAGCAGAAGAGGCTCGTGCTCGAGGCATTGTTCGCGGGCAACGATCAGCTGCTGCTGCTCGACGAGCCCGACAACTACCTCGACGTGCCGGGCAAGCGGTGGCTCGAGCGCACCATCGCCGCGTCGGACAAGTCGGTACTGTTCATCAGCCACGACCGAGAGTTGTTGTCCACGGCCGCAACTCGCATCGTGACACTGGAGCCGGGGATCAACGGCGCCTCGGCGTGGGTGCACGGCGGCGGCTTCTCCACCTACACCGAGGCACGCGAGAAGCGGAACGCGCGACTCGACGAGTTGAAGGCGCGGTGGGACGAGGAGCGGGTGAAACTGCAGGCGCTCGTACTGCGGTTGCGCGAGAAGGCGAAGTTCAACGACGGTGTGGCCTCGCGCTATCAGGCGGCCCGGACGAGGCTCGCGAAGTTCGAGGAGGCGGGCCCACCCGAGGCGGTGCCGCTCCGCCAGAACGTCGCTGTGCGGCTCACGGGAGGACGGACCGCGAAGCGTGCACTCGTGTGCACGTCACTCGAGTTGACCGGACTCATGCAGCCCTTCGACACGGAGATCTGGTACGGCGACCGCGTGGCCGTACTGGGCTCCAACGGGTCCGGCAAATCGCACTTCCTGCGGCTGCTCGCGGCCGGCGGAACCGATCCCGACCTCGAGCACCTCCCTGTCGGTGAACTCGACTTGGCACCCGTACCGCACACGGGCACAGCCACTCTCGGTGCGCGGGTCCGCCCGGGACTGTTCGCTCAGACCCACACCCGTCCCGACCTCGAGGGCAACACATTGCTGGACATCCTGCACCGCGGGACCTCGCACCGTGACGGGATGGGACGGGAGGCCGCGTCCCGCGCACTGGACCGCTACGGGCTCTCCCGCCAGGCGGAGCAGAGGTACGACGACCTCTCCGGTGGTCAGCAGGCACGGTTGCAGATCCTGCTGTTGGAGCTGTCCGGCACCACGATGCTTCTCCTCGACGAACCCACCGACAACCTCGACCTCGAGTCGGCCGACTCCCTGCAGGACGCGATCGTCGCGTTCGACGGAACCGTGGTCACGGTGACGCACGACCGATGGTTCGCTCGGAGTTTCGACCGGTTCCTCGTCTTCGGGGCGGATGGTCGGGTGTACGAGTCGGGTGAACCGGTGTGGGACGAGGGCCGCGTGGCACGCGCTCGATGACACCCCGCCGGACGTGACGATTCGGACACGGTGAGGCGCGTGCAACGCCGTGCGTGCGAGTCGCGCCGTTAGTGTCGGGACACATCTCGGCACGCGAAAGGGTGACTCGGCGTGGACATCATGGAACCGGTACACGGAACGGCCTACCTGCTGTCGGTCGCGGCCGTCGCCGTGGCCGTCCTGCTCTTCCTCATCATGAAGGTGAAGCTCCACGCCTTCCTGTCGCTCGTTCTGGTGAGCATGGTGACGGCGGTCGCCGCAGGCATCCCGCTCGCGGACGTACCCGACACGCTCCTCTCGGGCTTCGGAGGGACACTCGGCAACGTCGCGTTGCTCGTCGCGCTGGGCGTGATGCTCGGCCGGCTCCTCGAGAAGACCGGTGGTGCCCAGGTTCTCGCGGACACCCTCATCGCACGCTTCGGTGAGAAGCGCGCTCCCTTCGCGCTCGGCGTCGCGGCCTTGATCTTCGGGTTCCCGATCTTCTTCGACGCCGGTCTCGTCATCTTCCTGCCGATCATCTTCTCGGTGGCGCGGCGCTTCGGCGGATCCGTCCTGCTCTACGCGCTGCCGACAGCCGGCGCCTTCGCGGCCATGCATGCGATCGTGCCGCCGCACCCGGGACCCGTGGCAGCTGCGGACCTCATGGGCGGAGACATCGGCGTCACTCTCGTCGTCGGGCTCCCGGTCGCGATCATCGCGTGGTTCCTCGGTTCCTACCTGGTCGGCACACGCCTGGGTCGCCGGTTCGTCACCAGCCCGGCCGCGCTGTTCGCCGATGCCGCCGACGACCCCGACGCTCCTGCCGTCGCGCCACCGCGCTTCCTGGCCGTCCTCGGACTGCTCCTGTTCCCGCTGATACTCATCTGCCTGAACACCGGTGTCTCGACGCTGCAGACCGCCGGAATCGTCTCGGAGGACGCCGGATGGGCGGAAGCACTCATTCTCCTGGGGCAGACACCCGTCGCTTTGCTGCTGACGGTGCTCCTGTCACTCGTGGTCCTGGCACCCGGACGGTTCTCCGTCTCCAAGGCCACGTCGCTCATGGACGACGCCCTGGGCCCGGTGTGCGCGATCATCCTCATCACGGGCGCCGGCGGAATGTTCGGCGGAGTTCTTCGCGCCAGCGGCATCGGTGCGTCTCTGACGGAGTCGCTGTCGGATCTCGGGTTCTCGTTGATCGTGCAGGCGTTCCTCATCGCGGCGGCTCTCCGCGTCGCGCAGGGCAGCGCGACGGTCGCGCTGACGACCACTGCCGGCCTGGTCTCGGCTCAGGTGGTCGAGCTCGGGTTGGGTAACTTCGACATCGCACTGCTCGTGTTCGCGATCGCTGCGGGAGCCACCGTGCTCTCGCACGTGAACGACTCGGGTTTCTGGCTCGTCAGCCGATTCTTCGGCATGGACGAGAAGACGACTCTGAAGACTTGGACGGTCATGGAAACGACATTGGGACTCGCGGTCTTCGCGCTCGCCTCACTGCTCTGGGTGGTGTTCTGACGTGACGGACCACGCCGACGGCATTCCGAGACACATCGTCGTGATGGGTGTGTCGGGGACCGGGAAGACCACCGTCGGCAGCGCACTGGCGACGACACTGGGGAGCACCTTCATCGAGGGCGACACTTTTCATCCCAAGGCGAACATCGACAAGATGTCTGCAGGCCACCCGCTGAACGACGACGACCGTCGACCGTGGCTCGCCGCGGTGGCAGGTGAGATCGAACGAGTGGCAGACGAGGGTGGAACGTCGGTGGCGGCCTGTTCCGCCCTGACGCGGCGGTACCGGGACTGGCTGCGCGGGGGCTACCCGGATCTGTTCTTCGTCCATCTGCAAGCGGACTACGACACGCTTCTCGACCGCATGTCGCGCAGGAAGCACTTCATGCCCCCGTCTCTGCTGCAGTCGCAGTTCGACACCCTCGAGGACCTCCAGGCGGACGAGCACGGCGCGGGAGTGCCGGATGTCGACGGCGTCGAGAAGGTGGTCGCAGCTGCCATGAAGGCAGTGGGCGCCTCCCGGTAGCACCATGCCGGCCGGCGGGGGGCACGGCGAAAGTCCTTCTGCCGGTACATGACCCGTGAATGCAGAAAGCCCCCCGACCGGTGGTCGGGGGGCTTTCTGGGAAGGGTTGTTCGGCGGTGTCCTACTCTCCCACACCCTGTCGGGTGCAGTACCATCGGCGCTGGAGGGCTTAGCTTCCGGGTTCGGAATGGGTCCGGGCGTTTCCCCTCCGCTATGGCCACCGAAACTCTGTGAAACAACAGAGCACGAGGCACACACGTTTCCTGTCACCGGTGCTGCTGGTGATGGATCGGTGGTGCGGGTTTCAGTTATCTGCTGAGCAACTCGTGTGTTGTCTCAGATACTGCACAGTGGACGCGTAGCTTCTTTGTGGTAAGTCCTCGGCCTATTAGTACCAGTCACCTGCACCCATTGCTGGGCTTCCAGTTCTGGCCTATCAACCCGGTGGTCTGCCGGGGGCCTTACCCCCTCGAGGGGGTGAGAAACCTCATCTTGGAACAGGCTTCCCGCTTAGATGCTTTCAGCGGTTATCCCTTCCGAACGTAGCTAACCAGCGGTGCTCCTGGTGGAACAACTGGCACACCAGAGGTTCGTCCGTCCCGGTCCTCTCGTACTAGGGACAGCCTTCCTCAAGTTTCTGACGCGCGCGGCGGATAGAGACCGAACTGTCTCACGACGTTCTAAACCCAGCTCGCGTGCCGCTTTAATGGGCGAACAGCCCAACCCTTGGGACCTACTCCAGCCCCAGGATGCGACGAGCCGACATCGAGGTGCCAAACCATCCCGTCGATATGGACTCTTGGGGAAGATCAGCCTGTTATCCCCGGGGTACCTTTTATCCGTTGAGCGACACCGCTTCCACTTGCCGGTGCCGGATCACTAGTCCCGACTTTCGTCCCTGCTCGACTTGTCAGTCTCACAGTCAAGCTCCCTTGTGCACTTGCACTCGACACCTGATTGCCAACCAGGCTGAGGGAACCTTTGGGCGCCTCCGTTACATTTTGGGAGGCAACCGCCCCAGTTAAACTACCCACCAGGCACTGTCCCTGAACCAGATCATGGTCCGAGGTTGAGGTATCCAATACGATCAGAGTGGTATTTCAACAACGACTCCACACACACTGGCGTGCATGCTTCACAGTCTCCCACCTATCCTACACAAACCGAACCGAACACCAATACCAAGCTGTAGTGAAGGTCCCGGGGTCTTTTCGTCCTGCCGCGCGTAACGAGCATCTTTACTCGTAATGCAATTTCGCCGAGTCTATGGTTGAGACAGCTGAGAAGTCGTTACGCCATTCGTGCAGGTCGGAACTTACCCGACAAGGAATTTCGCTACCTTAGGATGGTTATAGTTACCACCGCCGTTTACTGGGGCTTAAATTCTCAGCTTCGCTCCCGAAGGAACTAACCGGTCCTCTTAACCTTCCAGCACCGGGCAGGCGTCAGTCCGTATACATCGTCTTACGACTTCGCACGGACCTGTGTTTTTAGTAAACAGTCGCTTCTCACTGGTCTCTGCGACCCACACCAGCTCACACTGCAAGAGTGATCACCAGCAGGGGTCCCCCTTCTCCCGAAGTTACGGGGGCATTTTGCCGAGTTCCTTAACCATAGTTATCTCGATCGCCTTGGTATTCTCTACCTGATCACCTGTGTCGGTTTGGGGTACGGGCCGTGTACCAGCTCGCTAGAGGCTTTTCTCGGCAGCATAGGATCACTGAATTCGCCTCATTCGGCTATGCATCACCTCTCAGGCTGTGTGAGACCCGGATTTGCCTAGGTCTCGCCCTACAGGCTTACACCAGTGTTACCACTGACTGGCTCAGCTACCTTCCTGCGTCACCCCATCGCTTGACTACTACCAGGAAAGGTCCCGTGCATCACCACACCCGGCACCCGAAGGTGCTCCTGGCGGCTCTGGACGGTTAGTACTCCTGATTCATCATGGGCGCGGATACACGGGTACGGGAATATCAACCCGTTGTCCATCGACTACGCCTGTCGGCCTCGCCTTAGGTCCCGACTCACCCTGGGCGGATTAACCTGGCCCAGGAACCCTTGATCATTCGGCGGACGAGTTTCTCACTCGTCTTTCGCTACTCATGCCTGCATTCTCACTCGCGTGGCCTCCACACCTGGATCACTCCGGCGCTTCCCTGGCCACACGACGCTCCCCTACCCACCCACACACCTGGCCCACCCCCCGCAGGGAATGAGCAGATTATTGTGTGAGTGCCGCGGCTTCGGCGGTGTACTTGAGCCCCGCTACATTGTCGGCGCAAAATCACTTGACCAGTGAGCTATTACGCACTCTTTCAAGGGTGGCTGCTTCTAAGCCAACCTCCTGGTTGTCTTCGCGACTTCACATCCTTTTCCACTTAGTACACGCTTGGGGGCCTTAGCCGGCGATCTGGGCTGTTTCCCTCTCGACTACGAACCTTATCGCCCGCAGTCTCACTGCCGCGCTCTCACATCCTGGCATTCGGAGTTTGGCTGATTTCGATAAGCTTGTGGGCCCTCTAGACCATCCAGTAGCTCTACCTCCAGGATGAAACACGCGACGCTGCACCTAAATGCATTTCGGGGAGAACCAGCTATCACGGAGTTTGATTGGCCTTTCACCCCTACCCACAACTCATCCCCTCAGTTTTCAACCTAAGTGGGTTCGGGCCTCCACGACGTCTTACCGTCGCTTCACCCTGGCCATGGGTAGATCACTCCGCTTCGGGTCTAGAGCATGCGACTGAAACGCCCTATTCGGACTCGCTTTCGCTACGGCTACCCCACACGGGTTAACCTCGCCACATACCACTAACTCGCAGGCTCATTCTTCAAAAGGCACGCCATCACCCCCAGCGACAAGTCACTCGAAGGCTCTGACGGATTGTAAGCGCACGGTTTCAGGTACTATTTCACTCCCCTCCCGGGGTACTTTTCACCTTTCCCTCACGGTACTAGTCCGCTATCGGTCACCAGGGAGTATTCAGGCTTATCGGGTGGTCCCGACAGATTCACAGCAGATTTCACGGGCCCGCTGCTACTTGGGCATTCATCACGACAGTCACACAGTTTTCGTCTACGGGACTCTCACCCTCTACGACAGGCCATCCCAGACCACTTCGACTAACCACATGATTTCTTACTGTCGGCCGATCCGGCAGAATCGACAAGACAAACCCCACAACCCCACACGCACAACCCCTGCCGGGTATCACATGCACATGGTTTGGCCTCTTCCGCGTTCGCTCGCCACTACTGACGGAATCACTGTTGTTTTCTCTTCCTGTGGGTACTGAGATGTTTCACTTCCCCACGTTCCCTCCACACACCCTATATATTCAGGTGCAGGTAACACGACATCACTCGTGCTGGGTTTCCCCATTCGGACACCCTCGGATCTCAGCTCGGTTGACAGCTCCCCGAGGCTTATCGCAGCCTCCTACGTCCTTCATCGGCTCCTGGTGCCAAGGCATCCACCGTACGCTCTTCATTACTTACAACAAAGATGCTCGCGTCCACTGTGCAGTTCTCAAACAACACACACCACCCGAACAGAACGTGGCACCAGCCGGCGACAAACAACATCACCGCGGTATGACCACAGTTCGGGCGCTGTACATGTTTTCCTCGAAAGAAACACTCGCGTGTTCTCTCAGGACCCAACAGTGCATCGATATAGAACCAGCGGAACAACACTGAGGAAGTTCGCTACTGCCGGCTCTGGTTGTCAGTGTTCCACCCATGAGCGTCCACCCGACCAACGAATGTGGTCGGCGTGGTCTCTGCGGGGTGTCCCTCCCACCTGTGTGGGTGGTACTGCCCCGAGATGTGCTCCTTAGAAAGGAGGTGATCCAGCCGCACCTTCCGGTACGGCTACCTTGTTACGACTTCGTCCCAATCGCCGATCCCACCTTCGACGGCTCCCTCCCACAAGGGGTTAGGCCACCGGCTTCGGGTGTTACCGACTTTCATGACGTGACGGGCGGTGTGTACAAGGCCCGGGAACGTATTCACCGCAGCGTTGCTGATCTGCGATTACTAGCGACTCCGACTTCACGGGGTCGAGTTGCAGACCCCGATCCGAACTGAGACCGGCTTTAAGGGATTCGCTCCACCTCACGGTATCGCAGCCCTCTGTACCGGCCATTGTAGCATGTGTGAAGCCCTGGACATAAGGGGCATGATGACTTGACGTCGTCCCCACCTTCCTCCGAGTTGACCCCGGCAGTCTCCTGCGAGTCCCCGGCATAATCCGCTGGCAACACAGGACAAGGGTTGCGCTCGTTGCGGGACTTAACCCAACATCTCACGACACGAGCTGACGACAGCCATGCACCACCTGTACACCGACCACAAGGGGGGCCGTATCTCTACGGCTTTCCGGTGTATGTCAAACCCAGGTAAGGTTCTTCGCGTTGCATCGAATTAATCCACATGCTCCGCCGCTTGTGCGGGCCCCCGTCAATTCCTTTGAGTTTTAGCCTTGCGGCCGTACTCCCCAGGCGGGGCGCTTAATGCGTTAGCTACGGCACGGATCCCGTGGAAGGAAACCCACACCTAGCGCCCACCGTTTACGGCGTGGACTACCAGGGTATCTAATCCTGTTCGCTACCCACGCTTTCGCTCCTCAGCGTCAGTTATTTCCCAGAGACCCGCCTTCGCCACCGGTGTTCCTCCTGATATCTGCGCATTTCACCGCTACACCAGGAATTCCAGTCTCCCCTGAAATACTCAAGTCTGCCCGTATCGCCTGCAAGCCAACAGTTGAGCTGCTGGTTTTCACAGACGACGCGACAAACCGCCTACGAGCTCTTTACGCCCAGTAATTCCGGACAACGCTTGCACCCTACGTATTACCGCGGCTGCTGGCACGTAGTTGGCCGGTGCTTCTTCTGCAGGTACCGTCACTTGCGCTTCGTCCCTGCTGAAAGAGGTTTACAACCCGAAGGCCGTCATCCCTCACGCGGCGTCGCTGCATCAGGCTTGCGCCCATTGTGCAATATTCCCCACTGCTGCCTCCCGTAGGAGTCTGGGCCGTGTCTCAGTCCCAGTGTGGCCGGTCGCCCTCTCAGGCCGGCTACCCGTCGTCGCCTTGGTAGGCCATTACCCCACCAACAAGCTGATAGGCCGCGGGCCCATCCTGCACCGATAAATCTTTCCACCACACGGCATGCACCGCGCAGTACTATCCGGTATTAGACCCAGTTTCCCGGGCTTATCCCGAAGTGCAGGGCAGATCACCCACGTGTTACTCACCCGTTCGCCACTCGTGTACCCCGAAGGGCCTTACCGTTCGACTTGCATGTGTTAAGCACGCCGCCAGCGTTCGTCCTGAGCCAGGATCAAACTCTCCGTTGAAGACTCTTATCAACCCCACCCTAGAAAGGCAGAGTCAATGAAAACTAGAGAGCCAAATCCAGCAATAAAACTCACGCCAGCAATAACTCCATTGCTGACAAAAAAGAACCGGTCCCTCCCCGACGGGAAGAAGGAGAAGAACCAGCAAACCAAAACAAAATATTGGCACTGACATTCATCGACACACTGTTGAGTTCTCAAAGAACACGCACACACCACCACCACCCACCAGAAGGCGGGAGGATCCGGGGCAACCGTTCCAGCCTAACCACACCGCAACACCCGAGTCAAACACCAGGCACCACGTAGATCAGGAAGTTGGACTGTACGCTCAGCCTACACGAGGTGCAGACGAACCTTTTCTGTCCGATCGGCCATGCGACTCCGTCCCACCTCGTTCGCCCAGCCCCGTAAGGCCTTCGGTCGGTGTCCGTGTCGCTCTGACTCGAAGAAAGTTACGTGAGTGATTCGCGAGATGCAAATCGCCTGGTCACGGCGTGTCGAACAGTGCGAGAGGCCGACACATCGCTCTCATGCACGGCCACGAATACCTCCAGAGTGCGCCCGAGCCGGCCCGATGGTCGTGTCGGCAGGCGTACCGGAACGGAGTAGCTCGTGCCTATCGCAGCAGTCGACTACAACCATGTGCGACTCACTGTCAGTGACATCGCGACCTCGCGGAAGTTCTACGACGACGTCTTCGGTTTCGAGGTGGCCTTCGAGCTCCCGCCGAACCCGGACGAGGCGACGAAGGAAGCGCTGGGGTTCCTCTTCGGCGGAGTCATCTACAAGTTCGGCGGCGGGCTGCTCGGTCTGCGCCCCGTGGCTCCGGGTGACGACACGTTCGCCGAGGACCGCGCCGGCCTGGACCATCTCAGCTTCAGTGTCGCGTCGTTGCAGGATCTGCACGACGCCGCCGCACTGCTGGACACCCTGGGCATCGAGCACGAGCCGGTGAAGGATCTCGGTGACGCCGGCATGGCGATCCTCGAGTTCCGGGATCCCGACAACATCGCCCTGGAGATCGCCGGTCCCAACAGCTAGTCAGTCCGAGGCGCGCTTGCGCTCGTCTCGCGCTGCCATCCGAGCCTCGAGGTCGACGGCATCCAACTTGTCGGCTTCCTCGAGGGTCGGGGCCGTCCCCCCGAGACGGGCCGGTACCCAGTACTGGCCGGCGGGATGGTGATAGTTCTTCTGCACGTCGGCGAGCATGGTCTGCATCGTCGATCGCAGGTGGGCGGTGAGGTCACCGGCCGACATGGTCGGCGCGATCGGCTCTCCCACCGCGATGGAGATCGGGGTCTTCGTGCGTCCGAGCTTTTTCGGGAACCCCTTGGTCCACACACGCTGCGCGCCCCAGATGACCACCGGAATCACGGGGACCCCGGCCTCGATCGCCATCCGGGCCGCGCCCGACTTGAACTCCTTGATCTCGAAGCTGCGACTGATCGTGGCTTCGGGATAGACCCCCACCAGTTCGCCTCGCGACAACGCGTCGACCGCAGCCCGGTACGACTCCGCGCCGGCGGCGCGGTCGACCGCGATGTGCTTGAGAGAGCGCATGATCGGCCCCGACTTGGGGTTGTCGAACACTTCCTTCTTCGCCATGAATCGGATGTACCGCTTGTGCTTCCGCGCAGGCAGGCCGGCGTAGGTGAAGTCCAGGTAGCCCGTGTGGTTGATGGCGATCACGGCGCCACCCCGAGCGGGGATGTTCTCCGCGCCCTCGACGTCGAACTTCAGCCCCTGCGCCGCGAAGACGGTGCGAGCGATTCCGATGACAGTGCGATAGACGGGGTCCACACGGTGCAGCGTAGCGGCTCGTCGCCGCCCCCGAGAGGGGCTCGTCCGGTAGGGCACTCTGTTAGCGGGAGTTGCCCACCGCCACGACCATCTTCCCGGTGTTCTCCCCGCGCAGCATCCCCAGGAACGCCTCCACCGTGTTCTCGATGCCGTGCACGACCGTCTCGTCGAAGGTCACGCGACCCTCGGAGAGCCACGTCCCCATGTCCTCCGCGAACTGGGGGAACCGGTGCAGGTAGTTGCCGACCGTGAATCCCTGCAGGGTGAGACCGCGGGTCACGATGTTCGACATGTTGTCCGGCCCCGGCGTCGTTCCCACAGTGTTGTAGGCGGATATCGCTCCGCACAGTGCGGTCCTGCCACCGTCGTTGAACGCGTCGAGCGCCGCTTCGAGGTGGTCGCCGCCGACGTTGTCGAAGTACACGTCGATGCCGTCCGGAGCCGCTGTGCGCAGCTGGTCGCGAACCGGAGCCTGCTTGTAGTCGAACGCCGCGTCGAAGCCGTACTTGCCGGTCAGAAGGTCGACCTTCTCCGCCGAGCCCGCAGAGCCGATGACGCGTCCCGCGCCGAGGATCCGTGCGATCTGCCCGACCGCGCTGCCGACGGCGCCCGCTGCACCGGACACGAACACCGTGTCGCCCTCCTGCAGGCGCGCCACGTCCTGCAGTCCGACGTAGGCGGTGAGTGCGGTCATGCCGAGGATGCCGAGGTAGGCCGAGGTGGGGACACCGTCGATCTCGCGCACCACGCGGAACTGCGACGCTTCGGCCTGCGCGACGTCGCGCCACCCGAGCTGGTGCACCACGACGCTGCCCACGGGATGCTCGTCCGAACGGCTCTCGACGACCCGGCCCACGGCGCCACCCGTCATGGTCTCGTTCAGTGCGAAGGGCGGCACGTAGGACCGCACGTCGTTCATGCGCCCTCGCATGTACGGGTCGACGGACAGGAAGTCGTTGGCGACGCGCACCTGGCCGTCGCCGAGTTCGGGCAACTCCGTCTCCACGGTGCGGAAGTTCACCTCGGTGGGCCATCCGGTGGGACGGGAGACCAACTGGATCTGGGTGCTCTTCACGAAATACTCCTTTTGTGGATCGTTCGGTACAGTAAATACCGTACGCCTCACCGACGAAAGGTGACAGATGGGTAGGAGAGCGACGTTCGATGCGGCGCAGGTCGTCACTGCTGCGCGGGATGTGTTCTGGCACAGAGGCTTCGATGGCGCATCTCTGCCCGAACTCGAGGCGGCGACCGGGCTGTCCCGGTCCAGCATCTATCACGCGTTCACCAGCAAGCGCGGCCTGTTCGACGCAGCGGTGCAGGACTATCTCGACACGGTGGTGGCACCGCGGCTCGCCCTGTTGCGGACCGACGACGGTCTGGACGCGTACTTCGCGTCGATGGACGTCGAACTCGAGAACCTCGATGCCGAAGCACCACGTCGCGGCTGTCTTCTGGTCAACACTGCTGCGGGATCCGCCGCGCACGACGACACCCTCGCCGCCGTCGTCGACGCCTACCGTCGGCGACTCACCGATGCGGTCACCGACGCCCTGGTGAACCGGGGGTGACGACGATCCCGAGAATCGGGCTCGCATTCTGGTGACGATGAGCTCGGGCGCACTTCTGCAGGCACGCGTCGACCGGGACGAGGCACGCGCAATCATCGCCTCGGCACGGAAGTTGGCGCGGTCCTGGGAATCATGAGCCGACGCGGACATCGGTACCGTCGAGGAAGTGGATATCGACCGGTGGCGTAGCCGACTCCCCGTGACCAGAGCATCGGACGGTGAGCTCGTGGGGTGGACCGTCTCCGACATGGCTCGCGACGACGGCGAACTCGTGGACGCCGTCAACCCTGTCGGCCACGTGATCGCCGAAGACGTGCAGCTCGAGGCGGCAATCGACGTTCTCGAAGCACGCGGGCTGAGTTCGCTGTCCGTTCCCTATTGGGCGCGTGCGCCGTTACCGCTGGTCAGCGAGCTGGATCTCCGGCGTGCGACACCGGAATGGCAGTGGCGTCGGATGGTCATGACGCAGTTGGACGACACCAAGGTCTGGATCCGCCCCGCCTACCCGTCGTATCCGGAGCGGATGGTGGAACTCGCCGTCCCGCTGCCGGCGGACGACGTCCTGGTCACCGAACCGCCGACACGGGACGAGTAGCGAACCCGCACTGCTGATTCTCGGCCTCACAGATGCACGTGAGCGCACCCGATCGATCGGAAACCTGCGACACGGCAGATCCAGTCACGATCGGGTGCGTTCACGTGCAGTACGGCTATGAAGTCGGCGGACGCAGGACGTCGGTGCCGACGAACGGGACGAGCGCAGCCGGGATCTTGACGCTGCCGTCGGGCTGCTGGTGGTTCTCGAGGATCGCGGAGATCCACCGAGTCGTCGCCAAGGTGCCGTTGAGCGTCGCGGCCGTCTGCGGCTTGCCGTTCTCGTCCCGGTACCGGACACCGAGTCGACGCGCCTGGAACGTGGTGCAGTTCGAGGTGGACGTGAGTTCACGGTAGGTGTTCTGCGTGGGAAGCCATGCCTCGCAGTCGAACTTGCGTGCAGCCGACGATCCCAGGTCGCCGCCGGCGGTGTCGATGACGCGGTACGGCAACTCGACCGCGGCGAGCATCTCCTTCTCCCAGCCGAGGAGCCGCTGGTGTTCCGCGTCCGCGTCCTCGGGACGGGTGTAGACGAACATCTCCACCTTGTCGAACTGGTGGACACGGATGATGCCGCGGGTGTCCTTGCCGTAGCTGCCGGCCTCGCGGCGGAAGCACGACGACCATCCCGCATAGCGCTTCGGGCCGCCGTTCAGATCGAGGATCTCGCCCGAGTGGTAGCCGGCGAGGGGCACCTCCGACGTGCCGACGAGGTAGAGGTCGTCGTCGTCCAAGTGGTAGATCTCCGACGAGTGCGCGCCCAGGAAGCCCGTCCCGGCCATGATCTCCGGCCGCACGAGCACCGGTGGGATGACCATCGTGAACCCGTTCGACACTGCCTTCTGGGCAGCGAGCTGCAGCAGACCGAGCTGCAGCAGTGCGCCGTAACCGGTCAGGAAGTAGAACCGAGCGCCCGACACCTTGGCGCCGCGCTCCATGTCGATGATCCCGAGAGCCTCGCCGAGCTCGAGGTGGTCCTTCGGATTCTCGATGGTCGGGATCTCACCGATCGTCTCGAGGGTGACGAAGTCGTCCTCGCCGCCGGCCGGCGCGCCCTCCTGCACGATGTTGGAGATCGCACGGTGTGCGGTGTCGAGAGCCGCGTCGGCGGCATTCTGCTCGGCCTCCGCCTCCTTCACCCGTGCGGCGAGCGCGGACGCCGTCGCGAGAAGTTCCGGGCGCTCGTCGGGAGTGGCCTTACCGATCTTCTTACCGAACGCCTTGTGTTCGGCACGGAGGTTGTCGGCAGTGGACACGGCGGCCCGGCGCGCGGTGTCCGCCTCGAGCAACGCGTCCACCAGGGACGGATCCTCGCCACGGGTGCGCTGCGACTGGCGGACGGCGTCGGGGTCCTCGCGGACAACTCTGAGGTCGATCACGGGACGTCAGCCTACTGGGGCGATGTGGTCACCCTCGTCCGAGGACGTCCAGGTAGTCCTCCCGGCCGAACATGCGCGCGGCGTCGACCGCGGTCGGATGCCCCGCATCGGCGTCGGCTCCGGCGTCGACCAGTGCCCGGACGACCTCGTCCTCGCCCTTGAACACGGCACCGGCGAGCGGGGTCTGACCCTTGTCGTTCGCGCGGTTCACGTCGGCTCCGCGGTGCGCGAGGGCCACGACGCTCTCGGCGTGACCGTGATAGGCCGCCAGCATCACCAGGGTGTCCCCGGATCCGTTCGTCAGATCCACGGGCACGCCCGCGTCGACGTACGCGGTGAGTGCGGCGGTGTCGCCGCTGCGTGCCATGTCGAACACGCGCGTCGCGAGGTCCTCGATCCCGGCCTCGAGCCCGGTGTCCTCGGTATCAGCACCACTCATACCGTCCGAACCTACCGGCAGGCATGATGGAGCCGATGTCTCCGAAGCCCGAAGATCCCACCCCGAGCCCGTCCGGCGAGGACGGCCCGGTGGTCGACGACGCCCCGACGTCCGAGATCGCGACACCCGACGCGTCCACATCCGACACGTCCGCGCCCGACGCGGTGGTACCCGAGGCATCGACGGCCGACGAGACCGACACCGCGACGGACGAGAAGAGTGGCCCCCGCACCGTCCAGGCCTCGAACGCCCGTCGGCTGCTCGCCCTGGTCGCGATCGGCGCCATCGGAGCCGCCGCCGTCACGATCGGTGTGTCCGGTGGGTTCGACCGGAGCGAGAAGCTCGCCACACCGTCCACGGCAGGAACCGTCGGAACCGCGTCGACGACGTCCTTCGGCTCGTCCGACGCAGGCGACTGCCTGCAGTGGACTCCGACCGACGACCCCGACACCGACCGCCAGGACCTCGCCGAGGTGAGTTGCGCGGAGCCGCACCGCTTCGAGGTCGCCGAGACGGTGGACCTCGGGGTGTACCCGGTCGCCGAGTTCGCGACGGGATCGCCGTATCCCGACGCGGCCCGCTTCGCCTCCCTGCGCGACGAACACTGTGAGACCGCGGTGCAGGACTACACCGGGGGCCGCTTCGACCCCACGGGCAAGTACTCGGTGGGCCTCATGTTCCCCAGCCAGGCCGGGTGGGCCGCGGGCGAGCGCGCGATCCGGTGCGGCATCCAACAGACCGGCGCGACCAGCGCGCTGCAGGTGATGACCGGCAGCGTCGCCGACCAGGACCAGTCGATGGTCTGGGAGACCGGTAGTTGCGTCGGCGTCGAGTCGGGCGTGCCGACAGACCCGATCGACTGCACCGCTCCGCACGCCTTCGAGGTGGTGTCGGTGGTGGATCTCGCCGCGCAGTTCCCCGGCGGACTACCGTCCGTCGAGGACCAGGACCGCTATCTCGAACCCACGTGCACCCAGGCGTCGGACGCCTACCTGGGCGGTCCGGACGTTCTCCGGGAGAAGACACTGACGCTGTTCTGGGACAACGTCGACGCCTCGAGCTGGTTGGCGGGCAGCAAGAAGGTGAGCTGCTCCATCGGCAAGGAGGTCGAGTCGGGCGGGTTCGCGTCCATCGTCGGCTCGGCGAAGGGCGACATCACCATCGACGGCGCTGCGCCGGTTCCGCCGCCTCCCGTTCCGGACGGCCGCAGCCTGCCGATCCCGCTCCCCGGAGCGTCTCCCCTGCCCGGTGCGTGACGTGTCGGTCAGCATGTCCGAAGCGGAGTTCGAGAACGCGGTCGGCGATGCGCTGGACACTCTCCCGGACGAGCTGGCCGCATACATGAACAACGTCGTCGTGCTGGTCGAGGACGAGCACCCGACGGAGGATCTCCTGGGTCTGTACGAGGGCGTCGCTCTGACCGAACGGTTCGAGTACAGCGGGCACCTGCCGGACGTCATCACGATCTACCGACTGCCGATCCTCGACATCGCCCGTGACGAGGACGACGCGCGCCGCGAGATCGCGGTGACCGTCGCCCACGAGATCGGGCACCACTTCGGCATCGACGACGATCGCCTGCACGAACTCGGCTTCGGCTGAGCTCCGTTCTCCACCTGCGGAACCGATTCCCGCCGTCGCGCGTCCAAGTCTCGAGATCCGACCGGACGCTCGAACGGAGACCCCCATGCCCGGCCACGTACTCGTCGATCCCGAGGCGCTGCTCGCGGCCGCGTCGGAGCTCGATGCCGCGGCGATGCGCCTGGCGTCGTCTCTCGCCTCCGCGTCCGTCGCGCTCCGTCCTCCCCCCGCGGGCAGCGACGAGGTGTCCGCGCTGGCGGCACGCTACTTCTGGTCGACCGCGCAGTCTCTCGACACCTCGACGTCCGCGGCGGTGACCGAGCTCCACGAGACGGCGGCTGCCCTGCGAGTCCAGGCGGCGGCGTACCGCGAGGTCGACGCGTCGTTCTCCACGGCCCTGACCGCGGGCACCGCGTGACGGCCGGGCCCACCGGGGTGTTCTGGCTCCCGCGTACCGCGGCGGTGAACTCGGCCGCACTGCTCGCGGGTGCCGGCCCCGCTCCGCTGGCCGCCGCCGGCACGGCGTGGGCCGCGGTGGCCACGGCACTCGCCGCGGCCACCGCGACGGTCAGCGGTGTCGCGTCCGCACTGGCAGCCACGTGGGACGGGGATGCCGCCGACGCCGCCGGAGCGGGGATGACGGCGTTCGCGACGTGGGGCACGGGAGCGGCGCAGCACGCCTCGGCCGTGTCCGCTCGGGCCGCCGCCCAGTCCGCGACGGTGGTGACCGCGCTCGCCGTCATGCCGACACTGCCGGAGATCGCCGCGGTGAAGGTCGGACGCACCACCGCGTACGCCACCGGCGGCGCCCTCACCGGCGCGGCGCAGGCTGCCGATGCCGCCGACGCCGCGCTCGATCTCCGCGCCGCCCTGGTCATGGAGGCGTACGAAGCGGCGACGGCGCAGCTCGCGCTCGTCGACGGTCTGCAGATGCCCCCGCAGATCACCACGGCGGTCACCGCGGCCACCTCCACGGTCATCTCTGCTGTCCCCGGTCACGGGCCGGTGCCGGGCGAGGCCGGGACACCGCCGTCGGACGACAGCGGATCCGACCGGCAGAAGCATGGATTCTCGGACGGGGCGGCGCACCAGGGTCACCGGTCGCCCCTCACCACGGACAGCATCGGACACGATCCCGCCGTCACGAGGGCGGCGTCGCTGATCCAGCAGATGCCCGCGCAGGCCGGGTCGACGCTGTCCTCCGTTCTGTCGTCGGCACCGCAGGCCGGTGCGGCACCGACGATCACCCACGCTGTGCCGCAGCAGGTTTCGATGGTCGCCACCGGGTGGGGTGGCGGCGGGGGGCGAGGTGGCAGCGGGCAGGGTGGCTCCGTGCACGCCGCCGGTGGCTCGTTCGCACGGACGCCGTCACCGTTCCTCGGTGCGGGCGTCGGATCGGACACGGCGGTGTCAGCGGGACAGGACGCGTCCGTGTCCGGCGCCGCGCATGCCCGGTCGCCGTTCGGCGCGGGACTTCCCATGGGTCACAGCAGGCTCGGCTCCGACGAGGTCGTGCACGCCCGCAGGACACCCGCCGTCGTCGAGGAG
This sequence comes from Rhodococcus sp. SORGH_AS_0303, assembly GCF_030819335.1. NCBI lineage: Bacteria > Bacillati > Actinomycetota > Actinomycetes > Mycobacteriales > Nocardiaceae > Rhodococcus > Rhodococcus sp. SORGH_AS_0303. Next base: position 166,041 of record NZ_JAUTBO010000001.1, read on the forward strand.
GAGGCGGGAGTTCCGGTCGTGCCCGCCGTCATCGGGGCGCGGCGATGAGCGCGGCGCCGGTGCTGGGCGGGGACGTCCCGCTCGAGGGTTCGCTCACGCTCGACACGGACGAACTGACGTACCTCCTGGGGGCGATCGGGGGACATACTCTCCCTGCCGTTCTCGGATGGCACCCGGCCGGCGCGACCGTCGCCGATCGCGCGACCGTGCTCGCGAGTGCCGCCCGACGCCTCGCCGATCGTCTCCTGGTGTCAGCCGACGGCGGCCTGCACCGTGATCTGGCCGCGATGCTCCGTGCGGCGGCGGTGCCTCGCTGGAGTGTCGACGTCCGCATCGTCGGCCACTCCACCGGCATCGAGAACCGGCGAGGGTGTCTGTGCGGCAACGACATCGACGATCCGGTGTGGATGACCGCGAGCGAGGGATCGGTGACGATCACGCGGGTCGACACCGACATGGCCGCCCTGATCGCGGCCTGGCTCGGCGACGCCGCAGGAGCGCCGATCGATCCGCTGACCGAGTACACCGACGTCCTCACGGCCGGTATCGAGGACGTCGTCCCGCACTGCACCCGCCACACCGAGATCGTCGGACTCCGACACGATCACGGTGTCACCACCACGGTCGACCCGTCGATCGCGGTGTACGACAGCGACTCCGGCCGTGTCGTCGCGACCACGGTCCAGGATCCGACCGGACGATCGAGCACGTCCGTGCGATCCGCGACACCGGTACGCACCGTCGGAGCACTCCGCTCGCTGATCACCTCGCTGGAACGGCGCTCGATACTCGACGACCACCTGGTCCGTGTGTCCGCTCAGCCCATCGGATCGTCGGGAGTGCGGCTGCCCTTCGTCTCGAACGGGGGCGTGTAGTCGCCCCAGCGCACGCAGTCCCAGGCCGAGACACCCTCGGCGGGAACCAGTTCGACGGTCCCCGTGTTGTCGAGATGGTTGTCGGCGGCGAAGTCGCGATCGATCCCGGACAGCGCCGCGGCGACGAGCCGAATCGCAGCACCGTGACTCACCACGTGGACGGTGGCGGAATCGTCGCCGAGGTGGGTGGCGCGGAGCTCGTCCAGTACCGGCACGTAGCGGGCGAGCACGTCGGCGCCGGACTCGCCCCCGGGCAGGCGGGCATCGAGGTCACCGTCCAGCCAGGTGCGGTACACCGCGGTGAAGCGGGCGTGGTCCTCCTCGGCGCTGCGGTCCTCGAGGTCGCCGACGAACGTCTCCTGCAGACCGTCGCGCACCGTCAGCGGCGTACCGGTCGCGTCGGCCAGGTACTGCGCGGTCTGACGTGCGCGGACGGCGATGGACGACACCAAGGCGGCCGGGGTCCGCGTGACCGTCCGGGCGTACTCCTGCGCCTGTCGGTGTCCGAGCTCGGTCAGCTCCGCGCCGGGCGGCAGGGTGTCGAGACGACGAGCGACGTTCGAATGGGTCTGACCGTGCCGCACCAGGACGAGTCGGCCGCTCACCGATCTCCCCGTCGCAACGCGTCCAACCAGTCCCGGCCGCGGTCGTCGGTGGGGCGAGGACCGCCGGCGGCGACGTGCGCACTGGGCCAGGAGCCGAGGAACCGCACGTCGGTGCGCGAGTGCAGGACCCGCAGGGCGTCCGCCACCGCGACGTCGTCGATGTGGCCGACGCAGTCGATGTAGAAGCGGTAGGTGCCCAGATGGGTACGGAGAGGGCGAGACTCGATGAACGTCAGATCGATGTCGCGCGTGCTGAATTCGGCCAGCGCGGACACCAACGTGCCGGGCCTGTTGGCGGGAGTGAGCACCACGGCAGTGCGATCCGCCCCCGTGGGCGCGGGCGGCGGGCACGGGCGCGTGACGTACACGAAGCGGGTCCGTGCGTTCTCCACGTCGGCCACGCCGTCGGCCAGCACGTCGAGTCCGTGCCGTCGGCCCGCCAGACCGGTGGACACCGCGGCGTCGGCGAGTCCGGCCGCGACGTCCTCGGCCGCACCGGCATTGGACGACGCGAACTCCACCTGAGCATCGGGCATGGTGGCGGCGATCCACTGCTGGACCTGGGCGGCGGCGTGGGGGTAGGCCCGGATCGTGCGGACGTCCGCCATGGCGGTGCCCGGACGAGCGACGATGGTGAAGGACACGTCGAGTTCGGTCTCCGCGAGGATCTGCAGCCGGTCCCCGATCGCGAGCGCGTCGAGGGTGGGCGGGACCGAGCCCTGCACCGAGTTCTCGATGGGCACCACCGCGCCGTCGGCCGCACCGGAGCGCACCAGTTCGAGGGTGGCGGGCGGGCTCGACGCACTCACGCGCTCGACGGGAGCGCCGAACGCCCCGTCCGCCTCGAGCTTCCCCAGGGCCATCTCGGTGAACGTTCCCGAGGGTCCGAAGTAGGCGATGCGCACCCCGGTCACGCTACGCGTCCCCCGCCGCGTCGCCGGTGATCTCGTCGATCCGACGGCGAAGTTCGTGTGCGATGTTCCCGACGTTCGGCACCAGGACACCGAGAAGGACCTCTCGGGTCGCGGCCGCGGCGTCGGGATGAAGGGCCACCAGCGCGGCCAGATCCGGGGAGCGGAGCGCGCTGCGGACGTCGTCGCCGCGCAGTGCGGCCACCGTTCCGGCGAGCACGGCGAGCACCGAGGACGTGTCGGTCGCGACGGCGAAGAACCCGTGTTCCGCGTGCGCGACGACCGCGAGGAAGTCGGCGACCCGATCCTCGGACCACCCCGCGTCCAGGCCGGGATGCCGACCGGCCCGATCGACGAGCGCCGTCGTCTCCACGACGTCGCCGTCCGGACAGAGCACGACGACGGACGAGCCCGGCGCGATCGCCACCGCGTCGCCCAACTGCTCGGCGGTCGCCTCGACCACGTAGGCGCGCACCGAGGGCGGCTCGTCGGGCGGAGCCACGTCCAGTCGTACGAGGAACCGTTCGAGGGCGGCCGAGTCGTCCACCGCACTCAGCGGGACACAGGCCGTTCCGACGAGTGGGTGCGGTTCGAGGGCCTCCGCCGTCGCCACGTCGTCGACGGTCGCGACGAGCAGGTCGGCGAACAGGGCCTCGGGATCTCGCCGGGGGCGCACGCCCAGGGTCAGCATCGTGGGCACGCTCCGAGTCTAGTTCGACGTCTTGCGCACCGGCGCGAGGGCTGGTTAGCTAACCCTTACCTAATTACTTCCACCCGAGGGGGCCGTCATGAACGGTGTCGTCACCACCACCGCGCCGTCCACCGCCGAGCGGGTGCGCAGCGTGTGTCTGCGTGCCGAGCACACCGTCCTGGCGGTGGAGGGCAGCGCACCCGTCGCCACGACCATGCACTTCCTGCGCTCGCCAGGCGAGATCGTCATGGTGGTGCCCGCGGACAGCACCGTGGGGGCCGTGTCCTTCCAGGCCGGCTCCGCGGGGATCCCCGCCGTGCTCGAACTGACCGACCACACTCCCCTGGACCTGCGCGAACCCGTGCGCTCGCTGGTCTGGCTCAGCGGTGAGCTGCGCCGCGTCCCGGACACCGCCGAGCGCGCGGTCGCCGCGGCGGTCGCCTCCCAGTACCCGCACGCCGGACTGCTCGACATCGGACACAGCGGCATCCTGCTGCGTCTGCTGCTCGAGTCCGTCGTCGTGGCCGATGCAACGGGGGCGGAGCCGGTGCCGGTGCGCGACCTCTTGAACGCCGATCCCGATCCGTTCTGGGAGGTCGAGGGAGGCTGGCTGCAGCACCTCGACAGCGACCACTCGGACATGGTCGAGCAGATCGCGCGGCGACTCCCGCCGTCGTTGCGCATCGGTCGCGCCCGGCCGCTGAGCATCGACCGCTACGGCGTCGGGATCCGGGTGGAGGGGCAGGGCCAGGACCACGATGTGCGGGTGCCGTTCGCGAACCCCGTGTCCGACGTGACCGAGCTCGGTCGCGCGCTGCGCGTGCTCGCCGGATGCCCGTTCATGAACGGCCTGCGGGCGCGCGACCACCACTGACCACGACCCTCGAGACGGGTCACGGGCACAATCGACCGGGTGCATCCGGAGAAGACACCCACCACCGAGTCGCCACGGTCGATCCGGATCGAGATCGTCGTCGTCCTGCTGTTCACGTTCGGGCTCAGCGGACTGTCGAGCATTCTGTCGCTCGTCGAGAGCGCGCTCGAGCAGGGCGCCCTGTCGGACCAGACCGTGGCGATCAACGTGCCGCAGTCGACTCTCGGACCGATCGACTTCCTCCGTCAACTGATCGGCGTCGTCCGGCTCTGCGCATGGGGGGCACTCGGTCTGTACCTGTTGTGGCGCAGCGGAATCGGGCCACGCGCCATCGGCTTCGCACGTCCCCGCCTGCGCCCGCACGTGCTGCACGGCGTGGGGCTCGCCGCGATCATCGGCATCCCGGGCCTGCTGTTCTACCTCGTCGCCGTCGCACTGGATCTCAACGTCACGGTGCTGCCGAGCACCTTGAACGACGTGTGGTGGCGCCCGATCACGCTGACGCTCTCCGCGGTGGCCAACTCGGTCGCCGAGGAGGTCCTGGTGGTGGCGTGGCTGATCTCGCGGCTGCGCGCCCTCGGGTGGACCGACAACCGATCGCTGCTCGCGTCGGCCGTGTTGCGCGGGAGCTACCACCTCTACCAGGGCTTCGGGGCCGGCGTCGGCAACCTCGTCATGGGTCTGATCTTCGGCCGGTACTTCCAGCGCACCGGTCGACTGTGGCCCCTCGTGATCGCCCACGCCCTCATCGACATCGTGGCGTTCGTGGGGTTCGCCGCCCTGCGGGATCACGTTTCGTGGCTGCCGGGCTGACAGGTCGGCCGGTTAGAGTCGCCGGATGAGCCAGCAACCTCCGTACGACCCGCGGCGGCGACCGCCACCCCCTCGCCGTCCGGGTCCGGAGGAACCGCCGGTGGTGCGGCGACGGGCGGGCAGCCCTCCGGGGTGGGCCGACCAGACCCGTGTGCAGCGGGGTCCTCAGCAGCCACCACCCCGGCAGGATCCGCGGGCGTGGTCGGCGGTTCCCCCGGCGCGGGACGCGCCACGGCGTGACGATCGGTACCGGGACGACCGGCGACCGTACGACGACGGGCGTGGGCCGGCCGATCGAGGCCGCGCCCCTGCTCCCGCCCCGGTTCCGCCGCGCCAGGTGCCGCCCGAGCCGACGCGTCGACGCCGGCGGCCACGGTGGGGTCGCCGCATAGGTATCGCCCTGGTGGTGTTGCTCCTGCTCGTCGTCGGGGGCGCCGTCTGGGCGGACACGTCGCTGTCCCGAGTCGACGCGCTCGGGAACTACGAGGGTCGCCCGGGGGACACCCCGGGGACCAACTGGCTGCTCGTCGGATCGGACAGTCGTACCGGACTCACTCCCGAGCAGGAGGCCGAACTCGCGACCGGTGGGGACATCGGTGCGGGCCGGACCGACACGATCCTGCTGATCCACGTGCCGGCGAGCGGCCCGACCACGATGGTCAGCCTCCCGCGCGACTGGTACGTGCCGATTCCCGGCAACGGCACCGACAAGCTCAACGCCTCGTTCTCCCTCGGCGGCGCGCCGCTGCTGGTGCAGACCGTGGAGGGTGTGACGGGCCTGCGCATCGACCACTACGCCGAGGTGGGCTTCGGCGGGTTCGCCGACATGGTCGACGCGATCGGCGGGGTGGACATCTGCGTGCCCTACGACATCGTCGACCCCCTGGCAGGAATCGACCTGCGTGCGGGCTGCCAGGAGCTCTCGGGTCCGCAGGCGCTCGGCTTCGTCCGCAGCCGCGCGACGGCACTCGCCGACATCGATCGGATGAACAACCAACGACTCTTCCTGTCGTCGTTGCTCTCGAAGGCGACCAGCCCGACCACCTTCCTGAACCCGTTCCGGGCGGTGCCGCTGGTACGGGGGGTCGTGAAGTCGCTGCAGGTCGACGACGGCGACCACATCTGGAACCTGGCCTCCCTCGGCTGGGCGCTGCGCGGGGAGATGGTCACCACCACCATTCCCGTCTCCGGGTTCGAGGACGTCGACGGCTCGGGCAACGTCCTGCTGTCCGACCGCGAGCGGGCGTCCCGGTTCTTCGAGCTCCTTGCCACCGATCAGCAGCTGCCCCCCGACCTCGTCGGCGGCGGATGACGCGTCCCGACGGACACGCTCGACCCAGTACCGTGTGTCGTCATGAGCCTCGACGACGTGTCCGCTGCCTCCGACGCCCGGGATTCCGGGGTGTTCCACGACAGGGAGTCCAGCGCGTTCCACCTTCTCCTCCGTGAACAGGTGCGACACGAGTTCACCGCCTCGCAGCAGTACATCGCGATCGCGGTCCACTTCGACGGGGCGGATCTGCCGCAGCTCGCCGCACGGTTCTACGCCCAGGCCGACGAGGAACGCGGCCACGCCATGATGATGATCCAGTACCTGCTGGACAACGACCTCGAGGTCCGGGTGCCCGGGGTCGACGACGTCGTGAACGCGTTCGGGTCGGTGCGCGAGCCGGTCGAGCTGGCGCTGCGGCAGGAGAAGAAGGTCACCGAGCAGATCACGACGCTGGCACGCACCGCCCGCGACACCGGCGACTACCTGGGCGAGCAGTTCATGCAGTGGTTCCTCGCCGAGCAGATCGAAGAGGTGGCGTCGATGACGACGCTGCTCACCATCGTCGACCGTGCCGGCGAGAACCTCTTCCACATCGAGGACTTCATCGCCCGCGAGATGACGAGCGAGTCCCGCGGCGGCGGCAACGCGCCGAGGGCCGCCGGGGGACTCGCCTGATCGTCAGCGCAGGGTGACCTGGCGGCTGCGCAGGCCGTCACGGGCGCGCCGCTGCTCGGAGGTGAGCTCGCTGGTGTCGGCCAGCGTCTCGTCGAGCCTGCGGCCGAGAGCCGCTGTGCCCGTTGCCCATTCGTCGGGATGAACCTCGGGATCGAGGTCGAAGACGGGCACGAGCAGGCCGTGGGTACGGAACGAGCCGGCGAAGCGCGATCCCTCCCCCACATGCAGTTCACCCACCGACTGCAAGCGAGCCAGCGCGATCATCAACTGATCCTCGTCCTCGGGGCGGACCCAGCGGATGTGCGCCTTGTCGCCGGCGTCGACCCACCAGGCCGCGGACACACCGTCGGCCGTGATGCGGGCGGACGGGAGGATCGCACCGTTGGCGCGCTCGATGGTGGCGTCGACCTCGGGGTCCGCTCCCGCGCCCTCCGGGATCCACCACGAGAAGTCCTTGTGGACGGTGATGTCCAGGGGCGACGTCGCGTCCACGAGTTCCTTGAGTGCGGGCGTCTCGGCGGACGGGTTCGACGCCGCCGTCGAGGTTCCGGGCGTCGCCGAGGAGGCCCACACGACGGAGGCGGCGAGGTCGGCCGACAGATCCTCCGAGAAGGTCTGGACCTGCATCGCGACGAACGCGTTCTTCTGCTCGTCGTCACGCACGAGTGCGGCGACGGCACCGGGGAGCACGGTCGCGAGGGTGAAGGGACGGTCGCTTCCCGTCACCGGGAGGGATGCCGACGCGGAGGCGACGAACTCGCGCATCGCCACGATGTCGCACTCGAAGGCGAGGCCCTCGAACGGCCGCACCGGCGCGGACGACAGCGCCTCACGCTCGGCTCTGCGCTGTTCCAGCAGCTCCGCGCGTCGACTGTCGGGCTTCGGTCCGCTGTTTCTCTTGCTCTTCTTACCCACGAGCGTCGAACCTACCGGGTGATGCTGTCGTCCAACCACGCGAGCGCCCGACCCGGATGATCGGTGGCGAGCCAGCGCACCCCGAGGTCGTGGCACAGATGCACGTCCTCCTCGGTGTTCACGGTCCAGCAGTACGTCGCTCGACCGGCCGCCGCGGCGTGATCGACCAGGTTCGGATGATCACGCAACGTCTTGATCGAGGGCCCGACCGCCGTGGCGCCCACCGTGGTCGCGGCGCCGCCGCCGATGTAGCGCGACGCGGTGCCGAGCAGCACGGTCGGCAGCATCGGAGCCGATCGCCGCACCCGCCACACCGCCGAGGGGCGCGAACGACATCACGACGGCGCGGGACAGGGACGCCGACCCGGGTCGGCCGATGCCGAAGCGGTGCAGTTCCGCCAGCACGGCGTTCTCGATCAGGCCTCCGTAGCGCACCGGGTGCTTGGTCTCGATGAAGATCTTGGCGGGCTTCGCCTTCCACGCCATGACCATGTCGATGAGATCGCTCAGCAGCAGCACGTTCGCCGGATCGTCGGCTGTCCCGTAGTCGTGGCCGGACAGTGCCTCGTAGGTGAGGGCACTGACGATCCCGGTTCCCGACGACGTCCGGTCGATCCGTCGGTCGTGGACGCACACCACCCGGCCGTCGCGCGTGAGCCGCACGTCGCACTCGACGCCGTCGGCCCCCTCGCGCAGCGCCTGTTCGTACGCCACCAGTGTGTGTTCCGGCCGCGTTCCCGACGAGCCTCGATGCGCGACGACGAGGGGTGTGGCCTCGTGTGCGGAGTAGATCATCGGACGTCGGCGAGCTGGTCGGGTGCGGTGTCCTCCGGGGCCGGGGTCGTGTCGGACACGGGGGTGGTCGGCAGGACCGTCCATCGCGTGAGGGTGCGGGTGTCGCCGCGCACGGTGCGGCCGTCGGCTCGGCGGATCACGGTGAGCGTGAGGGCGGCCACCCCCGCGGCGACCAGGTCGGTGATCGCGGTGAGGACCACACCGTTCGCCTGCGCCTGGATGCCGTCGACGGTGCGCCACGCGACAGTTGCGGCGATCAGCAGCCAGTTGCCGACCCAGGCCGCCCACCACCACGGCACCAGGCGCTCGAGCCGGAGCCGGTGCTCGCTCGTGCGGGCCAGCTCCGTGAGGAAGACCCCGGGCAACAGCAGGGTGACGATCGGCAGCAGCGATCCGAGGTACAGGGTTCGCGTGCGCCGCGGATCGGTGAGTCCGTGACGGGCGTAGGCGCCCCGCCGCAACCGGACCACGCGGGCGACCGTCGCCACCGCGGCGACCAGACCGACTCCGAGGGACAGGAACGACAGGCACCACACGGCGGCGTCCGACAGTGCGAGGACCGCGGCGGGCATCAGTCGGTCGCGACTGACGAGCAGCACGACGTACCGGGCCACCTCGGCGACGGCCGCCGCGACGAACAGGGCGACGGTCGCCGTGAGCAGGGAGGTCGAGCGCCGGGCCAGCCGGTCCGTGGCGCTCTCCGGCGCACTCGGGTGCGGGCGCGGCGCGATCGGCAGACCCCAGGTGGGCATGACGTCGTAACGGGGGGTGGGGGTCGGGACCCGGCGGACACGGCGCCGCGGCGCGGATCCGGGCGCGGAGGCCACCCAGCGGAAGTTACGACGGACGGCCATCGTCGACTGCCCGACCGGGGCAGTCGACTGCCCGACCGGCACCGGGGAGAGCAGGACCCCGTGGCAGACGGGACACCACTGCCGCGGCGACGGCCCCACGTCGATGCGCCGTGTGCAGCGCGCACAGATCTGGAACCAGGCCACCGGCCGAGGAGCGGTCACGGCGTCAGTACACGGTGGCCGGGCGACCGGCGTCGTCGACGACCGGGAGGCCGGCCTGCTGCCACGCCACCATGCCGCCGTCCACGTTCACCGCGTCGACTCCCGCGTGCTGCAGGTACTCGACGACGCGGGCCGAACGCCCACCCTGGCGGCACACCACGTAGAGGGTGCCGTCCACGCTGATGTCGGCCATCCGCGACGGGACGTCGCCCATCGGGACGTGCAGCGCGCCGGGAGCGTGCCCGGCGGTCCACTCGTCGTCCTCACGGACGTCGAGCAGGGCGGCGCTGGGACCGGGCTCCGGGACGTCGGAGACGGACACGGACGGTACGGATCCGAAGCTCACGCACTCGATCCTGTCACGCCCCTCGCCCCGGTGCCACCGTCGATCACCAGTCGTTCTCGAACCGCCCGCTCTCGAACCGTCGTGCGCCGCGGGCCACCACCCACGTGGTCCCCACCTTCGCCGCGGGCAGGGTGCCCGCCGCGATCTGCGCGAGCACGGCCTGTCGGGAGATCGCCCGCTCCGCCGCCACCTCGGACACCGACGACCACCCGTCGGTGGGCGGCAGTCCGGAGACCGACTCGTGGTCTCGTGCCGAGCGGACGGACAGCGACACGAGGTCGCGACCGCCGACGAGGTCTCGCAGCAGAGCCGAGGCGAGGGTGACGGCCTGCGGCAGGCCGTCGGCCGAGAGTGTGACCACCAGGCGCGCGCGGCCGAGATGGCTCCGGGTGAGGCGCCCGCGAAACGGCGCGACCGCCGAGGCCAGGGAGTCGATCTCCGCGGCGTGCAGGTCGTCGAGCGCGGCGGACAGTTCGGCCTCGGCGGTGAAGTCCATGGGGAGCAGTATTGTCGATCAGCATCTTCGAATCCCTATGGGGGTTGCTGATCGACAATCACCATCCCCATCATCCACAGAAACATCCACAGAAACGGGACTCGATCCCGTTTTCTTCGCGTGTGTCGCACCCACGGTCGCTCCCCGACTCCGGCACGCCCTTCTACTGTCGAACCATGGACCTCAGAATCTTCACCGAACCGCAGCAGGGCGCGACCTACGACGACCTGGTCCGCGTGGCGCGCGCCGCCGAGGACTTCGGGTACGACGCCTTCTTCCGCTCCGACCACTACCTGGCGATGAGCACGGACGGTCTCCCCGGACCCACGGACGCCTGGATCACCCTGGCCGGCGTCGCCCGGGAGACCTCCACGATCCGCCTCGGCACCCTCGTCACCTCGGCCACCTTCCGGTACCCGGGCCCCCTGGCGATCTCGGTCGCGCAGGTCGACGCGATGAGCGCCGGCCGCGTCGAACTGGGGCTCGGAGCAGGCTGGTACGCAGAGGAGCACGCGGCGTACGCGATCCCGTTCCCGTCGGTGGGCACGCGCTTCGATCGCTTCGAGGAGACCCTCGCGATCGTCACCGGTCTGTGGGGCACTCCCGCGGGTGAGACGTTCTCGTACCAGGGCGACCACTTCACCGTGACCGACTCACCCGCTCTGCCGAAGCCGGTGCAGAGTCCGCCGCCCATCATCATCGGCGGCATGGGGAAGAAGCGGACGCCGGAACTCGCCGCGCGTCACGCGACGGAGTTCAATCTCCCGTTCGCGGACACCGACGCGACGGCGACACAGTTCGACCGGGTGCGCGCAGCGTGCTCCGACATCGGCCGTGATCCGTCGTCGATGACGTTCTCCAACGCGCTGGTGCTGTGCTGCGGCACCACCGAGGACGAGATCGCCCGCCGCGCCGCCGCGATCGGACGGGACGTGGAGGAGCTCCGGGCGAACGGCGCGGCAGGGACGCCTGCCGAGATCGTCGACAAGCTCGGAACGTACGCCGAGCTCGGATCCACCCGGTTCTACCTGCAGATGCTGGACCTGTCCGATCTCGACCACATCGAGCTGGTCGCCGCCGAGGTGATGCGTCAGCTGGCCTGAGGGCCGGAGGTCGGGTCACTCGAGGTCGGCTCGTTCGCGGTCGGGGCAGGCGTCCGCGGATGCCCGCGACCAGTGGCGGGCGATCCACCGTGCCGCCGGCGTCTCGACGTAGCGGTACACGAGATCCGAGAGCACACCGGTGATCAGCGCGAAGACGAGCACCGCAACGGTCGCACCGAGATGCGGCTCGACGAGCGAGTAGATGCGGTAGAGCACCAGAGTGTGGACCAGGTAGATCGTGTAGCTGCGCGTCGCGAGCCAGTGGATCACGCGCGAGCGGCCGAACGCGGTGTCGGTGGGAGCCACCAACACCACCGCGACGACGAGCACCAGTACCGTCCACAGGTGACCCTGCTGACCGACGTGGAAGGCGTCCACCGTCGTCGCGTACCGGATGACGGCGAACTGGGCGAGACCCGCGAGAAGAAGGAACCGCCACGACGCGAGCCGGGCGAACGCGAGATACACGATCTGGCCCAGGAAGACGGTGGGCAACGTCGCCGCGACCTTGTCGACCATGGGGATCGTGTACTCGTACGGCACCAGATCGGTGTAGAGCAGGATCAGCCAGCACACGGCCGCACCGACGATCGGAACCAGCACGGGGCGGGACGCGAGCACCCGGCGCATGCTCACCGCGTACACGTAGAAGACCCCCTGGACCACGAGCGTCCAGGTGACCCCGAGGACCACGACCTCCGGGCGCACGAAGAAGCCGCCGAGCACGAAGCTCATGGCGGCCTCGGCGTTGCTGATGCCCACGGTCTGCGAGAACATCCCGTTCACCCCGAGGCGAACCAGCACGATCGCGGCGAGGACCGACAGCCAGAACACCGGGAGCAACCGCGCTGCCCGCCCCACGAGGAAGGCGCGCGGCGAGTTGCGGACGACGGACGCGGTCGCGACCAGTCCGGTGAGGATCATGAAGAACGCGACGCCCACGAACGAGAGATGGTGGTTCAGACCGCCGTGCTCGACGAACACGAGGGTGACGACGTCGATGAGCCACCACGGTGTTCCGAGATCATCGACCAGGAAGTACGAGATGTGCGAGTACACGACGGTCAGGACCGCCAGCGCACGCAGGACGTCGACTCCGCCGAACCGGATCCGCGGCGGATCGGCCGCCGTACGGACGGAGACCACCCCACCGTCCGAGTCGGGCGTCGAGGAGGTCATCACCCTCGATCTTAAGGTTCCGTTCACCTGTCGGTCGAGTTCGCCCACGTCATCGCTGCGCGCGGGCAAGGGGACCACGGTCCGCATCGGTGCGTCTGCGCTGCACTCCGACTGCGTCGAACTCTTGCGCGAGGTGTACGAATGACGTTGGCTGGGTAACGCCAGCAGTCAGCTACAACAGATGCAAGAGAAGGGAAACACGTGTCCGAGTACACACTGCCCGACCTCGACTACGACTATGCAGCTCTCGAGCCCCACATCTCCGGGGAGATCAACGAGCTGCATCACTCCAAGCACCACGCCACCTACGTCGCCGGCGTGAACACCGCACTGGAGAAGCTGGCCGACGCCCGTGACAAGGACGATCACGGCTCGATCTTCCTGCAGGAGAAGAACCTCGCGTTCCACCTCGGTGGCCACGTGAACCACTCCATCTGGTGGAAGAACCTCTCCCCCAACGGTGGAGACAAGCCCGAGGGCGAGCTCGCGGCCGCACTGGACGACCACTTCGGCTCGTTCGACAAGTTCCGCGCGCAGTTCACCGCCGCGGCCAACGGTCTGCAGGGCTCCGGCTGGGCAGTGCTCGGCTACGACACGCTGGGCAAGAAGCTCCTCACGTTCCAGCTGTACGACCAGCAGGCGAACGTGCCGCTCGGCATCATTCCCCTGCTGCAGGTCGACATGTGGGAGCACGCCTTCTACCTGCAGTACAAGAACGTCAAGGCCGACTACGTGAAGGCGTTCTGGAACGTCGTCAACTGGGCCGACGTGCAGCAGCGCTTCGCCGCAGCCACGTCGCAGACCTCGGGTCTCATCTTCCCGTAGTCCCGCCGCACAGTCGCACCGCGAATGCCGCGTCCCACGAGGGCGCGGCATTCGTCGTCTCACCGGCCACATCTGGCACTCGTGACCACTTGTGTGCCAGCGCGATGGTGGTGTTCTCTTCCTCTACCCGACGTTGTGTGCCGATGGTCCGCGCACGTTCCGCGCAGGCCGTCCCGCTCGATGCCGGCCAGTGCGAGGAGAACGTCATGACCAGTCCCGATCGTCGCATCATCGGTGTGGCCCCGTTCCACGACTCGGGAACCCTGCGCGGCTTCGTCATCTCCGGCCGGTGGCCCGACACGACGAAGGAATGGGCGCAGCTTCTCGCCTTCACGGTGCGGGTCGCGTCGACCCCCGGCCTGCTCGACACCAGCACCGTCTTCTGTGTCCGCGAGGAACTGCCCGACGACCCGCACGAGGGGACCGTGGGCATCGTGGTGTCCGAGGGCCCCGTCATCGGGGACCACGCGGTGACCCCGGAGCGCTTCGCGCTGCATCAGCCGGCCGCGCTGATGATGCTGCATCCGCCGTCGGAGACGATGCCGACGCTGCCGGAGTGCGCCGGGGCCGCGTCGGGGTGCGTGCTGTTGCCGGGTCTGCCGCACCTCGGGCTGGACCATCGCGCCGCCTGGGTCGAGGCCGAGGCGGACGGCACCGTGACGTCGATGATCAGCCGTGTGGGCCTCGATCCCATCAGCCATCCCGATACGGCCGTCCTCGCGATGTTGCTCGCTGCATGACACGACAAATTTCGGGTAGCCGAACAGGTTTGTCGAAGTTGCAGAAGCCTGACCAGGGCTTTAGCGTGGAGATCAGCGAAGGGGAGTAGCCCCCGATCATCCAGTCGACATACTGGCGCGCACCGGTTCGCCGGAGCGCTCCCGGCTCGGTGAACCGAGCTGCCACCCACGCGGCAGCAGGTGGGCGAGACCTTTCGTCGACCGGCCGGCCTCCGGCCTTCCCGCACCGGTCCCGATGACCGCACGGTGCGCTGCACCGAGCGTCGGCCAGGTTCTCCCCTCGTGTCGGCCGACGCGCCCTGTCCTGGAGGTTCGACGTGCTCGCCGCCCTGCTGCTCAGCTTCGGAGTCATCTTCGTCGCCGAACTCGGTGACAAATCCCAGCTGATGGCCATGACGTTCGCCCTGAAGTACCGCTGGTGGGTCGTCATCGGCGGCATCACGGTCGCCACGACGCTCGTCCACCTCGTCTCCGTCGCCGTGGGCCACTACCTCGGTGTCGCGTTGCCCACGCACCTGATCGGCATCGTCGGCGGCGTCGCGTTCCTGGTCTTCGGCCTGTGGACGCTACGCGGCGATTCGCTCGACGACGAGGAGAAGACGAAGGCCGACCGGGTGACGAAGTCCGCCTTCATCGCCGTCGCGTCCGCCTTCTTCCTCGCCGAGCTCGGCGACAAGACGATGTTGGCCACCGTCACGCTCGCCTCCGACAACGACTGGGTCGGCGTGTGGATCGGCTCGACGCTGGGCATGGTCGCCGCCGACGCTCTGGCCATCGTCATCGGCGCGACCCTGGGCAAGCACCTGCCCGAGCGGCTCATCACCCTCGGTGCCGCGACCCTGTTCTTCGTCTTCGGCGTGTGGCTGATCCTCGAGGGGCTGCTTCCCGGCACACCCGTCGGACTGATCGCCGCAGCCGTGGTCCTCGCCCTCGGTATCGCGGCGACGAGCTGGACTCTCACCCGTCCGACGGCAGACCGGCATTCCGACGATGAAGTGCCCGCATCTCCGCGCTGACCTCCGGTACGGGCCCCCGCACCCGGATCCGCGGCGCAACGTCGCCGATGGGCAGCGCGGCGACAGGGCCCGGCTCCAGACCCCACTCCGACCGCCACGCGGTGAGCTGAGCACTCGTCACCGCGACGACGATGTCGCCGAGCCCCACCCACGCGTGCGCCGCCGAACACATCGGGCAGTGCTCCCCCGATGTGTACACCGTGGTCCGGGCGCGCTCGTCGGCCGTCAGGTTCCGCACGGCCCACTCCACGATCGTGAACTCGGGATGGCGCGTCGAGTCCCCGCCGCCCACGCGATTGCGGTCCTCGAAGAGCACCTGACCGTCCGCGTCGACCAACACCGACCCGAACGGCTCGTCACCGGCGTCGAGTGCCTCGCGCGCGAGCGCGACACAACGCCGGACATGGACCTCGTCTGCCGAACCGGGGAACGTCATGTCGCGAGTCTGCACCCACCGACTAGGGTTCGTTTCAGTGAGCGGCCGGTAACCGAGTCGGCCGTCCGACGAGAGGACACGGCAGTGGAGATCGCGGGAACAGCGGCATTGGTCACCGGCGGCGCATCGGGGCTCGGCGCGGCCACGGCGAAGCGGTTCGCCGACAACGGCGTCACCGTCTTCGGCCTCGACCTGCAGCAGTCCATCGACAAGGCCGGTGACTCCGTACCGGACGGCGTGACGCTCATCGCCGCCGACGTCACCAGCGACGAGGAGGTACGGGCCGCCCTCGCACAGATCGGCGAGGCCGGCGTCCCGCTGCGCATCGCCGTGAACTGCGCCGGCGTGGGCTGGGCGGGACGCATCCTGTCCAAGAAGGGCGTGCACGATCTCGAGCTCTTCCGCACGGTCATCACCATCAACCTGCTCGGCACCTTCAACGTCATGCGTCTGGCGGCCGATCACATGCAGACGCTGCCGACCGTCGACGAGGCCGGACAGCGCGGCGTCATCATCAACACCGCGTCGGTGGCCGCGTTCGAGGGCCAGATCGGTCAGATCGCCTACTCCGCCTCCAAGGGCGGCGTGCACGGCATGACCGTCCCCGCGGCGCGCGACCTCGCCCAGGTGGGCATCCGCGTCAACACCATCGCCCCCGGCATCGTCGACACCCCGATGCTCGCCGGCGTCACCCCGGAATACCGCGCCGGCCTCGAGGCGGGCGTCCCGTTCCCGTCCCGACTCGCTCAGCCCACCGAGTACGCGCAGCTCGCACAGATGATCGTCGAGCACGACTACCTCAACGGCGAGACCATCCGCATGGACGGCGCACTCCGGATGGCACCGCGGTAACTGCTCGAAAAAAAGTTCTTCGTCACCACCCATCCACACCGTGTACTGGGACGAATCACATCTCGAGACGCTCGTCGTCGCTGCCAACCCCCGACTGGTAGCGATGGCGAGCGTTTCACTTCGTTACAGAGGAAATCCCGCCGAGCTCGTCCGCAGTCGGAATCTCCCGCGCGGCCGCCCCGTCCATCCAGACCCGCAGCGCGCGGGTGGCCTGCACGTCGTCCTCGTTGTACTCGAGCAACCGCGTGCGTTGCGACGCGTCGACGTCTCCGTCGTATCCCACCGCGCGGCGGTACCAGGCCATCGACGCCTCGCCGCCCGCCTCGTCGTCCCGCCAGTGGAAGCCCGCGACCGGTGCGACCTTCTTGAGGCCCTTGCCCGACGGACACACGAAGTTCTGGGACACCGCGATGTAGATGTCGACCCAGTCCGGCCCGTCGATGAACTCCCGCACCTCGGCCTCGGTGGGGACACCGGGCATGCCGGCGAACCGCCGCGCGGATCCCAGCAGCCATTTGTCCTCGGCGGCGCGCGAGTAGCAGTAGGCCGCGAACGTCAGGCCCTCCGCGTGCGCGTCCGCACGCACGCCCTGCATCCAGGACCAGAACTCGCCGAACGAGCGCGCCTCGTCCATCGTGGGAACCGGTTCCCACGTCACGAAGGCGCGGTACTGCGGCTCGGCACCGTCCCGCCGGTCGAGGAGCGTTCCCCACATGTAGGCGCCGTGCTCCTGATAGCTCTCCATGTCGACGTCCACCTCGACGTCCGCCCGCTGGACCGTCACGGTGTCGCGGCGCCGGACGAGCGGCAGGTCGGCGATCCATGCACGGGCGATGACGACCGTCTCGTCGAAGTCGCCGTGCGGCCACTCGTCGGGCACGCCGCCCGTCCAGTCCGCCAGGTCGTCGATGGTGACGATGCCCGCGGACCGCAGGGCGTCCGCTCGCGACCCCGCCGCCACCAGCGAGACGTCCCGCGTGCGCCGCAGGGTCTCGCCGCACTCGGACCACCACGGACAGGACCGACATTCCGACACCTTCGACGGCGACGTGACGACCGAGCCCGACGCGATGGCCAGTCGGTCACCGAAGCGCGTGTCGTACTCCGCCTCGACCGCCGTCAGATCGTGCACGAGCATCACCTCGGCACCGAAGCCGATGACACCGGCTCGCGCCGACACACCGGCCTGACCGATGCGGCCCAGGAGCCGATGCACGTGCACGGCCGCCAACTGGTCCCGTAACTGCGGTCGCACCTTGCGCGTGGGATCGAGAGCCGGGGCCCACGACGTGAACGGCGTGGTCACCGCGCCGCTTCCCGGATCGGTGACCTTGTGGTTGACCACCAGTACCGGGATGTACCCGCCGTCCGGATCGCGCACCAGCATGTCGCACCGGCCACGCCGACCGGCGTCCTCGTCGTCGGCGAAGGTGGCGTTCCAGATGCGCTCGACACCGGACTCGCACGCCGCGCGGGTGGCGCGGACCTGCATCGAGCGGGACATCGACGGGGAGACCACCACCCACGACTGCGGATCCGCGGCGACCAGGGTGTCCCGGATCTCGGCTCGGTACGCGGCGGCCGCCTCCCGGCGCATCTGCACCCCCGCGTCCTCCGCGGTGTCGACGAGCAGAGAGCGGTAGGCGGTGTCGAGATACACGCGGTGGCGGCACCGGGTGAGCGACGACGCGTCGATCAGCACGGAGGGGCCGGACGCCGGAGCGGGGGGCGGCACGACGTGGGACATTCTCGCAGCGTAGATCCACAGGCCGACACCTCACGCGGATGCAGCGCACCCGGAGCGGACCGATAGGCTGGCGGCAGGCATTCAGGCGCTCGTCGGTCATCCGGTCGGAGCGTTCTGGCGACGTAGTCGGACACGATAGGGGCACGTACACCATGGCTCTGCGCAAGAAGCGTTCTCGCCGTGCGACCCGGAAGGCCGAGGCCAAGGCCCTGCGCCACAAGGCGGGCCTCGAGGCGAAGTACACCGCCCGGAACGAGCGCAAGCATCTGAAAAAGCTGGCGAAGAACGACGCCAAGGCGCTGACCAGCCAACAGAAGGTGGATCAGGCGCACATCAGGACCCTGGCCGCACGGGAGAAGGCCGCGCGCGAAGGCAAGATCAACGCGGCGAAGGTGCGCAAGTACGTCGGCATCGGTCGCGTCCTGGCCCCCGTCCTCGTGCCGATCGCGTACCGCGCGGCGACCCTCCTGCGGGGTCAGCTCGACCAGTACCGGGCCGGCCGCATCGGCGTCGACGTGAAGGAGCTCGGCCAGTACACCGGACACGGCGCGAAGCTCAGCGCTCGCATCGTCGGTGCCGAGCGTTCCGTCGCCGAGGTCGCCGCGTCGCACCAGGACGCCGAGACGGGCGCCTTCGCCGACGCGATCCGGTCGCGCCTGACCGAGCTCACCACCGCGGTGCACGCCGCCGAGCAGATGCCGCCGTCGCGCCGCAAGCTGGCTCACGGCGCCATCTCCGACGAGCTCGACGGCATCGAGGCCGACATCCTCGCGCGCCTCGGCGTGCGCTGATCCCTGCCTGAGTCGACGATGGGGACCGAGCGCACGCGCGTGTGGCGTGGTGGTGCCGTGGGAGCACTCACGGCCACGCTCGCCGTCGCCGCGCACGGTGTCGGCGGTGGTGGCGTGCCCACCTCGTCCGCTCTCTCCCTGCTGCTCGCCGTCGCGATCGGTGCGGGCGTGCTCGCCGCCGGTGTCGGGACCGCCCGGACCGGCCCCCTCCCGATCCTCCTGTGGCTCGTGGGCGGACAGGTCGTCGCGCACGAGGCACTGGCCGCCGTCGCGGAACACGCCCACCCGCTCGACGCGTCGATGCTCGCGGCGCACGCCGTCGCCGTCGGTGTCGGCGCAGTCCTGGTCGCCTCGTCGGAGCGGCTGTTCGCCGCGATCACGTCGGTGCTGCGCGCACCGCAGCTCACGTTCTCGCCGCCGCGTCGCCCCCGACCCGTCACCGCCACCGCGCCGCTCGATCGGCCCGTTCCCGTACCCGTTCTGTCCGCCGTCTCCAGGAGAGGACCACCGCAGGTGCTCGTGCAGCCACTCACACCGCGGTACTCCCTCACCTGAACGGAAGACATCTGTCATGACCAGCTTCTCCACGCGTGCCCTGGGCACGAGTGTCCTCACCGCCGCCGCCCTCCTCGCCTCCGCAGGACTGGCGTCCGCCCACGTCGTCGTGTCCGCTCCGGACGCGGCACAGGGCGGATACGGCGTTCTCACCTTCCGGGTGCCGACCGAGTCGGAGGCGGCGTCCACCACCTCCGTCACCGTCCAGCTGCCCGGCCTCACCTCGGCCCGCACGCAGCCCATGCCCGGATGGACCGCCGTCGTCGAACGCTCGGCGGACGAACTGGCCACCTCGGTCACCTGGACGGCGGATCCCGGCAACCCCGGTGTCGGGCCCGGACAGTTCGAGCAGTTCCAGCTCTCGGCCGGCCCCCTGCCTGAGGAGGAGAGCGTGTCCTTCCCGGCCCGCCAGACCTACAGTGACGGCGAGGTCGTGAACTGGGACCAGCCGACACCGGAGGACGGTACCGAGCCCGAACTGCCGGCTCCCACACTGGAACTCGCGGCGAGCAGCGGCGATCATCACAGCAGCCCCACGGTGTCGTCAGCGTCCTCGACCACCGAGGCCGCCGCGTCGTCGTCCGACACCACGGCCCGGTGGCTCGGCGGGATCGGCCTGGTTCTCGGAGCACTCGGTGCCGCACTCGGGATCGGCGCCACGGTGCGGAGTCGACGCTCGTGAGCCGGTTCCTCGCTCTGCTGCTCGCCCTCGCCGCGGCGCTGCTGCTCGGCACCTCGACGGCGTCCGCGCACTCGGTGGTGGTGTCCAGCTCCCCCGAGAACGAGAGTTCCGTCGATCAGGGTCCGGCGGAGGCGACGGTGACGTTCAACGAGGCCGTGCAGTCGCAGTTCGCCTCGCTGACCGTCGTCGGTCCCGACGGCAACCTCTGGTCCGACGGTGACCCGCGGGTGTCGGGTTCCACCGTCGCGGTGGACCTCCGAGAGCTCGGGCCGACGGGCACATACACCATCGCGTTCCGCGTCACGTCAGCCGACGGCCACCCCGTGAGCGGTACGCGGACATTCGAGCTGACGACGGCCGGCACCGGGACCCCCGGTCCCGCGGCCGACGCCGGCGCGTCCTCGACCGAGTCGGGGGGCGGTGTGCCGCTCTGGCCGTTCCTGGTCGCCGCCGCGGTGGTGTTCCTCGGCGGTCTCGCGTTCGCTCTGCGGAAGAAGAACTGAGTCGTGGCCGGAACGACGACGGCGCGGTGGTCACCGCTCGCCGTCGTTCCGGCTGCACTGCTCGGAGTGATCGCCGCCCTCGTACTGGCGCCCTCCGACCTTCCGCTCGACTCCCTCGTGCGGACCGGTGCCGACGTCGCCGGTGCCGTGGTGCTCGGGTTCGGTCTGCTGATCCTGTGGGCCCGCGATTCCCGGCACGTCGACGACCACCTCGCGTGGCGCGGCGCCCTCGTCGCGGCCGCGTGCTGGGCAGTCTCCGAGGTCACGCTGCTGGTGCTGGGGGCGGCGCGGTCCGATGCCGTCAGCGCCACCGCGGTGTCGCTCGGCACGTTCACCGACTACGTCCAGAACATCGCGAACGGCCGGATCGGCTCCGCGGTCGTGGTCGTCGCGCTCGCGATGGCCGTGCTGGCGGCCACTGCCCTCCGCTCCGATCTGGAAGTCTCCGGCATCGTCGTCGTCGTACCCACCGCCGTCGCCCTCATCGCTCGCCCGATGACCGGCCACATGGCGCAGCACGCCGTCGGCGCGCTGCTCGTCGCCGTGCACGTCGTGGCGGCATCGGTGTGGCTCGGGCTGCTGGTCGCGATGGCGGTGACCCTGCGGTCACGGACCGCCTGGGCGGATCTGCTCCCGCGCTACTCGGCGGCCGCGCTGTGGTGTGTGGTCGCCGTCGCCGTCACCGGTGTCGTCAACGCCGCCGTGCGGCTCACCTCGGTGACCGCCCTGGTCGACACCGACTACGGGCGGCTGATCCTGCTCAAGTCGGTCCTGCTGGTCGCCCTGGTGATCGGCGGGTGGTGGCGACGGCGCACGTGGGTGAGCGTCATCGGTGCCCACACCACGCACGCCACGGTCTCGACGCGGCGTGCCGTCGTCGAGACCGCGGCGATGGCCGCGGCGTTCGGCGTGGCCGCCGCACTGGCGACCACGGCCTGATCACGCGGGCAGCGGGTCCGCGCTGGGCAGCAACCGGACGAGCACGTCCGACATGGTGATGACACCGACCACCGCACCGCCGTCGCGCACCACCGCGAGATGGTTGCGGGTCTCCCGCATCTCCGCGAGCGCGACGTACACGGGCGCGGCGGCGTCGAGCTCGAAGGCCGGTCGCACGAAGTCGTCCACCGAGCGGGAGTCCTCCGCCTGCAACGTGTCCCGCACGTGGACCAGACCGATCACGTCGGCGCCGTCCCGCACGAGGATGCGCAGATGGCCCGTGCGCAGCGACGCCGCCCGCACGTCGGCGACCGTCGCCGTCGTCGCCACCGCGGTGGGCTCGGAATCGATGCGCACGAGGTCCGCCACCGTGAGCTTCTGCAGTTCCAGCGCACTCGAGAGCTGATCCGAGTAGCCCTTGTCCAGCGATCCGACACTCACCGAGTGCGCGACCAGCTGCTCGAGATCGTCCGGGTTCTGGCCCGACATCACCTGATCGGCCGGCTCCACACCGGCCCGGCGCAGCAGTGCATTCGCCATCCCGTTGAGCGACACCAGGATCGGGCGGGTGAAGAACATGAAGACACGCATCGGGATCGCGAGCATCGTCGCCGACTTCTCGGGATGCGCGATGGCCCACGACTTCGGCGCCATCTCGCCGACGACCAGGTGCAGGAAGGTCACGATGACCAGGGCCAGGACGAAGCCGAGCACGTCGGATGCCCAGTAGGGCAGACCGAGTGACTCGAACAGCGGCCGGAGCCAGTAGTGCACGGCGGGCTTGGTGAACGCACCGAGTGCCAACGTGCACAACGTGATACCCAGCTGCGAGCCGGCGAGCAGCACCGTGAGCTCGGTGGAACTGCGGAGAGCGGCGCGCGCCGACCGCGAATCGGCCGCCGCGTCCTCGAGCCGGTGCCGCTTGGCGGCGAGGAGCGCGAACTCGACGGCGACGAAGAAGGCGCTGAGCGCGATCAGGCCGACGGTGACGACGAGGAACACCAGGGGGTTGCTCACAGCGCGTCCTCCGTCTCACTCATGGCCGGGACGTCGTCGGAAGTGCGCTCCACGACCTCGAGCGTGACCGACGACGGCACGTGGTTGTCGATCTCCAGGACCTTCATGACGAGGAACCGTCGGGGCGGTTCGGCGTCGGTCGCGAGGTCACCGGGGTCGATGGGCAGCTCCAGTTCGATGACGTCGCCGACCTCGGGAAGCGATCCGTGGACGCTTATGGCCAGTCCGGCGATGGTCTCGATGTCACCCTCCGGAAGTTCGCGGTCCAGAGCACGTTCCACCTCGTCGAGGTGGACGTCGCCGGCCACCGTCCACACACCGTCGTCGCCGGGCACGGGTTCCGCGCCGTCGGCGTCGTCGTGCTCGTCGGTGATCTCGCCGACGAGCTCCTCGGCCAGGTCCTCGATGGTGACGACACCGGTGAAGGAGCCGTATTCGTCGATGACGCAGGCGAGTTGGTTCTTCGACGCGCGAAGCTCCCCCATGGCGTCGGGGAGCATCTGGGTCTCGGGGAGCACCAGTGCGTCGCGGGACAGCACGGCGACCGGTGTGTCGCCGGGCAGGTCGGTGGCGAGCACGTCGCGCAGGTGCACGACGCCCTCGATCGAGTCGTCGGCATGGAGCACCGGATACCGCGAGTGCTCGACGCTCATGAGGGCGCGCACCTCGGCGATGGTGGAGTCGGAGCGCACCGTCGCCACCTTCGCGCGGGGGATCATCGCGTGACCCGTGGTCTGGGTGGGGAAGTCGAGGATGCGGTCGAGCAGTGTGGACAGCTCCTCGGGCAGGTCACCGGTGCCCCGGCTCTCGGCCACGATGTGTTCGAGGTCGCGCGGGGTCGCCGAGTGCTCGACGTCGTGGACCGGCTCGATCTTCAGCGCCTTCAGCAGCGCGTTGGACGAGGCGTCGAAGATACGGATGAGCCAGCCGAACAGCTTGAGGTAGATCGTCGTCGACAGCGAGAGCCATCGCGCGACGGGTTCGGGGCGGGCGATGGCGAAGTTCTTGGGGAACAGCTCGCCGAAGAGCATCTGCACGAACGTCGACACCACCAGCGCCGTCACCGCACCGACGGCGAGTCCGACACCGCTCGGAATGCCGACGCCGCCGAGCAGAGTCCCGAGGGACTGTCCGATGAGCGGCTCGGCGAAGTTACCGACGAGCAGGCCGGTGACGGTGATGCCCAACTGAGCGCCCGAGAGCATGAAGGACGTGCGCTTCGTGACGACGAGGGTACGCGCGGCGACGGTGTCACCCGCTTTCGAGCGCGCTTCGAGCCTCGACCGGTCCACGGTCATGTAGGCGAATTCCTGGGCCACGAAATAGCCTGTGCCAGCGGTGATTCCGACGACGACGACGATACCGAGGAGAAGCGTCAACAACTCGCTCATGTGCCGGTCACCGCCCTGGTCGCATCGGTCGATACGAGGGGGGCCATGACCGGCCCGGGTTTGTCGCTGTCCATTCGTCCTCTAGTCGCTGCGGGTGTTTCGCCCGATTCTACGGGATGCGCGCCGCTACCGTCCCGGCACGTACTTCAGCGCCCGGATGAAGATCGGCAACGTCTTCGCCCAGAGCTTCGGAGGCAGCCGTCGTCCGCCGAGGTTGATCAGGCGCGTCGTGGAGACGGTCTGCGACTCGGTGTACTTCAGGACGCCGTCCGGTCCGTGTCGACGACCGACGCCCGAGACACCCATGCCGCCCATCGGCGCACCGGTGCTTCCCCAGGTCGGCGCGTACCCCTCGTCCACGTTCACGGTGCCGGCGTGCAGTCGCGCGGCGATGGCCTCGCCCTGCGCCTTCGTCTTCGCCCACACGCTGGCGTTCAGTCCGTACTCGGTGGCGTTGGCCCGCTCGACAGCCTCGTCGACACTGGCGACGGGGTAGATGGAGACGAGGGGACCGAACGTCTCGGCTCCCCAGCACTCCATGTCGTCGGTCACGCCGGTGAGCACGGTGGGCTCGTAGAACAGCGGGCCGATGTCGGGGCGTGCCTTGCCGCCGGCGACCACGGTCGCACCCTTCACCCTCGCATCGTCCACGTGGTTCGAGATGGCCTTGACCTGGTCCTCCGAGATGAGGCTGCCCATCTCGACCCCGAACTCGTACGTGGCGGCCAGCGTCATGCGGCGCACCCGCTCACCGAACGCGGCGGTGAACTTGTCGGCGATCGACTTCTCGACGTAGATGCGCTCGATGGAGATGCAGAGCTGACCGGAGTTGGAGAAGCAGGCACGGACGGCCGCGTCGACCACCTCGGGGATCTTGGCGCCGGCGGCGACGATCATGGCGTTCTTGCCGCCGAGCTCGGCGGAGAACCCGATGAGTCGCCGACCGGTCTGCTCGGCGAGAAGCTGGCCGGTGGCGGTGGAACCCGTGAACATCAGGTAGTCGGAGGTGTCGACGATGGCGGTGCCCACCACCGATCCGGGGCCGGGAACCACGGCGAAGAGGTCACGGGGCAGACCGGCCTGGTAGAGCAGTTCGACACATGCGAGCGCGCAGTACGGCGTCTGGCTGTCCGGCTTCAGCACGATGCCGTTGCCGGCCATCAGAGCCGGGATGGCATCGGACACCGCGAGGGTCATCGGGTAGTTCCACGGCGAGATGATGCCGACGATGCCTTTGGGCTGGTAGTTGACCTGCGTCTTGGTCAGCACGGGAAGCATGCCCTTGACGCGCTTGCTCTTCAGCAGTTCGCCGGAGACCCGCGCGTAGTGCCGCGCCGTCATCGCGATGTCGAGGACCTCCTCCTGGGCGGCGGACCGGGACTTCCCGGTCTCTGCCTGCGCCAGGTCGATGAGCGACGCCCGGTGCTTCAACACGAGGTCGCGATACTTGTGGAGGATCTTCGCTCGATCTGCGATGGACGTCGTCGCCCACCGCTTCTGGGCTGCGCGGACCTTGTCGTTCGCCGCCAGCACGTCGTCGCGGGTGCCGACGGGGATGGTCGCCATCTCGCGGCCGGTGAACACCTCGATGACGGGCTTGGTCTCCCGGCCCGGTGCGACCGAGGCGAGGGCGACGAGTCGTGTGAACGTGTCTGCGGTCGGCGCTGACATGCGTATCTCCCAGTGGCGGATGAGTGTGACGACGGTTGACGGATACACCGTCGGTATCGACACGGTACGCCAGGAGTGCGTTCGGACACAGCCCCCGACCGGACGCCTCGGCGGATCGGGCCAAGATTGTGCTTGACCCTCACGCAACGGGAGGCAGAACAGTGACCGGTGTGAACGATGCACTGACCGTGGGACAGGTCGCCGCGCTGGCAGACGTCAGCGTGCGCACCCTGCACCACTACGACGCGGTGGGCCTGGTGGTGCCCGGCGGCAGGTCTCCTGCGGGATACCGCACCTACTCCTCGCAGGACGTGGAGCGCCTGTACTCCGTGCTGACCTATCGCGAACTCGGGTTCCCGCTGACCGAGATCAAGGAGATACTCGACGATCCCGCCGCGGACGCGCTCGAGCATCTCCGACGGCAGCGCACCCTGCTCGACCGGCGCATCGCTCACCTGACAGCCATGGCGAACGCCGTGGACACCGTGATCGAGAGGAAGACGATGGGTACGAACCTGACCCCGGCCGAGCAGCGTGAGATCTGGGGCGACGACTGGGCCGGCGAGAAGTACGAGGACGAGGCCCGCGAGCGCTGGGGAACCACCGATGCGTGGGCCCAGAGCACGGAGCGCACCGCCGCGATGTCGGCCGACGACTGGCGTGCGATCAAGGCCGACACCGAACAACTCGAGGCTGATCTCGCTGCAGCGATGCTCCGCGGCGTGGAGCCCGGTTCGGACGAGGCCGACGTCCTCGCGGAACGCCACCGAGCGTCGATCGACCGTTTCTACGACTGCGATCACGCGATGCATGTCTGCGTGGCCGGGATGTACACCGCCGACGAGCGATTCCGCGCGCACTACGACGGGCGGGCCGCCGGGCTGGCGGAGTGGATCGTCGCCGTCGTCGGAGCGAACGCCCGCGAGAACGGGGCCTGACACACGGACGGAGCACGAGGCCGAGAGGCCACGTGCTCCGTCGTCAGTACTGTCGGGGGCTCTAGACGAGGCCCGCGATCCTGCCCACGACACCGAGGACGATCAGCACCACGACGACGCCGACCGCGACCAGGAACACGATCGCGGGTGTCCGAGTGCGCTGGGGCGGTTCATGATTGGGACCCGCGGCCGACGTGGAGTCCGGCGGCGTGTCACCCGGCACGATGCTGCCACCGGGTTCGAGTCCTGCAGTCTCTGCGGGATCGGGGTTCTGGCCGGACATGGGGTGGTCCTCTCGGGTGGCGTCGCGCGCAGTCTCGTCACCGGTGTGACCGTCGTTGCCGTCGTGACTTGTACTCATGACGTGCGGGTTCCCCCGACCTGCACCGTCCAATCGACCTCGAGGGTCCGAACCGCCGACGCACCAACCGCCGCCCCGGCGGGTGTCCCCGACAGCGTGACCCGACGTGCCGCAGGACTGCCGCTAGCCTGTGACGCCATGAGCACCTTCATCGCGACCGCCGATCTCGCCGACACCATCGGGCCGGACATCCGGAGCTGCGACACGCAGTTCCGTCAGCTCGGGGCCGTGCGGGAGTTCTGCGGACCCATCACCACCATTCGCTGCTTTCAGGACAACTTGCTGGTCAAGCAGACATTGTCGGAGCCCGGCAACGGCGGAGTCCTGGTGGTCGACGGCGACGCGAGTGTCCACACCGCCCTCGTCGGCGACATCATCGCCGGGCGCGGTGTGGACAACGGGTGGGCGGGCGTCATCGTCAACGGTGCCGTGCGCGACTCGGCCATCCTGACGACTCTCGCCATCGGGGTGAAGGCGCTGGGAACCAACCCGCGCAAGAGCACGCAGACAGGGTCGGGTGAGAAGAACGTCACAGTCGAGTTCGGCGGAGTCACCTTCATCCCCGGCGAGTTCGTCTACAGCGACGACGACGGTGTCGTCGTCGCGGCGCAACCCCTCCCGCCTCAGGGCTGACCGGCAGCTCAGGCCTGAGCGACGCGGGCGGACACCCCGCCGACGGTGACGGTGTCGCCCGCACGGAGCTGACGTCCTCGGCGCAGTTCGGTCTCACCGTTGACTTCGACGAGACCGTCCGCGATGACGGCCTTCGCCTCGGACCCCGACTCGATGAGGTCGGCCAGCTTGAGGAACTGCCCCAGCCTGATCACCTCGTCGCGGATCTCGACCGTTCGATCGCTGCTGTGATCCCGGCCGTCCTCCGGCCTTCCCGCATGACCCCGGCCGGCCTCCGGCCTTCCCGCAGTCACAGGAAGGTCACCCCCTGGGCGAGCGGCAGCTCCGAGCTGTAGTTGACCGTGTTGGTGGTGCGTCGCATGTAGGACTTCCAGGCGTCACTGCCCGATTCGCGCCCGCCACCGGTCTCCTTCTCGCCGCCGAACGCGCCGCCGATCTCCGCGCCCGACGGGCCGATGTTCACGTTCGCGATGCCGCAGTCCGATCCTGCCGCCGACAGGAAGCGTTCCGCCTCGCGCAGGTCGGTCGTGAAGATCGACGACGACAGCCCCTGCGGTACGTCGTTGTGGAGGGCGATGGCCTCGTCCAGATCGCTGTAGGTCATGACGTACAGAATGGGCGCGAACGTCTCACGGCGCACCACGTCGGTCTGCGCGGGCATCCGCACGATGGCCGGCTGGACGTAGACACCGTCCTCGGCGCCCGCCACTCGCACCCGCTCACCACCCGCGACGACGGTGCCGCCGTCCTTCCGCGCGAGCTCCAACGCGTCGGCGTACCCGTCGTGCGCGGCCTCGTCGATCAGCGGTCCGACCAGTGTCGACGAGTCGAGCGGCGACCCGACGGGCAACGACGAGTACGCGGTACCCAGTCGGTCGACGAGGGTGTCGGCGACGGACTCGTGCACGATGACGCGGCGCAGGGACGTGCATCGTTGACCGGCCGTGCCGGCCGCGGAGAACACCAGGCCGCGGACGGTGAGGTCGAGATCGGCGCTCGGACAGACGATCGCGGCGTTGTTGCCGCCGAGTTCGAGGAGCACGCGGCCGAACCGTGCCGCGACGCGGGGGCCCACCTCGCGGCCCATGCGGGTCGATCCGGTGGCGGAGACCAGGGCGATGCGCGGATCGTCGACGAGGGTCTCACCGACGGCACGGTCACCGACGACGAGTTGCGCCACCGCCGGCGACACCCCGGCACGGCGTGCGGCTTCCTCGAACAGCGCCTGCACGGCCACCGCGGTGACGGGCGTCTTCTCCGACGGCTTCCACACCACCGTGTCGCCGGCGACGAGGGCGAGCACGGTGTTCCACGACCACACCGCGACCGGGAAGTTGAAGGCCGTGATCACGGCGACGACTCCGAGTGGGTGCCACTGCTCCATCATCCGGTGGCCGGGCCGCTCGGTGGAGATGGTGTTGCCGTAGAGCTGGCGGGACAGTCCGACGCCGAAGTCGCAGATGTCGATCATCTCCTGGACCTCGCCGAGGCCCTCGCTGACGATCTTGCCGGCCTCGATGGACACCAGCTCACCGAGTGCGTCCTTGTGTTCGCGGAGCAGTTCACCCAGCTCACGCACCAGACCGCCGCGTACCGGCGCGGGAACGAGAGACCACGACCGGTAGGCGTCCGCGGCTGCGGCGATCACCGAGTCCACGTCGCTCGTGAGCGGCACGTGGCCCAGCACCGCACCGGTGATCGGGCTGGTCGCGGCCAGGCCGGAGTCGTGGTCGAGCGGCGCGGCCCCGACTGCGGCGAGCAGCTCGGACGTACGGGCGGACAGGTCGACGGTCGATGTCATGGATTCATTGTCTCCGATGGTCGTGACAGGATTTATTCCGGCTTAGCTGTTGTTTGACAGTATTTTATCGCGTACTTTCGCCTTCATGACGCAGGTACTGCCATCGCGGCCCACCACCCCCGTTCCCGCCGGTGCGCCGGAGTCGGTCCACGACGTGCTGTCGCGCCACATCCTGGCCGACGGCTTCGACATGGTTCTCGACCTCGAGCGGTCGCACGGCTCCACACTCGTCGACGCGCGGACCGGTGCGTCCTATCTCGACATGTTCACGTTCTTCGCCTCGAACGCGCTCGGGATGAACCATCCGTCGCTCGCCCGCGACGACGAGTTCCGGGCGGATCTGCTGACGGCCGCGCTGCACAAGCCGAGCAACTCCGACCTCTACTCCGAGCCGATGGCCCGCTTCGTCGCGACCTTCGCGCGCGTGCTCGGCATCCCCGAACTACCCCACCTCTTCTTCGTCGAGGGCGGTGCGCTCGCCGTCGAGAACGCCCTGAAGGTGGCCTTCGACTGGAAGAGCCGGTTGAACGAGTCCCGCGGTCTCGACCCGGCACTGGGCGGACGGATCCTGCACCTCGAGCACGCCTTCCACGGCCGGTCGGGCTACACCATGTCGCTCACCAACACGGATCCGATCAAGGTCGCGCGTTTCCCGAAGTTCGACTGGCCCCGCATCCCGTCGCCGTACCTGCGCGAGGGCGCGGACATGGACGCTCTCGAGGCGCGCTCACTGGCCGCTGCGCGGGCCGCGTTCGAGTCCTTCCCCGACGACATCGCCGCCGCCATCGTCGAGCCGATCCAGGGCGAGGGCGGCGACCATCACTTCCGACCGTCGTTCCTCCTCGGGCTGCAGGCTCTGTGCCACGAGTTCGACGCGTTGTTCGTCGTCGACGAGGTCCAGTCCGGGGCGGGCATCACCGGCACCGCGTGGGCGCACCAGCAGCTGGGCGTCGAACCCGATGTCCTCGCCTTCGGCAAGAAGACCCAGGTGTGCGGCATCATGGCGGGCCGCCGCGTGGACATGGTGCGCGACAACGTCTTCGAGGTCGGATCACGGATCAACTCGACGTGGGGCGGCGGCCTGGCCGACATGGTGCGAGCACGGCGGATCCTCGAGGTGATCGAACGCGACGGCCTCATCGCCCGCGCCGCGGAGAGGGGCGCGATCCTCGGCGCCGCTCTCGACGCACTCGCGGTGCGTCACCCGTCGATCTCCGACGTGCGGGGACGCGGCCTGTTCCGGGCGTTCTCACTGCCGGACACCGCGACTCGCGATCGACTGATCACGCGGCTCCTCGTCGACGAGCGCGTGATCATGCTGGGGTGCGGCTCGCGCAGCGTCCGGTTCCGTCCCGCGCTGACCGTGACCGAGGAGGCGCTGGCCGACGCCGTCGCGGCGATCGACCGGGTTCTCAGCTCGTGACCGGATTGTCTGTGTACGCCGAGTGACAGGCACTGCGCCGGGCTCCGCTACCATCCGCCCATGACACTGCGCTACGACGTCGACGGTCACGGTCCCACCCTCGTACTGGTGCACGGAGTCGTTCACCGCCGCCAGGCGTGGGACGCGGTGCTGGACCTGCTCACGCCCTATCGGCGGGTCGTGACCGTGGACCTGCCCGGGCACGGGGAGTCGGAGCCGCTGCACGAGTCCGGTGAGAACGTGCTGCTCACGCTCCAGAACGAGGTCACCGAGTTCGTCCGCGAGATCGAGGAGCCGGACCACCAGGTGCACATCGCCGGCAACTCGCTCGGCGGCTACGTCGCGCTGTGTCTCGCCGCGCAGGGCGAGGTGGCGTCGGCCACCGCGCTGTCCCCCGCCGGCTTCTTCCTCAACCACACCGACCAGGCTCGAACCATGGTGACGTTCCGCGCGATGCGGACCGTCGCGCGCACGTTCGGCAAGGCCACACCGACGGCGCTCAAGATGCGGGCGGTGCGGTACCCCACGCTGCTGCCGTTCTTCGCGCATCCGAGCAGGGTGTCGTACGAGGCCGCCGTCGTCGACGCCTCGTCACTCACCACCAACGCGATGATCGACGCGGGCATCGACGCGCCGTTCGAGTTCCCGCCACTCACCGAGCCGCTGGTGCCGGTGACGGTGGCGTGGGGCACGCGAGACCTGATCCTGCCGCACTACCAGGTGCGGGGCGTCCGTCGCCGCTTCCCGCACGCCCGCGTCATCTCGGTCCCCGGGGTCGGCCATGTGCCGATGACGGACAATCCCGAGCTGATCGCGTCGATCCTCCTCGCGGGAAGTCAGGACCGGTCCCCGACCGCAGACCCGTCCTGAGGTTCTAGGCGGTCTCCATCTCGGCGACGATCCGCGCGACGATGTCCGCGGCCGGCGCGGCGGTCACCGAACGCCACCCGGTACCGGCCCACAGGTTGGGCACGTCCGCTCGGCCGGCAGCCGTCGCCGCGGTGCGGATCGGGCCCGTGATCGCGTTGACATCGGGATAGCCGGCCGGTGCGGAGGCCGTGAACTGCGCCGCGAACTCGTTCTCGAGTCCCCGAGCCGGTCGTCCCGAGAACGCGCGCGTCACCACGGTGCGCCGGTAGCGGCGGTCCAGCAGTGCGGCGCGGTGCACCGCCGAGGTACCGGCCTCGTCGGAGCACAGGAACGCGGTGCCCATCTGCGCAGCGACGGCGCCGAGTCCGAGAGCGGCCACCACGCCGGACCCGTCCATGATCCCGCCGGCCGCGATCAGGGGCACGTCGACCGACAGTCCGACGGCGAGCAGCAGGGACGGCAGCGACATCGCGTCACCGCCTCGAGGAGACGACGCGTCGTCGGTGAAGACGCCCCGGTGTCCGCCGGCCTCGCTGCCCTGGACGACGAGCATGTCGGCCCCGTCCTCGACGGCCTCGCGGGCCTCGTCGACGGAGGTGACCGTCCCGATCATCAGGGCGCCGATCTCGTGCACGCGGGCGGTGAGTTCGGCGCCGGGTCGACCGAACGTGACCGATACGGCCGCCGGGCGGTGGGCGAGCACCACGTCGATCACCGCGTCGATGTCGTCGGGGCCGGGTGTCGCCGGGCCGGGTTCGACCCCGAACTCGGCGGCGATCGGGGCCAGCGCGGCGCGGTACGACTCCATCTCGTCGGCGACCGCGATGTGCGCTGACGGGAGGAAGAGATTGACGCCGTACGGCGCCGACGTGAGGGACTCGATCTCGGAGAGCCGGCCGTCGAGCGCCTCCGGGCTCAGCAGCGCTCCGGCCAGGAACCCCAGGCCACCGGCATCGCTCACGGCGGCGGTCAGGGCGGGGGTGGACGGGCCTCCGGCCATCGGCGCGCACACGACGGGAAGCCTGGCAGGGAACACAGCGGTCATGCGGCCGATCGTACGTCGAGGGATGATCTCGGCTACCTACCACGAATACCCGATGTTTCACCGGTTTTGGGCCGACCAAACCGACTACACGTACACTTCACTGGTCACCAGCAGGGACACACGCCGCGTCGGGGGTCGCATCGAGTTCGAAGGGATTCTCCACGCATGCCGCACCCGACCCGTCCGCCGGTCACGCAGCGCGTCCGCGCGTCCCGCGATCGCGCTCGCCCGGGTCGACACAGCGGATCCCGGCGCATCCGCAACGCGCAACGCAGACCCCTCACCCACCGGCCTCGGGACAGCGCACTCGACGTCGTGCGTCGGTGGCTGACCACGCCGCACGATTTCGACTGGATCTTCGTCCACCACTCCACCCGGTCCATCCACGGCATCATCCGGCTGGTCTTCGCCGGCGCGGTGCTGCTCAACGCGACCGTGTCCATGTTGATGCTCGCCTCGCCCAACGGCCCCTCCGGCACGCCGGCGATCGTCTACGTCTTCCTCGTGCTGGCCCTGCAGATCGCCGCGATGATCTGGGTGCTCACGGGACCGACGCCGGACACGAAGGCGCAGTTCCTCGGGTTCCTGATCTTCGGCGACGTCGGCATCGCGTCGGTGATCCTGCTGGACACCCCGACGTCGGCACTGATCGGCACCTTCCTGTTCGCGATCAACGGCGCTCTCTGCACGTTCTTCCTCAGCCCACGAGTGCTGCTCGCCCATCTCGCGTTCACCAATGCCGTCATCGTCCTCATCGGCACCCTGGCGTACGTCCAGAACCTGTGGGGGCCGTGGGACGCGATCGCCGCGGTGCTGGTGGCCAGCGGCGCGAGCAGTGGGGTGCCGGTCTTCGCGTCCATCGCGTGGTCACTCGTCTCGACGGACGCGAAAGCCTCGGACCTCGATTCGCTGACCGGCGTCAGGAACCGCCGCGGTCTGCAGAACTCGGTCGAGGATCTGTGGGAGACGGCACTCGCGACCACATCGCCCGTGGTGGTCGTGATGATCGACATCGATCGTTTCAAGAGCGTCAACGACCGCTTCGGACACGATCAGGGCGACACCGTGATCGTCCTGGTCGCGACCCGGCTCGCCGAGCTCTTCGACGGCCACGGGGTGCTCGCGCGTACCGGCGGCGAGGAGTTCGTGGCGGTCCTCACCGATGTGGACGGTGACGTCGAGTCGGTGGTCGCCCGTGTCACCGAGACGGTCCACGATCGACAGGACACCATTCCCGTGACCGCCAGCGTCGGCGTCGCCGTGTTGACTCCCGACTCGTCGCTGTGGAGTTCCGGACCCGGGGCGATCGACCGCGCGACGCGGGGTGCGGACTCGATGATGTACCGAGCCAAGGCCGCCGGCGGGCATCGGCTGCTCTCGACCTTCCTGTGACACCCGCCCTGCATCGGACCCAGACGAGGAAACCCACCCCGTGATCGACATCTTCCACGCACTCGTGGTCATGAACTCGCTGTTCGCCGCGTCGGCGTGGTGCCTGGCGCGGCCGAACGCCTGGTCGATCTCCGCGGTGGTGCTCGCGTCGATCGGCTGGCTGCTCTTCAACGCGCCGCTCGAGGGCCGTGTGCTGGTGGTGTTCTCACTCCAGCACGGATTCACCGAGTCGGACGTGCTGTCCATCGTGGGCATGATCATCGGGGCGGTCGGCGTCGTGCGCGCGAGGCGACGAGCCGACCGCCCCGAGATCAGGCGTCGAGACTGATCAGACGCTGATGCCGAAGTCGCGGGCGATGCCGGCGAGTCCGGAGGCGTAGCCCTGGCCGACGGCGCGGAACTTCCACTCCGCACCGTTGCGGTACAGCTCGCCGAAGACCATGGCGGTCTCCGTCGAGGCGTCCTCGGTGAGGTCGTAACGGGCGAGCTCGGTGCCGTTCGACTTGTCGATCACGCGGATGTAGGCGCCGCGGACCTGGCCGAACGACTGCGAGCGCGCGTCGGCCTCGTAGATCGAGACGGGGAACGTGACGATGTCGACGGTGGACGGGACCGCTGCGAGATCGACGTCGATGACCTCGTCGTCGCCGTCGCCCTCACCGGTCTTGTTGTCACCCGTGTGCTGGATCGAGCCGTCCGGAGTCTTCAGATTGTTGAAGAAGACGAAGTACTCGTTGCCGGGCGCCTTCTTGTCCGGGCCGAGCGCGATGGCGCTGGCGTCGAGATCGAAATCCGTTCCGGTCGTCGTGCGCAGATCCCATCCGAGTCCGACGGACACCGCGGTCAGATTCGGTGCGGCCTTCGTGAGAGACACGTTGCCACCCTTGGTCAGGCTGACGCCCATGTGAGAGATCCCTTCTCGTTTCGCCCGATTCATCCGTATTCGGATCGGTGCTGCCCGGCCAACGAACCCGACGTCGTTCCGGTTCCCGGCCCTTCGTGACGACCCGCCGCGCAGCACAGGGCGCGCGGCGGCATCGAACGCTGCATAGTTGTCTGTCACAGCCTGTGTCCTGCGGAGCACGGGCTCGTCCCGTCATCCACGGTCCCGGCAGGAGGCGCTCGATCATGGCCACACAGGCGACCCCGGCGGCATCCGCCGCGGGCACTGCATCACCGTCCCCGTCAGGCCTGTCCGACGCGTCCCGCGTCGCCCGCGCCGATCGCCGGTCGCGCCACAAGGGGCGCCTGCGGCAGGTGCCGCACCACGTCGGCCTCGTGCTCGGTGTCTACGCGACGCTGGTCCTCCTGTGGAGCCTGTCACCCGCGCTCCGAGCCCTCGTCCACGTACCCCGCGAGTGGCTCGACTCGTACGTCATCGACGCTCCCGACACGAGCCTGTCCTACGGCTTCGTGGTCGCGCTGGTCGCCGCGGCGCTGTCGACGCGCAAACGCGTCGCGTGGTGGATCGCTCTTCTCTACACGGCCGGATCCGCGGTGGTGAACGTATCGACCCTGGTGGACGATCCCGGCAGCGTCGGGTCCTGGATCGGCCTCGTCCTGCAGGTCGCGGTGCTCGCACTGCTGCTCGCCTCCCGCACCGAGTTCGACACCAAGGTCCGACGCGGCGCCGGATGGAAGGCACTCGGTGTTCTCGTCACCGGTCTGATCGTCGGCATCCTCGCCGGGTGGGCGCTGCTCGAGGCCTTCCCGGGTTCGCTGCCGCGGAACGAGACCTTCCTGTGGTCACTCAACCGAGTGGCCGGCCTGGCACTGGTGGACAACGAGCAGTTCAGCGGCCGACCACACGGATTCCTCAACTTTCTTCTGGGACTGCTCGCCTTCGTCGCCCTCGCCGCGGCGGTGGTGACACTGTTCCGCTCGCAGCGTGCGAGCAACGCCCTCACCGGCACGGACGAGTCGGCGCTACGCGGACTCATCGCCCGCTCCGGCCACGACGACTCGTTGGCCTACTTCGCCACCCGCCGCGACAAGGCGGTGGTCTTCGCACCGAACGGCAAGGCCGCCATCACCTATCGCGTCGAGGTCGGAGTGTGCCTCGCCAGCGGCGATCCCATCGGCCTCGAGGAGTCCTGGCCTCACGCGATCGAGGCGTGGCTCGAGATGTCGTCTCGGTACGGGTGGGCCCCGGCGGTGATGGGAGCGAGCGAGACCGGTGCCGCCGCGTTCCGGCGGGCGGGACTCGCCGTGCTCGAACTCGGCGACGAGGCGATCCTGCAGACCCGCTCGTTCAGCCTGAACGGACCCGACATGCGCCCGGTGCGCCAAGCGGTCAATCGGGCGCGCGGCAAGGGCGTGACGGTGCGCATCCGACGGCATCGCGACATCCCCGAGGACGAGTGGCCGGGCATCGTCGAGCGTGCCGACCGCTGGCGTGACACCGAGACCGAACGAGGGTTCTCCATGGCACTCGGGCGCCTCGGCGACCCTCTCGACGGCGACTGCCTGCTCGTCGAGGCCGTGCTCGATGCGGACGACCGCGTCGTCGGCACCCTCTCCCTCGTGCCCTGGGGCGCGAGCGGAGCATCGCTCGACCTCATGCGCCGTGATCCCGCCTCACCCAACGGCACCGTCGAGCTCATGGTCTCCGAGCTCGCGTCCCGCTCGGACACCGTGGGCATCACCAAGGTGTCCCTGAACTTCGCCGTCTTCCGCTCCGTGTTCGAGGAGGGCGGCCGCATCGGTGCGGGACCTGTTCTGCGCTTGTGGCGTTCGACGCTCGTGTTCTTCTCGCGATGGTGGCAGCTCGAGGCGCTGTACCGATCGAACCTCAAGTACCAGCCCGAGTGGGTACCGCGGTACCTGTGCTTCGAGGACAACCGCGATCTGCCGAAGGTGGGTACCGCATCGGCCATCGCGGAGGGCTTCCTCACGCTGCCGGGCCTCGGTGCACGCACTCACACCGGCACCCGACAGGCTGTTCCCGCCGCGCTGCTGGCCGACGGCACGCTGCACGCCGACGGGAGCGAGCCCGACGACACACCCGTCGACACGCTGCCCGGCCGGCGACGGCCGGAACAGGTCCGGGTGCGGATGTCCAAGCTGGACAGGCTCTCCGCGGACGGCGTCGACGCCTACCCCGTCGCGCATCCGCCCACCCACACCGTGGACTCCGCGGCGAACGCCCCGGAGGGCACCACCGTGCGCGTGTCCGGTCGCCTGCTGCGCATCCGCGACTACGGCGGCGTCGTCTTCGGCCTCGTGCGCGACTGGAGCGGGGACCTGCAGATCCTCCTCGACAGCGAGCGCATCGATCGAGATCGGTTGCGACGCTTCACCTCCGACTTCGACCTGGGCGACCTCATCTCCTGCACGGGAGTGGTCGGTCGCAGTCGCACCGGAGCGCTCGCGCTGCTGGTGAGCGACTGGCGCATGAACGCGAAATCGCTGCACCCGCTGCCCGACAAGTTCCGCGGGCTCACCGACCCGGAGGCGCGGGTGCGTCAGCGCTACGTCGACATGGAGATCAATCCGCAGGCGCGCGCCCTCATGCGTGCTCGCAGCGCGGTGGTGAAGTCGCTGCGCGACACGTTGGGCGACCGCGGATACATGGAGGTGGAAACGCCGATCCTGCAACAGATTCACGGCGGCGCGAACGCGGCACCCTTCCTCACGCACATCAATGCCTACAACCTCGATCTCTACCTCCGTATCGCGCCGGAGCTGTACCTCAAGCGGCTGTGCGTCGGCGGCATGGAGCGGGTCTTCGAGATCGGTCGCGTGTTCCGCAACGAGGGCGCCGACTTCAAGCACAATCCGGAGTTCACGATCCTCGAGGCCTACGAGGCGCACAGCGACTACGAGCGCGCGATGGTGTTGTGCCGGGAGCTGATCCAGCGCGCCGCCGTGGCCGCGCACGGCCGCGAGGTGATCTACCGGCCGGCCGAGGACGGCACCATGACGGAGATCGACATCTCCGGCGAGTGGCCGGTGAAGACCATGCACGGCGCCGTCGCGGAGAAGATCGGTGCCGACGTCCGGCCCGACACACCGCTCGCGGAGCTGCAGCGTCTGTGCGATCTGCACGACGTCCCGTATCAGTCGACCTGGGACGAGGGGGCCGTGGCGCAGGAGATGTACGAGCACCTCGTCGAGGACTTCACCGAGTTCCCGACGTTCTACACCAATTTTCCCACGTCGATGTCCCCGTTGACCCGGCCCCACCGCAGCATCGCGGGCGTCGCCGAGAAGTGGGATCTGGTGGCGTGGGGGGTCGAGTTGGGCACCGCGTACAGCGAGTTGACCGACCCCGTGGACCAACGCGCTCGTCTCACCGCGCAGTCGATGCTCGCCGCGGGCGGCGATCCCGAGGCGATGGAACTGGACGAGGACTTCCTCCAGGCGCTCGAGCACGGCATGCCGCCGACCAGTGGC
The DNA here is from genome assembly GCF_030819335.1 of Rhodococcus sp. SORGH_AS_0303. Lineage (NCBI taxonomy): Bacteria > Bacillati > Actinomycetota > Actinomycetes > Mycobacteriales > Nocardiaceae > Rhodococcus > Rhodococcus sp. SORGH_AS_0303. The sequence goes on from NZ_JAUTBO010000001.1 coordinate 204,631, forward strand.
CTCGGAATGGGTGTCGACCGGGTGGTCATGCTCATCACGGGCGGGTCGATCCGCGAGACCCTCGCGTTCCCGTTGGCCAAGCCTCGGAGCTGAATGTTTCACATGAAACCGAACGGCGAGGTGGTCGTCGACGTACTGGGGACCGCCGTGCACGTGGTGGTCTCCCGTCCTGACGCGGCGGCGGCGCCCGCCCCGGTCGTCGTGCTGTGCGGGGGGCTCGCCTCGACGTGGCACGACTGGATCGACGTGTCCGCGCTGCTGGTGGCGGCCGGCCACACGACGGTGGCCATCGATCGACCAGGCTTCGGCGACAGCGAACCGCTGCCTCCGGACCGGGTGCCGACGGTGCACGAGGAGGCCGATCGCATCCTCGCCGTCCTGGACGCCCTCGCGATGACGGACCCCGTGGTCCTGGTGGGGCACTCGATGGCCGGCTTCTACGTCGAGGGCTTCGCGCGGTCGTACCCCGCGCGCACGGCGGGGCTCGTGCTGCTCGACTCGAGCGTCGAGAAGTCGCCGTCGGCCCTGGTGCCGCCGCGCATCCGCATTCCGGTGACTCGCGTGATCGCCCGCATCGTCTCGGCCGCCGGTCTGCAACGGTTGCTCGCCGATCCGGTGCGCCACGTCCTGACGCAGGCCATTCCCCCGGACGGGTACGCGCCCGACCGGGTCGACGATCTCCGCCGCATCTACCGCGATCCCTCCTATCTGGAGGCCGCCGCGATCGAGTACGCGGTGTACGCCGACATGGCCCTCGAGTTGAACCGCCTGCGCCGCACGACGCCCGTTCCGTCCGTCCCCGTCATCGTGGCCGCCGCGCACACGGGGCGACGGACCCCGTGGGGAGCGCAGTGGTTGCGGCGCCAGCAGCGTCTGGCCCGCTACCTCAGCGGCCGCTTCGCCGTGGTGTCCCCGTCGCACCACCACGCCATGATCGATCAGCCCCGGCGAGTCGCGGCGCTGGTGAGAACTGTCTCCACCGGCTGAACGCCGCGCGAGCGCACACTGGAGAGATGAATCCTCTGCGCACGGTCCAGACCCGAGTGGGCGAGACCATCTTCGCGCGGGTCGCGGGCGACGAGGGCCCCGCTCGACGCGACCGGATCCACCTGGCCGAGGGGCCGCGTCGGTACGGCCCCGATTCGGCGATCCAGCGCGTCCACGCCGATGCGTCGATGTTCGTCGGCGGAATGCGCGCCCTGCTCCTGCAGTCGTTGCACCCGCTGGCGATGGCTGCCGTGGACGAGCACTCCGGCTACCGCGGCGACCCGTGGGGCCGTCTGCAACGCACCAGCACGTTCCTCGCCGAGACCACGTTCGGCACCATCGAGGACGCGGAGCGCGCCGTGCGAATCGTGCGCGCCGTGCACAAGCGCATCACGGGAGTCGCGCCGGACGGGCGGCCGTACGCCGCGTCGGATCCGCACCTGCTGCGGTGGGTCCACGTCGCGGAGATCGACAGCTTCCTGCGCGCGCACGATCGTTACGGTGCCCGACCTCTCGATGCCGGCGGCCGCGACGCCTACGTCCGGGAGTCGGCCTGGGTCGCTCGCGGGCTCGGCGCCGAGGACGTGCCCGAGACGGTCGACGAGCTGAACGAGATGCTGGCGATGTACCGGCCCGAACTGCGCGGCACTCCCGCAGCACGTCGCACCGCCCGCTTCATCCTGCTCAACCCACCGATCCCGTTGGCAGTACGCCCCGCCTACGGTCTGCTGTCGTCGGTGGCGGTGTCGATGATGCCGCGGTGGACCCGCTTCCCCCTCCGGTTGCCCTACCTTCCGATCACCGAGGCCACCGCCGTGCGCGCGAGCGGCATCGCCGTCACCACCGCCATCCGGTGGGCACTGGGTGCGGGCCCGACGGTGCAGGATGGGCGCGAAGCGGGCTGAGGAGGGCGGCGGGCCTCCCGGGCATCGGATCACAGGTGCGGCCGTGCCGGAGTCGGGGGCCGATCTGTCACGCTCCACGATGATCGTGCACGGTCGCCCGGCCGGTGAGGATCAGGACAACCGCTTTCGCCGGTAAGATCAAGGTGTCGCCGTCTCCGATGCGGAAGTCGATGTCGGACGCCTGAAGTGCACACCCGTCGAGGTCGGCGCCGAAATAGGCCATCCGATTCCTGGACTCGATCGTGCGAAGCACCACCTCCAGTTGCGGCGTCGTGGCGGTCGCGGGCAGTCCCAGTCCCTCCGTCAGATCGAGTCCGTGAACGACGTCGTGGCACAACGAATCGACGAGGTCACCTCCCGGTGGACTCCACTCGGTGGTGATGTTGTCTCGGAGCGCGGCAATCAGTTCGACTCGGCCCATCGTCGCGGCGTCACGGCGGGCAAGACGGTCGGCCGCGCGGTCGAAGCTGCCGCGTTCTCGAATCATCGTCACCAACAACTTGGGCAAGCTCACCCGAAAAGACATCGACAGATGCGCCGCCAGGTCGGCAACGGTCCAACCCTCGCACAGAGTCGGTTGTTGCCACTCGGTGTTCGACAGTCCTTCGAGTACCGCGACCGTTGCCTGCCTCTGCGTCGCGGTCAGTGCCGCGACGCGCTCTCTGTCCAACTCGTTCGACATGCGACTCCACATCCTCCGTCGTGTTCGAGACCTGCCACTGGACAGGCCTGCCACTGGACAGACATGGCGGCGGATCGAAAGTCATCGAAGCGCGGGGCTTCCGGACCACACGCGGTCCGGGCGATCTTCCGCCCGTGACCGGTGGCATCATGCGGTAGTGACGCGTGACGTATCTGCCCACCTCGACGTGACCGTCGTCGACCCCAGCAACCTCGAGTTCCAGATCGCGGTCGCCGAACTACCGGGGACGACGGTCACCGAGTCGCTGTCGTTCCGGCTCGACGGCGAGGAGATCACGCCCACGGTGATCCGTGCGGAGACCGGCGGGCGCATCCACCGATTCGATTGTGGGCGTGGTCAACTCGTCGTCGACTACCGCGCCCGCGTGGAGGGCGAGGCGGATCCCGCCCCGGTGGTCGAGCGGGACCTGTCGGTCTACCTGCGGCCGAGCCGCTACAGCGAGTCGGACAAGTTCCTGGGCTTCGCCGAGACCGAGTTCGGGCGCTACACCTCCGACGCCGACGTGCTCGAGCGCGTCTCAGCCTGGGTCGGCCGCCGTCTGCGCTACGTCCCCGGCAGCAGTGACCCCATCGACGGCGCCACCGACACCCTCCTCGCGGGTAGCGGAGTCTGCCGCGACTACACGCATCTCGTCGTCGCGTTGCTGCGGGCGATGACGGTGCCGGCCCGCCTCGTCGCGGTCTACGCGCCCGGCTGCGACCCGATGGACTTCCACGCGGTCGCGGAGGCCTACGTCGACGGCGTCTGGCGCGTCGTCGACGCGACGCGGCTGGCCCCACGGCAGAGCCTCGTGCGCATCGCCACCGGGCGGGACGCGTCCGACACCGCGTTCCTCGACAACCACGACGGGTACATCGTTCTGGACCGCATGCAGGTCATGGCCACGGTGGACGGGATGCTCCCCTACGACGACGTCCACGAACTCGTGTCCATGCGCTGATCGTGATCACCTTCCGGCGGGTCACCGAGGACGACTTCCCGCTGCTCGCGCGCTGGTTGTCTCACCCGCACGTGGCGCGGTGGTGGAACCACGAGGTCACCGCCGAGGCCGTCGCCCGCGACTTCGGAGCGTCCGCCCGCGGCGAGGAGCCGTCCGAGGACGTGCTGGCTCTCGACGACGGAACCCCCGTCGGCCTGCTCCAGCGCGCCCGGTGGCACGACTACCCGGAGTACGTCGACGAGCTGGCGCCGTTCTGGGCGGTGCCCGCGGAGGCCGTCACCATCGACTACCTCATCGGCGAGGCGCACCTCGTCGGGCACGGCCTAGGCACCCGCGTGCTGATCGAGTTCACGGCCGACACGTGGCGGCGGTACCCGAGCGCGACGTGCGTCGTCGTGCCGGTGGCCACGGGCAACGTGGCGTCGTGGCGGGCGCTCGAGAAGGCCGGGTACCGACGTGTCGCCGAGGCCCACCTCACCCCGGACAATCCGATCGACCCCACCGACCATGTGGTGATGGCGATCGACCGCCCGGCTCGATGACGAGGGCCTAGTCTCCTCGGTCATGGAGCATCCCGTGCGATTCCGCGACGACGATCCGTTGTTGGCCACGGTGCGGGAACGAGCCCTGCGCCTGCCGGGCGCCACCGAGAAGGTCTCCCACGGCCGCCCCAACTTCCGCACCACGAAGGTCTTCGCGATCTACGGCGCCACGGTGAAGGGGGACCATCACTCCACCCGCTGGGATCGGTCGCTGCAGGTTCTGCCCGACACCGACGAGCGAGCGGCGTTGCTGGACGACGAGCGATTCTTCGAGCCCGCGTACACCGCGGCGAGCGGCTGGGTGGGACTCGACCTGACGATCGGGACCCCCGACTGGACCGAGGTCGACGAACTGCTCGACATGTCGTTCCGGCGGACGGCGCCGGCACGGCTGGTGGCAGAACTCGGAACGCTCTCGTGACCGTGAGACAGTGGCCGCTGTGCAACTGCTGCTGATCCGCCACGCTCTCCCGCTGCGTTCCGACGCGGATGCCGATCCCGCCCTCGCGCCGCTGGGACTCGAGCAGGCCGCGCGCGTGCCCGACGGGCTGCGCGCCCATCGGCTCGCGCGCATCGTCAGCAGTCCACAACTGCGCGCCCGGCAGACCGCGGAACCGCTCGCCGCGGACACCGGACTCCCGGTGGACGTGCTCGACGGTCTGGCCGAGTACGACCGCGACTTCCCGGGTTACCTCCCCATCGAGGAGGCGCGCGAGAAGTTCCCCGCCGAGTTCGAGCGCATCAAGGCCGGGCATCTGCCGAGCGCGGTGGACGCCGACGCCTTCCGCCGACGGGTGTTCGACGACATCGCCTCGGTGGTGCGGGACGCGGAGCCGGAGGACACGGTCGCGATCTTCGCCCACGGCGGGGTGATCAACGTCCACCTGCAGGATCTGCTCGGCACCGCCATGCCTCTGACCTTCCCGATCGACTACGTCTCGGTCACGCGAATACTGTTCTCGCGCAGCGGCAGACGTACGGTAGCGTCGGTGAACGAGACGCAGCACGTGTGGGATCTGCTCCCCCGGAACCGCGCACGATCCTCACCGACTTCTTAATCGCGCAGGTCACCGGGCATTACGGGCACGATCGGTGCTCGGCACGGTCCGTCGAGCGCGTCGGCACCGGTTAGCCTGAGCAGTATCATGACTTCTCCCTCAGCACACGGTGCCCCGCGTTCGGGTCTCGTCGCCACGTTGTCGCGGCCCGTGATCGTCGTTCTCGTGATCGCCCTCCCCCTGCTCCTGGCCGGCCTCTACGCGTCGTTCAGCGGGAACGACGTCGTTCCCCTGGCCTCGCAGAGCAATTCCGAGACCACCACCTCGGCAGACGGTTCCGAGGGCACGGACGGCGGCACCCCCGCTGCGGGAGACCCGCTGGCGAAGACGCGCTCGGCTCTCACCCAGACGCAGTTGCCCCTGAGCCTGCTCAGCGGTGGACTCACTCAGCTGACCGACGCGGCGCCGCAGCTCACCGACGGCGTCACCCAGCTCTCCGACGGCCTCGGGCAGGCGCGCTCCGGGTCGCAGCAGCTCGCGGACGGCAACTCCCAGCTGGCAGGCGGACTCGTGCAGCTGCAGGGCGGCGTGGGCCAGCTCGGTGACGGCGCCGTGCAGATCAGCGGCGGCGTGAACCAGCTGACGACGCCCCTGCTGGCGCTCGGCGAGAAGCAGGCTCAGGTCACCTCGTCCATCGCGGACGTCGCGAACCGCATCGAGGTGCTGAACAACCCGATCACCACCGACGCGGCACGGCAGCTGCGTGAGCTCATCGACACGCTGAACGCGCAGGGCATCGGCCCCGACACCGTCTCCCAGATCAACCAGCTGCGCGACGGCGCCGCCCTGCTCGCGTTCCAGCTCGACGATCCGTCCAGTGAGTTCGTCACCGGCGTGAACACTGCCGTCGACGGCAGCGCGCTGCTCTCCACGGGCGCCGGCCAGCTGAACGACGGCATCATCCAGCTCGACGACGGCGGCAAGCAGCTCAAGGCGGGCACCGACCAGATCACGACCGGCATCGAGCCGATCGGCGGCGTCGTCAGCAGCCTGCAGACCAACGTGAAGACCGCGCAGACCTCGCTGCCCGCGGCCAACGCAGTAGCGGCGACCACGACCACCGACGAGAACGGTCAGACGCAGACCACCCTCGTCGTGCAGGGAAGCACCCCGTCGAACTACTACCTGATCGCGGCACTGGTGGCCGTGGCCGCGGCTGCCGCCGTGAGCCTGATGCGCCTGCTGACGCGTCGGGACCGCGTGGCGCGCATCGCACCCGTCCTCGGGGCCCTCGCGGTCACCGCAGCTGCGGGTATCGCCTACTGGTTCGTCGGCGACGGTCTCAGCTTCGGCTCGCTCCTCGGCGGCATCGTCTTCCTGTTCCTGGGTTCTGCGGCGTTCCTCGCCGCGGCGGGCGCCGTGCAGATGGCGTTCGGCCGTGCCGTCGGCCAGTCGATCAACCTGGTGCTGCTGCTCGTCCAGCTGGTCCTGGCAGGCGGAGCCCTGGTGGGGTCGCCCGACAGCTCCGTCTTCGGCAAGGCCGCGTCCTTCACGCCCGTCGGATGGCTCGCCGCCGGGCTCGAGCGCATCGCGGCGGACGCCATGGACTCGACCGGCTGGCTCGCCGTCCTCGTGATGGTCGCCCTGCTCGCGGTGTCCGGTCTCGTCTACTCGCTCGTCGCCCGGTCCGACCCGGAGGACGACCGCGCGGCCTACCGGGACGAACCGCGCCTCGCCTGACTCAGGCGGGCGTCAACGGGTGGATCGCCAGGGCGCCCAGCTTGGCGCCGTGGCGACCCATGACGTCGGCCATGTGCGGTGACGCCATGTGCCCGTCGAGGGCCGCCTGGTCCCGCCACACCTCGACGGTGACGATGGTGTCGGGCGCCGCGTTCGAGGTGTAGACGTCGTACTCCAGGCAGCCGTCCTCCTCGCGCGTGAGAACGGCGAACTGCCGCATCGCCTCCAGCACCTCGTCGAAGCCGTCCGTCACCGGAATGGTGGCCACCACGTGCAGATCACTCATCGTCGTTCTCGTCTCGCTCGTTCGTCATCGGTCCACCCGAACGTACGGCGAGGAGCGGCGGCGGGCGTCGGTTATCGCCCGACTGCCCGCTGGCGACTCAGCCCTGGAACCCCTCGTCGTTCTCGAAGGCCGTGACGACGGCCGCCAGATCGTCGGCGCCGTGCCCCGCGACGCTCGCGTCCACGTACGCACTGCGCACGGCCTGCAGCAGGCGGGAGGTGCGCGGATCCACCGCATCGATCATGAGGTCGACGTCCTTGACCACGCCGTCGATCCCGAACGACGGGGTGAAGTCGCGCTCGATCATCGAGCGGCCCTTCATCTGTGTGTACGGCGCGTTGATCGGACCACCGTCGAGCGCCTCGAGGACGAGCGAGGGCTCCAGGCCCAGTTCCGACGCCATCGCGAGGGACTGCGCCGTGGCCGCCGTGAGCGTGGACACCATCGCGTTGCACGCCAGTTTGAGCGCACTCGCCCGGCCGGGTTCCGTCCCCGCGTTCACGATCTTCACCGTCATCGACTCGAGCACCGGGCGCACCGACTCGAGCCCCCCGGCGGGTCCGGAGGCCAGCGCCGTGAGCTTTCCCGACTCCGCCGGCTCCTTGGTCCCCAGCATCGGGCAGTCGAGAAAGGCGACCCCGTGGTGCTGCGCCAGATCGGCCAGCCGTCGGGCGCCGGCCGGACCGACGGTCGCGGACTGGACCCACACGGCGCCGTCCTTCACCGCTGACAGGAAGGTGGTGGCCGTGTCCGCGGTGGCCGACTCGTCGTAGAGCATCGTGACGATCACGTCGGCGTCGGCGACGCAGGCCGCCGGATCGTCCGCGACGGTCGCCCCCTGGTCCTTCAGCGGCGCCGCGCGATCGGCGTTGCGGTTCCACACCGTCACCTCGTGGTCGCCGCGGAGCAGAGACCCCGCCATGCCCGCGCCCATCGTTCCGGTTCCCAGTACTGCCACCCGCATGTTCGTTCCCTCTCACCGGCTGGAGCGGATTCTTTTCCGACCCGCTCCGTGTGTTGCAATGCAGGGTGTTCCCCTCACGGAGCACCACCACACGCACTCTCGAACGGATCACGCATGACCAGCACCGACACGCCCGCCACCGAACGGGCGGGGCGTCGCGAGTGGTGGGGTCTCGCCGTCCTCGTCGTCCCCATCGTCCTCGTCTCGATGGACATGTCGGTCCTGTACCTCGCCCTGCCCTCGCTGACCGAGGACCTCCAGCCGAGCAGCTCGCAGCAGCTGTGGATCCTCGACATCTACAGCTTCATGCTCGCCGGCCTACTGGTCACGATGGGCTCCCTCGGCGACCGCATCGGCACCCGTCGGCTGCTCATGATCGGGTCGCTCGTCTTCGGCATCGCGTCCGTCGCCGCCGCCTTCTCGCACACCCCGGAGGCCCTCATCGCCTCGCGGGTGCTTCTCGGAATCGGCGGCGCCACCCTCGCGCCGTCGACACTGTCGTTGCTGCGCAAGCTCTTCGTCGACCCCGTGCAGCGCGGTGTCGCCATCGGAATCTGGACGGCCGGATTCGCCGGCGGTGGCTCGTTCGGCCCGGTCATCGCGGGCGCGTTGCTCGAGTACTTCTGGTGGGGCTCGGTGTTCCTCATCAACATCCCGATCATGGTGGTCCTGCTGATCGCCGCGCCGGTGATGCTGCCCGAGGCGAAGAACCCGAACCCCGGCCGCTTCGACCTGCCCGCCGTCGGCGCCTCGATCGTCGCGATGCTCGGTATCGTCTACGCGCTCAAGCACGCCGCGCAGAACGGCCTCGACTGGCAGGTGGCCGCCGCGCTCGCGGTGGGGCTCCTGGTCGGCTGGTGGTTCGTGCGACGTCAACGCGCGAGCACGCACCCCGTCATCGAGTTCGATCTGTTCCGCACCCCGGCGTTCTCCGTCGCGGTGATCGTCATCCTCGTGTCGGTCTTCATCATCACGGGCTTCAATCTGATGCTGTCGCAGTATCTTCAGCTCGTCATGGGGCTCGGAACCCTCGAGGCGGGACTGTGGTCGCTGATCCCGGCGATCGCGACGGCCACCGCCTCACTGACGGCCCCCCTGATCATGAAGCGCCGCCCGCCGGCCGTCATCCTCGTCGGCGCCATCTCCGTGATGTTCGTCGGTGCCGTCGTGATCGGTGCGGTGGCCCTCCCCTCGGACGTCGGGTCGGGCGCCACGCTCGCGATCCTGCTGTGCGGCATGGTGATCGCTGCGTTCGGTGTGGGTACCGGCACGACGTTCGGCTCGGATCGGGTGCTCGCCACCGCGGCACCGGAGAAGGCGGGCGCGGCCGGTGCCGTGTCGGAGACGGGCGCGGAACTCGGTGGGGCACTGGGCATCGCCGTGCTCGGCTCCATCAGCGTGGCCACGTACCGCCTGGTGCTGGGGCCCGCCGACACGTCCGGAGACGGCACGCTCGCCGGCACCCTGGCCGAAGCCGGCCGGATGTCACCCGACGTCGGGCCCGACCTCGCGTCCCGCGCCCGCGAGGCGTACGTGGACGGCATCGTCGCCGCGTCCGGGGCCACGCTCGTCACGCTGCTGATCGCCGGCAGCGCGGCCGCCGTCCTGTTCCGTCGAGCGCGCTGACGCACCGACTCCCGACACAGAACACCCCCCGCAGCAGGCTGCAGGGGGTGTTCTGTTCGTACCGGGGGTGTGGGCTCGCTACCGCTGGGGCGCCTGGGTGGGCACGATCGGCGCGGGCAGCGCCGTCTTTCCCATGAGGAACGAATCGACCGCGGACGCGCAGGAGCGGCCCTCGGCGATGGCCCACACGATGAGCGACTGACCGCGGCCCATGTCGCCGGCCACGAAGACGCCATCGACGTTGGTGTTCCACTTGTCGGTCCGCGACACGTTGCCGCGCTCGTTGAGGTTCACCCCGAGATCGGTGAGCAGGCCCGGCTTCTCGGGTCCGGTGAAGCCCATCGCGAGGAACACGATGTCGGCCTCGAGGTGGAAGTCCGACCCCTCGACCTTGGCGAAGCGACCGTCCTTGAACTCGACCTCGTGCGCGTCGAGTCCGGTGACCATGCCGTTCTCGCCCGTGAAGCGCTCCGTGTTGACGGAGAAGACGCGCTCGCCGCCCTCCTCGTGAGCCGAGGACACGCGGTAGACCAGCGGGTAGGTCGGCCACGGGGTGGATCCGGCGCGCTCCTCCGGCGGGCGGGGCATGATCTCGAACTGGTGGACGCTGGCCGCGCCCTGACGGTGCGACGTGCCGAGGCAGTCCGCGCCGGTGTCGCCGCCGCCGATTATGACGACCTTCTTGCCCTTCGCCGTGATGGGCGGCTGGCCGTACTGGTCGACGACGTCGTCGCCGAGCTGAACACGATTGGCCCAGGGCAGGAACTCCATCGCCTGATGGATGCCGCCGTACTCGCGGCCGGGGACCTCGAGGTCGCGGGCCTTGGTGGCACCGCCCGACAGGACGACCGAGTCGAACTCCTCTCGGAGCTCGTCCGCGGTGATGTCGACACCGACGTTGACACCGGTTCGGAAGATGGTGCCCTCGGCCTCCATCTGCGCCAACCGGCGATCGATGTGGCGCTTCTCCATCTTGAACTCGGGGATGCCGTAGCGCAGGAGTCCGCCGATGCGATCCGCTCGCTCGAACACGGTGACGGTGTGGCCGGCACGCGTGAGCTGCTGCGCTGCAGCGAGACCCGCGGGACCGGAACCGACGACGGCCACCTTCTTGCCGGTGAGGTACGTCGGGTAGACGGGCTGGACCCATCCCTCGTCGAAGGCGCGATCGATGATCTCGACCTCGACCTGCTTGATGGTCACCGGGTCCTGGTTGATGCCCAGGACGCACGACGCCTCACACGGAGCCGGGCACAGCCGGCCCGTGAACTCCGGGAAGTTGTTGGTGGCGTGCAACCGGTCGATGCTCTCGCGCCACCGGTCCTTGTACACCAGGTCGTTCCACTCGGGAATCAGATTCCCGAGCGGGCACCCGTTGTGGCAGAACGGAATGCCACAGTCCATGCACCGGCTGGCCTGGGTGCGGAGGGTGTCCGTGGAGAAGTCCTCGTACACCTCCTTCCAGTCCATCAGGCGCAGGTCGACGGGGCGCCGCGACGGGAGCTCCCGCGACGTGTTCTTCAGAAATCCTTGTGGATCACCCACGAGCTGCCTCCATGATCGCCTCGTCCACGTCCGCGCCGTTCTTCTCGGCCTCGGAGATCGCGAGCAGTACCTTCTTGTAGTCGCGGGGCATCACCTTCACGAAGTGATTGACCTGCTGAGACCAGTCCGCGAGGATGCGCTCGGCGACCTCGGACCCGGTCTCGTCACGATGCCGCGTGATCGCATCCTTGAGCCACGCGAACTCGTCACCCTGGAGCTCCTCGATGTCGACGAGCTCGGTGTTGAGGTTGTCCTCGAACGTCGAGTTCGGGTCGAAGACGAACGCCACACCGCCGGACATGCCGGCACCGAAGTTGCGGCCGGTCTCGCCGAGAATGACGACCTTGCCACCGGTCATGTACTCGCACCCGTGGTCACCGACACCCTCGACCACCGCGACGGCGCCCGAGTTACGGACGGCGAACCGCTCACCGACGACACCGCGGATGAGCGCCTCACCCTCGGTGGCACCGAAGAGGATCACGTTGCCGGCGATGATGTTGTTCTCGGCGACGAAGCTCGAGTTGGCCTGGAGCGACGGGCGTACGACGATCCGCCCACCGGACAGACCCTTGCCGACGAAGTCGTTGGCGTCGCCCTGCAGTCGCAGCGTCATGCCCTTGGGCACGAACGCTCCGAAGCTGTTACCGGCCGATCCGGTGAAGGTGATGTCGATCGTGCCTTCCGGCAGACCGTCCTCGCCGTACGCCTTGGTGACCTCGTGGCCGAGCATCGTGCCCACGGTGCGGTTCACGTTGGTGATCCGCGTCGAGAACTCGACCTTCTCGCCCTTGTCCAGTGCCTCGCGGCTCTGCGCGATGAGTTGCTGGTCGAGAGCCTTGTCCAGTGCGTGGTCCTGCGTGCCGGTGCAGTAGAGATCCTGGTTCATGAACGCCGACTCCGCGACGTCCAGGATCGGCGACAGATCGAGCTTCGACGCCTTCCAGTGATCCTTCGCCGCGGTGGTGTCCAGCAGCGCGACCTGGCCGATGGCCTCGTCGAGCGTGCGGAAACCGAATTCCGCGAGGTACTCGCGGACCTCCTCGGCGATGTACAGGAAGAAGTTCTCGACGAACTCCGGCTGACCGGCGAACCGCTTGCGCAGCAGTGGGTTCTGCGTCGCCACGCCCACCGGGCAGGTGTCGAGGTGGCAGACGCGCATCATGATGCAGCCCGAGACCACCAGCGGCGCGGTGGCGAAGCCGAACTCCTCACCACCGAGCAGCGCGGCGACCATGACGTCGCGACCGGTCTTGAGCTGACCGTCGACCTGCACGACGATGCGATCGCGAAGACCGTTGAGCAGCAACGTCTGCTGGGTCTCGGCCAGGCCGAGCTCCCACGGTGCGCCGGCGTGCTTGACCGACGTCAACGGGGTGGCGCCCGTGCCGCCGTCGTGGCCCGAGATGAGCACCACGTCCGCGTGCGCCTTGGAGACACCGGCGGCGACCGTACCGACACCGACCTCGGAGACGAGCTTCACGTGGATGCGCGCCGACGGGTTGGCGTTCTTCAGGTCGTGGATCAGCTGAGCCAGATCCTCGATCGAGTAGATGTCGTGGTGCGGGGGCGGCGAGATGAGGCCGACACCCGGCGTCGAGTGACGCACCTCGGCCACCCACGGGTACACCTTGTGCGCCGGAAGCTGGCCGCCCTCACCGGGCTTGGCGCCCTGCGCCATCTTGATCTGGATGTCGGTGCAGTTGGTCAGGTAGTTCGACGTGACACCGAAACGACCCGACGCGACCTGCTTGATGGCCGACCGACGCCAGTCACCGTTCTCGTCGGGGAGGAAGCGTGCGGTGTCCTCGCCGCCCTCACCCGAGTTCGAGCGACCACCGAGGCGGTTCATCGCGATGGCCAGCGTCTCGTGCGCCTCTGCCGAGATGGAGCCGTAGCTCATCGCACCCGTGGAGAAACGCTTGACGATGTCGCGTGCCGACTCGACCTCGTCGATCGGGATCGGGGTGCGACCCTCGGTCTTGAAGCGGAACAGTCCGCGCAGCGACGCGAGCCGCTCGGACTGGTCGTCCACCATGCGGGTGTACTCCTTGAACACGGAGTACTGACCGGTGCGGGTGGCGTGCTGGAGCTTGAACACCGTGTCCGGGTTGAACAGGTGGTACTCGCCCTCGCGGCGCCACTGGTACTCGCCGCCCGTCTCGAGCTCGCGGTGCGCGCGCTCGAACTTGTTGTCCAGGTAAGCGACTCCGTGACGCACCGCGACGTCGGCCGCGATCTGGTCGAGGTCGATGCCGCCGAGCGGCGACTGCACGCCGTAGAAGTACTCGTCGACCAGGGCCTGCGACAGGCCGATGACCTGGAACAGCTGGGCGCCGGTGTACGAGGCGAGCGTCGAGATGCCCATCTTCGACATCACCTTCAGCACGCCCTTGCCGGCGGCCTTGATGTAGTTCTTGACGGCACTGTCGTAGTCGATGCCCTGCAGGGTGTCGCGGTCGATCATGTCCTCGATCGACTCGAACGCCATGTAGGGGTTGACCGCTGCGGCACCGAAGCCGACGAGGGTGGCCATGTGGTGGACCTCGCGGGCGTCACCGGCCTCGACGATCAGCCCCACCTTGGTGCGGGTCTTCTCCCGGACGAGGTGGTGATGCACGGCCGAGGTCAGCAGCAGCGACGGGATCGGTGCCAGCCGTTCGCTCGACTCGCGGTCGGACAGGATGACGATGCGCGCGCCGCCGTCGATCGCCGCGGAGACCTGCGAACGAATGATCTCGAGCGAACGACGTAGTCCCTCACCGCCTTCGGCGACCGGGTAGAGGCCGCGGACCACCACGGAGCGCAGTCCGTCCTGGGTGCCGTCGTCGTTGATGTGGACCAGCTTGGCCAGCTCGTCGTTGTGCAGGATCGGCGACTTCAGCACGATCTGCCGGCATGCTTCGGCACTGGGCTGCAGGAGATCTCGCTCGGGACCGATGGTGCCGCCGAGGCTGGTGACCACCTCTTCCCGGATGGCGTCCAGGGGCGGATTCGTCACCTGGGCGAACAGCTGGGAGAAGTAGTCGAACAGCATGCGCGGGCGGTTCGAGAGCACGGCGACGGGCGTGTCGGTGCCCATGGACCCGATGGCCTCGGCGCCCGCCTTGGCCATGGGAGCGACCAGCATGGTCAGTTCCTCGGTGGTGTACCCGAAGATCTGCTGACGGATCAGCACGCGGTCGTGCGTCATGTGGACGTGCGGGCGCTCGGGCAGGTCGTCGATCTCGACGAGACCCTCGTCGAGCCACTCCTGGTAGGGGTGCTCGGCGGCGAGCTCGTCCTTGATCTCGTCGTCGCTGACGATGCGGCCCTGCGCGGTGTCCACCAGGAACATGCGACCGGGCTGCAGGCGGACCTTGCGCACGATCTTCGACGGCTCGATGTCGAGGACGCCGACCTCGGACGCCATGATGACCAGGCCGTCCTCGGTGACCCAGAGACGGCTCGGACGCAGGCCGTTGCGGTCGAGAACCGCGCCGATGACGGTGCCGTCGGTGAAGCACACCGACGCCGGTCCGTCCCACGGCTCCATCAGAGTCGAGTGGTACTGGTAGAACGCCCGGCGAGCCGGATCCATCTTGTCGTGGTGCTCCCACGCCTCGGGGATCATCATCAGCACGGCGTGCGGCAGGCTGCGACCGCCGAGGTGCAGGAACTCCAGCACCTCGTCGAAGCGCGCGGTGTCCGACGCTCCGTGCGTGTTCACCGGGAAGATCTTCTCGAGCTTCTCCGGGCCCCCGAAGACGTCCGACTCGATGAGGGCCTCGCGGGCACGCATCCAGTTCTCGTTGCCGGTGACGGTGTTGATCTCACCGTTGTGCGCGACACGGCGGAACGGGTGTGCCAGCGGCCAGGAGGGGAACGTGTTGGTGGAGAAGCGCGAGTGCACCAGACCGAGGGCACTGACGACGCGCTCGTCCTGCAGATCGAGGTAGAAGCCTCGCAGCTGCGGCGTCGTGAGCATGCCCTTGTAGACGATGGTCGACGGCGACAGCGACGGGAAGTACACGGACTCGCGTCCGGGACCGTCCTTGCCGGGGCCTTCGAGGCCGAGTTCGTGCTCGACGCGCTTGCGCACGACGAACGCACGGCGCTCGAGATCGATGCCGGACAGCGCACGGTCGGGAGCGGCGACGAACAGCTGGCGGAACGTCGGCATGGCGTCGCGCGCCAGCGCGCCCAGGGAGGCGTCGTCCGTCTCGATGTCGCGCCAGCCGAGAACCTCGAGGCCCTCCTCGGTCACGACACGCTCGACACCGGCGACAGCCTCGGCGGACGCGGCGCGCGCCTGCGGGAGGAACGCGATACCGGTGGCATAGGAACCCTCGGGCGGCAGATCGAAGTCGACCACGGCGCGGTAGAACGCGTCGGGGACCTGGATCAGGATGCCGGCACCGTCACCCGTGTTGGGCTCGGCACCCGCAGCGCCGCGGTGTTCGAGATTGATCAGCGCCGTGATCGCCTTGTCGACGATGTCGCGGCTCCGTCGGCCGTGCATGTCGACCACGAACGCGACACCGCAGGAGTCGTGTTCGTTGGCGGGATCGTAGAGGCCGCGCGCTGATGGGTACCGGTGTCCGGGAAGCTGCATGTGTCTTGCCTAACTGACGAGTCGAGCCAAGATCCGCGAGAGCGCGGCCACGTCCGAGATTCGACGCGAGCCACCGCGGGGCGATGCGAGAGCGGGTTCGCCGTTGAACACGCACTCCGATGGGGCTCCGGCCACTCTCGGACAACGATCCGTTCCGAGGTGGTGACCGAGTGTTTTCGGGCAGGGGCGATCCTTGTGGGTCGACCCCGCAGCTGAACGATAAGTCAGGAACCGGTCGAATTCACAAATCAGGGCATCCTCATTCAGGCCTGACCTGGTCGTTCCCCCGGTGGTGTGGGTGTGTGCGCGACGTTGCGCGGTACCTCGGCGTTCGTTCACGAGAATACTCCGGGAGCGCACGAGCTCGACGTCGGAGATCTCACACCGAGACGTACGTCCGATGAAAGACTACTGGCCGTAGCGATTTCTCGGCTACGGCCAGTGTGGTGGGCGAAGGGGGACTTGAACCCCCACGTCCCGAAGGACACTGGCACCTGAAGCCAGCGCGTCTGCCATTCCGCCACTCGCCCGAGCGACGGGACGAGATTAACACGACCCGTCACTCGGGCAGAAATCCATACCGTCGGTCCGGGTTTCCGGTCCCGAGGCGGGGCCGGGAACCGGTTCCGGGCGTATAGCATGGATCGGTAGTCGCACGACGGAAGGACACGCGAGGCCGCACGGCCTGCGCGGACGTCGGCGGCGTGGACGCCTCGGGGACGGTTCCAGCATCATGAGTCTCCGACGCACGGACGCAGTACCGATGTGAGACGCAGTACCGACGAAGACGGAGAAGGAGGGTGTCGTGGGAGTGGTTCAGCGATTCGAGAGAAAGCTGCAGAGTGCTGTCGGTGACGCCTTCGCTCGCGTCTTCGGTGGCGGTGTGGTGCCGCAGGAGGTCGAGGCGGCCCTCCAGCAGGAGGCCACCATGTCGGTCCGCACGCTGGACGGCGGACATCTGCTGGCACCCAACGCCTACGTCATCACCATCAGCCCGTCGGATCACGACAGGCTCGCGTCCGACCACGACCTCACCACTCGCGCCTTCTCACGCCATCTCCAGGACTTCATCACCGACCAGGGATGGCAGACGTACGGGCGCGTGGTGGTCCGCTTCGAACCGTCCACCACACTGCACACGGGACAGTTCCGCACGTCGGGAACAGTCGATCCCGACGCGTCACCCCAGCAGAGCGCTCCACCTCACCAGTCCACTGCACAAGACCGACCGTCGTCGACATCAGGAGCCGGCCCCATGACCCAGAACTCAGGGACTCAGAACCAGGGCGACGAGCCCGACCGCGACAACGATCGGCCCGCATCGGGCGTCGCCGCCCGTGCCCCTCGCAACGGCAGCGCGTACCCGTCCGAGGCGTACGACCCCGAGGCGTCGGGCCGCGTCGACCCGGCGGCGGAGAACCGGGTGCGCCCGCCCCGCGCGTACGGCGACTCCGAGCAGGACGCCCGCGGCTACGGCCGCCCGCCCGCCGGTCAGGAGCAGGGCGGATACGGACGCGCACCGTACGGACAGGGGCACGATCAGCAGGGCTACGGCCAGGCCGGGTACGACCAGCAGGGGTACGGCCAGGCCGGGTACGACCAGCAGGGTCACGAGCAGGGCGGCTACGACCAGGGTTACGGACGCCAGCCGCAGAACCGCGCCCCCTACGACTCGCGTGCCTACGGCCAGCAGCCTCCCGCTCAGCAGCCGTACGACCGCCAGGCCTACGGACAGCCGGCGGCGGATCCGCGCGGTCACGGCCGTCCTCAGTACGACCAGGGTGGACCCGATCCCCGCGCCTACGGCCAGCAGGGCTACGACCAGGGCGGCTATGACCAGCGCGGGTACGACCAGGGCGGCTATGACCAGCGCGGCTACGACCAGGGTGGTCACGACCAGCGCGGGTACGACCAGGGTGGGTACGACCAGCGCGGCTACGACCAGGGCGGCTACGACCGATCGGGCTACGACCAGCACGGTCAGGACCAGCACGGTCAGGACCGTCAGCAGGCGTACGGCGACTACGACCAGCGCGGCTACGACCAGGGCGGCCAGGCCGCACAGCCGCGGGCGTACGGCGCCGCGGCGGCGTACGACCAGCCGGCCACACAGGGCTACCAGCAGGTCGCGGACGGGGACGACTACGACCGCCCGGCCGCGTCTCGCGGGCTCGCCGCCACCCTGCAGCTCGAGGACGGCAGCGGCCGTCACTACCAGCTGCGCGAGGGCGGCAACGTCGTCGGTCGCGGCCAGGAGGCCCAGTTCCGGCTCCCCGACACCGGCGTCTCGCGTCGGCACTTCGAGATCCGCTGGGACGGCCGGGTGGCCATGCTGTCCGACCTGGGTTCCACCAACGGCACGACCGTGAACGGTGCACCGGTCCAGGACTGGCAGCTGGCCGACGGCGACATCGTCCGCGCCGGACATTCGGAGATCCTCGTCCGCATCGTCTGACACGACCGGACCGGCGACGGGTGCGGCGGCCGACACCGGCCGTCGGCGCCTGCCCTTATGATGCTCCGAGACGGGACGTCCCCCGGGCGACCGAGAAAGCCGTGACCCGGCTTCTGGTGACACGAGGAGGTGACACGCTGTGCAGGGATTGATTCTGCAGCTCACTCGAGCTGGCTTCCTCCTGATCCTGTGGTTGTTCGTCTGGGCAGTGCTGCGCACCCTGCGGTCGGACATCTATGCGGCCTCCGGGCTGCGCGTGGCACCGCGCTCCCGCACGTCACCGGTGTCGCTGCAGGGCCGCAAGGCGAAGGTGGCCAAGCAGCTGGTGGTCACGCAGGGTTCGCTGGCCGGTACCCGCATCACGCTCGGGTCGCAGCCGGTCCTCATGGGTCGGGCGGACGACTCGACGTTGGTCCTCACCGACGACTACGCGTCCACGCGCCACGCACGGCTGTCTCCTCGCGGGGGTGACTGGTACGTCGAGGATCTCGGTTCGACCAACGGCACCTACCTCGACCGGGCCAAGGTCACGACGGCGGTGCGCGTCCCGCTGGGCACGCCCGTCCGCGTCGGCAAGACCGTGATCGAGCTGCGCCCGTGACACTGGTTCTCCGCTACGCCGCGCGCAGCGATCGCGGTCTCGTGCGATCCAACAACGAGGACTCGGTCTACGCCGGTGCGCGCCTGCTCGCTCTCGCCGACGGCATGGGAGGGCACGCCGCCGGTGAGGTCGCGTCCCAGCTCATGATCGCGGCGCTCGCCCACCTCGACGACGACGAGCCGGGAGACGATCTCCTGGGCAAGCTCGAACGGGCGACGCGCGAGGGCAACTCCACCATCGCCGAGCAGGTCGAGGAGGATCCCGAGCTCGACGGCATGGGCACGACCCTGACGGCGATCCTGTTCGGCGGCAGAAAGATCGGGCTCGTCCACATCGGCGACTCGCGTGCCTACCTGCTGCGCGACGACGAGCTGACGCAGATCACGCGAGACGACACGTTCGTCCAGTCCCTGGTCGACGAGGGCCGGATCACGGCCGAGCAGGCGCACTCGCACCCGCAGCGGTCGCTCATCATGCGCGCGCTCACCGGTAACGAGATCGAGCCGACGCTCACGGTGCGTGAGGCCCGCGCCGGGGATCGGTATCTCCTGTGCTCGGACGGCCTGTCCGACGTCGTCAGCAGCGAGACCATCGCCGACACGCTCCGCGAGGGCGAGAACGACGAGTGCGCCGATCGGCTCATCGAGCTGGCGCTGCGCAGCGGTGGCCCCGACAACGTCACCGTCGTCGTCGCCGACGTCATCGATCTGGACTACGGCCAGTCGCACCCCATTCTCGCCGGAGCCGCGTCGATGTCCGACGAGGAGGACGCGCCGCCGCCGAACACGGCAGCCGGCCGCGCCGCCGCCATGCGGCCGCCCCGCACCACCCCGAAACGTGTCGTGACACCGCCGCCCGTGCCGGAGAAGAAGTCGCACAAGCTCCGGTGGTCACTCGCCGGCCTCGGCGTGGTCGCCCTTCTCGTCGTCGGCCTCGTCGTGGGATGGCAACTGCTGCAACGTAACTACTACGTCGGAACCGACGACGGTCGCGTGGTGGTGATGCGCGGAGTCTCCGGTTCGGTGCTCGGCTTCTCGCTGCAGGAGGTCGATCTGGTCGGCTGCGTCCGCGACGGGGCCACGGCCACCGAGGACGCGACGGTCGAGCTGCGCGCTCCCGGCGACGCCGACTGCACGATCCTGGGTGTCGACGATCTCCAGCCCTCGGCACGCGAACAGGTGCGCTCGGGTCTGCCGTCGGGCACCCTCGACGACGCGCGCACCCAGGTGGCGCGACTTGCGTCCGGTGACCTGCTGCCCCCGTGCACGCCGCCGGCGAGCACCACCACCACGCCGAGCGCCACTCCCGAGGCCACGCCTGCTCCCACGGCCGCACCGCCCGCTCCGGACCCGGCGGTGCCCGTCGATCCGGCGGCTCCCGTGACCACCACGATCGAGCCCACCCCGGCACCGACGCCGACGCTGGTGGCGGGCCAGACCTGCAGGACGGGTTCGTGATGTCCGCTCCGAACCTGCCGACCCCGAACCGGCCCACCCCCAGCCAGTCGTCCGCCTCATTCCCCAGCCCGCCAGGTGGGTTCGCCCCCGCCCCGCCGCAGTCGACGAGACGCGGTGTCGAGGCGGCACTGCTCGGCGCGGCCGCGGTCATCACCACGGTGTCGCTGGTGCTCGTCGAGGCGAGCCAGGAGCAGGCCATCACCTGGGACCTGGCGAAGTACGGCCTCGCCTACCTCGCGATGTTCGCGGTCGCCCACGCCGCGGTCCGTCGTTTCGCCACCCACGCGGATCCGCTGCTGCTCCCGGTAGTCGCCATGCTGAACGGGCTCGGACTGGTGCTCATCCACCGGCTCGACCTGGCGGCGCAGCAGTCGGCGGTGTACCTCGGCATCGAGGAGCCGTCGGCCGACGCCACGCAGCAGGTGCTGTGGACGGCCCTGGGCATCGCCGGGTTCATCGCTGTCCTCGTGCTGATCCGCGACTACCGCACCCTCGCGCGGTACGGCTACACCCTGGGCCTCGGCGGTCTGGTGTTCCTGGCCCTGCCGGCCGTCCTGCCCTCCTCGTTGTCCGAGGTCAACGGCTCGAAGATCTGGATCCGGTTGCCCGGCTTCAGCATCCAACCCGGTGAGTTCTCGAAGATCCTGCTGCTCATCTTCTTCGCCTCGGTGCTCGTGGCGAAGCGCGAGCTCTTCACCACCGCGGGCAAGCACGTGCTCGGCATGGACTTCCCGCGCGCCCGCGATCTCGGACCCATCGTCGTCGCGTGGATCGTGTCCATCGGCGTCCTGGTGTTCGAGAAGGATCTCGGCACGTCGCTGCTGATCTACTGCACGGTCCTGGTGATGATCTACGTCGCCACCGAGCGCGTCGGCTGGATCGTCGTGGGTGTGGCGCTGCTCCTGCTCGGCTTCCTGCTCGCGTATCAGTTCTTCGGGCACGTGAAGATCCGCACCGACACATGGCTGGATCCGTTCGCGGACTACAACGACACCGGCTATCAGATCTCGCAGTCGCTCTTCGGTCTGGCGACCGGCGGCATGGGCGGTACCGGGCTCGGCAGTGGCCGGCCGTCGCAGGTGCCGTTCGCGAGCACCGACTTCATCATCGCGACCATCGGCGAGGAGCTCGGCCTCATCGGCCTGGCCGCCGTGTTGATGCTCTATCTGGTCTTCGTGTTGCGTGGGCTGCGCACCGCCCTCGCGGTGCGCGACAGCTTCGGCAAGCTGCTCGCCGCCGGACTGTCCGTCACCATCGCGGTGCAGCTGTTCGTCGTCGTCGGCGGCGTCACCAAGCTCATCCCGCTCACCGGTCTCACCACACCGTTCATGTCCTACGGAGGATCCTCGCTGCTCGCGAACTACGCTCTGGTCGCCCTGCTCATCAAGATCTCGGACGCCGCACGGGCGCCCGTCGTGCCGCAGAAACGCGGACCGGCGGCTCCGATCGGTGACGCTCCCACCGAGGTGGTGAAGCGACCGTGAACACACCTCTGCGCAGAGTCGCCATCGGCGTCATGGCGATGATCGTCGTCCTGCTCGCGAACGCGACGTACGTCCAGGTCATCAAGGCGGACGACCTCCGAACGGATCCGCGGAACTCGCGGGTGCTGCTCGACGAGTACGCACGCCAGCGTGGGCAGATCTCGAGCGGCGGCCAGGTGCTCGCGGCCTCCGTCGCGACCGACGATCGCTACAAGTACCTGCGGACGTACCCCGCCAACCCCGCGGCACCGTCCAGCCCGGCCGCCAACGCACCGGTCACCGGCTTCTACTCGATGCTGTACTCGAGCACCGCTCTCGAACGGTCCGAGGACGCAGTGTTGAACGGCTCGGACAACCGACTGTTCGGCAAGCGGTTCTTCGACCTGCTCTCCGGTCGCGACCCCCGCGGCGGCAACGTCGTCACCACGATCGATCCGGTGATGCAGCAGGTCGCCTACGACCAGTTGACGTCGAAGGGCTACACCGGCTCCGTCGTGGCCATCGAGCCGTCCACCGGCAAGATCCTGACGATGGTGAGCACGCCGAGCTACGACCCCAACGAGCTCGCGACGCACGACGGCGAGACGTCGACGCAGGCGTGGGAGCGACTGAGCAGCGATCCGGGCGAACCCCTGGTCAACCGCGCGGTCTCCCAGACCTACCCGCCCGGTTCGACGTTCAAGGTGGTCGTCACCGCGGCGGCGCTGGCGGCCGGCTCCACCCCGGACACCCAGCTCACGGCGGCGCCGACCATCACGCTGCCCGACACGTCGACGACGCTCGAGAACTACAACGGCTCCACGTGCGGCGGCGGCGCCACCGCGTCGTTGCGCGAGGCGTTCGCGCGCTCGTGCAACACCGCCTTCGTGGAACTCGGTATCGACGCCGGCACCCAGAACGTCAAGGACACCGCGTCCGCGTTCGGCATCGGCGAGGCGAACCAGGCCGTGCCGATCCCGGTCGCCGACAGCACCGTCGGGGAGATCCCCGACGACGCCGCCCTCGGTCAGAGCAGCATCGGCCAACGCGACGTCGCACTGACACCGCTGCAGAACGCCGAGATCGCCGCCACCATCGCGAACGGTGGCGTGCGCATGGCGCCGCACATGGTGGCCCAGCTGCAGGGTCCGGATCTGTCGACCCTCGACACCACCGAGCCCACGTCACTGGGCCAGTCGATCTCTCCCGAGGTCGCGTCCACGCTCACCGATCTGATGGTCGGCTCGGAGAACAACTCCGGCGGCGAGGGCAAGATCGCGGGGGTGCAGATCGCATCCAAGACCGGCACCGCCGAGCACGGCAGCGATCCGCGCAACACCCCTCCGCACGCCTGGTACATCGCGTTCGCGCCGGCACAGGACCCGAAGATCGCCATCGCGGTCATCGTCGAGAACGGTGGTGACCGCGCACTCGCCGCCACCGGTGGGTCCGTCGCGGCACCAGTGGCGAGAGCAGTGCTCGGCGCCGGATTGCAGGGGAGGTGAGCCCCGCATGAGTGGAGGCCTGGGTAACGGAGCAGTGGTCGCCGACCGCTATCGACTGCTCCGACTGATCGCGACCGGTGGAATGGGACAGGTCTGGGAAGCGACGGACAACCGGCTCGATCGCCGCGTCGCCGTCAAGATCCTCAAGCCGGAGTTCTCGGACGACCCCGAGTTCGTCGAACGGTTCCGTGTCGAGGCGCGCACGACCGCGCTGTTGAACCATCCCGGCATCGCCAACATCTACGACTACGGCGAGGTGCGGGACGCCAACGGGCAGTCGCTCGCGTATCTCGTCATGGAGCTCGTCATCGGCGAGCCCCTCAACACGGTGCTCACGCGCATGGGTCGGCTTCCGCTGGTCCACGCACTGGACATGCTCGAGCAGACCGGCCGCGCCCTGCAGGCCGCGCACCGCGCAGGCATCGTCCACCGTGACGTGAAGCCGGGCAACATCATGATCACGCCCGACGGGACGGTGAAGATCACCGACTTCGGCATCGCGAAGGCCGTGGACGCCTCGCCCGTCACGCGGACCGGCATGGTCATGGGCACCGCGCAGTACATCGCTCCCGAACAGGCGCTGGGTCAGGACGCGACGTCCGCGTCCGACGTGTACTCGCTCGGCGTCGTGGGCTACGAGGCCATCAGCGGGACCCGTCCGTTCGTCGGCGACGGCGCGCTGACGGTCGCGATGAAGCACGTGCGGGACGCCGCGCCGCCGCTTCCCGGCGATCTGCCGCAGCCGGTGCGGGAGCTCATCGAGATCACCATGACCAAGGACCCGGCCGCACGGTACGAGAACGGCGGGGAGTTCGCCGACGCGGTCGCTGCCGTGCGCGCCGGCCGGCGCCCGCCCGCCCCGGGCACGGCGTCCGGTACCGGTCGGGTCGCCCCGCCCGTCGGCGCCGTCGGTGGGCCGTCCAGCACCCGCATGATGACCACGTCCGCCACCGGCTACGCCGCCGCGGCAGCGGCCACACCACGATCACCGGAACCTGATCGTGACCGCGAATCGGGCATGACCCCCGGGCAGAAGGCCCTGGCCTGGGCTGCCGGTGGACTGCTCCTGCTCGCCGCCGTCGTCGCGTTCGGGCTGTTCGTCTTCACCGAGAGCAACGGTTCGACGCCCGTCGTCACCTCGACCACCACGGCGGCGACCACCACGGAGCCGACCACCACCACGACGCGGCCGACGACCACCACCACCGAGCCCACGACGACGACCACCACCACCACGACCACCACGACGACGGAACCGACGACGACCACCACCGAGCCCACGACCACCGAGCCGACGACCACCACCACGACCACGACCGACGGGGGACTGTTCACCATCCCCGGTCTCGGCGGCGGGAACGGCAACGGCAACGGGGACGGCAACCCCTTCAACTACGCACCGGGAGGATCGCGATGACCACACCGCGCAAGCTCTCGTCCCGGTACGACCTCGGGGAGATCCTCGGTTTCGGTGGCATGTCGGAGGTCCACCTCGCGAAGGACGGCCGTCTCGATCGCGACGTGGCCATCAAGGTGCTGCGTCAGGATCTGGCACGCGATCCCACGTTCTACCTGCGGTTCCGCCGCGAGGCACAGAACGCTGCGGCACTGAACCATCCGGCGATCGTGGCGGTGTACGACACGGGTGAGGCGGAGACCGAGACGGGTCCGCTGCCCTACATCGTCATGGAGTACGTCGACGGCGACACGCTGCGCGACATCGTCCGCGCCGAGGGGCCGATGGCTCCCAAGCGTGCAATGGAGGTCATCGCCGACGTCTGCGCCGCCCTCGACTTCAGCCACCGCAACGGCATCGTGCACCGCGACGTCAAACCGGCCAACGTGATGATCAACCGCGCCGGTGCGGTCAAGGTCATGGACTTCGGCATCGCGCGGGCCATCGCCGACAGTTCGTCTCCGATGACGCAGACCGCTGCCGTCATCGGTACCGCCCAGTACCTGTCGCCCGAGCAGGCTCGCGGCGAACAGGTCGATGCGCGATCCGACGTCTACTCGCTGGGCTGCGTGCTGTTCGAGATCCTGACGGGCGAGCCGCCGTTCACGGGTGACTCCCCGGTCGCGGTCGCGTACCAGCACGTCCGGGAAGATCCGCGACTGCCGTCGTCGGTGAATCCGGACATCCCGCGGGAGCTGGACTCGATCATTCTCAAGGCGATGAGCAAGAACCCGGCCAATCGGTACCAGAGCGCCGCGGACATGCGCACCGATCTCATCCGCGTCCTCGGTGGCCAGCGGCCCAGTGCGCCGATGGTGATGAACGACGAGGATCGCACCACCATCCTCGGCTCGATGGATGCGCCGCGGTCCGGCGCTCGGCCGGCGTCCGACAACTCCGGCGAGCCTCGCCGGATCGCCCGCCACGCGCATCCCGACGCGGACGACGACGGAGACCGACCGCGCCGCAAGGGCGTGCGCGTCGCCGTCATGGCGCTCGCCGCCCTCGTGGTCGTCGGCATCGTCGGCGTCTTCCTGTGGAATCTCGGCCCCGGTGCGGAGGCCCGTTCGGTGACCGTCCCGGACGTGTCCGCGCAGACCGCCGACGCCGCCCGCACCACCCTCGAGAACGCGGGCTTCCGCGTCGACGTCCAGCAACGCTCCGACGCGACGGTGCCCGAGGGGTCCGTCATCGGCACGCGACCCGTGTCCGGCACGACGGTCGACGAGAACAGCACCCTCGTTCTCGAGGTGTCCACCGGTCCGGAGCAGATCCAGGTCCCCCAGCTGGCAGGACTGACGCAGAGCGCTGCGGAACAGGCACTGGTGCAGGCCGGTCTCGCTCTCGACCCGTCGATCGGCCGGGCCGCGTCGTCTCGCGCGGACGTCGACAAGGTCATCGGTCAGGAGCCGGCTCGCGGATCGTCGATGGCTCAGGGCTCGTCGGTACGCATCACGCTCGGATCGGGACCGCGTCAGGTGCGGGTCCCCGACGTGGTCGGTCAGAACATCGAGGTCGCTCAGCCCAACATCGCGGGTGCCGGTTTCCTCGTCGACCGCCAGAACGTCGACTCGACGCTCCCGGCCGGTCAGGTGGTCGCCACGACGCCCGCGGGCGGCAGCAACGCCACCGACGGCGACACCGTGGTGGTGCGGGTGTCCAACGGATCGCAGTTCGAGATCCCGGACCTGGCAGGCCAGACCCCGGTCCAGGCCGTCGACCTCCTCCGCGCCGCCGGCTGGGAGGGCACCATCGCCGAGATCGACCAGGTCGACGTCCAGACGTCGGACCTCACGCAGGTCAACCGCGTTCAGCAGCAGGCGGTCGCGCCGGGGACGGCCATCGCCAAGACGGCGCGCGTCAACGTGACCGTCGGCAAGTTCGGGCTCTGACCCGACGCGGCGCCGTGCTCAGACGCGGGCGGCGCTCTCGAGCTCGGCCACCAGGCCCGGTTCGGGAGCCTCGCCGCACACGGCGAGCCAGTTCGCCAGCATGCGGTGACCACCCTGCGTCATGACCGACTCGGGGTGGAACTGCACGCCGTGGATCGGCAGCTCCCGGTGGCGCATCGCCATGACGATGCCGCTCTCGGTGCGCGCGGTCACCTCGAGGTCGTCCGGGATCGTGTCCTCCCGCACCGTCAACGAGTGGTAGCGCGTCGCGGTGAACGGATCCGGCAACCCTGCCAGCACGCCGTCTCCGGAGTGGTGGACGACGCTGGTCTTACCGTGCAGCAGTTCCGGCGCGCGTTCGACCACGCCGCCGAAGGAGGCACCGATGGCCTGGTGTCCGAGGCACACGCCCAGCAGGGGCGTTCCCGACGACGCGCAGGCCTGCACCATGTCCATGGTGACGCCGGCACGCTGCGGCGTGCCGGGTCCGGGACTGAGCAGCACTCCGTCCACCTCCGCCACTGCGGCCTCGACATCGAGCACCCCGGGGTCGTCGTTCCGCAGCACTCGGGCCCGTGTCCCCAGCTGGCCGAGGTACTGGACCAGGTTGAACACGAAGCTGTCGTAGTTGTCGACGACGAGGATGCGCATGTCACAAGACTAATGCCGCACGGGTGGGAGCTCGGCTGCAGGTTATCGTGGACGTGAGCAGTGAGCGTCCCCACCGTGGCTCACACCCGCCCGCCTGCAGTCCGGTACGAGAGTTCGAGGTCATCCATGCCCAAGTCGAAGGTCCGCAAGAAGCCCGACTACACGATCGATCCGGCGTCGCGGACGCCCGTCAAGGTCAAGGCCGCGCCGTCGAGCACGCTGTATCTGTCGGTCATGTTCGGTTTCATGGTGCTCGGTCTGGTGTATCTCATCGTGTACTACCTCGCCCAGGACAGCATCGGCTGGATGTCGGATCTGGGGGCCTACAACCTGCTGATCGGCTTCGGTTTCTGGATTGTCGGTCTCGTCATGACGATGAAATGGCGCTGACCGGGGCTTCCTCCGCCATGCGCGCCGAAATTACACGCGTGTTGTTCATCCACACTGTGGATAACTTCTGTGGATAACTTGTCCACAGGTGGCCGCGAGGCACCGCAGTCCTGGTCCACACCCCTCGCCGCCGTGGCCGCGCTGGGGGTGGGAGCCGCTGCACTCGCCGCCGCTGCCGTCGCCACGACGGGTGATCCGGCCGGCCGCGCGCTCATCGGACTCGCCGCACTGGCAGCCCTGGCGCTGGCTGTGCTGGCCGCGGTCCAACGTCCGAAGTTGAGTGTCGACGGCGACGTCCTGCGCATCAGAACTCTGCGCGGAACCCGCGACTACGGGCGCGACGACGTGCTCTCACTGCGTCTGGTCCCGTACCCGCGGCTCGGTCGACGGGTTCCGATGCTGGAGATGGACGTGACCGACGGCGACGACGAGCGACTCGTCATCTTCGGTCGCTGGGACCTCGGGGCCGATCCGCGCGCCGTGTTCGACACCCTCGAGCTACACGGGTGGGTCGACGCGGGCTGGTCGCAGCGGGACTAGCTGTAGTTCCCAGGGACGTTGCGGACGGGGACGCGGTCGATAGGTGACTGGCCACCGATGCCGGTGTGGGGTCGGTGGTGATTGTAGGTGTGGATCCAGTCCTGGTAGGTCGCTGCGCGGGCTTCGTCGGACAGGTAAGTGTGGGCGTGGGCCCACTCGGCGGCGAGGGTGCGGTTGAACCGTTCGACTTTGCCGTTGGTCTGCGGCCGGTACGGGCGGGTCCGTTTGCGGACCACAGTTCCGAGCGCTTCGGCGAACAGTGTTGAGCGGTAACAGGATCCGTTGTCGGTGAGCACTCGGGTGACGGTGACGCCGTGCGCTGCGAAGTACGCTTGGGCGCGGGTCCAGAACGCTGCGGCGGTCTCCTTGCGTTCATCGGCGAGGATCTCGGAGTACGCGAGCCGGGAGTGGTCGTCGACGGCGTGGTGGACGTACGCGTATCCGAGGCTTTGCTTCTTGTTGTGCCGGTTGCCGATCGTGCGGCCGAACTTGCGGTGCCCGCCGCCGTCGGGGATGCGGCCCAGTTTCTTGATGTCGACGTGCACCAGATCGCCAGGGGTGGGGTGTTCGTAGCGTTGGGCCCGTGGGCGTCGGACGGGTAGTCCGGTGTTCTGGTCCAGGTGGGACAGCAACGGCATCGCGTATCGGCGCAGTACTGCTTCGACGGTCGAGCGGGCCAGGTGCAGGTGGTAGGCGATGCGGTGAGGTCCCCACCGCCTGGTGAAGCGCAGGTTGATGATTCGGCGTTCGGTGCGCTGGTCGGTGCGGGTGGGACTGCGGTGTGGGCGGCTCGAGGCGTCGCTCATCGCCGCTGCACCGCCGGCGGCGTAACGCCGCGCCCACTTCGATGCGGTGGCGGGTGAGCACTGGAATCGTTCGGCGGCGCGGCGGACGGTCCAGCCGGCGTCGACGATGGTGCGTGCCAGGTCCAACCGTCCCCGAGGGGTGAGGTAGGCGTTAGCGTGTGTCATGAGGGCCTCTGGTGGTCGGGGTGTGTGTGGTAACCACACCGATACCGGAGGCCCTCCCTCATCGACTCACGCCACGCCGTTCACAACCTCAGCAAGAACTACAACTAGCCCACCACGAGAGTCGGAGCGAGCGTCGCGGCACGCAGACCGATCAGCGCCAGGGCGAGCAGCCCGACGCCGGCGATGCCGAACCATCCCAGTCGGCGTGACCGACGAGCGTCCGAACCGGTGACGAACAGCACCGCGGCCGTGGCGGCGGCACCGGCGGCGAGCCCGCCGAGGTGTCCCCACAGGGAGATACCGGGGATCGCGATGCTCAGCACCACGTTGAGCCCGATCACGACGAGCACCGGGGTGGGGCTGCGGCGCAGTCGGACGAGGATCACGGCCTGTGCACCGAGGAGGCCGAACACGGCGCCGGATGCTCCGACCGTCGCCACCAGGGGGCTGGACAGCCACATCACCGCCGCGGCGCCGCCCAGCAGCGCGACGACGTACACGGCGAGGTATCGCGAGCGTCCGAGCACCAGTTCGCAATCGCGCCCGATGACGTACAGGGCGAACATGTTCACGGCGAGGTGCACGATGCCGGAGTGCAGGAAACCACTGCCCAGGATGCGGACGACATCGCCGTCGGCCACCAGGAGCGGAACGAGCTGCCAGCTGCGGAACAGCGAGCTCGACTGGTTCGCCAGGCCGCCGGACTGAGCGGCCGTGAGGGCGAACACGAGGATGTTCAGTGCCATCAGCGCGTAGGTGACGACGGGGGTGGAGACGGTCCTGCTGACACCGCCGGCCATCGTGCGGGCACGCGGGATAGACCCCGCAGCCTGTGCCACGCACTCGACACAGTGCTGACCCACCGCGGCCGGCCGCAGGCATTCCGGGCAGGCCGGTCGGTCGCACCGGGTGCAGGACAGGCCGGTGGGCCGATCGGGGTGGCGCACGCAGACAGGGAGGGGCGGCACCGGAGCGCCGCCCCATCCTGGTCCTGTCATGTCACACCGATCTCGCGACGGGGGACCGTGTCGGTCGAATCAGGCAATGGTGACGGATTCGATGACGACGTCGTTCACGGGGCGATCGCCGCGGCCGGTCGCGGTCGAGCCGATCTCGTCGACGACCTTCTGCGACGCGGGATCGATGACCTCGCCGAAGATGGTGTGGCGACGGTTGAGATGCGGAGTCGGGCCGACGGTGATGAAGAACTGCGAACCGTTGGTGCCGGGGCCCGCGTTCGCCATGGCGAGCAGGTACGGACGGTCGAACGACAGCTCGGGGTGGAACTCGTCACCGAACTTGTATCCGGGACCACCCGTGCCGGTGCCGGTGGGGTCACCACCCTGGAGCATGAAGCCCGCGATGACGCGGTGGAAGATCGCGCCGTCGTAGAAAGGTCCCTCGGAGGAGCCCGACGCGTTCTTCGTGCTGTAGTCCTTGGTGCCCTGCGCGAGACCGACGAAGTTCTCGACCGTCTTCGGCGCGTGGTTGCCGAAGAGGGCGATCACGATGTCGCCGTGATTCGTGTGCAGGGTCGCGGTCTGAGTCTGTAGAGGTGAGGTCACAACACCATCGTGCCACCCGGGGAATGTGCAAGGGTGAACGGATGACGTCAACACCCGACAGTGCCACCGCCAAGAAGGCGCTCGGCATCGCCCGTGACACCGCCCTCACGCTCGCGAAGGGCCCCGCAGCAACAGGTTTCGTCGTCACTCGCAAGGGGGTGTCGGTCCTCCGGTCACGACGCGCCCAGCAGCGTGCCGCTCGTCCCGCACCCGTGCGTGCGGCGGCGCCCGTTCGACGCGGTCGGTTCGTGCCCGGCCGCCGCGCCGGCGTGATCGGACTGCTCGTCCTCCTCGGCGCCGGCGCTGTCGCGTTCTCCCGCTCGCGCCGCACCGAGCTGCCCCCTCCCGCCGCCGAGCCGCCGAGCCTGGGCACGCCGACGACCAACGGTCACCAGGCGCCCTGACACTGCTCCGCCGGTCAGAGCATCCCGAGCACGAACCGCGCCACGTCGGCCAAGTCCATGGTTCGTGGGGCGGGTGGGCTCGGCACTCCGGCCACCACCTCGGCCACGGCCCGTGCCGACACGCTGCCCGGTTCCAGGTAGTCGGCATGGCCCACGGTGCCCGCCGTGTCCAGCGCCTCGGTCTCGGGTCGCTCGCTGGGATCGGGCCCGAACCGTCCCAGGTCGGCGACGGGGTCCCACGCCGCCTCGGCGACGTGCACCGGGCCCGGCGCGGCTGCGGCGGCGCGGTCGCTCCATCCGGGCGAGCCCATCACCACCACGGCGTCGACGGGGGCACCGGCCTCGATGGCCTGCGCCGCGACGACGGTGCCGTAGGAGTGCGCCACCAGCGTCACCTCCGGAGCATCACCACCGTGTCGACGATCGCCGAGCGCCTCGAGAACGCCGACGAGTGCCGGCGCGCCGGCCGCAGCCGGTGCGGTCGAGGCCACGCTGCGCCCGGGCTCGACGAGCTCCGTGTTCCATTGCGGCGCTTCGTATCCGAGCCACGACACACCTGCGGCGAAGGAGCCGGGTGACAGCGCACCCGCCTCGGTGACGAGTGCCGCCGTCTCGCCGTCGTGTCGCGCGATCGACCCCGCCACCGTGGTCCCGGCGCCCGGAACCACCACCGCCACCCGATCCGCACCGTCGAGGTCGCCGACGGACACCGCCGCCAGGGTGCGGCGCGCGCCAGCCTCGTAGTGCACGAGACGGCGCTCGGGTCGCGCGAGCACCTCGATCAGCGCGTCGATGGCCGCCAGGCGCTGCCGCGTCTCGGCGAGTCCCGCGTCCACGTTCGAGAACGCGCCCCCGAACGCGGCGTCGTCGAGTCGCGCGGACAAGTCGCGTTCGGCGACGACGAGGCGCTCACGGTCCTCGGCCATCCGCGCCCGGTTGGCGGTGTCGAGCACCGCCGCGGCCCTCGTGGGCGCCGAGTCCGGCGGCGCGTCTCCGCCTGCCCTGGTCAGGTCCTCGGCGACCGTGCGATCCAGTTCGGCGAGGGCGCCCGTCCGATCCGCGGGATCCCATCGCGACAGGGCTGCACGGTCGTCACCCGCGCGGGCGAGGACGTCCGCGATCCGACCCAACACGTCCGCTCGCGTCGACAGCTCCGCCGCCGTACCCACGACGGCCGACCGAGCGGCGTCGGCCGCCGCTCCCTCCCACCCGGGCAGCCGCCCGATCGCGGTCGTGCGATCGACCAGCACGCGCAGGCGAGTCCCCGCGGACACCACCCTCGTGTGCATGTTCCACATGTCCGGTGCTGTCCAGACCACCGACTCGCTCACGCCGACCCCCGTCGTTCCCGGACGGCACGTGGAGGCCGCCTCGAGCGGACAGTGGACCAGATGGAGCCGGCGGGCCTGGCTGCGTCGTCCACAGCCCGGGGAACGAGCCGTCAGCGCCGCTCGGCGGGCACTCCGGTGTCCTCGATGACGGCCCTGGGCACCGGCGTGGACATCTGCTGGGCACCTCGGCTGCGCTTGGCCTTGTAGAGCTCGGCGTCGGCGGCCCGGTAGATCTCCGACCACTTGCGCACGGTGGGCATGCAGACCAGTCCGACGCTCCACTCGGCCGAGTGCGCTGCCCGCAGCCGCTCCAGAAGGGTCGCCGCCTCGCCCTCACCGGTTCCCGGCATGAACAGCACGAACTCGTCGCCGCCGAGACGGCCCAGGACGTCGCCCTTGCGCAGCTGACCGCGCCACGCTGCCGAGACCCGCTCGAGCAGTACGTCGCCGGCGATGTGCCCGTAGATGTCGTTCACCGTCTTGAAGTTGTCGAGATCGAGAACCGCCATGCTCACCGGCAGACCACGAGAGGCGAAGACCGGGAGCAGTTTCTCGACGCGGTCCTCGAGGCCCTGACGGTTGAGGAGTCCGGTCAGGGCGTCCCGCGACGCCGAGTGCCGCATGCGCCGCGAGTGGGAGCCGAAGAACTCGGCGGCGGCCACGATGCCCAGCGCGGTGAGGACGTAACCCACCATCGGCATGGTCGACGGCGACAGCGCGGCCGCCACGACCGATCCCACCGTCAGCACGCTCACCCACACCCAGCCGCCGCGCTCACTCCAGTACCCCGCGAGCTGCATGCCCAGGAACATCGCCGCCTGACTCAGCAGCAGGTACGCCACCGGTCCGTCCGACGTGAGGAACATCGCGCACAGCGACGCGACGGCGCCGCCCGTCACGATGCCCAGCGTGCGAGGCGAGGTCGGACGCGGGCCGAAGTGCAGGACGGCCGCACCGAGGAGTTGGAGACCTGCCGCGAGGACCATGACCACGGTTCCGGTGGTCGTGCCCGAGAACGCGACGGCACCGGCGATGAAGAGAACGGCGGTGGGACAGAGATAGACCACCATCGCGGTGCTCGCTTCTGTTCCTCGTCCGGGGTTCACGCGTCAAGTATCGACGATGAGGCGCGCAGTGGTGGACGAAGCATCGCCGGTGGGCATGGTGACATGTCCAGAGACGAGAACACCCTGCTCCGGCATGCGGAACAGGGTGTGGTCGTGACTGTGGAGCCTAGGAGATTCGAACTCCTGACATCTGCCTTGCAAAGGCAGCGCTCTACCAACTGAGCTAAGGCCCCGGATCGACATCCGGCAGACGATGCCACCGCGTACTCTCCACGCGGATCGCGCGAACAGTGACGGCAACGACGACCGACGTCACGAGGGCGGGGAGAAGAATCCTCACGGACATCCTTTCTCGCTCTCGTTCGTGGGCCTAGGAGGACTTGAACCTCCGACCTCTTCCTTATCAGGGAAGCGCTCTAACCGCCTGAGCTATAGGCCCGCACTCGGCTCGCAGAGCACGGTGGAACGTGCTGTGCTGACCGAGGAACGAGATTACCGCACACACGGCGCGAGACCAAAACGCCGGTGTGCGGTGGGTCAGTCCCGGTCCGCCAGCGTCACTTCCAGGCCACCGACGAGGTCGGAGCACAGGTTGTAGATGAACGTGCCGATGGTCGTCAGTGCTGTGAACAGCACCACGTTGATGAGACCGATGACGGCGGCGTAACCAAAGATCTGGCCGGCCGACACCAACCCGGACTCGCCGGACGTGGCGACGATGTCGGAGAACGCATTGTTCAGTCGATCCCACACGCCCATGCCGTCGAGCACCATGTACAGCAGCCCGACGGCCACCATCCAGACGAAGAACAGCGACACGGAGATCACGAGCGACAGCTTCAACATCGACCACGGATCGATCTTGCGCACCTGGACGGTCGCGCGCAGCGGCTCACCGGACTCCGACGATCGCGCCGTCATCATCGGGGTGGCGCGCTCGGTGCGCTGCTCCTCCTGCTGCGGGTGACGGACCGTCGAGAGGTCCGGCATGTCGGTGGGCAGGTCGTTCCGCGCGATGTTGCGCGTCGGCCCGTCGATCACCGCAGCCTTGGCCGTCGCCTCGGCGGGACGCCCCTGGCGGGGACGGTCCTGACCGTCCGTCGGACGTGCAGCGGGCTGCACGGTCGTCCGGGCCTGACCCTGGTCCGGACGAGCCTGCTCGGGAGCGCGGCCCGTCGGAGAGGGACGGCTCTGCAGGTTCGTCTGCGGCTGCCGCTGAGGTGGCTGCTGCTCCCGCACGGGAGCCTGCTGGGAGTCCGGTGTCCGAGCCGGACGGGGACCCTGATGGCCGGGGTCCTGCCGAGCAGGGTCCTGTCGAGCGGAGTCCTGCTGCACCCCGTCCTGGCGTGCGCCGTCCTGCTGGGCAGGCGGCCACGCCGCGGGCGGGCGAGGTGCCGGGGGTCCGCCGGCAGGCCGTGGGGCCTGACGGTCGGACGTGGTGCTCGGCGCGGGGCGTCCGTTTCCGGTGGACCCGGGCTGTTCGGGAGTACTCACTGCGCTCATGACTCCTTGGATCCGTCGGCCTCGGCGATCGCGAGGTCCTCCGGCTCGTCCGCGTTGCGTGCGATGGCCAGCAGGTTGTCGCCGTCGCCGAGGTTCATCAGCCGAACGCCCTTGGTCTGGCGTCCTGCCTTGCGAACCTGACGAGCCGCGGTGCGGATGACACCGCCGCTCGAGGTGATGGCGTAGAGCTCGTCGTCGTCCTCGACGATGAGCGCTCCCACCAGGGTGCCACGACGCGGGTCGTACTGAATGGTCAGCACGCCCTTGCCACCGCGGCCCTGCGGGGGGTAGTCCTCCATCGCGGTGCGCTTCGCGTAGCCACCGGACGTGGCGACCAGCAGGTACGTGCCGTCCTTCACCACGTTCAGGGAGAGCAGTGCGTCCTCGCCGTTGAAGCGCATTCCCTGGACACCCGAAGTGGCGCGGCCCATCGGGCGCAGCACCTCGTCGGTGGCCGAGAAGCGGATCGACTGGCCCTGAGCGGACACGAGCAGCAGGTCGTCCGAATTGGTGCACAGCACGGCTCCGACCAGCTCGTCGTCGCCACGCAGGTTGACGGCCACGATGCCACCGGAACGGTTGGAGTCGAAGTCGGCCAACTTGGACTTCTTCACCAGACCGGCCTTCGTCGCGAGCACCAGGTACGGCGCGTCGTCGTAGGTCTTGATCTGGATGATCTGCGCGATGCGCTCGTCGGGCTGGAACGCCAACAGGTTGGCGACGTGCTGTCCGCGGGCCGTGCGGTTGGCCTCGGGGAGCTCGTACGCCTTGGCCCGGTAGACCCGGCCCTTCGTGGTGAAGAACAGGATCCAGTCGTGCGTCGAGCAGACGAAGAACTTGCTGACGATGTCGTCCTGCTTGAGACCCGCGCCCTGCACACCCTTGCCGCCGCGCTTCTGCGATCGGTAGAGGTCGGTCCGCGTGCGCTTGGCATACCCCGTCTCCGTGATGGTGACCACGACGTTCTCACGCGCGATCAGGTCCTCGTCGCTGACGTCGCCGTCGGCCGCGATGATCCGGGTACGACGATCGTCGCCGAACTTGTCGACGATCTCCTTCAGCTCCGAGCGCACGATCTCCCGCTGACGCTCCGGACGGTCCAGGATGTCCTGCAGGTCCGCGATCTCGATCTCGATCGCGGCGAGCTCGTCGACGATGCGCTGCCGTTCGAGGGCAGCGAGGCGACGCAGCTGCATCGCGAGGATGGCGTCCGCCTGGATCTGGTCGACGTCGAGCAGGTCCATCAGGCCCTGGCGTGCGACATCGGCGTCGGCGGACCGGCGGATCAACGCGATGACCTCGTCGAGGGCGTCGAGCGCCTTCACCAGTCCGCGCAGGATGTGGGCCCGCTCCTCGGCCTTCCGCAACCGGTACCGCGTACGACGGACGATCACGTCGAGCTGGTGGGTCACGTACAGCTTGATCATCTGGTCGATTCGCAGGGTGCGCGGAACGCCGTCGACGATCGAGAGCATGTTGGCGCCGAAGCTCGTCTGCAACTGGCTGTGCTTGTAGAGGTTGTTCAGCACCACCTTCGCGACCGCGTCGCGACGCAGCTTGATGACGATGCGCATACCGACGCGGTCGGACGACTGGTCCTCGATGTCGGAGATGCCGGCGATGCGGCCGTCCTTGAGCTGCTCGGCGATCGAGGCGATCATGTTGTCCGGGTTCACCTGGAACGGCAGCTCGGTGACGACGATCTGCGTGCCGCCGCGCTCCCCCTCCTCGATGTCGACCACGCCGCGCATGCGGATCGATCCGCGACCGGTGCGGTACGCGTCCTCGATGCCCTGCGATCCGACGATGAGACCGTGAGTGGGGAAGTCCGGTCCCTTGATCCGCTCGATCATCGCCTCGAGGGCGATCTCTTCACTGGCCTCGTAGTTGTCCAACATCCAGTACACACCCTCGGCGAGTTCCCGAAGGTTGTGCGGCGGAACGTTGGTCGCCATGCCGACCGCGATGCCGCCACTGCCGTTGGCGAGCAGGTTGGGGAACCGGGCGGGCAGCACGGTCGGCTCGAGGGTGCGGCCGTCGTAGTTCGCGATGAAGTCGACGGTCTCCTCCTCGATGTCCGCGAGCATCTGCATCGCGAGAGGAGTGAGCCGACACTCGGTGTACCGCATGGCCGCCGGGCCGTCGTTGCCGCGGGAACCGAAGTTGCCCTGACCGTCGACGAGCGGGTACCGCATGGACCACGGCTGCGCCATGCGCACGAGGGTGTCGTAGATCGAGCTGTCGCCGTGGGGGTGGTAGTTGCCCATGGTCTCGGCCACCGGTCGAGCCGACTTCACGTATCCGCGATCGGGTCGATATCCGTTGTCGAACATGGCGTACAGCACGCGGCGGTGCACGGGCTTGAGACCGTCGCGCACCTCCGGGAGTGCTCGACCGACGATGACGCTCATCGCGTAGTCGATGTAGCTGTTCTGCATCTCCTGCTGGATGTCGACCAGCTCGATGCGGTCGGACGTGGGTCCGTCGCCGCCGGTGGGGGGCAGGGTGGTGTCTGTCATTGCATTCTCCTAGCGCGGCGCTCGGGGCGCGGAGCGCCTATACGTCGAGGAAACGAACGTCCTTGGCATTACGGGTGATGAAGCTGCGGCGGGCCTCGACGTCCTCACCCATGAGGATGGAGAAGAGTTCGTCGGCGGCGGCAGCGTCGTCCAGAGTCACTTGACGCAGCACGCGCACGCTCGGATCCATCGTGGTCTCCCACAGTTCCTTCGCGTTCATCTCGCCCAGGCCTTTGTAGCGCTGGATGCCGTCGTCCTTGTTGATCTTCTTGCCCGACGCCAGGCCGGCCTCGATCAGTCCGTCGCGCTCCCGATCGGAGTAGGCGAACTCGGGATCCGCACCTCGCTGCCACTTGAGCTTGTACAGCGGCGGCATGGCCAGGTAGACGTAGCCGTGCTCCACGAGAGGCCGCATGAAGCGGAACAGCAAGGTGAGCAACAGAGTCGAGATGTGCTGGCCGTCGACGTCGGCGTCGGCCATCAGCACGATCTTGTGATAGCGCAGCTTCGCGATGTCGAACTCGTCGTGGATGCCGGTGCCGAACGCCGTGATGATCGACTGGACCTCGGTGTTCTTGAGGACACGGTCGATGCGGGCCTTCTCGACGTTGATGATCTTGCCGCGCAACGGAAGAATGGCCTGATACATCGAGTCGCGACCGGACTTGGCGGAGCCGCCGGCCGAGTCGCCCTCCACGATGTAGATCTCGCACTTCGACGGATCATTGGAACGGCAGTCCGCGAGCTTGCCCGGCAGTCCACCGATGTCGGTGGCGCTCTTGCGCCGCACCAGATCTCGCGCACGACGAGCAGCTGTGCGCGCCTGCATCGAGGCGACGGCCTTGGAGATGATGAGCTTGGCCTCGGCGGGATTCGCCTCGAACCAGTGCGTGAGGTGTTCGCCGGCGGCCTTCTGCACGAAGGACTTCACCTCGGTGTTGCCGAGCTTGGTCTTCGTCTGGCCCTCGAACTGCGGCTCACCGACCTTGACGGAGATGATGGCGGCGAGACCCTCGCGGATGTCGT
This sequence comes from Rhodococcus sp. SORGH_AS_0303, assembly GCF_030819335.1. Lineage (NCBI taxonomy): Bacteria > Bacillati > Actinomycetota > Actinomycetes > Mycobacteriales > Nocardiaceae > Rhodococcus > Rhodococcus sp. SORGH_AS_0303. Next base: position 243,257 of record NZ_JAUTBO010000001.1, read on the forward strand.
CTCCGGTGAGGATGCCGTCCTTCTCCTTGACGAGCTTCTTCTCGTTGGCGTACTTCTTCACGACGTTGGTCAGCGCGGAGCGGAACCCCTCTTCGTGCGTACCGCCCTCGTGCGTGTTGATCGTGTTTGCGAACGTGTGCACGGACTCCGCGTACGTCGAGTTCCACTGCATCGCGATCTCGAGTTCGTGGCCCGGGCCCTTGGCCGAGAAGCCGATGACCGACGGATGCTGCGGCGTCTTCGCACGGTTGATGTAGCGGACGTAGTCCTCGAGACCACCGGGGTAGTGGTAGGTCCGGGTCTTGATCTTGGCCGGTGCTCCCGACGGCTCCTCGGCGTCCGCCTTGGGCGTCTCCGCCAGCTCGCTCTCGGAGGCCTCGTCGGCGATGCGCTCGATGTCCGAGGCGCGCTCGTCGGTGAGGACGATGGTGAGTCCCTTGTTCAGGAACGCCATCTCCTGCAGGCGACGCGCGACCGTGTCGAACTTGAAGACGGTCTCCTCGAAGATGTCCGCGTCCGGCCAGAACGAGATCGCCGTACCCGTGCGCTTCGTCGGCTCGCCCTTGATCAGCTCGCCGGGGACGGATCGCGTGTAGGTCTGCTCCCAGTGGAAGCCGTCGTTGTCGACCTGCGCCAGCAGGGTCGTCGACAGAGCGTTGACCACGGAGATACCCACGCCGTGCAGGCCGCCGGACACCGCGTAGGAGTCGGAGTCGAACTTGCCGCCGGCGTGCAGCTGAGTCATGACGACCTCGATGGTCGGGATGCCCGAGGAGTGCATGCCGACGGGGATACCGCGACCGTCGTCGACGACCCGCACGCCGCCGTCGGCGAGAAGGGTGACCTCCACCGTGGTGGCATGACCTGCCATCGCCTCGTCGACGGAGTTGTCGACGACCTCCCAGATCAGGTGGTGCAGGCCGCGCTCTCCGGTGGAACCGATGTACATACCGGGTCGCTTGCGTACCGCCTCGAGTCCTTCGAGGACGGTGATCGACGACGCGTCGTATTCCTTCGGCTTGTCGCTCTTGCCTGCCTTGGGGTCAGCCACGGTCAGCTGTTCTCCTTCTCGACTACGCTCCCCCGACACTCACCTCGCTCGGTGAGGACGGCAGAGGACCTCGACCCGAAAAAATGCGCTCGGGGACGCATGCCCCTCGCGCTCGGTGGTCTTTACCGGTCCATCGTACCGGTAAAGCGTGGGTCGCGGCTCACGTCGACACCCGAAACGGCCCCTCATTGCGTCGGAGACGGACTTTTCTCGTGTTCCGCGGTTCATTTCGTGGGTACGAGGGCTCCGCGCGTCAGAGATCGAGCGTCAGCCGCTCGCCCGCGGAGCGCGACACACAGATCAGCATGTGATCCTCGCGCTCGTCGTCGGCGAGGCGTCGGTCCCGGTGCTCGGGAGCGCCGGCCAGAACCTTCACCTTGCACGTTCCGCAGAAGCCCTGGCGGCACGAGTACGGCACACCCGGGACGACCTCGCGGATCACGTCGAGTGCCGTCCGGTCCGCCGCGACGTCGAGCACCGTCCCGGACGACGCGAGTTCGACACTGAACGGGGATCCCGCTACGACGGGCGGCGGCGAGAACCGCTCGTAGTGCAGACGCGTCGCCCCCGTCGCCGGGACACCTTCACGCACCAGAGCCAGCATCGGCGGCGGACCACAGCAGTAGACGGATCCGCCGTCCGGCGCGTGGCGGAGAAGATCCGCTGCGGTGGGCAACCCGTCGACGTCGTCGGTCCGGACGGTCACACGCTCCTGGTCCCACGTCGACACCTCGTCGAGGAACGGCATCGACTGCCGTGAGCGTCCGCTGTAGACCAGATGCCAGTCCATGCCGAGGGCACGGGCCCGCCGCACCATCGGGATGATCGCGGTGATGCCGATACCGCCGGCCACGAACAACGCGGATCCGGACGCGTAGAACGGAAAAGCGTTGCGCGGGCCGGTGACCGAGAGTCTGTCTCCCACCTCGAGGGTGTGCATCTCGGCCGAACCGCCGCCGCCGTCCGGTACCAGTCGCACCGCGATCGAGTACGCGTCCTTCTCGAGCGGGTCACCGCACAGCGAGTACTGCCGGCGACGCCCCGAAGGGAGCACGAGGTCGAGGTGGCTGCCCGGATGCCACGGCGGGACGTCCCCGCCGTCGACTCGGCGAAGCGTCAGCCCGACCACGTTCTCGTCCCGGCACAGCGTGAAACGCTCGGAGACCGCCATCGTGTGCGTCCGCGTCTGGACCGGCGCCGCACGCGCCTTGTACTTCGAGTGATCCAGGATGGCGAACAGTTTGTCCAGCCCGTCCGTGATCTGCGCCAGCGACTCGTCCATGCCGCCCTTGCCGAGCAGATCCTCGGGAATCGTCCGGGACGCGCGGTACTCGCGCACGGCCGCCATGGCTCGTGCGAACGTGCGATCGCCCATCAGACCGTGGCGGCCCTCGCCGCCGGGGAGGTGGCGAGGTACGCGACTGCCAACGAGGTGGATCCCTCCTTGGACGGGTGGTAGTCCTTCCGCAGGTACCGCACGGACGCCTTGCCGACGGCCTTGGCGGTGGGGAACAACCCGCGCTGCGTGACGGCCCTGATCTGCTTCAGCGTGTAGCTGCGCTGATCGTCCGTCAGCGTCGGATCGTTCTTCATGAGGAAGCGGAGACCGCGGCCCCACATGACCACGACGGTCGGTGCGACGAGAAGGTAGGTACGCGTGCGGCGGAACCGTCGCGTGTCGAAGTACTGCAACACGTCGTAGGCCACGGCGCGGTGCTCCACCTCCTCGGCCCCGTGCCAGCGCACGAGGTCCAGCATGCGGGGATCCACGTCCGCCTCGTCCAGGCCTTTCTCCGTCAGCACCCACATGCCGAGGAACGACGTGAGGTGCTCGATGGCGGCGATCAGGGCCAGGCGCTCGACGAGGCTGTTCTTGGTGTTCGTCGACCTCTTGTCGAGAGCGACCCGGAAGACGTACTCCATCTGCTTCACGTACGGCGCCGGGTCCAGGCCCTGGTCGGCCAGGAACGTGTGGATGCCGGAGTGCGCCTGCGCGTGCATGGCCTCCTGGCCGATGAAGCCGATCACGTCGGCGCGCAGCTTCTCGTCGTGGATCAACGGCAGCGCCTCCTTGAACACGCGCACGAACCACTCCTCGCCCTCGGGGAGGAACAGGTGCATCACGTTCATGAGGTGCGTGGCCAGGGGGTCACCGTCCATGTAGTGCATGCGCATGGACTCCCAGTCGAACGAGACGTTGCGCGCCTGCAGGACGACGGGTCCTGGATCGTCGTTCATCATCGGGTCCTTTCGTGGCTGATCATTCGATCATTCGCCGCAGAGCGCGAGTTCGGATCGGATCCACCGTGACGCTGTCCCCGATCACCACGTCCGGTCGTTTCCCCGTGAAACGCTACGCACCCTCGTGACATCGATCAATGGGCCCGGGGGTTCACCCGTAGGTGTCACGAGGTCCGCGACCCGACACGTGACGGTCGCCCTTCTTCCAACTGGGCGCAGCCGGGCCGGTGATACGGAGCGACGTGACCACACCGTGGCCCACGGACGCGGCGATCTTCGCGAGGATCTGCGACTGCATCAACCGCAACTGGGTCGCCCACGCCGTGGACTCCGCCGACACCGCCAGCACGCCGTCCCGGACGGACACCGGCTCCGCGTGTGCCGCGATGTCCTCACCCACCACCTGGGGCCACCGGCCGAGCACCGTGCCCTCGTCCACCTTCGCCGACCAGCCACGCGACGCGGCGAGCGTCTTCGCGAGCGACCCGAGTGCCTGCGGATCACGGTCGTCGGGCCTCGAGCCGGACCAGGTGCGCGACCGTCGCGGCCGGCGTTGCGTCGACGCGCGACCCTGCCCCACGGCCTTGCCGTTGGCCTTGGCCGCCGCACGCGCGTTCTCGAGCGCACGCCGCGCGATGTCCGCTCCGCGCAGCGGGGGCTCGGCCGGATCGCTGCCGGACGGCGTCTCGTCCGTCATGACTCCTCCTCCACGTGGCTCGTGTCGACATCAGTATCGGACGTGCCTCCGACAGAATCCGACCCGGACACCTCGGTCAGTTCCGATCTGCGTGCACCCTCGGTCTCGTAGGCACGGACGTCCATGCGGCGCGCTCTCAACTCGGGCGGAACGTCCTCTGGCACTGCCGCGGTCACCAACACCTGCTCCGCCGTCACCGCGACCCCCGCCAGGGCGGTCCGCCGCGCACGATCGAGTTCGGCGAAGACGTCGTCGAGGAGGAGCACGGGATCCGAACCCTCGGAACGCAGCAACTCGAAAGCGCCGAGCCGCAGGGACAGTGCGAAGGACCACGACTCGCCGTGACTCGCGAACCCCTTGGCAGGATCGGTTCCGAGTACGAGGTCGAGATCGTCACGATGCGGGCCGACGAGGGTGACACCGCGTTCGATCTCCCGTGTCCGCATCACCGAGAGCTGTTGCAGGAAGGCTGCTTCGAGCACCTCGACGTCGTCCGGTTCCTCCGTTCGATCCAGCGCGAGCATCTCGGGGGGCATGGCGTCGGCGAGACTGCTCCGGTACGCGATGGCCGCAGGCCGCGACGACGGTGCGATCCGGCGGTAGGCGTCGACGACGAAGGGACCGACGTCGCGTACCGCGCGCAGCCGGTGCTCCACGATCTCGGCACCGAAGCCGGCGAGCTGCCCGTCCCACACGTCGAGCGTGGCCAACGCGTTCGCGCCGTCGCTCGACGACGATCCGCGTCGCAGAACCCCGCTCGCGCTCTTGAGTAGCGCGGACCTCTGCCGGAGAACGCGGTCGTAATCCGCACGGACAGCGGCCATTCGAGGAGACCGCGCGACGATCAGCTCATCGAGGTAGCGGCGACGCTCGCTCGGATCGCCGCGCACCATCGCCAGATCCTCGGGTGCGAACAGCACCGTGTTCAGGATGCCCAGCACCTCCCGTGTCCGCCGCACCGGAGAAGTGTTGATGCGAGCGCGATTCGCCCGCCCGTCGTTGATCTCCACGTCGACGGTGAGCTCGCGACCGAGGTTGACGACGGACGCCCGCACGAGAGCGCGTTCCGCACCCGTCCGGACGAGCGGAGCATCGGCCGACACCCGGTGCGACGACAGCGTCGCGACGTACCCCAGTGCCTCGAGAATGTTGGTCTTCCCGTGGCCGTTGGGACCGACGAACACCGTCACCCCCGGCGCGAGATCCACCGAGAGTTGTTGCCAGGAACGAAAATCGACCAGGGTCGCCGAGCGGACGAACACTTACGCGCCGGTGCTCTCCGTGTTGGGGGCACGCTGCACCGCGTGTCCACCGAACTGGTTGCGCAGCGCGGACACCGCTTTCATGGCGGGCGAATCCACCTGTCGCGACGCGAATCTCGCGAACAGTGCCGCGGAGATGACGGGAGCCGGCACCGAGTGTCGGATCGCCTCCTCGACGGTCCAGCGTCCTTCACCGGAATCCTGTGTGTAGCCGGAGATGTCGGTGAAGCCCGGATCTTCCTGCAGAGCCTTCACCAGGAGATCGAGCAACCACGACCGTACGACGGTGCCCTTGGTCCACGCACGCACCACACCGGTGACGTCCTCGATGAGATCCTCCGCGGCGAGGAGCTCGTACCCCTCGGCGTAGGCGTGCATGAGGCCGTACTCGATACCGTTGTGCACCATCTTCGCGTAGTGACCCGCGCCCACCGGGCCGGCGTGGACGAAGCCGTCCGCCCGCTCGCCCTCGGGACGCAACGCATCGAACACGGGCATGGCGCGCTCGACGTCCGCGGCAGCACCGCCGACCATGAGGCCGTACCCGTTCTCCAGGCCCCAGACGCCGCCCGAGACGCCGGCGTCGACATAGCCGATGCCCTTCGCGGACAACAGTTCCGCGTGCACCGCGTCATCGGTGAAGCGCGAGTTGCCGCCGTCGATCACGAGGTCGCCCTCGGACAGCACGCCGGCCAGAGTGGTGACGGTGTCGCGTGTGACGGGGCCGGACGGCACCATCACCCAGACGATGCGGGGAGCGGGGAGCGCGGCGGCGAGGGCCTCGAGCGACTCGACGTCGGTGACCTCCGGCCGCGGATCGTAACCGGTGACCTCGATGTCGTGGCGCCGCAAGCGCTCACGCATGTTGAAGCCCATCTTGCCGAGACCGACCAACCCGATGTTCATGCGTGGCTTCCTTTCGATGGACCTGCGCCGGTGCCTCGCGAGCGACTCAGCCCGGAAGGCGTACCGGCATGAGCAGGTACGTGTACGCACTCTTCGGTGCGCTGAACGTTCCGGTCTCGTCCGGCTCGAGCTCGTCCTCACCCGCCGGGCGCAGCACTGCGGGCCGGCTCGGTGTGGTGAACCCGAAGGACACCCGCTCGGAGTGCAGCGAGTTGAGACCGTCGATGAGATACCCCGGATTGAACGCGATCACCAGGGGCTCGCCCTGGAAGTTCGCCTCGATCGACTCCTCGGCCCGGCCTGCATCGTCGCCGCCGGCGGACAGAGTGACCGTGTCGGCCGAGAACTCGAGGCGGACCTGCGCCCCACGCTCGGCGAGCAGAGCGACACGCTTGATGGCCTCGAGGAGGGGAGCGATGGGCACGCTGGCGACCGCGGTGTGCTCGGACGGCAGCAACTGCCGGAACTTCGGGAACTCTGCGTCGAGCAGGCGGGTGGTGGTGCGGCGGCCGTCGCTGACGATGCCCAGGAGGCCGTCGTTGCCGATGTGCGATGCGGAGCCCAGAGCGAGCTCGACGCCCGACTCCGCGCCTCCCCCAATGCTTTTCGCGGACTCGGACAGGGTCTTGGCGGGGATGAGGACCGCCGCGGCCGTACCGGGTGCGGCCGGAGTCCAGTCGAGTTCGCGCACGGCGAGACGGAACCGGTCGGTAGCGGCGAGCACCACGGAGTCGCCGTCGATCTCCATGCGGATACCGGTGAGCATCGGGAGCGTGTCGTCACGGCCCGCGGCGATGGCCACCTGGCTGATGGCCTCGGCGAACACGTCGACCGGGACGGTGCCCGTCTGCGACGGCAGTTCGGGGAGTTGCGGGTAGTCCTCCACCGGCATCGTGGGAAGCGAGAATTTGGCACTGCCGCACGTGATGAGCACCTTGGTCCCGTCGACCGAGACGTCGACCGGCTTGTTCGGCAACGAGCGCGTGATGTCGGCGAGCAGCTTGCCCGACACGAGCACCTGGCCTCCGCCGGCGACCTCCACGGGAACGCGTACCTGGGCCGACACCTCGTAGTCGAAGCCGGAGACCGTCAGTCCGGAGTCGTCGACCGACAGCAGCACACCGCCGAGGACGGGAACCGCGGGACGGGACGGGAGTGATCGCGCCACCCAGGCCACCGAATCGGAGAAATCTTCTCGAGCAACTCGAAACTTCACACTGCCAAGCTCCATCGCCCGGTTGATCCTCTCGCTGACCTGCTCCACACGAGTCGGTGGGCAAACCACACCGTATGCCCTCGAGCGCGTGCTGAAAAGTCGGGGTTGGTCTCGATCAGAGGCCTCGGAGGCGGTTGTGAATGGATCCGTCCCCACCCTGTTTTCAAAGAGATGTTCCTAGGAAGAAATACAAGCAGTAGTCATAGGTCCTGTGGAATCTGTGGACCGACCCTGTCCGGTGCTGGTGGCACGGCGTGGCGGCTCGAGGATGAACCCGGGCATCACGACGGGCTCGGTGCGGGTCACATGTGGACGGACGGTGGACTCGGTGCGAACTACAGATTTCATCCCCGGGGTATCCACGTTATTCACACAGTTGTCCACAGGTGTGTATCGAGCAGAATCGGCCCGGATCCCGGCCGAACTCGTCTCCCTTCGGGGCTCCGTACCGACGAGAACGGCCGCCCGCATCGCCGCGGGGGCGAGTCGAACGGCCGTGGACACTCGGAGGGGTCAGCGCTTGGAGCGCTGCTTCACGCGAGCGGTGAGCTCCTGCACCTGGTTGTACGTGCGGTGCCGCTCGGCCATCTCCTTGCGGATCTTCTTGTCGGCGTACATGACGGTGGTGTGGTCACGGCCGAACGTCTGACCGATCTTGGGCAGCGACAGATCGGTCAGCTCGCGGCACAGATACATCGCGATCTGTCGCGCCTGCGCCAGCGCGCGGGCCTTGCCGGGGCCGCACAGTTCCTCGATCGAGGTGTCGAAGTACTCCGCGGTGACGGCCATGATCGTCGCCGCCGTGATCTCCAGTCCCGTCGAGTCCGGCATCAGATCTCGGAGAACGGCCTCGGCGAGCGCGGTGTCCAGGTTGTGCCCGTTGAGCGACGCGAAGGCCGTGACTCGGATGAGCGCGCCCTCGAGCTCACGGATGTTCCGCTCGATCCGGCTCGCGATGAGTTCGAGCACCTCGTGGGGCACGTCGAGGCGGTCCATCTGCGCCTTCTTGCTCAGGATCGCGATACGCGTCTCGAGCTCGGGCGGTTGCACGTCGGTGATGAGGCCCCACTCGAAGCGGGTGCGCAGTCGTTCCTCGAGGGTCGCGAGCTGCTTGGGCGGCCGATCGGAGGAGACCACGATCTGCTTGTTCGCGTTGTGCAGCGTGTTGAAGGTGTGGAAGAACTCCTCCTGGATACCTTCCTTGCCCTCGATGAACTGGATGTCGTCGACCAGCAGGACGTCCGTCTCGCGGTAGCGGCGCTTGAACGCCACCTTGCGGTCGTCTCGAAGGCTGTTGATGAAGTCGTTCGTGAACTCCTCGGTGGACACGTACTTCACACGCATGCCGGGAAACAGACGTTGGGCGTAGTGGCCGGCGGCGTGCAGCAGGTGCGTCTTCCCCAGTCCGGACGCACCCCAGACGAACAGCGGGTTGTACGCCCGCGCCGGAGCCTCCGCGATGGCGACGGCGGCCGCGTGGGCGAACCGGTTGGAGGCGCCGATGACGAAGGTGTCGAACGTGTACTTCGCGTTGAGGCTGGTGCTGCCCGTCGGAGTGGACGTCGAGCGCGGCGGCACCGTGTACGAGGTGGGCCACGAGTTCTGGACGCTGGTCAGAGCGTCCCGGTCGTCGTCGACCTCCTCGTGATCGCCGTAGTCACTGCTCTCGGAGTCGGACGGCTCGCCCGCGGTGGACTCGGTGAGCAGGCGCCGGCGATACACGGGTGCACTGTGTGCGGTGTCGGGGCGACGTTCGGTGTCGACGGGCGTGGGAACGTCCGAGAGGTCGGCGTCGGCTCCGGGCGCCAGCCGGACACCGAGTCCCTCGACCGGGCGGTCGAGGTGGCGACCGAGGGCCGCGAGGATGGGTTCACGCAGACCGCGCTCGACCGCCTCCTGCGCGATCGGCGACGGAACCGAGAGCAGAGCGAAACCTTGCGCCAGAGTGATGGGGCGGACGAGAGCGAGCCACGCCTTCTGGGCGCGAGACAGGGAGGACCCCGAATTCGACTCCGCCGTGAGCTCGGCGACGACGCTCGGCCATACAGCGGCCAAGACGTCCGGATCGTCCTCCACGGTGCCTCCCCAGGGCCGTGGCGTGACCGCGGCCGTCGATGATGCTGCGGTGCCTCGAGGGCCCCGCCGACGACACGAATATGCCACCCGACCTGTGTTTCCACATAATTATCCACAGCTGTGGACAAACGACACCGGTGTAGCTCGACGGCATCTCGCACGGAGACGGCCCGGAGCAGCGGCGTTCTGACCTGCGGCGATGCAGAGCCTTGGTGAGAGATCCCCACCGACGGGGCGAGACGTCGTCACCCGCACAGCGAAGTTAGCAGGCTCGTCGGTGCACAACAAGACGAACGGTCCTCTCCTGCCTCCGCGAGGTCGTCGTCGTGCTCGAGGCGTGTCATCGTGACAGGAGCACCGTCCCCGGGGTAGCGCGGTTTGACCTCGTTCGACGCCGTCAGTACCCTCGAACGGTCACCCGCGACATGCGTGGATCGGTCCTGCCGTTCTCCTGCGCGAGTGGCCACCGAACTCGAGTTCGCCGAACTCGCGACCATCAGCACACCACCGGCAGTCCTCGGGACTGCCGATATCTCGAGGAGTACCACCGTGGCCAAGGGCAAGCGGACGTTCCAGCCGAACAACCGTCGTCGTGCACGCGTGCACGGTTTCCGTCTGCGCATGCGCACGCGTGCCGGTCGCGCGATCGTGTCGGCTCGTCGCGGCAAGGGCCGCGCGTCGCTGACCGCCTGATTTCCCGGTAACCGGAACGCTCGGGTGTTACCTGAGCAGCATCGGCTGCACCAGTCGTCGGATTTCCAGGCGACGGTGCGCCGCGGCCGCCGTACAGGACGCCACGACATCGTCGTGCACCTGAGGTTCCGGGGGGACGAGAACGCTCTCGTCTCTTCCGGACACCCGCGTTTCGGGCTCGTGGTCAGTAAAGCAGTGGGGCCGGCGGTGACTCGACACAGAGTCGCACGCCGGCTTCGTCATATCTGCAGCTCGATGCTTCCTCTCGTCGAGTCGGATGTCGACGTGGTCGTGCGGGCACTGCCCGGAGCAGCGACCGCGGCGTCCTCCGAACTCGAACGCCAGCTGGCGTCGGGTCTGCGACGACTCGGAGCGATGCGCGCGATGAACTCCTCTCACCCGGTTCCCGCCGAGCGCCCCCGCGCCCTCGGCCGGTCCGAGACGTGATGACGGAGTCCGCGAATCCGGTCCCGGTCGAGCCTGCGTCCGACCGGAGCCTCCTGCGTCGGCTGATGTCTCTCCCGGCCCGATCGGTCATCCTCATCATCGAGGGGTACCGGTCCTACATCTCCCCTCTTCGCCTTCCGACGTGTCGATTCACGCCGACGTGCAGTGAGTACGCCGTGGAGGCGCTCCGCACCCGTGGGTTCGTCGTCGGTGCCGTTCTGGCGGTCGTCCGCCTCCTGAAGTGCGCGCCCTGGCACCCTGGTGGGTGGGATCCCGTTCCACCCCCGCGTCGTCTCCGGGGTGGTGCCGACGCGGTGCCCACCGACACCGACCACGCTTGCCCGCAGTCTCGTGACCCCGTGAGGGTGAATCAACAGAGGAGTACATAGAGCCGTGCTCGACTTCATCTACTACCCGGTATCCGGAATTCTCTGGGTCTGGCACAAAGTGTTCGGCGCCGTGCTCGGCGCGGACAGCGGTTTCGCCTGGGCGCTGTCCGTGGTGTTCCTCGTCTTCACACTGCGTCTGATCCTCTACAAGCCCTTCGTCAAGCAGGTGCGGACGACGCGCCAGATGCAGGAACTTCAGCCGCAGATCAAGGCTCTGCAGAAGAAGTACGGCAAGGACCGTCAAAAGCTGGCCGTGGAGATGCAGAAGCTCCAGAAGGAGCACGGCTTCAACCCGATCATGGGTTGCCTCCCCGTGCTCGCACAGGCGCCGGTGTTCATCGGCCTGTTCCACGTGCTCCGGTCGTTCAACCGCACCGGCACCGGAATCGGGCAGCTGGGTCTGAGCCCGGAGGTCAACGCCGAGACTCCGAACTACTTCTTCAGCGTCGAGGACGTCCAGTCCTTCCTGTCGGCACGTCTGTTCGGTGCGCCCATCTCGGCGGCCATCACGTCACCCGAGTCGCAGCTGCGCGCGTTCGAGCCGTTCGGCGGCATCCCGTCGATCGGTCCGATCCTCGCCGTCTCGATCCCGCTGATGATCATCGCCAGCATCGCGACCCACCTGAACTCGCGCGCGTCGGTGGCGCGTCAGAGCGAGGCAGCTGCGGCCAACCCGCAGTCCGCGATCATGAACAAGCTCGCTCTGTACGTGTTCCCGCTCGGCGTGCTCGTCGGTGGCCCGTTCCTCCCCGTGGCCATCCTCCTGTACTGGGTGAGCAACAACGTGTGGACCTACGCGCAGCAGCACCTCGTCTTCGGTCGCATCGACAAGGAAGAGGCGGCGAAGAAGGAAGCCGCTCTGGAGCGCCGGAACGAGAACGCTCCGAAGCCCGGTGCGCGCCCTGACGCTCTGAAGAAGAAGCCGGCACCGGGAGCCAAGCCCACCCGCGCCGTCGCGGCAGAATCGACCACGGACACCGGTAGTGACACGGCATCATCGGAGTCGAACCCGACACCGGGCACCGCGGCCACCAACGGCGCCACCACTCCTCGGAAGAAGAAGACTCCTCCCGGCAAGGTGCGACCCAAGCAGCAGAAGCGCCGCTGATCCGGCCGTCGTGACCCTGCCGGTCCGCCCGCGGACCAGAACCACGTGAAGTGATACGAGTGCGAACGGAAATGGACGACAACGTGACCATCGATTCGAAGACGGACGAGCAAAGCACACCCGAGGTCGAGGCCTCGGCAGACGACACCGTGGTGGCCGCTGCTCCCGTGACCCCGGAATCAGACACAGAGGCGGACGAGCCCGAGGGTGACGCCGAGGACTACCTCGTCGAGGAGGGCGAGATCGCGGGCGACTACCTGGAGCAGTTGCTCGACGTCCTCGACTTCGACGGCGACATCGACCTCGACGTGGAGGGTGACCGTGCAGTCGTCAGCATCGACGGCGGCAAGGATCTCAACAAGCTGGTCGGTCGCAAGGGTGAGGTACTCGACGCACTGCAGGAACTGACGCGTCTCGCTGTGCAGCAGTCGACGGGCGACCGCAGCAAGCTGATGCTCGATGTGGCCGGATGGCGTGCGGGCCGCCGCGAGGAGTTGACGCGACTGGGAACCGAGGCCGCCGAGCGAGTCGCGGCGTCCGGTGACAGCGAACCCCTGGAGCCGATGACCCCGTTCGAGCGCAAGATCGTGCACGACGCTGTGGCGATGATCGCCGGTGTGACGAGTGAGAGTGACGGCGTCGAGCCGAATCGACACGTGGTCGTCGTCAAGGAGTGATCTGACGACGGAGTCGACAAGGGGCGCGGTCCACGGACCGCGCCCCTTTCTCGTGCCCGGGGCCGGACGACGTCTCGGCGGGTGAGGAATGTCTGCGGTCCGCACTAGACTGCCTCCAGCGCGTGGCGCCCGGCGTCAGCAGAATTACACGAGTGTGGTTCACGACCACTCAGGACGACGCGAGAGGATGTTTCACGTGGAACATGAGGAAGAGTCCGCGACTCCAGCGTGGGTCGACGATGCCATCGTTCGAGTGTTCGGTGACCGTGCCGACACGGCTCGGGCGTACTACGACTCCCTGAAGGGTGACGGTGTCGTCAGAGGATTGATCGGTCCGCGCGAGGTCCCTCGGCTGTGGGAGCGTCATCTCCTGAATTGCGCCGTGATCGGAGAGCTCATCCCCGAGGGCGCCAGCGTGGTCGACGTCGGCAGTGGTGCCGGGCTGCCAGGGATCCCTCTCGCGATCGCTCGACCGGATCTGTCCGTGTTCCTTGTCGAGCCGCTCCTACGGCGCACGGTGTATCTCGCAGAGATCGTGGAGCAACTCGGTCTCGACGTGACGGTGGTGCGCGGACGAGCCGAGCAGCCGGGCGTCATCAAAGAAGCCGGCGGTTGTGACATCGTCACGTCGCGTGCGGTTGCCCCGTTGGAGAAGTTGGCGCGCTGGTCCCTGCCCCTCGTGCACGAGGGCGGCGTGATGCTCGCCTTGAAGGGCAGCACGGCGCAGGAGGAGATCGATCGCGACTCCGGGACGCTCACGCGGATAGGCGCGAAGAACTTCCAGGTGTTGCAGTGTGGTGAGGGCGTCGTTCCCACACCGACTATCGTTGTACGCGCGGAGCGCGCTGTGCGTGGTAACCGCGTCCCCAAGTTCTCCGCCGGCTCACGCTGACGTCTGCGTGGATCGATCGTTGTCGAAGGAGCAAGTCATGTCGGGTGAATCCGAAGCCGCTGTTTCACGTGAAACACCCGCCGTCGACGTTTCACGTGAAACACGATCGGCATCGGAGTCCTACGGCTACTCCCCCATCACGTCGGACGACACCCCCATCGGTGCGGCGGCGCAGCGCGCGAGCCAGGTTCTGCACAAGAGCGGCGTCGCTCTGCCGCGACCCCCGGTTCGGAGAGTGCTGACGATCGCCAACCAGAAGGGCGGCGTCGGCAAGACGACGACGGCGGTGAACATCGCCGCGGCACTCGCTGTGCAAGGACTGTCTGTTCTGGTCGTCGATCTGGATCCCCAGGGCAATGCGTCCACGGCTCTCGGCGCCGTCCACACGTCGGGCACCCCGTCCAGCTACGAGCTGCTCCTCGGTGAGATCACCGCCGTGGAGGCCATTCAACGCAGCCCGAAGAACGATCGCCTGATGTGCATCCCGGCGACGATCGATCTGGCAGGCGCCGAGATCGAGCTGGTCTCCATGGTGGCTCGCGAAGGTCGACTCAAGACCGCGTTGTCCAGCGCGGCGCTCGACGATCTGCAGATCGACTTCGTCCTCATCGACTGCCCGCCGTCGCTCGGACTCCTGACCGTCAACGCGATGGTCGCGGCAACGGAGGTGCTCATCCCCATCCAGTGCGAGTACTACGCACTGGAAGGCGTCGGTCAGCTGCTGCGCAACATCGAGTTGGTCCAGGCGCACCTCAATCCGCGTCTGCACGTGTCCACCGTGATCCTCACGATGTACGACGGCCGAACCAAGCTCGCCGACCAGGTGGCCGACGAGGTGCGCAAGCACTTCGGTGATGCCGTACTCAAGTCGGTGATTCCTCGCAGCGTGAAGGTCTCCGAAGCTCCCGGATACGGAATGACCGTCTTGGACTACGACCCGGGTTCACGTGGCGCCATGTCCTATCTCGACGCGGGGCGTGAGATGGCAGCGCGGAGCGCGAGCATGAACGCAGCAACGGAGGGAACGGCATGAGTTCGACCAAGAAGGGCGGTCTCGGCCGCGGTCTGGCGGCTCTCATACCGACATCCCCCGGTCAGAGTTCCGGCCTGGGATCGGCGGCCGCGGACGTCGTCATCGGTGGCGAGTCCCGCACGGCGACGGCTCCGTCCCCCACTCCGCCGTCCATCGAGGAGGACGACCTCTCGCCCGCCGGCGCGGTCTATCGGGAGATCGCACCCAGCAAGATCGAACCGAATCCGAAGCAGCCGCGCTCGGTGTTCGAGCAGGAAGCGCTCGACGAACTGGTGCACTCGATCCGCGAGTTCGGCCTCATGCAGCCGATCGTGGTCCGCCAGATCGGCGACGATCGCTACCAGTTGGTCATGGGTGAGCGCCGTTGGCGGGCGAGCCAGGAAGCCGGACTCGACGCGATTCCGGCGATCGTGCGCGAGACATCCGACGACACGCTCCTCCGCGACGCGCTCCTCGAGAACATTCATCGGGTCCAGCTGAACCCACTCGAAGAGGCGGCTGCGTACCAGCAGCTCCTCGAGGAGTTCGACGTGACGCACGATCAGCTCGCTGCGCGGCTGGGTCGATCACGCCCCGTCATCACGAACATGATCAGGCTTCTACGGCTCCCCATTCCCGTACAGAGGCGCGTGGCGGCGGGCGTTCTGTCCGCCGGTCACGCTCGAGCACTGTTGTCGCTCGAGGCGGGCGCCGCGGCACAGGAGGAGTTGGCGGCACGCATCGTGGCCGAGGGCATGTCGGTGCGAGCCACCGAAGAGGCGGTGACTCTCGCGAATCGGGAGGACCCGGCTGCGCCGGCCCCGGCTCCGAAACGCAAGCCGATCCAGATGCCGGGTCTGCAGGACGTCGCGGAGCGGCTCTCCGAATCGTTCGACACCCGTGTCACCGTGAGCCTCGGCAAGCGTAAAGGCAAGATCGTGGTCGAGTTCGGCTCGGTGGACGACCTTCAGCGCATCGTGGAGATGATGGAACGCCAGAAGTCGTCGTGACCGCGTCGATCGCGGGTATGGCCACCCCCGCTCCTTTCGTCACTGTGACGTAACTTCGCCATCGAAACCGAAAGTCAGTGCACTGCTTCGACTTTCGTCTGGCGGGCGACGTGGTGTCCTCGGGAGAGGCCTATCGCTTATCCTGAAGGGGCACACACAGTCGCGGAGGCTCGTCGCCGCCGCGAGTCGGGGTACGGAGGCTGAGTCAACGCGTGTCGATCGTCGTCTCCACACTCACCCTCGGCGGATTCGATGCGCTGCCGGCACACGACCGCCAGTGCGTCTTCTGGACCATGGATCCCGCGGCCCCCTCCACGGCAACTCTCGTCGACACCGAATTCGAGAAGGAAGCGTGGCTGTCGATGGTCATGCTCGAGTGGGGTCCGTGCGGACAGGTCGCCACCGATGTCGCGGGCGCCGATGTACCGGCATCCTCCGACTCGGTGGGGTGCGCTCTGTACGCACCTCCCGGCGCCGTGCCCCGAGTCGCGCACTTCCCCACCGCACCGGTCAGCCCGGATGCAGTCCTGTTGACGTCGCTCTACTCACCGCTGTCCGCGGAGGACGGTGACGGAATTCGGGACACGCTCCTGCACGCAGTGGTGCGCGATCTCGTCAACCGTGGTGTGCGAGCTCTCGAGGCGTTCGGAATCCGGCTCGAGGATAACGAGGTCGACGAACGCCGGTCCCTCATCGACACCCCACCGTGCGGGGAGGCGACCTGCATGATCGACGCCGACTTCCTCGAGAAGTACGGCTTCGAGGTCGTGGCTCCGCATCACCGGTTCCCGCGGCTCCGGTTGGAGCTCGATCGGGACCACGGGTGGAAGGAAGACGTGGAGGCTGCGCTCGAGCGGTTGCTGGAGGCTGCAGCACTCACCGTGATGGAAGCCGATGCTCGCGTGCCCGTCGGGGCTCGCTGAGCGACGTCCGGCCGGCCGGACGGAGGAGTGTCAGGCGCCCTCGGCGACAGACAGCTCGTAGGCGAGCAGCTCGGCGAAGGTGAACGTTCCCGTCGGCTGATCGTCCTGGCCGAGGAGATACAGGCGCTTCACCGCGACGAGGACGGCCTCCGCGATGATGTCGCGCATCCGCGGATCGGCGAGCACCTCGACGTCCTCGTGGCTGGTGAGGTAACCCAGCTCGAGCTGCACGGTCGGCATGTTGGTCAGACGCAGCAGGTCCCACGTGCGACCGTGACTCCGGCAGTCCTGCAACGAGGTCCGTGCCACGATCTCACGCTGGATGTAGCTGGTGAGCACCTGACCGATGAGCGACGCGGAGCCGTGTGAATTGCCGAAGTGGAAGCTTGCCACACCGTGCGCCACCGGCGACGGGTAGCTGCTGCAGCGCAGCGAGATCATGAGGTCGGCGCCGATACCGTTGGCGGTCTCGGCACGCTCAGCCGTGCTGGGATCCGCGGACCGGGCACGCGACAGGTACGTCTCCATACCGGTCGCCGCCATGCGCCCCTCGAGCCGTCCGGCGAGATCCCACAGGATCGCCTCCTCGGTCAGCGGACCGTCGGGGGTCTGGACGACCATGCCGGAGTTCACGCCACCCAGTCCCGGGTCGATCACGATGCGCTTGCCCGTCAGCTGCGGTCCCGACCGACGGACGAGCTCCTCCTCGGAGATCGCGTGCGGCGATCCGCCGGTGACCCTGGTGCCGAGCAGGTCGAGGGCACGCAGGGTGGCGGGTCCACAGATGCCGTCGGGCGACAGTCCGATCTCGCTCTGGAAGGACGACAGACCCTCGTGCGTCTCGCCACCGAAGTAGCCGTCGACCCGTCCGTTGTAGAACCCCAGGTCCTGCAGGCGACGCTGCAGGGTGGCGACGTCGTCGCCGTACAGCGGAGCGGAGAGCTGGTAGATCAGGGTGCGGGCGCCGAGTCGGAAGGATGCCTCCTTCACCGAGCGGTACGTGGCGGTGTCGACCTCGCCGGTGACCAGGAGGCCGCGCTGCTGTTGGAACGCGCGGACGGCCTCGTCGAGAGCGGCGTCGAACAGGACGTCCGGCTCCGCCCAGGCAGTGTCGCCGTCCACCGCGGCCGAGGGAGGCAGGAAGCCGAGACCCGAGAGGATGTCCCGGACCTCCGCGACGGCTGGACCTCGATCGCCGTGGCGGAGTGGCTTCATACTGTCGTCGACCCTTCTTGGTGACCGATCGCAACGGCGACCGGCGGTACACGTCCCCGGTGGGTGTTCCTGATGGACGATTGTCTCAGAAGATCATGCTCCTCCCACAATCGTCCCGGCCGCAGAACGCACACACGCCCGGCGTGTCATGGACAGGCCGGGCGTGTGGTGGTGCGGGAATGTCAGGTCAGGCGAGGACGCCGTCCAGGTCGCGCAGCAGCGCGGCCTTACCCTTGGCTCCGACGATGGTCTTCACGGGCTCACCGTTCTGGAACAGGATCATGGTGGGGATGGACATCACCTTGAAGTCACGCGCTGCCTGCGGATTCGCATCGATGTCGAGCTTGGCGACGGTGATCCTGTCGGCGTGCTCTCCGGCGATCTCCTCGAGCACCGGTGCGACCATCTTGCACGGTCCGCACCACGTCGCCCAGAAGTCGACCAGGACGGGCTTCTCGCTCTGCAGGACCTCGGTGGCGAAGGTGTCGTCACTGATGGTGACGGTGTTCTTGTCGGTCATGTTCTCGTGCCTCTCGTGTGCCGGACGTAGCGGGATGGACGGTGCTCAGACACTCACGACGTCGACGTCGCGGTCGGCGTTCTCGAGCGTGTTCTCGGTGATGTCGCCCTGGTCGGCGAGCCAGCGCTCGGCGTCGATGGACGCGGCGCAGCCGGTACCGGCCGCGGTGATGGCCTGCTGGTAGACGTGATCCACCAGGTCGCCGGCCGCGAAGACACCGTCGATGGAGGTGGACGTGGTGGGCGCCTGAACCACCACGTAGCCCGCGTCGTCGAGCTCGACCTGTCCGCGGACGAGCTCGGAGCGGGGGTCGTGGCCGATGGCGACGAACACGCCGGTGACATCGAGGACGCGCTCCTCACCGGATCCCGTGTCACGGATCTTCAGACCCGTCACGCCGGACTCACCCTGCACCTCGACGACGTCGGCGTTGGTGACGAACGTGATCTTCTCGTTCTCCTTGGCGCGCTCGAGCATGATGCGCGACGCACGGAACTCCTCGCGGCGGTGCACGATGGTGACCGAGCGCGCGAAACGGGTGAGGAAGGTGGCCTCCTCCATGGCGGAGTCGCCACCACCGATGACGGCGATGTCCTGGTCGCGGAAGAAGAAGCCGTCGCATGTCGCACACGCGGAGACGCCGCGGCCGAGCAGCGTCTGCTCTCCGGGAACACCGAGGTAGCGTGCGGCGGCACCCATGGCCAGGATGATCGCGCGGGCACGGTACTCGGTGCCGTCGACGGTCACGGTCTTGACGTCACCGGTCAGTGACAGCTCCTCGACGTCCTCGGTGCGGATGTCGGCGCCGAAACGCATGGCCTGCTCGCGCATCTGCTCCATGAGGTCGGGGCCCATGATGCCGTCACGGAAGCCGGGGAAGTTCTCCACCTCGGTCGTGGTCATCAGCGCGCCGCCGAACTGGGTGCCCTCGAACACCAGGGGCTTCAGCTCCGCGCGAGCGGCGTACACCGCAGCGGTGTAGCCGGCGGGACCGGACCCGACGATGATCAGGTCGTGGATGTCCGAAGTAGTCATCTTCGCCTTCCGAGATCGTGTGTGGAACCAGGGTCGGCGCTCCAGCGCTCGCCCTCTGATGCCCTCAACACTAGGTCAGGAGACGTTGTTCCCTCACTCGAGGCAGGCGGCCCGAGGCGACGGCACCGGGCGTGTCAGCCGATCTCCGCGCGCGAGACCGTGTCCGGATCGTCCGGACCGCAGGAGTCGCCCACAGCGACCGCGACGAGCGAACCGGGCGTGGTCCCGGCCGTGACGAGAAGGGTCGCCTCGATGCCGTCCAAGGTGACCGGGCCGGATCCGACCACCGTGGCCGACGCCGGGATGCCGTTGGCCTCGAGGCAACCGGCCAGCACGGCGGCATCGACGAAGCGGCCTCGATCGACCGACCCGACGACGGACAACACCGTGCGGTCGTCGAGTGGCCGGGCCGAGGCGATCACCTGATCACCGCCCCCGACCGTCTCGATGGACGCGAGTGCCAGTCCCGCACCGGCCCCCACCAGCGCGACGATCGCCGCGGCCGCCGCGATGATCGGGATCCGAGTGCGTCGGCCCGAGCGTCGTGCCGCCAACTCGTCCCGCGGTACTCCGGTGAGCGCGCCCTGCAGTCGCTCGGCGACGTCGGGCGGCATCGTGACACCGGCGGTGAGATCGGCGCCCCGTGCGCGCACCATGTCGACGACGGCGTCCAGGTCGGCCAGACGGGCCGCTGCCTCGGGATCGGTCTCGACGCGCTGGCGGATGCGGGCGGCCTCGTCCTCCGGGAGCAGGCCCGCGTGCAGGTCGGCGAGGAGGTCGGGAGTGAGGGGAGCGCGGTCGGTCACGGACACGTCACCGCCTCGTCTGTCGCCATGACAGATTGGACGCCCGCGGAGGGTCCCCGGTTCCCCTCACTCGTCCGAGTTCTGCACACGGACGGAGGCGAGGACGACGGCGAGCTTCTGACGGCCCCGGGCGCAACGGCTCTTGATCGTGCCGACGGGAACCCCGAGCGCCGCGGCGGCATCGGCGACGGAGTACCCCTCCATGTCGACGGCGACGATCGCGGCGCGCTGGTCGGGAGGGAGTGAGAACAGTGCCTTCTCGACGACGAGGGAGAGATCGACGTCGGCGTAGCGGTCGAAGGGATCACGTGGCTCGCGGGTCTCCTCCCCGAGCGGCACGGTGGGTCGGACGCGATTGCGGCGGATGCGGTCGAGGCACGCGTTGACGACGATCCGGTGCAGCCAACTGCGGACGGCGGCGTCCGCACGGAACGAGGCGGCGGTGCGGTGCGCGGACAGCAGCGCCTCCTGGAGGGAGTCCGCCGCGTCCTCCGCGGAGTAGCTGGCCCTCCGTGCCGTGAGCCAGAGATGGTCCTGGTGGCGCCGTACGAGCACGGCGAAAGCCGTCGCGTCCCCCGCGATGTGCGCCCCGAGCAGCTCGCCGTCCGTGGCCTCACCACCCGCGACTCCCCCGATTTGTCGCACCCGCGGAGGCTAGCCCAGAAACGAACCGTCCGAGCTGGTCACGAAATCTGTTGTGACAGCGCACGACACGCGGCGATCAGGATGCTGCGGAGACCCCGATGTCCGCGATGGTGCTCTGGTTGCCGCCACCGGATGTGCTGAGATCCGTGATCCAGAACAGCACGTACCGGACGGGTCCGTCGGGTGTGACGGCGATGTCGGTGAGGCCGTTGCCGAGCGTCGCGGACCCGATCACCTGGGTCTCGTCCAGGCTGGGTGTCGCGCTGGTGGCCGACCGGATCTCGACGACCGTGCCGGGCGACGGCGAGTTCACGTAGACGCTGGCGGGAGTGGTCTCCTGGTCGAGCGTCGCCATGATGCCGACGCCGGACTTGAGGGACGGGAACGGGTTGAAGTACGAGTCCGTCTCCCACACCGTCCCCGCGTCGTTGTCGGCCACGTTGTCGACGGTGCCCGGGTTGTCCGGGGTGCCCTGCGGCGAGAAGACGTCGACGGACGACAGAGCGACGGGCACGGTGGTCGGCGCGGGTGCCGCCTCTCCGGGCGCGGCCGGAGCCGACGCGGACGTCGTGAGCCCGAAGTTCTGCTCGGTGAGAGGTTCGTCGGAACCGCCGCCGGCGAACAGGTTGGCGAGCCACCAGCCGACGAGGCCGAGCACCACGACAGTGAGGACTCCGAGGCCCACCAACGCGGCGACCATGACGTTGGAGCGGTCCGCGGGCGGCTCGTCGTCGGGGTCGGCGAGTGCGTGACCGGTCGATCCGGGCGGCCGTTGACCCAGCCGCAGTGCGGGGATCATCTCGGTCTTCTCGTTGACCACCGCGGCCTGGCCGAGGATGTGCTGCACGGTGGCGGCGGTCCGGATGCCGCTGTTCTGCTCGAGGGCACGCACGGCGACGGCGGAGATCTCGAACGGTACGTCGGGGCGGATCTCGCGGGGCTCGACGGCCGCACCGGACGCCGTGCGATCGGCGATGCGCATCCCGCCGACGGTCGCGGGGCCCGACGGGTCGCCCAGGGGCCACCGCGCGGTGATCAGGGCGTAGAGCATCGCGCCCAGTCCGCGTACGTCGG
Organism: Rhodococcus sp. SORGH_AS_0303; assembly: GCF_030819335.1. Lineage (NCBI taxonomy): Bacteria > Bacillati > Actinomycetota > Actinomycetes > Mycobacteriales > Nocardiaceae > Rhodococcus > Rhodococcus sp. SORGH_AS_0303. The sequence continues at coordinate 265,152 of NZ_JAUTBO010000001.1, forward strand.
AGCCGGGATCGGCATCACCGAAGGTGGCCGGGAACGCGAGAACGGCGTCACCCTTGATGCTGATGCGCACACGGTCCGGGTGGTCGATGGACAGTGCGCCGCCGCCGCGATGGGCGGCCTCGGCCGCAGCGGCCAGCGACTTGATGGCGTTGGCGGCGCCCAGGGGCGACGGTTCCGTGTCGGCCATCTCGCGCAGGGATCGTCCGCGAGTCCACTCCGCGACGACGATGCCGCCCGAGCTGCCGCGGACGACGTCGAGGACGCGGGCGAGGCCGGGCGAGTTGATCCGGCCCAGGCGCAGAGTCCGGGACAGCACGGCCTGCGGGCCGTCGGCGCGCTCGGGTGGCGTCGCCGGTCGATCGTTGGTCGGCGTCGACGAACGTCAGGGCCACCTCGCGGTCGAGCTTGACGTCGTGGGCCTGCCAGAACTTGAGGCCGCGTGCGCCGCCGTGCGGTGCGAGAAGGCGGTAGCGCCCGCCGGCGACCGACGCGCCGGGGATGAGCTTCGGTCCGCGCAACGGTGTGCGGGGCGACTCGGCGACGGGGACGGCCGGGGGCAGCGTGGGCGATCCGACCGGCATGACGCCGGTGTCGACGAGTCCGGACTCGGTCTCGTCGGCCGTGCGCTCGGTCTCGGTGACGTCGGCCTGGCCGGACACGTCGGGGCTCGACTCGATCGGATCCGTGGTGGACGCGTCGTGCTGCCGGTCGGTGTCCTCGGACGACCCGGTGGCGGCATCGGAGTCGGCGACGCGACGGTCGTCGGTGGACACGCCACCGGGCTGAGCGGCGTCCTCGGCCTCGGACGGCGTACGCCCCCGTGCACCCTCGTCGTCGGTCACTGACACTCCTTCGTCACTACTGGTCGTGAACGCGCCGGTGTACGCGGGGATGATCGTCGTCTCCGACTCGTCTCCGGTGTACATCGGCGCGCGGGAACCGCCGTGTGCTCGCGGGTCCACTCGCCTGTCAGGGTACGGGAGCCGACCCGCGCCGGTGGCCCGACCGAACCCCTCGGTCGGCCGACCCACCGGGGGCATGTCGGGGCCGCCGATCGCGGGGATCAACTCGGTCTCCGCATACATCGGATCGGTCCCGACATGCGCTGTCGTCACAGGTCCGGACGTCACGGCCGGGGCGCGGCCGAGGCGACGCGCCACCGCGACGGTGATGGATTCGATTTCCGGGATCCGTGCCCGGTACAGGCACAGACCGGTGATCAGCAGCATGACTGCGCCGTCGAAAGCGACGCGGAGCAGCGCGCCCGGTCCGGTCAGACGGTCGAGCCCGAGGGCCGTGTCGGCCGCGAACACCGCGAGCATGCCGATCGCGGTGGAGATCAGCGTCGCCGCGACCGTGCGCCGGACTCCCGCGAGTCGTAGTTCGCCGAGGCTGCGACGCAGCAGCATCCATCCGATGATCGCCCCGGTGATGTAACCGAGACCGTTGGCCGCGCCGAGCAACAGGACCACGGATCGATCCGACGTCGCCAGGAACGGCGTCAGGGCGGACAGCGCGATCTTGACGCCGGTGATGCCGAGAACGATCCACGTGGGCGTCCACGCCTGCTCGCGGGCGTAGAAGACCCGCAGGTGGATCAGGACTAGCGAGTAGGGAACGAGGGTGAAGGCCGACCAGCTGACGGCTTCACCGAGTCGCTCGGCGTCGGCTGCGCCGAAGTTGCCGTAGCCGTACAGAGCCTCGCCGACCTGCGGGCCGGCCACGGTGAGGAAGCCGATGACCGGGATGAGCGCGAGCATGGTCATCCGGGTGGCCACCGACAGGTCGTCGACGACGGCCGGGGTGTCCTTGGCGGCGGCGTTGCGGCTGAGCCGGGGCATGATCGCCGTCAGCACCGTCACGCCGAGCACGCCGTACGGCAGCTGCAGCAGGATCCAGGCCTGGTTGTAGATGAGCGGGCCGGCGGGGTCGACGTGCGAGGAGATGCGCGTCGCGAACACCATGCCGGCCTGACTGATGACGACGTAGAGCACGATCGCGACGGCCATGCCGCCGAACTGACGCAGCCTGTCGTCGAGCCCCCACAGCGGGCGCAGATCGATCTTGTTGCGCCGCAGCGCGGGCACCAGGCTCAGGGCCTGGACCACGACGCCGAGCGTGATGCCGACGCCCAGCACCAGCAGCTTCGGGTCGCTGATGCGCACCGGATCGAGGGAGATCTCGCCCGGTACGACGAGGTAGATCACCAGGACGGCGAGCACCACCAGGTTGTTGAGCACGGGTGCCCAGGCACCGGGCTTGAAGTTCTGCCGAGTGTTCAGGATCGCCGTGAACAGAGCGGAGAGGCCGTAGAACAGGATCGCGGGCAACAGCAGGAGAAGGAGTGCGGTGGTGAGACCCGTGTTCACCTGGCCGTCCTCCGACAGGAAGACGTAGCGCGTGAGCAGTGGCGCCGCGGCCGTCGCCAGCACCGCCGCGAGGATCAGCATGGTCAGCGCAGCAGTGAAGAGCCTGCGCACGAAAGCACGGCCGTTGTCGGCGTCCTCGCTCTCCGCCCGCACCAGCACCGGCACGACGATGGCCGTCAGCACGGCACCGAGGACGAGCTCGGCGATCATGTTGGGGATGACACTCGCGACGGTGTACGACGTGGCGACGGTGGTGCCCAGCACCGTCACCAGCAGCAGTTGCTTCGCGAATCCGGTGATGCGGCTGATCAATGTCGCGAACGCGATCGCACCCGTCGCGGAGAGCAGGCGGGAGGAGCTGGAGCCGGACGCCGGCTGCGGTGACGCCGTGGCCGGGGGTATGCGGGTCGGGGCGGCAGGACGGACCGGGGGCGCGACGCTCGTGGGCACCATCATCGGATCCTGAGCCGCGTCGGAGCTGCGCTGCTGCGCCCCATCGGAGCTGCGCTCCCAGGGCGCGCGAGGCGCCCGCGGTACGGCGTCCCGTCGCCCGTGAGGAATGCTCCCCGTCATCGAGAATCCTTACTGTTCGTCGGCGGGATCCGGTTGGCCCCGGAACCGGTGCCACAACCGTCGGCCCGCGAGCAGCAGCAGGAGCGCACCGGCGCCTGCTGTGATGATCGCCAAAGCACGACCGTACGCATTGGACCGCACATTGACGGTCGCAGCCTGCCCGAGTCGCGTCCCGTCGGTGGTGCTCAGGGAGAACTCCACCACCATCTTGCGCGAATCGCTCACTCGAGCGGGGATCTGCAGAGAACGACTTCCCCGTGGGGGCAGCTGCTGCGGGCCGATGTTCTCGATCTGCATCGCGTCGGGCGCGTCGACCGCCAGGTCGACGGTGATGCCGATGGGCAGATCGTTCCGCGCGACCAACAGCAGCGGGCTGGCCTCCGAGGCGAGGGTGAAGACACCGCCGGGCGCGAGGATCGTCACGGATCCGTACAGCCGGTCCAGGCCGGCGGCAACGTCGGCGGCACGGCGGCGCGCGGCCTGTTCCGACTCCCCGCGCTGCCCGCCCCGACGATCCGACGTGGTCATCGCCCGCAGGAGATCCTCCCGGAGCGGAGCGACGTACAGCGCGGGCGAGATCGCGGCACGCGAATCGTCGATCAGCGCGGCCGCCAGCGCACCGATGCGGGCGTTCTGGGCAGCCACGACATCGCGGACATCGGCCGGTGCGCCGTCCTCCACGGCCGCGTCCGGGTAGTCCGACTCGGCCGCCTCCAGCGGAGGCGGGACCGCCAGCAGGTCGGACAGGGAGCGCGGCGTCGCGAGTCCGCTACGGAACAGGCCCGCGATGGTGCCGAGCACCGCGGAGGCCTCGTCGCGGTCGGGAGTCCAGGTCTGTGGCGGCGCGACGGTGAGTGATCGTGGGCCGTCCGTGGCAGCGACCGTGTCCGGGGCGCCGGCGTTCAGCGCGTCGAAGTGCAATGCGCCGAGCGCGTCCTGCAATCGGGCCGTGCGCGAGTCCTCGGCGACGTCGTACACCTGCTCACGCGGTGTCACGGACGGGGTCGTCGGGTGCTCGCCCACCGCGGACAGCGCGGTGGAGACCTCGGTGTCGTAGAGCGCGGCACGCAGCGGAGGGGTGCCCGCATCGGTCGCGAGGGTCACCGTGTCGGGCGTACTGACGGTCTGCACGGCGTCCTGTGCGAGCAGTGCGACCGTCCGGCCCGACGCCGCGACCATGCCCGCCCCCGCATCGTCGAGAGCACCCGCGTCCGGCCACAGGACGTCGCGGCGGGACGTGACTCCGAGGATCGAGTCGGCGACGTCCGTCGGAGTCGTGATCGCGGCAGAGGTCAGAACCGGGTCGGCCACGGCGGCGACGGCCGCGAGGTCGGTCTGGGCGAACGGCACCGCGGTGACACACATCGAGGACGCGAGGGTGCGGACGCGATCGAGCCACGACGCGGCGGCGACGGCGCCGCTGCCCTCGGAGGCAGGGCCGGTGGGATCGGCCGGGTCGTCGACCACGAGGTAACCCCGCGTCATGCTCGAGACGGTGACCAGCAGGTCGGGATCGACGGCGAGACACGTCGAGGAGGCGAGTGCGCCCTCGGTGTCGACGGTCGGTCCGGTCGCGAACTCCAGTGCCGACACCAGTCCTTCGAGTCGACCGCCGGCGGAGAGCGAGGCGGCGAGGTCGTCGTCGTTCAGTCGCACCTCCTCGTCGACGGTGCCGGGCAGGCCCGCCGCCAGGTGTGGGCGGTCGGCCAGCGGCCAGAGCAGCGTCGTGGCGACGGGGCGTCCCGTGTCCGGTGGAAGCGGAACGGCATCGGGAGCGGCCGGATCGAGCACCGTGGTGTCCCGCGGCAGACCCGCGACGGGAAGCAGGAACGCGGCGTCGTCCAGCCGTGCCTCCTGCCCGTACTCGGGGTTGCCGTTGACGTTCACCATCATCGGATAGACACCCGGCCGATCCAGACCCAGTGACGGTCCGGTGGTCGAGCGCAGCGGCAGGGTCAGCTCGAACGGCAGCGTGTCGCCGCGTTGCAGCGCGGTGTCCGATCCGTCGCCGGTGAGCGACTCGAAGGGCCCGACCGTGTCGAAGCGGTCCTGATCCTCGGTGAGCGAGGTCCGGAGTTCGTCGGCCGTGCGTACCGCGGGTGCTCGCTGCAGCCGGACCGAGATGTCGCTGACCGCGCGGTCCCCGACGTTGGTCACCGTTCCCGTGACGGTGACGACCGGCGCACTGCTGGTGGAGACGGTGGTCGGCGTGACCTCGTCGACGGAGATCGACAGGAACGTGCCGTCGATCGAGGTGTCCGGTGGCGCCAGCGTGGCCGAGGGCGACGGTGTGCTCCGCGTCGTGGTGGGGTCGCTGGGCGGGGTGGAGGGTTGCGCTCCCGCGGGGACGGTCAGCCAGGCGAGCACGGCGAGGATCGCCATGACCACGGCGAGGCGCCGGGCCGTCGGTGCGGACCGGGTCATTCGGCGGCGGGAAGGTCGGAGACCGGTCGGGGGGAGGCGGGAAGGTCGGAGACCGGTCGGGGGGAGGCGGGGAGGTCGGAGACCGGTCGGGATGGTGCGGGAAGGTCGGAGACCGGTCGGGGGGAGGCGGGAAGGTCGGAGACCGGTCGGGGGGAGGCGGGGAGGTCGGAGACCGGTCGGGATGGTGCGGGAAGGTCGGAGACCGGTCGGGGATTCTGCGTGTCGGCGGACTTCTCGCGCGCCATCGAGTCGATCATCTCGCCGGCTCGCTCGGCGAGCTTGCGCTCGTCGGCGTACGCGAGCCGGGAGTGCAGTTCGCTGAGCGGCACCCAGGCCACCTCGGTGACCTCGACGTCCTCGTCCGACAGTTCGCCGCCGAGGGATCGCAGCAGGTAGTGGTGGACGGTCTTGTGGACGCGTCGTCCCTCGGTCACGAACCAGTAGTCGATGCTTCCCAGGGGCGCGAGGACGGACCCGGTGATGCCGGTCTCCTCCTCCACTTCCCGCTCGGCGGTCTGCTCGGGCGTCTCGCCCTGCTCGATGTGACCCTTGGGCAGCGACCACAGCAGGCGGCCGCGTCGGTCGGTGCGACCGATGAGGGCGGCGCACAGTCCGTCGCGGGGTCCGTCGAGTCCGTCGACGACCAGGCCGCCGGCCGAGGTCTCTCGAACGGTGCGCAGTGTGGGTTTGTCGGCCCCTCGTGTTCCGGGGTCGGCGGCGGCACGAGGACGCCGTCGCACACCGCGACGTGTTCTCTTGGCTCGCTCGGCACCGGACACCCGATCGATACTAGTTCCGTCCGCCCTGCTCCCGGTGGGACGCACCGCGAAGTGCGCGCCTCGGTAGGGTGTGACGTCGTGCCTCCCCCGCCTGCCACCGATCCGGACCGCCGCGCACGGCTCCTCGCGTCGGGTGCCGTGGCCCTGCGCGCGCACGACGACATCCTCGGTCCACTGGGGTCGCTGTTCGCTGCGGCGGCGCCACGAGTTGTACCTCGTCGGCGGGAGCGTCCGGGACGCTCTCCTGGGCCGCTTGAGCAGTGACCTCGACTTCACGACGAACGCTCTGCCCGAGCACGTGCAGGCGCTGCTGGCGGGCTGGGCCGACCATCAGTGGGACACCGGCATCGACTTCGGCACCGTCAGTGCGGTCAAGCACGGTCGGCAGATCGAGATCACGACGTTCCGGAGCGACAAGTACGACCGGGTGTCCCGGAATCCGATCGTGCAGTACGGCTCGACGCTCGAGGACGACCTGGTCCGGCGCGATTTCACGCTCAACGCCATGGCCGTGCGGATCGGGCCGGACGGGGCCGGTGAGTTCGTCGATCCCCTGGGTGGCCTGGACGCGCTGCTCGAGGGAGTCCTGGACACGCCGACCACCCCGGAGGCGTCCTTCGACGACGATCCGCTCCGGATGCTGCGCGCTGCGCGGTTCGTCGCCCAGCTCGGCTTCACGATGCTGCCGCGGGTCCGCGCGGCGATCGAGAACATGGCGGAGCAGATCGACCGGATCACGGTCGAACGCGTCACCGCCGAGCTGGACAAGCTGATTCTCGGCGAGTTCGCCGTCGACGGCATCGACGCCCTGTGCGAGACGGGGATCGCGGCACGCATCCTCCCGGAGGTGCCGGCGATGACGCTCGAGATCGACGAGCATCACCAGCACAAGGACGTCTATCAGCACTCCCTCACGGTTCTGCAGCAGGCGATCGACCTCGAGGACGGCGATCCGGACCTGGTGCTCCGATGGGCGGCGCTGCTCCACGACATAGGCAAGCCCGACACCAAACGCAACGAGCCCGGCGGCGGGGTGAGCTTCCACCACCACGAGGTGGTGGGCGCCAAGATGGTGCGTCGCCGCCTGCGCGCACTGAAGTTCCCGAAGAAGCTGACCGACGACATCGCGCAGCTCGTCTTCCTTCATCTGCGTTTCCACGGCTACGGCAAGGGTCAGTGGACCGATTCGGCCGTGCGTCGTTACGTCACCGACGCCGGCGATCTGCTGCCCCGGCTGCACAAGCTGGTCCGCGCCGACTGCACCACCCGCAACAAGCGCCGTGCAGCGTCCCTGCAGGCGACGTACGACGATCTCGAGCGGCGTATCGCGGCACTCGCCGAGCAGGAGGACCTGGCCAGGGTGCGTCCGGATCTGGACGGCAACGCCATCATGGAACTGCTCGGCATTCCGGCCGGCCCGCAGGTGGGAGAGGCGTGGAAGTTCCTGAAGGAGCTTCGTCTCGACCGCGGGCCGCTCAGTCGTGAGGATGCGGAGAAGGAGCTCCTGGCGTGGTGGGCCGCGAGGTCCTGACGCCGATCCGGAGCGCGATCGCCGCTGCCGCCGCGTAGGCGACGACGCCGGCGACCACGCAGACGATGGCTGCGGACGTGTCGACCGCGGTCGACCCCGGACCGATCACGAGGGCCGCGCCCGCCACGGCGCCGACGAACGCCGCGCTGAACACGGTGTCCTGTACTCCGAAGACGCGTCCGCGAGTGTCGTCGTCGATGTCCGTCTGCATGGCCGCGTCGGCGGTCAGCTTGACCGTCTGACCTGCGAACCCCAGGAGAAAGGCCGCGAGGATCAGCAGGTCCGGCACCAGCCCGACGACGAGGGTGGCCTGGGTGAGCGTGGCCAGGACCAGCGCACCGACCACTGTGCGCGTGCGGCCGAGGCGCGGCAGGAGAACGGACGTGCCGAGTGCGGCGAGGAACATGCCCGCCGCGGCGGCACCCACCGTCAACCCGAAGCCCGCCACACCGCCGGGCAGGACGGACGAGTGCGCGCCCTCGCGCAGCACCAGCACCATCACGAGGGTGTCGATGCCGAAGGCAACCCGGTGGGCACCCACTCCCACCAGCGCGGCGGCGACGGACGGGGTACGGCGCACCGCGACGAAGCCGGACACCCAGTCGGCGAGAACGCGGCGGGTCGGGGCGGACACCGAGGCGGCGCCGGGACCCAGCCGTCCGGAAGCGAAGCCGCGCGCCAGGAGAGTCGCCGCGACGGCACCCACGGCGGACACGGCCGTCGCGAAGGCCGTGGCCCGATCCGACGGCCCGACGAGTCCGAGCACCAGGACAGCCACCGACGCGCCGACGGCGGAGACGACTGCGCCGACGGTGACCAGGGCGGCGTTGGTCGCGACGAGCGATCGCACCGGAACGACGTGCGGTAGCGACGCGGACAGGCCCGCCAGGACGAACCGGCTCACTCCGACGACGGCGAGGGCCGTGATCAGGACGGCCGTCGTCGAGGCGCCCGCGACGAGTTGCCCGGTGGCGCAGAGGATGAGGAGCGACTTCACGATGCCTGCGCGGGCGAGCACGGTCGCTCGATCGACGCGGTCGAGGATCCGCGCGGCGAACGGGCCGATCAGCGAGTACGGCAACAAGAGCACCGCGAAGCCGGCGGCGATCGCAGCGGGATCGCCGCCGCGCTGTGGGTCGAAGAGAATCGCGCCTCCGAGGGCGGCCTGGAACATGCCGTCGCCGAACTGAGAGGCGACACGCAGCGCGACCAGACGAGGTGCTCCGGGCTCGTGTCGGACGGATCGCAGCGCGTCGACGGCGCCGGTCCGCTCCGTTCGGGTCACGCGGGTGACACTAACCGCCGCCTCGGCGCGTCATCTCTCGCACTGTCGAGGCTGCCGGTGCCATGATGAGGAGGTGGCACACGCAGAAGAACCGGAGGACCGGACCGCGTCGGCCGATCAGGTGGTGCGGCCGGGATCGCTGCTGGTCTCGTCCACGGAACTCGTCGAACCGACGTTCCGTCGCACCGTGGTCTACATCATCGAGCACAACGACGCCGGCAGCCTGGGCGTCGTCATCAATCGGCCGAGCGAGACCGCTGTGCACAACGTGCTCCCGCAGTGGTCGGATCTCGCGGCGTCCCCGAAAGCGCTCTACGTGGGCGGACCCGTCAAACGCGACTCCGCACTGTGTCTGGCCACGCTGCGGTCCGGCGTGGACGTCGACGACGTGCGGGGCATCCGTCGAGTGGACGGCCGTGTCGTGATGGTCGACCTGGACTCCGACCCGGCTGCGATCACCCCGCTGGTGGAGGGAATGCGCATCTTCGCCGGCTACTCGGGATGGACGCTCGGACAGCTCGAGGGAGAACTCGAGCGGGACGACTGGATGGTGGTGTCCGCGCTGCCGTCCGACGTCGTGGGCCCGCCGCGCGTCGATCTGTGGGCGCAGGTGTTGCGCCGTCAGCCGCTGCCGCTGGCGATGCTGGCGACCCACCCGATCGACGTCGACCGGAACTGAGACCGAAGTTCTCGTCAGTGGGCGAAGTGCCGAGCGTGCGAGTGCCCGTCGCCGTCGGTGGAGAGCGACGCCAGGACGGCGTCGATCGCTTCGCACAGCATCCTACCCAGGTCTGCCGAGAAGCCCTCTCGCACAACGATTCTCAGGACCGAGACCGACTCGGCACGGGCCGGCATGGTGTACGCGGGAACCTGCCACCCGCGGGCGCGGAGTTCGTGAGAGACGTCGAAGACGGTGAAGCCGCAGTTCTCCCGCAGCGCGAATGCCACCACCGGGATGTCGGACCCGTCGGAGATGACGTCGACGTCGCCGTGCTCGCGCAGGTGGTCGGCGACGCGGGTCGCGGTCGAGCGCAGCGAGGTCATGACATCCGTGTAGCCGGCGCGGCCGAGGCGGAGGAAGTTGTAGTACTGACCGATCACCTGATTGCCCGGGCGTGAGAAGTTCAGGGTGAACGTCGGCATGTCACCGCCGAGGTAGTTGACGCGGAACACGAGGTCCTCGGGGAGGTCCTCCTTCTCGCGCCACACGACGAATCCCAGGCCGGGGTAGGTCAGTCCGTACTTGTGACCACTGGCGTTGACGGACTTCACGCGCGGCAACCGGAAGTCCCACACCAGATCCGGGTTCAGGAACGGGACCACGAAACCGCCGCTGGCACCGTCCACGTGGATGGGGACGTCCGGCCCGCCGGCCGCGGCGATCTCGTCGAGCACGGCCGAGATCTCCTCGACCGGTTCGAGTTCGCCGGTGAACGTGGTCCCGAGAATCGCGAGCACGCCGATGGTGTTCTCGTCGACGGCGTCGCGCACCTGGTCGGCCGTGACGACGTAGCGGCCCGGCTCCATGTCGAGGTACTTCGGCTCGACGTCGAAGTAGCGACAGAACTTCTCCCAGACCACCTGGACGTTCGTCCCCAACACGAGGTTGGGCCGACCGGTGTCCGCACCGGCCGCGGTCCGACGTGCGCGCCACCGCCATTTCAGTGCCAGACCGGCGAGCATGACGGCCTCGGACGAACCGATCGTCGAGACGCCCGTTGCGCTGGACGGATCGGTCGGGTCGAGCCCGGGCGCGTTCCAGAGATCCGCCACCATGTTGACGCACCGCTCCTCGATCGCCGCGGTGGCCGGGTACTCGTCCTTGTCGATCATGTTCTTGTCGAACGTCTCGGCCATCAGCTTCTCGGCCTCGGGCTCCATCCACGTGGTGACGAACGTGGCGAGGTTGAGGCGGGAACTGCCGTCGAGCATCAGCTCGTCGTGGATGAAGCGGTAGGTGACGTCGGGATCCATGCGGTCGTCCGGCAGTCGCAGCGCCGGAACGGGATCGTTGGCCAAGCGCCCGGTGTAGGCAGGAGAGATCGTTCCGTCGCGCGGGATTCTCGTCACGACGCCACGCTACTGCGGTGACCGGGGCGGTGCCTGTGAACTTCCGGTGTCATTCCAGAAGTGATGCGGCCACTCGCAGATCGGCGACGAGTGCGTCGAACGCGGCATCGCGTTCGTCGTCCGGCGCTCGGAGGACGGCCGACGGGTGCGCGGTGGCAACAGCTCTCGCCTCGCCCACCTCGAGGACGCGCCCCCGGTCGACACCGATCCGGAACGAGGTCCCCAGCATCGCCTGCGCCGCCGTCGCGCCGAGGAGGACCACGACGGACGGGTCGACGGCGCGGATCTCCGCCTCGAGCCACGGGTGACACGCGACGACCTCCGAGCGCAGCGGCTTCTTGTGGATGCGCCGCGGGCCGCGGTCGGCACGCGTGAATTTGAAGTGCTTGACCGCGTTGGTGACGTAGGTCAGCTCCCGGTCGATGTCCGCCTGCGCCAGAGCACGATTCAGGAGCGCACCCGCCGGGCCGACGAAGGGCTGTGCCCGTCGATCCTCCTGATCACCCGGTTGCTCGCCGATGAGCATCATGCGAGCGGACGGGGTGCCGGCTCCGAACACCGTGTTCTCCGCGGGCTCCCACAGGTCGCATCCCCGGCAACTGCGGGCGGCGTCGGCGAGAACGCGGAGATCGTCGGACTCGGGCACGAAGGTGCCTGCGCCGGGAAACTTCGGGGCCATGTCTTCGGTGGTACCCGCCACGGACCCGGTGACACCTGTTTGGCACCCCCCACGGCCGGGGCATGCCACGGCGATGACCGACCAGTACACGTTCACCGATCCCGTCACCCAGTACCGACAGGACGGGTACCCCGAGCAGCACCAGGATCCGCCGGGCCTCGCCGCGGAACTCGAGCCCAAGGCCGACCACGGTGAGGGCAGCTACCGCGGCACCGGCCGGCTGACCGGGCGCAAGGCACTGGTCACCGGTGCGGACAGCGGCATCGGCCGCGCCGTCGCCATCGCGCTGGCCCGCGAGGGCGCCGACGTCGTTCTCAACTACCTGCCGTCGGAGGAGAAGGACGCGCAAGAGGTGGCCGACCTGGTGCGCACCGCTGGGAGGACCGCGGTACTCGCTCCCGCCGACCTCACGGACGAGTCCGCGGCTCGCGGCATCGTGCGCACCACCGTCGAGAAGTTCGGTGGCATAGACCTTCTCGTGAACGTCGCCGGCAAGCAGCAGTACGTCGAGAAGCTCGAGGATCTGAGCCCGGAGCAGTTCGACGCCACGTTCAAGACCAACGTGTACGCGCTGTTCTGGATCATCCAGGAAGCGGTTCCGCACATGCCGGCAGGATCGACCATCGTCAACACCAGTTCGATCCAGGCGTACACGCCGTCACCGGGACTCGTGGACTACGCGACGACCAAGATGGCGATCAACACGATGAGCAAGGCGCTGGCGCAGCAACTCGCTCCTCGTGGGATCCGCGTCAACGTCGTTGCTCCCGGTCCGTTCTGGACGCCCTTGCAGGCGTCCGGCGGACAGCCCACGTCGGCGCTGCCCGAGTTCGGCCAGGAGACGCCGCTCGGTCGTGCGGGTCAGCCCGCCGAGTTGGCCGGTGCCTACGTGTACCTCTCGTCGGCCGAGTCCGGGTACGTCACCGGCGACACGCTGAACGTCAACGGCGGCATGCCGACGCCGTAGTCGCCCGATCGTGGACTTCCGGCCCCGCATTCCGGGGTCGGGAGTCCACGATCACCGGAGCTCTCAGGCCTACCCTGGTGACATGACCGACTTCTCGTCCGACCAGGCCGCGTCGTTGCCCGATGCGGAGGTACTCGATCTCGTCGTCGCACTCACGAGTGCTCGACCGGCGCTGCGTTCGGTGCACGCCGCCGCCGTGGCTCTGACTCCCGAGGCGTCGGTCGACCCCGACATCATGCCGCGCACGCCGTCGGTGTCCGACATCCCCCAGGTTCCGACGGACCCGGGGTTCACCTACGCCGGAGTGCCCACCTTCGACGCGGTGCGCGAACGCATCGACGGGCGTTCGGGGCGCGCGGTGGGTTCCACCGAGCTGGACGCCGAGAGCGCGGTCGGACGCACCGAGGCGGAGAAGTTCGCCGAGCGGGAGCGTGCCGGCAAGGCGCGCCTCGACGAGATCAGGAAGTCGATGCAGCGTCCCTGATCGCCTCGCGCTCGTAGCGGCCCGCCAGGACGGCGCACACCACGAGTTGGATCTGGTGGAAGATCAGCAGGGGAAGCACGATCACTCCCACGGGTTGCCCGACGAAGAGCACGGAGGCGATCGCGATGCCGCTGGCCAGGCTCTTCTTCGACCCGCAGAACACCACGACGATGCGGTCGGCGCGAGACATGCGCAATGTTCGCGCGATCCCGGCTGTCGTCGCGAGAACAACAGCGAGCAGTGCACTGCACAAGACCACCACTGCGACGATCTGCCACGGCGTCGTGGCAGCCCAGACTCCCTCGACCCGTGACGCACTGAATGCGGCGTAGACGATCAGGAGGATCGATCCGCGGTCGACGAGCAGCGTGGTGGACCGATGCCGCTCCACCCGTCCTGCGAGCCATCGCCTCGCGAACTGTCCGGCCACGAACGGCAGCAGGAGTTGGAGCATGATGTCGACGATCGATCCGGCATCGATGCTCGCACCGCCCGTCGTGCTCATCAGCAGGACCACCAGCAGCGGCGTCGCGAACACTCCGATGATGTTGGACAGCGACGCGCTGACGACGGCGCCGGCGACGTTGCCGCGGGCGATCGAGGTGAAGGCGATCGACGACTGGATCGTGGACGGAACGAGGCAGAGGTAGAGCATCCCGGTGTAGAGGTCGTCGGTCAGCAGCCCCGGCGCCAGTACGCGAACGCCGAGTCCGAGGAGCGGGAACAGCAGGTACGTGCAGGCCAGAACGACCCCGTGCAGTCGCCAGTGCCGGACTCCGTCCATGGCGTCACGCGGAGACAGTCTGATTCCGTACAGGAAGAACAGCAGGGCGATGCCGATCGTGGTGACCCACGACAGGACGTCCGCTGCGGTGCCGGAGACCGGGAACACGGTGGCCGCGATGGCAGCAGCGAAGATCGCGAGGACGAAGCCGTCGAGCGCTCTGATGGTGCCTGTCAGGGAGAACGCCACGTCAGGACGGCTGGCACGCGTCCTTGAGGCTGCACGAGATGCAGCTGTGGCCGCATCCACCGGTCTCCTCGACCGGCACTGCGGCCGCGGCGCGGGTGCCCATGGCACCGCCGTACGCAGCGGTGACGAGCGCGGCGACGGTGGTCAGCACGGCGGCGACCACGCCGAAGATGCCGCCCGGCGCGAGGGTCGCCACTGCGCCGACCAGCAGGAAGACCGCGGCGGCAGCCGTCGTCGGGCCGGCGACTCGGTTGGCGACGGTGAACGTCTCGTCCGAGCGCATGCTCGCTTCCGTTCGGACTCCGGCGACGGAGTTGCGCTTCAAGCGGCCGGTCAGACCGAGGAACGCCACCGCGCCCAGCGCCACGGCGCCGACGAGGAGTACGAGCAGAAGGATCACGGACACGACAATCACGAGCACCACTTTACGGCGTCGTGGCCGGGCGTCCGCGTGCGGATCGTCACGCTTTACGCTGGTCGGGTGAGTGAACACGGCGACACCTCCCCCGACACGACCCCCGGCCACCGCTACACGGCGGATCTGGCGGGTTCCCTCGAGTCGCGCTGGCAGGAGCGGTGGGCCGCCGAGGGGACGTTCGACGCACCCAATCCGGTGGGCGAGCTCAGCACCGGCGATCCGGTTCCGACCGACAAGTTGTTCGTGCAGGACATGTTCCCGTACCCGTCCGGCAGCGGTCTGCACGTCGGCCACCCGCTCGGTTACATCGCGACGGACGTGTTCGCCCGCTACCACCGCATGCAGGGCCGCAACGTGCTGCACACGCTGGGTTACGACGCCTTCGGCCTGCCCGCCGAGCAGTACGCGGTGCAGACGGGCACGCACCCGCGCACCACCACCGAGGCGAACATCGCCAACATGCGCCGGCAGCTGGGGCGGCTGGGACTCGGTCACGACACCCGCCGCTCGCTCGCCACGACGGACGTCGACTTCTATCACTGGACGCAGTGGATCTTCCTGCAGATCTTCGATTCCTGGTACGACACCGAGGCCGGTAAGGCACGACGGATCGCCGAGCTCGAGGAGGAGTTCACCTCCGGTGCTCGGACTCTGGACGACGGGCGTGCGTGGGCCGATCTCTCGGTCTCCGAGCGTCGCGACGTCATCGACGGTCATCGTCTGGTCTACCAGTCCAACTCGCTGGTCAACTGGTGCCCCGGTCTGGGCACCGTGCTGGCCAACGAGGAGGTCACCGCCGACGGTCGCAGCGACCGCGGCAACTTCCCGGTGTTCCGGAAGAACCTGCGCCAGTGGATGATGCGGATCACCGCGTACTCCGACCGGTTGATCGACGACCTGGATCTGCTGGATTGGCCGGACAAGG
Source organism: Rhodococcus sp. SORGH_AS_0303 (assembly GCF_030819335.1). Taxonomy (NCBI): domain Bacteria; kingdom Bacillati; phylum Actinomycetota; class Actinomycetes; order Mycobacteriales; family Nocardiaceae; genus Rhodococcus; species Rhodococcus sp. SORGH_AS_0303. The sequence goes on from NZ_JAUTBO010000001.1 coordinate 280,629, forward strand.
TCAAGACGATGCAGCGCAACTGGATCGGGCGCTCCCGCGGCGCCGAGGTGACGTTCGTCGCCGGTCTGCCGCACGGGTCCGGCACCGCCGACATCGACGTGTTCACCACCCGCCCCGACACGCTCTTCGGCGCCAGCTACGTGGTGCTGGCACCCGAACACCCGCTGGTGGACGACATCACGGCGGCGGCATGGCCGACGGACACCGACGAGCGCTGGACGCACGGTGAGGGAACTCCCGTGCTCGCGGTCGGTGCCTACCGTCGTGCGATCGCAGCCAAGTCGGACCTCGAGCGCCAGGAGAACAAGGAGAAGACCGGTGTGTTCACCGGCGCCTTCGCCGTCAACCCCGTCAACGGCGCGTCGGTGCCGGTCTTCATCGCCGACTACGTCCTGACCGGCTACGGCACCGGTGCCATCATGGCCGTCCCGGGTCACGACCAGCGTGACTGGGAGTTCGCCACGAAGTTCGGACTGCCTGTGGTGCAGGTCATCTCGGGCGGCGCTGTCGACGAGTCCGCATGGACCGGCGACGGCGAGCTGATCAACTCCGATTTCCTGGACGGCCTCACCGTCGACGCGGCCAAGGCGCGTGTCATCGAGCACCTCGAGTCCGAGGGCCGCGGCAGGGGCACCATCCAGTACAAGCTGCGCGACTGGCTGTTCGCCCGTCAGCGGTACTGGGGCGAGCCCTTCCCGGTGGTGTACGACGCGGAGGGCAAGGCGCACCCGTTGCCGGATTCTGCTCTGCCGGTGGAACTTCCGGAGGTGGAGGACTACGCACCCGTGTCGTTCGACCCGGACGACGCGAACAGTGAGCCGTCTCCCCCGTTGGCGAAGGCGACCGACTGGGTGAACGTCGAGCTCGACCTGGGCGACGGGCTGCAGACGTACACGCGCGACACCAATGTCATGCCGCAGTGGGCCGGTAGCTCGTGGTACCAGCTGCGCTACATCGATCCGACCAACTCCGAGCAGATGTGCGCTCCGGAGAACGAGGCGTACTGGATGGGACCGCGCCCCGACGTTCACGGCGAGAACGACCCCGGCGGCCTCGACCTCTACGTCGGCGGCGTGGAACACGCTGTGCTGCACCTGCTGTACGCGCGGTTCTGGCACAAGGTGCTGTTCGACCTGGGGCACGTCAGCTCGAAGGAGCCGTACCGCCGCCTGTACAACCAGGGGTACATCCAGGCGTACGCGTTCACCGACGCGCGCGGCGTCTACGTCGCGGCCGACGAGGTGGAGGAGCGCGACGGCGGGTACTTCCACGACGGGCAGCCCGTCACTCGTGAGTACGGGAAGATGGGCAAGTCCCTGAAGAACTCCGTCTCCCCCGACGAGATCTTCACCGAGTACGGCGCGGACACCCTGCGCATGTACGAGATGTCGATGGGTCCGTTGGACACGTCCCGGCCGTGGGCGACCAAGGACGTCGTCGGCGCGCACCGTTTCCTGCAGCGCGTCTGGCGTCTGGTGATCGACGAGGAGACCGGCGCCGTCCGGACCACCGACGCGACGCCGAGCGACGCCACGCTGAAGGCTCTCAACCGGACCGTCGAGGGTGTCGACGCGGATTACGCTGCGCTGCGGGACAACACGGCCGGCGCGAAGCTCATCGAGTACACCAACCACCTCACGAAGGAGTACCCGCAGGGCGCACCTCGGGACGCCGTCGAGCCGTTGGTGCTGATGCTGGCTCCTCTCGCACCACACATCGCCGAGGAACTGTGGAACACGTTGGGACACAGCGAGTCACTGGCTCACGGTCCCTTCCCCACGGTCGACGAGAAGTGGCTCGTGGACGACACGGTGGACTACCCGATCCAGGTCAACGGCAAGGTGCGCAGTCGCATCACGGTGGCGGCCGACGCGTCCCGCGAGGACGTGCAGGCGGTGGCCCTGGCCGACGAGAAGATCGTCGCGCTTCTCGACGGCAAGGATCCGAAGAAGGTCATCGTCGTGCCGGGCAGAATGGTGAACATCGTTCTGTAGCTCGACCGACCTCACCACACCAGGTCGTCGGCTCTCTCGATCTCGCGCCATTCGACGGGCCGGACGCCGGGAACCAGAGCGAGGCGATCGGCCGCCGTCAGCTCGGCCATCGCCAGGTCGGTCGCAGCGGCGATGTCGGTGATCGGCACCTGATACGTGCGGTACGCCCCGAGCGGAGGGATGTCGCTCGCCAGGACGCCGCGTTCGAGAATGGGTGCCAGCGACTCCGACTGGTCGAGCACGTAGCCGGTCGCGGCGAGCACGTCGTTCTGCCACCAGGCCGCGATCTTGAAGAAGCGCCGCGGGATCGCGACACCGCGGTAGACGGGATCGTCCTCGGCGAACACGCAGCCGCTGAAGACGGAGATCGTCTGCCCGTACGTCCGCGCGTGCTCGAGCACGTAGTCCTCGAGGCCCAACCACAGTTCCTTGGACTGGTTGAGTGTCGCCGTCTGCGGTCCGCACACGGTGTAGTGGAAGGTGTCCTCGTTGGCCTGCTCCGCGACGTCGAGAGTGCCCCACACGGGATCGCGTCGTCGTACGAGGTGCCCACGGTCGATGTCGTTGTTCGCGTACAGCTCCGGGCCCGCCTGCGCGGTCGCCGGCAGTCGCGGATCGAGGCGCCAGTCGTCTCCGCGGTCCACCTCCTGCAACGCGCCGCCGTCGATGTTCACCGCGGTCACGGCGGCGAGGCGCCGTTCGGGGTCCATCGACACGGAGAAGTGCGTGTAGGTCAGGACGGTCAGGTCCGGCCGGGCGGGGAGCGGCAGCGGGGTGGTGGACAGGAAGGTCTCGTCGTATCCCATGCCGTCATTCAGCCACGGTGGGGTGACACGGGGGTGAACACCCACGAACCCCCCGCGAGTACGTCCTGATTGTCGTGATCAGCAGCTGGATCACGACACTGTCGACGTACTCGCGAGGGGTGAGGGATGAAGCACGGTGCTCTAGAAGTCCACCTTCGCCCGCGACCGCACCTTCGTCACGATGGAGAAGACCACCGCGATGACCATCAGCGTGTACAGCACGACGGTGATGCCACTGCCGACGAGGACGGAGACGTCCCCTTCACTGACGGCCAGGGCTCGTCGCAGCGAATCCTCGGCGAGCGGTCCCAGGATGACGGCGATGAGCACCGGCGCCAACGGGATCCCGAAGCGGCGCAGCATGAATCCGATGATGCCGAGTCCGAGCATGGCGATGAGGTCCACGATCGAGGCGCTCACCGCGTAGACGCCGAGCGAGGCGAACACGGTGATGCCGGCGTACAGGTAGTTCTTGGGGATCTTGAGCAGCTGCGCCCACAGGGGGGCGAACGGCAGATTCAGGATCAACAGGACCACCATGCCGACGAAGAGGCTGGCGAGCAGTGCCCAGACGACCTCACCGTTGCGCTCGAACAGCAACGGTCCCGGTTGGATCCCGTACTGCTGGAACGCTGCGAGCAGGATCGCTGCCGTCGCCGACGTGGGGAGCCCGAGAGCGAGAAGTGCACCCATCGCGGTACCGGCGGTGGAGTTGCCGGCGGCTTCCGGTCCGGCGACGCCGCGGATCGCGCCCTTCCCGAACATCGGATTCTTGCTGCGTCGGTCCAACCGGCGCTCGGTGCCGTAGGCCAGGAAGCTCGGCACCTCGGCGCCGCCGGCGGGAATGACGCCGAAGGGGACTCCGAATGCGGTGCCGCGCAACCATGCAGGCATCGCTTCGCGGAACTCTGCCTTGCTCAGGAAGGGTCGACCCTTCGACGGGATCAGCGTGTTGTCGTCGGGCTTGCCGATCTTCGAGGCGATGAAGATGACCTCGCCGAGGGCGAGCATCGCGACGGTGATGACCACCACGGAGATGCCGTCGAACAGTGCCGGTACCTCGAACGTGAACCGTGATGCGCCCGAGGGTCCGTCGATACCGATGACGGCGAGTGTCAGACCGATCAGCAGTGCGCTCAGACCCTTGAGGACGGAGTCGGACACCACCGCGGACGTCGCGATGAAGGCGAACACCGCCAGGGCGAAGTACTCCGCGGGTCCGAAGTTCGTGGCCAGGTCGGCGAGCGTCGGGGCGAAGAACACCACGAGGGTGGTGGCGATGATGCCGCCGATGAAGGCGCCGATGGCGGAGGTGGCCAACGCTTGTGGGGCGCGGCCGTTCTTCGCCATGCGGTGCCCCTCGAACGTTCCCGCGATCGCCGTGCTGTTTCCGGGGGTGTTCATGAGGATGCCGGAGATCGAGTCACCGAACAGGCCGCCGAAGTAGACGCCGGCGAACATGATGAGCGCCGAGGTCGGCTCGAGGGTGAACGTCACGGGCAGGAGCAGGGCGACAGCCATGGCCGATCCGAGTCCGGGGAGGACACCCACCGCGGTGCCGAGCAGGGCGCCGACGACGACCCACACGATGTTCATGGGCGTCAGCGCGGTGCCGAAGCCGTCGATGAGATTGGAGAGTGCGTCCATCAGAACACCGCCGCGAGGATGCCGCCGGGCAGCGTGAGCCCGAGTCCACCGGAGAAGACCAGCTGGACGACGGACGACATGACCAGCGCCACACCGGCGTCGAAGACGAACCGGGTGCCGCCGAGTCCGATCGAGACGCCCCAGAACAGCAGCGCACCGGCGAGAACCCATCCCAGCGGATTCAGCAGGGCGATGAACAGGGCGATCGAGCCGACGGTGATGCCGACGGAACGCCAGTTGGACACGGTTCCGGTGTTGGGCTCGCCTGCCTCGTCGACGCCGAGGTCGACCTCGTCCGGAGTGCGCAGCAGTTGAACCGCGACGAGCACGGCGATCACGAAGCACAGTCCCGCGATGATGGCCGGGAAGACCTGCGGGCCGGGCGATGTCGCGGTGTCGGGTACGTCCATGGTGACGGTGCCGTAGATCAGGAACAGGCCGAGGGCGACGAGAAGCGCCGACACCACCAGTCCGCTCCGGCCGTGGAGGAAACCACGATCGGTATCGGGCGGCGTTTCCGCCCGCGTGGTCGAAACACTCTCACTCATACCAGGCCCAACTCTCGGAGGATGTCGGTGATGCGGGTCTGTTCGACCTCGAGGAAGTCACCGAAGTCGTCCCCGGTGACGAAGGACGGCTTCCACCGGTTGCGCTCGATGGCGGTGTCCCACTGTTCGGTCTCCTGCATCTCGGTGACGATCTCGATCAACGTCTGCCTGTCGGTGTCCGAGATGCCGGGAGGTGCGACGAATCCGCGCCAGTTGACCAGGTCGACGTCGTACCCGAGTTCCTTGAACGTCGGGGTGTCGATCCCGTCGACGGGCTCGGGTGCCGCCACCGCGAGGGCGCGGACGTTCCCGGATTCGATCTGGTCGCGGAAGTCGTTGTATCCGCTGACGGCGATGCCGACGGTGTTGGACAACAGCGAGGTCAGCACCTCACCACCGCCGGAGAACGCGATGTAGTTGATCGCTGCCGGATCGATGTCGACCTGCTGTGCCAGCTGGCCGGAGACGATGTGGTCGATACCGCCGAGCGAGCCGCCGCCGATGGGGAGACCGCCGGGGTTGGCCCGCCATGCGGCGATGAAGTCCTCGAGGTTCTGGTACGGCGAGTCTCGCGGTACGACGAAGACCTCGAAGTCCTCGGCCATCTTGGCAATGGGCACGGTGTCCTGCAGGGTGATGTCGGAATCGTTGATCGCGATACCGCCGAGCATGACCGTGCCGGTCACCATGACCGTGGTCGACTGGCCCGTGAGATTCTCGAGCTGACTGAGCCCGATGGTCCCGCCGGCCCCGGGGACGTTCACCACCTGGGCGTTGTTCACGATGCCGTCGGAACGGAGTGCTTGCTGCGACTCACGCGCCACCAGGTCCCATCCACCTCCCGCGGCGGCGGGAGCGATCAGGGTCAACTTGGCGCGGGCGTCGGATCCGCTGGCGCTGCCGGCCGCGTCGATGCCGGCGACGGCGACGACAGCGACGACAGCGAGCGTGCCGAGCGCGCGCTTCACTGTGATCTGCATGGGCACGACAACTCAGGAGTGGTTTCGGTCACATCAGGAGGCTAGGTTCTGGATGTCCGAATAGTCCAGGGAATCCGAGTTGTGGCCATAGTGTGCACGGACGAATACCGCGAAACGTACGTCGCCGCGACGGAATCTCGGTGAACCTGGAGTCTCCCCGATGTGAAAGGCACCGTCATGACCGTTGCAGTAGCGATGAATTCGACACCCGAAGGCCGTGAGGCGCTCGTGCAGGGACAGGCGGAGGCGACGCTGAGGGGAACCGATCTCGTCGTCCTGTCGGTGATCGACGCCGATTCGGTCACCACCGCCCACCGGGACGCAGCCGAGGCGCAGGCACGTCAGGTGCTGGGAGAGAACTCCTTCACGGTGCGCGTCGAACCCGACGGCGGCGATCCGGCGGGGGCTCTCGTCGATCTGGTCTCGGATGTCGGTGCCACGCTGGTGATCATCGGATCACGTCGCCGAAGCGCGGTCGGAAAGTTCCTGACCGGCAGCACGGTTCAGCGCGTGTTGCTCGACAGTCCGGTCCCCGTGCTCGTGGTCAAGGCGAACGAGCACTGAGTCACGCTCGCCCCTGATCCCCGATCACCGTGTGCGCAGGACGATCTCGGTGGGATGCGCATCAGCAGGGGTGTCCACGGCCTGGCGGACGGCGCGGGCGACGGTCTCGACGGTGAGGTACTTCGAGGCGTCGTACTCGTCGCCCTCGCCCGCGACGATCGCGCGCTGCATGTCGGTGTCGATGCGCCCCGGGTGGACGGACGTCACGCGCAGGGTCGGCTCCTCGAGGCGCAGTGCGTCGCCGAAGGCCCGCAGCGCGAACTTGCTCGCGGCGTAGGCACTCCACCCCGGGTTGGCCCTGATGCCGGCGCCCGAGTTGATCAGCACGACGTGGCCGCAGGCTGCTCGGAGCGCGGGCAGCAGGAGGCGGGTGAGCTCGGCCACCGCGAAGACGTTGGCCTCGAACGTGTGTCGCCAGTCCGCGAGCGTCAGCGTCTCCACCGTGCCGAGATCGGCGACGCCCGCGTTGTGCACCAGGACGTCGAGGCTCGTGATGTCCGCGGTGGCCGCGGCGAGAGCGTCCGCGTCGGTGAGGTCGACGGGCCACGGCCGCGCGCTGATCAGTTCGTCGGAGATGCCCGCGACGGAGTCGGCCGTCGACCCCCCGACCCAGACGTCGTGATCGGCGGACAACAGGCGAGCGATTCCCGCTCCTAGTCCGCGGGCGGCTCCGGTGACGAGTGCTGTGCGTGGCATACAGCGAGGCTATCCGGCGCCCTTCTGGATGTGCGTCCGCATGTCCGAGTACGCCCTCGCGAAGGTCGCGACGTCGTCGTCGGTGAGGACGTCGAACATCGACGCCCGGACGGCGCCGACATGGCCGGGGCTCGACGCCGCGAGCTTGTCCATACCCGCGTCGGTGAGTTCCGCGAGCATCCCGCGACGGTCGTCCTCGCACTCGACGCGGACGACCCAGCCGGCGTCGACGAGTCGGGTGATCGCCCGGGTGACGCCACTGCGGGTGGTGGTCACCGCATCGGCCAGGTCGCGCATCCGCATCTGTCGGCCGGGTGCCTCCGAGAGCACGACGAGCAGCTCGAAGTCGGTGAAGGAGATCCCGGAATCGCGCGTGAGCTGCCGATCGAGCGTCTGCATCAGCAGACGCGTCGCGTCGAGGTACGAGCGCCAGGCGCGCTGCTCGTCCTCGGTCAGCCACTGAGTCATGACACGAGTCTACCCAAGTAGTTGACAGCGCAACCATGTGCGGTACTGTTCTCGGTAGTTGACAACGCAACGATTCGATCGAAGGCGGAGACGATGAGCATGACAGCCGACGAGCAGCAGCGCTCGGACGAGTTCGAGGCCCGGCGCGACCGACTGCGGGGCCTGCACCTGCAGCCTGCGGAGTCCCGCCCGACGTCCTCGGCGCGCGGACTGCACCACACCGCGCTGATCAGCAGCGACGTCGAGCAGACCATCCTGTTCTACCAGGGTGTGCTCGAGTTCCCGCTGACCGAGTTGATCGAGAACCGCGACTACCCCGGCTCGTCGCACTTCTTCTTCGACATCGGGAACAGCAACCTCCTCGCCTTCTTCGACTTCCCCGGCCTCGACGTCGGCCCCTACGAGGAGGTGCTCGGCGGACTGCATCACGTGGCCATCAGCGTGGAACCCGACCGCTGGGAACACCTGCGCACCAAGCTGACGGATGCGGGCGTCGAGCTCACGGAGCACAGTGGAGTCTCGATCTACTTCCGTGATCCCGACGGTGCACGCCTCGAACTCATCGCCGACCCGCTCGGCGAGATGTACGGCCACCACGTTCTCTGAGTCCGAATCACCCCCGAACCACGTCCCTCTCCCGAAAGGTCACTCATGACGAAGCTCGCGATCCTCTACTACTCCTCCACCGGCCACGGCACCACGATGGCGGCCGAGCTAGAGAAGGCCGCTCAGGCGGCCGGCGCCGAGGTGCGCGTCCGGCACATCGCCGAGACCCGTGACCCGGCGACCTTCGCCGAGAACCCCGCCTGGACTGCCAACTACGAGGCCACCAAGGATCTGCCGGCCGCCACCGGTGACGACATCGTGTGGGCCGACGGCGTCATCTTCGGCTCGCCGACCCGTTTCGGCAGCGTCGCGTCCCCGTTCCAGACCTTCTTCGACACGCTCGGTGGCCTGTGGGCCCAGGGCAAGCTCGCCGACAAAGCCTACGCCGCGTTCACCTCGAGCCAGACGGCCCACGGCGGCCAGGAGACGACCATCGTCAACCTGTACACCTCGCTCATGCACTTCGGCGGCATCCTCGTTCCCCCCGGCTACACCGACGGACTGAAGTTCGCCGACGGCAACCCCTACGGCGTCGGCCACGTCACCGGACCCGACAACCAGAACGAACTGGACGACGCGACCCGCGCCGCGCTCGGACATCTCGCCACCCGCGTCGTCACCATCGCGGGCAAGCTCGCTCGGTAGTCTCACTGTCCATCCCGAGAAGGGACCCCCATGACGACCTCCACCGCACCCGAACTCGACGTCCGTCGCGCCGACGACCGGCCGGCCACGAACATCGGCTGGCTCGACTCGCACCATTCGTTCTCGTTCGGACATCACTACGACCCCGACAACACCCACCACGGGGTGCTGATGGTGAACAACGACGACATCGTGGACGCGGGTACCGGTTTCGACACGCACCCGCACCGGGACATGGAGATCGTCACGTGGGTCCTGCAGGGATCCCTCGTGCACCAGGACTCCATCGGGCACAACGGGCTCATCTACCCGGGGCTCGCCCAGCGGATGAGCGCCGGCACGGGAATCCTGCACTCGGAGAAGAACGACTCGTGGCGTCTCGCGTCGACGGAGAACCCGTCGCAGAAGCATCGGGACCCGGTGCACTTCGTGCAGATGTGGGTCGTGCCCGACGAGGCCGGCATCACCCCCGGGTACGAGCAGCTCGAGATCTACGACGAACTGCTCTCGGGCGGGCTGGTTCCGGTCGCGTCGGGAATGGACGCCTACAAGGACCACTCGGCGATCCGCATCAAGAACAAGTACGCCGCGATGCACGTCGCACGGTTGCGTTCCGACACCCCGGCTCAGGACCTTCCGGATGCTCCGTTCCTGCACGTCTTCGTCGCCCGCGGCGAGGCCTCGCTCGAGGGCGTGGGCCTGCTGCGCGAGGGTGACGCGGTCCGCATCAAGGGCGGTGGCGGACAGACACTGTCGACGACGTCCGCAGCCGAGGTCATCGTCTGGGAGATGCACGCCACCATCGGTCGCTGATCAGCCCTGGAGCCTGTTCGGCTCCAGGGTCGATCGCCGTCGTGAGTAGGTGAAGTAGAGCACCGACGTGGCCGCCAGCCAGACCGCGAAGAGGATCCACGTCTGGATGTGCAGGGTGCTGATGAGGTACAGGCATGCGCAGATCGACAGGATCGGGAGCACCGGGTACAGCGGAACCTTGAAGCCGCGCTCGATGTTCGGCTCGCGGCGGCGCAGGATGATCACTCCGGCGGAGACGACGATGAAGGCCACGAGCGTGCCCATCGACACCAGGTCCGCCAGGAAGTCCAGCGGCAGGAAACCCGCGAGCAGGGACACGAAGAACGCCACGATGATCGTGTTCTTCACCGGTGCGAGGCTGCGAGGGTTCACCTGCGAGAACACCTTCGGGATCAGACCGTCGCGGCTCATCGCGAACAGGATCCGAGTCTGCCCGTAGAGGGTGACCAGCGTGACCGAGAAGATCGAGACGACGGCGCCCGCCGACAGCACGATCGACGGCCAGCTCGATCCTGTGACGTACTGCAGGATCTCGGCGAGACCGGCCTCCTGGCCCTCGAACTCGGTGTACTTCTGCGCGCCGATCGCCGACATCGTCACCAACAGGTAGATCAGCGTGACCACCACCAGCGCGCTGATGAGCGCGATGGGCAGCGTGCGCTTGGGATTGTGCACCTCCTCGCCGGCCGTCGACACCGCGTCGAGTCCGATGAACGAGAAGAAGATCAGGCCGGACGCCGCACCGACACCGGCGACTCCGAACGGGGCGAACGGTTCCAGATTCTCGAGACTGAATCCGGTGAAACCGACGATGGCGAACATCGCGAGGATGCCGATCTTGATGACGACCATGACGGCGTTCGCACGAGCGGACTCGCTCGTTCCGCGGATCAGCAACACGGCGCACAGCGCGACGAGAACGATGGCGGGCAGGTTGACGCCGAAACCGGCGCCGTCTCCGGGTGCATGCGACAGCACGTCCGGAATGCGTAGTCCGACAGTACGATCGAGCAGGTCGTTGAGATACTGGGACCACAGCACCGACACCGCGGCCGTCGACACGCCGTACTCGAGGATGAGGCAGGCGCCGACGAGGATCGCGACGAACTCGCCGATGGTGGTGTACGTGTAGGTGTAGGTAGACCCGGAGGCCGGGATCGACGACGCCAGCTCGGCGTAGCAGAGCGCCGTCAGGCCGGCCGTGACGGCGGCGATGACGAACGAGAAGATGACCGCGGGGCCCGCCACCGGGACGGCGGACGAGAAGATGAAGAAGATGCCGGTGCCCACGGTCGAGCCGACGCCGATGCACGTCAGCTGGAACGTGGTGATCGACCGCTTCAGCCGACCTTCGCCCGTCGTTTCCAGTGCCGCGATGTCGCTGATCGACTTGCGTCGCAGCAATCCCGAACCGTTGCTCGGATCGCTCATGTTTCCTCCACTATCGGCGTGGTTCACCGAGCGAATCGGCTTCCACGGGGAACGACCAGAATCGGAACAGGGCTGTGCCGCAAGATCTTCGACGCGGTGGAGCCGAGGAACACCCGGGCGAGAGGTCCGAGGCGGGACGAACCGAGCACCAGCAGGTCCTCGGGCCCCAGCTCGACCGAGTCCACCACGTGCTGCCAGTCCCCGCCGGATCCCACCGCGCACGTAGGGGACAGGGCCGGGTAGGCGGACGTGACGTCCGACGCCGCGGAGTGGAGCATCTCGGTGGCCTGCTCGCGCCACTGCGACGTCACCAGATCCTCCGCGTCGTAGCCGCCGAAGGGGGGATACGTCGTCGAGCGTCGTGGTGCGAACGCCACCAGGCGCAGCGCGATGTTCCAGCGCACCGCGAGAGCCGCCGCGGAATACAGCGCATCCTTGGCTTCCGGGGTCCCGGTGTAGGCGCAGGAGATGCGGGAGACGGCGTCGGTGCGGCGGCGCGCGCCGCGCGGCGCCAGTGCCAGCGGAACAGCCGACGAGTGCAGCAGCGTCTCGCTCGTGCTCCCCGGCGTGAAGCGATCGTCGGGACCGTCGGAGCTCCCCAGCACCACCAGGTCGGCATGGTGAGTGGCCGCCGCCGCGGTGAGTGCGGCCGACTCGGCGGCGTTCTCGGCGAAGAAGGCGGAGGGCGATCCCAGATCGGCCGGAGTGAGCAGGTCCGCCATCGCCGCATCGGCCCGAGCGGCCGCATCCGTGCCGCGCTCCTCGAGCCAGCGTCGGTACTCCGCGTCCACGTGCGCCATCGACGGGAACGGCCACGTCCGCGGCAGGACGGTGCACGTGCGGACCGTCATCGCGCCGCCCGCGGCCCGAGCGGTGGTCGCCATGCGCGCGGCCAGACCCAGAGCATCGTGACCGGAGTCGTCCGGCAGCCACCCGACCAGCGCGGACATCGACGCGGTCGACACACCCACCACCCCCGACCAGTTGCCCCGGCGCGTTCGACGCCGATGGCTCAGTATGCGACCGACGCGCCGGGCCCGCACCCCGACTCACCGGCGCGTCCTGCAGGATTGCGCCGTCCGACGGATGATGTCTCCCATGGCCGCCCCCGGATTCACCCCGACTCAGCTCGCAGCACGGGCCGCCTACCTCCTGCGCGGCAACGATCTGGGCACCATGACCAGCGCGGCTCCGCGTCTGTACCCGCACATGTGGAGCTGGGACGCCGCCTTCGTGTCGGTCGGGCTCGCCCCGTTGAGTGTCGAGCGGGCCGTCGTCGAGCTCGACACCCTGTTGTCCGCGCAGTGGTCCAACGGCATGATCCCGCACATCGTCTTCGCCAGCGGTGTCGACGGATACTTCCCCGGGCCCGCCCGCTGGCAGGTGAACGAACTCGCCGCGCACGCACCCGTCGGCGTCCACACCTCGGGCATCACGCAGCCCCCCGTGCACGCCATCGCCGTGCAGCGCATTCTCGATCACGCCCGTCGACGTGGGCGGACCACGCGGCAGGTCGCCGGTGAGTTCCTCGATCGGCGATGGCCGGATCTGGTGCGGTGGCACCGCTGGCTGGCACACGCACGCGATCAGAACCACACGGGGCGCATCACGCTGTACCACGGGTGGGAATCGGGCATGGACAACTCGCCGCGCTGGGACGCGGCGTACGCGAAGGTGATTCCGGGGGCGGTGCCGCCGTACATCCGGGAGGACACGTCCATCGTCACCGACTCGTCGCAGCGCCCGAGCAACATCGAGTACGACCGCTATCTCTGGCTGCTCGAGGAGATGAAGCTCGCCCGGTACGACGATCTCGCGCTGAACAGTGCCATGAGCTTCGCGGTGGAGGACGTGTTCGTCAGCGCGATCTTCGCCGTCGCCTGTGACGTGCTGGCCACCATCGGCGAGGACCATTCCCGGCCTCATGCGGACGTGCGGGACCTGCGCGCCTGGGCCGACCGGTTCCGGAGCGGCGTCGTCGCCACCACCGACGCGCGTTCCGGCGCGGCTCGGGATCGCGACGTGCGGTCCGGGGAGTGGATCAAGACCGACACGATGGCGATGTTCGCGCCGCTGCTGTGCGGTGGGTTGCCTCGTGACACCGAGCGGGCGCTGCTGCGACTCTTCGAGGGTCCGCGCTTCTGCGGGCACCCGGACTTCAAGTACGCCGTTCCCCCGTCGACGTCGCCGATCTCGAGGGACTTCCGACCTCGTGAGTACTGGCGCGGTCCCGTGTGGCCGGTGGTGACGTGGCTGTTCTCGTGGGCCTTCGCCCGACGCGGGTGGTCGGAGCGGTCGGCGATGTTGCGCGAGGAGGGGTTGCGGCAGGCAAGCGACGGCAGCTTCGCCGAGTACTACGAGCCGTTCACCGGAGAGCCGTTGGGAAGCATGCAGCAATCGTGGACCGCGGCCAGCGTGCTCGACTGGCTGGGCTGACCGCGGTCCACGACGGCAGGGAGAAGGTCAGACCTTCCACACCGCGACGACCGACGGACGGGGCTGCGAGTCGCCACCGTCGGGCCAGTGCGAGGCGGGGGCGTCGGCACTGGCGTCGTCCTCCTCGCCCGGGTGCTGCACGCTCACGACGACACGCTGCTCCTGCACGATCGGACCGCAGGTCTCGGCGCCCTTCGGCACGGTGAGGAACTGCTTCGTCTGGCCGCGGCGGTCACCGTCGAGAACCACCGAGAACAGGCCGTCGTTGGAGTCGAGGGCGTTGCCGTCCGTCGACACCCACAGGTTGCCGTCGGCGTCGAACGCCAGGTTGTCCGGGCACGAGATCGGGCTGACCTGCGACTTGTCGAAGCCACCGAAGTAGGTGTCGGCGGCTGCGGGATCGCCACAGACGAGCAGAAGGTTCCACGTGAAACTGGTCCCGGCGTGGTCGTCGTCGAGCTCGAGGACCTGTCCGTTCTTGTTCTTGTCCCGCGGATTCGCCTCGTCGGCGGCGGCCTTGCCCTCGGTGCCTCGGTTCGAGTTGTTGGTCAGCGCCACGTACACCTTGCCGGTGACGGGGTTCGGCTCGAAGTCCTCCGGCCGGTCCATCTTGGTGGCGCCGACCTTGTCACCGGCGAGGCGCGTGAAGACGGCGACCTCCTCGGCGGACATGCCGTCGACCAGGGACTCGCCGCGGCCGTCCTCGCCGGTACGCAACAACGGGATCCACTCGCCCTTGCCGGCGAACTGTCCCGTCGTCGGGAGCTTTCCGGAGCCGTCGATCTGGTCGGGCGCGTCACCGGAGAGCGTCGCGACGTAGAGGGTTCCGGCGTCGAGAAGCGTCACGTTGGACCGCAGTGCCGCAGCGCCGGTGCCCTGCATCATCTTCCGGCTGGAGACGAACTTGTACATGTAGTCGAAACGCTCGTCGTCACCGCTGTAGGCGACCACGGTGCCGTCGTCGGTCACGTGGATGGTCGCGGCCTCGTGCTTGAACCGGCCGAGTGCCGTGTGCTTGATCGGCGCTGCGGTGGGGTCCCACGGGTTCACCTCGACGACCCAGCCGAAGCGATTCACCTCGTTCGGCTCCTGCGCCAGATCGAAGCGCTTGTCGAATCGCTCCCACTTGCGCTCGGACGCAGCACCTTCCACGCCGTAGCGCGCCAGACGCTCGGCGACCACGGGGTCGGTCACACTCTCGGCGTTGGCGAAGTACTGGTTGATGTTCTCCTCGCCGGACAACACGGTGCCCCACGGGGTGACGCCACCGGAGCAGTTGTTGAACGTGCCGAACACCCTGGTGCCGGTGGGATCGGCGGAGGTCTTGAGGAAGTCACTGCCGGCCGCGGGTCCGGTGAGGACGAACTCGGTCGATCCGGTGATGCGACGGTTGTAGCGGCCCATCTGCGGGGTGAGCTTGCCCGAGCCGTTCTCACCGGCCACCTGGACCACCGAGAGACCATGGGCGGCAAGGCCGATGGCGACCTGCTCCGCGGTGGGGTTCTCCGCGTCGTACCCCTTGAAGAGGAACGGTTCCGTCGTGTACTCGTGGTTGACCACCAGCAGGTACTCGGTGGACGACCCGTCGATCGGCAGCAGACCCGCGAAGTCGTTGTTGAATCCGAACTGCTTCTCCTGGGCCGCCGAGGTCTGGTTGTCGAAGTCGAAGGCAGGCGCACCCTCGACCACCGGGTCGCCCCACCGGATGACGACGGCCTGCTCGTACCCCTCCGGGACGACGACCGCGTCCTCGGTGTTGGGCGCGACGGCGGCGAAGTCGAGTCCACGTGGCTCCGGGGTCGGGGTGGCCGACGCGGTGGTGGCCGTGCCCGAGTCCTCTGTGCCGCACGCGGCGAGGGCGCTGGTGGCGCCGACGGCCAGCACGGCCATCGCACTACCGCGCAGGATGCCGCGGCGCGTCATCGCCGTCTTGACGATGTCGCCGAAGTACTCGCTCGACGACGTGTTGGGCACCTCGTGGAAGCAGGCGTCGCCGCACTTGTACTTGCACGTCAGCGACGACCGCGAGGAGCTGCCGTCGTGCTGATGGGAGACGATCAGGGGAAGCGGAATCGTGGTCACCGGTCGACCGTAGAAGTGCCGGGCAAAAGGCAAAGGGAAGGTAAGCAACTCCCCGGGTGCAGGAAGGTGAACGGTGGGCGAACGTGTGTCGTCGGGGCACGCTCCGGGTAGACCGAGAGCGACGCGGAGACACCGCGACGAAGGAGGCACGACATGCCGATGCTCTCGGTGGGAGTCGAGAACGACGCCCCGATCGACCTGCACTACCAGGACCGAGGCGAGGGCGCGCCGGTGGTGTTGATCCACGGCTGGCCGCTCAACGAGCGGTCGTGGGAGCCCCAGATCGTCGCACTGCTCGACGCGGGCCACCGCGTCGTCACGTACGACCGGCGTGGATTCGGCAGCTCGTCGCAGCCCGAGTCCGGTTACGACTACGACACGTTCGCCGCGGACCTGTCGGTCCTGCTGGAGACGCTCGACCTGCGGGACGTGACGCTGGTGGGTTTCTCCATGGGCGGCGGCGAGGTGGTGCGCTACCTCGCGAAGTACGGCAGCGACCGCATCGCGAAGGCGGTTCTCGCCGGTGCTGTTCCCCCGTACCTCTACAAGTCCGAGGACAACCCCGACGGCGGCTTGGACGACGAGACGATCGCGGGTTTCGAGAACGGCGTCGAGGAGGACCGCAACGCCTTCCTCGACGGCTTCGCCACCAACTTCTTCAGCGCGAACGGCGAGCTGAAGGTCTCGGAGGAGGATCGTCAGTACGCGGTGGACATGGCGGCCGAAGCGTCGACACCGGCGATCCTCGGGTGCATCGAGGCGTTCGCGCGCACCGACTTCCGTGAGGACATGCCGAAGATCGACGTCCCCACCCTCGTCATCCACGGCGACGCGGACGCCATCGTTCCGTTCGAGGTGAGTGGCAAGCGCTCACACGAGGCGATCGCGAACAGCACCCTGGTACTCGTCGAGGGCGGCCCGCACGGGTTCAACACCTCGCACCCGGATCGGTTCAACCAGGAACTGCTCGCGTTCCTGGGCTGACGCGCACTCGCGAGGTGGGCGCCACAGCCCACCTCGCGAGAGTCGGTCAGGCCGCGCCGAGGAGCCCGTGGGGGTCGAGCACGAACTTCGTGGCCTCACCGGAGTCGAAGTCGGCGTAGCCCTGCGGAGCCTGCTCGAGCGAGATGGCGCGTGCGTTGACGGCCTTCGCGATCTGCACGCGATCGTGCAGGATCGCCATCATCAGGCCGCGGTGGTACTGCATCGTCGGGCACTGTCCGGTGGCGAAGGACAACGACTTGGCCCACCCGGTGCCGAGGCTCAGCGACAACGCGCCGACCTTGGCGGCTTCGTCGGATGCGCCGGGATCGCCGGTGACGTACAACCCCGGAATGCCGAGCGAACCACCCGCCGTCGTGATGTCCATCAGCGAATTCAGCACGGTGGCAGGCGCTTCCGTCGCCGACCCGTCACCGTGACCGCGTGCCTCGAAACCGACGGCGTCGACGCCGCAGTCGACTTCCGGCACCCCGAGCAGCTGCTCGATCTGATCCTTCGGATCGCCCTTGCTGACGTCGACGGTCTCGCAACCGAAGCTTCGGGCCTGCGCGAGCCGGCTCTCGTTGAGGTCGCCGACGATGACGACGGCGGCGCCGAGCAGTTGCGCACTGGCTGCGGCGGCGAGCCCGACCGGACCGGCGCCGGCGATGTAGACCGTCGATCCGACGCCCACTCCAGCGGTGACGCAGCCGTGGAAGCCGGTGGGGAAGATGTCCGACAGCATCGTCAGGTCGAGGATCTTCTCCATGGCCTGGTCTCGGTTCGGGAACTTCAACAGGTTCCAGTCCGCGTACGGCACCATGACGTATTCGGCCTGGCCGCCGACCCAGCCGCCCATGTCGACGTAGCCGTAGGCGGCGCCGGGACGATCAGGATTGACGTTCAGACAGATGCCGGTCTTGCGTTCCTTGCAGTTCTTGCAGCGACCGCACGCGATGTTGAACGGCACCGAGCACAGATCACCCTGCTTGATGAACTCCACGTCGCGGCCCACCTCGATGACCTCGCCCGTGATCTCGTGCCCGAGCACCAGGCCCTCGGGTGCCGTCGTGCGGCCGCGAACCATGTGCTGATCGCTGCCGCAGATGTTGGTGGACACCACCTTCAGGATCACTCCGTGCGGGCACTCGCGGCCCACACTCGCCGGGTTCACGCCGGGCCCGTCTTGCAAGGTGAAGCTGGGGAAGTCGATGTCGACGACCTCGACCTTCCCGGCTCCGGCGTAGGCGACGGCTCTGTTGTCGGCCATGTTTTCAGCTCCCGTTCGAGGTAGAGCGCCGACATTCTCGAGTGCGAATGTCGGCATCTCTCTCGACCGTACGCGAGATGCTGTGCGCGGCGTCACATTCGCGGCTCGGGGATCAGAGCACTTCGGACAGGAACCTCTGCAGTCGCTCGGTCTGCGGGTCGTCGAACAGCGCTGCGGGCGGGCCCACCTCGACGGCGCTGCCGTGGTCCATGAACAGCACGCGGTCGGACACCGAGCGGGCGAAGCCCATCTCGTGCGTGACGACGACCATCGTCATGCCGCCGGTCGCGAGGTCCGCCATGAGGGCGAGCACGCCCTTGACGAGCTCCGGGTCGAGGGCGGACGTGGCCTCGTCGAAGAACATCACCTGCGGTTCCATGGCGAGTGCTCGCGCGATGGCCACGCGCTGCTGCTGACCGCCGGAGAGGTTGCCGGGGCGCGAGCCCGCTTTCTCCTTCAGGCCCACCTTGTCGAGCTGGGCGAGCGCGGCGGCGTGTGCGTCGTCCTTGCTCAGTCCCTTCAACTTCCACGGACCGAGCGCGACGTTGTCGAGGACGGTCCGGTGCGGGAACAGGTTGAACTGCTGGAACACCATGCCGATGCGCTGGCGCAGCGCGTCGGGATCGTCCTTCAGCACCGAGCGTCCGTCGAGCAGGATGTCGCCCTGCTCGGGCTCGTGCAGTCGGTTGAGCACGCGCAGGAGCGTGGACTTGCCCGACCCGGACGGTCCGATGACAGTGGTGGTGGCTCCTGCGGCGACGTCGATGTCGACGCCGCGCAGGACCTTGTTGGTGCCGAAGGACAGGTGCAGGTCACGGCCGGCGAGTGAGACGCCGGTCAACGGCTCGGTCGAGGGTGCGGTGGTCATGTGTCAGCCTCTTTCCACGACGATGGCCTGCTCGACCGGGTCGAGTGTCTGCTCGGCCTTGCCGACGCGCAGACGCTTGTCGATGTAGTTGACCAGGTGGGTCAGCGGGACGGTCATCGCGAGATAGACGAGTCCGGCCGCCACCAGGGGTGACAGGTTTCCGGTCTGCGCGTTGAGGTCTCGGCCGACGGCGAACAGTTCGCGCTGCGTCGCCAGCAGACCCAGGAAGTAGATCAGCGACGAGTCCTTGATCAGCGAGATGAACTGGTTGACGAGTGCGGGAAGCACGCGCCGGACACCCTGCGGCACCACGACCAGGCGCATCGAGCGTCGGTAGCTGAACCCGAGAGCACGCGCTGCCTCGATCTGCCCCTTCTCGACGCTCTGGATGCCGGATCGGAAGATCTCGCCGATGTACGCGGCCGCGAGCAGCGACAACGCCACCGCACCGAGCCAGTACGGGTTGTTGCCGGTGATGCCGCTGACCACCGGTCCGATGCCGAGACCGATGACGAGGATGATCACGACGGCGGGCAGTCCGCGGAAGATGTCGGTGTAGACGCGTGCCGGCCAGCGCAGCCAGCGGGTGCGGGACAGGCCCGCCAGTGCGAGAAGCATGCCGAGAACCGTGCCGATGATGCCCGATGCCAGCGCGAGGATCAGCGTGTTCGGCAGGCCGGTCTCCAGCAGGTCCGGCAGCGCCTGCTTGTAGAGGTTCCAGTCGAAGAACGTGTCGCCGAGCTGCTCGAACGTCGACTTCGGTGCGACGGCCTGCGCGGCCGGGGCATTCGCGTCGTTCTCGGCGGCGATGGCCGCGAAGTCGGGAAGCTCGGGCTGCGGCGCTGCCTTGCTACCGGGCTTGAATCCTTCCGGGAGTTCGCGCGGCACCCAGTCGGAGTACAGCTGGGCCCAGGTCCCGTCCTCGATGATCGCGTCGAGGCCGGAGTTCAACGCGTCGATCAGCGGCTGGTTGTCCCGCGCGACGGCCCACCCGACGAAGTTGTTGAGGCTGAACGTGTTCTGCGTGATCGCGGTGCCGTCCTCCGGCTTCACCAGGCCCTCGGCCTGCTGCGACGGTGCGACCCAGGCGTCGATCTGTCCGGTGCGGAGATTTGCGTACGCGGTGTTGTAGTCGGGGAACTTCACCGGGTCCAGGCCCAGGGTGTTGACGACGTAGTCGTCCTGCACCGTTCCCTGCACGACGCCGATACGGGTGTCCGGCCCCAGGTTCTCGAAGGCGGTGATCGGTCCGCCGGCCTTCGCGACCAGGGAGAAGTAGCCGAAATCATAGCCGTTGGTGAAGCCGACCGTGTTGCGCCGCTCGTCGGTGGTGGTGATGGACGACGACCCGACGTCGAAGCGTCGGCCGGCGACCTGCGCGAGCAGACCCGAGAACTCGGTGCCCGAGAAGTTGATCTGCAGGCCGAGCTTCGCGGCGACGGCCTTCAGCAGCTCGTTGTCGTAGCCGGTGTAGGTGCCGGAGCCGTCGACGCAGATGCTCGGCGGCGCGTCGGAGAGCGTGCCGACGGTGAGCTGGCCGGGCGTGATCAGTCCGAGCTGCGAGGTGTCGATGCGATCGAGCGGCGTGACCGACGGCGTCGTGTACCGATCCTCGGTCGCGGCGGCGGCCGCGGCGTCGAAGTTGGTCGGCGTGGACGACGCGCTGTCCACACCGGGAGGTGAGCACAGTTCGGTCGGTGCCGCGGCAGCGGACGAGGAGCCGTCCGACGAGCCGCCGTCCGAGGTGCCGCAGGACGCGAGGAGGACGGCGAGGAGAAGTGTGGAGACGAGGACGATGAGTTTCCGTCCCACGCGGTGCGCAAGCATGAGATGAACACTAGGGCTCACGTGCCGGGATCACCGAAACGTCGAACGCGCAATGGTTGTGCTCAGTGATCTGTTGCCGGTGATCGCCGTGGGGACCGCTCCGACCAGGGGTCTAGTCTCCGTCGGGGCGCACGTCACCGACTATCCAGGACGCCTGGAGGGTGTGCGCCGGGGGACGGAAGGTGTTCGTATGTACTCCAGTCTCGAGTACCCGCTGACGGGCGCTCCGGATGCCGGCAACACGGCGTGGGTTCTGGCCAGTGCCGCGATGGTGCTGTTGATGACTCCGGGGCTCGCGTTCTTCTACGGCGGCATGGTGCGCGTGAAGAGCGTGCTGAACATGATGATGATGAGCCTGTCGGCCATCGGGGTCGTGTGGGTGCTGTGGGTCCTGTTCGGATACTCGATGGTGTTCGGCGACGACAGCGTCGGTGGGTGGATCGGGAACCCGACGCAGTTCGCCGGCCTCACCTCGTTGATCGGCGGCAGCTTCGGAGCCGGGGGCGGCGCGGTCGAGATCCCGCTGGTGGGAACCGTTCCGGCGCTCGCCTTCGTCGCCTTCCAGGCAGGCTTCGCGATGGTCACCGTGGCGCTCGTGTCCGGCGCCGTCGCCGACCGGATGCGTTTCATGCCGTGGGTGATCTTCGCCGGCCTCTGGGCGACACTCGTCTACTTCCCCGTCGCACACTGGGTGTTCGCGTTCGACGGTGTCACCGCGGAGACCGGGGGCTGGATCGCCAACCAGCTGAAGGCCATCGACTTCGCCGGGGGCACCGCGGTGGAGATCAATGCCGGCGCGGCCGGACTGGCGCTCGCCCTGGTCGTCGGCAAGCGTCGTGGGTGGCCCCGGGAGGCGATGCGACCGCACAACCTGCCCGCCGTCATGGTGGGTGCCGGGCTGCTGTGGTTCGGCTGGTTCGGCTTCAACGCCGGATCGTCGCTCGCGGCGGACGGCGTCGCCGCGGTCGCGTTGGTCAACACGATGGGCGCGGGCGCGATGTCGATGGTGGCGTGGCTGGTGGTCGAGAAGATCCGCGACGGGAAGGCCACATCCTTCGGCGCGGCGTCGGGTGTCGTCGCCGGTCTGGTGGCCATCACGCCGTCGTGCACGGCCGTCACCCCGATCGGCGCTCTGGGCGTCGGCGCTGCCGCCGGTGTCGCCTGCGCCCTGGCGATCGGCCTCAAGTACCGCTTCCGGTACGACGACTCGCTCGACGTGGTCGGAGTGCACCTGGTCGGCGGCATCGTCGGCACGCTCATGATCGGCCTCCTCGCGAGCAGCGACATGCCGCCCGGTGTCGACGGCCTGTTCTACGGCGGCGGCGTCACGCAGCTGGGTCGACAGGTGGTCGCCGTCGTCGTCGTTCTCGCCTATGCGTTCCTGGTCACCGCGGCCATCGCCACGGTGCTGAAGCTGACCATCGGGATCAGAGCGGATCCGCAGCACGAGACGGACGGCATCGACGAACACGAGCATGCCGAGTCCGCCTACGAGTTCGCCTCCTCGCACGGCGGACACGGCAGCTCGGGTCTGTTCGGGAAACAGTCCGGCTGACCGTCAGCCCTGGTGCGACCGCGCCCAGGAGATCGCGTCGGTCAGCTCGGTGAGGTCGTAGTCGGGGCCGTTGACGCCGACGGTGAAGAGGGTGGCTCCGGCGTCGACGAAGGCCTGCGCGTCGCCCGCGCCCGGCCACGCCACCGATCGCTCGATCTGCGACACGTCGCGGCCGACGGTCTCACCGTGTCCGGCCAGGACCTCGGACTTGTGCTTCAGCGCGTCCAGGTCGGCGAAGCTGTGCCAGACGTCCGCGTAGCGGGCGACCATCTTGAGCGTCTTCTTCTCACCACCGCCGCCGATGAGAATCGGGATGTGGCGAGTGGGCGCCGGATTGCCGACGGCGAGACGCGAGGTGATGCGGGCGAGACTCTCGTCGAGCAGTGCCAGGCGT
Source organism: Rhodococcus sp. SORGH_AS_0303 (assembly GCF_030819335.1). Lineage (NCBI taxonomy): Bacteria > Bacillati > Actinomycetota > Actinomycetes > Mycobacteriales > Nocardiaceae > Rhodococcus > Rhodococcus sp. SORGH_AS_0303. The sequence goes on from NZ_JAUTBO010000001.1 coordinate 303,240, forward strand.
GAGCCGGCGGTGCCGAAGTCGTAGCCGAAGTTGTCGTAGTCCTTCTGGTTCCACCCGGCGCCGATGCCCAGGATCAGCCGTCCTCCACTGATGTGGTCCACGGTGCGCGCCATGTCGGCCAGCAGGTCGGGATTGCGGTAGCCGCCGCCGGTGACGAGCGCGCCGATCTCGACGTTCGAGGTCTGCTCGGCCCAGGCGCCCAGCATCGTCCAGCACTCGAAGTGGGCGCCGTCGAGGTCGCCGTACAACGGGTAGAAATGATCCCAGTTGAAGACGATGTCCACGCCGGCGTCCTCGGACCGCAACACCGCGTCGCGGATGAGGCCGTAATCGGGGGCGTGTTGGGGCTGAAGCTGAACTCCGATGCGAACGGACATGTGTGATCCTTCGGTGAGTGCGCTGGCTGTCGCTTCCATGGTGCCCGGCCTGTCAACCGATGCGCACTCCACACGCGTGCATCGTCGCGCGGAGGACGAAACCTGCCTCGGCGCCGATGATCTCCGAGACCAGGGTGAGATAGCGATCGACGAACGCGCCGCCGTGGGCCGGTTCGCGGTGGTCGTCCGGATCGCCGGGTTCGAGATGGTGCGCGATCTCGTGCAGCACCACCATCTCGCGCAGGGCCCATGCGCGTCCCCGTACGTGGAGTGGGACAGCGATGGTGGCGGTGTCGACCTCGTAGTGCGCGGCGCCCGCGCCCGAGCGGGCCCGGACCCGTACCGGGACGGCCGCGCGTGGCCACTCGCTGCGCACCCAGTCCAGAGCGGTGACGCCGTCGACGTAGGTCTGCACCGAGTCGAGCGAGGCGAAGCGCCGCTCGATCGGCAGGGTGACCGTGGACCCGAGGATCTCGACGGTGCGCAGGCCCCGTTCGTCCGCGCGGTCGAACATGGTGCGGACCTGATGCTCGGCGTCGTAGACGCGGGAGCGCTGGCTGTCGCGGGTCACCGTTCGAGTTGTCCTCGGGGGCCGCCGATCTCGCTCTGATTGCCCAGGCGTGCACGTCGACCGGCGTGGTCTCCGGCTCGCCGAGCCTCCGACGAGTACGAGCGACCCGAGCTGCCGCGCCAGGTACCCCGGGCGGTGGAGGCGGACCGGTAGAAGTCGCGCAGCTCGATCTCCTTGTCACGCAACACCAGTGCGGTGCCGGCCTCGGGAGCTTCCGTGGCGACCGCCTCGGCCTCGGCCTCCTTCTTGACGGCGGCCAGGCGCTCGCCGACCCGGTGCGCGAACGCGGTCTGGAACTCGATCCTGGCAGTGACGCCGGCGAGCGGCGCCCGCTCGACCGTGCGATAGCGCCGGCGTCCTCGGACGACGGTGACCTCACGGTCCACGGTGGCGTCCCGGTACGCACCCGACGAGATGTACGTGTCGCTCGCGCGCACCATCTGCACGAGCAGGCTCGCGTACAGGGCCTCGCACGTGTCGATGTCGCTCTCGAACCCGTACGCGAAGACCTGCGTCGACGACTGCGCCACGTCGCACTGCACGTCGTTCGCGCGGGCGATGGCCACGAACAGCAGGACGTAGGTGCGCAGGCCCTTCTTGCCGTGCTCCCCGATGTGGACGACGCGCTGCACCGGCGTCGCCCGCTTCTCGCGCGAGGCGGTGTGCGAGCGTGCCACGGCCAGATCGACCGAGGCGGCGGTCGCGAGACGCTGCGCGGCCTCCATGAACGCCTCGGCCTCGTGGGGATTGTCCGTGGACTCGGCCTGACGCAGAAGCCCACCGATGCGGGCCACCATCCTGTCTGAACTCACGGGCCGAGAGTACGCCCGGACCAGCCGTGAGCCGGGCCCACCGAGCGTCCCCGGGGACGGCCGTCCACAGGCGCTCGCAGGGTCTTGCGGACGACCGCGTCGGCGAGTAGCAGTCAGCGCTCGGAGTTCTCCACCAAGGCCGCGACGGCGTCGATGCGCCGCCGGACCGCCGAGGCTCCGATGACGTCCGCACGGGTGCGGGCCGACGCCAGAGCGCGGGCCGCGAGCCGTCCGGTGCGGGCGTGCTCGATGCGGAGACCGAGATACGCGTCCTCCGCGCTCCATCCCTCGAAGCCGCGGGCGACGTGCAGGCGCCGCGCGGCGTGCAGATGGCGACCCGCTCGCTCGACGTGACCGGTGGCCAGGGACGCGTCGGCCAGGTGGTGGTGCACCACGCCGAAGACGCTCGGGGCGACCGACACGGTCTGCTCCGCGTAGGGCAGCAACCGTTCGTACACGTCGGTGCACACCAGTGTGTTGCCCACCGTGGCACCGGCACGGGCGATGAAGGTCATCGACATCAGCCAGAGCATGTCCGGGGCGATCGCCGCGAGCCGTTGCTCGTCGTACCAGTCCATCAGCTCGCGCGCCTCGTCCATGCGTCCGACGTCGGCGAGCGAGGACGCCACGACCGGGCGGAACGCCGGGATCAGGTCGAACATCGTGGCCATCTCGTCGCGCCGATCCGCGAAGTGCCGGAGATCTCCGCGCATCGTCCGGAGGGTGAGGATCGACGTGTGTTCGCGGCCGTAGGTGTGGCTGCCGAGCGCGGCGTCGGGCGTCTCGCAGATCCGTGCCAGCACGGTCTCCGCGCGCACCAGTCGTCCTGCCGACACGTCCACGCCGAACTTGGAACACACCATGGCCCAGGTCATCTCGGGGTCGCCCGCGAGATCGGCCCGGGTCACCGCCGCGAGTGTCGAGTCGGCGCCGCCGAGGTCGCCGAACGCCTGCTGGGTCCTGGCCAGGATGGTGGCGGCGGACGGATCGCGATGCCGCCGAGACGATGTCGACTCCAGCTCGACGAGGCGCGTCATCGCCTCCTGGCGCAGATCCCAGCACTGGGGCACCAGGAGGCACCACAGCATCGCGCGCAGCGCCGACTCGAGGGCACTGCGGTCTCCCACCGAATGCGCCAGCGTCACAGCCTGTTCGAGAAGGTCTCGGCGTTCCTTCCAGTCATCGGTCCAGCTCAGCTCCATGGCCAGCAGTACCAGGACCTTGGCCGTGGCGGCGCTGTTCGAGCGGCCGGAGTCCTCGAGGACGTGCAGTGCGTCGTGCAGGCTGTCGAGTCGTTCCGGCAACGGGTCGAACATCTGGAACAGGCCCGCACCACTGATCGTGTCCGCCAGCGTCGCGTCGACCTGTAGGTCGACGTCGCCCAGTCTCCGCGCCATGGCGATCGCGTCGAAGAGAGTGGCCCGGTAGGACCGGTCGATGCACTTGCGCTGCGCCCGGCCGAGGTCGATCAGCAGTCGGCACCGCTCTCGGGAGTCGCCGTGCGGCACCATCTTCCGAAGGGCGGTCCGGTACCCCACCACCGCGTCCTCGTACGCGGACACCGCGTAGGCGGCGTCGCCGGCACGCCGCGCGTAGAGCGCGGCCTCGGAGCGGTCGGAGTCCAGCGCCCTGCCGAAGTGGTACGCGATGCGCGCGAGTTCGTCGGCGGTGGTGTCGGCACCGAGATCGACCAGGGCCCGAGCCACGTCGGAGTGCATCTGCGCTCGCCGCGCCCCGGGTATCGCGTCGTACAGAGTCGACTGCACGAGAGCGTGTCTCATCACCAGCTCGTCGTCGGTGTCGCCGGCGACCAGGAAGTTCACGGCCAGCAGTTCGTCGAGGGTCTCGGCGAAACGGAGATCGGACGGGATCGTCGAGGCGGCCCGCAGCAGCGGGCGCGAGACCGTCACCCCGGTCACCGCGCACAGTTCGAGCAGAGTGACTGCGTCACAGCTGAGTTCGCGACTCGCGAGACGCACCGCGTCCGTGACCGTGAAGGGGAGCGAGCCGCCGGGTTCGCGCTCGTGTGCCGCGATGACGGTTGCGACCAGCAGGGCGGAGCCACCCGTCCGTGCCACGATGGCCTCGGGGTCGAGGGTCGAGTTCTGCTCGCGAAGGAGGTCGTGCACCGCGGCCAGAGACAGTCCGCCCAGGGTGATCTCGCGGAACCCCGCCGACAACCGGATGACGTCGAGGGTCGCCTGGAGTTCCGGGTACACGAGGTTCTCGTCCCGCATTGTCGCGAGGATGCAGAGTCGGTCGTTCTGCGTCGACCGCGCGAGATGGCGGACCAGGGCGGCCGTCGTGCCGGAGGCCCACTGCAGGTCGTCGATCACGAGCAGGGTCGGGGCCTGTCGAGCGGGCCCGACGAGCCACCGCTGCACCGCGTCGGACGCCCCTGTGCGGTCGTCGTCCACGTGCGGGGGGATGAGGTCCCCGAATCGACGTGCGGCCCCGGGATGATGCCGAGGATGTCGGTGCCGTTGGTCCGCAGCCACTGACGCGCTCCGATGACGCCGCGCGAGTCGAGGTCGCGGGTGACTGCCTCCACGAACGGTTCGTACGGGATGGTCGAGTGTTCGCTGCAGCGACCCGACACGACGTCCGTGCCGGCGGCGCGGGCACGCTGCATCACGGCGCGGGCGAGTGACGTCTTCCCTGCCCCCGGCGGACCCGAGACCAGGAGAAACCGTCCATGACCGGCAGCGGCCGCCTCGAGGTCCTCGACGATGCGGCTCATCTCGACATCGCGTCCGACGAAGGCGGATCCCACCGGCGGCTCCTCGCGCTGCGCTGGGGTGGTCTCGGTATCGTCCTCCAACAACTCCAGGTACAACGACTGGGTCTCGCGTGAGGGGCTCACCCCGAGCCGGTCCGCCAGCACCGCTCGGCATCGCGCCGCCGCCCCGAGAGCCTGTCCGCGGTCGCCCAGTGCCACGTAGCCACGCATGGCGATGCGGTACGCGCTCTCGCGCAGGGGGTCGGCTGCCAGCAGGGACTCCGCGGAGGACACGGCATTCTCGAACGCACCCAGATCCATCGACGCGGTGGCGTCCGCTTCGAGGGCCGTGAGCCGCAGGTCGTCGAACTCTCGCCGGACGTCGTCCGCCCACGCGCCGTTGGCTCCGATGAGCACGGGTTCGGCGAGCAGACGCAACGCCGTCCGGGCATCGCGGGCGCGGTCCGCGGGTGATCCCTCCGTGCGCCGGCACGCGTCCCGGATCTCCTCGAGATCGACCGTGGTGTCCGGCGGAAGAGTCAGACGCACCATGCCGGTACGGGACACGATCGACGTACCCGCGATGTCTGCGGCGTCGAGAACGTCCCGCACCTTCGAGATCACCCCGCGCAACACAGAATTCCAGGTGCGCGGCCGCTTCTCCGGCCAGAGCAGGTCCGCCAACTCGTCGTGCGAGACCTCTCGATGGCGATTGACCGTCAGATACGACAGCAGTTCGACGCAGCGCGGCCCACCGATGATGCGGGGATCGACCACCCGAGAGCCACGCTCGACGGTGACGGCACCGACGAGTCGGACGGAAGCGGGTGAGTCACTCGTCACCGGACAAGTCTAGTCAGCTGTACGTATTCGCGCCGCACGCAGGCACTTTTGCACTTCTTGTGCACGCGTCGGGCACGGTGAGTCAAGGAGAATCCGGCCGACCCGGCCGGCGCACGACCCTCAGGAGCGACCCATGCCTCGAACCTCCGTCACGGCCTGCCTGCTGGCGGGGTCCGTCGCCTCGCCCCTGTGCCCACAGCGGAGCCACCGACTGGGTTCCGGCCCGTCCTGCGGTACCGCGGACGTCGCGTCCGACGGGATGTTCACCTACTCGCGTACGGCGTCCGTGGACCGGTGGGAGGACGACCCGTCGTCCTTCGGCTCCGATCGCTTCACCATCGTCGTCACCGACGGCGACCACGAGGTGGGGGAGATCGTGATCACGCCGGTGTTGTCCACGAGTGCGACGGAACCGATCACGGCCGTCGGCGTGGTCACCACCGAGGGCACCGTCGTGACGTACGAGCACGACGCGGCGGCGTCCGCACGTCGCCGACCGCTCACGGAATCGTCTCCTCCGCGGGGGCCGCGCGTGACGGGTGCGCACCATCGACTCGCCGTCGTCCGCTTCGGTACCGAGACCTGCGATAAGACGTTCCAGGTGTTCGTGTCCGACGGTGTCCGCGGCACCACGTCGTACCTGCTCGGCGTCCCCGACGGCCCGCTCGACCGGTGAGACGCCGACGGGGCCGCCGCGGCCGAGTGATCGACCGTGACGACCCCGTCGGGACGTTCGCGAGTGGCTACTGCTCGTCGGAGCCGATGATGAACGCCTCGAGCTGCTGACGAGCGATGTCGTCGGCGAGCTGCTTCGGCGGGCTCTTCATCAGGTACGCGGACGCGGGCACGACAGGTCCGCCGATTCCGCGGTCCTGAGCGATCTTCGCTGCACGCACGGCGTCGATGATGACGCCGGCGGAGTTCGGGGAGTCCCAGACCTCGAGCTTGTACTCGAGGTTCAGCGGGACGTCACCGAACGCGCGACCCTCGAGGCGGACGTAGGCCCACTTGCGGTCGTCGAGCCAGCCGACGTGATCGGACGGGCCGATGTGCACGTCCTTCGCATTGAACTCACGCTGCAGGTTGGACGTGACGGCCTGCGTCTTCGAGATCTTCTTCGACTCGAGGCGCGTGCGCTCGAGCATGTTGAGGAAGTCCATGTTGCCGCCGACGTTCAGCTGCATCGTGCGATCGAGCTGGACGCCGCGATCCTCGAACAGCTTGGCCATGACGCGGTGGGTGATGGTGGCACCGACCTGGCTCTTGATGTCGTCGCCGACGATGGGCACACCGGCGTCGGTGAACTTCTTGGCCCAGACCGGATCGGACGCGATGAAGACGGGCAGCGCGTTGACGAACGCGACCTTCGCGTCGATGCAGGCCTGCGCGTAGAACTTGTCGGCTTCTTCGGATCCGACGGGCAGGTAGGAGACGAGCACGTCGACCTTCGCGTCACGCAGTGCCTGCGCCACGTCGACCGGCTCCGCGTCGGAGATCTCGATGGTCTCCGAGTAGTACTTGCCGATGCCGTCGAGTGTCGGGCCGCGCTGGACGCTGACGTCGCTCGGGGGCACGTCGGCGATCTTGATGGTGTTGTTCTCGCTGTTGAAGATGGCTTCGGACAGATCGAAGCCGACCTTCTTGGCGTCCACGTCGAACGCGGCGACGAACTCGACGTCGCGGACGTGGTACTTGCCGAACTTCACGTGCATGAGGCCGGGAACGGTGGTGTTCTCGTCGGCGTCCTTGTAGTACTGCACGCCCTGAACCAGGGACGACGCGCAGTTACCCACGCCCACAATGGCCACGCGCACCGCAGTGCTGTTGTCACTCATGGTCGGGTTCTCCTTCTTTTCCGTATCGGGTGGCCGGAGCCGACGTGCTCTCCGGGTGTGCCACGGCCGAGGTGTCGGTCGTGGGTGCGGGCGGTGGACTCTCCGAAGTGATCGCCATTGCCTCGGCAGCGATCAATTCGTTGAGCCACCGCACTTCGCGCTCGCTCGACTCGAGGCCGAGCTGATGCAATCCGCGCGTGTACCTGTCCAACGACCCACTTGCTCGGCCGATGGCGTCGCGGAGCCCCTCACGGCGCTCCTCGACCTGGCGACGCCGACCTTCGAGTATCCGCATCCGCGCCTCAGCGGGGGTGCGCCCGAAAAAGGCCAGGTGTACGCCGAATCCATCATCTGTGTAGTTCTGCGGACCCGTGTCCGCGACCAGCTCGGTGAACCGAGCTCGGCCGGCCGGCGTGAGTTCGTAGACACGACGTGCCCGACGCTTGACGGCGCCCTGGACTCCGGGGTTCTCGACGATGAGCCCGTCCGCCTGCATACGACGCAAGGTGGGGTAGAGCGAACCGTACGAGAAGGCCCGGAAGGCACCGAGAAGTCCGGTGAGTCGCTTACGAAGCTCGTAACCGTGCATGGGTGTCTCCAGGAGCAGGCCGAGGATCGCCAGTTCGAGCATGTGCGGTCCCCTTCCTGTTCCGACCCGAGTCCGCGTCGAGATGACGCTCGCTCACTATAACCGCCACATGTATCGGGCCGATATATGGGGGTACGTGTAACTGTCGAGAACATGAACACGGGCCCCGTCAGGGACGGTGGGGGCTGACCCGCGTGACCTCACCGGCCAGGGTGGCCTGCAGGTATCCACCGCGGCCGTCCGCATCCGCGGCGTAGACCAGTACCTCCGGCACTCCCTCGTTGCGCACGATCACGTGGGTGACCGACGCGTCCGGTACCTCGACGAACGACGCGGAACCCGCCATCAGGCCCGCCAGTGCCGCGACGTCGAGCGCGGTGAGGTCGAAGGGCAGCTCGTCCGTCTCCCTCGGGCTCGTGGCGGCGGACTCCTCGAAACCGCCGCGGACCGACACGTCGCGCACGCGGTCGCTCTCGGCGAGGCGGGTCAGAGAGGCGCGATCGTCCGACGGGTACAGCACCAACTCGGTGACCTCGGGGTCGCCGAATCGTGTGATCCACCGGTCGCGGAAGTCGGCCAGGCCCTCCGGGGTGTCGAATACGAAGGGTCGCGCGACGATCGGCGTCACGGTGCCCGCGGCCGTCGCTCCCGGGCCGACGGACGACGACGGAGCCGCGACGCTCGGCGACGACGGCGCATCGGATCCGCGGACCGCCAGCACGACGGCGAGTCCGAGGACGAGGACCACGACGAGCAGACCCACGATCACCGGGCGCCGGGACGGTCCGGGTGCGGGCCGTATCGCCTCGGGCAGCGGTACGGCCGCCTGCAGATCGGCGGCCAACGCGTGGAGATCGCCCAGTGTCGTCGCCGTTCTCGCCGCCGCCACCCGTGACCGGTGCTCGTCGAATGTCAGCTGCCCGTCCGCGTACGCGGTGTCGAGAGCGGTCGCGACCACGGCGCGATCGATGTCACGGGCGCGCAGTCGTCGATCCTGTCCGGTCGCCATCGTCGTCTCCTACTCGGTCGGATCGAACGGGGTGACGCTGAGGAAGTCGCCCGACAGGGAAGCCTCGAGGTATCCGTCCTCGTTCGCGGCCTCGTTGCTCGCGTGCAGGCTGATCGCGGGGCCGGCGCCGGTGTTCCGGACGAACAGGTACAGCGAGTCGATCTCGGCGATGTTCAGGCTCGCACCGGCGCCCAGGACCAATCCGCCGAGCACGCCGGGGCCCAGGTCGGCGAGGTCGACGATCGCCGTCTCTCGGTCCCTGTCCGCGTCGTCCGACTGTCTCCACTCGCCGTCGCGGTACTGATAACGCCTCTCCCGGCCCGGATCGTCGGGACTCGGCGCCCTCAGCAGCGCGTACTCGGAGTAGAACATCAGCTCGTCGACGACGGTGGTTCCCAGCAGCATGCCCGTCGACGCCACGATGTCGTCCATCGCGCGCGGTTCGAGATAGCCGGCCGAGCCGTAGGTGCCGGTCGCGCTGTCGTCGGACGCACAGGCGCGGACACCGAAGAACAGGAGTGCGGCGACGACCAGGAGAACAGCCCACCGGATCACCGCGCTCAGCACGCTCGGCCGACCCCGACGGGAGAGCCCCGCGGCTGCCGTCCCGGGCGACGCCATCGGAGCCAAATCGGACTCGCCCTGCAGATCGCCGATCAGATCGTGGAGGTCCTCGAGCGCACGTGCATCGGTGGCGAGGGCGATACGGGTGGCGTGCTCCTCGGCGTCGATCTGGCCGTCCGCGAGCGCACGGTCCAGCGCGGCGCACGCGTGCACTCTGTCCTGGTCACGCGCTCTGACACCCACAGATCGGACCGTCGGCATCGCCAGATGGTAGGCCCGTGGACCGGGTCCCTCAAGTGCTCCGGCTCCACGGCTCCGCTCCAGCGCACGGGACGGGGTCGAGCACCACCCCACCTCGACGGCGCACGTACTCTGGTCACCGTGAGATCACAGCGGCAGGTGGTGGACTACGCGTTGCAGCGCAAGTCGCTGCTCGCCGAGGTCTACTCCGGACGAACGGCGATGGCCCAGGTCTGCGACGCCGATCCCTACCTCCTCCGAGCGGCGAAGTTCCACGGTCGGCCGTCCACCGTGGCGTGCCCCATCTGCCGGAAGGAGCAGCTCACGCTGGTCTCCTGGGTGTTCGGGGAGAAGCTCGGGACGATGAACGGCTCGGCCCGGACCGCGGACGAGCTCATCCGCCTCGCCGGCACGCAGGAGGAGTTCTCCGTGCACGTCGTCGAGGTCTGCCGAACCTGCAGTTGGAACCACCTCGTGCAGTCGTACGTCCTGGGCGCCGTTCCGGCGCCCAAGAGCCCCCGCACACGCTCCGCCTCCCGCCGACGCACGGCCAGTGAGTGACGGACGCAGGTCGTCGGCGGTACCGTCCGTCGGTGGTCCCCCGCGCAACCGAGTCGAACGAGCCCGACGCACACGTGACCGTCGCCACCTGGTCACACGTGCGTCCTGACAGTGGAGTACGTGAGTGAGTTCCCCCTACGACAGTTCCGGTGACGATCGCGGGCGTTCGTCCGGCCGCCACGGTCGACCCGACGGGCCCGGGGAACCACCGCGTCACGGGCGCCCGAGCCACGAGCCGGTCCGCGATCCCCAGCAGCGGCCGTCGGGCCCACCCCCACCGCGTGCGCCTCGCCGGGACGGCCCCGGTGGTCCCCCGCCGAGCTGGCCGCCGGCCGATCACCCGCGGCGCCCGGCCTACGGTCCGCCGTCCTACGACGATCGTGGACCGGACACCACCCAGATCCCCCCGACCGCGCCCCCGCCGCGGTCGCAGGCGTTCTCGCAGCCGCGCCCGTACTCGGACGATCCACGGGCGACCGACGTTCCACCCTCCCGGCCCGTGACGTCCCACTCGCGTGGCGACGCCGACGGTGACCGGGACCGGTTCGGTGGAGGACCCACCGAACCGCCATCAGGAGGTACTGCCACGAAGACGAAGAAGAAGTCGAAGTGGAAGGTCCTGCGGCGCACGCTGTACGGCTTGATCGCGCTGGGCATGGTCGTTCCGGTCCTGGTGTTCATGGTCGCGTACGTCGTCGAGGACGTTCCGCGGCCCGGTGACATCAAGACCAACCAGGTCGCCACCGTCCTCGCGTCGGACGGAACGTCCGTCCTCGGCACGGTGGTCCCTCCCGAGGGCAACCGCACCGACGTCGAGATCGGACAGATCCCCGAGCACGTCCGCAATGCGGTGTTGTCGGCCGAGGATCGTGACTTCTACTCCAACCCCGGATTCTCGGTCACCGGCTTCGCACGCGCCGCTCGCGACAACGTGCTCGGGCGCGACAGCGCCGGTGGTGGATCCACCATCACGCAGCAGTACGTGAAGAACGCGCTCGTGGGGTCCGAGCGGACGCTCACCCGCAAGATGCGCGAGCTGGTCATCTCCTCGAAGATGGCGCGTCAGTGGACCAAGGACGACATCCTCGCCGCGTACCTCAACACCATCTACTTCGGCCGCGGCGCGTACGGCATCGCGGCGGCGTCGAAGGCGTACTTCGACAAGCCCGTCGAGCAGTTGAGCGTCGAGGAGGGTGCCGTGCTCGCGGCCACCATCCAGCAGCCCTCCGGACTCGATCCGGAGAACAACCCGACGGGTGCGCAGAGCCGCTGGAACTACGTCCTCGACGGCATGGTCACGATGGGTGCGCTCGATCAGACCCAGCGTCAGGCGATGCAGTACCCGCAGTGGCGACCGCTCGCCTCGGTGGACAGCGGCGACGCCGCCGACGCCGGCCCGAACGGACTGATCAAGAACCAGGTGCTCAAGGAGCTCACCGCGTCGGGCATCAGTGAGCAGGACCTGAACACCGCCGGACTGCAGATCACCACGACGATCGATCCGCAGGATCAGCAGGCCGCCATCGACGCCGTGAACTCCAACATGGAGGGTGAACCGTCCGAGCTGCGCACGGCGTCGGTGTCGATCGACCCCCGCACCGGTGCGGTGCGCTCGTACTACGGCGGTGTCGACGGCCGCGGCTTCGACTTCGCGCAGTCCGGCCTGCAGACCGGTTCGTCGTTCAAGGTCTTCGGCCTGGCGGCGGCTTTGGATCAGGGCATCCCGCTGTCGCAGATGTACGACAGCTCGCCGCTGACGGTCAACGGCATCTCCATCGGCAACGTCGAGGGCGAGTCCTGCGGTACCTGCACCATTGCCGAGGCGCTCAAGCGGTCGCTGAACACAAGCTTCTACCGGTTGCAGCTCAGCCTCGACGGCGGCCCGCAGGCGGTGGCCGACATGGCGCACCGCCTCGGTATCCCGACCGAGGTCGAGGGCATCGGCGAGACCCTGACCGAGCCGAACGGCGCCGGCCCCAACAACGGCATCGTGCTCGGGCAGTACCAGTCCCGTGTCATCGACATGGCCAGCGCGTACGCGACGCTCGCCGCATCGGGTACCTACCACGCACCGCACTTCGTGCAGAAGGTCGTGACGGCCGACGGCACCGTGTTGCTCGATCGCGGAGCGGACCCCGGCGAGCAGCGGGTCGACCCCGCCGTCGCGGACAACGTCACGGCGGCCATGCGTCCCATCGCGGGCTACTCGAACGGCCACAACCTGGCCGAGGGACGCGCCTCCGCCGCGAAGACCGGTACCGCGCAGCTCGGTGACACCGGCGAGAACAAGGACGCCTGGATGGTCGGGTACACGCCGTCTCTGGCGACGGCCGTGTGGGTCGGTACCGAGCAGGGCCTCCCGCTGGAGAACAGCTACGGGGGACCCATCTACGGCTCCGGACTTCCGTCGGACATCTGGAAGGACACGCTCGACGCGTCCCTCGAGGGCTCGCCCGTCGAGTCGTTCCCTGCACCGGGTGCGATCGCCGGCCAGGCCGGTGTGCCGCAGTACTCGGCACCCGCGCCGACACGGACCGCGGCGCCGCCCACATCCTCTTCCGCAGCGCCGGAGCCCACGACGCCGGAGCCCGTCGCTCCGCCGGTCGTCGTCCCCTCGCAGGTCGAGATCCTGCCGGGCATCACCATTCCGGTTCCCGGTCTGGCCCCGGCGCCGGCGGAACCCTCCGCCGTCACCCCGCCCGACGACGGGGCGGCTCCGGAGCCGGCCACGCCGCCCGGCGGCTAGGGGTGACGGGCAGGCCGGAGGCCGGTCGAGACGACTCGTCCGACGAGTTGTTGGCGAGTCCGGGTGAGTTGGCGACGGATCGACGCTCCGCTCGTCGGCGCGATCGGCCGAGTCTGACCGACCCCATGGTCGCGGAGTTGTCGACGGTGGTCGGCGGCCCCGTGGGCAAGCACGCGTTGGTGGGGCGGCAGCGCCACATCACGCCACTGCGCGTGATCTTCGCGTTCACGGTCGTGTTTCTCGCGCTGGGCTGGTTCGGCAAGGCCGCGTGCATCCAGCAGGCCCCGAACGGCCCCGGCGGCGAGCTGGGACTCGACTGGAGCGGGAGCCGTCAGTACGTCGCGATGTGTTACTCCGACGTGGTCCCCCTCTACGGCGCGGAGCGACTCGATCAGGGCGCGTTCCCGTACAAGAAGTCGTGGGAGGAAACGGGTTCCGACGGTTCCACGATCACCCGGTACATGGAGTATCCGGTGGTGGCGGGGCTGTACCAGTACGTGTCGATGCAGGTGGCCCACGCGTGGTCTGCGGTCCCGTGGTTGCCGCAGGCGCTCACGGTCGCGCTGTATTTCAACGTTGTGGCGTTCGGCTCCGCTCTCGCCTGGCTCGTGACGATCTGGGCGACCACGATGTTGGCGGGACGTCGGGTGTGGGACGCCGCGCTGGCCGCGTGTTCCCCTCTGGTGATCGTGCACGTCTTCACCAACTTCGACGCCCTCGCAACGGCATTCGCCTCCGGTGGGTTGCTGGCGTGGGCGCGACGCAGGCCGGTGCTGGCCGGTGTCCTGCTCGGCATCGGGGGCGCGACGAAGCTCTACCCGCTGTTCCTGCTCGGTCCGCTCCTCGTGCTGTGCATCCGCACGGGGAACATGAGGGACTGGTCGCGGACCACGGCGGCGGCGCTCTCGGCGTGGGTTCTGGTCAATCTGCCCATCGCACTGCTGTTTCCGCGTGGCTGGTCGGAGTTCTTCCGACTGAACTCCGACCGCGGCGCCGATCCGGACTCGCTCTACAACGTGGCCCGGTCGTTCACCGGCTGGGCCGGATTCGACGGCCCGCTCGGTCCCGGCGAGAAGCCGGTGATCCTCAATCTCGTGACGGCGCTGCTCTTCGTGGTCGTGTGCCTCGCCATCGGCTGGGTGGCGCTGACGGCTCCGCGGCGTCCTCGCCTGATGCAGCTGTGTTTCCTCGTGGTCGCCGGTTTCCTGCTGACGAACAAGGTGTGGAGTCCGCAGTACTCCTTGTGGCTGGTGCCGCTCGCGGTCCTGGCTCTGCCGCACCGGCGAATCCTGTTGGCGTGGATGACCATCGACGCACTCGTCTGGGTTCCGCGGATGATGTACTACCTGGGCGTGGCCGACAAGGGTCTGCCCGAGCAGTACTTCACGGCGACCGTCCTGGTGCGCGATCTCGCCGTCGTCGGATTGTGTGTCCTGGTGGTGCGGCAGATCTACCGGCCGGTGGACGATCTGGTGCGTCGCAGCGGCGACGACGATCCGGCCGGTGGTGTGCTCGACGGAGCACCCGACGCGTACCCGTCGTGGGTGCCGGCGATGGTGCGTCCGCGGCCCGTCGAGGTTCCGATCGCGGATGCGGCGCCACCGCCTAGGGCACCACGGTCACCGGCCACCGACCCAGCTTGACCAGTCGGACGGCGACGGAGCCGAAGATGCGGTGCCCGGCAGACTCGGACGTGCCCACGACGATCGCGTCGGCACGCAGTTCGTCGCCGACGGCGGCGAGTCCCATCGCCGGGTCGCCGCGGAACGTCCGGAACTCCCAGTTCACGTGCTGGTGCTCGCCGAAACGCACCACGTGGTCGCGGATCTCGGTGAGCAGCTGGTCCGCCACCTGGCTCCCCGAGTCGTAGACCACGCCGCTCGCCTGCGCGAAGGCGCCGGCCGCCAGCGTCTGCACGTAGACCAGCACGAGCTTGGAGTGCTGCCGGCGCGCCAGTCCGGCGGCGTACGCGGCCGCCCGCCAGGAGGAGTCGGAGCCGTCGAGGCCCACGACGATCAGCTTGGGGCCGTCCACTCCGTACTCGAAGACGGAGGGATCGTTCGACGAGGTCACGACCCGAGCCTACGACTCCTCGTCAGGAGAGGTACGGACGGAGCTGCGGCAACGCTTCGCCCGCGTGCTTGGCGTTGATGCCGTCGCCGATCGCCTGCAGCTTCCACTCGCTCCCGGCTCGGTACACCTTGGCCATGACCAGCCCGGTGAACGGCATGCCGCCCTGCAGCGTGAAGCGTGCCAGCTCGGTGTTGATCGTGTTGTCGACCAGGCGGGTGAAGGCGTTCGCCACCTGCTCGAACGTCTGCCCGCGGTACGAGGTCACGATGAAGACGATCGAGCTCACATGGGCGGGCACCCGCGTCAGGTCCACCGTGATCACCTCGTCGTCGCCCTCGCCCTCGCCGGTGAGGTTGTCGCCCTGGTGGACGATCGACCCGTCCTTCGACCGCAGCTGGCCGAAGTAGACGACGTCGGCGTGCTTGTCGCCGGAGAACATCAGCGCCGAGGCGTCGAGATCGACGTCCGCGCTGCGCCCGCCTCCGAAGAAGCCGGCCTTCTTGATGGGGTCCCAACCGAGGCCCATGCGGATGGTGGTCAGTGCGACGCCACCGTCCTTCTTCAGCGTCACCTTCTGACCCTTGGTGAGGCTGACGGGCCGAGCCTTCGTCAGGCTCACCTCGGCGGGGGCCGCGGGCGCAGAAGGTGCCGCGGGCGGCGGCGTGGGGGCCGGCGGAGGTGTGGGAGCGGCAGGCGGAGGTGTGGGTGCAGCAGGCGCAGGCGCCGCTGCGGGAGCGTCGTCCACCGAGACCCCGTGGTCACCGACGAGAGCGGCGAACCCGCCCGCGTAACCCTGGCCCACGGCACGGACCTTCCAGCCGTCGCCGCGCCGGTATAGCTCGAGCGCGATGACGATGGACTCCGTCGTGAGGCCGTCCACGGTGTACGAATAGAGCGTCGCACCGGTGCCGCCGTCGATCACGTGGGCGGTGGGCGCGGAGACGCGTCCGAAGCTGCTCGACGAGTCGTCGAGCGTGACGACGACTCGGATCTGCGTGATGTCGGCCGGGACCGCGGCGAGGGTCACGGCTACTTCCTGCGGCCCACCTTGGCCCGGAACCAGCTGCACACCGGGGCCGGAGGGCTGGTTGAAGAAGACGAAGTCGGCGTCGGAGCGAACCTTGCCGCTGTCGGTGACGAGCAGGGCAGAGATGTCCGCCGGTGCGGTCAGCTCGAGACCGATACGAACGGTGGCGGTGGACAGAGGAGCATTCTGTCCCTTGGTCAACGGCTGTGCAGCCACGTCTCGTCCTCTTCCGGGGTGGTCGGGTACGTCCGAATTCAGCGTACGTGTGTCGGCGGGGCAGCGGCGGAGCCCGACGTGCCGGCCGTTGCCCGGAACCAGTGCAGGATCTCCTCGCTCGCAGCACCGCCGGACCGTTCGGTGACCACCAGCCCGGGGGCGTCCCACTGCAGCAGTTCCAGTTCACCGTGCCGCGGACGGATGGCGGCGGTAGCGGCACGAAGCATCTCCGCGTCGAGGGCGCCGTCCCCGGCGGCGAGCACCGGGGCGTCGGCCTCCAGCGTTCCCGCGTTCACGCACCGTCGGCGCACCTCGGCGACGGCGTGCGACTTGCACACCGCGTCGGGCATCGCATAGACCTTGCGGCCCTGCCGGGACACGCCCCAGCCGCGCTCGGTGCACCAGTGTGCGAACTCGTCGACGAAATCCTCGGGCATCGTCTCCACGTTCACGACGAGGTAGCAGAACAGATCGTCCGCCGTCCGCTGCGTGAGCACCCACGAGTCGTCGCCCCGCCGTGTCATCTCCGCGGTCACCTCCGCGAGCGGCACCGCGGATCCGGCGACGGCGTCCTCGACGGCGCGGCGCCAGTCGAGATCCGGCTCACCGTCGACGAGGATGGTGGCCCCGTTGGTCGTGATCGCATGCCGCCAGGGTGCTCCCGGCAGGGCGATGCGTCGGAACTGCTCGACGGTGCGCGTCGTGGTCGGCACCACCACCACCTCGGACGCGAGGCTGGTGAGCAGGTCGGCGGCGCGTGTGGTCATGTACGACAGCGGAGCGCCCTCGTAGTACTCGACGCAGCGCACGTCGTCGTCCTGTCCGTCCGTGCGACCCTCCGCCAAGGCGGTGGCGCTGTAGATCATCGTGCGGTCGAGATCGGTCGCGACCAGTGCGGTCCTCGCCTCGGTCACGAGACGTCCCGGACGAGACCCATGCAGGAGTAGGCGAGATCGGGAACGACGTCCACGGGCACTCCCCTCGCCTCGGCGAGCATCCGGATGTGGCGGTGCTCCGGCGCCCGCGCGTCGCGCACGAGAACGCGCCACGGGACCCGGCGGAGCAGCACGCGGGTGGTCTCTCCCACTCCGGGTTTGACGAAGTTGACCGTGCTGATGCCGTACTCCTCCCGTACACGCTCGACCGAGGCCCAGCCACTCCACGTCGGTGTCCGGTCGGCGGACCGTACCGTCGACAGTCCCTCTGCCACGGCGTCCGCGACATCGTCGAATCCGGCGGACACGCTGTCCAGCAACAGGTTCGACACGTCCACCGCGGCGAGGTCGGCGTAGAACTTGGCGCCGTGGAACTCACCGGGCCCGATGAGCGTGTCGTTGAGCACGGTGCGGGAGATCAGGCCCGACACCGTCGAGTTGAGGCATGCCGACGCGATGAGGAAGTCGTCGCGGGTGCCGTAGGTGGTCACACAGTGCCCGGGGTCCGCCAGTACCGCGAGCCGGTCGTCGAAGCGGGGGCCTCCCGCCCGGTGCACCGCGTCGAGGGCGGCGGTCAATTCCCGAGTGATGGCGCCCTTGCCGGTCCACCCGTCCACGAAGACGACGTCGGCCGGGTCGTGGTGACGGGCGAGATGATCCAGTGCGGCCGAGTCGATTCCGCGATCGCGCACGATGGACACGGCGTAGTGCGGCCACGTCAGACCGCGCACGTCCCGCGCCCAGCGGCGCATCAGGATGCCGATGGGGGTGCCGGCGCGGGCGAGAGAGGCGAGCACCAGGTTCTCACCGCGCTCGGCGATCACCAGATCGGTGACGATGCCGACCGCGGTGGCGAGGCGCGTCGCGCTCTCCTCCAGGACGGTGGCGAACAGGTCGCGGTAGGCGGCATCGGGTTGATACTCGACGGGCAGGCTCTCGGCATAGTGCGCTGCGCCCGACTGGATCTGCTGCTCCCGCGACGCGGTGTCCGCCTCCAGCGAGACGTGCGAGAGATCCTTCAGGAGCCAGGACACCTCGTCCGCCGCGTAGGACCCGAACGCCGGACCGTGCAGCGGTGCCGTCATCGAGACTCCGTCCGCAGCGAGTGCGGATCCGCCGCCACCACGGCGACGGTGACGTCGATACCGGTGCGGGTGAGGGCGTCCACGAGACCGTCCGGACCCGTCAACGCCTCGGTGTCCGCGGGCGGATCCACGACGAGAAGAACGGGGCTCGGCGCCGCCTCGTCCGGTACCCGAGCGTTGTAGAGATGACGTCGGCCACCCGCCGCGGGTTCCGGTGCGACGAACGAGAAGCCGCGCCGCAGCGGGTAACCCGGCTCGTCGAGCACATGAGCGGGTGAGCGGGTGGTGGTCTGGAACAGTGTCGGCGTTCCGCGGTCCGACAGTGCGCGGGCGATGCGGAGCGGGAGGTACATCAGTTCCTCGTGCCCGATCACGACGGTGGTGTCCGAGCCGAGGTGCGGTCGCAGCAGATCGGCCGACTCCTCGACCGCGGCGTCGAAGGCGGCGACGTCCTCGGCCCGGAAACCGTGGCGACCGCCGTCAGGGACTCCCCCCGGCCAGGGCACGTCGACCCTGGTGACGGTCCCTCGGTGTGGAGCATCCACCGGTGCAGGTGCAGCGGGTAGCGCTTCCACGACGGCGATGATGTCGTCGGGCAGATGCACGGTGCCCGTCGCGAGCGACACCGAGTCGATGACCACCCCGAGTTCCGCAGCGACGCGGTCGGTCTCGCGGCGCTGATCCGCCGAGCGCATGTCGACGAGCGAGGCGATCACGTAGCGCGCCCGCGGCGCGAGTGCGTGCACCGCGCGAATGGCACCGAGGGCCGTCGTTCCCGTGGAGATCTCGTCGTCGACCAGAACCATCGGGAGGTAAGAGGGCAGGTCGCGCTCCGGATCGGTGGGTAGGAGGCGATGATCCGTCGCGTGCGAGTGGCCCTCCTCGAACTCGCCGTGCACGGCGAATCCCTCGACGGGTCGACGGGTCGAGTGGATGTAGGACCGTGCGCCGAGGCGCGTCGCCACGCAGTGGCCGAGTCCCGTCGCGGTCTCGGCGAATCCGAGTACCACCACGCCGTCGTCGTGCCCGGCGAGCACGTCGGCGCACAGGGAGCCCAGGAGCTCACCTGCTCGGATCACCTCGGCCGGGTCCTGCGGGATGTGTTTGCCCAGAACGGTCGACACCAGCAGGTGTGCTCGGCGTGGGTTGCGCCGCAGCCCCGGCTGCACCAGGTCGCCCACCCGCCGGCCCACCGACGAGGTGCCGTGCTCGAGGACGAGCCCCAGTTCCGCTGTCGCCCAGGGCAGTCGACGGTCCATCGCGCGGCTCATCGTGCAGTGCCGGTCGTGGACGCGGGACGCCTGGCCAGTGCCTGCATCACGTCGACGAACGACACACCCTCGGCGGTGACGCCGAAGACGGCGGCCCGGCGCAGCGTCTGCTCGGCCCACGGCCGGTGCGGGCCGAGTTCGTTCATCTTGTTGCCGTAGCCGGAGGCGAGGACGCCGCCTCCGCCGGAGGACGACGCGATGGCCTGTGCATCCTGATACTCCTCGTGGGTGACCACCGACAGCGAGTGCACGGCGGCGACGTGGGACGGGTGGATGACGGTCTTGCCGTGCAGCCCGTTGGCACGGTCGAGCGCGACCTCACGGAGCAGACCGTCGATGTCGCGGCTGACCAGCTGCTGGCGGAAGCGGACGGCGTCGTGCTCGGCGAAGGGCGTGGCTCTCAGCATCGGGCGGAACAGCCGCTCGTGGTCGGCGAAGTACTCCCAGACCGGGCCGGTGACGACGAAACCCGTTCCGTCACTGCGCCCGAGGTGGTTGACGATGGCGCCGATGGTGTCCGCGACCACCCGCACGTCGTAGATCGTCAGGTCGCGGTCGCGTCGGATCCCGAAGGCGCCGCTCATGTCGGTGGCACCGACTCGCACCGCCAGGACGCTGTCGCGGTATCGGTCGAGCACGTCACGTGCACCGGCCAACTCGTCGTCACGGGTCTCCCGGTAGACCATCTCGCGGGACTCCATCACGGGCATGACCACCAGGTGTCTGCCCGCTGCGGCCGACCGAGCGGCCACCTCCTCGAGAAACTTCTCGCCGCTCTCCGGCCGGAACTTGGGAAGAACGAAGCCGTGCAGGACGTCGATGCCGGTGGTGAGACGGTCGCAGACGTGGTGCATGTCCTCCGCCGTGCGGACGCGGACGAAGACGGCGGCCTCGGGCGGATCGACGGCGAGTGCGTCCAGCGCGGCGACGACGTGTCCGCGCGCCGCTTCGAGGTCGGCGTCGGCAACGGCGTCCTCGAGATCGAGCACGACGGACCGGGAGCCCTCGGCCGCGCGCTTGCGTACCGTCTCCACCAGGTTCGCCCTGGTGGCCGGGACGTAGAGCGTGGCGCCCAGGGCGAGCGCCCGCGTCGTGAGGTCGCTCTCCGCGGTCACGGCGACGGGCGGGCGGTGGAACAGGTACTCGAGTGTGGCGGGTTCCAGGTGAGAGAAGTGCTGCACTGCAACCCCTTTCGTATCAGGTCCGACTCTGTCGGCCGCGGATGCGGTCGACCACACCGGAGATGAAGTCCTCGACGGAATCGAGTTCGCGCAGGTACGCCCAGTAGTCGGGCCGGCCCGTTCCGAGTGCCGCGGCGGCCCTCTCGATCCGTGCGAGCTGAGCATCCAACACCGAGCCCCATTCGGCAACCAGTCCCCGGTCGACGGCCAGCAGCTGCGCGTCGCGCAGCCGGAACCGGACGCGCCGATCCACGGCCCCGGGGTCGTCCCGCACCTCGCGCAGGCGTGCCAGGCGTCCGGTGACGGCCTCGATGTCCGCCTCCGCGTCGGCCAGATGCTGCCGTGCGGCGGTGATCCGGTCGAGTGCCTCCTCCGGGTCGCCTCGGTCGCGTGCGGTCGCCGCGTCGTCGATGTCGCGGGCCGCCTCGACCATGTGGGTCTCGCAGTTCTCCCGAGCTCGGGAGAGATCGTCCGAGCTGGCGGCCACGAACTCGCGCAGCAGGGCGGAGTAGGCGGGCGCGATGTACTCGGCCTTGGTGCCGACCGCCTGGAGCCGGGTGCGGACCGATGCCAGGGCGGTGGACGCCGATCCGGCGCGGCCGGGTGCCTCGGCGAGTGCCCTCCGGAGATCGTCCGCGGCGGAGCGCACCTGCGCTGCGCGGCCGGTGACCGCGGTGCCGCTGCCACCGGATTCCGCCGCCGCGAGACCGTCCAGTGCACGGTGTACCGCGGCGACGGCGTCACGCACGGAGCGATAGGAGTGGTGCGGTTCCGATCCGGTGACGGTCGCCAGCACCGAGGTCGCCGCGGTGCGTGCGTCGTTCGCCAATCGCGGGACCGCGGCGTACTCGAGCGTCGCGTGCTCGAGCCGGGCCCGATGCGCCTCGTAGAACTGGTCGACCGCGGCGCTGGCGGCGGAGAGATGGGCGATGGCGGTGGCGAAGGCGTCGTACGCCTCCTCGCTCGCCTCGGACTCGGGGCGCTCCGTGGCCGCCAGATACGAGGCACCCGCTGCGAAGCACTGCTCCTCCACCGGCCGCCAGCGCGCTCGCAGACTGTCGTCCGACCTGCCCAGTCGTTCCAGCGCGTCGACCCCCGCGGATGCGATCGACTGACGCTTGTCCATGTCGAGGAAGGTCCGGACCGTGTTGGCCCGGATGGCAGCGACCGCCTCGGTGCGCGCCCGGCCGCGGCTCAGGCGCCCGGGCCAGCGGTGTGTCACCCGCCCGATGGTACTGGCGGCGCCGTTCTCGGACGCGCCGGCGATCTCGAGTCGCACCGGCTCGCGGGAACGCTGGTGCGATGCCACACGTTGAGGGTATGAACGCGAGTGGACAGCACTTTCCAGCACGCGACCGGTAGCACGCAACCGAAAGGACTCGAGCCATGGGCGTCAGCCTGACCAAGGGTGGCAATGTCTCCCTCACGAAAGCCGCACCGAACCTCACGGCCGTCTCGGTGGGTCTCGGATGGGACATCCGCACGACCACCGGCACCGACTTCGACCTCGATGCCAGCGCCATCGCGCTCGGTACGGACAAAAAGGTGGTCAGCGACCAGCACTTCGTGTTCTTCAACAACCTGAAGAGCCCCGACGGGTCGATCGAACACACCGGTGACAACACCACCGGTGAGGGCGACGGCGACGACGAGGTCATCAACGTCGAGCTCTCCGCCGTGCCGCCGAACATCGACACCATCAACTTCCCGGTGTCCATCTACGAGGCCGACGCACGCTCGCAGTCGTTCGGCCAGGTCCGCAACGCCTACATCCGCGTCGTCGACAAGTCCAACGGCACCGAACTCGCCCGCTACGACCTCAGCGAGGACGCCTCGACGGAGACCGCCATGGTGTTCGGCGAGCTCTACCGCAACGGTGCGGAGTGGAAGTTCCGCGCCGTGGGCCAGGGCTACGCCTCCGGTCTGGCCGGCATCGCCCGCGACTTCGGAGTGAACGTCTGACCCCTGTGAAGGAGTAATGTCCCGCTCGACGGGGCATTCGGTCCGAGTACCGGAGAGTGTTGCGCGTCGTCCTCGTCGGACGGCGCTGCGACACTCTCCGTTGCATGTCGGGGCAACGACGCCCCGTTGCCGGAGCCCGCAGGGATCGACACCAGAGAAAGGCCACCACCCGTGGTTCTACGCATCTTCGGATGGTCGTTCGCGATCACCGCGCTCGCCATCGTGGTGGCCTTCATCTACGGGAGCTGGCAGGCCGTCGCTCTCGTCGTGATCCTCGGCATCCTCGAGGTGTCGCTGTCCTTCGACAACGCGGTCATCAACGCGACGGTCCTGCGCCGGATGAGCGAGTTCTGGCAGAAGATCTTCCTCACCATCGGCATCATCATCGCCGTCTTCGGTATGCGGCTGGTCTTCCCGCTGGTCATCGTCTGGGCCGCGTCCGGCCTGGGCCCCGTGGCGGCGCTCCGTCTCGCGCTCAACCCGCCCGCGGACGATGCCGCTTACTTCCCCGACGGCAGCCCGTCGTACGAGACGCTGATCACCGACGCGCATCCGCAGATCGCCGCGTTCGGTGGCATGTTCCTGCTCATGCTGTTCCTCGGCTTCATCTTCGAGGAGCGCGAGCACACCTGGCTCTCGTGGATCGAGAAGCCGCTGGCCAAGGCCGGCAAGCTCGACATGATGTCCGTGATCGTCGCCGGCATCCTGCTGGTTCTCGCGGCCGAGTTCATGGCGGAGGACGACAAGATCTCCACGGTCATGGTGTCCGGCGTGCTGGGCATGGTCACCTACATCGCGGTGAACGGCCTCGGCAATCTGTTCCACGTCCCCGGTGAAGACGAGGAGGAGGAGACCTCCGGCGGGCCGTCGGACCTCGCGAAGGCGACCGGCAAGGCCGGCTTCTTCCTGTTCCTCTACCTCGAGGTCCTCGACGCGTCCTTCAGCTTCGACGGCGTCATCGGCGCGTTCGCCATCACCGCCGACCCCATCATCATCGCCCTGGGCCTCGGCTTCATCGGTGCGATGTTCGTGCGGTCGCTCACGGTCTATCTGGTGCGCAAGGGCACGCTCGACGACTACGTGTACCTCGAGCACGGCGCCCACTGGGCCATCGGCGCACTGTCGATCATCCTGCTGGTCTCGATCGGCGTGCACATCAACGAGATCATCACCGGACTCGTCGGTGTGGTCCTCATCGGACTGTCGTTCCTGTCCAGCGTGCGCCGTAACCGGCGCCTCGCGGTCGAGGGGCATGCCGACGACGCCAAGGTGCACATCCAGGAGTGACGGGCGGACCTCAGAGTTCGTCGATGTCGATCAGGCCGTCCTGCAGGGCCCGCGCGACCAGGGATGCCTTGGTCGGTGCGGGCCGGCCGACGGCCGCGTACTTCTGACGGATCCGCGTCAGGTGGGTGTTCACCGTTCCGAGCGAGAGGAACATGCTGGCCGCGACTGCCGGCTTGGAATCGCAGCGGAACCAGCTGATGAGCACCTCGATCTCACGAACCGTGAGGTTGGGGCGCTGGTAGGTGGTGCTGTCGGTGTGGCCATGCGTGCGAACGGTGGCCGAGCCGTCCTGATCCGGACGGCGCCATGTCGTGGTCGTCACTGGTGTGCCCTTGTTTCTCGTGTCCCTGGTTTCCGGTCGAACTGCCGGTTTCTTCAACAGTCTCTCACCGAACAGTCGGTTTTGTCATCGTCCCCCGGAGGATGACTCGTCACGAACTCTGCCGGACGACTGCACACATTCTGTAAAAGGCGCAGGTCGACGGACGGCTCAGCTGTCGATGCGGCTGCGCAGAACGTCCCGGGCCGCCGGCCATTCGTCGTCGGTCATCGAGAACAGCGCCGTGGTGCGCCACGTTCCGTCGACGCGGCGACGATGCTTGCGCAGCAATCCCTCGAAGTGTGCGCCGAGCTTGCCGATCGCCGCGCGGGACTGCTCGTTCAGCGCGTCGGTGTGCCACTCCACGCGCACCACGTCGGCGGAGCCGAAGGCGTGCTCGAGCAGAAGGAACTTCGATTCGGGGTTGATCCTGGTTCCCTGGGCCGAGCGCGAGAGCCAGGTGTATCCGATGGCGACGCTCCGGTTCGAGGCGTCGATCTGGTAGTAGGACGTCGTGCCGACCGCGACGCCGGTACGCGCGTCCCGCTGCAGGAACGCCCGCCGCGCCGTGTCCGCGAGGGCGGTGTCGATGTACGCGCGGGCGGTCGTGTCGTCGGACACGACGGATCCGGTCCAGCGGAAGATCGCGGGGTCGTCCGCGGCCGCCGCGAGCGCGCCCGCGTGATCGGGCGTCAGCGGCTCGAGGTGCACGTGCTCGCCGAGCAGGGGGACGGGATCGAACGGCGTGCTCACACGGGTACCTCCGCTTCGGCGTCGGTCCGGCGGCGCGGGGACCGGGTGGGACGGGCGTCGAGAGTGCGGCGACGGGACCGTGCGAACAGGACGACGAGAACGACCAGCAGCACGGCGCGCACCCACACCCCGAACACCACGACGTTCTCCTCGGTGGTCGCGTCACTGCCACTCGACAACGCGGCGAAGTACCGGAAGACGCCGACACCGAGTACGACGTCGGTGATCAGGTAAGCCGTCACCACGTGCCAGGGAACGTGCAGCAGGACGAAGAACGGGACGAGCCACAGCGTGTACTGCGGTGAGTGCACCTTGTGGAACAGAAGGAACGCCACGAGCATCACCGCGCTGGTCTGCACCCAGGGGTAGGTGCCCTCCGCGAGACGTCGACGCCAGCCGAACCACAGCGCGGCGGCGAACGACACCAGCACCAGCAAAGGCGAGAGCACCGAGACCAGGCTCTGGTACGCCTGGTCGTTGGCGGCGCTCATGTCCGGCGTCGCCGACGGCACGTCGTAGAGGATCCGCAGTCCCCAGTACCAGATCGAGTTGGTCGTGATGTCGGCCTGCCGCATGCCCTGGAAGGCGAACGACGCCCGCCATCCGTCGTAGCCGAGGATCGCGAAGGGCAGGTTGACGGCGGCCACCACGGCAGCGGCGACGGCGATCACTCCGGCTGCCCCGCGCACGTCGAGTCGGCGCGGCGACCGGCGTGCGGACACGGGGGACTCCACCCCGCCCACGCCCCCGGCCAGGACGTACGACGCGAGCGGGAGAACGAAGGCGCCCGGATAGAGCTTGAGGCAGAAGCCCACCGCCAGGAGTGCCGACGCCAGATACGCCCGACGTCGGAGCGGCATGCGGGTGGACATCACGTACACGGCGCCGACGGTCGTCGCCACCACGGGGAGTTCCCAGTTGTGGAACGCGTAGAGAACCAGCGCGGGGCCGGCCGACCAGAGCAGCGCGACGCGGCCGCCGAGGCGTCCGAGCATCCAGGCGGTCACCGCGCCGAACGGTGCGAGCAGGAGCGCCGAGTAGAGGAGGAACTGGGCGTCGGTGTGGCTCGCCAGACCGCCGACCCACATGAGGAGTCCGCTGAGCACCGGGTACTCGACGGTTCCGCCGGTGAGTGTGCCGTCGGCGGAGATTCCCCCGGTCAGGTAGGGGAACAGGTGCTGATCGATGCCGCGGTCGAGCCACAGGAACTGGATGTCGGAGTAGCAGACGGACGAGTCCTTGATGCGGTCGAACGCCAGACTGCGTCCGGTCTCGTCGAAGGGTGCTCCCGCGCACCGCGCCTTGTTGACGTAGCCGAGCACCATCGTGACCACCGAGATCGCCGTGACGGCGGCCGCCGTGGCGACCCCGGCGCGGCCGGAGATCGTCGCGCGGCCGGTGGTCATGAGGACAAGAGTAGGTGCCCCGGACCTCGCGCCGTGCTGTCCGCACCGTCGATCCGCCGATTTCGTGGTGAGCCGCGGTCCAGGTACCCTGGACCGGTTGCTGACGCAACGACCCTCCTGTCACGGATCGTCCGTGACCGTTTCACAGTCCATAGGAGGTGATGAGGTCTTATGCGTCATTACGAACTGATGGTCATCCTCGACCCCAATCTCGACGAGCGCACGGTCGCCCCGTCGCTGGATACGTTCCTGAACGTCATCCGCAAGGACGGCGGCAAGGTCGACAAGGTCGACGTGTGGGGAAAGCGCCGTCTCGCCTACGAGATCGAGAAGCACGCCGAAGGCATCTACGCGGTGATCGACATCAACGCGGAGCCCGCCACGGTGTCGGAGCTCGATCGCCAGCTCGGCCTGAACGAATCGGTGCTGCGCACCAAGGTTCTGCGCCGCGGCAAGTGATCCCTCGTGTCACCGTCTCGCCCTAGGCTGACGGCAACCGAGAAGATCATGCGCTGACAAGGCACGAGAAAGAGGAATCATGGCAGGCGAAACCGTCATCACCGTCGTCGGGAACCTGACGGCCGATCCCGAACTCCGATTCACCCCCGCAGGTGCAGCGGTCGCGAACTTCACCGTCGCGTCCACGCCCCGCACGTTCGATCGTCAGTCCAACGAATGGAAGGACGGCGACGCACTCTTCATGCGCTGCAACATCTGGCGCGAGGCTGCGGAGAACGTCGCGGAGTCGCTCACCCGCGGTGCGCGAGTCGTCGTGACGGGTCGGTTGCGGCAGCGTTCCTACGAGACGCGTGAAGGCGAGAAGCGCACTGTCGTCGAACTCGAGGTCGACGAGGTCGGTCCCTCCCTGCGGTACGCGACGGCCAAGGTCAACAAGGTCAGTCGTGGTAGTGGCGGAGGCGGCGGCAACAGCGGCGGCGGGTTCGGTGGTTCCTCCGGTGGATCGGGTGGCTCGTCGAGCCGTTCGTCCGGTGGCAGCTCGGGCGGTGACGATCCGTGGGGCAGTGCCCCGCAGGCATCGGGATCGTTCGGTGGCTCCCGTGGCGGCGGCGACGACGAACCGCCGTTCTGATCCGGTACGCACCACACATGCAGTGAATCAAGATTCGGAGATTGTCCATGCCTAAACCGCCGTTGCGCGACAAGGTGATCAAGAAGAAGGTCTGTGCCTTCTGCAAGGAAAAGAACACGTCCATCGACTACAAGGACACGACGTTGCTGCGTAAGTACGTCAGCGACCGCGGCAAGATCCGCGCTCGTCGTGTCACCGGCAACTGCGTCCAGCACCAGCGGGACATCGCCATCGCAGTCAAGAACTCGCGTGAGGTAGCACTGCTGCCCTACGCCGCGACTGCGCGATAAGGGGAAAGGTAACCATGAAGCTCATCCTCACCGCTGATGTCGACAACCTCGGCGCACCCGGAGACACCGTCGAGGTCAAGGACGGCTACGGACGTAACTTCCTGCTGCCCCGTGGACTGGCCATTGCGGCCACCCGCGGAGCACAGAAGCAGGTCGAGGGCATCCGTCGTGCCCAGGAAGCTCGCGCCGTGCGCGGGCTGGACCATGCCAACGAGCTCAAGCAGGCCATCGAGGGCCTGACGTCCGTGACGCTGTCGGTGCGAACCGGCGGCTCGGGCAAGCTCTTCGGTGCGGTCACCGCAGCCGACGTCGCCGCTGCCGTCAAGAGCGCCGGTGGCCCGGTGCTCGACAAGCGCAGCATCGAACTGCCGAAGTCGCACGTGAAGTCCACCGGAACGCACCGCATCACCGTGGCGCTGCACCCCGATGTGACGGCGTCGTTCGACCTCGAGGTCACCGCCTCGTAAGCATCACCGACACGCAGTACCGAATGCCCCGGCCGATTCTCGGCCGGGGCATTCTGCGTTTGCGTTCGTTCTTTTCCTGCCTGTCTCGGCCGTCCTCCGGCGTGGGCGAGGTGGTGATTCTGTACGCGGTGAGTGTTTCCGGGTGGGTCCACTGGCACCGTCCCCAAACCTCGGAGCAGACGCGGCCCGAGCACCGTCCGGCGCCGAGGGTGCGCCGAAACCTTTACGTACTCTTCGAGATGTCTTGACCAACGATGCGCCCCGAGGAGAGACCGGGCGTTCTGCACCGACGAAACCGCACAGACCCACACCATCCGTGTCCGCCTGGAGGCTTCACCGTGACTGCACAACTCGATCGCTCGTCCCCCGCCGAACCACCCGTACCCGCCCCGAGCCCCACACCGCGCGACCGGCTGGCGAGCGTCGCCCGGTACGACGTGCCCGCGTCTCTCGTGGTGTTCCTGGTGGCGGTACCGCTCTCCATCGGAATCGCGGTGGCCTCCGGCGCTCCCGTCATGGCGGGCCTCATCGCGGCCGTCATCGGCGGCATCCTCGCCGGTGCGCTGGGTGGGTCCCCGCTGCAGGTGAGCGGGCCGGCCGCCGGCCTGACCGTGGTGGTGGCCGAGTTGGTGAACCAGTTCGGTTGGCGCATCACGTGTCTCATCACGGTGTTCGCCGGTGTGCTGCAGGTGGTGCTGGGTCTGAGCCGTATCGCCCGCCAGGCGCTCGCCATCTCGCCGGTGGTGGTGCACGCGATGCTGGCCGGTATCGGTATCACCATCGCGCTGCAGCAGATCCACGTGCTGCTCGGTGGGGAGAGCCGGAGTTCCGCCGTCGCCAACATCACGTCTCTGCCTTCGTCGATCCTGAACGCCGAGGCGGCGCCGGTCGCCATCGGCGGTGTGGTCGTTGCGCTGATGCTGCTGTGGCCGCGCATCACCGGCCCACTCGGTAAGGTCCCCGGCCCGCTGGTGGCCGTGGTCGCGGGAACCGGTCTCTCACTGGCCTTCTCGATGAACGTCGAACGAATCGATCTGCCCGGCAACCTGATCGAGGCCGTGGAGTTGCCGGCATTCCCGGACGGGCAGTGGGCAGCGTTCGCGACCGGTGTGCTGACCATCGCGTTGATCGCGAGCGTCGAGAGTCTGCTCTCCGCCGTCGCCATCGACAAGATGCACTCGGGCAGACGCACCAACTTCGATCGCGAACTCATGGGTCAGGGCGCCGCCAACATGGTGTCCGGTGTCGCCGGCGGACTGCCCGTCACCGGCGTCATCGTGCGCAGCGCCACCAACGTCCGATCCGGCGCCCGATCCCCCGCTTCGGCTGTACTGCACGGTGTCTGGGTTCTCATCTTCTCGGTCCTGTTCATCGGTGTGGTCGAGCTGGTCCCCTACGCCGCACTGGCAGGTCTGCTCGTCATGATCGGTGTGCAGCTGGTCAAGCTCGCGGACATACGCTCGGCGACGAAGACCGGCGACGTGGTGGTGTACGCGGCGACGGTCGTCGGTGTCGTCACCCTCAATCTGCTCGAGGGTGTGCTGATCGGGCTCGCCATCTCCGTCCTGCTGGTGTTGCGCCGCGTGCTGTGGGCACGGGTGCGTGCCGAGCAGCTCACCGAGGACTCCTGGCGCGTCGTGGTGGAGGGATCGCTCAGCTTCCTGTCGCTTCCTCGCCTCACGCGGGTGCTGCAGTCCGTTCCTGCCGGCCGATCCGTGACGATCGAGCTGACCGTCGACTTCCTCGACCACGCGGTGTACGACGCGCTGCACGAGTGGACGAAGCAGTACGAGGCGACGGGCGGCACCGTCGTCGTCGACGAGGTCGGCGCCGTGGACATGGCGTCGGCCACGGCCGGGCCACCGAGACGCATGCCCCACATGCTGTCCGCGCGCACGTTCATGCCGTGGTCGCAGTGGCAGACCGTCGACAGCCACTCCGGGCCGTTCACCGCCGACGCCGTCACCCCGGCGGCGCTCCGGCCGGTCCTGGCCGGTGTCGAGGAATACCACCGTCGCAGCGCGTCGTCCATGCGCCCGCACCTCGAGAAGCTGAGCGAGTTCCAGGACCCGGACACGTTCTTCCTGAGTTGTGTCGACTCGCGCGTGCTGCCGAACACGATCACCAGCGCCGGACCCGGAGACCTCTTCACCGTCCGCAACATGGGCAATCTGATCCCGGTCGGTGATCCGGACACGTCGCTCGAGGCCGCTCTGGAGTACGGCGTGAACACGCTCGCCATCAGTTCCGTCGTGGTCTGCGGCCACTCCGGCTGTGGAGCCATGCGGGGGCTGCTCGCGGACGCCCACGACGCCGACGGGGTGGTGGGTGAGTGGCTCTCGCACGGCCGGGCGAGCCTCAGTGCGTTCCGGAGTGGCCACCCCGTCGCGCGAGATGCCGCAGAGCTGGGGTTCTCCGAGATCGACCAGCTCGCCATGGTGAACGTGGCAGTACAACTGCAGACCCTGTCGCGTCACGCCGTGGTGGGCAAGGCGGTCGCCGAGGGGAGGCTCAAGGTGGTCGGACTCTTCTTCGACATTCCCACGGCGCGGGTCGTGCTCGTCGACGCGGCCTCGGTCACCGAGCTCGATCAGGAGCAAGCGCAGAACTGACCAGGGTCTCCACGGGGCGCCGCGATGCACTGCATCGCGGCGCCCCGTCGCGTGTCCGGCGGCTGTTATCCGGACCGGATCAGAATCACTCGGCGGTTTCACCGGCGGATACCGACATGTGACCCAGGTCATGTTGATAACTCCAGCCATGGAGACCTGACACGCCCGACATGTCAAGTCGGCAGGACACGCCGAGTGCGGATTCATCCACAGAGAGAAAAATTGCGAAATCGCCCTGACGTGCACCGATGGGCTGTGTGATCTTGTTGCTGCACAGGTTCTGCACAGGTGGTCAACACGACTCGCCTGCGTTGTCCACACCCCGTCCACAGATTGCTCAACAGGCCCGTTTGGTGCTGGCGGACCGAGCACCTAACGTCCCTCCGGCACACCATCGACGGGCCTCGTCGACCGCCGGACAGCCGCTCGCGCACGCGCGTGCAGTCACGTGTTCGGACCGTGTCGGAGGCCGGGGGTACAACGTGGTGAGCACGGACTCGGCCGACACGGCCGAGGACGGACGAGATCTCCGGGGGCGAGCTTCGGTCGAGCGAGAGGGCGGCGAACTTCTGTGGCAGTCGTGGACGATCGGGGAACGAACGACTACCAGGGGCCGTCCGAGGCGCCCGGTGAGGACTTCGGTCGTCAGCCCCCTCAGGACATGGCTGCCGAGCAGTCCGTTCTGGGCGGCATGCTGCTCAGCAAGGACGCCATCGCCGACGTCCTCGAGGTCCTGCGGCCCGGTGACTTCTACCGCCCCGCTCACCAGATGGTCTACGACGCGATCCTCGATCTGTACGGCCGCGGCGACCCCGCCGACCCGGTCACCGTCTCCGCGGAGCTCGAACGGCGCGGCGAGCTCAAGCGCATCGGCGGCCCGCCCTACCTCGTCACGCTGACGCAGACGGTCCCCACGGCGGCCAACGCGTCGTTCTACGCCGAGATCGTCGTCGAGAAGGCGATCCTGCGTCGCCTCGTCGAGGCCGGTACGCGCATCGTCCAGTTCGGCTACGCGGGCGCGGACGGTCAGGACGTGTCCGAAGTCGTCGACCGGGCTCAGGCCGAGGTGTACGAGGTCACCGAGCGTCGTACCGCGGAGGACTTCGTCCAACTCGAAGAGCTGCTGCAGCCCACGATGGACGAGATCGACTCCATCGCCAGCCGCGGCGGCATGTCGAACGGTGTCCCCACCGGCTTCACCGAGCTCGACGAGGTGACCAACGGTCTGCACCCGGGCCAGATGATCATCGTCGCGGCGAGGCCTGGTGTGGGCAAGGCGCTCGCCCTCGACACGCCGTTGGCGACGCCCACTGGGTGGACGACGATGGGTGAAGTCGAGGTCGGGGACCATCTCATCGATGCGTCCGGATCTGCGACTCGGGTCGTCGCTGCGACCGACGTGATGGTCGGTAGGCCGTGTTACGAGGTCGAGTTCTCCGACGGCACGGTCATCGTGGCCGACGCGGAGCATCAGTGGCTCACGGATACCCGCGCATCGCGAAAGTCGGCGCAGGCTGCGGCTGCTCGATACAACAGGACCAAGAACCAAGGAACGTTCGCCGAGGTGCGCACCACCGAGCAGATCGCCGGTTCGGTCAGGTGCGCGACCAAGGACGCTCGACTGAATCACTCGGTGACCAACGCGAAGCCGATCCAGCGTCCGGACGCGGTCCTTTCCGTCCCTCCCTACACGCTGGGCGCGTGGTTGGGGGACGGCACCAGCGCTTGCGCGCAGATCACCTCCGACGATCCCGAGATCATTGCTCGGATCGAAGGTGAGGGGTTGGTGGCCGTTCGATCCGCAGCAGCTGAGTTGCGATACTCGATTCAGCTTCCCGCACCCGAACCTGTACCGGCCAAGTTCTGTACGGTGTGCGGAAAACGCTTCGTGCCGTTCTCTTCTCAGGTGCGTACCTGCGGCCGTTCATGCGGTGGCCGGGCTCGTTTCCAGGATGACGTGGTGGATCAGCCGCTGTGCCCGCTCTGCGGTGAGCTGTGCACCGGACTTCGGATGTGCCAGAAGTGCCGAAACGCCACGGGGACGGTGCAAGCTCGCCTCCGAACACTCGGTGTGTTGAACAACAAGCACATTCCCATGGAGTACCTCAGGTCGTCGGAGTCGCAGCGGCGAGCTGTACTCGCCGGCCTGCTGGACACCGACGGGACCGTCACGGCAGGCGGATCCGCGCAGTTCAGTGTCACCGATGAGCGACTGGCACTCGACGTCGAGGAACTCATCGTCAGTCTGGGGTACCGAGTACATCGATCGACGAAGAGGGTGGCAGGACGCACCGAGGCGTCGTCGACGGCGTTCACACTCACCTTCTCGACCGATGATGTGGTCTTCGGTCTGCATCGAAAGCAGTTGCTGCACAAAGAGCGTCGTGCCTCGTCGAATGTGTCCAGGTCTTCGAGTCGCTTCATCGTCGACGTTCGTCGCGTCGACTCGGTGCCGGTCAGATGTGTCGAGGTCGATAACACGGACCACCTCTATCTCGCCGGTCGTTCGATGGTGCCGACACACAACTCCACTCTCGGAATGGATTTCATGCGCTCGTGCTCCATCAAGCACGGCATGGCCAGCGTCATGTTCTCGCTCGAGATGAGCCGCACCGAGATCGTCATGCGTCTCCTCTCCGCCGAGGCCAAGATCAAGCTCGGCGACATGCGCTCGGGAAAGATGACGGACGACGACTGGACCCGCCTCGCCCGCAGGATGAGCGAGATCAGCGAGGCACCACTCTTCGTCGACGACTCCCCCAACCTCACCATGATGGAGATCCGCGCCAAGGCGCGGCGACTCAAGCAGCGACACGATCTCAAGCTCATCGTCATCGACTACCTGCAGCTGATGTCGTCCGGCAAGAAGGTGGAGTCGCGTCAGCAGGAGGTCTCGGACTTCTCGCGATCGCTGAAGCTGTTGGCCAAGGAGCTCATGGTTCCGGTGGTCGCCATCTGTCAGCTCAACCGTGGTCCCGAGCAGCGCACGGACAAGAAGCCGATGGTCTCGGACCTTCGTGAGTCCGGCTCGCTCGAGCAGGACGCCGACATGGTCATCCTGCTCTACCGTCCGGATGCGACCGAGCGCGACGATCCCCGCGGCGGCGAAGCCGACCTGATCCTCGGCAAGCACCGCAACGGACCCACGGCCACCATCACTGTGGCGCACCAGCTGCACCTGTCGCGCTTCGTCGACATGGCGCGCGGCTAGTCCGCCGAGGCCGGCCAGGAGATCGAGGCCGGCTGGGAGATCGGGGCAGGGCTACGAGATCGAGGCGGAGAAGGACACGTCGACGTCGTCGACGACCTTCATCGATCCGAGCAGCTGGGAGTAGGGCTTCACGCCGAAGTCCGTCTGCGTCACCACCGCGTCGAAGGCGACGTGCGTGGTCCCGTCGGAGGTGGAGACCGAAAGGTCGACGGTGTGCTCGCGTGTCACGCCGTGGATCGTCAGCGTGCCGTCGAGACGGTAGCCGTCCTTCGTCGACTCGACGGTGGTCGCGTCGTAGCGGATCTCGGGATGGTCCGACGCGTCCAGCGTGCCGAGGGCGTTGGACCGCGCGAGCATCTTCTCGGGGCCGAACATCGGTGTGACGCCGCCCTCGCCACTGACGACCTCCATGGAGTCGACGCGCACCCGAACCGTGACGGCCGTCGGAGCGCCGTCCGACTCGTCGACGGTGACGCTCCAGTCGCGGAACGCGATGGTCAGCCGGTGCCCCATCTTCGACGCTCGACCGGTCACCCCGGTGTGGACGTTCAGCGTGCCGTCCGCCGCGGTCAGGGTCCTGCTCGAGGTGGTCATCACCCGACTGTATCCGCGCTGCTGGGGCAGAATGCGTGGCCGTGACCACACATGGCTTCTCGGACTACGTCGCGCATCCCCGCCACGGGCCGCTGCCGATGATCCTGCTGGCCGTCACGGTCGTCACCGGTGCGATCGACGCGCTCAGCCTGCTGGCTCTCGGTCGAGTGTTCGTGGCCAACATGACGGGCAACGTCGTGTTCATCGGTTTCGCACTGGGCGGGGCGGCCGGTTTCTCGTTGTGGGGCTCGGTGCTCGCCCTGGTCGGATTCCTGGTGGGCGCGATGGTCGGTGGAACACTGATCACGCGGGCCGGTGGTCGACGAGATCATCTGCTACGCAACGCACTCGGGGTCGAGTTCGTCCTCGCGCTCGCGTCGCTGATCGCCGCGATCCTCATGGTGGACGGTCCCGGCCGCGGATACGTCATCGTCGTGCTGCTCGCGCTGGGCCTGGGGCTGCAGAACGCGGCGGTGCGGCATCTCGCCGTCCCGGACATGACCACCACCGTGCTGACGATGGCCCTCACCGGCATCGGGTCCGATCTCCGGAAACGGGACGGGGCGGCTGTACTGCGTCGGCTCTCCTCCGTCGTCGCCATGTTCCTCGGTGCGATCCTGGGCACCGTGGTGGTGTTGCATTCGGGTGTGGTGGCGACGCTGGTGCTCGTGGCCGCGCTGTTCGCGGCGATCCTCGTGGTCGTGTGGGCGGTGGGGCGCCGCGAGCGACCATGGCAGGTCGCGGCCTGAGCCCGACCTTGCCTCAGGTCGCGGACCGGCCCATCTCAGGGGTCGGTCGAGCGGATGAATTTCCGGACAGAACAGGCATGTCCCCCGAATTCTGTGTGCATACTGTATCGCACAGTCTGCTTCCGGAGGTTTGTCGTGATTGCCCCTTTCCCTGCTGCGGTTTCCACGTCGACGACGGGCCGATGGTTCGGACCGACGGGCGACACATCCTTCGGATGGCTGACCCGTTCCTCGTCGCCCAGCCGCTGTGGCGTCGTCATCGTGCCGCCCTTCGGTTACGAGTACTGGACCTCGCATCGGGCACTCCGCGTACTCGCCGAATCATTGGCCGCGCAGGGTTTTCTGGTGCTTCGGCTGGATCTCCGCGGGACCGGTGACGCCCGCGGTGATCTGTGGAGTGGCGCCGTCATGTCGACGTGGCACGACGACATCGCCGAGGCGGTGGCCGAGGTCCGTCGGGCCGGCGCCGATTCGGTGTCGCTCGTCGGGCTACGACTCGGCGGACTGCTGGCGTTGTCCTCCGCGTCCGCGCTCTCCGTGGACCGCGTGATCGCGTGGGCCGCGGTCACGGACGGGAAGCGGTACGCGAGGGAGCTGTCGATGTTGTCGACGCAGGTGCCCGACGACGAGAACGTCTACGGACACGCTTCGGCGCGGACGCTCGCGGGAACGGTTCTCACAGACACCTTTCTCGCAGACGTGGCATCCGCGTCGTCGAGGACTCTGGGGAAGCCGGCGCGCGAGGTGCTCGTGTTGGACCGAGACGACCGTCCTGCCTCGTCGGCATTGGTGCAGCGTCTCCGCGACAACGCGGTGGAGGTCGAGCACCAAGTGTGCGGCGGGGCCGGATCGATGCTCGACGTGCCCACGGAGGAGGCCACGGTGCCCGTTGGGCACGTCGCTCGGATCGTCGAGTATCTGGCCCCGATCGCTGCCACCGCTGACGAGGTCGAGACCGACGACTCTCACCGCAGTGGTGTGGTTCTCGGCGAGCACGGAATCAGCGAGGCGGTGACGACGCTCGGCCCTCATCGACTCGCCGCGGTGATCTCCTCCCCAGTCCCCTCCCGGTCGACAGGAGTGACCGTGGTGTTCCTCAACACCGGCTCAGAATCCCATGTCGGGTCCGGCCGGGTGTGGGTCGAATTCTCACGTGCCCTGGCGGCCGAGGGTACGACAGCCGTACGGCTGGATTTCCTCGGCTGGGGCGAGAGTCCGGACGAGGGCCATGCACCCGGTCGGCCGTACGACGGTCACACGGTGCACGACGTGGTGGACGCGGTGACGGCACTGCGCCAGTCCGGCCACGAGCGCATCGTGCTCGTGGGTATCTGTGCAGGTGCCTGGATCGGTCTGCGTGCCGCCCGATCGTCGGCAGTGGACGGGGTCGTCGCATTCAACCCCCAGTTGTACTGGCAGGAGGGCGATCCGGTGGAAGCCCTGATGTCGGACACTCGCAAGCGCCGAGCCGACGAGATCGCCGCGATCGCTGCGGGAGCAGTCTCCGGAGAGTGGGATCGTCTCGAGGCGGGAGCGCCGCTGTGCGCCACCGGTCGGTGGCTCGAGGAGCTCGCGACGTCGGCGTTCCCGGTCGTGCTCGCGTTCTCTCCGAACGACGACGGGCTCGAGTATCTCGAGAACCGCTTCGGTGCCAGGCTGCATCGAGCGCAGTCGAGATCGGGCTCGCCGCTGTCCGTCGTGAGGATGGCATCGCTCGATCACCCGATGCATGCGCACCATCGGCGACACGAGGGACTGAACATCATTCGGTCCTTGGTGCAGGATCTGGCCTAGTCGAGGCTGACCGCGACCACCGTGTTCCGGCCGCGTCGTTTCGCGTCGTACAGCGCATGATCCGCGGACACGAGCAGCGGCGAGACGGACTGCGGGGCGTAGCTCGTCCAGGCCAACCCGATGCTCACCGTCGCCGTGCGCGACGAGAGGACGTGCAGCCGTTCGTGATCGCGGCGGATCGAGTCGGCGATGGAGGCGGCGTCCTCCTGATCCGCGTGCGGGAGGAGGATCGCGAACTCCTCACCGCCCATGCGCCCCGCGATCGCGTCGTCCGGTAGGGCACCGAGGATGCAGGCGGCGCTGCGGACCAACGCGATGTCGCCCACGGCGTGGCCGAGCGTGTCGTTGATGGACTTGAAGTGGTCGAGGTCGAGCATGAGCAGCGCGACCGGCCGCGAGTCGGTGATGAGGGTGTCGAGGCGCTGCTGGCTCCGTCGCAGGAAGGCGGCGCGGGAGAGGACGCCGGTGAGACTGTCGTACTCGAGGGCCTCGCGGAGCTTGTTCTGCACGGCCATCCGGTCCAGCGACACGGCGGCGACCAGCAGCGGTCCGAGTGCGACCAATGCGACGGACAGCACCGCGGAGGCGCCGTCCTGGCCGTCCGCGCCCAGCAGCCCACCGGTCTGGAGTTCCCCGCGTCC
This sequence comes from Rhodococcus sp. SORGH_AS_0303, assembly GCF_030819335.1. Lineage (NCBI taxonomy): Bacteria > Bacillati > Actinomycetota > Actinomycetes > Mycobacteriales > Nocardiaceae > Rhodococcus > Rhodococcus sp. SORGH_AS_0303. The sequence continues at coordinate 341,069 of NZ_JAUTBO010000001.1, forward strand.
GAGGAAGAGCAGCGTCCATGCGGACCACAGTGCGGTGAGCAGCGCGGTGCCGAAGATGGGGATGCGGGTGGCGCACCAGAGCAGCGCGGGCAGCGGCAGCGCGAGCAGCAACGGGCCCTGGACGATGAGACCGGCCAGCATCAGCAGGACGGTCAGCGCGATCGGTGCCGTCTCACCCGTGATCAGACGCCGAAGCGAGGCGGGGCCGGTGCGGCGGCGCGGAGTCGACGCGCGGAAGGACAGTAGGACGGGGACGATCAGCAGGTAGCTCGTGAGCTCGGATCCGAACCAGCTCAGAGCCTCGACGGCGGGTGCGTGCGGTCCCAGCCGGCCGCTCGAGAGGGTGGCGACGGTCGTCGACAGGAGGGCGGCGACGACGATGCCGAGGCACATTCTGGCGAAGTCCGCGGATCCCGCGAGGGTCATCGGCTCGGGGTGCCGCCGCCGGATCACCAGCGTGCCTCCGAGGACCCCGACGATGTTCGCGACATTGAACGCGACCGCAGCGTAGACGTCGGTACCCGAGACGAGGTCCGCGGTGACGAGGGCGAGCAGCGCTGCGACGGCCGCCGGCGCGGTGAAGGTGCGGGGCCAGCGTACGAAGACGCTCAGCGCCACCGCGTTGGCCACCCACACCGAGGCGAGAAGTCCCGGTGGCCGCGAATGGATTCCGATGATCGCCGCGATGAAGACGGCGGCGGTCAGGAGGGCGATGTCGGTCGCGGCGCGCGCGGCCGGACTGCGCATGTCCGGCTCGGGTGTCGCAGGCAAGGTCGTCCTTCGCATGGACGGGAACCCCCTGTGACATCTCAGTCGTCCCCAACGGCTTCGTTGTTATCGAGTGCAGTATCTACTACCGCAACCGCACGTGGCGACCGATGCGACAGACTGCTCACTCGCGCTGAGGCGCCGCGCTCGCCCACGTCTCCGGTTCCGGTACGGGGACCGATATTCAGTCCACTGCCGGTCGGTGGACTGGACTCGAGCAGCGGACGGGCGGACAGACTCGAGACATGAACGCCCGCGACCTCGCACTCCGGACCACCCTGCTCGTGGGTGGCCTCACGCTCTACGGCACGTCGATGGCCATGATGATCACCGGTGGTCTCGGGCTCAACCCGTGGGACGTGTTCCACCAGGGGCTGGCCGCACGGCTCCCGATCAGTTTCGGGGCGATCACGGCGGTGACCGGCGTGATGGTGCTGCTGCTGTGGATCCCGTTGCGTCAGCGGCCGGGCATCGGAACCGTCGCGAACATCGTCATCATCGCAGTGAGCGTCGACCTCGCGCTGGACTGGTTGCCCGAAGTCGCCTCGATCCCGTCACGCGTAGCGCTGCTCACCGGAGGAGTCGTGCTCAACGGTCTCGCCACGGCGGCCTACATCTCGGCCGGCCTGGGCGCGGGTCCGCGCGACGGCCTGATGACAGGACTCGTCGCGCGGAGCGGACTGTCCGTGCGCCTGGTGCGCACGGCCATCGAACTCGCGGTGCTGGGAACCGGATGGCTCCTCGGCGGCACGGCCGGTGTGGGGACGGTGCTGTACGCGCTCGCGATCGGGCCGCTGGTGCACTTCTTCCTCGGCGTGATGCCCCAGAAGTTCACGGCCCAGAAGTTCACGGCCCGGAAGTGCGCGGTGCGAGCAGGAGGAGATCACTCCTCGGTGGAGAGCTCCGAACCGGCCGACAGGATCCCGACCGAGACACCGTAGGGAAGGAAGCGGACCTTGCGATTCGGATCCACGTTGTCCCGGTGGGCACGCAGAGCATCGAGTTCGGTCGCGAAGACCTGATCGACGCTCGCCGACCCGTCGGAGTCGACGGAGTAGACGGCCCACACCCCGTCGCCCTTCTGACCCGTGGTCTCCGGCTCCGGGGTGGACTTGGTAGCGGCGGGCGTGAACATGCCGACCCACGGAGCGCCTCCGCCCGACTGATCGGCCATCTTCATGGCCTGGCCCAGCATGTCCCGCAGGCCCTCGCCCGCTTCGCGAGCGACGCGCTCGAAGTCCTCGGGATCGAAACCGAACTGTCCTTTACCGCTCATGGTGTACCTCGCAGAGTGTGGTGTGACGGGCTTTACTCCCCCAACGACCGGTGAGCTTCATCCGTTCCCGGGTCAGTACGGCGCGGACGGGTACACCATGAAAGCAAGTACCCCTCGACGAACGGACATCACCGCATGACGAAGCTTCTGTACGTGGTCACCGGATCGGATCACTGGACGCTGAAGGACGGAACCGCGCACCCCACCGGGTACTGGGCGGAGGAGCTCGTCGAGTCGCACCGGACCTTCACCGAGGCCGGCTGGGACATCGTCGTCGCGACGCCCGGTGGTGTGACCCCGACCGTCGACGAGGGATCGCTGGCCGTCGAGGCGAACGGCGGCGACGAGGCCAAGGTCGCCGACCTGAAGTCGTACCTGGAGTCGGTGAAGGACGTGCTCGCGTCACCCGCGCGCCTCGAGGACCAGACGGCGTCGTCCTTCGACGCGGTCTTCGTCCCCGGTGGCCACGGTCCGATGGAAGACCTCGCGGTGTCGGACGACTTCGGCGCCCTGGTCACCGAGTTCCTCGACTCGGGCAAGATCGTGTCGGCCGTGTGCCACGCACCCGCCGCGCTGCTGTCGGCGAAGCGCGACGACGGCAGCTGGCCCTTCTCCGGCTACCAGCTCACGGGCTTCACCAACCAGGAGGAGGAGCAGGCCGGACTGGCCGACAAGGCGCCCTGGCTGCTCGAGACCCGTCTGCGCGACGGTGGAGCGAGCTTCTCGGCGGCGGATGCCTGGTCGCCCCACGTCATCGTCGACCGCACCGTCTACACCGGCCAGAACCCGGCATCGACCAAGGCATTGGCGGATCGGCTCGTCGCTGCTCTGAGCTGACGGCACCCTCGCTGACTCCCGGCGCCCGCTGACCCTCCCTGCCGCCCCCGCTGACCCTCACTGATCCCCGCTGATCCCCCCGCGAGTACGTCCACACTGTCGCGATTCCACGCCGATTCACGACGCTTCGGACGTACTCGCCGGGAGCGGGCGGGGGGAAGGGGGTCAAACCATCGCGGCGGCAGCCCGCTCGGCGAGGTCGAGCAGCGGTTGCGGGAAGACCCCGAGCACCACGGTGGCGACGGCCGACACGGCGACGGCCACGGTCGCGCCCGTTCCGTGGGTGATCGTCGCCGAGGGTCCCTCCGTTTCGGTGAAGAACAGCACCACGATGACGCGGATGTAGAACGACGCGGCGATGGCACTGCTGACGACGCCGACGATCACCAGCGCGGCACCGCCGTCCTCGAGTGCGGCCTGGAAGACGGCGAACTTGCTCGTGAAGCCGCTCGTCAGCGGGATGCCGGCGAAGGCGAGCAGGAACAGCGCGAAGGCCGCTGCGGTCAGGGGCGACGATCGTCCGAGGCCCGCCCACCGGGACAGTTCGGTGACCTCGCCGCCCTGATCCCGCACGAGGGACACCACGGCGAAGGCGCCGAGTGTGCTGAAGGCGTAGGCCGCGAGATAGAACAGCGTGGCGGACACGCCCGCCGCTCCCGCGGAGACACCCGTGAGGATGAAGCCCGCGTGGGCGATCGACGAGTACGCCAGCATCCGCGTGACGTCGGTCTGCGCCACCGCGATCACGGCTCCCACGAGCATGGTGACGATGGCGACGGCCCACAGCATCGGCCGCCACGCGTCCTGGAGATCGGGCACGCCCACGACGAGAATGCGCAGCAGCGCGCCGAAGGCCGCCACCTTCGTGGCCGAGGCCATGAACGCGGTCACGGGCGTGGGTGCGCCCTGGTACACGTCGGGGATCCACGAATGAAACGGCACCGCACCGACTTTGAACAGCAGGCCGACGGCCACGAGACCGATCCCCAGCACGCCGAGAACCTGGTCCCCGTCGGCCACATCGGCGATGTCGTCGAGTCGGACGCTGCCCGCGTAGCCGTAGAGCAGCGCCGTGCCGAACAGAAAGAAGGCCGACGAGAACGCTCCGAGGAGGAAGTACTTGAGCGACGCCTCCTGGGACAGCAGACGCCGACGACGCGCGAGACCGCACAGCAGGTACAGCGGGAGCGAGAGCACCTCCAGCGCGACGAACATGCTCAGCAGATCGTTCGAGGCCGGCAACACCATCATGCCGCCGACGGCGAACAGGGTGAGCGGGTAGATCTCGGTACGGGTGACCCGGGCGGTGACGGCACGGGCCTCGGCGACCGTGCCCGGCACCGTGGACGCCGCGGGCGTGAAGGCATCGACCGCAGCCACTTCGGGATGGTCGGACGAGCGATGCGCCATCAGTACGACCGACGCCGCGGACACCGCGACGATGACCCCCTGCAGGAACAGTGTGGGCCCGTCCACGGCCACCGACCCCACCGCGGCGACGGTGCTGGTTCCGGCCAGCGCGACGACGGCGGCGAACGCTGCCGCGAGTGCGCCGAGGGCGAGCACGAGATGGGTGACTCGGCGCCGATCGGCGGGAACGAACGCCTCGACCAGGACGCCGATCACCGCGGCCGCCAGAACGATGATCATGGGCGACAGCAGGCTGTACTCGAGGGACGGGGTGTCGATGGTCATGGCGCGGCCACTCCTGTCTCGAGTTGCTCGACCGATGTGCGTTCGACGGCCGGCGTGAGGATGTCCAGCGCGGGTCTCGGGTACACGCCCAGCGCGATGACGAGCACGAGAAGTGGAGCAACGACGGCGATCTCGCGCGGCACGAGATCGCGGATCCGTTCCGAGCCGGCGGCGACGGGCCCGGTCATCACCCGTTGATACAGCCACAGCACGTAGATCGCCGAGAGCACCAGCGCCGACGCCGCGATCACCGCCGCGACGCCGTAGCGCGGGAACGTTCCCACGAGGACCAGGAATTCGCTGACGAACGGGGCGAGTCCGGGAAGCGACAGAGTGGCCAGTCCGGCGACGAGGAACGTGCCGGCGAGCACGGGCGCCACCTTCTGCACACCCCCGTGGTCGGCGATGAGCGCGCTCCCGCGCCGGGTGACGAGGAACCCTGCGACGAGGAACAGTGCGGCCGTGGCGATCCCGTGGTTCACCATGTACAGCGCGGCCCCCGCCTGCGACTGGCTCGTCATGGCGAAGATGCCGAGGATGATGAACCCGAAGTGCGAGATGGAGGTGTACGCGATGAGGCGCATGATGTCGGTCGCGCCGATCGCCAGCACCGCGCCGTAGACGATCCCGACGACGGCGAGCGTGATCACCGCCGGCGCGAAGGTCGCCGACGACTCCGGGAACAGCTGCAGGCAGTACCGCAGCATCCCGAAGGTGCCCACCTTGTCGACGACGGCCATCATCAGCACCGCGGTCGCCGGGGTGCTCTCGGTCGCCGCGCCGGGCAACCAGGTGTGCAGCGGCCACAGCGGCGCCTTCACGGCGAAGGCCACGAGGAATCCCAGGAACAGCGCGTTCAGCACGCCGGGCGAGGCACCGAGTTCGCCGGCCGCCGCGGCGTCCGCGATGGCGCGCAGGTCGAACGTGCCGGCCGAGAAGGGACTCGCATCCGAGGCGGTGACGACGTACAGGCCGATGACGGCCGCCAGCATGACGAGCCCGCCCACGAGGTTGTAGAGCAGGAAGGTCACCGCGGCGGAACGCGCTCGTCCGGCATCACGGCCGAAGCCGCCGATGAGGAAGTACATCGGCACGAGCATGGCCTCGAAGAAGAGGTAGAAGAGCAGGATGTCGAGGGAGACGAACGAGACCATGACCATCGACTCGACGACGAGGATCAACGCGACGTAGGTGTGGGTGCGGCGTGAGCGCGACGCGGGCGGGGTGTCGTTCCACCCGGCCAGCAGGAGGATCGGGACCAGGACCGCGGTCAGCAGTACGAGAGTCAGTGCGATGCCGTCGATCCCGAGTGTGTAGCCCGCACCGAAGCTCGGGATCCACTCGTGCTCTTCCACGAACTGGTATCCCGGCGCGCCCGCCTCGAACCCGATCGCACACAGCACGGCGAGGATCAGCACGACGCACGATGTCGTGTGCCCCACCGCGCGGGCGGCCGCAGACCGGGTGGGCGGCACGGCGATCACTGCCAGCGCTCCGATCAGCGGGAGGAGCCAGAGCGCGCTCAGCACGGGAAGGTCGGTCATCGCGTCACTCCCAGTGCCACGGTCAGGGCGACGACCACCAGGACGGCCCCGGCGAACATCGAGAGGGCGTACGACCGGACGAACCCGTTCTGCCACCGGCGCAGTCGTGTGGAGGACTCCCGGACCGCGGTGGCGACGGCACTCACCACTCCCTCGACGCCGACGCGGTCGGCGGTGACCACCGCGGCGGTCGCCCGCTGACCCGGCCGCATGAAGACGGCCTCGTTCACTGCGTCCCCGTACAGATCTCGGCGGGCGGCCGCTGTGAGGACCGACCCCGTGGGTGCGGTCACCGGGATCGCCGATCGGCCGTACATGCGCACGGCCACGCCCACCCCCGAGGCGACGGTCACCAGCACCGCGAGGGTGACGGCCCACGCGGGTACGAGGTGTGCGGGGTCGTGTTCACCGACGACCGGGGCGAGCCATCCCTCCAATCGGGCGCCGATCGCGAGAAGCGCACCGGCACCGACGGATCCGACGGCCAGCACGATCATCGGGCCGGTCATGCTCGCGGGTGCCTCGTGCGGGTGGACTCCGCTCCGCCACCGCCGCTCGCCGAAGAACGTGAGGATCATGACCCGCGTCATGTAGAACGCTGTCAGTCCCGCGCCGACCAGGGTGGCCGCGCCGAGCGCCGCACCCTTCGCACCGCCGGCGTCGATCGCGGCCTCGATGATGCCGTCCTTCGAGAAGAACCCCGAGAACGGTGGGACACCGATGATGGCGAGATAGGCCAGCCCGAACGTCACGTAGGTGATCGGCAGGACGGTGCGCAGTCCGCCGTACCGCCGCAGGTCCGTCTCGTCGTTCGTCGCGTGCATCACGGACCCCGCGCCGAGGAACAGGCCGGCCTTGAAGAATCCGTGCGTGAGCAGGTGCAGGATCGCGACCGCGTACCCGGCGGGGCCGAGACCGGCCGCGAGCACCATGTACCCGATCTGGCTCATCGTCGACGCTGCCAGAGCCTTCTTGATGTCGTCCTTCGCGCAGCCGATGACGGCCCCGAAGAGCAGCGTCACGGCGCCGACCAGCACGACGACGTTCTGGGCGGCCGGGGACGCCTCGAAGACGGGCCCGGACCGGACGATGAGGTACACACCGGCGGTGACCATCGTCGCGGCGTGGATGAGCGCCGAGACGGGCGTCGGGCCCTCCATCGCGTCGCCCAGCCACGATTGCAGCGGCACCTGCGCCGACTTGCCGCACGCGGCGAGCAGGAGGACGAGGCCGAGGGCGGTCGCGGTGCCATCGCCCATGCCGTCGACCCCGGCGAACACGTCGTCGTACGAGACGGATCCGACGGACGAGATCATGATCATCAGCGCGACGGCCAGTCCGATGTCGCCGACACGATTGACGACGAACGCCTTGCGTGCGGCCGAGGCCGCCGACGGCCGGGTGGACCAGAACCCGATCAACAGGTACGACGCGAGGCCCACGCCCTCCCATCCGACGTACAGGCCGAGGAAGTTGTCCGCCATGACCAGCAGCAGCATCGCGGCCACGAAGAGATTGAGGTACGCGAAGAATCGGCGGCGCGCGGGATCGTCCCGCATGTACCCGATCGAGTACACGTGGATGAGGGTTCCGACGCCGGTGACGAGCAGGACGAAGCACACCGACAGCTGGTCGAGGCGGAGACCGAACTCGATCTGCAGCGACTCGACCGGAACGTAGGTGAAGACCGTCTGCGAGAGCGCGCGGTCCTCCGCTGCCCGCCCGGCCATGTCGACGAAGGCGACGACGGCCAGCGCGAACGACGCGAGCATCGCCGCGCACGCGAGGAGGTGGCCCCACGCATCGCTCCGGCGTCCAGCCAGCAGCAGCACGACGGCTCCGGCGAGGGGAATGAGCGGCAGCAGAACCAGAGTCGTCGCCATGTCAGTACTTCAACAGACTGTCGTCGTCGACCGAGACGGATCGACGAGAGCGGAAGATCGCCATGATGACGGCCAGACCCACCACCACCTCGGCGGCGGCGACGACCATCGTGAAGAACGCGAAGACCTGTCCGTCCAGTCCGCCGTGCATCCGCGAGAACGTCACGAAGGCCAGGTTCGCGGCGTTGAGCATCAGCTCGATGCACATGAAGACGACGATGGCGTTGCGGCGCAGGAGGACACCGGCGGCGCCGATGGTGAACAGGGCCGCGGACAGGTACAGGTAGTACTCCGGGTTCATCGGCTCGGCCCGTCGCGGAACTGCCGACTGACCGACGACTCGGCGTCGCTGCCGTCGGGGAGACGAGCGGGCCGGTCCACACCGTTGTGGCGTGCGTAGACACCCGGGCTCGGCAGCGGTGTCACGCGGTCTCCGAAGCGGAACCTGTCCTGCGACAGCTCCTTCTGGGTTCTGGTCCGGCCGACGGCGTCCCGGTGGGTCAGCACCATGGCACCGATCGTGGCAGTGATGAGCAGCGCTCCGGTGAGCTCGAAGGCCCACACGTAGCGCACGAACACCAGCTCGGCGAGCCCCTCGACGTTCGCCGGCGACTGCGCGGTGAAGCCGCGGAAGTCGTTCAGCGCGGCATTGCCGAGCCCCCCGATCAGCAGGACACCGAATCCGAGACCCACGACGATGGCCGCGATGCGGTGCCCCCGTAGCGATTCGACGAGCGAGTCCGACGAGTCCACCCCCACGAGCATGAGTACGAAGAGGAAGAGCATCATCACGGCGCCGGTGTAGACCACGATCTGGACGACACCGAGGAAGACGGCACCCTGGACGATGTAGAAGATCGCGAGCACCACCATCGTCGATGCCAGGAACAGAGCCGAGTACACGGCTTTCGCCGACGCCACGACGCCCAGCGCGCCGATGAGAGCGAGCGGGGCGAGGATCCAGAAGGCGATGGCCTCGGAGGTCGAGACGATCATCGGTCCGCCTCCCGCCGGGCGATGACGGCCCCGCGGTAGTAGTCCTCGTCGGTGGCGCCGTCGGCCATGGCGTGCGGGGGCGCGTCCATCCCCTCGGCGAGCGAGGCCAACAGATCGGTCTTCTCGTAGATCAGATCGGCGCGGTTGTCGTCGGCCATCTCGTACTCGTTGGTCATGGTCAGGGCGCGGGTGGGGCACGCCTCGATGCACAGACCGCACCCGATGCACCGCAGGTAGTTGATCTGGTAGACGCGCCCGTACCGTTCGCCGGGCGAGTACCGCTCGGTCTCCGTGTTGTCGGCGCCCTCGACGTAGATGGCGTCGGCGGGGCACGCCCACGCGCACAGTTCGCAGCCGATGCACTTCTCCAGGCCGTCCGCGTAGCGATTGAGCTGGTGACGGCCGTGGTACCGCGTCGCCGTCGGCACCTTCTCCTCCGGATACGACTCGGTCTCCGGCTTCTTGAACATGGTGGCGAAGGTGACGCCGAAACCCGCCACAGGTCCGAGGAATTCAGGCATCGGTCGTCTCCTTGGTGATGGGTCGACGGCGGGCCGGACCGGGTGAGCGGTCCGGCATCGGAGGCACGGGGAACCCGCCCGCCGCGGCATCGACCCTCTGCTGGTCCGCCGTCGCACCGGAGTGGGTCCGTTCCAGGCGCCCACGCCGTAGCGTCCGGGCGAGCACGGCGATCAGGGCGGCGGTGTAGACCAGTGACACCACCACGGTGACCGGCCGGACGTGCGGGGAGTCGAGGAGGAGGACGCGCACGGCCGCGATGACCATGATCCACAGCAGCGCAGCGGGAATGAGCACCTTCCACCCGAAGTTCATGAACTGGTCGTAGCGCAGGCGTGGCAGGGTGCTGCGGAGCCAGACGAAGACGAACAGGAAGCCCCACACCTTGATCGTGAACCAGAGAACGGGCCACCAGCCCTGATTGGCGCCGTCCCACAGGCTGATCGGGAAGGGGGCGCGCCAGCCGCCGAGAAAGAGCGTGGTCGCGAGCGCCGAGACGGTGACCATGTTCACGTACTCCGCGAGCATGAACATGGCGAACCGGAGCGAGGAGTACTCGGTGTGGAATCCGCCGACCAGTTCGCCCTCCGCCTCGGGGAGATCGAACGGCGCACGGTTGGTCTCGCCCACCATCGAGGTGATGTAGACGAGGAACGACGGCAGCAGCATCACGACGAACCACAGGCGCTCCTGCGAGGCGACGATGCCGGACGTCGACATGGTGCCCGCGTAGAGGAACACGGCCGCGAAGCTCAGGCCCATGGCCACCTCGTACGAGATCACCTGCGCGGTCGAGCGCAGTGCTCCCAGAAGCGGATACGTGGAACCGGACGACCACCCGGCCAGGACGATGCCGTACACACCGATCGAGGTCACGGCCAGGATGTAGAGCACCGCGACGGGCATGTCGGTCAGCTGGAGCGGGGTGATGTGCCCGAACACCGACACGGTGGGGCCGAACGGGATCACGGCGAAGGCCATGAAGGCGGGGACGACCGAGATGATCGGTGCCAGCAGGTAGATCGGACGGTCCACGCCCCTCGGGACGATCCCCTCCTTCAGGGCGAGCTTCACACCGTCGGCGAGGCTCTGCAGGATGCCCCACGGCCCGACCCTATTGGGGCCGATGCGCATCTGCATCCAGGCCATGACCTTGCGCTCGGCGTAGATCGCGATGAGCGGTGTCAGCACGAGGAAGCCGAAGACGGCGAGCGCCTTGGCGACGACCAGCCACAGTGGGTCGATCCCGAAGACGGAGAGGTCGGTCATGACGGTGCTCCTGCCGAGAGACGCACGGCGGCACCGGGTGCGACGTGGAGGGTCGCACTCACTCGGGACGGTGCCGAGTTCCACGGCAGCCACACCACGTGGTCCGGCATGGCGGTGACGCGGAGCGGCAGCGTGATCGACCCCGAGTCGGTGGAGACGGTCAGTGGCTCACCGTCGGACACCCCGGTGTCGGCCGCGGTCGCGGGCGACAGCCGGGCGACGGGGGTCCGCGCCGTGCCGGCGAGATCGGTCTCCCCGTCCTGCATCCGCCCGGCGTCGAGCAGCATCCGCCAGCCGGCCAGTACGGCGGTTCCTGCGCCGAGGGCGGTCGGTGCCGCGCTGCCGCGGTCCGGAACGTCGGGGGATCCGGGTGCCGACCCGGCCGCGTCGAGTTCGCGGCGTGCCGCGTCGGCGTCCGGCAGTCCGAGGCGGTGACCCATCTCGGTGGCGATCGCGTCGAGGACCCGCAGGTCGGCCATCATGGACGGCGTCGGGAGTGCTGCTCCGAACGTGCGCCGGCGGCCTTCCCAGGTGGTGAACGATCCGGCTTTCTGCGCGACGGCGGCGACCGGGAACACGACGTCGGCCCGGTCGGTCACCTCGCTGCTGCGCAGATCCAGTGCGACGACGAAGGGGGCTCGGTCGAGCGCGGCGCGGGCCGCCTCGGGATCGGGGAGGTCGTCGAGCTCGACACCGGCCACGACGAGCGCGCGGAGGTCGGCGCCGAGGATGCCGACCGTGTCCCGGCCCGGTGTCGCCGGCAGATCGTCGACACCCCACGCCGCGGCCACCGCGTGCCGAGCCGCGGGGTCGTCCACCCGGCGACCTCCGTGCAGGAGGGTGGGGAACGCACCCGAGTCGAGGGCGCCGCGGTCACCGGCACGGCGGGGGATCCACGCGACGCGGGCGCCGGTGGTGTCGGCGGTGCGCGCGACCGCGGCGAGGGTGCCGGGGCTCGACGCCGCGCGCTCGCCGACGAGGATCACCGCGCCCGGCACGCGCAGCTGGTCGAGCACGTCCGGGTCCGCCAGCCCCGCGGCCTCCGTCCCCGGCACCGTGGGACGCACGTCGGCTCTCAGCTTCGTGCTGCCGGGCGACGTGAAGGGCGCCAGTGTCAGTACGCGAGTGTGTCCCCCGCGCACTGCCTTCCGCAGGCGGAGGAAGACGATGGGGCTCTCCTCCTCCGGTTCGAAGGACACGAGGACGACGATCGGTGCGTCCTCGAGTGCCGCGTACGTGACGTCGATCCCGCGGCCGGCCACCCGAGCGGACAGGAAGTCGGTCTCCTCCTCGGAGGTCTGGCGGGCCCGGAAGTCGATGTCGTTGGTACCCAGCGCGATCCGCGCGAACTTGCTGTAGGCATACGCGTCCTCGACGGTGAGACGGCCACCGGTGAGCACCCCGGCGTGTCCGCGAGCCTCCGCCAGGCCCCGAGCGGCCACCGCCAGGGCCTCCGACCACGACGCGGGCTCGAGGGTGGTTCCGCGTCGGACCAGCGGGGTGTCGAGGCGATCGGGCAGCGTGCCGTACGCGAACGCCCAGCGGCCCTTGTCGCAGCTCCATTCCTCGTTGACCTCGAGATCGTCGCCGGCCAACCGACGCAACACCTTTCCGCGGCGATGGTCCGTGCGCTGGGCGCACCCCACTGGAGCAGTGCTCGCAGACGCTGGGAGTCGACACCAGGTCGAAGGGCCGCGCGCGGAATCGGTAGGCGGTGTTGGTGAGTGCACCCACCGGGCAGATCTGCACGGTGTTGCCGGAGAAGTACGACTCGAACGGCTCGGCGCCGTAGATGCCGACCTGTTGCAGCGCACCGCGTTCGAGCAGATCGATGAACGGGTCACCGGCGATCTGCTCGGAGAAGCGCGTGCACCGGGCGCAGAGGACGCACCGCTCCCGGTCGAGCAGGACCTCGGTCGACAGGGGGATCGGCTTGGGATACGTGCGTTTGGTCTCCGTGAAGCGCGACTCGGTGCGGCCGGTGGACATGGCCTGGTTCTGCAGCGGGCACTCGCCACCCTTGTCGCACACCGGGCAGTCGAGCGGATGGTTGATCAGGAGCAGTTCCATCACTCCGCGCTGCGCCTTCTCGGCGATCTCCGAGCTGTGCTGCGTCCGGATCACCATGCCGTCGGACACCGTGGTGGTGCACGACGCCAAGGGCTTGCGTTGGCCCTCGACGTCGACCAGGCACTGCCGGCACGCGCCGACCGGGTCGAGCAGCGGGTGGTCGCAGAACCGCGGGATCTGCACACCGAGCATCTCGGCCGCCCGGATGACCAGGGTGCCCTTCGGGACCGACATCGGGACGCCGTCGAGGGTGATGTCCACCGTCGTCTCGGCGCACGCGCCGTCGTTCTGCACCGCGGTCATGTCAGTTGTCCTGCCATCAGGGTGGAGAGGTGCGGATCGAAGGGGCATCCACCCTGCTCCACGTGCGCCACGTACTCGTCCCGGAAGTGGGCGATCGACGAGACGATGGGGCTGGCCGCCCCGTCTCCCAACGCGCAGAACGACTTTCCCAGGATGCTGTCGGCGACGTCGAGCAGCTTCTGCAGGTCACCCTCCGATCCGGTGCCGTTCTCGAGGCGCGCGAGTATCTGCACCAGCCAGTAGGTGCCCTCGCGGCACGGGGTGCACTTCCCGCACGATTCGTGCGCGTAGAACTCGCTCCAGCGACGGACCGCGCGGACCACGCACGTCGTCTCGTCGAAGATCTGGAGTGCTTTCGTGCCGAGCATCGATCCCGCGGCACTCACGCCCTCGTAGTCGAGCGGGACGTCGAGGTGCTCGGCCGTGAAAATCGGGGTGGAGGATCCGCCGGGTGTCCAGAACTTCAGCGTGTGCCCGGCGCGGACACCGCCCGCGTGCTCGAGCAACTCGCGCAACGTGATGCCGAGCGGCGCCTCGTACTGTCCGGGGCGGGTGACGTGGCCGGAGAGCGAGTACAGCGTGAAGCCGGGTGACTTCTCACTGCCCATCGAGCGGAACCATTGCGTCCCGCGCGCCAGGACCGTCGGCACACTCGCGATGGACTCGACGTTGTTGACGACGGTGGGGCTCGCGTAGAGGCCCGCCACGGCGGGGAACGGTGGCCGCAGCCGGGGCTGGCCGCGGCGCCCCTCGAGGGAGTCGAGCAGTGCGGTCTCCTCGCCGCAGATGTAGGCGCCCGCCCCCGCATGGACGACGAGGTCCAGATCGAACCCGGAGCCCTGGATGTCCGTGCCCAGATACCCCGCGGCGTAGGCCTCGGCGACCGCGGCCTGCAGCCGCCGCAGCACCGGCACCACCTCACCGCGGAGGTAGACGAACGCGTGCGACGAGCGGATGGCGTACGCCGCGATCACGATGCCCTCGACCAGCGCGTGGGGTGTGGCCATCAGCAGCGGCATGTCCTTGCACGTGCCCGGCTCCGACTCGTCGGCGTTCACCACCAGGTAGTGCGGCACGGTCTGGTTCGCGGGTGTCGGGCCGTCCTGGGGGATGAAGCTCCACTTCGTGCCGGTGGGGAAGCCGGCGCCGCCGCGACCACGCAGGCCCGAGTCCTTGACCGTGCCGATCACCTCGTCGGGTGTCATCGCCAGGGCTGCGGCGAGACCGTCGTACCCGCCGTGGCGGCGGTAGGTGTCCAGAGTCCAGGACTCGGGCTCGTCCCAGTAGCGGCTCAGAACCGGGGTGAGTGTCACGGCCGGGCCTCCTTCGCTGCAGTGCCGTCCGGGCGGGGCACATCGGCCGACGGGGCGGGCGCGGGCTTGTCCGGGGTGGAGTCCGTCGGCGGCTCGGCTGCCGCCGCCGCGTCGGGTTCCGCGTGATCGGGGGCGCGCATGTCCTTCTCCCGCGCGACACGCAGGCCTGCCAGCGTCGCCTCGCCTGCGGTCGGTGCGTCGAGCGCGCCGGGCCGGGTGTCAGGGAAGCCCGCCAGGATGCGCGAGGTCTCGCGGAAGGTGCACAGGGTCGCACCGCGCGTCGGGGTGACCGGGCGCCCGGCGCGGAGTTCGTCGACCAGCGTGCGCGCCGACTCGGGAGTCTGGTTGTCGAAGAACTCCCAGTTCACCATCACCACCGGTGCGTAGTCGCAGGCGGCGTTGCACTCGATGTGTTCGAGCGTCACGGTGCCGTCCGTGACGCCGTCGAGGTGGTCGACGAGGGCCTCGTGAATGGCGTCCCCGCCCATCACGGCGCAGAGAGTGTTGGTGCACACGCCGACGAGGTAGTCGCCTGTCGGCTCGCGGCGGTACATCGAGTAGAACGTCGCCACCGCCGCGACCTCGGCACCCGTGAGGTCGAGTGTGTGCGAACAGAAGTCGATCGCGGCGGGGGTGAGGTACCCGTCCTCGGCCTGGAGCAGATGAAGGATCGGGATGATCGCGGACCGGGCGCGCGGGTAGCGGGCCACGATGGTGGCGGCGTCCGCCTCGAGGCGAGCCAGCACGTCCTCGGGGTAGGTCCGCCGGGCGCCTGGTCGCACGAGTTGGACGCGTTCCTCCGGACGGGGTCCGAAGGGTATCGCCACCGGTTCCCGTGCGCTCATCGGTCCACCCCACCCATCACGGGATCGATGCTCGCCACGGACGCGATCACGTCGGACACCATGCCGCCCTCGCACATCGCCGCGACGGCCTGCAGATTGGTGAACGACGGGTCCCCGGAAGTGCACACGGTAGGGCCGGGATCCACCGTCGGAGACCATGTGCACACCCAGCTCGCCGCGGGGTGACTCCACCGCGACGTACACCTGTCCCTCGGGCACGCGGATGCCCTCGGTGACGAGCTTGAAATGGTGGATCAGCGATTCCATCGATCCGTCCATGATCTTCTGCACGTGCTCGCGGGAGTTGCCCAGTCCGTCGGGGCCCGAGACCAGGTCCGCAGGCCACGCGATCTTCTTGTCCGACACCATCACGGGCCCCGGCGCCAGTCGGTCGAGGCACTGTTCGACGATCTTCAGCGACTCGCTCATCTCGTCGACACGGATGAGATACCGCGCGTAGCAGTCACTCTCCTGTTCGGTGATCACGTCGAACTCGTAGGTCTCGTAGCCGCAGTAGGGCTCCGCGCGACGGAGATCGTGGGGCAAGCCCGTGGCACGCAGCACCGGACCGGTGATCCCGAGTGCCATGCACCCGGTGAGATCGAGGTACCCGATGCCGCGGGTCCGACCCTTCCAGATGGGGTTGTCGTCCAGCATCGCGCTCATGTCGCGCAGGCGGATCGGCAACAGGTGCAGCAGGTCCCGGATCTTCGGCACGGCGTCGTCGGGCAGGTCCATCGCCAGCCCGCCCGGCCGGACGAACGCGTGATTCATCCGCAGGCCCGTGATCGTCTCGAAGATGTCGAGGATCAGTTCACGTTCCCGGAATCCGAAGAGCATGGCGGTGACCGCGCCGAGCTCCATGCCGCCGGTGGCCAGAGCGACCAGGTGCGAGGAGATGCGGTTGAGTTCCATCAGCAACACCCGGATCACGGTCGCGCGTTCCGGCACGTCGTCGGTGATGCCGAGCAGCTTCTCCACGCCGAGGCAGTACGCCGTCTCGTTGAAGAAGGGCGACAGGTAGTCCATCCGCGTCACGTAGGTGACGCCCTGCGTCCAGTTCCGGTACTCGAGGTTCTTCTCGATACCGGTGTGCAGGTAGCCGATTCCGCACCGCGCCTCGGTGACGGTCTCCCCCTCGATCTCGAGGATGAGGCGGAGGACCCCGTGCGTGGAGGGGTGCTGCGGTCCCATGTTGACGACGATGCGCTCCTCACCGGCGGTGCCGGCCAGGTCGACGATCTCGTCCCAGTCCTGGCCCGACGCGGTGTAGACGGTCGGCGTGGTGTGATCCTTCTCGAGTGTCATCAGTTGTACGACCTGCGCTGATCGGGGGGCGCGATCCGCGCGCCCTTGAACTCCACCGGGATGCCGCCCAGCGGGTAGTCCTTGCGTTGCGGGTGCCCCACCCAGTCGTCGGGCATCTCGATGCGTGTCAGGGACGGGTGCCCGTCGAACTCGATGCCGAAGAAGTCGTACGTCTCGCGCTCGTGCCAGTCGGTGGTGGGGTAGATGCCGCACAGCGACGGAATGTGCGGGTCGGACTCCGGCACTGACACTTCGAGACGCAACCGACGACCGTGCGTGATGGACTGCAGATGGTAGACGGCGTGCAGCTCGCGTCCGGTCTCACCGGGCTGGTGGACGCCACTGACACCGAGGCACAGTTCGAAGCGGAGTGCCTCGTCGTCGCGTAGCGCGGACGCGACAGCGGGCAGGTGCGTACGCGCGATGTGCAGAGTCAGCTCACCGCGGTGGAGCACGGCACGCTCGACGGCGTCGTCCCAACGTTCGTCCCGAGCCGCGAGCGCCGACTCCAGTGCGTCCGCCACGACGTCGTGGTCCCCACCGAACGGTCGACTCGCGTTGTCGTGTCGGGGTTTCGGCGGCGCCAGTCGGCCGTAACCCGACGTGTCGCCCGAACCGCGCACTCCGAACATGCCCCGCGCTCTCATCGCAGCAGCGTCTTCGCGTCGATGACGGACGGAGAACTCAGCGCGGCCTTCTCGGTCTCGGCGATGGCCCTCTCGCGGTCGACGCCCAGCGGCATCGCCTGGATCGACGCGTGCAACTGCAGGATGGCGTTGATCAGCATCTCGGGCCGCGGCGGACAACCGGGCAGATAGATGTCGACCGGTACCACGTGGTCGACGCCCTGCACGATGGCGTAGTTGTTGAACATTCCTCCCGAGGATGCGCAGACACCCATCGCCAGAACCCATTTCGGCTCGGCCATCTGGTCGTACACCTGCCGGAGCACCGGTGCCATCTTCTGGCTCACCCGTCCCGCGACGATCATGAGATCGGCCTGGCGGGGGGAGGCGCGGAAGGCTTCCATACCGAACCGGGCGAGATCGAACCGGCCGGACGTCGTCGACATCATCTCGATCGCACAGCACGCCAGTCCGAAGGTCGCGGGCCACAGAGACCCCTTGCGGGCGAAGCCGGCGAGGCCTTCGACAGTGGTCAGCAGGAAGCCGCTCGGCAGCTTCTCTTCCAATCCCATGCGATCACTTCTTCCACGGCGAGTGGATCAGTCCCAGCTGAGACCTCCACGACGCCACTCGTATGCGTAGGCGACGGAAACGTTGACGATGAACAGGGCCATCGCGGCGAGACCGAACACACCCAGTGCCTCGAAGTGCACAGCCCACGGGTACAGGAACACGATCTCGATGTCGAAGATGATGAAAAGCATTGCGGTGAGGTAGAACTTGACCGGAAAGCGACCGCCGCCGATGTGCTGCGGGGTGGGCTCGACGCCACATTCGTACGCGTCGAGCTTGGCGCGGTTGTATCGCTTCGGTCCCACTTCCGATGCCACGAGGACCGAGAACAGCGCGAAGGCGACCGCGATCGCGCCGAGAACGAGGACCGGCACATATGCGTTCATGCCACTCGAACTCCTGCCCGTGTCGTGGGTTCCGACCGGAACCGCCCTACGCCTCGAGGTGATCTGTGCCACACAGTAGGACTTTTTCGTCGCGATGGGTCCGGTTTGGTGACTCGGGCTCACAATCGTCGCGAATCGGTGATCCCCCGCGGCGTCACAGATCGGAGATCCGGCGGGGCCTCAGGCAGGGTCGCGGAGCAGTCCCACCACGGCGCGGCCGAGTTCGAGTGGGTCGATGGGGTGCGACACCGACGCGTCGGCACGCGACCAGGTGGCCAACCACGCATCGTCGGGGCGGCCGGTGAGCACGAGAAGTGGTGGACACGGGTCGATCTCGTCGCGCAGTTGCTTCGCGAGGCCCAGCCCGCCGACGGGAGCGCTCTCGCCGTCGAGGATCACCAGATCGACACCGCCGCGATCCAGGTGCTCGATCACGACGGGCGCCGTCGCCACGTCGAGATACTCGATCTCGGGCAGGTCGGGGTGCGGGCGACGGCCCAGCGCCTGGTGGACGAGCGCCCGCGTGGACGCGTGGCTGCTGTAGATCAGCACCGACAACGTTGCGTCCGCCACGGGTGGGACGTTACCCAGTGCGCTTCGCGCCCGTGCGCCTTTTGCGTATGCCTGGATGCGCAAGAGGCGCACAGGCGCGGAGCGCATCTACGACCGGTACAGCGACTCCTCGTATGCCGGCCCGTAGTACGCCCGCAGCTCCTCGAGCGATTCCGGCGAGTCGGGGATCAGCGTCTTGGAGATCTCTGCGACCGTCGGCAGCACCGACGGATTCCAGGTGTCCGGCTCCCACAGCCGTGACCGCAGGAACGCCTTGGCGCAGTGATGGAAGACCTGCTCGATGTCGACGACGAGCGCGAGGATCGGGCGGTGTCCCTTGACCACGAGGTCGTCGAAGAACGGCGCGTCGGAGATCAACCGCGCGCGGCCGTTGATGCGCAGCGTGTCCCCGCGTCCGGGAACCAGGAAGTCGAGACCCACGAACGGGTTGCTCAGCACGTTGCGGTACCCGTCCATCCGCTTGTTGCCGGGCCGTTCCGCCAGCGCGATGGTGGCGTCGTCGAGGACGTGCACCAGCGAGCCGGGCGGGTCTCCCTTCGGCGAGACGTCGCACCGTCCGGTCTCGTCGGCGGTGGCCACCAGGCAGAACGGCGAGGCCGCGAGGAAGTCGC
The DNA here is from genome assembly GCF_030819335.1 of Rhodococcus sp. SORGH_AS_0303. Lineage (NCBI taxonomy): Bacteria > Bacillati > Actinomycetota > Actinomycetes > Mycobacteriales > Nocardiaceae > Rhodococcus > Rhodococcus sp. SORGH_AS_0303. Next base: position 360,464 of record NZ_JAUTBO010000001.1, read on the forward strand.
GGTCGAGCGGATGCAGCCGGGGGCGATCCTTGTGGGCGGCGCGGAAGCTCGGCGTGCCGAACATCGCCGTCAGCGTCTCGCCGTCGGTCACCTGTGTCCACGTCACGACGCGTCACCCACCGGGAGTGCCGGGAGATTCTGCTCGATCTGCTCCCGCGTCGGCTCGAGCCACGGCGGCAGCTTCAACGAGCGCCCGAGTTCGAGCAGTGGCTCGTCGACGTCGAATCCCGGCGCCTCGGTCGCGATCTCGAACAGCACGCCGCCCGGCTCCCGGAAGTAGATCGACTGGAAATACTGCCGGTCCAGGATCTCGGTGACGTGCGCGCCGCTGTCGACCAGCTCGGTGCGCCAGGCGGTGAGCGTCTCGTGGTCGGGCGCACGGAAGGCGACGTGGTGAACGGTGCCGCCTGCCTGCAGACCACGGTCGCTGCGGTCGGTGACGACGTCGACCAGCGCGCCCGCGCCGCCCGCGGCCATGGCGAACCGCGCGCTCGCGGCACCGTCCGCCGCGACGGTCATGCTCATCCGGTCGGTGAGCAGCTCGGCTGTCGCGTCGAGTGTCGTCTCGGTGAGGGTGACCGAGTGCAGTCCGCGCACCGCGTGTTCGGTGGGCACCGATGCCACGCCGTCCCAGCCGGAGCGGGTGTCCCCGTCGGAGGCGATCAGGTCGAGGACCATGCCGTCGTGGTCGTACAGGCGCAGGACCTCGTCGTCGCCGCGGGTCACCGGCGCCTCGACGCGCACGTTCAGCTCCCGGAGCCGGTCGTGCCAGAAGGACAGCGACGAGCCCGGAACGCTGAACGCTGTCGAGGTCGCGAGTCCGGTTCCCTGTCGTCCGCGCTCGACGTCCTTCCACGGGAAGAAGGTGATGAGCGACGACGGGCTACCGCGGAAGTCCCCGTAATACAGGTGGTAGGTGCCGGGGTCGTCGAAGTTGACGGTCTGCTTCACCAACCGCAGGCCGAGCACGCGCGTGTAGAACTCCACGTTCCGGCCGGGGTCCGACGCGATGGCGGTGACGTGGTGAAGACCGAGAGGGGCGAGTGTCGTCATGGGACCATCGTCCTACGTGTGCGCCGATATCTCCGTGAAAGGGATGCAGTGACCGAAACGAACGATGCCTGGCCGGAACTCGTCGTGGACTCGTGGCAGGACACCCGCGACACCGTGCACATGTGGACGCAGATCGTCGGCAAGGTGCGCATGGCTCTGGCTCCGCCGCTCAACCACTGGTGGGGCGTGACGTCCTACGTCGATGCGTCCGGACTCACCACCTCGCTCATGCCCTACCGAGGCGGCGGAGTCGAGATCCGCTTCGACTTCCTCCGACACCGGCTTACCATCGAGACCACGTGGGGCGACGCACGCGAGATGGAGTTGCGGCCGCGCACGGTCGCGGACTTCCACGACGAGTTCTTCGCCCACCTCGAGGCGCTCGGGGTCCACGTCTCGATCATGGGCTCCCCTGTCGAGGTCGACCCGTCGATCCCGTTCGCCGAGGACACCGTGCATGCCAGCTACGACGCCGAGGGCGATGACGCGATACTGGCGCTCGCTGGTGTCGGCGCATCGGGTGTTCTCTGCGTTCCGCGGCGGGTTCCGCGGGAAGTCCAGTCCGTCCCACTTCTTCTGGGGGGCCTTCGACCTGGCGGTGACCCGGTTCTCGGGTCGCCCCGCGGCGCAGCACCCGGGCGGGGTGCCCAACTGCCCCGACTGGGTGATGCACGAGGCCTACAACGAGGAGGTGTCCAGCGCCGGGTACTGGCCCGGCGGGGCGTCGGAGGGCATCTTCTACTCGTACGCCTACCCGCAACCCGACGGCTTCGACACCGCGGTCGTCGAGCCGGCGCAGGCGTACTTCGATCGCGATCTCGGCGAGTTCGTGCTCCCCTACTCGGCGGTGCGTGAGGCCGAGGACGGCGACGCCCTGCTGCGGGAGTTCCTCGAGAGCACTGCACGCATCGCCGCGGACCTCGCGGAGTGGCCCGACGGTCAGGGCAGGATCGAGTCCACGTAGCCGCCGTCGACGCGCAGTGGCGCCGCCCGTGGTGGCCGACGCGAGAGGTGAACTGAGGTAGACCACCATGTTGGCGATCTCCTCGGGCTCGATGAGTCGCTGGATCAGGCTCTGCGGGCGGTACTTCACCATGAACTCGTGCTGCGCCTCGTCCCACGGCAACTCGTCGCCCACCAGATCGCGGACGAAGGTCTCGACACCTCCCGTGTGTGTCGGTCCGGCGATGACGGAGTTGACGGTCACGCCCGAGCCGGCCGCCTCCTTCGCGAAGCCGCGCGACACCGCGAGCAGCGCGGTCTTGGACATGCCGTAATGAATCATCTCGGCCGGAATCACGACGGCCGAGTCGCTGGCGATCGACAGGATCCGGCCCCAGCCCCGGTCCTTCATACCCGGAAGGTAGGCGCGGATCAGACGCACGGCGGCGAGGACGTTGACCTCGAAATAGCGGCGCCACTCGTCGTCGTCGATCTCCAGAGCCGTTGTGGCGCCGAAGATTCCGAGATTGTTCACCAGGACGTCGACATCGGGGTGTGCCTGCACCAGGGCGCGTGTGCCGTCCTCCGTGCTGACGTCCGCCGGGGCCGCGACGACCGTCGCGTCGGGTACCTCCGCGGTGAGACGGTCGAGTGCCGCACCGACGGACGCGTCGGACCGGCCGTTGATCAGCACGGTCGCTCCCGCTCGGGCGAGGCCGACGGCGATGGCGTAGCCGATGCCCTGCGTGGAACCCGTGACGAGGGCTGTCCGGCCGCTCAGATCGATCTGCATGTGTCCTCCTGGTGTCAGGTACGGGTCAGCAGCATCGGCAGGTGGTCTATTCCTGCCTCCAGATAGTTCGGCCCGGTGCGCACGAAGCCGAGGCGCCCGTACCACTCCTCCAGGTAGGCCTGGGCGGAGATCGCGACGTCGGTGCCCGCGAACTCGATCGCCGCCCGCACCAGGTCGGCGGCCAGCCCGCGTCCGCGTGCCGCCGACGCCGTGGCGACGCGGCCGATGTGGGCCGGCACCTCGTCCTGCAGCACCCGCAGTGTCGCGAGCACGTCGCCGTTCGGCTCCTCCGACCAGAACAAGGTGGTCGTGGGTTCGAGATCGCGCCCGTCGATCTCCTGCTCGCCGACGATGCCCTGCTCGTGGATGAACACCTCGGTGCGCAACTGCAGGACGCGGTACAGCGCAACGGGATCGACGTCTCGAACGGTGGCGTGATGGATGCTGGTCACCGCACCACTATCCCAGGGCCGCGAACCCCACCGGATCCGAGAGCAGGGTCGCGACGGTGGACAGAAATGTCGAGCCCTGTTCGCCGTCGACGAGCCGGTGATCGAACGACAGACTGAGGGTCGTGACGTGCCGCAGCGCGATCTCCCCGCGGTACTCCCACGGCTGACGCCGGACGGCCCCGAAGCACAGGATGGCGGCTTCGCCGGGCGTGAGGATCGGTGTGCCCGAATCGATGCCGAACACGCCGATGTTGGTGATCGTGATGGTCCCGTCGGCGAGTTCCGCCGGACCGGTCTTTCCCCTCCTTGGCGACGGCGGTGAGCGCGGACAGTGACGAGCACAGGTCGCGGAATCCGAGGGTCTGCGCGTTCTTGATGTTGGGAACCATCAGCCCGCGCGGTGTCGCCGCGGCGATACCGAGGTTCACGTACTTCTTGGTGACGATCTCGTTCGCCGCCTCGTCCCACGACGAGTTGAGGCTCGGGTGCTCCCGGACGGCGATGAGCAGGGCCTTCGCGACGAGAGCGAGCGGCGTCACGCGGACACCGGCCAGCAGTGGGCTCGCCTTCAGCTCGTCGAGCAACTCCATCATCGGTGTGACGTCGACGGTGACGAACTCGGTGACGTGCGGCGCGGTGAACGCGCTGCGCACCATGGCCTCGGCGGTGTGCTTGCGGACGCCCTTGATCGGCGTGCGCTCCTCGTCCGCGTGCGGCGCGGAGGAGACGGCCAGGTCGTCGCGGGTCACGTTGCCGTGCGGTCCCGTCGGGGCCACGGTCGCGAGGTCGATACCGCGCTCGCGCGCTTCCTTGCGTACCGGCGGCGCGGCCAGGGGCCGTCGACTCGATGTCTCCTCCGCGACGCCGTAGCCGACGAGGACGGGCGTCCGCGTCGGCGCGGCCTCGACCGTCTCGGACTCCGCCTTCTCGACCGACGGCTCGGGACGCGCGTCGGCTGCCGCCTCGTCGGCGGTGTCGGGCGAGGCCGGACCGGTCGTCGCCGGACCCGCCACCTCGATGTCGAGGAACGGTGCGCCCACGTCGATGGTGGTGCCCTCCTCGGCGTGCCGCGCCACGACCACGCCGGCATAGGGAGACGGCAGTTCGACGGACGCCTTCGCAGTCTCGACCTCGGCGATGGTCTGGTTGAGCGTGATGGTGTCGCCGACGTCGACCGACCAGGTGAGCAGCTCGGCGTCGGCGAGCCCCTCGCCGAGGTCCGGCAGCAGGAATGTCTTGACCGTGGACATGGCGGATGCTCCTCGTGAGTGCACTCGTGAACGCTGTGTGTCAGGTCACACAATCACCAAGCCGCACAGTGCGCAAGAGACGGCCGACCGAGTGAGCACGATGACCAACGGCGGCGGTCGAGCGAGGCGGTCGGTCGTGCACCGTGCGCCAGCGCAGTGCGGCCACGATCTCGCGCGCGGTGTTCTCGTGACTTTCCGCCGTGGGGTGCAGCGGCACCACCGCGTCCGGAGACGTCGGCACCGCGCCGACCATCCAGCTGTCGGCGGCGCACACGTCGTGGTCACGGGTGGTCGGCGCGAGGTCGACGAACGTGGCGTCGTGCGCGGCGGCGGCGCGACTCATCACCGAGTTGAGCTGATCGATGCGGGCCTGTAGGTAGGTCGCGTCCGCGGGCCGCACGGGCTGCGAGTCGAGGCAGCCACCGGGCCGGATGCCGGTGGGATACCCGACCATCACCACCTGCGCGGCCGGCGCCCGGCGGGCGATCTCGTCGAGGATCGTGTCGTACGTCGCGGCGAAGGCGTCGATACGGTCGCTGTAGGTGTCCGGACGATCGGAGCACGACGGCGTCAGAGGAGCCGGGAGCACGCTGATACAGCCCGCCGCGAGCTGAACCAACTGGATGTCGTTGCCGCCGATTCCCAGGGTGACGAGCGTGGTGTCCGGACCGAGCGCGTCGAACTGCGGTGCGGCGACTCCGCCGCCGAGCCCGGTCTGCGGTCCCGCGAGGTTCTCGCTCTCCGCGGCGCCGCACGTCACGTCGCGCACCGTGTCGATGCCGAGTTCGCGAGCGACGAGCGTGGGGTAGTTCACCGCGGACCGGCCGCAGATCCCGGACGGTGTCTGCGGTGCGATTCCGCTGCCGGCGGAGAACGAATCTCCCAGCGCGACATACGCACCGGGTGCCGGCGCGGCGGTCGCGGGAGCGGCGGACAGAGTGCTCGCGGCGGCGGCAGCCGACACTGCAACGACGAGTCGGCGTGTCGACATGCGCGCAGTCCTAGTCGGCGTCGTTCGATGCTTCCGACTCCGCGACGTCGGGTGCGTTCTCCCGCGTCGCCATACCGCCGGCGCCGCCCTGATCGGCGGGTCCGGGTCGACCGCCCTTGGGCTCGTCGGTGGAGTCGTTCGTCGTCGTCTTCTCGGCCATGGACTCAGCGTAAACGGCCGTGGCGCCGTCGGACGTCGAAAGGTCGGGACCGGGTGCACGCATCCCTACCGCCGCCAGTTCGAGCGCCGCGAGCGAGCGGACCACGGCGGGGTCGCCCGCGCGCCAGGCGCCGGCGGGATCGGGATGGATGTGCGTCAGTTCCGTCAGCGGTCGCCGCGCGAGAGCACGCAGCGCGAAGAGGTCGAGGTCGGCGCCGGACCGGAGCAGCGCCGCCGCGGCGGTGGCCTGCCGGGCGAAGCGGATCCGCCGCGGGAGCCACAGGAGCAGCAGCGCGACGATGGGGAGCAGGGCGACGGTGACACCGAGGAACGACGCCAGCGCCTCGACCGCCGCGACCTGCGCCTCACCTGCGCCGCGCAGTGCGGCGCCGGCGTCCCCGGCCCGGTCGAACGGTGTGCGGACGTCGTCACCGATGAGTGGGACGGAGGACACCCGTTCGCCCGCGGACCGGAGGTTGTTCTCCAGTCCGCTTCCGGCGTCGGCGATCTCGCGTCCGGGCGCCGCCAACGCCATCACCGCGTCGTGCAGCGCCGAGCCCACCCGGATCCAGACCACGGTCCACACCGCGACCACCACGTCGGCGACCACCTGGCGGGTCCGGCGGGCGGGCAGCTCCGAGTAGAGGGTCATCACACGGATTCCGACCAGACGCCTGTCGCGAGGAAGTGGTCGATGCAGGCGCGGTGTGCGTCGAGGTTCATGCCGTGGCTTCTCACCCAGGCGTCGTCGTAGTAGGTGCCCTCGTAGCGCTCTCCCCCGTCGCACAGCAGCGTGACGATGCTCCCCTGCTCTCCGCGAGCCTTCATGTCCGCTGCCAACCGGAACGCGCCGACGAGGTTGGTCCCGGTCGATCCACCGGCGTGCAGGCCCGTCACCTTGGTCGAGCATGCGGACGGCCGCCACCGAGGCGGCGTCGGGGATCTGCACCATGTGTTCGATGACGGCGGGGACGAACGACGGCTCGACGCGGGGCCGACCGATTCCCTCGATGCGCGATCCGGTGCCGACGGCGTCGCGGGTGTCGTCGCGCCACGCCTCGAAGAACGCGGATCCCTCGGGGTCGACGACGCACACCCGGGTGGGCACGCGCCGGTAGCGGCAGTACCGGCCGATGGTCGCGCTGGTGCCACCGGTGCCGGCGCCGACCACCACCCAGGTGGGGACGGGGAACCGTTCGAGGGCCATCTGATCGAAGATGGAGGCGGCGATGCTGTTGTTGCCGCGCCAGTCGGTGACCACCGACGCATTGGTGAACTGGTCGAGATACAGCCAGTCCTTCTGCGCACCCAGTTCCTCCGCGACGTCGTACACGGCACCCGAGTGCTCGACGAGGCGACAGATGCCGCCGTAGCGCTCGATCAGCGCGATCTTCGTCGGGCTGGTGGTGGCCGGCATGACCGCGACGAACTCGAGGCCGATGAGCCGGGCGAAGTACGCCTCCGACACGGCGGTCGACCCGGACGACGCCTCGACGAGCGTGGTGCGGGGCCCGATGTCCCCGTTGGCCAGGCCGAAGAGGAAGAGCGACCGCGCGAGCCGATGCTTGAGCGATCCGGTGGGGTGGACCGACTCGTCCTTGAGGTAGAGATCGATGCCCCACTCGGCCGGCAGTGGGAAGGGATGCAGATGAGTGTCCGCGCTGCGGTTCGCGTCGGCCTCGACGATGCGCAGCGCGTTCTCCACCCAGGAACGGTCCTCGATTCTCATGACGGTCATTCTGTCCGACGCGCGGCCCCGCTCGGTGGTTGACTGCGGTGGTCAGGGGGAACTCGACCTGTCGAGCCCCCACCTTCACGAGAGGCACCTGTGACGACCGCATACATCAATGCCATCTCGACCGCCGTTCCCGAGCACGACGTCCACGACGACTTCGTCGCCTACGCCGACAGCACGTTCACGCTGCGACGGAAGCAATTGCTGTTCCGCCGCATGGCGGATCGCGCGCAGATCTCGCACCGGTGGTCCGCGTTCCCGTCCATCGCCAGTTTCTACGGCGACGATCCCAACGCCGTCGACACGCAGGCGCGGATGCAGGAGTTCGAGCGCACCGCTCCCGGACTCGCCGTTCGTGCCGTCGACGGGCTCGGCCTCGGCGACGCGGCAGGGGGCATCACCCATCTCATCGTCCTGACATGTACCGGGTTCTACACTCCGGGAATCGATTTCGAGATCATGAAGCAGTGCGGCGTGCCCACCACGGCAGAGCGCACCCAGGTCGGTTTCATGGGCTGCTTCGCCGGCATCAACGGTCTCAAGCTCGCCCACCACATCGTGCGCTCCGAGCCCGCCGCGAAGGTGCTCGTGGTCAGCGTCGAACTGTGCTCGCTGCACATGCAGCAGACCGACGATCTCGAGACGATGCTGTCGTTCCTGGTGTTCGGCGACGGCGCCGCGGCCGTGCTGGTCACTGCCGAGTCCACCGGTCTGGCCATGGACTCCTTCCAGGCCCTCATGATCGAGGACTCCCGCGACCTCATCACCTGGCGCATCGGCGGCATGGGGTTCGACATGGTGCTCTCCGGCAAGGTGCCGGGCTCGTTGTCACGCGCGTTGGACGAGACCACGATGAAGACGGTGCTCTCGGGGGCGGAGACGTCGTCGATCGACCTGTGGGCCGTGCATCCCGGTGGTCGCTCGATCCTCGACGCGGTGGAGGGCGCGCTGCACCTCGACGCAGACGCTCTGACGTCGTCGCGCCGCGTGCTCGAGAACTACGGCAACATGTCGTCGGCCACCGTGCTGTTCGTGCTCGCGGACATGCTCGAGCGGGGTGACACCGGGTCGGGATGCGCGATGGCGTTCGGCCCCGGACTCACCGCCGAGACCATGCTGTTCCACGCAGCCTGATCACCCCAGCCGTTCGATCGACCCAGCCGTTCCGTCAATCCAGCAGGCGCGTGGCTTCCTCGCGTAGTTCGATCTTGCGGATCTTGCCGGTCACGGTCATGGGGAAGGCATCCATGACGCGCAGGTAGCGCGGGATCTTGTATCGCGCGATGCGGCCGTCGCAGTAGGCCCGGAGATCGTCGACGGTCATGGCCGCCGCGCCCTCACGCAGACGGACGCAGGCCATCAGTTCCTCGCCGTACTTGTCGTCGGGCACACCGATGACCTGGGCGTCCAGGATGTCGGGGTGGGAGTACAGGAACTCCTCGATCTCACGGGGGTAGATGTTCTCGCCGCCGCGGATCACCATGTCCTTGATGCGCCCGGTGATGGCGACGTAGCCGTCGTCGTCCATGGTGCCGATGTCGCCCGTGTGCATCCAGTGCTCGGAATCGAGTGCCTCGGCGGTCTTCTCGGGGTCGTCCCAGTAACCGAGCATCACGGAGTACCCCCGTGTGCACAGTTCACCGGGCTCTCCGCGGGGAACCGTCTCCCCGGTGACGGGGTCGACGATCTTCACCTCGAGATGCGGTCCGACTCGTCCGACCGTGGACACGCGCTGCTCGATCGTGTCGTCGGAGCGGGTCTGCAGTGACACCGGGGACGTCTCGGTCATCCCGTAACAGATGGAGACCTCCGCCATTCCCATGACGTCGATGACCTGCTTCATCACCTCGGTGGGACAGGGTGATCCGGCCATGATGCCCGTGCGCAGCGACCGAAGATCGTGCTCCGCCAGGTCGGGAACGGCCAGTTCCGCGATGAACATGGTGGGAACTCCGTAGAGCGAGGTGCACCGCTCGGCGGAGACCGCGGCCAGTGTCGCTGCCGGATCGAACGACGGTCCCGGGATCACCATGGTCGAACCGTGCGAGGTGCAGGCGAGGTTTCCCATCACCATCCCGAAGCAGTGATAGAACGGCACGGGAATGCAGACACTGTCCGCCTCGGTGTAATGGCAGAGTTCGCCGACGAAGTAGCCGTTGTTCAGGATGTTGCGGTGGCTCAGCGTCGCGCCCTTGGGGAATCCCGTGGTGCCGGAGGTGTACTGGATGTTGATGGCGTCGTCGGGGCCGAGTTCGGCACTGCGCCGGTCGAGTTCGTCCACATCGACGGACTCACCATCGGTGACGAGGTCGGTCCAGTCGTCGGTGCCGAGGTACACGACGTGGGCCAGATCGGTGCACTCGCCGCGCACGGCGTCGATCATCGACGCGTAGTCCGAGGTGCCGTGCGCCCGGACCGCCACCAGCATGGTGGCGCCGGACTGGTCGAGCACGTACTGCAGCTCGTGCGCACGGTAGGCAGGGTTGATGGTCACCAGCACCGCGCCGATCTTCGCGGTGGCGTACTGGACGATGGTCCACTCCGGGCAGTTCGGTGCCCAGATCCCCACGCGATCCCCGCGACGGATTCCGCGCGCGAGCAGGCCGCGGGCGAGATCGTCGACGTCGGATCGCAACTCGTCGTACGTCCACCGGCGACCGGACGCGACGTCCACGAGAGCGTCCGACGAGCCCACCCGCGCGGCGGTGCGATCGAAGTTCCGTCCGATCGTCTCGTCGAGCAGCGGCGTGTCGGTCGGGCCGGACGAGTAGGAAGTCTGCGGTGACAAAGTCGCTCCTCGAGGCTCGGGTACTTCCGCGACGCTAATCCATGGGACGGCCGCCCGTCTGCGGTTTCCCCGATTTCGGTTAATCGTGATTCATCGAAGTGGCGGTGTTTCCGATCGGCGTTCACCGGGGGTCCCTATGCTTCGTCGATGCCGCTGCAACGACGACTGAGCACGCGCGACGCCGTCGTCATCGGCGTGGGGTCGATGGTCGGCGCCGGGGTGTTCTCCGCCTTCGGCCCGGCCGCAGCGTCCGCGGGTGGCGGGCTGCTGGTCGGGCTCGCCGTCGCCGCCGTCGTGGCGTTCTGCAACGCGACGTCGACTGCCCAGCTCGCCGCGGTGCACCCCACGTCCGGCGGCGCCTACGCCTACGGGCGAGCGCGACTCGGTGACCGGTGGGGCTTCCTGGCGGGCTGGAGCTTCGTGGTCGGCAAGACCGCGAGTTGTTCCGCCATGGCCCTGACGTTCGGCGCGTACGCGTGGCCCGAGCACGCACGGGCGCTCGCCGTGATCGCGGTGGTGGCGCTGGCGGCGGTCAACTGCCTGGGCATCACCCGCACCGCGTCGGTCACGCGCGTGCTCGTGGCGGTGGTGCTCGTCGTGCTCGTCGCGGCACTGATCGTCGGTGCGACCGGCTCGTCCACCGTGACGGGCGCCGGGTTCTCGGCGACCTCGGGTCCGGTGGGCGTTCTGCAGTCCGCGGGGATCCTGTTCTTCGCCTTCGCTGGGTACGCGCGCATCGCGACGCTCGGAGAGGAGGTGCGGGACCCGGCGCGCACCATCCCGCGCGCCGTGGTCGGCGCCCTCGCGTGCGCGATCGTGATCTACGCGGCCGTCGCAGTGATGCTGCTGCACGTTCTCGGGGCGGACGCACTCGCGCGCTCGACGGCTCCGGTGGCCGCGGCAATGGACGCGGTCGGGGCACACTGGGCGGGCCCGGTGGTGCGCGTCGGGGCATCGGCCGCGGCTCTCGGAGCCCTGCTGGGACTGATCGCGGGAATCGGCCGCACCACGATGGCGATGGCGCGGGAAGGGGACATGCCGCGATACCTCGCGCACGTCGACGAGCGCCGTTCGGTTCCGCGCGCCGCGGAGATCACCGTGGCCGCCGTGGTGGTGGTCGTGGTTCTCACGCTCGACGTGCGGAACGCGATCGGATTCTCGTCGTTCGGAGTTCTCGTCTATTACGCCGTGGCCAATGCCGCGGCATTCACGCAGACCGGTTCCGATCGCCGGTGGCCGCGGGCACTGCAGATGCTCGGGCTCTGCGGCTGCGTCCTGCTGGCGGTCACACTGCCCGCGGCGGCGGTGGTGGTCGGAATCGGGGTTCTGTCGGCAGGGTCGGCCGGACGGTGGATGCTGCAGCGCCGGCGCGCACTGCGGTCATGACATCACTACTGCCCTGACGTCACTGGGCGGAGTTGTACGCCTCTTCGACCTCGGCCGGAATACGTCCGCGGCTCGAGACCGTGTACCCGTTCTGATTCGCCCACTCGCGAATGGCTTTGGTCTGCAGAGGATCTCGCGGAGACGAGCCGACCTGCGTCGCCGTTCCGGTCGCCTTCTTCGCCGTGGCCTTCTTGCCACGTGACGACACCTTCGTGGCGTGCTCGGCCCAGTAATCGAGTTGCTTGCGGAACTCCTTGGCATTCTTCACACCGAGGTCGATCTCGTACTCCACACCGTCGACCGAGAAACCGATGGTCTCCCCTTTACCCGATTTGATGGGTGCGCCGTCGATATCGTCGACCAATTCCACGAAGACCTGTTTCGCCATGACGCTGTGGTTCCTTTCGATGATGAGTTCCCCGACCGAACCGGACATGGATTCATCGAGCCGTCGTCGACTCGTGGGTCCGACCACCATCGCGGTTCTTCCGCCAGAGTTTATCCATCTCGAAGCCCGATTAGCGAGTCACCGCCAATTCCGGTTCGATGTCGTGTACTCGTGCCGGTCCTTCGATACCGCACGGTTCGGTCGTTCGAGGTCACGCGGCTCGGGAAATATTCTCCGCCGGGCGGGCGTTCGCATCTGAGAAGTCTTCTTTTTCTCGAAAGGGTGAACGCACGTGGCCGTACCACTGTCCGTACTCGATCTCGCACAGGTCGGCGAGGGTGAAACTCCTCGAAGCAGTTTCGATGCCAGTGTCGCGTTGGCCCGCCTCGCGGAGGAGAGCGGATATCGGCGAGTCTGGTACGCGGAGCACCACAACATGCCCTCCATCGCGTCCTCGGCGACGTCGGTCCTCATCGCACACGTGGCCGCGCACACCTCGTCCATTCGTCTCGGATCGGGTGGAGTGATGTTGCCGAACCATTCTCCGCTGACCATTGCCGAGCAATTCGGAACGCTGGCCACACTCCATCCGGACCGTATCGATCTCGGTCTCGGCAGAGCACCGGGATCCGATCAGACCACCATGCGTGCTCTGCGCCGTGACCCGTCGTCGGCCGATTCCTTCCCGCAGGACGTTCTCGAACTCCAGGGCTACCTGTCGGGTTCGAGTCGGGTTCCGGGAGTGCAGGCAGTGCCGGGCGCGGGAACCGATGTGCCGCTCTACATTCTGGGATCCTCGCTCTTCGGTGCTCAGCTCGCAGCACATCTCGGCCTTCCGTATGCCAACGCGTCGCACTTCTCTCCCGACTCGCTCGAGGAGGCCGTAGCCGTCTATCGGGACACGTTCCAGCCGTCCGCACAGCTCGCCGAGCCCTACGTCATCGCCGCCGTCAACGCGACGGTCGCACCGACGTCCGCTCGCGCGCACGAGCTGTTCACGGCCGGTCTGCGGCGCCGGGTGGTGCAGATGGTGGGACGTGGCCGTTCCTTCTCCGAGGAGGAGGTCGACATGATCATGGACTCGCCCGCGGGCCGACAGATTCAGGGAATGGTGAAGTACTCGGCCGTCGGAACGCCGGCGGAGGCCTCGGACTACATCGATCGTTTCGCCGCGCACGCCCGAGCGGACGAGGTCATCGTCGCCAGCGGTATCGACGACACCGACGAGCGACTGCTCTCCTACCGCCTGCTCGCCGAGCAGCACGTGCACGCCACCGCGGCCTGACACCGCACGACCGACACCGCCCGCGCGATGACTTTTCCGCCCGGGCGGTGTCGGTAGTGGTGAGTGGCCCTGACGCCGGGGCCGACGACACCACACCAGGAGACACCATGTCCGGCATGATCTTCGTCAACACCTTCGTCCAGGACGTCGCCGCGAGCCGCGCGTTCTTCACGTCGCTGGGATTCTCTTTCAACGACACCTTCAGCGACGAGAACACCGCGTGCCTGATCGTCAACGAGCAGGCCGTCGTGATGCTGCTGAACGTCCCGCGCTTCAAAGATTTCATCCGCGACGACGTCGCGGACCTCTCCACCTCGCGCGAGATGCTGCTGGCCGTGTCGGCCGACAGCAAGGAGGCCGTCGACGCCATGGCCGACGCGGCGCTCGCCGCGGGCGGCAGTGACTGGATGGATCCGCAGGACCACGGCTTCATGTACGGGCGGTCGTTCCGCGACCTCGACGGTCACGTGTGGGAAGTGACCTGGATGGACCCGGCCGTCGCCTCGGGCGAGGCCACGCCTCCCGACATGTGAGCCGCGGCTGGTGACCCGGGCTCAGCCCGGGTACACCGGTGGCAGGCCGAACCGATCGAACAGCGTGAGATCGAAGAAGCACGCCACATGCGCGACGCGGGCGTCGATGATCTCGAGGACGTGCAGCTGGAACGGACGGTGTACCCCGTCCTCTCCGAGCATGTAGAGGCCGAAGGCCGGCTGCCCGTTGGCGGTGGTCGCCATCATCCGCATCGACTCGGGGCCGGTCGCGGGGCACTTCGTCGAGATGAGGGCGCCGATGTCGGCCGGGCCGCGGTACCACCCGGTGAACGGCGGCATCTCCCAGACCGCCTCTGCGGCGAAGAGTTTCACGATGCCGTCGATGTCGTACGTCTCGAATCCCTCGACGTAGCGTCGCAACAACTCTCGCGTCTCCGGTGACTCCGGCTCGGACACGGAGTTCTCGTCGGGCATGATCGCCTCGATCTGGCCGCGCGCACGTTGCAGCAGGCTGTTGACTGCAGCAGTGGAGGTGCCGAGCAGTTCGGCCACCTCGGACGCCTTCCACTGCAGCACCTCTCGGAGTACGAGGACGGCTCGCTGCCGGGCGGACAGATGCTGCAACGCGGCCACGAACGCGAGCCGCACCGATTCACGCGAGCCGATCAGCGATGCCGGGTCGTCGTCCACCGGATCGCCGAACGGCGGCGCCGGCTCGAGCCACGCGATCTCGTGGCGCTCGACCAGCTCGTCCGACGGATCGGACGACGGCGTACCCAGCCCCGACGGCATCGGTCGGCGCTTGCGGCCCTCGAGCGAGGTGAGACAGGTGTTCGTGGCGATGCGGTAGAGCCACGTGCGCAGCGACGAGTCGCCCTTGAAGTTCGCGTACCCCTTCCACCCTCGGACCAGGGTGTCCTGCACCAGATCCTCCGCGTCGTGGATTGATCCGGTCATGCGGTAACAGTGCGCGAGGAGCTCGCGGCGGTACGGTTCCGCGAGAGTCATGAAGTCGTTGCCGAGCTCCTGCGTCGCAGTCATGCGAGGAGGATAGTCCTCGCATGGACGACTCGCCGAGGAAAATTTCGGGGCTTCGTGATGAGTTTCCGTGGCGTACGCGGTCGACAGTCACATGACCACACACCTCACCCGCGCCACCACCACCGCACCGTCCCGCGGAGCCGTTCGAGCAGGATGGATCGTCAGCGCGCTGGTGGTCGTCTTCATGCTGTTCGACGCCGTGATCCATCTGCTGAACCTGGACGTCGTAAGGGACGCGTCCGCCGAACTCGGACTCCCCGTCGACATGGCCCCGAAGATCGGCGTCGTCTGCCTCGTGATCGTGACCCTGTACGTGATTCCGCGGACCGCGCCGCTGGGTGCCGTCCTGTTGACCGCCTACCTCGGTGGAGCGGTGATCACGAACTGGCGCACCGACCAGCCACTCGTCAGCACGGTGTTCTTCGCGATCTACGTCGGCATCGCCGCGTGGCTCGGACTCTGGCTGCGTGACGGCCGAGTCCGAGCCTTGCTCGCAGGCTGAGTCACACCACCGAGGACCGGAAGGATCGGAGCCGCAGGCTGTTGGTGACGACGAAGACCGACGACAGCGCCATCGCGGCACCGGCCAGCATGGGGTTGAGCAGTCCGGCGGCCGCGAGCGGGATCGCCGCGACGTTGTAGGCGAAGGCCCAGAAGAGATTGACCTTGATGGTGCGGAGGGTTGCGCGCGAGAGGCGCACCGCGTCGACCGCGACGCGCAGATCTCCCCGCACCAGCGTGAGGTCGCCGGCCTCGATCGCGACGTCGGTGCCCGTGCCCATCGAGAGTCCGAGGTCCGACGTAGCCAGTGCCGCAGCATCGTTGACGCCGTCACCGACCATGGCGACGACCTTGCCCGACGCCTGCAGCTCGCGGATCGCGTCCACCTTCTGCTCCGGCAGCACACCGGCGATGACGGTGTCGATACCGACCGAGGCGGCCACCGTGCGGGCTGCGGACTCGTTGTCACCGGTGAGCATGATCGGGTCGAGACCCAGTGCGCGGAGCTCCGAGACCGCCTGCGCGGACGTCTCCTTCACGGTGTCGGAGACCGCGATGACGGCGCGGGCCTCGTCGTCCCACCCGACGACCACCGCGGTGGCCCCGGTGGCCTCGGCGTCCTCGAAGGCCGTCTGCAGAGCGCTGGGCAGTGCGCCGCCCACCAGGCCGGGGCGTCCGACGACCACGCGGTGGCCGTCGACCGTCGCGGTGACACCGCGTCCCGCCGTGGTGGTGAAGTCGGTGGCGGCGACGGGCTCTCCGTGCGCGGTCCGGTACGCGTCGACGATCGCGCGGGCGACCGGGTGCTCGGAACCGGACTCCGCCGCCGCGGCGAACCGCAGCGCGTCGTCGCGAGCGTCTCCCACGACGGACTGCACGCTCATGACACCGCTGGTGATGGTGCCCGTCTTGTCCAGCACGATGGTGTTCACGCGGCGGGTGCGCTCGAGCACCTCGGGTCCCTTGATGAGGACGCCGAGTTGGGCGCCGCGTCCGGTGCCCACCATCAGGGCTGTCGGAGTGGCCAGGCCCAGCGCGCACGGGCACGCGATGATGAGGACCGCGACGGATGCGGTGAACGCGGCGGACCAGCTGCCGCTGACGAGGACCCAGCCCAGCAGGGTGGCCAGGGCGAGACCGATCACGACGGGGACGAAGACGCCCGAGATGCGGTCGGCCAGGCGCTGCGCCTCGGCCTTGCCGTTCTGCGCGTCCTCCACGATGCGGGCCATGCGCGCGAGCTGCGTGTCCGCGCCCACGCGGTCGGCGACGACGGTGAGCGCGCCACCCACGTTGACGGTCCCGCCCGTGACCGTGGCGCCCGGACCGACCTCCACGGGGATGGACTCACCGGAGATCATCGAGGCGTCGACGGCGGACGTGCCGCTCTCGACGGTGCCGTCGGCGGCGATCTTCTCGCCCGGTCGGACGACGATGCGGTCTCCGACCACGAGCTCGTCGGCGGGCACGCTGACCTCACTGCCGTTGCGCAGCACGGTCGCGTTCCTGGAGCCGACCTCGAGCAACGCACGCAGAGCGGCGCCTGCGCTGCGCTTGGACCGCGCTTCCAGATACCGACCGGCGAGCAGGAACGTCGTGACGCCGGCCGCCGCCTCGAGATAGATGTTCGCGCTGCCGTCGCCACGCGAGACGGTGAACTCGAAGGCGTGGCGCATGCCGGGCATGCCCGCGTGGCCGAAGAAGAGCGCGTACAGCGACCAGCCGAAGGCGGCCAGAGTGCCCACCGACACGAGCGTGTCCATGGTGGTCGCGCCGTGCCGCGCGGTGGTGACGGCGGCGCGGTGGAACGGCAGCCCGCCCCACACGACGACGGGCGCGGCGAGGGTGAGCGAGAGCCACTGCCAGTTGTCGAACTGCAGCGGCGGGATCATCGCCATCGCGATGACGGGAACGGACAGCAGCGTCGACACGAGCAGACGCGTGCGCAGGGGATCGGACTCGGCTGCGGCGACATCGGACTCGGCTGCGGGAGGGCCGGACGGTCGGTGGGGTTCGTGCACGGTCGCGGTGTAGCCGGCCTTCTCGACGGTGCCGATGAGGTCCCCGGTCTCGACGGTCGCGTCCGTGGCGATGCTCGCCTTCTCGGTGGCGTAGTTGACCGTCGCGGTCACACCGTCGAGGCGGTTGAGCTTCTTCTCGATGCGGTTGGCGCACGACGCACAGGTCATGCCGCCGATGTCGAGCTGGATGTTCGCGGCCTTCTCCCCGGTGGTCACGGCTGAGCCAGCTCGTACCCGGCCTCGTCCACCGCGGCTGCGAGGGCAGCGTCGTCGACGGGTGTGTCGGACTCGACATCGACGCGTCCCGACTCGAGGTCGACGTGGACCGAGGTGACTCCCTGCAGGGCGCTCACCTCCTCCGTCACTGCTGCGACGCAGTGCTGGCAGGTCATTCCGACGACGGTGACAGTCTTCGTGGTCATGAGAACTACCATACCCCCCTACGGTATGCCGTCAACCCCGTGTCGCCCGGCGTTCGGCGGCTCGACACCTCCTGTGGTTAGGGTGGACGAGCCCGGTACACACAGGGTGACCGAGCTCCGATCCGGGAGCACTGGGAAGCGAGAACTCATGGAGCCAGTCGAGCAGACCTGGCGCACCGCCGAGCATCCACGGCCGGACCATTTCCTCCTGCACATCAGTGACACGCACCTGGTCGGCGCGGGCGAGTTGTACGACGCGGTCGACAGCGAGGCGCGTCTTCGCCAGATCTTCGCGGAGCTCGAGGCGACGGGTGCCCGGCCGGAGGCTCTGGTGTTCACGGGTGATCTCGCGGACAAGGGCGAGCCCGACGCGTACGACTCGTTGCGCGCACTGGTCGATCCGGTTGCCGCAGCCCTGGGGTCCGAGGTGATCTGGGCGATGGGCAACCACGACGACCGAGCGGCGTTCCGTCGCGGCCTGCTCGACGAGCGCGGCTCGACCGAGCCCGTGGACAGGGTCTACGACATCGGTGGACTGCGAGTCATCACGTTGGACTCGACCGTCCCCGGCCACCACTACGGCCAGATCTCCGAGGAACAGTTGCGATGGCTCGCAGCAGAACTGGCGATGCCGGCGCCGGACGGCACAGTGCTCGCGCTGCACCATCCGCCGGTTCCCTGCGTGCAAGATCTCGCGGTGTTGGTGGAACTCCGCGACCAGGACTCGCTCGCGGAGGTGCTCGCGGGCAGCGACGTGCGGGCGATCCTCGCGGGCCACCTGCACTACTCCACGTCCGCGACCTTCGCCGGAATCCCGGTGTCGGTGGCGTCGGCCACCTGCTACACCCAGGACCTCAACGTCCCGGTGGGTGCGCAACGCGGGCGCGACGGGGCGCAGGCCTACAACCTGGTGCATCTGTACCAGGACACGGTGGTCCACTCGGTGGTGCCCATCGGGACGGGCGACACCGTCGGCACCTACGTGTCGGCCGACGAGGCCGCCCAGCGCCTGCACGATGACGGCGTCGTCATCGCCGACGCTCCCCAGAAGGCGATCAGCCGGCAGTCGTAGCTGTGGCGATCAGCCGGCAGTCGTAGCTGTGGCGATCAGCCGACCGGTGTGACGGCGTGTTCCCAGGGCGCCGGCACCGGGAAGTAGGTGCTCAGGAACGTCGTCACCGCCGCTGCGCGCTCGTCGGCGTCGATCTCGGGGAAGCTGCCGTCGTTGAGGCAGAAGAAGTCCATCGACCGCTTCGCGAGCAGGCGGTCCATGTCCCGCAGTCCACTGCGCATCGTCGTGTCGACGTACTTGACCGAGGCCTGCGTCTGCACCACGGCGCGGCCGGTCAGCAGGGCGTAGTAGTGGTACAGCGAGTTGGTCACCGAGATGTTGGAGCTCGCGCGGAATCGACTGGCGGCCGTGGCCGCGAACTCGTCGGGGAACTCCTTCTCGAGCTCGAACATCACACTGCGCCGGAGCGGCACGGGAGCGTGCTCGAGGTGGCGCGTGGTGATGCGACCGAATCGGTCGTGAAGCAGGCGACGGTTGACCCGCGCGGCGTTCTCGAATCCGCTGCGCTGCTCGTCGTTGGCGCCCAGTCCGATCCGGGTTCCCGCCTCGACGAACATGCTGATGCCGCCGGGTGAGAAGAACATCTGGGGACCGACCGGGCGGCCGAAGAACATGTCGTCGTTCGAGTACAGGAAGTGCTCGGCGAGACCGTCGATGTGGTGGAGCTGGCATTCCACGGCCTGCGAGTTGTAGGTGGGCAGCACGGAGGTGTCGGTGAAGAACTCCTCGCTGCGCACGAACGTGACGTCGGGATGATCGTCGAGCCACCGCGGCTTCGGTGAGTCGGTGACGACGAAGATGCGCCGGATCCACGGCGCGTACAGGTGTACCGAGCGCAGGGCGTACTTGAGTTCGTCGATCTGGCGGAAGCGGGCCTCGTGATCGTCGCCCTCGCCCACGACGACCTCACGCAGCATCGCCGCGCGTTCCGCCTGCCACTCCACGTCGGTGCCGTCGACCCAGGAGAAGATCAGGTCGATGTCGAAGTCGATGTCCGACGCGTGGTCGGCGAACATGTTCTCGATGGTCGGCCAGTGTCGGCCGAAGCGCTCGACCGTGCCACGCACCGCCTCGTCCTGACGGATGGTGCGTCGGGTCAGCGAGTTCTCGACGGGGAGAACGATCGTGTCGTCCGAGAACTCCCACAGTTCGATCTGGATGCCCTTGCCGGATCCGTAGAAGAGCCCGCTCGGGCGGTGCGCACGAGGGCGGAACAACCGGAAGATCCGCGCCTGCGTGGCCGACGCCAGGAGTCCGTCCGCGATGAGCAGGGCCGGGGATCCCTTGACGTCCATCGGCTTGGAGTAGAACGGCTCGTCCGCGCAGGCCGCGACCAGCGCATCGCGCAACGTCGGCCTGTCGTGCCTGTCGATGGCGATGACGGGCCGCTCGTCGTTGCCGCGGACGAGCAGGTACTCGATCGCGGTCGCGTCCAGCACATCGCGGACGAACAGGAGGTCCTCCACCATCGCCTCGTGGGGCGTCGTGGTGGTGATGGACAGTGCGAACTTGTCCTTGACCCACACGATGTCGGAGCGCTCGGTCAACCGATGTCGGGACGCCGCGGACGCGACGCGCGCCCGTTCGATCTCGCCGCTGTCGGGCGGGACGAGGTAGACATCGGGCGTCTCGACGTTCTGCAGGGCTGGCGGCTGTGTGATGGTGGACCTTCCCGACGTGCTGGTGGGCGAGCCTGTGCGGCGCTGTGACCTGCTCATTCTAAGTGATGCCGAGGGTGGGTCCGGACCACGGGAGTCATCGGCCGCGAAGCTGGCCGAGTGCGTCCTGCACGTGCGTCAGGTGTCGGCTCATCGCCTCGGACGCGGCCTCGCCGGACCCCGAGTCGATGGCGTCGACGATGCTCTCGTGCTCGACGTTGGACCGGTGCCGACGGTCGGGCAGCAGGTTCACCATCTCGGACTGCTGCGACAGGGCCTCGCGGATCTCGGTGATGACGGCGGCGAAGACGTCGTTGCCGCTCGCGGTCGCGATGAGCAGATGGAACTCCGCGTCGAGACGGACCCACTCCTTGGGATCGTTCTCGGCGATCATCCGATTCAACAGGCTGCGGATCGCGTCCATCTGCTCCGGCGTCCGCCGTTCGGCAGCGAGTGCGGCGGCAGGAATCTCGATGTGCGGGCGGGCCTCGCGCAGGGAATCGACGGAATGGTTGCCGAAGACTCTGTCGGTCTCGACGGTCTTCGCCAGGACGAACGTTCCCTTGCCGGTGTGCGTCTCCGTCAGTCCGAGAGCCGTGGTCGAGCGCAGTGCCTCGCGAACCACCGACCGGCTCACGCCGAAGCGCGTCGCGAGAGCGGCCTCGGGCGGGAGCTTGGTGCCGACCTCGAGTTCGCCGCTCTCGATCGCCGAACGCAGCTCGCGCAGGACGGCCTCGGCCGCCCCCACGCGCGTCACTGTGGCCTGTTTGCTGGCCCAACTGTCCGACAGGGTCATGGCGTCACTGTGAACGAGGAATGGTGGTCAGGCAAATCGGACGTGCACAGGACGATATTCGCGGTTCTAGTCTCAGCGCTAGAGAGCGAGAGAGAGCCCGATGGAACGGTGATCGGGTGCAGTCCGACACACGTCCGTGCACTCGGTCGACTGCCGGATCTACGGTCGAGGGGAACGAAGGAGTTCACATGGCGCACAGCATCGTCACCGTCACAGGCGCGGCCGGCAGCATCGGCTACGCGGCACTGTTCCGCATCGCATCGGGTGCGATGCTCGGTCCGGACACGTCCGTCACATTGCGGCTTCTCGAGATCCCGCCGGCACTGCGCGCAGCCGAGGGCACGGCCATGGAACTGCACGACAGTGCGTTCCCCCTGCTGCGGTCGGTGGAGATCCACGACGATCCGGTCGACGCCTTCGACGGCGCGAACGTCGCGCTGCTGATCGGCGCTCGCCCTCGTACCGCGGGGATGGAGCGCGCCGACCTGCTCGAGGCCAACGGGTCGATCTTCGGGCCGCAGGGCGCCGCTCTCGAGGCGGGCGCCGCGTCCGACATCCGGGTGGTCGTCGTGGGCAATCCCGCCAACACCAACGCGGCCATCGCCGCGGCGCACGCACCAAGCATCCCCGCCGATCGGTTCACCGCGCTGACCCGGCTCGATCACAACCGCGCCGTCGCGCAACTGTCCGCTCGTGCGGACGTCCCGGTGGGTGAGATCTCGCGGGTCAGCATCTGGGGCAACCATTCCGCCACGCAGTACCCGGACATCTTCCACGCGCGAGTCGGTGACCGGTCGGGCGCCGAGTTCGCCGCGGACACCACCTGGCTCGAGGACGTCTTCGTGCCGACGGTGGCGCGCCGCGGTACCGCGATCATCGAGGCGCGCGGTGCGTCGTCCGCTGCCTCCGCGGCGAACGCCACCATCGATCATGTGCGCGACTGGGTCCTGGGCACTCCCGCCGCCGACTGGACGTCCGTCGCACTCCCGTCGACGGGCGCGTACGGCGTGCCCGAGGGACTGGTGTCCTCGTTCCCCGTGCGGTCCTCCGGCGGCGCCTGGCAGATCGTGGAGGGCCTCGAGATCGGCGAGTTCTCCCGGCGCCGTATCGACGCCTCCGTCGCGGAACTGCAGGCCGAGCGCGAGGCTGTCACGAGACTCGGGATGCTGCCGAACTGACGCCAGGGTTCGACAGCCATGGCGATGCCCGACAGGTGGGTCCGGGCGGGTCTGACCGCGCGACGCATCACCGCCGACGATCTGTCGTTCGTCCACTCGATGCACACCGACTCGGCGACGATGGCGCCGATCGGTGGAGTGCGAGACCTCGACGAGAGCATCGACTACCTCCGAATCGCGGTCGAGCACTGGGCCGACCACGGTGTCGGCATGTACCTGCTGTTCGATGGAGACCGACTCGCCGGGCGTGCGGGGATCAAGCGCGACGGTGATGACATCGAACTGGCGTACACCCTGGTCCCGACGCACTGGGGTCGCGGTCTGGCGACTGCCGTCGCGTCCCACCTGGTGCAGTCTGCGGTGGTGCACCAGGTCCCTGCCGAGCGCGTCGTCGCGTACACGCGGCTCGACAACGCTGCCTCGCGCCGCGTGATGGACAAGGTCGGGCTGCGGCTGGACGCACACGTCGAGCGGAACGGTCACCCGTGCGTGAAGTATTCGCGCTCCTTGCACCGCCCGTAGCGGCGTGTCACACGGCGTTCGCGCCGCGACCACCCGCTCCCACTCGACCTCGCGCGGAGTCGGCGACGCTGCGTGCACAGGTAGACATACACGTATCCAGCGATGGCGGTAGATCACTGCAGGATCTGACGTCGAACGGCGGCCCGCCGTAGATCGAGGCAGGCGATGCAGCTCTCGCCACATTATTTTGGTGAATTCTGCCGTCCGGCAGAATTCGGCGTGGTCGGGTGCGAATACACGCACGGCGGCGCTCCAGCGGAACCGGCGAGCGTCTCGGCATTGGATAACCTGCATCGGTGCACGACGACTGCCCCTGCGGCCGCCCCCTACCGATGTCCGAGTGCTGTGGACCCTTGCTCGAGGGACGGATCGGTGCGCCGACCGCCGAGCGGCTCATGCGCTCGCGGTACACCGCCTTCACGGTGCTCGATGCCGAGTATCTGCTGCGCACATGGCATCCCGATACTCGACCGTCGGCGCTCGACCTCGACGACCGCCGCCGGTGGACCGGGCTCGAGATCCTGGGCACCACCGGAGGCGGCATGCTGAACACCACGGGCACGGTCGAGTTCGTGGCTCACTTCCGTGACGCGGGTGCCCGGCGACCGGGTTCGCAGCGGGAGAACAGCACGTTCTCCCGCGTCGATGGAGCCTGGGTCTACGTCGACGCGGTCTGACGCCGCGACTCGATGCCGTCGACGAACTCGGACGTGACGCGCGCGATGTCCCACGGATGCGACAGAGGCGACCAGTGTCCTGCATCGAGATCGGTTCGCGACAGGTCGGCCACCCAGCGCGGCGTGTCCTCGTAGTGGAACGGACGCACCGCCGCGTCACGGGTGTTGACGATCAGATGCACGGGCACGGTGACGTAGCGACGCCGCGGAGAGGTGAAGCGCGGCAGAAGATTTGCTCGATAGATGCGCAGGCCGTTCCACGCGTCGTCGAGAAGTGTCGGTGACTCCTCCACCATCGCGGCGGGGACGTCGGAGAACTCGCCGATGAACTGGGTCCAGCCCTTGCGCTTCATGCGGTACATCCGCACCCGAGCCAACGGCGGGACGTGGAAGGTGACCGTGTACCAGGACGCTCGCGTCTGGGCGAACACCTGTGCCAGGTTGCGCGGTGTGGGCCTACGGAGCCGCGAGCGGGCCCACAGTGCGAGGTGGTCGAGGTTGGGTCCCGACACGGACGTGTAGGACGAGATGCGGAGCGGCGCATCGGCTTCGGCGACGAGCTCCCAGGCCTCCACCGCGCCCCAGTCGTGACCGAGCACGTGGACCGGGGCGTCGGGACTGACCGCGTCGATCACCGCTCGCAGATCGGAGGCCATCGCGTCGAGTCGGTACCCGCGGGTCCGTGCGGGGACCGTGGAGTCACCGGCGCCGCGTGAGTCGTAGGTGACGACGCGGTAGCGGTCGGCGAGCAGTCCGACGACGTGGTTCCAGAGAGTGTGATTGTCCGGCCAGCCGTGCACCAGCACGAGAGTGGGGCCGTCGGACACGCCGGCGGTGTACACGGCGAGCTCGACGTCACCGTTCCGCACGGTGGAGCGCTCGGACTCGAACGGGCGGGTGACGGTCATGGACGCTCCCGAATCGGTGGACGTGGGGTGTGCGGGGGACATCAGACGTCGAGCGTGAGGTGGTCGGAGTCTGCCCGAGACACGCACGGCAGCATGTGTTCCTGCTGCTCGGTGGGACTCAGTCGAGTCTCGCGGTGCTCGGGCGTCCCCGCGAGAACACGCACCTTGCAGGTGCCGCAGAAGCCTTGGCGACACGAGTACGCGACTGTCGGGTCCTCGTCCACGATGACGGACAGTGCAGACCTGTCGGCGGGAACTGTCAGCGTGCGACCGCTTCTCGCGAAAGTGACCGTGAACGGCCGACCGCCCACCACGGGTGGGGCCCCGAAACGTTCGAAGTGCAGAGCAGACGCGCCGCAGCCCGCGAACGACGTGCGCACGGTGTTCAGCATCGGCGTCGGTCCACAGCAGTACACCGCGCCGCCACGGGCGGCCGGACCCAGAAGGTCCGTGACAGTGGGCAGTCCGTCCTCGACGTCGGTGCGGACGGCGACACGCGGCGAATTCCAGCTCTCGATCTCGTCGAGAAAGGGCATGCTCTCGCGGGAGCGTCCGCAGTAGACGAAGGTCCAGTCCAGGCCGAGATCGCGAGCGGCGCGGACCATCGGCAGGATCGGGGTGATGCCGATGCCGCCGGCGACGAAGTGCACCGAGCGTTCCTGCGCGAACAGGAAGGCGTTGCGGGGACCGCGCACCGTCACCGTGTCGCCGGGGCGCAGGGCGTGCATCCGCTCCGAGACGGTGCCGATGCGTCGGACGGCGATGCGGTACCGCGTCGTGTCGGCGGGGTCGCCGCACAGCGAGTACTGCCGCCGGAGCGGTCCCGACGTCGCGTCGCCCTCCAGGTGCACGTCGATGTGGCAGCCCGGCTGCCAGGCCGGCAGTGACGATCCGCCCGCATCGACGAGATCGATCTGCGCGACATCGCCGTCGCTGGTCACCGGCGTGACACTCGCGACCGTCAGTGTGGCCGCGGTGTCCGGGGGACGCAGGGCCACCCGAGGGTCGTAGGGGACACGCGACATCGCACCGAGGTAGTTGCCGACGACCAGGCCGATCAGGCCGAGGGCCCGATCGCCCCGAGGTCGTCCGCGGAGGTCGCGTGGTGCGTCGATCATCGCGACGCTGCCCGCGCCGCGGGCGAGGAGGCCAGATAGGCGACGGCCTGCGCCGTCGAGCCCTCCTGACTGGGGTGGTAGCTGCGACGGAAGTAGCGCGAGAGCCGCAGGCCGAGATCGACAGGCCCCGGCACGGTGCCCTTCTTCGCCGCGCGGCGCCAGGCGAGTGGCGTGGGACGGCGCCGGGACGCCGGTCCGTCGGCGAGAAGCGGATCGTTCTGCATGAGGAAGCGGGTTCCGCGGATCCACAGGTAGACCAGCAGCGGTGCCGCGAGTGCCTGGGTGCGAAGGCGTCGGACCTCGCGGCGATCGAAGTAGCGCATCGTCTCGTAGGCGACAGAGCGGTGCTCGACCTCCTCGGACCCGTGCCATCGCAGCAGGTCGAGCATGGTCGGGTGGATGTTGGCGCGGTCGAGCCCCTCGGCGTTCAGAACCCAGTCGCCGAGAAACGCGGTGATGTGCTCGATGGCCGCGATGATCGCCAGGCGCTCGACGAGGTAGTTCTTCTCGCGGCTGCTGGTGATGGGTCGAGGGCCGATGACCTTGCCGAAGACCCAGTTCATCTGGTCGGTGAACGGCGTCGGATCGAGTCCGCTGCGCTGCAGGTGCTCGAGGACACCGGAGTGCGCCGACGAGTGCATGGCCTCCTGGCCGATGAACCCGATGACGTCCTCGCGGAGCTTCTCGTCCTCGATGAACGGGAGCGCCTGGCGGAACGTCTCGACGAACCATTCCTCCCCGGCGGGGAGGAGCAGGTGCAGCACGTTGAGCGCGTGTGTGGAGAACGGCTCACCCGGGATCCAGTGCATCGGCAGGTCGTCCCAGTCGAAGTGCACGTCGCGCGCCTGCAGCACGAGATTGTCGGCATCGGCGGTCATGTCGGGTCCTTCCGGTGTGGCTTCGTTCACACAAATCTTAGTATGACAACTGGTAACAGTAAAGCACCTCGGGTAAGCGAGAACACATGTGACGTGACGCGAACGACCTTGCCGAGGTCACACGCTGCGCGGACGCTGGACAGAAGGTCGGACACGCAGGACACCCGCCGCCGTCACGGCGCACGGGGTCCGTGACGCAGGCAGGACACGAGACGATGGCGGACAATTCCAAGAGGGCGGAGCGCGGGACCGACGACACTCGGCGGCCCGTGGCGCGCACACCGCGCAACCCGCTCGTTCGAGGCGTCGACCGCGCGGAGGCTCGACTGCACCGTCTTCTCGTGACGCTGTTCCTGCTCGCCGTCCCGTTCGTCGCCGTGATGGGCGTCAGCCTCTACCATGATCAGCAGACCATGGCGGCCGACGCCGTGACGTCGTCCTCGTCGGTGCTCGCCACGACCACCGCGGACGCCGTGGCGCCGGTGGCGTCGGACGAATTCGCGGCGGTCACTCCCACCGTGTTGGCTCCCGCGACCTGGTCCTCCGACGGCGTGAAGCACGTCGGGTCGGTTCCTGTTGCGGCGCAGAGTCCGTCGGGTACCGAGGTGACCATCACCGTCGACGCGGACGGTCGTCGCATCGCACCCCCGCCCACCGGGGTCGACGTCGTGGTGGTCAGCATCTTCGGCGCCGCAGCACTTCTCGCGCTCGTGGCGATCGTGCTCGTGATCGTGCGCAGCGTCTTCGCCCGCGTCTACGACCGTCGTCGGGACCGGGAGTGGGACGACGCGATCGCGCGATTCCTGTCCTGACGGACGTGTGCAGACGGCTGTCGCTACCTCGTCAGAGCGTCGTGAATCGCGACGCCGAGTTCTGCTCTCGGTGAGTCCGGGAACGTGTGATGGGTGGCGCCGTCGAGGATTCGGGTACTGATCGACGGCCAGTTCTTCTGGACGCGATCTCGCACCGCAGCACTGTCGTGAATCCGGCTGGACCCGGCGAGAACGACCGTCGTGGTCGCCTGGAGCGAGTGCAGCGCCGAAGAACTCGGCCGCCTCGGAACGATGGGCCGACGACGAGGGTGATGGGCTGTTCCGAGTTCGGACAGTCGGGACAGGTCGGCGTCGAGAACTGCGTCGCCCGTCTCCCACGCCGTGAATCGTCTCTGTCGCTCTTCCGACGGTCGCAGCAGGAGCGGTAACGCATGAGCCAGGTAGGCGGCGCGCATGCCGGCGAAGCACGAATTCGGATCGAGCAGGACGAGGCGGTCGACGTCGGCCGGCCGACGGAGAGCGAACGCCAGAGCGATCATCGCGCCGTACGAGTGAGCGAGAATCGACGGTCGCCGCAGTGCCGACCCGGCGAACACATCGTCCAACCACAGCATGAGGTCGTCGACGTTCCTCGCGGGTTCACCCGCCGGAACCGATCGCCCCACGTCACCGAGAATGTCCACCGCGACCACTCGGTGGCGACGACTCAGTTCGGTCGCCTGGCCGGTCCAGGCCATCGAGGTAGCCCCGGATCCGGGGAGCAGTACGACAGGGCGACCGTCGGTGGGACCGGCCGAGGTGACATGGGTGTCGCCGAATCGTGTCGGCACCATCGTCGTGGTCGTTTCCGCCGGCCACGTCCCGAGTACGCGGTCGTAGGCCGCAGCGAACTCCCGCCCCTCGGGCGATCGATGGAACGTCTGCATCGCGTCTGTCATGCGGCACCCCGTTGTCTCGATGGTCGAGTAATACGATAGGTGACATACTGATGCCGTGGACGAAGTCGATGCAACCCCTTCGGTGGACACGGACGTCATGGACCTGGTGCACGGCCTGCGTGCGCTCGTCGTCGAGCTCGATCTGCTGGGTGCGGGATTCGCCGAGAAGCACCGCATGCACAGCACCGACGTGCGGGCATTGATCGTTCTTCTCGATGCTGCTCGTGACGGTCGAACGGCTACTCCGTCCTGGCTGCGGACGCAGCTGGGAATCACCTCGGCGACCGTGACGGCACTCGTCGACAGGCTCGAACTCGCCGGCCACGTCGAACGGCAGTCGGTCGTCGGTGACCGCCGCAAGGTGGCCCTGAGGGTCACCGACAAGGCGCAGCGACTGGGCACAGAATTCTTCGGCCCGCTGATCCTCAGGGCGGCCACGCAACTCTCCGAGTTGTCGGACGACGACCGAGCAACCATCCGTCGGTATCAGTCCGCGATGCTGGCCGCCATCAGATCGACTGCGCCGGGCTCGTGAGAGCCGTGTTATCGCCGACTACTGGTTCTGCATCCGATTAGCCGCAGCGACAAGGGCTTTGGCGGTCGACTCTGTCGGATCCGAGCCCGTCCCCATGGCCCACGCGGTGCGGTGATCCTGCTGTCCGCGGATGTAGGTGACGTATCCCGTCTCGGTGATCTGCTGGTGGAACGACAAGATCTCGAGGTTGACGCCGACGTCGTAGAGCATCGACGTCATGGCCTCGGCGGGCCCGTGGCAGACGATCGACGAACTGCGGATGGTGTCGCCGATGGCGAGGGTGGCCGTGAACTCGAACCTGCCCGCGCCCTTCGGCGCGCACTCTGCGGAACCGAGCCGGATGGGGCCCGAGGTGGGCGAGTAGGTGTGGACGAACTCCGCGAAGGACATGCCGTCAGCCTCCGCGCGCAACCCGTGCGGCAGAGCCGACGAGGCGTGAATGGCAGCGGAACTGTGTGAGAAGTGTTCGGTGAGGGAATGTGCGCTGGTGCTCATGTCGCTGGGGTCTTTCCGGTGAGAGGAAGGACCGACGGGCGCTCGTTCGACCCGCAGCGGGGGGTCGGTCCGAGATCAGACCCCGCTGCGGTGAACTACGAGAATGCGCGACATGGCCCCAGAGTAGCTGCGTCGCGGCGTCACAGGCAAGGGTCCGGTTCTCGATTGCTCTCTGTTCGGTTCTAGAACACGCGCTAGAGAAGGGCAGAGAACGCTACCGACGTTGCTACCGTCACGCCATGGACCCCGTTCGCAATCCGTACGCACCCGGCGCCGGCCAGCGGCCACCCGAGCTCGCCGGCAGGTCCAAGCAACTCGACGCGTTCGACGTGGTGCTCGAGCGCATCGCGCGCGGTCGGCCCGAACGCAGTGTCGTGCTCACCGGGTTGCGCGGCGTCGGCAAGACGGTGCTGCTGAACCACCTGCGATCGGCGGCGATCTCGCGGAAGTGGGGAACCGGGAAGATCGAGGCCCGCCCCGACCAGGACCTGCGGCGACCGCTGTCGTCGGCGCTGCACATGGCAGTGCGGGAGATCGCGGTGGCGCATCGCGATCCCGAACGCGTGGACCAGTTCCTCGGTGTGCTGAAGTCCTTCGCTCTTCGTGCGTCCGCAGACAAGGGCATGCGGGACAAGTGGCAGCCCGGCATCGACGCGCCCGCTCTCAAGGGGCGCGCGGACACCGGTGACATCGAGATCGACCTGGTCGAACTGCTGCTCGACGCCGCGTCGCTGGCTCGGGACGTCGGCGTCGGTATCGCCCTCTTCATCGACGAGATGCAGGATCTCGCGGCGGAGGACATCTCCGCGATCTGCGGCGCGTGCCACGAACTGAGCCAGGACGCGGCGCCGCTGATCGTCGTCGGCGCCGGTCTTCCCCACCTGCCTGCGGTGCTGTCCGCGTCGAAGAGCTACTCCGAGCGACTGTTCAGCTACCACCGCATCGACCGCCTGGACCGCGCTTCGGCGGACCGCGCCCTCATCGCACCGGCCGAGCGGGAGGACGTCGAGTACACGAGCGAGGCACTCGACGCGCTGTACGAGGCCGCGGACGGGTACCCCTACTTCGTTCAGGCGTACGGCAAGGCGACGTGGGATCTGGCCGCGGACAGCCCGATCACGGTCCACGACGTGCGGGTCGCAGCACCGACGGCCGAGGACGAGCTGGCCGTCGGGTTCTTCGGATCCCGTTACGAGAGAGCAACTCCCGCCGAACGCGAGTACATGCGAGCGATGGCCGACCTGTCAGGCGACGACGGTCCCGTCTCCACGTCGAAGATCGCCGTGGAACTCGGACGGAAACCGGCGTCGCTGTCCCCCGCACGCGACGGGTTGATCAAGAAGGGACTGATCTACTCCGCCGAGCGCGGGTCGATCGGCTTCACCGTCCCCCACTTCGGGCGGTACCTGAGGGCGCAGGCCGACTAGCGCCGACCTGCACGCTTTGGGTGTGGAACCGGCTACTCGGCTGCGGGAACCCGCAGGATGAGGGCGTCGCCCTGTCCGCCGCCGCCGCACAGTGCTGCGGCGCCGACTCCGCCGCCGCGTCGCTGCAGCTCCAGGGCGAGGTGCAGGGCGATGCGGGCGCCGGACGCGCCGAGGGGGTGACCGATGGCGATGGCGCCGCCGTTGACGTTGACCTTCTCGGGGTCGATGCCCAGTTCGCGGGTGGAGACGATGCCGACGGCGGCGAACGCCTCGTTGATCTCGACGAGGTCGAGGTCGGTCGGGGCGATGCCCTCCTTGGCGCAGGCGGTGGTGATGGCGTTGGCGGGCTGGGACTGGAGCGAGGAGTCGGGTCCGGCGACGACGCCGTGGGCGCCGATCTCGGCGAGCCAGGTCAGTCCCAGTTCCTCGGCCTTGGCGCGGCTCATGACGACGACGGCGGCGGCGCCGTCGGAGATCTGCGACGCGGAGCCGGCGGTGATGGTGCCGTTCCTGTCGAACGACGGGCGGAGCTTGGCGAGGCTCTCGGTGGTGGTGTCGGCGCGGATGCCCTCGTCGCTGGTGACGACGACGGGGTCACCCTTGCGCTGCGGGATGCTGACGGGAACGACCTCGTCGTCGAAGACGCCGTTCTTCCAGGCTGCGGCGGCGCGCTGGTGCGACGCGGCGGCGAAGGCGTCCTGCTCCTCGCGGGTGACGAAGCGGGTGTCGGCGTTGCGGTCCTCGGTGAGGGCGCCCATGGCCTGGTCGGTGAAGATGTCGTACAGGCCGTCGTAGGCCATGTGGTCCTTCATGGTGACGTCGCCGTACTTGAATCCGCTGCGGCTCTTCTCGAGCATGTGCGGGGCGAGGGACATCGATTCCTGGCCGCCGGCGACGACGATGTCGAACTCTCCGGCGCGGATCATCTGGTCGGCGAGGGCGATGGCGTCGACACCGGACAGACACACCTTGTTGATGGTCAGGGCAGGAACGCTGAGGGGGATGCCGCCGGCGTGGGCGGCCTGGCGTGCGGGAATCTGGCCTGCGCCGGCCGTGAGGACCTGGCCCATGATGACGTACTGGACCTGGTCACCGCTGATCCCGGCCTTCTCGAGGGCGCCGGCGATGGCGACGCCGCCGAGGTCCGAGCCG
This sequence comes from Rhodococcus sp. SORGH_AS_0303, assembly GCF_030819335.1. NCBI lineage: Bacteria > Bacillati > Actinomycetota > Actinomycetes > Mycobacteriales > Nocardiaceae > Rhodococcus > Rhodococcus sp. SORGH_AS_0303. The sequence goes on from NZ_JAUTBO010000001.1 coordinate 392,292, forward strand.
GAGAGGGTCGACAGCGATCCGAGCAGACGGCCGATGGGAGTGCGGGCACCGGCCACGATGACGGACGTGGTGCCGGAAGGTGCGGTCATGCTGTTTCCTCACTGGTGGGGGCAGATGTGATGGTGGATGCGGCGGGGTCGATCCCCAGAGCGGTCAGAGCCATGGTGGACAAACGGTGTCGGAGCAGCGACGCGGGCACGCGGCCCATCGACTGCGGAGTGGAGTTGAGCAGACCGAACGCCGCGTGAGCCTGGACACGAGCGTCGTCCTCGGAGCAGTCCGAGTCCAGTTCCCGCAGGGTGCGGACCCAGATCTCGACGTAGCGGCGCTGCAGCGAGCGCACCGAACGCTGGGCGTCGGTCGGCAGGTTCGCGAGATCGCGGAACTGGATCTCGATGAGGCGCGGCGAGGTCATGGCGAAGTCGAGGTGGAACGCGACCAGTTCGTGCAGCGTCGGCAGCGGTGCCGACCGTCGCGCCAGGACCTCTTCCCCACCGGCGTGGAGGTACTCGGAGATTCCCACCAGCAGTTCGACGAGGACGGCTTCCTTGTTCGGAAAGTGGCGATACACGGCGGGACCGCTGATCCCCACCGCGGCGCCGAGGTCCTCGAGTCGTAGACCGTGGTACCCGCGCTCCGCGACGAGGACGGCGGCGGCGTCGACCAGTGCGCTGCGGCGCTCGGCCTTCATCCGTGAACGTTCGGTGGACGCGGAGCCCGCCGCAATACGGTTCACCACCCGGGCCTCCCACCTGTCGTCGGTCGCGAGCAGCCAGTTTACCGTATTCGGTTAGTGACCATTCACTTGGTGACCGCGCTCTCTTCGCGGGATTTCCGCGATGCGCGCCCGTCTGCGGCGGTACATTCATTCCGTCCATGTCGGTCGGGGTCACGAGAGAGGCAGCATGGTCTCGATGTCCTCGCCGACCCGTTTTCTCGTGGTCGGTGCGCTCGCGATCGCCGTGTACGCGACGCTTCCGCCCGGCGTGGTGTCCAGCGTGCTGTACTGCGTCATCGCCGTGGGTGCGGTGGCGTCCATTCCTGTCGGCATCCGCGCACACCGCAAGGTGAGCACCCATTCGTGGTGGATCGTCGCGACGGCGCTGTCGTTCTGGGTCGTCGGCGACATCGCGATCGCGGTGATGGAGAACTCGGGCGGCGGAGTACCTCTCCCGTCGGTGGCGGACGCCGCCTACGTCCTGGGGTACCTCCTCATCGTCGTGGCCCTGCTGTCGGTCCGCAGTTCGGGGACCCCGATGCTGAGTCCGGCGGACGGACTCGAAGCCGCGATCATGACCGCGGGGGTGGGTCTCGCGTCCTGGGTCGTGGTGTCCGGTCCCCGAGGCGAGCGCGTGCCCGACGCCGGAACGTGGCTCGGCATCTTCTACACCGAGATCGACGTCTTCCTGCTGGTACTGCTCGTCTTCGTCGTGTTGAAGCGACGCGCGGGCTCCACCACCCACTGGCTGCTGGGTGCGGCCACGGCACTGATGGTGGTCGCCGACTACACCTCGTACGTGGTGGTCGCGGACGGTCCCGCCGAGAGCACGATCCTCAACGTCTGCTGGCTCGCGTCCTACGTGCTCTTCGGTGCGGCGGCGTTGCGACACGACGAGCGTCCGCGTGTCAGCACCATCAGTCGTGCGCAGACGGGGATGGCTCGACTGATCCTGCTGACCTCGGCCGTGGCGATGACGCCGGTCGTCATGAGCATCGAACTGATGCGCGGCACTCCGGTCACTCGCTGGGGGCCCGCGGTGGTGATCGCCGCCTCGATCATCGTCGTCCTCGGCGCCGTGCGGATGACCTCGTTCCTGACACTGCTGCAACGACAGTCGCGGGCACTGCGCCTTGCGGCCGACACCGATTCCGTCACGGGACTGGCGAACCGCGGCCGGCTCGGGCGCCGGCTGCACGAGATCCTCGGTCCGGAGGGCCGCGACGGAGTGGCCCTGGTGCTGGTGGATCTCAACCGGTTCTCCGACATCAACCAGACCTTCGGCTACGCGGTGGGAGATCAGGTGCTCACCGAGATCGGTCGCCGACTCGTCGACACGGTGGACTCGTCGGCGACGGTGGGACGTCTCGGGGGTGACGAGTTCGCCCTCGTCCTGCCGGGCCCCGTCGACAGGCACGACGCCGTAGCGGTCGCGATCGCTGCGCAACGCGCGGTCGGGGCCCCGCTCGAGGTGCGGGACATGAAGCTGACGCTGGAAAGCAGTGTGGCCGTGGCACTGTCGACCGACACGCCGCACCCACGATCCGAGGAGCTGGTGCAGCGGGCGTACGCCGCCGTGGTGGCCGCGAAGTCCCGGCAACCGCGACTGGCCGTCTACGACCACACGATGGACATCGACAGGATCGATCAGCTCCGGAGGATGGGCGAGTTGGAGGACGCCATCACGGGAGGTGAGCTCGAGGTGTTCTTCCAGCCCCGCCTCGACCTGCGCACCGGAGCCGTGTCGGGAATGGAAGCCCTTCTGCGGTGGCGACATCCGCGCGAGGGGCTGCTGCTGCCGGCCGCGTTCCTGCCGAGTGCGGAGCAGACCGGCATGCTCCCGGCCGTCACCTCGTTCGTCATCGACACGGCGATGGCCGCGTGCCGACGCTGGCGGCTGGCGGGACTGGACATCGACGTGGCCGTCAATCTCTCCGTCCGGGATCTCGTGGACTCCTCCCTGGCGTCCCGAGTGCGAACGGCTCTGGACGACCACGGCCTTCCCGGGCACGCCGTCGTCTTCGAGGTCACCGAGTCGTCCGCGATGACCGATCCCGAACGATCCATCGACACGCTCGAAGCGCTTCGCGCGCAGGGAGTCTCACTCTCCATCGACGACTTCGGCACGGGGTACAGCTCCTTGACGTACCTGGCGTCGCTTCCGGTGCAGCAGCTGAAGATGGACCGGTCCTTCGTCACCTCGCTCGCGTCGGACTCCGCCAACCTCGCGATCGTCCGATCCACCATCGCTCTCGCGCACAGCATGGGTCTGCACATCGTGGCCGAGGGCGTCGAGGACGAACACACCCTCGACGTGCTGCGCGGACTCGGATGCGACGCGGTGCAGGGCTTCCACATCGCGCGGCCGGTCCCCGCGGGCGACGTCGTGCGCACGGTGAAGGCCGTGAACTCTGCAGTGGGCGCCGCTCGTACTGCTGTGTGACCCAGCGCACCGGCGACGGCGGGTTCTTTGTAACCTGAGGCCCGAGTCGACTCGCACCACCACCCCTCGACCGTCGACCGGCGAAAGGACAGTCCGTGCGCGCAGTGCAGGTGACCACCCTCGAAGGCCCCGAAGCCCTCACCCTCACCGATCTCGACGAGCCCACCGGCGACGGCGTGGTGATCGACGTGCGTGCGGCCGGCGTGGCCTTCCCCGACGCACTGCTCAGTCGTGGGCTCTACCAGTACAAGCCGGACCTGCCGTTCGTGCCCGGAAGCGAGGTCGCCGGTGTCGTGCGGTCCGCGCCCGAGGGCTCGGGATTCGCGCCCGGTGACCGAGTGGCGGCGCTGACCGGATTCGGCGGCGGTATGGCCGAGGTGGCGGTGGCGACCCCCGACCTCGTCTTCGCGCTGCCCGACGCCGTCTCGTTCGAGGCCGGTGCGGGACTGCTGTTCAACGATCTGACGGTGCACTTCGCCCTCCGCGAGCGCGGACGTCTGGCCGAGGGCGAGACCGTCCTGGTCCACGGCGCCGGTGGCGGCATCGGGACATCGACGCTGCGACTCGCCCCGGTACTGGGAGCGTCACGCACCATCGCGGTGGTGAGCAGCGAGGCCAAGGCCGAGGTCGCTCGCGCCGCGGGCGCCACCGATGTGGTGATGCTGCAGGGCCCGAACGGCGAGGGCTGGAAGGACACGGTCAAGGAACTCACCGGTGGCCGCGGAGTCGACATCGTCATCGACCCCGTCGGTGGGGATCGCTTCACCGACAGCATCCGATCGCTGGCGCCTGCGGGTCGACTCGTGGTCATCGGCTTCACCGGTGGCGACATCCCGACGGTCAAGGTCAACCGACTGCTGCTGAGCAACGTCGAGGTCGTCGGCGCCGGATGGGGTGCGTGGTGGATGAGCCGGCCCGGTTACACGACGACGCAGTGGGCCGAGCTCGAGCCGCTGTTCGCCTCGGGCGCGCTGGTGGCGCCGGAGCCGGTGGTGTACCCACTCGACAAGGCCGGCGAGGCCATCGCATCTCTCGAGAACCGGACCGCCACAGGCAAAGTCGTGGTGACGCTGCAGTGAGTGATGCCTATCGGGACGGTCTCGCGGTCCGCCGCGAGGTGATGGGCGATACCTTCGTCGCGGCCGCCCTCGAGAACAGCACGGGCACCGACTCGGAAGCGTTGCAACGCCACGTCACCGAGCACGTGTGGGACGCCGTGTGGAACAGGCCGGGCCTCGACCGACGGAGTCGGAGCCTGCTGAACATCGGCATGCTGATCGCCCTCCGGGCCGAGCAGGAGCTCGGCGGGCACATCCGGGGCGCACTCACCAACGGTCTGACCCGCGAGGAGATCGTGGAGTCCGTGGTCCACGCCAGTGGCTACTGCGGCGCGCCGGCGGCGCTCGCAGCGATGCGGGTGGTGCAGCGAGTACTCGACGAGGAGCTGGGTCCGCTCGAGTAAGGTCGGGACATGCGTATCGGTGCACACGTCCGCAACTCGGAGAACCCGCTCGGCGAGGCCGAGGATCTCGACGTCGACCTGGTGCAACTGTTCCTCACGGACCCGCAGAAGTGGAACAAGCCCGTTGTCGGTTCGGGGTTGGAGGCGGTCCGGGACAGTGCGGTCGACATCGTCGTCCACTCGTCCTACGTCATCAACGTCGCGAGCCTGAACAACCGCATCCGCATCCCGTCCCGCAAGGCCGTCGCGCAGCAGGCCGACGTGGCCGCAGAGATCGGTGCCCTCGGGTTGGTGGTCCACGGTGGACACGTTCGCGACGGGGAGGATCCCGCCGAGGGAGTGGCCAACTGGCGCAAGCTGTTCGAACGGCAGGCCGAGTCCGGTGGATTCGCGGTTCCGATCTGGATCGAGAACACCGCCGGCGGCGACTCCGCGATGGCGCGGCGCTTCGACGCCATCGCTCGCCTCTGGGACGCCGTCGGGGAGTTCGGAGCAGGGTTCTGCCTCGACACGTGCCACGCCTGGGCCGGCGGCGAGGACCTCGTGGACGCCGTGGAGCGCGTCAGGGCGATCACCGGACGCATCGACCTGGTGCACCTGAACAACTCTCGCGACGAGTTCGATTCGGCTCGCGACCGTCACGCCAATCTCGAGAGCGGCGAGATCGAGGCCGAGGTGCTGGCCGCCGTCGCCGCCGCGGCGGATGCTCCGGTGATGCTGGAGACGCCCGCCGACGGCATGAAGGACGACGTCGCGTACCTCCGCTCGCTCTGAGTCAGACTGCGTCGGCGGGTACCGGCTTCTCGGACCGGACGCTCGCGAGAGCGAGCAGCGCGATGGTCGCGCCACCGGTCATCGCGATGGCCATGGCTGGGCCGTCGTTGCCGAGGACGCCCACCAGAGGCGCGATGAGCGCACCGATGCCGAACTGCGCGGCACCCAGCAGAGCGGCGGCGGTGCCGGCGGCCTCACCGTGGCGTGACAGGGCGAGCGCCGGGGAGTTGGGCATGACGAATCCTGCCGACGCCAGCACGAACAGCACGGGCACCATGAATCCGACGATGCCGCCGAATCCGGTGGTCGTGGTGATGATGAGGGCGGCGCCGGACGCGGCCATCGCGACCAGTGCCACGGTGACGATCCGCTGCGGGGTGAAGCGCTGCAGCGCCAGGACGTTGAGTTGCGACGCGCTGATCAGTGCGACGGCGCCGATGCCGAACACCAGGGCGAACTGCTGCTCGCCGAGTCCGTAGCCGTCCTGCAGCACGAACGAGCTGCCGGAGATGTAGGCGAACAGCGCGGACATACCGAGGCCGGCCACGAGAACGAGAACCACGAACCGTCGGTCGCCGAGCAACGATCCGTAGGTGCGCAGGACGGGCAGGAACTCGTTGGGTCGACGACGCTCCTCGGGGAGCGTCTCCTTCAGCAGGAACATCGCCACGAGCATGAGGGCGGCACCCACGACCGCGAGCCCGGCGAACACGCCGCGCCACGACCCGTGGATGAGGACGAGGCTGCCGAGGCTGGGTGCCACGATCGGCGCGACGCCCATGACCAGGACCAGACGCGACATCACGGTGGCGGCGGGCCCTGCCGTCGAACAGGTCGCGGACGATGGCGATCGCGATGACCATGGCGGCGGCGGCACCGAAGCCCTGCAGGGCTCGGGTCACACCCAGGACGCCGACGGTCGGAGCGATCATGCACAGGAGCGACGCGACGATGTGGATCATCGTTCCGGCGATGAGGGGCCGTCGACGTCCCAGGGAGTCCGAGAGCGGCCCGATCACCAGCTGTCCCACGGCCAGTCCGATGAGGGTGCCGGTGAGGGTGAACTGCACCGCGGCATCCGTGGACCCGAGGTCCTCGGTGATCGCGGGCAGCGCCGGGAGGTAGACGTCGATCGTGAGCGGCCCCAGTGCGACGAGGGCGCCGAGAACCAGGATGGTGCGAAGCCTGGAGGGTGCGGCCGGCTGGTCGGAGGTACCGACTGCCGTGCCGGGAGTCGCCGAGGTGGTGCGGGAGTCTGTCGTCACCCGGGGTGCAGCACCGTGCGGCCGCGATGTGTTCCCGATCCGTGTGACGGTCAGGTGAACTGTCGGCGATGCGTGAGGTGCGGGACTGTCGGAACGGGGGACTCCCCGCGGTCCAGCGCAGCCACCAGAAGGTCGGCCCACCGCATCAGGCCCGCGATGTCGATGTCGTGGGGTGCGTCGGCGTACGTCCCGATGCGATCACGTCCCTGCGTCAACAGCGAGGTGGCTCCCACGCTATTCCCCCGCAGCAGGTGGGTGAGACCGACGGCGAGCTGGGCCAGGCCCTGCCACAGTGCACGTTCCCCTGGCGTACTGATCTTCCACGTGCCTTCGAGGATCTCGTGCGCGTGGAAGGGCATGCCGTCGTCGAGGAGCTGCTGGGCACGGACCAGGGACTCGACCGGCGGGAGCTGGACGTCGTCCGGAATGCGCTCGACGCCCTCGGCTCCGCGGGGCAGGGGACGTCCGAGCCCGTCGCGGGGCCGGCCGTTCTGCGGCCGGCCCTCGGGGTTGCGCTCTCGTCTCGGCGTGACCACCGAGACGACGCTACTCGCCGACCTTGTCCGACAATGCGGTCAGACGGTCGAGCTCGTCGGCGGTCAGCGACAACGTCGGGGCGTCCGTCAGGGACGCGAGCTGTTCGAGACGGCTCGCGCTGGCGATGGGTGCCACGATGCCGTTGCGGGAGAGCAGCCACGCCAGTGCCACGGTGGGGATCGCGGAGCCGTGAGCGTCCGCGATGTCGGCGAGCGCCCCGACGACCTCGAGGCCGGCGTCACTGAAGTAGCCGGACGTCATCGCTGCACGGGGTGTGCCCTCGATGTCCTCGCGCGTGCGGTACTTGCCCGTCAGGAAGCCCGAGGCGAGCGCGAAGTACGGGAAGACGCCCAACTGATTCTTCTCGGCGACCTCCATCAGCTCCGGCTCGTAGCTGCGGCGATGCACCAGGTTGTAGTGCGGCTGCAGCGCCACGGGTGCGTCGAACCCCTCGCGCTGTGCGATGTCGATCCACTGCCGCGCGCGCTCCGCCGTGTAGTTGGAGACACCGACGTACCGCACCTTGCCGGCCTTCACGAGTGCGTCGAAGGCGGCCACCGTCTCCTCGAGCGGGGTGTCCGCGTCATCGAAGTGTGCGTAGTAGAGGTCGATGCGATCGGTCTGCAGGCGCTGCAACGACGCGTCGGCCGCGGCAGCGACCGTGCCCGCGGCCAGACCCTTGAACTGCGGGTGCTGGCTCACCTTGGTGGCCAGGACGACGTCGTCGCGCCGGCCCGTCGAGGTGAACCAGTTCCCGATCACCGTCTCCGACTCGCCGCCCGAGTTACCGGGGGCGAAGGCGGAGTACGAGTCCGCGGTGTCGATCAGCGAACCACCGGCTCCGAGGAAGGCCTCGATGATGCGGTGCGAGTCCGGCTCGTCGCTCGTCCATCCGAAGGTGTTGGCACCGAGTGCGAGCGGGAAGACGTCCAGGTCCGAGGTTCCGATACGAGTCATGTTCGGTGCAACACCTGTGAGCCGTCGCTATTTCCGCCCGGCACCGGGTGAGAGGCGTCCGTCAGGACAGCGCCGCCGTGCTGACGCCGATGCCGCCCGTGGTGTCGGCGCCGTAACGAGCGATCTCCGCGTCGAGGTCCAGCGGAGCGATGCTGGAACGACCGTGGAGGACGGCGTCGTCGACGCGGTCCGCGGGAACGAGCCAGGCGATCTCGAACTCGATGCCGTCGGGATCCTGGCCGTAGAGACTCTTGGACGTCGAGTGATCGGATGCGCCGACCAGTGCGCCCGCGGTGGCCAGCTTCTCCCGCAGGTCGACGAGATCGGACAGCGTCTGCACCTCCCAGGCCAGGTGGTAGAGCCCGACGGTGCTGCGGCCGGCCGGGGACGCGCCCGCTCCGTCGCCGACGGAGAACAGGCCGAGGTCGTGGTCGTTCGTGCTGTCCGGCGCCTGCACGAACACGGCGCGATCGCCCATGGACATGACGACGCGGAAACCGAGCACGTCCGAGTAGAAGCGTGCGCTGCGCTGGGCGTCGCGCACGTAGAGCACGGCGTGGTTCAGACGGGAGATGGCCATGAGAGGTCCCTTCGGATCGAGGCGTTGTCGCTAGCTTGAAGCTTCAACTTAAACTGTACCCCGGTTGTTCCCGCAGCCGCGTGGACACAGCCTGCGTGAACCGAACACCCGCTCCTGCGTGCGGGAGATCGTGTGGGCTCACCAGTACCTGTATGCACACACCTCGCAGCGTCCGTCAGTGATGGCGGTGGTCGGTGACCACGGTGCGCGGACCGAACTTCGGGCGCAGGGCCGTTCCGCTGACCTCGATCAGACGTACCGCGCGATAGCGGTGCGGCCGGATCGGCGCCAGGTACTCGAGCATCTCGTCGTCCGTCATCGGTGCCCCCGTCAACGTCCATCCGATCACCGACGCCAGGTGGTAGTCGCCGACGGACAGAGCGTCCGCATCTCCCAGCGCCCGTTGCATCACCTCGGCCGCGGTCCACACGCCGATTCCGGGAACGTGGCGCAACCGGCGCTCGGCATCCTCCCTCGTCATGGACACGATCGGTTCGAGCTTGTCGGCCAGGGCGGCGCTCCGCACGATCGTCTTGGAGCGTTTCGGATCCACGTTCGCCCGGTGGAACTCCCAGGACGGCACCCGTCGCCAGACCTCGGCGGGCGGCGGTACCCGCATTCCCGCGGGCGCCGGTCCCGGTGCCGGCTCGCCGAACTTCGAGAGCAGGTAGCGCCATGCCGCGAAGGCGGCGACCCCGTGCACCTTCTGCTCCAGAACGGCCGGGACCAGCGCTTCCATGACCTGCCCGGTGCGGCCGATGCGCAGATGGGGAAATCGACGATGCGCCTCGGCGAGGATGCGGTGCTCGGGCGCGAATCCGTCGGCGTCGTCCTCCATGCCCACGAGCCCTGGAAGAGAGTCGAGGAACTCCGCTGAGCCGGCGCCCCAGACCTCGCAGGTCACCTCGAACCGGTCCACCTGGCGCAGGCGATACGTCACCGGCCCCGTGCGAAACCGTGAGGTGCGCCAGATGGATCCGTCGGCCTCCACCCGATGGGCGGGATCGCCCGCTCCGCGGCGGTGTGGCGACAACGAATACCGCAGGGCGAGTGGGCGATCCGAGGTGAGAGTGATCTCCACCGCGCCGCCGCGGGAAGTGTGTCCGGGGTCGAGCACGGGAAACGAGCTAGCCGACACGGACGAGGGTGCGACCGATGGTGGCCCCGTCGCGCAGGGAGTCGAGCACTCCCGCCACCTCGTCGAGAGTCACCTCGGTGGTGACCTCGGCGAGCCGACTCGGGCGCAGGGAACCGGCCAGGCCGTTCCACAGGGTGCGTCGGGCCTCGATGGGCAACTGCACCGAGTCGATGCCCAGCAGGGCCACTCCCCGGAGAATGAAGGGCAACACCGTGGTCGAGAGCCCGGCTCCCCCGGTGAGCCCGCTGGCGGCGACCGCGCCGCCGTACCTCGTGGTGCTGAGTACGTGCGCGAGGGTCTTGCCGCCGACACAGTCGACCGCGGCGGCCCACTGCGCCTTCCCGAGGGGACGCGGCGCCGCGTCGGGGTCCTCGGGGAGGCGGCCGATGATCGAGGACGCGCCGAGTGTGGTCAGCAGGTCGTGTGCCGACTCCTTGCCGGTGGAGGCGACCACCTCGAACCCGGCCTGCGACAACAGGTCCACGCTGACACTGCCGACCCCGCCGCTCGCTCCGGTGACCAATACCGGACCGTCGGACGGGGTGAGGCCACGCGCCAGCAGGGCCTGCACGCTGAGTGCGGCGGTGAAGCCCGCGGTGCCGATGGTGGCGGCGTCGGCCGTCGACAGTCCCTCCGCGAGTGGCACGACCCACTCGGCCGGAACGCGCGCGTACTCGGCATAGCCGCCGTGACGTCCGGTGCCGATCTCGTAGCCGTGTGCCACGACGCGGTCACCGACCGACACCCCGTCGGACGTCGAGGAGACCACCACACCGGCGAGGTCGATGCCGGGGACGATGGGGTACTCCCGCACCACTCCGCCCTTCGGGGTGACGGCCAGGGCGTCCTTGTAGTTGGCGCCCGAATACTCGACGCGGACGACCACCTCGCCCTCCGGCAGGAACGACAGGTCGACCGTCTCGGACGTCAGATCCACACCGTCGTCGGTGTGCCGGGCGACCAGGGCGCGGAAGTTCTCCGGGATCTCGGTGGCGGATCGATCGTCGGTCGGCGAGGTCACGTGGCGTCTCCCTGTGTCGGTCCAGATCGAAGTCTGGGCTGATGGTTCACGTTCGAGAGTAGGCCGAGCCGTGGACAGGGTGTGCGCTCGGCGCGGGACCGCGGAATTGTCGGTCCTCGGCCGTACTGTCTCGAGGGTGATCATCGTGAGTACCGACGGTTCGTGCCTGAAGAACCCCGGCGGGGCCATCGGCTGGGCCTGGGTCGACCACACCGGCCCGTCCGCCTCCGGCGGAGAAGCGTCCGGCACGAATCAGATCGCCGAGCTCAGGGCGTTGTACGAGGCCGTGGCCGCGCATCCGGGTCCGGAGCCGATGCTCATCGAGTCGGACAGCCAGTACGCCATCAAGTGTGCGTCGGAGTGGCTCGCCGGATGGAAGCGCAAGGGCTGGCGCACGTCCACGGGTGGGCCGGTGCGCAATCTGGAACTGGTCCGCGCGATCGACCGTGCCATCACCGAGCGCGAGGGTCCGGTGCGGTTCCGCTGGGTCCGCGGACACGTGGGCAACCAGTTCAACGAGATGGCGGACGAGCTGGCAGGAATCGCTGCGCGGGCGATCCGAGACGGTTCGCTGACGCCGTGCGAGCCGGTCGGCGCACAGGAACCCGTCACGCTCTTCTAGAGCAGAGGCTCATTCCTGGCGAGCGGTCTGCTTGTCGTCCTTGTCGCCGGCGGTCACGTCGCGCGGACTCGGGGCGGGCAGATCCTTGCCCTCGTCCACGGCGGCCTCACTCCGATCGAGGGTCGGCGCCGGCTCGGCCTCGGCATGGTTGTCGAACTCGCGCACCGCCTCGTCGCGCTCGTCCGGACTCTGTGCCGTGTCCGCACCCGTGCCCTTGGACTCCTCGCGCGGGTCGATGGATGCGGTGTCGACGGGCTCGTTCACGGAATCACTCATGAGCACCGGTGTGCCCGGTCCACCGCGCTGTCAACCCTTCCGCACCTGTCACGGCGTCGGAGCGGGCGTCAGGGTCACCGAGAACTGGTTCTCCAGATTGTCGGTGAACTGCTGCTGGCACTGCTCGACCCGTGTCGCGTCGCCACCGGCGTCGCTGAGGCAGGTCGCGAGGTCGCCGACTCCCACCTCGTTGAACACCCACACGGTCAGGGCGATGAACACCGCGCCACCGATGATGCCGAGGACACCCAGCACCAGCCCTGTCGTGGCGACGCCGCCGTTCGTGGCTTCGCGGCGCTTGACTCGGCCGCGGCCGAGCACGCCGAGCACCACGGCGATGATGCCCAGGAAGATGCCGAATCCGAAGGTCCAGAAGGCCAGGATCGACAGGATGCCGAGAACCAGCGCCGCGATTCCCACGCCGTTCTTCGGGCTGACCGGGGGCTGGCCGTAGCCGCCGTCGTAGCCGCCGGGTGGTGGGTACTGCCCGCCGGAACCGGGCTGCTGACCGTACTGAGGCTGCTGACCGTACTGAGGCTGCTGGCCGTACGGCGGTTGCCCGCCGTACTCGGGCTGCTGGCCGTACTCGGGCGTGGGACCGCTCACTGGTCTCTCCTGACGGGCGACTCGGCTGGTGTCTCGCACTGTAGCGCCGGACGGCACCTTCGGCGTGGGTGCGTGATCGCACCGTTACCGCAGGTGTCCGGTGGGGTATCTCAGCAGGATGAGTACGTGGACCGTCAGCGACGGCACAGTCCTGCACTACACCGACCAGGGAACGGGACGGCCGCTCGTGATGCTGCACGGGTGGGGATTCAGCGGCCGCTTCTTCGACGGCAGTGTCGATCGGCTCGCCGAGTACGCCCGCGTGATCACCGTCGATCTGCGCGCTCACGGTGACTCGGAGGATCCGGGCCACGGCTACCGGGTGTCGAGGTTGGCCAAGGACCTCCGCGATCTGCTCGTGGGGCTGGAGCTGACGGACGTCACAGTCCTGGGGTGGTCACTGGGTTGTCCCGTGATCTGGAGTTACCAGGAGCTGTTCGGCACCGACCTGCTGGCGCAGGCTATCTACGTCGCGCAGACTCCTCGCCAGTACCGGACGCCCGAGTGGACCCTGGCGCACACCAGCATCTTCGACGACGCGTCGCTGGCCGCGGTGCAGGGCCGTGTGACGTACGACCGCGAGAACTTCGACCGCGAACAGCTCGACGAGATCACCGCCACCGACCTCCCCGCCGAGCGTGTCGAGGTCCTCCTCGCGGAGATGACGAAGATCTCCTCGGAGGCGCGCAACGCGGTGATGGCGGACCACACCCATCACGACTGGCGTGATCTGCTGCCGGCACTCGATCTGCCGTCGCTGGTCATGGTGGGCAAGCACGACAAGGCGTTTCCGTGGGAAGCGGCACAGTACGTGGGTGACACGATTCCCGGCGCGCGCACCGTCGTGTTCGAGAACAGCAGTCACGCACTGTTTCTCGACGAGCCGCGGAAGTTCGAGGACGAGGTGCTCGGCTTCCTCGCCGAGCACTCGTGACCTCGGTGGTTTGCGGACAGCGGTTCGCGGACACCCGGCAGGCATGAGTCAAGACCTGTACACCGCCACTGTCACCGCCACCGACGGATCGATCTCCTCGAGCGACGACGTGCTCTCCCTCGATGTCCACGAGCCCTCCGACCTCGGGGGTCCGGGTGGGGCGACCAACCCCGAACAGTTGATGGCCGCTGCGCTGAGCTCCTGCCTGCTCGAGTCGCTGCGCATCGCAGTCGGTACCGCGGGTGGATCCCTCGAGGGTGCATCGGTGGAGGGACAGGTGACGCTGTCCTCCGCGGACGGCGCGGGCTACGACGCGGCCTACCGCCTCGGCGTGACACTGCCGGGCGTCGACAACCCGGGCGACGTGCTCGAGCAGGCACGGTCGATCTGCCCGTTCCTCAAGACCGTCACCGGCGTGGACGTGACGCTCAGCGAGTGAGCGCCGCCGGCTGACCGTTCCCGCGGGTGTTCCGCCTCGCCGTAGTGGTTGCAGCCGCTGCGGGAGCATGGAGTGCCTGCGGGAATCACTCTCGGCCCCCGCCATGTCCGCCTCCAGCGAACGCCCTCATCTGCGGGAACACCGGGGACCGCCGCCAAGTTGAGCTGATCACGCGCAACCTTGGAGGACCCCATGAGCGAATCGACTCGCTTGCCCGTTCTGTTCCTGACCGACCCCGTCGTCCTGCCCGGCATGGTCGTGCCGGTCGAACTGGACGACGCTGCCCGCGCTGCGGTCGACGCCGCGCGGACCAGCGCCGACGGCACTCTGCTGATCGCCCCACGACTGGACGACCGCTACCCCGCCTACGGCGTCGTGGCGACGATCGTGCAGGTCGGCCGTCTCGCGACCGGTGAGCCGGCTGCGGTGCTGAAGGCGGAGAAGCGTGCGCACATCGGCACCGGAGTCAGTGGCCCCGGCGCCGCTCTGTGGGTGGAGGCCGAGCCGGTGTCCGAGCCGGAGCCGACGGACGCCCTACGGACTCTCGCCGCGGAGTACAAGAAGCTCGTTCTGGCCATGTTGCAGCGCCGCGAGGCATGGCAGGTCATCGACTCGGTGAACAAGCTGTCGGACCCGTCCGCGCTGGCCGACACCGCCGGCTACGCGTCGTGGCTCACCGATGTCCAGAAGCGACAGTTGCTCGAGACCCCGGACGTGGCAGCACGATTGACGGTGCTGACCGAGTGGACCACCGACCACCTCGCCGAGGTAGAGGTGACGGACAAGATCGCCGGCGACGTCCGCGACGGCATGGAGAAGACGCAGAAGGAATTCCTGCTGCGCCAGCAACTCGCCGCCATCCGCAAGGAGTTGGGCGAGGGCGAGCCCGACGGTGCCGACGACTACCGCGGACGCGTCGAGTCCGAAGACCTGCCCGACTCGGTTCGTGAGGCGGCGCTGCGCGAGGTGGGCCGGCTGGAGCGCTCGAGCGATCAGAGTCCCGAGAGTGGTTGGATCCGAACGTGGTTGGACACGGTCCTGGAACTGCCGTGGACGGTGACGACCGACGACAGCACGGACATCGTGGCAGCGCGCGCCGTTCTCGATGCCGACCACCACGGACTCGACGACGTGAAGGACCGCATCACCGAGTACCTGGCCGTCCGGTCGAGGCGCGCTTCACGCGGTCTGACGGTGGTGGGCGGACGCGGATCCGGTGCCGTCATGGTGCTGGCCGGTCCTCCCGGCGTGGGCAAGACCTCGCTGGGCGAGTCGGTGGCGAAGGCGTTGGGCCGCAAGTTCGTTCGCGTCGCCCTCGGTGGCGTGCGCGACGAGGCCGAGATTCGCGGACACCGGCGTACGTACGTCGGAGCCCTGCCGGGCCGGATCGTGCGTGCGATCGCCGAGGCAGGCTCGATGAATCCCGTCGTCCTGCTGGACGAGATCGACAAGATCGGGTCGGACTTCCGCGGTGACCCCGCGGCGGCGCTGCTCGAGGTGCTCGATCCGGCTCAGAACCACACGTTCCGGGACCATTACCTGGACCTCGATCTCGACCTGTCGGACGTGGTCTTCCTGGCGACCGCCAACGTGATCGACCAGATTCCGACAGCGCTGCTGGACCGTATGGAACTGGTGACCATCGACGGTTACACCGTGGACGACAAGGTCGTCATCGCACGGAACCACCTGCTTCCGCGGCAGGTCGACCGCGCTGCACTGACCGATGCCGAGGTGACCGTCACGGACGCTGCACTCCGCACGATCGCCGCCGACTACACCCGCGAGCCCGGTGTCCGTCAGTTCGAGCGACTGCTGGCGAAGGCGTTGCGCAAGGTGGCGACCGTGCTGGCGCAGGACGAGCGGCCCATCACGGTGGACGAGCCCGATCTGGTCACCTACCTCGGACGGCCCCGCTTCACCCCCGAGGCACACGAACGCACCGAGGTCCCCGGTGTCGCGACGGGCCTGGCCGTGACCGGTCTGGGCGGCGACGTCCTGTTCATCGAGGCGAGCTCGACGGGTGACACCGCCGGTCTCACCCTCACCGGTCAGCTCGGCGACGTCATGAAGGAGTCGGCGCAGATCGCGCTCTCCTACGTGCGGTCGCACGCGGCGGAACTCGGGGTGGACCCCACGGCGCTGGACAAGGCGATCCACATCCACGTGCCGGCCGGCGCCGTACCGAAGGACGGCCCGTCCGCGGGCGTCACGATGGTCACCGCGCTGGTGTCGATGGCGACGGGGCGACCCGTGCGGTCCGACGTCGGCATGACGGGCGAGGTCTCCCTGAACGGTCGGGTACTCCCGATCGGTGGGGTGAAGCAGAAATTGCTCGCCGCTCAGCGCGCCGGACTCACCACCGTGTTCGTTCCCGCGCGGAACGAGCCCGATCTCGACGACGTGCCGGCCGAGGTACGGGCTGCCGTCGACGTCCGGCCCATGTCGGACGTCGCCGATATCGTCGCCCAAGCCCTCGAACCTGCGCGGGAGCAGGTCGCCGCGGCCTGACCACGGAATGAGCGGGGCAGCGCGGGGGTTGCCCTCAGTGCAGGTGAACGGGCCGCGCCGTGGGTGTGCAGAGATCGTGACGAGTAACAGGAGGTTCCACATGAGTATGGAAATGACCGCGTGGAACCAGATGTACCGATCGATGCACACCAACGGCGACGATCACCGACCGTTCTCCCGGGTGACCGTGCGGCGGATCATGGTGTTCGCGCGACCCCTGCGCTCCCTGCTCGTCGGGTTCCTGATCCTCAGCGTCGTCGCGGCGGTCCTGGCCGTCGCGACGCCCGTGCTGGCCGGCCGTGTCGTGGACGCGATCGTGCAGGGCAGCGCGTACGGGACGGTCCTCGTACTGGCCGTCATCATCGCGGTCGTGGCGTTGCTCGATGCCGGTACGGGGCTGGTGAACCGGTGGCTCTCGGCGCGGATCGGCGAGAACCTCATCCTCGACCTCCGTACTCGCGTATTCGACCACGTGCAGAAGATGCCCATCGCCTTCTTCACACGCACGCGCACCGGTGCCCTGGTCTCGCGGCTGAACAACGACGTCATCGGGGCGCAGCGCGCCTTCAGCGGCACGCTGTCGGGTGTCGTCAGCAACCTCGTGACGTTGCTGCTCACCCTCGTCGTCATGCTCGGGATCTCCTGGCAGATCACCCTGCTGGCACTGTTGCTGTTGCCGATCTTCGTGCTCCCGGCCCGCAGGATGGGCACTCGGCTCGCCCGTCTGCAGCGTGAGGCCGCCGCGCACAACGCGGCCATGTCGACGCAGATGACGGAGCGTTTCTCCGCTCCCGGCGCGACGCTGATCAAGCTGTTCGGACGCCCCGATCACGAGTCGGCCGAGTTCGCGCTTCGAGCGGGCCGCGTCCGCGACATCGGCGTGCGGTCGGCCATGGTCCAGACCGTCTTCGTGACGGCGCTGACCCTCGTGTCCGCGCTGGCACTCGCGCTCGTCTACGGCCTCGGTGGCTTCTACGCGCTGCGGGGGCAGCTCGACGCAGGGTCGGTCGTGACTCTCGCGCTGCTTCTGACCAGGCTGTACGCACCGCTCACCGCACTGGCGAGCGCCCGCGTCGACATCATGAGCGCCGTGGTGAGCTTCGAGCGGGTCTTCGAGATCCTCGACCTCGATCCGCTCATCACCGACAAGCCCGACGCCCGCGCGGTTCCGGAGGGCCCGGTCACCGTCGAGTTCGACGACGTCCGCTTCGCCTATCCGTCGGCCGACAAGGTGTCACTGGCGTCTCTCGAGGACGTGTCCGTCCTGGATGCTCGCGGCGGCGAGGAGGTGCTCCACGGGGTGTCCTTCCGCGCCGAGCCCGGACACATGGTGGCCCTGGTCGGCTCGTCCGGTGCAGGAAAGTCGACCATCGCGCAGCTCGTCTCGCGCCTGTACGACGTGGATTCCGGTGCCGTGCGCATCGGCGACGTCGACGTGCGGGATCTGACGGCCGAATCGATCCGTCGCACCGTCGGCATGGTGACGCAGGACGGCCACCTGTTCCACGAGACGTTGCGGTCCAATCTCACCCTGGCGCACCCGGATGCGACGGAGGAGGAGATCTGGTCCGCGCTGCGGCGTGCGCGTCTCGAGGAGTTGGTGCTGTCGCTGCCGGACGGCCTGGACACCGTGGTCGGCGAGCGCGGCTATCGCTTCTCCGGTGGTGAGCGTCAACGCGTCACCATCGCCCGCCTGCTGCTGGCGCGTCCCACCGTCGTCGTGTTGGACGAGGCCACCGCGTCACTGGACTCCACTTCCGAGGCCGCGGTGCAGGAGGCACTCGCCGAGGCACTGGAGGGACGGACGTCCATCGTCATCGCGCACCGGCTCTCCACCATCCGGGCGGCCGATCTCATCCTGGTCATCGAGAACGGCCGCGTCGTCGAGCGCGGTACGCACACCGAACTGCTGGCGAACTCGGGTCGGTACTCCGAGCTCTACCGCACGCAGTTCGACGAACCGGTCCGCGCCTGACCCTCCGCGATCAGCAGGTGCTGGGTGCAGGCAGACCGGCGAAGCGATCGTTCAGCCACTGCAGTGCGGACGGCAGCCCGAGCAACGCGCCACTGAGGTGGTCGGGGGTCGGGGTGAGCAGCGTCTGCACTCGAGCGCCGGCGCTGCAGTACCGGGCGGTGGTGCTGTCGATGGCGTCGACGGGGATGAGCCCGTCGGTCGGGCTGTGCCACTCGAAGATCGGTGCGCGCGGAACGCCGGGGTAGAGCTCGACACTGTTCTCTTCCACGACGGCACGGCCCTGCGGGTCTGCGAACACCGACTTGTTCGCGGTGATCTCCGCGGCGCTGTGGTTGGCGCCCACGGCCAGGATGTCGTTGGTGCAGGAGTCGGCGATCTGATTCATCATCGACGTGCCCTGGGGAGTCAGGTTCTGCGACACGGGCATCCGGTCCGGGTACTCCCGACCGAGACCGATCGCCGCGGCCAGTGCCAGCCCGAACACGGGGTGCGGTGTGTTCTCGCCGAGCATGTAGGCCATCTTCAACAGGTTCATCGGAACGCCACCCTGGGCGCTGCCCACGATGTTCAACTCGGGTGCGTACGAGGGTGCCAACGCGGCTGCCCAGGCGGTGGCCATGCCGCCGCCGGAGTAGCCGCCCATGCCGACGGGGCTGTTGCGCAGCTGCAGCGGATCGAAGTTCTTGGCAGCGCGGATACCGTCCAGCGTGATCTGACCGCCCAGCTTGGCGGCGCCGTAGGCACTGTTGGGGCCGAGGTGGTCCGGCATCGAGACCGACCAGCCGCGGGTGAACACCGCGTTCAAGGCGGCGGCGTCGCGGATGACGACGTTCGGATCGGTCGACCACAACGCCTGCGAGGGCGCGCACTTCAGGCCGAGAGCATTGACGATCTGCTGGTAGGAGAGCAGCGGGCCGTCGGGCGCCTTCCCCAGTGGGACGAAGACGGTGGTGACACCGACGATGGGGTTGCCCTCGCTGCCGGTGCTGCGGAACGCCAGTTGCCACGTCGACACGCCGATGAAGTTGGGCGGGTTGGGCATCGGACGGCTGGCGAGGACCGTGCCCGGTGCGAGCCCGGAGATGTCGCCCGGCGCGGAGTAGAACGGGTCGGCATTGGGGGTCGGGTACTGGGCGTCTGCGGCTGCGGTCCCCGGAAGGGCGGCAGCGACGACGGCTGCGGTGACCGCGGCGAGCACGAGGCGACGAATGGATCTCACTGGAACACTCCTACGAACCGACTGTGCGGTTATCGAACGACAGCCACATTGAACACTGCCCGAGCGCTCGGTTCCACTCGGGAAACGGCGCCCCGGCCCCGTGATCGAACCGTAAGCAAGCGACACGACGGCGACAACCGTTCTCGATGGTTCTTGTGTAAGGTCCAAACTTTGCCCACTCGAGTGGGAGCGCTCAGTCCTCGCGGTGAACGTCCTCGACGGTCTTGTCCTCACGCAGGCCCCGCCAGCTCGGATGGCGCAACGAGCCGCCGTCCGTCCACTCGAAGAACCGCACCTCGCCAACGACGGTGGGGGCCACCCACGTCGCATCGCGGCGGTCGGCGGTGGGGAGAGGTTCGTCGAACGGTGACTCGTCGACGACGGCCGGACGCAAAAGCGTCAACAGGTCCGCACGCTGTCGCTCGGTGAATCCGGTGCCGACGCGCCCGACGTAGTGCAGTCCGTTCTCCGACGGGATGCCGAGCAGGAGCGACCCGATGCTCCCGGTGCGGGAACCCTTGCCGGCGCGCCATCCGCCGATGACCACCTCCTGCGTCCGCCAGTTCTTCACCTTGATCCACGAGGTGCTGCGTCGGCCCACCTCGTAGGTCGAGTCCCGCCGCTTCGCGACGATGCCCTCCCACCCGCGGCGTTCGCTCTCGGACAGTGCTCCCGCCGCTGTGCCGGGCAGGAGCGGCGAGACGGTCGCCGTCTCGAGGCCGGTCAGGAGCAGCTCGAGGATCTTGCGCCGGTCGGTGAACTTCTTGCCCGTCAGATCCGTGCCGTCGAGGTGGAGGATGTCGAAGCAGATGAACTGCACGTCGTCGGGATGCGCGTCCTGCAGTGCCTGGAAGCTGGTGACTCCGTCCGCGCGGTAGACCACGGCCTCACCGTCCAGTACGACCGCATGGTCGGACAGATCCGCGGCGAGCGCCGTGATCCCCGCGTAGCGGCGCGTGAGGTCCTGTCCGGTCCGACTCTCGAGCACGACGTCCCCGTGGTCGAGGGTCGCGACGATGCGGACGCCGTCCCACTTCCCCTCGAACGACCACTCGTCGGCTTCGAGTCCGGACAGCGTTCCGGCGGACGCCAGCATCGGCCGCAGGTGCTGGGGCAACTCCGTGCGTGTCGGCTGGGGGCGGGATGTCATCCGGTGCACGAGCCACTGGTCCCGGTCGGTCCGGATCAGTGCGTACCGACCCGCGACGCGCTCACCCGCGAGTTCGACGATGACCTCGTCGTCCCGCCACTTCTCGGTGGTGAAGGTGCCGTGATCCCAGACGCTCACCTCGCCGCCGCCGTACTCGCCCTGCGGGATGGTCCCCTCGAAGGATGCGTAGTCCATCGGATGGTCCTCGGTGTGCACGGCGAGATGGTTCTTCTTCTCGTCCGTCGGCAGATTCTTCGGAACCGCCCACGAGACCAGCACGCCGTCGCGCTCGAGTCGGAAGTCGTAGTGGAGTCGACGTGCGTGGTGTTCCTGGATGACGAAGATCGGGTCCGCGGATTCCCGAGTCGTCGATGTCGTCGGGACGGGTTCCGGTGTGCGCGAGGCAGTCCGCTTGCCGCGGTACGGACCGAGGCTGTCGGTGATCGTCGACGCCTCCGGCTCCGGATCGAGGCCGGCGAGCAGATCGCCGTCCCGGTGGAAGCGAGCGAGCACCTCCTCGAAGCTCAGTTGGGCGAGACCGCCGCCGGAGAGCTCGTCCCACGTCCGCGGAGCCGCGACGGTCGGGCGGTCGCGTCCGCGCAGCGAGTACGGCGCGATGGTGGTCTTCTTGCCGTTGTTCTGACTCCAGTCCAGGAAGATCTTCCCGGGCCGCAGAGCCTTCGACATCGACGCGGTGACCAGATCGGGCATCTTCTCCTCGAGAAGCGTCGCAACGCGTTTCGCGACGGTCGAGGCACCGGACGACGAGACCGGCTTCTCCAGCGGGACGTACAGGTGTATGCCTTTGCTACCACTGGTGAGGGGGTGGGCGGTGAGCCCGATGTCGGTGATCATCGCCCGTACCTCACAGGCCACGGTCGCGCAGGTGTCGAGGTCGACGCCCTCGCCCGGATCGAGATCGAAGACGATGCGGGTGGCTTTGCCCTGCTCGTCGCCGTCGAAAGTCCATTGCGGCACATGGGCTTCCAGCGCAGCCTGCTGTCCCAGCCACGCGAGATCGGCGGCGGTGTGGAAGACGGGGTAGACCACGACGCGGTCGGAGTGGTGCAGACGTCGTCGGTCGAGCCAGTCCGGGGCCGACGCGGCGAGGTTCTTCTCGAAGAACGAGCCTGCCTGGACCCCGTTCGGCCATCGCTTCCGCGTGACCGGGCGTCCGAGAAGGTGGGGGAGCATCGCGGGCGCGATGTCGACGTAGTAGTCGATCACCTCGCCCTTGGTGGTGCCCGTCTCCGGCCACAGCACCTTGTCGACGTTGGTCAGGGCGATCTGTCGCCCCGCGACCTCCAGCGATGCCATGGGTTCAGGATAGATTGCGTGCTTCGCGAGCTGGGTATGTTCGAGGGCGGTGCCACGCTCGGTGGCAGGACCCGCGCGCGGGACCGACGAGGCAGGAAGCGAGGGCCGCGTGGCCGGAGTGAACGTGACGGTGGATTCGACGATGACACCGGACGAGGCGTGGGCCAGGGCGTCCGATCTGTCCAGCTTCCAGGAGTGGATGACCATCTTCGGTGGATGGCGCAGCCCCGTGCCGGACACGTTGAAGGAAGGCGTCACCATCGACTCGCTGATCAAGGTCAAGGGTTTCCGCAACGTGATCACCTGGACGATCACCGAGTACGACAAGCCCTACGAGATCGCGCTGCTCGGCAAAGGCAAGGGCGGCATCAAGATCGATCTGAAGATGTCCGTCGCGCCGAAGGGCGCCGGGTCGGAGTTCACCCTCGACGCGAACTTTCGCGGCGGGTTGCTGTCCGGCCCGATCGGCGGGGTCGTCGCGAAGGTGCTGGAGTCGGACGTGCGCACGAGTGTGACCAACCTGGCGAAGCTGGGGTAGTTCGTGGAACCTGCTCCGGTGCTGTCACTTCTCGTCGGGGTGGTTCTCCTCGGGTCCCTGTCGCTCGTGATGCGGACGCCGGGCACGAACGTGGACGTGAATTCGGCCGTGGGATTGCGCACGAAGGCGACGACGGCGTCCCGCGATGCCTGGCGAGCCGGTCATCGAGCTGCCGCGGCGCACTTTCTCGCCGTCGGTGTCATCGCTGTCGTGGTCGTCGTTCTGACGAGCACGCTCTGGCTGATCGCGTCGATCACCGAGGCCGACATCGGGCCAGCGGTGGTTTCGGTTCCCGCCGCAGGTCTCGCGGTGCAAGCTGTGATCCTGGTGGCCGCCACCGTGCGTGCGGATCGGGTGGCCAAACGTCACGCGTGATTCCGTACCCACTGCGAGGAGGCACGTTCGTGTGGCCGCAGCGTGGACGAATCAGCCCTTCCCCGCCCTACCGGTGTCCGTCCGGCGCAGCCACCACAGCGCCGCGATCGGCAGGATCACCGGGATGAACAGGTAGCCCGATCCGAAGTGCGACCACACCGTGGGCTCCGGGAACTCCTGCGGCACGGCGTAACTGGCGATCGAGACGGCGAGCACACCGACTATCTCGACGACGCAGGAGATGGTCGCGATGCGGCGCGACACCACGGAGGCTCGTGCGAGACACACGGTGCCGACGATGTAGACCAGGGCGGCGAACGCGGACAGCAGGTACGCGACCGGTGCGTCGTCGAACCGGGTCCCGATCTGCACCGCCGAGCGCGACGCGGCGGCGACGGAGAACAGGGCGTAGAGGGCGATGAGGACGCGCCCGATGCCGGATCGGGTGGCCGTCTGCAGGTCCGTGCGTGCGGTGTCAGGCATGGCCGGCCCAGATCTGGTTCAGACGCAGCACCATCACCGCGAGGGTGAGGGTGACGACGATCAGGACGGCGGTGCCGCCGCGACTGCGGTCCCCGAGGGACCACCACACACCGATCGGCAGCAGCAGCGCGAGACCGATGAGGTACGCGCCGAAGGTGACGGTGTGCACATCGCGGTCGGTGGTGGCCAGGGCGACGAAACCGACCACGGCCTGCGCGAGCACGAGCAGCTCGATGCCGACGAGGAACCGGAAGAACACGCGGTCACCGCGGTTCGCGAGGAGCAGCGCCTGATTGCGGATCAGCTTCACCAGTGCCCAGACCGCGGCGACGAGTGGCAGCACGTAGAGGGCGACCGTGATGGGTGTGAGCATGGTGAGCCCAGTTTATCCCCGTCCGATTCGTCCCTCGGCAGGTGAGGTTGCGGCCCCCGGACGGTCGGACCAGTCGTGTCCGAAGCGCGCGACGCAGTGCCAGAGCTGTTTGATGTGCTGATCGTCGTGCTCACCGGTGTTCGCGGCCTGACCGACGATGTACGCGGTGAGACGCCCGTCTCTCGCCACGGACCGTGCGAGGTCGGCGATGTGTGGTCCGCGGTAGTCGGCGCAGTGATCGAACCGACTCGATGACAGCTCGAACCCGTGGTGCCACCGCACCGGAACTGGTGCCCGGCATACGATCGCGTCCAGCTCGGTCCCGCGGAACGACGGGTCGAGAACGAGTGCCTCGACATCGGTGTCGAGTCGTAGCGGTCCGTGGACATGGGCCTCGATGTAGTCGTCGAGCACGTCGACGTCGTGGTGGGAGAGTGCCGTCTCGACGAGTGGCATGCGCTCACCGGTGCCGAAGGCTGTCGGCTCGTGGACGGAATCGGGGTAGCAGAAGGTGGTCCGGGGCAGCACGTCTCCGCGGAGCACCAGGTGGGAGGAGCCGAAGCGCACCGATCCGCCCGCGGGCTCCAGGCGGTGATTCAGCGAGCCGTAGATCGGGCGCTCCGATGCCGGGCCGTGGTCGTACGCCCCACCGAACATCCGGGACTCCCATGCGTGGCGACGACCGCCGGGCGCAGGATCGAACCCGCCGTTGCTCGTGCCGGTGACGAACTGCGATCGGTACAGGTTCTCCTCGATCAGCACCTCGAGCAATGGTCGGCCGGCCACGAGCCGATCGGGATGGAAGTGCACGGTCACTCTCGTCGCCGGCGGCACGGGTGGGCCCGCCTCGACTCGCGACGCGACGTGCGCGAGTGCGAGGAGGCGTCGGGCACCCGATGCGTCGACCACACTCCGACGGTAACGCGGCGGTGTGTCGCCGGGGTTACGCGAGTGAGCAGGACGAAACAGGGCGTTGTTCCGCGGGTGACCATCCGGACATCGAGCGGGCCTGTACTGGTGTCAGCGGGACGGACGTCTCCGCACCCGAGTACTTGCTCACTCATCTTCCGGAGGTTCCCGTGGCCGCGTTCGATCAGACCATCCTCGACAACATGTCCGCCTCACTCGCCGAGATCCCGCACCCGTCACTCCCCAAGGGCAGCAACATCTACGGCGGAACCAAGATCTTCCCGGACTACAAGGCGGAGGACGGCGAGTCCTACTTCACTCTCGTGCACGGCATCGCCCACGAGTCGTCGGTGAGCTTCGTCGCCGTGCTGCAGGCGACGCGCGCTCTGCGCAAGGGCTACGAGTCGGCGATGTACTTCTACGGTCCCGGTGCCATCAACTGCCTGGCGACCCGCGGCTTTCCCACCACCGGAGACTCCGGTTTCCCCGGCGAGCAGAACATCAACGACGCTCTCGCGACGTTCATCTCGGAGGGCGGCACCGTGTTCTGTTGCCGATTCGGGCTCGCGCTGCACGGCGGCCGCGAGGAAGACCTCATCGAGGGCGTCGTGCCCGCGCACCCGCTGGACGTGCAGGACGCGTTGATCCACTACGCCCGCAAGGGCGCGATCATCAACTCCACGTACATGGTCTGAGGTGAGACGGCGATGTCCGACGTTCGACTGAAGACCAGGAACCACCGGGTCGATCTGGCCCTGCTCGGCATCCGTGGGACCCCACCGGTGCGCCGCACCGCGGGTGCGGGACCGAGCGACGACGGCCACGTGAGCATCGACGGACTCGGTGCAGCGCTGCCCCGCAATCCGTCGAGCCCCTACGTCCTGGACGGCGATCGGGTGCTGTTCGACGGGGACGACATCGGACTGGACATCGCCGCCATCGCCCGGCCGGCCTTCTACGACCTCACCACCGACGACGGTGTGCCCTACGAGAAGCTCGCCAAGCTCCACGGCAAGGGGGTGCTGGCCACGACCGTGGTCCAGACCTGCATTCGCTACGACGAGTCGCAACGGTGTCGGTTCTGCTCCATCGAGGAGTCGTTGCGCAGCGGCGCCACCGTGGCGGTGAAGAAGCCCGCCGATCTCGCCGCCGTGGCCGAGGCGGCGGTGCGACTCGACGGCATCACCCAGATGGTCATGACGACCGGGACCTCGGCGGGCCGAGATCGCGGGGCGTTGCACCTGGCACGCTGCGTCCGCGCGGTGCGCGCCGTGCTCCCCGACCTGCCGATCCAGGTGCAGTGCGAACCGCCCGGTGATCTCGCGACCCTCACCGAGTTGTACGACGCCGGCGCACGGTCCATCGGTATCCACGTCGAGTCCCTGGACGAGGACGTGCGGCGCCGCTGGATGCCGGGCAAGGCGTCGGTCTCGCTCGACGAGTACCGCGCGGCATGGGCGGAGGCGGTGCGTGTCTTCGGACGCAACCAGGTGTCGACGTATCTGCTGGTCGGGCTCGGCGAGGACCCGGACGAGGTGGTTCGCGGCGCCACCGAGCTGATCGCGATGGGGGTCTATCCCTTCGTCGTCCCGTTCCGGCCACACCCGGGGACCCTCGCGGTGGACGTCGACGGGGCCGGGGCGCCGTCCGCCGAGCTGTTGACGGACGTGAGCACTCGGGTGGCCGCGGCACTGGTGGACGCGGAGATGCTGGGGACCGACCAGAAGGCCGGGTGCGCAGCGTGTGGTGCGTGCAGCGTCCTGCAGACGATGGGTGGCTGACATGAGCACCGAACTGTCGATCCTCACCGGGGCACCCACCGTCGGCGCTGCCCCGTTCCTCGTCCGGCCGGCCGAGTCGGCGGCCGATCTCGCCGCCTATCACCGTCTTCGACGCGAGTCGTTCGTCGTCGAGCAGGGCTTGTTCTCGGGTACCGACCGGGACGACGTCGACGACGATCCGCGCGCGGTCGTCCTTCTCGCGACCGCCCCCGACGGCACCGTCCTCGGCGGGGTCCGGGTGGCTCCCTGCACGGACGTCGACCTGGGATGGTGGTCGGGCAGCCGCCTCGTCGTCGCGCGGGAGAAGCGTAGTCGCGCAGTGGGACCCGCTCTGATCCGAGCCGCCTGCGCTCATGTGGAGACGGCCGGGGTGGTGCGGTTCGACGCCACCGTGCAGTCTCGCCACGTCCCGATGTTCACGGCGCTCGGGTGGACCGCCACCGGCCCCACCATGCTGGCCGGCGCCCCGCACGAGACGATGCGCTGGACCATCGACACGGTGGCACGTCTCGTCCGGTCGACCAAGGCCGTGCTCGCAGATGTGCTGGCACCCCTGGCCACTGCGCCACTGGGGTTGGGGGCGAGTGGTTTCCGAGGCGACGACGGAGTGCCGGTGCCCGGCTCCGACATCATCGCCGCGTGCGACGCCATCGTGCCCTCAATGGTCGAGCGCGACCCGGAGTGGGCCGGATGGTGTGCCGCCCTGGTGAATCTGAACGATCTGTCCGCCATGGGTGCGACCCCGGTGGGCATGCTGGACGCCGTCGGCGCTCCGACGACGTCGCTCCTCACCCGCGTGATCCGGGGCCTCGCCCGCGCCGGTGACGCGTGGGGGGTTCCCGTGCTCGGCGGCCACACCCAGGTGGGTGTGCCGGCGGCGCTGTCGGTCACGGCACTCGGACGGACGTCGTCGCCGGTGCGTGCGGGCGGCGGTGAGGTCGGTGACGAGCTGAGTCTCACCGCCGACCTCGGGGGCGGCTGGCGACCCGGTTACCACGGCCTGCAGTGGGACTCGACCTCCGCACGCTCCGGGTCGGACCTCCGCGAGATGGGCTCGTTCGTGGCCCGGGCAGCTCCTCGTGCGGCGAAGGACGTCAGCATGGCGGGGCTCGCGGGCACCGTCGGCATGCTGGCCGAGGCATCAGGTACGGGCGCCGAGATCGACGTCGCCCGCATACCCCGACCCGGCGGCGCCGACCTCGGCCGATGGATCACGTGCTTCCCCGGGTTCGCGATGATCACCGCGGACCGCTCCGGACGTCGGCTCCCGCCGGCCGGTCCGGCGACATCGGCCGCCTGCGGCCGCCTCACCTCGGAGCCGGGAGTCACCTTGCGGTGGCCCGACGGCGCCACCACCTCGGCGGTCTCCGCCGCAGTCACAGGATTGGGACCAGCATGAACGACGTAACTCTCTCGGTGGCGTCCGAGCGCTTCGGCCGCGACATGGACGAGTCGTACGCCACCATCGAGCGCACCATCGCGGAAGCACGGCGACGCGGCAGCGCGCTGCTGGTCCTGCCGGAGGCGTGCCTCGGGGGCTACCTCCCGAGTCTGGGAGGCGGAGACGAGTCGGAGGAGAAGCGCCGCACCCGGCTGCAGAACCTGCCGCCGGCCCTCGAGCTGGACGGTCCGGAGATCTCGCGAGTGTCGGCGATGGCCGCGGACATGGTGGTGACCTTCGGTTTCTGTGAGGCGGACGGTCTCACGCGGTACAACGCCGCGGTGACGGTGCACGGTGACGGGGTGCTGGGCTCGTACCGCAAGGTGCACCAGCCCCTGGGCGAGAACCTCTGCTACTCGGCGGGTTCCGAGTACCGCGCCTTCGACACCCCGGTCGGCCGGATGGGCATGCAGATCTGTTACGACAAGGCGTTCCCCGAGGCGGCGCGGGAGATCGCACTCGACGGGGCCGAGATCATCACCTCGCTGTCGGCATGGCCGACCTCGCGTACGGGTCGTGCACCGAACATGGCCGACGATCGATGGAAGCTGCGCTTCGACATCTACGACCAGGCGCGAGCACTGGAGAACCAGGTCGTGTGGATCGCGTCCAATCAGGCGGGGTCCTTCGGGTCGCTGGACTTCGTGTGCAGCGCCAAGATCGTCGGTCCGGGAGGGGAGATCCTCGCCGGCACGGGCGTCGAACCCGGCCTGGCGACAGCGACTCTCGATGTGCAGAAGGCGATCGCGGCGGCTCGCGGAGGTGGCATGTACAACCTTCGGGACCGCCGTCCGTCCGTGTACGGGACCCTCGTCGACGACGACAGCATGTCTCGGGTGGACCGGGTGATGAGCCGTGCCTGAGATGACCTTCACCGTCCAGTGGCCCAACGGGTGCCGCCAACAGTGCTACTCACCGTCACTCGTCGTCCGTGACCATCTCACGGTCGGGACGCGCTACGAGATCGCCGACTTCGTGCAGCGCAGTCGACTCGCGCTCACCGAGGCCAGTGACCGGGTGCGGGCCAAGTACGGCTTCGCGTGTACCTCGGCAGCGGCGACTCTGCGCGAGATCGAGACCACCGCAGCGGCGTTCGACCGCGGCACCGTGCACGTCCTCGACCTGGGAGGAGCGCGATGACCGAGCATCACACCGTGATCGTGATCGGCGCGGGCCAGGCGGGGCTGTCCATGAGCTGGCACCTGACCCGACGCGGTGTCGACCATGTCGTCCTCGAACGGGACACCATCGCCCACGAGTGGCTGGACGGGCGGTGGGACAACTTCACCCTGGTGACACCGAACTGGCAGTGCGTCCTGCCCGGGTACGCCTACGACGGCGACGATCCCGACGGATTCATGACCCGAGACCTGGTGTACGACTTCGTGCGTCGCTACGCCGACTCGTTCGGCGCACCGGTCCGCGAACACGTCGCGGTGCTGTCGGTGCAGCAGGCACCCGGCGGCGGCCACGTCGTGTCGACCTCCGCCGGGTCGATGACCGCGGATCAGGTCGTGGTGGCCGTCGGTGGCTACCACGTCCCGTCGATTCCACGCCTCGCCGAGCGAGTGCCGGAGACGATCACGCAGATCCACTCGTCGGGGTACCGCAGCGCGGCGGCGCTTCCTCCGGGTGGGGTCCTGGTGGTCGGTACCGGGCAGTCCGGCGCGCAGATCGCCGAGGATCTGCACCTCGAGGGCAGGCAGGTGCACCTCGTCGCAGGGTCCGCGCCTCGTGTCGCCCGCTTCTACCGCGGACGGGACTGCGTCGCGTGGCTGCAGGACATGGGGGTGTACGACGTGTCGATCTCCGAACACGCCGGCGGACTCTCCAAGCGGGAGAGCACGAACCACTACGTGACCGGGCGGGACGGCGGACGCGACATCGACCTGCGTGCCTTCGCGCTGGACGGGATGCGGCTGTACGGGCGGTTGACCGACGTCGGTTCGGACGGTGTCCTGCGTTTCGCGCCGACTCTCGAGCAGTCACTCGACGCGGCGGACGCGGTGTCGGAGGGCATCAAGAACGACATCGACGCCTACATCACCAGGGCGGGACTCGACGCTCCCGTCGAGGAGCGATACACACCGGTCTGGCGGCCCGAGTCGGAACCCACCGAGCTCGATCTCGAGGCGGCGGGCGTCACGTCCGTCGTGTGGGCCGTCGGCTTCCGCCGGGACTACCGCTGGCTGAAGGTCGGGGTGTTCGACGGTGAGGGCCACCCGGCTCACACCCGCGGTGTGACCGCGGCGGAGGGCCTGTACTTCCTGGGTCTGCCATGGCAGAACACCTGGGGCTCGGGCCGATTCGCGGCGGTGGCACGGGATGCGGAGTACCTCGCGGAGCAGATGTCCCCGGCGGTCGGCGCCCGCGTGCCCGCGGCGGTCTGACCGCGAGATGGCGCCGATCCGGGCGGCGGCGCTCGCGGGACACTTCGGCCGTGACGTCGAGCGGTCCGTCGAGAAGATCGTGGGCATCATCGAGCAGGGCCATCAGCGGGGCATCGACCTGTTGGTCCTGCCCGACGCCTGCCTCGGCGGTTACCTCGGTGATCTCGCGCGGCCCGATCTCGAGGAGCTGCCGCCGGCGCTCGACGAGGACGGACCCGAGCTCGCGGTGATCGCTGCTGCGGCCGGTGAGATGACCGTGTGCGTGGGCTACACCGAGAGGGCGGCCCTGGTCCGTTACAACGCCGCCGTGTGCCTCACGGGCGACGGTGTGTTGGGTCGTCATCGAAAGGTGCACCAACCGGCGGGGGAGTCGTTGGCCTATGCGGCGGGAGATCGGTTCTCGGCGTTCGACACGCCGGTGGGCAGGATGGGCATGCTGATCGATTACGACAAGACATTCCCCGAGGCGGCGCGCACCTTGGCTCTGGACGGTGCGCGCATCATCGCGGCGCTGTCGGCGTGGCCGGCCAGTGTGACGGACAGGGCGTCGAAGTTGGCCAACGACAGACAGTCTCGCCTGTTCGACCTCTACGACGCCGCCCGGGCGGCCGAGAATCAGGTGGTGCTGCTGTCGTCCAATCACACGGGGGTGACGGGATCTCTGCGCTTCCTCGGGCAGGCGAAGATCGTCGGTCCCGGCGGCGAGGTCCTGTGCCGGACGCGAGACAAGGGTGGCCTGGCGTGCTGCGACATCGACGTGGACGCGGAGGTGGACCGGGCCCGTCGGGTGCTGCGTCACCTCGACGAACGACGACCGGACACCTACCACTCACAGGCATCGAAGGAGACCACGTGCGTGTCGCCCTCCTGACCTACTCGACGAAACCGCGAGGGGGAGTGGTCCACACCGTCGAACTGGCGGAAGCACTGGCGCGCGCGGGAGCGGACGTGACGGTGTGGTCCCTGGCGCGCGGCGGCGACGAGGGCTTCTACCGTGCGATCGATCCCGCGGTGACGGTTCGTCTCGTTCCGTTCCCGGCGCGCGAGGACGAGTCGGTGGGCGATCGCATCCTGCGGTCGATAGCACTGATGCGCAGTGCATTCGACCCGGGTGACGCCGACGTCGTGCATGCCCAGGACTGCATCACCGCGAACGCCGTCGGACGCTGTGTCCGCACGATCCACCACCTCGAGGAGTTCACGACACCGGAACTCGCCGCCTGCCACGAGCGCGCGGTCGTCGAGCCCCTCGCCCGCATCTGTGTCTCGCGCGCCGTGGCCGACGAGGTGCGTGTGGGATGGGGGCTGTCGCCGACGGTCATCCCCAACGGGGTCGACCATGCTCGGTTCGCGGCGGCACGCGGCGACGAGTGGCGCACCCGTCTCGGCCGATACGTCCTCGCGGTCGGTGGCATCGAGCCGCGCAAGGGGAGCATCGACCTGCTCGAGGCCCACGCCGCGCTTCGAGAGCGGTGTCCGGACGTGGGTCTGGTGTTCGCCGGCGGTGAGACGTTGTTCGACTACCGGGGGTACCGGGCGGAGTTCGACACCCGACTCGCGGAACTGGCGGGCAGGCCGGAGGCCGGTCGGTCGACAGGCGACGAGGGGCCCGTACCGCGGGTGCTCGGCACCGTCGACCACGACGTGCTCCCGTCTCTCGTCGCGGGCGCGTCGGCATTCGCGTTCCTCTCCACCAAGGAAGGCTTCGGGCTGGCCGCGATGGAGGCTCTCGCCGCCTCGGTTCCCGTCGTGGTGCGGGACCTCCCCGTGTTCCGCGAGGTGTTCGGGGACGCGGTGCGCTACGGCGGCGACGCGGAGGGGACGGCTGCCGCACTCGAGGACGCTCTGACGTCGGACGACCGTGCCGCTGCCGGGCGCGCACTGGCTGCCCGCACGAGTTGGGACGACGCCGCGGCCGCTCATCTCGCGTTCTACGCAGGGCTCGCGCATCGCTGATCAGCGCAGGGGCGATGTGCCCGCGTCGTCGGGTCCGTCGTCGGGGAGGTGTCCCGGCGACGTGGTGTCGACCGTCGCGTCGAAGAACAACTGGACGAACGACAACGGAGCCGCGCGTTGCTCGCTGTCCCGCTCGGGCTCGTCGGACATGGTGGCACTCCCTTCTCGACGTGGATCGCCGGACCAATCATCTCAGATTCTGAATAGTTGAATAACTGAGAGATATACCGGTGTCGAGGGGAAAATGATGTGATCCACTTCTCAGGGCGCGGAAACTATGTTAAGACATACAGACATGGTTCGAGCGTCGCTGGGCGGCTCGGACCCGCCACGCCGACGATGGGATGTCATGTCTTCGCAAGTCAGCACCACGGGAAGTGCACTACCGCCGGACGCACCCGGTCCCCACTCGCGTCGCCTCGGCGTCATCGCCGTGGTGGCGACCTTCGGTGGCCTGCTGTTCGGATACGACACGGGCGTCATCAACGGCGCGCTGGAGCCGTTGAAGGAGGACCTGTCGCTCACGGCCTTCACCGAGGGCTTCGTCGTCAGCATCCTCATCTTCGGGGCGGCCATCGGCGCACTGGTCGGGGGCCGACTGTCGGACAAGTACGGCCGTCGGCACAACATCCTGATGCTGGCCGGCATCTTCGTCCTCGGCACTCTGGGCTGCGTTCTCGCCCCGTCGTGGGAGGTGCTGGCGGTGTTCCGCTTCATCCTCGGCCTCGCGGTCGGCGGAGCGTCCGCGACCGTGCCGGTGTACCTCTCGGAGGTCTCACCGTTCGAGCGCCGCGGTTCCCTGGTGACGCGCAACGAGGTCATGATCGTCAGCGGCCAGTTCGCGGCCTTCGTGATCAACGCCCTCATCTTCAACATCTGGGGCGAGCACGACTCCGTCTGGCGCTACATGCTGCTGGTCGCCGTGTTGCCCGCGTTCGCACTGTTCTTCGGCATGCTGCGGATGCCCGAGAGTCCGCGCTGGCTCGTCTCGCAGGGCCGGGACGACGACGCCCTGGCGGTGCTGAAGCAGGTGCGGTCCCCCGAACGTGCGGAGGCCGAGATGGCCGAGGTGCACGCGCTGGCCGAGGAGGAGAAGCTCTCGCAGACCGGCGGCGCGGCCGACCTGTCGGTGCGGTGGATCCGACGGTTGATCTACATCGGTGTGGGACTCGGTGTGTTCCAACAGTTCACGGGCATCAACTCGGTGATGTACTACGGCACCCAGCTCCTCGGCGACGCCGGATTCTCGAGCAGCTCCGCCATCATCGCGAACACGCTCAACGGCCTCTTCAGCGTCCTCGGCATCACGGTCGGCCTGCTCATCATGAATCGGATCGATCGCCGAACGATGCTGATCGCGGGCTTCTCACTGACGACGCTCTTCCATCTCCTGGTCGGACTGTCCGCACTGCTGCTGCCGGACGGCACCGCCAAGGCATACTTCATCCTCGTCTTCGTCGTGCTCTTCGTCTTCTGCATGCAGGGCACGATCGGGCCGCTGGTCTGGCTGATGCTCGCAGAGATCTTCCCGCTCAAGATTCGCAGCTTCGCCATCGGTGTCTGCGTGTTCATGCTGTGGATCGCCAATGCTGCCGTCGCACTGGCCTTCCCGCCGGTGGTCGACGCGCTCGGCATCGCGCCGACGTTCTTCATCTTCGTCGGACTGGGCATACTGGCCCTGGTCTTCATCATCACGCAGGTGCCGGAGACCCGCGGTCAGAGCCTGGAGGAACTCGAGGCCCGGTTCCGCCGCGAGTACTCCTGACACGATCACCCCACTTCGAGAAGGACGGCGAGACATCATGGCAGTACTGGTGGCAGTGACCGACAGCGACGAGGGCCGACACGCGCTGTCGGAGGCGGTGTCGGAGGCGCGCATGCTCGAGACCGACGTGATCGCGGTGAATCTGACCCTCGGCGCGCTAGACACGAGCGACGTGGGCGGTGACGTGGCGGTGCGAGTGATCGACCGGGCGGGGCGCGAGGACCGCGACCCGGTGATCGCGGTGATCGACGAGATCGAGGCGCACCCGGAGGTGACGCGACTCGTGATCGGGATCAAGAAGCGCAGTCGGGTGGGAAAGGCGTTGCTGGGCAGCGTCAGTCAGCGTCTGCTGATGACGTCACCGGTGCCGGTGCTCACCGTTCGACCCAGCTGAGCCGAACGGTGAGCGGTGGCGGAGGTCAGACGGTGCAGAGCGGGCGGATCTCGTTGCTGCCCTGAGTGGTCGGCGACGTCAACAGCAGGCAGGCGTTGTAGCCGCGGCTCTCGACGACGCTCCGGATCTGCTTCCACTGATCGGCACTCACCTGCGGCGACCTCGACAGGACGAAGCCGGACGTGCGGAACGGGTCGCCCACCAACGCCCACGAGTAGTCGTCGGCGATGTAGGTGACGATGTAGTTGGTGGGACCCTCGGGATTGTCCTGGGTGGGCACGCCGGGGAAGCTCACGTGCAGCTGCGCCTGCGTGACCGGATCGTTCACCCGGGCGTTGCCGATGATCTCGTTGGCTCCGCCGTCCCAGCGGGTGCAGTTGTTCTGCACGCGCACGTTGCTGGGGTCGAGCACCTGGTAGTTGGCCCGGGTGTCCTTGGCGCAGTTCAGGTTGAACGGCTGCGGGACGGCCGCGATCTGCCACCAGTCACCCGCGTAGCGCTGGACGTCCAGCTGAGCGATGGGCTGCAGCGGCTCGAACAGGGGCTGCGCGGACGCGGCGCTGCCGCCGGCGAGCAGAGCTCCGGTGACCAACGCTCCGGCGACTGCCGTGCGGATGATGCTGCGGATCATGAGGTGACTCCTTCTTTCGTGGCGTTCGGACTGTCTTCGGAGTGCGGGTCGAGTTCGGTCGGCCACCAGATGCGGGGACCGATCAGGGTGAACAGGGCCGGAATCACGATCGTGCGGACCACGAAGGTGTCGAGCAGGATGCCGAGGCCCACGACGATCCCGAGCTGCGTGAGCAGAATGAGTGGCAGGACGCCCAGCACGGTGAACACCGCGGCGAGCACGATGCCCGCACTGGTGATGACCGCGCCCGTCGACGCGACGGCGCGCACGATGCCCGTCCGCGTCCCGTACGACGGTGTCTCCTCACGTGCCCGGGTGACGAGGAAGATCGTGTAGTCCACACCCAGGGCCACGAGGAACAGGAACCCGAACAGCGGCACGTTGTCGCCGAGGGCGGGGAAGCCGAAGATGTTCTCGCTGGCCCAGCTGCCGATGCCCAGAGCCGCCAGCGTGCTGAGCACCGTCGTGGCCACGAGCACCAGGGGTGCGAGGGCCGACCGGAGCAGAACGAACAGCACCAGCAGAACCACCAGCAGGATCACCGGGATGATCACCAGGCGGTCGCGAGCTGCGGCATCGGACGTGTCCAGCGCCTGCGCATCGCTGCCGCCCACCAGAGCGTCGGCACCCGTGATCGGAGCGACAGATGCACGCAGGTTCTCGACCGCGGCGAACGCGCCGTCGGAGGACGGTTCCGCGTCGAGCACGACGGACCACTCGGTGAGACCGGTGTTAGAGGTGCCGGGCCGGGAGTCCGCAGTTCGGGACACCGACACCACGCCGTCGGTGTCCTGCAGCGCTGCCTCGACCTCCGAGGCCGCCGCGGTCCGGGCGACGACGACGGTCGGATCTGACTGCCCCGCCGGGAAGTGCTCGGCGAGCGTGTCGATGCCGGTGACGGATTCGGCGGTGACGCGGAACTGCTCGGTCTGCGACAGGCCCACGTTCGTTCCGACGAGGCCGAGAATGCAGACGGCCAGCGCGACCAGCGACACCGCCGCGGCGCGGCCGGGTCGACGACCGACGGCGTTGGCGACGCGGAAGAACACGCCCTTGTCCGTCGGCTCGGGATCGCCCACGCGAGGAACGAACGGCCAGAACAGCTTCCGGCCGAACAGCGAGAGCAGTGGCGGAAGAACGAAGAGCACGAAGACGGCGGCGACCACGAGACCGGCCGCGGCCAGACCGCCCAGGCTGCGCGTACTCGGCAGAGTGCCCAGCAGCAGCGTCAGGAGCGCGAGCACCACCGTCGCGTTGCTCGCCACGATGGCCGGGCCGGCGCGTCGCACGGCATGGTGGAGGGCGACCCGGTGGTCGCTCTCGCGGCGCAGTTCCTCGCGGTACCGGGAGATGAGCAGCAGCGCGTAGTTGGTCCCGGCGCCGAACACCAGGACGCTGGTGATGCCCGAGGTGCTGCCGTCGAACGAGAGCCCGGTGAGCCCGGACACTGCGGTGCCGACCGTCGAGGCGACCCGGTCACCGAAGCCCACGACGGCGAGCGGCACGAGCCAGAGAACCGGTGACCGGTACGTGGCGATCAGCAGCAGGGCCACCACCAGCGCGGTGACGCCGAGCAGCGTGACATTGGCCCCGGAGAAGGAGTCGGCGATGTCGGCGGCGAACGCGGGACCGCCCGTGACCTGCGCCGTCAACCCGTTGGGGAGGCCGCCGGTGGCAGCGGTGCGCAGCTCGGTGACCAGATCGGCCAGTCCCGTTCCGGACTCCGACGTCGACACCTGGACGGGGGCGATGGCCGCCTCGCCGTCGGGTGCGGGAACGACCGGGGAGTCGGGCGCACCCGCGTCCACCCCGCGCTCGACACCGTTCATCCGCATCCTCGCGGCAGCGACGTCGGCGAGGTCCTGTTCGGACAGGGCGCCGCCGTCGGCGCGCGTCACCACGAGGATCACCGGCGAGAGGTCGGAGTCGGGGAACTCCTCGAGCAGGGCGTCGACCCGTGCCGATTCCGCGTCCGAGGGGAGCGATGTCGGTGAACTCTCGGCAGCGGAGTTGCTCCCGACGCCGCCGATGAGCGCGCCGGCGGCAAGGACGACGAGCAGGGCGACGATCCAGGACCGAGGCCCTGAGACGAGGCCGGCCACGCGGTTCCACACAGAGTTGTCGCTCACCGGAAAAGTGTCTCAGTTAGTTGATCGTTAAGCAACTGAGACATCGCTCGGAGGTCCGGCGAGTACGCTGACACCCGAGTTTTCGAAGGAGAATCTGTGTCAGCACACGAACGGTCGGAGCGGTCCGACGCGACCGACGCCGACGGTGCCCGGCGCGATCTCGAATCCACGATCGCCGCCGACATGCGCGCCATGACAGCCGAGTCGGATCAGCTCGGCCGTGTGTTCGGCTCTCGACACCACCTCAGCGCGAACGACTTCCGAGCCCTGCTGCACATCATGGTCGCCGATGTCGGTGGACGTCCGGTGTCGCCGGGCGAGCTCGGCTCTCTCCTCGGACTCTCCTCCGCCGCCATGACGTATCTGGTGGAGCGGATGATCGCGTCGGGTCACATCCGCCGCGAACCCGACACGCGGGACCGACGGCGGGTCATCCTCCGCTACGACGAGCCGGGAATGGACGTCGCACGGCAGTTCTTCGGCCCGCTCGGACAGCACGTCCACGAGTCGCTGTCCGCGCTGCCGGACACGGATCTCGCTGCGGCGCACCGTGTGTTCGGAGCTCTCACCGACGCCATGCAGACCTACCACCAGGAGATCAAGAGCACCGGGTGATCAGGCCCCGAGCTTCTGAGCGAACATGACGATGATGCCGCTGGGTCCGCGCACGTAGGTCAGTGCATAGACACCCTCGTAGTTCGCGACACCGCGCAACGGGTGGCAGCCGTGCCGAGCGGCCACTGCCAGAGCCTGCTCGAGGTCGTCGACCTCGAAGGCGACGCGGTGCATGCCGATCTGATGCGGGAGCGTCGGTTCCGTCTCGATCATGGTGGGATGGCGGTTCTGGAACAGCTCGATGCGGCCCGCCCCGTCCGGCGTCTGCAGCATCGCGATGTCGGCGTGATTGCCGTCGAGACCCACCGCCGTGTCGGCCCACTCGCCCTGGACCGTGTCACGGCCGAGGAGTGTCAGACCCAGATCGGTGAAGAATGCGATGGCCTCGTCGAGGTCGCGTACCGCGATCCCGACGTTCTCGAGTCGTATCGACATCGCTCGACTCTAACGACCGGTGTGCTCCACGATGACGTCCTTCACGCGATCGACGTCCGCGGGGACGACATCGAAGCGCTGCGGCAGGTCCTCGATGCCCTCGAACGCCGGTGGACGCTCGGGTTCGGTTCCCAGCGCCTCCCGCACGATGTCCGCGAACTTCGCGGGCAACGCGGTCTCGAGCACGATCATGGGCACGCCCTCGCGCAGGTTCCGGCGGGCGACACTCACGCCGTCGGCGGTGTGCGGGTCGATGGTCACGCCGTAGCGCTCGGCCACGTCGCGAATGGTCTCGACGCGGTTCGCGTGCGTGCTGCGGCCGGACACG
The DNA here is from genome assembly GCF_030819335.1 of Rhodococcus sp. SORGH_AS_0303. Taxonomy (NCBI): domain Bacteria; kingdom Bacillati; phylum Actinomycetota; class Actinomycetes; order Mycobacteriales; family Nocardiaceae; genus Rhodococcus; species Rhodococcus sp. SORGH_AS_0303. The sequence goes on from NZ_JAUTBO010000001.1 coordinate 430,779, forward strand.
AAGCCGAACTCCTGGATGCGATCGAACTCGGGAGTACCGGAGAAGTCGAAGCCGCCGTCGGTGTCGAGCGCGCGGAACAGCTCACCGAGCCGGACCGCGTCCTGATCGACGAGGTCGTAGAGGAAGCGCTCGAAGTTGGACGCCTTGGAGATGTCCATGCTGGGGCTCGAGGTGTGGTGGGTCTCGGCGGCCGCGCGGGGACGGTAGACACCCGTGCGGAAGAACTCGTCGAGGACATCGTTCTCGTTGGTCGCGACGACGAGCTGGTCGATTGGCAGGCCCATGCACCGGGCGATGTGCCCGGCGCACACGTTGCCGAAGTTGCCGGACGGCACCGAGAACGACACGCGCCGGCCCGGCCCGTCCGTCGCGAGGAGCCACCCGTGCACGTAGTAGACGACCTGCGCGACGACTCGACCCCAGTTGATCGAGTTGACGGTGCCGATGGCGTGGTGCGCCTTGAACTCGGCGTCCTTGGAGACGGCCTTGACGATGTCCTGGCAGTCGTCGAAATTCCCCTCGACCGCGAGGTTCACGATGTTCTCGTCCTGCAGGCTGAACATCTGTGCCCGCTGGAAACTGCTCATCCGGCCGTGCGGGCTCAGCATGACGACGCGGATGTTCTTCTTGCCGCGCATCGCGTGCTCGGCGGCGCTGCCGGTGTCACCCGATGTGGCGCCCAGGATGTTGAGCTCCTCGCCGCTGCCCGCGAGGGAGTACTCGAACAGGTTGCCCAACAACTGCATCGCCATGTCCTTGAATGCCAGCGTCGGGCCGTTGGACAGCCCCAGGAGATGGAGCGAGGTGCCCTGCTCCTCGCCGAGTGGACGCAGCGGGGTGATGAGTGACGTGTCGTCGCCGGGTCGGCCGTTCGAGTAGACCTCGGCGGTGTACGTCCGGCGCGTGATGTCGCGGAGGTCCTCCGCGGGAATGTCGTCGGCGAACTTCGAGAGCACCTCGAAGGCGAGGTCGGCGTAGGACAGTGAGCGGAACGACTCGAGCTCGTCGGCGGTCAGCTGCGGGTACTCGGCAGGCAGGTAGAGACCACCGTCGGGGGCCAGGCCGCCGAGGAGGATGTCCGAGAAGTGCTGGGGCAGGTTGTGACCCCGCGTCGACTGATACTGCATCTTCGTCTCTCTCGTCCGGTGGCGCGCCCGGCTGACAACTGTGCCACATCCGCCGGTCCGGACCGGATCTGGTGCAGTGAACCGTGGAGAGCACGGTTAGCTGCACCGGATCAGCCGGTGACGAAGCGTCGCACCTCGGCCGCCACCTCGTCGGGCCGTTCGACGAGGTCCCGCCACGTGTACCGCAACACCGTCCACTCCCTGCTGAGGACGTTCTGTCGGATCCGGTCGCGGTGGAACGCGGCGCTGTCCGAGTGGAAGGCCCACCCGTCGATCTCCACGCAGACCCTGGCGTGCGGGAACGCGAAGTCGAGGATGTAGCCCGCGTACGGCAGGTTCACCCGCAGCCCGGTGATGTGCGCGGATCTCATGATCCTGCGGAACAGCCGTTCGGCCTCGGACCGGGCACCGCCCTCGGCGGCGCGCAGGAGCTGCTCCGCTCGCACGTACCCGCGACGTCCGGGGTTGCGAGCGTGCGCTCGTCGGAGATGGTCGAGGGTCATCGTCTTCTGCAGGGCGCGATCCATGACCTCGGGGCCCAGCACCGTCGACGCCTCCAGAACGGTCAGCGGCGTCCTCGTCACGAGGACACGGCGCACGATCACGACGTCGATGTTCGGCAGGTCGCGCCGCCGCAACCGGACACCCGTGATTCCGCGACCGGAGCCTGTCCGGGGCACGGTCACCTCGATCGTCTCCGGGGCCCGCGGAAGCATGCGATACCAGTACGCGGCTGCAGGACCGGACAGCGCGCCCGTACTCGTGGACCACACCGCGCACCGGATCCGCGCGTCGTCGGTGAACGGTCGGTCGACGGCGAAGAACACTCCGCGACTCGTGCGCCGCCAGCGGCCGGTGTGGACGCGCCACTCGATGGCCTCGGGGGTGAGTCCGGCGGTGCGGGCCTGCGCGCTGGTCACCACCCCGTCCTGCTCGGCCAGCAGTCTCTCGATCATCTCGCACTGGACGCGCGCGCCTCCGCGGCAGTTCCGTGGATCGGATCCGGTGCAGTGAACCGGGTACAGCACGGTCGGCTGCACCGGATCACGGCCGCTCCGGCCCCGGCTGGCAGTGCGGGCACCACCAGGTCCGCCGTCGTTCCGGATCTCCCGGCACCTCGGCGACCACGCGGACGGTGGTGCCGCATCGCAGGCACGGCTTGCCCGCGCGACCCGCCACCCAGTGCTGCCGACCTGGCCGGGTGTCTCCGGTGGTCACCTGCATGGCCCGCGGGGTGGACACCGAGTGGCGCATCGCCTTGCGAGTGAGGGCGACCAGTCGAGTGGCATCCACGTCGCACGCCGGCACCCACGGCCCGAGACCACGAAGGAAACACAGTTCGTTGGCCCACAGGTTGCCCGGACCGGCCATGACGCGCTGATCGAGCAGTACCGCGACGATCGGGCGCGGGTCCCGCGCGATGTTCGCCGCCGCCTGCGCGGCGTCGAAGTCGTCGTGCAGCGGATCGGGGCCGAGATACGACAGCGCCGCGTCGACGTCGCGAGTGGTGGAGAACTCGACCACCGGGAGCAGCAGCCCGTACGCGGTGGGCCCGTCGCGCACGGCCAGCCGCACGCGCACGTCGGGATCGAGGCGACGGGGCAGTCGTCGGCCGGGCGCGGTGACGGTCCACGACCCCGTCATCCTCAGATGCGTGTGGAGCGTCAGGTCGCCGTCGAGATCGGTGAGCAGGTGTTTGCCGTGCGTCCGGTGCCGTTGGATCGTGCGTCCCACGAGGTTCTCCGTCGCATGTGCGGGGACGTTCAGCCGGCCCTCGGCCAGTTCCCGGCCGTCCAGCGCCGCCCGCAGACGTGCCGCGAGCGCGTGGACCGTGTCCCCCTCCGGCACGTCAGGTCCAGTACAGGAGCTGCGCCGCGGGCAGGACGTCCCGTAGTTCCTCGGTGAACCAGCTCTTCATCTCCGCCATGGTGTCCTTCGGGTAGACGTACTTGACGCCCCCGAACTTCGAGCGCTTGGCCGAGCGCGAGTCCTCGTCCATCTCGAGCTTCGTGGCCGGGTACCAGCTCAGCAGCACGTCCTTGCTCGACGGAGTGAACCGGTGCGTGATGATCTCGGCGGTGAGGTCGACGTCCGGGACGTCGGCCAGCGCCGCCGCGATGTCGGCGAGGAGCTCGCCGTACTGCTCGCGCCAGCCGGGCACGGGCATGATCGGAGCGATGGTCACGCCCACCGGGTACCCCGCCTGCGCGAGCGCACGCAGCGCCGCGATGCGGGCGGGCATCCGAGCCGTGCCGCCCTCGAAACGGTTCCCGATGTCGCGGGCGTTGACCGACAGTCGCACCCGGGTACGCCCGCCGTGGTCGAGGCCGACCAACTCGGTGACATCGTCGAACTTGGTGGTGAAGCGGAGGGAGGCGCCGGGTCCGAACTCGCCGGCACCGACCCGCGAGATAGCGGCGGCCAGTGATCCGGTGACGTGCTCGATGCCGAGAGGGTCGGTGTAGCAGGACATCTCGAAGGTGGTGCCCTCGTGTCCACGCTCGGCGGTGCCGCTGGTGATGGTGCCGCGGCCGACATGCGTCGCGATCGGGGCCAGGACGTCGTCGAGATTGGCGTACACCCGAGCGACAGGTGGGCCCGACAGCGAGCCGGCGAGGTAGCAGTACTGGCAGTGCGCCGGGCAGCCCTTCGCCAGGTCGATGCGCCAGTCGGCGCTGGGTGGGATGGGTTGCGGCTTCAACGCACTGGGCGGAGCGACCACGACCGCGAGCGTCGACTTCGCCCGCGCGTAGGTCTCCCGCTCGGACTCGCCGCGCAGCCCCGTGAGGCGATCCGCCGGGAGGACGTCGATGTCCGACACACCCGCCGCCTCGCACCGCCGCACGATCTCGGCGGTGTGTGGCAGTTCGGCGGCCGACTTGGTGATCATCACCCGCCGGGGTGTCCACAGGCGGGTCGGAGTGAGCAGTGCATCCGTCATCACCTCAGGTCAACGCTCGGTGTCGCGCGATCCTTCCCGCTGGTGATCGCGATTGCGACGCAGCGCGTAGGTCCGTAGCTTGCTGAAACCGCGCACCCGCAGGGGGCGTAGCGACTTGAGGTAGAACTCGTCCTCGCCCGACAGCGCGTCGGCCGTCTCGCTGTCCACCAGCACCGTGCCGGGGTGCGCGTTGCTGGTCAGGCGGGCGGCCATGTTGACCACGGACCCGTACAGGTCGCCGAAGCGGGCGAGCACCGGACCCACGGCGATGCCGACGCGCAGCGCGGGAACGTCGTCCCGGTCGGCGAAGGCGTCGTGCAGCTCCAGGGCGATCCGTGCCGCGTCCCGGGGGTCGGTGGTCTGGAACATCACCTCGTCGCCGACGTTCTTCACCACCGATCCGTGGCCGCGGGCGATGATCGTCGTGGCCACCGACTCGAACTCCTCGAGCAGCGAGGTCAGCTCGGAGACATCGAGTCGACGGGTGAGCGAGGTGTAGCCGACCATGTCCGCGAAGCCGACCGCGAGCACCGTGTCGGTCTCCCCGCTCGACTCGACGGACAGTGCGCGCCCGGCCACCGCGGCGAGATGGCGCCGCCACACGTAGTTCTGCAGTTTCTCCATGGTGGGCACCGTGTCCGCGGCGGTGACCCGGGACCCTCCGATCGAATGGCGTCCGGATCGGCGGCGTCGGCAGCGATGCGCGAGCGGATGTAGGAGTTGACGACGCCCACCTGCCACTCGGCCAGTCGTGACATCGACTGCCCCAGCGTCCGCGCGACCGCCACCTCCATCGACTTCTCGACGACGTTCTCGTCGACGAGTGTCGTGAGCAGGCGCAGCGCCTCGATGTCGGCATCGGTGAACATGACGGCGTCCGGATCCGGGCTGACCGGGAAACCCATGGCGATCCACAGTTGTTGCGCGCGTTCGAGATCCACGTTCGCCAGCTCGGCGACCTGATCGCGGGTGTACGTGGGTTCCTCTCCCAGCAGAGTCTGTTCGACCTCGTTCTGCCGGAAGGTGGGCCGGCCGGCGTCCGGTGGGCCCTGGTCAGGCATGGTCGAGAGTCCGCTCGTAGACCGCCCGGACCTCCGCGATGTGCTCGTCCAGCGTCTCCGCCGTCCAGTCCGTCGTCGGGATCGGTTCTCCCACAGTGACGGTGACGGTGCCGGAGTGCGCGGTGAACGAGGACTTCCACATCACGTCGCCCGCTCCCTGGAGGATCAGGGGAACCACCGGGACCCCGGCCGCCATGGCCAGATGGAACCCGCCCTTCTTGAAGCGCCCCAACCGCTCCGTCGGCATGCGGGTGCCCTCCGGGGCCACGGCCACCGACACGCCGCTGTGGAGCTTGTCGATGGCCGGCTTCATCGCTTCGCGCGCCGCGGCGTTGTTCGATCGGTCGACGTAGGCCACGTCGAAGAGAGCCCCGAGGGGGGCGAACCGGGGGTCGCGGCTCAGTTCCTTCTTCGCGACGGCCGTGATGTCCCGACGCAGGACACGGGCGACGACGATCATGTCCATCGTGGACTGATGGTTGAACAGGAACACCGCCGGTCGGTGGCTCCAGGCGTTCTCCTCGTTCACCACGTTCACCGTGATGCCGGTGAGGGCCAGAGCGACCTCCGGTGCGACGGCGTTGGTGACGTTGGCGCCCACTCGGCGGCTGCCGCTGAGCACGCCCAGGGTCGCACCCAGTCCGGCACTCGCCAGGACCGAGCCGAGGGCGGCGACGCTGCGCACGGTGGACGTCAGATCGGCTCCGCGCGTGGGCCTGCGCAGCTGGACACGGGACCAGCCGCGGTCACGCGCCGTGCGGTCGAGTTCGGGGTCCGGGTTGAGCGCGACGGGACGACCGACGGCCTCGAGCATCGGGACGTCCTCGATGCCGTTGGAGTAGCCGAAACACACGGAGGTGTCGACGCCCTCGGCCGTCGCCCAGTCCTCGATCCCCTCGGCCTTGCGCGGACCCCACAGCGACCGGCCGTCGAGGAGGCCGGTGAGGACGCCGTCCGGCCCGATCTCGGGGTGGGTGCAGATCAGGTCGTCGAAGCGGAGGTCGTCGACCACGGGCTGAGCCTGGTACGGGGTCGCGGACGTCGACATCACGACGCGGTGACCGGCCCGGCGATGCGCGGCGACGAGGGTGCGGACCTGAGGAAAGATCTGCGAAGCGATCTCGGAGCGGAAGAGCCGCTGCGCCTGCTCCATCAACTCGTCGTGCGTCTTGCCGGCCAACGCGTGCACGGCCTTGTCCATCAGGTTGTCGACGGTGGTCCCGCGCACCCGCATCTCCACGACGGCGCTGCTGATCTCCCACAGCTCGAACAGGTCGACGTCGAAGCGGCGAAGACGTTCCTTGAACACGGCGGTCGCGGAGTAACCGTCGATCACGGTGCCGTCGAAATCGAAGAACGCCACCACGTCCGGACCCTTCGGAGCCTGTGCGACCTCGTCGAGCAGATCCTGGAACGTGTGTGCTGGGTGAGTGCTGGTCACCGGTGCCCTCCGGAAGCGTTGTCTGGTCGATCGGGTGCGTCCGCACCGTCGACGGAGTCGAGGGCCACGTGCACCATCGTGCGGATACGTCTGCTCACACGTCCCCACGCCGCGATGTCCGCAGCGAATTCCTCACGGCGGGAAGCGATGTCGTGGTCCTCGGTGGACAGGAGACCACGATTGTCGGCCAACTGCAGGGCGGTGTCGAAGAGCTCGTTCGAGATGGCCTCGCTGTGCTCGAGCTGCTGTCGGAGTCGCCGCGACTGCGCGACGCCCAGGCAGTCGTCGAGGAACGACACCTTGTCGAACTTCGCACCCGGTGTGAGGGTGAGCAGCTGGTCGGCCACCACCTGATACGCCTCGAAGATCGGCTGCAGTACCCGGTGCGCCAGATGAAAAGGCTGCGACTGCAACGACTTCAGCGCGTATCCGGGTCGATCGAGACCGGTGCGCCAGTGCGGATCGATGAGATCGACCTCGGCTTCGAGGCGCTCCCCGAACTCACGCTTCTCGCCGAAGAAGAACTCGAACTTCAGCATGTCCCGCAGTTCCAGCGCGGACTTCCACAGATCGTCGGCGGCCACCTCGCCCGTGGGGCAGTCCTCGGTGCGCAACACCACCAACTCGCCGATCGCCCGCATCACGAAGAAGTGAATGGCGTTGTTGCGGAAGAACGACGCGACGAGATGCTTGTCCTGCGCGAGCAGGAACAACGGCTCCGGGCCGTCGTCGAAGCGCCGCACCACACCGGCCGCGACCTGCGCGCGCACAGCGGCCGTCATGACGTCGATGTCGGTCAGATCCACCCCACCCGCCGTCGGGAGACCACGCTGCTGGATGTACGACGCCAACGGCTCGATGATCGACCACATCTCACGCTTGTTCAGCGCGCGGTCCTCGATGCCGAGCATCGCCATCGCCACCAGCGCCGCCGGCGTCACCGGAGTGGACTCGTTGATGGCGTGCGACACCGCCAGCGCCGCACGCTGCACCGCGACCCGCTTGTCGTCGTACTCGTCGAGGAACTGCCGTGCCGACATCGGAGTCCCGAACCGCAGGTAGACGGTTCCGCGTAACTGGCCCTGGGCGCGGACGTACCCGATGGCCATCCGGATTCCCTCGGCCTGCTTCGTCGCACCGTGCGACTCCTTCGCCATCTCGCCGACCTCGTGCAACCGGTCGTAGGTGATGGACGTCGGGACGAGGTACGCATCGGCCGCCGTGCTGTTCTCGAGCGCGTCGAAGAGGTAGGTGAGCAGGCCGAAGCGCGGAGGCCGGAGCTTGCCGGTGCGAGACCTGCCACCCTCGATGTACCACTCGAGGTTGAACTTCTTGCTCAACAGGAAGCTCATGTACTGGCGCAGGGTCCACTTGTAGACCGCGTCGGAGAACTTGCGCTGGATCAACACCACACCGCTGCGCTTCGCGAGCGGGCCGATGGGCCAGAACCCGACGTTGATGCCGCCCATGACGTGATTGAGCGGGAAGCCCTGCTCGAGCAGGGCGGGGCGCAGAACCAGCGGGTCGAGGTAGGAGCGGTGGTTCGGCAGGAAGACCAGGGGGAACGACTTGTCGAGATCGCGCAACTCGGCGAGCTTCTCGGTGTCCACCTCCACGCGGTAGGCCCGCGAGAAGAAGGCACCGAGCTGGCCCCAGAGTTCGACGGCACCCTTGTTCTCGGTGGCCACCATCTCGTCGAGGATCTCGTGGACCCGAGCATTGACCGCCGACACCGGGGTGTCCACCGAGGCCGCCAACTCCGCCAGATCGGCGCGGAACTGCGAGCGCTCCGTCATCTCCTCGACGACGAAGCGCGGCACCTTGTACTCGCTGCCGATGACCTCACGCTCGGCCTTGTCCAGCGTGAGGCTGGCCTGCCGCGCGATGTAGGACGACAGGGAGCGGCCGGCCGTCGCCTCGAACCGCTCACGCAGCGCCGACAACGAGGCGGGCTCACCCTCGATGATGCGCGGCTCACCGCGGCGTGCCCGGCCCACCCGGAGACCGAATCCCTTACGCGGAGCCTTGGTCCAGCTCACCCGCAACGGAGTGATGAGTGGATCGGCGCCACCGGCCCGCTCGGTGAGTTCGTCGAGGGCCTTGCCCGTCATGACGACCGACTCCGGACGGCCGTCACCGTGGTGGCGGTCGATCCAGTCGTCGGCCGCGTGGACGTCGACGTCGGAGACCGCGTCGATGAGGAAGACCTGATCGTCCGAGGACGAGGATCTCCCCGTCAGCGGATGCTCGGTCGAATCCAGTTGAGACATGTCCGCTCGCCTTCCCCCTCCGATGCGCCACCGGTGGTGGGCCGTGCACGTGATGGTCCGCAACGCTACGCCCGGGACAGGTACCCCGGTGCCACTTTCACGAGCCGCCCCGGCCCCGGAACCGAAGTGGTGCATCCGTCACGACATGTCGACCTTCTCGTTGTCACCCACGTCCGGCTTGTCGCCCGTGATGCGCGACTTGGCGTACGCGATGAGCGTCGAGACCTTGGACCCCGGCGCCGACCAGAACTCGGCTCCCTCCGACTCCACCCGGATGAGGACGACCTCGTCGGACTCGGGACCGTTCTCGAACCACGCGGCGACGCCCTGGCTCCAGAGATCCTTCTTCTTCGCGTCGTCCAGCACCACGCTCGCGCGCCCCGACAGCGAGACCCACGACGTGCCCGACTGGAACGAGACGTTGACCGACGGATCGGAGCGGATGTCGGCCACCTTCCTCGAGTCGTTCGCCGCGAAGAACCACAGATCGCCGTCGAACTCGGTCTCCTGCAGGGCCATCGGCCTCGCCTTCAGGTGGCCGTCGGTGCCGTGGGTGGTGAACATGCAGAGCTTCGCGTCGGACAGCAGTTCTGCGACGCGGGCGGTGCCTTCGGTTCTCTCGTCAGTAGTCATGGGGCACGGCTACCCGCGGTGGTGGTGGCGCAACCGGACGTGCAGGGCTCGGTGCGTCGAACGGTGTCGGTGGGTCGTGCAAAACTTCTGTCGCGTCCGTTCTGCCCCACGCCCGGACTCGCCGATCCCCAGCCACGACCCGCTCCACTCACGACGAGAGGCACCCGATCATGAGCGCTCCCGCCCGGCGCCGCGCCCCCCGACCCGGCGAGGCGCTGTCCGCCGAGGACCTCGCGACTCTCGAGGCGGGGCTCGCGGCCGGTCGCCGCGTCACCGTCTACCTGCGGGAGGCGACGCCGTCCCTCGGCCTCGAGGCGGGCGCCTCGGCGCGGGTGATCTCGGTCGACGGCACCACGGTGACGGTGAGCCCCAAGGGCATCGACGACCAGCTGCCGTACGAGGCGGACGAGTTGCGTCTGAGCAAGGACGCGCCGGCGCCGGCGCGCAAAGCCACGAAGGTCGCTCCGCGCACGACGGCGGCGCGCCCGACAACCCACCCCGCCGTGGTCCCACCCCCCGTCGTCCCACATGCAGCGACGCCCCGATCGGAGACTCCCGTGCCTGTAAAAGCAGCACCCGAGAAGTCGGTGGCCACGCCGGCTCTCGCGCCGGAGACGTCGGTGAAGCCCGCGGCTCGGCCGGCTCGGCGCACGAAGGCGCAGCCCGCGCCGGTGTCGGTGACCGTGACGTCGGGGCCCGACGATCAGTGGACCGTCACCGTGTCGCACGGTGCGAAGAAGCTGGCCAAGCCGTCGGACGTGACGGCAGACCGGGTCCTCCGCGCGATCCGCGAACTGGGCGACGATGTGGCTTCCGCTGCCGTCGAGGACAAGATCGAGGCGGCTCGTGCTGCCGCGCTCGAGCGGGTCGAGGCCCTGAGTCGGGAACTCGACGAGGCACGCCGCGCGCTCGATCGACTGAAGAACCAGTAGAAGCGTCGCGTTCCGGGTCCCGCGTATTGCTACGGTGTGCGTGACCTCGGAGGGGATACATGCTCAAGAAACTCGTGCTCGTTGCCACCACAGCGCTGGCGCTCGCCGGCGGGATCGGCGCCGGAACCGCGTCGGCCGCACCCGTCGCCGTGCTCGGTGGCGGATCCGGAGTGCTCGTCGCAGACAGCACCGGCAAGGGCAAGTTCGACTGCACACTGACCACCATCGGCAACGACGCCGCCGGTCGACTCGTCGGCATCACCGCAGGTCACTGCGGCGTTCCCGGTGATCTGATCGGCGCCGAGTACCTGCCCGACGCGGGCGCCGTCGGCCGCATCGTGAGCTCGGTCCCCGGCCTCGACTACGCCGTCATCGAGTTCGATCGGGGCCGCGTCGCACCGACCAACCGCGTCGGCAACGTGACCATCACGGGCGTGGGGGCGCCCGCGACCTTCCCCGGCATCATGTGCAAGGAGGGCCGCACCACCGGTAACACGTGCGGCATCACCTACGGGGAGCTCTTCCAGAACGACCGCACCTACACGCAGATCTGCGTCCAGCAGGGTGACTCGGGCGGCCCGGTCGTCGCCGGCACCACGTTGGTGGGCATGGTCAACGCGTACCTGGGCATCCCGTGCATCGGTCCCGAGGTGGGCACCAACATCCAGACGGTGCTCGACGACATCAACCGCGGCGGCGGCGTCGGTACCGGGTTCACCGTCACGGGCTGATCGCCGGACCCCAGCCACACGACGAAGGCCGTGACTCCCGAGAGGGGGTCACGGCCTTCGTCGTGTCGGCTGGGTGGAGCTGTGGATCAGTTGACGCGCAGGCACGCCTTCAGCGTGGTGAGGTCGCCGGCGAATCCGGGGCCGTCGCAGGTGACGCCGCCGAGGGAGTCGACCGTGACGGTCGAGCCCGGTGCCGCGATGGCGATGGACAGACCCGGGTTCAGGCCGAGTGCCTCGGCGACGGAACCCGGTCCGAACGCGATGGCGGCCGGTGCCGCGTAACCGACGGCCGAGCTGCTGGCGATGCCGCCGTTGAGGCCGAGCGCCAGGGCGAGGGCGTTGCGGCTGGCGTCGGCGGACGCGTCACCGTAGGCGGCAGCGGCGCTGGAGGCGTCACTGGTCGCCGAGCACAGGCCACCGGCGGGCACGGCGTCCGCACCGAACGGTGCCTGGCATGCCGTGACCGGTGCGGCCGAGGCGGTGGCGGGCAGGAATGCGGCGACACCGAGTGCGACGGTGAACGCTCCGGCGATGGTTCTCTTGACGACTGACATGACGTGGGTTGCCCTCTCCCGAAAACGATCGACGGCAACGATCGTTGCCGCGTCTTGTCCTCGAAGAATGCCCCCGCCGGGTATCAGCCAACTCTGCCGACGGTCACGGTCAGGTCACGGTCTTGTCACCGCGCGGTCTCAGCTGCAGACGGCGCCCTGCGACGCGGACCCCACGAGCTTGGAGTACTTGGCCAGCACGCCACGGGTGTAGCGAGGCGGAAGCGGTGCCCACTCCGCCTTGCGTGACTCGAGCTCGGCGTCCTCGACCAGCAGGTCGAGCGTGCCGTTCGCGACGTCCAGGCGGATGCGGTCGCCGTCGCGGACGAACGCGATCGGTCCGCCGTCGACGGCCTCGGGAGCGATGTGCCCGACACACAGGCCCGTCGTGCCACCCGAGAACCGACCGTCGGTCATCAGCAGGACGTCCTTGCCGAGGCCCGCGCCCTTGATGGCTCCGGTGATCGCCAGCATCTCGCGCATGCCCGGGCCGCCCTTGGGGCCCTCGTACCGGATGACGACGACGTCGCCGGACGTGATGGTGCCGTCCTCGAGAGCGTCCATCGCGGCGCGCTCACGCTCGAAGACGCGGGCGGTGCCCTCGAAGACGTCGGAGTCGAAGCCTGCCGACTTCACGACGGCGCCGCCGGGAGCCAGCGAGCCCTTCAGGATCGTGATGCCGCCGGTCGGGTGGATCGGCTCGCTCATCGCGCGCAGCACCAGACCGTCGGGATCCGGCGGGGCGATGTCGGCGAGGTTCTCCGCCACCGTCTTGCCGGTGACCGTGAGGCAGTCGCCGTGCAGCAGGCCGGCGTCGAGCAAGGCCTTCATGACGACGGGAACGCCGCCGATGCGATCGACGTCGGTCATGACGTGGCGGCCGAACGGCTTCACGTCGGCGAGGTGCGGCACCTTGGCGCCGACGCGGACGAAATCGTCGAGGGTGAGTTCGACACCTGCCTCGTACGCGATCGCGAGCAGATGCAGCACGGCGTTCGTGGAACCGCCGAAGGCCATGACGACGGCGATGGCGTTCTCGAACGCTTCCTTCGTCATGATGTCGCGCGTGGTGATGCCGCGACGCAGCAGTTCGACGACGGCCTCGCCGCTGGCACGAGCGAATCCGTCGCGACGCTTGTCGGGAGCGGGCGGGGCGGCGCTGCCGGGGAGCGACATGCCCATGGCCTCGGCCGCGCTGGCCATCGTGTTGGCGGTGTACATACCGCCACAGGCGCCCTCGCCGGGGCAGATCGCGCGTTCGATGGTGTCGACGTCCTCACGCGACATCAGGCCGCGCGAGCAGGCGCCGACGGCCTCGAACGCGTCGATGATGGTGACCTGGTGCTCACTGCCGTCCGAGAGCGTCGCGAAACCGGGAAGAGTGGAGCCCGCGTAGAGGAAGACGCTCGCGAGGTCGAGGCGCGCGGCCGCCATGAGCATTCCGGGCAGCGACTTGTCGCAGCCGGCCAGCAGCACGGAGCCGTCGAGGCGCTCGGCGCTGATCACGGTCTCGACCGAGTCGGCGATGACCTCACGGGAGACCAGCGAGAAGTGCATGCCCTCGTGGCCCATGGAGATGCCGTCGGACACGGAGATGGTGCCGAACTCGAGGGGATAGCCGCCGCCCGTGTGCACACCCTCCTTGACCGCCTTCGCCAGGCGATCGAGCGAGAGGTTGCACGGGGTGATCTCGTTCCACGACGACGCGACGCCGATCTGGGACTTGCCCCAGTCCGCGTCGCCCATGCCGACCGCGCGCAGCATGCCGCGCGCTGCGGTCTTCTCGAGACCGTCGGTGACGTCGCGGCTGCGGGGCTTGACGTCGGCCGTGTCGGCGCTGGTGGAGGTGGTGGCGTCTGCGGGGGTGCTGCTCATGGCAAAAACCCTAGACCGCACCGGAATCACCGATCATCGGGCACCGGACTCGACCTCAGCCACCGTGACCGTTCCGTTATCAACCAGTGACCCGATCGCGACACTCGCGATGCGCTACCGCGTGGTAGCGCTGGCATCGTCATGCCTATCGAGAGCACGTCCCGCGTTCGACGGATCGAGGTGAAGACCGTGAATACACTTGTTGCACAGCCGCTTACGGATGATTCTGCGGTGTCTCCCGCGCCTCGGCCCGCGGCTCGCTCGACGGCGGAACTGTCGGCTCTGCTCCAGGCCGTCGGCCGTGGTGACCGTCAGGCGTTCGCCCGGTTCTACGACGCGACGTCCTCCCGCGTCTACGGAGCCGTGCTCCGGGTGCTCCGCGATCGTGGATTCTCCGAGGAGTGCGTCCAGGACGTCTACCTCGAGGTGTGGCAGAAGGCCCCCACGTTCTCGCCTGAACAGGGGTCGCCGGCGGCGTGGTTGGTGACCATGGCGCACCGGCGAGCCATCGACCGCGTGCGGTCCGAGCAGTCGCGGACCGATCGCGAGTCGAAGTACGCGATGCTCGACGCCGCCGTGGGGATCCACGACACGTCGGACCGCTTCCTCGACCGCCGTCCGGTGCTCGACGCGATGCAGGAACTGAGTGGCCGGCAGCGGGAATGCCTGTTCATGGCGTTCTTCGAAGGTCTCACGTACGCGGAGGCCGCCGATCGTATGGGCGTGCCGGTGTCGACGATGAAGTCGCGGATCCGCAGCGCACTCGCAAAGATGCGCGTCGATCCCCGCGTGGCCTGCCTGGCGGAGTGACCGTCAGCGGCCGTCCGTCACGGGCGGCCCGGACACGTCGCAGTGCGTCGGTGTGCGACCAGTCGGGCGAGGTGTGCGAATCGAGACGGCGGCGAGTGCCCCGGCGAGAGCCAGCATGGCCGCACAGATGAGCATCGCGGCGCGGAATCCCGACGAGAACTGCGCGGGATCCAGCTGCCCGGAGATGCCGACGATGCCGGGAATCGCGGCGACCGAGAGCAGTTGAGCCGTGCGCGCGACCGCGTTGTTCACCGCGGACGCGGTACCCGCGTGCGATGCCGGTGCCGCACCGATGACGGCCGCGGTGAGTGGCGCCACGAGCAGGGAGAGCCCCACGCCGAACACGACGACGGCCGGCAGCACGGCACCGAGGTAGGTCGATCCCGGCTCGATGCGGATCATGAGTACCAGCCCGACCGCGGCCACCAGTGGTCCCACCGTCATGGGCAGACGAGGTCCGATGCGGCCGGCCAGCGCGCCGGCGCGCGCCGACAGCAGGAGGAGCGCCGCGGTGATCGGCAGTGTCGCCGTGCCGGCGGCGAGGGCCGAGTAGCCGAGCGCGACCTGCAGTTGCAGCAGCAGCAGGAAGAACACGCCGCCGAGCGCGGCGTAGGCCGCGAAGGTCACGGTGTTCGCCGCGACGAAGACCCTGGACGAGAAGAGCGACGGCGGCACCAGAGGGTGGGCCGTTCGGCGCTCGACGACCACGAACACGGCCATGCCGACCAAGCCGATCGCGATGATCGGCCACCGTCCGTCGATCGCCCCGTAGGTCAGTGCAGCGAGAGCGAGGGCGACGACGGCAGCCCCGGGGAGGTCGAGTCGGCCCGAGGTCTCGGGGTCTCGCGTCTCGGGCACGTGGCGCAACGCGACGACGACGACCGCGACGGCGAGCGGCACGTTGAGCAGAAAGATGGATCGCCACCCGGCGATCTCCACGAGCCAGCCGCCCAGCAGCGGGCCCACCGCGGACCCGACGCCACCGAAGCCCGACCACAGGCCGATGGCCGCACCCCGATCCTTCGGGTCGATCGAGGCCGACAGGATCGCCAGCGAACCCGGCGTCACCAACGCCGCGCCGATGCCCTGCACGACACGAGCGAGCACGAGGAACTCGACGTTCGGCGCCAGACCGCACGCGACCGACGCGACCGCGAACCAGATCGTGCCCAGGACGAAGATGCGCCGCCGTCCGACACGGTCGCCGAGTGAGCCGCCCAGCAGCACGAACGCGGCAAGCGTCAGGGTGTAGCCGGTGACCGTCCACTGCAGCCCGCTGACGTCGGCGCCCAGTTCGGTCCCGATGTCGGGGAGGGCGATGGTGACCACGGTTCCGTCGAGCAGCGACAGGGTCGATCCCAGCACCGTGGCCAGCACGATCCACCGGCCGCGCGCCGACGACAGGGGGACGGTCGGCGGGGGCGAGGTCACTGGTCGTCGAGACAGACGACGAAGGCGCGCTCGTCGTAGACGTAACTGCGTGACGACGGGCATTCCGACGCGTCGGTCGTGCCCTGCAGGACGTCGACGACCCGGACACCGCCGATCATCGGGGCGTCGCAGTCCGAGCGCTCCGGGTCGGGCGTGCCCAGATCCATGCATCCCCCGACCACGAAGTCGATGTCGAGGCACAGCGCGCCCTGCTCGATGCCGGCGAGCGTCTCGTAGTACGTCTGGTCGACGTCACCGGGACAGAAGTCGGTGGAGACCTCGCCAGACACCACGCGGTAGTTCGATTCGGGAGACCCGCACGCGGCCTCCTCGATTGTGGCCTCGTCGACCGTGCCGCCGAGACGCACGCAGTCACCCGCCTGCGCGTCGATGGAGACGTCGCCGCCGGTGCCGGACGGAGTGGTGGGGACCGGCGGGAGGATCGAATCGTTCGGCAATTCGGGCACCTCGGACGCGGGTACGGAGCCTTGCTGAGCGACGGGGGTACCGGTGATCGTCGACGAGCATCCTGCCAGCAGGGCGACCGCCGTCAGCACGAGGAGAACGGCCGGAGCGCGCCGCGTTCCCGGTCGCCGAGAAATCGTCATGGACGACACTGTAAGCCCGTTGCGCCGTTTGTCCGACGTGTAAGTATTGAACGGTGGACCTCCCCGTTTCACCCCCGTTGCAGCCCATGCTCGCCAAGGCCTCCAAGGCGGTCCCCGACCAGCCCGGACCGGGGGATCCGGCGTGGTCCTACGAGCCGAAGTGGGACGGCTTCCGCACGATCGTCTTCCGTGACGGGGACGAGGTGGTGCTCGGGTCACGCGGTGGTAAGGACCTGGCCCGGTACTTCCCGGAGATGGTCGACGCCGTGCGCGAGGAACTGCCCGAACGATGTGTCGTCGACGGCGAGCTGGTGGTCGCTCTCGAGACCGACGGATCGTGGCGGCTCGACTGGGACTCGCTGTCCGAGCGGATCCACCCCGCCGACAGTCGCGTGCGGATGCTGGCCGAGAAGACCCCCGCGCAGTTCATCGGTTTCGATCTCCTGGCTCTCGGTGACGAGGATCTGACCGGTCTTCCCTTCGCCGAGAGGCGCGCCCGCCTGGAGACGATCCTCGACACGGGTCGGACCGAGCCGCGGTGCCACGTGACGCGCGTGACCGCGGACGCCGCTCTGGCCACCGACTGGTTCGACCGGTTCGAGGGAGCCGGACTGGACGGGGTCGTGGCCAAGCGGCTCGACGGTGTGTACGTGCCGAACAAGCGCGAGATGATCAAGGTCAAGCACGCCCGCACGGCCGACTGCGTTCTCATCGGGTACCGCATTCACAAGAGCGGCAACGGTATCGGGTCGATGCTGCTGGGTCTCTACAACGGTGACCAGCTCCAGATGATCGGCGGCGCGTCCGCGTTCACGGACGCGAAGCGGTTGTCCTACCTCGAGGAACTGGAACCGTTGCGGCTCGGTGACGACATCGTCTCCGACGGCGAGCAGACCCGCTGGCGCTCCGGCATGGACCGTACATGGATCCCGGTGCGGCCCGAGCGGGTTCTCGAGGTGGCCTACGACCAGATGGAGAAGTCCAGGCTGCGCCACGCCGCGCGCTTCGTCCGCTGGCGCCCGGACCGGGATCCGCTGAGCTGCACGTACGACCAGCTCGACGTGCCCGCGGACTACGACGTCTCCGACATCCTCGAGAGGCCCTGACCGTGGCCGCGAAGTCGACGCCCGTGATGCTGCAGGTCGGCGAGCGTGAGGTGAAGGTCTCGAGTCCGGACCGCATCATCTACGAGGCCACGGACCGCACACCGGACATCACCAAACTGCAGGTGTGCGAGTACTTCTCGACGGTGGGCGAGCCGTTGATGCGTGCCCTGGGGGACCGTCCCACCGCGATGGAGCGCTGGCCCGACGGGTATCGCGACGGGATGCGCCTGGCCACCGGCCCGCAGGACAAGGGTGGCGACGGCTTCTATCAGAAGCGATTGCCCAGAGGTGCACCCGATTTCGTCGAGACCGTCGAGATCACGTTCCCGAGCCGGAGGCGCGCAGAGGAACTGTGTCCCACCGAGCCGGCGTCGCTGGTGTGGGCCGCCCAGATGGGCACCCTGACCTTCCACCCGTGGCCGGTCCGTCGGCCCGAGGTCGACCGTCCCGACGAGTTGCGCATCGACATCGACCCCCAGCCGGGAACCTCGTTCACCGACGCCCGCCGCGTCGCTCTGGTGACGCGAGAACTGTTGGAGGAACTGGGTCTTCGTGGCTACCCGAAGACCAGTGGCAACCGCGGCATCCACGTGTACGTGCGGATCCGGCCGGAGTGGACGTTCGAGGACGTGCGTCACGCCGCGATCGGCCTGGGCCGTGAACTCGAACGCCGCGACGACGGCGTGACCACGGCCTGGTGGAAGGAGGAGCGCGGTGCGCGCCTCTTCATCGACTACAACCAGAACAACAGGGACCGCACCATCGCGAGTGCGTGGAGTCTGCGGGCGCGTCCCGGCGCCCCGGTGTCGACGCCGCTGACCTGGGAGCGCCTCGCCGAGACCAGCGACCCCCGTGAGTACTCCCTGGTCACCGTCCCCGACTACCTGCAGGACGGCGATCCCTGGGCGTCGATGGACGACGAGGCGTACTCGTTGGCTCCGCTGCTCGATCTGTGGGAGACGCTGCCCGGCGGCGAACTCAACTTCCCCCCGGACTACCCCAAGATGCCCGGCGAGCCGCCCCGCGTCCAGCCGTCGAAGAAGGTGGCCGCCCATTGGGACGAGGACGGCAACCGGGCGCAGGAGTAGGCGACGTCAGTCGGCGACAGGCCGGCGGGCGGCTGCGCGCATCGCCTCGAGCTCGCGGACGATGGTCGCGGCGTCGTGGGGGCCGCTGTGGCGCTGCGGAACCCGGCCCTCGACGCCGAGATAGAACGTCGGCGTTCCCGGTAGCTCACTGGTGAGCGCGTCGAGTTCGTCGTCCTCGACGCGGGTGACGAAGTCGCCGGTCCGGAGGTCGTCCTCGAAGCGATCCATGTCGAGCCCGAGGTCCGCGGCGTAGCGGTCGATGTCGTCGCGCTCGAGGGCGTCGCTGTGCAGGAACAGGGTGTCGTGCATCTCCCAGAACTTGCCCTGTGCCGCAGCGGCTTCCGACGCCTCGGACGCGTACCGGGCATGCGGGTGGTAGTCGTCGAGCGGGTAGTGGCGGAAGATGTAGCGCACCTGGTCTCCGAAGTGTTCCCGCACCTCGCGCGTGCTTCCGGTCGCCTTGCTGCAGAACGGGCACTCGAAATCGCCGTACTCCACGATGGTGAGCGGCGCGTCCACCGGTCCGCGGATGTGGTCCCGCTTCGGGCTCACGCGGCGGAGGAGGTCCAGTGACGGTTCCGCGGGCGGCGGCGCGAATCGGTTGCCGAGCGAGAACACCAGCCAGCCGAGCAGCGCGGCGATCACGGAAGCACTGAGCACGCCGACGCGGGCCTGGTCCGCGAGAGCCGGGTCGTCCAGCGCGAGATCGACGATGAACAGCGAGATGGTGAATCCCACACCGGAGAGCGCGGCGCCGCCGGCGATCTGCGGGAAGGTGAGCCCCGGCGTCATGGATCCCGGCCGGAGCTTCGCGAACACCACGCTCGCCGTCGTGATGCCGACGAACTTGCCGAGCACCAGGCCGACGACGATGCCCCAGGTCAGCGACGACGTGGCGGCGGCACGCAGCGTCTCCGAGCTCAGGACCACACCCGCGTTCGCGAGGGCGAAGATCGGCACGATGATGAAGGCCGTGTACGGCTGGTAGAGCCGCATCAGCCGCTCGTTCACCGAGACGGCGCGCTCGAGTCCGAGCCGCGCGGCGCGGGCGTACTCCGGATTGGGGGACTGCCGGAACGCGCGGGTCAGCGCGGCGGCATGTTCCACCTCACGCCGCCGCGGCGGGTAGACGGGCAGGATCAGGGCGATCATGACGCCCGCGAGAGTGGGGTGGACGCCGGACTCGTACATGGCTACCCAGGTGACCACCGAGACGAGTCCGTAGCCCGCGCCGCGCCACACCCGCAGGCCGCGCAGCGACGCGATCAGAGCGAGGCCCACCACGGACACGAGCAGGGGCCCGATCCGCAGTTCGTCGGTGTAGAACACCGCGATGATGGCGAGTGCGCCGACGTCGTCGGCGACGGCGAGGGTCAGCAGGAAGATGCGTAGACGCACGGCTCGGGCGGGTCCGACGACCGCGAGCAGCCCGACCACGAACGCGGTGTCGGTCGAGATCACCACACCCCACGCCGCGGCCTCGGGCCCGGTGGGATTGAGGAGAAGGAACAACGCCGCGGGCAGTGCGAGCCCGGCGATCGCCGCCACGATGGGAACGGCGGCGCGGGACCGGTCGCGGAGCTCGCCCATGGCGAACTCCCGCTTGACCTCGAGCCCGACGACGAAGAAGAACAGAGCCATCAGACCGTCGTTGACCCAATGCTGCAGGTCGAGCTCGATGCCCTGATCACCCAGCGTGATCGACAGCGGGGTGTGCCAGAACGACTGGTAGGTCTCACCCCACGGCGAGTTCGCCCAGATCAGCGCCACCACGGTGGCGACGAGGAGGAACGCGGCAGCGACGGTCTCGCTGCTGTCTCCCCGACGCGCGTCGGCGATCTTGTCGACCAGGCCTCTGAACCGCGTCCGATGCGCGGTGATCGACTCCGTCACCGCACGAAACTACAGCAGCGCCGCACCCCTCGCGGGGTGCGGCGCTGTGAGCTCGTGCGGTGGAGACGGAGTGTCAGCTCGCGTCGCGTGCCGCTTCCTTCTCGGAACCGGCGCCGGCCGTCGAGAGCTGGCCACCCGCGTTCTCGAGGTGCGCACGCACGAACCAGTGGAACAGCTCCAGCTGGCCGCTGTGTCCGATGAGCAGGTCCTCGGTGACGGGGTCGACCTTGCCGACCTCCTCGATCGCCGCGCGGTAGTCCGAGATCACGCCGGTGTAGACGAGGTCGAGCGCGCCGAGGTGCTCGATGGCCGGCGCGCGGCCGATGCTGTAGTCGTCCCACTTGCGCTGCGAGACGATGGTGCCGGGGGTGCCGAGTGCGGACGAGCCCAGCGTCGCGATGCGCTCCGCGACGTCGTCGGCGAAGCCGCGCACGGCCTCGACCTGGGGATCCAGCATCTCGTGGACGGAGATGAAGTTGGGTCCGACGACGTTCCAGTGCACGTGCTTGAGCGTCAGATGCAGGTCGTTCAGGGCGTTGAGGCGGTCCTGGAGGACCTCCGCCACATGGGCACCGTCGGCGACGTCCATGCCGGGAACGGTGTACGAGGCCGTCTTCTGCGTCGTGTCAGTCATGCACCGTGGATTCACCGTCGGCCCCTCGTTCAAACCCCCCGGCGTCGCAGGTCACACCGGCTCGGGGGCATGGTCTCGGTGTGGTCCGGAGCGACCCCGCATCTGCGTAGGCTGAGCGTCGTAGCGTTGTCGAGAAGGGTGTTCCACGAGTCATGCGAGTCTTCTTCTGCCGCAAGTGCGGTCAACAGCTGTCGTTCGAGAACTCCATCTGCCTGAGCTGTGACAGCAGGCTGGGATTCCACCTGCCGAGTCGCAGCATGCAGGTGCTCGACGACGATCTGTCCGTGGTCGTGGACGGCACCACCTGGCGACGCTGCGCCAACATCAAGTTGGCGCAGTGCAACTGGTTGGTCGACGCGACGGACGGGGACACGCTGTGCCTGTCCTGCGCCCTCACCCGCACGCGGCCCGCCGACTCCGACCAGGAGGCCATCGCCGAGTTCGCCTCCGCGGAGACGGCGAAGCGCCGGGTGGTGCTCGAGCTCGACGAGTTGCACCTGCCGATCATCGGGCGGGACGAGAACCCCGAGGGTGGTCTCGCGTTCGACCTGCTCTCGAGCGCCAACCGCAACGTCATCACCGGTCATGCCAACGGTCTGATCACGCTGGACCTCGCCGAGAGCGACGACGTGCACCGCGAGCAGCTGCGGGTGTCGATGGACGAGCCCTATCGCACGCTCGTCGGCCACTTCCGGCACGAGATCGGCCACTTCTATCAGATGGTGCTGATCGGCAGCGGTGAGCATCGCGCGCGGTTCGAGGAACTCTTCGGCAACCCGGACGACGACTACCAGGCGGCACTGGATCGGCACTACAGCGAGGGTGCACCGGACGGCTGGAAGAAGAACTACGTGTCGTCCTACGCGACGATGCATCCGGCCGAGGACTGGGCGGAGACGTTCGCCCACTACCTGCACATCCGGGACACCCTGGACACCGCTGCGGCCTACGCCTTCGCGCCCGCCGGATCCACCTTCGAGGCGCCACTGGCCGGAGACGTCGGTTTCAGCCGGATCATCGACTGGTGGCTACCGCTGACGTGGGCACTCAACCAGCTGAACAGGTCCATGGGACACCAGGACCTCTACCCCTTCGTCCTGCCGGCAAAGGTGCTGGAGAAGATGCGCTTCGTCCACTCCGTCATCGTCCCCGACGAGGTCTGAGCAGGCGCCTTCTACCAGGAACCGCTTCGTTCGGGAGGCAGCCGGGCGATGAGGGACCGCGCGCACTCGATGGTCAGCGTCGTGTCGTGGGACAGCACGTAGTCGTACCGACGTTCCATGTCGGGTCCGGTGTCGCCGAGGTCGCGGGCCGCGAGCACCGCGGAGAAGTGGGGCGTCAGCACGACGACGTCCCATTCCTCGCGCAACGCGTCGGACGCGGCGAGGTTGGCGCCGCGGATCTTCGGGGCAGGCTCGGTGCCGATGTTCTCCGCGAGCGCGCCGACGAGCGTCGCGTTCATGGCCATCAGCTCCCACCGTCGTCCGGTGATGGGCGTGAAGTGCTTGACGTGCTGGAACGCTCCGAGCATCAGCGCGGTCTGCTGGCTGTCGGTCGCCATCGCCTCGAGGTTCTTGCTGATCTCGATGAGCAGACGCTTGCTCGCGCGGCGTACGTCGCGACCGCCGGCAGCCAGGTTGTACGGCGTCGACATCGGGGTGAAGCCGCGATCGCGTGCGATCTCGAACTCGAGGGGTGATCCCACGGGACTGTCGACGGAGAGGTCGGTGGTCGATCCGTAGAGGGAGCCCTCGCCGACGCGCGCTCCCATGGCCTGCGCCGTGAGCGCTGCTCGTGGGGTGTCGATGCCCTCGGCCATGACCACGGCGCCGGTGCGCTCCACTTGGGCCGCGACGGCGTTGACCACGCGGGCCGTGAAGCGATTGGGGCGTGTGGCCAGGAGGGTCCGGTCCAGCTTGATCACGTCCGGCTCGAGCAGCGGGAGCAGAGCGAGGGACTCGGGCCGTACTCCCACGTGGTCGACGGCGATGGCCCAGCCGAGTCGTCGGACCTCGGCGACCACCTGCATCAGGTGCGCCGGTCGTCGGATGAGCGCGGTCTCGTCGAACTGCAGCACCGCGCCGCCCATGTCGTGGTCCCGCAGGTCGGGCAGTTCCGTGAGGGAGTCGGGGTCGACCGCGATGAACAGGGGCAGTTCACGAGGAAGCTCGGCGCGCGCGGCCTCGCTGAGCGCTCCGTTCCACCGCGCGGCGTCGAGGTCGGGTGTCATGCCCATCGACTTCGCGGCCGACGCGAGTGACACGGGGTCGGCGAACGACGAGTCGGCGGGACCCAGAACGACCGCCTCGTACCCGACGATGGCATCGGTCTGCAGATCGATGATGCGCTGGAACGACGTGCGGAGGCTCTCGGGACCGAGCAGATCGCTGAGTCCGCCCCCGTCCCGGTCGCCGGAGAACAGCACGGGACGGGCCGGCCTGCTTCCGGCTGTGTTGGTTCGGTCGTCGATCACCACGGCGTGTGCCCTTCCGTCATGTCGGCGCGTTCGCGAGGAACGTGCTCGACCCTCGACCGCCGCCGTGGTTTGACAGGAGTCCTACGTCATCCCGACACGGCGCAGTCAGCGCCCTCCCGGGTGTCTCACCACATTACCCGATTGGCGATGGGGACCACCCGTATGTGTTAATTGCGGTGCGATCAGGTACAGCGACTTCGCTAGGGATGGTTCACAAGCATGGGTGCTCGACGTTCGGCTCGTTTCCTCGCTCGTTCGGCTGCAGGCGTCCTCGCCGCGGCCGCCGTCACCGTCGGGGTGGCCGTGCCCGCCTCCGCGGCGCCGCTGTGGCCCGGTGGCCCGGGCATCTCGCTCCCGCCGATCCCCGGCATCACCGCCCCCGCGCCCGGTGTCCCGACACCGCCGGTCGCCCCGCCCGCACCCGTCGAGGCGCCGCGTGGTCCCGCGAACTTCTCCGCTCCCGCACTGAACCCGTCCGCGGGCGAGGTCGTCGGTGTCGCGCAGCCGATCATCGTCCGGTTCGCCGCCCCGATCGACGACCGCGCGGTCGCCGAGCGGGCGATCGACGTGACCACGTCCGCCGGTGACGTCGCCGGCCGCTTCTTCTGGTTCTCCGACAGCCAGGTCCGCTGGCGACCCGACGTCTTCTGGCCGGCGAACACGACCGTGACGGTGACCGCGGGAGACGCGTCGTCCACCTTCACCGTCGGCGACGCGATCGTCACGACGGCCGACGACGACACCAAGACCATCACGGTGACGCGCAACGGCGAGGTGGTGCGCACCATGCCCACCTCGATGGGCAAGGTCGGCCACGAGACGCCCAACGGCACCTACATCGTCGGCGAGCGTTTCCGCGACATGTACATGGACTCGTCCACCTACGGCGTGCCGGTCGATGCGCCCGAGGGCTACCGGACCTACGTGGAGTACGCCACCCGCATGTCGAACAGCGGCATCTTCGTCCACGCCGCGCCGTGGTCGGTGGACAGCCAGGGTGTCGAGAACGTCAGCCACGGCTGCCTCAACGTCAGCACCGAGGACGCGAAATGGTTCTTCGAGACGGCCCAGAAGGGTGATCCGGTGGTGGTGCAGAACACCGACGGCGGCATTCTGAACGGCCGCGACGGCCTCGGCGACTGGCAACTCTGAACGATCACATCTCGGACCGATACTGATCGGTCCATGTTCACCATTCGTTCGCTTTACCTACGCTAATGTCCCACCGGTGAGAGCAAGCCCGCCGCGATCGCGGCCGGTGGTCCAGCGCACCTTGCCGGAACTGCCACCCGCACAACGATCTTTCCTCCGTCGACCGTGGCGCGACTACGCGCTGTTCCTGGTGTTGGTCGGGCCGAACCTGGTCCTGCTGGGCGTGTTCACCTACCGGCCGCTGCTGGACAACATCAGGCTCTCGTTCTTCGACTGGAACATCTCGTCGCCGACGTCGACCTTCATCGGTCTCTCGAACTATCGCGAATGGTGGGGGCGCAGCGACACGTGGCAGATCGTGTCGAACACCGTCATCTTCACCATCGCGGCGGTGGCGGGCAGCATGCTCCTCGGACTCGTCCTGGCGATGCTCCTCGATCGCAAGCTGCGCGGCCGCAACATCGTCCGGTCGGCCGTCTTCGCTCCGTTCGTCATCTCCGGCGCGGCCATCGGTGTGGCGTTCCAGTTCGTGTTCGATCCGAACTTCGGCCTGATCCAGGACGTCATGCGGCGGTTCGGCTTCGAGGGAGTGCCGGACTTCTACCAGAGCCCCGGGTGGGCGCTGTTCATGATCACCGTGACGTACCTGTGGAAGAACCTGGGCTACGCCTTCGTCATCTATCTCGCAGCGCTGCAGGGTCTTCGGCAGGATCTGACCGAAGCCGCGCAGATCGACGGCGCGAGTCGGTGGACGACGTTCCGCAAGGTGACGCTTCCTCAGCTGCGTCCCACGACGTTCTTCCTGTCCATCACGGTCATGCTCAACTCGTTGCAGGTCTTCGACATCATCAACGTGATGACGCGGGGCGGTCCGCTGGGTACCGGCACCACCACGATGGTCTATCAGGTGTACGAGGAGTCGTTCCGCAACTTCCGGGCCGGCTACGGCGCGACCGTCGCCACGATCATGTTCCTGGTGCTGCTGATCATCACCGTCCTGCAGGTGCGAGTCATGGATCGAGGTGATGCGCGATGAGCGTGATCGACAGGGCACCGGCCGCCGCCACTGCCGACGATGCCCGCCCGGCGCGGGACGCCGCCCGGCGTCGTCGACTCTCCACACTCTTCGGCTACGCAGCGATGGTCGTGGTCATCGTCATCATCGGGTTGCCGCTCTTCTGGATCGTCGTCACCTCGTTCAAGGAGCGCGGTGACATCTACGTGCAGCCGTCGGTCTGGTGGCCCGCGGTGTTCCGCCCGGAGAACTACGACGAGGCGACGACCACCGTTCCGTTCTGGACGTTCCTGAAGAACTCCCTGATCATCACCAGCATCCTGGCCGTCGTGAAGTTCGCGCTGGGCGTGCTGAGCGCCTACGGCCTCGTCTTCCTGCGCTTTCCGGGTAAGACGATCGTCTTCCTCGTGATCATCGCGGCACTGATGGTGCCGAACCAGATCACGGTGATCTCCAACTACGCGTTGGTGGCGCAGTTGGGGTGGCGCAACACCTTCCAGGGCATCATCGTGCCGCTGGCGGGCGTGGCATTCGGAACGTTCCTCATGCGCAACCACTTCCTGTCGATACCGCAGGAGATCATCGAGGCCGCCCGCATGGACGCCGCCGGCCCGGTCCGCCTGCTGTTCCGGGTGGTCCTGCCGTTGTCGGGCCCGACCATGGTCGCGTTCGCCACCATCACCGTGGTGAACGAGTGGAACGAGTACCTCTGGCCGTTCCTGATGTCGGACGACTCGTCCGTCGCGCCGCTGCCGGTGGGCCTGACCCAGTTGCAGAACAACGACGGCGTCACCAACTGGGGGCCCGTCATGGCCGGCACCGTCCTGACGATGCTCCCCATTCTGATCGTCTTCCTGGCTCTCCAGCGTCACATGATCAAGGGCCTCACTTCCGGCGCCGTCAAGGGCTGACCAACCTATGAACAAGGAGCACATCATGCAACCGTTCACTCGCCGCGGATTCCTCGGCCTCTCCGGTGCCGTCGCCGCCGGTGCCGCCCTCACCGCTTGTGCCGGAACGAGTTCGACGAGCAGCTCGTCGTCGTCCGGTGGTGGCGATGCCAGTACCATCACGTTCTGGTCGTCCCACCCGGGCAGCTCGAAGGACATCGAGAACGAGCTCATCTCGCGCTTCCAGACCGCCAATCCCGACCTGACGGTGCAGATGGTCGACGGCGGCAAGAACTACGAGGAGATCGCGCAGAAGTTCAACGCGTCGCTGTCGGGCGGGTCGCTGCCGGACGTCGTGCTGCTCTCGGACGTGTGGTGGTTCAACTTCGCGTTGCTCGGCGCGATCTCGCCGCTGGACGACCTGTTCTCGCAGGCGGGCGTGAACACGAGCGACTACGTCGACTCGCTCGTCGCCGACTACAACTGGAACGACAAGACGTGGGCGCTGCCCTACGCCCGCTCCACCCCGCTGTTCTACTACAACCGCGAGGTGTGGACTGCTGCCGGACTCCCGGATCGCGGGCCTGCCACGTGGCAGGAGTTCGACCAGTGGGGCCCGGAGATCCAGCGCGCCATCGGATCCGGCAAGCTCGCGCACGGCTGGGGCAACGCGGAGGACTACCTGGGGTGGACCTTCGAGGGCCCGATCTGGACGTTCGGCGGCAGCTACTCCGACGAGTTCGATCTGAAGTTCACCGACGAGCGCACCATCGAGGCCGGCAACTTCCTCAAGGACATGATCCACACGAAGAAGTACGCGGCCGTGTCCAACGACATCGCCAACGACTTCTCCGCGGGCCTGCTCGGCTCGACCATCGCGTCGACCGGCGACCTGTCGGGCATCACGAAGAACGCGAAGTTCGACTTCGGCACGGCGTTTCTACCCGCCGAGGCGGGCACTCCCGGGTGCCCGACGGGTGGCGCC
This sequence comes from Rhodococcus sp. SORGH_AS_0303, assembly GCF_030819335.1. NCBI lineage: Bacteria > Bacillati > Actinomycetota > Actinomycetes > Mycobacteriales > Nocardiaceae > Rhodococcus > Rhodococcus sp. SORGH_AS_0303. Next base: position 458,429 of record NZ_JAUTBO010000001.1, read on the forward strand.
GGACTGGCCATCCCGGCGAACATCCCGGACGAGCGGAAGATCAACGCACTCAAGTTCATCGAGTTCGTGACCAACACCGAGAACACGGCGTACTTCTCGCAGAACGTCGGCTACATGCCGGTGCGCAAGTCGTCCGCCACCGACGCCTCCGAGGTCGCGTTTCTCGAGCAGAACCCCCGCTCGCGGACCGCGGTGGACCAGCTCGCGCGGACCCGGTCGCAGGACTACGCCCGCGTGTTCGTGCCCGGCGGCGATCAGATCATCGGTGCGGGTCTCGAGCAGATCGCCCTGCAGAACGCCGACGTCGCGTCGACGTTCTCGGGTGTGCAGGATCAGTTGCAGCAGATCATCGATCGCCAGATCACTCCCAAGCTGCCCAAGTAGAAGCGGACCACCTCTGTCATGGCCTCGGTACATTTCGTGGAGACGACCCACCGCTACGCGGGAGCACCGACTCCCTCGGTGGACGCGCTCAGTCTGGACATCGCGGACGGCGAGTTCCTCGTGCTCGTCGGACCGTCGGGATGCGGCAAGTCGACGAGCCTGCGCATGCTCGCCGGGCTCGAGGCGATCGAGAGCGGGCGCATCGAGATCGGCGGCAAGGACGTCAGCGGGTTCGCACCCAAGGAACGTGACGTCGCGATGGTGTTCCAGAACTACGCGCTGTATCCGAACATGACGGTGGCGGAGAACATGGGATTCGCGCTGCGCAACGCGGGAATGTCGAAGGCGGACACGGCCGTCCGCGTCGAGGAGGCGGCTCGGATGCTCGAGCTCGAGCCCCTCCTCGGCCGGCGTCCGGGCAAGCTGTCCGGCGGCCAACGTCAGCGCGTGGCGATGGGGCGCGCGATCGTGCGTCGCCCCGAGGTGTTCTGCATGGACGAGCCGCTCTCCAACCTGGACGCGAAGCTCCGGGTGAGCACGAGGTCGCAGATCGCGTCGTTGCAGCGCCGGCTCGGCACGACGACGGTGTACGTGACACACGATCAGGTCGAGGCCATGACGATGGGGGACCGGGTCGCGGTGTTGAAGAGCGGACTCCTGCAGCAGGTCGCGAGTCCGCGTGAGCTGTACGCGAATCCGGTCAACGACTTCGTCGCGTCGTTCATCGGCTCGCCCGCGATGAATCTGCTCGAGACGGACGTGGTGGACGGCCACGCCGTCCTGGGTGGCGCGCGCATCCCGGTGCCCGCCGCACACAAGGGGAGGATCGTCGTCGGGGTCCGCCCCGAGTCGTGGGAACTGGTGGGCGAGTCCGACACCGAGGCGGTCGAGCTGACCACCGAGCTGGTCGAGGAACTGGGGGCGGAGTCGTTCGCCTACTCGGTCGGACCGGCGGACGCCGGCTGGACGGCCCGCGGTGGCCGCGTGGTGGTGCGGGTGGATCGTCGTGTCGTGGTCGGTGCGGGCGAGCGCCTGCGCGTCCGGCCGGACGCGGGTGAGGTGTACTTCTTCGATCCCGAGTCCGGCCTGCGCCTGCGCTAGATCACCAGATGCGGACGCGCTGCTGCGGATCGAGGTAGAGCGCGTCCTGCTCTGTCACCTCGAAGGCCTCGTGGAAGCTGTCGAGGTTGCGGACCACGCCGTTGCATCGGAACTCGGGCGGCGAGTGGGGATCGATGGACAGGCGGCGCAGCGCCTCCGCGTCCCGCGCCTTGGTGCGCCACACCTGCGCCCAACCGAAGAAGACACGTTGGAGCCCTGTCAGGCCGTCGATCTCCGGGGCCGCGGAGCCGTTCAGTGAGATCTTGTACGCCTCGACGGCGATCGACAGACCACCGAGGTCGCCGATGTTCTCGCCGATCGTGAACTTCCCGTTGACGTGGTGTCCGGGAAGGGCTTTCGGCTCGAACGAGTCGTACTGCTCGATCAGCGCGGTGGTGCGCTTGCCGAACTCGCTGCGATCACTGTCGGTCCACCAGTCGACGAGGTTGCCGTCACCGTCGTACTTGGCTCCCTGGTCGTCGAATCCGTGGCCGATCTCGTGTCCGATGACCGCACCGATTCCGCCGTAGTTCGCGGCGTCGTCGGCGTCCGGGTCGAAGAACGGGGGCTGCAGGATCGCGGCGGGGAACACGATCTCGTTCATGCCCGGGTTGTAGTAGGCGTTGACGGTCTGCGGGGTCATGAACCACTCGCCGCGGTCCACCGGACCACCGAGCTTGTCCAGATCGCGCTGGTACTCGGCCTCGTAGCCGCGGCGGTAGTTGCCCACCACGTCCGCCGGATCGATCAGCAGCGAGGAGTAGTCCCGCCAGGTGTCCGGGTAGCCGATCTTCGGGGTGAACTTGTCGAGCTTCGCCAGCGCGGCCGTCCGCGTCTCCGGGCTCATCCACTCGAGGTCGGAGATGTTGCGACGGTACGCCTCGACGAGGTTGGCCACCAGTTCCTGCATGCGCGTCCGCGAATCGGCCGGGAAGTGCTTCTGTACGTACAGCTTTCCCACCGCCTCGCCCATCAGATCCTGTACGAGGGAGACGCCGCGCTTCCAGCGCTCGCGGTTGGTCTCGGTTCCCGTCAGCGTGCGGCCGTAGAAGGCGAAGTTCTCGTCGACGATCGCGGACGTCAGGTACGGCGCGCGGGAGTGGAGGATGCGCCAGGTGGCCCAGGCCTTCCAGTCGTCGAGGCTGCGCGTCGACCACAGCTCCGCGAACGTGGTGAGGAACTCGGGCTGGCGGACGACGATCTCGGCGAAGTGACGGTCCGCGTCGGCGCCGAGGCCCTCGATCCAGGCGCCCCACTCGAAGCCGGGCGCGTCCGCTCGCAGCGACGCGAGCGTCGTCAGGTTGTAGGAGAGATCGGCGTCGCGGCGCTTCACCACGTCCCAGTGGCCCGCCGCCAGGGCGGTCTCGAGATCGAGGACGCTCGCTGCTGAACGGCTCACGCCCGCGAGGGCGAACATGGCGCCGATGTGCTCGGCGTACTGCTCGCGAACCTGTGCGTGCTCGTCCTCCCGGTAGTACGACTCGTCGGGGAGGCCGAGGCCGGACTGCGAGAAGTGGACGAGGTAGCGGTCCGATTTCTTCGAGTCGGTGTCGACGTAGTGCGCGACCGCGCCGCCGACACCGGTGCGCTGCAGAGTGCCGAGTACGCGGGCGAGCGCCTCGCTGTCGGTGGCGTCGGCCACCGCCGCGAGCTCGTCGGCGATCGGCGCGGTGCCGGCCGCCTCGATGGCGTCGGCGTCCAGGAAGCTGCTGTAGAGGTCACCGATCTTCGCGGCGTCCGAGCCGGGCGCCGGACTGGAGTCCGCCGCGACCTGGATGATGTCGCGGACGTGCTCCTCGGCCCGGTCGTACAGTGTCCGGAACGCGCCGTCGACGGCGCGGTCGGCCGGGATGTCGTACTCGGCCAGCCAGCGGCCGTTGACGTGCTCGAAGAGATCGTCCTGCGCTCTGGTGGCGGCGTCGACGAACTTCAGGTCCAGGCCCGAGGGCCGTGCGAGTGATGCGTCCGAGGTCATGCCTCCATCCTGACAGGCCGGACGAGATGCGCGGGGTCGACGGGGCATTACGCTGGTCCGCGCAGGGTCACGTTGTCGACGAGAGAATTCGGGGTAACCGAGGCTCATGTCCACGGAACAGCACAGCATCGACGAGCCCGTCGCGCCGCCACCCCTCGACGAGGGCGCCCTCCTCGGCGCACTCGCCGCCTGGCTGCCGGAACAGCGGTGGTTCTCCGCCAAGGGTCACACCGTCACCGGAGTGCATCTGCTCACGCGGGAGACGCTGGCCACCACGTCCGAGCTCGTGGTCGAGCACGTACTCGTGCGGGTGGACCTCGAGGGCACCGAGCCCCAGATCTTCCAGGTGCCCCTCGGTGTCCGAGCCTCGGTGGACGAGGACCTCGACCCGTGGGTCGTCACTCGGGACGGCGGCGCGGTGGTGTTCGACGCCCTGCGTGATCCCGATGCCATCTCGGTCTACTCCGACCTCCTGGCCACCGGCGGGACCGGCGAGGTGCGCTTCCTGGCGATGCCGGGCAGCGACCTGCAGACCGGCCTGCGCGGAAAGGTGCTGGGCGCCGAACAGTCGAACACGTCGGTCATCCTGGGCGACCACCATCTGCTGAAGATCTTCCGGCGCGTCACGATCGGCATCAATCCCGACGTGGAGCTGCACCGGGCGTTGGGCCAGGCGGGGTGCGAGAACGTCGCGCCGCTGCGCGGATGGATGGAAGCGGACATCGACCACACCGAGACGACCCTCGCCATGGCGCAGGACTTCGTGGCGGGATCCACCGAGGGGTGGACCACCGCGCAGGCCAGCGTGCGGGACGTCCTGGCCAGCGGTGACGTGACGACGTCCGACTTCACGAGCGAGGCCCGCGAGCTGGGCCGCGCCGTCGCCTCCGTGCACGCCGATCTCGCGTCGGTGCTGGGCACGTCCCTGGCGCCGGCGGCCGGTACGGCGGCCGACATCTCCGCTCGCGTGGAGACGGCACTGCCGGTGATCGCCGACCTGGAGCAGTACCTCCCGCGCATCCGGGCCCTGATCGACCAGGCAGCGGGCACGGGCGGCATCGACACCCAGCGCATCCACGGTGACCTGCATCTGGGGCAGGTGCTCCGCACGTCGGAGCGGTGGGTCCTCATCGACTTCGAGGGCGAACCGTCGAAGACGTTCGAGGAGCGGCGCACTCCGGACAGCACGCTGCGCGACGTGGCAGGGATGATCCGCTCTTTCGACTACGCCGCCATGAGCCACGTCGTCGAGATCGAGGATTCGCAGGAACGGGCGCGACTCGAGCCCGTGGCGCGGGAGTGGGTGGAGCGCAACGTGTCCGCATTCTGCGACGGCTACACCGAGGTGGCGGGACACGACCCGCGCATCTCGTGGGCGCTGCTGCGAGCGTACGAGCTGGACAAGGCCGTGTACGAGGCTGTCTACGAGGCGCGCAACCGCCCGACCTGGCTCTCGATCCCCCTGCACGCCATCGAGCGGCTCGTCGCGGAGTGACCTCGCGGACGGTCGCCGTGCTGAGGGCGGCCGGATGCGTGTTCGCCGAGGACGAGGCAGCTCTGCTGAACGGCGAGGCTCCGGACGAGAGCACGCTGGCCGACTGGATCGCGCGCCGTGTCGCCGGGGAGCCGCTCGAGTACATCGTGGGGTGGGCGCAGTTCCACGGGGGCCGCGTGCTCGTCGAGCCCGGCGTCTTCGTGCCGCGCCGACGGACCGAGGCCATGGTGGACGCGGCGCTCGACCGACTCGGCACCGGCGTGCTGCTCGATCTGTGCTGCGGCTCGGGTGCCGTGGCCGCCGCGGTGGTGCTCTCGGCGCCGGGGTCCACGGTGTACGCCTCCGACATCGACCCGGTGGCGGTGGCGTGCGCTCGTCGAAACCTGCCGGGCTGCACGGTCTTCGAGAGCGACACCTTCGCCGCGATACCGACGCACCTGCGCCACGGGATCGCCGTCGTCACCGCCAACACGCCGTACGTTCCCTCGTCGGCCATCGAGACGATGCCGCCCGAGGCGCGGGATCACGAACCCCGCGTCACCCTCGACGGTGGACCGGACGGACTGGACGTCCAGCGCCGCGTGGCTGCACAGGCACGCGACTGGCTGGCACCCGGCGGATCACTGATCGTGGAGGCGTCCGCGGCCCAGGCCGACACGGTGCGACAGATCTTCGCTGCCGCCGGTCTGGAGCCGACGGTGGTACACGACGAGGACCGGGACGCCACCATGGTGATCGGGCGAGGGACGCTCGATCAGGGCTGACCGAACCGCCCGGACTGGAAGTCCTCGAACGCCTGGAGCACCTCGGCCTTGGTGTTCATGACGAACGGCCCGGCCATCGCGACGGGCTCGCGGATCGGCTCGCCTCCGAGAACGAACATCTCCATCGACTCGGTGCCCTCGGCGGCGGCGAAGGTCAAGGTGTCGCCCGAGCCGTAGACCGTGGTCTGACCTGTGCGTACGGGCCGCCGCTCGGTGCCGACGGTGCCGGATCCGCCCAACACGTAGGCGATGGCGTTGTAGCGCGCGTTCCAGGGCAGGGTCACCGAGGCACCCGGGGCGACGGTGACGTGGGACAGCGTGATCGGCGTGTAGGTCGATCCCGGTCCCTGGTGGCCGTCCATCTCGCCGGCGATGACGCGCACCAGCGCGCCGCCGTCCGGGCTCGAGAGCAGAGCGACCTCGCGGCCGGTGATGTCCTGGTACCGCGGCGCCGCCATCTTGTTGCTGCGCGGGAGGTTGACCCACAGCTGCACGCCGTGGAACAGCCCGCCCGAGACGACGAGGTGCTCCGGCGGGGCCTCGATGTGCAGGATGCCGCTGCCCGCGGTCATCCACTGGGTGTCGCCGCCGGTGATGGAACCGCCACCGCCGTGCGAGTCCTGGTGGTCCATTATCCCGTCGATCATGTAGGTGACCGTCTCGAAGCCGCGGTGCGGGTGCCACGGTGTGCCCTTGGGCTCGCCCGGCGCGTAGTTCACCTCGCCCATCTGGTCCATGTGGATGAAGGGGTCGAGGTACTTCATGTCGACGCCCGCGAAGGCACGTCGGACCGGGAACCCCTCGCCCTCGTAGCCGGTGGGGGCGGTGGTGACGGCGCGGACCGGCCGGTCCGCCGAGCCTGGCTGCGGCGTGGAGATGCGGGGGAGCGCGAGAACGTTGTCGACGGTCACTGCGGGCATGTCGGCCTCCTGGGATAAAGTTGACGAATCAACTACTTGCCCGGCTCAACCGCGAGGGGCCCGTCCTTGTTCCCCGGCCGGATCCACGTGCAGATCGAACCAGTCGAGGGTGCGCGACCACGCGTCGTACGCAGCCCGTTCGTTGTAGACGGCGGGTCGATCGTTGCAGTGGAAGCCGTGCTCGGCGTCGGGATAGCGGGCGATGCGAGTGTCCACCTGCGCGTCGGTGACGGCAGCGTTCAGCGCATCGACGTCGTCGACCGGGATCCCGGTGTCGAGGTCGCCGAAGAACCCGTGCCACGGCGTTCGCAGTGCCGTGGCGCCGTCGAGCAGCGGCGGGTAGCCGAAGCGACCCTCGCGGATGCCGCCGCCGTAGAACGTGGCCGCGGCACCGAGTGGACGCCGCACCGCCGTCTCGAAGGCGACGGTGCCGCCCATGCAGAACCCGACGATCGCGCACCCGCTCGGTCCGTAGCCGTACCTAGCCAACTCGTCGAACGCGGCATCGACGTCCTGGTCGATCTCCTCGGCCTTCAGTGCGCCGATGAGGTCCATCGCGGTGCCCATGTCGTCGTACGACACCACCGGATCACCGGCCCGGTGGAAGAGATGCGGGGCCACGGCGATCCATCCCGCCGAGGCGAAGCGGCCGCAGACCTCCGCGATGTGGTCGGTCACGCCGAACGCCTCCTGGACGACGACGACACCGCCTCGTATCGGACCTTCCGGGACGCGTGTGGTGAAAGTGATGGCCATCCCACCATCAGATCACGAGAATCTCGGTGTTCCATGTGTGAACTGTGTGAAAAGGGGAAACCGCGCCGAGGAACCAGCAGGAGGCTGCCATGACATCGACCCTGAACAACCCCGGAGCAGCGACGCCGCAGGAGCCTACCGGGCCGCCGCCGACGTTCGAGGTCGGTGCGCGGGTACGTACCCGGCACTCGATCGACCGCGACTCGGATCCGACGACGTGGCCTCTCGAGACGGGATCGATCGTCGAGGACTTCGCCGACTTCGTGGACTCGTCGTCCGTGGGTCGGGACTGGGCCGTGGCGCACCGGTGGGCGGTGGCCCTGGACAACGGGTGCCTGGTGTTCCGCGACACCGACGACCTCGAGGCCGCCGGCGACCTGACCTCGACCGCGGAGACGTCAGCGCGGAAGCAGTAGCACCAGCACGGTCACGCCGGCGATGACGATGGCCGCGCGGAACGGTGTCCGTCCGCTGCTCGTCGACGCGATCCACGCGGCGACGACCACGACGGCCAGAGCGGCTCCTCCCGCTGCGGTCGACACCCCGGTGCGCCCGAGAGCCCCGCTCCCCACGACCCCCACGATCGATGCGGTGACGAGCACCCCCGCGGCGAGTGGAGCGACCACGCGAGCAGGGAGTCGGTGTGCCAGCCCGCGGACTCCCGTCGCCGTGTCGTCGGCGATGTCGGGCAGCACGTTGACCAGGTGGGCGCCGAAGCCGAGCAGCGCCCCTACCGTGATCATCCACCACGGCGGCATCGCGTCGGCCACGGTGAGCGAGACGACCACGGGCGCCGATCCGAACGCGACGGTGTACGGCAGCCACGACACGACGGTGGATTTCAGACCCAGGTTGTAGGCGAGGGCCGATCCGACTCCCAGCACGAGGTGCACCGCACCCGGAACGACGCCGCACAGCATGGAGAACACCACGCAGACCACCGCCACGACCGCGACGCTCACCCGCACGGTGGCGGGGTCGAGGCGGCCGACGGCGAGCGGTTTGTCCGTGCGGCCGACCGCGGTGTCCCGCGGGGCGTCGATCAGATCGTTGGTCCAACCGACGATCAGCTGCCCGCTCAGCACCGCCACGACCACGACGACGAGGAGCCCCGCCGAGGGTGGGCCGATGCTGACCGACAGCAGTGCCACGAACGTCGTGACCGCGGCGGCGGGGCCGGGGTGGGAGGCGACGAGGAGAGCGGAGAGTCGACTGCCCATGTACCGGAACAGTACTCAGCTGGCGCGAGCGTCCTCGCGTGCCGGGGCTCCCGCGTCCCGCTCCCGGCGGGCGTCCTCGAGCACGACGAGCCTGCCGAGTGCCGTGCGCGCGTGCATCTGCTGCTGCGTGACGGTCAGCTGGGTGCGCGCTCGGCCGAGGAACGTCCACGTCCAGTTGAAGACGGTGGTGAGTCGGCTCTTGAATCCGACGATGTAGACGAGGTGCACCGCGAGCCACATCAGCCATGCCAGGAAGCCGGTGATCTTGACGGGTCCCACCTGCGCCACGGCCGAGAATCGCGTCACGGTCGCCATGCTGCCCTTGTCGCGGTAGCGGAACGGGGTGCGCTCGGGGCGCGGTGTGTCGGTGGCAGCGGCGCGGACGTCGGCAGTGATGCACCGCGCGGCGTAGCGGCCGCCCTGGATCGCCACCTGGGCGACGCCGGGGAGCTTGTCGCGCGCCATCATGTCGCCGACCACGAAGACCTCGGGGTGGCCCGGCAGTGTCAGATCGGCCTCGACGAGCACGCGGCCCGCGCGGTCCACCTCGGCCCCGGACTTCGCCGCGAGCTGTGCCGCGAGCGGGCTCGCGGAGACACCGGCCGACCAGACCTTGCAGGAGGACTCGATGCGGCGCTCGGTGCCGTCGCTGTCGCGGACAGATAATCCGTCGGCGTCGACGTCGGTGACCGCGGCGCCCAGCTCGACCTCGACGCCGACCTTCTCGAGACGTCGTCGAGCATTCTCGCCCAGCGAGTCGGCGAAGGGCGGCAACACCTTCGGGGCCGCGTCGAGCAGAATCACGCGGGCGTCGCGGCTGTCGATCGTGCGGAACGTTCCGGCGAGGGTGCGGCGCGAGAGCTCGGCGATCTGGCCCGCCATCTCGACACCCGTGGGGCCGGCGCCGACGACGACGAACGTGAGCAGCCGTGCGCGCTCGACGGGGTCGGTGGTGAGTTCGGCGGCGTCGAACGCGTTCATGATGCGCCCGCGCAGCTCGAGGGCGTCGTCGAGCGTCTTCATGCCGGGGGCGAACTCGGCGAAGTGATCGTTGCCGAAGTAGGACTGGCCGGCGCCCGCGGCGACGACGAGGCTGTCGTACGGAGTGACGGTGACGCGGCCACGGCTGACCGAGACGACGGTGCGCGCCTCGAGGTCCACCTCCGTGACGTCGCCGAGCACGACGGCGGCATTCGCCTGGTTCTTGAGGATGAGACGGGTGGAGGGCGCGATCTCGCCCTCGGAGAGGATCCCGGTGGCCACCTGGTAGAGCAACGGCTGGAAGAGGTGGTGCGCGGTGCGCGCCACGATCGTCACGTCGACGTCGCTGCGGCGCAGGGCCTTGGTCGCGAACAGGCCGCCGAATCCGGAGCCGACGACGACGACGCGGTGCGGGGCTGTGGTGGTGGTCACGGTGCCCGTTCCTCTCACTTCACGTGGCCGACCTGCGGGTCCGCCTCCGACGGGGTTTCCGTCTGTGACCCAGACCATACACGGCGCGCTCGATTTGTCAGAACAAATAGGTGGAACAGGGCGAACGCCTACGATTCGAGCATGGATCGCCCCGTGGTCGCCCTCGAGAACGCCGACGCCGTGTACGAGTACTACCGGGAGCATCAGCAGAATCGACGCGTCACGCGGCTCGCCTACGGGGCTCTCGCCGGACGGTTCCGACCCCGCGTCCGGTACGGCGACGGTGCTCGCGAACGCCTCCGCTCCCTCATCTACGACGACACGCGGTTCATCCTGGCCGTGAACCACGTCAGCGAGACCGACCCGTACACGGTCGCCGCCGCCGCGTGGTCCAGCGCGCTGCGACCCGTCATCGGCCGCACCCGCGTCCTGGCCAAGGACGAGCTGTTCGTCGAGACCGAACCGAACCGCCCGCGGACCCGCCGCATCGCCGAGCGGACGTCGCAACGACGTCGCATCGAGATGATGGGCGGCATCCCGGTGTTCCGCAGCCGCGACCACGGTCTGCGCGCCGTGTCTCGGGCCGGCAATCTCATGATGGACGTGTGTGCCGAAAGGCTTTCTCGTGGTGACGATCTCGCGATCTTCCCGGAGGGCACGTGCAACGACGGTGATCCGACAGTGCTCCAGCACGTCGGGAGCGGGATCGGGCACATCGTCGCGCGCGCACGGACTCGCGGCGTCGAACCGAGGCTCGTGGTGATGGGGCTGCACTACGGACCGCCGCCCGGCAGGTACCGCTCGGCGAGCGTGCACATCGACGTGCCGGACATCGTGCTCCCCGACAAGCCGGTCTCCATCGCGCGCACCGTCGCCGAGTACCTTCAGGTGGCCGTGGAGTTGTCGGTCCGCCAGTACTGACTGGTGGTTTTGTCCGGTCGGACCGAAATGTCATGTGCTGCATCGTTGTTCACATTCGGTTCGGCTCCTGCTCGCCTGCCGTGCGCCTGACGTCGAGGTGACGGGAGCAGCGTCGTCTCCATGGTGGAGAACGCACTGAATCCGGCCGGGGAGATCGTCGACACAGGAGTCCCCGCCCACATCGCGGCGAACGCTTCCATCGCCGAGCAGCACGACTGGCACCTGAGCAATCTCCGTCGCCATCGGGTGTCCCGTCGCAACTTCCTCGTGGGTGCTGCCGCCGTCGCCGCGGCGGCCGGGGTGGGAAACCCCGGTTGGAATCGCGTCGCCTACGCGCAGGACGCGCCGCTGACCGTCGGAGGACGGCATCTCTCCTTCGGCTCCGACGCCGCGACGCAGCTCCGGTTCTCGGCGCAGCTCTCCCGCAATCCCGGACTCACCGGGGTGTTTCTCGACCACGGTCCGACCCCGGCACTGGGCGCCACGACGTCGGCCGAGGTGCGCAACCTGGTGAGCCAGGTACCGCGGTCCGACGGCGGCATCCTGGCGGCCGAGCAGTTCTACGTGCACGTTCCGGTGGACGGGCTCACTCCGCGTCTTCCGCACTACTACCGGTGGCGCACCGCCGACGGCTACGTCAGCGATGTCCGCAGTGCCGCACCGGCTCTGCCGCCGGGCCGGCTCGCACCGTTCCGGTTCACGATGATGGGAGATCAAGGCGTCGACGAGACGCCGACCCAGCCTCCCGGCCTGAAGCCCGGTGACTACGACGATCTGTACTACAAGCCCGACAACGAGCCGTCGGCCAAGCACGCGGCCAACATCGTGCGCCAGATCGCCGACTCGCGGCCCGACTTCCACATCCTCGCGGGCGACATCGCGTACGCGGACCCGTCGGGACAGGGCCGCACTCCTCGCTTCGTACCCAGTGGCGGCACCGTCGACAAGGCCTTCGACAAGTTCAACCCGTACGTCTGGGACGGCTACCTCGCGGCGATCGAGCAGAGCGCGGCGTCGACGCCCTGGCTCTTCGCGACCGGAAATCACGACATGGAGGCGCTGTACGGGCCGAACGGGTACGGCGGCCACGCAGCTCGATTGGACCAGCCGGACAACGGCCCCGCCGGGTGCCCGTCGGTCTACTCGTTCGTCCACGGCAACGTCGCCGTGCTCTCGCTCGACGCCAACGACGTCTCGAACGAGATCCGCGCGAACACGGGCTACAGCGGCGGACGTCAGACGGGATGGGTGGAGTCGACCCTGGCGCGCTACCGGGCCGATCCGGCCGTCGACTTCATCGTCTGCTTCTTCCACCACTGCGCGTACTCGACGACGAAGGACCACGCGAGCGACGGCGGCGTCCGCAGTGCGTGGGCGGGGCTCTTCGACCGGTACCACGTCGATGTGGTGCTGCAGGCGCACAACCACGTGTTCGAGCGGTCCGATCCGATCCGCGGCGGGTCGCCGACCCGCGTCGCCGGTGACCGGTCGGAGGTCACCTCCGTCTCGGACGGCACCGTCTACTACACGGTGGGCGGCGGTGGGCGCCCGCGTTACGGGTTCCAGGACGGCGAACCCGAGAGCTACCGCGGCAACGAGGTGGCCGACACGTCGGTGCCGAACAGCTACGTCGTCGCCGCGGACGGCTCGAAGGTGCCCGAGTCGCTCACCTGGTCACGGGTGCGATTCCGCAACTATTCGTTCGTCCGCGCGTACGTGACGCCCGGGATCCCCGGCATCACACCGAGTCGGATGCGCATCGCCGCGGTCGACGAGTACGGGCGGGAGTTCGACGAGGTGACGTTCCGTCGCGACCTGCCGCTCGCGTTCGGCAGCTAGCTGCCGGCCATGTGACCGTCGGCAGCTAGCTGCCGGCCATGTGACCGTCGGCAGCTAGCTGCCGGCGATGTTCACCATCCAGCCGATCCCGAACCGGTCGGTGAGTATCCCGAAGGTGTCGCCCCACGGGGCCGTCTCGAGCGGGACGCCGAGGGTGCCGCCCGCGGCGAGCGCGTCCCAGTAGCCGCGCAGTTCTGCCTCGTCGTCGCCGCTCAGGGACACCGTGCCGTTTGTGCTCACCTCCATCGACGACGGAGTGTCGGCGCCCATCAGCGTGAAGCCGCTCGGGGTGTCGAGCTGACCGTGCATGACGTTGCCCGACTCGGACTCCTCGACAGGCATGCCCGAGTCACCGAACGTCGACAGCGTGAGTTCTCCGCCGAACACGGTGCGATAGAACTCCATCGCCTCCCGCGCCGTGTCCCGGAACGACAGGTACGGATTCAGTCGGGTCGTCATGGTGAGCCTCTTTCTCGAGCAGGGGTGGTCCGCCGACTCCTGTGACTTGATAGAAAGAGTGGGAGCCGCGGGGTTTCGGGGCCGAGATGAGAAAGAGGGTAGTCGTGAGCGAGCAGGTCAGGACAGCAATCGTCACGGGAAGTGCGCGAGGAATCGGTGCCGCCGTCGCCCGACGTCTCGCCGCGGACGGCTTCGGTGTCGCCGTCGTCGATCTCGACGAGGCGGCGTGTGCCGGCACGGTCGATGCGATCACCGCAGCCGGTGGTCAGGCCATCGCCGTCGGCGCGAACGTCGCGGACGAGCAGTCGGTCGTCTCTGCGGTCGAGCGCATCGCCACCGACTTCGGGGCGCCCACGGTGCTGGTGAACAACGCCGGCATCCTGCGCGACAATCTTCTCTTCAAGATGTCGGTCGACGACTGGGACGCCGTGCTCGGCGTGCATCTGCGCGGATCGTTCCTCATGTCCCGCGAGGTGCAGAAGCATCAGGTCGAGGCCAAGTGGGGACGCATCGTCAACCTGTCGTCCACCTCGGCGCTGGGCAACCGCGGTCAGGCCAACTACGCGGCCGCCAAGGCCGGCATGCAGGGCTTCACCAAGACCCTCGCCATCGAGCTGGGCCGCTACAACGTCACCGTCAACGCGATCGCACCCGGTTTCATCGAGACGGAGATGACGGCGGCGACGGCCGAGCGCGTCGGCGTGCCGTTCGAGGACTTCAAGAAGGGTGCCGCGTCGCAGATCCCGGTCAACCGCATCGGTCAGCCCGAGGACATCGCCCACACGGCATCCTTCTTCTGCAGTGAGGGTGCAGGATTCGTGTCCGGCCAGGTCGTGTACGTCGCGGGCGGGCCGAAAGACTGACGTGAAGTTGCTGCTGCTCGCCGACACCCACGTCCCCACCCGCGCGCGGGATCTGCCCGCCGCGGTGTGGGACGCGGTGGACGCGGCCGACCTGGTGGTGCACGCGGGTGACTGGATGGCGCCGTCATTGCTGGACGCGCTCGAGGAACGGTCGACCGATCTGCTCGCCTGCTGGGGCAACAACGACGGTGACGATCTCCGTGCGCGGTTGCCGGAGGTCGCACGGCGGACGGTGGAGGGTGTGCGCATGGTCGTCACGCACGAGACAGGGGCGAAGGGGGGACGGGAGAAGCGGATGGACGCGCAGTTCCCGGACACCGACCTGCTCGTGTTCGGGCACAGCCACATTCCGTGGGACACGCTGTCCGACAACGGGATGCGCCTGCTCAACCCGGGTTCGCCGACCGACCGTCGGCGGCAACCGCACTGCACCTACATTGCGCTGACCCTGAGCGGCGGTGCCGTCTCGGACGTCGTGGTGCACGAGCTGTGACGCGCATCGACGCCTGGACGTGGTCGGTGCGGCTGTTCAAGACGCGCTCCGCCGCCGCGTCGGCGTGCCGCGGCGGACACGTGAAGATCAACGGCAGCGCCGCCAAGCCGGCGCAGCACGTAGTGCCCGGTGACGAGGTACGCATCCGCGCAGGGGGATTCGAGAAGATCGTCGAGGTCACTCAGCTCGTGAACAAGCGAGTGGGAGCCCCGGCCGCGGTGGCGTGCTACATCGACCGGAGCCCGCCCCCACCGCCACGGGAACTGTTCGCCGCGGTGCCCGTTCGCGATCGCGGAGCCGGGAGGCCGACGAAGCGGGACCGGCGCGAGATCGACCGGTTGCGGGCGGCACCGCCGAGCGAGTGACGCACGGCGGTCCCGCCACCGGCGTCAGCGCAGCAGCGCCCGCGACATGACGACGCGCTGGATCTGGTTGGTGCCTTCGTAGATCTGCGTGATCTTCGCGTCGCGCATCATGCGCTCGACGGGGAAGTCGCGGGTGTAGCCGGCGCCGCCGAAGAGCTGGACCGCGTCGGTGGTCACCTTCATGGCGACATCGGACGCGAAGCACTTGGACGCAGCGGAGATGAAACCGAGGTTCTTCTCGCCGCGCTCGGCGCGAGCGGCCGCCGAGTACACCATGAGGCGGGCCGCTTCGATCTCCATCGCCATGTCGGCGAGCATGAACTCGACGCCCTGGAACGTGCTGATGGCCTTGCCGAACTGCTTGCGGTCCTTGGTGTACGCGATGGCCGCGTCGAGAGCGCCCTGCGCGATGCCGACGGCCTGCGCGCCGATGGTGGGACGGGTGTGGTCGAGCGTCGCGAGTGCCGTCTTGAAGCCGGTGCCGGGCTCACCGATGATGCGGTCTCCGGGGATGCGGCAGTTCTCGAAGTACAGCTCGCGGGTGGGGCTGCCCTTGATGCCGAGCTTGCGCTCCTTCTCGCCGACAGAGAAGCCCTCGTCGTCCTTGTGCACCATGAACGCCGAGATGCCGTTGGCCTTCTTCTCGGGATCGGTGACGGCCATGACGGTGTACCAGGTCGACTTGCCGGCGTTGGTGATCCAGGCCTTCGAGCCGTTCAGGATCCAGTCGTCGCCGTCCGCCTTGGCGCGGGTCTTCATGCCGGCGGCGTCGGAGCCCGCCTCACGCTCGGACAGTCCGTAGGAGGCCATCTCGCCCTCGGCGATGGAGGGCAGCACCTTCTGCTTGAGCTCCTCGTTGCCGCTGAGGATGAGGCCCATGGTGCCGAGCTTGTTCACGGCGGGGATCAGGGAGGAGGAACCGCACACGCGGGCGACCTCCTCGATCACCATGCAGGCCGCGACGGAGTCGGCGCCCTGGCCGCCGTACTCCTCGGGAATGTGCACCGCGTTGAAGCCGGAGGCGTTGAGGGCCTTCAGGGCCTCCTCGGGGAAGCGCTCCTGCTCGTCGACCTCGGTGGCGTACGGCGCGATCTCCTTCTCGGAGAGTGCGCGGATGGCGTCGCGGAGCTCGTTGTGCTCGTCGGCGAGCTGGAAGAGGTCGAAGCTGGGGTTGCCGGCCATGGGATGTCCGTTCGTCGTGGTGAGAGGGTCGTGGCACTCGGTGTCACGGAATGAGGCCAGCGTACCGGACCGACCGGCCGGTGACCATGGCTGCGTGGCACTTGGTGTCACTGGTCACGTGTGGGTGCTCCGGACCCGTACCGTCCGTCCCTTATTCTGGTGGTCGTGCACCACCAGGCGACGACCCGTGCGCCGGGTGCCCGGGCAGTCGGCGCGCGCAGGCCGGGCCACCGCGTCGATCTGGACGGTCTCCGTGGGCTGGCGATCGCCCTCGTGGTCGTCTTCCACATCTGGTTCGGCAGGGTCTCGGGCGGTGTCGACGTCTTCCTCGTCCTGTCCGGCTTCTTCTTCACGTCGATGGTGCTGCGCCGCGTCGAGCGAGCCGACGGTCCGGTCCTGCGGCCCCTCGTCGTCCGCACCGCCCGACGCCTGTACCCCGCGGCGGTGGTGGTGTTCGGCGCGGTGGCCCTCTGGACCGTGTGGGACCGACCCTTCACGATGTGGGACGCGACGACGCGGCAGTTCCTCGCGTCGCTGGCGTACGTCCAGAACTGGGAGCTCGCGCGGACCGCGTCCGACTACGCGGCGGCCGATCTGTCGGTCAGTCCTCTCCAGCACCTGTGGTCGATGTCCGTGCAGGTGCAGTTCTACGTCGGTGTCACGGCCGTGGTGTTCCTCGTCGCCGCGGCGTGCCGTCGGTGTGGTCGTCGGGACCTGACCACACCGGTGCTGGTGTCGGTGCTCGCGGTCGCCGCCGCGGTGTCGTTCGCCTATGCGGCCGACATCGGCCGCACCCACCAGGGGTGGGCCTACTACGACACCGGGGCGCGGACGTGGGAACTCGCGGTCGGCGCGATCGCCGGGCTGGTGATCGGTCGGGTCGTGCTGCCGGCCGCGTTACGGGCCGCGTCCGCCGTCGTCGGGCTCGCCGCACTGGTGGGCTGTGGGTTCCTCGTCGACGGTGCGGCGCAGTTCCCCGGTCCTGCCGCGCTGGTGCCGGTCGGGGCCGCGATGCTGCTGGTGCTTGCCGGTGCGGGTGCTCCCGAGTCACGAGCACCGGCCGTGATCCGCGCTCTCGAGTCCCGCCCACTGCAGTTCCTCGGCTCCATCGCCTACCCGCTGTACCTGTGGCACTGGCCGATCCTCATCGCGGTGCTCGGTACCGGGCACTCGGTGACCGTGGTGACGGGATCCGCCGTGGTGGTCGTCTCGATCGCCCTGGCCGTCGCCACGCGCTCGTGGGTGGAGGAGCCGGTGCACCGTCGGGGCGCGGGCCGCGGCGTCCTCACCGCCCTGGTGACCGTCGGAGCGATCGGCCTGGCCGCGGCGAGCGCGACCTGGCAGGGCTACCTCGATCGGGCGACGGCCCGACCGACCGCCGACGTGAGCGCCGACGATCGCTACCCGGGGGCGCTCGCGCTCGTCGACGGTGTGCCCGTGCCGGACGCTCCGATGCGACCCGCCGTGCTCGATGCGGACCTGGACCTGCCGCAGTCGACGCTGGACGGCTGCATCGCGGACATGACGCAGCGCGAGGTGATCTCGTGCGTGTACGGCGATTCCGACGCGACGCGCACCCTTGCCCTGGCCGGGGGATCGCACGCCGAGCACTGGCTCCCCGCACTCGACCGGATCGGCCGGGATCGCGGGTTCGCCGTGGTCACCTACCTCAAGATGGGGTGCCCGCTCGACATCGGCGAGCCGCTCCTGGTGGATCTGCCCTACCCGGACTGCCGGGACTGGTCCTCGGACGTGCTCGACATCCTCGCGTCGGACCGCCCCGACTGGGTGTTCACCACTTCGACGCGGCCGAGCCCCACGGAGTTCGGCGACGTCACACCCGACGCGTACCTCGACGTCTGGGCACGCTTGTCCGCGCTCGCCCTTCCCGTCGTGGCCGTGCGGGACACTCCGTGGCTCAGCCGGGAGGGCGTCCCGTATCGCGCCGCGGACTGCCTTGCCGACGGCGGCGACAGCGAGTCGTGCGGACTGCCGCGCAGCGAGGTCCTGTCCGAGATCGATCCGGCCCGCGCCGCGTCGCTGCCGTTCCCCTCGGTGGTTCCCGTCGACTTCTCCGATGCGGTCTGCGGTCCCGACGTGTGTCGCGTCATCGAAGGAAACGTGCTGGTCTACCACGATTCCCACCACCTGTCGGCGACGTACGTCCGGTCGCTCGTGCCGGTGGTCGACAGCACGCTCGGCGAGGTCACGGGGTGGTGGTGAGACCGTCCCCGAAGTGCTGCGCGAGCAGGGTCGTGACGTCCGCGACCGACGTCCCCGGCGGTAACACGAGTGCGGTGGGCCGGTCTCCCGCGGTGTCGGTGACGAACCGCCGCTTCACCGCCCCGAGGGCGCGCCGGACGTCCTCGACCTCCACTCGGGCCCCGTCGCGAAGCCACGTACGCAGCAGGTAGTTGTGCGTCGCCGTGACCGCGGCGGCGAACTGCACCAGGGAGAGCGGCTCCTGCGTCGGGGCGCCGCGGCGCAGGGTGTCGACGAAGACGCGCTCGTACCGCAGCACCATCACCAGTTCGCGCTCGCGCAGGGCGGGCACCGTCTGCAGGACGCGGTAGCGGCGACGGGTGGTGTCCGGCGTGCCGGAGAACCGGGCGAACACGCGCGCGGCGGCCTCGCACACGGCGTCGTACGGGTCGAGGTCGGTCGTTCCCAGGAAGTCCTGCACATGGGCGAGGGTGGCGTCGTGGTCGAGGAAGACCACGTCCTCCTTGGACCGGAACTGCCGGAAGAACGTGCGGCGCGACAGCCCCGCGCTCTCCGCGATCTGGTCGACCGTGGTGGCCTCGTACCCCTTGCTCTCGAAGAGCTCCAGCGCCGCACCCATGACCTCGAGGCGAAACCGGGCGTCCTCGGTTTCTCGCGGTTCGTCGTGGGCGGCCATGGCTTCACGGTAGCGTGAACTGCTCGGACCGGTGAGCTGCCGGAACGCACGTGACGGTGAAGGGACGAGGTCGTGGCGTTGGTGATGGGTGTCGATTCGTCCACCCAGTCGTGCAAAATCGTTGTTCGGGACGCGGATTCCGGTGAGCTGGTCCGCCACGGTCGGGCCGGCCATCCCGACGGCACCGAGATCGACCCGGCCCGGTGGCACGAGGCTCTCGAGACCGCTCTCGCGGACGCCGGTGGAATGGACGGCGTCGACGCGGTCTCCGTCGGAGCGCAGCAGCACGGCATGGTGTGTCTCGACGAGGCGGGCGAGACCGTCCGACCGGCGTTGCTGTGGAACGACACTCGCTCCGCCGAGTCGGCGCGCGACCTGGTGACCGAGCTGGGTGGAGGCCAGGAGTGGGCCGACGCCGTGGGCGTGGTGCCGGTCGCGTCCATCACCGCGGCAAAGCTGCGGTGGCTCGCGGATCACGAGCCGGAGAACGCCGATCGCACTGCGGCAGTCTGTCTTCCGCACGACTGGCTGTCCTGGCGCCTCGGCGGTGCTCGTGGACTCGACGCCCTGGCCACGGATCGGGGTGACGCCAGCGGCACGGGATACTTCTCGGCGGCCACGAACGAGTACCGCGTCGATCTGCTCGGTCTCGCGCTACGCGGGCGCACCCCGCACGTGCCCACCGTGGCGGCGCCCTCGACACGGATCGGCACGACTTCCGGAGGCGCGGCCATCGGGCCCGGAACCGGTGACAATGCCGCTGCGGCACTGGCTCTGGGTGCCGGCGAGGGTGACCTGGTGGTCTCCATCGGCACGTCCGGCGTCGTCTCGGCCGTGTCCACCGTGGCTCCTCGCGACCCGTCGGGACTGGTGGCCGGCTTCGCCGACGCCACCGGTCGTCAACTGCCTCTCGTCTGTACGCTGAACGCCGCGCGCGTGCTCGATGCGACCGCGCGCCTGCTCGGCGTCGACCACGACGAGCTGTCGCGGCTCGCGCTGTCCACGGAGAGCCAGGGCCTGGTCATGGTGCCGTACCTCGAGGGGGAGCGCACACCGAACCGGCCCGACGCGACCGGCGCGATTCATGGCCTGCGCCTGGGTAATTCGACCCCGGCGCACCTCGCGCGCGCCGCGATCGAGGGTCTGCTGTGCAGTCTCGCCGACGGGATCGACCACCTGGTGGCGCAGGGTGCGACCGTGTCGCGAGTGCTGCTCGTCGGAGGGGGCGCGAAATCCGAGGCGGTGCGCGTCCTCGCGCCGGGAGTCTTCGGCATGCCCGTCGACGTCCCGCCGCCCGGTGAGTACGTGGCCGACGGGGCCGCGCGCCAGGCGGCCTGGGTGCTGTCCGGCGGGGCCGAACCGCCCACCTGGGCCGCGGCGGACATTCCCCGGTACGAGGCGGACCCGACCCCGGCGGTGCGCGAACGCTACGCCGAGGTGCGGGACCTGACGGAGGGTGCCGGGTAGGTCAGCGCCCCGTAGCGTTCGACTCGTCGTCGGCGTGGGTCATGGCAGCGAGGTGCATCTCGTCGACGGTGGCCGAGTCGGGTGTGTAGTCGACTCTGTCCGACTTCGCCAGCACGCCCTCCATGTGCGCGATGTAGGCCATCTGCATGATCTTCGTCGGCTCCTCCTCGAAGAGGCGGGCGTACGCATCCTGCCGGGCGTCACCCGTGAGCTGGCCGGCCGCGGCGATCTCCGCGTCGAACTCCGGTGTTCCGTAGGCACTCTGGAATCCGTCACTCGTGAAGTACTGGTCGACGGTGAAGGCCGAGTCACCCGCCTGATTGCCGTGCTGGATGACCAGGAGGTACGGGCCTGCGTCGGCGGGGAAGGGGCGCTCCTGGTACTGCGACGTACCGGCCGAGTCCATCATCTCGATCGAGATGTTCATGCCCAGTTCGGACAGTGCGTTCTGGACGACCTCGAGGGTCTCGTTGACCTTCGGGAACTGACCGGTACGGCCGATCAGTCGGATCTTCGCATCGACCGGCACGCCGTCCGCTCGTGCCTCGTCGAGCAGTGCTCGCGCCTTCTCCGTGTCGTACGGCCACGCCTCGAGATCGTCGTCGTACCCGACGACTCCCGGCGAGACCAACTGGGCCGCCGGGCGTCCCAGATCGCGAAAGAGGGCGTGCACGATGCCGTTCCGGTTGATGGAATAGTTGATCGCCTGCCGCACCCGGATGTCGTCCAGGGGTGGCTCCCGGACCTGGATCCGAACCGCGGTGGTCTCGTTGTTCGGGTAGGCCACACCCAGGTCCCCGGCACCGTCCTCCGGTCCGATACCGGTCGCGATGTCGGCCTCGTCTCCCGAGACCATCGACGCGCGGATGCTGCCTTCGCTGCGCCACTGGTAGACGGCACGGGCGAACTCCGGCCGAGGCCCCCAGTACCGATCGTTGCGCACCAGGGTCAGCCGCTGGCCGTAGTCCCAGGTGTCGAGAGCGAACGGTCCGGTGCCGACCGGTTCCCGCTCGCGTTCCGTGATGCTGGCGGTGCGTGGGACCATCTCCACGAACGAGATCCGCAGCGGGAGGATGGGATCCGGGTTCGGCGCTGCCACCGTCAGGGTCAGCGGATCGACGACGGCCACGGTCAGATCGGCGTCGCCGAACACGTATCCCTCGACGTTGCATCCGATGTCGGAGTTCACGGTGCGCTCGATGGAGTGCGCGGCGTCCGCGGCCTCGAACGGTCGACCGTCGCTGAAGGTGACTCCGGGGTGCAGACGGAACGTCCACTGGCGGTCGGAGTTCTGTTCCCAGGAGTCGGCAAGCTTGGGTTCGAGATCACCGGTGGTGGGGTTCCGCTCCATGAGAGGTTCGGTGATGTTCGACCGCGTGACGACGCCGATCGAGGTCTGCGAGACGTCGCACGCCTCGAGCGTCGGGGGTTCCTGACTCAGGACGATGCGCAGGGTGTCCGGATCGGTGACCGAGCTGCGGTCCGTGTTGGCCACGGAGCACGCCGAGGCGGTGAGCGCGAGGACGAGCACGCCTGCGAGCGTCCCGGATCGGTGTCGCGGTGCAGGGCTCATGTCGACCTCCGGGTATGACGTCCGAGTGGACGGGGGATTCGAGTGACACCGGACAGGTGGGCTGTGGTGATCGGATCCTGTGACGGTGGACACAACGTAGGAGCGGTTGTCGAGGTCGTCAACGGCGTCGAGCCGTCGTCGAGACCGTCCGCGTCACCATCGAGGCGACGACGCCGACGCCGCTCGAGTCACCCACCTGCGGCGATACGTGGTCAGAGATCGACCGGTCCGGATCGTGAACCGACACATGCGATTTCCGCATCGTTCGATGCCGATGTGGTGCGACCGGAGCGCCACTCGTCGGGACATGCAGTGATGCTCGGTCGGCATCGACCGATGCGACATCAGTGTTGGACGCGCATCAGTGCGGCTTCTAGCGTGTGAGCTGGACCACGTACCCGATGGAGGAGCCGACTGTGACCGACACGCGAGAGACCCCCGAGCGCAGCACCACCCGGCCGACCAGCGGGCTCACCGCGCCCGACGCGGCCGTTCGTGCGCTCGCGCCCGGGGCCGCCACGATCGATCGCATCGCGGACGTCACCCTGCGCTCCGTCGTTCTCCCTCTGGCCACACCGATCAGCGACGCGAAAGTGCTGACCGGACGGCAGAAGCCGATGACGGAGGTGGTGTTCCTCTTCGTCGAGATACGCACCGAGCAGGGGCACGAGGGCATCGGGTTCAGCTACTCCAAACGTGCCGGCGGCCCTGCGCAGTTCGCCCACGCGCGAGAGATCGCGCCTGTGCTGATCGGTCAGGATCCCAGTGACATCGGTAAGATCTGGAGCTCTCTCGTCTGGGCCGGTGCCTCCGTCGGTCGCAGCGGCGTCGCCACCCAGGCGATCGCGGCCGTCGACATCGCACTGTGGGACCTGAAGGCGAAGCGCGCCGGGCTCCCGCTCGCGAAACTGATCGGCTCCACCCGTGATGCCGTGCAGACGTACAACACGTCCGGCGGCTTCCTGCACACCCCGATCGAGGAGGTGCTGGAGAACGCGACCGCGTCTCTCGCGGCCGGCATCGGCGGTATCAAACTGAAGGTGGGACAGCCGGACTGGCGCCAGGACATCGCTCGGGTGACCGCAGTGCGCGAGCACCTGGGTGACGACGTGCCCCTGATGGTCGACGCGAACCAGCAGTGGGACCGACCGACGGCGACCCGGATGTGCCGCATTCTCGAACAGTTCGATCTGGTGTGGATCGAGGAACCACTCGACGCCTACGACGCCGAGGGCCACGCCATGCTCGCGCGGACCTTCGACACGTCCATCGCGACCGGTGAGATGCTGGCCAGTGTCGGCGAGCACGTGCGCCTGATCGAGGCCGGGTCCGTCGACATCATCCAGCCCGACGCGCCGCGCATCGGTGGGATCACGCAGTTCCTGAAGCTCGCAGGACTCGCCGAGCATCACGGCCTGCAGATGGCGCCGCACTTCGCGATGGAGATCCACCTGCATCTCGCGGCTGCCTATCCTCTGCAGACCTGGGTGGAGCACTTCGACTGGTTGGATCCGCTGTTCGAGGAGCACCTGGAGACGCGGGACGGGCGGATGCACCTGTCCGAACGTCCTGGCCTCGGCTTCACCCTGAGCGAGCAGGCGCACGCGTGGACCGTGGCGGAGGTGCACGTCGATCGCTGAAGAGTGACCGGCGTCACCTTGTCGGACAGCCTATTGCCCAGATCACACCTGAAGGAATATGTTGTGCTCCGCAACATACAACCGAAGGGACGATCGATGCAGAACACAAGGCTCGCCCTCACCGCGGCGGGTATCGGTCTGGTCATGGCACTCACCGCGTGTGGCAGCAACTCCAGCAGCGACAGCGGCAGCGGAGACTCCGGCGGATCCGGCAACGGCGGCACCAAGGTCGGCGTCATCCTGCCCGACACCAAGTCGTCCGCACGCTACGAGTCGCAGGACCGACCGCTCCTGCAGAAGGCGCTGAGCGACGCGGGTCTCGATCCGATCATCCAGAACGCGGAGGGCGACACCACCAAGTTCTCGTCCATCGCCGACTCGATGATCAGCCAGGGTGCGAAGGTCATCCTGATGAGCAATCTCTCGTCCGAGTCCGGTGCCGCCGTGCAGAAGAAGGCCACCGAAGCGGGCGTCGCCACCATCGACTACGACCGACTCACCCTCGGCGGCTCGGCCGACTACTACGTCTCCTTCGACAGCACCACCGTCGGCAACCTGCAGGGTCAGGGCCTGGTGGACTGCGTGGGCGCGAAGCCCGGCGCGCAGATCATCCAGATCAACGGCTCGCCGACCGACAACAACGCCACGCTGTTCAAGGCCGGCGCGCTCGAGGTGCTGCAGCCGAAGTACGACTCCGGCGACCTGCGCCTCGCGGGCGACCAGGCCATCCCCGAGTGGGACAACCAGGTCGGCGGCACCACCTTCGAGCAGCTGCTCACCGCCAACGGCGGCAAGGTCGACGGCGTTCTCGCCGCCAACGACGGACTCGCGGGCGCCGTCATCACGGTCCTGCAGAAGAACGGCCTGAACGGCACCGTGCCGGTCACCGGTCAGGACGCCACCGAGGACGGACTGAAGGCCGTGCTCCGCGGCGACCAGTGCATGACCGTCTACAAGGACGTCGCGAAGGAGGCGGCCGCTGCCGCCGAGCTCGCCATCGACCTCGCCAAGGGTGACACCGCCGCTGCCGACGCCAAGGCGACGGCGACGTCGGAGGACCCCGAGGGCAACCGTCAGGTGAAGTCGGTCCTGCTGGACCCGGTCACCATCACGCGCGACAACGTCAAGGTCGCCGTCGACGGCGGCGCCGTCTCGGCGGACGCGTTGTGCAGTGGCGACGTGGCTCAGGCCTGCGCGGACGCGGGAATCTCCTGACCACCATGACCGCCGCGGGAGAGCCCGTCCTGCAGTTGCAGGGCATCAACAAGAGTTTCGGTCCGGTGCACGTCCTGCACGATGTCGATCTGACGATCAGGGCAGGAGAGGTCACTGCACTGGTCGGTGACAACGGCGCGGGCAAGTCCACGCTGATCAAGTGCATCGCAGGAATTCACGGCACCGACTCCGGCGAGGTCCGCTTCGGCGGCGAGCCGGTGTCGGTGTCGAATCCGAAAGAGGCTGCGGCGCTGGGTATCGAGGTCGTGTACCAGGACCTCGCCCTGTGCGACAACCTCGACATCGTGCAGAACATGTTCCTCGGCCGTGAGCGTACGGCCAAGGGTCTGCTCGACGAGGCATCGATGGAACAGGCGGCGCGCGACACCCTCGCGTCGCTGTCGGTGCGCACCGTCAAGTCGGTGCGCACCCCGGTCGCGTCGCTGTCCGGTGGACAGCGGCAGACCGTCGCCATCGCCAAGTCGGTGCTCTGGGAGTCGAAGGTGGTGCTGCTCGACGAGCCCACGGCCGCACTGGGAGTCGCGCAGACGCGACAGGTCCTCGACCTCGTTCGCCGCCTCGCGGACTCGGGTGTGGGAGTGCTGCTCATCAGCCACAACATGAACGACGTCGTCGAGGTGTCCGACTCCGTCGCCGCCCTGTTCCTGGGGCGGATGGCGGCGCAGGTGCGCACGGCGGACGTGTCCGTCGGACGCATCGTCGAGCTCATCACGACCGGCCGCAGCGGTGACCTCGGTCTTCCGTCGGCCGAGGCGAAGGCGGTGACGATATGACCGCCGCACCCGAACAGGACCGCGCCCGGTCCGACTTCTCGATGGACACCGATCGGCGATCGTTCGGCGACGCCGGACGCGACTACGTGGCACGACTGCGCGGCGGCGAGCTGGGGGCACTGCCCGCACTCGCCGGGCTGGTCGTCCTGCTCGTCGTGTTCTCGTCGCTGTCGGGGCAGTTCCTCACCCTCAACAACGTGGCCAATCTGCTCACCCAGGGAGCGGCCACCGCGTTGATCGGCATGGGGCTGGTGTTCGTGCTCCTCCTCGGTGAGATCGACCTCTCCGCCGGCACCGGCTCCGGTGTGGCGGCGGCGATTCTCGCCCTGCACTACACGGAGGGGGGAAACCTGCTCGGCGGCATGGGAACCGGTGTGTTCCTGACGTTCTGCGCCGTTCTGGTGGTGGCCGGAGTGCTCGCGGCGATCACGCGACTGTGGGCGGCCATCGTGCCGGCCGCGATCGCACTCGCCATCGCGCTGCTCGGGGTGCCCGCGAATCCGTGGATCGAGATCGTGCTGGCGATCTGCGTCGGTGCCTCGATCGGCTGCCTCACCGGGTTCCTCGTCTCCCGCGTCGGCATCCCGTCGTTCGTGGTCACGCTGGCACTGTTCCTCGCCTGGGGCGGTGTGGTGCTGCAGCTGATCGGTGAGGGCGGCACCCTCGGAATCTCCGACAACACCGTGCTCTTCGCGGTGGCCAACCGGTCGCTCCCGGTGTGGGCGAGTTGGGTGCTGTTCGCGGTGGTCGTCGGCGGATTCGCGGCGATCAACCTCTCGCGCCAGCGCACTCGGCTGAAGCAGGGACTGACGGCTCCCCCGACGTCGCTGTTGCTGGTCAAGATCGCGGCACTGACGGTGTTCGCCGCCCTCGCCACGTGGGCGATGACGGTGAACCGCAGCCCCAACCCGGCGGTGCTCTCCATCGCCGGTGTGCCGTACGTCGTTCCGATCGTGCTCTTCGTGTTGGTGCTCGCCACGTTCGTCCTCGACCGGACGTCCTACGGTCGGCACGTCTACGCGGTGGGTGGCAACGCGGAGGCGTCGCGGCGAGCGGGTATCGACGTCCGGCGCATCCGCATGAGTGTCTTCGTGGTCAGCTCGACCATCGCGGCACTCGGCGCCATCGTGGCAGCGTCCAAGGTCGGATCCGTGGATCCGCAGGCGGGTGGCGGCAACACGCTGCTGTTCGCCGTCGGCGCCGCCGTCATCGGTGGAACGTCGCTCTTCGGTGGACGTGGTCGCGTGCGGGACGCGGTGATCGGTGCTGCCGTCATCGCGGTGATCGACAACGGACTGCGCCTGCAGGGGCAGTCCGCGGCGGTGGTCTCCATCGTCACCGGTCTCGTGCTGTTGCTCGCGGCCAGTGTCGACGCACTGTCGCGTCGACGAGCTCCGACTGGTCGGTGACAGGCCGACCGGCTCGTTCCGCCCTCGTCCGTAGTGTCCACCTCGGTGGGGCTCGGACGAGGGCGGAACTCGCGGAGGACCTCTCGCTGAACCGGAGCACCGTCAAGACTCTCGTCGACGACCTCGTCGCCGACGGCCTGGTCTCCGAACATCCGTCGTCCGGTGGCGGGGCCGGCCGGCCGTCGCTGGTGGTCGACCCCATCCCGTCCGCCGCCTGGGTACTCGCGGTCGACGCGGCCGTCGACTGGCTGTCCGTCTCCGCGATCGGCTGGGGCGCAGCTGTTCTGGCGGATCTCGACTACGAGGCGGGAGCGGGCCCGGACCCGGCGGACCTGGTGCGCCGCATCGCCGATGCCGCGACCGAGCTCACCCATCGGGTGGGATCGGCCCCGCGTGCAGTGTGTGTCGCCGTACCCGGTCTCGTGCGGTCGGCCGACGGTCTCGTGCGCGTCGCACCCAACCTCGGCTGGACCGACGTTCCGCTCGGTCGTCTGATCGGTGAGGCGGTCGGGGTGCGGTGCATCGTCGCCAACGAGTCCGATCTGGGAGTGGTCGCGGAACACACCCGCGGATGCGCCCGCGGCGTGGACGACGTGGTCTACCTCTTCGCGGAGTTCGGTGTGGGTGCCGGAATACTCAGCGCCGGATCACTTCTCGGCGGTTCCGGTGGCTACGCCGGCGAGGTGGGACACATGCGGACCGCCGCCGGCGGGGGCCTCTGCAGCTGCGGAAGCAACGGGTGCTGGGAGCTGTCCGTCGGGCAGGACGCACTGCGCCGGGCACTCGCGATGCCGGAACCCGCGACGCCGTCCGCGATCGGGCGCGCACTGGCCGACGTCGCCGCCGCCGGGGGTGCCCTGCCGGAGAGCTACATCGAGGCACTGGAGACGGGCGTCTGCACCATCGTCACGATGGTGGACCCCCGCGTCGTCGTGTTCGGCGGCCTCTTCGCCGACGTTCTCCGGGTGCCCTCGGCGATGGCACGCATCACCGAGGGCGTGGGGGAGTGCCTGGTCGGACGCCAGCACGGGGTGGAACTGCACGTCTCGGGCCTGGGTCGGCGGATCTCGGTGATCGGTGCCGCCGAGCTGGCCTTCGCCGAGGTGCTGCAGCGGCTGTAGTGGGCCTTCGGCCCCCGTGAGCCTTGTGCGTGTCCAGGGATGCGCACAAGGCTCACGGGCGTCAGCGCACCGACGACTCCACGGTGGCGCGGGCTCCGCGGGTGTGCAGGGAGTCGAGAGCCGACGTGTAGGCGTCGACGAAGCGCGGATCGTCCACCAGATCGCCGAACAACTCGCGGTTCCGCACGAACGCGAGGGGGTCCTCGCGCTGCTGCCGAGCCAGCGGGGTCAGCGTGTCCTTCAGACGGTCGACGATCTCGATGGGCTCACCCTGCTCGTCGACACCCTCGGCGTAGCGCGCCCAGCTCGCGATCACCGTGGCGGACAGGGCGACCGGTCCTCCGGACCCGAGGTTCGTGCGCACCACCGGGACCAGCCACTTCGGGATCCGGTCCGACGACTCGGCGCAGAGCCGGGCCACGGTGTCCCGGATCTCCGGATTGGAGAAGCGCTCGATCAGCGTCTTCTTGTACTCGGCCAGGTCGATTCCGGGAACCGGCTGCAGCGTGGGAGTGGCTTCCTCGTCCATGTAGCGCAACAGGAACTCGGCGAACAGTGCGTCCTGCGTGACGTCGTGCACGAGCCGGTAGCCACTGAGGTATCCGACGTAGCAGAGGGCCTGATGGCTCGCGTTGAGCAGACGCAGCTTCATCAGCTCGTACGGTGTGACGTCGTCGACGACCTGCACGCCCACGTCCTCGAACGGCGGCCGGCCGAGGGTGAAGTGATCCTCCAGGGCCCACTGGGTGAACGGCTCCGCGGCCACGGGCCACCGGTCCTCGACGTCGTACCGTGAGGCGAGCTGGTCGACGACGTCGGGTGTGGTGACGGGCGTGATGCGGTCGACCATGGAGTTGGGGAACTGCGCGGTGTCCGTGATCCACTGTGCCAGTGCGGGATCCTTCAGGCGGGCGAACGCGGTGAAGGTCGATCGGGCGATGTGTCCGTTGCCCTCGATGTTGTCGCACGACATGATGGTGAACGGCGCGAGCCCGCGATCCTTCCGGCGGGACAACGCCTCGCACACCAGTCCGAAGGTCGTGCCCGGTACCGCATCGGGGGCCAGATCCGCTCGCACAGCCGGGTTCTCGGCGTCGAACTCGCCCGTGGTGGCAGAGAAGTTGTAGCCGCCCTCGGTGACGGTGAGAGAGACGATGCGGGTGTCGGCGTGGGCGAGCTTCTCGATCACCGCCTCGGGATCGTCCGGCGCGAAGAGGTACTCGGTGATGGATCCGATGACCGAGGTGTCCCACGAGCCGTCGGAGTGCCGCAGTGCCAGGGTGTAGAGACAGTCCTGGGCGTCCATGACGTCCTTCATACGGCGATCACCCGGCAGCACGCCCACGCCGCAGATGCCCCAGCTCGACGCGGACTCGAAGTCGGTGCGGAGCAGCCGGTCGACGTACATCGCCTGGTGCGCACGGTGGAAGCCGCCGACGCCGAAGTGGACGATCCCGGTGGTGATCGCCGAGCGGTCGTACCGTGGCACGTCCACGTCGTCGGGAAGCTGGGCGAGGGTGGCAGCGGACAGCTTCACGAGAGGGTCTCCTGACTGGGTGTCACGGTGACGACAGCCTTGATGCTGCCGTCGGTGCGGTCGTGATTCAGTGCGTCCTCGACATGATCCAGGTCGAACCGACCCGTCACCATGCTGTCGAGCTCGACTCGTCCGGTGCGGACGAGTTCCAGTGCGGTGGGCCAGGTGTCGGCATAGCGGAAGACGCCGGTGACCCACAGTTCCCGGTTCTGGATCACGGACACGGGAATCGGGTACTCGTTTCCGCCCATGCCCACGAGCACCACTCTGCCCGCAGGGCGCACGGCGCGCATCCCGTCCTGCACTGCGCGGGGTGCGCCCGACGCGTCGACGAACACGTCGACGTCGAGGTCGTGCACCGACTCGTCCGCCGGGTCGATCACGCGGGTCGCCCCGTACCGCGTGGC
This sequence comes from Rhodococcus sp. SORGH_AS_0303, assembly GCF_030819335.1. NCBI lineage: Bacteria > Bacillati > Actinomycetota > Actinomycetes > Mycobacteriales > Nocardiaceae > Rhodococcus > Rhodococcus sp. SORGH_AS_0303. Next base: position 488,641 of record NZ_JAUTBO010000001.1, read on the forward strand.
GTTGGCGCGGCGGTCGGCCGAGATGTCCGACACGACGATCTCCGTGGCGCCGAAGGCGCGTGCGACCTGCGCCGTGAGCACTCCGACCGGCCCGGCGCCCGCGATCAACACTCGCGAGCCGCCGGTGATCCCGGCCTTGCGTGCGGTCGCGATGGCCACCGACAGGGGCTCGAAGAGGGCCGCGGCGTCGTCGGACACGGCGTCGGGTACGTCGTGCGCGAACGTGGATCCGATAGTCACGTACTCACAGAGGGCACCGTCCACGGGAGGGGTCGCATAGAACTCCATGTGGGGGCACAGGTTGTAGTGGCCCGATCGGGTCTCGCGACTGTCGGGATCGGGTCGTTGCGGCTCGATGGACACTCGCGACCCGACTCGCCGAGGGGAGACGCCGTCACCGACGGCGACGATCACACCCGACGCCTCGTGGCCCAGAACGAGCGGCGACTCGACGACGAAGTCGCCGATGCGACCCTCGCGGTAGTAGTGCGCATCCGATCCGCAGACCCCGACGGATGCCACCCGGACGAGGACGTCACCTGCCTTCGGCGTCGGCACAGGTCGCGTCTGCGTCTCGATGTGTCCCGGTTCGGTGAGAACTGCGGCACGCATGGAATCGACTGTTGTGTGGATCACACCTGGATGTTAGCTTAAGTGAGCAGATGAACACCAGGTGAGCAGATGCTCACCCCGACGACCAGGAGCGACATCGTGACGACGCCGAGTTCGAGCGACGAGCTGAGGCTCGCGCTGCGTGCGGCGACGATGTACCACGTCGAGGGCGCGACCCAGGCGGAGATCGCCACCAAGCTCGGTGTCTCCCGTCCCACGGCAGGTCGACTCGTCGCTCGGGCTCGGGCGAACGGGCTCGTGCGCATCGAGATCCACGTGCCCGAGGAGATCAGCGGATCGGTGCACACCGATCTCGAACGTCGACTCGAGGAGCGGTACGGCCTGGACGAGGCGCTGGTGGTCACGTCGACCATCGACGACGCCGGCGGTCGGTACGACGCGGTGGGGCGCGCCGCGTCGGGCATCCTCACCCGGCGCGTGCAGCCTGCTCACACGCTCGGTTTCACGTGGGGGCCGGAGACGGTCGCGGTGGCGCAGTCGCTCCAGGGACGCGGCAGCCGCTGCGCCCGCGTGGTGCAGCTGGACGGATCCATGAGCACCGCGGACTACCAGACCGGTGTCGACTTCGTCCTCACCCGCTGCGCCGAGCAACTGCAGGCGACGCCGATGCGGCTCAACGCCCCTCTCTACGCCGACCCGGCGACGGTCGTGGCGCTGCAACAGGACTCGCTGATGTCCAAGGCGCTCGACGCCGGACGCACCGCGGATCTCATGTTCTTCGGACTGGGCCCGGTGTCGACGTCGACGACGCTGTTCGAGGGAAGCTTCCTCGACGCCGACCTCCTGTCCGAACTCGATCGACTCGGTGCGGTCGGTGAGATCGGCGGTCGGTTCTTCGACTCCGAAGGCGCCGACGTCGACAGCTCACTGACCGACCGCACGGTCTCGGTGCCGCTGGACGACATCCGGAACTGCGCCACCACGCTCCTCATCTCCGGCGGTGCGCGCAAGCACGCCGCGATCCGGGCCGCTCTGCGCGGCCGTCTCGCCACCGTCCTGGTGACCGATATCGCCTGTGCTCTGGACCTTCTCGACGAGCACGGCAGCAACCCCATGAAGGAATCGAGGTAGTACCGACGTGACATCACGATTCGTCCCACTCGCCGCCCTCGCCGCAGCCACCGTGCTGACGGCGAGCGGCTGCGCGGGCGCGGGATCGTTCGGAGGTGACGGTGGCGGCACGACCATCACCGTGGCCATCGTCTCCAACTCGCAGATGTCCGACGCGATCTCGCTCGCACCGGAGTTCGAGGCCGAGAACCCGGGTGTGAACCTGAAGTTCGTCTCGCTGTCCGAGAACGAGGCGCGCGCGAAGATCACGGCGTCGGTGGCCACTGGCGGTGGTGAGTTCGACGTGGTGATGATCAGCAACTACGAGACGCCGCAATGGGCCGAGAACGGGTGGCTCACCAATCTGTCCGAGTACGCGCAGGCCACACCGGGATACGACGAGGACGATTTCATCCCGTCGCTCAAGGAGTCGCTGTCCTACGAGGGAAGCATGTACTCGGTGCCGTTCTACGGTGAGTCGTCCTTCCTCATGTACCGCAAGGACTTGATGGAGGAAGCAGGCATCACGATGCCGGCCGAGCCCACCTGGGACCAGGTGGCCGAGGCCGCCGCGACACTCGACCGTCCGGGCATGTCCGGCATCTGCCTGCGTGGCAAGCCCGGCTGGGGCGAGGTGCTCGCGCCCCTCGACACCGTCATCAACGCCTTCGGCGGCCGGTGGTACGACGAGAACTGGAACGCGCAACTCGACAGTCCGCAGGTCGAGGAAGCCGTGCAGTTCTACGTCGACCTGGTCCGGTCGCACGGACAGGCCGGCGCGGCGACGAGCGGCTTCAGCGAGTGCGGAACGCAACTCGCACAGGGCAACACGGCCATGTGGTACGACGCCACCTCGGCGGTGTCGGTGCTCGAGGACCCCACGTCGAGCAACGTCGTCGGCAAGATCGGGTATGCCAAGGCCCCGTCGGCGGCAAAGGGCGACAACGGGTGGCTGTACTCCTGGTCGCTCGGCATCCCGACGACGTCGGAAAGCCCGGACGACGCCTGGAAGTTCGTGTCGTGGATGACGAACAAGGAGTACCTGAAGAAGGTCGGCACCGAGCTCGGCTGGGAGCGGGTGCCACCGGGAAGCCGGTTGTCCACCTACGAGATCCCGGAGTACAAGGAGGCGTCGGCCGCCTTCGGTCAGGTCACGCTCGACTCGATAAACAATGCCGATCCGCTGAACCCGACGGTCGATCCGGTGCCGTACACCGGCGTCCAGTTCCTCACCATCCCCGAGTTCCAGGATCTCGGCACTCGGGTCAGTCAGCAGATCAGCGCCGCCGTGGCAGGACAGATCAGCGTCCAGGACGCGCTCGCTCAAGCGCAGCAGTACGCCGAGGTGGTCGGCAAGACGTATCAGGAGGATCAGTGATGACCACGACCGAAGTCGGCTCGGCGAGATCCGAGACGCCGTTCGTTCCTCGCGAACGGGTGATCTCGAAGGCGGAGGGGTGGCGGCGCCGCGGTCCCCTGCTGCCGGCCATGGTCTTCGCGATCGTCGTCACGCAGATCCCGTTCCTGTTCACGCTGTACTACTCGACGCAGTCGTGGAACCTGGTGCGCCCCGGATCGCGGGAGTTCAACGGTCTGAACAACTACGTGGACGTGTTCCGGGACAGCCAGTTCCGCTCGGTCGCGTTCAACACGGTGATCATGATCGTGGGCACGGTGATCATCTCGGTGGCGCTGGGCCTGGTGCTCGCACTGCTGCTGGACCGTAAGTTCATCGGCCGCAGTCTGATCCGCACCCTGCTGATCACTCCGTTCCTCATCACCCCGGTCGCCGGTGCACTGATCTGGAAGACCACCATGTTCGACCCGGTGTTCGGCCTCATCAACTTCGTGCTCAGCCCGTTCGGGGTCGACCAGATCGACTGGGTCTCGCGGTTCCCGCTCGCCGCGGTCATGACCAACCTCGTCTGGCAGTGGACCCCCTTCATGATGCTGCTCATCCTGGCGGGACTGCAGTCGATGCCGAAGGACATCGCGGAGGCGGCGCGGGTGGACGGCGCCGGGCCCGTCGCACTGTTCCGCGAGTTGACGTTGCCGCATCTGCGACGCTTCATCGAGCTCGGAGCGGTCCTCGGCGCCATCTACCTCATCAACACCTTCGACGCCGTCTACATGATGACGTCCGGCGGCCCGGGTGTGGCGTCGTCGAACCTGCCGTTCTACATCTATCAACGAGCGTTCCTCGGCTTCGACATCGGCCAGGCCGCGGCCATGGGCGTCGTCACCGTGGTGGCCACCATCGTCGTCAGCACACTGGCGCTGCGACTGATCTTCACGAGCTTCAGCGGGAAAGAGGAGGCTGCCTGATGAGTACCACCACCGAGCGGAGCGCCGGCAGCGGAACTCCGAGCGTCACCGCGCCGATCACACGCAAGAAGCGATGGGGGCCCGGATCGATCTGGTCCTTCGTCGCCTGGGTCGCCGGCATCGCCTTCTTCTTCCCGGTCCTGTGGATGGTCATCACCGGGTTCAAGCAGGAAGCCGATGCGTACACCGCGACGCCGAAGATCTTCTTCACCCCGACCCTCGACCAGTACCGCGGCGTTCTCGAGAGCGGCATCGGCACCACGCTGCTCAACTCGGCCTTCGCGACCGTCGTGTCCACGATTCTCGTTCTGCTGCTGGGTGTCCCGGCTGCATTCGCCCTGTCGCTGCGTCCCGTGAAGAAGACGCAGGACGTGCTCTTCTTCTTCATCTCGACGAAGATGCTGCCGGTCGTGGCGGCCATCGTGCCGCTGTACGTCATCGTCGGCGACATCGGTCTGCTCGACAACATCTGGGCGCTCATCATCCTGTACACGGCGATGAATCTGCCGATCGCGGTGTGGATGATGCGGTCGTTCTTCCTCGAGGTCCCGAGCGAGTTGCTCGAGGCCGCGAGCATGGACGGTGCCTCGCTGTGGACATCGGTGCGGGAGGTCATCCTGCCGCTGGTCTCGCCCGGCATCGCGGCCACGTCGCTGATCTGTGTGATCTTCTCGTGGAACGAGTTCTTCTTCGCCGTCAACCTCACCGCCGTTCAGGCACAGACGATTCCGGTCTACCTCGTCGGCTTCATCACCGGGCAGGGCCTGTACTGGGCCCAGCTCTCCGCCGCTGCGACGTTCGCAGCCCTCCCCGTCGTCCTCGCCGGATGGTTCGCGCAGAACAAGCTCGTGCGCGGCCTGTCCTTCGGCGCCATCAAGTAGGAGAAAGAACCATGGCTGCAATCTCGTACAAGCAAGCGTCCTGCATCTACGACGGCGCCGACAAGCTGGCGGTGGACTCGCTCGACCTCGACATCCAGGACGGCGAGTTCGTCGTCCTGGTCGGCCCGTCGGGCTCCGGGAAATCCACCGCGCTGCGGATGCTCGCCGGTCTCGAGGAGATCGACGGCGGTGCCATCGAGATCGGCGGGAAGAACATGGTCGGTGTGCCGTCCAAGGACCGCGACATCGCGATGGTGTTCCAGAACTACGCGCTCTACCCCAACAAGACCGTCGGCGAGAACATGGGCTTCGCGCTCAAGATGCGCGGGGTCAGCCTCGAGAAGCGTCAGGCCCGCGTCGCCGAGGCGGCCCGACTCCTCGACCTCACCGAGTACCTGGATCGCAAGCCCGGCAAGCTCTCCGGCGGTCAGCGGCAGCGCGTCGCCATGGGCCGCGCGATCGTCCGTGAGCCCCAGGTGTTCTGCATGGACGAGCCGCTGTCGAACCTCGACGCCAAACTGCGGGTACAGACACGCACGCAGATCGCCGCGCTGCAGCGTCGGCTGGGGACGACCACCGTGTACGTCACCCACGACCAGGTCGAGGCCATGACGATGGGCGACCGCGTCGCGATCCTCAAGGACGGCAAGCTGCAGCAGTTCGCCGCGCCGACCGAGCTCTACGACCACCCGGTCAACGCCTTCGTGGCCGGATTCATCGGCTCGCCGGCGATGAACCTGTTCACGGTGCCCGTCGTGTCCGGCGGCCTGAAGGTCGGTGAGCGCACCGTCCCCCTCGAGCGCGACCAGCTCACCGCCATCGCCGCCGCGGGACTCGACGAGGTGACCCTCGGCCTGCGTCCAGAACAGCTCGCGATCGGCTCCGCGGACGACGACGGACTGCTGGTCACCGTCGACCTCGTGGAGGAACTGGGCAACGAGAGCTACCTCTACGCCAGCTTCGACGACACCCGGATCCGCGCCTCGGACGGCACACCGGCCACGATCGTGGCACGCTCTCCCAGGAGGGCACCCGCGCGGATCGGCGAGAAGGTCACGCTGACCAAGCAGGAGGGCACCGCGTACCTGTTCCACCCGACCTCGGGGGAGCGGATCGGGGCCTGAGCCGCAGGGGGCAAGACTCGGGTGTGGGAACGTGCCGGGAAGACCGTTCCCACACCCGTCCACCGTCGCGGGACCTCGCATGTGAGCGTGCGGCCACAGGACCGCCGGTGATTCTGCGGATCGGCAGAGTGTTCGTCGATCGCGTGTACTCACACTCGCCTGCGGGCTGTCGGTTCCTGTGGGCGTGGTCGAGCAGCACGTCCGCCGCGTCTCGCGGGTGACTCCAGGGCCACCAGTGCTTCGCGTCGACCTCCGGGACGGTCAGGTCCGGCACCCGGCGGTCGACGTCCTGGACCGGTCGACACGTTTCAGCGCACGGCACGAGGGTAGTTCGAGGCACTCGCTCTCGACACAGGAGATTCTCATGGCCCGTGCCACCCGTGCCCACCTGCTCCACGATGTCGGACTCGCGGCCTGGTTCGGCGGAACCCTCGCCAATGCCGTCGCACTGAACGAGGCGTCGTCGAACGCCGACACCGCCGCCTCCACCGGGGCTGTCACCAACGAGGGATGGGATCGGTGGACGCCGGTGAACGCCGCGGCCATCGGTGTCCATCTCGCCGGTGCGACAGCACTGCTGAAGAACGACTACGGACGTCTGAAGGCGCAGGACGCGAGCGAGCAGTTTCGTCCCGAGGAGGTCACTCGCGGCGTAGTGTCGCGCATCGTCGGCTGATCGCCCGATCCGCGAGGTCTGTCCGGGTCGCAACCGCAGAGTGGTGATGACGTGGCAACGACACCGGACGACGATACCGACGCGGGAGCCGACCAGCGCACTCCGCTGGTGCGACCGCCGAAGTTACGGACCGAGGCCGATCGCGGCGCGACCCGGCTGGAGCTGTTCTTCGACCTCGCCTACGTGCTGGTCGTGCACCAACTCGCACTCGCACTGAAGGACGACCTTCGCTGGCAGGGCATCGCCGAGTTCGCGGGAATCTTCGCCGTCACGTGGTGGTCATGGGTGACCACCACGTTGTACGCCAACAGGTTCGACACGAACGACGTCCTGTACCGATTGCTGAAACTCGCCGCCACCTTCGCCGTGGCGGTGATGGCCGCCAGTGCCGCGACGGCGGTGGGCGGCGACGGGACCGTCGCCTTCGGAGCCGGGTACATCGCGACGCGGGTGATTCTCGCCGGTCTGTATCTTCGCGCACGGCGGCACATCCCCGACGTCCGCGTCACGATCGATCTGTACCTCGCGGCCACCGGCGTCAGTATCGTGATCTGGACGGTCTCGCTGCTCACCCCGTCACCGATCACCTACCTGCTGTGGGCGGTGGGAATCGTGGTGGAGGCCGCGGCGCCGTTCGCCGCGACCCACTGGGGACCGGATGTTCCGCTGCACCTCGAGCATCTGCCGGAGAGGTTCGGGCTCTTCGTCATTCTCGTTCTCGGTGAGTCGATCTCGGCTGTGGTGCTCGGGATGCACGACACCCACTGGATGTTCTCGTCCGTCGCCGTCGCGGCACTCGGATTCACGATCGCTGCAGCCGTGTGGTGGATGTGCTTCGACATCGGCGGCGCGGAGGCCAAGACGGAGATCCAGGACGACGAGCGGGTGGTGGGCAGTGGCCGTGCCGACGGGTACGTCTACGGGCACCTCCCTCTCACCCTGGGTGTCGCTCTCCTCGGCGTCGGGATCCAGCAGTACGTCCTGCATCCCGTCGGCGAACTGACCGATGCCGGGCGCTGGGCCCTGTCCGGTGGGGTGGCGCTGTTCGTCGTCGGGATCTGCGCCGTTCTCGGCTGGAGTTCCGGCGACTGGAGAACGGTGTTCCCGTGGCCGGCGCTGGCCATTCCCGTCGTCGTCGTGCTGGGTCTCGTCGACACCAGGCTCCCGTTCGCCTCGGCCATCGTCCTCGCTGTCGGCGCGATCACGGCCGTCGTCACCGGGGTGATCCGTCGGCGCCGCAGTCCGGTCGACACGACCGAGACCTGACGCCGGGGCTATCGGTCCCGGCCGGCGTGGTCGAGCAGCACGTCCGCCGCGTCTCCCGGGTGACTCCAGGGCCACCAGTGCTTCGCGTCGACCTCCAGGACGGTCAGGTCGGGGACCCAGCGGTCGACGTCCTGGACCAGATCGGGGGAGAGGAAGCGATCCTTCAGCGGAACCACGACGAGTGTGGGTACGTCGCACCGCGGTGGTGGCCCGGACAGCATGCGCCGAATGATGTTGGCGCGGTAGAGCTCGACACCGCGCTGCATGTTCAGCGGATCCGCGGCGGGAGCGGGGTCCGCGGGACCGGCCTGGACGAACAGAGTCGGAACGTACTTTCCCAGGACCGGCACGTGGAAGCCCCAGATGTACCACGACCGGGCGAGCTGACCGAGCACCGACGGCCACTGGGTGGGCCGCAGTCCGCGCCGACGCGACGTCTCGCGGAGGTGGTCGATGCTGGGACCGGAGACGGAGGTGAACGATCCGAACACCTCGGCGGCGCGGGGATCGCGCATCGGCTCCCACATCTGCACCGAACCCCAGTCGTGGGCGAAGGCGTGGACCGCTCCGCGGAGATCGGGGATCGACTCGACCACCGCATAGGTGTCGTCGGCCAGGCGTTCGATGGCGAACGACTCGGACCGTTCCGGGTGCTCGACGACGGTGCGGCCACCACCGCGCGTGTCGTAGGCGATGACGCGGGCGCGATCACCGATGGCGTCGATCATCGGGTGAAACATGGTGTGGTCGTCCGGATACCCGTGCACGAGCAGCACCGTCGTGTCCGACTCCGGATCGCCGTACTCGAACACGGCCAGTGCGGCACCCGTCGAGTGAGCGGTCCACCTGCTGTGCGGCTCGGTCATCCTGCCTCGCTCCTTCTGTACAGCGACTCTCCTCGGAGCAGTCGCGCGACGAGGTGCAGCCGCACCTCGTCCTGCTCGGGCTGCGGATGCACCACGGCGGAGAGGGCTTCCCCGTCGAGGAGGTGTACCACCGTGAAGAGCACCGTATCGAGTTCCGCCGCGGGAATCGTGCCCGCGATCGGCAGCGAGCGTCCGAGGTCGGTGATCTCCTGGTGGTAGCGCACGGTGAACGGAATGAGACGCTCCCGCAGTGCATCGTCACTCCGGGCGGCGATGAGCAGCTCGTACCAGGCACCGTTGATCGGCGCCCGGCACGCGGCGCGCAGCAACGTCAGGCAGTGCTCGACGGACGCCGAGCCGAAGCCGGACAGCCCGGCGCGGAACTCCTCGAACTGGCGCCTCCGGACCTCGTCCGCCGCGGCCACGACGAGATCGAGACGGGTGGCGAAGTGCCGGAAGAGCGCACCCGACGACACTCCCGCGCGGGTCACCACCTCGTTGACCGTCGTGGCGGCGTAACCCTTCTCGCACAGCGACGCGATGGTCGCGTCGAGGAGTCGCGCGATGGTGTCGGTGCGGCGCTCTTCCTGCGTTCGTCTCACACGGACACGGTAGTGGCCGCAGGTGTCCTCACGCCCGCTCGCAGGAATCGGCCCGCCCGCTCGGACACCCCGAACCAGGAGGCGAATCGGCCCTCGCGATACGCGACTCGTCCGCCGACGAGCGTCGCGGTGACCGCGGTGTCGTTACGGTTGACCATGCGGCTGAGACCCCCGAATTCCGGCATAGTCTCCTCGTTGTACGCGTCGACCTCGTCCGTCAGGCCGGCGGGATTCACCACGACGATGTCGGCGCGATCGCCGAGACGCAGGTGGCCGGCGTCGACGCCGTAGAAGTCGGCGAGCTCGCCGCTGAGCTTGTGAGCCGCCTGGCCGACCGTCAGGAACGACTCGCGGGCGTCGTTCACGCGCCGCAGCAGGCGGATGCCGAAGTTGTAGAACGCCATGTTGCGCAGGTGCGCCCCGGCATCGGAGAACCCCACCGTCACACCGGGCTTCGTGATCAGCTTGTCCATCTGCTTCTGGCGATGATTGGCGATGGTGGTGTGCCAGCGTAGTTTCCGGCCGTGCTCGACCACCAGGTCGAGGAAGGCGTCGACGACGTGGATCCCCTGCTCCCGTGCCAACTCTGCGATGTTCTTGCCGATGACGGACGAGTCGGGGCATTCGGTGATGATGACGTCGCCGAAGTCTCGGTGCCACACACGGGAGGAGAACTTCTTCTCGAAGTCGGCGCGGAACCAGCGTCGATACGCCTCGTCCTTCAGCAGTTCGTTACGGCCGAGCTCCTCACGAAGGTGCAGAGCTGCTCTGCCGGAACCGAATTCCTCGAACACGACCAGGTCGATTCCGTCGGAGTAGACGTCGAACGTCGTGGGCAGGTGCTGCCAGCGGAACTGCCCCTTGCCCGGTCCGTTCACCGCAGCGGCCAGCGGACCGAAGATGTGGTGGATCCACGGCGAGGCCTTGGCGTCGGCGGCGGCCAGCAGCGAGACCTTCAGTGCGCGTCGGCCGATGCCCGTCGCGGCGCCGAGGAAGAACACCATGTCGTACTTGGTGTTCAGGTTCGGAATGCTCTGCAGCAGACGGCCGCGGCGACGCAGGATCTTGTGCAGACGCCGGAACTCCGACCACGACGCGTAGGACGACGGCAGCGAGCGCGAGCGGTATCGATCCCCGTCCAGCTTGTCCCAGGGATTGGTCATCGTGGACATGCCGAGCATGCCCGCGTCGAGTGCCTTCTCGAGAGCGTCCGCCATCTGCGCCGTCTCCTCGCGCGTCGGTCGCTGGGAGCGGTCGGTCGACCGGTCGAGTCCCATGACGTGGGCGCGCAGGTCCGAGTGCCCCACCAGCGCAGCGATGTTCGGTCCGAGCGGGAGGCGCTCGAGCGCGGTGATGTACTCCTCCGGGCCCGACCAGGTCTTGTGCGTGTCGACGGCCTTGAGCACGTGATCGCGGGGGAGGGCCTCGACGCGGCTGAACAGGTCGGCGATGTCGACGGGAGTGGAGTACAGGGTGGAGAGCGAACAGTTGCCGAGTAGCACCGTCGTCACGCCGTGGCGCACCGACTCGCTCAGGCCCGGCCCCACCAGGACCTCCGCGTCGTAATGAGTGTGCACGTCGACGAATCCCGGCATGACCCACTGGCCGGTGGCGTCGATGACCTCGGTGTCCGGTCCGACGTCGAGCGCGTCCGAGGACACGGCACGGACCACGCCGTCGACGATGCCGACATCGCGGCGAACTCCCGGCCCACCATCTCCGTCGAAGACGGTCCCGCCGCTGATCACCACATCGAAGTGCGACTCGTTCATGTGACCTCCATCACTGTGCGATGGGCTCACCGTAACTTAGAGAGTGATCACTCGCAATAGTGGGACTTCGTCCCCCGTGTGCCTTTTGCGCATCTCCGGATACGCAAAGGGCGCACGGGGCCGAAGGCCACTCAGAACGCGAGTGGACGGTGCGACTCGCGAACATAGGTCCAGGTCGAAGACGGACGCACCAGCCCCGCCGACTCGAGGTCCACACCGTCGTCGGTGATCGTCGAGGTCAGGAAGGTGCGGTCGGACTCCTCGAGGGCACGGGACTGCACCTCGGCGAACGCCTCGATCGCGATGCGGTGGTACTCGTCGAGCGGGTTCTGTCGGCCGAGTGCCCGGAGATGAATGCTCTCGCGGACATCGCCGAGGTGCGCCAGGTAGTCGGACCACGCGCGGTCGAGATGGTGGAGGACGATGCGCCGGGCGGCGCGTACGCGGGCGTCGGAGTCGACGGCCTCCAGTTCCGCGGCACGCTCGGGATTACGGGTGGTCAGCAGGTCCCACGCTTCGTCGGTGCCGAGCAGCGCGGCCCGACGCGTGTCGAGAATGTCGCGGTGCTGGGCGGTCAGCTGGTTGTACCGCCACGTGGACGCGTGGGTGTCGAGCATCGCGCCCTCCGCGACGCGCTGCGCGTGGTCGATGCGCTTGGCCGCGACCTCCGACTCGAGGAAGCCCGTGTCGTCGGGGTGGCCGGGGCGATCGCTCTTCTCCAGGTAGCGCGTCACGAGCGAGTCGTCCCAGCTGGCGAAGAACACGGAGCGGCCCGGATCACCCTGTCGCCCGGCGCGTCCCCGTAGTTGATTGTCGAGGCGCTCGGTGACGTACCGCGCGGTGCCGATCACGAGTAGGCCGCCGAGGTCGGTCACGCCGTCCCCGAGCCTGATGTCGGTGCCGCGGCCGGCGATCTGCGTCGAGACGGTCACCGCATCGCGCAGTCCGGCCCGCGCGATGATCTCGGCCTCCTCCGCGTCGTTCTTCGCGTTGAGGGCGACCACCGGCACTCCGGCGTCCTCGAGGCGGGCGGCCAGAGACTCGGACTCCTCGACGTCGTGCGTCCCCACGAGGACGGGCTGCCCCGTGGCGTGGGCTTCCAACACCGCGGCGACGACGGCCGCGTTCTTCTCGGGAGCGGTGGCGTACACGCGGTCGACCTCGTCGACGCGGACGAGAGGCTCGTTCGGCTCGACCACCGACACCCCGAGGCCGTAGAACGTCCGAAGCTGTTCTCCTGCTGCGAGAGCCGTTCCGGTCATTCCGCACACGCGGCGGTACCGACCCATCAGGGCCTGCACGGTGATGGTGTCCAGGACCTGCCCGGTCTCCGTGCGCGCCAGGCCTTCCTTCGCTTCGACCGCGGCCTGGAGACCGTCCGGCCAACGCTGCAGCTCCGCGACACGGCCGCGGGAGGCGTTGACCAGCTGTACCCGACCGTCCCGCACGATGTAGTCGACATCCCTGCGTACCAACACCTCTGCGTGCAGGGTGAGATTGACGCGCACCAACGTGGTGCCGACGTGCTCCTCGCTGTACAGATCGATCCCGCCCAGTGCGTCCTCGAGCTTCTCGGCCCCGGCATCGGTCAGGAACACGTTGCGACGCTCGGCGTCGACCTCCCAGTCGGTGTCCGCGTCGAGGGATCGCACGGCGTCGAGCACGTCGTCGGCCGACACGTCCTGATCGATCGAACCGGCGAGAACCAAGGGCACCAGAGCTTCGTCGACGAGCACCGAGTCGGCCTCGTCGACGACGGCGACGTCCGCGGTCGGGGAGACGAGCAATTCGACATCGTCTACCAGATGATCGCGCAGCACGTCGAAGCCCACCTCGTTGACCGAGGCGTAAGTGACATCGCACCCGTAGGCAGCGCGCCGCTCGTCCGCCGTCGACTCCGCCGTGATCCACCCGACCGTGACTCCGAGCGCGTCGTAGAACGGGCCCATCCACTCGGCGTCGCGTCGCGCGAGGAAGTCGTTGACCGACACCACGTGCACGTCCCTGCCCTGCAGCACGTAGGCGGCGGCCGCGACGGCGCCGGAGAGCGTCTTCCCCTCACCCGTTGCCATCTCGATGACGTCGCCCTCCAGCAGCCGCACGGCTCCGTAGAGCTGAGTGTCGAAGGGGCGCAGGGACAACGCACGATCGGACGCCTCGCGCGCGAGCGCGAGGAACGCGGGCACGTCGAGGGAGCCGGCTCCGCGCAGACCGTCGGCCGCGGCACGCAGACCGTCCGCGTCGAGGTCGCGGTGGCGGACCTCGAGCGCTCGGGCGGCATCCACGGCACCTCGCGACCGCGCATGCCCCTTCGCGACCGAACGACCGAGCAGGGACCAGAACCGTGACGCCATGTTCGCCAGGCTACCGACGGGCCCGTAGGTGCGGCCGCAAGCCGTGTGCACACCCCCAGCGGTGAGCGCACACGGTCTGCGGCCGGTGGGGAGGGGTGTGCGGTCACTAGAAGGGGTGCGCACACCCGTTGTCGCAGCGCGTCCGACGCGGGAACCGCCTCATCTGAGACGGTCGCGGCCGGACGGCTTCGAGAGGACGACGTTCACCATGGTCACCGTGGGCATCGCATGGCTGCGCGACATGCGTTGTTCGAAGGTCCATGCCACCGGCGGGCCGTCACGCAGGAGTGATGCGCCGACTCGGGAGAGGGCTCGAGTACACGACGTTGGTGGTGATGGAGCCGAGGGTGGCGAGCCGGCCGGTGACGCGTTCGAGATCCCGCATCGAGCGGGCGAGGACCTTGATGATGAAGCAGTCGTCACCCGTGACGTGATGCGCCTCGATGATCTCCGGGGTGGACGCCACCAGTGCGTCGAACGGACCGTAATTGCCCGACGGGTACGCCAGGCGGACGAATGCGGTGACGGTGTAGCCGAGCGCCTCGGTGTCGACGGTGACGGAGTAGCCGGTGATGACGCCGATGTCGGTCAGGCGACGGACGCGGTCGGCCGTCGCACTCGACGACAGGTTCACCACTCGGGCCAGATGTGCAACGCTCGCGCGCCCGTCGCTCTGCAGCTCGTCCAGCAGTCGCCGGTCGATCTCGTCGACTTCGGGGTGTGAATTACGCGGCACAACGGAAACGATACCGGCCGATCGACGCCGGATCGTGCGATCAGCCGGTGATCACCACTTCTCTCAGTCGCCCGAACAGGATTGGCTGAGGTCATGGAACAGACACCGTCCGCCGCCGACTTCTTCGCCGCGAAACTGAGGTTCGAGACTGATCCCGCCGATCTCGCCGCCGAGCGTTCCCGCGGTGCGGGGCCGCTGGTCATCGACGTTCGTTCGGACGCGTCCTGGAGTGCGGGACGCATTCCCGGAGCGGTGCACATCGTCGGGGCCGATCTGGGCACGCGCATCGCCGAGGTGGAGCCGGATCGCGACGCCGACATCGTCGTCTACTGCTGGGGACCGGGATGCAACGGCAGCACCCGAGCGGCCCTGGCGCTCAGTCGCCTCGGCTACTCCCGCGTGCGGGAACTGATCGGAGGATTCGAGTACTGGGCACGGGAAGGTTTCGCCGTCGTGTCCGACACCGGACGTACACGGCGAGCACCCGATCCGCTCACCGCTCCGACGACGTGACCTCACTCAGCCACCTGGACACGAGCTCGACGGCCTCCGGCGCGGCCACGGCCGTCGCGTGGTCGTACCCGCGGAGCTCTTCGTACTCGGCGCCAGCGATCAGCGATGCGGTGCGACGGGTGTCGTCGATACGCTGGACGTCGCGGGAGCCGACGTAGAACAGTGTCGGCGCCGTGATGGCGCGGACGGCGTCGTCGGCGATACCGGGATCGTCGTCCGATGCCCGGAAGTAGGCGGCCAACGCTTCGGAGTCGTTGCGCAGGAACGCGGCTCGGGTGCCGGAGTCGACCGGGAAGCCGCGGCGGTTCGCCCACTCGTCGACGAACCCGTCCATTCCCCGTTCGGCGAGGACGTCGGCGCTGCCGTCGAAGAACAGGCTGTCCAGCGCGCCCTTCTGCGGCCCCGATCCGGCTCCGCCCACGACGAGTGATGCGACACGCTGGGGAGTGCGGGTGACCAGATTGAGGCCGGACCGCCCGCCGAACGAGTAGCCGACGTAGTGCGCGGCGGCCACGTCCGCCGCGTCCAGGACGGCGACCAGATCCTCGCTGACACGGTCCATCGAGTAGGCCTCGACGTCGCGAGGAGCCTCGCTCCGGCCATGTCCACGCTGGTCCACGAGGATCAGGCGGTACCGGTCGCGTAGCGCACGGACGTAGCCGAAGGTGCGCCAGATCTGGTGCGACAACAGGCTGCCGTGCACCAGCATCACCGGCGGGCCGGTGGGGTCACCCGTCACCGACCAGGCGATGCGGGTGCCGTCCACCGGGTTCGTCGCGAAGTCCACGGTGCCATGGTCGCAGGTGGGCGATCTCAGGTGGACGTCGAGGTGAGCCCGTCGGCGGTCAGATCGACCCGTCGCGTGATCCCCAGCGCATCGAGGAACGCCTCGTCGTGGCTTACCACGATCAGCGCTCCCCGATACGACGACAGCGCCGTGCTCAGGTGCGTCCTCGACGCGACATCCAGGTTGTTCGTCGGTTCGTCGAGAATGAGCAGCTGCGGAGCCGGATCGGCCAGCAGCAGCATCGCCAGTGCCGCCCGCACCCGCTCCCCGCCCGACAGCGTGCGCACCACCGCGTCTGCGCGCCGACCGCGGAAGAGGAAGCGAGCGAGCCGAGTTCGGATGTCGGTGTTCGACGTGTCCGGCGCCGCGCGGCGGACGTTCTCCACCACGGACGCGTCGTCGTCGAACACGTCGAGGGATTGCGGCAGCACCGCGGTCGGCACCGACGACGCCAGAGATCGCAAAAGCGTCGTCTTGCCGACTCCGTTGTCCCCGACGAGCGCGATGCGTTCCGGGCCGACGACGGTGAGCTCGACCGTCCTGTCCGGGTACCGACCGTCCAGATCGAGCAGCATCTCGCCCGTCGACGCCACCGACTTCGACGCGTGCACCGCCGTCTCGGGCAGGTCCACCACGATCTCGGTGTCGTCACGAATCATCTCGTGCGCCTCGTCGGCGCGGGCGCGGGCATCCGCCACACGGTCCTCGTGTCCGATGCGGTACTTGGCTGCCGACTCCTGTGCGGCGCTGCGCCGGTTGTGGGCGACGATCTTCGGTACCCGCTTCTCGCGAGATGCCTTCTCTCCCATCCGTCGCCGGTGGGCCACGGTGGTCTGCGCCTCGACCAGATCCCGCTTCTGCCGGCGCAGATCCTGATCGGCCGACCGCGCCGCGGACCGCGCCGCCTCCTGCTCGCCCTCCACGACGCTCCGGTAGTGCGTCCAGTTCCCGCCGAACATCCGGAGCGACGCGGGCGACGACCGTACCGAGTGGAGTTCGGCGATGTCGTCCATGGTGTCGAGCAGGCCCTGGTCGTGACTCGCGACGACGACGGCGCCGGAGAACTCGTCGAGTACTCGTCCCAGAGCGGAGCGAGCTCGTTGGTCCAGGTTGTTCGTCGGTTCGTCGAGAAGCAGGACGGAGGGCCGCCGGATCACCTGACCGACGAGTGCGACGAGCGTCGACTCGCCCCCCGACAGGGTTCTCATCGGTCGATCGAGATCTGCTGCCGTGCCCAGACTCTCGCCGAGGCCGGCCGAGTCGAGCAACGCGAGAGTGCGCTCCTCGACGTCCCAGTCCGTCCCGACGACGGTGAAGTCGTCGGGATCGGTGCTGCCGTGCTCGATGCGTGCCAGGGCCCGTCGGACGTCTCCGATGCCGAGGAGATCGGCGACGGTGTCCGAGACGTTCATGACCACCTGCTGGGGAAGATGGCCGACGGTGCCGGTGACGCGCACGGACCCGCGCTGCGGTCGATACCGCCCGGTGATCAGGTGCAGCAGAGTGGATTTGCCCGCTCCGTTGGTGCCGACGAGGCCGGTCCGGCGCGGCATGAACGATGCGTCCAGGCCGTCGAGGACAGGCCGGCCGTCGGGCCAGGAGAAGGTGAGATCGGAGAGAACGACGGAGGGTGATATTGACATGGAGCACCTCGAGAGGAGTGTCGTGCCACCGCGACGTGCGCGTCGGTGGGATCCGCACTACTTACGAGAGGAGCAACTGCCTGTCCGTTCGTCGGGGACGATGAGCTACCAACTCTAGGTCGGCAGCGCAGAACGGTCAACAGAGATGTCGAATACGGCTGTGAATCAGTCGGTCTCGTCGTCCTGAGTGTGAGTGTTCCGGACGTCGGGTCCCTGGGCCCGCAGGTCGTCCACCTTCGCCATGGCCTCGCGCAGTTCTGCGAGCCACGGGTCGATGTGATCGCCGGTCAACCGCACGGCCCAGGCGAGAGCATCGGCGCGCGAGCGTGCGACGCCGGCGTCGACGAGCGTGTCGAGCACCTTGCGCTCCGGCTGACGCAGTCGAGTCATGACCGGCACCGCGAGGTGGGTGAAGAGGGTGGTGTCGCCGTCGATGGTGACACCCCAGGCGACCTTGCGGCCGTAGCGTGCCTCGGCCTCGTCGGCGATACGCATCCGATCGTCGCGGGTGGACTCGCGGAATCGAGCGATGCGGCCCTCGGCGCCGGCATCGGACTCGGGGGCGTTCAGCTCGCCGATCACGACGATCTCCTCACGGTCGACCTCGACCGTGGCGGTGCCGTCGAACCAGTCGTCGGGCAAGCGGCCGAGGAACCACTGTTCCGCATCGCCTGCGTCGGGTACGTCTTTCTGCTGCCATCCGCCGGGCCGGCCGACGCGTTCGCCGCGCTTTGCGCCGCGACCGCGGCCGTGTCCGTGGGGTCCACCGCGCCGGGGTGCGTCACCTCGACCGAAGGGACTGGAGGGTCGTTCCCCGAAGGGGAAGGTGTCATGGGGATTCATGATGTTCTACTTTCTTCAGTGGCGCGATTACTTGATTACAACGCCAGTGATTACAAGATTACACATGTCGCGCCGAGCGTCAAGAGTTCGTCGCGTCGTGTGACCGACGGATCGGTGGGGCACTATCAGTGCGTGCCTTCGCTGATGTCTCGACCGTCCCGCCGATTCGGCCCTTCCACCAGCAGCGGACTCCGTCTCGCCGCCGCGACCATCGCGGTCGCGCTCGCCGCCACCGCGTGCAGTGCCGACGAGCCCCCGGCGTCCCGTGTGACGGCCGATCGGTTCGCCGAAGCGCTGAGCACACAGAACGTGGGCGCCGCGGCAGAGTTGACCTCGGATCCGGCGGCAGCGACCGCGGTGCTCACCCAGATGTACGACGGACTCGGCGGTGGCGGAACAGTCACGGCGACACCGCGGTTCACGGTGAGTCAGGCAGACGACGAGCAGCAGACGTTCACACTGTCCGCCTCCTGGTCCTTTGCACCGCCCGAGGATGCGGAGGCACCCGCGACCGGCACCGCATCCGCGACGGCGACCACCACGGCAGCTCCCACCACGTCGGCCCCGGCGGACGCGGAACGCGTCTGGACCTACACGACGACCGGATCCGTCGCCGACGGCGGACAGGGGCTGAAGGTCACCTGGAACCCGGGTGTCGTCGTACCGGGCCTGACTCCGGAGACGACGGTTCGGTACACGCCCGTCACCGCGTCGACCGCGCCTCGCGTCGTCGACACCTCGGGAGCGCCACTCATGTCGCAGCAGGTGGTGACGCTGGTGAATCTCGACCAGACCGCCGATCCCGGCGCCGTCGCGGCACTGGTGTCGCCGTTCGCGCCGACGGTCACGGCGGAATCCCTTCGTGACGCGCAGTCGAGCGCTCCGTCGGTGACGGCCGTGAGCCTGCGGCAGGAGGATCTCGCCCCCATCGAGTCCCTGCTCTCCGCCTTGCCCGGCGTCACTCTGGCGCCGCAGACGCGGCTCCTGACCGAGAATCGCGCACTGTCCTCTCCCGCGCTGAACGACGTGGCGCAGCTGTGGCAGGAGCAGCAGGACGCCACCGCCGGGTGGGCCGTGCAGTTGGTGGCCGCCGACGGTTCCGTCGCCCAGCGGGTGACCGGCGTCGAGGCGACCGTCGGCCCGGACATCCAGGTCACGCTCGACACACTGTTGCAGCTCAAGGCGGAGAACGCTCTCGCGTCGACAGCGAACGCCGCGGCCGTCGTGGCGATCCGGCCCTCCACCGGAGACGTCGTGGCCGTCGCGCAGAACTCGGCCGCGGACGCGCAGGGCCCGATCGCCCTCACGGGCCTGTACCCGCCGGGCTCCACCTTCAAGACCGTCACCACCTCGGCGGCACTGCAGGCGGGCACCGTCACCCCCACGACCGTGGTGCCGTGCCCCGGATCCGCGAACATCGAGGGCCGGACCATCCCCAACGACGACAACTTCGACCTCGGATCGGTTCCGCTCCAGACGGCATTCGCGCGTTCGTGCAACACCACCATGGGTCAGCTGGCCGTCGATCTGCCCGACGACGCGCTGCAGCAGGCGGCCCTGCAGTTCGGGCTCGGCGTCGACTACCTGACACCCGGGCTCACCACCGTGACCGGCAGCGTTCCGCCCGCGACGACGCCGGCCGAGCGCGTCGAGAGCGCGATCGGGCAGGGCACCGTCACCGCGTCCCCGTTCGGCATGGCACTGGTCGCGGCGTCCATCGCGGACGGATCCACCCCGTCGCCGACCATGATCACCGGACGACCCGGTACCGCGGATCGCACCGTCGCAGCCCCGCCGGCGGAGGTGACCGACCAGCTGCGCGCCATGATGCGGGAGACGGTCACCGCCGGTACGGCGACGCAGTTGCAGGACATCGACGGACTGCTCGGTAAGACCGGCACCGCCGAGGTCGCGAGCGGCCCGGCGCACGGCTGGTTCGTCGGCATCCGCGGTGACCTGGCGTTCGCCGTGTTCGTCGAGGGCGGCGACTCCTCCGCGCCGGCGCTGACGGTGGCGGGATCCTTCCTGCGCTGAGTGGCCTTCGGCCCTGTGCGCCTTTTGCGCACCCCTGGATACGCACAAGGCGCACGGGGTGACCGGATCGTGACCGGTCCGAGTGCTCACCGTGCTGTGTTACTGGTGTGACTCATGTGATTATTGGGGCATGGTTCTGCGTTCCAGGTACGTCGTCGCGCTGCTCGCAGTGTTCGTGTCGCTCGCGACCGTCGCCTCGTTCGTGGTGAACAAGCCTCGCAGCGAGGCGGCGGTGCTGGTGGACCGGTTCGTCGCCGCCCTCGATCAACGTGACGTGGCCGCGGCCGCCGCGCTGACCTCCTACCCCAATGCCGCGGCCCAAACGATCGGCGCCATGTTCGACTCGATGGGGCCCGGAGTCTCGACGAGCCGCATGTCGCAGTACATCGGCCTGGACGACGAGTCCGGCTTCTTCACCGTCGACTCCACCTGGTCGTTCGGCGAACCCCGCGGCCAGGACTCGCGCGAGTGGCGCGTCACCACCCAGGGGTCGACGCGCAAGCTCGGCGTCGGCTGGCGCATCTCGTGGGATCCGTCGATCCTCGCCCCGGAACTGCGTGCCGGTGGGTCCGTCCGCTACGCCCGCACCGATGCACCCGCACCGCGCGTGCTCGACGCCTCGGGCGCCGTGATGATGGCGGAACAGAACGTCGCCTCCGTGCGGCTCGATCCCTCCGCGACCTCCGACCTGGCCGACACGACGTCCCGCCTCGCCGACGTCATCGACGTCGTGGCGCCGCTGATCACGTCCGAGTCGCTCCAGGCCGATGTCGCGGCGGACCCCGGTGCCGTGATCACCGCCGTGAACCTGCGTGCCGACGACTACGCCGTGCTGGAGGACGACCTGCGTGCGATCCCCGGTGTGGTCCTCTACGCGGAACCCAAGCTCATCGCCGGTGACCGGCGGCTGACGTCGCCGGTGCTGGACTCGCTGCGGACCGTGTGGCAGGACTCCCGCGACGCCACCGCGGGTTGGGCTGTCGAGGTCGCGGACACCGACGGCGAGACCACCCGCCTGGCAGGGTTCCAGGGTCCGGGATCACCCGACATCACGTCCACTCTCGACCCGGCCGTGCAGCTCGCTGCGGAGACCGCCGCCGTCAGCGTCGGGACCCCGGCCTCGATCGTGGTCATGAAGCCGTCCACCGGCGCCGTCGTCGCCACCGCGCAGAACAGTTACGCCAACGACGAGGGCACGCCGGCGTTCACCGGCCTCTATCCCGCCGGGACGCTCGTGGACGTGATCCAGGCGTCGGCCGATCGCCAGAAGATCGGATTCTCCGACGCCGCACGCCAGTTCGGCTTGGGTACCTCCTTCGACATCCCCGGTCTCGACGCCGTCACCGCCTCGCTCCCCGACGGCCAGTCGGCGGTGGACCAGTTCCGCGGTGTCAGCCGGACGTCGTCCGTATCCGGCATGACGGTGACACCCTTCGGCCTCGCCGAGATGGCGGCGGCCGTCGCTCGCGGATCGGCACCGGCTCCGATGATCGTCGGCGGCGCACCGGCGACGGTGTCCGGTGCGGGCTCGCCCGTCGCCCCGGCCGTGCTGACCTCGCTGCGGAACACACTGCGTGACAACGCCCGCAGCGAAGGTGTCAGCGATCCGTCGGTCACCGGGCTCGCCGGGGACAACGGAGACGATCGCTGGTTCCTCGGCACCAAGGGCGATCTGGCCTTCGCGGTCTACATCGAGGACGCCGACGGAACCGATGCCGCGGCGCGCATGACGAACATGCTGATGCGCGAGATGGCCTCGCCCTCGGAGTGATCACCGGCTTGCTACGTTTCACCCCGTGACCGTCACCGAGTTCGTCCTGCTGATCGCGGCGGGCTTCGGTGCCGGAGTCATCGGCTACATCACCGGCCTGGCGTCGCTCGTGTCGTACCCCGCGCTGCTGGCGGTGGGGCTGCCACCGGTCGCGGCCAACGTGACCAACACCGTGGCGCTCGTCGGGGCCGGTGTGGGTGCCACCGCGTCGTCGGTCAAAGAGCTTGCCAAGAGCGGTCGTTCGCTGCTCTGGCTCACCCTGTGGGCCGCGCTGGGCGGCATCGCGGGAGCCGTAGTCCTGCTGCGCGCGCCGGGGGAGACGTTCGAGGCGGTCGTGCCGATCCTGGTCGTTCTCGCATCCGTCGCCATGCTGCTGCAGCCGCGGATCCGCGTCCTCGCCGGTGACCGGACCTTCCCGGTGCTGTATCCGAGCGCGATCTTCCTCGTCGCGATCTACGGCGGCTACTTCGGCGCGGGTGCGGGCGTCATCTTCATGGCCCTGACGCTGATCTGCACGGCCGAACCCGTCTGGCGCGCAACGCTCCTCAAGAGCTACCTGCTGGGCGTGGCCAACCTGGTCGCCGCGGTGATATTCGCGTTCTCCGGCCAGGTGAACTGGCTCGCCGCACTGGCGATGGGAATCGGCACCATCGCCGGGGGAACGCTCGGCCCGCGCATCGTGAGACACCTTCCGCCGAATCCGCTCCGGATCGCCGTGGCGCTGTGCGGGTTCGGCCTCGCAGCGTGGCTGTGGCTGGGCTGAGGAACTGTGTGGGTCAGGCGCGACGACGCTGCGCGAGGCGGGCGACGAGACGCCACCCGAGCAGGAACACCGCCAGCGTCACCGTCGCGACCACGATGAAGCTGAAGGCCGTTCCCTCGCCGGACACCTGCCGAAGCACCATGCCCACGACCACGGCGCCGATCCACGCGAGCACCCCGGTGGGGACCAGGGACACCGCGACGAACTTCTCGCGGTACAGCGCGTAGGTCACCGCCCATCCCACGGCGAGGCCGACGAGGAACGGCCAGGCCGTCGACAGTGTGCCCCCGACGGTCACGCCCTCCTCGTGGCTGCCTCGGCCGATGGCGCTGAAGACGAGGACGAGAACGACGTCGATCACCGCCGGCACTGCGAGGGCCGACAGGGCGGGAGTGCGGGTGCGCGCGGGCATGCCACCAGACTACGAGGCGCCGAGACGCGGAAAGACCCGCACCGGCGCCGGCTGTGCGGGCGTCGAGCGGGTCTTTCCGGGAGGAGATCAGGCCTGGTGGCCGGCCTCGATCTCGAGCAGCAGGCCGATCTTGTCGCCGACGACGGCGCCGCCACCCTCGAGGGGCATGTCGATGCTGATGCCGAAGTCCTTGCGGTTGATCGTGGTGGTGGCCTCGAAGCCGGCGACCGGTCCGTTGCCCATGCCGGCGTTGACACCGTTGAACTCGACGTTCAGATCGATGGACTTGGTCACGCCGTGCAGCGTGAAGTCACCGGTGAGCACGAAGTCGTCGCCCTTGGCCTTGACCGAGGTGGACCGGAAGGTGGCAGTGGGGAACTTCTCGACCTCGAAGAAGTCGGCGGTCTTGAGGTGGCCGTCGCGCTGCGCGTTGTCGGTGGTGATGGAGGCGACGTCGATCTCGGCGTCGATGGTGGGCGCGCCGTTCTCGTCGACCGTGATGGTGCCGGTGAAGGTCTGGAAACGGCCACGGACCTTGCTCACCATCAGGTGGCGGACGGTGAACCCGACGGTCGAGTGGGTGGCATCGATGGCCCACGTGCCGGCGGTGAGCTGGGGGACGGACACTGCTGCAGTCATGACGAACTCCTGTGTGGTTGAAGGTTCAAGCCTCACAGTACACAACCGGACCGCGGTCCGCATCTATTCCCGCGGAGGAGAATCCTTGCCGAGCGGGTGGGTGGCCGACGGCTGTTCCGTCCGCTCCCGAAGTTCCGTCCGCTCGCGCTGCTCGACGGCGAGATCGAAGTGCAGGTCCTCGTGCTGATGCTTGCGGAACAGGATCATGAAGACGACCCAGCCGACGAGTGCCACCAGGATGAAGCTGACCAGGCGATACACCAGTGCGGACGCGACCGCTTGTGACGCGCTGATGCTGGCCGCGGTGGTGAGGGTCGCGATGAGAGTGGCGTCCACGATGACCAGACCACCGGGCGCACCGGGGATGGACCCCACCGTCTTGCTGGCCGAGAAGGCGATGAGGAGCCCGTAGATCTTCGGATCCGCGCCGATGGCGTAGCAGGCGAACCCGAGGCACGCGACGTCCGCGAGACGGTGCACCGCGGAGAAGCCGAGCGACACCGTGCCGTCGCGGGCACCGAGGCGTACCGACTTCACCTGCTCGACGATCTCGTCCAGCCGGGCCATGCCCGTGTCGGGATCGTTGTTGCGCAGCGAGTTGTACTTCGACAGCCCCCACCGGCCGATACCCACGATCGACTGGGGGTGGGAGCGGACGTAGCGCACGCCGGCGATGAGGGCGATCACGCCGGCGACGGGGACGATCAGTGCGAGGGTGTTGGCGCTGCCGCCGACGAGGAAGGCTCCCGTCACGCCCAGGACAGCCAGCCCGAGCGCGGCGATGACGCCGGAGATGGCGAGCTGCCACGACGCGACCACCGGGCTCGCGCCCCAGCGGCGTGTCTCGCGGTACGTGAACGCTGTGGAGAAGACCTGGCCGGCCGGCAGTGTCAGCGCCATGGCGGTGCTGCCGTAGATGACGGAGAGCGAGCGTCGCTGCGATACGCGGACACCGCCCGCGCGCAGCAACTGCTTCTGGACACGCGCGAACGCGGACAGTGAGATCGCTTGCATCACGACGCAGGCCGCGGCCCATCCCCAGTGGATCTCGGTGAGGGCGCGCCACGACTCGTGCAGGCGCGGCCACAGGTAGACACCCTCACCGACCAGCAACGCCACGAGGGCGACCGCGGCCACCCAGCGCAGCCATCGCCATCTGCCACCGGCGCGGGGCGACCCAGCGGATCGGCCCTGCTCCGGAACTACCACGGCACCGAGAGTAACGAACGGTGCCGACGATCAGCGCGGATAGTCGACCGGGGAGGCCAGGTGCGTCGCGCGACGCCGTCCGCGCAGCTGCACCTTCTCGCCCAGTTCCCACTCGGACTGCTCGTCCTCGTCGGCGAAGTACAGTGCCGACGTCGACGCGAGAACCCGACTGGGAGTGAACTTCGCGAGTTCCGTCAGGCGCGACGCCTCGTTCACGGGATCACCGATGACGGTGTACTCGAAGCGTTCCTTGGCGCCGATGTTTCCCGCCACCGCCAGTCCGGCCGACACGCCGATGCCGATGTCGAGTCCGGCGATCTCGGTGAGCTCGCTGCGCAGTTCCCGCGCCGCGGACAGTGCCGCGGTGGGTGCGTCCGGGCGATCCAGGGGCGCGCCGAAGATGGCCAGCGCCGCGTCGCCCACGAACTTGTTGACGAAGCCGTGGTGCCGGTCGACCACGTCGACGACGACGCGGAAGAAGTCGTTGAGCAGGTCGACGACCTCGCCGGGCGGACGTTCGGAGGCGGCGGCCGTCGAGCCGACCATGTCGACGAACAGCACCGCGACGAATCGGGTCTCGCCGCCGAGCTCGGTGCCGAACTTGAGGGCGCGCCGCGCGACGTCCTCACCGACGTGCTGCCCGAACAGCTCGCGCAGGACTGCACGCTCCGACGCGTCGGCCATCATCCGGTTGAAGCCGACCTGCAGACGGCCGATCTCACTGCCGTCGAACACCTCGACCTGGACCTCGGTGTGGCCCTCCTGCACCTTCTCGATGGCGCGGCGCAGCTGACGGATGGGATCGGAGATCTGGCTGGCGGTGAGCATCGACAGACAGAACGCCTGAATGATCGCCAGCACGCAGAGCAGGCTGATGGCGATGGCCAGCGAGTCGGGGGAGAAGACCAGGTCGGTGGTCAGCTGGGTCGCGCACAGCAGCAGGATTCCGACGACGGGGATCAGTGTGCCCAGTCCCCACGTCATAGCCATGCGTGTACCCACACCGGGCGTCATCGTGCGGTCGAAACTGCCCTCGCTGAGCGCCTGCGCGGCGACGGGCCGGAGGATGCGTTCGCCCAGCATGTAGGTGAAGCCGAAGGTGATCGCCGCGGACATGGCGACCGTCACCGCGACGGCCACCGCGAGCGACGGCATCTCCGACGCGGTGAGCAGCATGAAGATGACGCCGCCCACGATCCAGAGCACCAGGTGCACGATGGCCTGGCGCAGCGGTGCGTGCAGGGCGGCCATCTGCTCGGATCGACTGGGCGGTCCACCGCGGATCTGCCACCGCATGACACTGCGCAGCATGACGGCGGCGGTCGCGAGGCTGACGACGGCCGCGAAGAGCAGGTACGCCCCGAAGATGAAGACATTGCGCACCCGATCGACGACGATCGACTCGTTCTCGGGAATGGGCAGCCCGTACCGGACGAAGGCGAACACCAGGATCGCGCCGAGCAGATTGGCCAGGAGCATCGACGCGAGGTACAGCGGCCAGCGACTTCTCAGGGTCAACGAGACCGCACGTAGAAGCGTCAGCACGAGGTCAACTTACCGGGTGCTCGGTTAGGCTTCCTCGGTGACGGACGATCCGGCGGAGTCGGTACACCCTGTGGTACGTGTCGGCGCTGCGTGGACGTGGCGTCTGTTGGTGTTGTTCGCCGGTCTCGTGGTGATCGGCATGATCGTGCACCGGCTCGAGAGCGTCGTCGTCCCGGTGGCACTCGCCCTGCTGGCGTCGGCGCTGCTCTCCCCGCTCGTCGACTGGATGCAGCGGCGCGGCATCCCGCGCGTCGTCGCGGTCATCGTCTCGATCCTCGGCAGTCTCGGGCTGCTGGTGGGCATCCTGACGTTCGTCGTCGAGCAGTTCATCGAGGGCGTACCCGCCCTCACGGATCAGTTCACCGGCAGCGTCACCCAGATCCAGGACTGGCTGACGCAGGGGCCCCTGCACTTCAGCGAGGACCAGATCCGCAGTGCCGGCGACTCGGTGGTCCGGTCGGTGCAGTCGAATCAGGAAGCTCTCACCAGTGGCGCGTTGACCACCGCCGCGGTGATCGGCGAGATGCTCACCGGGGCTCTGCTCGTGCTCTTCACCCTCATCTTCTTCCTCTACGGCGGACAGCAGATCTGGGACTTCGTGTCCCGGATCGTCCCGACGCGGGCGCGCCGCCGCGTCCGGTTGGCAGGCAGCCAGGCGTTCGGCTCGCTGGTGGGGTACGTGCGCGCCACCGTCGCGGTCGCCGCCGTGGACGCCATCGGTATCGGCACGGGACTGGCGATCCTCGGTGTCCCGCTGGCTCTTCCGCTGGCGTCACTGGTGTTCATCGGAGCGTTCATTCCCATCGTGGGTGCGGTGCTCACCGGCTTCGTCGCGGTGCTCGTCGCCCTGGTGACCAAGGGATTCATCACGGCGCTCATCGCACTCGCGATCGTCATCGCCGTGATGCAGGTCGAAGGCCATGTGCTGCAACCACTCCTGCTCGGTCGCGCAGTCCGTGTGCATCCCCTGGCCGTGGTGCTCGCCATCGCCACCGGCATCGTCATGGCGGGCATCATCGGTGGCCTGCTCTCGGTGCCGCTCGTCGCGATGGCCAATACCGCTATCCGCTCACTGCTCGCCGACGATCCCGAGGAGGCGTACGAGGAGATCGCCGACACGGATCCGTCGGAACCGATGTTCCCGGCCGCGCCGAACAGTCCGCACCCCGAGAACCAGAAGCTGAGCCGTGGCGAGGTCGACGGTCCCGCGAGCTGACGCCGCCGGTGTCGCGGAGGCACCGCTGTGGCGCGCCGCGGCAGCGTTCCGACTGGTCACCGTCCTGTATGTGGTCGGGTTCCAGTTGGTCGTCCAGGACCGGTACGACGCACCGCGCCTGAGCTGGCTGTTCGTCGTCGTCACCGTCATCTGGTCCGGAATCGCGGCCGTCGCGACCCTGACGACGCCCGCGCGGCGCCCCGTCGTCGTCGCCGACCAGGTGGTGACGCCGGCATTGATCTGCAGCACGCTGGTGGTGGCGAGTCCGGCATGGCGCCAGGACCACCAGGTGCTCCCGACGACGATCTGGGTGGCCAACGCCGTGATCGGTGCCGCCGTCCTGGGAGGTCCCCGAGCGGGGCTCGCCTCGGCGGCAGTGATGACCGCCGCCATCGCCGTGGTGCGCGGCACCGTCGACGGCGAGTTGTGGCGCGACTCGACCGGACCCGTGCTGTTGTCCGTCGGTCTGGCACTGGGGCTCGCGGCGCGGACGGCACGCCTCGCACGCAGCCGACTCGACGAGGCGGTGGCCCTGGCCGCGGCGACCGCGGAACGCGAGCGCCTGGCCCGCGAGGTGCACGACGGTGTGCTGCAGGTGCTGGCCATGGTCAGTCGTCGCGGCCACGAGATCGGCGGCGCAGCAGCAGAACTGGCAGATCTCGCCGGCAGCCAGGAGGCTGCGCTCCGCGCCCTGCTGTCCGGGTCGGCCACCGGGCGTACCGACGGCACTGCCGACCTGGCCGCGCTGGTGCGCGCTGCGGTGGGCACGCGCGCCGTGGTCTCGGCGCCGTCCGAGGCCGTCGTTCTCCGGGCGTCGGCCGCGTCGGAGCTCGCGGCCGCGACGCTCGCCGCCGTCGACAACGCGCATCGACACGGCGGGTCCGACGTCCACGTGTTCGTGCTGGTGGAGGACTTGGACGACGAGGTGATGGTGACGGTGCGCGACGACGGAGCAGGAATGGCACCCGGCCGTCTCGACGAGGCGCGTGCGGAGGGACGGCTCGGCGTCTCCGGCTCGATCGTGGGCCGGACGGCAGCCATCGGTGGGCGTGCGAGGGTGGACAGCAGGCCAGGAGAGGGAACGGAATGGGAACTGACGCTGCCACGGACAGCGCCGACGCCTCGGTGACGGTGATGGTGGTCGACGACCACCCGATGTGGCGTGACGGAGTGGCGCGGGACCTCGACGCGCGGGGCTTCCGTGTGGTGGCCACCGCCGACGGAGTCCGCTCGGCCACCGCGCGTGCGCGGGCGACGTCGCCGCAGGTGGTCGTCATGGACATGGACCTCGGAGACGGAACCGGAGCCGAGGGCACCGCGTCGGTGCTGGCGGTCTCGCCCGACAGTCGGGTACTGGTGCTCTCCGCGTCCGCCGAACGGGACGACGTGCTCGGCGCGGTCAAGGCTGGGGCGACCGGCTACCTCGTGAAGAGCGCCTCCATCGACGATCTGGTGTCCGCCGTACAGGCGACGAGTCGCGGCGATGCGGTGTTCACGCCCGGACTGGCCGGGCTGGTGCTCGGGGAGTACCGGCGCATGGCAGCCGCCCCCACGGCTGCGGAACCGCCTCCCGTGCTGACCGAGCGCGAGACGGAGGTGTTGCGCATGGTCGCGAAAGGGTTGAGCGCCAAGCAGATCGGCGTTCGGCTCGGTATCAGTCACCGCACCGTCGAGAACCACGTGCAGGCGACCCTGCGCAAGCTGCACCTCGCGAATCGTGTCGAACTCACCCGGTGGGCGCTCGAGCAGGGGCTGCAGTGACGGCGTCGTGTTCACTACTCTGGTCGCCATGACCGGAGACGGCACCGACCCCAGGAACATGCGCGTGAGCGACGCCGAACGAGAGCACGTGGGCGGCCTGCTCCAACGCGCCGTCGGACAGGGGATGCTGTCGCTCGGCGAGTTCACCGAGCGGATGGACTCGGTACTGGCGGCCAAGACGCGCGGTGAGCTCAACGCGGTGCTGGTCGACCTGCCGGGCATGACACTGCAGGGCGGCCCACCCCAGCAGGCCGGACCGCTCGCCGTGGTCCCGAGCGACGCGCTGACGTCGGCACCCGGACACCCGGCCACCGACGGTGCACCCGTGGACATCCGAGCCACGATGTCGACGGTCACCCGTTCCGGTACCTGGACCGCGCCGTCGGCCATCCGGGTCGCGTCGAAGATGGCCACGGTGACCCTCGACTTCAGTTCCGCGGTTCTGACCTCGCGCGAGGTGCGGATCGACGTGGACGACTACTGCAGCACCATCACCGTCGTGGTGCCCGAGGGTGCGTCGGTGGATCTCGACGGCGTCGACACCATGGGCGGCAGTGCGACCAACAAGGTGCGCAGCCGGCCTGTCGAAGGGGGACTGCACGTCGTCGTGCGCGGACGCATCCGCTTCGGATCCGTCACGGCCAAGCACCCGTTCGGGACGTCCATCAAGCGCATGTTCGGGTAGGAACTGCACCCTCGGCTGAGTAGAACGGCGTCGGACTCGAGTAGTTTCCCGTGTTCCCCCGGTCCGCCCCGGCCAGCACGATCGAGGTATGACCACTCCCTCGATAGATCCGCGACTCGTGCACGTGTTGTCCGGTGAGGTCGCCTCCCTGCAGCAGCATCTCGCCCGCGTCGGCCACGACCTGGGTCTCCTCCGACAGCAGCTCGACGGTTCGCCGATGCAGGCCCCGCTCCAGGCGCCCCCGCAGCAGCACCCCGTCTCGAGGCCACAGGTGCAGAGTCCTCCGGTGTCGACTCACCCGGTACGGCCGATCCCGCGCCCGATGCCCACGCCTCCCCGTGACACCACCCCGTGGTGGCAACGCGACGGTGTCGTCAGTCGTGTGCTCGCCGCCGCGGGCGCTGCGGTGACCGTCATCGGTGTCGTGATGCTGGTGGTGCTCGCGGCGCAGTCGGGCTGGTTCGGGCCCGGTCCTCGTGTCGCCGCGGGTGCGCTGCTGTCCGGAGCGCTCGTCGCCGCCGCGCACCGTGTGGTCGCCCGACCCGGTGGCCGCGTCGGCGCCGTCGCACTCGCCGCGACGGGATTCGCCGGGCTGTATCTCGACCTCGCCGCCGTCACCGTGCTGTACGGGTGGGTGCATCCCGTCGTCGGGCTCGTGGTGGGACTCGGTGTCGCCGCGCTCGGCGTCGCGGTCGCACTGCGCTGGTCGTCGCAGTCACTCGCGGTGATGGTCGTGGCCGGCATCGCGACACTGGCACCCGTCGTCACGGGCGGCATCACGCCGGCACTCCTCGCATTCCTGGTGGTCGTGCAGATCGCCGCCTCGCCGGTCGACGTCCGCGAACAGTGGGTCTGGTTGCGCGTCGTCCGCACCGTCCCGGTCGTCGGAGCGGTGCTGGTCGCCGGGCTGCTCGCCCACGTGGAGACGGTCCCGACCGCCGATCTGCTGCCGCTGCTCGTCGTCGCGGGACTGTCCTTCGGCACCGCTGTCGTCGCCTGGTGGACCACCCTCGCCCACCGCGCCGTGGACCCGGCGTCGCTCGCCTCGATCGCGGCCACCGCCGCCGCGGTCCTCGTCACCGCGACGCTGTTCTCTCGCCCCGTCGCCGGCGGCGTCGACGCTGCGGTCGCGCTCGCACTGGTGGCGATCCTGGTCGCTCGACGCGAGCTGGTCACCACGGTTCGCCTGGTGCTCACAGCGACGGCTTCGGTGGCGGTGGCGTCGGCGCTGGTGACGGGCACGGCCGATCAGGTCCGCATTCTCGCCCTGCTGCTGGTCGCCACCACGGCGCTTCTCGTCGGCGCCCGGACCCGCTCGGGTGTGTCGGCCGCAGCCGGCGCGTTCTTCGCCCTCCTCGGAACCAGCGCACACTCGCAGATCACCTCGGTCGACTCGCTGAGCAGCCCCGTTCGCGCGCTCGACTCCGGCTGGGCCTCGGTGCCCGCGTCGGTCGCCATGATCGCGATGGCTGTGGCTGGAGTGCTCGCGGCACTGCGCACCATCGGGGACGCGACGCTCCGAACCCTCGCCGCCGGCCTGGCGGGAGTCGCCGGCCTCTTCGGTGCGACGGCGGTGTGCGTGATCACCGGCATCGAGATCGGCGGCCGCACCGGGTTCCTCGTCGGCCACGGCGCAGCGACCATCGTGTGGATGACCGTCGCCGTCGCACTGCTGATGCGTGGTCTGTCCGACGCCACCGGTACCCGCGCGGTCCTCGCCGCTGGTCTGACCGTGGCGGCCTCGGCCATCGCCAAGCTGTTCCTGTTCGACCTCAGCGCACTCGGTGGACTGCCCCGCGCCGCAGCGTTCCTGGTGGTGGGAGTGATGCTGCTCGGTATCGGCACCCGCTACGCGAGGTCGTTCGCGGACCGCGCCGTCACTGCCGACGCTGGCGGGCCAGCAACTCGCTCACACTGATGGCACCGGACTGACCGTGGTGACGACCGCCCGACTCGTCGTCCCCGTCCCGAGCCCGCCGGCGACCCGATGTGGTCGTCGGCGGTGTCTCGTCGGGCTCGGGGACCTCGGGCGTGGAGGGGTTGTGGGTCTCGGGCTCGGGTGCCGGCCGATCCTCGCGCTCGGGCATGCGCAGACCGGCGATCCAGGAATCGACCTCGGCGCTGGTGCGCGAGCCGTTCCCGTGGGGCCCTCCGTTGCCGTTGCTGTGACCGTTCCCGTTCCCGTTCCCGTTCCCGTTCCCGGTGCCGTTCCCGTTGCCGTTGGAGTGGCCGTTCCCGTTGCTGTCGCCGTTGCGGGGCCGATCGACATCGATGCCGTCGCCCGAGACCGAGCCGTACCGGAACGACGTGGTCTCGTGCCCGTTCGAGCCGTTCGAGCCGTTCGAACGCTGAGCGACCGACGGCGCGCGGAGTTCGGCGAGCCAGCTCTCGATGGGGCGCGGGGCGGGTGCGCCGTTCCGCGGTGCCGGCTCGGCCGACGTCGGCTCGGGACCGGCCGTCGGACGACTCTGCTGATCGTCGGAGGCCCGGGCGGGTCGGGTCTCTGCCGGGCGGGCGACCCGAATCTCCTCCGCGGGCGCGGGCGCGGGTGCGACGGGAGGTGCCGTGGGTTCGACGGCGCGCGGTGCGACGGGCTCCGGCGCGGCGGGCTGCTGCACCGGGGGTTCCTGCACAGCGGGCTTCTGCACGCGCTCGGGAGCCGGACGCGGGGCGACGGGCCGGGGACGATCGGGTGCGACGCGCTCGGGCATTGCACGAGCGGCCGACGGGCCGCTCTGCATGACCCGCGGAATCGGCTGGGTGAGCGGTTCCCGCGTCCGCGCCGGGAGCGGTGCGGACCCGATCGCGACGAGCTCGGGGACATCGGTGGGCATCATCTCGGCGTCGAGGATCGGCTCGCCGAGCCCCAGCTTCTGCTGGATGCGCTTCATCCACTGCGGCGCCCACCAGCAGTCGTCGCCGAGCAGCTTCATCGTCGCCGGGACCAGGAACATGCGGATCAACGTCGCGTCGATGATGAGCGCGGCGATCATGCCGTAAGCGATGTACTTCATCATCACCAGCTCGGAGAAGGCGAAGGCGCCCGTGACGACGATGAGGATCAGTGCGGCCGCGGTGATGATGCGACCGGTGTGCGAGGTACCGACGCGAATGGCCTCGGTCGTACTGGCTCCGCGGGCTCGTGCCTCCACCATGCGGGAGAGCAGGAACACCTCGTAGTCCGTCGACAACCCGAAGATGATCGCGATGATCAGCACCAGGACCGGGGCCATGATCGGCCCGGGAGTGAAGTTCAGCAGACCCGCGCCGTTGCCGTCGACGAAGATGAACGTGAGGATGCCGAGCGTCGCGCCGAGGCCCAGCGTGGTCATCAGGATGGCCTTGAGAGGGAGCACCAGCGACCCGAACGTGAGGAACATCAGCAGCGTCGTGACCAGCACGACGAGCGTCGCCATGAGGGGTAGTCGGTCCACGAGCGCTGCGATCGAGTCCTGCTCGATGGCGGGCGTGCCGCCGACCGACAGGGTCACCCCGTCGGGAACGTCGATGGAGCGGATGTAGTCGATGGCCGGCGACGACACGTTGCGGTCGACCAGGCCCGCCTTGAGCACGGCGACACCGTTCTCGTTGCGCTCGATGGAGAACCGTTCGACGAGCCCGGGAGCGTTGGACGCCTCGCGCAGGACCGTGCCCAACTGCGGACCCTCCGCGTTCTCGAGCACGATCTTGAGCGGCTCGGTGCGGTAGGACGGGAAGTTCTCGTCGAACACGTTCTGGGCGACACGGGTGGGGTTGTCCGGCGGCAGGTACGTCTCGTTGATGCCGCCGAACTTGATGGCACCGACCGGCAGCGTGAGGATCAGCAGGCCCAGGACGATGGGCACGCACACCTTGAGCGGGTTCCGCATGACCCAGCGCGTGAGCTTGCCCCACGGCCCGGACTCGATCTCCTCGGTGGTCTTGGTCTTGCGCATGCTCTTCAGTCCGAGAGCGTCGATGCGCGGGCCGAGGATCGACAGGATCGCCGGCAGAATGGTGATGGCGGTCAGGGCCGCCAGCGCGACGGTGGCGATCGCACCGAACGCGACGGACTTGAGGAAGCCCTGCGGGAAGAGCAGCAGACCGCCGAGGCTCGCGACGATCATCGTCGCCGAGAAGACGACCGTGCGGCCCGCGGTCATGACGGAGCGTTGCACGGCCTGCTGTGTCGTGCGGCCGTCGGCCAGTTCCTCTCGGAACCGGCTGACGATGAACAGCGCGTAGTCGATGGCCAACCCGAGACCGATGAGCGAGACGACGACGGGCGCGACGAAGCTGTTGACCTCGACGAAATTGGTGAACAGCCGGACCATGCCGTTGGCCGCGACCACGGTGAGACCACCGATGATCAGTGGCAATGCCGCAGCCACGACGCCGCCGAACACGAAGAACAGGAGCACGCCCACCACGGGGATGGCGAGGATCTCCATGCGCTTGATGTCGCCGGCCATGGTGTCGTTCAGCGCGTTCGCGATGGGCTGGAGGCCGGCGAGCTGCACGTCGACGCCGTCGATGGCGAACGCGTCCTTCACGTCACGGAAGTTGTTGGTCAGTTCCGTGTCGTTCGCGCCGGCGATCGCGAACGTGGCGATCGCCTTCGTCTTGTCGGGCGAGGCCAGCGCGGGGAGCCGCTGCTGGAAGTAGTTGATGTTGATCTTCGAGATCTTGTCCGAGTGCGCCGCCATCATGGCGTCCTGACCAGCGGTGACGGTCTGCTGGAACGCCGGGTCGTCGACCGTCGATCCCTCGGGTGCGGTGTAGAGGGCGACGACGTCGCCGGTGCTGTCGCGACCGAAGGTGCCGTCCGCGGTGACGGCGGCGTGCACCGACTCCGAGTTCGGGTCGTCCCAGCCGCTCTGACTCAGGTGATCGTTGAGGCTGAGTCCGTACGCGGCGAGGCCCAGCAGGAACGCGACCATCACACCGATGACGGTGAACCGTGATCGGTGAACCAGATCTCCCCAGCGAGAAAACACTCAGGACACTCCTTGACGCCCGACGAGCAGGGCGGACAGCGGACGGAACGGCTGCAGCCAGGC
Source organism: Rhodococcus sp. SORGH_AS_0303 (assembly GCF_030819335.1). Taxonomy (NCBI): domain Bacteria; kingdom Bacillati; phylum Actinomycetota; class Actinomycetes; order Mycobacteriales; family Nocardiaceae; genus Rhodococcus; species Rhodococcus sp. SORGH_AS_0303. The sequence goes on from NZ_JAUTBO010000001.1 coordinate 523,786, forward strand.
GCCCTCGTCCGGAAGGGACTCGAGGCTGACCCGCGGCAGTGGTTCGCGGAACACACCGGGGATGTCCTCGAGATCCAGGAACTCGAGAGTCTCCGACGTGACGGCCCAACTGGCGTGTTCACGGAACCCGAGGATCTGAACGGGCACACCCGTTGCCGCGATGGCTTCGAGTGGGAGCCGGAAGGCCTGGCCGTCCGCGGACGCGACCACCACTCCCGCGAGACCGTGGTCCCGTGAGCGGAGCTCGATGTGATCGAGCATGTCGGAGTCGACGTCGCTGTCCTCGTCGATCTTCGGCTTGGCGAAGACCGCGAAGCCCACGTTACGCAAGGCCTCGACCCAGGGACGAACGACGTCGGCGCTGCCCTGGGCGATGTTCGTGAAGACCGTGGCCTCGGGTTCGAGGCTCGCGGTCTGGTGCGCGGAGAGCTGGGCGGTGCGGCCGAGCAGCCATCGGCCCAGCGCATCGAAGCGCGGGCGGTAGGCGGCGGTGGGTCGTCCGCCCAGGATGGCGCCGAGGCCCATGTCCAGATTGGGCGCATCCCAGACGAGCAGGACCTTCTTGGTATGGCGAGAATCACCGGCGCCGTCGAGCACGGCCGTGTCCGTGTTCTGTTCGTCCACGCTCATCGGAGTGGGTTCTCGCTCTCTCGTCGCGTGATCGTCGCCGCAGCGACGTCGGTCGCTCCGGTGGATGGCCTGCCCCAGACGAACTCGCTCGTCGGCCTGCCGACCTGCTGGGCCTTGCCCTCGAACTTCGTCACCGGACGGTCGACGGACAGGGAGGACCCCTCGACGGTACGTCGTTCGGCATCGAACGGCAGCCGCGTCAGAGCGGGCTCCGCGTCACCGACCTCCTCGATCCACTCCGCGTAGTCGGCGTGGTCGGTGGCGACGTGGAGAATGCCGCCGGGCTCGAGACGGTCCGCCACCAGGGCGAATGTGGCGGCCTTCAGCAGTCGGCGCTTGTGGTGCCGGGCCTTGGGCCAGGGGTCGGGGAAGAAGACTCGGACGCCGGCGAGCGAACCGGGAGCGACCATGTTCTCGAGCACGTCGGCAGCGTCGCCCCGCAGAATGCGCAGGTTGGAGAGACCTTCTCGCTCGATCCCCTGGACCGTCTGCGCAATTCCCGGTCGGTAGACCTCGACGGCGACGAGGTTCACGTGCGGTTCGGCGGCCGCCATCGCGAGCGCGGCGGTGCCGGTCCCGGAGCCGATCTCGAGAACCACCGGGGCGGTCCGGCCGAACCACGACGCGGCGTCGAGCGGCTCGTCGGCCACCTCGCGGCCGATGCCGGGCCACATCCGGTCCCACGAGGCCTGCTGCGGTTCGGTGAGCGCGCCGCGTCGGGACCGGAAACTGGTCACCCGCGGATACAGCCGGGAACCGCCGGACCGGCTCTCGTCGGCACCGTCGGACAGGCCGTTCTCGGGCGCTGCGTCCACGGCACGGGGGTCGGTCATCCTGTCATTGTCTCCCATGGACGCATTTCGTGACAGCAGGGTCTCGACTTCAGGTCGAGACTCTGGCCTACCGACACCGGGATCGGCGTGTGAGAATCGCCCCGTCGCATCTGCAGAATCGGGGGATCACGGATGCCGGGGACCGAGTCGAGCGCGCTGCACCGCGCGGTGACCGAGCTGGAACGCAGCGTCGACGACGCCGCTCTGCGGGCGGTGATCGAGCGATGGCGTTCCCCGGTGCGTCTCGCCGTCGCGGGACGCCCCGGTGCGGGCAAGTCCCGCGTCGTCACGGCGCTGGTCCTTCCCGAGGCGGCCGAGGTGCACGGGGTGGACGCCCCCGACCTTCCTCCTCCCGTCCTGGACCACGACGTTCTCGCGCTCGTCGTCGCTCGGACCGTGAGCGCCGCGGACCTCGAGGTGGTGGCGGCACGGCCCGGCGGTGACACCCTCGTGGTCCTCGGGCGCACCGACCTCCCGATCGACGCGGACGCCGTCGCCGCGGTGCTGCCGGCCGGGATGCCCGTGATCGGCGTGGACGACGTCGACACGCTCACCCGTGCCTGGGCGACGGCGGTGTCGCGCGCGGCGAGGTGCCGCGACATCGCCCTGCTCGCCGCGGTCGAGACGGTGGCCGCTCGGAGTGCGCTCGGAAGGTCGTCGATCGAGACGTTTCTGCGCGCCCCCGAGGTGGCTCACGTCCGGAGCGGTGCACGCGCGTGAGTCTCGACCTGCCCGCCGACGCGGCCCGAGTGGTGCGGACGTGGAGTCCCGACTCCCTGAGTCGGCTGGGGCGAGGACCCGCACCGGCGCGCACCGTCGCCGTTCTCGCGGCACCGGGTCTCGACCAGGAGGCGGTCGGTGCGGTGGTGACCTCCGCGGGATGGTCCGTCCGTCCCGTCTGCGCGGCCTCGGCCGTGCTCGTCCTGGTGGATCCCGCCCTGCCGCCGGGCGGTGCCCTCGTCCGGGCGGCGCGGTCGATCCCGGCCGATCTTCCGGTGGTGCTCCGGATCGCCGCCGGACCGGACGACGCGCGGCGCGTCCTCGCCCGATGGGCGGCGTCGGTCCCGCGCGCCGACGCGGTGGTGGTGTGCGGTCCCGACGACGATGCAATCCTGGACGCGCTCGCTCGGGCAGCGGACCGGGTGGACCCGGCAGAGGCGGAGCGGACGGCGGTGGACCGTGCGCTGGCCGAGGCCCGCACGGCACTGACAGCGGCGGCCCGACGCGACACGGGCAACGCGGACCTCGCCGACGCGCGGGAACGCCGCCGCCGGGCCGCGTCGATCGCGACGGACGACGGACTGCTCCTCCGGCGGTCGACGGCCGAGCTGCGCCTCGATCTCGCCCACCGGGTCGGCGTGCATCGGCGGGAGACGGGCGCGCGGGTCGCCGCCGCCGTCGGGGACGCGAGCTTCGCCGACCTCCGACGCCTTCCGTCCGTGGTCGCCGCGGAGATCGATGCGGCGACGGGTCGGCTCGCGGACGAGGTGACCACCGCGCTGACCGCGGTCGGCGCCGTGGACTCCGCACCCCCGGTCGAACGCGCGTCGACGACCCACCAACCGCCCCCGTCGGCCGGGTGGGGAGTCGACGAGGTGGTGGCGGGTGTCGTCGGTGCCTCGGCGGGTGCCGGGGTGGGGCGGGTGGCGGTGTGGGCGGCCTCCCTCGGCGGCACGTCGGCCGGGTTCGTGACCGTGCTCTGCGCCGCGATGATGGCCGCCGCGGTGGTGCGGACGAGGCTCCTCTCGACGCGCCGCGCGCGCCTGCGCCGATGGGCTGCGGACGTGGTGGCCGATGCCGCCTCCGGCTGGGAACGGGACACCGCGTCCCGTCTCGTGATCGCCGACTCGTGGCTGACGGCGAGACTGTCGGCGCAGGTCAGAGACGCCTCCGCCCGGCGGAACGCGCTGATCGCGGAGATCGACGGCGAGATCCGAGACATCACGTCCCGAGCTGCCTCGCGGGCGGCCGCCTATCAACGGGATCTCGACGTGCTGGACCGCGTCGCCCCCATTTTCGGGCGGCGGGGAACCGTCTCTTCGCTGGATGCGTCCAAGCACGAGGTGGGAACGACAGCGAGGAACACGGGGGACTGAGATGGCCGAGTGGTCGGGATCGTTCGACCCGGACGGGCCGGGTGTCGCGGACGACGGGTTCGACCCTGCCCTCGATCTCGACGGGGACGGCACCGCCGACACGGCGGTGTTGCACGGAGGTCTGTCCGACGTCCACGCGTCGGCATTCCATCGGAGTGCGACGGAGATGACGGTTCTCAGCGATCTCGACGGTGACGGCGACGTCGACCGTGCGACGGTCTTCGAGGCCGACGGCGACTACACCGTGTGGGTGTCCTCCACCGACCTCGCGGACGGTCCCGACGCCGTCTGGCGTGCGTCAGAGCGCGGCTCGCTGTGACGCGATAGACACCAAATGTCCTGACATAGTGCGCTTTACGGCCAGGTCACTGAATCGGTTTTGTGACGGAACGGACATGCCCCGAGTGCCCTGGCCGTTCTTCACAGCGTTAACCTCTAGGTCCAGGACACTCGGGGCCCTGCGATCTGTCGATCGAAGGTCACGGGACTACCCCGCCCACTGGGAACCCATGGTTCGCTCACGCACTTCGGTTCGGCGCCGATCGACGGACCGAGGCGGTGACGGCCACACGTTCCTGCACCACCCCAGGAGACAAGATGACCGCGACCATTCCGGGTCTCAACGGAACCGACGGCACGCCGCCCACGACGCATGCAGGCCTGCTGGCCTGGGTACGTGACGTGGCCGAGCTGACCCAGCCCGACCGGATCGTCTTCGCTGACGGTTCGGACGAGGAGTGGAACCGCCTCACCGACCAGTTGGTCGACGCGGGGACGTTCACTCGGCTGAACGCCGAGAAGAAGCCCAACTCGTTCCTGGGCAACTCCGACCCGTCCGACGTGGCGCGCGTCGAGTCGCGGACCTACATCTGCTCCACTCGGGAGATCGACGCCGGTCCCACCAACAACTGGATGGACCCGGAGGAGATGCGCGGCACGATGCGCGATCTCTACCGCGGATGCATGCGCGGTCGCACCATGTACGTCATCCCGTTCTGCATGGGCCCGCTCGAGGCCGACGACCCCAAGCTGGGTGTCGAGATCACCGACTCCGAGTACGTCGTCGTCTCCATGCGCGTCATGACGCGCATGGGCGCGAAGGTGCTCGAGAAGCTCGGGGACGACGGCTTCTTCGTCAAGGCTCTGCACTCGCTCGGAGCCGCCGCTCGACGAGGGTCAGCAGGACGTCCCGTGGCCGTGCAACGACACCAAGTACATCTCGCACTTCCCCGAGGACCGCGAGATCTGGAGCTACGGCTCCGGCTACGGCGGCAACGCGCTGCTGGGCAAGAAGTGCTACTCGCTGCGTATCGCGTCGGCCATGGCCCACGACGAGGGCTGGCTGGCCGAGCACATGCTGATCCTCAAGCTCATCTCGCCGGAGGACAAGGCGTACTACATCGCCGCGGCGTTCCCGTCCGCCTGTGGCAAGACCAACCTCGCGATGATCCAGCCGACCATTCCGGGCTGGCGCGCCGAGACCATCGGTGACGACATCGCGTGGATGCGCTTCGGCAAGGACGGCCGGCTGTACGCGGTCAACCCGGAGTTCGGCTTCTTCGGTGTCGCGCCCGGTACCAACTGGGACTCGAACCCCAACGCGATGCGCACCATCGATCAGGGCAACGCCGTCTTCACCAACGTCGCGCAGACCGACGACGGCGACGTCTGGTGGGAGGGCCTCGAGGGTGACCCCCAGCACCTGATCGACTGGACCGGCAAGGACTGGACGCCGGACTCGGACAGCAATGCGGCGCACCCCAACTCGCGCTACTGCGTGCCGATGTCCCAGTGCCCGTCCATGGCGCCCGAGTGGGACGACCCGCAGGGTGTGCCGATCTCGGCGATCCTCTTCGGTGGCCGTCGCAAGACCACCGTTCCTCTGGTCACCGAGGCTCGCGACTGGCAGCACGGCGTGTTCATGGGCGCCACCGTCGGTTCCGAGCAGACAGCAGCGGCCGAGGGAACCGTCGGCACCATCCGCCGCGACCCGATGGCGATGCTGCCGTTCCTCGGCTACAACGTCGGCGACTACTTCCAGCACTGGATCGACCTCGGCAAGAACGCCGACGAGTCCAAGCTCCCGAAGGTGTTCTACGTCAACTGGTTCCGCCGCGGCGACGACAAGCGCTTCCTGTGGCCCGGATTCGGTGAGAACTCCCGCGTGCTGAAGTGGATCGTCGAGCGCATCGAGCACAAGGCCGCCGGTGTCGACACGCCCATCGGTGTGGTGCCCACCGCCGACGCGCTCGACATCGACGGACTCGACGTCGCCACGGCCGATGTGGCCGAGGCGCTCGCGGTGAACGTCGACGAGTGGAAGAAGGAGATCCCGCTCATCGAGGAATGGTTCGACTTCGTCGGCGAGAAGCTCCCCACCGGCATCCAGGACGAGTTCGACGCTCTCAAGCAGCGCCTGAACTCCTGATGCACCACCACTGACGCCCGCTCCCGATCACGGGGGCGGGCGTCAGTGCTGTCTCGGGGTGACCAGTGCGGCCGCTCCTGTGAGAGTCCCGACGGCCCCGAGGGCAGCGGGGACCACCGTGAACGACTCGAGGAAGCCGAGCCGGGCGTGCAACGCGACGGTCTCGCGGATGGGGTTCCACAGCGCCGGGCCGGCCGCGCTGAAGCCACCGCCGAGGACGGCCGTCTCGATGTCGAGCAGCGCCGCGGCGGACGCGATCGCCTGTCCCAGCGCCACGCCGGCCCGCTGGAGCGCAGCGACCGCCACCGGGTCGGCGGCGCGGGCCGACTCGGCGAGGTCGATGCCGGTGGTACCGTCCCAGCCGTTCTCGCGGGCCCAACGGACCGCGTTCGGGCCGCTGGCGACCGTCTCGACACAGCCGACCCCGCCGCAGGTGCAGGGTTCGATGGATCCGGGGACAACGATGTGTCCCACGTGCCCGGCGTTGCCGCTGTGGCCGCGAACGATCTCGCCGCCCAGGACCAGGCCGCCGCCGATGCCGGTCGACACCACCATGCCCAGCACGTTCTGCACGTGGCGGGCGGCCCCGAAACGATGCTCGGCCAGGGCCGCGCACGCACCGTCGAGTGCCAGGGTCACGGTGGCGTTCGGAACCACGCCGCGGACGGCCTCCACGAGCCCGAAGCCCTCGTACCACTCCGCGATGTTGATCGGCGCCACGGTGCCGGCAACGGTGTCCACGGGCCCGGCCGACGCGATACCGACGGCCCCGATGTCCTGGAACTCGACCCCTGCCGCGGACACCACCGAGAGGAGAAGCTCCTCGCACGCCGCCCAGACGTTCTCGGTGGGGGTCGGAACGACGACGGGGTCCTGCGGTCGTCCGTCGGCACCCACCACCGCGGCAGTGAACTTGGTGCCACCGATGTCGAGTGCGAGCGATGTTCTCTCGGTCGTCGTCATTCACGCCACCCTAACGGGCGAGCGTGGTCCCGAGTCCGCGGTCGGCCGCGGAGTGCGCGCGGAGCACGACCACGAGGTTGCTCACCGCCAGCTCGCGAAATCCGGGGACGCGGACACACCACCACGCCCAGCGCGGGTGGTACCGCGGGAAGGCCGCGAGGAGTTCGCCGCCCGAAGTCTCTGCAGCCCAGCGCAATCCGTGCGAGGCGCGGATCGGGAACAGCGACACTCCGAAGCGGTTCTTCGGTTCGGCGCCGTGCACGCGCGCGTAGCGGCGAGCGGCGCGCTCGCCGCCGAACACGTGCCACGGTCCGGTCTCGTGCCCGCCGAACGGGCCCCACCACATCGTGTAGGACAACACCACCAGTCCGCCGGGCCGCGTCACGCGCAGCATCTCCTCGGCCATGATCCACGGGTGGCGGACATGCTCCGCGACGTTGGAGGAGAGGCAGATGTCGACGCTGTCCGAGCGGACGGGCAGCGCGGTACCGGATCCTCGGACGGACCCGCGGGCGTCGAGCCCCGCGGCGTGCATCTCCGAGGCATCCGGTTCCACGGAGACGTAGCGGGCGCCCGCGTCGGCGAAGGCGTCGGCGAAGTAGCCGGGTCCGCCGCCGACGTCGAGCACCGTCAGTCCGTCGAGAGTCGTTCCGGTCGCCCCGGTCCACAGGTCGTCGATCAGCATCGCTGTGTCGCGAGCCAGCGCCCCGTAGAAGCGTGCGGGATCGGACTGCTCGAACCGGAAGTCCGACACGAGCGAGAGTGACCGTCGAAGGGTGGCCCGTCGAGCGAGTCCGGCGGTGACGGGAGACGTGGGCACGAGTGGAGACTGTAGCGCCCGGTCGACCTGGCTCGCGGGGCTCACGGCCCGCGGGTCAGGGGGCGAAGCGCAGCACAGTGACGGAGGTGCGTCGGTTGCGGAAGAGCGGGCTGTCGGCCACCAGCGGCATGGAGTTGAACTTCCACGCGCCCTTGTGTGCAGGGAACAGGACATCGGTCGCCGAGGCGACGCCCGGGATCTCGTCGGCGAGCGAACGCCCACGGCTCGACGTCATACTGAAGGGCATGGCCGGCATCGTGTAGTGCTCGGTCAGCTTGACCCCTGCGACGGTCTTGCGAGACAACCACTCGGGAATGGAGTCGAAGATCATGCCGCCACCGGGGAAGAGCTCGGCGCACCTGGTGATCAGATCCATCGCGGTGGGTTCGTCGAAGTACATCAGCAGTCCCTCTGCGGAGACGAAGACGCCCGGCTCGGGGTCGATGCCGTCGGCCCAGGTCAGATCGAACGCGGAGGCCGCGACGGGAACGATCCGGTCCTCGCGCGGCAGAACGCGGGCACGAAGCTCCATGACCGGTTCGAGGTCCACGGAGTACCACGTGGTGTCCGGCCGCCCGAGTCGCCAGTACGCCGTCTGCAATCCCTCGCCCAGCGCGACGACGGAGGCGTGGGGCCGCGAGGCGAGGTACGCACTCACCGCGGAGTCGAAGGTGCGGGCACGCAACGCCGCGGCGGCCACGGGGGTTCCGAACTTGGACCAGTCGTACTCGATGGCGTCGCGGACGCGCAGCGCCATGGGGTCGTCGATGACCTTGTCGGGGCCGTCGGCGAAGGCGGCCCGATTGTGGAGCGTGTACAGAGTGGTGGAAGATACGCCGTCGAGAGTGTTGCCATCGATCAACCCGGACGTCATGACATGAGCCTCACTGCAGTGGGTTTTCCCGACCCGAAAAAGAAACTTACCGGTTTTTCGGGGCTGAAACAGCCATTCTGTGTCGTTCGAACGAATGAAAGACTGCCACGGGGGTGACAGCAGATGACGGAGTTACGTGAGGTGCTGCTGCTCTGTTGGCGTGACAGTGGCCATCCACAGGGCGGTGGTAGCGAGCGCTACCTCGAGCACGTGGGTGCAGGGCTGGCGTCGCGAGGCATCAAGGTCACGCTGCGCACGGCCGGTTACCCCGGCGCACCAGCGTCGGACACGATCGACGGTATGCGCGTCAGCCGCGGCGGCGGGCGCCTGACGGTCTATCCGCGAGCACTCGGAGCGCTCCTCGCCGGGCGGCTCGGATTCGGTCCCCTGGCGGGACTGAAGCCCGACGCGGTGATCGACACGCAGAACGGCATCCCGTTCTTCGCACGACTCGTGACGGCGGCTCCCGTCACCGTGCTGGTCCACCATTGTCACCGCGAACAATGGCCGGTGGCCGGTGCGGTCATGGCGCGGCTGGGATGGTGGATCGAGTCCAGGCTGTCGCCGCGGGTCCATCGACGCTCGCAGTACCTGACGGTGTCGCTTCCCTCGGCGGACGAGCTGATCGCCCTCGGCGTGGACCGCGAGAGGGTGGCCGTCGTCCGCAACGGTGTCGACGACATTCCCGGTTCCGTCGCGGTGGGCGATCCGGACACGCGTGCGGACGCCCCGACGCTCGCCGTCCTGTCCCGGCTCGTCCCGCACAAGCAGATAGAGGACGCGATCGACGTCGTCGCCGCGCTGCGCGATGCGACGCCCGCCCTGCGCCTCGACGTCATCGGCGGTGGGTGGTGGGACGACAACCTGCGCGACCACGCCCGCGCGCGTGGCGTGGCCGACGCCGTGACCTTCCACGGTCACGTGTCCGAGACCCGCAAGCACGAGATCCTGTCGCAGTCGTGGATCCACGTGCTCCCGTCCCGGAAGGAGGGGTGGGGACTCGCCGTCGTCGAGGCAGCTCAGCACGGTGTCCCCACCGTCGGCTACCGGCATTCTCGGGGGCTGACCGATTCCGTGGTGGACGGCGTCACCGGCGTCCTGGTGGGCGACGAGTGGCTCAGCCGCGACTCCGACGTCGACGAACTGACCGACGCGGTGCGGACCCTGCTGGACGACGGCGATCTCCGTCGGCAGCTCGGGGAGAAGGCGCGGCTGCGGACCCGGGAGTTCTCGTGGACGTGGTGCGCGCGAGCGGTGGAGTCGGTGCTGCGCGAGCGAGTACACGGCCGAGCGGTGTCCGGGCTGGTCGCGGGTAGGCCGGAGGCCGGTCGGTCCGGAATCAGCGAGTCCGGGTGCGACGCGCTCTCGTGACGGTGACGAACGCCGCGATCAGGACGGTGGCCGCCCACAGCAGATGAGCGACGATCGCCGGTAAACGATCCGAGCGTGGACGAGGTGCCGGATCAGCGAGTGAGTACAGCGTGAGATCGGTGTCCGCGTACACGGGTTCCAGGCCCGCGAGGGTGCGTGCGGAGTTCCCGCTCTCGCCCGCCGACCTCTCGGCCAGGATCCACCCGACTCCGAGTGCGGCGAGGTCGCTCGCCGGGGCACCGGCCAGGAGCAGGCCTTCGACTCGCCCCGCGACGGTGTTCTCTCCCCGGACGACCGTCCCGCCCACCGGGAGATCTCCGGTGCCGAGCACATCGGCGTCCAGCAGCCTCGGAGCGGGATCGAGGACCGGTGCCTCGCCCGACCAGTCGAACCGGCGGAAGGTACCTGTCGGCAGGACGGCCACGAGAGCGTCGGACGGTCCGACACCGTCGATCACCGAGGACCACCCGGCGGGGTAGTCGACCGGACGCAGCGCGCCGTGCACCCCCCATGCCAGATCAGGCAGGACGACGAGCAGCGCGGCGGCGGCGGACACGGCTGCGAGCCGGGGACGTGTCCCGCCGCGACCGGGTCGATCGACCGCGGCGCCTGCACTCAGGGCGAGTGCCGGCATCCACAGGGCGACCCATTTCTGACCGTCCCGGAACAGCCCGGCACCGGGTACCGACTCGGCGGCCCATCGGCCGACGTCGAGCCCGATCGGGGTGGCGGCGAGGGCGACGAGCACCACGGACACGGCGCCGGTGAGCAGGAGCGCCGCGACCACGGGCGATGCGGTCCGGCGCAGACGAGGGAGTCCGGCGGCGGCCAGGCCGAGCAGCACGGCGGTGCCGACGACGGCGAACAGGCTGGTTCGGCTGCCGGGAACCGCGTCGGCGTTCCAGATGCCGCCCAGACCGGCGAGCGCTCCGATCGTCCCGAGTCCGGGCTCGGCCCGCGCCGCGAAGGCCGCGACACCCGCCGGATCGGCGCCGGTACCGGCCCCGGACACGGCGGTGGCCACCAGCCAGGGCAGCGACACGATCACCGTGGTGACAGCCACGACGACGAGCCGCCGTACGCGGCGTGCCCCTCCCGGTGCGGCCAGGACCACCACGGCGAGAACGGCGCAGAGCAGCACGCCTGTCGGGGTCAGCCCGGCGATGCCGAGACACAGCACGAGGGGCGCAGCGGACCGCAGGTCACCGCGGTCGCGGAGGGTCATGGTCGCGACGACCGTCCAGGGGAGAGCCGCGTAGCCGACGAGCAGGCTCCAGTGCCCCTGCAGCAGACGTTCGGCGACATAGGGGTTCCACACGGCCACCGTGGCGGCCACCAGACGAGGGCCGGTCGAGGCGCCGCCGAGCACTCGCGTCGTCATCTGCGCGGCGCCCCACCCGGCGGCGATCAGAGCGAGAGAGAGCAGTCCGACGACCAGCACACCGCCGTCGACGACCGTGGTGGCGACCGCGACGACGGCGTCCTGGGGAACCGCACGCGCCGCCGAGTCGGACAGGCCCAGGGCCGAGTCGGTGAGATACGACCGGGGCGTCGACACCGCGTCACGCAGCAGTAGGTGGCCGCCACCCGGAAGCAGCACACGCAGGAGAGGGCCGAGGATGACACCGGTGAGCACGACGGACCAGGCGAGGGACCACGCCCCGGCTGTCCTGCTCGACCCTGCGATCATGAGGGCATGATCCCTGCGCGCACCTCCACCGTGGTGGCCGGGGTGAGCATCGTGACGGCGGGGTCGATGGCGGCGAACATCGCCTCGTATCTGCTGCACCTCCCGGCCGGGCGTGTGCTCGGGCCGCAGGGCTACGGGGTCTTCGCGTCGCTGCTCGCCGCCCAGCTGGTACTCGCGGTGCCGGCGCTGGCGTTGCAGACCGTCGTGGCGCGTGACCGGGTGCGCGGACGTTCGGTGGCTGTCTCCCGCAGGCTCGGACACCTGTACGCCGTGGTCGTCGCCGGTCTCGCCGTCGTCGCGACTCCCGTCGTGGCGGCTCTGCTCCACACCGACGTCGTGACCACGGCGGCGGCCGTCGTGACGGCGCCGTTCCTCGTGCTGCTGGCCACGGAACAGGGCCTGTTGCAGGGAGACTCGCGCTTCGGTGCCCTCGGCGGTGTGCTCGCGGCGAGCGGCCTGGCGAAGGTGGTGCCCGCCGTGACCGCCCTGGTGCTGGGCGGAGGTGTGGGACCAGCCCTGGTCGCGGGTGCGGTGGGGACCGCGGTCATGGCGCTGGCCGCGCGCATCGTCGTCGACCGCGCCGAGCAGACGGACGAGCACGATCGGCCCGCCGCGGCCGGGACCTGGCGTGACGTGCTCGCCGCATCGCAGGTCCAACTCGTGATCGTCGCGTTGTCCTCGGTCGACCTCCTGCTCGCCCGACGCGTCCTCGACCCGGAGGCCGCGGGTGTCTACGCGCTCGGCGCCGTCGCCGCGAAGGCCGCCTTCTGGCTCCCGCAGTCGGTCGGCGTGGTGCTGTACCCGAGGATGGCGGATCCGCGTCGGTCGGCGTCGGCGGTCCGCACCGCCCTGCTGGTGCTGCTCGGCGTCGGATCCGTCGTGGTGGTGGGTGCCGCGATCGTCGGGCCGATCGTTCCGCTGGTGATGGGCGCGGACTACGCGCCGGTGCAGTACCTGCTGTGGCTGTTCGCCGCGCAGGGCGCGCTGTTGGCCGTGGTGCAGTGCGGTCTCCTGGCGGCCGTGGCCCGCGGCGACACGCGCTCGGCGCTGGCGGCGTGGACCGTGCTGCTGGTCGAGGCCGTCCTCGTGCTGACGATCGTCGACAGCGCGACGGAGCTCGTCGTCGTGGCCGCGGCATGCGCTGCGGTCGCATCTGTTGTGGTCTCGACCAGCGCGCTCGGGCGTGTCCGTGTGCTTGGATCGGTGGATGACCGAATCCGGGGGGTGGGTCCGTGAGGCTGCGTAGGGGCATGACGGGGATCGACGTGCTGCACGAGACCACGGGAACGTGGGTCGATCTGAGAGCTGCTGGTGGAGAGGAACTTCCGAGCGGAATCGTCGAGTTCCTCGGTGCCGGTGAGCGTGCTCGCGACGTGGCGCGCGATCTCGTGGACCGGGCCGTCACCGCCGGGACCGCCACTGCGTCGACGTCCTTCGCCTCCCTGCCGTTCGAGCCGCGATCGCTTCGATGCTTCGCGGGGTGGGACCAGCACTGGCACCAGGCGGCCGAGCAGATGGTGCGGCGCAACCTGCCCGCCGTCGTGCCACTGGCGAAGGCGTTCCAGGCGATCGCGCGGAAGCCGTTCCCGCCTCTGCGGCCGGGCGCCGCGGCAGTCGAGCACCCGATCTACTACACGGGCAATCACCTCTCCGTCGTCGGCGACGGCGACCCCATGTCGTGGCCCGCGTACACCGAGCTGTTGGACTTCGAACTCGAGTTCGGCGCCCTGGTGGTCCGGCCCGTCGTCAGCGCCTCGACGGCAGAGGCGGAAGCGGCGATCGGCGGCTTCGTGGTGTTCAACGACTTCAGCGCGCGCGACGTGCAGTGGGACGAGCAGCGCAACGGCCCCTTCGGACCCGTCGTGAAGACCAAGACGTTCGGGAGTTCCATGAGTGCCGAGGTGGTCACCGCGGACGAGGTCCTGCCGCACCTGACCGATCTGCGCGGCACCGTCACCGTCAACGGCGAGGTGTGGTCGGAGACGTCGACACGAGGCGGCCGGTGGTCGTTGGTGGACGGACTCGCCTACGCCAGCAGGTCCGAGAGCATCGGCCCCGGCGAGCTGCTGACCTCCGGGACCTTGCCGTCGGGGTGCGGGATGGAACTCGACCGCTGGGTGCGGCCGGGCGACGTGGTGCGCCTCGAGGTCGAGCGCATCGGGTCGGTGACCAACACGGTGGCGGAGCCTGCCTAGCTGGGTAGCGGGCAGGCCGGAGGCCGGTCGTTCGACAGTAGTGTCGGTGCATGCGTGCACTGGTGATCGAGGAGTTCGGCCGACCGGGAACCGTGCGGGAGATCGACCGTCCCGACGCGGCTCCCGACGGTGCGGTGATCCGGGTGGCCGCCACCGGGGTGTGCCGGAGTGACTGGCATGCCTGGCAGGGACACGACGGGGACGTGCGACTGCCGTTCGTTCCGGGCCACGAGTTCGCGGGAACGGTCGTCGCCGTGGGTGCGGACGTCGACCGCGACTGGATCGGTCGTCGCGTCACCACCCCCTTCGTGTGTGCGTGTGGGTCGTGTCCGACGTGCGCTGCCGGCGACCACCAGGTGTGTCCCCGTCAGGAACAGCCCGGGTTCACCCACGACGGGTCGTACGCCGAGTTCGTCGCCGTCCGGTATGCCTCGACCAACCTGATCGCGTTGCCGGACGAGGTGTCGTTCGACGTGGCAGCCACTCTGGGATGCCGGTACGCGACCGCATGGCGGGCGGTTCATCGCCGCGCCCGCGTGGTGGCAGGCGAGCGCGTCGCCGTCTACGGGTGCGGTGGGCTCGGCCTGTCCGCGGTGATCATCGCGTCCGGGGCCGGCGCGGAGGTGACGGCAGTGGATCGCTCCACCTCGGCGCTGGACCTGGCGCGCCGACTGGGAGCAGCTCGGGCGGTGCAGACGCCGGTCGACGACATGCACGTCGCGCTGGAGTGCTCCGGGCATGCCGGGTTGGCGGACGAGGCGATCCGGGGTCTGCGACGGCGCGGTCGGCACGTGCAGATCGGGTTGCTTCCGGGCGGCGGGCACGTGTCGATGGACGTGGTGATCGCGCGAGAGATCGACGTGCTCGGCAGCCACGGGCTGGCCGCCCACGAGTACCCCGAACTGTTGCGCACCCTCCCGCACGCCGCCGTGGAATCGATGATCGGAGGTCGCAGACGACTCGAGGACGCCCAGCTCGCGCTGGACGCCCTCGGTGAGTCTGCCGGAGTGACGCTGCTACTTCCCTGACGGGAAGGCCGGAGGCCGGCCGATTCATGACCTGAAGGCCGGAGGAGTCAGTCCTTGCGGAGGTTGGTGCGGGGGATCTCCTCGGTACGGTCCGTCGTCCAGTCGTGGTCCGGCGCGGGTGAACCGGCGCCGGAGGTACGAGGTCCGGTCGTGGGTCCGTCGGCCACCGGACGTGTTCCGCGGGTGGTGCGGCCGCCGCGCAGGAGCAGCACGATGCCGACTGCCAGGAGGATGACGCCCAGAACGCCGGCGACGATCGGCACGGTGCGGCCGATCAGGGCGATCTGGTCCTTGCCGTCCTGTGCGCGACCGAGCTGGTAGGTGACGGTGTTGTCGTCGAAGCCGATGACGGCCTTGACGACGTCCACCTCGGGAGTTCCGGCGCGGCGTGCGTAGTACTGGTGCACGTCCTCCTGGCCCTTGACGATGACGCCGGTGACGGGCTCGACGTAGATGTCCCGGGTGTTCTCGTAGTACCGCGTCATCGTGATCGGCGTGGCGCCGCCGTCGACGCCCCACGTGCTCGCGGGGAGAGCGAGCTTGTTGGCCGGCGAGGGGACGACGGCGGACAGGTCCACCGCGGGGATGGTCTGCGTGTAGTGGTAGACCGTGACGCCCTCGATCTGCGTCTCCTCGACGAAGGTCATGTCGTAGCTCTCGCGGGCCACGGTGTCGAAGAAGGGGTAGGTCTGCTTCTGCGAGTCGAACGGGAACTTGTACTGCAGTCCGGTGTGCGGCACTTCCTCGGCCGGCTTGTCGGCCTGGCTCTGGATGGATCCGACCGGGTCGACCGGCATGGAGGACACGCGGTCCAGGCTCACGCGGTCGACGGTCGCGGTGAGCAGACCGGTGTCACCCTGTCGATCGGTGCGTCGCAGCGACGAGCCGGCCTGCACGGTGATGACGTCGGAGTTCGACGGCTCCTCCGTGGTGACGAAGCGCTGGGAGATCAGGGGGACGTTCTGATCCACGACGGCGGAACCCGCTGTGAGCGAACGCGAATCGAGCACCGACCCGGTGCCGGTGGACACGCTGGTGATCTCGAGGTCCAGCGGCGTCTTCTCGAGGCGCCCGACCGTGTACAGCGGGATCAGGATCGCGATGATCAGGAAGAAAGCTCCGAGCCCGATGAGGATCGGCGGGATCACACGCGTCGGTGTGGATCTGTTCGCCATACTGGAGGTCCCCTTTGTGCATGTGCACTTGTCAGTGCATACCGGCCGTGATGGGTCGAACACTAACGTATTGGGCCGCTCCGAGTTCGGGTGCGATGCGGCAGACTCTCCTGACGATGACCACTGCAGAGAAGGCCCGCGTCGATCCGCGCATCGGCGGATTCGTGCCCGCGCTCGAGGGGATGCGCGGTCTCGCGGCCGTCGGCGTGCTGCTGACCCACGTCGCGTTCCAGACGGGATCGACGGGCACACCCCTCGTGGGCCCGCTGCTCGGCCGTCTCGATCTCGCGGTGGCCGTGTTCTTCGCGCTCTCGGGGTTCCTGCTGTGGCGACCCCACGCGGCCGCCGCGCGCGGCTCGCGGCCGAGGCCGTCCGTCCGTACCTATCTGGTGCACCGCGCGGCACGCATCCTGCCCGCGTACTGGCTCGTGGTCGTCGTCGTGCTGGCCCTGCTGCCGGGTGCGGGTGGTGGCGTCCGGGTGTGGATCGCCAACCTTACCCTCGTGCAGGTGTTCGTCCCGTTGACGTTGACGCAGGGCATGACCCAGATGTGGTCGCTGTCGGTCGAGGTGGCGTTCTATCTGCTGCTCCCGTTCATCGGGGTCGCCATGGCCGCGCTCCGCGGACCTCGAGCCCGTCTGCGCACGCCGGTGCTGGTCGGGGTGTCCGCCCTGTCGCTCGGGTGGACCTTTCTCCCGATCTCCACCGCGGACGGCGTGAACATCGAGAACTGGCTGCCCGGCTACCTGGCGTGGTTCGCGGCCGGGATGGTGGTGGCCGAGGCTGCTGCCGAGCTGGCGATACGCGAGACCCGACCGGTCTCCGACCTGCCCGCTCAGTCCCGACCGGTCTCCGACCTGCCCGCTCAGTCCCGACCGGTCTCCGACCTGCCCGCTGTCCCGCTGGTCGTCCGGATCGCGAGCCGACGACGGTTGCTCACCGGCATCGCGGCGGCGGCCTTCGCGGCGTCGTCGACACCGATCGCGGGCGCGCAGGACCTCACGACGCCGGCGGCATGGCAGTTCGCGGTCAAGGTGGCCTTGGGCGCCGTCGTCGCGTTCTGTCTCATCGCGCCCCTGGCCGTCGGAACGGGTGTCCGTACCCGGTGGCTGTCGGGTCCGTTCGCGCTGATGATCGGCCGGTGGTCCTACGGCATCTTCATCTGGCACCTCGCGGTGCTGGCCGTGGTGTTCCCCGTGCTGGGGGTGTCCCCGTTCGGCGGGCAGTTCCTCCTCGTCGCCGGTGCCACGGTCGTGTTGACGCTGCCGGTCGCCGCGGCGAGCTACGCGCTGGTGGAGGAGCCGGTCCGTGTCGCACTGCGTCGGCGGGAAGCGCGCAGGGCCGACCGGATCCGGGCGAACGAGGGAAGCGCCGCGAGCGCCACGGCGCCGACGGATGCCAGCGCTGCGAGCTGAATGACGGCCGAGTGGCCGACGTAGCCGTCGGGATCACGCCAGGGGCCGGTCGACAGCATCGCCCCGGCGACACTGAGTCCGAGCCCCGCGATCGCGACGAGCACACGACCGCGGACACGGGCTCCCCAGCGATGGTCGACGGCGGCGACCGCGACGGTGAGAACCGCCAGCCAGCCGAGTGCGGCGAGCCCACCGATGACCCACACGGCGGCGAACAGTCCCGCGTGGCCGACGAGGGCGGGTCGCCAGGTGGGTGTCGGTGCCGTCGCGGGGTCCGACGGGCGGCGCCGCATCGTCATCACGGCCAGAGCCGCGAGAAGCGCCAGGCCCGCGACGATCGCCGTGCGGTACCAGGTGTCGGCGGGGAACGTCAGGGTCACCTCGCCCGAGAGGCCGGCGGGGAGAATCCACCCCTGCTGCCACCCGTTCACGATCACCGGGGCGAGCACCTCTCCGTCCGGGCGCGTGGCCACCCATCCCGGGTTGGTGCTCTCGGGCACCACGAGAATGCGCTGAGTCGAGGACCCGGTCACGACGACGCGGCGGGAGTCGGCGGTCCACTCGTCCGCGGTGACCGCCACGGGCGTGGGGCCGGCGCCCGGGAACGCAGCGAGTGGTGCCGTGCGCAGCACGACGCTGTCGACGACGAAGGCGTCGCCCGGGTCCACCGACACGGACTGCGAACCCGAGGGCAGCGGAACAGGATTGGAGACGTTCGCCGCGACGGGGACATCGCCCTCGCAGAGAGACGCACGGATCGGTGCGCCGGTGGCCAACGCCCCGGCCGTCGTCGAGACGGCGGTGCGGACGAGCTGATCCGCGATGGTCAGGGTGGGGCCGGTCGCGCACGACGTCACGATCGGGCGGTCGGGATCGAACGCCGCCCCCGCGGACGCGGTACCGGATCCGGGGAGCACCGTGATCTCGGCCAGACCGGGAGGCCGTACCTGGTCGAATCCCAGTGCCGTGCGGTCGAGTACGTCGTCCCATTCGAGCAGCGAGACGGTGATCCGGTCGGTCACCGCCGGTTCGAGGGACACTCTGGTGTCGCCGTCCGCGTCGACGTCGCGGACCTGGGGGCCGGTCCCGAGGTTCACGGCGATTTTGGTCGGATGAGACGGCAGTGCGCCGAGGCTCTGGTCAACGTCGAGCCCGTCGACCGAAACGGGTTGCGGCAGTTCGAGAGTGACGGTGGGATACGTTCCGGCCCGGCCCTCGATCGAGTCCTGACTCGCGGTCCAGGACGTGCGGTCGTCGCCGTCCGTGAGGGCGAAGGTCGACCCCCGGACGTCGGTGACCTCGGCCGCACCCCGAGCCCGCGGACGTGTGGCGTCCTGCAGGAGATCCTCCAGCGCGGACGACTGACGCGAGCGCAGCCAGAGTTCGGGGGTCACCGCCGTGCCACTGGGAACCGAGAGCGTGCGCTGGAAACTGTCGAGTTCCTCGGGTTCGACGGCCACGCCACCCGCGCAGCGCACTCGATCGGGCGTGTCGACGCAGCCTGTCCGGCCCGGAAGCTCCTGTGCCAGATTCCATCCCGTCACCGTGACGCCGTCGGCCGGAGCCGGCATCTCCGTGAGGTGCCGGACGACCACCGGTGTCGGCGCATCGGGATCCGTGTAATCGGTGAGGCGGAGGTCGCTGACGCCGAACTGTGCTCCGACCGAACCGTTCTCGGTCTCGGTGGCTGTCACCCGGATCCGAGTCGTCGTGCCGGCGGGCAGTGAGACGGTCACCGGATCGCCCGGTTCGGTGATGCGTGCGGCTGCGGTCCCGTTGTCCGTCTCGATCTCGACCCATTTCACCGGTGACCCCAGAGCGCCGGGGCTGGTGCGGAAGTCGAGCAGGCCGGACTGCACCGGGCGATCGAGGTCGAGCTGGATCCACTGACCGACCGAGCTCTCGAGGCCGTTGCTCACCCAACTCGTCGCGGCGTCGCCGTCGACGGCCGCCGCCGGACCGTTGCCGGGCGAGGCGCCGCCGAACTGGGTGGCGTCCGATGCCGAGGAGGAGACGGACACCCGGGCACCGGACCACGCGCCCTCGACCAGCGGCGCACCGTCGACCGGATAGTCGGGCACGAGATTGAGTGTGCGGCGGGGATCGTCGGGTGTGCGCAGGGCGCTGCTGTGATCGTCGACGGAGCCGAAGTCCACCTCGCGGTTCATCGGGGTGTCCGTCACCAGGACGTCGTCGACCGTGAGCCCGGCGGCCCGGGCGTCGCCGTCGAGAAGTACCGGTCCCGCCGGAGTCGGGTCCAGGCCGCCGCGCTCGCGGTGCTCGTTCAGGCGAGCGAGGACCTCGGGCCCGCCCTGCACTCGGGGCACGTCGTCGGCCACCACCGTGTACGGGCCGGCGACGGCGGGGGTGCCGGGTGTCGCCTCGAAGATCTCGATCGCGGGATAGGTGGGGCGCAGGTCGGAGTCGGCGACGATGCCGTCCACCCGTCCGGGCCCGATGTCGTCGCCGAAGGTCGCGACCCGCTCGAGCCCGGGCGAGTTCTCTATGCTCTGGTGCGCCAGCGAGGTCCGGGTCGAACGCGACGTCTCGGGGTCGAGATCGTTGCGCATCACGAGGTAGCGGACGTTCATCGATGCCAGCGTGTCGGCGAGCCCGTCGGACGGTCTGCCGTCCGCGAGAAGCCGCTGCACCGAGTCGAGGGCGCGGATCGCGCCGGGCGGCACCAACGGGACCGCGTCACGGACGGCCCACGGCGAGGCCGCCAACGCCTGCAACGGTTCGTCCCGCGTCAGCCCCCACAGCTGAGCGGCCAGGGGCGCACCGGGAACGACGAGCGCGCGGGACTCCTCGGCTCCGGTGCCCGCGTGGTCGGCCAACCAGCCCGCCGCGTCGGACCATTCGTCCGGAACGGCCTCGTACGCGCCCCGCGGCGCGAGCCGCCCGGTCCAGGCCAGCGAGGTCGAGACGGTGAGTGCCACCAGGACGAGTGCGGCGAAAGCGACGAGGGGCTCCCGTTCCGGGTGCGACGCCGCGCGACGCCAGCGAGGCGACGGCACCGAACCCGGCAGCGGCACCTGCGCCAGCAACTGTGCGAGGCCCAGCGCCAACGGCAGTCGGATCACCGGTTCCAGCTTGTGGATGTTGCGCAGCGGCGCACCGGACGTGTCGAGGAACAGTCGCACCTGCTCGGAGACGGGGGAGGCCAGTGCGCCGACGTACCCGGCGGTCATGCCCACGAGCCCGATCAACAGCACCAGGGTCAGCCGACCGCGTGCCGGCATCGACCGCATGCAGAGCCCGGCCATTCCCGCCGCGGCCACGACGGCAGAGGCGATCACCGCGGCGGGTTGTGTCACCACCACAGCGCCGGCGATGCGTTCAGGCGAGACGAACGGTGTCCAGCTGCTCGTGCCGCGCAGGACCTCCACCAGCGAGGCCCACTGCGTCGTCGTGCCGGCCGACTCGATGTAGTCGAGGAACGGTGGACTGACGCCGCGCAGGATGAAGAGGGGAACCAGCCACCACGTCGTCGCGGCGACGAGACATCCGATCCACCACAGCGAGAACCGGCGCCACCGGGCGTCCGGCCTGTGCGCGAGCCACCACACGACCGCCACGAGGGTGGCTGCCGCCGTCGCCACGGCGTTCACGGCACCCATCGCCGCGACGGCCAGCGCCGAACACGCGGCGGCGCGCGGAATGCTCACGGAGCGGCCGGAGAAGACGCGGACCAGGGGGATCAGTACCCATGGCGCCAGCATCATCGGCAGTGACTCGGAACTGATCGACCCCAGGGTGGTGATCACCCGCGGAGCGAGGACGAACGCGAGCGCACCCACCACCCGCGACCCGCGGCTCCCGACCCCGAGGGCCTCGCACAAGCGCAGGACACCCCAGAACCCGAGAAAGATCAGCACCGCCCACCACAGGCGCTGCGTCACCCACCCGGGCAGCCCCAGCACGTCACCGAGGGCGAAGAACGACCCGTGCGGGAAGAAGTAGCCGTACGCCTGGTTCTGTACCTGGCCGAAGGTGGCGTCGGACGTCCACAGATGGGACGCACGCGAGAGGAACCCCAGCGGGTTCTGCGTCAGGTCGTACTTGGTGTCGGCGACGGTCAGGCCGGGAGCCTGCAGGAACGCCAGGATCAGCGCACCGACCGCGGAGAAGAAACGCCACCGGGCCCCTACGGGCGCGGTGACGGGAGCATCGGACGTCAGCGGCTGCCGTACTCGACCTGGTTGAGGAGGGAGGACTCGGCGTTACCGGAACGATCGACCTCGGGGCGGGTGTTGGACGAGGCGGCGGCAGTGGCGCCGAACACCACGGCCACTCCCAGCACGACGCCGATGACGGCACTGATCGCTGCGGATTTCACGAGCAGAACCTATCACTTCGACCGGCCTCCGGCCTGCCCGTTCACCTCGACCGGCCTCCGGCCTGCCCGTTCACCTCGACCGGCCTCCGGCCTGCCCGTTCACCTCGACCGGCCTCCGGCCTGCCCGTTCACTCATCTGCCGGGCGGCACGATCAGTACAGGGCGATGGCTGTGCTTGAGCACGAGATCGGCACAGGACGACTGCAGCAGCGACCGCAGACCGGTCCGGCCGCGCGTCCCGGTGACGATGATGTCGGCGTTCACCTCGTCCGCCGTCTCGACGATGGTGGTCCAGATGGCGGAGTGCGACTCCTCGCAGCGCCCGTCGGCGTTGATGCCGGCGCGGACGGCCAGCTCGAGGCCCTCGCTGTTGGTGACCTTCGCGTCGGCGAGTGCGATGTCCTCGGTCTGCTCGTCCGGCAGCCACTCCGGCGCCATCACTCCGGACAGGCCGGACATGCGGGCCGCCTGTCGCACCATCGGTTCCCACGCGGTGAGCACGATGGCGCGTTTCGCCTGAAGGAATCTGCCGGCGTAGTCCACCGCCCTGCGCGCATTGTCCGAACCGTCGTACGCGATCAACATGACGTCACACGACATGAGAGCCTCCAGGCTTGTGGCGGTGGCTGACGATCTTACCGTCGCGGTCGGGTTGCGGGGAGGCTCACGCGATAACGTTTCGGGTATGTACCTGCGCCGAGTTCTGACCCTGGTCGCGACGTGCGCGATCGCCACGACGGCGTGCGGGACGGGGGACGCGGCGGCTCCCACACCCACCACCACCGGTGCGGCCACGGCACCGCCCTCGGCTCCCTCGGCGGTCGTGTCGACGTCCGAGATGCCTGCGGCCACGCCCGATGTGTGCGCCACCGCCATCGACGCCATGACGCTGCGGCAGCGGCTCGCCCAGCTGTTGACGGTCGGGGTCACCGGGACCGACGACGCCGTGGCGGTGGTGGGCGCCGAGCAGGTGGGTGGTGTGTTCGTGGGTAGCTGGACCGACAAGACGATGCTCACCGGCGGCGGTGTCGATCGCATGCAGTCGGCCGCCACCGTGCCCGTCATGGTGACGATCGACGAGGAGGGCGGCCGGGTGTCGCGGGCAGCCGACCTGCTCGGTTCGGTGCCCTCGGCACGCGAGACCGCCGCCACGATGACCCCCGAGCAGACGTACGAGATGTGGCTCGAGCGCGGACGTGGACTGAAGGATCTCGGCATCACCGTCGACTTCGCTCCCGACGTGGACGTCAGCAGCCAGCCCGACGACTCGGTGATCGGTGACCGGTCGTACTCGGACGATCCCGCCACCGTCGTCGCGTACGCCGGAGCTGCTGCGCGCGGTCTCCGCGACGCCGGGGTGATGCCCGTGATCAAGCACTTCCCGGGGCACGGCTCCGGATCGGGCGACTCGCACACCGGCGCCGTCACGACACCGCCGCTCTCCGAACTGCAGGCCCGCGACCTGGTTCCGTTCCGCGATCTCGTGTCCACCGGAGTGGGTGCCATGGTCGGACACCTCGACGTTCCGGGCCTGACGACGGAGGGCGTGCCCGCCAGCATCAGTCCCGCCGCGATGGCACTGCTGCGTGACGGCACCGGCTACGGGGCGGCGCCGTTCACCGGCCCGATCTTCACCGACGACCTGTCCGGCATGGCGGCGATCACGTCGCGACTGGGCATCGAGGACGCGGCGCTGGCCGCCCTCGTCGCCGGGGCCGACGTCGCCCTCTGGATCACCACCGACGCGGTGCCGAGCGTCCTCGACCGTCTCGAGGCGGCCGTGGCGTCCGGGGAGTTGAGCGATGCGCGCGTGGACGACGCGGCCCGGACCGTCCTCACGGCCAAGGGAGCCCTCGGCTGCGCCTGACTCGTCCCGCGGACGGTGACGTAGAGTCGGGAGGTCGTACGGCGGACAGCTCCGGGGAGGACGCATGGCAGGCGGAACCAAGCGGTTGCCGCGCGCCGTCCGTGAGCAGCAGATGCTCGACGCCGCCATCGAGGTGTTCTCCGAGAACGGCTTTCACAGCACGTCGATGGACTCCATCGCCGCACGGGCCGAGATCTCGAAACCCATGCTGTATCTGTACTACGGCAGCAAGGACGAACTCTTCGCCGCGTGCATCCATCGGGAGGGCCTCGAGTTCGTCGCTGCGATGACTCCCGCGGCGGACCCGACGCTCACTCCCCGCGAGCAGTTGCGTAAGGCATTGCTCGGATTCCTCACGTTCGTGGACGAGCACCGCTCGTCGTGGATGGTGCTCTACCGGCAGGCGATCGGCCAGCAGGCCTTCGCCGGTCAGGTGCAGAGCAGCCGCGATCGGTTGATCAGCCTCACCGCGTCGCTGCTCGAGATGAGCACCAAGGACCCGCGGCCGGAACACAACTTCGGACTGATGGCCGTCGCCCTGGTCGGTGCCGGCGAGGCCGTGGCCGACAGGGTCGCCGGCGGCGAGATCGACGTGCACCAGGCGGTCGACCTTCTCGAGAGCCTTGCGTGGCGGGGGCTTCGGGCCTGACGCGCGGCCGGACCCGTAGTCGGTTCCGGGAACGTACCGACCGTTCACATCATTCGGTCGAATGAAAAAAGTCCTCGATAAGCGTCATGTCGAAGGTTTCTGTTTAAAGTACTGATCACTCAGTCTGCTGTCGGCGTGCACGAGGTCGCGTCGAACACAGCACAGGGACCCGACTCCGTCATGCGGTGGCGGATCCCGCGCACGCCGTGCGACTCCCACGGCTCGGATCAGTGTTGATCATCGAGGTGACCCATGAAGCTTTCCACTGCACTCGGTTCGAGCGAGAGCACACCCACTTCTGCAGCTCTGCATCTCACCGCCGCGATCGACGACGCGGTCGGTGACGGCACGGCAGTCGACATCCGAACAGAGCCGACGCGGACTTCCCCGCAACGAACCGCACGCATGATCGTGGCGGGTACTCGGGTGGACCTGTGCGGTACCCCGCATGTTCTGGGCCTGGTCGGGGACAGGTTGAAGGGCGGCAAGCCCCTCGCGATCGGATCGGTCAACCTCGACCACATCCACCACTTCGGTGGCATCGAGCGGTCCAGGTTGAACCTGCCGGACGAGCGACCCACTCATGAATGGCTGCTGCTGGCCGACGGTCAGCCGATCGTGGACCGTGCGAACGATCTCACCGGAACCAAGTGGCCACGACTCACGGGATCCGACCTGCTTCCCGAGATCCTCTCTCTCGCAGAGACGGCCGGCGCTTCGGTCGGGTTCCTCGGGGGCACCCCTCAGGTCCACGAACGCCTCCGGCGCCGTCTGACACGCAATCACCCGGCACTGCGGGTGGCGGGCTACTGGGCTCCCGACCGCCGGACGGTCCAGGACGAGACACTGGGCCGCGAATTGGCCGAGTCGGTGCGCGAGTCCGGTGCGGACATCGTGGTGGTCAGCTTCGGCAAACCGGTTCAGGAGCTCTGGATCGAACGGTACGGGGACCACACCGGAGCGCGATTGCTCCTCGCCTTCGGCGCCGCAACGGATTTCATGGCCGGTGATTCCACACGTGCGCCGCGCTTCATGAGCGATCACGGATTCGAGTGGCTCTATCGCCTCGTCCGTGAGCCACGGCGCCTCGCACGTCGCTACATCGTCCAGGGGCCGGAGGCGTGGTTCCGTCTGCGTGGTGCCTATCTGGTCGCCGACTCCGACCCGTCGTCGGACCGTCGGCAGGGTGACTCGTGAGCAGGCCGTACGGCGTTGCTGTCATCGGCGCCGGCTACTGGGGTCCGAACCTGGTGCGCAACTTCAGAAATCATCCGTCGTGGGATCTCGTCGCGGTGTGTGACCGGGACAGGAGCCGGGCCGAGCGTGTGGTCGGGTCGCGGTCGACCGTGGAGATCGAGACCGATGTCGACGTGCTTCTCGGCAGGTCCGACATCGATGCCGTCGCGATCGCGACGCCCGCGGCGTCCCACGCCCCGATCGCTCTCGCTGCCCTGGCCGCAGGAAAGCACGTCCTGGTGGAGAAGCCCCTGGCGCCCGGATCCGTGGACGCCGGGAAGATGGTCCGAGCCGCTCGGGACGCCGGACTGGTCCTGATGATCGACCACACGTACTGTTACACGCCTGCAGTGCAGTACATCCACGATGTCCTGCACAAGGGCATGTTGGGACGAGTCCTCTACATCGAGTCGACACGGATCAATCTCGGTCTGATTCAGCCCGATGTCGACGTACTGTGGGACCTCGCACCGCACGACCTGTCGATTCTCGACTTCGTGCTTCCCAGCGGGCTCGCCCCGACGCGGGTGTCGGCCACAGGTTCCGACCCGCTCGGCGCCGGCCGATCCTGCGTGTCACATCTGACGCTGGGTCTGGAGGACGGTGCCTCGGCGCACGTGTCCGTGAATTGGCTGTCGCCGACGAAGATTCGTCAGATGGTGATCGGTGGCAGCCACCGCACCCTCGTCTGGGACGACCTCGACCCACTGCGCAGAGTGTCGATCCACGATCGTGGAGTACATCTGGGCCAGCCGGGAGCGGACGAGAAGCGTCGTGCGGCGGTGTCGTATCGGTTGGGCGACATCACCGTTCCCGCGCTCGCCGAGACGGAGGCCCTCCACACCATGGTCGGAGAGTTCGCGTCCGCGATCAGAGAAGACCGTCCTGCTCGAACGGACGGTACCGCCGGACTCCGAGTGCTGTCCGTGCTCGAAGCCGCCACCGACAGCGCAGCGGATCACGGACGCCCCGTTCGTCCCCGTGCCGTCGACCCCGAGACCGGAGACATGGAATGACTGACCTGAACGGCGCGACGACGGTGGTCACCGGCGGTGCCGGCACCATCGGATCGACCATCGTCGACCAGCTCGTCGAGGCCGGGTGTGCGCGGGTGATCGTTCTCGACAACCTCACCCGTGGTCGCCGTGAGAACCTCGACACGTCACTGTCCGATCCACGGGTCGAGCTGGTGGAGGGCGACATTCGTGACCGAGACCTCGTGAACGACGTGGTGTCCGGGGCGGATGTGGTCTTCCACCAGGCAGCGATTCGCATCACGCAGTGCGCGGAGGAGCCCCGGCTCGCTCTGGAAGTGCTCGTGGACGGCACCTTCACCGTGTACGAGGCAGCGGCCGCACACGGGGTGAGCAAGATCGTGTCCGCCTCCTCCGCTTCGGTCTACGGTCTCGCGGAATCCTTTCCGACGAACGAGCGTCACCACCACCACAACAACGACACGTTCTACGGTGCCGCGAAGTCGTTCGGTGAGGGGATGTTGCGCAGCTTCCGCGCCATGTACGGCACTGACCACGTCTCCCTGCGTTACTTCAACGTCTACGGGCCGCGCATGGACGTTCACGGGCTGTACACCGAGGTGCTCGTCCGCTGGATGGAGAGAATCGAGGACGGCCGTTCCCCGCTCATCTTCGGTGACGGTACCCAGACCATGGACTTCGCCTACACGGAGGACATCGCTCGGGCGAACGTCGCAGCCGCCTCGTCGTCCGTCGTGGACGGCGTGTACAACATCGGGAGCGGTCGTGAGACGAGTCTGCGGGAGCTCGCCGAAGCGCTGCTGCGAGTGATGGACTCGGATCTTCCGATCGAGTTCGGACCCGCTCGGACCGTCAACGCGGTCACCCGCCGGCTGGCGGACACGACGGCAGCCTCCCGCGACCTCGGCTATGCGCCGTCGGTGGATCTCGACAGCGGACTGCGCGCACTCGTCGACTGGTGGCGGCCGCGCCGCCTTGCTGTGTCCGGCCTCGCGGTGTCTGCGACGTGACGCGGATCGACGTGATGCGCCCGTGGTTGGGCGCCGACGAGGTGGCTGCCGTCACGGCGGCGCTCGAGTCCGGTTGGATCGCTCAGGGACCGCGGGTCGCCGAGTTCGAGAGCGCCTTCGCGGCTCGCATGCAGGTCGCGCACGCCGTGGCGGTCAGCAGTTGCACGACGGGTCTCCATCTCGCCCTGGTGGTGGCCGGCATCGGACCGGGTGACGACGTGATCGTTCCGTCGTTCTCGTTCGTGGCCACGGCGAACGCAGTGCGGTACGTCGGCGCCAGGCCCGTGTTCGCCGATGTCGACCGGATCACCGGCAACATCGACGGCGACACGGTCAAGAGGGTGCTGACGCCGCGGACCCGTGCTGTCATCGCCGTCGACCAGGGCGGCGTCCCCGTCGCGGTGGACGACATCCGCCGGGTGACCGCACCGTCGAACATCGTGCTGGTCGAAGATGCCGCGTGTGGTGCCGGAGCCACCTACCGTGGCCGTCCGGTGGGGGTGAGTGCCGACATCGCCGCATGGTCGTTCCACCCGCGGAAGATCCTCACCACCGGTGAGGGCGGGATGATCACCACCGATCGGCCGGAATGGGCGGAACGTGCACGTGCACTGCGTGAGCACGCGACGAGCAAGTCGGCCGCGGACCGTCACCAGGACACGCTGCCCGCCGCCGAGTCGTACACCGAGGTCGCCTACAACTATCGGATGACGGACCTGCAGGCTGCCGTCGGCCTGGTGCAGCTGACGAAGCTCGATGCCGTGATCGAGCGACGTCGCGCGCTGGCCGGGCGGTACCGAGAAGCACTGGCACATGTCTCGGGCCTCCGATGCGTGGGTGATCCGGACGACGGAGAGGGCAACTTCCAGTCCTTCTGGGTCGAGATCGGAGCGGACGCCGCTCGCAGTCGCGACGACTACCTTCGTGACCTTGCAGCGCACGACATCTCGGCACGTCGCGGAATCATGGCCACGCACCTGCAACCGGCCTATATCGGAAGTGACGCCGTGATGGGCGATCTGACGGTCACCGAGCATCTCACCGCGTCGACGTTGATTCTGCCGCTGTTCCACGCGATGACGGACGACGAGCACGACCGCGTGGTCGCGGTGATGTCGAGGACGTCATGAGCAGATCCTTGGTGATCATCGCCGCGTCCGGCCTCGCGCGCGAGGTCGCCGCCGCGGTCCGGGCCGGTGGCGAGCACCATGTGGTCGCGGTGCTGGACGACGACCTGCGCAGAGTCGGAACGCGCTTCGGATCGTGGACGATCGCGGGAACCAGTCGCGACGCCGTCGATCATCCCGAGTGCTCGTTCGTGGTCTGCGCCGGATCCGGGTCGGCTCGCGCCGCCATCGTGCGGCGCGTCGTCGCCGGTGGAGTCGAGCCGTCCCGCTTCGCGACGATCGTGGATCCCTCCGTGCGCATTCCGCAGGGATGCACGGTGGGTGTCGGTTCGGTGATTCTCGCGGGGTCTGTTCTCACCGCCGACGTCACGGTCGGTGCTCACGTGGTGGTGATGCCCCACGTGGTCCTGACACACGACTGTACGGTCGATGATTACGTGACTCTCTGCGCAGGAACAGTTCTGGGAGGTGGAGTGCACGTACAGAGCGGTGCGTACCTGGGAATGAACAGCTCGGTACGGGAGAATCTCACCGTGGGCCGAGACAGTGTTCTGGGCATGGCGGCGGTGGCGGTGTCCGACGTCCCGCCCGGTGAGACGCGGGTGGGATGCCCGGCCGTGCCGATGACCGGCGCAGGTGCGGCATGAGCGTTCCCTTCGTCGACCTCGCCGCACAGCAGGCGGAGATCCATGACGAGATCATGCCGCGAGTGGAGGACATCCTGCGTCGAGCGGCTTTCATCGGCGGTCCGGCCGTCGGCGAGTTCGAATCTGCGTACGCCGAGTTCGTCGGAGTGGACCACTGTGTGGGTGTCGGAAACGGTACCGACGCCATCGAATTGGCGTTGCGAGCCGTCGGTGTGGGTGCAGGAGACGAAGTCGTTCTCCCGGCGAACACGTTCATCGCGACGGCGGAAGCGGTGTCGAGGGTCGGGGCGACACCGGTACTCGTCGACGTCGACCCGACGTCACTCCTCATCGATCCTGCGGCCGTCGAGCGTTCGCTGACGTCGAGAACCGCTGCCGTTCTTCCGGTTCACCTCTACGGTCAGACGGCGCCGGTGGAAGAACTGATTCGACTGTGCGAGGCCGACGGCACTGTGGTGATCGAGGACGCCGCCCAGTCACAGGGTGCGACGCGGCACGGCCGCCCGGCCGGCTCTCTCGGCGTGGCCGCGGCGACCAGTTTCTATCCCGGCAAGAATCTCGGTGCCGCCGGCGATGCCGGTGCCGTCGTGACGTCCGACCCCCTCCTGGCCGACCGCGTGCGCACCATCGCGGCGCACGGCAGTTCTCGGAAGTACGTCCACGATGTCGTGGGTGTGAACTCACGACTCGACGCGCTACAGGCAGTCGTGCTGTCGGCGAAGTTGGCGCGTCTGGACCGGTGGAACGACGCTCGGCGCGCCGCCGCCGCGCGCTACGCCGATCTGCTCGGTGGCATCGCCGAACTCACTCTCCCGCAATCGCTCCCGGGCAATGTCGACGTGTGGCACCTCTACGTCGTGCAACTCGACGATCGTGACCGGGTGGCGGCCGAACTGGCGGCTGCGGGTATCGGCACGGGAATCCACTACCCGACGCCGATCCACCTGACCGAGGCCTACCGGCACCTGGGCAGAGGACCCGGCAGCTTCCCGGTGTCCGAGGCGGCCTCGGACAGAATCCTGTCCCTGCCGATGTTCGCCCACATCACCGCGGCGCAGCAGGAGCGGGTCGCCGACGTGATGGCGGGGGCGATGCGAGCACTGACCCCCGCTGGTTCGTGAGACCGTGATTCGTCTGGGATCGTCGACGATCGGTCGCGCCCTGGCGTGGGGTGCCGGCGGGTCCCTCCTGATGCGGTTCGGAAGCCTCGTCGTGGGAATCGTGCTCGCGCGACTACTCACCCCGGCGGACTTCGGCGTCTTCGCCGTGGCCCTGACCGTGTCGACGATCCTGATGTCGATCTCGGATCTGGGTCTCAGTGCAGGGCTGATTCGCTCGAAGGACCCCGACGGTGACGGACCCACCGTGGCCACGATCGGGCTGAGCGTCGGTCTGGCCCTCTGCATACTCGTCATGTCCGCATCGGGACTGGTCGAGCGTGCGTTCGGGGTCGCCGGTTCGGCTGCGGTGGTGTCCGTGATCGCACTCTCCATTCCGGTGGGTTCCGCGGGTCTGGTGCCGTACGCCCTTCTGCTGAGGCGATACCACCAGAAGCAGGTGTTGATGGCGTCGGCCGCGGACTTCGTGGTCGGGACCACCGTCACCCTCGTCCTGGTCTCGCTCGGAATGGGTCCGATGGCGCTGGCCGTGTCTCGCGTCGCCGCGCAGGCCGCCTCCACCACGGTGCAGTACCTCGGTGCCGGCGTGCGGCCGCGTTTCGGGTTCGACAGTGCACGAGTGAGCCCGGCAGTCAGATTCGGCCTGCCCATCGCCGGCGCCAACCTGTTGTCCTGGGTCGTGATCAGTGTCGACAACGTGATCGTGGGACGGATCGGGGGCGAGGTCGCGCTCGGCCTCTACGTACTCGCCTTCAACGTGTCGACGTGGCCGATGACCGCGATAGGTCAGGCTGTCCGCTCGGTGGCGCTCCCGTGGTTCGCAGTTCCCGACGCGGAGAGTGCTGCGTCTGATCGCTCGCTGGCGCGGGCCGGTGCGTTGACGTGGGCGGCGGCCCTTCCGGCGGGCGGACTGCTGGCACTACTCGCCGGTCCGATCATCGCCACGCTCTACGGCCCGAACTGGAGCGGCGCCACCGGAGCGCTGGCCGCCCTCGGTGTCTTCGGTGCGCTCCGCGTGATGTTCGATCTCTTCGCCACCTACCTGACGGCACGAGGAGCGCCGCGGGCCGTCCTGTGGATCCAGATCCTGTGGGTCGTCGGCCTGGTTCCCGCGGTGATCGTCGGGGCACATGGTCACGGGATAGTCGGAGTGGCGTGGGCACACACCATCGTGGGCGTCGTTCTGGTGGCGCCGGCCTACCTCGTCGCAGCGCAGCGTCGAGGCGCCGATCTCGCCGCTCTGGCGCGAGGGCTTCTGCCTCCCGTCGTGGCCGGAACGGTCGCGGTATGTCCAGTGATCTTCGTGGCGCGAACATTCGAGCATCCGATTCTTCAGGCGTCGGCGGCCGGAGTCGCCGGGCTGCTCCTCTACGGCGTCGTCATTCGACACTGGGTCGTCGGCATCGTCCGACACCCCGACGACGATCGTCCGACGGTCGTCGCGAGAGCACGAGGAGCGCATCGGGTATGAGCATGTTCGGGACGACGACATCGGTGTCGAGACTCGTGCGAATCGCACTGACCGGCGGCGTGAACGAGCTCGTGAAACGCGTGGCGCGGAAGGCGTACCAGGCGTCGGGTGCCGAGCAACTCGACTTCCCCCTGCGCGTGCAGGACGTTGCCGATTCGACCAAGATCTGGTGGACCGAATCCGCAGGTCCTGTCGATCCTGGTCGACCCCTCACTGTTTCGTGGATCTGCGCTCCTCCCGGGCCGGGATCGGGCGGCCACACGACCATGTTCCGATTCATCCGCAGGCTGGAAGCCGCCGGACACACGTGTGTGGTTCACCTGTACGACCCCTACGGCGTGCAACTCGCCGATTTCACTGCAATCATTCGACGGCATTGGCCGGAGATTCAGGCTGACGTCACGGACATCGACTCGGGGCTGTGCGATTCGGACGTGTTCGTCGCGACGTCCTGGCAGACCGCGCACGTTCTCGCGTCCCGACCACAGAAGGCGGGAAGGCGGGTGTACTTCGTGCAGGACTACGAACCGTACTTCTATCCTCGGGGAAGCGAATACGCACTGGCGGAGGACACGTATCGCTTCGGCTTCGAGATCTTGGCTCTCGGGCGAATGGTGCACGACGAGATAGTCGGAAACACAGGGGCACACTGTGTCTTGGTCCCGTTCGGCTGCGATGTCGACACGTATTCGTTGACCAACGACAACGGTCGACGACACGGCGTCGCGTTCTACTCGCGACCGACCACCGCGCGGCGGGGTTCGACCCTCGCCGGTCTCGCGCTGGACCTCTTTCATGAACGACGGCCGAACCACACGATCCACGTCATCGGTGCCCGACCGTTCTCCATGTCAGCTCCCGCTGTCGTCCACCCGCACCTGGCTCCCGCAGAACTCGCCGACCTGTACAACACCACCATTGCGGGAATAGGTATGTCGTTCACCAACATTTCACTGGTGGTGGAGGAGATGCTGATGTGCGGAACGATCCCGGTCGTCAACGACTGCGGCATGGCACGGGCCGACATGAAGCACCCTGGTGTCGCATGGGCAGCACCGAACCCGACGGCCATCGCAGACCGCTTGTGCGAACTTGTGGATGCCGGCTCGAACGGGTCGTTGTCCGCGTCGGCGGCCGCGGACAGAAGGACCGGCTCCTGGGACCGTTCGGCGGACATGGTGGTGGACATCCTCGAGAATGCCGGTCGCATTTCTGTGAGTCGACAGTGAAGATTCTCGTCATTCCGCATCAGATGTGCATGGGTGGCAGCCAGATCAACGCGTTGGAACTGGCGAAAGCGGTGCAGGATGCCGGACACGACGTGACCGTGTACGCACCCAGTGGGGTTCTCGACCCCTTGGTGAAAGACATGGGTCTTCGCCGGGTGCACAAGAGCACCGATGCAAACTTCTCGGTCTCCTCGGTCAGAGAGCTCACCAGGTTGGTGAGACAGGAATCCATCGACATGGTCCATGCCTACGAGTGGGGACCCAGTCTGGAGTCGACCTTCGGTCCCCACTTGTTTCTCCGCGTTCCGGTTCTCACCACGGTGCTGTCCATGGACGTCCCGCACTTCCTCGCTCGTCACCTCCCGCTGACGGTGGGTACCGAAGAACTGATGTACCGACACCGAGTGGATTGGTCGTCGGTTCACCTGACGGAGCCCCCCGTCGACACGACCCACAACACCCCTGGAGAGGGGATGCTGGACCGAGTCTCGTTCGGATTCCTCGAGAATCACATCGTGGTCGGAATAGTGTGCCGATTGACGACTGACCTGGGCAAGGTACATGGCGTCTTCGACGCGATCGAGGTCGTGGGCGAACTGGCCGAGCATTTCCCGGTGAGACTGCTGATCGTGGGAGACGGGTCGGAACTGGCCGAAGTTCGAGCGCGCGCCGCGGCAGTCAACTCTGCGCACGGTGAGATCGTGGTCAACGCAGTCGGTGCCATGCTCGATCCGCGCGCAGCGTACAACTGCGCGGACATCATGTTGGGGATGGGTAGTTCGGCTCTGAAGAGTATGGCTTTCGCGAAACCGCTGATCGTTCAGGGAGAACTCGGATTCTGGAAGTTGTTGGACGAGTCGACGATCGGAGAATTCTACGACAACGGATGGTTCGGGCAGCGTGGTCGCGGTTCCGAGGACCTCCGCGCGGCGCTTCGTACCATCGTGGACGACAGTGTTCGGCGCTCGACCCTCGGTGCATACGGCCTCCGCGTCGTCGAACAACGGTTCGCCTTGGGCATCGTGGCTGCCGACCTCACCCAGTTGTACGAACGCATCGTCGCCGACCCACCTCGGCGGCGCGCTGTCGGACTTCTCGTGTCTGCCGCCCGTTCGATGAAATTCGGACTCGACACTCGGCGTGTGTTCACACGCCGCAAGGCCCTGCGGGGTGATGAATGATTCGCCGAGGTCGCGGCGGTGCCTCGCACGACGTCGTCGGTGCGAGGCGTGGCGCCGCAACCGTGTCGGTCGTGATCCCGTGTTTCGACTACGCCGACTACCTCTCCGACGCTGTGACGAGCGTTCTCTCGCAGGTGGGCGTGTCTGTGGAGGTGATCGTGGTGGACGACGCCTCGACCGACGGAAGCCTCGCGATCGCGAGGCGGTGGGCGGCGACGGACCGACGGGTGTCCGTCGTGGCCCACCACCACAATCGAGGCCCGGTCGACACGTTCAACGACGGTCTCCGCGTCGCTTCGGGTGAGTACCTGGTGAGACTCGATGCCGACGACATGCTCACCCCCGGGTCACTGCACCGAGCGGTTGCACTCGCTCGTGCCCATCCCGAGGTGGGACTCGTGTACGGGCATCCCCTCCATGTCGCGGACGAGCACTTGCCGGCACCGCGGATCTCACCGACGGGATGGACCATATGGTCGGGGCGAGAATGGTTGGCGGACAGGTGTCGCGACGGGCTGAACGTGATCACCTCGCCCGAGGTGCTCATGCGGAAGTCAGTGGTGGACCGAGTCGGTGGGCAGATGCCGCTGGCGCACACGCATGACATGGAGATGTGGTTTCGCATCGCGGCGTTCGCGGACGTGGCGTACATCCGCGGCGTCGACCAGGCGTGGCACCGGGATCACCCGCGGAGTCTGTCCAGTCGTGAAGTGGATCCACTGCGTGATCTGTACGAGCGGAGGGACGCGTTCGACGTGCTGTTCTCCGGGCCGGCTGGGCAGATTCCCGCCGCCGCCGAGCTGCATCGCACCGCGGTTCGAGCCGTGGCCGAGTACGGGATCGCCATGGCCACTGGCTGTTACGACCGACGAGAGGTCGACCATGACCTGGTGAACGGGTATGTCGCTTTCGTGCGTGACGCGGTGGAGGACCCGACATCGCTCGACGGGTGGCGCACTCTCAGTCGGCGGATGCGCCGAGGTCGCGGGTCGGCGACGCACCCTCTGTATGTCGGGCGGCGTCTGGCCAGAAAGGTGCGGACGGACGCTTCCTGGCGGCGGTGGCACCGCGGCGGCACCTTCTGATGCGAGTCACTTGCTCCGCGGACTCTGACTGACCGGCGCCGGCCGGGCACCGAGACGCGATGCGTGACCGTTGGCAGGGGGAGTCACGATCTGACCACGGCGAACCGGCGGGCTCGGTGCGATCCGTGGAGGCCCCGTACGAGGTGCGAGCGGACGCGGGGGATCGGCAGAACGGTGCGGCAAAGGGTCGCGGCGGACCTGGTTCTGCGGCTGATGCGACACATCGCGGACGGTCGTCGGCGTTTCGGCGACCACCCGTGTGTCCGGTGTGGACCTGGTTGTGCCGGAACGACGTTCGTCGATGACGCGTGCCATCGCCACCGCTGCGACGAGCAGGACGACTCCGCCGATGCCGGCGACGGCTGCGTTGCGCAGTCGGCTGGACACACGCTCCGCGGCGCCGGTTGCCTCGTTGATCGTCTGGACCGTGATCAGGTAGCGATCCGACGCGCCGTTCACGAGCTGCACCTGGCGTATCTGATCATCGAGGATCTCTCCCAACCGTTGCGCGCTCCGGACCGCCACCTCCGGACTCTCCGCGTTCGCCGTGATCGTGAGAATCTGTGCACTGGTGGACAGTCCCGATCCGACGACGAAGTCGGTCGACAATCCTTCGGACTGCAGTGTCCGCACCGACTCCTCCGACGACAGCCGCGTCTTGCCTACTTGCAGAACCAGCGTCGGGTCGGCGGATCGGAGGTAGGGATTGTCTGTCGCCGCTCCCAGCGCCGGGCTCGATTCGATCTCGATCGCACTCGGCAGCGACGGCGTGATCATCGCGTAGCTGGCAGTGGCCTGGTACGCGCGAGGCCCGAAGAACAGGGCGCCCGTGAACAAGGCGATCGTCAGGACGACGAACGGCAGGGCGACGAGTTTGTGTCGCCACAGGATGCGCAGTACCGACATCGGATCCATATCAGGTCCTCTCACTGAAACGAACTGACGGGCCGGGTGAGTCGGCCGTGTGCGATGGTGCTGCCGAGCGGGAGGGCGCGTTCCGGGCCATGATCCAGACGACGCCGGACATGCCGAAGAAGACCGGGCAGATGAGCCGAAACACCGGAAACGAGAGCGAATCGAACGTGGCCGACCCCACGGCCGCGACCAGACACGCCGCGGCGGCGCTCGCCGCGAGCAACTTCAGTGCCGGGTCCCGCGACCACAGAGCCACCGACAGCGAGGCGACGATGGGGCAGAGGAAGAGTGCGACGAGCGCAGCGAGCCCGAACAGCCCCATCTCCACGGCCGTGTGCAGGTACTGATTGTCGAGTATCTCCAGTGCGTTGGTGGGCAAGTACGTCGCCGGCCCTGTACCGAACCACGGGCGTTCGACGATCATGGCTTGCACTCGGGGGTAGTTGTTCACCCGAGTCGCCAGGGACGGATCGTTTCCGCTGTCGGCGCGCACAGTGGCACTGAGCGTGGCGATGAGGCCGGGAACCGTGACGAACACGCCGACGATGAGAACGGGAATGGCGATCGCTGCCCACCGTCTGGCGTGCCGGGGAAGAAACGGCACCGTGACGACGGCGGCGACGACGAGACCCAGCACAGCTGAACGAGACACCGTGAGAAACGAGGCGAACGCGATGAGCAGGCACTGCAACCAGTGCACCCAGTGGCGTCCCGTGGTGTCGAAGAGTGCGCGCCACACGCAGAACGGCAGAATCATCGCGGTGACGAGACCGAGTTCGATGGGGGTGAAGGTGTTACCCGCGACCCGGGTCAGCAGGCCACGCCCCTGAAACGTGGTGCCGCCGCCGTTGTCGGTCATACCGACCATCATCGAGCGGACCAGGTCGAGGGGATCGGTCTTGACGACGAACTGCCACAATGCGACCGCAGCTGTCACACTGGCACCGAGAGCGACGGTGCGGGCGATGACGAGGGCCTGCTCGACGGTGCGGACGCATTCGGCGGTGGCGAGGACGAGGACGGACATCGCGAACAGAGCCAACAGCCACCGATCTGCGGCGGCGCGTTGGATCGGCTCGACACCTCCCATTCGCAGGTACGAGACCACGGTGGCGACCCAGAAGAGGCAGAGACCGATGCGGGCGGGATGACGGACTCTCGTGGGATCGTGCACGCCCCACGTCACGGCGGCCACCCACACCGCGAACAGCGCGAGCCCGATGAGCATCGCAAGGTAGCCGGACGCACCGATCGCCTCGAAGACCATGTTGGCGGGGAGGACGAGGGCAGCGAAGATCGTGACGCGCAATAGAAGCGGAACCGTTGTGGTGGCGTCCCGCCCTGGTGCCCGCACGTCGATCGCGCGAACGCCCCGTGCTGCCATCAATGCGACATCCTCGAGTCGGGTGCTGAGAGCGAAAGACGAAAATCCCCCGACATCGGCCTTTCTCCGACAAACATACTCACGGTTCGGTAATCCGGAAGTCGTTCGATCGCATGATTCTTTCGTGTGGTGTAACCGGCATTCGATACGGCATGATCTGCGGACACGTACAGTCGGTACGGCACGATCCGGTGGTGCAGGAGGGTCGAGTGTGAAGGTTCGAACAGCAGCCGTGGTCGGCACAGTGATGCTGTCCGCCGCGTGCGGTGTCCCGTCGAGCGCACATCGGAGCGACGGTCGTCCGATGCTGCGCGAGATCGACGGCGGAGCGACGTACTTCTCGCAGTTCTCGCCGTCGCTGCCATCGGACCCGGGGTTCTTCCCCATCGGAGTCTGGGCCGAATCCGTGGTCGACGACACGCGTCTGCCCTCGTACTCCGCGGCCTCGTTCACCACGTATGTCGAACCGACACCGGACACGGATCTCGCCCGTATCGGCCTCAACGGCATGTACGTTCTGTCGTCGCGCTCGGACGGTCCCACCGACGGTCGAGTGACCACCGACGAAGCCGACATGTGGGCGGGGCCGGGTGACGCGACGTGGACAGGTCTCTACCCGGGAGAGGGCGAGATCTGCGTTCCTGCAACGGAGAAGTGCGGCTACACGGTCATGGACACGCTCGAGGCCCAGAGTGATCGCACGCGTCTGACGTACACCAATTACGGTAAGAGCGTGCTGTTCTGGGGCACCGACGAGCAGTCGAGCAAGTTCGTGAACGATTACCAGGACGTGGTGTCCGCCGATGCCTACTGGTTCACCGACCCCAACATCTGCGACGCCACCGAGGGCGGGGCGCTGCTGAAGGACGGCGTGGATCTCGACCCCGACGAATGCCTTCGCGCGTCCAACTACGGTGCGACTGTGGATCGCGTGAGATCACTCGTGGAGCCGGCGGGGAGCAAGCCGGTGTGGGCGTTCGTCGAGGTCGGTCAGCCGTTCGCCGAATCTCGACGAGCGATCGAACCGGCGGAGGTGGAAGGTGCGGTGTGGAGCAGCATCGTTCACGGTGCGCAGGGGGTCGTGTACTTCAACCACAGCTTCGGCGGCGAATGCCGATCGCAGCACGTTCTTCTGGACTGCGGCCGCGGCATGCTCGAGCGCGTCGGTGACGTCAACGCGAGAATCACCGAGCTGGCACCGGTCCTGAACTCTCCCTACCTCGACGGGTTTCTCGCGTCGGCGCCGGGACTGGACACGATGGTCAAGTACACCGACGGGGTGGTTCATGTTCTGGCGATGTCCGAACAGGGCGCTGCCACTGGACGTATGACATTGTCCTGCGCTGTCGACTCGACCGCGGACGTGGTCGGAGAGGACCGTCGGGTCGAGGTCGACAAGGGTGTCATCGTGGACGATTTCGCGGATTCGAACAGTGCACACGTCTACCGCATCACCGGACTCGACGACTGTGGTCTCCCGCCTGCCGGGTCATGATCCGAATCGGCTCGATTCGTCGCGTGCCCAGCCGGTGTCGACCACGCGTCGCGCGGCACGGCGCCCGACGAGTGCGAATCCGGCGTACACCGCCGCATCGAAAGCGGTGACGGGACCTCGCACCGAGCGGAGAAGTTCCCGGAACGTGCTCGATGTCTGCGTGGTTCGGGCGACGGCGGTGTTACCTCGGTAGGTCCGGGACAGAACGGTCCGCAAGGTCGCGACAGTCCTGGGAACCGAGATCACCACGGGATCGGTGAGTACCACGCACTTCTCGTCCCCCCGGAACAGTCCGTCGACGACGACGTCGTCCGCGACGACCGACGGGAATCGGCCCAGGCGGCGGTGGCCTTCCTCGGTGAGGCCGTAGCACCCCGCACCCCAGAGGTGTCCGTCGAAGGTCGACAGTCGTTGTCGGGCCGCGTAGTAGCGGCGCACCAGGAAGGAACTGTGCCCGGTGTCGTATCGGGAGCGAGGACGTGCAGACATGGGCGCGCCCGCGGTGAGCCGCGTGAGAACGTCCGTCACGGCTTTCGGAGTCATCACCACGTCCGCATCGAGGTAGATCCTCGGCCAGAACATGGCGATGTCATCCGCCGCGTTCATTGCTTCGGTCTTCGACGCGGCGGACGTCTCGATCACGGTGATGCCGGGAAAGTGCCGCGCGACGTCAGCGGTGTCGTCCGTGCAGCCGTTGCAGGCGACGATGACCTCGACGACCCCGCGGTCGGCAAGATCGGACAGCGGTCGCAGTGTGCGTGCGAGGACGGCTGCCTCGTCGTGTGCGGGAACGATGACCGTTCCCATCCCCGTGCGGCCCTCGACCGGCCGTTGTCGAGCTGACGGCAGGTGCGTCCAGCGCCGCCGATCGACCAGCACTCGGAGGGTCGCACGATGGGACGCGGATCCTGTCCGCGCGATCTCGGACACCACCGCACACAGTCGGAAGGCCGTGCTCCACAGTCTGCCGTGATACATCTCCGCGTATCGGATCTTGTTGACGGACAGCAGGTTCTGGAGTGCCTGAGACGATCCCGACCCGGCGCCCGTGTGCACGACCACGGCATCGGGTACGAACCGGACGCGGCCCACCGTGCGGAGACGTCGGAAGAAATCGGTCTCCTCCGAGTACAGGAAGAAGCGTTCGTCCCACGCGCCCACTCGACGTGCTGCATCGGCGTCGATCATCAGGGCTGCACCCGTGGCCCAGTCGATGTCGTGCGGAGTGGCGTAGGCCTTCGGATCGCGGACCGTCTCACTGAGTGCCCGAGGTCTGCGCGGGACGTACGCACCGAGAACGGCGTCGACAGCGGTGGCGAGCAGGGCCGGCTCACGACGAAGCGACGGAGAGACGGAACCGTACTCGTCCTGGAGCAACGGCACTACCGCGGCCACATCGGGTTCGGTCACGGCGGCCACCAGAGCCTCGACACACCCCGCGGACACCCGCGCGTCCGGATTGAGGACGAGGATCGCGTCGGACCGATCCACGCGCTCCATACCCAGGTTGATCGCGGCGGCGTATCCCAGATTCCCACCGGCGTCGACGAACACGACATCGGGATGTTCGTGTACCCGCGCTGCGGTGTCGTCCGCCGAGTCGTTGTCGATCACGACGACCCGGAGGGTGGTTCCAGCTGCTTCCGTTCTGAGACTGTCGAGGAGGCCGCCGATGGAGTCGGCACTGTTGTAGGTGACGACGAGGGCGGTGACGGTGGCATCGCCGCCGGTGACGAAGTGGGCCGTCGAACGCTCGATGCGGGAGATCGGCTCGGTCATGGAAGTCGAGCCACGCTGGGTGCCGGAACGCCGTCGACGAGTCCGTACGAGAGACCGCAGCCGCACACGAGATCCTCCGGAAGGCTTTCGCCGCACCGGCAGGCCCACCCGATGCGACGTGCCGGATTACCCACCACGACGGCATGATCCGGGACATCCCGAGTCACGACGGCACCGGCGGCGACGAACGCGTGACGACCGATCGTCGTGCCGCACACCACCACGACACCCGCGCCGAGGGTGGCCCCCTGCTCCACCAGAGTGCGCATCAGCGCGTCCGGCCCTTTCTTGACGTGGGCGCGTGGGCGGAGGTCGTTGGTGAAGGTGACGCCCGGGCCGAGGAACACGTCGTCCTGCACGGTGACTCCGTCGAAGATCAGGACCCGGTTCTTGACGGTGACCCGATCGCCGACCACGGCTCTCCCCTCGATGTAGGCGTGGTCGCACACGTTGCAGTCCTTGCCCACGACGGCGCCGGCGAGAACGTGTGCGAACGCCCAGACCCGGGTCCCGTCGCCGACCGAGTCGCTCTCGCAGAGGGCTGCGGGGTGCACGAAGAACGAGGTGGCTCGAACCGCGCCCGTACTCGTCGTCGGTTCCGCCATGTCGTGCTCCTCGTCGTCGCGCTCGCCCCGAGGTGTTCGGCAAACCGAGAAACAGTCGCGAGAGACCGCGTCACGATGGGAAACGGGGCATATGCCCGAGAACGCTACGGTCGCGTCGAGCCCGTGTCACTCATTCGACCGACCGACGACCGCACCCCTCCCCGAACCCGCGGAACCGGCGAGTCGAGGAGGGGTGCGGAGGAGGAGTTCCGACGCGGAGTCAGCGCAGGGTGCCCGTCAGGAACGGGTAGCCCTTCTTCGGGTGCTTCAGCGCCACGTCCCACTGCCCCGGCCCGACGCCCGTGCCCACCCGCTCGGCGTACACGTTGATCTTGGCGGGCAACACGATCGGCTTGCCGAAGCGCACCGAGTACGTGACACGGTCCTGGATCTTGCCGTCGACGGCGCTGAGTACGGCCGCCGCACTCCACATCCCGTGAGCGATGGTGCGCGGGAAGCCGAAGGCCTTGGCGCCCAGCGACGAGACGTGGATCGGGTTGCGGTCACCACTCACCGCCGCGTAGCGCGAGATGGTCTTCTGGTCCACCCGCAGAGTCGAGGTGGGCGGCGGCGGGACCTCGTCGGCCGGCGGTGCCTCGCGAGGTCCACCGGACAGCGACGTCTTCTGGAGGCTGAGGAAGGTGGACGTCTGACGCCACACCAGCTCTCGGCCCACCGACACGTCGCTGACGACGTCGACGAGCAGTCCCTTCCGGTGCTCGCGGACGTTCTCCGCGTGCACCGCGATGTCGAGCGGCTCCGAGGTCCCGACGGGGCGGAAGCTCTCGATCACGTTCTCCGCGTGCACTGATCCCATGGCCGCGAACGGGAAGTCCTTGGACACCATGAGGGACATCACGGTGGGGAACACCAGGGTGAAGGGGTACGTCAGCGGCAGGGTGTCGCTGAGACGGAGGCCGGT
This sequence comes from Rhodococcus sp. SORGH_AS_0303, assembly GCF_030819335.1. NCBI lineage: Bacteria > Bacillati > Actinomycetota > Actinomycetes > Mycobacteriales > Nocardiaceae > Rhodococcus > Rhodococcus sp. SORGH_AS_0303. The sequence continues at coordinate 566,358 of NZ_JAUTBO010000001.1, forward strand.
CACCTTGGCGTACGTCGCGAGGTTGTCCCGATCGATCCGGATTCCGCCGAGGGTGTACGTCGCGTCCGGTGCCGTCGGCGTGCGCTTGCCGCCGCCGATGATCGGCAGCGAGTCGAGAGCCGCGCAGGTGTAGATGTCGCGGATCCTCGGCGGGCCGTCGAGCGGGATCACCGTGGCCACGTCGCTCACGCTCCGATCAGGGACTGGCCGCACACGCGGACGATCTGACCGGTGACAGCGTTGGAGGCCGGGCTCGCGAAGTACGCGATGGTCTCCGCGACGTCGACGGTCTGGCCGCCCTGCAGCAGCGAGCTCATCCGGCGGCCGGCCTCGCGAGTGGCGAACGGAATGGCCGCGGTCATGGCCGTCTCGATGAAGCCGGGCGCCACCGCGTTGATGGTGATGTCCTTCTTCGCCAGTTCGGGTGCCTCGGCGTGCACCAGGCCGATGACGCCGGCCTTGGACGTGCCGTAGTTCGTCTGGCCGCGGTTGCCGGCGATGCCCGCGATGGAGGACACGTCGATCACGCGGCCGCCGTCGTTCAGCGTGCCGGACTTCACCAGAGCGGTGGTGAGGCGGTGCGGCGCTGCGAGGTTGACGCCGATGACGGAGTTCCACCGGCCGTCGTCCATGTTGGCGAGGAGCTTGTCGCGCGTGATGCCGGCGTTGTGGACGACGATGTCGAGGCCGCCGCTGTGGCGCTCCTTCACGTGCTTCTCGAGCACCTCGGCGGCGTCGGGGGCCGTGACGTCGAGTGCCAGCGACGTGCCGCCGACCTTGTTGGCTGTCTGCGAGAGGGCCTCGCCGGCCGCGGGGATGTCGGCGCAGATGACGTGCGCGCCGTCGCGTGAGAGAACCTCGGCGATGGTGGCGCCGATGCCACGGGCGGCGCCGGTGACCAGAGCGACCTTGCCCTCGAGCGGCCGGTCCCACGAGGCGGGAGCCGTGGACCCGTCCTTGCCGACGGCGATGACCTGACCGGACACGAACGCGGACTTGGCCGAGAGCAGGAAGCGCAGGGTGGACTCGACGCCGGACAGGTCCGGCGCGGCGTCGGGGGAGACGTAGACCAGCTGCGCGGTGCCGCCGCGGCGCAGCTCCTTGCCGACGCTGCGGGTGAAGCCCTCGAGGGCGCGCTGAGCGATGTGCTCCTCGATGTCGCCGGTCTCCTCGGGCGTGGTGCCGAGGACGACGACGCGGCTCGACGGTCCGAGGTTGCGGACCGCGGGCTGGAAGAACTGGTACAGCTGCTCGAGCTGCTCGATGTTCTCGATGCCGGTGGCGTCGAACACGAGGCCGCCCAGCTTGTCGTCGTGCGGGCTCGCGGCGGGGTAGTCCGAGAGCAGCACGCGCAGCGGCTCGACGAGGCGACCGCTGCCGCCGATCAGGACCGGGCCGGCGAGCGGAGGCTCACCTGGCTGGTAGCGACGCAGAGTCTCCGGCTTCGGCAGTCCCGCCTGCTTGGCGAGAAACGCGCCGGGAGCAGAGGAGAGGAACTGCGAGTAGAGGTCAGGGGCTCCCTTGGTGGCTGCCATGTTCCTACCTTCGTGTCGGGTATGTCGAACGGTATCGACAAGTAACTTACTCGTGAGTAAGAATAGAGTCCACGACGAAGCGGCCCCGACTGTGGCCGCGCCATCTGCGCACAGGGAGAATCGTTCGATGACCAGCAAAGAGAAGCGCCCCGTCGCGATCCTCGGTGGAAACAGAATACCGTTCGCGCGCTCGAACAAGGTGTACGCCAACGCCTCGAACCAGGACATGTTGACGGCGGCCGTCGACGGTCTCGTCTCCCGCTTCAACCTGCAGGGTGAGCGGCTCGGCCTCGTGGCCGGTGGTGCGGTGCTCAAGCACAGCCGCGACTTCAACCTCACCCGCGAGGTCGTCCTGGGCAGCGCGCTGAGCCCGTACACCCCGGCGTTCGACCTGCAGCAGGCCTGCGGCACGAGCATGCAGACGGTCATCGCCGTCGGCGATGCCATCGCGTCGGGCCGGATCGACGTGGGAATCGGCAGCGGTGTCGACACCACGTCGGACGCGCCCATCAGCGTCAACAACGAGCTGCGCGAGTTCCTGCTCACGCTCAACCGGGCGAAGAGCACCGCCGACCGCCTCAAGCTGCTCGCGGGCGTCCGCCCGTCGATGCTGGGGATCGAGATCCCGAAGAACGGCGAGCCCCGCACCGGCATGTCGATGGGCGAGCACGCCGCCGTCACGGCCAAGGAGTTCGGCGTGCGCCGCGAGGACCAGGACGCCCTCGCCGCGGCCAGCCACCAGAACATGGCGAAGGCCTACGACAGTGGCTTCTTCGACGACCTGGTCACCCCGTACCTCGGTCTGACCCGCGACGACAACCTGCGTCCGGACTCCACGGCCGAGAAGCTGGCCAAGCTGAAGCCCGTGTTCGGCACCTCGCTGGGCGACGCCACGATGACGGCCGGCAACTCGACGCCGCTCACCGACGGCGCGTCCTCCGTGCTGCTGTCCACCGACGAGTGGGCCGCGCAGCACAACCTGCCGGTGCTCGCGCACCTCGTCGACTCGGAGTTCGCGGCCGTGGACTACATCCACGGCAACGGCTCGTACAAGGACGGCCTGCTCATGGCGCCGACGTACGCCATCCCGCGTCTGCTCGAGCGCAACGGCCTGACACTGCAGGACTTCGACTACTACGAGATCCACGAGGCCTTCGCCTCCGTGGTGCTCGCGACGCTGCAGGCCTTCGAGAGCGACGAGTACTGCAAGGAGCGTCTGGGTCTCGACGGTGCGCTGGGATCGATCGATCGCAGCAAGCTGAACGTGAACGGCTCCTCGCTGGCCGCGGGTCACCCGTTCGCGGCGACCGGCGGACGCGTCGTGGCCACGCTCGCGAAGATGTTGGCGCAGAAGGGTTCCGGCCGCGGACTCATCTCCATCTGTGCCGCCGGTGGCCAGGGCATCACGGCCATCGTGGAGGCCTGAGCCTCCCGTACCGAACACGAGGACCCGGCTGCGAGGGGTGGCCGGGTCCTCTGCCGTTTCCCGGACCGAGCGGTCTGCGTCTGGCACAGTGGCGGGGTGCAGCGGTGGCGAGGCGAGAGTGGGTCCTGCGCGACCCTCCTCGAGGGCAACCCTCGGGAACATTCACGGAATCGGGCACTGCGTCCGACGCACCTCGGCACGCTCCGCGTGCTGGAGCGCGACGACGACGAGAGTCTCAGGTCGCCTCGCCCCGCCGCACGTCCTCGGTCCACTGCTCGCTGATGTCCGAGTCGTTCTGGCATCACCGCACGGCGCGGATGATCGCACCGCGCCTGGTCGACATCGCGTGGAACAGCACCGAGCTCGGTGAGGTGCTGGCCCGGTTCGAGCACGTCGCGGACGTCGAGACCCTCATCACCAGGCTCCTCGAGCGGCGCAACCATGCACCCGATTCGACGGAGGTCGCCGCCGAACTCCTCGAGGTCATCGGGTATCCCGGTGATCCGTTCGTCCTCCCCGCGCCGCCCGTCCGTCCCACTCCGGCGGTGCGCTTCGGGGTTCCCGCGTTCGCGACGACCGCCGAGCTCGCCGCGTCCCTGGACGTCACCGTCTCCGAACTCGACTGGTTCGCCGACGTCGGCGGCTGGTTGCGTCGGGCGGCTCCGCCGCTGCGCCACTACCGGACTCGTGAGGTGGCGAAGAGTCGCGGCGGGACGCGCATCCTGGAGATTCCCAAGCCGCGACTGCGCGAGATGCAGCGGCGCGTGCTCCACCGCGTCCTCGATCACGTGGTGCCGCATCCTGCCGCTCACGGTTTCCGGGCCGGTCGGAGTGCGGTGACCTTCGCGCGCCCGCACGAGGGCCGGGACGTCGTCATCCGGGTCGATCTCGCGGACTTCTTCCCGACGGTGACGAGGCCGCGCGTGCGCGCCGTCTTCGAGGCCTGCGGGTACCCGTACCGGGTGGCGTCGGTTCTCGCCGGCGTCTGCACCACCGCGATGCCGGTCGACGAGGTCGCCGGTCTGGCCCGGACTCAGGCGGCATTGCTGCGCGTCCCGCACCTCCCGCAGGGAGCACCGACCTCGCCCGCGCTCGCCAATCTGGTGGCCCGCGGACTCGACCGTCGCGTCGCGGGCCTCGCCCGCGCCCGTGGGCTCGTCTACACCCGCTACGCCGACGACCTGGCGCTGTCGGGCCCGTCGGACACCGATGTGGGCACGCTCCTCTGGGCGCTCGACCGCATCGTGCGCGACGAGGGCTTCCTGGTGAACGGTGACAAGACTCACGTCGCGCGTGCTCACCGTCGGCAGACGCTGGCCGGGCTGGTGGTGAACGAGAGTGCCGCGGCGCCCCGCGACCGCTACGACGCACTCCGCGCGCTGCTCCACAACAGTGTTCGTACCGGTGCCGCTGCCCAGAATCGTGCAGGTGTACCGGACTTCCGTGCCTCGGTGTACGGGCAGATCGCCTGGATCGGCGAAAGCAGTCCTTCGCGGCGGTCACGACTTCTGGCCATGGCTGAACGGGTCGATTGGGACTCCTGACAGATCCGGGACGTTCGGTCTGATTCGAGTTGTAACGAGTGCGGTCGTCCGGCGATACTCCTCATGGCTCCGCATCGCTGCCTGACCCCCGACCCGGCAGCGGTGCGGAGCCGTCTTCGTGAGGAGTCGGGCTCCGACCCCAGTGGGTAGGCTCGAGCAGAGGGCGAACGCGCCTGTTCAGCACGACGGAAGGGAGCCGGGTGACCGAGGACGTACCGGCGCAGCACGAGCACCGGACCGCCCCCGAGGGCACGCGCTCCACCCGCCGGCGCACGATCGCGCTGTCCGCGGCCGGCGGCGTCGTCGCCGTGGCCGCGCTCCTGTACGCCGCCGACTGGTTCACCTCCGCCGGTGACATCCCCCGCGGCGTGACCGTCGCGGGCGTCGAGGTCGGCGGCCGCAGTGTGGCGGAGGCGGACAACCGGCTCCGCGACGCCCTGGGTCCGCGCACCGACGCCCCGGTGGACGTGCGCGCGGACGATGTCGCCGCCACCCTCACCCCGGCCGCCGCCGGTCTCGGAATCGACTGGGCAGCAACCCTCGATCGTGCCGGCGACCAGCCTCTCTCCCCGTTCACCAGGCTCGCGTCGTTCTTCGGCACCCGCGAGATCGGTGTCGTGTCCACTGTCGACGACGCGGCACTCACACCGCCGCCGTCGGATCGTTGTCCCCGCAGGTCGACCGCCCCGCGGTGGAGGGCGACGTGGTCATCGAGGCCGGCGTGCCCCGCGCCGTCGGACCCGTTCCCGGACGCACGCTCGACGTACCGGGTGCGGCGTCCGCGTTCCGCACCGACTGGGCCGAGGGCGGTCCGGTGGAGCTCCCCGTCGTCGTCGAGGACGTCGAGGTCGACGCTGCCGCGATCGACGCGGCGATCCAGGACGTGGCGACGCCCGCGGTGTCGGCGCCGGTGGTCGTGACCGGCGAGGACGGTGCGACGACGACGCTCGCACCCGATCGCGTCGGCGAGGTCCTGAGCTTCGAACCGGACGACGACGGCGGTCTGCGGCCGGTGTACGACACGAATGCCGCGATCGGCATCCTCGCGCCCGGGCTGGCGGCCACCGAGACCCGGCCCGTCGACGCGCGCTTCGACTTCTCCGGGGGCCGACCCGTGGTGGTTCCGTCCGTCGACGGCACCGAGGTGCGCTGGCCGGAGACACTGGCCACCCTGCCGGACCTGCTGGCGGCGTCCGGTGACGCGCGCACCACCGTCGCGCAGTACGGACCGCGTCCGGCGGCACTGACCACGGACGCGGCGAACGCTCTCGGAATCCGGGAAGTGATCAGCGAGTACACGACCGGCGGGTTCGAGTACGCGTCGGGCGTCAACATCGGTCTCACGGCGGACATCGTGAACGGCGCTGTGGTGAAGCCGGGGGAGACGTTCTCACTCAACGGCTACACCGGCCCCCGCGGGACGGCGCAGGGGTTCGTCGAGTCGGGCATCATCGACAACGGCCGACCCGATCGCGCCGTCGGCGGAGGCATCAGCCAGTTCGCCACCACCCTGTACAACGCCGGCTACTTCGGCGGCATGGACGACGTCGATCACACCGAACACAGCTACTACATCAGCCGCTACCCCGAGGCCCGCGAGGCGACGGTCTTCGAGGGCGCGATCGATCTGCAGTTCCGGAACCCGGCGTCGACGGGTGTGGTCGTCGAGTCGTTCGCCGACGGATCCTCCGTCACCGTGCGGTTGTGGGGCACCAAGACCGTCGAGGTGGAGTCGATCACCGGCTCCCGCAGCCGACCCACCACGCCGGACACCGTCCGGCTGCCGCGCGGAGAGCAATGTGTCGCGTCGAGCGGAGCGCCCGGCTTCACCACCAGCGACACCCGGATCGTCCGCGACGCGGCGACGGGTGCGGAGATCTCGCGGAACACGCGCACGGTGCGCTACGACCCGGTGCCGATCGTCCGCTGCGAGTGAGGCCCGCCGTTGGGCTCGGCGTGATCCGAATCCAGGGGCTGTGACCTTGCCCAGTGCCGGGCCCGCGATGGTGGCGGCGGATGGCGCGCGGCCCTACCGTGGGGTTCCATGAGTCAGACCGCATCCTCCGAGCTCGACCAGGCGACCCTCCGTCAGGCATACGGCACCTTCCCGAGTGGGGTCGTCGCCATCGCGGCTCGCATCGGCGACGTGCCGGTCGGTCTGGCCGCGAGCAGTTTCGTGTCGGTCTCCCTCGACCCGCCGCTCGTCGCGGTGTGCATCCAGAACACGTCGTCCACGTGGCCCAAGTTCCGCGACGCGACGCACATCGGCATCAGCGTTCTCGGCGAGGCCCACGACGTGGCCGCGCGCAGCCTCGCGGCGAAGACGGGTGACCGGTTCGCTGGTCTGACGCTGGAGACGACGCCCGACGGGGCCATCTTCATCGACGGCGCGTCCTCGTGGCTCGACACCACGATCGAGCAGGAGCTGCCGGCGGGTGATCACGCCATCGTCCTGCTGCGCGTGCACGGTCTCGAGGTGCACTCCGACGTCGCGCCCATCGTGTTCCAGGGCAGCCGCTTCCGAAAGCTGGTCGTCGAGCAGCGCTGAGTCTCGTCCTCCGATGTCGAGCGAGAATCCGCGGATCCGCAGATTTCCGAGCGATCGGGTGGCTCCGCACGCGCGCCTGGCGATCCACGCATCCGCCGTGGACTTTCAGTTAACCATCGTTTACTGTCCTGGTTAGTGAGTGTTAACTGACGGACGGGCTGAGCGATGACGATGCTGGACGGTGCTCGAACCGAGCGCACGAGCAGGCGGGACGACCACCTCGCGCTGGTCGACGAGTTGCACCGAGCCATGGCGGCCGCTGCCCGCGGCGGCAGTGACGCCTCCCGAGAGCGCCATGTCTCCCGCGGCAAGCTGCTTCCGCGCGACCGTGTCGACACGCTGCTCGACGACGGCAGCCCGTTCCTCGAGATCGCCCCGCTGGCCGCGAACGGCATGTACGACGATGCGTGCCCGGGCGCCGGTGTGATCGCCGGAATCGGCCGGGTGTCCGGGCGCGAGGTGATGGTCGTGGCCAACGACGCCACGGTCAAGGGCGGCACGTACTACCCGATGACCGTCAAGAAGCATCTGCGCGCGCAGGAGATCGCCCTGCAGAACCGGCTGCCCTGCGTGTACCTCGTCGACTCGGGTGGCGCGTTCCTGCCGATGCAGGACGACGTGTTCCCCGACCGGGAACACTTCGGCCGGATCTTCTTCAACCAGGCGACGATGAGTGCGAAGGGCATCGCCCAGATCGCGGCGGTGATGGGGTCCTGCACCGCCGGTGGCGCGTACGTGCCCGCGATGAGCGACGAGGCGATCATCGTCCGCAACCAGGGCACCATCTTCCTGGGTGGACCGCCGCTGGTGAAGGCGGCCACCGGCGAGGTGGTCACGGCCGAGGACCTCGGTGGCGGCGACGTCCACTCCAAGATCTCGGGCGTGACGGATCACCTCGCGACCGACGATCGTGACGCGCTCCGCCGGGTCCGCGCGATCGTGGCCACCCTCGGCCCCCGCACGCCGTCGCCGTGGGAGATGCGCACACCGCTGCCTGCGAGCGATCAATCGGAGCTGTACGACGTGGTGCCGACAGATCCGCGCACCCCGTACGACGTGCACGAGGTGATCACCCGCCTGGTGGACGGTGGGCAGTTCCAGGAGTTCAAGGCCGAGTACGGCACGACGCTGGTCACCGGTTTCGCGCACATCGACGGCCACCCGGTGGGCATCGTCGCGAACAACGGTGTGCTGTTCGGTGAGTCCGCCGTGAAGGGCGCCCACTTCATCGAGCTGTGCGACAAGCGCAGCGTCCCGTTGCTGTTCCTGCAGAACATCACCGGCTTCATGGTCGGGCGGGAGTACGAGGCGGGCGGCATCGCCAAGCACGGCGCGAAGATGGTCACCGCGGTGGCCTGTGCCCGGGTGCCGAAGCTGACGGTCGTGATCGGCGGCTCCTACGGCGCGGGCAACTACTCGATGTGCGGACGCGCGTACTCGCCCCGCTTCCTGTGGATGTGGCCGAACGCGCGCATCTCCGTCATGGGCGGGGAGCAGGCGGCGTCGGTGCTCGCGACCGTGCGCAGCGATCAGCGGTCGGCGTCCGGCGAGCCGTGGACCGAGGACGAGCAGGAGCGGTTCAAGGAACCCATCCGCCGTCAGTACGAGGAGCAGGGCAACCCGTACCACTCGACGGCGCGGCTGTGGGACGACGGCATCATCGATCCGGCCGACACCAGAACTGTTCTCTCACTTGCTCTGTCGGTGTGCGCCAACGCGCCGCTCGAGCCGGTGTCCTACGGCGTCTTCAGGATGTGAGTGTGATGACCACGATCGACACGGTGCTCGTCGCGAATCGCGGTGAGATCGCCGTCCGGGTGTTCCGGACACTGCGCACCATGGGGATTCGCTCCGTCGCGGTGTACAGCGACGCGGACGCCGACGCGCTGCACGTGCGCTCCGCGGACACCGCGGTACGACTGGGTCCGGCGCCCGCACGCGAGAGCTACCTGAACATCGACAAGGTGATCGACGCGGCTCTCGCCAGCGGCGCCGACGCGATCCACCCCGGATACGGGTTCCTCTCGGAGAATGCGGCATTCGCGGCGGCGTGCGAGAAGAACGGCATCACGTTCATCGGCCCGCCGACACGTGCGATCGAGACCATGGGCGACAAGATCACGGCGAAGAAGGCGGTCTCCGCGTTCGACGTGCCGGTGGTGCCCGGCATCGCGGAACCCGGACTCACGGACGACGAACTGATCGCGGCCGCGGCCGACATCGGCTACCCCGTGCTGATCAAGCCGTCGGCCGGTGGCGGCGGCAAGGGCATGCATCTGGTCGAACGAGCCGAGGACCTGACGGCGGCCCTGGTGCGGGCCAGGCGAGAGGCGGCGTCGTCGTTCGGCGACGACACCCTCTTCCTCGAACGATTCGTGTTGCGTCCCCGGCACATCGAGGTGCAGGTGATGGCGGACGCCCATGGCCATGTGATCCATCTCGGTGAGCGCGAGTGCTCGCTGCAGCGCCGTCACCAGAAGGTGATCGAGGAGGCGCCGTCGCCGCTGCTCGACGAGGTGACGCGGGCGCGGATCGGCGAGGCCGCGTGTGCGACCGCTCGGAGTGTCGACTACGTCGGCGCCGGCACCGTCGAGTTCATCGTCTCCGCCGACGCGCCCGACGACTTCTTCTTCATGGAGATGAACACCCGTCTGCAGGTGGAGCATCCGGTGACCGAGGAGGTCACCGGCATCGATCTCGTGGAGCTGCAGATACGGATGGCAGCGGGCGACACGCTGCCGCTGCAGCAGGAGGATGTGACGCTGACCGGTCACGCGATCGAGGCGCGTGTCTACGCGGAGGATCCGGGCCATGGCTTCCTGCCCACCGGCGGCCGAGTGATCGGACTGCACGAACCGGCGGGCACCGGTGTCCGCGTGGACTCGTCGCTCGCACCGGACACGGTGGTGGGCAGCGACTACGACCCGATGCTGGCCAAGGTCATCGCGCACGGTCGGGACCGCGCCGAGGCACTGCGCATCCTGCGGCGGGCGCTCGGCGAGACGGCGGTGCTCGGCGTGGGCACCAACATCGACTTCCTCTCGTACCTGCTGACCGATCCCGACGTCGCCGCCGGCCGTCTGGACACGGGCCTGCTGGACCGGGTCGCACCCGACTACGCGGCGCCCGTCGCGACGGACGAGGTCATCGCCGCCGCAGCCGTGTTCGATTGGTGCGCAGCATGGCCCGCGCAGGACGCCGGCGCGTGGACTGTTCCGAACGGGTGGCGTCTCGGTGGTCGGAGCGCACCGACGACAGTCCTCGTCGAGGACGCCGGGCGGCGGCGCACCGTCGCGGTGACCGGGTCGCCGGGCGACGCGGCGGTGACCGTCGACGGCGGAGATGCCCGGTCGCTGACGGTGACTCTCGACGGTGCGACTCTCGTGGTCGCGATCGACGGTCGCCGGACGACGTACAGGGCTGCACGGGACGCGGACGGGCTCTGGCTCGCGGCTTCCGGTGGTGTGTGGCATCTGCGCCCCGCCGCGGAGATCGACCTCGCCGCCGGGGGCGAGATGGAGCTCGAGGACACGGTGCGCAGCCCCATGCCGGGCACCGTGATCGCCGTCGAGGTGGCGAACGGTGACACCGTCACGGCCGGAACCGTTCTCGTGGTCGTGGAAGCCATGAAGATGGAGCACGCCCTCACTGCTCCCGCGGACGGCATCGTCGAGGTGACGGTGGCGACAGGCGACCAGGTCGCCGTGAACCAGGTACTCGCACGCATGACCACGGACCCGAAAGAGGATGCAGCATGAGCACATCGACCGTCGCGGGACACAGCCTGTTGTCCGACGAGCACCAGCAGCTGATCGCCTCGGTGCGCGACTTCGCTCGCACCGTGGTGGCGCCCGTCGCCGCGCAGCACGATCGCGATCACACGTTTCCCTACGAGGTGGTCCGCGGCATGGCGGACATGGGACTGTTCGGACTGCCGTTCCCCGAGGAGTACGGCGGCATGGGCGGCGACTACTTCGCGCTGTGCCTCGCCCTCGAGGAGCTGGGCAAGGTGGATCAGAGCGTCGCGATCACGCTCGAAGCCGGTGTCTCCCTGGGCGCGATGCCCGTGTACCGCTTCGGTACGGACGCGCAGAAGAAGGAGTGGCTCCCCAAGCTGACGTCGGGCCGGGCGCTCGGCGCGTTCGGCCTCACCGAGCCCGGTGCCGGCAGCGACGCCGGCGGTACGCGCACCACCGCGGTGCGCGACGGTGATCACTGGGTGATCAACGGGTCGAAGCAGTTCATCACGAACTCCGGCACCGACATCACCGAGCTGGTGACGGTGACCGCCGTGACCGGAACCGATGCCTCCGGGCGCAAGCAGATCTCCTCGATCATCGTGCCGACGGACACCCCCGGCTTCGAGGCCGGTCCCGCGTACGACAAGGTCGGGTGGAACGCCTCGGACACTCACCCCCTGTCGTTCACCGATGTTCGTGTGCCGCTGGAGAATCTGCTCGGCGACGAGGGCCGTGGTTACGCCGGGTTCCTGCAGATCCTCGACGAGGGCCGTATCGCCATCGCTGCGCTCGCCGTCGGTGTGGCGCAGGGGTGCGTCGACGAGAGTGTGAAGTACGCGAAGGAGCGCGAGGCGTTCGGTACCGCCATCGGCCGGAACCAGGCCATCGCCTTCAAGATCGCCCGCATGGAGGCGCGCGCCTACGCCGCCCGGACCGCCTACTACGACGCTGCAGCGCTCATGTCGGCGGGCAAGCCCTTCAAGAAGGAAGCGGCCATCGCCAAGCTGATCTCGTCGGAGGCCGCGATGGACAACGCGCGCGACGCCACGCAGGTGCACGGCGGCTACGGGTTCATGAACGAGTACACGGTCGCGCGGCACTACCGCGACAGCAAGATCCTCGAGATCGGCGAGGGCACCACGGAGGTGCAGCTGATGCTCATCGCGCGCCAGGTGGGGCTGTGACCGAACCGGAGCGCATCGTCCAGCGCGGCCTGTGGTTCGACGAGATGACGGTGGGCACCGTCTACGAGCACCGGCCCGGGCGCACCGTCACCGAGGCGGACAACGTCCTGTTCACCACCCTCACGATGAACACGCAGGCGCTGCATCTCGACGCCGCGTACAGCGTGGACACCGCGTTCGGGGAGCGGCTCGTGAACTCGATGTGGACGCTCTCCACGCTGGTCGGGCTCTCCGTCGCCCAGCTGACGCAGGGCACCATCGTCGCGAACCTCGGGTTCTCGGAGATCAGCTTCCCGAAGCCGATGCTGCACGGTGACACCCTCTACGGCGAGACGGTGATCGCGGACAAGCGAGAGTCGGCGTCGAGACCCGGAGAAGGCGTCGTGACGTTCGAGCACACGGGCCGCAATCAGCACGGCGACGTCGTCGCGCGCGCCGTGCGGAAGACCCTCGTCCGGATGGCTCCCGCGTCGTGACGGGGCTCGGTCCGGTCTGGATGTTCTGCCCGGCCGACAGGCCCGAGCGCTACCGGAAGGCCGCCGCGGCAGCAGACGTGGTGATCCTGGACCTCGAGGACGCGGTGGCCCCCGGTGACAAGGAAGCGGCGCGGCAGGCCGTCGTCGACACCCCACTCGATCCGGACCGCACCGTGATCCGCGTCAACGCGCGATCGACGCCGTACTTCGAGGCTGATCTGGCAGCCCTGTCCGAGACGGTCTACCACCGCGTGATGGTGCCCAAGTGCGAATCGGCGCAGGACGTCTCGGCACTGGCTCCACGATCGGTGGTCGCCCTCGTCGAGACCCCACTCGGGATCCTGCACGCTGCGGAGATCTGCGCAGCCGACGGGTGCGAGGGCATGATGTGGGGCGCGGAGGACCTGGTGGCCGCGCTCGGCGGAGCGTCCTCGCGTCGCGGCGACGGGTCGTATCGCGACGTGGCCGTGCACGCACGCTCGACCGCCCTGCTGGCGGCCAAGGCTTTCGGGCGCCAAGCTCTGGACTCGGTGTATCTGGACATCGCCGATCTCGACGGACTGCGCGCCGAGTCGGAGGACGCCGTCGCGGTGGGGTTCGACGCCAAGGTGGCGTTGCACCCGACGCAGGCCGCCGTGATCCGCGAGTGTTACACCCCCACAGCCGATCAGGTGGACTGGGCCCGTCGGGTCGTGGCTGCCGCCGCCACCGAGCGCGGAGTGTTCACCGTCGACGGCAGGATGGTCGACGCGCCGGTGATCCGGCACGCCGACCGCATCCTGCGGGGACTCGGCTAGCGAGTCGGTGTCGCGGTGGTACGAAGGGGCTGGATCCGGCGTTCCCGCACCCTTCCTCGCGTCCCGCACCCGACCTCGCCGAGCAACACGCGTGCGTCGCGCGAGCATCGGTGCGGGAACGGGTGAACTGGCCTGTGGACGGACCGCGCGCTGTCCACAGGATGCCGGCCGAGCGGGTATCGCCAGGGCGGGGACCCGCTCATGATCGACCGATGGATCTCGATGCATCACGGCTGGTGCTGCGGCAGAACGCTCTCCAGGACGGGTACACCGACAACGAGCTGCGACGGCTCTACACGAGGGGCGACATCACCCGACTGGGTCACGGGGCGTATCTGGACGCGACTCGTCTCGACGGGTTGAACCGCGTCGAGAAGCACCGCGTCCTGCTCGAGGCGGTGATGCCCGCGCTGTCGAGTGGCGCGGTCATGAGCCACCAGACGGCAGCGCTGATGCACGGGTGGCCGCTGTGGGCGGTCGATCTGACCAGGGTGCACGTGACGCGCGATCGGCGGAACGGCGGACGGCGGCGCGCCGACACGATGGTGCACTGCGCGCCGCTGCCGGGCTCCGCCGTGCACGTGGTGAACGGGTTCACGGTGACGTCGCCGGCTCGGACCCTGGTGGACGTGGCGCGGACCGTCCCCTTCGAGCAGGCCGTGGTCATGGGCGACGCTGCGCGGATCGACGGCGACTCCCTGGTGGACGAACTCGCTGTGGCCAGTCGTCGGCACGGCATCGCGGGCGCGAGGCGGGTCGCCGCATTCCTCGACCCGCTCTCGGGAAGCGTCGGCGAGTCGCGCAGCCGTGTGCTGTTCCATCGCGTCGGTCTCCCGCCACCGGTGCTTCAGGTGGAGATCGGGGTGTGGCGGGTCGACTTCCTGTGGGGCGATGTGATCGGCGAGTTCGACGGTCGCGTGAAGTACGGCCGCTTCCTCCGACCCGGGCAGGACGCCGGGGACGCCGTGTTCGAGGAGAAGCGGCGTGAGGATGCGTTGCGCGCGCTCGGCTTCCGAGTCGTGCGCTGGACGTGGGCGGATCTCACACGGCCCGAGGCGCTCATCGCCCGGTTGCGCGCGCTCCTCTGAGTTCCCGCACCTTTCCTCGCGGGCCGCACGCGACCTCGCCGAGCAACACGCGTGCGACGCGCGAGCATGGGTGCGGGAGCGGCCGGCCACACAGCACTGCGGCCCGGCTGGAGTACCAGCCGGGCCGCAGTGGGGATTCAGCGGATCAGAACGCCGCTTCGTCGAGCTCCATGACGTCGTTGTCCAGATCGGACAGGATCTGACGGGTGGAGGTCAGGCGGGGCAGGATGTTCTTGGCGAAGAACGACGCTGCGCCGATCTTGCCCTCGTAGAACGCCTTGTCCTTCTCGCCGGCGCCGTTGTCGAGTGCGGCGATGGCGATCTCGGACTGACGCAGCAGCAGCCAGCCGATCATCAGGTCGCCGACGCTCATGAGCAGGCGGACGGATCCGAGGCCGACCTTGTACAGCTCGGTCGGCTGCTCCTGGGCACCCATGAGGTGCTGCGTGAGTGTGGCGACCATGCCCTGCACGTCCTCGAGGGCGGTGTTGAGCAAGGCACGCTCGCTCTTGAGGCGACCGTTGCCCGCCTCGCTGTCGATCCACGTCTTGATCTGGCCGGCGACGTGGGCCAGTGCGACGCCGCGGTCCCGGGCGATCTTGCGGAAGAAGAAGTCCTGCGCCTGGATGGCCGTGGTGCCCTCGTAGAGCGAGTCGATCTTGGCATCGCGGATGTACTGCTCGATGGGGTAGTCCTGCAGGAAGCCGGAGCCACCGAGCGTCTGGAGGCTCTGCGCCAGCTGCTCGTACGCGACCTCGGAACCCACACCCTTGACGATGGGGAGCAGCAGGTCGTTGACGCGGAACGCGGTGTCCTTGTCGGCGCCCGAGACGTGCAGTGCGGCAACCTCGTCCTGGTGAGCGGCTGTGTAGAGGAACACCGCGCGCAGGCCCTCCGCGTACGCCTTCTGCGTCATCAGCGAGCGACGGACGTCGGGGTGATGCGTGATGGAGACGCGGGGCGCGGCCTTGTCGGTCATCTGCGTCAGGTCAGCACCCTGAACGCGCTGCTTGGCGTAGTCGAGCGCGGTGAGGTACCCGGTGGACAGCGTCGAGATGGCCTTGGTGCCCACCATCATTCGAGCGTGCTCGATGACGTCGAACATCTGCGCGATGCCGTTGTGGACGTCGCCGACGAGCCAGCCCTTGGCCGGGACGCCGTGTCCGCCGAGGGTCAGCTCACAGGTGGCCGAGACCTTGAGGCCCATCTTGTGCTCGACGTTGGTGACGAACACGCCGTTGCGCTCGCCGAGTTCGCCGGTCTCGCTGTCGAAGTGGAACTTCGGGACGAAGAACAGCGACAGTCCCTTGGTGCCCGGCTTGGCGCCCTCGGGGCGAGCGAGCACGAGGTGGAAGATGTTCTCGAAGAGATCGTCCGAGTCGGCCGAGGTGATGAAGCGCTTGACGCCCTCGATGTGCCAGCTGCCGTCGGCCTGCTCGACGGCCTTGGTGCGGCCTGCGCCCACGTCCGAACCCGCGTCGGGCTCGGTGAGGACCATGGTGGCGCCCCAGTTGCGCTCGGAGGCGAGTACGGCCCACTTCTTCTGCTGCTCGTTGCCGTTGTCGGAGAGGATCTGCGCGAAGCCCGGGCCGGCGGAGTACATGAAGGCGGCGGGGTTCGATCCGAGGATCATCTCGGCGACGGCCCAGAACACCTGGCGCGGTACCGGCATGCCGCCGAGTTCCTCGTCGAGGCCCAGGTGGTCCCAGCCGGCTTCCTGCAGCGCGCGGTACGACTTCTTGAACGACTCCGGGAGGGTGACGGTGTGCGTCTCGGGGTCGAAGGTCGGCGGGTTGCGGTCGGCGTCGGCGAAGGACTCCGCGAGCGGGCCCTCGGCGAGGCGGCGGACCTCGGAGAGCATGTCACGCACGGTGTCGACGTCGAGATCGCCGAACTGTCCGGACTCGAGCGTCTTGTCCAGGGCGAACAGCTCGAACAGGTTGAACTCGAGATCGCGAAGATTGCTCTTGTAATGACCCATGGTGATGCGTTCTCCGTCTCAGTGGTGCGGTCCGGCCTCGGTACCGCCTGTGTGGCCCGGCGCTACCTACTCGCCAGTAACATACGGCTATGTTACGCCGGATCGGGAACACTGCCAATAGGGGTCTACTCGTCGGTAACTCGTCCCACCACAAGGGCGTCGATCGCTGCGGAATCACCGACGTGCCGCACCCTGTCCTCGGCGACGAGAATGCGCATCCTGTCGCCGATGTCCGCGACCAGATCGTCTGGGCTGTACAAGATCTCGGGATCCTGAGGACCGCCGACGCCATTCTCCAGATTGGCAGAATGGTGACCCACGATCACGAGGATTCCCTCATGTTTCAACGCCCGGACGGCAGTCGCGAGGACGTTTCCACGCTCGGTCCGCGATAAATGCAGGTAGGCGATGACAACGAGATCATAATCCTGCTCGGGTGTGAGTGTGGTCACGTCCGCGTGGACCCACCGCACTCGCTCGCGGATCGACGCGGTGGCCGTGGCGGCGATGCGGACCGCCTTGGTCAGCGCCACGCTGCTGAAGTCGACGGCGTCGACACTCCATCCGCGCGTGGCGAGCCAGAGGGCGTTGCGCCCCTCGCCGCACGCGAGATCGAGCGCCCGGCCGCGCGGCAGGGAGGTGCAGAACTCGACGACCATGTCGTTCGGCGGTGCGCCCCAGATGAGTTCGGCGCGTTCGTACTTGGCGTCCCAGGCCGCGGCGTCCACTCAGGTCCAGACCGAGTCGGGGTCGACGGACGAGCGGGCCGGACCCGCCGGCGTGGACGTGGCGGTACGCCCGAAACGCGGCGCCGGGGCGTGCTGGGTGACCGCGTCGATGTCGATGAGGCTGCCGCGTTCGGCCATGTGGCGGTGGCGCGTGGCCTCGTCGAAGGTCAGCACGGGGGTGACGCAGGCGTCCGTGCCGTCGAAGACGGCGGCCCACTCGTCGCGCGTGCGGGAGGCGAACACCTCCGTGAAGGTCGACCGCAGCGTCGGCCACTGCTCACGGTCGAGCTGGTGCGGCAAGGCCGACGGATCGAGCCCGAGTCCCTGCAGCATCGCGGCGTAGAACTGGGGTTCCAGCGCGCCGACGGCGACGTGCTTGCCGTCGGACGTCTCGTACGTGTCGTAGAACGGGGCACCGGTGTCCAGCAGGTTCGTGCCGCGCTCGTCGGACCACATGCCGATCCCGCGCCACCCCCAGATCATGTGCGACAACGCGACGGTGCCGTCGACCATGGCCGCGTCGATCACCTGGCCCTTCCCGGACCGACCGCGCTCGACCAGCGCTGCGAGAATGCCCATGACGAGGAACATCGATCCACCGCCGAAGTCGCCGACCATGTTCATCGGGGGTACCGGGCGCTCACCCTCGCGTCCGATCGCGTGCAGCACTCCGGTGACCGAGATGTAGTTGATGTCGTGTCCCGCGACCTGCGACCACGGACCCTCCTGTCCCCACCCCGTCATGCGTCCGTAGACCAGACCGGGGTTGCGCTCGGCGACGACGTCGGGTCCCAGACCCATGCGCTCGGTGACCCCCGGACGGAAGCCCTCGATGAGGACGTCGGCGCGGGAGATCAGGTCGAGCACCCGTTCCAGCTCGGCCGGATCCTTCAGATTCGCCTCGACGATGCGGCGGTTGCGGAGCAGGGGGTCGCCCGGTGATCCCTCGGCCGGAAGCGCGCCCGCACGCTGGACGCGCACGACGTCGGCGCCGAGGTCGGCCAGCAGCGTCGCGGTGTGCGGTCCGGGGCCGATGCCCGCGAGTTCCACGACCTTGATTCCGGCGAGAGGTCCACCTGCAGTAGTCATGGCGCGACCCTATCCACCGGAACCTGCCCGACGACAGGACCGGACTGTGCGGGTCGGGAGACTCAGAGGAACTCCGACGCGGCGTCGTCCACTCGCGACCGGTAGTCACCCCACCAGTCGGCGTCACCGTCCGCCAGGTTGGAGTTGCCGGGAGCCAGTCCGGCGCTGCCGTCGGCGAGTTCGCGCACGATGTCGGCGTGGCCGGCATGGCGGTGTGTCTCCGCGATCAGGTGCACCAGGATGTACTCGACGGTCACGGGGTTCTTCGCCGTCCACCACGGCACCGTCCCCTCCGCTCTCGCTCCGAGGGTGCGCACCGTCACGTCGGCATGGGCGTTCACCCGGCGGTAGAGGTCGACGAGAGAATCGCGGGACTGGTCGGGTGTGGCCCACATGTCGGCATTGAGTTCGAGTGTCGGGTCGGACCACGGGATCGGTTCGGGGAACGGTCGCCCGAACGTGGACCCGAGGTACCCCGCCTCGGTCATGGCCAGGTGTTTCACGATTCCCAGCAGGTTGGTACCGGTCGACGTGAGCGGCCGACGGATGTCGTACTCCGACGCGCCGTCGAGTTTCCACACCACAGCGTCCCGTCCTCGCTGGAGGTAGGTGAGCAGGTCCTCGGTGTCCGCCATGCCCGATAGCATTCCAAGAGTGACGTCCTCCCGCATCGGTACTCCACTTTCTCCGTCGGCCACCAAGGTGATGCTGCTGGGCTCCGGTGAGCTCGGCAAGGAAGTGATCATCGCGTTCCAGCGCCTGGGCGTCGAGGTGATCGCCGTCGACCGGTACGCGGACGCCCCCGGCCACCAGGTCGCGCACCGCGCCCACACGGTGGACATGAGCGATCCGGACGCCCTGCTCGCCGTCATCGAGTCCGAGGCGCCGCACTTCGTCGTGCCGGAGATCGAGGCCATCGCCACCGAGGCGCTCTCCGTGGTCGAGGACCGCGGGGTCACCACCGTCGTGCCGACGGCCAGGGCTACCCAGCTGACGATGAACCGCGAGGGCATCCGCCGCAGGCTCGCGGCCGAGGAGCTGGGGTTGCCCACGTCGCCGTACGCGTTCGCCGACAGTGTGGACGAGGTTCGCGCGGCGCTCGAGCACACGGGCTTCCCGGCGGTGATCAAGCCGGTGATGTCGTCGTCGGGCAAGGGGCAGTCGGTCGTGACGAGCGACGACGACGTCCAGCGGGCCTGGGACCACGCTCAGGCCGGGGGACGAGTCGCGCTGGGCCGGGTCATCGTCGAGGGCTTCGTCGACTTCGACTACGAGATCACCCAGCTCACCGTCCGCGCGGTCGACGAGAACGGCGCCGACGAGACCTCCTTCTGCGAGCCCATCGGCCACCTCCAGAAGTCCGGCGACTACATCGAGTCGTGGCAGCCCCAGCCCATGTCGGCGGCCGCTCTGCACGCCGCACGCGAGGTCGCCCGCACGGTCACCGCGGCACTCGGCGGCCGCGGCATCTTCGGCGTCGAGCTCTTCGTCAAGGGCGACGACGTGTACTTCTCCGAGGTCAGCCCACGACCGCACGACACGGGCCTGGTCACGCTCGGCACCCAGCGGCTGTCCGAGTTCGAGCTGCACGCGCGCGCCATCCTCGGGCTCCCGGTGGACACCGCGCTCCTGACACCCGGCGCGTCCGCGGTGATCTACGGCGGTCTCGACGAGGTGGGCATCGCCTTCGAGGGCGTCGAGCAGGCGCTCCGCGTCCCGGAGACCGACATCCGCCTGTTCGGCAAGCCGGAGAGCTTCGCGAAGCGGCGGATGGGCGTCGCCGTGTCGACCGGTCCGGACGTCGAGACCGCGCGGGAGCGTGCACGCGACGCCGCGAGCCGCGTGCGTCCGGTCTCGGCACGGTGACCGCCGGTGCCGAGGTCCTCGTCGGACTGGTCGTCCTGATCGGCCTGATCGGGATCGTCGTCCCGGTGCTCCCCGGTGTGGTCCTGATCTTCGCCGCGATCGGCGTCTGGGCCTTCGTCGTCGGCACCGCATCGGCGTGGACGGTGTTCGGCATCGCGACGGCGCTGCTGGTGGCATCGGGCGTCGTCAAGTACCTGTGGCCGGGCAGACGACTGAAGACGGCCGGAGTGCCCACTCGTTCCATCGTCGCGGGCGGCGTCGTCGGCATCGTCGGATTCTTCGTCGTCCCGGTCGTCGGACTCTTCCTCGGGTTCCCCCTCGGTGTGTACCTGGCGGAGCTGCCACGGGCGCGCACGTCGGGTTCGGCCTGGCAGTCGACCGTGCACGCGACCAAGGCCGTCGGCCTGTCGATCCTCGTCGAGCTGTTCGGTGGTCTGCTCGCGGCCGGCGTGTGGGTCGTTGCCGTCATCGTGCTCTAACGCTCCCGGTACCAGGCCCTCGCGTTCCTGAACAGCACCTTCTGGAGATCGCCGCCCACTGCCTCGGTCACCAGGTCGATGTCGGAGGGGACGAAGCGTCGCGGGGAGCGCGTGCCGGGCAGATCGGTCCCGAACATCAGTGCCTCGGGGTTGACGGCATGGATCCTGCTCATCGCCTCCACCGGGTCGTGGCCGATGCGGCCGAAGCCCGCCGCCTTGACCCGTGCTCCCCTGTCGACGAGATCGAGGAGGTACGGCATGGCGTCCTCGGCCATGCCGAGGTAGTCGATGCTGATGGCCGGCAGTTTGGACAGGACCGGCTCCAGGGACAGCAACAATCCGGCGTCCGCGTAGAACTCGGCGTGCCATCCGGCGATCTCGTGCGCGCGGACGGCCTGCTCGGTGAGGGTCGACACGTCGGTGTCGCCGCGCCGCAGATTGAATCTGAGCGCTCGGACGCCCGCGTCGTCGAGCGCGATGATGTCCTCGTCCTCGGCGTCCCACGGCAGGTGGGTCACGCCCACCCATCCGTCACCGAGTTCGGTCAGCGCCGCGAGCAGAAAGCTCTGGTCGCTGCCCTGGAACGACCCGGCGACGACGGCGCCGCCCACGACCCCCAGTCCGTCGGTCTCCTCGCGATAGTCGTCGGCAGTGAACACGGGGGGTTCGTATCCGCCGTTCGACACGAGAGTGAACCGCGGATCGATGATGTGGACGTGGCTGTCGAACACGTCTGACAGGATGCCTCATGATGTGATGAGGCGTACGTCACATTCGATCATCCGTCTCGTCGTGCGAGGAGCTACACATGAAGGCAGAGCCGACCGTGGTCCTGGAGGGCTACACCTACTTCGAGTGTCCACGGTGGCGGGAGGACCGTGTCTGGGTCTCCGACTTCTACACCCACCAGGTGCTGTCGGCGAACGAGGACGGCAGCGACGTCCGGGTGGAGGCCGAGGTGCCGCACCAGCCGTCCGGGCTCGGGTGGCTTCCCGACGGTCGGCTCCTGGTCGTCTCGATGCGAGATCAGACCGTTCTGCGGCGCGAGGAGAACGGCGACCTCGTGGTGCACGCTGACCTGTCCGCGCACGCGACCGGCAACGCCAACGACATGCACGTGGATGCGGACGGGCGCGCCTACGTCGGCAACTTCGGATTCGATCTCATGAACATGGCGCCCATCGAGACGGCCTCCCTGCTGCGTGTCGAGCCCGACGGCAGTGTGCACGAGGACGCCACCGATCTGCACTTCCCGAACGGCATGGCCGTCACCGCAGGCGGCGATCTCCTCGTCGACGAGACGCTCGGCAACCGGATCAGCGCCTTCGCGATCGGCGACGACGGTGTCCTCGGACCGCGCCGCGACTGGGCTGTGCTCGGTCCGATGCCCGAGTCGACGGACATGGCCGAGGGCATCGGCCAGGTGGTGGTGGCGCCCGACGGTTGCGCTCTCGCGCAGGACGGCACGCTGTGGGCGGCCGACGCACTGGGGCAGCGCATCGTGCAGATTCGCGAGGGCGAGGGAGTGGTCGACGAGTTGACCTTCGACACCGGGGTGTTCGCGTGCGGATTCGGCGGCGACGACGGCCGCACCCTGTTCGTCTGCGCCGCACCCGATTTCAACGAGCACGCCCGCAAGGACGAGCGCGAGGGACGGCTGCTGTCCGTCCGGATCTGACACGCACGAAGCCCCGAGGACATCCTCGGGGCTTCGGTGCTTCAGCTGCTGGGGTCAGGCCTTGTCGGGCTCGCTGGCGCGCAGCATGTCCTCGCGCTCGACGACCTTGACGCGCTCGCGGCCCTGCGGCTCGCCGAGGCTGCGCTCGTGCGCGTCGAGGCGGTACCAGCCGTCCCACGTGGTGAACGGGACCTTCTTGTCCTCGAGGAACGCGACGACGGCGTCCTCGGACGGGTCGGTGGCACCCGCGAACGACGGGGCGTCGGCGAGGAGGTTCGCGACGGTCTCGTTGGCGTCACCCTTGGTGTGGCCGATGAGGCCGACGGGTCCGCGCTTGATCCAGCCGGTGACGTACGTGGCGTCGACGGGGGTGCCGTCGTTGTTCTTCACGCGGCCGGCCTCGTTGGGGATGGTGCCCGCGAGGTCGTCGAAGGGAAGGTCGGCGATGTTCTGCGACAGGTAGCCCACCGCGCGGTAGACGGCCTGGACGTCCCAGTCGGTGTAGTTGCCGGTGCCCTTGACGTTGCCGGTGCCGTCGAGTTCGGTGCGCTCGGTGCGCAGTCCGACGACCTTGCCGTCCTGGCCGAGCACCTCGTGCGGCGACTCGAAGAAGTGCAGGAACAGCTTGTGCGGGCGATCGCCGGCATCGCGGATCGCCCAGTCCTGCAGCGTGTTCGCGACCATGTCGACCTGCTTGGACTCGCGGCGGGCCTTCTCCGAGCCCTCGTCGTAGTCGATGTCCTCGGGAGCGACGATGACCTCGATGTTGGGGGAGTGGTCCAGCTCGCGGAGCTCGAGCGGCGTGAACTTGGCCTGGGCGGGGCCGCGGCGGCCGAACACGTGCACCTCGACGGCCTTGTTGGCCTTCAGGCCCTCGTAGACGTTCGCGGGGATCTCGGTGGGCAGCAGCTCGTCGCCCGTCTTGGCCAGTACGCGGGCCACGTCGAGCGCGACGTTGCCGACGCCGAGGACGGCGACCTTCTCGGCGTCGAGGGGCCAGGTGCGTGGCACGTCGGGGTGACCGTCGTACCAGGAGACGAAGTCGGCGGCGCCGTAGCTGCCGTCGAGGTCGATGCCGGGGATTTTCAGCGCGCGGTCCGCGTTGGCGCCGGTGGAGAAGATGACGGCGTCGTAGAAGCGGCGCATCGTCTCGAGGTCGATGTCGGTGCCGTAGTCGATGTTGCCGAGCAGGCGGACCTGCGGCTTGTCGAGCACCTTGTGCAGCGCGGTGATGATGCCCTTGATGCGCGGGTGATCCGGTGCGACGCCGTAGCGGATCAGACCGAACGGAGCGGGCATGCGCTCGAAGAGGTCGATGCTCACGCCGGGGCCGGAGACGTTGTGGTCCGACTTCATCAACGCGTCGGCGGCGTAGATGCCGGCCGGGCCTGCACCCACGATGGCCACTCGGAGCGGGCGGGTCTGGTCAGTCATCAGCGTGGATCTACCTAACATCGTCGTCGGCCGGCCGCCCGTCGAGCTCGGAGCGGGCGTCGTGGCCGCAGGGAGGCGGACACCCCAGCATAAGTGACGAGGCGGCGCCTCCGGTGCGCCAGGTGGCCGTGACGTGTGCACAGAGAACCGGGTGAACATCGGGATTCCACCGAGTGATGCGGCCCACAGTCGGGCATGGATCGCGGACCCCTCGGGCTTGCGTCAGAGGACAGCTCGACAGTCCGCATCCTCGAAAGGCCGATCGACGTGACCGAACTCAGCCCCGAATCACCCTTGCTCCAGCCGCTCGAACTCGGCGACATCCACGCCCGCAACCGTGTCTTCATGGCGCCGCTCACGCGCAGCCGCAGTGGTGACGACGGTGTGCCCGGTGACCTCGTCGTCGAGTACTACCGCCAACGTGCGGGTGCCGGCCTCATCGTGTCCGAGGGAACGCAGCCCTCCGCCGTCGGCAAGGGCTACACCAACACCCCGGGCCTGCACACCGACGAGCAGCAGGCCGGCTGGGCGAAGATCGCGGACGCGGTGCACGGTGAGGGCGGCAAGATCGTCGTCCAGCTGATGCACGCGGGTCGGGTGTCCCACCCCGACAACTCGGGCCTCGAGGCCATCGCACCGTCCGCCATCGCGCCCGGTATCGAGATGTTCACCAAGGGTGGGTCGAAGGAGATCCCCGCGCCGCGCGAGATCGCCGCGGACGAGATCGCTCGCGTGGTCGACGTGTTCGTCGACGCCTCGACCCGTGCGATCGAGGCCGGTCTCGACGGTGTCGAGCTGCACGCCGCCAACGGCTACCTGCTCCACCAGTTCCTGGCGGACGGCGCGAACCACCGCACCGACTCCTACGGCGGCAGCCCCGAGAACCGTGCGCGCCTCGTCGTGGAGGTCGTGCGCGCCGTCTCCGCCGCCATCGGCGCGGGCCGGGTCGGCATCCGCATCTCGCCCGGAGGCACCGCGAGCGGTATCACCGAGGACGACACGACGGGTGCCTACGAGGCGCTGCTGTCGCAGATCGACGGCCTCGGCCTGGCGTACCTGCACGTGCTCGTCGACGCCGAGGATCCGTTCCTGGGCAAGCTGCGTTCGGCCTGGAGCGGCCCGTTCGTGCTCAACACCGGCTTCGCCGCGATGACCACTCGCGACGAGGCCGAGAAGCTGGTGTCCGACGAGATCGCCGACGCCGTCACGGTGGGTCGGCCGTTCATCGCCAACCCCGACCTGGTGACCCGGTGGACCCACGACACCGAGCTCAACACCCCCGACGAGAGCACCTTCTACGGCGGCGGCGCCGAGGGCTACACCGATTACCCGTCGCTCGAGGGCTGAGCTGCACCGAGCTGACATGATCGGAGCATGAGCTCCGAAGAGGATCCGAGACCCACCACCGCAGCGCCCTTCATCGCGGCCGCTGCGGTGGTGGTCGTCGTGGCGGTGATCATCGCGATCCTGTCGCTGACCGGATCGCCCGACGAGAACGTCAGCGACAACCAGCGCGTCGGGACCGCCGTCGCCGCCTACGTCGAGGCCGTGAAGTCCGGCGACACCGCCGCCGTCACCGCACTGCAGTGCCCCGGGATCACCGACGCACCGCTGGCGGATGCGGGCACCGAGGTGGATCTCGAGAACATCGAGGAGGTGCGGGTGAAGGGTGACGCCGCCGAGGCCGACGTGCGAGTCAGCCTCGACGGCAGCGAGCAGAGCCTCACCTGGAACGCGGTGCGGTCCGGTGACGACTGGCTGCTCTGCAGTCCCTGACGAGCTCTACTCGGCTGCGTCCTTGCTCGCCGTGCGTTCCGACGCCTGAGCTGCGAGGCCGCCCTGGGTGCGCAGCGGGACCTCCTTGTAGAACAGGTTGATCACGAAGGCGAGCGCCAGCACGAACCCGGCCACGACGAAGACCGAGTCCATCGCGTCGGAGAATCCGATCTGGAACGGCGCCGCCACCGCGTCGGGCAGCTTCTGGATGAAGGACGTGTCGTCCAGGATGCCCCCGGCGGCCGACCCGTTGCCCTGCACGAGCCCCTGCGCGAGGCCGGACACCGCGGGATCGGTGCTGGACGCGGCCTGACCCACCGCCTCGCGGAACTCGGGAGTCTCCGCGGCGGAACGCAGAGCCGACGCGATGGCGTCGGTCACGCGCGAGAAGAGCAGGGACAGGAACACCGCGACGCCGATGGTGCCGCCGATCTGCCGGAAGAACGTGGCCGACGAGGTGGAGACGCCCATGTCCTGCGGCGGCAGTGCGTTCTGGATCGCGAGGGTCAGCGGCTGCATCAGATTGCCCAGGCCGAACCCGAAACCGAACATCGCAATCATGATCATCCACAGCGGTGTGTCGTACTCGATGAACGAGAACGCGAACATGCAGACCGTCATGAGAGTCGTGCCGATGATGGGATACGGACGGTAGTGGCCCGTGCGGGAGATCATCTGGCCGGAGAAGATCGACGCGACCATGATGCCCAGCACCAGCGGGAGCATCTGGAACCCGGCGAGCGTCGGCGACGAGCCCTTGACCACCTGCAGGTACTGGGGGAGCAGCGTGATGCCGCCGAACATCGCCGCACCGGTGATGACCGAGAGCACGAGTCCGACGCTGAACGTCGAGTTGCGGAAGAAGCGCATCGGGATGAGTGCGTTCGTCTTCATCCTGATCTCGATGGCGATGAAGGCCGCGATGCCGAGGACGCCGATGGCGTAGCAGATCATGGCCCGCCCGGAGCCCCATCCCCACGTGCGTCCCTGCTCGGCGATGATCAGCAGCGGCACCAGTCCGACGGCCAGCGCCGCGGCGCCGCCCCAGTCGACGACCGCGCTGCCGTGTCGACGCGGCAGATTCAGCACCTTGGCGACGACGAACAGAGCGACGATGCCGATGGGCACGTTGACGAAGAACACCCAGCGCCAGCCGGTGATGTTCAGGATCTCGGACTGGCCCGACAACACGCCGCCGATGACCGGACCGAGCACGCTGGACGTGCCGAACACGGCGAGGAAGTAGCCCTGGTACTTGGCCCGCTCCCGCGGCGGGACGATGTCGCCGACGATGGTCAGTGCGAGCGAGAACAGGCCGCCGGCACCGAGGCCCTGGAACGCGCGGAAGGCCGCGAGTTGGTACATCGACGTGGCGAAGCCGCAGAGCGCCGATCCGATGACGAAGATGGTGATCGCGGTCAGGAAGAACTGTTTGCGCCCGTAGATGTCCGAGAGCTTCCCGTACAGCGGCGTGGAGATGGTGGCCGTGATCAGGTACGCCGTGGTGACCCACGCCTGAACGGAGAAGCCCTGCAGGTCGTCCGCGATGGTGCGGATGGACGTCGAGACGATCGTCTGGTCGAGCGCGGCCAGGAACATGCCGAGCATCAGACCGGAGATGATCGTCATGATCTGGCGATGGGTGAACTGCCCCGTGTCGCCGCTCGTGTCCGGCTGTGGTGAGCCGGCGCCCGTCGCAGGGCGCAGTGTGTCGTCCGTCATCGGCTCATCTTGCCCCCTCGAGGCCGTACGCTGCGACTATCGGACATATCGGGCCGAGCCGACCATGTGAGAAACTGGGGTCGTGAGCTACGCAGGAGACATCACGCCCGAGCAGGCCTGGGAACTTCTCAGCACCGATCCGGAGGCCTCGCTCGTCGACGTCCGCACCCACGCCGAGTGGAGCTACGTGGGTGTCCCGGACATCTCGTCGCTGGACAAGCCGACGGCCTTCGTCGAGTGGGTCGCCTACCCGGACGGCGCGAGGAACGAGAACTTCGTCGACGAGGTCCGTGCCGCCGGGGTCGACAAGGGCCCTGTGGTCTTCCTGTGTCGCTCCGGTCAGCGGTCCATCGGTGCCGCCGAGGCCGCGACCGCTGCGGGGCTCGGACCCGCCTACAACGTGCTCGACGGCTTCGAGGGCGCGACCGACGCCGAGGGACACCGCGGCAGTGCCGGGTGGCGCGCCGTCGGACTGCCCTGGCGGCAGAAGTGATCCCCACCGGCGGCGGGTTCTCCAAGCCCCTGCCCGACGGGGTCGGGCAGGGAACTCTCGGTGTCCGCGGCGGTCTGAACCGCTCGGGGTTCGAGGAGAACGCCGAGGCCCTCTATCTCAGTTCGGGTTTCGTGTACGAGAGTGCTGAGGCCGCCGAGCAGGCGTTCACCGGCGACATCGACCACTTCGTCTACTCGCGCTACGGCAACCCGACCGTCACCATGTTCGAGGAGCGGCTGCGGTTGCTCGACGGCGCCGAGGCGGCCTTCGGCACCTCGAGCGGGATGTCCGCGGTCTTCACCGGGCTCGGAGCGCTGCTGAAGGCCGGCGACCGACTCGTCGCGGCGCGGAGCCTGTTCGGCTCGTGCTTCGTCGTGTGCAACGAGATCCTGCCGCGTTGGGGAGTCGAGACCGTCTTCGTCGACGGCGACGACCTCGACCAGTGGGAACAGGCGCTCGCCGTGCCCACCACCGCGGTGTTCTTCGAGACGCCGTCCAACCCGATGCAGTCGCTCGTCGACGTCCGGCGCGTGACCGAGATGGCGCATGCGGCCGGTGCGAAGGTGGTGCTGGACAACGTCTTCGCGACGCC
This sequence comes from Rhodococcus sp. SORGH_AS_0303, assembly GCF_030819335.1. Lineage (NCBI taxonomy): Bacteria > Bacillati > Actinomycetota > Actinomycetes > Mycobacteriales > Nocardiaceae > Rhodococcus > Rhodococcus sp. SORGH_AS_0303. The sequence continues at coordinate 594,534 of NZ_JAUTBO010000001.1, forward strand.
CGTGCTGCAGCGCAGCTTCGACCTCGGTGCCGACGTGGTGGTGTACTCGGGGACCAAGCACATCGACGGACAGGGGCGCGTGCTCGGGGGCGCCATCCTGGGATCGAAGGAGTACATCGACGGTCCGGTGCAGACGCTCATGCGCCACACCGGTCCCGCGCTGAGCCCGTTCAACGCCTGGACTCTGCTGAAGGGTCTCGAGACGATGCCGCTCCGCGTGCGGCACATGAACGCCTCGGCGCTGGCCGTCGCGGAGTTCCTCGAGGCGCAGCCGGGTATCGGATGGGTGAAGTACCCGTACCTGCCGTCGCACCCCCAGCACGATCTCGCGGTCTCGCAGATGAGCGGCGGCGGTACCGTCGTCACGTTCGAGCTCGAGGGCGGCAAGGCGCGCGCCTTCGAGTTCCTGAACAAGCTGCGCATCATCGACATCTCCAACAACCTCGGCGACGCGAAGTCGATGACGACGCACCCCGCCACCACCACCCACCGGGCCATGGGTCCGGAAGGCCGTGCAGCCGTGGGCATCACGGACGGAGTCGTGCGCATCTCCGTGGGCCTGGAGGACCTCGAGGACCTGCTCGGCGATCTGGCGGGAGCGCTCGCCCGGTAGAGCCGAGTGCATCAACGGCCGGCTTCGGTGCGCTGAGCCGCGGTATCCGCGGCTCGGCGCACCGGATCGACGTCAGAGGCCGAAGGGCCTGAGCACCGTCGCGAACTTCGCTGTCGTCTCCTCCAGCTCGGCGCTCGCGTCCGAGGCGGCGACGATGCCGCCACCCGCGGTCGCGACCCCGCTGAGGCCGTCGGCGGCGATGTCCAGGCAGCGGATGGCCACCATCCACTCACCGTCGCCCGACGCGTCGCACCACCCCACCATGCCGGCGTAGAAGTCGCGGTTGCGTCCGGACTCCAGCAGATCGATGGTCTGGAGCGCCAGGTCGGTGGGGCTGCCCGCGACCGCGGGTGTCGGGTGCAGTGCGAGCGCGAGATCCAGTGCCGTGGTGGCGGGGTCGGCCAGTGTCGCGGTGATCGGGGTCGCCAGATGCCACACGGCCGGCGTGCTGGTCAGCGTCGGCCCGTCGGGGACGGACACCTCCGAGCACAGTGGCGCCAGGGCCTCGGCGATGGCGTCGACGACGAAGCGGTGCTCGGCCAGGTTCTTGGCGCTGGCGAGCAGGTCGGCGCCCGCCTGCTCGTCCACCACCGGATCCTGTTGTCGTGCGGCAGTTCCGGCGAACGGTCGGCAGATGACCTGGGTTCCGGTGCGCCGCACCAGCAACTCCGGCGACGAGCCCACCAGGTGGCGGCCGAAGTACGGACCACCCGCCGCGGTGAGATCGACGGCGAAACCGTTGTGCATCGGATTCGCCTCGATGAGCGTGTCCGCGAACGCCGTCGGGGACAGCGGGGCATCGAACACCAGCGTGATCGACCGCGCGAGAACCACTTTGCGTAGTGCGGATCCGGGATGGTTCAGCACCGTCAGGGCACGCTGCACCCGCGCGACGTGCTTGTCGGGTGGCGGGTTCTGGGAGGCGATCACGGCTCCGGGCAGGGTGCTCTGCTCCGGTGTCCGCGGCTCGTCGCGACGGTCGAACGTCGACGGTTCGACGAGTGCACACCGCGTGGACGCATCGAACCCGATGGCCCCCACGAGAACCCGCGCCGACCCGTCCTCGAGAGCCTCGCGCGCGTCGTCGATGTGATCGAACGCCTGCCGGGTGCCCGTCGCCTCGACGCTGCGGTCGGGCCGGGAGTAGACGAATCTCATCCGAACGGGTTCGCGGTGTGCCCGATGAGATCGGCGACCGACTCGATGACACGGGTGGGGCGGAACGGGAACATCTCGACGCTGGCGGGGGTCGAGATACCGGTGAGCACGAGGATGGTCTGGAGACCGGCTTCGAGCCCGGACACGATGTCCGTGTCCATGCGGTCACCGATCATCAGCGTGTTCTCCGAGTGCGCGCCGATGGCCCGCAGAGCGGACCGCATCATCAACGCGTTCGGTTTGCCCACGTAGTACGGCTCACGTCCGGTCGCGCGCGTGATGAGCGCGGCGACGGATCCGGTGGCGGGCAGCGATCCCTCGCGTGACGGGCCGGTGGCGTCGGGATTGGTGGCGATGAAACGGGCTCCGCGTTCGACCAGCCGAATGGCGGTGGTGATGGCCTCGAAGGAGTACGTGCGGGTCTCGCCGAGCACCACGTAGTCGGGATCGATGTCCGTGATGATGTAGCCGATGTCGTGCAGGGCCGTCGTCAGGCCGGACTCCCCGACCACGTAGGCGGTACCGTTCGGCCGCTGGTTCCCCAGGAAGGTGGCGGTGGCGAGTGCCGACGTCCAGATCGACTCCTCGGGGATCTCGAGGCCGGTCCGTCGCAGGCGTGCCTGCAGGTCGCGACGGGTGCGGATCGAGTTGTTCGTCAGGACGATGAACGGGGTGTTCGTGTCCTGGAGTTCCTTCAGGAAGCGGTCCGCTCCGGGGACGAGGTGCTCCTCGTGCACCAGGACACCGTCCATGTCCATCAGGTACGTCCACGGGGGTGTCCCCGTCGTGGACGGAGCATCGTCAGGTCGCACGGCGTCGTCAGGACTCACTCTGTCGGGGCTCACGACACCATTCTGCCCCTCCGGAATCGTCGCGAGTACAACGCGCCGCGGCGTCGGAGCCGACCCTTACAGTGGCCTGGTGCAGTGCGACGACCGAGTTCCGGTGATCCCGACCCTCCCCGACGCGCATCCGCTGGACGATCCCATCCGATCGTCCCTCGTCGGCGCCCACTCCCGGTTCGCCGAATGGCGGGGCCGGATCGCGCGTTACCACCCCGAGGTGGCCGGGTTCTTCGGTCATCCCGAGGACATGACGGCGGAGGACTGGGCGGATCTCGGCGCCCTGCTCCCGGTGGGTGAGCAGGCTGCACTGCGGGGCGACGGCATCACCCCGCCCGCCGGGTGGCGCGTTCTCGACCGGATCGGGCTGCTGCAGTTCGACGGATCCGCGCTGGTGGTGGAGCCGGAACCGGCCGCGCAGGTGCTCACCGCCGACGACGTGCCGGAGATGCTCGATCTCGTGCACCGCACCCGGCCGGGACCGTTCCGCTCGCGGACCGTCGAGATGGGCACGTACCTGGGCGTCCGGGACGGGTCGCGGCTCGTCGCCATGGCCGGGGAGCGCATGCATCCCGACGGCTGGACCGAGATCAGCGCCGTGTGCACCGACCCCGAGTACCGAGGGCAGGGCCTGGCCACCCGCCTCATCCGCGCTGTCGGGTACGGCATCCGGGAGCGGGGCGAGGTGCCGTTCCTGCACACGAGTGTGACCAACACCCGCGCCGTCGCGCTCTACGACACCCTCGGATTCGTGCTCCGTCGACAGACCACCCTGACGATCGCCGAGGTCGCCTGATGGTCGACATCCGCATTCTCGAGTCGCGGTCCGACCTGCTGGAATCACAGCGCGTCTTCCGTGCCGCGATGGTGGGACTGCCCACGCTGCAGGTCACCGAGGACGAGATCGCGAGTCTGCGCGAGCCCGGTCGGACCTACGGCGCCTTCGACGGCGATCGACTCGTCGGGACCACCGATTCGGCCCGCGGAACCCTGACGCTGCCGGGCGGCGCTCGGGTTCCCCACCTGGCCGTCACCCATGTCGGGGTGTTGCCGACCCACACCCGCCGCGGTGTCGTGTCCGCTCTGCTGCGGCGCCAGCTGCGGGACGCGCGCGATGCCGGGGACGTCGTCGCCACGCTCCGTGCGTCGGAAGCTGTCATCTACGGCCGCTACGGCTACGGCGTCGCCACCTCGTCCGTGTCCGCGGAGGTCGTCTCCGCCCGTGCGTCGGTGCGGGAGGAGGCTGTGTCCAGCGGCACCGTCCGCCTCGTCGACGACGGGGACGTGTTCGACGTGCAGGCCGGCATCGTCGCGTCGCACCCGTCGAGTCGACCGGGCACCATCACCCGACTGCCCGTCTGGTGGAACGCGTCGAGGCTGCGTGGGCGGACCGACACCGGTCCGGTGTGGAACGCGGTGCACTCCACCGGCGGGGTCGACGACGGATACGTCCGGTACCGCCCGCGCGACCCGCGGACGTGGTGGTCCGGGAACGACCGTCGGGTGGTCGTCGAGGACCTCCATGCGCCCGACGACGCGGTGTTCGCCGACCTGGTCCGCTTCCTCCTGCGACTCGACCTCGTCGACCGCATCACGTTTCCCGCACTGCCCGTCGACACCGTGCTGCCACTGCTGATGCACGATCGCCGATCCGTACGGCTCGATCGCACCGAGGACGAGACCTGGCTGCGCATCCTCGACGTGTCCGCGGCACTGTCCGCGCGCACGTACGGGCCCGGGGACGCTGTGACCATCGCCGTGCAGGACCCGGACCTGCCGGAGAACGCCGGGACCTACGCCGTCGCACCGGACGGCGTGCGGGTGGTCGACGCGGCGCCGGATCTGACGGTGCACGTCCGAGATCTGGCGTCGGTGCTGCTCGGCGGGACGTCGTGGGCGGCTCTGGTCACCGCCGGTCTCGCGGAGGGTGAGGCATCGGCTGCCGACGAGCTGTTCCGGACTCCGCAGGCCCCCTTCGCCGGAGTGGGCTTCTGACCTTCCGGATCTTGGTGTTCGGCTCCCGCCGCCAGTACGGCGTGCCCTACACGCCGACGTGAGGGTCGATTACTGATCGAACACACGCGACAGTTCGCCGCGTCTTTCCGACATCTCGTTCTCGATAGTCACTGCGTTCACTACACCCAACACCAGAGCTAACACCGCGAGAAGGCGCACGATCGTTGAGGCTCCAAGGAAGAAGGCCAGAGCCGTTCCCACAGCGATGACCGCGACACCTGTCCAGATGGGCCCGGAGCCGGTGAGGAGGCTCACTGATTGCATGGACATGAGTAGCCCGATGGCGACGAGCACGAAAGCACCGAAGTTGGCGGCTGCCCTACGGCCCTTGCCTGTCGGGCCTGCTGCTGCTGGACCGGCGGGCCCCACCCACGAACGTCCATCCCAGTACATGTGGCGACTCGCGTCGGATGGATCGGGATACCACCCTGGTGGTGGAGGGGCTGGGTTCATCGGCTGAGATTATCAAGATGACCGCCCGGTTTATTCGCAATCCGAACACGCCCGGGCTTCGATTCGAGGCGCCACTGAGCGCAGCGGAGCACTGTCGTCGAGTGAGTTCATAACGAACAGGTGGCGAAGCATTCCCCTCCGATCTCTGCGATTCCAACCCGTGTGCCGGGTGCGGATCCCTCCTAACCTCGGGTGTCCGGGGGCGATACGAGGGAGCGCACGATGACCAGGACGGTGACACTCGGCTTCGACGTCGGGGTCGGTTCGGCCGACGGACGAGCCGTGGCCGCCACGGTGACCGCGGCCGAGAACGCAGGATTCGGCTACGTCACGTTCGACGACGACGACCTGGCGACGGGTGGTGTCGACGCCGTCACGCGCGCGGCCTTCGTCGCCGCGACCACCAGCACGGTGGGCCTCGTCGCCACCGCCAGCACCACCTACGCGGAACCGTTCCATCTGTCGTCACAGCTCGCGTCGTTGGACTACGCGTCCCGCGGCCGGGCGGGTTGGGTGGCATCCCGGTCGCTGGCACCCGACGTCGCGGCAGCATGGGGTCGCGAAGTCGTCTCGGCCGATACCGATCTGGTTCGTGAACAGCGTGATTCGGTGACCGTGGCGCGTGGACTGTGGGACTCGTGGGAGGACGACGCGGTGATACGCGACTTCCCGACGGGCCGGTTCCTGAACCAGCAGAAGCTGCACTACGTCGACTTCGTCGGGGAGGAGTACTCGGTGAAGGGCCCCGCGATCGTGCCTCGCCCGCCGCAGGGTCAGGTGGTGGTGTTCGGCCGATTCGGCGAGATCGACGCCGATCTGCTCGACGTCGTCCTCGTGGAGAACGAAGCGGACGCGCGCGCGGTGACCGGGGCGCACGTCGTTCTCGACGTCGAGGCCCCCGGAAGCCCGACGGCCGCAGCGGCTCTCGTCGAGCGCATTGCTGCCCTCGACGACGCGATCGGCGGGATCAGGTTGCGTCCTGACCTGATCGACGACGATCTCCGCGTCGCCGCACGCTACGTCCTTCCTCAACTGTTCGAGCGGGACCTGGCCCATCGGCCGGTCCCGGCCACGACGCTGCGTTCCACTCTGGGCCTGGCCCGCCCGGTCAACCGATTCGAGGCTGCGCGATGACCGCTCTCTTCCGTCCCGACGCCACCGTCCACCTGGGTGTCTTCTTCCAGGGCGTCAACCACACGACGATCTGGTCGGACCCGGCCAGTGGCTCGCAGATCGACTTCGAGACGTTCCGTCGTCTGATAACGACCGCCGAGCGCGGACTGTTCGACGCCTTCTTCCTCGGCGAAGGACTGCGACTGCGCGAGCAGGGCGGCAAGATCCTCGACCTGGACATCGCCGGTCGTCCCGACGCCATCACGCAGTTGGCGGCGCTCGCCGGCATCACCACGAACATCGGACTGGTGGCCACCCAGAACACCACCTACAACGAACCGGTCGACCTCGCGCGTCGGCTGTCGGGACTGGACGTGCTGTCCGGTGGTCGCGCCGGCTGGAACGTCGTGACGACGGACAACGCGTGGACGGGCGAGAATTTCCGACGCGGTGGCTACCTCGACCACGCGGACCGCTACGTGCGCGCCGGAGAGTTCCTGGACGTCGCCAGGGCGTTGTGGAACGCAGGAGGCACGCCCGACTCCGTGCGCATCCAGTCCTCGCAGTTCGACATCGTCACTGCTGCACCGATTCCCCGCAGTCCTCAGGACCACCCTGTGATCTTCCAGGCGGGAGATTCCAGCACCGGTCGCGACTTCGCCGCCCAGCACGCCGACGTGATCTTCTCCGCGCACGGCACCCACTTCGACGACGCGCTCGACTTCGCGAACGACATCCGCGCGCGACTGGTGGCCCGTGGACGACCGGACGACGACATCAAGATCCTGCCCGGCACCCAGATCGTCCTCGCGGACCACGAGCGGGACGTGGACGAGAAGGTGCGCTGGGTCAAGGAGGGTCAGTTCACCGGCCCGACGACGCTGTCGATCGCCGGCCAGGTGTGGGGGCGCGATCTGTCCGATCGTGATCCCGACGGACCGCTCCCCACCGAGGATCCGATCGTCAGTGGCGTCGTCGGTGCTCGTGGGTCGGCGTTCAACGGCATCGACGTGGATGCACGCGTGCGGGAATGGCGGTCGCTCGCCGAGGCGAAGAACCTGTCGCTGCGGCAGGTCGTCATCGAGACGTCGGCGCGTACCGGATTCGCGGGTACGCCGAGCCAGGTCGCGGACGAGCTCACTCGGTGGGTCCGCGGAGGGGCGAGCGACGGCTTCAACATCACGCCGTACCTCGTGCCGAGCGGGCTCGACGACATCGTCGACAAGCTGGTTCCCGAACTGCAGGAACGTGGTTCGTACCCGGCCGCCTACGGGGGGTCGACCTTGCGGGAGCACCTCGGACTACGTCGACCCAGCATCGGCGAGTGAGATTCCACTGGTTCCTCCCCACCGGGGGTGACGACGAGAGGCTCGGTGCGCACTCGCACGGAGTCGCCATCGGCGGTGGGGGCGCCTCGGCAGCGGGTGCGGGACATCGGGACGCGACACTCGACTACCTGACCGAATTGGCCGTGACCGTCGAGGAACTCGGTTTCGAGGCAGTGCTCACTCCGACGGGCGGACACTGCGAGGACGCGTGGTTGGTCACCGCGGCGCTGATCCCGGCGACCACTCGTCTGAAGTTCCTGGTGGCTTTCCGGCCGGGCCAGGTCTCGCCCGTGACGTCGGCGCAGATGGTCAGTACATTCCATCGACTGTCCGGTGGCCGAGTGCTCCTCAACGTGGTGGTCGGGGGCGACGACGTCGAGCAGCGGTCCTACGGCGACCGTCTGGCGAAGGAGGGCCGCTACGCGCGGGCGGGTGAGTTCCTCGGCATCGCGCGCGCCGTCTCCGACGGCCGGCCGGTGCGGCCGTCCGGCGACCACTACGCTGTGGACCGACCGAACGGCGGCGGTTTCGGCGGGCATCCTCCGGTGCCGCTTCCCGACGTCTATCTCGGCGGATCATCGGACGCTGCACTGGATGTCGCCGCCGAGCATGCCGACGTCTTTCTCACGTGGGGCGAGTCTCCCGAGGCGGTGGCCGAGAAGATCTCCCACGTGCGGGAGCGGGCGGCTGCCCGCGGCCGCACCCTGCGTTTCGGACTGCGGATGCACGTGATCACCCGCGAGCGCGCGAAAGATGCGTGGGCTCGAGCCGAGGACCTGATCGCCGATGTCGACGACGCGACCGTCCGGACCCGACAGGCACAACTGGGCGCCGTGGGATCGGAAGGCCAGCGACGCATGCTGGCGTTGCACGGCGGTGATCGTCGGAACCTGGTGGTGGGCCCCAACCTGTGGGCGGGCATCGGTCTCGTCCGCGGCGGCGCCGGCACCGCGCTGGTCGGCAGCCACGACGAGGTGGTGGCCCGCATCGAGGAGTATCGCGAGGCAGGTGTCGACGAGATCATTTTGTCGGGGTACCCCCATCTCGAGGAGGCACGTCACGTCGGCGCCGGTGTCCTCGGCAGAATCGCATCGTCACCGTCCGAGAAGGAGTACGCATCATGACAACATCCGTCACCACGTTCGAGCAGGACTGGGCTGCATGGCATTCCGATCGCGAGGAGTACTTCCGCGATCCGTTGGGCTGGGTCGCGCTCACAGGTCTGTACTGGTTGACCGAGACCGACGCGGCCGTGGGGGATCTGCCCGGTGTGTGGCGCGCCGACGACGACACTCTGCACGTCACCGCGAGCGCGGGCGACGGGTTGTCGGTCGACGGGGTGGTCGTGGACGGGACTGTCGCTCTGCACCCTGTCGAGGGGGCTCCCGGCCTCCTCGTGGCCGCCGGTGAGCGGCGCGTCGAGGTGATTCGCCGCACCGGCTCGGTGGCCCTGCGCGTGCACGATCCCGCGGCCCCCACCTTGGCGTCGTTCGGCGGGATCCCCACCTTCGCACCCGACGAGAAGTGGCGCGTGAGTGGCACGTTCACGCCGTACGACTCCGAGCGCACGGTCACCACCGCGGCCGTCGTCGAGGGTCTGGAGCACCACCACGCCGGGCTGGGCGTCATCGACTTCACGCTCGGGAACGCACCGCAACAGTTCGTCGCATTCCGAGGGAAGGCGGGCGGCTTCCACATCCTCTTCACCGACGAGACCAGCGGCGTGAGCACCTACCCCGCGTGCCGGTCCCTCGCCGTCGGCGATGCGGACGCCGACGGCCTGGTGACACTGGACTTCAACCGCGCGTCCAACCTGCCGTGCGCCCTCACCGACTACGCGACGTGCCCGGTGGCACCTCCCGAGAACCGGCTGACCGTCGCGGTGGAGGCCGGCGAGAAGCTTCCGATCAGGTGACAGCTCTGCCCGTTCTCGACATGTCGACCGCGGATGTCGACGGGTTTCGCTCGGCATTGCGCGAGGCCACCCACGACCACGGCTTCTTCCACCTGACCGGTCATGGTGTCGACCCCGAGCTCGTGTCGACGGTCCTGTCGCTGGCGCGCACCTTCTTCGCGCTGCCGGCGGACGCCAAGGACGAGATCAGTCAACTGAACTCGCCCCAGTTCCGCGGCTACAGTCGGCTCGGCGGCGAGCTGACCAACGGCGCCGTCGATTGGCGAGAGCAGATCGACATCGGTCCGGAGCGCGAGGTGATTCCCGCGGCGCAGGGATACTGGAACCTGCAGGGCCCCAACCAGTGGCCGTCCGCGCTACCCGAACTGCGTCCCGCGGTCGAGGCCTGGGACGCCGCCCTGTCGGACGTCGGGCTGCGGCTGCTCCGACACTGGGCAGTCTCCCTCGGCGCGGCCGAGGACACATTCGATGCCGCCTTCGCCGAGCTCCCCGCGACGTTGATCAAGGTGGTGCGGTATCCCGGCAGCACCCAGAACCCGCAGGGGGTGGGCGCGCACAAGGACTCGGGGGTGCTGACGTTGCTTCTCGTGGAGCCGGAGTCGACCGGCTTGCAGGTGGAGCTGCGCGGCGGCGAGTGGATCGACGTACCGCCCGTGGCCGGCGCGTTCATCGTCAACGTCGGGGAACTGCTCGAGGTCGCGACGGGTGGGTACCTGCGTGCCACTCGGCATCGCGTCCTCGCGCCGACGCCTGGCACGGACCGGGTGTCCGTTCCCTACTTCCTCAGCCCCGCACTGGATGCGCGCGTGCCGCTCATCGACCTTCCACCCGAGTTGGCGGCGCGGTCCCGGGGCGTCGACACTGATCCGGACAACCCCCTCTTCCGGACCTACGGCGAGAACGCGTGGAAATCGCGTACCCGTGCACACCCGGACGTGGCCGAGAAGCACCACGGGATCAGGCGCTGAGGCCGCCGCTCGCAGCATCGACGAAGATCCCCTGACGGAGAATCGGAACGCCGGCGCTCTCCCCGACCTCCGCTGCCACCGCGACATCGCCGTCGAATCCGAGGGCGATCAGCTCGCGACCGGAACTGCAGTCACGCAGTGCCGTCGACGGATCATCGGCCACCGCCGTCCAGGCTGCCTGCGCCGCGTCGGCCTCGGGAGACGGGTCGAGAAGACGCCCGACGGCCGCGAGTGCCGCGACGACTGCACCCGCTCCCCAGAAGTCCTCGATCGCGGGGCGTAGCGATCCGTCCGGCCATCTCCCGCCCGCAGCGATGATCGCCACGGAGTCGTCCGGTCCCGCGGTGCGCGCGATCCAGTGCGCGATCGCCGTCGCCGTGCGCAGGGACGCCGCTGCCAGGACGGGTGTCGTCGCCAGCGCCTCGGCGATGGTCGATCCGTTGGGTGACGGAAGAACGAGCCGGGCGGGCACGTCGCGCGCGGACCGGATCGATCCGGGGGACAATGTGATGCGGCCCGGAGCCGCTTGCGAGCGGCGGAACGCCACGGACGCGTCGTGACGTCGGGCGACCTCCTCGGTGTCGGCGCCCGCGTGCGGGACGACGCCGATCCCTCGGTCGAGAGCGACACTCACCGTGGTGGTGAACGACAGGACGTCCACGATCACGGCGATGTCGGCGTCCGACGCGATCGCCTCGGCTCCGCGCAGGCCCCAGTCCACCCGGGTGCGATGTCGCCGCTGACGGTGCTCGAGGTTCACGGCTGCTCGGCCAGCTCGGTGCCCCGCAGCTCGTAGGACTTCAGTGTCCAGTACGCGCCGAAGGTGATCACTGCGACCGCTTCCACCACCAGTACCGCGAGCGCGCCCTGGCGGAGGACGAGCACCAGGGCGAGCGCCGACGCCGGAGCGACGACGACCACGACCGCCACGACTCGATAGGCCCTGCGGTAACGGCGGATTCGCCGTTCGGAGTCCCGGGACGGATCCAGGGTGTCGTCCGCGCACCGCCAGACCGACACCGCGAAGCTGACGAAGAAGGCCACGGCGGCGACGGCGTGGACCGTCATACGCAGGCCGAAGTCGCTCTGCCCCGGTGGATCCGTGGGCACGAGCGCGACGACGACGAGGAAGGCGCCGGCCGCGTTCAGCAGTCTGTTCTCGAGCGGCCCGTGACCGCGGTAGCAGATCAACGCGATACCGGTCCCGGAGAGCACTCCGACGAACACGTCGCGGGCCGGGCTGTAGTAGTACTCGCTCATCGATCCGAGCACGGGAAGGTCGGGATCGAGCAGCGACCAGGCGACGAGCAGGAGAGGCAACCCGACGGCCATGATCGCCATCGCCGCGCGCAACGCGAAATACGTGCCGACGATGTGCTCGGCGAGCGGTTCGGACCAGGCGCGGAGCGGGCTCATGGGCTCGACTCTACGGCGCGCGGAGGGTGTCGGACCCTCGAGTTACCTTCTGCAGGAATCGAGGATCCGGGGGGAGATCGATGAACGACACGGTAGAGCTGCACCCACCGTCGGTGGACGAGATACGGCTGTTCACAGCGCGTTTGGGGCTGGTGGAGGACGGCGGGTCGGCGCGGGAAGGAATCGATGCCGTGACGGCCATCGAAGCCCTGAAGTGCGTGGGCGCGGCGACGCAGGCGGTAGTGACCGCCGGGGTGGCGGCGAGCGTTCGAGCCGATCGGCGTGATCGCGGGCTGCCGAGGAAGCAGTGGGATCTCGGGATCGCGTCACAGGTGGGTCTGGCACGTCGCGAGTCACACCGGCGTGGTGGCACATACCTCGGACTCGCACGGGCACTGGTGCACGAGATGCCGTACACCCTGCAGTCGATGCGCGAAGGCCGCCTGAGCGAGTACCGCGCGATGCTGCTGGTGCGGGAGACGGCGCACCTCACCGTGGCGGACCGGCGGGAGGTCGATCGCCGGTTGTGCGCCGACGCCTCGACGTTGGAAGGGAAGGGCGACAAGCAGGTGGTCGCGCTCGCGGTGGCCGCGGCGGTCGAGCTCGATGCCGCGGCCGTGGTGCGGAGGAACGCGCGTGCGGCTGCGCAGCGCCGCGTGAGCGTGCGTCCGGCTCCGGATTTCATGGGATACGCGACGGCGCTGCTGCCGATGGACAAGGCGGTGTGCGTGTACGCCACGTTGCGCCGAGACGCGGACGCGCTCGTCGCAGCCGGCCGTGCCGAGGGTCGAACGCGTGATCAGGTGATGGCGGACCTGTTGTTCGAGCGCCTGACCGGGGGAGATGCAGCGGCGGGTCCCCCGGTGGCGGTGCAGCTGGTCATGTCCGACGAGTCGTTGCTCGCCGGCGGTGACGAGGCCGCGCACGTTCCCGGCTACGGCATGGTTCCCGCCGAAGTGGCCCGCCGTGCGGTGGCCGACCGCATCGACGGCGGGAGTGTCGGTGCGACCCTGCGGCGGCTCTACGCCGTCCCGTCGACGGGACAGCTCACGGCGATGGACTCGACGGCGCGTGTGTTCCCGGCGGGACTCGGTCACTACATCGACGTCCGCGACCGGACGTGCCGCACACCGTGGTGCGATGCGCCGATCCGACACCACGACCACATACGCCCCTTCAGGTTCGGTGGCCCGACGACGGCGGAGAACGGCATGGGACTGTGCGCCGCCTGCAATTACGCGAAGGACGCGGAGGGGTGGGAGGCCCAGCGGGTCGTCGAGCACGTCGACGGCGGCCACATCGTCAGATTCCGGACGCCGACGGGCCACACCTACGACTCGGCTCCGCCGGCAGGACCGTTGCCGCTTCCCACCACGATGGTGGAGACGCAGCTGTACGAGCTGCTCGTTCAGCGTCGAGCCGGGTGAGACACAGCACGGTGGCCGGCCACGAGATCCGCGGCGATCGCGTCGTTGTGCCGGAAGAAGCCGGCGTCGATGCCGGGCCGGGCGAAGGCGCCGGACCAGGCGTGGCCCGCCACCCACATTCCCACCGCGTACCGATGGGGGTGCGCCGTGCCCGATGCGTCGATCACGCGGGACGAGCCGTCGACGGCCAGTTTGGCCGGACTCGTCGGAGACGCACTCACCTCGCGGACCTCACCGCGCTCGTGCAGCGATCGCAGCAGGGCGTCGGCGCTGCGCGAGATGGACGCGCTGGGCAGTCGGGCTTCGATGAGCGTCCGCGCTCGCACCACGTCGTGGTGCACGTGCGAGGTCGCCCGGAAGCCGTCACCGTACGCCTCGAACCGCACCTCGGGGCCGAGGTAGCGAATGACTCCGGCGCGGCCGAGTGCGAGCAGCTGCTCCAGGCGCTCGGGCGGGGGACCGCTCGCGAGGAAGCTGAAGAAGGAATGCAGCTGTCCCTCCACCTGCGACGCGACGTCGTCCGGGCGCAGTCTCTCTGTCCGAACGAGCTCTCCCACAGTCCGATACACCGACAGCAGGGCCGAGAACACGGCGGCGTCCGCGCTGAAGCGGGGGTCGCGCCGTCGTGCCAGGTCTGCCTCGATGTAGCGGTGCACCTGCTCTGCGGCATCGGCCGCTGAGTCGAATCGGGCGTGCCGCAGCGGTCGGTCGAGCGTGTCGATGTCGAAGTGGTCCTCGGGATCGGGGACCATTCGTTCGACCAGTTCACCGACTGCACGGGCGCCGTCACGGCCCAGGGCGGCCTCGAGTTCGATGAACGGCCCGCGGACACGGTCGGGGTGGGAGCGGAACAGCTCGTGATAGTGCGCCCACGCAAGTTCCGCGACCGCGAGAGGCCAGACCGCCGTACGGAAGTCGAGCGTCTCCGTCCCGGGAAAAGCCTCGGGTACGAAGAACCTCGGGAGAGGCGGTGCCGCATCGGCGATGGAGTACGAGATCTTGGCGTGGTACGGAACCCCGCGTCGAGATCCGGCGTACACCAGGGGTTCCCGGCCGGAGGCCGTGTACACCAGGGTGCCGTCACCGGAGCTCGAGAAGGTGCCGCCGCGTGACTCCGCGAGCAGCACCATCCAGTCCACGAAGGCGAGACCGAGGCCCGAGATCAGGACGGGTTCGGCCTCGGGAACCAGCGCCGGGTCGAGGTCGGCTGTGTATCCCGGCCCGATGTACCGGAGACCGTGGGTCTCGGCATGGGCGGCGAATGCCTGGACGTCTGCCGGCGGCCGAGTGTCGGGTTGGCCCTGCGCCAGAACGACATCGGTCACCTCGAGCACGGTGCCGTCGTCGAGGATCAGACGCTGGTGGACACCCCGATCCTCGATGTCGACGACGCAGGCCCGGTGCACGTGCACTCGAACACGATCCGGCCGCGCCTTCACCGCGCTCTCGAAGACGTGAGCGAGATAGTGGGACTGCAGCGACCGGGACGCGAACGACGACGGGGTGAAACGGAGAACCTCCTCCCGCAGAGCCGGATCCGTGACGAGGGTGTCCCGGTTCGCCGTCACCCACTCCGCGAGGGTGGGACCGCCCGACCCGTCGGGCAGCATGGCCACGTCCGCCGCGACGGAGTTCATCCACAGCAGGGGGTCCTGGTTCCGTCGCCAGATCCGCCCTGCACCCGGCGGGTGGGGGTCGACGACATGGACGTCGATCGGTTCGGTCAGCTCGTCGGCCCGGCCGACGATCCGCTCGAGGATGCCGGTCGCGCGGGGTCCTCCGCCCACGAACGCGATGCTCACGAGTACGGTCCCGCCGTGAAGCCCGCAGCGCGCCGGGAATCGTCCTCGCCCCACAGCAGTGGTTCGGGAAGTTCCTTGCGCACTCGCGGCACCACCTCCTCGGCGAACTGGCGGAGGATGTCCTTCTGGTGCTCCGGTTCGAGCAGGTGGTTGATCGACACCGACTGCAGGACATGCCCGTATGCGTGGTGGTAGTCCACGATCTTCTCGGCGACGCGCTCCGACGACCCGACGAGCGCGGGACCGCGATCCACGGCCTCCTCGATCGAGCGGAAGCTCGTCACCTTGCCCACCGCCCCGGGATCGTGCCGACGCTGGTCGGCCTGTGCCACCGCACCCTCGTAGAGCGGGCGGTACTGCTCGACGGCCTGATCGGTCGTCTCCGCGAGGAACAGCCCTCCCGAGCCGGACCCGACGAAGGCGAACCGGGGATCGTGCCCGGCCTCGGCGTACTTCTCCCGGTAGCGGTCGACGAGGACGGCGTAGTTCTCCCGCGGCTGGAATGCGTTGGCCGTGACGAGGGGGTCACCCCACCGGGCCGCGAGGTCGACGGCGTGTGTCGACGTCGCCGACCCGTGCCAGACGCGGAAGGGACCGGCGAACGGCCGCGGCAGAGTGGTGGCGTTCTCGAGCGGAGTCCGGTGCTGCCCGGACCACGTGACGTTCTCCTCGCGGATCAGTCGACGGAACAACTCGTAGTTCTCGGTCAGGTACTCGTACTGGCGCGCGATGTCCTTCCCGAACAATGGGTACTGCCACGCCTCGTTGCCCTTGCCGACGACGATCTCGAGCCGCCCGTGGCTCAGCTGGTCGACGGTCGCGAGGTCCTCCGCGAGACGCACGGGGTCGAGTACCGAGAGCACCGTGACGCCGGTCGACAGCAGAATCCGGTTCGTGGCCTGTGCCAGCGCGCCGAGGATCACCGTGGGGCTCGACGACAGGACGTCCCCGGCGTGACGCTCGCCGACCGCGAAGGAGTCGATTCCCAGCTGGTCCGCGAGCACGGCGAGGTCGACCACTCGGTCGAGCCGCTCGGCAGCGGGTACCACCTCCCCGGTGACGGGGTGGGGCGGATTGAAGACGATGTCCAGGACCTGAAAGCGCACCACAGCCTCCTCGCGCTCGTGCAACCTCCCACGGTGCCGGGCTGCCCACCTCGGTGACAGGGTTGCGCGCACTGCGATTCGAAGGCCTCGGGCGGATCGGAGGCCTCGACTGATAGACATGACGGTGACCGGGGTTCGGCGGTAGACGAGGGAGTTCGGCGTGGCACAGGAACTGAAGCTGGGATACAAGGCGTCGGCCGAGCAGTTCGGTCCACGTGAGCTCGTCGAGATCGCGGTGCAGGCGGAGGCGTCGGGCATGGACTCGGCGACCGTGAGCGACCACTTCCAGCCCTGGCGCCACGAGGGTGGCCACGCACCGTTCTCGCTGGCGTGGATGACCGCGGTCGGTGAGCGCACGAAGACTCTGCAGCTGGGCACGTCGGTGATGACCCCGACGTTCCGCTACAACCCGGCCGTCATCGCGCAGGCCTTCGCGACGATGGCGTGCCTGTACCCGAACCGGATCATGCTCGGAGTGGGTACGGGTGAGGCTCTGAACGAGATCGCCACCGGATTCGACGGTGAGTGGCCGGAGTTCAAGGAGCGGTTCGCGCGTCTGCGCGAGGCTGTGTCGCTGATGCGCGAGCTGTGGCTGGGCGATCGCGTCGACTTCGAGGGCGAGTACTACAAGACCAAGGGCGCCTCGATCTACGACGTTCCCGAGGGTGGGGTCCCGGTGTACGTGGCGGCCGGCGGTCCCGTGGTCGCGCGCTACGCCGGACGCAGCGGCGACGGCTTCATCTGTACGTCCGGCAAGGGCATGGAGCTCTACACCGACAAGTTGATCCCCGCGGTGGCCGAGGGTGCGGAGAAGATGAACCGGTCCGTGGGCGACATCGACCACATGATCGAGATCAAGATCTCGTACGACACCGATGCCGATGCGGCGCTGGAGAACACGCGCTTCTGGGCGCCGCTGTCACTGACGCCGGAGCAGAAGCACTCCATCGACGATCCGATCGAGATGGAGAAGGCCGCCGACGAGCTGCCGATCGAGCAGGTGGCGAAGCGGTGGATCGTCGCCTCCGATCCGGACGAGGCCGTCGAGAAGGTCAAGCCGTACGTCGATGCAGGCCTGAACCACCTTGTCTTCCACGCGCCGGGTCACGATCAGCGTCGGTTCCTGGAGCTGTTCAAGACCGATCTGGAGCCCCGTCTGCGCCGTCTGGGCTGACGACGCCGGAGGACACCGCGCCCGACAGGATCCGGTGCAGCACCGCGGCGTCCTCGTCGCCGAGGTCGGCGAGCGAGTCGGGTACCGGGTCGGTGATCGCGTGTACGCGGTCCATCAGGGCGCGGCCGTCGTCGGTGATCGTGACGCGCTTGCTGCGACGATCGCTGTCGTCGACGGTGCGGCGGACGTAGCCGCGAGACTCGAGTTCGTTGACGCACACCGTGGTCGCCGGTGCGTCCATCGCCGCCGCGGTGGCCACCCCGCTCATCGTCAGCGGTCCGTCGACCAGGCGCCGAAGCACCCGCACCCGGCTGAACGGCATGTCGACCTCGGCCGCCACCCGTCGGCGCCAGGTGTCGCGGTTCTCGAAGACCAGCGAGGTCATCGCGGCCCAGGCCTCGTCTATCGGTCGGCTCCGGCGGTCAGGCACGGGCGGGCTCCGGTGTGCGGAACAGTGCGGCCACGTCGTCCGCGGTCCGCGTGGCCCGTCTGCTGGCGCTGACCAGCCCGAGGCCCGCGACGATCACACCGATGGCGGTCAGAGCCCACCAGACCGTGTGTGTGGAGGCGGCGAACCCCGCGTCGATGCCGGCCGCGGCGCCCGCGGTGGTGAGGCTCCCGCACAGCGCGACGCCGATGCTGACACCGATCTGGCGGCTGGTCGATGCGACCGCCGACGCCGCACCCGCGCGATCGCGGGGCATCCCGCCGACGGCCGCGTTGGTGATGGGGGCGTTGACCAGCCCGAAGCCGACCCCGAAGATCGCGAACATGACCAGCAGTGCGCTGACGGGGGTGGTGGCGGAGAGGCGGGTGAGGGTCAGGCCGGCGACGGCGATGACCACACCGGCGATGGTCATCGAGGGGCGGGCACCCCACCGAGCCACCATCCGCCCGGACAGCGGCGAGCAGATCAGCGTGGCGAGTGCGAGCGGTAGGAAGGACGCTCCCGTGCCGATCGCGCTGAAGCCGCGCACCTCCTGCAGGTACAGCGACATGAGGAACAGGAACGCTCCGTATCCGCCGAAGGCGCACACGGCCACGATCGTCGCCGACGAGAACGGGATGCTGCGGAAGAAGCGCAGATCGATGAACGGATCGACGCGCCTGTTCTCGTAGCGGACGAACGCGACGAACGAGGCGGCGGACAGGGCGAACACCGCGAGGGTGATGGGCGACGACCATCCGAGCGAGGGACCCTCGATGAGGCCGAACACCAGGGAGGCCAGCATGACGACACCGAGCAGCTGACCGACCGGATCGAACGCGCGCACGACGGGCGACCGCGACTCGGGGACGAACACGGCGGCGAGAACGAACGCTGCGAGGCAGACCGGGATGTTGATCCAGAAGACGGACCGCCACCCGGAGATCTCGATCAACAGTCCGCCGAGCATGGGACCGAGGGCCATGGAGATGCCGACCACGGCGCCCCACATACCGATCGCCCGGGCACGCTCGGCCTTCCCGGTGAAGACCTGCGTGATGATCGACATGGCGACGGGGTTGAGCATCGACCCACCGATCGCCTGGATCATGCGCGCGAGGATGAGGAACGGGGCGGTGGGGGCGAGGCTGCAGAGCAGCGAGCCGACGGCGAAGCTGACGAGTCCGATCTGAAAGACACGGCGCCGCCCCACACGGTCCGCGGTGGTGCCGGACAGCAGCAGCAGACTGGCGAGCACCAGTGTGTAGACGTCGATGGTCCACTGGAGCTGGGACACGGATGCGCCGAGTTCGGCGCGGATGGCGGGCAGCGCGACGTTCACGATGGTGGCGTCCATCGAGACGATGAGCAGGCTGAGGCAGCACGTGGCCAGCACGATCATCTTGTGACGCTGGTCGAGACCGCCTGACGCGACAGTTGTGGGCACACAAGTATTATGCTTGCGTAGGCTAAGAAAGTGCGGAGTTGTTCCCGGGATCACAGCCCGACCGCGGGACATCGTCTCGGACGACCGCGGCGGCGCGCCCATTAGGCTGAGACCATGGTCGCCGCGCCCGCAGACACGCCCAGTTCGCCCGTCTCCAGCATCTACATCGCGTCGCCCGAGGGGGACACCGGCAAGTCGACCATCGCGTTGGGGCTGCTACGCATGCTCGGTGCCTCGACGGCTCGGGTCGGTGTGTTCCGGCCGATCGCTCGGTCGTCGTCCGAGACCGACTACATCCTCGAGCTCATGATCGACCACACCACCGCGGACACCACGTACGAGCAGTCGCTCGGCGTCACCTACGACGAGGTGCACGCGGATCCCGACGCCGCGCTCGCCGAGATCGTGCGCCGCTATCACGACGTCGCGTCCCAGTGCGATGCCGTGGTGATCGTGGGCAGCGACTACACCGACATCGCCAGTCCCAGCGAGCTGGGGTTCAACGCGCGCGTCGCCGTGAACCTGGGCGCCCCGGTGCTCCTCGCGCTGCGTGGCTCCGAACGCACGCCCGAGGAGATCGCCCACCTCGCCGACGTGTGTCGATCGGAACTGTCGACGCACCGCGCCCATCTGGCCGGCATCGTCGCCAACCGGTGCGATCCCGACGCGTTGGACGACGTCATCGCGCAGCTCTCGACCGAGGACGTGCCGGCGTGGGCTCTGCCCGAGGTACCGCTGCTGGTCGCACCGACCATGGACGAACTGCTGCACGCGATGAAGGGCGAGCTCTACAGCGGCGACGCCGAACTGCTGCAACGGGAGGCCCTGCGCGTGATGGTCGGCGGCATGACGGCCGAGCACATTCTCGAGCGACTCACCGAGGGAGTCGTCGTCATCGCTCCGGCCGACCGCTCCGACGTCGTGCTCGCGCTCGTCAACGCCCACGAGGCCGAGGGGTTTCCGTCGCTCGCCGGCATCGTCATGAACGGCGGACTGACACCGCATCCCATGATCGCCAAGCTCATCGAGGGTCTGCAGCCCCGACTACCGATCCTCACCACCGAACTCGGAACCTTCGACACCGCGAGTGTGGCCGCGTCCACTCGCGGGCGGGTGGCCGTCGGATCTCAACGCAAGGTCGACACGGCGCTGGCGCTCATGGAGCGCCACGTCGACGCCGCCGAGATCCTGGGCCGCCTCGACGTCGCGATGCCGTCGGTGGTGACGCCGCAGATGTTCGAGTACCAGCTCATCGACCGGGCCCGCGCCGACCGCAAGCACATCGTGTTGCCCGAGGGGTCGGACGACCGGATCCTGCGCGCGGCCGGACGACTGCTGCAACGGCAGGTCGCGGACCTGACCATCCTCGGTGACGAGGCGGCGATCACGCGCAGGGCCGGGGAACTGGGGGTGGACCTGTCCGAGGCCACCGTGCTGGATCCGACGAACTCGGAGTACACGGACGACTTCGTCGCGGAGTACGTCGAGCTGCGCAAGCACAAGGGCATGACCGAGGACAAGGCCCGCGACATCATGTCCGACATCTCGTACTTCGGAACCATGATGGTGCACAAGGGCATTGCCGACGGCATGGTCTCGGGCGCCGCGCACACCACGGCGCACACGATCAAGCCGTCCTTCGAGATCATCAAGACCATGGACGGGGTCTCGACGGTCTCGAGCATCTTCCTGATGTGTCTCGCGGACAAGGTGCTCGCCTACGGCGACTGCGCCGTGGTTCCCGACCCCACGTCGGAACAGCTCGCCGACATCGCCGTCTCGTCCGCGGCCACCGCGTCGATGTTCGGCATCGAGCCGCGGGTGGCGATGCTGAGCTACTCCACCGGCGATTCCGGATCGGGTGCCGACGTGGACAAGGTCCGGACGGCGACCGACCTCGTCCGCGACCGGGCGCCGGATCTGCTGGTGGAGGGGCCGATCCAGTACGACGCGGCCATCGACCCGTCGGTGGCGAAGTCCAAACTGCCCGACTCCGAGGTGGCGGGCCGGGCGACCGTGTTCGTCTTCCCCGACCTCAACACCGGCAACAACACGTACAAGGCGGTGCAGCGCAGCGCCAACGCCGTGGCCGTGGGACCGGTCCTGCAGGGACTGCGCAAGCCCGTCAACGATCTCAGTCGAGGAGCCCTGGTGCAGGACATCGTGAACACCGTGGCGATCACCGCCATCCAGGCCCAGTCTGGTACCGACGGTCTGGAGGTCGCGAAGTGAGCACGGTGCTGGTCGTCAACTCGGGATCGTCGTCGGTGAAGTTCCAGGTGGTGGA
This sequence comes from Rhodococcus sp. SORGH_AS_0303, assembly GCF_030819335.1. Taxonomy (NCBI): domain Bacteria; kingdom Bacillati; phylum Actinomycetota; class Actinomycetes; order Mycobacteriales; family Nocardiaceae; genus Rhodococcus; species Rhodococcus sp. SORGH_AS_0303. The sequence goes on from NZ_JAUTBO010000001.1 coordinate 616,026, forward strand.
CCCCGACTCGGGACACAGCGTCCTGCAGGGCATCGTCGAGCGCATCGGGGACGCCGACGGGCGCGTGGCCGTCACCCGCGGCGACGACACGACGGAGAAGACGACCGACATCCCCGATCACGTCACGGGCCTCCGGCTGGCGTTCGAGATGATGGCCGACGCGGGACTGCCCCTGGCGGAGGCGGGCATCACGGCAGTGGGGCATCGAGTGGTGCACGGCGGCACCGTCTTCAGCGAGCCCACCCTCATCGACGACTCGGTCGTGGCCACCATCGACGAGCTCAGTGCGCTGGCGCCCCTGCACAATCCGGCCAACCTGCGCGGGATCGAGGTGGCGCGCCGGGAGCTGCCCGACGTGCCGCAGGTCGCCGTGTTCGACACGGCGTTCTTCCACACCCTCCCCGCCGCCGCTTCGACGTACGCCATCGATGCGGCCACCGCCGCCGAACACGACATCAAGCGGTACGGGATGCACGGCACGTCCCACGAGTACGTGAGTGGCCGCGTGGCAGAGCATCTGGGACGGTCGCCGTCGGACGTGAACCAGATCGTGCTGCACCTCGGCAACGGCGCCTCGGCATCGGCCGTGCGCGGCGGCGTCGCGGTGGACACGTCCATGGGCCTCACCCCGCTCGAGGGGCTCGTGATGGGAACCCGCAGCGGCGACATCGATCCCGGCATCGTGATGCACCTGCGGCGCAGTGCCGACATGGATGTCGATGCCATCGACGAACTGCTCAACCGCCGCTCCGGTATCAAGGGACTGAGTGGTGTCACCGACTTCCGTGAGCTCCGGCGCCTCATCGACGACGGTGACGAGGCCGCGGCCCTGGCCTTCGACGTGTACGTCCATCGCCTGCGGCGCTACCTCGGCGCGTACATGATCGAGCTGGGCCACGTGGACGTCGTCACGTTCACCGCCGGCGTGGGCGAGAATTCGGCCGAGGTGCGCGCAGCGGCCCTGGCGGACCTCGAGATGTACGGGATCGAACTGGACGAGGAGCGCAATGCCGAGCGCGGCAAGGGAATCCGGGTCATCTCGACGGACGATTCCCCGGTGACGGTCCTCGTGGTGCCCACCAACGAGGAGTTGGCCATCGCCCGCGCCGCGGTGGCCCTGATCGGCTGATCAGAAGAGGGACTTGGGCCGCACCGCGTTGGCCAGGTCCACCAGGGCGAAGCGGTGCGACCGGGTCCGCGCGGTCCGAGCGAGGGATCGCAGGGCGGTCTCGGCGCCCGTCCGGAGGCCGTCCCGCGTGAAGGGCACGCCGAGCAGCGGCACCGTGGACTCGGGCGTGTGCCCGGATTCCATCCATTCGAGCGCGGTGCCCAGGACGACCGTCCGCAGTTGCAGCGCACGGGGTTCGCGCGCCGGCAGCGCCTCGACGCGCCGCGCCGCCTCGTAGAGCGCACCCTCGTCCATGTCGGCCGCGGAGCCGGAGAGCAGTGTCAGTACGCCGGTCATCCGTGCCATCGAGTAGTGCCGTGACGTGGCGGGCACCAGATCGAGAGTCATGATGGCGTCGAGCAGCGCACCCCGTTCCGCGAGCCTGCGGGCGAGACCGAACGCGGCGCTGACGATGGTGCGATCGGTCCGCCACACCGTGGTGTACATCGTCTCGGCCAGGGCGCACCACGTGTCGTGGCCGTCGTCGGAGGTCTGCTGCGCCAACAGTTCCGCCGTCGCCGCGAGCGCGAGCTTGGGTGCGACCTCGCCGGGCATCGCGGAGAGCACCGAGTCGAACTTGTCGGCGGCGTCGACGAAGTTACGGCACAGCAGCGCGATGGTGCCGCGGTGCCAGTCGACACGCCAGTTGCCCGTCACGTCGTCCAGCCTGCGCATCACCTCCGCGGCCGAATCTCCCTCGCCCAGATCGAGATACGCGCGGGCCTCGGTCAGCACCGCTTCCACGGACCCGACGGAGTCGTCGCCCACGGTGCGATCGAGGCCGTTCTCGCGGGCAAGGCGCAGCGAGTCGAGCGTCTGGTGCGGTTCGCTGTGCACGGCCGCGGCGATGAGCTGCGCGCTCGGGTCCGACGTGTCGATCAGGGGGACCGGAAGCGCGGCCACCACGTCGCGCGGATCCAGCCTGGCCACGCGGTGCCGTCCGTCGATGTACACGTCGGTGACGGCGACCTGCTCGTCGGTGCCGAAGGTGGTGCGCTGCGGGCTGAACACCGACGACAGCGACGGGTGGCTGTCACCCGTCTGCTGCGAGAGGATCTCGCGTAGAACACCACTGAGCTGACTCGCCGCCTCGTCGGCGCTGCGAAACCGGGTGAGCGGGTCGGCGGCCGTCGCGCGTCGGAGCAGCCGGGCGAAGAACTGGTACTCCTGCAGGACGGGCGCGTCCTCCGGGATGCCGTCCACGTACCGCCCGTGCTCCGAGGCGATCTCGAGCGTCAGGACCGCGAGAGTGCGCCCCACGGTGAAGATGTCGGACGCCACCGTGGGTCCGGTCCGCACGATCTCCGGTGCCTGGTACCCGGCCGTGCCGTACAGGTACCCGTAGTCCTCGAGCTGGCTCACCGCGCCCAGGTCGATCAGCTTGATCTGGTCCTGCGTCACCATGACGTTCTCGGGTTTCAGATCGTTGTACGCCAGACCGATGGAGTGCAGGTAGGCCAGTGCGGGCATCACCTCGAGGAGGTAGGCGATGGCTTCCTGCACAGGCAGTTTCGTGCGCGTCGGGTTGTCGGTCATGATCTGGCGCAGCGTGCGACCGCCGACATACTCCATGACGATGTACCCCGTCGACGACGGCGCCTCCTGCGAGCCGGGCGCGAGGGGGCGGGGGTGCTCCACGAAGTTGTAGATCTTGACGATGCCGGGGTGGGTCACCTCGGCGAGGAACTGGCGTTCCGCCATCGCCACCGCGTGTGCCTCGGCGTTGCCGAAGTGCAGCAGGCCCTTGAGCACGACCCAGCGATCGCTGACGTTGCGATCGATGGCGAGGTAGATCCACCCGAGTCCGCCGTGCGCGATACACCCCTGCACCTCGTACTGCCCGGCCACCATCTCACCGGGTTCGAGCAGCGGGGAGAAGTCGAAATGCGTTCCGCACCTGTCGCAGTCACCCGACGGATGGGCGGGCCGGCCGTCGACGCTCCGCCCGACGGGGGCGTTGCACTTCCAGCAGAACCGCTTGCTCTCCGGGACGCGGGGGTCCGACATGACAGCGGTCGCGGGATCGACCTCGGGAATGCGCGGCAGTTCCACCAGCCCACCACCGAGGCGACGACGCTTTCCGGTTCGTACGCGGCGGCTCGGCCGGGAGGTGCGCCCCGTGGTGTCCTCGCGCAGCGCGGCCCGCGTCGCATCGTCCTCCTCGGGGCGCACCGAGGCCCTCGTCGCGTCGGAGTCCTGCTCGCGCAGGGCGGCGCGGGTGGCGTCGGGATCCTCGTCGCGCAACGAGGCCCGGGTCGCCTCGAGATCGGGTTCGGTACTCATGATCAGCCGTTGTAGACGGGAAAGGGCGCGCCGGGAGACGGGCCGAGGACGGACAACCACTGGGTGTAGATGCGGTTCCAGGTGCCGTCGCTGCGAATTCGTTCGAGCGTCCTGTTGACGACGCGTACGAGGTCGTCGTGACCCAGCGTCACGCCGATCCCGTACGGCTCCGCGGCGATGGAGAACCCGACGATCTCCAGGTACGGATCCTGGGCGGCGAGTCCGGCGAGGATCGCGTCGTCGGTGCTGACGGCGTCGACGCCGCCCTGCTGCAGCACCACGAGACAGTCCGCCCAGCTGGGCACGCTCACGATCTGGGCACTGGGCTGCAGACGCTGGATGCGCAGCAACGACGTGGTGCCCGCCGCGGCGCACACGCGCCGACCGCCGAGGTCACCGACACCCGTGATGCCCGAGCCCTTGACGGCCAGGACCCGTTGATCCGCCTGGTAGTACACGGTGGAGAAGGTCACCCGTTCGCGCCGGGCACACGTGATGGTCATGGTCTTGACGACGATGTCGACCTCGCCCTCGGCCAGGGCGTCGATCCGCTCGGCGGACGCGAGGATGCGGTACTCCAGCCGGTCCGGGTCCCCGAACAGATCGCGGGCGACCTCGCGGGCGATGTCGACGTCGAAGCCGACGATCTCACCGCTCACGGGATCGCGGAAGCTGAACAGATTGCTGCCGGTGTCCAGCCCGACGACGAGGCGCCCGCGGGCGCGGATCGCGTCGACGTTCGGAGCGGGTACGGGTGCGCCGTCGGGTGCCGCGTAGTTGGGCCGCAGGCTCGCACGGGGGTCGCCGCAGTCCTCTGCCGGTGGCATCGGTGCGCCCGGGGTGACGCCGGTGGCCCCGTCGGGCAGCGGTTCGGCGACGGTGGCGCGGTCCGGCGCCTCCGGCACCGGCGTGGTGTCCGCGCAGCCGGTCAGGACGAGGAGGAGCGCGGCGGCGATCACGGCCGCGCGGCGCATCACAGGTACTCCCGGATACGCGACCACATACCGCCCACGACGGCGAGCACGGCCAGGCCGCACACGATGCCGGTGCCCACGGTGAGGCCGGCCAGCACGCCCGACGCACGCTGGACGTCGTCTCGCAGGGACGCGCGGGACGCCTCGATCTCCTCGACGAGAGCCGAGTCGAGCCGACCGAACACGTCGCTGGAGTCGCCGGCAGCCGTTCCGGTGGCGATGGTGACGGCAGTGTCGAAGTCGCCGACGTCCAGCGACGCGTTCATCCGGTCGTGCGAGCTGGTCCAGAGCGACACCAGCGCACGGGCGTCGTCCATCCGGGGACTGTGCGTGTCGTCGTCGTGCGCGAGTGTGCCGAGGGTGTCGGCGAGGCCGGACACCGCGTCGGAGTACGACTTCTCGTAGTCGGCGAAGCCGCCGCGCCGCGTCATGCCGATGGTCTCGTCGGCGCGTGCCTGCTGGGCGAGGATCCGGCTGGTGGTGAGCAGGTCCAGGGGCTCCGCGCCGCGCACCAGAGCGCGGTCGGTGGCGGTCGAGGAGATGAGCCCCGCGACGAGCATCCAGCCGAGCAGCAGTACGACGCCCACCGTGGCACCCGCGAAACCGACGTTGACGGTGCGCTTGGTCTTCCGGCTCAGGAACATCTGCGCGCCGACGAGCACGAGCACGGTGATGCCCAGCACGACGAACGCCGACCAGGGTGGTGTCGCGAACTGGCGCTGCGCATCCGACACGTCACCGGACTTCTCCGCGTGCAGTTCCTCGGCCCACGGCAGGATCGTGTTCTGCATGAGGGTCGACGCCTCGGCCAGATACGCGGAACCCACCGGATTGCCGACGCGGTTGTTCGTCCGCGCGGTCTCGATGATGCCGGCGTACAGCGGCAGGTTCGTGGAGATCGTCGCCAGCAGTTGCCGCGACGTCGCGTCGTCGCTCGCGAGTCCGGTGGACGCGCGGACCACCTCGCCCGCCGCCGCTCCGAGCGAGTCCGTGTACCGACCACGGACGTCGCCGGGTTCCAGACCGCCCGAGAGGAAGGCCGTCGCCGCCGTCGCGTCCGCGACCGACAGCTGCACGTACAGGTTCTGCGCCGCATCGGACAAAGGCTCGGTGCGCGCGAGCAGAAGTTCGAGGGTGCGCTGGCGGTCCGACACCGACAGCGTCGTCACGAGAGCGGTGGTCACGAGCGTCGCGACCACCAGTAGACCCACCGCCAACAGCCGGACGGGAGTGGAACGGAGGAACTCCGACCGTTCGGAGCGGGTGTCGACGGGCGCGCGCAGAGTCAGCGCACTCGTCTGCTGTGACACCTCGACCCCTTCCCGCGCGATCGGTCGCCCTCATGTCCGGATTCGAGCATAGGCCCACCGTGGTCCGAGCACAGGCAACGCGAGGAGCAATAAGGTGGGGGAATGCGGACGGTGAACCATGCGCGGTGACGGGGACGGCTGGGTCTTCAGCAGCGACGGGAGCCGGCACTGGGGACGACACGGCGCGGCCGGTCTGCTGTTGCGGGCTCCGACCGGGTCGGCGGGCTCCATGGTGTTGCTGCAGCACCGTGCGGCCTGGAGTCATCAGGGCGGGACGTGGGCGCTGCCCGGTGGTGCCAGGGACAGTCACGAGAGCGCCGTCCACGCGGCCGTGCGCGAGGCCGGCGAGGAGGCGGGCATCACGGACGACCTGCTGACCGTGCGGGACGAGCACGTCACCAAGGTCGAGGACTCGGGGTGGTCCTACACCACTGTGATCGCCGATGCGGAGCGCGAACTCGACACGGTTCCCAACGGTGAGAGCACCGAACTGCGCTGGGTCGCCGAGCACGAGGTGGACTCGCTGCCGCTGCACCCCGCCTTCGCCGAGAGTTGGCCGTCGCTGCGCACCGTGCCCGTCCGCGCCGTCCTGGCCGCCGACGCCCCCGACGACCTCCCGGCGCGCACCGTACGACTCGCCGTCGGCAGCTTCGGGTGGATCGTCGACACCGTGCGGGCCGAGAACGTGGACGCGGCGCTCGCCGCCGTCCGGAACGACACCGACCTACGCGTCGTCGTCGTGACGGCCGACGACGCAGTGCGCTCGGCGGTTCCCGCCGACGTCACCGTCCTGTCGCCGGACGGACTCTGACGGTCAGACCGACGGCAGCAGATCGAGCAGTCGACGGGCCGCCGCCTCGGGGTCGCGAGCCTGCGTGATCGCCCGCACCACCGCGATGCGGGACGCGCCCGCCTCGAGCGCCTGCGCGACGTTGTTCTCCTCGACCCCGCCGATGACGAACCACGGCCGGGTGGGATGCGATTCGGCGACCTCACGCACGACGTCCAGGCCCGCGGCCGAACGGTTCGGCTTGGTGGGAGTCGCCCACACCGGTCCCGTGGCGAAGTAGTCGACGCCGTCCTCGATGTCGGCGAGCGTGGCCTGCGCCCGGTTCTGCGTGGAGCGCCCGATAACGACGTCCGGGCCCACGATGCGGCGCGCGTAGTGCACCGGCAGATCGTTCTGGCCGAGGTGCAGCACGTCGGCGCCCGAGGCGAGCGCCAGATCGGCACGATCGTTGACGGCCATCAGCGCGCCGTGACGGCGGCACGCGGCGGAGATGACCGCGAGAGCGGCGAGCTCGTCCTTCGCCTCGATGGCGCCGTACTTCTTCTCGCCCGCCGACCCCTTGTCGCGGAGCTGCACGATGTCGACGCCCCCGGACAGCGCCGCGTCCACGAACTTGGCCAGGTCGCCGGTGTCGCGGCGGGCGTCGGTGCAGAGGTACAGACGAGCGGTGGCGAGCCGCTCGCGGGCGGTGGTCCTCGAAGTCGTCACGAGTGTGAATGTAGTACCCACCTTTTCTGCGGGAAGCCCGGAGGCCGGTCGGGTGATGGCGGGAAGGCCGGAGGCCGGTCGGGTCATCAGCCGGTTAGGGTGAAGGGGAACGAACACGGGAGTCCCGGACGGGGCTGAGAGTGGGCGAGGCCGCCCAGACCGTAACCACCTGACCCGGGTCATGCCGGCGGAGGAAGTGAGTTTCATGCAGCGATCCGTCTCCGTCGTGGGCGGCGGGGTGATCGGCCTCTTCTGCGCCCGCGCCGCCGCGGCGGCGGGATGGTCCGTCACCCTGCACGACCCGACGTTCGGTGCACGCGCTGTCGGCGACGGCGCCGCCAGCTGGGTGGCGGGCGGCATGCTCGCGCCGCTGTCCGAGGGCTGGCCCGGCGAACACGCACTCCTGGCACTCGGTTCCGCGTCGCTGCGGCGATGGCACGATCCGGTGCTGCGCGCGGACCTGGAGGGTCGGGGCGTCGTCGTGTCGAGTGGGTCGTTGACCGTCGCGTTCGACTCGGCCGACGCGGCGGACCTGCGCACTGTCGCCGACTGGGTGGGTGCGCAGGGCCACGATCTCGAGATCCTCTCGCGCAGCGAGGTGCGCACTCTGGAGCCGTCACTCTCGCCGCGCGTTCGTCTGGGCCTGTCGGCGCCAGGGGAGTTGTCGGTGGACAACCGGGCGTTGGTCCTCGCGTTGGAGTCCGCGGTCCGCGACCGGGGAGTGCGGATCGAGCGTGCTCCCGTCACCGACCTCGACGCGCTCACCACCGATCGTGTGGTGGTCGCTGCGGGGTGGTCGACGTCCCGTCTGCTGTCGGACGTCCCGGTGCGGCCGGTGAAGGGCGAGATCCTGCGCCTGCGTGCGCGCCCCGGCTCGGCGAGTGCGCCGACGCGTACCGTCCGCGCGAGCGTCAACGGTCGCGCGGTGTACCTGGTCCCCCGTGGCGACGGTCTGGTGGTCGGTGCGACGCAGTACGAGCACGGTGACGACACCGCCGTGACCGTCGCCGGCGTCCGCGACCTCCTGGCGGACGCCGAGGCCGTGTTCCCGGCCGTCGGTGACTACGAGTTGGCGGAGACGGCGGCGGGCCTGCGGCCGGGGAGCCCCGACAACATCCCCGTGGTCGGGCGGTGGGACGACCGCGTGATCGTCGCCGCCGGGCACGGTCGCAACGGGGTGCTGCTCGCGCCCGTCACGGCGGACGCCGTGGTGGCAGAACTGGAGGGCGAGCCGTTGACGGAAGCGGCATGCGCTCTCCCCGAACGGTTTTCGAGTCTCACGCGGACTCGGGCACGGTAGGAGACGAACATGACCGCAGTGGGTGTCACCGTCAACGGTGCGGATCACGACCTCGAGCCCGGCACGACGGTGCAGGACATGCTGACCCAGCTGGGTCTTCCCGAGAAGGGCATCGCCGTGGCGGTGGACGGAATCGTGCTGCCGCGCTCGCGTTGGGGCGAGGACGTGGGCCGCGGCTGGACCATCGAGGTGCTGACGGCGGTGCAGGGTGGCTGATCAGCTGACCATCGCCGACCGTACCTTCACGTCTCGCCTGATCATGGGGACCGGGGGCGCGGCCAACCTCGCAGTGCTGGAGGAGGCCCTCGTCGCATCGGGGACGGAACTCACCACCGTCGCTCTGCGCCGCGTCGACGCCTCCGGCGGCACCGGGGTGCTCGATCTCCTCACGCGCCTCGGCATCGCCCTGCTGCCCAACACGGCGGGATGTCGCGGCGCCGCCGAGGCCGTGCTCACCGCGCAGTTGGCGCGAGAGGCCCTGGAGACCGACTGGATCAAGCTCGAGGTGATCGCGGACGAGCGGACCCTCCTGCCCGACGCCATCGAGCTGGTGCGCGCCGCGGAGCAACTCGTCGACGACGATTTCGTCGTGTTGCCCTACACCACCGACGATCCGGTGCTCGCGCGTCGCCTCGAGGACGTGGGGTGCGCTGCGGTCATGCCGCTCGGATCGCCCATCGGGACGGGACTGGGCATCGCGAATCCGCACAACATCGAGATGATCACCTCGGCCGCAGGGGTTCCCGTGGTGCTCGACGCCGGCATCGGCACGGCGAGCGACGCGGCACTCGCCATGGAGCTGGGGTGCTCGGCGGTGCTGCTCGCCACCGCGGTGACACGCGCTCGTGATCCGCGAATGATGGCCTCCGCCATGGCCGATGCAGTGCGCGGCGGACGATCGGCGGCGCTGGCGGGCCGGATCCCGAAACGGTTCTGGGCGCAGGCGTCCTCGCCCGACGTCGACTGACCACCCCGGGGGCGGCTCAGGGTCGCGTCATCCCTTCGGATGACCCGGGTCGAGACCCGGGAGCGATGTGGTCGGTGGTCCCGCTCGGGCATCCTGATGCACATGATCGAAGTGACAGGTTTGACCAAACAGTTCGGCGCGAAGAAAGCCGTGGACGATCTCTCCTTCACGGTGCGCCCGGGTATCGTGACGGGCTTCCTCGGCCCCAACGGTGCCGGCAAGTCCACCACGATGCGGATGATCCTCGGGCTCGATCAGTCCACGTCCGGAACGGCACTCATCGAGGGTCGGCCCTACCGTGAGCTGAAGAATCCCATTCGCACCGTCGGCGCTCTGCTCGACGCGAAGTGGGTGCACCCCAACAGATCCGCGCGCGCTCACCTGCAGTGGATGGCGGCCTCCAACGGCATCGCCTCGTCCCGCGTCGACGAGGTGCTCCGCCTCGTCGGTTTGTCCGAGGTGGCCAAGCAGAAGGCCGGCGGGTTCTCCCTCGGCATGTCGCAGCGACTCGGTCTGGCCGGTGCGTTGCTCGGTGACCCGAAGGTCCTGATGTTCGACGAGCCGGTCAACGGACTCGATCCCGAGGGCATCGTCTGGATCCGCAAGTTCATGCAGCGCCTCGCCGCCGAGGGGCGGACCGTGCTGGTGTCCTCGCACCTGCTCTCCGAGATGGCGCTCACCGCAGAACAACTGATCGTCATCGGCCGCGGTCGGCTCATCTCGGACTCGTCCGTGCAGGAGTTCGTCGACCGCGCCTCGGAGGCGTCGGTCCGCGTCCGCAGCCCCCAGCTCGACGCCCTGCGCAGCGCGCTCACGTCGGCAGGTCTGACGGTCAAGGAGCCCAGCAGCCTCGATCAGGTGCATCCGACCCTCGTGGTGGCCGAGTCCACCACGGAGGCGATCGGCGAGATCGCCGCGCGCCACAACATCGTCCTGCACGAGCTGGCGTCCCAGCACGGTTCGCTCGAGGACGCGTTCATGAAACTCACCGGTGACGACGTGCAGTACCACGGCGCCGGTACCGACAACAACGCGATGGGAGGGGCACTGCGATGAGTGTGCTTGCAGCGGAACGAATCAAACTCACCTCGACGAAGTCGCCGTGGTGGTGCACCGTCATCATCGTGGCGCTCGGGCTGGGCATCGGTGCCGTCATCGGCATCACGGCCAAGTCGACGGTCACCACCGTGCAGAACGACATCGCCGCCGGAAACGACCCCGGCTTCGAGCCGTACCTGCCGACCCTCGCGGACGCCGTCGCCGGCGTCAGCGGGTTCGGCGTTCTCGTGCTCATGATTCTCGCGGCGCTGTCGATCACCAGCGAGTATCGCTTCGGCATCATCCGGACCACGTTCCAGGCCATCCCCAGCCGTGCCTCGGTACTCGGCGTGAAAGCACTGCTCATCGGCGTCTTCGGTGCGGTGTTGTCCCTGGTGCTCACGCTGGGCGCGTTCTACATCGCGAAGGCCACGGCCGGTCCCGATGCGGGCGCCGCACTCGTGCTCGAGGGTTCGGACGCGTGGCGTGCCATCTACGGTGTCCCGATCTACGCCTTCCTGTGCGTCGTCCTCGCCGTGGGAGTCGGTGCGCTGCTGCGACAGTCGGCCGCCGCGATCGCACTGCTGCTCCTGTGGCCGCTGTTGATCGAGTCGCTGTTCAACCTGTTCGGCAGCATCGGGCGCGACATCATGCCCTTCCTCCCGTTCATGAACGCGAACAACTTCCTCGGTTCGCCCGGTGGAGTGGAGTACCACTGGGGACCGTGGGGCAGCCTGGCCTACTTCGCGGCCTTCGTCGCCGTCGTCTTCGGCGCCGCAGTGGTGGTGGTGAACAAGCGAGACGCGTGACCGCTCTTTCGTTAGGGTGACGTTCATGCGGACGACACGATCGACCCTGTCCATCGCGATCTGTGCGGCGGGAGTGCTCGCGCTGTCGTCCTGCTCCTCCGGCTCGTCCGGTGAGGAAGCCACCCCGTCCGAGGAACCCGTGGCCGCACCGGTCACGGGTTCTTCGCTGTCCGAGGCCGTCACCCTCGACGCGGTGGTGGGCCACCTGCAGGAGCTCTCCGACATCGCCGACGCGCACGACGGGAATCGCGCCGCCGGCACCGCCGGATACGACGCCAGCGTCGACTACGTGGCCGGCACACTGCGGGACGCGGGCTTCGACGTCGAGACGCCCGAGTTCTCGTTCGACAGCTACACCCTCGACTCGGTGGCGCTGCGCGCTGCCGACCGCGACGTGCCGGTGAGCGCGTTCACGTACTCACCGGCCACGCCCGCCGGTGGGGTCTCCGGTCCGATCGTGGCAGCACCTGCCGACGACTCACCCGGCTGCGAGGCCACCGACTACGACGGCCTCACGCTGACCGGCGCGGTCGCTCTGGTCCCGCGCGGGGTGTGCTCTTTCGCGCAGAAGGGGCAGATCGCCGCCGAGCGCGGCGCCGCCGCGATCATCGTGTCCAACAACGAGGACGGTCCGCTCGACGCCGGCACGCTCGGCGCGAAGGAGGATGCCCGCATCCCGTCGGTGGGTGTCAGCCGTGAGGACGGTGCCGCTCTGGCCGCGGCCCCGACCACCGCGCAGATCACGCTCGCCGCGGAGACCGAGACCACGACCAGCCGCAACATTCTCGCGCAGACCACGACGGGATCCACCGAGAACGTCGTCATGGCAGGAGCGCATCTCGACTCGGTCTCCGAGGGCCCGGGCATCAACGACAACGGCACCGGTACCGCCGCCGTGCTCGAGTCCGCTCTGCAGATGGGTGGCTCGCCGGACGTGACCAACGCCGTACGGTTCGGGTTCTGGGGCGCGGAGGAACTCGGTCTGGTCGGATCCACGAAGTACGTCGAGGGACTGTCCGACGAGGACAAGGCCGCGATCGCGCTCTACCTGAACTTCGACATGGTCGGGTCGAACAACGCCGGCTACCTCGTCTACGACGGAGACGACTCGGATCAGGTCGGCGAGCCTGCCGGCCCCACCGGCTCGGACGCGATCGAGCGAGTCTTCGAGGAGCAGCTCACGACGCAGGACGCCGACGGCACCGACTTCGACGGGCGCTCGGACTACGGCCCCTTCATCGAGGTCGGCATCCCCTCGGGCGGCGTCTTCAGCGGCGCGGACGACGTGAAGACCGAGGAGCAGGCCGCGCGCTGGGGCGGGACGGCGAACGAGCCCTTCGACCCGAATTACCACACCGCCGAGGACACGCTCGAAAACGTCGACCGGGAGGCTCTCGGCATCAACTCGAAGGCCGTCGCCTACGGCATCGGCACGTACGCCGAGTCGGTGACGGGCCCGAACGGCGTCCCCGTGGGTGCCGATCGAGACGCCGCCCGTCAGTCCGAGTGACGTTTACTGTCACTCGGAGTAACGACAAGATATGGTCGAGCGGTGAAGATCAGCGCAGGTGACGCCGCCCGTCGGGCTGCCGACGCTGCCCGCACCGTCAATCGGACGCCGCGGGTCGTCGAACTGGTCCGCCGCGTACGCGGAGTGCTGCCCGGTGATCCGTCGTTCGGCGATCCGCTCTCGACGGCCGGACCCGGAGCCGCGCGCATGGTCGCGCGGGTCACCGACCGGCTGCAGGGCGACGCTCCCGGCGCCTCGAAGGAACTCTCGCTGGGTGCGCTGCAGGTGTGGCAGGCGGTGCTCGAACGCGCGGGTCGCGGGCGGGGCGAGCGCGAGGTCACCATCGTCTTCACCGATCTCGTCGGCTTCTCCACGTGGTCGCTGTCCGCCGGTGACGCCACCACTCTGGTGCTGCTCAAGCAGGTGGCCCGTGCGGTCGAGCGGCCGATGCTCGATCGCGGCGGTCACATCGTCAAACGCCTGGGAGACGGGCTGATGGCCGTCTTCCCGAGCGCGGACAACGCGGTGCGGGCCGTCTTCGAGGCGCAGACTGCTCTGGCCCGTGTCGACGTGAACGGCTACACCCCACGGATGCGCGTCGGCATTCACACCGGCTGTCCGCGCGCCGTGGGATCGGACTGGCTCGGCGTCGACGTCACCGTGGCCGCGCGCGTCATGCAGACCGGTGCCGACGGCAACGTCATGATCTCGAACGCCGCGCTGGATCTGGTGTCACCCGAGGTGCTGGACACCGTCGGGCTGGCCACCAAGCCCTACCGGCGCGGGTTGTTCTCGCCGAAGCTGACCGGTGTTCCGGAGGATCTACGCATCAGCCGACTGGTGCAGTCGCCAGAGCGGTGAGACCGGGCCGTGCCCGTGGCCGAGGTCGTACGCGGCCTCGAGCGACTTCGTGACCCACTCCTTCGCGAACTCGAACGCGTCCGGCACCGCGTAGCCGTGGGCGAGGGCGCACGCCAGCGCTGCGGCGAGGGTGTCGCCGCCGCCGTGATCGTTGCCCGTGTCGATACGAGGGTTCGTGAACTCGAGCATCCGCTCACCGTCGAAAAGCAGATCGGTGCTCGACGACGAGGTCCGCAGGTGCCCACCCTTGACGACGGCCCACTGGGCGCCGAGAGCGTGCAGTGCCTCGGCGGCCCGTCGCGCCGTCACCTCGTCCTCGACGTCGATGCCGGTGAGCAGTCGGACCTCGTCGAGGTTGGGCGTGACGATCGTGGCGAGGGGAATGAGTTTGGTGCGCAGCGCATCCAGCGCATCGGCGTGCAGGAGGGAATCGCCGTGCATCGACGCCGAGACCGGGTCCACGACGAGCGGTACCGAGCCACCGCGGCCGATCCCGACCTCGGTGCACACGTCGGTGACGGCCTCGATGATGGCGGTTGACGCCAGCATGCCGGTCTTGGCCGCGCCGATGCCGATGTCCGACACCACCGTTCGCACCTGGTCGGCCACCACGGCGGGTGGGATCTCGTGAAAACCGCTGACTCCCACCGTGTTCTGCACCGTCACGGCGGCGACCGCGACGCAGGCATGCAGTCCGCACAGAGCGATGGTGCGCGAGTCGGCCTGGATTCCGGCGCCGCCGCCGGAGTCGGTGCCGGCGATGGTGAGGACGCGCAGTGGCGTCGTCCCGGAAGGTGCCAGAGGCAGCGTTGTCACACGCCGAACTGTACTCGAGCGCTTTTCCAGTGAGTTCGCCACATATTCACCCGCTCCCCCGGCGAAGACGCGAATCCTGTGCAATAGTGGTCTACGTCACATGCACCCATGTGATGCACACGACCGCGGCGACGAGGCTGCTCGTGTCCCGCCCCGCGCCCGGGTTCGCACAGGAACCGGGTGAGCCCCACGGCCGCCAGGAGAAGAATGATGCTGTCGGATGCGCCCGTCACCGATGTGACAGACAACCCGCACCAGAACCGGTTCGAGCTCCGGCTCAACGGTGACCTCGTCGGGATCGTCGGGTACTTCCCCGTCGACTCCGTCGGACGCGGTGCGCGTCGTCAGCCCGTCGTCAGCTTCATGCACGCCGTCATCACCGAGGACTTCGGGCATCGCGGCCTCGCCGCCATCATGGTCCGCAACTCCCTCGACGCTGCTCGCGGCTACGGCTGGAAGGTGAAGCCGGTCTGCACCTACGTGCAGCGCTTCGTCGCCGAGAACCCCGAGTACCGCGACATGGTGACCGCCGATTGATCTCGACACCGTGACGACTTCGTCGCGATTGCGCATCAACAGTCACAGGAACACCATCCGTCACAATATCGGTGATGAACTGTTGTCATGGACACCAGTCTCGTGTCGGACGATCCGAGCAACTCACGCTTCGTCCTGACCGTCGGCGATGCGCTCGTCGGCATCCTCGCGTACGAGGTCGCACCCGACAGCGACACGGTCGTGCTCCAGCACACCGTCGTCAAGGAGGAGTTCGGCGACCACGGGTGGGCAGCGGTCCTCGTGCGCGGCGCCCTCGACATCCTGCGTATCGGTGACCTGTCGATCTGGCCCCGGTGTTCCTACGTGCGGCGATTCATCGGCGCGAACATCGAGTACCTCGCCATGGTGGCCGATCAGGCCCCGGCCGGCTCGGTCACCGCGGCGTCCCCGCCCAGCTCGACGACGACCGGCGCGTGGTCGCTGGCGCCCTTCCCCTTGCGCTCCTGACGATCGATCGAGGCGTCGGTGACCTGCGCCGCGAGTGCGGGTGAGGCCAGCACGAAGTCGATGCGGAGCCCTTCGCGGCGCGGGAAACGCAGCTGCGTGTAGTCCCAGTAGGTGTAGACACCGGGGCCGGGGGTGAACGGTCGCACCACGTCCGCGAATCCTTCGTCGACGATGGCTCGGAACGCGTCGCGCTCCGGTCCCGAGGTGTGCGTGCGGCCCTCGAACAGCGCCGGGTCCCAGACGTCGTCGTCGGTGGGGGCCACGTTCCAGTCACCGACCAACGCGATGCGTGCCTGCGGATCGGCGGCGAGCCACGACCGGGCGTCGTCGCGCAGGGTCGCGAGCCAGTCCAGCTTGTAGCGGTAGTGCGGGTCCTCGAGGGACCGTCCGTTGGGGACGTACAGGCTCCAGACGCGCACGCCCCCGCAGGTCGCGCCGATGGCCCGGGCCTCGTCGGCGGGCGGGACCTCCGGGTCCTTGCTGAACCCCGGCTGGTTCTCGAACCCGATCTGCACATCGTCGAGCCCGACGCGTGACGCGATGGCGACACCGTTCCACTGACTCGTGCCCACGTGCGCGACCTGGTACCCGATGTCGGTGAAACGCTGGTACGGGAACTGCTCGTCCTTGCACTTCGTCTCTTGAATCGCGAGAACGTCGACATCGGAGCGCTCGAGCCAGTCGACGATGCGGTCGACTCGCGAGCGGACGGAGTTCACGTTCCAGGTAGCCAGGCGCACGGTGAGCGACCCTAGCCCGGGGCGGTGACACCCTCCGGGCTCGCGTAGCGGTAGCGATGATGCTCCGTGAAGCCGAGGCGCTCGTACAGCGATCGCGCCTCGTCGTTGTCCACCTCGACCTGGACGTAGGCGTGCGTCGCGCCGTGGTCGGCACCCCACCGCATCGCTTCGGCACACACCGCGGACCCGTGACCGCGCCGACGCTCGTCGGGTCGAGTGGCCACCGCGGTGATGCCGACCCAGCGTCGTCCGGTCGGCGATGCGGTGACGGCAGCGCGGGCGACTGCGGTGTCGCCTCGTCGGAGAAAGGTCACGACACCGTCGTGGACCGCGGTGAGGAGGTCCGGACGATGCCGGTAGCGGGGATGGTGCGCCAGCCATCGGTCGTCGGGCGCGGCGATGCGCTCGGTGTCCGTGTCCGTGTCCGTGTCCGGCCCGGTCGACGACGGGATCGGCAGCGTCAGCACCAGTGCCTCGGCCGACAGGCTCCATCCCGCCGGCGCCCCGAGAAGTCGGTCCGGCAACGACAGCGAGGGTTGCAGGTCCCGGTCGCGGTACCAGGCCGCGACGGCCGGCAGGTCGACGGCGGACGCGTCGGGACGCAGGGGGCTCGCCGAATTGCCGCGTCGGGTCACGCCGGCGCCGGCGCGGAGCAGCCATCCACCGATCCACTCCTGCTCGAGGCCCGGCCACGCATCGGCCGCCGCACTCTCGAGACCGCGGATCTCCGAATTGCGGACGGGCCGAGGTGCCAACGCCTTGAGTGCGACGATGCGCTCGGCCGGCACGGTCACCGGGTCACCGGACTCCGGCTGCACGGTCACCGCGGTGCCGGACGCCGCGAGGATGCCGATCACGTCGGTGAACGGCGGGGTCGACCCGTCCGGCAGGCGGTACCGCAGCACCACCCGCGAGCCCGGAACCGGGGCGTCCCGAGTCACTCGTCGTCGTCGTGGCCGAACGGATCCGCGACGGTGCCGGGGATCCAGCTCAGCCCGGGTACGCCCCACCCGTTCTTCTTGATGGCCTTCTTCGCCGCCCGCGCGTTGCGTCCGACCAGCACGTCGACGTAGAGGAAACCGTCGAGGTGGCCCACCTCGTGCTGCAGCATGCGCGCGAAGAAACCGTGCCCCTCGATGTCGACGGGCTCACCCTTCGCATCGGTTCCGGTGACACGCGCCCACTCGGCCCGACCCGTCGGGTGCTGCTCGCCGGGAACCGAGAGGCACCCCTCGTCGTCGTCGTCCGGATCGGGCATCGTCTCGGGAATCTCCGACGTCTCGAGAACCGGGTTGATCACCTCGCCGCGGCGGCGCGTCACCGTGCCGTCCTCGCTGTGGTCGGGGCAGTCGTAGATGAACAGTCGGAGCGGTTCACCCACCTGGTTGGCGGCCAGTCCGACACCCTTGGCGGCCTCGAGCGTGTCGTACATGTCCGCGATCAACGTCTCGAGTTCCGCGGGCGACGCCGTGACCTGCTGGGTGGGGGTGTGCAGCACCGGGTCACCGACGATACGGATGGGGAGAATTGCCATGGTCCAGAAGGATACTGCCCGCCCGGTGGACGATTTCTGGTCCGGTCGGCCGGGCCGAGACGCGCCGCGGTGTCGCCGCATCCCGGAGCCCGGTCCGTGGTTAGATTGGCGGCGAACGACACGGATGTGATTCACCGCCGTGCGCGGACCTCTTCGGGTCCGGGGGACGCGCGAGAACACGGTCACGGCCGGGTTCACACGGCACAGCCCGAGGTCGACGGCAGAGCTCGCGAGACGCGATGCCGAGGGCGGCACAGACGACAGGAGTGAGATGGACAGCGCTGCAGCGCGAAGTCACGGGCGAGCCGACGGGGCCGACGAGCCGAGTGACGGACTCTCCCGCCGGGAACACGACATTCTCTCGTTCGAGCGCCAATGGTGGAAGTACGCCGGTGCGAAGGAAGAAGCGATCAAGGAACTGTTCGACATGTCGGCGACCCGCTACTACCAGGTGCTCAACGCCCTGGTGGACAAGCCGGAGGCGCTGGCCGCGGACCCGATGCTCGTGAAGCGCCTGCGTCGTCTGCGCGCGAGCCGGCAGAAGGCACGCGCTGCGCGTCGACTCGGCTTCGAGATCTGACGGGTGTCGTCCCGCGCCGCCCCGGGTCACCCGGTTCGGCCGAGTCGCTAGGCTCGCAGCGTGACTGATCAGACCCCCGCGAGCACTCCGACCCCGGACTCGTCCGGCCCACCGTTGCGAGCGCTGGCCATGGTTCTGCTGTCGCTGGCCGTCGTCTTCGCAGGTCTCGGCTTCTTCTCCCTCACGGGCTCGGACGAGGACACGCCCACCTCCACCGCAGCGGCCGTGACCACCACCGCCGCTGCGGCAGCACCCGCCGCGCCGCAGTCCGACGCGAGCGCCGGGTCGGCCGCCACGACGACGACCAGTGCGCCGTCCTCCACCACGGCCGCGGCACAGTCGTTACGCGTACTCAACAACAGCAATGTCAGCGGACTGGCCGCCGAGGTGGCGCAGACGCTCGAGTCGGCCGGTTTCACGGTCGGCGAGACCGGCAACTACAGCAGCGGCACCATCGCGGCCTCCACGGTCTACTACGACCCGTCGGTGTCCGGTCAGCAGGCCGAGGCCGAACGCATCGCGACCACACTGGGCTTCGGTGTCGAACCACGTTTCGAGGGCATCGAGTCCTCCACGCCCGGCATCATCGTCATCGTCACCGGGTGACTAGAGTTCAGGTCAGCACGTCCCCACACATCTAGGAGACCTTCACCATGGCCAGCTGGAAGCGCAGCCGAGTCGCACCTCGCACCCTCGTCGTGGCGCCTCTCGCCGCAGTAGCCCTGTTCGGCATGGTGGCCTGCAGCAACGGCGAGGAAGCCAGCGACGTCGCCGGCACGACCCCGCCCGTCTTCACCAGCTCCGCCGCGCCCGCGGGTTCCGAGCACGGCGAGGAGTCCCACAGCGCGGGCGGCGAGGGTTCCGAGGGCGGGGGCTCGGCGACCGAGGCCGCGATGACCGGCGACCTGCGCAGCCCCGAGGGCGAGACCATGGGCACGGTCTCCTTCGCCGAGGTCGACGGACACCTCGAGGTCACTGTCGAGGCAGAGGGTCTGACCCCCGGCTTCCACGGCCTGCACATGCATCAGAACCCCGTGTGCGAGCCCGATTCGGTCGCTCCCACCGGCGGCGAGCCCGGCGCATTCCTGTCCGCCGGCGGTCACCTGCAGGTGAACGGCAACACCGGTCACCCGGCCAGCGGCGACCTGACCTCGCTGCAGGTGCGTGAGGACGGCACCGCCGACCTCACGACGACGACCGACTCGGTCACGCTCGACGACCTGCGCGGCGGCGTGGCCGTCATCGTCCACTCGGGCGCCGACAACTTCGCCAACATCCCGACGCGCTACACGCTGCCCGACGGCCAGCCCGTTCCCGACGCGACGACCCTCAGCACGGGCGACGCCGGCAGCCGCGTCGCCTGCGCGGTCGTCGAGTCCGAGTAGACGGGCACGTCCCCCTGAAGAACGAGTCGAGAGCGACCACGGTGCCGTTCGCCGGGTCGGAGCGTCCGACCATCGGCGTCGAGTGGGAGATCGCGCTCGTCGACCGCGTGTCGCGGGATCTGTCGAACACCGCGTCCGAGGTGATGGACGGCGTCGTGGAACTAGCGGGAGCGCACACGCCGCGCGTGACGAAGGAACTCCTGCGCAACACGGTCGAGTTGGTGACCGACATCTGCGACACCGTCGGTGAAGCGATCGACGATCTGAGCGAGTCGCTGGATCTTGTGCGCCGCGCCGCGGATCCGTTGGGAGTCGACCTGTTCTGCGCCGGGACACACCCGTTCGCCGAGTGGTCGTCGCAACAGCTCACCGCGGCCCCGCACTACGACGAGCTGATCGAGCGCACGCAGTGGTGGGGTCGGCAGATGCTGATCTGGGGCGTCCACGTCCACGTCGGACTCCGCTCCGCCGACCGGGTCTTCCCGATTCTCAATTCGATCCTGCTGCAGTACCCGCACCTGCTCGCGCTGTCCGCGTCGTCCCCGATGTGGGCCGGGTCGGACACCGGCTACGCCAGCAACCGCGCGCTCATGTTCCAGCAGCTCCCCACCGCGGGACTGCCGTTCCAGTTCGAGACCTGGTCGCAGTTCGAGGGTTTCGTGCACGACCAGATGAAGACCGGCGTCATCTCGCAGCTCGGCGGCATGCACTGGGACATCCGTCCCGTGCCGCGGCTCGGCACCATCGAGATCAGAGTGTGCGACGGGGTGTCCACCAAGCGTGAGCTCGGTGCCCTGGTCGCTCTGATCCACTGCCTCGTGGTGTATCTCGACGAGCGGCTCGATGCCGGCGAGCCGTTGCTCACCATCCCGCCGTGGCACGTGCAGGAGAACAAGTGGCGCGCGGCGCGATACGGCCTGGACGCCGAGATCGTGCTCGACGCCGACAGCAACGAGCGGCTCATGACCGACGACCTGTTCGACCTGCTGGAGAAGCTCACCCCGATCGCCGTACGGCTGGGGTGCGCGGACGAGCTGGGCCGCGTCGCGGACATCCCGCGCCAGGGTGCGTCGTATCAGCGTCAGCGTGCCGTGGCGGAGAGGTCGGGGGGCGACCTCATCGCCGTCGTCGACTCGCTCATCTCCGAACTCCGCTGACCAGAACGTCGCTGATCAGGCTCGGTCGTTGCGCTCGTCCGCGCGCAGCTCGTCGACCATGAAGAGGTCGTCACGGCTGCTCTGCTCGCGATAGGCGACCTGGCCCACGGTGTGCGCGATGATCGGCGCCGTGAGCACCGTGAAGACGCCGACGAGGAAGATCATCCAGATGTCGACGTTGCCGCGCAGGCTGATGAACGCGCCGATGAGAATCAGGATCAACCCCACCACCTGAGGCTTGGTGGCGGCGTGCATGCGGGACAACGTGTCCGGGAAGCGGACGACTCCGATGGCCGCCGTGAGCGCGAGGATCGATCCCAGGATGATCATCGTGCCGCTGATGATGTCGAGGACGAGTGTCATGACTTCCCCTGCCGTCGGTCGCCGGACTCGTCTCCGCGGGGTGGGTGCGGGGTCCGCGCCGTGGCGGCGGCCGCGGCGCGCCGGGTCTCGGGTGTGTCGGCGACGCGGAACCGCGCCACGCTCACCGACCCGACGAAGCCCACCACTGACAGCGCGACGATGGACGGCACCAGCGTGGTGTCGCGGGAGTACACCGCCCACACCATCACCCCGCAGACCGTGAGCGCGATGAGCGTGTCGACGGCGACGAGGCGGTCGAGCGAGTTGGGGCCGGCGAGAAGGCGATACGCGGTGATGACGGCGGCGGACAGCAGCATCACGCCGGAGACGATCAGGACGACGGTCACGACCGGTCCTCCTTCCGGTCCGACCTGCGGGCGGACGAACTCTCGTCGCCGGACTTGTCGGAGTAGTCGGTGCTGATGTCGTCGACGGTGTCGGCCACGCTGTCCACGTCGGCGTCCGCCATCGATTCGATCTCGGTGGCCGGGTGCCATTCCGGGTCGCGCTCGAACGCGGAGATGAAGGCCGTCTCGTAGGCACGCACGATGGTGCGGAACTGGTCCACCGCATCGGGTTTCGCGACGTCCAGGACGTGGATGTACAGCACCCGATCCTCGCGGTCGATGTCGAGCACCATGGTGCCGGGCACCATGTTCAGCGCGTCCACCATGAACGTCAGCACCAGGTCGGACTTGATCTGCACCGGGTAGCGCAGCACCGCGTTGACGGGTGACGGTCCGGGACGGATCGCGGCCCAGGCGACCTGGACGCTGGACACCGCCGCGTACCAGACGAGCACGCCGATCAGTCGCACCACCGACAGGGGGTGCACCCGGCCCTCGACAGGAACGCGCGGGAGCGCGAGCACGGTCATCACGAACGTGCCGACCGCGAGGCCGCCCAGGATGTTGGCCGCAGAGACGTTGCCCCACAACAGCACCCACACGCCGGTGAGCCATGCGAGCAATGCGGCCTTGAGGGCGACGTCGCGACTCATGAGGGTCATCGTCCTCCCTCCGCCGGTGCGTCGCGTCCGTCCGCGTAGGTGACGGGATCGTCGACGGTGCCCAGCACGGCCGAGATGTAGACGTTGCGGTCACGCAGGTCGTCCGCGGCGCGGTCGCTGATCCCGATGAACGGTCCGGCGAACACGGTCAGCGACAGTCCGACGAGCACCAGTCCCACTGTGGGGACGAGCATCCCGACCGGCATCCGGCCCGGATCGACGCGGCTGTCGAAGTCGACGTCGTTGGCGTTGTCGAGCAGCGCGGTGGGGGAGTCGTCCGACATATCGCCGTCCGGGGCGTCGGCGCGGGCGCGCCAGAACGCCTTCGTCCACACACGGGCGACGACGTAGAGCGTGAGCAGGCTGGTGATCGTGCCGCCCGCGACGAGGACCCAGGCCAGCACGCTCGCCTTGTCCGCACCGGCCTGCAGCAGCGCCACCTTGCCGATGAAGCCGGAGAACGGGGGGATGCCGCCGAGGTTGAGCGCGGGAACGAGGAACAGGATGGCCAGGAGCGGGCTGGCCGCGGCGAGACCACCGAGCCGGCGCAGCGACGACGACCCGGCCTGGCGCTCGATGAGACCGACCACGAGGAACAGCGTGGTCTGCACCAGGATGTGGTGGGCCACGTAGTACACGGACCCGGAGAGACCGGCCTTCGTCGACAGCGCGACACCGAAGATCATGTAGCCGATGTGCGAGACCAGCGTGAACGAGAGCAGACGCTTGATCTCGCTCTGGGCGATGGCACCGAAGATGCCGATGACCATCGTGAGCAGACCGGCGACCAGCAGCACGTTGTCCATGGCGCCGTCCGGGAAGAGCAGCGTGTGGGTCCGGATGATCGCGTACACACCCACTTTGGTGAGCAGGCCCGCGAACACGGCGGTGACCGGCGCGGGCGCCGTCGGGTAGGAGTCGGGGAGCCAGGCCGACAGCGGGAAGACCGCGGCCTTGATGCCGAACGCGACGAGCAGGATCGAGAAGATCGCGAGCCGCGTGCCCTGCGGGATGTCGTCGAAACGCAGCGCGAGCTGGGCGAAGTTCAGAGTGCCCGTGGCCGCGTACGTGGCGGCGATGCCCGCCAGGAAGATCATCGACGAGACGACGGAGACCATGACGTACGAGACGCCGGCACGCACCCGTTCGGCGCTGGCACCGAGCGTCAGCAACACGAACGACGCGACGAGCAGGACCTCGAACCCCACGTACAGGTTGAACAGGTCACCGGCGAGGAACGCGTTGCACACACCCGCCGTGAGCGCCAGGTACGTCGGTAGAAAGATCGACACCGGCTGATTGGCGTCACCGTCGCGGATGCCCTGCCCGACGGCGTAGACGATGACGGCCAGCAGCACGATCGACGAGACCACCAGCATCAGAGCGGACAGGCGGTCGACCACCAGGGTGATGCCCATCGGCGCCTCCCACCCGCCGACCTGCAGCGCGGTGGTGCCGTCCCGGTCCGCCAGGTAGAGCAGGACGCACGAGACGGCGGTCACGGCGACGAGCGCGACGATGGTGACCGCCCGCTGCGCGCGTGGCTTCCGACCGAGCACGAGGCACAGGGCGGCCGCGAGCAGCGGGATGAGGACCGGGAGCGGGGTGAGGGTTCCGATGATGGTCGGCGACAGCGTCATCGGGAGTCACCCGCCGGCGTGGAGACGTCGTCCCGGTCACGGAACTTGCCCTCGTGGAGATCCTCGTAGCACTCGAGGTCCTCGCGGTTGGCGATCTGGTCGAGAGGAATCGGGTTTCCGTCCTTGTCGAAGGCGTCTCCGGCCTCGCCGGGCTCGCCGGTGATCGGATCGTCGGACTTGTCGCGGTCCGGAGCGTCCGCGAGGCTGCGACGCGTGAGCACCTTGGTGTCCTCGGGGTCGTTCTCGACGACGTCCGCGATGTTGATCGTGTACGACCGGTACGCCAGGGCCAGCACGAAGGCGGCGATGCCCATCGTGATGACGATGGCCGTGAGGATCAGGGCCTGCGCCAACGGATCCGCGTCACCGTCGGCGACCTCGGACACGCGTCCGACCACGGGTGGATTGCCCGACCCACCGCCGGAGGTGAGGATCAGCAGGTTCAGCCCGTTGCCCATCAGCAGCACGCCGAGCAGCATCCGGATGATGCTGCGTTCGATCAGCAGATAGACCCCGGCCGCGATCAGCGCGGCGACGACCACGAGCATTCCGATGTTCGCGGTCACTGGCGGCTCATTTCGATCTGCGCGTCGAGGCGCGCTCCGAGGCTTCGAAGGACGTCGAGAACCAGTCCGACGACGATGAGATAGACACCCAGGTCGAAGAACAGGGCGGTCACCATCTTGATGTCGCCGAGGATCGGGAGCGTCACCTCGAAGGTGGCGGACGACAGCACCGGTGCTCCGAGGAACAACGAGGCGAGGGCCGTACCGCCGGCGAACAGGAGGCCGATGCCGAGAATCTTCCCGGCGTCGAACGGCACCGTCTCGCCGAGCTCGTAGCGGCCACCGGCGAGGTAGCGCAGCACGAGGGCGAGGCCGGCGGTGAGTCCACCCGCGAAGCCGCCGCCGGGCGCGTTGTGGCCGGCGAAGAAGAAGTAGATGGACAGCATCATGACCGTCGGGAACACCAGGCGAGTGGTGATCTCGAGGACCAGGACGCGGTGCTTGGGGTCGATGAGATCGCTGCCGCTGAGCCACGTGATCTCGGACGCGACCTGCTGGCCGTCCATCGCCGACGGGGCGTCGGACACGCGCGGCGCACTGCCGAAGCGACGATTGCGGAACACCAGGCTGGCGACGCCGGTGGCCGCGACGAGCAGCACCGAGATCTCGCCGAGGGTGTCCCAGGCGCGGATGTCGACCAGGATCACGTTGACCACGTTGCTGCCGTCACCGAAGTTGTACGCGGCGTCCGGGAGCAACTCCGCGATGGGGCGGGTGCTACGTGCGTTCATCGCGAACGCTCCCACCAGCGTGACCGTGATGCCGACGAGCACGGCCAGGGCAGCGCGTGCCGGCTTGCGGCCGAACGCGCGCCCCTCGTCGATCTCCGCCGGCAGCTTGCGCAACACGAGAACGAACACGACCAACGTGAGCGTCTCGACGAGGAACTGGGTCAGCGCGAGGTCAGGCGCACCGTGCACCGCGAACAGCACACCGCAGCCGTAGCCGGTCACACCGACGAGCAGCACCGCTGCCAGACGGTTCCTCATCACCACGGCGCCGATCGCGGCCGCGACCATGATGGCGCCCACGACGAGCTGGATCGGGGAGTCGGCGAGACGACTCTCGACGCCGGTACGGGTGTAGACGATCAGCGACACGAGCGGGAACAGAGCGAGGGTGGCGAGGATGGTCGCCTGCGTGCCGGGAAGCGAACCGCGCTGGGTGGTTCCGGTGAGGCGCAGCGACAGCAGGTCCATCAGGTAGAGGACGCGGTCGTACACCCGGTCGGCGTTCAGCGGCACGGCCGGGACCGTTCGCGCGATCGCCTTGTGCACCCGGTAGAGCAGGACGCCGACGAGGATGACGACGACGGTCAGACCCAGCGGGAGGTTGACGCCGTGCCACAGCGCGAGGTGGTAGTCCTCCGCGCCGTAGGACGGCAGGGTCTTGCTGTACGGCGCGATCAGGGTGTCGACGACCGGCGCGGCGAGGCCGGCCACCAGTCCGAGGACGGCGAGCAGCACGGGCGGGAAGAGGAAGAACCATCCCGGTGCGTGCATCGAGGCGACGGCGGCGCTGGGCTGCCGCAGCTTCTTGCGACCGAAGGCGCCCCACACGAAGCGCAGGCTGTAGGCGACGGTCAGGATCGAGCCGACGACCATCGCGGCCAGCACCAGCACAGACGAGAGCGGACCCATCGCGTCCGAGTCGAGCGTCGACTCGAACGCGGTCTCCTTGCCGATGAAACCGAGGAACGGCGGAAGGCCCGCCATGCTCGCCGCTGCGATCACGGCCGTCGCGGCGAGAACGGGTGACCGGTCCCCGAGATGCGCGAGCTTGCGCACGTCTCGGGTGCCGGTCGAGTGGTCGATGATGCCCACCACCATGAACAGCGCGGCCTTGAAGAAGCCGTGGGCGAGGACCATCGCGAGGCCTGCGAGCATCGCCGTGCGCGAACCGATGCCGACGATGGCGACGAGGAAGCCGAGCTGGCTCACCGTGCCGAAGGCGAGCACGAGCTTGAGGTCGTACGCACGCAGTGCGCGGTAGCCGCCGACGAGCATCGACGCAAGACCGAGTGTGAGGATGGTGAAGCGCCAGGGCCCGGCGTCGGCGAAGCCCGGTGCGAGACGCGCCACCAGGTAGATGCCGGCCTTGACCATCGCCGCGGCGTGCAGGTACCCGCTGACGGGTGTCGGCGCGGCCATGGCGCCGGGCAACCAGAAGTGCAGAGGAACGATGGCCGACTTGCTCAGCGCACCGACCAGGACCAGGACCAGGGCGGTGCCCGCCAACCAGCCGCGCGGAGCCGCCTCGATGACGTCGGAGAGGTTGTAGCTGCCCACCATCTGGCCCAGCACGATGATGCCGACCAGCATGGCGAGACCGCCGGCCGTGGTGACCAGCAGAGCCTGCGTCGCGGCACGTCGACTAGAGGCGCGCTCGGCGTAGTGCCCGACCAACAGGAACGACAGCACCGTCGTCAGTTCCCAGAAGATGTAGAGCATCAGCATGTTGTCGCTGGTGACCAGCGCGAACATGACTCCGGCGAACGCGACGAGCTCCGCGGCGAAGATGCCCAGACGGGGCTCGTCGTCCTCGAAGTAGCGAGCGCAGTAGAGCAGGATCAGTGCGCCGATGCCGAGCACCAGCGTGGACATGGCCGCGGCCAGGGAATCGAAGCGCAGATCGATGTTCATGGAGAGTCCGGGGACCCACTCGATGGACAGCCGCTGCTCGGTGTTCCAGTTCGCGGCCACCCACACGAGCGAGGCGGCCGGCACCGCGGCGAGCGGAAGAAAAGCCTGTCGTCCCCACAGACGCACGAGAAGCGGCGCGATCAGCGCGGCCACCGTGTGGGCAACGAGAATGGAAAGCAAGAGGCACTCCGTCGTGGACGTCGGGGCGGCGGGGTGTCGGACGCACGAGACGTCGTCCACTCCATACTACCGGTGCGGGTCCACGCCCTCGCGGTCAGCGATACCCACCCCCGGTACGGGTATGGTCACCGGGCGATACCGAACCACTGCGCACCGCCGCCCTCGCCCTCGTCCGTGACGGCCGGATGCTGCAGGCCCGGTCGGTCGGCAAGCGTGCGTTCTACATGGTCGGCGGCAAGATCGATCCCGGTGAGACACCACTCCAGGCGCTGCACCGCGAGGTGCGGGAGGAACTGGGCGTCGACGTCGTCGAGTCGTCGGTGCACCTGCTGTGCGTGGTCGAGTGCCCGGCGTTCGGCGACCCCCTCGGCCGTGATCTGCACATGACGTGCTTCTCCGCCGACCTCACCGGCGAACCTCGGGCCACCAGCGAGATCGCTGATCTGCGGTGGTTCACCGTCGCCGAGTACGCCGCCATGCCGGACGTCGCGCCGGGATCGATGCGTGTCTTCCGGCACCTCCAGGCGCAGGGCCTGGTGATCTGAGGAACCCGTGCTCACGCATGGGGTGCAGGGGGCTCGGCGTCCGGCTCGAGGGCATCTGTGCGCCGGGACAGCCACACGATGCGCAGCGTGCAGAGCGCGGCCACCCCGAGCAGGAGGTAGGCGGAGGTGAGGTCGGTGGAGGTGTACTCGGCCATGACAGTGTCGAGGTCGCCGATCACCGACGGGCTCCCCGTGTACGCGTCGCCGGTGGGCTGGTCGGACCCGATCGACAGCTGATTCAGCCACTCGGGGTCGAGTGTCTGCGCCGGTACCGGCGCCGCCGCAGCGACGAGGATCGCGAGCCCGGGCAGCGCCGCCGCCAACGGCCGCACCGTCGCGTGCGGATCCGCGGTGACGGCGGTCAGGGCGATCGGAACGAGCGCGGCCACCACCCCGAGTGCTGCCGCGGACACCTCGTCGACGCTCACGAGGGCAGCGCCCATCGGCAGCGCGGTGAGTGCCAGGGCCGCGAGCCAGGACGTGATGCGTCCGAGCGGGAGCCACCAGGCCAGGACGGCGCCGAGGACCAGTCCGCCCACGCCGACCACGGTGAGCAGCCGGGAGTCGAGCAGGGTGCGGGCGCCCACGTTCCACATCGCGACGGCAGCGGCAGTGACGAGGATCGCGACCAGCACCGTTCGTGCATCGGCCGACTCCCACCGTGCGGCGACGCGGTCCACGACGACGAGTGCCACGATCAGCACGACGATCGCCTTCCACAGTGCGTACTCGCCGGTGCCGACGATCTCGACACCCACGCGGCAGACGACGGCGACGATCACCGCGTAGACGGTGAGCCGCACCAATTCGCGGGCGGTCGGGTCGTCGTCGGGATCAGCGGCCGGTCGATGCAGAACGGCGGCGACGATGCACGCCGCGAACGCGGAGCCGATCAACCACCAGGCCGGTTCGCCGAACACGCTGGTGCTGTCGAGACGCGTCGCCACGAAGGCGGCGGACGCGGCGGTCGTTCCGACGGAGGCGAGCAGCGTTCCGCCGAGCACGCCGGTCGCGAGGGCCACCCATCCGGCGGCGGATCGCCGGGTGGCGTGCAGGACGAGGCCGACCAGGACGCCGGCCACGCACGACTTGAGAATGTGCAGTGCGGTGAAGACGGCCAGGCTCGCCGCTTCGGGAATCGCCACCTTGGTGAAGGCGAGCACCACGACCAGCAGGGCCGCACACACCCAGGGGGCGATGCGTGTCGGCATCCGCAGTCCGACGGCCAGCGCGACGGTGACCACCACCAGCACCTGCCCGACCACGGTGGCGGTGGACTGGGTGGACGACCACCCGATCAGATCGTCGACGGTGGCCGCGAACGGCCACGTGTCGCTGCGGGGGCCGGACCACGCGAGAGCGCCGAGAGCTCCGACGAGCGCGGCTGCGAGGAGGGAGGCGGCGAGGGCGATGTGGTGTCTCACCCGCGGCGCCGTCGGATCAGTTCGGCGCCGACGGCGCACAGAGCGAGGCAGGTCACCGTCACCAGTGTCCCTGCCGTGGGCTCGGTGAGGGTGACGGACCCCGACTGCAGGGTGAGGGGCGTGTACGCCGTCCAGCCGAAGTCCGCCGAGATCGGGGACGAGGGCATGGTCGTCAGAGCGAGGGGGACGAGCAGGCCGGCGCCGACGACAGCGGCGGGTGACGGCACCTCGACGGACGCGGCGCCGGCCCCGACGACGGCGCCGGTCGCGAGCGCCGCCGCGATGACGGCCACTCCGGTGAAGGACGTCCCGAGGTGGATCGCCGCCACCACGGCCGCGCAGCACAGGATGGCCAGCGGTGTGCCCACCGCGGGTCGTGCACGGGCGCCTGCCGCGGCGCCCACGGGGCAGACGAGTGCGACCCCGACGACGAGGAGAAGGGGGAGGGCCGTGGTGCCCGCCGTCGTGAGGACGACGACAGAGGCCCGCCGCGTCGACAACCACAGCACGGTGCCCGCGACGACGAGGACGCCGCCGCTCGGCAGTGCCAGAGCGACACCGACGAGCACCAGCGTGACGACGATCGTCGACACCGACCACGCGGCCGTCGTGGTCACCGCGCCCAGCCCGGCTGCTCCGGCGGCGGCCGTCAGGTTCGTGACCAGCACCGGGACGAGTCCGACGAGGGCGACGATCACTGCCGTCAGGGCGGTGCGAGTCGAGGAACTCCGGGACGAGCGCTGCGTCCTCGACTGCAGACCGATCGCGAGCACTGTCACCACCATCGCGGCGACGAGTGCGATGGTGCGGGACGTCGTCGTGTCGGTGTCGACGTGGGAGGCGTAGCGCCGCGGTATCGCGACGACGGTGATGCTCAGGACCAGAGAGACGGTCGACGCGACTCCGAACGCGGCGACCCACAGGCGTCGGACCGAGGCGAGGACCGCGAGCACGCCGAGGACGACGCCACTGCCGAGCGCCCCCAGCAGGGACAGGGCGGCCGAGGATCCGAGAGTGCCCAGAACCAGCGCTGCGCCGCCGACGGCAGCGAGGACCGCGGGTGCGGCTCTGCTCGATCGTCCCGTGAGCAGCGCGGCCACGGCCACGGCTGCCACCACCGCTGCGGGGCCGTTGCCGGTGTCGGCGACGAGATCGGGCGACGTCACGGCATGCACGGCGGTGCCCGCACCGACGACGAGGGCGATCGGCGTCGACACGGCGTCGAGACGTCCACCGGATGCGCTCACGCGGCGAACCTATCGGTCTTCATCCGGTTTCGGGAATCGACAGCGGCCCCCCTCGGTTGCCCCGAGCATGACACTCGCAACGAAGGCCACGACCCTCCTCGAACTGCACGTCCCCGGAAACCCGGTGATCCTTCCGACCGTCTGGGACGCCTGGTCGGCGAACCTCGCGGTGAGCGCGGGTTTCACTGCCCTGACCGTCGGCTCGCACCCGGTGTCCGACTCGATCGGCAAGCCGGACAACGAGGGCATCACCTTCGACGAGTTGCTCACTCGCATCCGCCAGATCACTGCCGCCGTCGACGTGCCGATCTCCGTCGACATCGAGTCGGGCTACGGCGAGGACCCGAAGCGTCTCATCGAGGGGCTGATCGACTCCGGTGCGGTGGGCCTGAACATCGAGGACACCGTGCACAGCGAGGGCGGCCGTCTGCGTGAGGCGCAGGAGCACGCCGACTTCGTCGGTGCACTGCGCGCAGCCTCGGATGCCACCGACGTCCACGTGGTGATCAATGCCCGTACCGACCTCTTCGTCAAGCAGATCGGTGACGAGAACGATCGCGTGGATCGCGCCATCGCCCGCCTGAAGCTGGCGGCCGCTGCCGGTGCCGACGTGCTCTACCCGGTCGGCTTCCACAGCGACGACGATCAGAAGCGACTCACCGCGGAGCTCCCGTTGCCGGTCAACGCCATCGGCCACCCGGTGAAGAACTCGAAGTCCGCCCTCGCGCAGCTGGGTGTCGGCCGTGTCAGCTTCGGCCCGATCTTCCAGATGGTGCTCGCCGAGCGCGCGAACGAGGTGCTCGCCGACTGGGCGTGACCTAATCCCTCGTGCTGTAGGCCTCGAGAGCGGCCACCTGCACCGGATCGAGTGACGGCCGGACGGCGTCGCGCGCAGTCGCGACGTCGTCCGCTGTCACGACGGCGGTGTCGACGTCGCGGCGCATCGCGGCGAGAGCCGCCTCGCGCAGCAGTGCCGCACAGTCCGCGGCGGAGTACCCGTCGAGATCCTCGGCCAGAGAGTCGAGATCGACGTCGTCCGCCAGCGGCACCGAGGCTCCGGCCGTCGCGAGGATCGCGCGACGCGCCTCGGCGTCGGGCGGCGGTACGAACACCAATTTCTCCAGTCGTCCGGGCCTCAGCAGTGCCGGGTCGATGAGCTCGGGCCTGTTGGTCGCGCCGAGGATCACGACGTCCTGCAGCGGCTCTTCGCCGTCCATCTCCGTGAGCAACGCGGCCACCACGCGATCTCCGACGCCGGAATCGCTGCTCTGCCCGCGGCGCGGTGCCAGGGCGTCGACCTCGTCGAGAAAGATGAGCGACGGTGCCGAGTCCCGTGCTCGCCGGAACAGTTCGCGGACGGCCTTCTCTGACGAGCCGACCCACTTGTCCATCAACTCCGCGCCTTTGACGGCGTGCACGCTGAGTTGCCCCGAACTGGCGAGTGCCCGGACGACGAACGTCTTGCCGCACCCCGGCGGGCCGTAGAGCAACACGCCCCGCGGCGGCTCGACACCGAGCCGCGCGAAGGAGTCGGGATGGCGTAGCGGCCACAACACCGCTTCGGTCAGCGCCCGCTTCGTCTCCACCATGTCGCCGACGTCGTCGAGGGTCAGGCTGCCGACCGCGAGTTCCTCGGTGCCCGACCGGGAGAGTGGCCGTATGACCGACAAGGCCCCGACCAGATCGTCCTGTGTGAGAACGGGCTCGGCCGAGTCCCGGTGGGCACGCACCGCGGCCCGGACGGCTGCCTCCCGGCACAGGGCTGCGAGGTCCGCGACGACGAATCCGGGTGTGCGCAGGGCGATCTCGGCAGGGGTGATCTTCCGGGTCGGAACATCACGTAGCAGCGCCTCGAGCAACGCGGCGCGCTCGACCGACCCCGGAAGCGGGAGTGCGAGCTCGCGATCGCACAGATCAGGTCCGCGCAGACGCGGATCAGCGGCGTCCGGCCGTGACGTCGTGCAGATCAGGACGGTTCCCGGTGTCTGCACCACCTGTCGCAGGCGATCGAGGACGAGAGTCGACACCGGATCCGCCGCAGAGCCCCGTCCGTCGGCGGACAGGGGGAGCAGCGCATCCACGTTACCGACGAGAAGCACTGCACCGGTGGGACTGTCGGTCAGTCGATCGGCCGCGGCGACCACTGCGGCCAACCGGTCCTCGGGGGCGAGCGACCCGACCGACGGACCGTCGATCTCCACCAGCCTGCGACCGGCGGCGACGGCGCGGACGAAGGTGGACTTGCCCACGCCGCCCGGCCCGGTGACCAGGACGCCGAGCTGGGCCGACGCGCCGAGAGTGCGGAGCAGCTCGGGGCGATCGAGCGAGAGTTCGAGCCACTCCGTCAGTTTCGCCGCCTGGTCGCGTACACCGACCAGGTCGTCCACCGGAATCACGGGCTGGGGCGGAGCCTCGACGGGGCGGGGTGTCGCGCGGTCGTTCGACTGTCCGCGGGCAGCGGCGCCGCGCGTCACGGCCGTCGTGGGCTGGATGCTGACGATGCCGGCCGGGTCGGTCGACGTGACGGTGAGCAGTTCGGTGGTCCACGCGACACCGACCGTGCGCGAGAGCGTCTGCGAGACCGACGCGGTGGAGGTGCCCGGCCCCAGGTCGCGGGGCAGGAGCGACACGGCGTCGCCCGCGACGACCACCTTTCCCAGCAGTGCTCGGCGCAGCGTCGCGTCGTCGAGCGCGGTGGTCGTCGCGGATCCGTGCACCAGGACGGTGCGTGCCGCCTGCACCGAGACGGGAGCGACGACGACCGACGCGTTCTCCGTCAGTCCCGCGTTCGACATCGTCACGTCGTCGAGCAGCACGGTCCCCGTGGGCGTTCCGGCCGGTGCCTGTGCCACCACGGTGGCGGTACGCCTCGCGCCGATCAACTCGACGGCGTCCCACTCGCGCAGTCCGAGCGCGGTGAGCACCTCCGCGTGCACACGGACCACCCCGCGGCGGGCATCGGCGGCGGAGGTGGTGAGGCGAACGGTCAGGGCGAGATCGCGGGTGCTCACTCCCCGAGCCTATCGAGCCGACCGGCCCGGGCTCTCGCTCCAGCGTGTGCAGCCTGGCCCGTTTATGCTGCGCGCATGACCCGTGCCGCCCTCGTCTTCCACGAACGTGACCACGCCCTCGGCGTCCGGAACGTCGGCTCGATCGGCCCGGCTCTCCGCGATCGCGGATTCGAGACGACGACCTTCTCGTTCGAGGGTGACAGCCGCGACGCGGACCGGCCCACGGCCTCGTCGTTCGACCTGATCGTGCTGATGGGCTCACCCGACGCCGCCTACGACGATGCGCTCCCGTGGCTGGCGGAGGAGATCACCTGGCTCGGTGACGCTGTCGCGCAGCGCGTTCCGGTTCTCGGTGTGTGCTTCGGTGGTCAGCTGCTCGCGCGGGTGCTCGGCGGGACCGTCACGCGTGCGGCCGAGTCGGAGCACGGATTCGTGACCGTGCGGACGGAGTCCGACGAGCTGATCCCCCAGGGTCCGTGGATGCAGTTCCACGACGACACGTTCACGCTCCCGCCGGGCGCCGAGCCGCTCGCGACCACGGCGGCCGCACTGCAGGCCTTCGTCTCGGGACCGCACATCGGTCTGCAGTTCCACCCGGAGATCACGGTCGACGTGTTCGAGTCGTGGATCGAGGGGTGGGACGCACGGGGAGTGCGGGCGGAGGTGGAGGCGAGTGTGGACGTCCCCGCGATCCGCGCGGAGGTCGCGCGCCGGGAGCAGGCCTCCATCGAGGCCTGCTCCCGGTTGATCGACGCGGTCCTCGCTCGTGCGGGAGTGTCCCGCTAGATCTCGTCGCGGGGCGGGACGTCGGCTGCTCGGGCGCTCGGTGACCGGAGTCGGAGCCGAGCCGAACTCGCCGTGGCGCGGGCGGGACGCCGCCGCCGGGCGATACCGGTGCGTGCCGGGCGGTCCTTGCGCATCGCTCGTCGTACGGCCCGTCGCTCGGCGGGCTTGGCCTCCCACGTCTCGGGCCGCGCGGCTACCCATCGCTGCGACCGCACCGCGAACGGGATGTGGAGCAGATACAACACGATCAGGACCATGAGCAGCACGAACGGGAATGTGATCAGTGCCGCGCCCGCCAGGCCGACGAGGATCAGCAGCAACGTCGCCATTCTCGGCGGAACCGAGACGGTCTTGAACGCCATCGTCGGGATACGGCTGACGATGAGCAGGGCCGACAGCACCACCCAGGTGGCGACGACGTAGTACGAGGACCACCAGCCGTTGCCCCACTGCTCCTCCGCAGCGAGCGGGAGGAGTGTGACCAGGGCCCCCGCCGGAGCGGGGACACCCACGAAGTACTCGCCGGCGAACGCGGGCCGGGAGTCGTCGTCGAGAAGTGTGTTGAACCGGGCGAGGCGCAGCACGATGCTCACCGCGTAGATGAGGGCGATGACCCACCCGCCGCTGCTGCCCTCGAGGAGCGTCACGTACAGCACCAGGGCCGGCGCGACGCCGAAGGAGATGGCGTCGGCGAGCGAGTCGAGCTCGGCTCCCATCCGGCTGGTCGCGTCGAGCATGCGTGCGATGCGACCGTCGAGGGCGTCGAAGACGGCGGCTGCGCCGATCATGGCCAGCGACAACCCGAGTCGACCGTCGAGCGCGAACTTCACGGCGGACAGTCCTGCGCACATCGCCAGCACCGTGACGGCGCTGGGCAACAGGCGGACCGCGCCCTGGCGGCCGGTGGACTCGTCGGCCTGCTCGCGTGCCGCGCTCACGGAAGCTCGGCCAGAACCGTCTCGGCTCCGATGGCGCGCTGCCCGACGATCACCGCCGTCCGCGACCCCTCCGGGAAGTAGGTGTCGACGCGCGAACCGAAGCGGATCAGTCCGTAGGTGTCGCCGATGGTGAGCGAATCGCCCACGGACGTGGTGTTGACGATGCGTCGCGCGAGCAGTCCGGCGATCTGTACGACCGCCAGGTCGTGACCCGACGGTGTGCGCAGATGCATGCTGGTGCGTTCGTTGACCTCGCTGGCGTCGGCGAGGTCGGCCGACAGGAACTGTCCGGCCTTGTGCACCACGGCCTCGACCGTGCCGGACACCGGGACGCGCTGGACGTGGACGTCGAGCACGGACAGGAAGATGCTGACCCGCGGCAGCGGAGCGGTGCCGAGGTTCAACTCGGCGGGCGGCACCGCGTGGTCGACGAGTGCGACCTCACCGTCGGCGGGGGCCACGACAACCCCGGCCCGATTCGGCGGGACGCGCGGAGGGTGGCGGAAGAAGCCCGCCATGGCTCCGGCGGTGAGCAGCGAGGCGGTGCGGACGACCCGGTGGCGGCGGCCGAGTCCGGCGAGCGCCAACGGCACCGCGACGAACGGGGCACCGGCGGGATGCAGCGGCGGAATGCTGCGCCGCACCAGGTCCACGATGTGTCCTGCTCCGGTCGGTTCAGGCGTACCAGGGGGGACAGGTCTGCGGGCCACGGGCTCCTCTTACGTCGATTCGGGCACACTCTCACGGCCCGAGGGATGTGCGGACACGACTCGGGGCCCCTCACAGATTACGTGAGGGGCCCCGAGAGGTGGGGTCTGCGTCAGACGCGCGAACCGCGTCCCGTGACTGCCTTGACGATGAACAGCAGGATGCACGCGCCGACGAGGCACGTGACGAAGCTGAAGATGATGCCGCCGCCCTGGACGTCGACACCGAACGCGCGGAGCAGGAATCCACCCAGCAGGCCGCCGATGATGCCGACGACGATGTTGAGGATGATGCCCTGCTGCGCATCCGTCTTCATGATCTTGCTGCCGATCCATCCGGCGAGTCCGCCGATGATGATCCAACCGATGATGCCCAGACCCAACATGATGGAACCTCTTTCAGATCAGCTTTGCTGCCCGTGGACCGGGCATGACTACTGACCTTCTGTACCCGGCCCCGATACTCAGCAAACGTTAAGCCGACCGTCGGCACATCACGATCCGGCCTCGACTGCGTGACGGCGGGCCTACTGCGGCGTGACCAGCAGGATCTGGTCGGTGTCGCCGTTGTCGGTCGTCACGAGCAGCGTCCCGTCCGGTTGTGCCGACACCGTGCGGATGCGGCCGTACTCGCTGAGAGCGGGAATCGTCGACTGCGCGTCCACCGTGGTGCCGTCGTCGGAGAGATCGAGGAGCAGGACCTCCTGGCCCTTCTGCACGCCGACGGCGAGCATGCCGTTCCACGCGCCCCAGGCGTCACCGTCGAGGAACGTGGCCGACGCGGTGGCGATGGTGCTCGGGCCCGAGCTCCACACCGCGTTCCGGGCGCCGGGTACACGCTCCGGATCGGTCATCGCGACGGACTCGTCGTAGCCGCCGCCGCGGTCCGGTCGGTACCCGTAGTTGCCGCCCGCCACGAGGAGGTTCACCTCGTCGTCCCGCGACGTGCCCTGTTCGACGGAGAAGATCTGATCGGTGCCGGGCCGGGCGGCCAGTCCCTGGACGTTGCGGTGGCCGAGTGTGAAGACCGGGCTCGCGGGGTCGGGATTGCCTGGGGCCGGTACGCCCGTGGCGGCGTCGACCCGGAGGACCTTGCCGCCGAGCGACGTCGGGTCCTGCGGAACGGTGCCCTGAGCCGAGTCGCCGGTGCCGATGAACAGGGTGCCGTCGGCGTTCGCCAGCACCCGGCATCCGCCGTGGCGACCGGAGGTGACCGGGAACCCGGAGACGACGGTGCGCTCACGCGTGAGGCTCGCGTAGTCGTCGGCCACGGTCCATGCGACCACGCCGATGGTGGGGTCGTCGCCTCGAATGCCCTGGCAGGAGTACAGGGTCCGATCGGTCTCGAAGGTCGGTGACAGTGCGAGGCCCATCAGACCGGTCTCCGATCCGACGAACAGATCGCCGAGATCGGCGCTGATCGGTGTCGGCTCACCACCGGGCCGGATCGCGGTGAAGCGGCCGGGGCGCTCGTCGAAGATCACGGTGCCGTCCGGCGCCCGGACCACGTCCCACGGATGATCGAGCCCCGTGGCCAGTGAGGAGACGACGACGTTCGGGACGGCGTCCGCGGCGTCCGCGGCGTCCGCGGATGTCGGTTCCGGTGTCGTTGCCTGCGATGTCGGCGATTCGGGGGTGCCGGCCGCGGGGGAGGCGTCGGACTCGGTCGTGGTCGAGCACGCCGTCGTCGCCAGAGCAGCGGACAGGGCGAGGCCGGCGAGGGCGCGGGTCGTGCGGGCGCGAGGGGTCATCACTTCACGGTACGAGCAGAACTCTCGGCCGCGTCCTTGATCTTCGCCAGGGTGGACGCCATGCCCCGCTCGAGTTCGGCCTCGAAGTTGCGTGTGCCGCCCAGCACCAGTCGCACCGCGGTGTCGGAGACCTTGGTGGTGCCGCCGGGTGCCTCGCGACGCTCAGTCACGCGTGTGCCCGTCTCGGTCGGTTCCAGGAAGTAGGACCACACCGTGTGGTTCTCGGTGATGCGGAACGCGAGCAGTCGCTCGCGCTCGAGGCGCACGACCCGCGACGTCGTGGGCCACACGAGGGGTCCGCGCCGATTGACGTTGAGCGTGCGGGTGCCCACGCGCAGTGGGCCGAACACCTTCATCACCGCGCACTGGGGGCTCCACTCACCCATGCGCTTCAGGTCGGACACCACGGACCAGACCGCGCTCGGCGGTGCATCGATGTCGACGCTGACGGACAGGGGTGTGGCCATGGAGTTCTCCCGGTGTGTTCAGGCAGGCTGGGTGGTGACGCCGTCAGGGTAGTAGGACGTCCACGACGTGCACCGCGACGTCCTCCGCCGTGAGAGCGGTGCCGAGCGTGGTGTTCACCGCGTCGGCCGTCCTCCCGGTCAGTGTCACCGCCAGCGCGGCCATGTCCTGGCCGTACGTCACGGCGATGTCCAGGGACACCCCGGTACACCGGCGTCCGTCGACGTCGAGATCGATGCCCTTGACCCCGCAGGGCAGTTCCGACAGGGCGCGGGCGATGGACAGGAGCACCAGGTGGTCGCCCACCCGCAGCGAGTCGCCGTCGACGAAACCCGGGTGCGAGGCGTCCAGCGCGCGTGTCCGCCGAGCCGTCGCGCGGAGTGCGGCGAGGATCGCCGTGCTGGCCTCGACCCAGGACGGCACCTCCTCGTCTCGGAGTTCCTGTGCGGCGCGGCTGAGCACGGGATCGTCCGGCTCGTCCGCCGTGTCTAACGCCATGACGCCATCCTCTCGCTCAGAGTGGTTCGTGCGCGGGTGACCTGACCGCGCACCGCTGACGGCGACATGGACAGGATCTCCCCGATCTCGACATGAGTCATTCCCTCGACCTCGCGGAGCAACCAGCACGAGCGCTGCATCTGTGGCAGTGCCCCGAGGGCCACGCGCAGCTCGGCGAGGAACCCCGATTCCGTCGCCCGCACCTCCGGATCGTCCGACACGTCGCTGACGGCGTCGTCGAACAGCCACTCCTCGTGCGGACGGGGGATGCGGCGCCGCGTGGCGTCGATGGCCTTGTGTGCGGTGATACCGAACAGCCATGTGCGCAGCGCCGAGTCGGACCGGTAGTTGCCGAGGCTCTTCCAGGCCGCGACGAACGCGTCCTGGACCACCTCCTCCGCGACGCCGTCGTCACGCAACATGTTGCGGGCGTACCGGAACATCGCGGGACCGTGCGTGCGGACGATCTCCTCGAACGCGCCGCGGTCACCGATGACCGCAGCGTCGACGAGAGCCGCATCGCTGTCCACGGAGCAAATTCGAACCAGCGGGTGTGAAACGACAGTGGTGTGGCATACATCACATCCGCATACGTTTTCCTCGGTCCGCCTCGACCTACTCCCGACACAACGAACCCGAAAGGATGACGTAGATGACGACAGCACAGGGATCCACCACGTCCACCACCGCCACCGGCTCGAACGGTGCGCTGGACAAGAAGACCGACTCCACCGGTGCACTGGTCGCGTCCGACGGCCGCACCACCATCGCGGACGTCGTCGTGTCCAAGATCGCCGGCATCGCCACCCGTGAGGTCCAGGGCGTGCACGACGTGGGCGGCGGCGCGACCCGCGCCATCGGTGCACTGCGCGAGCGCATCCCCGGCGCCCGGGTCAACCACTCGCAGGGCGTGTCCGTGGAGGTCGGCGAGAGCCAGGCAGCCGTCGACATCGACATCGTGGCCGACTACGGCGTGTCCATCGCGGATCTCGCGGCGGGCATCCGTCGCAACGTGATCGACGCGGTCGAGCGGATGACCGGCCTGCAGGTCACCGAGGTCAATATCACCGTGCACGACGTCTTCCTGTTCGAGGAAGAAGACGAGCGCGACGACGCAGCACCCGCACGCGTTCGATGAGCCCCGCGGCACCGTCGGGCAGCGATCGCGCCGATCTCGTCGCGGACGCGGTCGTCGCGGTGGACGGAGTCGCCTCGTTGCACGGCGGGATGTTCGGCGAGATCGGCACCTACCTTCCCGGTAG
Source organism: Rhodococcus sp. SORGH_AS_0303 (assembly GCF_030819335.1). NCBI lineage: Bacteria > Bacillati > Actinomycetota > Actinomycetes > Mycobacteriales > Nocardiaceae > Rhodococcus > Rhodococcus sp. SORGH_AS_0303. The sequence continues at coordinate 655,995 of NZ_JAUTBO010000001.1, forward strand.
GCGCGTCGCCGGGGTCGCGATCCGGGACGACGGGACCGAGATCCACATCGCCGTGACCCCGGACGCCGTCGTACGCGAGACGGCCGACGCGGTTCGCCGCGCCGTCCGTGCGGTGGTCGATGCCCCGGTGCACGTCGTGGTCGAGGACGTGGCGTCGCCGTCGGACGGCGGCGCCGACACAGGGTCCTCCGGACCGGAACCGACCGAGTCCTCCGAGCCGGGGTCGACCTCGGCTCCCGGGGGTACTCTCCGCCCGTGACCCAGCCTCGTCCGCCGCACGCCGACCCCGCCTATCGCGAGGCTCGGCGTGCGGCGGCGAGAGCGCACCATCCCGACGCCGGGGGCGACGCCGAGTCGCTCATCCGTGCGTTGCGCGACATCGACGCGAAGTTCTCCCGCGGGACCGTCGCGACGCAGGTGGTCGTCGGCGTAACCCGACGACGGCTCGCCGTTCGCCGCCTGTCCCGGGTCCGGCGACTGCTGCCCACGCGGCGCACCTACGTCGACCTGCCCACGAGCTCGGCCGACCGGCCACCCAGACCCACGGACCCACGTTCTCCCTCCCGGGAGAACTGACCGCTCTCCACGATCGGAGCACCATGACCTCCTCGACCATCGGCCTTCTCGCCGGCCTCCTTCTGGCAGTCGCTGCCGCAGCCGGCGGATTCACCGGATTCCTCGTCGCTCTCGTCCTGGGTGCGATCGGGTTCGCCGTCGGCGCGTACCGCGACGGAAACTTCGACCCCGAGGCACTCCTGCGAGGTCGCGGCCGTGGCTGACACCGCCCCGAGCGACACGGCGGACGCAGCGGACACCGTCTCGAAAGACCTGTCCGACAGAGCCGACCCCGGGACGATCGACCCCGCGCAGCGTGGGTCGCTCACAGTCCTCGATCGCGCGGTCGAGTCCATCGCCGACGCCTCCCTCGGTCGCACCGACGGTGTCGTCACCTCCGGCGGGAGCTTCGGCCGCAAACCGTCCCGTGTGAAGGTGACGAAGCAGGACGACCGCGTACGCGCCGCCGTCGACGTGACCGTGGCGTGGCCGCGCTCGGCGGCGTCCGTCGCCGACGATCTCCGCCGCGACATCGCGCGCGGCATGACCGACTCGGGCCTGCGCACGGATTCCGTCGACGTACACGTCGGCGACTTCGGTTCCGTGTCCTCGTCCGCCGCGCCGGCGTCGGGCGCGACTCCGGCGCCGACCACCCGGCCGCTCGCGGCTCCGGCCGCGACCCCGATCGCGATCGTGGTGTCGCTGCTGCTCCTCGCCGGGGCGGGTGTGCTGATCCGCGACGCGCTGGTCGGATTCTCCGTCATCAGCGGTCGAGAGTGGACGGCGAGCGCACTCGACTGGATCGACGGACTCACACCCCTGTCCTGGATGTTCCCCGCGGGCATCGCCGTGGCGGTCGTCGGAGTTCTGGTCGTCCTGGCCTCGCTCAAGTGGCGCGCCTGTCGGTACCGGTCCAGCGGGATCGCGGACGACGTGTGGGTGCACAAGGCCGACCTGGCGAAAGGTGACCGAGCCGAAACCCACGGTGGCGGCCGCACCCGAGACCACGGCCACCCCGACTGTCGCAGGAGGCGAGAAATGAAGCGGACCACGGTGTTCTTCGACCGCCTCGGTGTCCTGATCATCGGACTCGCGCTCGTGGCCGTCGGCGGTGGCGCCGCACTGTGGCAGCGCGATCGACTCCCGTTCGAACTCACCGAGGTCGACGCGTCGGTGGTGACCGACGCGCAGGACCAGCAGTGGTGGCCGTGGGCTCTCCTCGGCGCCGGAGTGCTGATCGCGCTGCTCGTGGTGTTCTCACTGGTACGAAGGCTGCCGTCCTCAGCGGGGCGCACCCTGTCGCTGCCGGTCACCGGCGATCCCGACGGCCGCGTGACCGTCGATCTGCGATCGGTCGCTCACAGGGCGGCCGACACCGCCCGCGAGGTCGACGGGGTGAAGTCCGCGCGTGCGCGTCTGCGTCACGAGCGGTCCGACGGTCGCCGTGTCCCGGTGATCACCGTGGTGGTGCGGGCCGAGGAGTCCGCATCGCTGCGCACCGTGGCGGAGAAGTTGACGGACGTGCGCAGCGCGGTCGCGTCGGTCGTCGGCGACGGTGCCGTCGGCGTTCGGGTACTGCTCTCGGCCTGACCCTCGCGGCTCAGAGCGCGAGTGCGGTGGCCACGACGGCCAGTCCTGCCGGGACGATCTGCACGAGCGCGCCCTTCATCATCCGACGGTCGGTGCCGAGCAGAACACTGCCGGCGCCGACCATCGATCCCGCGGACACGAAGACCAGGACGGCGCCGACGGTGTGATTCCCCGCCGCCAGGTTCACCGCGCCGACCGCGGCACCCACCGCGAGGAACAGGTTGTAGAAGCCCTGGTTGAAGGCCCACCGCTCGACGACGTCGACGTGGGAGTCCTCCCGCACGCCGAAGACGTGACGGCCCTTGGTGCGGAAGACCAAGGACTCCAGAACGAAGATGTACACGTGGAGCGCGGCGGCGAGAGCGGCCAGAACAGCAGCGACGGCGGTCATGCCGGTCAGTATGCGCCGCACCTGCCACACGGCACGGGACCAGCACCAGTTGTGTTTTCTCACGAAGTTGTCACAGGAGCCCCGGGACCCTCGTCCGGCGCGTACGCTTCGGCCCACGGACGAGATGGTGTATCGCTCCACGATCCCGCTTCGTTACACACAGATTCGGCGTCGTGTCGACGCCCCTCGTGTCGGGGAGAACCACATGCACGACCTTCTGGCGCACCGCTCACACGCGGTCAACACCGGCCACACCGAGATGATCCGCGCGGTCTTCTGCGACGAGTTCGAGATCGGCGTGGACCAGGACGTCCTGACCACCATCTCGTGCGGCGACATCGGGCAGTGGGTGTCCGATCTGCGGTTCACCGGCCTGTTCCTGCCGGGTGAGATCGAGGCCATCGAGCGCCAGTGGAACACCGACCCCGCAGGTCTGGTCGCCGCGCTCATGGGCGGCATCGACGAGGTCGGGCGGCGCCGCTCGGCGCATCAGGCTCCGCAGGTCGACGTGGTCGCCCAGCGCTTCGTCGGCTGACCCGGCTCGCCGGGCCGCGCGTCCGTCAGCGGTTCTTCGGGGGCCTGTTGGTCTGCGCCCGGCGCGCCTCTTCCTTCTCCTTCACGCGGACGGCCTCGCGCTGCACCTCCGCGTAGTTCTCGCGTTCGGCCTTCAGCCAGTCCGGTTCCTCGGCGGACAGCGCGTCGATCTCGGCCTGCGTCATCGAGTCGGACACGTCGTTGCGCGCCAGTGCGGTGTTGGTGACGCCGAGTTTGCGAGCCACGACGTCGCGGGGGAACGGCCCCGCCGTCCACAGATCGCTCAACCACTGCGGCGGATTCTGGCGCAGAGCCTCGAGGTCGCCTCGCGTGATGGGCTGGGAGCGGAACTCCTCCGGCGCCGCCGGCAGGAAGATCCCGAGCTTGGCAGCAGCCGTCAGAGGCTTCATCGTCTGGGCGTTCAGGTCCTGGCTCACCGCGCCAGCGTAGCGCCCGCACGGCCGACCACGGCCGAGCGCAGCGGGAAGTCGGCCGAGCGCAGCGGGAAGTCGGCCGAGCGCAGCGGGGACTACGCTGGCCCGGTGAACGATGCGACCGTCCTGCGCTGGTACATCGAGGTCGCCGAGACGCTCGCGTTCGGGCGCGCGGCGAAGGCGCTGAACATCTCCCGGCTCCGACTGAGTGCCGCGGTCAAGGAACTCCAGGACGAGGTCGGCGAACCCCTGTTCGTTCCGGGCGACGGGCCCACCGAACTCACCGAGGCCGGACGGGCTCTGCTCGACCGGGCCCGCGACATCGTGGCGGAGGACGATCGCCGCCGCGCCGAGGAGGCTGCGGCAGCGCCGGCGCGGCCGACGCTGCGGGTCGGTTTCGTTCCGGGAGTGACGGTCACGAAATGGACCCGGATCTGGGCGGATCGCCACCCCGGCACCGACCTGCAGACGGTCGTCGTCGAGGAGTCGGACCAGCTCGACGCGCTGCGGACGGGTGTGGTCGACATGTGCTTCGTGCGGGAGCCCGCCGAACGGGAGGGGCTGCACTGCGTCCCGCTGTACTCCGAGGTCGCCGTCGTGGTGGTGCCCAAGGACCATCCGGCCGCGGCCTACGACGCCGTCACGCTCGGTGATCTCGAGGGCGAGTCGCTGCAGGACGGCTCCGACCGATCCGAGGCGTCGCTGCCGACGACGCTCGAGATGGTGGCCGCCGGTGTCGGCCCGGTGCTCGTGCCGCACTCGTTGGCCCGACTGCACAGTCGCAAGGACCTGCTCTACCGGCCCGTCACCGACGCGGACCCCACCCGGATCTTCCTGGCCTGGCCCACATCGGTCGCCGCACCCGAGGAGGGAACACTCGACCTGCCGCAGGAGTTCCTGGGGGTGGTGCGCGGACGGGCCGCGCACAGCTCGCGTACCGAGTCCGAACGCGGGACACCGCCGAGGAAGAAGAAGAAGGCAGCTGCTCCGGGGCCGGCCGCCAAGCGAAGTCAGGTGCCCCGCCGACGACGCTGACATACTGTCGCCGTCGTGACGAGTGGAAAGGCGGGTTCGTGAGCGACCCAGCTCCCCGAAGTTCGGCCGGCGCGAGCAAGCCGGCCATCCTCACCGTGGACGACGATCCCGGGGTGTCCCGCGCCGTCGCCCGCGATCTGCGGCGCAAGTACGGCGAGAAGTACCGCATCATCCGGGCGGAGTCCGGCGAGTCCGCCCTGGAGGCGTTGCGAGAGATCGCGTTGCGCGGTGACCAGGTCGCGGTATTGCTCGCGGACTACCGCATGCCGTCGATGAGCGGTCTCGAGTTCCTCGAGCAGGCCATGGACATCTTCCCGTTCGCGCGCCGCGTGCTCCTCACGGCGTACGCGGACACCGACGCCGCCATCGAGGCGATCAATGTCGTCGACCTCGACTACTACCTGCTCAAGCCGTGGGATCCGCCGGAGGAGAAGCTGTACCCGGTGGTGGACACGCTGCTCGACGCGTGGCACGCCGCCGACATCCGGCCCATCCTGGAGACCAAGATCATCGCGGGTCGGTGGGCGTCTCGATCGTCGGAGATGCGCGAGTTCCTCGCCCGCAACAGGCTGCCGTACCGGTGGTTCCTCGCGGACGAGCCCGAGGGAGCGCGTCTGTTGGCGGCGGCGGGTCACGACGATCGCACGCTGCCGGTGGTGGTGTGCGCGGACGGGTCGTGTCTGCTCGACCCCACCGACACCGAGTTGGCCGAGTACTTCGGTCTGGGCACCACGCCGACGGAGGACTTCTACGACCTCGTCGTCGTGGGCGGCGGGCCCGCCGGCCTGGGCGCGGCCGTCTACGGCGCGTCCGAGGGTCTCCGGACGGTCCTCGTCGAGCGCACCGCGACGGGTGGGCAGGCGGGCCAGAGCTCGCGCATCGAGAACTACCTCGGTTTCCCGGACGGGGTGTCCGGCGCGCAGCTGGCCGAGCGTGCACGTCGGCAGGCCGAGAAGTTCGGCGCCGAACTCGTCACCACCCGCGAGGTCGCGGGTGTCGAGGTCGACGGGCCGGCGCGCGTGGTGCGTCTGACCGACGGCAGTGCGATCGCCGCGCACTCGATCATCCTCGCCACGGGTGTCTCCTACCGCCGGCATCCGGCGCCGGGGGTCGACGAGTTCGCCGGTCGCGGCGTCTTCTACGGCTCCGCGGTCACCGAGGCGGTCGGCTGTACCGATCAGGACGTGTACATCGTGGGCGGCGCGAACTCCGCCGGTCAGGCAGCGATGTACCTGTCCAAGTGGGCGCGGTCGGTGACCATCGTGGTGCGCGCCGGGTCGCTGGAAGCCTCCATGTCGTACTACCTCGTGCAGCAGATCGAGAAGAACCCCGTCATCTCCGTCCGCCCCTGCACCGAGGTGACCGCCGCGCACGGCGACGGCCACCTCGAACAGATCACCCTGCGCGACAAGGTCTCCGGCGACGAGGAGACCGTCGACACGGGCTACCTGTTCCTCTTCATCGGGGCGGCGCCGCGGACCGAGTGGCTGGACGGCGTGGTGGTGCGCGACCGCCACGGCTTCGTCGTCTCGGGTCAGGACCTCACGGTCGACGGGGCCCGCCCTCCGGGCTGGTCGGTCGACCGCGCACCGCACCATCTCGAGACCAGCGTGCCCGGCATCTTCGCGGCGGGCGACGTGCGCGCGGACTCCGCCAAGCGCGTCGCGTCGGCCGTCGGTGAGGGTGCGATGGCCGTCATGCTCGTCCACCGCTATCTCGCCCAACCCTGACCACCGCACGCGTCCCGGAAGCTGGATCATCATGACCGAACTCGACTGCAGCACCGAGGAACTGAAGACGCTGTTCCTCTTCGAGTCGCTCGACGACGAGCAGCTCGAGCAACTGTGTGCCAACGGGCACGTGGAGATGATCGAGGCCGGTCCCGTGTTCGCGGAGGGCGACGACGCCACGTGCTTCTACGTGCTCCTCGACGGGGAACTGGTGCTGACCAAGATGTCGGGTGGCGAGAAGATCGAGGTGAACCGCACGTCGTCGCGGGGCGTCTACGCGGGTGCGTGGCAGGCGTACCTCGGGGACCGCGCCCCGCAGAAGTACATGTCGGGCATGGACGTGACGCGTCCGTCCCGGTTCTTCGTGCTCGACGCCGAGCGGTTCGGAGACCTGGTTCGAGAGTGGTTCCCCATGGCGGTCCACATGCTCGAGGGACTGTTCTTCGGTCAGCAGAGCAGCAAGCAGGTCATCGACCAGCGGGAGCGGTTGCTGGCGCTGGGGTCGCTGTCGGCCGGTCTGACACATGAGCTGAACAACCCGGCCGCCGCGGCGGTCCGTGCGACGGCGGCGCTGCGGGACCGGGTGTCGCACATGCGCCGCAAACTCGGCGTCATCGCGTCGGGCGTCTACGACACCGACTCCCTGACGGGTCTGATCCGCCTGCAGGACGAGGCCGCCGAACTGGTGGGCAAAGCGCCGGAGCTCACTCCCATGGAGGCCTCCGACCGGGAGGACGCGCTGGGGGAGTGGTTCGAGGACCACGGCATCTCCGACGGGTGGGACCTCGCCCCGACCTTCGTGCAGGCCGGCATCGAGGCCGACTGGCTCGAGCGCGTCGCCGCGGACACGGGGGCGGAGCTTCTCGAGAGCACGATCCGCTGGCTGAACTACACCATCGAGACCGAACTGCTCATGAACGAGATCTCCGACTCCACCACACGGGTGTCGACGCTGGTCAACGCCGCGAAGCAGTACTCGCAGATGGACCGTGCGCCGTTCCAGAAGGTGGATCTGCGGGTCCTCCTCAAGAGCACCCTGGTGATGCTCGGCCGCAAGATCGGCGACGACATCACGGTGGTCAAGGACTTCGACCCGGCGCTGCCTCCCGTCGCGGCGTACGCCGCGGAGCTCAACCAGGTGTGGACCAACCTCATCGACAACGCCGTACAGGCCATGGACGGCCGAGGAACGCTCACTCTGCGCACCGCGCGGGAGAACGACACGGCCCTCATCGAGATCGGGGACACCGGCCCGGGCGTTCCCGAGGCGATCCGGTCCCGCATCTTCGAACCGTTCTTCACCACCAAGCCCGTGGGCGAGGGCACCGGTCTGGGCCTCGACATCTCGTGGCGGATCGTGGTGAAGAAGCACGGCGGCGACCTACGGTTGCTGTCGGAGCCGGGAGACACCCGGTTCCAGGTACGGATACCGATCGACGGCCCGGCCGGGGCGCCCATGCCGATCGCAGAGGAGGAAGTCGGATGAGCACGAACGGAATCGACACCGCGGTACCGCCCAGCGGCACGGGCTGCGTGGAGTGCGACGCCACCGACGGGTGGTGGGTGCACCTGCGTCGGTGCGCTCAGTGCGGCCACGTCGGATGCTGTGACTCCTCACCGTCGCAGCACGCGAGTGCCCATGCCGCGACCAGCGGTCATCCCGTCGTGCAGTCGTTCGAACCCGGGGAGACGTGGTTCTGGAACTACGTCACCGAGGAGGGCTTCGACGGTCCCGAACTCGCTGCGCCGCAGCATCATCCGATGGACCAGACAGTGCCCGGACCGTCGTCTCGGGTCCCCTGGGACTGGCAGCGCCACGTCCGCTGAACCCAACATCGAATCGTTATGGAGTTACCCGCCGGTAGGGACGAGCGGGCGGTAAGGTCTGCGGTGCATTGCACGATGCATTCTCTCGCACAGCCTCAGGAGCCGTCCGTGTCGTTCATCCCCACCTCGTCCTTCTTCTCCAACGCCACGCGCTCGGATCGAAGTTCCTCTCGTGCAACGCGATTCGGCGCAGCCGTCGCGGTCGGCGCCACCATCGCCGCAGGTGCGATCCTCGGTACCGGGGTGGCGTCCGCGGCTCCGGTCACCTGCGTGTCCCCGCCCGCGGCCAACGACATCCAGGTGAGCGACACGGCCAGCTGCGGAGCCAAGGCCACCGGCGCCGGCGTCGCCACGTCGTCGGCGTCCGAGAGCGGTACCGCGGTCAGCGTCGCCGACGGCGGGCGCTCGACGTCGAACGCCACCGGTTTCGGCACCGCGCTGAGTGCCGTTCTGGGAGCGGGTACCTCGTACTCGTACTCCCTCGGTGGCGGCATCTCGCAGTCCTTCGCCACGAACGGAGCCACCTCCGTCGCCATCGCCGGGTACGGCGGCGGCGCGACGGCCAGCACGGTCACGGGCGTGAACTGCGCCGGTCTCAACTCCTTCGCTCTCGACCTCTCCACCGGGCGGTCCTGCATCGCCGGTCTGTAACCGTCGTGAACGCCACCGTCCTGGCGGTGCTCTGCGCCGTCGGGGCGGCGGTGTGCATCGCTGTCGGTACCGTCGTCCGCCAGCGGTCGGCGGCGTCGATTCCCGACGAGTCCGTCGGTCGGCTGGGACCCATCACCACGCTGATCCGCGAGCCGCTGTGGTGGATCGGCACGGTCGTCGGCATCGGCGGCTACGGCCTGCAGGCGGCGGCGTTGGGGCTCGGATCCCTTCTCCTGGTGCAGCCGCTCCTCGTGTTGTCCCTGCTGTTCGCGCTGCCGCTGGGTGCTCGGTTCTCCGGCCGCACCGTGTCGGCGAAGGACTGGCTGTGGGCTGCCGCGCTGACGGCGGCCATCGCGGTCCTCGTCGTCGTGGGCGATCCGCGGCCCGGCGTGGAACGCGCCGAGACGCGGCACTGGGTCGTCGTTCTCTGCGTCGGAATTCCGTTCGTTCTCGCCTGTGTTCTCGGCGCGCGCAGCGGCTCCCGGTCCCGGCGCGCCCTGCTGCTGGGACTGGCCGGCGGTGCGCTGTTCGGCGTCGCGGCCGTGCTGACGAAGAGTGTCGTCCACCTCGCCGGACGCGGACCGCAGCCGCTGCTGACCTCGGTCGAGCCGTACGCGCTCGTGGCCGTGGCCGTGGTCGCGATCTCGCTGCAGCAGTCGGCCTTCCAGGTGGGTGCGTTGCAGGCCTCGCTGCCCGCGACGACCGTGATGGAACCGATGGTCGCGTCGCTGCTGGGATTCGTCGTGCTGGGCGAGTACCTCGACGCCGATCGTGAGGTCACGGTGGTGCTGGTCGTCGCCCTGATTCTCGTGGTGGTCTCGGCGGTGGCCCTGGCCCGGTCCGCGGGCGCGGCCGAGAACGTCGAACCCGCCCATCCTGCCCCGAACCCGTAGCGGCACTAGGCTCGTCGCATGAGTCCGATCGGTGGGGTGTTGTTCGACATCGACGGTGTGCTCATGACCAGTTGGCGTCCCGTGCCCGGGGCCGCGGAGACGGTGAGCACGCTGCGCAGCAACGACGTGGCGTGCGCGTTCCTGACCAACACCACGTCGAAGACGCGGGAGCAGATCTCCGAGGCGCTCACCGATGCGGGCATCGAGGTGCACGCCGACGAGATCGTCACCGCGGCCACTCTCACCGCCGATCACCTGAGGACGCGGTACCCCGGTGCGCGGTGCGTCCTCCTCAACAGCGGCCGGATCGCCGACGATCTGCCCGGCGTGGAGTGGGTCGACAGCGATCCGGACGTGGTGGTGCTCGGCGGCGCCGGCGAGCAGTTCACTCACGAGGCGCTCAGCCGGGTCTACGACTGGATGTGTCAGGGCGTGCCCGTCGTCGCGATGCACCGCAGCCTCATGTGGACCACGGCCGAGGGGCTGCGCATCGACACGGGCATGTATCTGACGGGCATGGAATCGGCGTCCGGCCGCACGGCGACGGCCGTCGGCAAGCCGGCGCCGCTCGGTTTCCAGACGTCGGCGGAACGCATGGGCGTCGATCCGGACCTGGTGGTGATGGTCGGGGACGATCTCGACAACGACGTGCTCGCCGCCCAGGTCGTCGGCATGCGCGGCATGTTGGTCCGCACGGGCAAGTTCCGTCAGGAACGCCTCGACCGGCACGCACGCGACCAGTACGCGATGCAACCGGCGTTCGTCGTCGACTCCGTCGCGGACCTGCCGGCGGTGCTGGAGATCGGTCGGTAGTGGTCCTGCGGCCGGGATCCGAGTTCGCGGGGTTCCGCGTCGAGAGACTGCTCGGTCACGGCGGCACCGCCGAGGTGTATCTCGCCCGACGTGGATCGGCACCGCCGGAGACCCTGAAGATCCTGCGTGCGGACGCCCCGCGGGACGCGTTCGCGGCCGAGGTGCGGATCGGGGCCCTGCTGCAGCACCCGAACATCGTCGCGGCGCACGATCACGGCGAGTTCCGCGGGCGGCCGTGGATGTCGATGCCCCACGTCGACGGGTACAGCGCCGCCCGCCTCGTCGCGCGCGGACAGATCCCACTCGACGTCCACCGAGCCGCCCGCATCGTCGACGGCGTGGCGAGAGCCCTCGATCACGCGCACGGGCTCGGGATCGTCCACCGGGACGTCAAGCCGGCCAACATCCTGCTCGCGAGTGTCGCCGATGCGGACACCCGGGAGCAGATTCTGCTGTCCGACTGGGGAATCGCCCGGTCGACGTCCTCGCCGACACCGCTGGTGTCGGACGACGGGACGGTGCTGACGTCGATCGGCTACGCGGCACCCGAACTGCTGCGGGGCGGCACGCTCACCGCCCGCACCGACATCTACGCGCTCGGTGCCACCCTCGTCGTACTGCTCACGGGACGGCCGCCGTTCCCGCTGGCCACTCCGTTCGCCGTCATGGACGCCCAGCTGAGGCGGACCCCGCCGTCCGTCAGCTCTCGTCGGGCCGACCTGCCGACCCGCCTCGACGCCGTCGTGCAGCGCGCGCTGGCCAAGGAGCCGCCGGACCGGTTCGCGTCGTGCCACGACCTGAGCGTGGCGGTGGCGCGGGCCCTGAGGGACCACACGCCACCTGATCCCGGCCGGCCTCCGGCCTCCCCGCCACCTGAGCCCGGCCGGCCTCCGGCCTCCCCGCCACCTGAGCCCGGCCGGCCCTGGTACCGACGTCGCTAGTCGCTCGGCGTCTCGGGATCCGTCGGCCGGTTCGCGACGACGGGGTACTTACCCGTGTAGCCCATCCGCTCCTCGGCGACGCTGAGGACGCGGGCCCGGACGAGGAACCAGCCGCCGATGAGCATCGGCACGATGACGACGAGTGTGGCGACGGTCCACGTCCCGATCGGCGCGTCGAGCGCCATGAGCACCAGCACCGCAGCGAGGAACGCGAGCGTCGCGTAGCTCGTGTACGGCGCCCCGAAGAGCCGGAACGACGGCCGTTCGAGGATGCCCTTGCGGCTCCACCGGTAGAGCTGCAGCTGGCAGAGCACGATGGTCGCCCACGAGGCGATGATGCCGAGGGCCGACATGTTGAGCACGATCTCGAACGCCTCGCCGGGCTTGAACGCGTTGAGCGCCACGCCGAGGAGTGTCAGGGCGCCGGTGAGCAGGATGCCGCCGTAGGGGACACCGTTCCGGCTCATCCGCGCCGTGAACGACGGCGCGCTGCCGTTCATCGCCATCGACCGCAGGATGCGGCCCGTCGAGTACAGCCCGGCGTTGAGGCTGGACAGCGCCGCGGTGACCACGACGATGTTCATGATCGTCCCGGCGCCGTCGACGCCGATGCGGGAGAAGAACGTGACGAAGGGGCTCTCCCCGGCCCGGTAGGTCGTGTACGGCAACAGCAGCGCCAGCAGGATCAGCGATCCCACGTAGAACACCGCGATGCGGAAGATGACGGAGTTGATGGCCCGCGGCATGACCTTCGCCGGGTTCTCGGTCTCTCCGGCCGCGGTCCCGACCAGCTCGACGGCCGCGTAGGCGAAGACGACACCCGACGTGACGATGACCAGCGGCCACGCCCCGGTGGGGAAGAGGCCGCCGTTGCCCGAGATGACGCCGAAGCCGGTCGACTGGCCGTCGACGTCGAAACGACCGGCGAGGAAGACGGTGCCGACGACCAGGAAGGTCACCAGCGCCGCGACCTTGATCATGGCCGCCCAGAACTCCATCTCGCCGAACCACTTCACCGACACCAGGTTCACGGCGAGCACGATGGCCAGTGCGATCAGGGCGATGGTCCATTGCGGGATGCCCTTGAAGGCGCCCCAGTAGTGCATGTACGTCGCGACGGCCGTGACGTCGACGATCGCCGTCATCGCCCAGTTGAGGAAGTACATCCACCCGGCCGCGTAGGCGGCCTTCTCGCCGTAGAACTCGCGGGCGTAGGAGACGAACGATCCGGAGGACGGGCGGTGGAGCACCAGCTCGCCGAGCGCTCGGAGGATGAAGAAGACGAAGACGCCGCAGACGGCGTAGATGATGAACAGGCCCGGGCCCGCGGACTCGAGGCGGCCGCCCGCGCCGAGGAACAGGCCGGTGCCGATCGCGCCGCCGATGGCGATCATCTGCAGTTGCCGAGGCTTCAGGCCCTTGTCGTAGCCCTCCTCCTCGTGTGCCATCGCCGAGTTGTCGTAACCGGTGTCGACTGCATCGGACACGATGTGGTCCTTTCGTCCGCAGGGGTGGGCGGGTGTATATGTCCGATTCGCGTGGATTCTGTTGTGGCGCGCGACAACTGGTCGCGTCACACATTCTTCTCACGCGTGAGTCGGTCGTCGTTCCGGCACGTGAACACCGTGTGAATCGCGACCACTCGACGACGACCTTGCACTCGACCACCTCGACTGCTAGAAATCTGGTTGGCACTCGCGTACTGTGAGTGCCAGGTCGAAGAGGTGAGATCGGGAATCATCGACACCCCTGGTCGTCCGTCGCGGGCACCGACTCGGCCGGATGTGGAAAGGGAGCGACCCACCCGCGGTCGCTTCGTGTGTCACCCCCAATCCGGAGGATCACTTCGCAATGGCCAAGATCATCGCGTTCGACGAAGAGGCACGCCGTGGCCTCGAACGGGGCTTGAACAGCCTCGCCGACGCAGTCAAGGTGACGTTGGGCCCCAAGGGTCGCAACGTCGTACTCGAGAAGAAGTGGGGCGCCCCCACGATCACCAACGATGGTGTGTCCATCGCCAAGGAGATCGAGCTGGAGGACCCGTACGAGAAGATCGGCGCAGAGCTGGTCAAAGAGGTCGCCAAGAAGACCGACGACGTCGCAGGTGACGGCACCACCACCGCGACCGTTCTCGCTCAGGCACTCGTCCGCGAAGGCCTGCGCAACGTCGCAGCCGGCGCGAACCCGCTCGGCCTCAAGCGCGGCATCGAGGCAGCCGTCGCCGCTGTCACCGAGTCCCTGCTGAAGTCCGCCAAGGAGATCGACACCAAGGAGCAGATCGCTGCGACCGCTGGTATCTCCGCAGGCGACGCGTCCATCGGCGAGCTCATCGCCGAGGCCATGGACAAGGTCGGCAAGGAAGGCGTCATCACGGTCGAGGAGTCCAACACCTTCGGCCTGCAGCTCGAGCTCACCGAGGGCATGCGCTTCGACAAGGGCTACATCTCGGGATACTTCGTCACCGACGCCGAGCGTCAGGAAGCCGTCCTCGAAGACGCGTACATCCTGCTCGTCAGCTCGAAGGTCTCCACCGTCAAGGACCTGCTGCCCCTGCTGGAGAAGGTCATCCAGTCCGGCAAGCCGCTCCTGATCATCGCCGAGGACGTCGAGGGCGAAGCGCTCTCCACCCTCGTCGTGAACAAGATCCGTGGCACCTTCAAGTCCGTCGCCGTCAAGGCACCGGGCTTCGGTGACCGTCGCAAGGCGCAGCTCGCCGACATCGCCATCCTCACCGGTGGCGAGGTCATCAGCGAAGAGGTCGGCCTCTCCCTCGAGGGTGCCGGACTCGAGCTGCTCGGCCAGGCTCGCAAGGTCGTCGTGACCAAGGACGAGACCACCATCATCGAGGGCTCCGGCGACGCCGACACCATCGCGGGTCGTGTCTCGCAGATCCGTTCCGAGATCGAGAACTCCGACTCGGACTACGACCGTGAGAAGCTGCAGGAGCGCCTGGCCAAGCTGGCCGGTGGCGTTGCAGTCATCAAGGCCGGTGCCGCCACCGAGGTCGAGCTCAAGGAGCGCAAGCACCGCATCGAAGATGCCGTGCGCAACGCCAAGGCAGCTGTCGAGGAGGGCATCGTCGCCGGTGGTGGCGTCGCGCTGCTGCAGTCGGCTCCCGCACTCGAGAACCTCAACCTCACGGGCGACGAGGCCACCGGCGCGAACATCGTTCGCGTCGCCCTCGAGGCACCGCTGAAGCAGATCGCGTTCAACGCCGGCCTCGAGCCCGGCGTCGTCGCGGAGAAGGTGCGCAACCTCCCCCTCGGCCACGGCCTCAACGCCGCGACCAACGAGTACGAGGACCTGCTCGCCGCCGGCATCAACGACCCGGTCAAGGTCACCCGCTCGGCACTGCAGAACGCAGCGTCGATCGCGGCTCTGTTCCTCACCACCGAGGCCGTCGTCGCCGACAAGCCGGAGAAGGCCGGAGCGCCCGCGGGCGATCCGACCGGCGGCATGGGCGGCATGGACTTCTGAGTCCCGCTCCCTGATCGCACGAGAGCCGGTCACCCTCACGGGTGGCCGGCTCTCGGCGTTCCGCGGTGAGTTCCGGCGCCCCGTCGAGTCGGTATCGGTATGACGAGACTGCTGTTCGTCCACGGCGCCGGCGGCGAGGACGACGACGAGCCACTGGCGGAGGAGTTCGGCGCGCTGCTCGGCGCGACGGTCGACATGCCCCGCATCCCGAGCGACGACATGAGCGTCGAGGCGTGGGCAGGACCGATACGCCGCGGCCTCGAGGCGAGTCCCGACGTCGTGATCGCCCACTCCTTCGGCGCCACCGTCCTGCTGCACGTGCTCGCTTCGGTCCCGGTTCCCGCCGCCACGTTGCTCGCGATGCCCGACTGGAGTGCCGCGGGCTGGGACGTCCACCAGTACGAGTGGCCGACCGTCCCGCCGGAGGTCTCCCTGACGCTGCACCACTGCCGCGACGACGACGTGGTGCCGTTCGCGCACCTCGCACTGGCCTCCGCGCGGCTCCCGGGCGCTCAGGTGGTCGAGCACCAGCGGGGTGGGCACCAGTTCGAGGGGGCGCTCGGGGAGGTGGTGGCGTCGATGCGGCTGTAGCCACACGATCGTCGACGATTCCGCGCATCCGCAGAATCACCGGTGATCGTGTGCGCTCACCCTCGCGCGAGCGATCGTCGCCGGCGCACCGTCTCGATGATCTCGTCCGCGACTGCGGCCACGCTCGCCTTCACCGTGACAGCGGAGTATCTCAGAACCAGCCAGCCGTCCAACACCAGTGCGTTCTGTCGGCGACGATCGCTGGTGAAGACGTCTGCAGCCGTGTGGAACTCACGCCCATCGATCTCCACCACCACGCGCCCGCGCCGGTCCACCAGATCTCCGTAGTACGGGCCGACCTTGCCATTGATCTCCAGGTGCATGTTGCGGGCGGTGAGAGCTCGCGCCACCATGCGCTCGGGTTCGGACAGTGTGTGCGGGCAGGCTCGACGCAACTGGTCACGCAGCAGACGCATGCCGGTCATCCCCTTCGCCTCGTCGCACAGCTGAGCCAGGGAACGCCAGCTCACCGCCCGTGACAGCGCCCTGTCGATCACCTTCTCGAACTGCGGCCGGGTCAACGTGCCGGCGACGTCGAGGATCGCGTGTTCGAGGGACACGACAGGTATGTCCCCCAACCATCTGACGTTCGTCAGAGCCCGGCGATGAACACGCACCCAGTTCGGGCCACCCGCGTACCCCGTCGGCGGCACCGTCACGTGGACCATGGAGGGTTCCGTGGGCAGCAGCCCCCAGATCCAGGCTGCGGTGTCGTGACTCGCGACGGCGTGCGGTTTCCACAGTCGGACCGCCGTGCACCTGTCCTCGTACGTGGGTGGTTCGGTGGAGTACACGCCGGGCAGCAGTCGGTGCAGTTCGCCGCGCGATGCTCTGCGATCGACGGTCGCGCCGCTGATGCCCCCGGCGATCAGCTGTCGTCTGGTGTGGACTCCCATCGGCCGAGTGTGAGTTGC
Organism: Rhodococcus sp. SORGH_AS_0303; assembly: GCF_030819335.1. Classification (NCBI taxonomy): domain Bacteria; kingdom Bacillati; phylum Actinomycetota; class Actinomycetes; order Mycobacteriales; family Nocardiaceae; genus Rhodococcus; species Rhodococcus sp. SORGH_AS_0303. The sequence goes on from NZ_JAUTBO010000001.1 coordinate 672,371, forward strand.
TCGCGTGCTGTCGAGGTCTGGCGGTGGTCCGCGCCTGTGGACGAAGCGCTCGTTCGTGCACAACGAGATCCACCAGCTTGCGTGTGGAGCCACACGATGATGATCGATGTCGCGGTTCTGCACAATCGAGGGCGATTCCGACGACTCAGCCTCAGCGCCCGGGAACGTAGTGCCGCGGGTTCTGCCGACGACCCGCGGGCGGGAGGTTGCGGTCCGGGGTCTCCACCAGCGGGTCGGTGGCGAGGATCCGGCCGGCGGCGCGGTCCAGTCCGGCGCGCGCACGCGGATGCTTGCGCCGCCGCGCCGGCACGGCCCGGAACGCCACGTTCACCAGGAAACCCAGCCGCCGCAGCCAGCGCTCGTCCCGATCGGTCCAGGTGTAGCCCAGCAGGTCTCGGACCGCCGTGTCGTAGAGCCCGACGGTGATGCGCCGGAAGGTGCGGTCGACGACCGGGCGCATCCGGGCCCACAGCCACTCGGGTAGTGGCAGGAACGGTGGCACCGGCACGGACGACATGTCGAGGACCAGGCGCGCGGCCGGGGTGTCCTCCAGAACGGTGCGGCACATCCGGTCCCAGTACGCCTGGAAGTCGGACCACGTCTCGGGCACGGGGCGCATGCTCATGCCGTACAGGCCGTACCACCGTCGGTGCTCGTCGAACAGTTGCTCTCGCTCGGCCTCGGTGATGCCGCCCATGAAGTACTCGGCGGTGCGCATGGTGCCCACGAAGAACGTGGCGTGCGCCCAGTAGAAGATGTCGGGATCGAGGGCGTGGTAGGGCCGCCCGTGAGCATCGAGACCGCTGATGTCGTTGTGGTAGCGCCTGATTCGTTCCGCGGTCTCGGGTGCGCGGTCACCGTCGAACACGACGCCGCCGATGGGATAGAGCGAGCGCATGACGCGCTCCCAGCGCTCGATCTCGAACGTCGAGTGCTCGCTGACGGCCGCGCCGAGACCCGGGTGCATGTTCTGCATCGAGCCGGCCCACGGTCCCTGCAGGATCCCGCGCCAGTCCCCGAAGTATCGCCAGGTGAGTGACTCCGGCCCCAACGGCTGACTACGCATGTTGTCACCGTAGGGTCCTGGGTGGACGGTCGTCAACAGTGAGGTGTCGCAACGTGACCACGCTCGAGGCGCGGCGGGAGCAGCGGCGCGCAACCTTGCTGGCGGTCGGGGTGGAACTTCTCGGCTCGGTCGGTCGGCCCGCCGTCACCGTGCGCTCGGTGTGTTCGCGCGCGTCGCTCACCGAACGCTACTTCTACGAGAACTTCACCGATCGGGACACGTTCGTGCGCACCGTCTATCGCGAGGTCGCCGAGGGTGCGCGCGAGGCACTGGTCACGGCCGTGGGTCAGGCCCGTCGCCCGGACGAGCGCGCCCGCCGCGCCGTCACGGCATTCGTGGAGTTGATGATCGACGAACCGGCTCGTGGCCGAGTGCTTCTGACAGCGCCGTTCGTGGATCCTGCATTGAGCACGCTGGGCATGACGACGATGCCCGTCTTCGTGTCGGTGGTGGGCGAGCAGCTCGAGTCCGACGAGGTGGACAGGCAGTTGACGGCGACCGGTGTCGTGGGGGCGCTCACGGCTCTGTTCACGATGTACCTCGACGGCGGAATCGAGGTCGATCGGCAGCGGTTCGTCGACCACTGCATCGGTGTGGTTACCTCCGCCGGCCGCAGTGGTCGACGGGCATGATGGATCCATGGCACCAGTGATCAGCACCGTCAGGGCCGGGGTTCTCGACGTCGCCTACGAGCGCTACGGCGATCCGGCGGGGCGGGCTGTGGTGCTGCTGCACGGCTTCCCGTACGACACCCGCTGCTACGACGACGTCGCGCGCATCCTGGCGAAGCAGGGATTCGATGTGGTCGTTCCGTATCTGCGCGGCTTCGGCGGGACACGATTCGCCGACGCCGGAACGATGCGGTCGGGTGAACAGGCGGCACTCGGTCACGACCTGCGTGAACTGATCGCGGCGCTGGACCTCGACCGGCCACTCGTCGCCGGGTACGACTGGGGCGGCCGGGCTGCGTGCGTCGTCGCCGCTGTCTGGCCGGAGTCGGTGTCGGGTCTTGTCAGCGTGTCCGGATACCTGGTTCAGGACCGTGCGGCGGCTGCCACGACGCCGGCCCCACCGCATCTGGAGAAGCGGTACTGGTACCAGTACTACCTCCATTCCGAGCGAGGTCGCGCCGGTCTGGCCGCGTACCGCGCGGAGATCGCGCAGACGTTGTGGACCGACTGGTCGCCGACGTGGAGGTTCGGTGACTCCGAGTTCGCCGCCACGGCGCCGTCGTTCGACAATCCGGATTTCGTGGACGTGGCAGTCCATTCGTACCGCCACCGGTACGGCCTGGTACCCGGTGACGCGGCCTACGCCGAGACCGAACAGCTGTTGGCGACGCAACCGCGAATCACGGTGCCCACCATCGTGATCGATCCGACGGAGGACACCGTGGCGGCGCTGTACGGAGCATCCGACCACTCGGCGCACTTCACCGATCTGATCGACGTCCGAGCCGTCGACGCCGGGCACAATCCGCCCCAGGAACTCCCTGGACAGTTCGCCGACGCCGTCCGGACGCTGGCGGAGAACTAGCTGTAGTTCTTGTTGAGGTTGTGAACGGCGTGGCGTGAGTCGATGAGGGAGGGCCTCCGGTATCGGTGTGGTTACCACACACACCCCGACCACCAGAGGCCCTCATGACACACGCTAACGCCTACCTCACCCCTCGGGGACGGTTGGACCTGGCACGCACCATCGTCGACACCGGCTGGACCGTCCGCCGCGCCGCCGAACGATTCCAGTGCTCACCCGCCACCGCATCGAAGTGGGCGCGGCGTTACGCCGCCGGCGGTGCCGCGGCGATGGGCGACGCCTCCAGCCGCCCACACCGCAGTCCCACCCGCACCGACCAGCGCACCGAACGCCGAATCATCAACCTGCGCTTCACCAGGCGGTGGGGACCTCACCGCATCGCCTACCACCTGCACCTGGCCCGCTCGACCGTCGAAGCAGTACTGCGCCGATACGCGATGCCGTTGCTGTCGCACCTGGACCAGAACACCGGACTACCCGTCCGCCGACTGCGGGCGCAACGCTACGAACACCCCACCCCCGGCGATCTGGTGCACGTCGACATCAAGAAACTCGGCCGCATCCCCGACGGCGGCGGGCACCGCAAGTTCGGCCGCACGATCGGAAACCGGCACAACAAGAAGCAGAGCCTCGGATACTCCTACGTCCACCACGCCGTCGACGACCACTCCCGGCTCGCGTACTCCGAGATCCTCACCGATGAACGCAAAGAGACCGCCGCAGCGTTCTGGACCCGCGCCCAAGCGTACTTCGCAGCGCACGGCGTCACCGTCACCCGAGTGCTCACCGACAACGGATCCTGTTACCGCTCAACACTGTTCGCCGAAGCGCTCGGAACTGTGGTCCACAAACGGACCCGCCCGTACCGGCCGCAGACCAACGGCAAAGTCGAACGGTTCAACCGCACCCTCGCCGCCGAGTGGGCCTACGCCCACACCTACTTGTCCGACGAAGCCCGCGCAGCGACCTACCAGGACTGGATCCACACCTACAATCACCACCGACCCCACACCGGCATCGGTGGCCAGTCACCTATCGACCGCGTCCCCGTACGCAACGTCCCCGGGAACTACAACTAGCCGACCGCGAGCTCTCCCAGCTCGTTCCAGTCGGTCCCGTCCACTTCCTGGCTGATGATCTTCGGGGTCTCCTGCAGGTACGGCGGGAGGTCCTTCTGCGCCTGCTTGAAGTGGTCCGACTGGACGTGGGCCGCGCCGGCGTCGGGATCGCGGAATGCCTCGACCAGGACGTACTCGGTGGGGTCGTCGAGCGTGCGCGACCAGAAGTACCAGAGGCATCCTTCTTCCGCCTGGCACGCCTCGGTGAAGGCGCGCGAGATCTGCGGCCAGTCGTCGGCATGCTCGGGCTTCACTCTGAACTTGGCGGTGATGAAAATCAACGGGGCTCCTTCGAACGTGCGGACCGGTCGACTCCCTGTGTACCCCCTCGGCCCGCACTAGTATCGCGAACATGGCAGCCACGTCACCGGCGATCGAGCTCGAAGTCCGCGGACGCACGGTGCGGGTGTCCAACCCCGACCGCGTGTACTTCCCTGCGAGCGGTGCCACCAAGCGCGATCTGGTCGAGTACTACCTGTCCGTGGGGGACGGCATCGTGCGCGCACTTCGCGAGCGGCCGTGCATGATGCACCGCTTCCCGGACGGGCTGGCGGGGGAGAAGGTGCACCAGAAGCGCCTGCCCAAGGGTGCTCCGGACTGGATGGAGACCGTGAAGGTCACGTTCCCGCGCTACAACCGCACCGCGGACGAACTCTGCGTCACGGAACTGGCGCACGTGATCTGGGCCGTGCAGATGTCGACGGTGGAGTTCCACCCGTGGAACACTCGCCGCGCCGACGTGGAGAGTCCGGACGAGTGGCGGATCGATCTGGATCCGATGCCCGACTGCTCGTTCGACCGTGTGCGACGGGTCGCGGGCGTGGTTCACGAGGTGCTGGACGAACTGGGCGCTGTGGGATGGCCGAAGACGTCGGGCGGCAACGGGTTACATGTCTATGTCCGTATCGCCCCGGATCACGGGTTCAAGGATGTGCGCAGGGCTGCACTGGCGTTCGCCCGTGAGGTCGAGAGGCGCGCACCCGAGGACGTGACGACGACGTGGTGGCGCAAGGATCGCGATCCTTCCAAGCTGTTCGTCGACTACAACCAGAACGCGCGGGATCACACCATAGCCAGCGCGTATTCCGTGCGCGGGAATCAGGATGCGACCGTGTCGACTCCGATCACGTGGGACGAGATCGCGGACGTCGAGCCCGGTGACCTGACGATGTACACGGTGCCCGCGCGGTTCGCCGACCTGGGTGATCTGCACGCCGGCATCGACGATGCCGTGTACTCGATCGAGCCGCTGATCGAATGGGCCGAGCGTGACGAGCGGGAGGGTCTCACCGAACCGGACGAATGATCTCCGCGGCCGCTCGCCGACCGGACCGCACGGCTCCGTCGAGGTAACCCGGCCAGCGGTCCGCCAGATCCGTTCCCGCCCAGTGCACTCGGCCGGTGGTCAGCTCGCTGGGCTCGAAGACTCCGCCGTACGGGGGAATGGCGGTGGGTGCGCCGCCCAGCCACGGTTGCTCCGACCAGGTGATGTCGTCGATCCGGCGTGGGGATGCCGCATGCGCGCCGAACAGGCGGACCAGCTCCGCGACGACGACCTCACGACGGTCACTGCGGGAGAACAGGTCCGACGCCGCTCGCCCACCGCTGAAGGCGACGAGGACACCGGGGGAGTCCGCGCCGGGATCACCGTCGACGACCATCTGCACGGGTCCGTCGACGTCGAGGACGGTTCCGGTGAGACCGTCCTCGCGCCACCACGGCTCGTCGTACACCACGATGGTCTTCGCGTACTCGCCCATGCGTGAGTTCCGCATCCGTTCACCGGCACCGGCAGGGAGTGCGCCGTCGATGTCCGCAGCGCGGGGCAGGGGTACCGCGATCACCACGGCGGACGCTCGTAGAGTCCCGTCGTCGGTGATGATGTCGGCTCCCGACCCATCGGCGCGGACGGCGGTGACGGGGTGTCCGTAGACGAGGATCCACCGAGAGTTGCTGCGCCACAGCGGCGACGAGAGCCCCGGCGCCGTCCACGAAGTAGCGTTCCTGCGCGCCGTCGCGTACTTCCGCGATCGCCCGCAGACTGCCGGCTGCCCGAAGGTACTCGAGCGCGGCGCGGGCAGGGACCTCGTCGGGGTCGGCTCCGAAGATCAGGCGATAGAAGCAGGTGAGGATGTCGCGTCCGTACGCGGACCGGAACAGTCGATCGCCGATCGCGTTCGACATGTCGTGCTCGCCGGGACGCCAGGCGTCGAGTACGGGGAGCGGGGTGCTGCGGCTGCGTCGCACTGCCACGTCCAGTCCGGCGATCCCGAGTCCCACCGGTAGCCACTCCCGGGCCGGTATCGGCGGCACCTGCCCGTGATATCGGTGGACGCGTCCTGCGGCAGCGAAGAGCTCGTCCGCGCCACGTCGACGACGCGGTTCGGGTGCGGTGGCGACGCCGAGTTCGTCGGCCAGGTCCAGGACAGCCGTCTGATCCCCGCCGACCCAGTGCGCGCCGTAGTCGACGTGGTGCCCGTCGACATCTCGGGTGAGCACCTTCCCGCCGATGCGATCGGCAGCGTCGAGCACCGTGACGGACCGACCCGCTCGCTCGAGCTCCCGTGCTGCCACCAACCCGCTGAGCCCCGCCCCGATCACGACCACGTCCCCCGACATGGGGCCCACCCTACGGGCGGGCCCCATCACGGCCACACTCACACCGACCGGCCTCCGGCCTGCCCGACTCACATCGTGCGTGTCAGCCTCTCCGCCAACAACTTCGCGAACGACGCCGGGTCGTCCAGCTCGCCACCCTCGGCGAGCAGGGCTGTGCCGTAGAGCAGCTTGGCGGTCTCGGCCAGCGCCATCTCGTCCTTCTTCTCCGCATGGGCCTTCTCCAGCGCGGTGACCAGTGCGTGGTCCGGGTTGAGCTCGAGGATGCGCTTGGTCTTGGGGACCGGCTGGCCGGAGGCGCGGTACATCTTCTCGAGCTGCGGGCTCAGGGAGAAGTCGTCGCCCACGATGCACGCGGGTGAGGTGGTCAGGCGTGAGGACAGGCGGACCTCCTTCACGTCGTCGGACAGCGTCTCGGCCATCCACGAGGTGAGGTCGGCGAACTGCGCCTTTCGTGCGTCCTTCTCCTCGGTCTCCGCCTCGTCGTCACCCAGATCGACGGCACCCTTCGCGATGGAACGGAACGGCTTCCCGTCGAACTCGGGTACGGATCCGGTCCACATCTCGTCGACGGCGTCGGTGAGTATCAGCACCTCGAGTCCCTTGGCGGTGAACGCCTCCATGTGCGGGGAGTTCTCCACCTGCTGGCGCGACTCGCCGGTCATGTAGTAGATCGCGTCCTGGCCGTCCTTCATCCGAGAGACGTACTCGGCCAACGTGGTCGGCTTCTCGTCGCTGTGGGTGCTGGCGAAGGACGACAGCTCGAGGAGAGTGGACTGGTTGTCGTGGTCGGAGAGCAGGCCCTCCTTGAGGGCGCGGCCGAACTCGGTCCAGAACGTCGTGTACTTCTCCGGCTGGTTCGCCTGAAGATCCTTGACTGTGCTCAGCACCTTCTTCGTCAGGCGGCGCCGGATGGCGCGGATCTGGCGATCCTGCTGCAGGATCTCGCGAGAGACGTTGAGGGACAGGTCCGCCGCGTCGACGACACCCTTGACGAAGCGCAGGTACTCGGGCACCAGCTCCTCGCAGTCGTCGATGATGAACACGCGCTTCACGTACAGCTGGATGCCGATCTTCGACTCCCGCATGAAGAGGTCGAACGGTGCGCGCGACGGAATGAACAGCAGCGCTTGGTATTCGAAGGTGCCCTCGGCCTTCATGGGGATGACCTCGAGCGGCTCGTCCCATGCATGGCTGACGTGGCGGTAGAACTCGGTGTACTCCTCGTCCGAGACCTCGTCCTTCGAGCGCGTCCACAGCGCCTTCATCGAGTTGACCGTCTCGTCCTCGAGCACCGTTGTGGCGTCGTCGCCCTCGCCGGTGGTCTTCTCGACCTGCATGCGGATGGGCCACGCGATGAAGTCCGAGTACCGCTTCACCAGTTCGCGGATCTTGTGCTCGGACGTGTAGTCGTAGAGGTGGTCTTCGTCGTCGGCCGGCTTCAGGTGCAGGGTCACGGCGCTGCCCTGAGGCGCGTCGGACACCTCCTCGATGGTGTACGTGCCCTCACCGCTGGACTCCCAGCGCGTCGCGGAGTCCTCACCCGCGCGCCGGGTCACGAGGGTGACCTTGTCGGCCACCATGAACGTGGAGTAGAAGCCGATGCCGAACTGGCCGATGAGCTCCTCGGACGCGGCCGCGTCCTTCGCTTCCTTCAGCTTCGCGCGGACCTCGGCGGTGCCCGACTTCGCGAGCGTGCCGATGAGATCGACGACCTCGTCGCGCGACATGCCGATGCCGTTGTCCCGCACGGTGAGGGTGCGGTTCTCCTTGTCGATCTCCAGGTCGATGTGGAGATCGGAGGTGTCGGCGCCGAGATCCTTGTTCTGGAACGACTCGAGTCGCAGCTTGTCCAGCGCGTCCGACGAGTTGGACACCAACTCGCGGAGGAACGAGTCCTTGTTGGAGTAGACCGAGTGGATCATCAGATCCAACAGCTGCCGGGTCTCGGCCTGGAACTGCATTTCTTCGACGTGCGCGGTCACGTGACTCCCCTGATCGAAACAAGTGCCTGGTGGACCCTCGTATTTTACGGCAACCGTGCCTGCGTTCCCGCATGCCTCTTCCCCCGTAACAGTCCGCACGGTACGGTTTTCGAAGGCCGGGGCTCTCCCATCGGAAGGTGTGTGTCATGGTGCGAATCGGACTACGGCGAGTGGTCGGTGGAGTGCTCGCCGCCGGAGCCGTCACGGCGGGATCGGTGCTGGCAGGGGCGGGAACCGCCTCCGCGGAGCCGACCTACGTCGGGCCGCTGTACTACGAGGTGGTGCCGGGGATCTTCCCCACGTGTCCGGACGTCGCTGCTGCGGAGCGCGCCAAGGGCACCACGATCCTGGTCGACTGCATTCGCTGGTTCGGACCTCAGCGTGGTTTCTCGCTGACTCCGTACCAACTCATCGCCGGCATCGCACCCCTCGACGGCAGTTAGCCGGCTCGTGTCCTGATCGTGACGTGAGTACAGGTAACGACGCCACGAAAGAGACCGATGGGTATGTCAGAGGGGGCGGCGATCGGCCGGCTCCGGACAGGAGTCGACATGTCGTTCTCGATGAGCACACGGGCTGCCGTCGCGGCCACCCTGGTCGCCGGCGCCGCGGTGCTGGGGGCATGTTCGGCTCCGGACCAGGTGACGTCGGCGACGGCGGTTCCGGCGCCCGCTGACACCTCGGTCGTGACGCCGACGGGGACATCGGTCGTGGCGCCGATCGAGCCGCCCACCGGTGCAGCGTCGGATCAGCCGGGCGCAGAGGAACAGCCGGTCGAGCAGTCGCCGTCGGCAGAGTCGGCAGACCCGGCGGACTCACTCCCGCGTCCGGGGTCACAGGAGGTGTCGGTGGATCCCGAGCTCTTCCGCGACAGTGGCGGGGCGGGTGAGGGGTACTACTTCCGGACGCCGTCGGGGAATGTGTCGTGTGGGCTCTTCCCGAACGGAACCTCGGTCGGATTCCTGGGATGCCAGGCCGTGTCCAGTGTCGCTCCCGACGAGGGCGAGGTCTGCTCGAACGGTGCCACCAGCAAGTACGCCGTCCGTGTGGAGAGCGCCGGGCCGATCCACTACTGCACGAATCAGGGCTATTTCACCGGCTCTGAGAACATCCGCACACTGCAGTACGGCGAGGTGATCAACACGGGGCAGAGCTTCTGCGTCTCTCGGGAGGACGGAGTCGCGTGCGCCCGCGTCGGCTCGAACGCGTTCTTCCTCTCCCGTGACGAGAACACCACCCTGCGGTGACCTCGGTCAGCGGTGGTCGATCGTCGTGCGTATCCGCGTCGTCGACGGGGCCGCGGGTGTGGACCCGAATCCGAATCGCACCGGCGGCTCCACCGGCGACAGGTGTCCCAGATCGTCGCCCTTCCACGATGCCGTCGCGCCGACGATGCTGCGCTGCCCTCGCGCTCCGTAGTATTCGCGCCGCCCACCGCCGGCGGTGCCCCTGGTCCGCACGCCGCGCATCACGACCCGCGCGATCGGGTCGCTCACCGTACAGAACCAGGGTGCGGTGACCACCGACGTCGGTGCGAGGGTGAGCAGTCGACCCAGCAGTGTCGGGCCGCCGATTTGGAAGGACACCTCGAGATCACCCGCGGAGACGCCGACTCGGTCACCTCGGCGGTGATACGAGACGTCGGTGATGGTCGTCGTGTCGAAGTGGTAGGTCGCGGTGACGAACTCGCGGACCGCGTCGGACGGTGCCAGCAGAAGGCGCTCGCCGTCCGCGAACTCGACCATGACATCGGTGAAGTCGCCCAGCGGCGACGACGTCCAGTGGCCGACGACGATCCTGGTTCCGCTGGAGGTCCCGAGACCGGCGATGTCGCCGTCGAAGATCGATCGTGTCACCGGCTCGACAGTAGCGTCGACGCGGCACTGTGAGGCGATCGAGGTTCGGGGGAGCCCCCGACTGGGCATCATGGAGGCATGGCTGACACTGCGACATCCGAATCCGGCGGGGCTCCGACCATCTTCGTGCTCTTCGGGGCGACGGGAGACCTTGCCAAGCGCATGGTGCTGCCGGCGTTCTACGAACTTGCGCAGGAAGGACTGCTGCCCGAGCAGTGGGCGTTGGTGGGCAACGGTCGAGGTGAGAAGACCGACGACGAGTTCCGCGAGCACATCCGCGCGGCGCTCGAGGAGTTCGGTCCCGGGGAGGGTGTCGACAGCATCGACGAGAAGGTGTGGTCGTCGTTCGCGGACCGTGTTCGCTTCGCGGGCAACGGATTCACCGCCGACGATCCGGGTGATCTGCCGTCGGTCATCGGAGACGTGAAGGACGAGCTGGGCGGCGACGTGCAGCTCGTGCACTACATCGCGCTGCCGCCCTCGACCTTCATCGACTACACCGAGGCGCTCGGCGCACACGATCTCGCCGAGGGCGCGCGGGTGGTCTACGAGAAGCCGTTCGGCACGTCGCAGGAGAACTTCGAGAAGCTCGACGAGGCGGTCCATGCCATCGTCGACGAGAAGCAGGTCTACCGGATCGACCACTTCCTCGGCAAGGAGAACACCCAGAACCTGCACATCCTGCGCTTCGCGAACGGGATGATCGAGGGGATCTGGAACCGGGAACACGTGGAGCAGGTGCAGATCGACGTACCGGAGACGCTGGACATCGACGACCGTGCCGAGTTCTACGACGCCACGGGTGCCGTGCTCGACATGTTGGTGACGCACCTGTTCCAGGTCGCGGCGGAGGTGGCCATGGAGCCCCCACTCAGCCTGGGTGCGGACGACCTGCAGACCGCTCGCGAGTCGGTTATCGCGGCGTTCCGCCCGCTCGACACGTCCGAGGTGGTCCTCGGTCAGTACCGCGGCTACCAGGACGTCGAGGGGATCGCGGACGATTCGTCGACCGACACGTTCGTCGCCGCACGCATGTGGGTCGACACCGACCGGTGGCGCGACGTTCCCTTCGTCCTGCGCACCGGCAAGATGCTGGGAACCAGCACGCAGCGGGTGTCGCTGGTGTTCCGTCGCCCCGAGGGACCGGTGAAGCACCTGCCGGCCGACGGCGCCGTGCTGACGTTCGACCTGTCGGGCGACGGCCGAGTGGACATCGCCATGACGGTCAAGGAGCCCGGCCCCGGCGAGGACCTCGGGATCGGTCGGATGTCGCTCGACCTGTCGACGGTGTCGGACGCCGAGCCGCTGTCGCCCTATTCACGACTCATTCTCGACGTACTCGACGGTGACCGGTCGTTGTTCACCCGTCCCGACGGACTGGCTCACGTGTGGGAGGTCGCCGCACCGTTGTTGACCTCTCCGCCGGCCGTGCTCCCGTACGAGCCCGGCTCGATGGGACCCGAGGCAGCGAACGACTTGGCCTCTCCCTGTGGTTGGTTGGTGACCGGAGACAAGTGACTCGACGGTAAGGTCGACCGCTCCCGAGAATCCGGACTTTTACGGCAGGAAACCATTCCTTTCACGGTCGCGGGCATTTACAGTCCAGCCCACGGCCATCGGGGCCGTCGCCGTCATTCCTGGCGCGGTGTAGGAGAAGGGACGACGGATGTTTCTCGATCTGATTCTCGGTGGTGGGACCGACGGTGGCCTGCTGAGTGGTGGACTGCTCGGTGGCGCACTGGATTCTGTGCTCGACGGTGTGGGAGGACTGCTCGACGGTCTTCTCGGAACCGGCGGGACCGGTAGCGGCAGCTGATCTCCGCGACGCCCCGCGATGGTCATGCTCGGGGAACGAGCATGACCATCGCGAGGTAGAGCAGGGCGACGGTGCCGAACGAGACGAGGGCGCCGACCACGGTGAGGGCGCGCACCAGGCTGGGATCCCATCCGGTGTACGCGGCGACACCGCCGCAGACCCCGGCGATCCAGGCGTCGTCTCGGCTTCGCGTCAGCTGCGTGGTGTGGTTCGGGTTCGGGTGGACGGTGGAGTTGCTCTCGTGGAATGTCATGTCTCCATCCTGAGTTCCGCCCGGGCGCTGCACCATCGGTGACCACCCCGAGACGTACCCTGACACTCCGCCTGTCACGGCATCTGCTGTTCACCCCGTGATCACCGTCCCGTCTCCGGCGGCTCGTAGGTTCCTGGCGTGACCGCTCTCGATGACTTCGCCCTGTCCCGGATCGTGGACCTCTCGGACACCTCGTCGTTCAGCGTGCGGGACGACGACGACGACGACCCCGTGTTGCTGACCGGTGACGGAGTCCCGGTGGACACCTGGCGCCAGGCGTACCCGTACGACGAGCGGATGCCGCGCGCGGAATACGAAGGTACGAAACGTCTTCTGCAGATCGAGTTGCTGAAGCTGCAGATGTGGATCAAGGAGACCGGTGGCCGCCACGTCATCGTCTTCGAAGGTCGCGACGCCGCCGGCAAGGGCGGCACGATCAAGCGCTTCATGGAGCATCTCAACCCTCGCGGCGCGCGGGTGGTGGCACTCGAGAAGCCGTCGCCACGCGAGTCGACGGAGTGGTACTTCCAGCGGTACGTCACCCACCTACCGGCTGCCGGAGAGCTGGTCCTGTTCGACCGCTCCTGGTACAACCGGGCCGGCGTGGAACGTGTGATGGGATTCTGCAGCGACGAGCAGTATCACCGATTCCTCCACCAGGCACCGTTGTTCGAGCAGATGCTCGTCGACGACGGAGTGCAGCTGACCAAGTTCTGGTTCTCGGTGTCCCAGCTCGAACAGCGGACGCGCTTCGCCATCCGCCAGGTCGATCCGGTACGGCAGTGGAAGCTCTCGCCCATGGACCTTGCCTCCCTGGACAAGTGGGACGCGTACACGAGGGCCAAGGAGGACATGATCCGGTTCACCCACACCGATCACGCCCCCTGGACGACGGTGAAGAGCAACGACAAGAAACGCGCCCGCCTCGAGGCGATGCGCTTCGTGCTGAACAGCTTCGACTACTCGAACAAGGACCACGAGGTGGTGGGGCGCCCGGATCCGTCCATCGTCGGACTTGCGGAACCGGACACCGACTGACCTAGCGGGTACCGCCCCCGAGCGTCCGCCACAGGAACGTGTACGCCAGCGCGGACTTGAATGCGGCCTGCGTGTTGTCGGCCGCACCGCCGTGGCCGCCCTCGATGTTCTCGTAGTAGGAGACGTCGTACCCGTACTCCTCGAGGAGGGCGTCCATCTTGCGCGCGTGCCCGGGGTGCACACGGTCGTCCCTCGTCGACGTCGTGATGAGGATCGGCGGATACACACCGATCGAGTTCCCCGGCGGTGAGACGTTCTGGTACGGGCTGTACTCGGAGATGAAGGCCCATTCGTCGGGATCGTCGGGATCTCCGTACTCGGCCATCCACGACGCCCCGGCCAGCAGGCGGTGATACCGCTTCATGTCCAGGAGCGGCACCTGACACACGATGGCGCCGAACGACTCCGGGTACTTGGTGAGCATGATGCCCATGAGCAGGCCGCCGTTGCTGCCGCCCTGCGCGCCCAACTGGTCCGGGGTGGTGATGCCGCGCTCCACCAGATCGCTCGCGACCGCCGCGAAGTCCTCGTGCACCTTGTGTCGACCGGACTTCAGCACCTCGGTGTGCCACGACGGCCCGTACTCGCCGCCGCCGCGGATGTTCGCCACCACGTAGGTACCGCCCCGAGCCAGCCAGGCCGCGCCGACCACGCCGCTGTACGAGGGGGTGAGTGAGACCTCGAAACCGCCGTATCCGTAGAGGAGGGTGGGGCCTGCGGCCGTCGGACGGTCCTGCGTTCCGGGGTTCCGTACGACGAAGTAGGGCACGCGTGTGCCGTCGAGTGAGGTGGCGAAGTACTGCTCGACCGCGAGGCCCGTGGTGTCGAAGAACGCGGGAGCGGACTTCAGGACCTCGGGATCGGTCCCGACGGTGCCCACCAGAAGAGTGGACGGAGTGAGGTGGCCGCTCGCGTCGAGGAAGTACTCGTCACCGCCGAACTCGGGGTCGGTGCCGATGACGGTGACGTCGACGGCGTCCGGGAGTCCCTGCAGGCGTTCGGAGGTGACCGTGTCGCCCAGCGTCACCACGTGCACGCTGGAACGGACGTCCTCGAGCAGCACCATCAGCAGATGGTTCTCGGTCCACGCGTACTGGTGCAGCGACGTGCGGGCGTCGGGAGCAAAGACGACGATCAGATCCCTTGCACCGGAGAGAAACTCGTCGATCTTCGCGGCCACCAGCGACCCTGCGGCGTACTCGGTGCCGTCGACGGTCCATGCGGTCGTCAGGCGAACGGTCAACCAGTTCTCGTGCAGGGACACCGAGGCATCGGTGGGCACGTCGAGGACCGTGGTCGATCCGTCGTCGTGAAGAATGGAGGTGACGGCATTGAAGAAGTCGGTAGCGCGCTGGACCAGGCTGCGCTCGAAGCCGGGCGTCGCATCGTGCGAGGCGGACACCGCGACGTCGGTCTGCTCACCCTCGTACACGACGGGAGCCTCCGCGAGAGGAGTTCCACGGAGCCACCGATGTGCGCGCCGGGGGTACCCGGAATCGGTGAGCGACCCGGGTCCGAGATCCGTGCCGACGAAGACCGTGTCCGCGTCGATCCAGTCGATGTCCGTCTTGGCCTCGGGGACGACGAAGCCACCCTCGTCGGGTGCGACGAAGGAGCGGGACGTGAGCGAGTACTCGCGGATCACCGATGCGTCCGCGCCGCCGCGCGACAGGGAGACCAGCGCGCGGTCGAACGACGGACGGAGCACCTGCGCGCTCTTCCACACCCAGTTCTCGCCCTCGGCCTCGGCGAGAGCATCGAGATCGATGATGACGTCCCAGGCGGGACTGTCCTTCCGGTACTCCTCCATGGTGGTGCGCCGCCACAGCCCGCGGGGGTGCGACGCGTCCTTCCAGAAGTTGTAGAGGTGGTCGCCGCGCTTGCGCGCGTACGGAATGCGCGCGTCGGTGTCGAGAATGCTCCGGATGTCGGTCTCGAGCGTCCGGAACTCGTCGTTCGCGGTGAACTCGTCGACCGTGCGCTCGTTACGGGCGCGCACCCACTCGAGGGCGGCGTCGCCGGTCACGTCTTCGAGCCACTCGTACTTGTCGGTCACATCGCCCATTCTGCCCGCGGTCGCCCTCGCGCGAGCAGGACGGCGCACCTACAGTGTCGAGGTGACCGAACCCGACACCGAGGTGCGCTCTCAGCAGGGGCTGGACCGCATCGTGTTCTTCTCCGACGCGGTGGTGGCGATCGCCATCACGCTCGTCGTGCTCCCCCTCGTGGACAGTGCCCGCGACACCCCGCAGGGTGCGGGAGCGTTCCTGCGGGAGAACGGCTACGCACTCGTGGCCGCGGGCATCAGCTTCGCGGTCATCGCGGGGTTCTGGCGCGATCATCACGCGCTCTTCACTCGTGTCACGGGGTACGACGAGGTCGTCGTGCGGCTCAACCTCCTGTGGCTCGCCGGCATCGTGCTGATGCCCGTGGCGACCGTGCTGGAGGTCGCGGCTCCCCACGGGGACCCGTTGTCGGTGGGGCTGTACCTCGGGGTCATCGCCGTGACCATGATCGTGTCCCGTCTCCTCGCAGCACGCGTGCGCGCTGCGGGCTTCGTGCGTGGAGACCTGCGTCCCGGCGCGCGCGGAGCGGCGGTGCCCTGGGTTCCGGTCGCTCTGTTCCTGGTGGTCTCCGCGGTGGCGCTGCTCATCCCGTCGGTGGGCCTCTACGCACTGCTCGCGATGCTGTTCGCCCCGTTGCTCTCTCGCGCGCTGGCCGGGGGTGCGCGGTGACTGCGCTGTGGGAGCAGCACACCTGCCTGCCGCTGTACGCGGACACCGACATCACCGAACTGGCGCGGTACGAGGCGGGGAGTTACCTCTCCGTCAACGTCGGCTACTCGCCCCACACGAAGGCGTCGGCGACGGAGTTGGCCACGACGTGGAGTGCGCGGGCACTTGCGGACGGTCGCTTCCTTCCGGCGCGGAGCGTGGCCGACATCGACGAGGCCCGACGACGGGGACTGCGTGCCCTCGCCTTCGACCTCGAGGACTCCGCTCCTCTCGACGGCGACCTCGACAACGTGCGCTACTTCGTCGAACTGGGCGTGCGCTCGATGCTGCCCACCTACAACCATGCGAACGCCGCGGGATGCGGATGCCTCGACGCCGTCGACACGGGTCTCACCGCCCACGGACGCGACCTGATCCGGGCGATGAACGAGGCGGGCATGGCAGCGGACGGGTCGCACTGTTCCCGGCGGACGGGGCTCGACATCGCCGCGACGACGTCCCGGCCGATGATCTACAGTCATTCCAATTTCGCTGCGCTGTGGGAACATCCGCGGAACATCACCGACGAGCAGGCGCGTGCGTGCGCCGACACCGGCGGCGTGGTCGGCATCAACGGGGTGGGCATCTTCCTCGGCGTCAACGAACCCGAACGTCGCGCGGATCGGGTGCGCGCCATGGCCGACCACGTCGAGTACGGAGTCGACCTTGTCGGGATCGATCACATCGGTGTCGGCAGCGACTACTCCTTCGACCACGAGGACTTCAACACCGAGTTGGCACTCCACCCCGAGGCGTTCTCCGAGGAGTACACGAGATACGGGGCACTGCAGTGGGTTCCGCCCGAGGACACCCACACGCTCCCGGCCGTGCTCGCCGAGCGCGGCTGGGACGAGAGTGCGGTGGCGGCTGTGTTCGGCGGCAACTTCCGCCGCGTGGCCGACGCCGTGTGGATCTGACGCCGGCTGGACCCGACCCTGTCAGGCGGGCGTCAGGCGGAAGATCGGGAACTGTCGCCCCTCCGCCGTCGTCGTGTACTCGAGGAAGCCGGGGGACGCCGAGGTGAACTTCGCCCAGTGAGTCTCCCATTCGTCGTCGGGCACCTCGGTGACGTCGACGGCGATGGTGCGTACGGTCGCGTCGTCGCCGGGGACCTCCATGTCGATGCGTGGGTGAGCCCGGAGGTTGTGCACCCATGCGGGATCCTTCACCGCCCCGGCCGCGGAGCCCACCACCAACCAGGTGCCGTTCTCGGAGATCGCGAAGAGCGGGTTGAGCCGCACCTCGCCGCTGCGTGCACCGATCGAGTGCAGCACCACGAGGTTGTCGCCGAACCCGGCTGTCGCCACGTGTCCACCGTTGTCGCGGAACTCCGCGATGACCATCGAGTTGAAGTCGCTCATGGTGGTCATTCTGGTGTCCTCGTCGTCGCGACGACCATCGATCCGGAATAACGATTCGACACACCCGTTGCACCAGAGGAGCGGGGCGCCCGCGGGTGGCTTCACCGCCCCCGTCGCGGGGTACTCCGCGCACACGAGCACGAACTCGGATCACGAACAACGAACAGGAGTTCACGCACATGAGCCACGTTCCTTCCCTCTCCCTCAACGACGGCCGGTCCATCCCCCAGCTGGGTTTCGGCGTCTTCCAGATCGAGCCGGAGAAGACCGCCGATGCCGTCCGCACCGCGATCGAGGTGGGCTACCGCCACCTGGACACCGCGCAGATGTACGGCAACGAGAAGGAGACCGGCCAGGGAGTGAAGGACTCGGGCGTCTCCCGTGACGACGTCTGGATCACCAGCAAGCTGAACAACGGCTTCCACCGCCCCGACGACGCCCGTCGCTCGTTCGACGAGACACTCGAGAAGTTGGGCACCGACTACATCGACCTGTTCCTCATCCACTGGCCGCTGCCGACGCAGTACGACGGTGACTACGTCTCCACCTGGAAGGTGCTCGAGGAGTTCACGAAGGACGGACGGGCGCGCAGCATCGGTGTCTCGAACTTCCAGGTGCCGCACCTCGAGAAGTTGGCGCAGGAGACCGAGACCGTCCCGTCGGTCAACCAGATCGAGGTCCACCCGTACTTCTCGAACTACCAGGTGCGCGCGTACGGCGCGGAGCACGGCATCGCCACCGAGGCGTGGTCACCCATCGCACAGGGCAAGGTTCTCGATGACCCCGAGCTCGAGCGCATCGCGAAGGACGTCGGCAAGACCACCGCGCAGGTCACCCTCCGCTGGCACATCCAGCGCGGCGACATCATCTTCCCGAAGTCGGTCACGCGCGAGCGCGTCGAGGCGAACTTCGACATCTTCGACTTCGAACTCGACGACCGTCAGATCGCCGACATCTCGGCGCTGGACAAGGGTGAGGACGGCCGCACCGGCCCGAACCCCGACACGTTCGACATGATCCCCGACTGAGTAGAGCCGCTGAAATAAAGACACGAAAGGCCCGGTTACCAGCCAGTAGCCGGACCTTTCGATGTGTGTCCGGATCGACGGGACTAAGGTGGACAACCGTGACCTCACACTATGACGTCGTCGTTCTCGGAGCCGGACCCGGTGGGTACGTCGCAGCCATCCGCGCGGCGCAGCTGGGCCTGAAAACCGCCATCATCGAGCAGAAGTACTGGGGCGGTGTCTGCCTCAACGTGGGCTGCATCCCGTCCAAGGCTCTGCTGCGCAACGCCGAACTGGCGCACCTGTTCACCAAGGAAGCCAAGCAGTTCGGCATCTCCGGTGACGTGTCGTTCGACTTCGGCGCTGCCTACGATCGCAGCCGCAAGGTCGCGGACGGTCGCGTCAAGGGCATCCACTTCCTGATGAAGAAGAACAAGATCGACCAGCTCGACGGCAAGGGGTCGTTCACCGACGCCAACACCATCGAGGTGGAGCTGACGAAGGGTGGCAGCGAGACCGTCACCTTCGACAACGCGATCATCTCCACCGGCAGCACCACGAAGCTGCTGCCGGGAACGTCGCTGAGCGAGAACGTCGTGACGTACGAAGAGCAGATCATGACGAAGGAGCTCCCGGGCTCCATCCTCATCGTCGGCGCGGGCGCCATCGGCATGGAGTTCGGGTACGTCCTGAAGAATTACGGCGTCGACGTCACCATCGTCGAGTTCCTCGATCGCGCGCTCCCGAACGAGGACGAGGACGTCTCCAAGGAGATCGCCAAGCAGTACAAGAAGCTCGGCGTGAAGATCATGACCGGCGCCGCGGTGCAGAGCATCGACGACGACGGCAGCAAGGTCACCGTCGCGATCAAGAACAACAACAGCGGCGAGACCGAGACGGTCACCGTCGACAAGGTCATGCAGTCCGTCGGATTCGCTCCTCGTGTCGAGGGATTCGGGCTCGACAAGACGGGCGTCGAGGTCACCGATCGCGGGGCCATCGCCATCGACTCGGTCATGCGCACCAACGTGCCGCACATCTACGCGATCGGTGACGTGACGGCGAAGCTGCAGCTCGCCCACGTCGCCGAGGCACAGGGTGTCGTGGCGGCCGAGACCATCGGCGGCGCCGAGACGCTTCCCATCGACGATTACCGCTTCATGCCGCGCGCGACCTTCTGCCAGCCCCAGGTGGCCAGCTTCGGTCTCACCGAGCAGCAGGCCAAGGACGCCGGCCACGACATCAAGGTCGCGACGTTCCCCATGACGGCGAACGGCAAGGCACACGGACTCGGCGATCCCACCGGCTTCGTCAAGCTCATCGCCGACACGAAGCACGGCGAGCTGCTCGGCGGGCACCTCATCGGACCCGACGTCTCGGAGCTCCTCCCGGAGCTGACGCTCGCGCAGAAGTGGGATCTGACGGCCACCGAACTCGCGCGCAACGTGCACACGCACCCGACGCTGTCCGAGGCACTGCAGGAGGCCATCCACGGCCTCGCAGGGCACATGATCAACTTCTGATCTTCCGACGAGAACACCCCGGCCGCTCACGAGCGACCGGGGTGTTCTCGTCTGTGCAGCTACTGGTAGTCGCGGGGGATGCGCAGTGTCGTGATCGTGGTGGCGAGTCCGTCGTACTGGGTCACCAGCAGCACGAACTCGATGAGCGATCGGGACGACCAGACGGTCGTCAGCTCGGTCCACGTGGCGTCGGACAGATCGCGCGTCGACACCAGCTCGTCCACCGCCCGCAGGATCAGGGCGGTCCGACTGTCGAGACCCGGAGCGTCGGGACCGGCGGCGATGGCGTCGGCGAGGGCGTCGTCGATGCCGGCGCGCGCGCCCAGACGGAGGTGATGGTCCTGTTCGTACCGGCAGTCGCGGAGTGCGGCGACCCGCAGGATCACCGTCTCGGTGTCCTTGCGGGGCAACCCACCGAACGGCATCAGGCGGCCGCTGTAGAACAGCCAGGCGCGGAACAGGCCGCCCGTCTGTCCCAGAGTGGAGAACAGGTGCATGTCGCCGGTGCGGGTGACCGCGCCGGCCAGTTGGGCGATGCCCCAGTTGACGGGACGCAGCGAGCGGAGGGTGGCCGGAGGGGTGCGGTGTCCTGTCACGTCGCTGAGGCTAACACCCGAGTCGTCCGCCTCTCGGTGATCTGATGTCAAGAAGTCTTGACACATAATGACAAGTGGAGTTGACTCGGATCATGGTCGTGACGAACCGGGTGCGGGAGTTCCGTAAGTCGTCGCGCCTGACCCAGGCGGAACTGGGGCGGGCGTGCGGAGTGAGCCGGCAGTCGATCGTCTCGGTCGAGGGTGGCGACTATTCGCCCAGCGTGTACCTGGCCCTGAAGCTGGCGGGAGCGCTTGACTCGACGGTCGAGGATCTCTTCCCGCTCACCCCCGATGATCGGCTCGAACCTGAGGAGGAATCGACATGAGCATCTTCACCTCGTCAATGCGAATGGTCGGCGATCTGGACAGCGAGTTCTATGACGACGAGCGTCAGAGAGACGTGTGGAACGAGGCAGCCGCCGTGGGTCTGCAATTGCACATCTTCGGCGGGCTGATCGCCGCCGCCGTCCTCCCATGGGTTGCCGGTCCGACAGGTGCGTGGATCGCGTTGGGTATCATCGTCTTCGGTGCGGTCGTGAACTACGCGACCATCGGGTACGCCAAGTCCCAGAACGTCGACCTGTTCGCAGAGTCGCGGTGGTTCACGGCGCGTGCCAACGTGACTGCCGCGTTGATGCTCGTCGCATTCGTCGGCATCGGCGTGACGCTCGCTCCCGACAAGTACCTGCCGAGCCGCGCGGGAGCCGACACGTGGGCGGGCCTGGTGGTCGGGGGGATCGTCGGCGGCGGAGCGGTGGCGCTGATGATCCGGCGCAGCCGCCGTCGCAAGCAGCAGTTCGAGACCGAAGAGGACTGAGTCAGCGAATGGTGTACGGCGACACCGAGCTTCGATGTTCGTCGATGTCGAGTTCCTTGCCCAGCGGCGGGAACGCACGCTGCGGGCAGTGGGCACGCTCGCACACGCGGCATCCGGCGCCGATCGGCGTCGCCACGGAGGATCCGTCCAACTCCAGGCCGTCGGCGTAGACCAACCTATTTCCGTGACGCACTTCGCATCCCAGACCGATGGCGAAGGTCTTGCCGGGTTCGCCGTAGCGCGCCGCTCGCCGCTCCACCGTGCGCGCGATCCACAGGTAGCGCCGACCGTCGGGCATCTCGGCGATCTGGGTCATGATCTTGCCCGGGTAGGCGAACGTCTCGTACACGTTCCACAGCGGGCACGTGCCGCCGCTCGACGAGAAGTGGAACCCGGTGGCCGACTGGCGTTTGGACATGTTGCCGGCACGGTCGACCCGGACGAACGAGAACGGGACCCCGCGGAGCGACGGCCGCTGCAGCGTCGAGAGCCGGTGACAGATAGTCTCGTAACTCACCGCGTAGTAGGCGGAGAGTCGTTCGATGTCGTACCGGAAATCCTCCGCCACCTCGTGGAAGCGCGCGTACGGAAGCACGGTCGCCGCGGCGAAGTAGTTGGCGAAGCCGAGTCGTGCGAGTGCCCGCGACTCCGCGCCGGTGAAGCCCCCGTCCTCGACCATGCTGCGGATCAGGTCGCCGTTCTCCAGGTACGCGAGTTCGGCCGCGAAGCGGAACACCTTCTGGCCGGCCGACAGTCGCGGGGAGATCTCGAGAACACGGGTCCGCGCGTCGAAGCGGTGCAGGACGTTCTCGCCCAGGTCGATGCGCTCGATGACCTGGACGTCGTACAGATTGCGGAGCCGTTTGGCTATCTCGGCCGCGACGTCCGCCCGGTGGAAACGCAATCGGTTCGCCAGGTCCTCGGCCGCACGATCGAGTGCGTCGAGGTAGTTCTGGCGTTGGTAGAAGTAGTCGCGGACCTCCTCGTGCGGTTTCGAGATGGATCCGCTGCCGCTGCCGTCGGCGAAGCGGTCCTCGGTCGCCGCCGCGAGTTGGGCGGTGGTGTTGCGGTACCGGCGATGCATGGTGACCATCGCTCGCGCCATCGCCGGGTGGTCGGCCACGAGTTCGGCCAGCTCGTCGATGTCCGCGTCGACTCCGACGTCCTGGTCCAGGGTCACCTCGCGGAGTTCGGCGACGAGCCTCGTGTCGTCCTGGGTGGAGAAGAACGTGGTGTCGACTCCGAACACTGCGGTGATGCGCGTCAACACCGCTGACGACAGCGGTCGGACGTCGTGCTCGATCTGGTTGAGGTAGCTGGCCGAGATCGCGAGCTGCTTGGCGAGCGCCGCTTGGCTCAACCCTCGCTCGACCCTCAGTTGGCGAAGCCGGCCGCCGACGTAGGTCCGTGCCATGCGGACAGTCTAGGACGCCCCCGGCATTACCCCGTCTTTGCCAGGTCCTTGCAGGTGAGACGGGTTTCAGGTCTGGTCTGTCACACACGGGCGCGCCGGGGAAGACGGGCGCACACTGGGCGTTGCAGGGGGCAGATGTGCAGTGCACGTGAGAGACGACTGTGAGGAGAAGCGAGATGGCCCACTCGGTACGACAGGAAATTGCCCGCGACGCGGTGGTGCTGGTGGCAGGCACCGTTCTGGTGTTGTCGACGCTCTGGCTCCCGGTGCCCCACCGCAGCGAGGTGGCCGGCGCCATCCTCGTGCTGGGTCTGCTGGCGGCATTCTCGGCGCTGTGGGCCATGGGCAGTGCATCGCGCTCGAGCCATTGGGCCCACGTCGTACTCGGTGTCGTGCTGGCGACGTCACCCGTCGTCCTCGCATTCCCCGCCGGTGCGAGCACGGCGGACTACTACGCGCTCGTCGGCGGCGTCGTGATCGCGGCGATGGGTGTCCTGGGAGTGCTGACCGAGCGTCGTCGGGTCGCCGCGACAGCCTGACGCACCAGAAAACAGTACGAACGTACGGTGACGGTGGTCACAGCCGGCCGCGGGCGACGCCGGGAGTGAGCGTGTCGCACGGCGATCTCGTCGGTGTTCGGCATTGCGTGCATTTCGTTCCCGAACTGCGGTTATCAGGTTACTGACGGGTACGGAGCCGCCACGACACTAGCGATGTTCTTCGCAATATTCGCAGAACGCGCGTACTGCTTAGCGTAGATTTACAGTCTCAGCAGGTAGACACCACTTTTTCTCTGTGCCATCGTGGGGTCGTACATCCGATATGCCTGGCAAGCCTGCGAAGCACGAGCACGCTGCCGACGCAGACGCAACAGAGACGGAGCTTTTCGATGTCGACCACCGGCACACCGAAGACCACGGAAGAGATCCAGAAGGACTGGGACACCAATCCCCGCTGGAAGGGCGTCACCCGCAACTTCACCGCGCAGCAGGTGTCCGACCTGCAGGGTAGCGTCGTGGAGGAAGCCACGCTCGCGCGTCGCGGCTCGGAGATCCTCTGGGATCTCGTGAACAACGAGGACTACATCAACTCGCTGGGCGCCCTCACCGGCAACCAGGCCGTGCAGCAGGTGCGCGCCGGCCTCCAGGCCATCTACCTCTCCGGCTGGCAGGTCGCCGGTGATGCCAACCTCTCCGGCCACACCTACCCGGACCAGAGCCTCTACCCGGCCAACTCGGTTCCGAGCGTCGTGCGCCGCATCAACAACGCTCTTCTGCGCGCCGACGAGATCGCCAAGGTCGAGGGTGACTCGTCCGTGAAGAACTGGCTCGCGCCCGTCGTCGCGGACGCCGAGGCCGGCTTCGGTGGCGCGCTCAACGCCTACGAGCTGCAGAAGGCCATGATCGCGGCCGGCGCCGCAGGCGTGCACTGGGAGGACCAGCTCGCCTCGGAGAAGAAGTGCGGCCACCTCGGTGGCAAGGTGCTCATCCCCACCCAGCAGCACATCCGCACCCTGACCTCCGCGCGTCTCGCGTCGGACGTGGCCGACGTGCCGTCCGTCATCATCGCCCGCACCGACGCCGAGGCAGCCACGCTGATCACCTCGGACGTCGACGAGCGCGACCAGGAGTTCCTGGACGGAACCCGCACCGCCGAGGGCTTCTTCGGCGTGAAGAACGGCATCGAGCCCTGCATCGCCCGTGCGAAGGCCTACGCCCCGTACGCCGACCTCATCTGGATGGAGACCGGCGTGCCGGATCTCGAGGTCGCCAAGAAGTTCTCCGAGTCGGTCCGCAGCGAGTTCCCCGACCAGCTGCTCGCCTACAACTGCTCGCCCTCCTTCAACTGGAAGGCGCACCTGGACGACGCGACCATCGCGAAGTTCCAGAAGGAGCTCGGCGCGATGGGCTTCAAGTTCCAGTTCATCACCCTCGCCGGCTTCCACTCGCTCAACTACGGCATGTTCGATCTGGCGCACGGCTACGCCCGCGAGGGCATGACGGCGTTCGTCGACCTGCAGGAGCGCGAGTTCAAGGCAGCCGAGGAGCGGGGCTTCACCGCCATCAAGCACCAGCGTGAGGTCGGCGCCGGCTACTTCGACCGCATCGCCACCACCGTCGACCCCAACACGTCGACCGCAGCCCTGAAGGGCTCCACCGAAGAGGGCCAGTTTCATTAACCCCCACTCGGCGCTTTCTGCGCACTAGTCAGGCGGCTCGCAGCTTTCGTTGCGGGCCGCCTGTCTCGTATCTGCGGGCTTCGCCCGTGCCCGAGCAGAGTTACCCCCGTCTCACCCTCTCGCGTTGTCGCGCAGGGAGTCCCATTTCGAAGGAGTTTTCGTGGCCGTGGACAAGATCGAACGTGTCGGGATCGTCGGCGCCGGACAGATGGGGGCCGGAATCGCCGAGGTGTGCGCACGCGCCCACGTCGACGTGATCGTGTTCGAGCAGACACGGGAACTGGCTGCCGCGGGCAAGGCGCGCATCCTGAAGTCGCTCGACCGCGGCGTCAGCAGCGGCAAGATCACCGAGCGCGAACGTGAGCAGGCCGCCGCACGGTTGACCTTCACGTCCCAGCTGTCCGACTTCGCCGATCGCGAGATCGTCGTCGAGGCCGTGCTCGAGGACGAGGGGATCAAGACGGCCCTCTTCGTCGAGCTCGACAGGGTGGTCACGGATCCCGACGCGGTGCTCGCCTCCAACACCTCGTCGATCCCGATCATGAAGCTCGGCGTGGCCACGACCCGCCCCGAGCGGGTCATCGGCATGCACTTCTTCAACCCGGTGCCGGTTCTGCCTCTCGTGGAACTCATCTCGTCGCTGAAGACGTCCGATGCCGTCCTGGCACGCGCGGAACGTTTCGCGGCGGACGTCCTCGGCAAGCAGGTCGTCCGCGCGGCGGACAGGTCCGGCTTCGTCGTCAACGCTCTGCTGGTGCCGTACCTCCTCTCGGCGATCCGCATGGTCGAGTCGGGCTTCGCCACGCGCGACGACATCGACAAGGCCACGGTGCTGGGCCTCGCGCATCCCATGGGCCCGCTCGCACTGTCGGACCTCATCGGGCTCGACACCGTGAAGTCGATCGCCGACTCGATGTACGCCGAGTACAAGGAACCGCTGTACGCGCCGCCGCCTCTCCTGCTCCGCATGGTCGAGGCCGGCCTGCTGGGCAAGAAGACCAGTGCCGGGTTCTACGAGTACGTCAACGGTCGCATCGCGACCTAGTCCGGGGCCCGATGTTTGTCAGGCGTCACTGAACTCCCGAGAAACCGACTCGATCCCCGTTCTGCCGCGCTAGTTTTCAGCGCGGCGCACCACCTGCGTCCGACTGACTCGAGACGTACGGGGGGATCGACATGGCGCGCAGCATGCCGCTCGTCTCCCGCGTCACCACCGGCACCCGCACGCTGGGTCGTTTCGCCGACCTCGTGGTCGCTGCGTTCGGCCACCTGGTGCGGGACCTGGTGGGCCTGCGCTTCGCCTGGCGCGAGTTCCTCGACCAGGCGTGGTTCATGGTCACGGTCACCGTGCTTCCCGCCGTTCTCGTCTCGGTGCCGTTCGGCGTCATCGTCTCGGTCCAGGTGGGCAGCCTGACCAATCAGATCGGTGCCACGTCCATCGCGGGCGCCGCGGGCGGCCTCGGAGTCATCCGCCAGGGAGCGCCCATCGTGACCGCGCTGTTGCTGGGCGGCGCAGCAGGATCCGCGATCGCGGCCGATCTCGGTGCCCGCACGGTGCGCGAGGAGATCGACGCGATGCGCGTCATGGGTATCGACCCGGTGCGTCGGCTCGCGACTCCCCGGCTCGCCGCCATGCTCGTCGTCGCACCGCTGCTGTGCTCGCTGGTCATCTTCATGGGTCTGGTGTCCGGGTACGTCGTCAACGTCGGGTTCCAGGGCGGTACGCCGGGCAGCTACCTGTCCTCCTTCGCGTCCTTCGCCTCGACCACCGATCTGGTCGTCGCGATGGTGAAGGCCGAGATCTTCGGCATCATCGTGGTTCTCGTCGCGTGCCAGCGCGGATTCGAGGCCACGTCGGGCCCTCGCGGTGTCGCGAACGCGGTGAACGCCTCGGTCGTCGTCGGTGTGCTGTCGGCCTTCATCGTCAACGTCCTCGCCACCCAGTTGGTGTCGATGTTCCTTCCGCAGCGGCTCGGGTGACGCCATGACCGTCGCCCGCTACACCCCGCCCGGCACCGCGCCGCTCGTCCGCGGCGGCAAGCGCATCGCTCGCGTACCGCTCGGGCTGGTCGAGCACCTCGGGCATCAGCTCACCTTCGTGTGGCAGGTGCTCGTCGCGATCCCGCACACCCTGCGTGCCTACCGGCGCCAGACCATGATCGTGCTCACCGACATCACCTGGGGCAGCGGTAATCTCGTGGTCGGCGGCGGTACCGTCTCGGTGCTGGTCATCCTCGGCGTGGCCGTGGGGTCGTCCATCGGGATCGAGGGTTACAACGCCCTGAATCTCGTCGGCATGGGTCCTCTCACGGGCTTCATCTCGGCCTACGCCAGCACGCGGGAACTCGCCCCGATGATCGCCGCGATCGGGTTCGCCTCCCAGGCGGGATGCCGCATGACGGCGGAGATCGGTGCGATGCGCATCTCCGAGGAGATCGACGCGCTCGAGGTGGTGGGGATCCGCTCGATCCCGTTCGTCGTCACCACGCGCGTCATCGCCGGCGTGGTCACGATCATCCCGCTGTACCTGCTCACGCTGATCCTGAGCTACGTCTCGTGTGCGTTCATCGTCGCCGCGTTCGGCGATCAGTCGTCGGGGACGTACGACCACTACTTCTCGGCGTTCCTGCAGCCATCGGATCTGCTGTACTCGCTGCTCAAGGCCACCATCTTCGTCGGCGCCGTCATCATGATCCATGGCTACCAGGGCTACTACGCGACGGGCGGACCCGAGGGTGTCGGCCGTGCGTCGGGCCGCGCGATCCGCGCGTCGCTCATCGTCATCGTCGTCCTCGACATGATCCTCACCGTGGTCATCTGGGGAGTCGACGTCGGCATCAGGATCTCGGGGTAGGGGACCATGGCAGTCTTCGACGATCTGTCCCGCAGATCCGCGGGCCCTCGCTCGCTCCGGGTACGTGGCCTCGTGGTGGCCGTCGTGCTCGTGGTCCTCGGTGTGGTGCTCGGCAAGTACGCCACCGGTGACTTCGAGTCCCGTTTCGATCTCACGATCGACAGCACCGCCGTCGGTGACGGCCTCGCGGTCGGGTCGGACATCAAGTACCGCGGACTACCCATAGGCCGTGTCGACGAGATCGAGCCGCTCGGGTTCGGATCGCAGCGAGTGCACGCCCACATCGAGCCGGCCGTCGCCTCGGTCCTGACCGACGACGTCACCGCGCGGTTCTCCTCCGCGACTGTCTTCGGAGCGACGGTCATCGAATTGTACTCGGAGGGACAGGGATCCCCGCTGCGCGAGGACACCGTCCTGGCACTGGGCGACGACACCGAGACGGCGACGGTCACCGGCGTCTTCCGCCGACTCGCCGATCTGACCGACGTGCTGGACGCGGACAACACCGAGCGGGTGCTCGACCTGGCGTCCCGCGTGTCCTCGGAGTTCGGCGACAGCCTGAAGCCCTTCTTCGACACCGCGCAGATGATGGCCGAGACCCAGCGTGCGCCGCTCGCCTGGAAGCTGCACCGCGGTGGTGAGTTGGCGGACGGGCTGGGCGCCTCCATCGGACCGGTCACCGACGTGATCGACCAGGTCGTCACCAGCAGTGAGTACTTCGAGAATCCGGAGAACAGTGCGCGGGCGATCAAGGCCATGTCCGGACTCGGATCCGGCCTCTCGATCCCACTGGGAGATCTGTTGCGCGACAACGGTCCGTACCTCCGCCCGCTGCTCGACACCCTGCTGGACGTGTTGCTGCCGGTGGCGCTCTCGGCGGGAACGCTCGCGCCGGCATACCAGCGTGTGCCCGACGTGATCTCCGGCGTCGAGGACGCTTTCCCGAACGTCGACGGCCGGACCCAGCTGCAACTTCAGGTGATCGTGAAGAACATGCCCGCCATGGCCGGTCCGGCGGAAGCCTTCGCGGCGCGACTGGGCGGTGTGCTGTGACGCGCTCGTCGGTGGTGGGGACGCCGGTGGCGACCCTGGTGAAGCTCGGTGCGTTCGCGCTCGTGGCCGTGTTGTGTCTCGTCCTCGTGGGCGGCGCGCTGCGCAACGGCGGCGGCGACGACCGGTCGACGTTCGACGCGCGTTTCGACGATGTCTCCGGTCTCTACGCCGGTGACGACGTCCGCCTCTCGGGCGTGCTCGTGGGGTCGGTGAACGACATCGAACTCGACGGGAACCGGGCCAGGGTGTCCTTCGAGGTCGACTCCGACCGGCCGGTGCTCACGACCACGAAAGCTGCTGTGCGCTACCAGAACCTGTTGGGTCAGCGGTATCTCGAGCTCATCAGCACCGACGACTCGGGATCCGAGTTGGCACCGGGGTCCTCGCTGGCGGACGACATGACCGTGCCGTCGTTCGACATCACGACGCTCTTCGACGGGTTCCAGCCCATCTTCGAGACCATCGACACCGACCAGGTGAACCGGTTCGCGCAGAACGTGCTCGATCTCGTGCAGGGCGACGGGTCGGGCCTCGGGCCGGTCCTGCGTGACCTGGACGGGCTGACCACCTATGCCTCGCAGCGCGAGGACCTCATCGTGCTCCTCATCCGCAACCTGGGCGCCATCTCCGGTGTGGTGGCCGAGCGCTCGGAGCAACTGGGTCGACTGTTCGCCGAACTCGACCGCGTGGTGTCGACGTTCGCCGACAGGGCCGACACCCTGCTCTCGTCCGTCGACGACATCAATTCCGGTCAGGGACCGTTCATCTCGATCGGAGAGCAGTTGCGCGACACCTACGACTCCGAGTACGGCCCGGTGGACTCGGCGTTCAGGCGGCTCGTACCGGGAGCTCAGCAACTGGTGGACCTGCTCGCGATGGTGCCCAGTCTGCTGCGCGGTGTCGACCAGACGGTGCGCAACGCCCCCGAGGGGCAGGTCTCCGCGTGCTCGGCCGGCGACACCGAGATTCCCGGCATCGGCTCGGTCGTGCTCGGAACCCAGCGCCTGGTGGTGTGCCGATGAGCTCCGTGCGTCAGGGAAGCCAGACCGTCTGGGGAATCGTGGGTGTGCTCGCGCTCGTCGTCGCCGTGGTGGCCGCCGTCGTCGTGTACTCGCTTCCCATCGGGCATCGCACGTACACAGCGGCATTCGAGACGACCGGCGGAGCGCACGCCGGGGACGACGTCCGCATCGCCGGTATCTCGGTGGGATCGGTGACGTCGATGAAGCTGGACGGCGACCACGTCGAGGTGGCCTTCGAGGTGGACGAGAACGTCGAACTGGGCGACGCGACGTCGCTCGGGGTGCGCCTGCTGACGCCGGTGGGGGGCCACTACTTCTCGCTGACTCCCGGCGGTACCGGAGAGCTGCAGGACGGGGAGATCCCGCTCGAGCACACCCGCGTGCCGTTCTCGCTGTCCGACACGGTCGAGGCGGCGACGCCGATCCTCCGCGATCTGGACGGAACGTCGTTGCGGCAGAACATCGCCGAGATCGATCGGGCCGTGCAGGCTCAGCCGGAGTCGATCCGTGACATCACCACGACCCTGACGTCCATGACCGGTGCGATCGCCGATCGCCAGGACGATCTCGACCGGAGCCTCGACGTGGCCGACGAGTACATCGGCGAACTGGCGACCGATCGCGAGATCCTGCTGGGGCTGCTGAAGCAGATCGGCATCATCACCTCCAAGCTGGGCGCGAAGCGCGCCGACGTCGCCGCGGCCGCCGACAAGCTCTACCGGCTGTTCTCGCTCCTGCACCGACCGATCATGGCGCTCGACGAGGGGCTCGGCCCCACGATCGACGAGGTCGAGAATCTCGTGGCGTCGCTGAAGGAGCGCACGGGGTCCATCGACGACGCGATCTCCGCGGGCCGCGAGTTCTCCGAGTCCATGGCCGGCCTTCTCGACACCGGCGCCGGGCCCGTCATCGACCGCAGTGCCGCCGTCGTCACCGGATCGACGCTGTGTGTCCCGGTTCCCGGAAAGGTGTGCTGACGTGGCCGCTCGCAGCAAGGTGGTGGCAGTGGCCGTCGCCGCCGTCGTCCTGGTCGGCGCCGGGACCGCGGCGTCGTCCGCAGCCCAGCTCGTCGGGACCCCGCGCTCGGATCTGTGCGCCGAGATGACCGATTCGGTCGGTCTCTACGAGGGGAACGACGTCACGCTCCTCGGCATCCCCGTGGGCGAGGTGACCGGCATCGAGCCTCGCGGCGACCACGTCCGGGTCACGATGTCCGTCGAGGACTCGCTCACGTTGCCGGCCGACGTGGGTGCGGTGACGATGTCGGACTCCATCGTCACCGATCGCCGGCTCGAACTGACCACGCCGTATCGCGACGGCGTGCCCCTCGATCGCGACGAGTGCATCCCGCTCGAGCGCACCCGCACCCCCATCGGGATCAGCGACACCCTCGAGGCGGTGAACAAGCTCGGCGCGGAGCTTCTCGGAACGACGTCGACGACCGATCCGGACAACCCGCGGCCGCCGGACGAGGAGATTCTCGGCGACACCCTGCGCTCGCTCGACACCGCACTCGACGGCAGCGGGGAGCAACTCGGGACCGCGCTGTCCCAGGTCTCCGATCTGGTCGGCAATCCGGCGAACAAGGACACCCAGGTGCGCCGCATGGTCGACAACGTCGACACGCTGACGGCGACCCTGGTGGACCGGTGGCCGGACATCACCCTGCTGATCGAGAACCTGAAGCAGGGGCTCGGGGCCGCGGGCGACTTCTCGGAGCGGTTCGCCCAGGCGATCGACCTGACGGTCGAGTTTCTCCCCGTCCTCGAGAAGACGCTGCCGAAGTTCGCACCCACGCTCTACCGCGTGCTCGACGTCGTCGTCCCGATCGTGGCGATCATCGTCAGCAGAGTCGGCGACATCGCGAGCATCCTGTCGCGGGTGCCGAAGCAGACGGAACAGCTCGCCTCCCTCCAGGATCCGGACACGCAGGCCGCCCGGCTGACGTTCGCACCTCCGCAGTTCGCGGTGCCCGTCGCGGGTGGGTCCACCGTGAACGTCGATCTGGTCCCGCTCGTGCTCGGATCGGCAGGGTCCCGGTGAAGCGGCTCCTGGCGGCGCTGACCGTGGCGGCCGCGGCCGTGACGGCGTCGGGCTGCGGTGCCTCGATCGCCGACCTGCCCGTGCCGGGCAGTTACGTTCCGGGCCCGACCTACCGGGTCGACATCGAGTTCTCGAGTGTGCTGAATCTGCCGGCGCGGGCCAAGGTGGTCCTCGACGGTGTGGACGTCGGGCTCCTGGAGTCGGTCACCCTCACCGGCTCGACCGCCGTCGCCGCCGTGAACGTCGATCGCACCGTCGCACTGCCGGCGCTCACGCGAGCGGAACTGCGCCAGGGCACGATCCTGGGCGAGATCTACGTCGCGTTGCAGCGTCCGGAGGACGGATCCGACACTTCGGGTGCCACCCTGCAGGACGGCGATGTCATCCCGCTCGAGCGGACGACGCCGGCGGACAACGTCGAAGACGTGCTGCGCGGGCTCTCCGAGGTGGTGGCCGGCGGGCACATCGTCGACTTCCAGCGGTCCATCGATCGGTTCAACCGGGCGATCCCGCCGGATCCGGCGACGGTCGACCTCATCAACGACAAGGCCCGAGAGGCGTTGCGGGACCTGGCGACCAACACGACGGAGCTCGACCGCATCCTGGGCGGCGCCGAGGCGGTGACCCGGTCGTTCGCCGAGAAGACGGACACGCTCGACACCATCCTGACGAGTGGTCCGGAACGTGTCGCGGGACTCGCGGACGCCCTGTTGGTCGTGGTCGACGCCCTGATCGATCTGGGGTACATGTCGCGGAACATCGGTGCCGTGATCAACCCGGTGGCGGGAGATCTGCACGACGTGATCGCCACTCTGCAGCCCATGATCCGCACTCTCGCCACGGCCGATCTGACGGCGCCGATGCTGGCGTCCCGCATGGACGCCCTGCTGCGCGAGAAGCTGGTGCCGTTCTTCACGTCGTCGCCGAACGTCCGCATCGCCTCCGTCTCGGGCGACACGCCCGCGGGAGAAGCACCCGACCGGGAAGGCCGGAGGCCGGCCGACGGCCTCGATCGAGCCGACGAGATGATTCAGGTTCTGCGATCGATCGGATTCGTGCGATGAGGGGTTCGATCCTGTCCGCCACGGCGCTCGCGGCGGTCGCCGTGCTGGGTGTCGGATATTTGTCGTTGAACGTCCTGGACATCGATCCGCGACGCGACCACGCCGAGATCACCGTGCCGCTCACGACGTCCGGCGGCCTGATCGACACTTCTCAGGTGACGTTGCGAGGATTCGCCATCGGCAGGGTCGAGCGAATCGACGTCGAGGGCGGTGGACTTCGTGCCGTCGTCAGAGTGGATGCGGCGCAGAAGATTCCGGTCGACACCGAGGTGCGGGTCTCGAATCTCTCCGCGGCGGGCGAACAGTTCCTCGACTTCCGTCCGCACTCGGACTCCGGGCCGTACCTGGCGGACGGGGACGTGGTGGACGCGGCGGACGTCTCGGTCGCTCCCAGCGTCAGCGACACCCTCGCGGTCGCCGAGGCACTCACGCGCGAGATCGACACCGATGCGCTGGGCGGCATCGTCGACACGGTCGACACCGCCACGCGGGGCCGGGAGTCGGACATCGACAACGTCGTCGAGGTGTTGCGGCTGCTGTCCCTCACGTTGGCCGACAAGAAGGACGAGATCCGGCGGCTGTATCGCAACCTGCAGGTGCTCGGCGAGAACGCGTACGCCGATGCGCTGGGCCCGCGGCTCGCGGACGCGGTTCCCGAACTGAACGCCTCCGGAGCAGGTCTCGACCACCTGATCGGTTCGTATGAGGACTACTCGTACGTCGGCGAGACCGTGTGGGACGGCGAACTGGCCCGGTTGGTGCCCAAGATCGACGAGTACCTGAGTCAGTTGTCGCCGGACCTCGGCTTCATCGCCACCGTGCTGCGCCCGGTCACACAGCCGATCCGCCCGCTCCGGGTCGATGCCGGCGCCCTGGTGACGATGCTCGAGCAGGTCTTCCCGCGCGGCGGACCGGCTCGGGTGGCCGTGACCCTGCCCGGCAACTGACGTACCCCTCCTGCATCAGACGGACGACGAGAAGGCCATCATGACAACAGAACTTGACACCACCTCGACCGAGGACGACGCGGCGCCGGACACGGCGGTGCCCGCGGTGTCGTCCCGGACGCGCCTCGTGGCGATCGTCGCCACCGTGGTCGCCGTGCTCGCGACCGTCGCTGCCGTGGTGGCAGGAGTGCAGTGGCAGTCCGCCCACTCGGCCCTGGCCGCGGAACGCGGAGCCGATGCCGACCGCGCCACCGCCGAGAACACGGCGCGGGCGTACACGGAGCGGTCGTTGACCTACGACCACACGGACATCGACGGCTTCTTCGGGGGCGTCGAGGAGGGCACCACCGACGCTCTGCGTGAGCGCTTCGACGGTGTGCGCGAGGTGCTCACGCAGATCATGACCGACTCGCAGGTGGTGGCGTCGGGTCGGGTGAACGCAGCGACGGTCACGGCGCAGGAGGGCGACACCTACACGGTGTCGGTCTTCGCGACCCAAACCACGCAGAACCTGCAGCAGCCTGAACCCGGTGCCGTGCCGACGCTTCTGACGGTGACCGTCGAGCACACCGGCGACGAGTGGTTGGTCTCGGACTACGGAGCCGACACCGGCACGTCCTGATCGCTGCGGCTCAGCCGCCCGGTGACGAACTGGGCTGCGCCGTGGATGCGCTGCTCCACATGCTCGACCCCGCGTTCCCGCAGGACGTCGGTGATGTCGTCGCGTCGGAACATCTCCAGTCCCACGGTGCTCGCTGCCGCGGCGGTGACCGCCCCGACCGGCTGTGGGCCGCGCCGCACCGTCGTCATGAGCGCGATGCGGCCGCCCGGTCGCAGCACCCGGATCATCTCGTCGAGGACCCGGTACGGCTCCGGCACCAGGTACAGCGCGGCGTAGCAGCACACCGCGTCCACGGCGTCGTCCTCGAACGGGATCTCTCGCGCGTCCCCGAGCAGGTAGGCGACGTGCTCGTCGTCGTCGGTGTCCGCCGACGCGCGGGCGATCATCGGCTCCGACGCGTCCAGGCCGATCACGAGAGGCTCCGACACGTCGAGCCCGGTCACGAGAGGCCGACCGTGCGCTCCGGTGAGCATGGCCTCGGCCAGCGATCGCGAGAAGTTGCCGGGTCCGCACGCGACGTCCAGGACGACCGACACGTCGGGGGACACGAGACCGAGGTCACGCACCGCGTAGGCCCGCTGTTCCTCCACGGAGGGCCCGCCGGCGCCCATCCACAGGCGGAACAGAGGCCGCCACGCGCGTTCGTAGACGGCCGCGAGGGGGGAGAAGGTCATCAGGCGCCCGGCGACGGACGATGCGGAGGCGGGGGACGCCTCTCGCGCTGTGGAGTCCGTCACCCGGACGTCGAGCACTCCGCGCATCGGCGACGACGCGTCGACACCCGTTCGGAGCAGTTCTCGGGTCCGCCGTACCGCGGGTGTCTCGGCCATACCGACCACGCTAGCGCGACCACGCCCACGGCGGTGCGGACGTTGCTACTGTGACCGACGGGGTCCGGTCGGACCCGTTCGCGTACAGGGGAGGACGTCACGTCATGGCTTCGATCACGGTGCCCACCATCGCTGGAATCGGTCTCGCTGCAACAGGTGTCGCGCACTTCGTGGCGCCCGACGCCTTCCGCTCGATCACCGAGCCGGCGTTCCCGAAGGACACTCGTACGTGGACCTACCGCAACGGTGCGTCGGAGCTCGTGATCGGCACCGCCATCGCCGTCCCGGCCACGCGCCAGGTCGGTCTCGTCGCGCTCGCGGGGTACCTCGGCTTCCTCGGGTACCGGATGGCCACCGCTCGCTGATCCGTCGCCGGGGACGAACCGGACATGGTTTACGAGTCAACGATGCACGGGTAGACATGTGTACATGTCCACAGCAACCGCATACGCCGCCACCGCACCCGACGCACCGCTCGAGAAGACCACCATCGAGCGACGAGAGCTCGGTCCGAACGACATCCTGATCGACGTCAAGTTCGCCGGTATCTGCCACTCGGACATCCACACCGCCCGCAACGAGTGGGGCGGCACCACGTACCCCGTCGTCCCCGGCCACGAGATCGCCGGCATCGTCGCCGAGGTCGGTTCCGACGTCACCAGCCGCAAGGTCGGCGATCGCGTCGGCGTCGGCTGCTTCGTCGACTCCTGTGGCACCTGTGAGGCCTGCAAGGACGGCGACGAGCAGTACTGCACCAAGGGCGTCGTCCAGACGTACAACTCGAAGACGTACGAGGGTGAGTTCACCCACGGTGGCTACTCGACGCAGATCGTCGTCACCGAGAAGTTCGTGCTGGGCATCCCCGAGGGCGTCGAGCTCGACGTCGCCGCGCCGCTGCTGTGCGCCGGCATCACCCTCTACTCGCCGCTGAAGCACTGGGGCGCGGGCCCCGACAAGAAGGTCGCCATCATCGGCATGGGCGGACTGGGCCACGTCGGCGTCAAGATCGCCCACGCGCTCGGCGCTCACGTCACCGTGCTCAGCCAGACGCTGAGCAAGGAGGAGGACGGCAAGCGACTCGGAGCCGACGAGTACTACGCCACGAAGGACACCACCGCGCTGAAGGACCTGCGCGGGAAGTTCGACCTCATCCTCAACACCGTCTCCGCGAACCTGCCGATGGGCGACTACCTCGGCCTGCTCGCCCGTAACGGCACGCTCGTCGAGTTGGGCGTTCCCGAGAAGCCCCTCGAGGTCCCGGCCTTCAACCTGCTGGCGAACCGTCGTTCGTTCGCGGGCTCCATGGTCGGCGGCATCGCCGAGACCCAGGAGATGCTGGACTTCTGCGCCGAGCACCACATCGGCGCCGAGATCGAGGTCATCTCCGGCGACCAGATCAACGAGGCGTACGACCGCGTCGTCAAGTCGGACGTGCGCTACCGCTTCGTGATCGACACCGCCACCCTCTGATCCACAGGCGCAGCGCCACAGCTGCGAACACCACCTTCGGGCGCCGACCTCGCGGTCGGCGCCCGTCGGCGTTCACGGCCGCGGCAGGGACGCCAGACGCTGCTTCTCGTGCTCCACGTCGAAGTCCGCGGGCGGCCACTGCAGGTCCAACGACGTCAGTGCTCCCGTCAGCAGCTCCGTGACGGCGAGGCGGCTGTACCACTTGTGATCGGACGGCACCACGTACCAGGGCGCCCACTCCGTGTCGGTGCGATCCAGGACCGCCTGGTACGCCTCCTGGTAGGCGACCCACTTCTCGCGCGCCTCGATGTCGCTCGGGTCGTACTTCCAGTACTTGTCCGGCCGGCGCAGTCGACGAGCGAGACGCTTGCCCTGCTGCTCCCACGACAGCGCCATGGCCACCTTGACGATGGTGGTGCCGCTCTCGACCACGCGGCGCTCGAAGTCGTTGATCTCGTCGTAGCGCGTGCGCCACACGCTGGGAGGCGCGAGTTCGTTCACACGGACGATGAGGACGTCCTCGTAGTGGGACCGGTCGAAGACCCCGATCTGGCCCGGTCGCGGCAGCTTCTTCTCCACGCGCCACAGGAACGGGTGCGCCCGCTCCTCCTCCGTCGGGGTGCCGAAGGTCGCGTGATCGACACCCTGGGGCTCGACCATGCCGAGCACGTGCCGGACCATGCCGCCCTTGCCCGAGGTGTCCATCCCCTGCAGCACGAGCAGGACCGACCGGTGGTCTCCGCTCTTGCCGCAGGCGTACAGACGCTCCTGAAGTTCCGACAGGATCTTGCCGCGCGCCGACATCAACTCCTTGCCGGCGTCCTTGTCGCGATCGAAACCGGGCGTCGACGCGGCGTCCACCGTCGACCACGACGTGCCCGACGCGGCCAGGGCCGCGGGCAGATTCGTGGTGAAGCCGGGCGACGGTGAGCTGCTCATCCCGCGAGCGTAGGCGTACGCCCCGCTTCTCTAGTGCAGTTCCTCGCGGAGTTGGGCGAGTGTCCGGGCGAGGAGACGCGAGACGTGCATCTGCGAGATCCCCATCTTCTCGGCGATCTGCGTCTGCGTCATGTTGCCGAAGAAGCGCAGCAGCAGCACGTTGCGCTCACGCTCGGGGAGCTTCTCGAGCAGGGGACGGAGAGCCTCGTGGTTCTCGACGTTCTCCATCTCCTTGTCGTAGTCACCGAGGGTGTCCGCCAACGACAGGCCCTCGGAATCGCTTCCGCTGGAAGCACTGTCGACCGAGAGTGTCTGGTAGGCGTTGCCTGCAGTGAGCCCCATCGCGACCTCGTCGCGATCCAGGTCGAGATACTCGGCCAACTCGGAGACGGTCGGTGACCGCCCCTGCGTCTGCGACAGATCCGCGATGGCACGGGAGAGCTGCAGGTGCAGTTCCTTCATGCGCCGAGGGACGCGGACGGCCCATCCCGCGTCACGGAAGTGCCGGCGTACCTCGCCCATGATCGTGGGTACCGCGAAGGACACGAAATCGGATCCGCGTTCGACGTCGAAGCGATCGACCGCGTTGACCAGCCCGACGCGGGCGACCTGCACCAGATCGTCGTGCGCCTCACCGCGGCCGTCGAATCGGCGGGCGATGTGTTCGGCGAGTGGCAGGCACCGCGTCACCAGCTCATCGCGCAGCTTGCCTCGCAGGGGATCGCCCTCGGGCAGCGTGCGGATGCGGGTGAAGCGCTCGGCTACGTCGGCGTACTCGTCCGCCGAGCGCCGCGACTTCGGCTTGCGTTCGCTTGTCGTCACTCGTCCCAGCCGTGCTTGCTCTTGGTGAACTCGATGGTGGTCGAGACGACACCGTGCTCGTCCTCGGACTGCGACGTCGACACGGAGTCGGTCAGGGCGTTGAGAACGTGCCAGCCGAAACCGCTGGCGTCCAGATCGGCGCCGGCCTCGGTCGTCGTCGTCACCGACACGTGGAGGGCGTCGTCCGCGGTGAGGAAACGGCACACCATGCGGGCACCCGCGGTGGCACGCACGATGAGGCGGCTGCAGGACTCGTCGATGGCGAGCCGGATGTCGGCGATGCTGTCCAGATCGAAGTCGTCCTGGGCGGCGAGTGTCGCGGCCACGGCGCGAGTGACCGACAGTTGGCTCGCGTCGGCGTGGACACCGAGTTCGATGGTGGCGTCGGCCCCCTCCGTGTTCGGCTCCGTCGTGATGGCCCGTGTCATGAGGTCTCCCACTTCTTCGTGTCGCGTGTCGGTTCAGACGAACCTCGTACGTGTTCGACCGGTCGAGATTACCCGGGGGCCGTCGTCGCAAAACGTGCACCGTACCGGCGGCGTCTCCCGCGGCGTCGCTCGATGTTCACCAGGATCCTCACCGAAGTGGTTGGCAGACTGCTCCGGGTAGCGTAGGTTCAGAGACAGGTTGAGTCAGCAGCCGACGTACGAAGCACCGTCGATGGTCGCTCGGACTCCTTTCCACCAACCGCCACTCATTCTGCAGTCGCGGACGGGTTCTTTCACCTGCAGCACCATTGCTCTGCTTCTCCAGCTAGATCGGCATTTGGAGAATCATGACTGTTTCGACTTCACACGCATCCACCACCACCACTCTCGGCGACGACGTCGTCATGCTCGGCGGACTCATCTCCGTCGTGCGCACCGACTCGGAGACCACGTACCGCGTCACCGGCAGTGTGGACCTGTCCAACTCGTCCACCTTCTCGGACGTCGTGAGCAACGACGTCGAGGTGGGACGAAGCATCGTGCTCGATTTGTCCGGAGTCGACTTCTTCGGCACCGCAGCACTTTCCGTGGTGGCGGGTCTCGACGACCGCAGCGCGGCGAACGGTTCCCACCTGACCCTCGTGGTCGGCGACGCGGTCACCCGCGTCATGGGTGCCGCTCGGTGGGAGCCCACCGCACGCGTGGTCCGCTGACCACGCTGCACCGAAACTCGGCGTGATCCGGTTCGTCCGGGTCGTCGCTCCCCCCTGCCCCTGTCGCCGGTTCCCGGTGGCAGGGGCAGTGTCATGTCCGGGGCCGTAGGCTCTGACGGCATGGAACCTGTTGCCGCACTGCGAGAGGTGGCGTTCTGGCTCGAGCGGTCGCGGGCCGAGACGCGCCGGGTCAAGGCCTACCGCACCGCCGCCGACGTCCTGGCCGCACTGGACGCCGACAGGGTGGCCGAGCTCGCTCGCACCGACGGCTGGACCACCCTGCGCGGCATCGGTCCGAAGACCTCCGCGGTCGCCGCGGCGGCCGCGGCCGGCGAGGTTCCCGAGTACCTCCTGCAACTGCGCGCCGAGGCACAGCCCATCGGTGTCGGCGGCGAGGAACTGCGAACAGCTCTGCGCGGGGATCTGCACACGCACTCCGACTGGTCGGACGGGGGAAGTCCGATCGAGGAGATGGCGGAGACCGCGCGCAGGATCGGGCACGAGTACTGGGTGCTCACCGACCATTCACCGCGTCTGACCGTCGCCCACGGGCTCTCCGCCGACCGACTTCGCGCCCAGCTCGAGGTCATGGACGAGGTGCAGCGACGGTTCGAGACCGACGGCGGGCGGCCGATGCGGGTGCTGACCGGCATCGAGGTCGACATCCTCGACGACGGGTCGCTGGACCAGGAGCCGGAGCTGCTCGACGACCTCGACATCGTCGTCGCGAGCGTCCACTCCCACCTGCGCGCGGACAGCGCCACGATGACGGCGCGCATGATCGCCGCGGTGACGAACCCGCAGGTCGACGTTCTCGGCCACTGCACCGGCCGTCTCGTCGAGGGCGGACGCGGCACCCGCCCCGAGTCGACGTTCGACGCCCGTGCCGTGTTCGAGGCGTGCCGTGACCACGGGACCGCGGTGGAGATCAACGCGCGTCCCGAGCGCCAGGACCCGCCGGAGCGGTTGATGGAGCTCGCTCTGGAGATCGGCTGCCTGTTCAGCATCGACACCGACGCGCACGCCCCCGGCCAACTCGACTGGCTCGGCCACGGTTGTGCGCGTGCCACCGCGGTGGGCGTTCCGCCGGACCGTATCGTCACCACCTGGCCGGTCGACCGGTTGCTGGACTGGGCGTCGTCGGACGGAGCGTGACGCGGGCAGGTACCGGTCCCCGAGAGGAAAAGCGGGCAAAGAACGGGCAGAGTGCGTCGAAGGTGGAACAATCGCGAGGTGTTGCTGGGGGCGGAAACGGGTCTGGGGGCGGAGACGTGGTGACGGGAAGCCTGAACTCGGGTGGCCTGAACTCTGGTGGTTCGGACTCGGGCGACGCCGGCGACAGGCGCACCGTTCTGGCAGCGCTGACGGCGATCTCCGAGTCGTCCCAGGACGGTGTCGTGGTCTTCGATCGCAACACCTCCGTGCGGTACGCCAATGCCGCCGCCCGCACCATCCTCGAGTTCCCGGCCCACGAGAACCCGTCCGCGCGAGACCTCGTCGCGGACACGGCCGCCTCGACACTCGACCTCATTCTCGCCGAGCTGAACGCCACGGGAGCCTGGACCGGTCGGATCGCGGTGGGAACTCCGGCCCGACCGATCCTGGTGTCCGCCTGGGTACTCGGGCCCACCGACGGCCACGAGGTCGTGGTCGCGACACTCGTGGACGGCTCCGAGCGGCAGGAGCGCGAGGAGGAGCTCGTCGACGCCCTCACCGCCGTCCGCCGCCGAGCGCGCGAGCAGCGCATCGTCGCCGGGCTCAACCGTGCGGCGCTCACCGGATCCTTCGACGACCTCGTGGCCACCGCTCTGCAGTCCATCGTGGACCTTGTCGGTGCCACGCACGCCGTGGTGTTCCGCCGACGCGGTGCGGACCGCCTGGCCGTCCACGCGGCCACCTTCGAGCCGCCCGACGAAGAGACCCTGCCCTCGGGCACCGCGACGCTGGCCGGCTACGCGCTCGAGCGCGAGGAGGTGATCGTGTGCGCGGACACCCGCGACGAGACCCGCTTCGACGTCACCCTGCTCGAGGACCACGACCTCCGCAGCGGTATCGCGGCTCCCGTCCGCGGGGGCGAAGGCACGTGGGGTGTCCTCGTCGTCTATCGCACCGAGCCGCACACGCCGTCGGCCGACACGCTGTCCTTCGTCGTCACGGTAACCGCGGTGCTGGCGTCCGCCGTGCGCCGGTCCGACCTCGAACGCGAGCTGCGATACCGCAGCCTGCACGACCCGCTGACGCAGTTGGCGAATCGCACGCTCGCGTACCAACGCATCGATTCCGCGCTCGGAGTCTCGCGCGAGGACGGCACGCTCACCGCGGTGATCCTGGTGGACCTCCACGACTTCCGCACCATCAACGACAGCTTCGGCCACGGCGCGGGGGACGCGGTGCTCGCGGCGGTGGCGCCGATGCTCACGCGCACCGTCAGGCCCTCCGACACCGTCGCCCGCTTCGGCGGCGACGAGTTCCTGCTCGTGTGCCCGGGCCTGCGCAGCACCTTCGACGCCATCGGCGTCGCCCAGGGTGTGCTGGCCATGTTCCGCCGTCCGCTCACCATCGGGAACCGGACGACGACCGTCACCGCCTGCATGGGCATCTCGGTCGGGTACGGCGAGCACACCGCCGCGGAGATGGTCCGCCAGGCGGACGTCGCCATGGGCGGCGCGAAGAAGGAGGGGCCGGGGAGCTACGAGCTGTACGACAAGGTGCAGGGCGGAGAAGCGTTGCGGCGCTTGACCATCGCCTCGGAGCTCCGGTCCGCGATCGAGAACGACGACCTCGACGTGGCGTACCAACCCGTGTTCGACATCCGATCCGGACGCATGACCGGGGTCGAGGCGCTCGCGCGGTGGACCACGTCGAGTCTCGGCGTCGTCGGGCCCGACGAGTTCGTTCCCGCCGCCGAACGCGCGGGCCTGATCGGGCCGCTCGGCAGCTGGGTGCTGCGCCGGGCGTGCACCGAGGCCGCGCGCTGGCAGACCGGTGATCCGGTGGAACTTCGCGTCAACGTCAGTCCGCTGCAGCTTCGTCAGCGCACGTTCGCGTCGTCCCTCGCCGACACGCTCGAGCGCACCGGTCTCGCCCCGGATCTGCTGGGCATCGAGATCACCGAGACCCTGTGGCTCGAGGACACGTCCGCCGTGAAGAACAACCTCGACGAGCTGCACCGGATGGGCATCAAGATCCTGCTGGACGACTTCGGTGTCGGCCACAGCTCGCTGGACTACCTGACGCGCTTCCCGATTCTCGACGCCATCAAGATCGATCGGTCGTTCGTCGCCGACCTGCCGACCGAGCAGTCGGAGGCGGTCATCCGCGCCGTCGTGTCGGTGGCCGACGCGTTCGGTCTCGACGTGGTGGGCGAGGGTGTGG
Source organism: Rhodococcus sp. SORGH_AS_0303 (assembly GCF_030819335.1). Lineage (NCBI taxonomy): Bacteria > Bacillati > Actinomycetota > Actinomycetes > Mycobacteriales > Nocardiaceae > Rhodococcus > Rhodococcus sp. SORGH_AS_0303. Next base: position 715,508 of record NZ_JAUTBO010000001.1, read on the forward strand.
AGACCACGGCCCAACTCGACAGCCTCGTCCGGTGCGGATGCGGCTACGCCCAGGGCTACCTGATGGCGCGACCACTACCGCCGGGCGACGTGACCGCCCTGGTGGCGTCCGGGGGTCGGATGAATGTCGATGCCGGACCTGCTCGGTGACCGACGCTTCGACACGTACATGTTCTCGTCCGCGAGCGACCACGACGCGGTGATGCTGCCGGCCTCGGTGACCGTGCTCCAGCCGACCGACATCGGCACATCCGCCGCGTGGGCGGAGGACTCCAGGGCCGTGAGCATGCCGTCGACGTCGGTGGCGTCGCGGTCGAACACCAGGACTCCGAACTCGTCGCCGCCGAGACGGGCCACGACGTCGGACTCGTGAGCCCACGCCCGCAGCAGTTCGGCGGCGCGTCGGATCACCCGGTCTCCCGCGGCATGGCCGTGCCGGTCGTTCACCTGCTTCATCCCGTCGAGGTCGACGACCACCACGGCGCCGGGGTCGGCGAAGCGAGTCCAGCGCGCGTCCTCGGGCTCGAGCACCCGGTTCCATCCCCGCCTGTTGAAGAGTCCGGTGAGGGGGTCGGTCTCCGCCTCGCGCCGAGCCAGTTCGGCGGACCGCTCCGCGACCGCGCGGGCGTGGTCGGTCTCGAACACCGTGGTGAGCAGCCCGGACAGGAGATCGAGCAGCGCGGTCATGCCGGCGGGCAGCGGCCCGCTGATCGGCCGCGAGCCGAAACCGCACATCGTGCCGAACAGCGAGCCGTCCGCCCGCCGGATGGGCACACCGATGTACGACCGGACCGGGTCGTGCCCGGGAACGCCGATGCGCGGGATGCCCGCGTCGTCGAGGTCCTCCACGACGGACGGGATCTCGCCCTCGGTCATCGAATGGCACAGCGACTCGTTCCACCCCACGACGAGGCCGGTGTCGATCCCCAGGCCGTTGGTGTTGGTGCGCAGGAAGATCTGCTTGTCGTCGACGACGCGCGAGACGGCCCAGGCCGTCGCGGGAAGGATGCTGTCGAGATACGCGACGACGGCCGCGCCCGCGGCGTCGAAGGTGGAGAGCGCGGAGGGCGGCGGTGCGATCGAGGGGGGACGAGGTGGAACGGTCACGGTCTGTCCTGAGGGCGGAAGGTCGACCGCGGCACCCCCGGAACCGCGTGGCCGGTGAGTCCGGACCGAGTGTCGTCTGTCGGCACCGATTCTAGCCCCCGGCGGGCGAGCACCTACCCTCGAATCATGGCACCGACGTACGCAACAGCCGACCGAGTCGATCTCGATGCCCTGCATCGCTTCGTCGCCGAGCGGCATCACGCCACCCTGGTCACCACGAAGCAGTCCGGTGGACTGCAGATCTCACCCGTGACCTGCGGGCTCGACGCGCAGGGGCGCATCGTCGTCTCGACGTACCCGCAGCGCGCGAAGACCGTGAACATCCGTCGGTCCTCGGCCGTCACGCTCTGCATCCACTCCGACGACTGGAACGGCCCCTACGTGCAGATCGACGGCACCGCGGAGGTCATCGACCTGCCCGACTCCGTCGAGCCGCTCGTGGACTACTACCGGGCGATCGCGGGCGAGCACCCCGACTGGGACGAGTACCGGCAGGCGATGGTGACGCAGGGCAAGTCGATCATCCGCATCGCCATCGACACGTGGGGACCGATCGCGACCGGCGGATTCCCGCCGCCCGCGCAGGATCAGCCGGCCGACGAGTCGAACGGCTGACCCCGGCTCACTCGGCCGCGTCGAGAGCGGTGACGGCCTGGACCACGGCCTCGCAGAACGCGGGGATGTCGTCCGGGTTGCGGCTGGAGATCAGGTTGCCGTCCACGACGACCTCCTCGTCCACCACCGTGCCGCCGGCGTTCCTGATGTCGGTACGCACGCTCGGGTACGAGGTCAGCGTGCGACCGCGTACGACGTCGGCCTCGACGAGCGTCCACGGGCCGTGGCAGATCACCCCCACCGGTTTGCCGGAGTTCACGAAGTCGCGGACGAACGACACCGCGTCGGTGTCGAGGCGCAGCGTGTCGGGGTTGGTCGTTCCACCCGGCAGGACCAGCGCGTCGAAGTCGTCGACGGAGGCCTCGGCGACCAACTGGTCGACGGCGAAGGTGTCGGCGGGTTCGGTGTCGTTCTCGAAGGCCTGGATCTCACCGTGGGTCAGCGAGAGCAGCACCGTGGTCGCTCCGGCCTGATCGAGTGCCTCGCGGGGAGCGGTGAGCTCGATCTGCTCGACACCGTCCGTCGCGAGGAACGCCACGGTGCGGCGGGCCGACCCGGAGTCGGTGTTCGGAGTGTCAGTCATCGTGAACCTCTCTCGTTCTCGCCGTGTCGCGGGACGCGATGCGGCTGTCCCGATCTACCCGGCACCCGGTGGTGGGAAACGGCACACCCTCGGCGGGTTGGATCGGCCCGGGCGCGGGTATCTGCCCTTCGACCGGATGGTGAGCACGTCCGATCGAGGCGCCGCTGCGTTCACCGAGAGGTGACGCGGGAGAGGGGAACACCAGTGAGCACACCGACAGTGGACGCGGCCGGAGCGGTCGTGCCCGACACCGCCGGCGATGCCGCCGAGGCACCCGTGATGACCTGCCTCTTCGAGCACACCACGGCGGGAATCGTCCTGATGGTCGCCCTGTGCGCCGGGATGGCGGCCTTCGTGGCGGCCGCGGTGAACTCCTTCGCCCTGGGAGCTCTGGTCGGTGTCCTCATGATCGGGATGGCCGGTATGGCCGTGGTGTTGGTTCCGGTCGAGCGCCGGTAACCTCGGAACGGCCCACGCAGACTCACCGAGGGAGGGAACGACAGATGCCCGATTTCACGAGCCCGGAACTTCCCGTCGAGGACGCTCTCGAGCAGGAGCAGGACACGGTGCAGGACGACGACACCGACGCGGTCACGCCCACGGTCGCCGTGACGTACGACGCCTCCGACGCGGACCTGCTCGAGCAGAGTCGCGACGTCCCGCTCGACGACGAGCACGACCGCTAGGCGCCTCTATTCGTCGACGAGTGGGTGGTCGACCGCGTTGAAGCGTGAGGGCGAACCGCCCGCTTCCGCGACACCGTGGATGCCGCCCCACACCATCATGGTGAGGTAGTCGATGAGGTCCGCTGCCGACATCGACCGGTTCGAGATCCACCAGTGCGTGGCCAACTGGACGCCGCCCACGATCCCGTACGACCAGGGCAGCGAGCCGCCCGAGTCCATCTCCATCCGGCGCAGGCGCTCACCGAGCACCGTCGCCAGCAGTTCGGCGATCATGCGTTCCGACTCGGCGACCACGTCGCGGTTCGGCCCCGAGCTGTTCGACATCGCGTACAGGTAGACCTCGGGGTCGTCCGCGACGGTCTCCACGTACGCGGCGACCACCTGGCGGGTGAGGTTGTACTCGTCGAGCTCGACGCTGATCGCGTCGTAGATCCGCGGTGCGAGAGTCGTCTCCACATATCGCTCGAGCGTCGCGTTGGTCAGATCGTTCTTGTCGTGGAAGTAGCGGTACAGGACGGTCTTCGAGATACCGATCTCGGTGGCGATCTCGTCCATGCCGATGTTGCGGCCGCGCAGCCGGATGGCGGCGAGAGTGCCGTCCACCAGTTCCTCGCGACGGGCGATCTTGTGCTCGCGCCAGCGTCGCTTGCGGCCGTCCGGCTTGTCCGTGCGGGCGTCGGTCGCGGTGTCGTCGGAATCCGGCTTCACCGTCTCGGCCCTGGCGGAACGGGTTCGCCCGGTCTTCCGGGCCCCGGTCTCGTCGGCGTCCTGGTCGGCGGTGTCCCCGTCGCTCTTCCTCGCTGCCGATCTGCTCGCCACGCGCGTGTACTCCGTCCCGATGTCCGACTGCGCTTCTGGCGCACTCGTGTGCGGCGGCGCATGTCACGTCGCCCACTCCAACAGTAGTGCCCGGCGCCGTCGGACCCGCGTCCGGGCGAGACGTCGTCGCCGGTCGGGGCACGAGTCGCGCGCCGACCCTGCACAATGGAGTCGGTGCAGCTCATGACATTCGACGAGGACGTCAAACGACGCGACCTCCGCAAGATGAAGATCGTCGCCACCGGCTTCCTGGTGTTCGCCTCCATCGTCTATCTCTTCTGCCGGTGGCAGGAGTCCCGCGGCGCCGGCGGCTGGGTCGGTTTCGTCCGGGCGGCGTCGGAGGCGGGCATGGTCGGCGCGCTCGCCGACTGGTTCGCCGTCACCGCTCTCTTCAAGCACCCCATGGGTCTGAAGATCCCGCACACCGCGATCATCAAGCGGAAGAAGGACCAGCTCGGCACCAGCCTCGGATCGTTCGTCGGGCAGAACTTCCTCGCCGTCGACGTCGTGTCGCAGAAGGTCGAGTCCGCGCGCATCCCGCTGCGCCTCGGCACCTGGCTCGCCGACCCGGCCCACGCCGACCGTGTCGCGGAGGAGACGGCGACCGTGCTGCGCGGCTTCCTCGACGTGCTCGACGACGAGGACATTCAGCAGGTCATCGACAACACCATCGTCAAGCGCCTCGGTGATCCGCAGTGGGGGCCGCCGATCGGACGCGTCCTGGGCTCGCTGCTCGAGGACAACCGGCAGAAACCACTGATCGACCTGCTCGCCGAGCGCGCACACGAATGGGCCCAGAACAGCCTGCCGACCATCGACCGGATCGTGTCGAGGGACTCTCCGTCCTGGTCGCCGAAGTTCGTCGATGTGCTTCTCGGAGAACGCATCCACCGCGAACTCGTGGAGTTCACGTGGAAGGTCCGGTCGAACCCGCAGCACGAGTTGCGGCTCGCGGCCGACAAGTTCCTCACCGACTTCGCCGACGACCTGCAGAACGACCCCGACACCATCGCCAAGGCCGAGTCGATCAAGTCGGAGATCATGGGCCGCGACGAGGTCACCGGCCTCGCGGCGGCATCGTGGAAGGTGGCCAAGCGGCTCATCGTCGACTCGGTGGACGACCCGAAGAGCACCCTGCGCGCCAAGATCAGCGAGAACGTGCAGAAGTTCGGGCTCCGCCTGCGCGACGACGACGCGATGCGCGGCAAGGCGGACGGCTGGCTGATGGCCGGCGTGCGCTACATCGTCGAGAACTACACCGACGAGATCACCACCGTCATCACCGACACCGTCGCCCGATGGGACGCCGACGAGGCCAGCCGCAAGATCGAGCTGCAGGTGGGACGGGACCTGCAGTTCATCCGCATCAACGGCACGGTGGTCGGCTCGCTCGCGGGTCTGGCGATCTATTCGATCTCGCACCTGTTGTTCGGGTAGCCGCCGCGGCCGTGCACGGGGTGCGTGAGGTGCCCACCCCTTTCCGCCGACTGGTCGGGGTGCGCAGCGCCGAGCAGGGTGTGTGGCTGGTCGACACCACCACCGCGTGCCCTCGGGTGTGGGTGCTAGCACAGTGCTTGCAATTGCTAGCACCCTTGGTTATCGTCGTTGGCGAGGCGCATTCGACATGAGTCAGGAGTGTTCGAGATGGCATCCGAGGAGAAGGAAGGCGACGACACCACAGTGGTGTCGGCAGCCGGAGATCTCGCCGCCCGCGTCGTCAGCACGGCGACACAGGACATCGGGAGTTTCATTCGGGCACAGCGAGAGTCGGCCCAGGTGTCCCTGCGGCAACTCGCACTCTCCGCCGGCGTCAGCAATCCCTACCTCAGCCAGATCGAGCGGGGCCTGCGCAAGCCGTCGGCAGAGGTTCTGAGTCAGATCGCCAAGGGTCTTCGTGTGTCCTCGGAGGTCCTGTACGTGCAAGCCGGTCTGCTCGAGGAACGGCCGCACAGTCCCATCATCGACGCGGTGCACGGTGACGACTCCATCACGGAGCGTCAAAAGCAGGTGCTCCTCGAGATCTACTACTCGTTCCGCCGCGAGAACGAGACCGGCACCCCCACGCTGCGATCAGAGATCAACCACGAAACGACATCAGGAGATCACACATGACCGACCCGAAGTTCGACACCGTCAAGACCCCGCTGTTCGCCGCCGTCGGCGCCGGTGACGCCGTGGTCCAGGCCGTGGCCGACGTCGTCGCCCAGGTCCGCCACCGCGCCGAGAGCACGCAGGCCGACGTCAACGACCGCGTCGACACCGCCCGCGCCCGCCTCGCCGACCTGCAGGAAGACGTCACCGAGAGCGTCGAGACGCTCCGCGGACGCCTGAACGCGCTGCCGCAGGAGCTGCCGGACGAGATCGCCGATCTCCGCGAGCGTTTCACCCCCGAGGAGCTCCGCAAGGTCGCCGAGGCCTACCTCAAGGTGGCGTCGGACCTCTACACCGCACTCGCCGAGCGCGGCGAGGAGACGGTCGAGCGCATCCGCAAGAACCCGGCGGTCGAGGACGGTCTCGAGCGCGCCAACGCCGTCGCCAACGACGCTGTCGACCTCACCGAGCAGACCCTCGGCACCGTCGCCTCGCAGACCCGCGCCGTCGGTGAGCGCGCCGCAGCCCTCGCGGGCCGCGCGTCCGATCGTGTGCAGGAAGGTGCCGACGAGGCCACCGACGCGATCAAGGAAGGCGCCGAGGACGCCGTCGACAATGTCGACGAGGCTGCCGACGAGCTGAGCGAGAAGATCGACGAGCTCGGCCAGAAGGCGAAGACCGCAGGCCAGAAGGCGTCGGATCGCGCCTCGGGTGCAGCAGGCACGGTCGAGGGCAAGACGCGCAACAACGCGGGCTCGCCCATCAAGAAGACCCCGGCCACGAAGTCGGCTCCCGCCAAGGCCACCCCGGCCAAGGCCTCGACTCCCGCCCCCGCCAAGAAGGCCACCCCGGCCAAGAAGGCTCCGGCCAAGAAGTCGACCAGCTAGTCGATCGCGACAATTCCGACCCCCGCGCTGACGAAGCGCGGGGGTCGGTGTCGTTTAGGATGACCGCATGCCCATGGCGTACAGCGCGACCAGCGCGATCATGAACATCCTGCAACTCATCGCTCTGGTGGGTGTGGCGTTCGCGCTCTTCCACGCCATCCGCCAGCGCCCCGACGCCTTCACCGCCGCGGACAAGCTGAACAAGCCGGGGTGGGTGGCCATTCTCGCGGTCGCGCTGCTGATCCTGCTCGTCTTCCCGGTGGTGGGCTTCGTCGGCATCATCGCCGTCGTCGCCATCGGTGTGTACCTCGTGGACGTGCGGCCCAAGGTCGACGACATCCAGCGCGGACCGCGCTGGTAGCTAACCCTGGCCGGTGACCGTGAGCCAGAGCAGTGCCGCGTTGAGCGCCACGATCAGGCCGGTGGTGACGACGGCGAGGACCACGGTGGTCCGTGAGTTGATGCGGGCGCCCATCACCGCGCTGCTGGAGGTCATGCGCACCAGCGGGATCAGCGCGAACGGAATGCACAGACTCAGCACCACCTGACTCAGCACCAGCGCCAGCGTCGGATCGACGCCGATACCCAGGACCACCAGCGCGGGAATCAACGTGACGACGCGGCGCACCTGGATCGGGATCCGCTTCTGCAGCAGTCCCTTCATGATCTCGGCACCGGCGGCGCAGCCCACCGAGGTCGACGCGAGACCCGAGGCGAGCAGGCCGACGGCGAAGATCGCGGCGACCGCGGGCCCGAGATTGTTCTCGATGGCCGCGTGCGCGCCGTCGATGGTGTCGGTGCCCTCCTCGCCGCGGAACGCCGATGCGGCGAGCAGCAGCATGCCGATGTTGACGCTGCCGGCGATGATGAGCGCGAACGTGACGTCCCACTTGGTCGCGCGCAGCAGGCGGTCGAGCTTGCCGGAGTCCTTCTCGACGCCGTGGCGGTCGCGGGCGAGCGCGGAGTGCAGGTAGATGGCGTGCGGCATGACCGTCGCGCCCAGCATGCTGGCCGCGAGCAGGACCGATCCGGAGCCGTCGAACCCCGGTACGAGACCGCCGGCGACACCGCCCGCGTCGATGTCGGTGAACAGCAGGCCGGTGAGGAAGCCGATCGTGATGATGGCGAGCATGCCGATGACGACGAACTCGAAGGTGCGCTGACCCCGCCGTGACTGGACGGCCAGGATCACCATCGACACGACGCCGGTGATGAGAACCGCCGACGAAGAGCGGAACGCCGAACAGGAGGTTGAGCGCGATGGCGCCGCCGATCACCTCGGCGAGGTCCGTCGCGATCGCCACGGCCTCGGCCTGCACCCAGAACGCCCGGCGGGGCCAGGGACGCATGCGGTCGCCGAGCATCTCCGGCAGTGATCGTCCGGAGACCAGGCCCAGCTTGGCCGAGAGGTACTGGATCAGTACCGCCATCGCATTGGCGGCCACGAGTACCCACACGAGGAGGTAGCCGTAGCGCGCGCCCGCGGTGAGATTCGCGGCGACGTTGCCCGGGTCGACGTAGGCGATGGCGGCGACGAACGCGGGGCCGAGCAGCGTGAACAGCCGGACGGGAGTGATGCCTCCGGATGTGGGTGGACGAGTTCCGATGCGGTCGACCATGACGGAAGTGTAGGGCACCCGGCGCGATCGTGTTCGCCGGCCCGTACCGATAAGTTAGGGCACCCGCATCATGTCTCGTCGTCCACCCATTCGAGCAGGTCACCCGGCTGGCACTCCAGCACCCGGCACATGGTCTCCAGGGTGCTGAACCGCACCGCGCGGGCCCGCCCGTTCTTGAGTACGGCGACGTTGGCGGGGGTCAGTCCGACGCGCTCGGCGAACTCGCCGACGCTCATCTTGCGCTTGGCCAGCTCCACGTCGATGCGGACGACGATGGGCATCAGATGACGCCCTCGAGGTCGGCGCGCAGGTCGCTCGCCTTCCGCAGCAGGGCACGCATGACCATCATCAGCAGTGCGGCGACGCTGACGATCATGCAGAGCAGGAACAGCAGGAGCACGGGCCCCGGATCGTCCGCGCGGAACCCGACGACGAGGAACACGACACCGAGCGACACACCGGCGGCCACGATCGCGCGGACGATCGCGTCGACCCACACGAACGCGGCACCGGAGAAGATGCGATCCCGGCGGACGAGAGTGAGCAGCTTCCAGGTGGCGATGACGACGATCTGCACGCACACCACCCAGAAGATGGTGAGCGCGGTGAGGGGCCATCGGAGGTACGCGGATTCCGGGTTCTCGCGGGCCATGTGCGCGAACTGTCCCGGCAGCGACATGACCTGGAACAGGACGAGCAGGGCGAACAGGCCGGCGAGGAACACCCTGAGTGTTGCGACGACGCGTCTTTCCGTGATCATGCATCGAGTATCGGTCAGGATCTATCGAAAATCAATAGGTACTGGTGCGGGAGGGCGGCAGGGTTAAGGTCTGAGGGTGCCGGACTCCCCACTCGACGATGCTCGCTCGCGTGATCCCCGGGATCTCCGCCGAGTCGGCCTGACCGAGTACCGGATCGACGACCTCGCCAGGGAAGCCGGGGTGAGCGTCCGCAACGTGCGCGTCTATCAGGACCGCGGTCTGCTCCCGCCCCCGCGCAAGGTGGGTCGGACGGGCTGGTACGACGAGTCGCACCTCGCTCGGCTGCAGATGATCTCGCGCATGCTCGACCGTGGCTACACCTTCGTCACCATCAGCGAACTCCTCACCGCGGCGCAGTACGGACTCCGCGTCGAGGACGTCCTGGGCACCGAGGATCCCGACGGCGCCGCCAACGTCGACCACCCGGCGCGGCTGACCCGCGACGAGATCGACACCATGTTCGACGGACGGATCAGCGACGACGATCTGACGCGTGCGGAAGCGCTCGACGTCTTCTCCCGCGACGGGGACGGCTACCGCATCGAGAACCCCGCCCTGGTCCGCGCGGCCAAGGTGCTGTTCGACGCGGGTCTCGCGCTGCCGGACATCCTGTCCCGCACCGAGCGCGTCCACCAGGACCTGACGAGCGTGTCCCAGCAGTTCGTGCGTCTGGTCGTCGACAGGTTCGTTCCGGGCGGCGCCGATCCGTTCACGCTCGACCCCAGCGAGCTCTCGGCCATGGCGGACCTCATCACCACCCTGCGTCCGCTGGCCAGCCGTGCCGTGCAGGCGCTCTTCTCCGAGACCATGGACGCCGAGATCGTGCACGCGATGGAGAAGGCGCTCAGCGGCGACGCCGCCACGGCGCTCAGCGGCGACGCCGCCACAGAGGACAGCGGCGACGCCGCCACGGCGGACACCGACGACAGTGACGGCAACGGCGCGAGCACCAGCTCGAGCAGCAGGACAGGAGACCGATGAACACTCGTGGTGCAGTGGTGACCGCTGCCGTGGCCGCGGTCGCGGTGGCCGGTGCAGCCTCGATCCGGGCGACTCGACGGGCGTCACCGCCCTCGGCGTGGATGGCGGACACCGATGTACTGCTGGCGCGTCCGGAGCTCACCCCACGGGTGCGCACGGTCGTCGCCGAGGACGGTGCCGCGCTGCACGTGCGCGAGTACGGCGACCCGGACGCCGCCCCGATCGTCCTCAGTCACGGATGGACCTGCTCCGCCGACTTCTGGGCGCCGCAGATCAACGACCTCGCCGGACGGTACCGCGTCGTCGTGTACGACCAGCGCGGGCACGGAGCCAGTGAGGTGGGGACCCGGCCACTCGGTGCCGACGTCCTGGGGGACGACCTCGCCGCGGTGCTCGACGCGACGATCGACTCGGACACCAAGGCCGTCGTCGCCGGACACAGCATGGGTGGCATGTCCGTGATGAGTTGGGCGGCACAGTATCCCGCGCAGGTGCGCCACTACGTGAAGGCGATACTGCTGGCCAACACGGCCACCGACAGTCTGGTCCGCGAGACCACTGTCATCCCGTTGCCACCCGGTGTCGCGCAGGTGCCGGCGCGGGTGGCGTCGAGCGTGCTCGGATCGGCACTGCCCATCCCGTCGAGTCCGTTCTCCGCTCGTGCTCTGAAGTACGTGACGATGGGCGCCGAGTCCACTCCGGCGCAGGTGGCGTTCTGCGAACGCATCGTGCGCGAGTGCTCCCCTCGAACGCGGGGCATGTGGGGATCGGCGCTGTCCGCGTTGGACATTCACGACGCGCTGGAGAACATCGACGTCCCGACGTCGGTGATCGTCGGTACTCGCGACCGCCTGACGCCGCCGGTGCACGCCCGCAAGCTCGCCGATCGACTCTCCCGCGCCGGAGTGCTGGGCCGGTTCCTCGAACTCGACGGTGTCGGACACATGAGCTCGGTGGAATCGATCGCGGAGTTCGACGCCGAGCTGGTCCGGCTCGCGGAGCTGCCGGCATGAGCGACGACACCAGAGGGGACGCCTACACCGAGCGGCTGCGCGAGCTGCAGGGTGCGCGGTGGAAACGCGTTCTGCGCGTGCAGGCTCCGTACCAGTGGAACATCCGACGCCATCTCGCTGGGCGGCGCGTTCTCGACGTCGGCTGCGGGATCGGCCGGAATCTGCGCAACCTTCCCGCGGGCAGCGTCGGTGTCGATCACAACGTCGCGTCCGTCGAGTTCTGCCGCTCGCAGGGCATGACCGCGTACACACCCGAGGAGTTCCACGCCCTCGGCGACACGGGCTTCGACGGCATGCTCATGGCCCACCTGCTCGAGCACCTGCCGCCGGGCGCGGAGGGTGAGGTGCTTACGGAGTACCTGCCGTGTCTGCAGCCGGACTCCGTCGTCATGATCGTGTGCCCACAGGAAGTCGGGTTCGCCAGCGACCCGACGCACACGAGCTGGTTGGACGCCGCCGACCTGCTCGCCCTCTGCGCTGCCGCCGGCATCGAGCGCACGACGTCCGCCTCGTTCCCGTTCCCGCGTCCGGTGGGAAAGCTGTTCGTCTACAACGAGACCGTCGTGGTGGGTCGAACCCCAGCTGCCTGATACGACCAGCCGTCTAGTCGAACACCACGGTCTTGCGGCCGTGCACCAGCACACGGTCCTCGAGGTGCCAGCGCAGTCCGCGCGCGAGCACCATCTTCTCGATGTCGCGGCCCTGACGGACCATGTCGGCGACCGCGTCCGCATGGTCGATGCGGATGACGTCCTGCTCGATGATGGGTCCGGCATCGAGCTCGGCGGTGACGAAGTGGCACGTCGCGCCGATGAGCTTGACCCCTCGTGCGAACGCCTGGTGATACGGCCGGGCGCCGACGAACGACGGCAGGAAGCTGTGGTGGATGTTGATCGCGCGCCCGGACCAGTGCTCGCACAACGACTCCGGCAGCACCTGCATGAAGCGCGCCAGCACCACCGCGTCGGGGGAGTAGCCGTCGACGAGGTCGCGGAGCGCGTCGAAGGAGGTCCCGCGCTCGCTGGGGTGCTTGGGGAACGGAACATGGTGGAACTGCACACCGTGTGCGCGCGTGACGGATTCGAGATCGGGGTGGTTTCCGATGACCGCTTCGATGGTCGCCGGCAGTTCTCCGCCGGCGGCGCGCCCGAGCAGATCGTGGAGGCAGTGTCCCTCCTTGCTCACCAGGAGCACGACCTTCTTGCGCTCTCCGGAATCGTGCAGCGACCACTCGGATTCCGGGCCGATCTCCGCGGCGACCGCCGCGAACCGTGCGCGCAGCTCGTCGACTCCGATGTCGATCGACGAGGCCGCGACGGCCTGACGGGTGAAGAACCAGCCACTGTCCGCGTCGGCGTGATAGGCGGCCTCGACGATCGAGCCCCCGAGATCGGCCAGGAAGGTCGAGATGCGCGCCACGATGCCCGTGCGGTCGGGGCAGCCCAGGGTGAGGACGTAGCGGCGAGAGTCGGAGCGTGGAGATTCGGGCGGCATGGGCGCCATTGTCTCACTGACACCCGTCCCTTCCTGACCGATCCCGACCGGCCTCCGTCTGGAAAGGTGGAGCGCATGACAACCCTCACGCGCACCGACGTCGCCCGCATGGTCGATCACACTCTGCTCAAGCCCGAGGCGACGGTCGCCGACGTCCGGGCGCTCGTCGCGGAGGCGAAGGATCTGGGCGTCCTCGCGGTCTGCGTGTCGCCGTCGATGCTCCCGGTTCGTGACACGGGTGACCTGGTGGTCGCCGCGGTGGCGGGGTTCCCGTCCGGAAAGCACCACTCGTTGATCAAGGGTTCGGAGGCGCGTCTGGCGGTGCAGCACGGGGCGCGCGAGGTCGACATGGTGATCGACGTCGGCGCCGCGGTGGAGGGTGACTTCAACGCCGTCCTGGCGGACATCATCACCGTCCGGGAGGCGATGGGCGAGAACGCCGTCCTGAAGGTGATCATCGAGTCGGCGGCGCTGCTCGCGTCGGCGGACGGGGAGCGCGCGGTGATCGAGTGCTGCCGGGCGGCGGAGCGGGCCGGCGCGAACTATGTCAAGACGTCCACGGGGTTCCATCCCGCGGGTGGAGCGTCGACGGAGGCCGTGAGTCTGATGGCCCGCACCGTCGGTGGCCGCCTGGGTGTCAAGGCGTCGGGCGGCATCCGCGATGCGGACACCGCCCGAGCGATGATCGAGGCCGGCGCCACCCGACTGGGCCTGTCCGGGACCCGCAGCGTGTTGGACGGCTTCGCCGACTAGCAGGTGACCTGCTGCTGACCGCCCTGCGCGGCGGGGATCGTGTACTGGCCGCCGCTGAGGGTCATGTGGATCCCGGTGTCGGTCACCTCGAGGGCGTCCGGCGTCATGCCGAGCGGGTACGCCTGCAGGCTGTCCGTGAGCACCGAGACGACGCTGTCCGCGAGGTCGGTGGGAATGCCGATGCCGAGGATCGACGCGTCCGTGGTCTGGACCTCGATCGTGTCGCCCTGCACCACGGGCTTCACGGTGAGTTCCGCCAGTCCACCGACGATGGCGAACTTCAGCGTTCCGGCGGCGGGATCGCTGGTCACACCGGACACGACGCTGCCGACTCCCTGCTCCTGCAGGGTCGCGAGGATGCCGCCGGTCGACCACGTGACGTCGGCCGAACTGCTGCCGATCTGACCGGACGTGGTGTCCGTGGAGGTGAGGTCGACGTCGTTCACGGTCGCCTGGACCTGCATGTCCTGTGCGGGCCCGAACTTCGTGTCGTCGCTCGAGATGTCGACGGACGAGAACTTCTCGGTCGCGAGGGAGAACAGGACGGGCTGCAGGCCGAGGCCGACGTCGATCTGTGAGCCGAGTTCGCTCTCGAACTGGGTCGTGAGGCAGTTCTCGACGCGGTTGCGGGCATAGAACTCGCCGCCGACGAGTGCCGCGATGACGACGATGACCAGCACTCCGGCGATGAGAGGTACCCGGGAGCGTCGTCTGGGTGCGGTGTCGTGAGTCATGAGAGACAGTGTGGACGACATCTCTGAGGTTCCTCTGTGGACCGGCCGATCGGGTGCACGGCGACAGCGCCATTTCTCTGTGACGCGTGACACAACCACGTAGGCTCTTCGAGCATGGCGGGCGACGATGTGGCGGAACGTCTGGACGGCGTGGTCGCCGAACAGGACGGGTACTTCACCGCAGCTCACGCGCTCGATGCCGGGTATCTGCCGTGCGAGATCGAGGCGCACGTCGCCGACGGATCCTGGACGCGGGTCGAGACCGATCTGCTGCGGTTGTCGGACTGGCCGAGCCACGATCTCGAGGAGTACTCGAAGTGGTGCGTGTGGCTGGGCGCCACCGCGGTGATCTCCCACCAGAGCGCGGCCGAGCTGCACGGCATGGGCAGCCTGCACCCGCAGTTCGTCCACGTCCGGGTCAGTGGGACGGCCCGAGCGCACGACCAGCGCCTCGCGATCCATCGGGGACGCCTGACGGGCGCGGACATCGAGCTCTCCGGTGCCTTCCGCATGACGACGCCGGTCCGCACCGTGCTGGATCTCGCGGCGGGCGGCATCTCGCAGTTCACCCTCGACGAAGTGGTCGCCGACGGTCTGGTGCTCGGACGACTGGTCGTCGACGATCTCTTCGAGCAGGCTGTGGAGTGCGGTGACCGGGTGGCCGAGCGGGTGGAGACGGCGCTGCGCTGAGAGGATGTTCCTCTCATGCGCACGCTGCTGATCGACAACTACGACTCGTTCACCCACAACCTGGCCCAGTACCTGGAGCAGGTGTCCGGCACCGTCCCCATCGTCGTGCACAACGACGTCCGGTGGTCCTCCCTCCCGCTGGACCGGGTGGACGCCGTCGTCGTCTCGCCAGGCCCGGGCCGCCCGAGTCGCCCGGCCGACATGGGCGTCAGCAGCAGGGTGATCCGGGACGGTGGTCTGCCGCTTCTCGGGGTGTGTCTGGGGCATCAGGGCATCGCGGACAGCTGTGGTGGCGTCGTCGATATGGCACCCGAGCCCATGCACGGCCGGATGTCCGACGTGCAGCACGACGGCACCGATCTCTTCGCCGGCCTGCCGTCGCCCCTGCGCGTGGTGCGGTACCACTCCCTCACCGTCACGGCCCTGCCCGACGAGCTCGAGGCGACGGCGTGGACCGACGACGGGGTGATGATGGCGCTGCGTCATCGGTCACGGCCGCTGTGGGGAGTGCAGTTCCATCCCGAGTCGATCGGCACGGAACGTGGACTGCAGGTGATCGCCAACTTTCTCGACCTCGCGCGGGACGCCCGCCCGAGCACCCACACCTCCGCGCCGACCGTGGCGCCGCGTGACCCGGTCGTGCGCGACCCCCGCTACCGGGTGCTCGTGCGCCGTCTCGACGTTCTACCGGACCCCGAGGAGGTGGCGCGCCCACTCCGCGGACGGTCCACGTTCTGGCTCGACTCGAGCGCCGAGCTCGACGGCAGTGCCCGGTTCTCCTACCTCGGACCCGGTGACGGCCCACTGGCGGAGGACGTGTCGTACGACGTCGCCACCTCGTGCGTGACGACGACGACCGCCGACGGCACGACCGAGGAGACGGTCACGTCGTTCCTCGACCACCTCGGGGAACAGATCGCGGCGCGGGCCGTCGACCGGGTGCCCGCGGTGCCGTTCGACTTCGCCCTCGGGTACGTCGGTCACCTCGGCTACGAGCTCAAGGCCGAGACGGGCGGAGCGGCGGCGCATGCCTCGCCGACGGCCGATGCGCGAATGATGTTCGCGGACAGGCTCATCGCGCTCGACCACCGCGATCGGTGCACCTATCTGCTCACCCTCACACTCGTCGGTGGCGACGACACCGCGGCGCTCGGATGGTTGGACGAGACCGCCGCGGCCGTGACCGCGCTGCCCCGTTCGGAGCGCGGTCGCCCGGCCGTGTCCGACACCCCCCTCGGCGCGCTGCCGTCGGTGATCGACACCCGGCACGACGACGGCGCGTATCGCGCGGCGATCGCGGACTGCCTGGAGCAGATCACGATGGGGGAGAGCTACGAGATCTGTCTGACCAACGAGATGAGCGTGCCGTTCGACGGCGACGCCGCCGACCTCTACCTCGCGGTGCGGCGCGCCAGTCCCGCCCCGTACGCGGCGTTCCTGCGATTCCCCGGGCTGGCGATACTCAGCGCGTCACCGGAGCGCTTCCTGCGGATCACGGCGTCGGGCGTCGTGGACTCCAAGCCCATCAAGGGAACTCGGGCTCGCGGGCGCACGCCGGCGGAGGACGCGGCCGCGCGCCTCGACCTGGCGACGAGCGAGAAGGACCGCGCCGAGAACATCATGATCGTCGATCTGGTCCGCAACGACCTGAATCAGGTGTGCGTGCCCGGGTCGGTGCACGTGCCGGTGCTCTTCGACGTGGAGAGCCACACCCATGTGCACCAACTGGTCTCGACGGTCGAGGGGCGGGTGCGCCCGGGGCTCTCGGCCGTCGACTGTGTGCGCGCGGCGTTCCCGGGCGGATCGATGACCGGCGCCCCGAAGCGCCGCACGATGGAGATCATCGACCGCCTCGAGGGCGGGCCGCGCGGCGTGTACTCCGGTGCGCTGGGCTGGTTCTCGCTCACCGGCGCGGCGGACCTGTCCATCGTCATCCGGACCGTGGTGCTCGCGGACGGCCGGGCGTCGGTGGGAACGGGCGGCGCCGTCGTCTCGCTGTCCGACCCGCAGGACGAGGTGGACGAGATGCACCTCAAGGCCGACGCGCTACTGCGTGTCCTCGGCGGGAGCGACGGCCGACCACGGTAACGCGAGCACGTTGTCCCGCAGTCGTCGGCGCGGCACGGTGACCGGAAGTCCCTGCGCCGCCAGGGCTGTCAGCGCCGCACGCCACCGCACGCGGGGTCCGAACGGTGCCAGCGGCGCCGCCACGTCCCACGCCCGATCGGCCGCCCGCAGCACCTCGTGCACGCGCTCGCCCGCGACGTTGCGGTGGATCAGGACCTTCGGCAGCCGCTCCGCGATGTCCGACGGCCGCTCCACCGTGAACGGATCCCACGCGATGGTCAGACTGCGCGGTCCCGACGCGTCCACGGTGACCCACGTGGCCCGACGCCCCAGTTCGTCGCACGTGCCGTCGACGAGGAGGCCGCCGTCCGCGAGAGCGGAGGTGATGCGTGCCCACGCACCCGGTACCGCGTCCTCGGGATACTGACGCAGCACGTTGAACGCGCGCACCAGGTGTGGCCGCAGTCCCGCGAGTTCGAAGCCACCGCGGCGGAAGGAGACACCGTCCCGATCGGGGACGACGCGGGACGGCTCGATCTCCAACCCGACGACGGCGAC
Source organism: Rhodococcus sp. SORGH_AS_0303 (assembly GCF_030819335.1). NCBI lineage: Bacteria > Bacillati > Actinomycetota > Actinomycetes > Mycobacteriales > Nocardiaceae > Rhodococcus > Rhodococcus sp. SORGH_AS_0303. The sequence continues at coordinate 732,965 of NZ_JAUTBO010000001.1, forward strand.
GTCCGCACGGACGGTGCGCAGTCGCGCGGCCAACTCCAGAGTGGTGACCGGACTGGCGCCGTAGCCCAGGTCGACGACCAGGGGACGCGTCGCGCCGCGGAGCAACGCTCGGACGTCGGGATCGTGCACCAGTCGGCGATCACTGCGCCGCAGCCGGTTGATGTTGGTCGTCCCGCGAGTGACCACACCCTCCGGACCGATCCGGGAGATCACAGTGCCCAGCAGTTCGTTCCGCTCATCCCGACCGGCCTCCGGCCTACCCGCCGGTCAGGCGTTCTTCGTGAGCCAGTCGTGCGTGACCTCGCCCTCGCCCCGCCACAGATCGACGAGGTTGACGAGCATCAACTGTTCGAGCTTTCCGCCGATGAAGGGGATGTACACCTTGGCCTCGGACGTGGTGCGCAACGTGGAGCCGGCCTCGGTGGCGAAGAGGGACGTCGTGCCGGTGAGGCTGCCCGGGCCGGCGGGAATCGACGCGTCGTACTTCCCGGCGGTGGTCTCCGAGTACGCGTCGTGATGGATGTTGCGGGTGATGACCATGTCCTTCTTCATCACCGCCTGCGCGACGTCGGGCAGCGTGTCGCGCGGAATGATGTGCCGCATGACCACGTCGACGCCGTCTGCCGTGACCTCGAAGCGCGTGAGCTCGTTCTCCGAGTACTTGCGCAGCTCCTCGATCACCGCGTCCCAGTAGTCACGCGTCGTCAGCGCCCCGTACACCTGCTCTGTGGTGAACGGGAGACGAGCCGAGTAGTTCATGCGACGTGCCATGGTCGATGAGGTTACCGGTGAGTCAGAGGTGCTCCGGCGCCCAGGTGTCGGTGAACTCCTGCTCGGCGTCGATCAGCGCGAGAACCTGCTCGATGACCGCCTGCTCGATCTTGCCGCCGAAGATCGGCACCTTGACCTCGGCCTGACCCGTCGCCGTCAGGCTCGATGCGGAGCCCTTCGAGCGCAGTGCCAGGGTGCCCGTGATGGACGCCGGGGCGCCCTCGACCTTGGCCTCGAAGGTGCCCGAGGCGCCCTGCGCGTCGAGGGAACCCCACGACTCGGTCCGGTGGATGATCAGATCGCCCGGGCGGATGCTGGTGATGGCGCCGGGCAGGAACTCCTCCGCGATGGCCTGGGTCATCGACACCGACACCGTGCGGCTGTCCGCGTCGTCGCCTGCGACGGTCACGTCGTTCAGCTGTGCCTTGGGGCCGCCGACGGCCTCGAGCCGATCGGTCCAGTACTGCTCGGTGGTGAGGGCGGCGTGGACGTCGGACGCGGCGAGCGTGGACGGGACCGTGTGATCGAACCTGCGTGGCATGAGCTGAGATTAACTCTGTGCGGCGCGCTCGGACCGCAGCGGGTGGCCCTTCGACGTGAGGCACTTGCCCGTCTCGAGGTTCCAGTCCCAGCCGTGCAGATTGCACGTGAGCGTGGTGCCCTCGATGACACCGAACTTCGACAGATCCGCCTTGAGATGCGGGCAGCGCCGCTGGATCTCCCAGCCGTCCTTGACGATGGTGGCCGTGTCGTCGTGTGCCTCGGCGAACCAGCCGTCCGCGTAGGCGATGCGCTCGTCGGTGAGGCACTTGAAGAACGTGTACAGGAACTCGTTGTAGCCACCGACCCGCTTCGCCCGGAACCGCGTCGACAGGAAGATCGAGTTGACCCAGTCGGACTCTCCGTCCCGCAGCACCGTGCGGACCAGCTCGGCCGGGATCTCGAACGTGTAGCGGAACTTCTCGTCCTGGATCGGTTCGCGGACGATCCGCTTCGGGAAATCGAGCACCACTCTGTCGGCAGCCACCGGAGGTCGACCGGCCTCCGGCCTGCCCGTCAGATTCAGCTCCACCGGGTAGCCGATGCCGTCGGAGATCTGGTCGGTCTGCGCCATGATCGGCTCGAACAGTGCGCGCAACGGCCCCAGCAGCGGCTCGCCCGCCGCGGTCGCCCACGATGCCTTCTCGGCCGCGATGACGTCGGCCTGGCGCTGCGCGTACGCCTCGATGTAGTCGGCCTTGCCGGTGGTGAAGATGGCCTCCACCTCGTCGGTGGGCAGCGGGTGCGCCAGCTCGTTCAGGTCGGAACCCGAGAAGTCCGCCGTGGTTCCCGGCATCATCAGCAGGCCCTTGTCGTGGCCGTGGCGGCGCATCTGGTCGAGGAACACCATCTGGTCGGGGAAGATGTTCGCCGGATCGCCGTAGACGTCGTTGAGCGAGCGCAGCTCGTCGTCGAGGAAGCACGGGGGACCTGCGGACGGAATGACCCACGTGGCGCCGACCTGCTCGATGTACTGCCGACACCGGTCCATCTGACGCTGCCGCTTCTGCGTCCCGAACGCGTCCTTGGCGCGCTGCGGCATGTCGTAGACCATCGGGTACCAGATGGCGCCGGAGTACTGCAGCATGTGGACGTCGATGTGGCCGAAGGCCTCGGTCATCATGTCCAGGTCGACCGGCCGGGCGTCGTTCATGTTGAACGCGGTGGTCTCACCGTCGCTCACCACCAGACCCGAGTCGCCGATGGGTCCGTCGGCAGGAGCGCGCAGCGCCACGATCATGACGTCGAGGTCGCCCTTGGGGCCGGACACCGTGTGCTTGACCGAGTCGGTCGTCTCGAAGAACGTGGTGAAACCGAGCTTCTCCAGCTCCGTGCGCAGGTCCGGCACCGGGTAGTCGGGGAGCAGCACGACCGCGTCCTTGTTGACGTGCTTCGCCAGGTGCTTCGGATCGAAGTGGTCCTTGTGCAGATGCGAGACGTACAGGTAGTCGCAGTTGCCGAGCTCGTCCCAGTCGAGCTGGGAGTTGTCGGGGAACGGGAACCAGGACGCGAAGTACGCGGGGTTGACCCACGGATCGCACAGGATGGACCCCGCAGACGTCTGGATGTGAAATCCCGCGTGTCCGACACTGGTGACCTGCACGTGAATCCTCCCGAAATTTGGAACCTGGTTCGGTGACCATGGTAGGCGTGCACACCCGGTGCTCACGACGAGGCGGGGGCAGCGCCGGGTAGCGTTCACCCCCGTGACGAGCAGTCCCCTCCAGTCCGCGACGGCTCCGGAGACCGGCGATCCCGGCTCCGTGACGGCCGCGCACCGCCCCGTGTCCTTCGCCGACCTCACCACGATCCACGTCGGTGGCCCCGTCGGACGTCTCGTCGAGGCGACCACCTCGCAGGAGCTCGTCGACGCCGTACGCAGCGCCGACGCGGCCGGAACTCCGGTGCTCGTCATCGGCGGCGGCTCGAACCTGCTGGTCGGAGACGACGGTTTCGACGGCACCGTCGTCCGCGTCGCGACGTCCGGGCTCCGGGTCGAGGGCACCAGGATGCACGTGGACGCCGGAGTCGAGTGGGATCTGGTCGTCCGCACCGCGCTCGATCACGGGCTCGCCGGCATCGAGGCACTCTCCGGCATCCCGGGCAGCACCGGCGGAACGCCCGTGCAGAACGTCGGCGCGTACGGCGCCTCCACCTCGGACTGGCTCGAGTCGGTGACGGTGCTCGACCGGGAGAGCGGGGAGGTCGAGGTGTGGGACAACGCACGCTGCGGCTTCGGCTCGCACCGGTCGTCGGCCTTCAAGTACACCGATCGCTACGTCGTGGTGGATGTCACGTTCGCGCTCCGACGCAGCGACGAGTCGGCACCGGTGCGGTACGCGGCGCTCGCCGAGCGGCTCGGCGTGCGCATCGGAGAGAGCGTCTCGGCGCGCGAGGTGCGCGATGCCGTGATCGCTCTGCGGACCGATCGCGGCATGGTGTGGGACGAGGCGGAGCACGACTCGTGGAGTGTCGGGTCCTTCTTCCTGAACCCGATCGTGTCGTCCGTACCGCCCGAGGCACTCGGATCGCCGCAGTTCACGGACCCGAAGGGCATCAAGCTCAGTGCTGCCTGGCTCATCGAGCACGCCGGGTTCTCCCGCGGGTACGGCGAGCGCGTCGGCACCGGACGGGCCACCCTCTCCACCCGCCACGTCCTGGCCGTCACCAATCGGGGCGGCGCGAGTGCAGCGGACGTCACCGCCCTCGCGTCACACGTGCGCGCGGGTGTGCAGGAGAAGTACGGCATCACGCTGACCCCCGAGTGCCGCCTGGTGAACTGCACGCTCGACTGATCGGTCTGTTGCCACAGGTAACGTCGTCCCCGTGAAGATGCAGGGGAGAACACCGTACGCAGCCGTCCTGGCCGTGCTGGCACTCGTGATCGCGCTGGTCGCGGGGTGCTCCGGCACACCCGGGTCCTCGGAGAGCGCCGCGCCGACCACCGAGGCCGCGCCCGTGGCGGCGGTGACCTACGCACCGGCGGCCGGTGCGACCGACGTCTCACCCACCGCTCCGATCTCCGTCTCGGTCGCGAACGGCACCTTCGAGGCCGTGTCGCTCACCACCGCCGACGGCCGCGCCGTCGCGGGAACGCTGGACCCGGCAAAGACGACGTTCACCGTCACCGAGCCCCTCGGGTACGACGCGGTCTACACGTGGGCAGGGACGGCAGTCGGCAGCGACGGCAAGCCGGTGCCGGTCGAGGGCACTCTCGGCACGGTGGCGCCGCAGTCGATCACGTCGGTCTCCACCAACATCGGTGACGGCCAGGAGGTCGGTGTCGCGGCGCCGATCATCCTGAAGTTCGACGACGCGATCGTCGACAAGAAAGCGGTCGAGAAGGCGCTGACGGTGACCACGAATCCGCCGACGGCCGGCTCGTGGGCCTGGCTACCCGACGACGGCGGGTCCCGCGTGCACTGGCGTCCGCAGAACTACTGGGCCCCCGGCACCACCGTCGACGTGTCGGCGAAGCTCTACGGCGTGAACTACGGCGGCGGCGCCTACGGCGACTCGGACGTCACGGTGAACTTCACCATCGGTCGGAGCCAGGTCGTCGTCGCCGATGCGACCAGCCACCGCATGCAGGTGGTGCGCGACGGCCAGACCGTCATGGACATCCCGGTGAGTTACGGCGAGGGCAACGAGGATCGCAACGTCACGCGCAGCGGCATCCACGTCGTCACCGAGAAGTACGAGGACTTCCTGATGTCCAACCCGCCGTACTACGAGAACGTGCGGGAACGGTGGGCCACCCGCATCTCGAACAACGGCGAGTTCATCCACGCCAATCCGCTGACCACGGGAGTACAGGGCTCGTCCAACGTGACCAACGGCTGCATCAACCTCTCCACCGAGGATGCACAGACGTACTTCCAGATGGCCGTCTACGGTGACCCCGTCGAGGTCACCGGCACGCGCATCGATCTCTCGGCGGCGGACGGCGAAATCTACGACTGGGCGATCGACTGGCCCACATGGCAGAGCATGAGCGCCCTGACTGCCGCGTGAGAGTCGGACTGCCGCGTGAGAATCAGGTCCGGCGGCTGAAACGGCCGTTCGGGGCCTGATCGCGCGGGCGCACGACGATGGTGTCGAGGTTCACGTGCGAGGGGCGGGACGCCACGAAGCCGATGACCTCGGCGATGTCGGCGGCCACCAACGGGTCGATGCCCTCGTAGACCTTCGCGGCCTTCTCCTCGTCACCGTCGAAGCGGACGAGGGAGAACTCCGTCTCCACCGCGCCCGGAGCGATCTCGGTCAGACGCACGGGCGTGCCCAGCAATTCGCCGCGGAGCGTCCGGTGCAGCACGCCCTGTGCGTGCTTGGCCGTGGTGTACCCGGCGCCGTTGTCGTACGTCTCGAACGCGGCGATGGACGTGATGGTCACGACGAGACCGTTACCGGACTCGATCAGCTTGGGCAGCAGCGCCTTCGTCATGCGCAGCGTGCCGACGACGTTGGTCTCCCACATCCACTGCCAGTCGTCGAGGTCCGCCTCGAGGATCGGGGCGAGGCCCTTCGCGCCGCCCGCGTTGTTCACCAGGACGTCCACACGCGGCAGCACCGAGGTGAAGGCCGCGACGGAGTCCTCGTCGGTCACGTCGAGGGCGAGGGCGGTGCCGTCGATCTCCTCGGCCAGTGCCTCGAGGCGGTCGACGCGGCGGGCGCCCACGACCACGTGATAGCCGCCGGCGGCGAGTGTCCGCGCGGTGGCGGCGCCGATCCCGGAGCTGGCTCCGGTGACGACGGCGGTGGGGCGGTCGGTCTGGGTCGACGGTGTCGTCGGAACGCTGGTCATGGGAACCAGGCTAGATCGCGTCAGCTCGCGATCGCGCTGTAGCCCGACGCGTCGCCGGCGACGACGCGCGAGTACTCGCCCTGCACGCTGACGGGAACGTCGCCCGCGAGGGTGATGCGCTCGAGGCGGCGGTACTGGTCGTCGTAGTCGGAGACGGCGTAGTGCTGGGTCGACCGGTTGTCCCAGATGGCGATGTCGCCGAGCTCCCACGACCACCGGATGGTGTTCTCCAAGCGGGTCACCCGGTCCTGCAGCAGCTCGAAGAGTGCGCGGAACTCCTTGGAGGAGAGGCCCGGGAACGACTTGGCGAAGTGGCCCAGCAGGATCGCGCGCTTCCCCGTCTCGGGATGCACGCGCACCACGGGATGCTCGACCTCGAAGTACTCGCTGCGGAACTCCGCGCGGTAGCGCTCGGCCGTCGACGTGACGGACTTCTCGGCAGCGGTCGCCGCGTAGTCGTAGATGTTGGTGTGCACGGCCCACAGCGACTCCGCGAGGGCCTTCATCGCGGGCGGCAGCTGCTCGTAGCCGGCGGTCGCCGACGCCCAGGTGGTGGTGCCGCCGTACGGGGGCAGGTGCACGGCCCGCAGGATCGACGCCTTCGGCACGCGGTCGACGAACGTCACGTCCGTGTGCCAGCTGTCCGCCTTGTCGTACGTGGAATCGATGGCGAGAGTGCGGGTTCCGCGCGACCGGACCGTGGGGTGCGGGGTGGTGGGGATCCCGAGCCGCTCGGCGAACGCGTACTGCACCTTCTCGTCCACGTGATGCTGGCCGCGGAAGAACACGACCTCGTGCTCGAGCAGCGCCTCGTTGATCTCGTGCACGATCTCGTCCGGGAGATCGCCGCCGATCCGCACGTCGTCGATGCGTGCGCCGATGTTCGCGCCCAGTTTCACGGTCTCCATGGGCTCACTGTGATGCCGAAGTCGCAGGTTGTCCACCCTTCGAATCACCTCGAGCGAAACAGGCGATTCTGCAGCGCGGCGACATCGGTGCTACTTTTCGGTCATGGCACCAGCGAGGAAGTCCGCACCGCGGGTCACGTATGTGACCGCCGCGCTCGGTTCCCGTCTGCCTCTCGCTCGCGAACTCTGTTGTCGACGCGGTCTCTCACGAGTCTGATCGCGCGTCGACTGACGACCTCCATGTGAGGTCTGACGATCGGGTGTGACCGGCCTCGTTCCCAGGCTCCCGGCCCATCCGTCTCGCTCTCGAGGGATTCCCATGTCTGCCCCCACCGTTCTCGCTCAGAGTTCTGCTTCTCGTACGCCGGGTTCCGCCACGCGGTCCCCGTACGGACGTCCCCACCGGCCGAGGCCGGCGCGCGTCGTCGCGCCCGAACTGCGCGTCAGCGACACTCCGGCCGCCGTCGTCCTGCGCGCCGTGGTGCAGCGCGGCCCCGTGTCGCGCGACGTCATCGTCTCGGCCACCGGCATCAGCACCGCCACCGTCAATCGCCACGTCAGTGCGCTCATCGCCGCAGGGCTGCTGCGTGAGCGTGCCGATCTGTCCACGTCCGGCGCCGTCGGGCGTCCCCGCGTTCCGGTGGAGGTGGACCACGAGGGGCAGTGCACCCTCGGGGTGCACATCGGCGCGACCACCACGCGCATCGTCGCCGTCGACCTGCGCGGCACCGTGCTCGGCGGCGTCGAGATCGCCACACCCTCCGGCCCGCACGCCGGCGCACTGCGCTCCATCGCGGAGAGTGCCGCGTCCTTCGCCGCACGGTGGCACCGGCGCCGCATCCTGTTCGTGGGTGTCGCCATCGGTGGCCGCGTGAACGTGCAGAAGGGCACCGTCGATCACCCTCGCCTCGCCTGGTCCGACGCCCCGGTGGGCGCGGTCCTGGGCGAGCGGCTCGGTGCCGTGGTGGCCGTGGCCCCCCACGTCGAGGCGATGGCGGCGTCGGAGTTGCTGCTCGCGACGGAGTCGGCCCCGGAGGATGCGGGAAGGCCGGAGGCCGGTGGTTCTGTCGGCGGCCGGCCGGGTACGTCGCTGTACTTCTATGCGCGGGAGATGACGGGGTTGGCGCTGACCATCGACGGTCGGGTGCACACCCCCGCGGGCGGCCCGGGGTCGATCGCTCATCTACCGACCGGCTCGGACGCCGTGTGCGACTGCGGGCGTACGGGATGCCTCGAGGCGACCGTGAGCGATCGGGCCGTCGTGGCCGCGGCGCAGCGAGCCGGACTGCTGGACGAGTCGGAGCGTTCCATCGCTGCGGTGTACCTGGCGGCGCGCACGGGTTCCACTGTGGCACAGGGACTTCTGAACGACCGCGCCGATGCGCTGGGTCGCGCACTGGCGTTGGTGCACGATGTCGTCAACCCCGACAGCGTGCAGGTGGGCGGTCAGGCGTTCACCGCGTATCCGGCGGCGATGGAGCGCGTCGAGGCCGCGTTCGAGTCCTCCAGTTCGGTCGCGACGTCGCGGCGAGTACGGGTCACCAGCTTCGGCAAGCGCGTGCAGGACCACGCTGCGGCGGCGGTGTCCCTCGGCTCGCTCTACGCCGATCCCGTGGTGACGATGCGGAAGATCGACGCTCAGCGCTGATCGCACGGGGAATACTGCGGACATGACAGCACCCGATCTCCGGTTCTACTTCGACCCGGTGTGCCCGTTCGCCTGGATGACCAGCAGGTGGGTCCGCCTCGTCCAGGCGCAACGGGACTACACCGTCGACTGGAGCTTCATCTCTCTGCGACAACTCAACGCGCGCATCGACTACGCGACGCACTTCCCGCCGGAGTACGAGGCGGGACACACTGCGGGGCTCCGGCTGCTCCGGGCTGCCGCGAGCGTGCGGGCCGAGCACGGCCGGGAGGCGATGGGCCCGCTGTACGCCGCGCTCGGCGCGCGGATCTTCGATGCGGAGCCGGTGCCCGACGAGGCCGGTGCTCACGCGCACCGCGGAACGGCCGAGTTCCTCGCACCGATCCTCGCCGGCCTCGGCCTGCCCGAGCATCACGTCCGGGCACTGGACGACACGTCGTTCGACGAGGAGATCCAGGCGTCGACAGACGAGGCGCTGTCGCTCACGGGCAAGGACGTCGGAACACCGATCATCCACGTCGAGCCGCCCGAGGGCGTGGCGTTCTTCGGCCCGGTCATCAGCCGGCTCCCGTCGGACGACGACGCGGTGGAGTTGTGGGACCACGTCGTGGGACTGGCACGGTTCCCGGGATTCGCGGAGCTGAAGCGCAGTCTGCGGGAGCTACCCCAGCTGCGGGCTCTCGGTGTGAGCGAGGACGAGGCGGGCGTGCAGCAGGACTGGCACGGCGGTAGTCGGCGCCGGAAGAAGTAGCTACCGCGTCGGCGCGGGGAACTTCGCGAGGTACTTCTCCCGCTTCGCGGGCTGGATGTTGGAGCGCCGGAGGTCGCCGTCGTAGTGCGCGACCACGCGCTTGTCCATCAGCGCCCGCCACAGGAACGGGAAGTACGACACGAGGATCAGTGGCGCGTAACCCGCTGGGAGCTGCGGAGATTCGGGCATGCTCCGCAGCACCTGGTACCGGCGCGTGGGGTTGGCGTGATGGTCGCTGTGTCGTTGCAGGTGGTAGAGGAAGATGTCGGAGACGGCGTAGTCGCTGTTCCAGCTGTGTTCCGGAGTGCAGCGCTCGTAGCGTCCGTTCTCCTTGGTGCGCCGCAGCAGCCCGTAGTGCTCGAGGTAGTTGACGGCCTCGAGCAGCGAGATCCCGTACACCGCCTGCAGAACCAGGAACGGCAGCAGTTCGACACCGAACACGCCGACCAGCGCACCCCACAGGGCGAGGCTCATGAGCCAGGCGGTGAGATTCGCGTTCGAGAAGGAGAAGGTGCGCTTCCCGGTGCGGTGCAGACGATCACGCTCGAGTGCCCACCCGGAACGGAATCCGCCGAGAACGCTGCGGGGGTAGAACTGCCACAGGGTCTCACCGAGACGCGAGCTCGCCGGATCCTCCGGAGTGGCGACCCGGACGTGATGCCCGCGATTGTGTTCGACGTAGAAGTGCCCGTAGAAGCTCTGCGCGAGCACGATGCGCGAGAGCCACTGTTCGTACTCGACCTTCTTGTGACCGAGCTCGTGCGCCGTGTTGATGCCGATGCCGCCGACGAGTCCGATGGTCAGCGCCACGCCGATCTTCGAGGCGAGTGACAGGCCGTTCTCGAGCCCGAGCCACGAGAGGTCGTCGGCCGTCAGTAGATGGGACGACAGCCCGATGCCGAAGAACTGCATGGGGATGTAGGCGTAGACGCAGCCGCGATACCAGAAGTCGGCCTCGAGAGACTCGACCAGATCCTCGGGCGGATTCTCGTCGAACGGGACGACGATGCGATCCGCGATGGGGACCACGACGTAGAGGAACAGGGGACCCGACCACCACGCGACCTGTGACACTCCCGGTGCCCACCACTGCAGCCCGAAGACGATGCCCACGGAGATGAGCGGAAGCATCGGAGCGATGAGAGCCCACGGCCAGTAGTACCGGTTGAGGTCACGCCATTCGCCCGTCTTCGGCGAGATGGAGCGCTGGTGTGTTTCGGTCACGACGGAACTTTACCGACGAGTCGACGCTGCTCAGGCCGCTGCATGAGCCCTTCTGACATCCCACAACGTGCGCCCAATATGTTGGTGGCATGGCAATACGAGAGGCGCTCGGGCGCGACGGAACATCCCTGGTCTACCGCGTCACGGGAGACGTCTCGGCTCGACCGTTGGTGCTGCTGCACGGCTGGGCCCAGACCGGAGCCTGCTGGGGCGACGACCTCCTCGCCGACCTGTCCGAGCGGTACCGCGTCATCGCGGTGGACCTGCGCGGGCACGGCATGTCCGGTGCCCCCGACGTCGGTTACGACCGGTCCGCGCTGTGGGCCGGGGACGTGCACGCCGTTCTCGAGCAGGAGGGCATCCGCTCGGGTGCGGTCCTGCTGGGCTGGTCCTACGGCGGTCTGGTGCTGTGCGACTACCTGTCGGTGTACGGCACCGGTGCGGTGGCGGGTGTCGTGTTCGTCGCGGCGATCACCGCGATCGGTCCGGACCGACCCGGCGGCGCCGTCGGCACGGCGATGCGTGCGGCGATCCCCGGCGCGATGAGCGAGGACTCGCGCGTGGCCATCAGGGCGCTCGCGAGTTTCGGCAACGCCCTCACCGGACCCGGCGAAGGACACGGCGCCGCAGCTCAGGCACTGTTCGGCGCCAGCCTGGCGACGCGTCCACGCGTGCGGTCCGCGGTGTTCCGGCGCGACGTGGGACACGACGAGACGCTGGCGGCGCTGGACGTCCCCACCCTGGTGATGCACGGAACGGCGGACACGGTGGTGGACGTCGGCGCGGGTCGGCACACCGCCTCCGTCGTGCCCGGTGCGTCGACCTCGTGGTGGGAGGGCGTCGATCACGGTCCGTTCGTCGCCGACCCGGCCCGCTTCCTGTCCGAGCTGGCGGGTTTCGTCGACTCTCTGGGTTAGTCCACACACGTGATGCATGTCAGAACGGTGGGGGGTCGTCGGTGTCGGCGACTTCGCGGGCCCGTCGGTTGCGGTTGCGTTCGTTCCTCCGGCGGGCATGTTTGTCCGCCAGACGTGTGCGGCGTCTGCTGGGGGGAGTGCGGGGCGGACTCGGTGGTGGAGGATCGGGCGTCTTGAAGGTGACGTCGGCGAGTCCGGGGTGAATGTCGTATCCGTTGTGCGCCGGCCCCGGGACGACGAGGCCCTCGGGCGTGGTGACGGTGGAGACGACGCGTCCCGTGTCGTCCTCGGTGTACTGATCGTCGACGAAGTCGCCGAACGTCTTCACGTTGTGGTGGAACCTGCATTTGCCGCCGAGGTTGACGTCGGTCGTCTGGCCGCCGCCGTCGGGATTCTCATGGTCGTACTCCGCGATGTGGTCGAGATCGCCGGTCCACACCCCACGGTTGCAGCCGGGCCAGGTGCAGTACTGGTCGCGAATGCGCACGAACGTGTCGAGGGCGCTGGAGGGGCGGTACGGATCGGCGGGCTGTGATGCGGGGTTGGTGGTCGAGACGGGGCGGATGACGGCGTCGGCACGATCGGCGAGGTCGGCGACGTGGTCGGGCGAGATGACGCCGTGGCCGACGAGGAACCCTGGATTGCCGTCGGCGGCGGTGTCGCCGGCCATGGTGGTGGAGTCCGTGACGACGTGCACGATGAATGACGTGAGCAGGCCGTCCTCACCGGTCCACCCGGGCGCGGAGCAGTCCGGATCGTCGCACTGGCACTCGTACGCTGTGCGGGTGGCGAGGGCGAACAGGGCGTCGCTGGAACGGGCGCCCTTGCTGCGAGGATCCTTGCGACACACGCGTCCGGCCAACTCCTCCACCGCGGCAGCGACGACGACGGCATTGTCGGCTGTCATGGTTGCGCCCAGGTATGCCATGCCGTCGGGTCCCGCGTCGATCCAGAAGCTGCGGTTGTTCTCGGCGAGCACACGTCGTTCCCTGACGGCGTCGGGATCGTGGCGGTAGACGATGCGGTCGATCATGTCCCGCATGCGTTTGTCCGACCACGAGCCGCGTCGCTGTAGGGCCGCGGCGATCTCGGTGTCGACTTCCCGCACGTACGTGGTGCCGTCGACGAGGTCGGTTCGGCCGATGATGGTGTGGACGTGTTTGGGGGCGATGAGGCCGTCGCGGAGGCACTCGGCTACGCGGGGAAGCCGGTCTCGGAGTGCAATTGCGCGGGTCAGGATGCCTTCTCCGGCGCCCTGGCTGACGGACAGGACGGCCGAGATGCGGGCGGCGCAGTGAGTCGTCGCATCCATCCGGCGGTGATCGGACATCTCGTGAGGAACGACGAGCTGAGTGTGCAGTTCCGCTGCGGCCCGGTATCGGGTCCATTCGAGATAGGACAGTCCGGCCGAGGCGTAGGACATCGTGGACAGGAGGGTGTTCACGGGTGCGTCGAGGAGCGTTCCGGGTAGGCCCATGGCCTCCGGATCCTGCGTCGCCCACCCCTGTTCGAACATGTGTGCGAAGGTAGCAGGGTCCTCCGACATGTTTCCATGACTCCCGCGGGGCAGTGGCGTACGTGTTCCCGGCGCTGTGAATGTCGGCGGGTTCCCGCGCATGTGTCGGCACGCTCGTAGGGGGATGGCCGGGTGGGCGCGCACCTGCGACGCAATCGGACAGGGCACACTGGAGCGGTGGTCCGCCGTCACAGCCCGCATCGGGTAGCCGTGTTGTCGCTGCACACGTCTCCGCTGGCGCAGCCCGGCACGGGGGACGCGGGCGGCATGAACGTGTACGTCCTGCAGACCGCCGTGCAGATGGCGGCGCGCGGAGTCGAGGTGGAGATCTTCACCCGGGCCACGTCCTCCCGTGACGAACCCGTGGTCGAGGCCGCGCCCGGCGTACTGGTGCGCAGCATCGCGGCCGGCCCGTTCGAGGGTCTCGACAAGCACGACCTGCCCACCCAGCTCTGCGCCTTCGCCGCGGGCGTCCTGCGCGAGGAGGCACGGCACGAGCCGGGCCACTACGACATGATCCACTCGCACTACTGGTTGTCGGGGCAGGTCGGCTGGCTCGCCCGCGACCGGTGGAAGGTCCCCTTGGTGCACACCGCGCACACGCTCGCCGCGGTGAAGAATCTGTCGGTGGCGGCGGGGGACAAGCCGGAACCGGCGGCCCGCCGCATCGGTGAGAAGCAGGTCGTCGAGGAAGCCGATCGGCTCACGGCCAACACTCTCGACGAGGCCCGGGCCCTCGTCGATCTGTACGACGCGGCCGAGGACAAGATCGACGTCGTCGCGCCGGGAGCGGACCTGAGCATGTTCCGGCCGGGCGATCGCGCCGCCGCTCGACGCTCCCTGGGGCTGGACGCCGACGACCCTCTCGTGACGTTCGTGGGACGGATCCAACCTCTCAAGGCGCCGGACGTCCTCGTCGCGGCCGTCGCCGAGATCCACCGGCGGGACCCGTCGTCGCGCGTGCGCGTGCTGGTGGTCGGTGGCCCGTCGGGCACCGGTCTGGAACGGCCCGACTCCCTCATCGAGCTGAGTCGCCGGCTGGGCATCGAGGATCGGGTGACGTTCCTCCCGCCGCAACCCCCGGACAGGCTGGCGGACGTCTACCGCGCGTCGGATCTCGTTGCGGTGCCCAGTTATTCGGAGTCCTTCGGTCTCGTGGCCATCGAGGCCCAGGCGTGCGGTGTCCCGGTGGTCGCCGCGGACGTCGGGGGCCTCGGTGTGGCCGTGCGGGACGGGGAGACCGGCGTGCTGGTGCAGGGCCACGATCCGGCCGACTGGGCCACCGCGGTGCAGTCGTTGCTCGCCGACGACCGTCTGCGCACCGTGATGGCGTCGAATGCCTCACGACATGCGGAGAACTTCTCGTGGGAACACACCTCGGACGCGTTGCTGGACACCTACGCCCGCGCGGCGTGGAGATTCGGCCGTACCGCGGGTGTCGAGAGACCGACGGGTGAGTTCTCGCCTCGCAGACCCCGTGGTCTGTGGCGACTACGACGGACAGGACCGGTGAGAGCGCTGTGACGACGACCGACCAGGTGACGGAACTGATCGACTCGGTGTTGGCCGACCGGGAGTTGGACTACTCCCGGGCCACCGACACGCAGTTCGTCGTGGACCTTCCCGGTGAGAAGAAGCTCAAGACCTCGACGATGCTGACGGTCGGCAACCACGGCGTTCGCATCGAGGCCTTCGTGTGCCGCAAGCCCGACGAGAACTTCGAGGGCGTGTACCGATACCTGTTGCGGCGCAACCGCCGTCTGTACGGAGTGCACTACACGATCGACAAGATCGGTGACATCTACCTCGTCGGCAAGATGTCGACGCACGCGGTCACGGGAGACGAGATCGACCGCATCCTCGGGCAGGTGCTCGAGGCGGCCGACGGCGATTTCAACGTGCTGCTCGAACTGGGCTTCGCCGAGTCCATCCGCCGCGAGTGGGCGTGGCGCGTCTCGCGCGGCGAGTCGCTGAACAACCTGAAGGCGTTCGAGCATCTGGTGAACGGCAGGCCGGACGACGGGCCCACGTCCTGGGTGCAGCCGGCGGACCGAGCGGACGACGACGACCGGGACTGATTCGGACACCGTGCAGGTAGGCTCCTTCGTGTGATGGCTGTCACCCGGAATGTCCGAAGGATGTTTATGTGACCGCCCGACACATTAAGGTTGCCTTTCTGTCGTCCCTGCTGTGCCGATGAGGAGTTCCATGAGTTTCCGCAGCCCGTACCCCGACGTCGAGATTCCCGAGCAGAGCGTCTACGAGTTCCTCTTCGGTGACCTCACCGAGGACGACCTCGCGCGCCCCGCCCTGATCGACGGCCCCAGCGGCGCCGTCACCGACTACCGCACTCTCGTCGGTCAGATCAACGGTGTCGCAGGCGCACTCGCCTCGCGCGGAGTGAAGGTCGGCGACGTGGTCGCGGTGCACTCGCCCAACGTGCCGGCGTTCGCGTCGGTGTTCCACGGCATCCTGCGCGCCGGTGCGATCGCCACGACGATCAATGCTCTGTACAACGCCGAGGACATCGCGAAGCAGCTCACGGACTCGTCCGCGACCATGATCTTCACGGTCTCGCCGCTGCTCCCGCAGGCGAAGGCCGCTGCGGAGCAGGTCGGTCTGTCGGCCGATCGCATCGTCGTGCTCGACGGCGCGGAGGGCCACGAGTCGCTGCGTGACCTCCTCACCGAGGGTGCACAGGCGCCCGACGTCAGCTTCGACCCGTCGACCCACCTCGCGGTGCTGCCCTACTCCTCGGGCACCACGGGACGGCCGAAGGGCGTCATGCTCACGCACCGCAACCTGGTGGCCAACGTGTCGCAGATCGAGCCGCGCATGGGCGCGAACCGGGACGACGTCCTGCTCGCCGTGCTGCCGTTCTTCCACATCTACGGCATGACCGTGCTGCTCAACCTCGGCCTCAAGGTGCGCGCGTCGCTGGTCACGATGCCGCGCTTCGATCTCGAACAGTTCCTGAGCCTCACCACCGAGAAGAAGATCACCTACCTCTTCATCGCGCCGCCCGTCGCCGTCGCACTGGCCAAGCACCCGATGGTGGACCAGTACGACATCTCCAGCGTGCGGATGGTGTTCTCCGGTGCTGCCGCCCTCGACGAGAACCTGGGCAACGCCGTCGCGAAGCGACTGAAGACCAAGGTGCGTCAGGGTTACGGCATGAGCGAGCTGAGCCCCGTCTCGCACGCCATCCCGTTCGACGGTGACGACATGCCGCTGAGCAGCTGCGGCACCGCCGTCGCCAACTCGGAGAACAAGCTCGTCGATCCGGCCACCGGCGAGGAGGTGGCCTACCCGGAGCCCGGCTCGGACAAGGTCAGCGAGCCCGGTGAGCTGTGGATCAAGGGCCCGAACGTCATGGCCGGATACCTGAACAACGACGCTGCGACGGCCGAGACGCTCGACGCGGACGGGTACCTGCACACCGGCGACATCGCCGTCGTCGACGGTCGTGGGTGCGTCAGCATCGTGGACCGGCTCAAGGAGCTGATCAAGTACAAGGGCTACCAGGTGCCGCCCGCCGAGCTCGAGTCGCTGCTGCTCACGCACCCGCAGATCGCCGACGCGGCCGTCATCGGCGTGCTCGACGACGAGGGCGAAGAGGTACCGAAGGCGTTCGTCGTGCTGCAGCAGGGCGCCGAGCTCACCGAGGACGACGTCATGACGTTCGTGTCCGAGAAGGTGTCGCCGCACAAGAAGGTTCGCCGCGTGCAGTTCATCGACACGGTGCCGAAGTCGGCGTCCGGCAAGATCCTGCGCAAGGATCTGCGGGCGGCCGAGCCTGCCGCCGGCTGACACTCCCTGTACCACCCGAACACCCTCTCCAGCGTGCTGGAGAGGGTGTTCGCGTCATGTGAGGGGTGTGGGGGCACTCGGGGTGGTACTCATGAGCCATGGACACGATCACCGTCGATACACCCCAGGGCCAGGTGCGCGGTCGCACCGACAACGGCATCGCCTCGTTCCTCGGCGTTCCCTACGCCGAGGCGCCGTTCGGCCCGCACCGGTTCCAGGCGCCCACCGCGCCGCCGCGCTGGTCCGGCACGCGCGACGCCCTCGAGCACGGCGCCACCGTCCCGAAGGTCGGGTACCGGCCGCCCACCAGCGAGATCCTCAGCGAGCCCGTGGTGCCCGGCGAGGAGTGCCTGAACGTCGCCGTGTACTCGCCGGACGTCGCCGGCTCCGCGCCCGTGTTCGTGTGGATCCACGGCGGCGCCTTCGTGAACGGCAGCAACGCAGTACCCGCCTACGACGGCACCGCCTTCGCGCGGGACGGCGTCGTCGCCGTGGTGATCAACTACCGGCTCGGCGTGGACGGCTTCGCGCAGATCGAGGGCGCTCCCGCCAATCGTGGTCTGCTGGACCAGGTCGCGGCGCTCGAATGGGTCCGGGACCACATCGCGTCGTACGGCGGCGATCCGGCGCGGGTGACCGTCGCGGGAGAGTCCGCGGGTGCCATGAGCGTCGGCACGCTGCTGTCGATGCCCCGCGCGGAGGGGCTGTTCCACCGCGCGGTCCTGCAGAGCGGCGCCGGCCATCACGTCATCTCGGCGGAGACCGCGGGCACCGTCTCGGCCGCGCTGGCGTCGGCCCTCGGCGTTCCGGCGACGGTGGAGGGGCTCGGCTCGGTACCCGTCGACGCCCTCGTCGACGCCCAGCGCACCCTGTCCGATCGCATCGCCACGGAGGCGTCGAGCGGCGCGTGGGGTGAGGTGGCACTGAACATGATGGCGTTCGAGCCGTGCATCGACGGTGATGTCGTTCCTGCGCTGCCGTATTCGCGCATCGCCGACGGTGCGGGCGCCGACGTCGAACTCCTGCTCGGCACCACCAGTGAGGAGCACGCGTTCTTCCTCGTGCCCGCCGGCATCGTTCCGCACATCACCGAGGACTACCTGCGGACGGTGCTCGCCGGGTATCGACTGGACCCGTCGGTGCTCGACACGTACCGCGATCGGTATCCGGACGCCTCGCCCGGTGAACTCATGATCGCGGTCATGACCGACTGGTTCTTCCGCATCCCCGCCGTGCGCGTCGCCGAGGTGCACCCGGCCCACGTCTACGAGTTCACCTGGCGCTCACCGCTGTTCGACGGGAACCTCGGCGCGTGCCACGCGCTCGAGATCCCGTTCGTCTTCGACGTGCTGGGCAAGCCCGAGACCGCCCGCATCACGGGGCCGAACCCGCCGCAGGCGGTCGCCGACGAGATGCACCGCGTCTGGGTCGACTTCGTGCGCGACGGCGATCCCGGCTGGGCGCAGTACGGGTCCGAGCGCACGGTGAAGATGTTCGGGACGGAGTCGGCCGTGGTGAACGACCCGCGGCCCGACACCCGCACGGTGTGGGACGGTGCGCGCTAGCCGGTGAAGGGCGGGACGAACTCGCAGGGCACGGGTCGCGGGTGCGCGGGGTCGAGAGCGTTCAGCACGAACGCCGCGGCCCTCGGCGACCCGACGATGCCGGCATGCTCGGAGTAGTCGACGTCGCACGTGTCCTGTACGACGATGTTGGTCGCGTTCGGAGCCTCGACGTAGCCGTCGGTGTACGGGACCACCACCTCGTCGTACCGGGTCATGATGTTCGTGTACGTGATGCCCGGCGCGTAGCGGTACGACGCGTCGGGCCACGCGAGCTGCGACGGGCCCGACCCCTTCCACAGCGGGGCCAGCGAGACGTACCTGTCGATGTCGTCCGCTCCGCCGAGCACCTGCGCGTAGTAGTTGGGCAGCACCGTGCCCTGCGAGTGTCCGACGATGTCGACCTTCTCGGCGCCCGTCGCGGACAGCACCTCGTCGACGAACGCCGCGAACTGTGCTCCCTTCTCGGGAACCGGACCGAGGCCACCGATCGCGCTGATCGGCCACGCACCCGGCAGCGCACCGTACGTCGGAGCGAAGACGCAGTACCCCTCGTTCTTCAGCAGCGGCGCGTACACGCCCCACCCGGTCTGCTGCCCGGTCCCCGTCCCGTGCACCAGGATCACCGGATTCGGGTGCTCCGCCGTCGGCGCGCACGAGAAGTCGTTGGTCCCGGGCAGCGATCCGCCCGGGTTCGCGATCTCCGCCGGGAAGCCGCTGAAGAAGTTGTAGTCGACGGGCAGCGGATCGGCCGTTGCGGTCGGGGCGCACGCGAGCCACGCGCACGCCGCCAGCGCCACTGCCCAGCGGGTTCTCATCAGCAGAGGCTAGCGGTCACGCCAGTTCGGCTCGGCGGAAGCGCAGTTCCTGCTGCGCACCCCGCACGACCTGCGGCGCGCCCGACCGGTCGTCCCGCCGACGGCATCGTGAGAAACTGGGCGGCATGAGCATCGGAACCCTGATCCTTCTCCGCCACGGCGAGAGCGAGTGGAACGCGTCCAACCAGTTCACCGGATGGCAGGACGTGCGCCTGACCGCCAAGGGTGAGGCGGAGGGGAAGCGTGCCGGCGAGCTGATCAAGGAGGCCGGTGTGCTTCCCGACGTGCTGTACACCTCGCTTCTGCGTCGCGCCATCAGCACCGCGAACCTCGCGCTCGACGCGGCCGATCGGCACTGGATCCCGGTCGTCCGCGACTGGCGTCTGAACGAGCGGCACTACGGCGCACTGCAGGGTCTCGACAAGGCGGCGACCAAGGAGAAGTACGGCGACGAGCAGTTCATGCTGTGGCGTCGTAGCTACGACACCCCGCCGCCCCCCATCGAGGTCGGCTCCGAGTACAGCCAGGACGCCGATCCGCGCTACGCCGATCTCGACAGCGTGCCGCTGACCGAGTGCCTGAAGGACGTCGTCGAACGCTTCGTTCCGTACTACGAGGACGTCATCGTCCCCGAGCTGCGGGCAGGGAAGACGGTCATGATCGCCGCCCACGGCAACTCGCTGCGCGCCCTGGTCAAGTACCTCGACGGCATCTCCGACGCGGACATCGCGGGGCTCAACATCCCCACCGGCATCCCGCTGCAGTACGACCTCACGGAGTCGGGCGACAAGCTCGTTCCCACCGTGCCGGGCGGCACCTACCTCGACCCGGAGGCCGCTGCGGCCGGAGCCGCGGCAGTGGCGAACCAGGGCAAGAAGTAACGACTCGATGAACGCGGTGCGAACGTGCGCCGGACGTGCGGTGACGGCCGGAAAACCCGGCCCACCGTGCGTCGGTGCACGGTCGTGTGACCGTACGATCGGCCCGTGACCACTCCGACCGTCGTACTGATCGCCGCCGTCGCGGCGTTCGGTGGGTACCTCGTCGGTGGAGTGCTGATCCCGTATCTGAACTCCCGCCACGTCCTGCGTCAGACCCGCGACAACGGGCTGACGATGTCCCAGGTCCTCGACCTCATCGTGCTGGCCGCGCACAGCGGTATCGCCGTCGTCGACCAGTTCCACGACGTCGTGCTGTTCAATCCGCGCGCCGAGGAGCTCGGCCTCGTCCGCGGTCGGTCGCTCGACGATCGGGCCTGGAAGGCCGCCACCAGGGTCCTCGAGACCGGTGACCACGTCGAGGTCGACCTCACGGTTCTCGACGCCCGCGGGCGCGCCGGCATCGCCGTGAAGGGGCACGCGCAGCTGCTCTCCCAGGAGGATCGCCGGTTCGTCGTCCTGTTCGCCGACGACGACTCCGAGCAGGTCCGCATGGAGGCCACGCGGCGGGACTTCGTCGCGAACGTCAGCCACGAACTCAAGACCCCCGTCGGCGCCATCAGCCTGCTGGCCGAGGCGCTGCTGCAGTCGCGCGACGATCCCGAGTCGGTCCAGCGATTCGGTGAGCGGATGCTCGACGAGTCCACGCGCCTGGGCAACATGGTCAGCGAACTCATCTCGCTGTCCCGTCTGCAGGGTGCCGAGAAGCTCCCCGATCTCGACGTCGTCGACGTCGACACCGTGGTCAAGAGCGCGCTCTCGCGTTCGGCTCTCAAGGCCGAGGCCACGGGCATCGTCGTCACGACGGACCGACCGAGCGGACTCGAGGTGCTCGGCGATCAGACCCTGCTGGTCACCGCACTGTCCAACCTCGTCGAGAACGCCATCGCATACTCCCCGAAGGGGTCTCCCGTGTCGGTGACGCGGTCCCTGCGTGACGACGATGCGACGGGCCCACAGAGCATGGTGGCCTTCTCGGTCACCGACCGCGGCATCGGCATCGCCAAGGAGGACCAGGAGCGCGTGTTCGAGCGCTTCTTCCGCGTCGACAAGGCGCGGTCGCGGGCCACCGGCGGTACCGGTCTGGGACTGGCCATCGCCAAGCACGTCGCCGCCAACCACAACGGCCGCATCGAGCTGTGGAGCAAGCCCGGGACGGGCTCGACCTTCACGCTCCTCATTCCTGCTCACATCGAAGACGACGGCGAGCCGTCATGACCGAGAAGGACACCCCATGACGAGCGTGCTCATCGTCGAAGACGAAGAATCGCTGGCCGACCCGCTGGCGTTCCTGCTCCGCAAGGAAGGGTTCGACGCGACCGTCGTCGGCGACGGCCCCTCCGCCCTCGCCGAGTTCGATCGCGTGGGAGCGGACATCGTCCTGCTCGACCTCATGCTGCCGGGCATGAGCGGCACCGACGTGTGCAAGCACCTGCGCAGCCGCTCCGGTGTGCCGGTCATCATGGTCACCGCGCGCGACAGCGAGATCGACAAGGTTGTCGGCCTCGAGCTCGGTGCCGACGACTACGTCACCAAGCCGTACTCCTCCCGTGAACTCATCGCGCGCATCCGTGCGGTCCTGCGGCGTGGATCCGACACCGAGGAGATCGACGACAACAGCATCCTCGAGGCCGGGCCGGTGCGCATGGACGTCGAGCGCCACGTCGTCATGGTCGGCGGGCAGCAGATCACGTTGCCGCTCAAGGAGTTCGACCTGTTGGAGTACCTGCTCCGCAACTCTGGTCGAGTGCTCACCCGCGGACAGTTGATCGACCGTGTGTGGGGCGCCGACTACGTGGGCGACACGAAGACGCTGGACGTCCACGTGAAGCGGTTGCGCTCGAAGATCGAGACGGACCCCGCGAAGCCCGTGCACCTCGTCACGGTGCGTGGACTGGGGTACAAGCTCGAGGAGTGAGGCCGTTCGATTTCGGCGAGCACGTCGAAAGTGTCGCTGCAGATCCGTTGATCACGACACTTTCGGCGTATTCGCGGACATCAGGCGGCGAGTAGCCGGCGGACACGACCGACCAGGACATCGGGTTCGCGCCGTACATCGTCCGACGTGATCTGCAGAACTCGCCAGCCTTCATCAGCGAGCAGCGCAAGACGGGCCTTGTCGCGTCGGACGCTATCGGGCGTTCCGTGGAATTCGTCGCCGTCGTATTCCACCGCGAATCGTCGTGCTGGCCAAGCGAGGTCGAGATAGAAGATGCCGAGTCCGTGCATCACGGGCCACTGCAACTCGGGTGCCGGAAGGTGGCCGTCGTGCAGCACCAGGCGCGTCTCCGACTCCATCGGTGAGCCGGATCTTCGGTCGACGAGCGGTGCCAGACGGCGGACCTCGACGATGCCCCGCCGCCCCCGTTGCGCATCGACTGCTCGTTCCAGCGATCCGGGTTCGCAGCCCACCCGGGCCGCGGCGTCGAGAACGGCGAGCGCGCGACCAGGGGCACGTTGCCGTGCGACCTCGACAGCAGTCCAGGCCGGCTCCACGACCAATCGGGTGCCGACCTCCACCAATGGTGCACCCCGTCGCTGGTGCACCACCACCCCTGGTCTGCTCTCGATGCGCCGATCGTCCGGCTCCACCGCATGTAATTGCTGCGTCTGGTCGAGGTCGAAACCGTGCATCGCCGCCGCCGTGTCCATTGATGCGGCGACCCGCGTTCCGAGCTCGATGCTCAGAGCGTCGAGTCGCGCCGAGACAGGGAGCGTTCCGACCGCGTACAGCCCGTGCCGTACGCGGGTCAGCTGACGAGTGTGCACCAGCCACCGCACGCGGCTCGGGGACATGCGTCGGAGGAGATAGGTCGTGTGCAGGAAGCCGCCGTTGGCTCTCATTGCGTCGACGAGTGTGGGGTCCATGGCGCAGACCGTCACGAGCTGCACCGACAGGCGCCGCGTCGATCGAGCAACTCGCCAGTGCCGTGGGGATGACGGGGTGCCTGTGGATGAAGCTTGACCAAGCCCCGGCGAGTACGTCGAAAGTGCTGCGGCGAGCGCCGAGATCACGGCACTTTCGACGTACTCGCGGGGCATTGACGGGACTACGTGCGCTGAGCCTCGCGGGTCGCGGGGTGCACGGCGATCAACCCCAAGCCCTGCCGACGCCGACACAGCGCGGCGAGTTCGGTGTAGACGTCCTTGCCGAGCAGCTCCGTCAGCTCTGGCGCGTACGACTGCCAGACCGCCTTCGAGCCGACGTGTGCGTCGGGGGAGGCGGTGCAGTACCAACTGAGGTCGGCGCCGCCCTCACCCCAGCCGCGTCGGTCGTACTCGCCGACGACGGTCTGCAGGATCTCGACACCGTCGGGGCGCGTCACCCAGTCCTGGGTGCGGCGGATGGGCAGCTGCCAGCAGACGTCGGGCTTCACCTCGAGGGGTTCGACGCCGGTGCGCAGCGCCATCCGGTGCAGTGCGCACCCGATGCCGCCCTCGAAGCCCGGTCGGTTGAGAAAGATGCACGCACCCTTGTACTTGCGGGTGCGCAGCGCCTGCTCGCCCTCGAGGTCGTCGACCTCGACGAAGCCCTTCTTGCCGTGCCCCTTGTCGAAGAACTGCCAGTCGTCCGGCGTGAGCATCTCGACGGAGGCGACGAGCTTGGCGTGGTCGTCGTCGTCCGACAGGAACGCTCCGTGCGAGCAGCACCCGTCGTCGGGCCGATCGGGGACCGTTCCCTGGCACGCGGGGGTTCCGAAGACGCACGTCCAACTCGACAGCAACCACGTCAGATCCGCGCGGACGACGTGCTCGGGGTTGGTCGGATCGACGAACTCGACCCACTCGCGCGGGAAGTCCGGCGCCACCTCGGGTGCGGGATCGAGTTTGTGGGTCGCCGCGGGTTCCAGCACGTCCGCGGGCCGTCCGGTGGCCTCGCCAGACCGCCGTCCGGCCTCGTCGCCCACGCTCGTCGTCTGCTTTGCGGCCCGGCCGGCCTCCGGCCTACCCGCCTTCTCAGCACGTGTCACAAGCCACGACGCTAGACCCAGTACGGTGTTCCCTGTGCGGTTAGGGGTGCTCGACGTCGGAAGCAACACAGTTCATCTGCTCGTGGTCGACGCTCACCGCGGCGGTCACCCGACACCGATGAGCTCCACCAAGGCTGCCCTGCGCCTGGCGGAGAACACCGACGACGCCGGTGACATCACCCAGTCCGGCTCCGATCGACTGGTGCGGACGGTCGCCGACTTCTCGTCGATCGCCACATCGTCGGGCTGCGGCGAGCTCATGGCGTTCGCCACGTCGGCCGTCCGCGACGCCCGCAACTCGACCGCCGTCCTGAACCGAGTGCGCGACGAGACCGGCGTGAGCCTGCAGGTCCTCTCCGGCGAGGACGAGTCGCGTCTGACGTTCCTGGCCGTGCGTCGGTGGTACGGCTGGAGTGCCGGGCGCATCCTCGACCTCGACATCGGCGGCGGATCCCTCGAGCTCAGCACCGGGATCGACGAGAACCCGGACGTGGCGATGTCGCTTCCCCTCGGGGCCGGCCGACTGACGCGCGACTGGCTGGCCGAGGATCCTCCCGGCAAGCGGCGGGTCGCCGTGCTGCGTGACTGGCTCGACGCGGAACTCGTCGAACCGGCGAAGAAGCTGCTCGAGCCGGGGCTGCCCGACCGGGCGGTGGGAACGTCGAAGACCTTCCGCTCGTTGGCTCGATTGACCGGTGCCGCTCCGTCGGCTGCCGGCCCCCGTGTCGTCAGGACCCTGACGGCCGACGGCCTGCGTCAGGTCATCTCGTTCATCTCGAGGATGACCTCGGCGGACCGTGCAGAATTGGAAGGCGTGAGTTCGGATCGATCACGACAGATGGTGGCCGGAGCACTGGTCGCCGAGGCGAGCATGCGCGCGCTGTCGATCGATTCGTTGGAGATCTGTCCGTGGGCGCTGCGTGAGGGATTGATCCTGCGCAAGCTGGACACGGAGACGTTCGGCGATGTGGTGGAGACTCGAGAGACATGAGTGACGACAACAACGGAAGTGGCGCGGCCGACACCGGACAGGTGTCGGTGGCGGAACTGCTCGCGCGCAACGGCGCCAAGGTGGACACGCAGTCCGGTGGCGGTCGACGTCGACGCGGCATGGCCGGCGGGATCTCCGTCGCCGAGCTGACCGGCGAGATCCCGATCGTCCGCGACGAGACCCCGGCCGAGGCGCCCGACGACGAGACCGACGCGTCGCCCGAGACCGAGTCGCCGCAGGACCAGCCGCGGCAGGCCGAGGCCGAGGAGTCGACCCGCGACGCCGAGCCCGAGCGGCCCGCCCCGGCACCCGAGCCCACACGGACCACGCCCCGGATCGACGACCGCCGCCGTGAGCAGCAGGCCCGCCCGACCCCTGCGTTCGGTGCCGCCCGTTCCGCTCGGCCCGAACCCGCGCTGTTCTCCGGCGCTCCGTCCGTGGCGGTCGACCGCCTGCGCGCCTCCACCGAGGAGCGTGCGCTCGCACCCGAGCGGCCGGCGCAGGAGCGTCCCGCTTCCGATCGGCCCGGCGCTCCTGAGCAGCAGCGGTCGACGCCGGCCGAGCCGGAGGTCGACGCCGACGAGGTCACGGCCGAGAACGACGCGGTGACCACGATCGTCCCGGCAGTGACCGAGGATTCCGAGAACCCGGACACGATCGCCACCGACACGGCCGACGAGGCCGATCTCGCGACCCCCACCGATGCGGAACCCGTCGAGGACGCACCGGTGGCGCCGTCGAAGTCCCGCAGCCCGGTCAAGCAGTGGTTGTCGCTGATCGGCCAGGGCATCGTGGCTATCGTGCTCGGCGCGCTCCTGTTCAAGGGGTTCGAGCGACTGTGGGAGATGCTGCCCTGGGTCGCCCTGGTCCTCGCGTTCTTCGTCATCGTCGGACTCGTGGCCGTGGTGCGTGTGCTGCGCCGCACCGACGACATCGTGTCGATCCTGCTGGCGGTGGTCGTGGGCGGATTCGTCACTCTGGGCCCGCTGGCCTTCATGCTCAGCACCACGTGACGACGCCCGGTCGCCGGCACGTTCCGGTGGGGTTGTCCACGGCCTCGGTCTATCCGCAGAACACCGAGTCCGCGTTCCGCTTCGCCGCGGAGCTCGGCTTCGACGGGATCGAGCTCATGGTGTGGGCCGAGCCGATCAGCCAGGACGTCGGTGCGATCAAGCAGCTCAGCCGCGCGTACGGCGTTCCGGTTCTGGCGCTGCACGCACCGTGCCTGCTGATCACCCAGCGGGTGTGGGGTTCGGATCCGGTCTCGAAGCTGGTGCGCTCGGTCCACGCTGCCGAGGCGCTCGGCGCGTCCACCGTGGTGGTGCACCCGCCGTTCCGGTGGCAACGCATCTACGCCGACGGTTTTCCCGACCAGGTCGCCGAGCTCGAGTCCGACAACGAGGGCATGGTCGTCGCCGTCGAGAACATGTTCCCGATGCGCGCGGACCGGCTCTTCGGTGCGGGCACCGGCTCGGTGAAACGGCTCGAGAAGCGCGGCGGGAAGCCGGGCATCGGGTTCACCGCGTTCGCGCCGTCCTACGACCCGACCGACGTGGGCCACCAGCACTACACGCTGGACTTCTCGCACACCGCGACGTCCGGGCTCGATGCCGTGGCGCTGTCCGAGCGCATGGGCGCCGGGCTCAAGCATCTGCATCTCGCGGACGGCCGCGGCGCCTCCGTCGACGAACACCTCGTGCCCGGCGACGGCACGCAGCCGGTCGCGGAGGTCTGCCAGGCGCTGGTCGCGCGAGGCTTCGACGGTCAGGCCGTGCTCGAGATCAACACCCAGAACGCGCGGACCGCCACCGAGCGGTCGGCCGCACTCGAACGATCGTTGGCGTTCGCCCGGCAGCACCTCTGACGTCCCTCACCTCTGAAGTCCGCACTCTCGGAAGATCGCACCCTCGGATAGTCGCACTATCCACTGTGGTCTAGAGTTCGACCGGTGCGCATGTCCGAGCTGGTCGAACGGTCCGGGGTCCCGCGACCCACGATCAAGTTCTACCTCCGCGAAGGGCTCCTCATGCCCGGGGTCGGCGCGACGACGGTGTCCGAGTACACCGACGAGCACCTCGACCGCCTCCGGTTGATCAAGGCCCTGACCGGCGCCTCCCTTCCTCTCGGACGGATCAGGACGGTGCTCGCGGCCCTCGACGAGGCGACCGGCGACGTCCATCCCGCGATGAGCCGGGCACTCGGTGCGCTCCCGCCCTACCTCGACGACGCGGGGCAGGACGGAGTCGACCCGGGTCCGGCGCCGCGTACCTCGCGGATCCTGGAACGGCTCGGCCACGCCGCCGCCGATCTCCCGACCGACAGTTCGGCAGCTCGTCAGCTCGACCACTCCCTCGCCGCCGCCGACGCTGCGGGCGTCCCGCTATCCGACGACGACGTCGTCGCGTACGCCCGTGCCGTGCGCGTGATCGCGGAGGGGGAGTGGGCGCGGGTGCTCGACCACACCGAGCCACGCGACGCCGTGCGCTTCGCCGTCCTCGGGACGGTGCTCTACGAACCGGTGGTCACCGCCCTGCGCCGCCTCGCGCACCACGACCTCGCCCAGCAGCACTTCGCCCCGACCGGCCTTCCCGACCGACTCGCCCGGCCGGCCTCCGGCCTTCCCGACCGGCCCCACCCGACGACAGATTCGAGCGACCAGTGACCGACGCCCCGTTCCGCACCCTCACCACACTCGATCGCACCGACACGGATCTGTTCGAGGGCAGCATCGACCCGACGTGGACCATCGGCCCCAAGGTGCACGGCGGCGCCATGATGAGTGTCTGTGCCGCGGCCGCCAGTCAGCGTCTCGCGCTGGACGACGACCCGATCGAGCTCACTCCGCTCGCCGTCAGCGCCAGCTACCTCGCGGCGCCCGATCCCGGCCCGGTGACGGTCGAGACGACGGTGCTCAAGCGTGGTCGGCGCGTGGTGCACGTCGACGCGGTGTTGCTGCAGAACGGTCGTCCCGCGGTGCGGAGCGTGGTCACGCTCGGCACGCCGGACAGCGGAGCGCCCGTGCACCAGGAGCACGAGTCGTCGCTGGCGTCGGTCCTCGACATGGCCGTCGAGCCGCCGGACTCGGCCGCTCGAGTGGCGCCCGGTCACCCGATGGCGGACGTCGTCCACGTCGCGACGGGCTGCGACATGCGTCTCGATCCCACCGCCGCGCACTTCCTGACCGGCGCGCAGGGGTCGGCGGAGATCCGCATGTGGGTCCGGCCGCGGCCCGACGACGAGAACGATCCCGTCACCGCGGCGCTGTTCGCCATCATGGCCGGCGACATCTGCCCGCCCGTGACGATGAATCGCGGCCTCTTCGGCTGGGCTCCGACGGTCCAGCTCACGACGTACCTGCGTCACACCCCGGCACCCGGCTGGCTGCGCGTGAAGTCGTCGAGCACCGTGCTCGGCGGTTCCTGGTTCGAGGAGGACCACACCATCGTCGACTCCACCGGTGCCGTGGTGGTGCAGAGCCGACAGCTGGCCATGGTGCCGCTCGCGACCTGAGCCCGACCGAGGGACCGCGACACCCTGCCGATCGCCACCCGCGGCATGGCACGCTGAGCGCATGACGAGAATTGCGGTGATCGGCGGCGGCCGGATCGGTGAGGCGTTGATCGCAGGACTGATCGAGGGCGGGTTGCCCACCGGCAACGTGGTGCTGGCGGAGAAGTACCCGGCCCGCGCGGACGCGGTGGCCACCCAGTTCGGCATTCGGACCACCAGCGTGATCGACGCGATCGAGGGCGCCGACGTCATCGTCGTCGCGGTGAAGCCCGACGACGTCGACTCGGTGATCACCCAGATGTCCAAGGCCGAGCTCAACGGGGAGCGCGAGCAGATCATCGTGACGATGGCCGCCGGCGTCACCGCGTCGCGCTACGAGCCGAAGCTGCCCGCGGGCATCCCGATCGTCCGTGTCATGCCCAACACCCCGATGTTGGTGGGCGAGGCGATGAGCGTGCTGGCCCCCGGCCGCCATGCCCGCTCGGAGCACATCGAGACGGTGCGCAAGCTGCTCGGCACCGTCGGGAAGACGGCCGTCGTGTCCGAGGACAAGATCGACGCGGTCACCGCCGTCTCCGGATCCGGACCCGCCTACTTCTTCCTCATGGCCGAGGCCATGATCGACGCCGCCGTGGGTCTCGGACTGCCTCGCGACACCGCCACGACACTGGTCGTCCAGACGATGGTGGGCTCCGCGGCGATGCTCGATCGCTCGGACGAGTCACCGCAGGAGCTCCGCGCCGGTGTGACGTCTCCCGGCGGCACCACGGCCGCGGCCATCGCCCAGTTGGAGCGAAAGGGCTTCCGAGCTGCGCTTCTCGACGCGATCGACGCCGCCAAGGCGCGGGGAACGGCTCTCGGTTCACCGGTCGAATAAATATTGGTCCCCCCACCCGTCGCTTTTGTCACTCGAGTCCCGCTAAGCTCGCTGCAGCACGTGCGTGTCTGTTCTGCCGGAGGGGAAGCCGGCAGCGCGGGCGTGCCGGAGGTATGTGGATTTATGGAATCCGTCAACAAGCCGTCCGGGTCGAGCAAGAGCTCGTCCCACGACGGCCAACCGGCTGTGGCCGGAACCCAGTTCCTCACGGTGGCAGAAGTTGCCTCACTGATGAGGGTGTCCAAGATGACCGTGTACCGCCTGGTGCACGGTGGCGAGCTGCCCGCCGTTCGTGTGGGCCGTTCGTTCCGAGTGCATGCGAAGGCGGTGCACGACTACCTGGAGACGTCCTACTTCGACGCAGGCTGACGCACGCCTCGTCCCGTCTGTTCCACGTGGAACGGTGCATGCCCGGGGAAGGGCATCGGCACGGTTCATCGGAATCGGACGGTTCGGGCGTGCGCCGCTGCTGCGGAGGCCGGTCGAGGGTGGTCGTGTGAGCTGGGTATGATGGGGCTGAGTCGCGTGAGCGCGCAGTCCCGTCACTGCCGTGTCCGCCGACGACCGAACAGCACCAGCAGCGGTATCAGCAGTGCAGCTGTACAGAGACGAAAGAACGCGAGGACACCCGCATGGGTTCAGTGATCAAGAAGCGTCGCAAGCGCATGTCGAAGAAGAAGCACCGCAAGCTGCTTCGCCGCACCCGCGTTCAGCGCAGGAAATTGGGTAAGTGATCCGCTAGGGATCGCGACGACTTCCGCCCGTGAGGATCGAGTTTCGACCGTCCTCGCGGGCGTTGTCGTATCCGGTCCCGCGGGTGTCGCGTGCCGGTTCTTCTCGTGCCGGAGCGCGCACGCGGGGTTCGTGACACCATGGCGTGTGCGGCGCCGCGCGAGCGGTGGCCACGCGAGAAACCGAGGGGGTCTGGTGAGCTCTGACGACACCGGGCGCGACGCTCCACGCGTCGTGCTCGTCACGGGAGCGAGCCGATTCCTGGGCGGATACCTCACCATGCGACTGGCGCAGAACCCGTCGATCGAGCGGGTCGTCGCCGTCGATGCCGTGGCACCCACCAAGGACATGATCCGGCGGATGGGTCGCGCCGAATTCGTGCGGGCGGACATCCGTAACCCGTTGATCGGCAAGGTCATCCGCAGCGCGGGCGTCGACACCGTCGTGCACGCGTCGCTGCTGTCCCGGCCGCCCAGCGGCGGTGGCCGCACGGTGATGAAGGACCTCAACGTGCTCGGGGCGATGCAGCTGTTCGCCGTCTGCCAGAAGTCGCCGACGGTGCGGCACGTGGTGCTGCGCTCGTCGACGGCGGTGTACGGCTGCAGTGCGAAGGATCCGGCGCAGTTCACCGAGGAGATGGGCGCGCGGTCACGTCCGCAGGGCGGCTTCGCCCGCGACGCCATCGAGACCGAGGGCTACGCCCGTGGGCTGGGCCGTCGTCGTCCGGACATCGACGTCAGCATCCTGCGCAACGCCCCCATGATCGGACCCCGGTTGAACGGATCCGTCTCGCGCTACCTCACCTCGCCGGTCACACCGTCGATCCTCGGTCGCGATGCGCGCATGCAGTTGCTGCACGAGGAGGACGCGCTCTCCGCACTCGAACGCGCCACGTTGGCCGGCCCCGCGGGCACCTTCAACATCGCGGCCGACGGCATCATCATGCTGTCGCAGGCCATCCGCCGAGCCGGCCGCGTGGAGCTGCCGGTGCCCATGGCCCTGTTCCGCACCACCGGCAAGGCGGTGATGGGATCGCTGATGCGCGACTTCTCGGCGGAGCAGCTCGACTACTTCAACTTCGGATGCGGGGTGGACACCACCCGGATGAAGAACGTCCTCGGATTCACCCCACGGTGGACCACCGTGCAGGCGTTCGACGACTTCGTGCGCGGAGTCGCGCTGACGCCGGTGATCCGGCGTGAATGGGTCGACGCGATCGAGAATCGCGTCATCGGACTGTTGGGCGGTGCAACCTCCGGGGCGCACCCGTCGCCCGTGTCGTTGCCGGCCGGAGCGGGAAGGTGAACGACGTGGCCAAAGTGATTCCGCTGCACGGTAAGTCGTTCGATCGCCTCCGGCAGTCCACGCCCGACGGTGGGCCACGCGCCGGCAGTGACCCGGCGGACGTCCGCGGTCGGCACCCCTCGTCCTACGCGTCCCCGTCGCCCTCGCCCTCGATGGTGCCGAGTGTCGAGGCGCCGACGCCTCTGGTCGTGCCCGAGACGGCAGCACCGCATGCGACGCCGGACGTCGGCGAGTTCCCGTCGGCCGTCGAGTCGGTACGGCGTGCGCTCGTCGACCGTGTCGCCGGGGGAGCAGACTTCCTGCGGACACGCCTGTCGGGCGACTACGAGGTCGACGAGTTCGGTTACGATCCCCACTTCGCCGATTCCGTCTGGCTTCCGGCGTTGCGACCGCTGTTCGAGAAGTGGTTCCGCGTCGAGGTGCGCGGGATCGAGAACGTGCCCGCCGAGGGCGGCGCCCTGGTGGTCTCGAACCACGCGGGTGTCATCCCGATCGACGGACTCATGGCCTCGGTCGCCATGCGGGATCACCACCCGCAGCACCGCGCGCTGCGCATGCTCGCCGCGGACCTCGCGTTCGAGACCCCGCTGGTCGGCAGCATCGCGCGCCGCGCCGGCCACACCCTGGCCTGCCAACCCGACGCCGAGCGACTACTGCGTGGCGGCGAGGTCGTGGCGGTGTTCCCGGAAGGGTTCAAGGGCATCGGCAAGCCGTTCAGTGAGCGCTACAAGCTGCAGCGCTTCGGCCGCGGTGGCTTCGTCTCCGCCGCGCTGCGCACCCAGACGCCCATCATCCCGTGCTCGATCGTCGGGTCCGAGGAGATCTACCCGAAGATCGGTGACCTGACGACGCTCGCACGCGTCCTCGGCATGCCGTACTTCCCGGTCACGCCGCTGTTCCCGCACTTCGGTCCGCTGGGTCTCGTCCCGCTGCCGTCGAAGTGGTACATCGAGTTCGGCGAGCCCATCGAGACCACGTCTTACGAGCCGTCCGCCGCCGACGACCCGATGGAACTGTTCGAGGTCACCGACCGCGTGCGCGAGACGATCCAGCAGACGCTCTACCGGCTGCTGACCCGTCGCCGGAACGTCTTCCTCGGCTAGAGGGCGTCGGCGATCAGCTCGTCGACGATCTGTGCGGAGAGCGTCACCAGCGGGAGTCCGCCGCCGGGGTGCGACGATCCACCGACCAGGAACAGGCCGGGGATCGGCGAGCGATTGGCCGGGCGCAGGAACGCGGCCGTCGCCCCGTTGGACGACGTTCCGTAGATGGACCCGCCCGGAGTCATGGTGCGGCGCATCAGATCTGCCGGCGAGATGATCTCCCGCCACAGCACCCGCTCGCGCACGTCCACTCCGCGCGCCGCCATGACGTCGAGGATGCGGTCGGCGTAGCCCTCCGACAGTTCGGGAGCGTCCCAGTCGACCAGTGCCGAGGAACCGGTGCCGTGTCGCGCGGCGTTCACCAGGACGAACCAGGCCTCGGTGTCGTCGTCCGGGCGCAGAGCCGGATCGTTGGGGGCGCTGACGTACACGGTCGGGGCGTCGGCAGGGTGCGCCGGCCGCGTGCGGGTGCCGAAGACGGCGTCGAACTCGGCGTCGTAGTCGTCCGGGAACAGCACCCGGTGGTGCGGGGTGTCGGCGTCGCGGTCCCGCAGAGCCAGCAGGATCACGAAGCCGGACAGGCTCGCGGTGGTCGCGTCGAGGCGCCGCCGGGCGAGCGCGGTGCGCCGCGTGGCAGGGACCAGAGATCGGTAGACCTGCTCGGCATCGGCGTTCGCGACGACGATGTCGGCCGCGACGGGTCCGTGTGTGGTGTCGACGCCGGTGGTGCGTCCGTTCTCGACGCGCACGCCGGTCACCGTGACACCCGTGCGGATCTCCGCTCCGAGCGATGTCGCGCGGTCGGCGATCGCCTCGGCGATGCGGTGCAGCCCACCGGGAACGTGCCACGATCCCCAGCGCTGCTCGACGTGCGGCACCGTGGCCAGGGCCGCCGGGGCGCGCCGCGGATCCGAGCCGGTGTAGGTGGCGTAGCGGTCGAGCATCATCGCGAGCCGCGGATCGGTGAGGTACTGCCGACCCAGATCACGCAGCGACGACCACGGGCTGATGGTGCGGAGGTCACCCACCCGTCGCGACAGCGACACCAGTTCGCGGGGGCCGATGGGCGACTCGAGGAACGCCTCGTGGGTGGCGTCCCAGATCTGCTCGGCACGCTCGGAGAACCGGGACCACTGCGCACCGGCACCGGCTCCGAGCGCCGAGTCCAGAGCGGCGGGGATCTCCTGCGCGCGACCGGGCATGTCCAGCTCGGTGCCGTCGGGAAAGCGGTAGCGACACGCGACCGGGAGCCGGTCGAACGTGAGGTCCGACGGCCCACCGGTCTGCGCGAAGAGATCGTCGAACACGTGCGGCATGGTGACCAGTGACGGCCCGGTGTCGAACGAGAAACCGTCCCGCCGGACGATGCCGAGCTTCCCGCCCAGATCGTGCGACTGCTCGAGCACGACGGTCTCGACACCGCGGTGGGCCAGGCGGGCGGCCGTGGCGAGTCCGCCGACACCCGCACCGATGACGACTGCTCTCACAGGACTCACGGATTGCGTCGGCCGAGCACCGCGGCGACGCCGCCGCCGACGGCACCGAGTGCGAGAGCGGTGGGGACGCCGATCTTGGCGGCCTTGCGGCCGGTGCGGAAGTCGCGGATCTCCCACCCGCGGTTCTTCGCGAGCTCGCGCAGGTCCGCGTCGGGATTGACCGCGACGGCCGTCCCGACGAGGGACAGCATCGGCACGTCGTTGTGGCTGTCGGAGTAGGCGGTGCAGCGTCGCAGGTCGAGGCCCTCGCGCACGGCGAGGGTCCGCACGGCGTGGGCCTTGCCGCGACCGTGCAGGATGTCGCCGACGAGGCGCCCGGTGAAGACGCCGTCCTTGCTCTCGGCGACGGTGCCCAACGCGCCGGTCAGGCCGAGGCGTTTGGCGATGATGGACGCCAGCTCCACCGGGGTGGCGGTGACGAGCCACACCTGCTGGCCGGCGTCGAGGTGCATCTGCGCGAGAGCACGGGTGCCGGCCCAGATGCGGTCGGCGATGATCTCGTCGAAGATCTCCTCGCCGAGCCGCACGATCTCCGCGGTCGAGCGGCCCTCGACGAAGGACAGTGCCTTCTCGCGGCCGGTGCTGACGTCGCCCAGGTTCTCCTTGCCGCTCACGCGGAACTTGATCTGCTGCCAGGCGAACTCGGAGACGTCCTTGGACGTGAAGTACTTGCGGGCCGCGAGCCCGCGGGCGAAGTGGATGATCGACGCGCCCTGCACCATCGTGTTGTCGACGTCGAAGAACGCAGCGGCAGTGAGATCACGCGGAACCGTGCTGACGTGGTCGTCGGCGGCCTCGGCGCTCTCGGCCTGCAGCGCGATGGCGGCATCGGCGCTCGCCTCGCCGGCGAGCTTGGCGCGGATCTGGGCGGCGGTGGGGCCGAGGGGATTGCGGATCCGTCGACGGACCTGCTTCTCGGCCGCCTCCGGGTCGACGAGTCGACGTTCCCGCGACTCGTCCATCACCTCGGGCGACTCGGTGAGTTCCGAATCGGGCGTGACAGCAGCATGTGCGTCGTCCGGATCATGCTGATCGGGCACGGTGCACCTCCCCACCTCGACCGGTCGTCCCACGGGCGCGGGCCGTCCCGGTCCTGCCGATCCACCCTAACCGCGTGCGCGAGGCGGTGAGACACTCGACTCATGACCAGCCCGGTACGCACCGTGACGTTGCTGACACGCGCCGGATGCGGGGCGTGCGACGCCGCCCTGCGCGTGCTCGTTCCCCTGTGTGCGGAGTACGGCGTGGCCTGCGAGTCGGTCGACGTCGACGCGGTGGCCGCGCAGGACCCTGACCTGCGGGCGGAGTACGGGGACCGGCTGCCGGTGGTGCTGCTGGACGGCCGCGAACACAGCTACTGGGACGTCGACGTGCCCCGGCTGCGGCGCGATCTGGAGAACTGACCCGGGCCGCTCGTCACCGTCGGTGCGCGCGGCCGTCGGATCACCGGGCGCGGGATCGTACTACACGGGTCGGCGACTTTGTTCATCCTTCCACGAGAGGTTACCGTGGAGAGAAGAAAGGGGTCGGCGACGAACCCTGCGTCACAGGTACCACGGTCCTGTGCGTGGCCCGCCGATCCTCGGATGACCGTGGAGACCGCATGCCTGTCATCAGGCGTGCCGTCGGACGAGGAGCCTTCGACGTGACCTCACAACGCCGCCTGCCCGGCGTCGGTATCGCGCGCTCCGGCGCCGTGTCCGACTCCGGCCGCGACGGTGGTGCTGTGTCTCGTGACGGTGGTGCGGTCTCTCGCGCTGTGCCCCAGGCTACGGTCACCCGATTCGCGGGGTATCTCCGGGTACTGAGTTCGCTGACCGACACCCGAGTGATGATCGTCTCGAGCGAGGACCTCGCGACGGCCGCCGGGGTCGGTTCGGCCACGCTACGCAAGGACCTCTCGTTCCTCGGCCCGATGGGTGTGCGCGGAGTGGGCTACGACGTCGCTCGCCTGCGGGCGCGCATCGAGCTGGCGCTCGGTCTGGATCGCGGTCACCGCGTCGTGCTGGTGGGCACCGGCAACCTCGGCACCGCACTGGTCGGGTACGACGGGTTCAGTCGTCGCGGTTTCACGATGGTCGCCCTGTTCGACAGCGATCCGGCCGTCGTGGGCCGTGAGATCACCGTCGGCAACGCCGACGACGGCTACTCGCAGCTCACCGTTCTGCACGTCGATCGGCTGGTCGAGGTCGCCGCCGAGCTCGGCGCCACCGTCGGCGTCGTCGCCACGCCGGACGCTGCCGCCCAGTCCGCCGTCGACGCCCTCGTCGAGGCCGACATCGACTGCATCCTCAGTTTCGCGTCCACCGATCCGGTGACGCCCCCGCACGTCGATCTCCGCCGCGTCGATCTCGCCGTGGAGCTGCAGGTCCTCTCGTTCGCGAACGCCCACAAGGCACCGCGCATCCGTCCCGCCCGCCCGGTCTGTCGTGATCCCCGGACGGTCACCCCCGCTAGTAGAAACGGATCGGTGATAGCACCGTGAGTGTCCTTCTCCTCGGGATTTCGCATCGAAGCGCTCCCGTCTCGGTGCTCGAACGTATCGCCGTCAGCGACACGGAACGCCCGAAACTGACCGACGAGATCATGATGTCGCCGCATGTCTCCGAGGTCATGATCGTCTCGACGTGCAACCGCGTCGAGGTGTACGCGGTAGTCGACGCCTTCCACGGCGCCCTGACCGATCTCGGTGCACTGTTGTCCGAGCACTCCGGTCTCGAGCTCGCCGAGCTCACGAAGTACGCCTACGTGCGCTACAGCGAGGCCGCGGCCGAGCACCTGTTCGCCGTCGCCGGCGGACTCGACTCGATGGTGATCGGTGAGCAGCAGATCCTCGGGCAGATCCGTGCCGCCTACGCGGCGTCGGACGCTCAGCAGGCATCGGGCCGCGCGCTCCACGAGCTGGCGCAGCAGGCGCTGCGCGTGGGCAAGAAGGTCCACTCCGAGACGGGCATCGACAAGGCGGGAGCCTCCGTGGTCTCCGTCGCGCTCGATCGCGCCTCCGACGTGCTCGGTGGTCTCGCGGGCAAGAAGGCCGTCGTGCTCGGCGCCGGCGCGATGGGCGGTCTCTCCGTCGCTCATCTGACGCGCACCGGCATCGGCAGCATCGCGGTCGCCAACCGCACCCAGAGCCGCGCGCAGCACCTGTCCGAGACCGCGGCCGCGGGCGGCGTGACGTCGTTCGCGATCACACTCGACCAGCTCTCCGCGACAGTGGCGGACGCCGACATCCTCGTCACCTGTACCGGTGCGGTCGGTGCCGTCGTGACCATCGCCGACGCCCATCGTGCGCTCGCCCAGCGCGACACGCAGGCTCGCCCGCTGGTGATCTGCGATCTGGGCCTGCCTCGCGACGTCGAGCACGCCGTCGCCGGCCTGCCCGGCGTGACCGTCCTGGACATGGAGTCGCTTCAGCACGATCCCGCGGCCGGCGCCGCGGCGTCCGACGAGCGTGCGGCCCGCGACATCGTGGCCGCCGAGCTCGCCTCCTACCTGTCCGGACAGCGCCTCGCCGAGGTCACCCCGACCGTCACGGCGCTGCGTCAGCGGGCCGCCGAGGTCGTCGAGTCGGAGCTCATGCGGCTCGACTCACGACTGCCCGATCTGGCCGACCCGCAGCGCGACGAGGTTGCCCGCACCGTGCGCCGCGTCGTCGACAAGCTGCTGCACGCGCCCACCGTGCGCGTGAAGCAGTTGGCCACCACGCCGGGCGGCGACTCCTACGCCGAGGCGCTCCGGGAGCTCTTCGAGCTCTCGCCGAGCACGGTGCAGGCCGTCGCGTCGCCGATGGAGGTCGCCACCGCCGTCGACACGGACAATCCCACCGCCGCCCTCGCGGACGACTTCACCCTCTCCCACGAGCGGGGTACGGAATGATCGCGAACGCCGCTGCGCTGGGTGATCGCGTGGTGCGTATCGGTACCCGCGGCAGCCTGCTCGCCACGACGCAGGCCGAGACCGTCCGCGCTGCCATCACGGCCGCCGGTGTCCGCACCGAGCTGGTCGTCGTGACCACCGCGGGCGACAAGTCGGCCGCACCGGTGCAGGAGATCGGCGTGGGCGTCTTCACCGCCGCCCTCCGGGAAGCATTGGCGGACAAAACCATCGACGTCGCCGTGCACTCCTACAAGGATCTTCCGACGGCGGAGGACGAGCGTTTCACCATCGGCGCGATCCCGCAGCGCGAGGACGCGCGTGACGCCCTGGTGGCGCGCGACGGACTGGTGCTCGGCGAACTGCCCGCCGGTTCCACCGTCGGCACGTCCGCACCGCGGCGTATCGCCCAGCTGCGCGCACTCGGCCTCGGCCTGGACGTGCAGCCCCTACGTGGCAACCTCGACACCCGCATCGGCAAGGTCACCAAGGGTGAGCTCGACGCCGTCGTCGTGGCCCGTGCCGGACTGGCGCGGATCGACCGTCTGGACGTCGTCACCGAGGCTCTCGAGCCGGTGCAGTTCCTGCCGGCTCCCGCTCAGGGGGCACTCGCAGTG
This sequence comes from Rhodococcus sp. SORGH_AS_0303, assembly GCF_030819335.1. NCBI lineage: Bacteria > Bacillati > Actinomycetota > Actinomycetes > Mycobacteriales > Nocardiaceae > Rhodococcus > Rhodococcus sp. SORGH_AS_0303. Next base: position 771,647 of record NZ_JAUTBO010000001.1, read on the forward strand.
GAGTGCCGCTCCGACGACCACGATCTGGCCTCCGTGCTCGCGACCCTCGACGATCCCGCGGCCCGCGCCTCGGTGACGGCGGAGCGGGCCCTGCTCGCCGAGCTCGAGGCCGGCTGCACCGCTCCGGTCGGGGCCATCGCCGAGGTCGTCGAGTCCATCGACGAGGACGGCCGAGTCTTCGAGGAACTGTCCCTGCGCGGCTGCGCCGCCGCGGTGGACGGCTCCGACGTGATCCGTGCCTCCGCAGTGGGGCCCGTCGACGACGCCGACGGCATCGGCCGCCGTGTCGCCCGTGAACTTCTCGAACTCGGCGCCCGAGACCTGGTCGCCGTCACCGAGCCCTCCAGTTCGTCCACCGCCGCCTCGACCCAGAGACCGGGCGGTACCGAGAAAGGCGAGTCGATCGATGCGTGAGCAGAGGGCGCTGAGCGTCGTCGGGACCGCGAGCCGACACAGACGTGGCGGCATGCCCGGACGACGCGTGACACCCCGTCCGGGACGGTACGAGCGCATCGCCACATCGCGGTTGATCCCCAAGCGGGGTCCCGCCACCGAGATCGAGATCCGCTTCCGCGACAAGTACGCGGAACAGACTGCACTGGAGAACGAATCATGAGCCGAGTCCGCAAGAACACCCCGGGACGGATCCTGTTCGTGGGATCCGGACCGGGCGACCCGGCCCTGCTCACCGTCCGGGCGAGGGACGCGCTGGCGATCGCCGAGATGGCCTTCACCGATCCCGACGTCGACAAGGGTGTCATCGCCCTGGTGGGCACTGCAGTCCCGGCCGACGCCGAGACGGGCGAGAACGGCGTGGACGTGCGTCCGGCGCTCGGCGAGCCCGCCGAGGTGGCCAAGACGCTGGTCGCCGAGGCGAAGAACGGCCACGACGTGGTGCGGCTCGTCTCGGGTGATCCGCTGACCACCGACTCCGTCATCGCCGAGGTCACCGCCGTGGCGCGGACCCAGGTGCAGTTCGAGGTCGTTCCCGGCCTTCCCGCGGGGTCTGCGGTGCCGAGCTACGCCGGCATGGCACTGGGCTCCGAGCACACCGAGGCGGACGTCCGGGGCGACGTCGACTGGGCGTCGCTCGCCGCGGCACCCGGACCGCTCGTCCTGCACGCGACGTCCGGCCACCTCGCCGAGACCGCCAGTGCGCTCGTCGAGCACGGCCTGGCCCCGCAGACGCCTGTCGCCATCACCGTCCGCGGTACGACGCGTCAGCAGCGCACCGTCGAGGCGACCCTCGCGACGCTGAACGACGCGGGATCCGAGCTCGTGGGATCACTCATCGTCACGGTCGGCAAGGTCGTCTCGCAGCGCAGCCGGATGTCCTGGTGGGAGAGCCGCGCGCTGTACGGCTGGACCGTCCTCGTGCCGCGCACCAAGGACCAGGCCGGCGAGATGAGCGAGCGTCTGGTGACGCACGGCGCCATCCCCATCGAGGTGCCGACCATCGCCGTCGAGCCGCCGCGCAGCCCCGCGCAGATGGAGCGCTCGGTCAAGGGACTCGTGGACGGCCGCTACCAGTGGGTCGTCTTCACCTCCACCAACGCGGTGCGCGCGGTGTGGGAGAAGTTCGAGGAGTTCGGACTCGACGCTCGCGCGTTCTCCGGCGTCAAGATCGCCTGCGTCGGCGAAGCGACGGCCGAGAAGGTCCGCTCGTTCGGCATCAACCCCGAGCTCGTCCCGTCCGGCGAGCAGAGTTCCACCGGGCTGCTCGAGGACTTCCCGCCGTACGACGAGGTCTTCGACCCCGTCAACCGGGTCCTGCTGCCGCGCGCCGACATCGCGACCGAGACTCTCGCCGAGGGCCTCCGCGAGCGCGGCTGGGAGATCGACGACGTCACCGCGTACCGCACGGTGCGCGCTGCGCCGCCGGCCGCCGAGACCCGCGAGATGATCAAGACCGGCGGCTTCGACGCCGTGTGCTTCACGTCGAGCTCCACCGTGCGAAACCTCGTCGGCATCGCCGGCAAGCCGCACGCGCGCACCCTCGTGGCGTGCATCGGACCGAAGACCGCCGAGACGGCCGTCGAGTTCGGCCTGCGTGTCGACGTGCAGCCCGAGACGGCTCAGGTCGGACCGCTGGTCGAGGCACTGGCCGAGCACGCTGCACGACTGCGCGCCGAGGGTGCACTGCCGCCTCCGCGCAAGAAGTCTCGTAGGCGCTGACCCGCCCGTGCGCCCTTTGCGCATCCAGGGATACGCAAAGGGCGCACGGCCGAACGAAGTGAGGGTTCCGTGTTCCCCGTAGACCGTCCCCGGCGACTGCGTCGTACCCCAGCCATCCGCCGGTTGGTGGCGGAGACGTCGCTCGAACCGCGGCACCTGGTGCTGCCGATGTTCGTGGCCGACGGCCTCGATGCCCCGCGCGAGATCAGCTCCATGCCGGGCGTCGTCCAGCACACCCTGGACTCGCTGTCCGCCGCTGCCGACGAGGCCGTGCGGGCCGGAGTCGGCGGTCTGATGCTCTTCGGGGTTCCGCGTCCGGAGGACAAGGACGGACAGGGATCGATGGCCTCGGATCCCGACGGCATCCTGAACACAGGTCTGCGTCGGCTCCGAGACGACCTCGGCGACAGCACCGTCCTGATGGCGGACACGTGCCTCGACGAGTTCACCGACCACGGTCACTGCGGCGTCCTCGCCGCGGACGGCAGCGTCGACAACGACGCGACGCTGGTGCGCTACGTGGACATGGCTGTGGCGCAGGCGGAATCGGGCGCTCACCTGCTCGGCCCGAGCGGCATGATGGACGGGCAGATCGGCGCGATCCGCGAGGGCCTCGACACCGCCGGATTCGCCGACGTGGGCCAGCTGGCCTACACGGCGAAGTACGCCTCCGCGTTCTACGGCCCGTTCCGCGAGGCCGTCGGGTCGACGTTGCGCGGCGATCGCCGGACCTATCAGCAGGATTCGGCCAATCGGCGCGAGTCGATGCGCGAACTCGACCTCGACATCGCCGAGGGTGCCGACATGGTGATGGTGAAGCCCGCGATGAGCTACCTCGACATCCTGCGCGACGTGGCCGACGCGTCACCCGTGCCCGTCGCCGCTTATCAGATCTCGGGGGAGTACGCGATGATCACCGCCGCCGCGCAGAACGGGTGGATCGACCGCGACGCGGCGATCATGGAGTCCGTCACCAGTATTCGCCGAGCAGGCGCCGACATCGTCCTCACCTACTGGGCCACCGAGATCGCGACGCGGCTGTGAACGACCAGCGCCCGGGCGGCAACCCGGAGGACCCTCGCCACGACCCCCACGATCCGCAGGGTCAGCCGCAGTGGGGTCAGCAGCCGCAGTGGGGTCAGCAGCCGCAGTGGGGTCAGCAGCCGCAGGGCAACTGGCACCCCGAGGGTCTGCCCCCGAGTGCGATGCAGCCGATGCGGTCACCGGAGAACAGCGAGGCGCCGGTCGACATCGAGACGGCGCGCCACCTGTGGTTCGGCGTGATCGGCATCGGTCTGCTCTCGATGCTCATCGGGCTCTACTCCCTGTTCACCGATCGTGACGCCTTTCTCGACGCGTTCCTGACGGACCTCGAGGCGCAGGACCCGTCGTTGGCACTGCCGCCCGAGACCGCGGACACCGTGCTCGTCGTGGCCATGGTGTTGTCGTTGATCGTCGGGGTGCTGATCGCTGGGCTCGTCCTCCTGGTGGTGCGGAAGATGCGGGCCGGGAAGCTCTGGGCGCGCGCGGTTCTCACGGCGATCGGCGTGGTCATCGTCGTCACCACGATTCCCACGCTGTTCGGCCTCGGTTCCGGAGGCGCGATCGCCCTGGTCACCGCGGTGCTCGGGATCCTGCAGGCCGTCGCGGCCGCGGGTGCGGTGTATCTGATGCATCGACGCGAGTCGTCGGAGTACTTCCTCTCCCGGAGATCACCGCGCTGACCTGCGACACGCCGTGACAGATGTGACCTGAGTTACAGAAGTGGCGTTATGGTTCTGACGATCGGACACACCCTGATCGGAGGATCTTCATGACCCCACGACAGACGGTCGGGCACGACGCCAACGACCGCCGCAACCCTCTCGCCGAGGTGTTCGCCCTGCTGCTCCTGACGTCTGCCGTCGTGGTGGTCGTCCTCGTCGTCGCCAGCGGCTTCTCGGGCGCCTGAGACGCCCGTCCTGCCTGGTCAGGCTGTCTTTTTGCGTCAAACATCGATCGGTGTATCGTGACCACTGTCACAAGCATTCTGATCAGTACGGAGACAGTGTTGCCCGCCGATTTCTCCTCCACCTCCGCCGGTTCCACGGCGCCTCGCACTCGTATGCAGACCGTCGAGTGCAGCAGTGGCCGACGTGAGTTGTGGTTGCTCGCCATCGTGCTGATCACGGGCATCCTCATGGCTGCCGCGGTGCTTCTGCCGGCCGTCCTCACCTGATCGAGAGACGCCTGGACTCCACCGTGTGGAGGCGTCTTGGCAGGATGGTCGAGTGAACGTCGAGAAGCCCGAGCCCGCGTCGCCCGCCCGTCCCCGGATCGTCACCGTCGCGTTCGCCGTGTGGGTTCTCGGGGCCGTCCTCGTCGTGCTGCTCGGCCTCATCTCGCTGACGTTCCCGGCCGACTCGCTGCGGACCCAGCTGACCGAGACCGGGGGCGAGCCGGATGCCGTGGAGAGCGTCATCACGGTGCTGCGCACGGTCGGTGTCCTCGAGATCATCGTCGGACTGGCCATCGGATTCCTCGCGGGGCCCGCGTGTCGACGCGGCGATCCGCGGTTCCGCCGGGCACTGACGGTCCTGTCGATCGTCTTCGGGCTGGTGCTCCTGGGCTCGGTGACCGTCGGCTTCGCCATCGTGCCCCTGTTGGCGACGCTCGGGGCGATCCTCTTCTTCGTGGCCTGCGTGCTCGTGTACCGACCGTCCGCGGCGCCGTGGTTCGCGGCACCGGAGGCCCCGTGAGCGACGAGACGGAACCGGTGATCTTCGCCGAGTACGGCGCGAAGTGGCGCGCCCTGGCCTGGGGGCCGATCTTCTGTCTCATCGCTCTCGGCGTCGAGATCTACACGGGACCCGTCGTGCACTACGTGGCGCTCGTCGTGATCGCGCTGGTTCTCATGGCCTTCACCTACGTGCAGATCGTGGCCGCCCGTCGGCACGCCACGGTGATCCTGACGCCGACGACGCTGAGCCAGGGCACGGAGAACGTCGCCATCGCGGACATCCTCGAGGTGTACCCGGAGGCCGACTACGACGCCAACGGGAACACCCTGGAGAAGTGGCAGGCCGCGCGAGTGCTGGGGGAGCTGTCCGGGGTGCCGCGCAAGCGGACCGGCGTCGGCCTGAAGCTGCGGGGCAACGGCCTGGTCCAGGCGTGGGCGAAGGACGACGAGACGCTCCGCGAGGAACTGCTCGCACTCGTGGCGCCCGCCACCGACGCGGAGCCCGACGCGTGATGCGCCGGTTCGCTCCGGTGGTGGTCGCGGTCGTCCTCGCCGTCGTGGCCGCGGTGCTGTGGGTGCAGTCGAGAACCACGACCACCGTGACCGAGCAGTTCCCCACCACGTCGTCGTTCGAGGGGTTCTCGGTCACGTACGACTCGACCCGTGTCGCGGGGCCCTGGGCAGCTCTCTCCGTGGTCGCGGCGGCCGTCGCGGTGTACCTGGTGATGCGCGTCGTACGGCGGCGCTGACCTCTACCCGTTACCCCCTGGGGGTACTCTGGACGCATGAGCAGTTTCGATCAGGACGACCTCCTCAAGCGCCTGCGCCGCATCGAGGGACAGGTGGCCGGCATCTCTCGCATGGTGGCCGACGACCGGTACTGCATCGACGTGTTGACGCAGGTCTCGGCCGTCACCAAGGCGCTGCAGTCCGTGTCGCTGAAGTTGCTGGACGCCCACCTCGCGGGCTGCGTCGTGGACGCGGCCCGCGAGGGCGGACCCGAAGCGGACGCGAAGGTCAGGGAGGCGTCCGAGGCGATCGCTCGCCTCGTCCGTTCCTGAGCCCCGCCCCCGGCGAGTACGTCCCCCGCCCCCGGCGAGTACGTCCACAGTGCCGTGGGTGGAGCACTGAATCACGACATCATCGGCGTACTCGCGAGGGGGCCGAAAGGACGCCGGCCTAGTCGGCGGTGACGGATTCCTTCACTTCACCCGGCTCGTCGTCGGCGAGCATCGCCGCACCGAGCAGCGCCTCGGGAACGCCGAACGCGTCGATCAGCGTGTGGGCGTGCGGGCGCAGCGTGCGGCAGCGCTCGTTGATCCCGCGCGTGACGGCCTTCGACCGCTCCGTGGAGATGTAGCGGTGCTCGATGAACCAGGCCTTGTCGGCGTCGATCGTGGTGAGCGCGTAGAGGTCGCACACCTCGCCGAGCAGTTCCTTGGCGTCGTCGTCCTCGCAGTTGTCGATGCCGGCGACGAACGCCTCGAGCACCACGCGATCGACGTGCGCCGTGGCCGCGTGCAGGATGTGGTCCTGCACCGCGTTGAACGCGTCGAACTGGCTCATCTTCTTGGACAACCCGTTCAGACGCTTCGCGGCCGTGGAGATGAGGTACTCCTCGCGCTCCTCGAACATCGAGATCTGGGTGCCGCGGTTGAAGAGGCTGCCCTCCTCCTCGTTGTCCTGACGCGAGTCGACGAGGGTCTGGATGATGGGCGCCGCCGCCGTGCGCTTCTTCACCACGTCGCCGACCGTGCCGGCGGCGAACTTCACCCAGTCGGCCGCACCGAACGAGCGGACCTCGTGGGCGTACGCGGTGAGCAGCTCCTTCGCGACGAGCTGCGTGAGCACCACGTTGTCGCCCTCGAAGGTGGTGAAGACGTCCGAGTCCGCCTTGAGCGCGATGAGTCGGTTCTCCGCGAGGTAGCCCGCGCCGCCGCAGGCCTCGCGGGACTCCTGGATCGCCTTCGTCGCGTGCCAGGTGTTCGCTGCCTTCAGGCCGGCCGCGCGCGACTCGAGTTCCCGCTGCTCGGTGGCGTCGGGGTCCTCGGCGCTCTGGATGTCGTGCATCTTCGAGACGAGCTCGTTCTGCGCGAACTGCAGCGCGTACGACTTGGCGATGAGCGGGAACAGCCGACGCTGGTGGACGAGGTAGTCCATGATCGTGACCTCGTCGTCGGTCCCGGGCGCGCTGAACTGCTTGCGCTGCAGCGCGTACTTCGTCGCGATGGTCAGCGCGACGCGCGCCGCGGCGCCCGCCGAACCGCCCACGGTGATGCGGCCGCGGATGAGGGTGCCCAGCATGGTGAAGAAGCGCCGGTTCGGGTTGTCGATGTCCGAGGAGTAGCTGCCGTCGGCCGCGACGTCCGCGATCTTGTTGAGCATGTTCTCGCGCGGGATGCGAACGTGGTCGAACATGATGCGGCCGTTGTCCACGCCGGGCAGGCCGCCCTTGTAGCCGATGTCGAACGTGGTGACGCCGGGGAGGTCGCTGCCGAAGTTCTCGTCGCGGATCTGGACGACGAAGCAGTGCACGCCCTTGCTCTCGGGCTCCTCACCCGGTCCGGCGGTGATCAGCTGCGCGAACACGGCGGCGTACTTCGCCGACTCGGCGGCGCCGCCGATGTAGTCCTTGCGCGAGGACTTGTCCGGCGTGTGGATCACGAATTCCTGCGTCTCGCGGTCGTACGTCGCGGTGGTGCCGATCGACTGCACGTCGCTGCCGTGGCCGGTCTCCGACATCGCGAAACAGCCGAGCGTCTCGAGATCGATCAGGGGCTTGATGAACTCCTTGTGGTGCTTCTCGGTGCCGAGGTTCTCGATCGCGCCACCGAAGAGGCCCCACTGCACGCCGGCTTTCACCATGAGCGACAGATCCGACATGGCGAGCATCTCGATCATCGTGACGGCGGCGCCGATGTCGCCCGTGCCGCCGACCTCTTTGGCGAAACCGGACTCTGCCGCGCCGGCCGCGGCGAGCACACGCAGCTGCTCGAAGGCCTTGGTCCGCGCGATGGCGGTGTTGGGTGTGTAGTGCGGTGCGAACTCGTGACGCGCGAGCTGCTCGCGCGTCTGGTTCCGTACGTCGCGCCACCGTCCGTCGAGAGTCCTGCGCAGGTGATTCGCCAGCTGAGCAGCGTTGTCGGAGGACGTGCCGGTGTCAGAGGTGCCGGTCTCGGTAGTGGTCATACTCGACGGTAACCAAAACTCGAGGTGCCCGGGAGGGACTTGTCAGCGCGGCCACAGAAATTCACGCCACACCGCGCGAATCTTGCGAAACATCACACTCGTGGCGTCCATCGACGCAGCCTGCGGGGTCGACGGGGCGTAGGGGCCGTCGCGGAAGAGCGAGGCGCCGTTGTCCGCGATGGCGCGCGACATGATCGAGCTGAAGCCGTCGCACTGCTCGACGAGGTGCTCGCGGAACCCCTCCGGCCAGGCCAGTCGGGATCCCGGGTGCCGGTCGGGCTCGTGTGGTGCCGTCATGGCAGAAGGATATGCCCGGTGTAACACAGATTTAACACTTTCGACCAAGTCGATTCTCGTCGATCGTGCCTGCCTGCAGCCGACTACCGTGTCGCTGTGCTGATTCGCGACGCCGTGCCCGCCGACCTGCCCGAGATCCTCACCGTGCACAACGCCGCCATCGCGGACACGACCGCGATCTGGGACGAGGAGCAGGTGGGACTCGCGGACCGGCAGGCCTGGTTCGACCAGCGCACCGGCGCCGGCCTGCCGATCCTCACCGCCGAGATCGACGGGCGGGTCGCGGGCTACGCGTCCTACGGGCCGTTCCGTCCGAAGTCCGGCTACCGGCACACCGTCGAGAACTCCGTGTACGTCGCCGACGGCTTCCATCGGCGCGGCGTCGCGACCGCGTTGATGGCGGAACTGATCGAGCGCGCCCGCCGTGGGGACGTCCACGCGATCGTCGCGGGAATCGAGTCCTCGAACACCACCTCGATCGCCCTGCACGCGAAGTTCGGCTTCACGGTGGTGGGTGTCATGCCGCAGGTCGGCGTCAAGTTCGGGCGGTGGCTCGACCTGACCTGGATGCAGCTCCTGATCGAGGCGTGAGACAGCCGGTGTGAGACTGCTCCTTATCAGAAAGAGCACTCCGCGTCCTGTGAAACACTGGAGGGCGTGACTCCTTCGAGCGGAACCGACACCGGCGTCCCCACCGCCCGATCCGCAGAACTCTTCGCACGCGCGTCCGCCGTCATCCCCGGTGGCGTGAACTCGCCCGTGCGGGCCTTCCACTCCGTGGGCGGAACCCCGCGGTTCATGGCCGAGGCCAGCGGATACACCCTGCGCGACGCCGACGGCAACAACTACGTCGACCTCATCTCCTCGTGGGGACCGATGATTCTCGGTCATGCCCACCCGGCCGTGGTCGAGGCGGTGCAGAAGGCGGCCTCCACGGGACTGTCCTTCGGCGCTCCCACGCTCGGTGAGATCGAGTTGGCGGAGGAGATCGTGCGCCGCGTCGATCCCGTCGACGAGGTGCGCCTGGTGAATTCGGGCACAGAGGCGACCATGAGTGCGGTGCGTCTGGCCCGCGGGTTCACCGGTCGCAGCAAGATCGTCAAGTTCTCCGGCTGCTACCACGGCCATGTCGACGCCCTGCTCGCCGACGCCGGCTCGGGCGTCGCCACCCTCGGGCTGCCGACGTCGCCCGGCGTGACGGGTGCGCAGGCGGCCGACACCATCGTCGTTCCCTACAACGACCTCGATGCGGTCGCGAAGGCGTTCGCCGACCACCCGGGTCAGATCGCGTGCGTCATCACCGAGGCCGCGGCGGGCAACATGGGTGCGGTGGCGCCGCAGCCGGGCTTCAACGAGGGTCTGCAGCGTCTGACCCGTGCGCACGACGCACTGCTGATCATGGACGAGGTCATGACAGGCTTCCGCGTCAGCGCGTCGGGGTGGTACGGCGTCGACGGCATCGCCGGTGACCTCTACACCTTCGGCAAGGTCATGAGCGGCGGCCTCCCCGCGGCCGCGTTCGGTGGCCGGTCCGACATCATGAGCTACCTCGCCCCCGCGGGCCCCGTCTACCAGGCCGGCACCCTGTCGGGTAACCCCGTCGCGGTCGCCGCCGGTCTGGCGACGCTGCGCGCGGCGAACGCCGACGTCTACGCGGCACTCGACGCGAACTCCACCCGTCTGGGCGGCATCCTCGGTGACGCGCTCACCGCGGCGGGCGTCCCGCACCGCGTGCAGTACGCCGCCAACATGGTCAGCGTCTTCTTCTCCGAGGAACCGGTGATCGACTACGCGGGCGCCAAGGCGGCCGCCACCTGGCGTTTCCCCGCCTTCTTCCACGCGCTCCTGAGCCGCGGCGTGTACCCGCCGCCGAGCGCGTTCGAGGCCTGGTTCGTCTCCGCGGCGCTCGACGACCGCGCGTTCGAGATCATCGAGGCGGCCGCTCCCCACGCCGCCGCCGCAGCAGCCGCTGCCGAGCAGAAAGCACCGTCATGACCGAGTCGTCCCCGACCGACCCGACAAACAGCGACGCGTCCGGTAACGACACTTCCGGGCACCCGCACGCCGACACCCGCACGATCGTGCACGTGATGCGGCACGGCGAGGTGCACAACCCCAAGGGAATCCTCTACGGGCGCCTCCCGAACTTCCGGTTGTCGGTGAACGGTCAGGCCCAGGCGCGCACGGTGGCGAACGTGCTCGCCGGGCACGACGTCACGCACGTCGTCGCCTCCCCGTTGCAGCGCGCCCAGGAGACGGCGGCGCCCATCGCGTCGGCGTTCGGGCTCACCATCGAGACGGACGAGAACCTCATCGAGGCCGGGAACGACTTCGAGGGTCTGAAGGTCGCCGTCGGAGACGGTGCGCTGCGCCGGCCCCGCCACTGGCTCAAGCTGCGTGACCCGTTCACCCCCTCGTGGGGCGAGCCCTACCTGCAGATCGCCCACCGGATGTTGGCCGCCGTCAACGCGGCTCGCGTCGCGGCCGTGGGCCACGAGGCCGTGTGCGTGAGTCATCAGCTGCCCGTGTGGACCCTGCGTCGCTTCCTGCAGGGCGACCGGTTGTGGCACGACCCCCGCAACCGCCAGTGCGGCCTCGCGTCGCTCACCTCGCTGATCTACGAGGGCGACACCCTCGTCGACATCGTCTACTCCGAGCCCGCAGGGGCGTCGGACCCCCTCCAGACCGGCGCATGAGACCCGCCCGCCTGCTCGCGCCGCTGCTCGTGGCCGCCACCGTTCTCACCGGGTGCGCCACGGGTACCGACGCCGTGGCACAGGGTGGGACCTTCGAGTTCGTCTCACCCGGCGGCAAGACGTCGATCTTCTACGACCCGCCCGCCGACCGCGGCACCGTGGGGAACCTCTCCGGACCCGACCTCATGACCGAGGGCACGACGACGTCGCTGTCCGACTACGAGGGCCAGGTCGTCGTCCTCAACATCTGGGGTCAGTGGTGTGGCCCCTGCCGCGGTGAGGCCGACGATCTCGAGCAGGTCTTCGAGGCGACGAAGGACCAGGGTGTGCAGTTCCTGGGCATCAACGTGCGCGACAACCAGCAGGACAAGGCGCAGGACTTCGTCATCGACAACAACGTGACGTACCCGTCCATCTACGACCCGCCGCTGCGCACCCTCCTCGCTCTCGGATCGAACTACCCGACCACCGTCATCCCGACCACGATCGTGCTCGACCGTGAGCACCGCGTCGCCGCGGTGTTCCTGACGGAGCTTCTCGCGAGCGACCTGCAGCCCGTGGTCGAGCGCATCGCAGCCGAGCCACCCGACGTGTCCGATGGGTGAGGCGTTCCAGTCGGCTGCCGCGTCGGGGCCGCTGTTCCTGGCTCTCGGTGCCTGCCTGCTCGCCGGTCTGGTGTCCTTCGCGTCGCCCTGCGTCGTCCCCCTGGTTCCGGGTTACCTGTCCTACCTGGCCGGAGTCGTCGGAGCGGACTCCCCGTCCGTCACCGCCGACGAGGCGGCCACCAAGACTCTGGTGCGGGGTCGCAGCCGCGTCGCCGGTGCCGCGGCCCTCTTCGTTCTCGGATTCACCGTGGTGTTCGTCCTGGCCACGGCCTCGGTCTTCGGCGCCATCTCGGTGCTGTCGGTGAACCGCGAGATCCTGCAGCGTGTGGGCGGCGTCGTCACCATCGCGATGGGTCTCGTCTTCCTCGGTCTGATCCCCGCTTTGCAGCGCGACACGCGCTTCGAACCGCGCCGCGTCGGCAGCATCCTCGGGGCACCGCTGCTCGGTGGCGTGTTCGCGCTCGGATGGACCCCGTGTCTCGGACCCACGCTGGCGGGCGTCATCTCGCTGACGGCCGGTACCGAGGGCACCACCGCGGCGCGCGGCGTGGTGCTGATCGTCGCCTACTGCCTGGGACTGGGACTGCCCTTCGTCGTTCTGGCGTTCGGCTCCGTCAGCGCGTTGCGCGGCGTCGGATGGCTGCGCCGCAACGCCCGTGCCATCCAGGTGTTCGGCGGTCTGATGCTGGTGGCTGTCGGCATCGCACTGGTGACCGGCGCCTGGGACCTGTTCGTCAGCTGGATCCGCGACGGAGCGGTGACCAGCGTGACCCTGCCGATCTAGTGGACGAGAAAGAGATATGAGCACTGACCTGTCGGCCCGCCCGGACGCCGAGGCGCGCCCGCCGCGGCAGTCTCCGGCGGGGCGCGTCGTCGCCGCAGTCCGGAACACCTGGCGCGGCCTGACCTCGATGCGCACGGCACTCGTGCTCCTGTTCCTCCTCGCCCTGGCCGCGATCCCGGGTGCGCTGCTGCCGCAGCGCAGCCTCAACTCGGGGAAGGTGGACCAGTACATTGCGGACCGCCCGTCCCTCGGGCCCGTCATGGACCGGCTGGAGTTGTTCGACGTCTTCGGCAGCTTCTGGTTCACGGCGATCTACGTCCTGCTGTTCGTCTCGCTCGTCGGCTGCATCCTGCCGCGCTGCGTCGACCACGCCCGCGCGTTGCGCACCCCGCCGGTCGCCACCCCGCGCAACCTGGGGCGGCTGCCCCACCACCTGCGCACCGAGGTCGACACGGCACCCGACGTTCTCCTCGACGAGATCGACGGCCGGATGCGCGGCTGGCGGAAGATGCGGCGCACCGAGGAGAGCGGCGCCCTGACGCTGTCCGCGGAGAAGGGGTACCTGCGCGAGGCGGGCAACCTGGTGTTCCACCTGTCGCTCGTCGGTCTGCTCGTGGCCATCGCCGTCGGGAAGCTCTTCAGCTACGAGGGCAACGTCGTCGTCATCGCCAACGACGGCCCGGGCATCTGCACCACCTCGCCCGCCCAGTTCGACTCGTTCCGCGCCGGCAACAGCGAGGACGGCACGGGCATGACCCCGCTCTGCGTGCGGGTGAAGAACTTCACGGCCGACTACCTCGAGAACGGGCAGGCCGAGCAGTTCACGTCCGACATCGAGTACCAGGCCGGCGACGACCTGGTCACGAACACCTGGCGCCCGGACACCCTGCAGGTCAACCATCCGCTGCGGGTCGCCGGTGACCGCGTCTACCTGCAGGGACACGGATACGCGCCGACGTTCACGGTGACGTTCCCCAACGGGGAGACCCGTACCGAGACGGTCCAGTGGGAGCCCACGGACGGCACCACGTTCCTCTCCAGCGGAGTGCACCGCTTCGATCCGCCCGGAGGTCTGTACCCGGATCCCGATGTCCGCCGCCAGAACCAGATCGCCATCGAGGGGCTGTTCGCGCCCACCGCGTTCTTCCACGGCTCGCTGTTGTCGTCGAGCTTCCCCGCCCCGAACGATCCGGCGGTGGCCGTCGACATCTACAAGGGCGACACCGGCCTCGACACCGGTAATCCACAGTCGCTGTTCTCGCTGAGCCAGGTGCTGGTGGAGCAGGGCCGGCTGGTGAAGCAGGATCGCGTCAACCTGACACCGGGGGAGTCGACGACGCTGTCCGACGGCACGCAGGTGCGATTCGACGGTGCCGAGGAATTCGTCAACCTGCAGGTCTCGCACGACCCCGCGCAGACGTGGGTGCTGGTGTTCGCGCTGTCGATGATGGCCGGTCTGCTGGTGTCCCTGGTGATCAAGCGCCGTCGCATCTGGGTCCGCGTGAGCACGGACGACGACCGACGACGTACCGTAGTAGAAGTGGGCGGACTCGCCCGGACCGATCAGGCCGGCTGGGGTGACGAGTTCGACCGCCTCACCGCGCGGGTGCTCGACCGACCCGACGCCGATGACGTACCGACCTCGAACAACAGGGAGTGACCATGCCGATCGACGCCACACTCGCGCAGTTCAGCGACTGGTCCTTCCGGTCGGCGTTCGGTGTCTACCTGCTCGCGGCGGTGTTCCTCATCGCCCAGTACGCCACGCAGACCGTCACGGCTGCGGAGCAGAAGTCCGAGCGGCAGCTCGTCGCGGCGGGCAAGGCGCCCGTGCGGCCCACCGGTCCCGGTCGGATCGAGGAGGCGCCCCGGCGTCCCGCGTCCGAGCGCTACGGCGGCATGGGCTACGCGCTGGTGGTGCTCGGTCTGCTGCTCACTGTCACGTCGATCGTGCTGCGCGGATTCGCCACCGACCGGTTCCCCCTCGGCAACATGTACGAGTTCGTGACGATGGCCACGGCCGCCGCGACGGCGACCTCGATCATCGCGCTGCGGAAGATGCGCCCGACGCTGATCTTCGTGGTCGTCCCGGTCATGATCCTGATGTTCCTCGCGGCGACGGTCCTCTACGCCGACGCGGCCCCCGTGGTCCCGGCCCTGCGCTCGTACTGGTTGCCGATCCACGTGACCATCGTCAGCATCGGCAGCGGAATCTTCCTGGTGGCCGGCGTCGCGTCGCTGCTGTTCCTGCTGCGGATGCGCTTCCCCGCCACGGAGGACGGCGCGAACACGGGTGCACTCGCCCGGTTCGCCCAGCGTCTTCCGGACGCCCGCACGCTCGACCGCCTGGCCTACAAGACCACGATCATCGGCTTCCCGCTGTTCGGCGCCGGCGTCATCCTCGGTGCGATCTGGGCCGAGGCCGCGTGGGGACGCTTCTGGGGCTGGGATCCCAAGGAGACGGTGTCCTTCATCGCGTGGGTCGTCTACGCGGCGTACCTGCACGCACGGGCGACGTCGGGCTGGCGGAACACCCGCGCGGCGTGGATCAACGTCGCGGGCTTCGTCGCCATGCTGTTCAATCTCTTCATCATCAACATGGTCGTCTCCGGTCTGCACTCGTACGCGGGTCTGAACTGACCGTCGGCTCGACATGACCGCCGGGGGGAATCGGTGACGGACGATCGTTGGGACGGGTGGTCGCCCGGCCCGCAGGACGACGGGCGGATCCCGTCCGCGTCGACGCCGACGGATCCGGCGATCCAGCAAGTACCTGCCTCGCCGATGCAACCGCCCACGGCGCACGACCTCTCGACGTCACGGCTGCTGCGGACCTCGCCGCCCCCACCGACGGGCGGCTGGCGCCGCACGCTCTTCGACGTCACCGGTGGCCGGGTGAACGTGGGCAACAGTGCCAAGGAGCAGCGGCGGCTCGCCTTGATCCGTCAGGTCGGCAACCCGTTGCACGGGTGTCATCGCATCGCGATCCTGAGCCTCAAGGGAGGCGTCGGGAAGACCACGGTGGCGGCGGCGCTGGGATCGACGTTCTCGTCGGTCCGGGGCGACCGTGTGATCGCCGTGGACGCGAACCCCGACCGCGGAACGCTGAGCTCCCGGGTTCCGCTGGAGACCGAGAAGACGGTGCGCGACCTGCTGAAGGATGCCCGCGACATCGACAAGTACAGCGCGGTCCGCGACTTCACGTCCCAGAATCACCACCGGCTCGAAGTGCTGGCGTCGGAGTCCGATCCGGCCATGTCGGAGGCGTTCGACGCGTACGACTACGAGACCACGGTGGCCGTGCTGGAGCGGTTCTACAACATCGTGCTGACCGACTGCGGAACGGGACTTCTGCACTCGGCGATGCGGGCGATCCTGCGCAGCGCCGACGGGCTGGTGATCGTGAGCAGCGGATCGGTGGACGGTGCGCGGAGTGCATCGGCGACGATGGACTGGCTGGACGCGCACGGCTACCGGCATCTGGTGGAGCAGTCGTTGACAGTGGTCAACATGGTGCGACCCGGGTCGAAGGTCATCGACGTCTCGAAGATCGTCGACCACTTCGGTCAGCGATGCCGCGCCGTGCGGGTGATCCCGTACGACGACCATCTCGCTCAGGGGGCGGAGGTCGACCTCGACGCTCTCGCGCCGGCGACGCGCACGGCGCTTCTCGAGACGGCAGCAGCGATGACCGCCGAGTTCCCGCCCCACGTCACGCGGTGACGGTCGTCCGCTGCACCGCACCGCACCGCGTGACGCGACTCAGTCGACGGAACCGGGCGTTCCCGCATCGGGACGCTCGGGACCGTTGCCACGATCACGTGCAGGGTTGTTCCTGATCTTCCACAGGAACTCCGGGTCGTCGTCCGGTCCGGTGACGCGTCCTCTGGGTGCCCCGGTCTCGGGGCCGAAAGACTTCCAGAGGAGCACGATCACGACCACGAGCCCGATCAGAGCCAGAACATAGATCATCACGCACCTCCACTACCGAGCGTAGTCGTGGCGGAGCGCCGGGGCACTCGAGTCGAGCTCGCAAGATCCTGAGAATCTGCTCGCACGCACTGGTGTCCGGCACGAACACCGCGAGTGGCGACCGATGGTCGACTCGGTGAACGAGTGGGTGGCGCTCTAGGGGTGACGCGTGATCAGCGGTGCGCCTCGGTGGTGAGCGAGGTCAGGAGCTGCATGACCTCGGACTCGCGGAAGCGACGGTGGCCGCCGGGAGTGCGGAGCGATCCGAGCCGGCCGGCGTGGGCCCAGCGCGTGACGGTCTTCGGATCGACATGGAAGAGTGCGGCCACCTGGCCGGGGGTGAGCAGGTTCTCCTGCGTGGGGGTGTAAGCCGGTGCACTCATCGCGATCCTCCAGGGACACAGTCTTCATCTCGGTCGAATGCGGCTGTATGTCCGCATCCGTTGCCCATGGTGGCACCGAGACCCCCGGGTACTCGACTCTTCTAATGTTGGTAAAGGGGAGGTAATGGACAAATCGGATACGTCGAACGGCTCCGGTAATCTGTGTCCATGACCGATCCCATCCCCACCGGCAGCACCCCGAGCGGGTCGGCGAAGGGCCGACTGGTCCGCGATCTCGGCCTCTACACCGCCGCCCGGCTCGGTCTCATCGCTGTGGTCGCGGCCGTCATCTACTTCGGTGCCGCGCTGGTCGGGGTGACCGTGCCGCTGCTGATCGCCATGGTGTTCGCCCTGGTCGTCGCGTTCCCCCTGTCGCTCGTGCTCTTCAAGGGACTGCGCCGACGCGTCAACGAGGACATCGCCGCCGTCGACGAGAAGCGTCGCCGCGACCGCGAGGATCTGCACTCACGCCTGCGCGGAGAGTGACCGTGCGGCGAGTGCGCGGGCCAGGTGGTCGCGCTGCTCTATCACGCACCGTCGCAGAGCCGCGGGTACGTCCGGGTGACCCGAGAGCCAGCGATCGGCGTCCTCGCTGTGGGCGGCCGACGGGAAGAGCCCGATGACGAGTCGTCGAGCGATCTCGATGCTCCGCTCCCGCCAGAAGGTCTCCAGCAGGGCGTAGTACTGCTCGTCGAAGCGCTCGATCAGCGTGCGTGACGGTCCGGCGGTGAAGCCGCGGATCAGCGCCCCCACCCGCTCGTTGCTCAGGGCGTCCGAACCGGTCAGGGCGGCCCAGGTCGCCTCCTTCACCGACGCGACGGGCTGCGCCGCCACCGCGGCGGCGTACTGCACCTCACCGGCCCCCGTGCGGTCGGACTCGAGCACCGTCGCCAGCTCGGCCTCGTCGGTGTGACCGGTCGCCGACAGGGCGAACCACAGGCCCCAGCGCTGCTCGGCGTCCAGTTCGAGACCGTCGACGGAGTCCTCGCCGGAGAGCAACGCGCGCACCCTTCCGGCGTGCGACGGGTCGTGTGACGCCGCGGCGGAGAACGCCCGGAACCACTCGAGCTGCGCGTCCGACCCGGCCGGCGCCCCGGCGAGCTGCTCGGCCGCCGTCGCGGTCCACCGCTGCCGGACACCGTCCCGGTCCGCGGCGTAGTGCTCCACCGCGACCGCGGTGTCCGCGAGAATCGATCCGAGCACGGCCGGATGCGACTCGGTGGGTGCGAGGCGGACGGCGAGATCGACGTACGTCTGCGCAGGCAGTTCGGCATCACGCGTCGCGTTCCACCAGGAGGACCACACCAGCGCGCGGCGCAGGTCGTCGGGGATGCGGTCCAGCGACTGCATCGTCGCCTCCATCGACCGCGCGTCCAGGCGCACCTTCGCGTACGTGAGATCGCCGTCGTTCGGCAGGATCACCGCGGCGTCGGGCAGTGCGAGCGGGGTCTCCGCGTCGGTGATGTGCACCGAGATCGGTTCCGCATCGACGAGGTGGCCGTTCTCGTCCGGCGACAGGCACGCGATGTCCAACCGCTGAGGACGCGGATCCGTCTGCGTGAGAACACCTCTGGTGCGGTCGTACAGCACGGTCGACACGCCGGTGGTCTCGAGCCAGGCGGCCGACCAGTCGTCGAGCGACCGACCGGCCGGTGCGGCCAGGGCGTCGAGCAGGTCGCGCAGGGTGGCCGTCCCGAAGGCTCGAGCGCGGAAGTACGCGCGGGCGCCCTCGAAGAAGGCCTCGTCACCGACGAAGGCCCCGAGTTGTTTGATCACGCTGGCGCCCTTGGCGTAGGTGATGCCGTCGAAGTTGAGCTTGGCCGCCTCGAGGTCGACGATGTCGGCGACGACGGGGTGGGTGGTCGGGAGCTGGTCCTGCGAATAGGCCCAGGCCTTGCGGCGCAGGGCGAACGACACCCACGCGTCGGTGAACCGGGTGGCCGCGACCGAGGCGTACGCGCCCAGGTAGTCGGCGAGGGACTCCTTGAGCCACAGGTCGTCCCACCACTGCATGGTCACCAGATCGCCGAACCACATGTGCGCCATCTCGTGCAGGATCGTGTTCGCGCGCCGTGCGTACTGCGCTCGGGTGGCCGCGCTGCGGAAGACGTACGACTCCGTGAACGTGACGCAGCCGGGGTTCTCCATGGCGCCGAGGTTGTACTCGGGCACGAACACCTGGTCGTACTTCCCGAAGGGGTAGGGGAACTCGAACGCGTCGTGGAAGAAGTCGAGCCCGGCGCGCGTGACGTCGAAGATGTCGTCGTGGTCGAGGTACTCGCCGAGCGACGCACGGCACCACGCGCCGAGTTCGATGGTGAGGTCGCCGCGGCGGTACTCCGACGTGGCGCGGTGGTACGGGCCCGCGACGACGGCCGTGATGTACGTGGAGATCGGCTGCGTGGCGGCGAAGACACGGGTGGACGACCCTGCGTCGTCGGTGGTGGTCTCCTCCACCCGCTCGTTCGACAGCACCGTCCACTCGTCCGGTGCGCTCACCCGGAAGACGAACGGTCCCTTGAGGTCCGGCTGCTCGAAGTTCACGAAGACGCGCCGCGCGTCGGCGGGCTCGTACTGCGTGTAGAGGTAGGTCTCGCCGTCCGCCGGATCGACGAATCGGTGCAGGCCCTCACCGGTGCGGCTGTACGAGCCGCGGGCGTGGATGCGCACGGTGTTGCGGCTCCCGAGATCACGCAGCAGCACCCGCGCACCGTCGTACTGCACCTCCTGTTCGTGGTCGTTGACGATCACGCGGTCCACGCCGGCACCGAGGAAGTCCATCCACGTCGACGACGCGGTGGCCGCGAAGCTCACGGTGGTGACGGTGCCGAACTCGGCTCGGGTCCGTGCCTCGGTCAGGTCCAGCGCCACGTCGTATCGCACGTCGGACACCGCCCGGGCGCGGTCGGCGGTCTCGGCGCGGGTCAGGTTCGCGGTACTCACACCTTCATGCAACACCACCGGCGGCGCGGCTCGCGACACACCACCGTCGCGGCGACCCGTGCCATCATGGGGCGCATGATTCTGGTGCTCAGATTGATCGTCACCGCGTTCGCGATCTGGCTGGCGGCGTCCTGGGTGGACGGCATCTCGATCGCGAGTTCGGGGCGCGGGCAGGGCTGGGACCTGGTGGTGCTGATCGGGATCGCCGCCGTGTTCACCGTGATCAACGCCTTGGTCAAGCCGATCGTGCAGTTGTTGTCGCTGCCCCTCATCGTGCTAACCCTCGGGCTGTTCCTGTTGGTGATCAACGCGTTGATGCTGCTGCTCACCGCCGCCATCACCGAGAGCACCGGGTACGGGCTCACCGTCGACGGTTTCGGGTCCGCCTTCTGGGGCGCGGTGATCGTGTCCATCGTCAACTGGGTTCTCGGTGGACTGGTGCCGGACCGGCGATCGGCGCGCCGCTGAGGCTGCCGCCGACCGCAGTCAGTCCAGCCGCGCCACGAATGCCGTGATGGTCTCGCGAAGCTTGCCGACGCGCTCCTCGACCGGGGTGTCGTCGCGGTACTGCCGTCCCAGCGTCGGGGTCTTGATCCGCCGCGCGTACAGGGAGCAGGCCAGATCCGAGCACAGGTAGGTGCCGACGGTGTTGCCGCGGCGGCCGGACTCACCGGTCTTGCGGGCCACCATCAGCGTGACACCGCCGTTCTGATGCCCGGTGGTGCAGATGCTGCACATCTGAGATCGGCGAGAACTGCTCTCCGAACGCAGGGCGACTCCGACGAGCCGATCCGCGGTCGGCACGACGAGGAAGCTGCGGCCCGGATACGCGGGGTCGCTCCAGCCGAGGAAGTCCAGGTCGTCCCACGGGCGACCGTCCAGATCGGTGGGGACCGGGATGCGCTTCGCCTCGCCCTTCGAGCAGTTGACGAACGATGTCCGGATCTCGGGTTCGGTCACGGGGTCCATGGGACGACCGTAGAGGGAGATCATGACCGTCGGCAACGGAATTATCCGTCGCGCGGCGACTATCCGAGCAGCAGGCCGACGGTGGTCGCCACCGCCCAGACGAGCATCGCGAGACCCGAGTCGCGCAGCGGCCGGAATGAGCGCGAGGCCCTGCTGCCGGGTGCGGACGGGGGCGTTGGCACGCCAGGCCAATGGGAAGGCGACGACGCCCAGTACGGCCCACGGCGAGTGCAGGAGCAGCAGCAGGCTGACGAGGAACGGCACGCCGAGCAGCGCGGCGTGCAGACCGCGGCTCCGGGCGTCGCCCAGCCGGACCGCGAGGGTGAGCTTGCCCGCCTCGGTGTCGGTGGGAATGTCGCGGATGTTGTTGGCCACCAGGACGGCGCTCGAGAAGCAGCCCATCGCGACGGCGCACGCGAGTCCCACGAGGTCGACGCGATCGGTGAGCACGAACTGGGTGCCGAGCACGGCGACGAGGCCGAAGAAGACGAAGACGGCGATCTCTCCGAGGCCGCTGTAGCCGTAGGGCTTCGATCCGCCCGTGTAGTACCAGGCTCCCGCGATGCACACGACACCGACGAGAACCAGCCACCAGGCCGTCGTCAGGGCGAGGACGAGCCCCGCGACGGCAGCGAGTGCGAAGCACGCCACGGCCGCGCCGCGGACGGCCGACGGCGTCGCCAGCCGGGAGCCGACGAGGCGGATCGGTCCGACGCGGTCGTCGTCGGTTCCGCGGATGCCGTCGGAGTAGTCGTTGGAGAAGTTCACGCCGACGATGAGGGCGACCGACACGAGCAGTGCCACCGGGGCCTTCCACCACGTCACGTCGCCGGCCGCCGCTGCCGCACCCGCCGCGGCCACGACCGGTGCGATCGCGTTCGGAAGTGTGCGCGGCCGTGCGCCTTCGAGCCACTGGGATGCTGTCGCCATGTGTGGATCATTGCCTACGCATGCCGATGCGGCCCCGCGCGGTCGTGTTGTGAGGCCCACCGCTCCCGGCGTACACTCCGGATGCGCCCTCGACCTCGGGGGTTTCTCACAGGCTTGTCGCCGTCGGCCGTGAACGTGGCACACGAATGCGGAACCGGTTCTTCGATCGGTTCACCTGTCGCACCCCGGGGATGAACGATGGACGACATCACCAGTTCCACGATCGACGACGCCGTCGCGGCCATGACGGACGTCGAACTCGACCGCGCCATCCGCGCGCTCACACTGCGCCAGCGGTCACTGCTGCTCGGCGGTGACCTCGACACGGCCTGGGCGGTCACCGAGGATCTCGAGCGCTGCCTCGCCGCCCGGTGCGGTATGCCGCGAACCTGACACGCTCGAGCCCCAGAAGAGGCTCAGCTGGACCGCCTGCGCGGCCCACGACCCGGGTATCCGGTGTCGGTGGGCGGGACGGGATCGTCCTCGTCGGAGAATCCGACCGGTTGGAATTCCACCATCAGGAAGCGTTGTCCCGGAACACGTGTCGCCCGCAGGTCGACGACGGTCCACCCGCCGTCGACACGGCGCAGTCGCACGCCGGGGATCTCGGTGCGATGGTCCGCCCACTCGTGCATCTGCCGATAGGCCGACACGATGCGGGCGATGTCCGAGGGGTGCGGGGTGTCGCGCTGATCGACCTGCCCCTTCCACAGGATGTTCTCCACCGGATCCGTCAGCCACCGCACGACGCGCACGCGCTCGGTGTCGATGAGTGCGATCGCGGTGGGGGAGTTGCGCGTCAGCGACCGCAGCGCGAACGCCTCGACCGACGGTCCGGCCACCACGAGTTCGTCCGCGCGGAGCGAGATCGCCAACGCGTGCGACACGGTGTCGACGTACCGGCTGGCGTCGTCGGCGGACGAGGTGTCGAGCACCGTCCGCACCGCATTGCGCAGGGGCCGGGCACCGCGCGGGGTACGCAGCGCCACGGTGCCGTCCCAGCGGGTTCCGGGTTCCGCGTCGAGCAGAGCGACGAGGAGATACATCGCGCTGTCGGCGTCGTCCGCGTGGTCGAACAGCTCGAATGCCGGTGCGGCGAGCTTCGATGCCGGCTCCCGGCCCGTGACGCCGGCGATGCCGGGCGTGAACGCGAACTGTCGACGTGACGAGGACCAGTCGTAGCCGACGACGAGGGGCGGCGGTGCGTCGGAATCGTCACCGGCGTACAGCATCACACCGTGGACGGCCTTCCGGGGACCCGGTACCGCGACGGCCCGCAGCGGACTGTGCAGTCCCGGCACGGTCTCGGCCGCGTCCTCGCCGCTGGTCGCGACGAACGCGGTCATCGCACGCGCCGCGTCCGCGATGCGCTTGCTGCCGACCGCGCGGGAGAGCGCCGTCCAGTCCTTCGCCCGACCGTCCTTGGCGACGACGGTCCCCACGGGACCGGCATCGCCGTCGGGCGGTTCGGCGAGTGTCTCCACGACGATCCAGCCGTCGTGCGCGTCGGGAGCTGCTCCCGTCGCCTGCCTCGCCATCGTCACTGTCCTCCGAACCCACGAACAACCAAGCCCCCGACCCGGATGTACCGGGAGGACCTTACTCACCGTCACGGTCTCGGGCGGCTCGCCCCTCGGCGTGCGGGGGAGATGTCATTCGGTCGGACCACACGCGACCAGCGTCGTTCGCGCCGCCGCGCGGTCCACCTTGCCCGGGCCGCGGGCCGGGAGCGCGTCCACGAACAGCACCTGCCGGGGTGCCGCGGCAGGGCCGAGCGCGTCGGCGACGGCCGCCCGGAGAGACTCCGGCGACAGCTCGACACCGGGCCGCAGCACCACCAGTGCGCCCACCCGTTCGCCCAGGCGCGGATCGGGAACGCCGACCACGACGCACTCGGCGACCCCGTCGATCCCCGCGACGGCGTCTTCCACCACTCGCGGTACGACGGTGAGTCCGCCCGTGGTGATGGCGTCGTCGGCCCTCCCGAGAATCTGCAGACGGTCGCCCTGCAGGCGTCCGAGATCATCGGTGCGGAACCACCCCGCCTCGGCGAACGCCGGGTGATCAGGCATTCCGCGGTAACCGTTCGCCAGTGTGGGTCCGCCGAGGCGCACCCGGCCGTCCGCCTCGAGGCCGACGGTCACGCCGTCCAGGGGAACGCCGTCGTAGACGCACCCGCCGCAGGTCTCGCTCATCCCGTAGGTGCGGACCACGGTGATCCCCGCAGCGAGTGCGCGGTCGAGCACGGGAGCCGGGGTCGCGGCCCCGCCGAGCAGAACGGCGTCGAGGGACGCGAGCGCCGCGACGGCGTCCGGACGATCGAGCGCCTTCACCATCTGGGTGGGGACGAGGGAGGTGTAACGCCGGGGCCCGCTCATCGACGCGACCGCGCGGACGAGGTGCGCGGGGTCGAATCCCGTCGACACGTCCACCACCGCGGGTTCGTGGCCGGCGGCGAGGGAGCGCAGCACCACCTGCATCCCGGCGATGTGATGGGCCGGCAGCGCGAGCAACCACTGTCCCGGCCCACCCAGCCGGGTATGGGTGGCGGCGGCGCTGGCCCGGAGTGCGGCCGCCCCGAGCAGGGCCCCCTTCGGGGTTCCCGTCGACCCGGACGTCGCGAGCACCATCGCGGTACCCGGCTCCGCGGGAGTGCCCGGTGACAGCGCGTCGGCGAGGCGTCGACGCTCACGATCGTCGTCGGCGGGGACCGGCAGGACCGGCTCGGCGGTGCCGTCGAGCACGGCGCGCAGTCGCGGCAGCAGACCCAGCACCGCGTCTCCGCTGGGCACCGGGAGGACGGTCAGATCAGCCACGGCGTTGCGGGTGGTCAGGCGGAACCTCGACCACGACGATGCGTGTGCCGTCGGGGTCGGCGATCCACATCTCCGTCAGTCCCCAGGGCTCGGTCTGCGGGGGCCGCACGATCTCGACGCCCGCCGCCTCGAGCTCGGCGCGCGCCGCCTCGACGTCACGCACCTGCAGGAGAATCGTCGCCCCCGCCCCCGCCGTCGGCTCGCCGTCAGCTGTCGACCGGCCTCCGGCCTGCCCGTGTCCGGCCACCTCGATCAGCGACTGCCCCGCGAAGAACACCACGCCACCGGGATACTCGCGGAAGATGCCGAGCCGCAACCGGTCCCGATAGAAGCTCAGGGTCTCGTCGACGTTTTTCGGCCGCAGAATGATCCGGCTCGCCAGCACCTCCATCGTCGGTCGCCTCTCAGAAGTACCAGGGGTAGGGAGACCAGTCCGGCTCACGCTTCTCGAGGAACGAGTCGCGACCCTCCACGGCCTCGTCGGTCATGTAGGCCAACCGCGTCGCCTCGCCCGCGAACAGCTGCTGCCCCACCAGCCCGTCGTCCTGAAGATTGAACGCGTACTTGAGCATTCGCTGCGCCTGCGGGGACTTGCCGTTGATCGTGCGCCCCCACTCGATGGCGACGGTCTCGAGGTCGGCGTGATCGACCACCTTGTTCACAGCACCCATCCGGTGCATGTCCTCGGCGGTGTAGGTGTCACCGAGGAAGAAGATCTCGCGAGCGAACTTCTGCCCCACCATCTTCGCCAGGTACGCGCTGCCGTATCCGCCGTCGAAGCTGCCCACGTCGGCGTCGGTCTGCTTGAAGCGAGCGTGTTCCCGGCTCGCCAGAGTCAGGTCGCAGACCACGTGCAGGCTGTGTCCGCCGCCCGCGGCCCACCCGTTGACGAGGCAGATCACGACCTTGGGCATCGTGCGGATCAGGCGCTGCACCTCGAGGATGTGCAGGCGTCCCGCGCGCGCCCGGTCCACGGTCTCGGCCGTGTCGCCGCTGGCGTACTGGTAGCCGGACCGCCCCCGGATGCGCTGGTCGCCGCCGGAACAGAAGGCCCACCCGCCGTCCTTCTCACTGGGCCCGTTGCCCGTGAGGAGGACGGCGCCGACGTCGGAGGTCATCCGGGCGTGGTCGAGCGTGCGGTACAGCTCGTCGACGGTGCCGGGGCGGAAGGCGTTGCGCACCTCGGGGCGGTCGAAGGCGATGCGCACGGTCCCGTCGGTCACGTGGCGGTGGTAGGTGATGTCCACCAGGTCCTCGAAGCCGGGGACCGCGGTCCACTGCTCGGGCTGGAACGGCGAGGTCTGATCGGTCACCCTCGACAGCCTAACGACGGACCGAATCGGACTCCGCGTTACCGTCGTCCGATGACCGACGATTCCCCCCACGGCGGATTCCCGAAGTTCACCAGGGCCACGCCGCCGCCGGACTACGGCCGGTTGATCGAGGCGTTGCGCACCGTCCAGGACCTCGCGGTGTCCACGGACCTGCCGGACGACCAGCTCGCCCTGGCCGCCGACCAGGCGGAGAAACTCGCCGCGACCATGGCGCCGTACGTGGTGCCGGAGGGTCTGTCACCGGCGGGCCGCGCGCTGGAGCTCCCGGGCCGCGGCAGTCTGCTGATGCTGCCGTGGACCATCGAGAAGTACGGCGCCGAGGGCGTGCGGTCCACCGGTGTGTTCCGCCGGTTCCATCTCGGCGGCAACGGCGCAGCCCACGGCGGCACGCTGCCGTTGCTGTTCGACGACCTCTTCGGGCTGATCCAGCACGCGTACGGTCGCCCGATCAGCCGCACCGCTTTCCTGCACATCGACTACCGCGCCGTGACCCCGTTGAACGAGCAGCTCGTCGCCGAGGGGCACGTGACGAAGGTCGAGGGCCGCAAGACGTTCATCGAGGCCCGGTTGACCAAGCAGGACGGCACTCTCGTCGCCGAGAGCAACGCCCTCATGGTGCAGTTGCTCCCCGGCCAGCAGTGACGGCGGCACCCGCTCCCGGGCTCGACGAGATCGTCGCGTCGGCCCACGTGCTGTCGCTGCCCATGCGCACCCGGTTCCGCGGCATCACGACGCGGGAGGTACTGGTGTTCTCCGGACCCGCCGGATGGGGCGAGTTCGGCGCGTTCCCCGAGTACGACGACGCCGAGGCGTCGGCGTGGCTGCGTGCCGGCATCGAGATGGCGTGGCAGGGCGCGCCCGATCCGGTGCGGGACCGCGTCGAGGTCAACGCCACCGTGCCCGCGGTGCCCGCCCACGAGGTGCCCGCCGTACTCGCGCGCTATCCCGGCACGCGTACGGCGAAGGTCAAGGTCGCCGAGAAGGGCCAGACCCTCGACGACGACGTCGCACGAGTCGAGGCGGTCCGGGCGCTCGTCCCCACCGTGCGTGTCGACGCCAACGGGGGCTGGACGGTCGACGAGGCCGAGACGGCCCTGCGCGCCCTCACCGAGAACGGTGACCTCGAGTACGCGGAGCAGCCCTGCGCGACGGTCGAGGAACTCGCCGAGGTGCGCAGACGCGTGCGCGGAGTGTCGATCGCCGCCGACGAGAGCATCCGGCGAGCCGAGGACCCGCTGCGCGTGGTGCGGGCCGGGGCCGCCGACGTGGCCGTCGTCAAGGTGCCGCCGCTGGGCGGGGTGCGGGCGGTGCTGCGGCTCGCCGAGGAATTGGCGCAGTACGGCGTCCCCGTGGTCGTGTCGAGCGCCCTCGACACGGCGATCGGCATGTCCGCGGGACTCGCTGCGGCGGCGGCCCTGCCGTCGAGTGCCGCGTGCGGCCTGGGCACCGGCGCACTGTTCGTCACCGACGTGGCCGAGCCGCGAGCACTCGTCGACGGTCGGCTGCGGGTCGACACCGTCGTCCCCGATGCGGATCGACTCCGCGAGCTCGCCGCCCCGGACGATCGGCGGACGTGGTGGCTGGGGCGTCTCGCCCGGTGCCATCCCCTCGCTCTGTTGTAGGGTCGCGCCGACCAGAAACCTTCTCCGAGAACGGCGTTTGCGCCCGACTCTCAACCAAGAGAACGGCCTCCGGCCTGACTCCCGACGACAGGATTGTTTCCCGTGGCATCACTGCAGACCACCCTCCTCGACGAGAACACCGCACCGGCCGTGCGCGCGGACGTCCGCGCGCTGATCGACGCCGAGGTCTCCGACAAGAAGGGCGCCTCCGGCCTGGCGGTCAAGGGCGGATACGGCGCCGTGAAGAAGGTGAGCCCCAGCGTCGTCGACGATGCGGTCGCCAAGCTGTGGCCGAGCTTCGTCGAGAAGCTCGACCCGTTCTGGCAGCGGTACCAGGCCGCGCCGACCGGCACGTTCGGTGAGTTCCTCGCCGCGAACGGTGACGAGGCGTCCGACGCGCTGCTGTCCGTCACCGACGCGCGCATCGACGAGACCAGCAAGTCGACCATCAAGAAGGCGTACTCCTCGCTCCGCCCGTCGGCGAAGAAGAACGTCACCGAGGCTCTCCCGCGCGTCGGCGCCCTGGTGCAGAAGTACGCAGCCTGACCCCCGTGCGCCTTTCGCGTATCCCCGGATGCGCGAAAGGCGCACGGAGGGCCGGATCGTCGATGATGGAGCCATGACTCCACGCAACGATCTCGCAGCCCTCACCAGTGGACGCAACTTCTGGAGCACCGAGCAGCAGGACGGGCTCCCGGCGATCACGCTGACCGACGGCCCGCACGGCGTGCGGATGCAGGCGAGCGACAGCGACATGTTCTCCGGACGACCCGCGACGTGCTTCCCGCCGGCCACCGCCACCGCGAGTACCTGGGATCCCGACCTGCTACGGCGGATGGGAGAGGCGCTGGCCACCGAGGCCCGGTCGATGGACGTGTCCGTCCTGCTGGGCCCCGGCATCAACATCAAGCGCAGCCCGCTCGGTGGCCGCAACTTCGAGTACTTCTCGGAGGACCCGTTGCTCACGGGCACGCTCGCCGCCGCCTACGTGCAGGGCGTGCAGAGCCGGGGCGTCGGCACCTCGCTCAAGCACTTCGCGGTCAACAGCCAGGAGACCGACCGCATGCGCGTGAGCGCCGAGGTGGACGAACGCACCCTGCGCGAGATCTACCTCCGGGCGTTCCAGCGTGTGGTGGAGCAGTCGCAGCCGTGGACCGTCATGTGCTCCTACAACCGCATCAACGGCGTCCACGCCTCGCGGAACCGGTGGCTCCTGACGGACGTGCTGCGCGGCGAGTGGGGTTTCGAGGGCGCCGTCGTGTCCGACTGGGGCGCCGTCGTGGACCGGGTCGACTCGATCGCCGCGGGCCTCGACCTGACGATGCCCGGACCCGACGCTGCCGGTGACCAGCGGGTCGCCGACGCGGCGGAGTCCGGTGCGCTCGATCCGGGCACTCTCGAGACTGCGGCGGCGCGCGTGCGCGCACTGATCGAGCGCGCGCAGGACGCGAGCGGTTCCGTGGACGTCGATCACGATGCCCACCATGCGCTGGCCCGAGAGATCGCGAGCCGGGCGATCGTCCTGCTGAAGAACGACGGTCTGCTGCCGCTCGAGCCCGGTTCCGGATCGATCGCCGTGCTCGGCGAGATCGCCCGCACCCCGCGCTACCAGGGCGGCGGTAGTTCGCAGATCACCCCGACCCGGTTGGACGACGCGCTGTCGGCGATCACCGCTGCCGCGCAGGGCGAGGTGGCGTTCGCGCCCGGGTACGACGCCGACCACGCGTCGACCGAGGAGACCGACGCCGACGACGGACTGCTGAACGAGGCCGTCGAGCTCGCTCGCACGCACGACATCGCCCTCGTCTTCGTCGGCAACGATCCCGAGACCGAGGGCATGGACCGCACCACGCTGGCGCTGCCGGAAGGCCATCTGGCCCTGGTCGAGCGAGTGCGCGCGGTGAACGAGAACACCGTGGTGGTGCTGTCGAACGGCGGCGTGGTCCTGACGTCGCCGTGGGACACCGACGTCCCCGCGATCCTCGAGACGTGGCTGCTGGGACAGGCCGGCGGCGGAGCGATCGCCGACGTGCTGTTCGGCGTCGTGAACCCGTCGGGACGGCTCGCGGAGACCGTTCCGCTCCGGCTAAAGGACCATCCGTCCTACCTGGACTTCCCCGGTGAGCACGGGGTCGTCCGCTACGGCGAGGGCATCCACGTGGGCTACCGCGGCTTCGATGCGCGCGAGACCGACGTGTCGTACCCCTTCGGGTGGGGCCTGTCCTACACGACGTTCGAGTACGGCGACGTGACCGCGACGGTGGTGGAGCACGGCATCGACGTCACGGTTCCGGTGACCAACACCGGGGACCGGGACGGCCGGGAGGTCGTGCAGATCTACGTGTCCGCGCCCGACGAGGACGCGCACCGTGTTCCGCGTGAGCTCGCGGCCTTCGAGTCGGTCGAGATCGCCGCGGGTGCGACCGAGACCGTGACTCTCACCGTCCGGCGTGCCGACCTGGCGTACTGGGACACCCGGGTGTCGTCCTGGGTCGTGGCGCCGGGCGAGTACGTCGTGGCCGCGGCGGCGTCGTCGCGCGATCTCCGGAGCGTCGCGATCGTCTCCGTGACGGGCGACGACGTCCGCCTGCCGTTGACGGCCGAGTCGACCGTCACCGAGTGGCTGGACGATCCGCGCGGCGGTGACCTGCTGCGGGCGGCCATCGACGACGGCGACGGACCGTCGGTGGCACAGGCGATGATGGGCAACCCGGAGACGGCAGTCTTCCTGTCGAGCGTCCCGCTCGCCCGCATGGTGGCCTTCGGCGACGG
This sequence comes from Rhodococcus sp. SORGH_AS_0303, assembly GCF_030819335.1. Taxonomy (NCBI): domain Bacteria; kingdom Bacillati; phylum Actinomycetota; class Actinomycetes; order Mycobacteriales; family Nocardiaceae; genus Rhodococcus; species Rhodococcus sp. SORGH_AS_0303. Next base: position 801,853 of record NZ_JAUTBO010000001.1, read on the forward strand.
AACCCTGACACCCGATGTCGTCGCGCGGCTCGTGCAGGACGCGAACGGCTAGCCGCGCCCGCGTGCCCGGGTGAACAGCGGGACCACCAGCAGCATCATGAACACCCGGAGCACCTGGGCCGCCACGACGAAGGTCACGTTCACGCTGCTCGCCGCCGCCAGCGCGAGCACCGCGTAGATACCGCCCGGCGTCGTGGCGAGGTAGGCCTCGTACGGGGTGATACCGGTGGTGCCCACCAGGATCAGGCCGAGCAGCGCGCAGCCCACCGCGATGGCGATGATCAGCAGTACTGCCCACGGGATGATGCGGCCGATGGACTTCAGGCTGTCGAGGGTGAACTGCAGGCCTGCCTGCCACCCGATGACGATGTAGACGAGCTGGAGCGCCAGGATCGGCACGCCGGCGTCGCCCGTCCACCCCAGCAGGTCCGCGGCACCGGAGATCAGCAGCGGTCCGAGCAGGGCGGGTGCTGGCAGGCGGATCAGTCGGCCCAGCGGGATGCCCACCAGCAGGCACACCGCGATGAATAGCGCGTCCGTCCAGAGCGGGGCGGAGGCGGTGTCGAGTGATCCGCCCTGTCCGGTGTCCGCCGAGAAGACCACCGTGGCGACGAACGGTAGCGACGCGGTGACCAGCAGCACCCGGACGTACTGCACCACGGCGACCACCCGCTCGTCGCCGCCCAGATCACGGGCGATCGCGACCATGCCGGACGCACCCCCGGCCACGAGTGCGAGGGCGCCGGTGGTGGCGTCGAGGTCACGATGCAGTCCGAGGAGAGCGCCGGCCGCGATGGACAGCACCAGGGTGCCGAGCGAGACGACCACCACCCAGATCCAGTCGGACCCGAGCGAGGACATCGTGTCCCGATCGAGCAGGGTGCCGATCTCGACGCCGAGCACGGCCTGCGCGCCCATCGACGCGGTGCGCGGAACCTTCCCCGGGCCCCATCCGCACAACGCGAACACCGTCGCCACGGCGAGCGCGACGAACAGCGCGGCCGACGGAACGCCGACCCGCTCCGCCAGGACGGCGACGACGACGGTCGCCAGAGCGAGCGAGGCCCAGCGCACCGTGCGCGAGCGGTCGAACGGGACCCGATCCGGACTCAAGGCCTGTCGGGGGGCTGGATTCGTCGCACGGCCGGGGGCATGCCCCACTCGTCGCGGCCGAGCCGGCTCAGCGGTGCGAGGGCGCCGAAGTCGGGCAACCCGTCCTCCGCGAGGAACTCCGGACGCACCGTGATCATCGTGACCGCGCCCATGACGACGAACGAGTTGCCCACCTCGACCACCTGATGGAGCGTCGCCTCGATCGAGAGCGGGGACGCGACGACGCGCGGCGGGCGGACGGTCTCACTGGGCTCGCTCTCGAGGTCGACCGCGGTGTACTCGCTCACCGAGGCGTCGTAGTTCGCGGACGTCTGATTGATCTGCTCGAACAACGACTCGGTGGCGAGGTTGACGACGAACTCGCCCGTCTCCTCGATGTTCCGCAGGCTGTCCTTGCGGCCGACCGACGTGAACTGCACCACGGCGGGTGCGCTGGAGGAGACGGAGAAGAAGCTGTACGGCGCCAGGTTCGGTACGCCGTCCGCGGAGACCGTCGACACCCACGCGATGGGTCTGGGCACCACTGACGTGGTGAGAAGCTTGTAGTAGTCGCCGGCGTCCATGGTCTGCGGATCGAAGTGTGTGCGCACCGGTTCATCGTGCCAGGGCCACGCGCGCCCTGGAGGCCGGCCGATCATTCAGGCAGGTCCGGCATCTGTGACACTCTGAAATGGTGAATCCGTCCACCTCTCAAGCCGTCGTCGTCGTCGACGAGATGATCCGCGGCGGCGTCCAGGACGTCGTGCTGTGCCCCGGATCGCGTAATGCGCCGCTCGCGTTCGCGCTCGAGGCCGCCGACCGCGCCGGTCGCGTCCGCCTGCACATGCGCATCGACGAACGCACCGCCGGCTTCCTCGCCATCGGACTGGCCGTGTCCGGCCGCCGACCCGTCCCTGTCGTGATGACGTCCGGCACCGCCGTCGCCAATCTCGGACCCGCCGTGCTCGAGGCCAACTACGCCCGCATTCCGCTGGTCGTGCTCAGCGCCAACCGCCCCTACGAGATGCTCGGCACCGGCGCCAACCAGACGGTCGAGCAACTCGGCCTGTTCGCGGGTCAGGTGCGCGCGACCATCAGCCTCGGTCTCGCCGAGGAGTCCGACCAGGTCAACAGCCAGTGGCGGTCGGCCGTGTGCCGCGTCCTGGCTGCCGCACGCGGTACGCGCTCGGGCAACGCCGGCCCGGTCCACTTCGACATGCCGCTGCGTGAGCCCCTCACGCCCGACCTGGCCGACTCCCGCCCCGCCCCGGAGGGACGTCCCGACGGCTCCCCGTGGACCACCACGCAGTACGCGACGCTCGACGTTCCGGTGGACCTGGACCTCTCGGTGGACACCGTCGTCATCTCCGGACACGGCGCCGCCTATCGGCCGGAACTCGCCGGGCTGCCGACGGTCGCCGAGCCGACCGCGCCCCTGCACGGCCACCCGCTCAACCCGCTCGCGCTCGGTGCGCTGTCGCCGCGCCAGGCCATCATCACCGGGCGTCCCACGCTGCATCGTCAGGTCTCGAAGGTGCTGGCCGACCCGGCCGTCTCCGTCATCGCTCTCACCACCGGACCCCGCTGGCCCGACGTCTCGGGCAACGTCGTGGCGACCGGAACGCGCGCGCTGGTCACCGGGACACCGTCACCCGAGTGGCTGCGTCGCTGTGCCGACGCCTCGGAGTCGGCCGATGCCGCGGTCCGCGGGCAGCTCGACTCGCTCTCGATTCCAACGGGTCTGCACGTCGCCGCCGCCGTGTCGTCGGCACGTCGGCCGGGTGATCTGCTCGTGCTCGGCGCCTCCAACCCGGTGCGCGACATGGCGCTGGTCGGCTACCCGGCGGAGGACGTCCGGGTGCTGTCCAATCGCGGTGTGGCGGGCATCGACGGCACCGTCTCCACCGCGGTGGGCGCTGCGCTGGCACACGACGGCCGCACCATCGCGTTGATGGGGGACCTGACGTTCCTGCACGACGCGTCCGGACTGCTCATCGGCACCGGGGAGCCCCGACCGCGAGACCTCACCATCGTCGTCGCGAACGACGACGGTGGCGGCATCTTCGAACTGCTCGAGCAGGGTGATCCCCAGTACGCGGGCGTCTTCGAGCGCGTGTTCGGCACTCCGCACGGCATGGACCTCGCGGCGCTGTGTGCCGCCTACCGGATCCCGCACCGGCGGGTCGATCCCGACGAGCTCGCGAAGCTGCTCACGGGTCACGCCGAGGGCACGCGGGTGCTCGAGGTGACCACCGATCGGTCCGGTCTACGCGATCTGCACGCGTCGATCCGCGCTGCCCTCTAGGCCCTGTCGGCGAGGTACTCCCGTGCCTGCTTGCTCTCGGAGTGCACCATCTTGCCGATCATCTCGGTGACCATGCCCTCGATCTTGCCGCCGACGAACGGGACCTTCACCTCGGCCGTCCCCTTCAGGGTCAGGCGCGATCCGGCGCCGTGAGGCACCAGTTCGAACGTTCCGCGCACCTTCGAGGTCAAGCCCGTCGATCCGCCTTCGAGCGTGCCGTTCGCACGGTCGCCTTCGAGCGGTCCCCAGCTGTCCTTGCGCGTGATCACCAGGTCGCCGCGAATCACCTTCCGGACGAACCCCGGCAGCACGGACGCGCCGACCCCCTCGGAGATCACCACGTCGAAGCCGCCGTCGGGCCGGTGCGAGTACTCCACGCTGGCCCGGTCGGAGACCTCCTTGGTTCGCTTGTCCCACAACGCTTCGTCCGTCAAGGCGGAGTGCGCCTGCGCCGGTGTCACGTCGAAGTCCTCGGTGTAACTGAATTTCCGCCCCATGGCGGGAGACGTTACTCGGCGTACCGCTGCCGACGTCCTGCGTGGTGCGGTCGCTAGCCTGTCCTGGTGAACCCCGTCGTCCCGAGTCCGGCCGGTGCCGAGATGTCCGGTGGCGACACGCCTGCTGTCGAGAACTCCGAGGCGGACGAGGCCCCCGTGCGGCGCCGCTCGCGCGTTCCCACCGTTCTCCTGGTGATCGCCACCGTCGTCTCGGTGCTCGCGGTCCTGTTGGTCCTCGCGGCGTGGCGCAACGACCACACCATCTCCTCGGACGAGGGCGTCGCCACGGCCGAGGTGCTGTCGGCCGGACGTCTGCGCTCGGCGGTGAGCTTCGTGACTCCCGACGGCGAGATGCACAATCCCAAGCTCGGAGTGCTGTACCCGACCAACCTCGTCGCCGGTCAGCGCATCGACGTCGAGTACTCCCGCAGCGACCCCGACCTGGTGCGGGTCGCCGGCCGTGACGCCTCGGTGGCCGTCGTGCCCGCGCTCTCCGTCATCGTCGTCACGTGGCTGATCGCCGGCCCGTCGATCCTCTGCCTGCGGCGCCGCGACGCGCGCGTCTGACCCGGTACCGGAGGGTTCGCCCGGGGTTCGCCCGCTGGTCACGTCGCCCTCGCATCGCGGTCGTCGCGGCGCGGAACAGTCCACGGTGTGCGCATAGCCGTGGTCGCCGAATCGTTCCTGCCTCACGTCAACGGTGTCACCAACTCGATTCTCCGCGTGCTCGAACATGCGGAGTCCGCAGGTCACGATGCCATGATCGTCGCGCCGGACACGCCGGCCGGGGTGCCCGCGGCACCGACCTCACACGGCTCGTTCCCGGTTCTGCGAGTGCCGTCGGTGATGGTCCCCAAGGTGAGTTCGCTGCCCGTCGGCGTGCCGAGCCCCGGTATGACCGCCGCGCTGCGCTCGTTCGCGCCCGATGTGGTGCACCTGGCATCGCCGTTCTCGCTCGGTGCCGGTGGCCTCGCGGCCGCGCGGAGGCTTAACGTCCCGGCCGTCGCCGTCTATCAGACCGATGTCGCCGGGTTCGCCGAGAGTTACGGTCTCGGGTTGACCTCGCGTGCCTGCTGGGCGTGGACCCGCCGGATCCACAAGGGCAGTGCCCGCACCCTCGCACCGTCGACGTCGGCGATGGACGCACTCGCCGCGCACGGCATCCCCCGCGTGCATCGCTGGGGTCGGGGAGTGGACACCGTGCGCTTCGCGCCGTCGTCGCGGAACGCGGAGCGTCGTGCGCAGTGGGACGCGGGCGACGCGCTGGTGGTGGGCTTCGTCGGCCGGTTGGCACCGGAGAAGCACGTGGAACGCCTCGCGGTGCTCGAGCGGACACCGGGCGTGCGTGTGGTGATCGTCGGTGACGGTCCGGAGCGCGCGCGGCTCGAGGCGCTCATGCCGTCCGCAGTGTTCACCGGTCAGCTGGGCGGGCAGGCTCTGTCGGAGGCCTACGCGTCCTTCGACGTGTTCGCGCACCCCGGTGAGCACGAGACGTTCTGCCAGACCGTCCAGGAGGCGCTCGCGAGCGGTGTCCCCGTGATCGGACCCGACGCCGGCGGTCCCCGCGATCTGGTGAGCCACTGCCGCAACGGGTACCTGCTGCCCGTGGATCGGTACGAGGAGTTGCTGCCGAGCGCCGTGCAGGCCGTCGCCGACCCCACCACGCGTGCGAGGTTCGCCACGTCCGCGCGCAAGTCCGTCCTGCATCGCACCTGGCCCGCGCTGTGCAGCCAGTTGATCGGCCACTACGAGGCGGTCATCGGCACCTCGGACGTCGGACGGCGGACGACGGCGGCCTAGGTGAGTGCGCGGCCCACGTACTGTTCAGGTGTGGCAGCACACGGCTCCAGAGCGCAACTGGACAAGCAACCGCACGACGTCGCGTCCATGTTCGACGGAGTCGCGAAGCGGTACGACCTGACCAACACCGTCCTGTCCTTCGGGCAGGACCGCGGCTGGCGGCGCGCGACGCGCGACGCGCTCGCGCTGAAGCCCGGGGAAGCGGTGCTCGATCTCGCGGCCGGGACCGGAGTGTCCACGGAGGAACTCGGCCGGTCCGGCGCCTGGTGCGTCGCCACCGACTTCTCCAAGGGCATGCTCCGCGTGGGCCTCTCGCGCGGCGTCCCGATGATCGCGGGCGACGCGATGCACCTGCCGTACGGCGACGACGTGTTCGACGCCGCCACCATCTCGTTCGGTCTCCGCAATGTGGCCGATCACAACGCCGGCCTCGCCGAGATCCTGCGGGTGGTCCGGCCCGGCGGACGGTTGGTGGTGTGCGAGTTCTCCACACCGGTCTTCCCGGCGTTCCGCACCGTCTACATGGAGTACCTGATGAAGGCGCTCCCGGCCGTGGCCCGCACCGTCAGCAGCAATCCCGACGCCTACGTCTACCTGGCGGAATCCATTCGCGCCTGGCCGGACCAGGCGGAGCTCGCGCGGCGCATGCAGTCCGCGGGATGGGGCCGCGTGCAGTGGCGCAATCTCACGGGCGGCATCGTCACCTTGCACAGCGCCGTGAAACCGGTGTACTGAAAGATACGGAGAACGCACCTATCGGTGTTCGTACCGTGTCCGGATACGGCATGATCTGCGCATGCCCGTACCGGATTGGCTGCCCTATGCCACCCTCGCTGCCTCGGCCGTCGCCGCCGGCGGGGCCGGTTGGGCCGTCAGCACCACGCGCATGCACCTCACCAGGGAGACGCGCCGCGCGCGCGAGCTGCGCACCATCCGCGCCGAGCTGGCCCACGATTCCGGTCGCCAGGCCGTCGAGACGTCGCTGGTACGCGACCAGGTCACCGAGCGCTACCAGGAGTTGTCGGTCGCGCTGACCACCTTCCAGCGGGTCTGGATCGACGCCGTACGTCGCCGGACCGCCCCCGACGCGACCGCACTGCCGCCGGGTGCCGACGACCTGCAGGCCGACGTCGACGCCGCCTATCAGGAACTGCTGCGCGTCTCGACGATCACCGTCGTCGTGGCCCGCCAGCGCGTCGCGCCGCTGCTCGAGATGCTCATGTCGCTCGATCTCCGGGTGCTGGTGCCCTACTCCACGACGGGCGCGATGCCGGGTCCGGCCGTCGAGCGGCTCAACCGTGAGCACGGGTTCCTGATCGAGATCCAGCGTCTGCTGCGCGACGCCATGCGCGCCGACCTCGGTCTGCTCGACGCCAACGACCTCGGCCTGTTGATCATGGACACCAAGCGCGTCGTCGACACCCTCTCGCCGGACCGCCGGTCGATAGGCTTCGGCGCCACCGAGCGCCGCATGGTGGAGTACCTGGCCGAGTTCGGGGTGCGGGTACTGGCGGGCGGCAACGAGCGCGACTACACGATGGAAGCGGACCGTTTCGCGTTCTACCAGGCCAAGGACCCGGCGCTCGCCGGCGCGGTCGAGGCCATCCTGGCGCTGTACGGAGCCGAACTGTCCCTCGCCGTCCACGCCGGACTCGACGAGCAGGCACGGCTCCCCGTGCTGCAACGCGTCGTGGCGTCTCTCGAGTGCGGCTTCCGCGATCGCGACGGGATACTTCTGCCGGACGGCACCACCGTGTACGCCTTCCGACCGGGGCGCTGACCGGGCCCGGCTCCTGAGGCAGCCGGGCACTCTCAGGAGAACGGTGGCCGGTCGTCCACCTTCAGTGACGTCGATCCCGCGGCCCGCCAGGCGCGCGCGACGACGTCGCGATCCTCGTCGGTGATGAGGTTGCCCATCACCCGCACGGCGACGGTCATGATCGCGCGCGACCGCATGCCGATCGGCCCCGTGGCGGGCAGGAACCGCGGCACCGTCAGCAGTCCCGCGAGGCGACGAGCGACCGAGAAGCTCTGCCCGTAGTGCTCGCGGAGCACCGCCGGCCACACCTGCGTCAGGTCTGCGCCGTCCAGGTGTTCGGCGATCAGTCGACCACCCTCGAGTCCGTAGTCGATGCCCTCACCGTTGAGCGGATTCACGCAGGCCGCCGCATCGCCGACGAGCGCCCAGTTGGGGCCCGCCACGTCCGACACCGCGCCGCCCATCGGTAGCAGGGCGGACTGCACGCGGCGCACGCCGCCGCTCAGGCCCCACTCGGACTCCCGTTGTGACGCATAGAGATTCAGGAGAGGTCGCAGCGCGCCGGCAGCCGGGCGCTTCGAGGTGGCGAGCGTCCCCACCCCCACGTTCACCTCGCCGGTGCCCTCGTCGTTCACGCCCAGCGGGAACACCCACCCGTAGCCGGCCTGCAGGGTGCCCTCCTCGTCGCGGAGCTCGAGGTGCGAGGTGATCCACTCGTCCTCACTGCGGTCACTCGTGACGTATGCCCGTGCCGCGACCCCGAAAGCGGTGTCGCGGTGCCACGTACGGCCGAGGATCTTGCCGAGCGGCGAGCGCACCCCGTCCGCCACGATCAGCGTGCGACAGGCCACGGCGACAGGGCCGTCGGCGGTGTCGAACATCACCTCGGTGACCCGCCCGCTCACCAGCACCGCATCGACGGCCTTGGCGTTCTCCATCATCACCGCGCCGTCGTCGACGGCCACCCGGCGGATCCGGTCGTCCAACTCGGTACGCGGTACCGCGGAACCGATGTCGGGGAGGGAGCCACCCGGCCACGGCAGCGTGAGTTCCTGACCGAATCCGGTGAGGCGTAGGCCACGATTGATCGCCCGCGAGCGCACCCACTCACCGAGTCCCAGCTCGTCGAGCTCGGCCACGGCACGCGGCGTGAGTCCGTCACCGCAGGTCTTGTCGCGCGGGAACGTGGCGGCGTCCGCGAGAATCGTGTCGTGACCAGCTCGTACGGACCAGGCCGCGGCGGCGCTGCCCGCGGGTCCCGCTCCGACGACGAGAACGTCGGTCACGCGTCGAGTTCCCGGTGTCACACCCTGTGCGCGTCCATCCGTCATCGTTCCATCTTGCAGGCACGATAGGTTGGAGGCAGACGCGGCGCCGAGGCCCGGAGCCGCGCGAGGTGTTCGACGACGAGAAATGGGTGCGAGCGCGGTGACCGAGACGAGTGCGAGTGGGGCCACCGTGGTGGCGGGCGTGGATCTCGGGAACGCGGAGTTCGCGGAGATCGTGCGCGCGGCGATGGCCGAGGTCGAGAGCCTGCTCGTGACCGAGCTGTCCGACGGTGAGGACTTCCTCACCGAGGCGGCGCTGCACCTCGCCAAGGCCGGCGGCAAGCGGTTCCGCCCGCTGTTCACCATTCTCACCGGTCAGCTCGGCCCCAAGGCGTCCAGTCCGGACATCGTCACCGCGGCCACCGTGCTCGAGATGGTGCACCTCGCGACGCTGTATCACGACGACGTCATGGACGAGGCCGCCATGCGCCGCGGCGTGGAGTCCGCCAATGCGCGCTGGGGCAACAGCGTCGCCATCCTCGCGGGCGACTACCTCTTCGCACACGCGTCGCGCCTGGTCTCGACGCTGGGCCCCTCCGCCGTGCGTACGATCGCCGAGACGTTCGCCGCGCTGGTCACGGGCCAGATGCGCGAGACGATCGGCAGCAGGCCCGATCAGGATCCGGTCGATCACTACCTCACCACGGTGTGGGAGAAGACGGGTTCGCTGATCGCGACGAGCGGTCGCTTCGGCGGCACGTTCTCCGGGGGCGACGACGAGCACATCGAGCGGCTCGAGCGTCTCGGCGACGCGGTGGGCACCGCGTTCCAGATCTCCGACGACATCATCGACATCTCGTCCGCCGCGTCGGACTCCGGCAAGACGCCGGGTACCGACCTGCGCGAGGGCGTCCACACGCTGCCCGTGCTGTTCGCGCTGCGCGACGAGGGTGCGGACGGCGACCGGCTCCGCCACCTGCTGCGCGGTCCCATCACCGACGACGCGGACGTGGCCGAGGCGTTGACTCTGCTGGGTCGTTCGCCGGGCATGGCCAAAGCGCGCGAGACGCTCGACACCTACGCCCAGCGGGCGCGCACCGAGCTGGACGCTCTGCCGCAGGGCCCGGCCAACGACGCGCTGCGCAAGCTGGTCGAGTACACGGTCGCCCGCATCAGCTGACGGGAACTACCCGCGTCACCTCGGTCGTTGTTCGTGCAGGAAGCACTGCGGCGAGAGGATCGGCGACACACGATGAAGTTCGCGAACGGCATGAAGACGTTCGGCCTGATGGTCGGGATGTCGGCTCTGATCGTCTTCATCGGCGCTCTGTTCCAGAACTCGACCATCCTGGTGGTCGCGGTCGTCCTGGCCGTCGGCATGAACGGGTACGCCTACTTCAACAGCGACAAGCTGGCGCTGAAGTCGATGCACGCCCAGCCGATCACCGAGGTCGAGTACCCGCGCATCTTCGCGATCGTCCGCGAGCTGGCCACCGCGGCGCATCAGCCCATGCCGCGGCTCTACATCAGCCCCACCAACGCCCCCAACGCGTTCGCCACGGGACGCAACCCGCGCAACGCGGCGGTGTGTTGCACCAGCGGCATCCTGGCGCTGCTGGACGAGCGTGAGCTGCGCGCGGTCCTCGGCCACGAGCTCTCGCACGTCTACAACCGCGACATCCTCATCTCGTCCGTGGCGGGCGCCATGGCGGCCGTGGTGTCCGGACTCGCGAACTTCGCGTTCTTCGCGAACGTCTTCGGCGGGCGCGGGAACGGGCAGGGCGCCAACCCGCTGGCCCTGCTGCTGGTGTCGATGCTCGGACCGATCGCGGCGTCACTGGTGAAGCTGGCCGTGTCGCGCTCGCGGGAGTACCAGGCGGACCAGTCGGGTGCCGAGCTCACCGGCGACCCCCTGGCGCTGGCCTCCGCGCTCCGCAAGCTGCAGAGCGGCACCCAGGCCGCCCCGCTGCCCCCCGAGCCGCGCCTCACGGCCCAGTCGCACCTGATGATCGCCAACCCGTTCCGGGCGGGTGACCGGGCGAGCAAGCTGTTCTCCACGCACCCGCCGATGGAGGAGCGCATCGCCCGCCTCGAGCGCATGGCGGGGCCCTACCGCTGAGTCAGCGGTAGTTGACGAACTGCAGGGCGATGCCGAAGTCCTCGCCCTTGAGCAGCTGCTGAACGGCCTGGAGGTCGTCACGCTTCTTGCTGCTCACCCGCAGTTCCTCGCCCTGGATCTGCGCCTTGACGCCCTTGGGGCCCTCGTCGCGGATCTTCTTCGAGATCTTCTTGGCGTTCTCGGTGGTGATGCCCTGCACCAGCGTGCCGGTGATCTTGTAGGTCTTGCCCGACTGCACGGGATCGCCGGCGTCGAAGGCCTTGAGCGAGATGTCGCGTCGGATGAGCTTCTCCTTGAAGACGTCCAGGGCGGCCTTCGCGCGTTCCTCGGCCTCGGCGGTGATGACGATGGCCTCGTCTCCGGACCACTCGATGCTCGCGCCGGTGCCGCGGAAGTCGAAGCGGGTCGACAGCTCCTTGCCGGCCTGGTTCAGAGCGTTGTCGACCTCCTGGCGGTCCACCTTGCTCACGACGTCGAACGACGAATCAGCCACTGACAACACTCCTTCGTGCGTGATCGGTACGGTGCCGACGGTAGCGTGTCCAGCCGGTTTGCCATCGAGGGGTGCGGTCGTTGTATTCTGCGTATCGCACCTGGAGCGGTCACTCGACGAGTGTCCGGCGCCATGGAGCATCCCGGCAGATTGCCCGAGCGGCCAATGGGAGCGGACTGTAAATCCGTCGGCTTATGCCTACGTAGGTTCGAATCCTACATCTGCCACACCCGACGAGACCCCGGCGAGAATCCTCGCCGGGGTCTCGTCGTCGGGGTGGGGGCAGGCGGCATGCGAAACGCCGCGTGCAACTCGTTCACCAGGCAATTTGGCGAGCGGTCTGACCCCTGTGTAATGTCTTCGAAGGCTTCGACGTGCACCTCGTGTGCGCCGATCCTGCCCCCTTAGCTCAGTCGGTAGAGCGTTTCCATGGTAAGGAAAAGGTCAACGGTTCGATTCCGTTAGGGGGCTCGCGGGACCGAGCGCCGGCCGGCGTCCGGCACCGAGGCGGTGTAGCTCAGTCGGTAGAGCAAACGACTCATAATCGTTGTGTCGCCGGTTCAAGTCCGGCCATCGCTACTCGACAGAGGACTCCGCCGCTGCTGCGCGCAGTGGGGTCCGGTATTCATGACCGACGCAGCACCCGTATCGCGCTCTACCCGAAAGCAGGCATCGACGTGGCCTCCTCCACTGACGTTCGGCCCAAGATCACCTTGGCGTGCGAGGTGTGCAAGCACCGTAACTACATCACCAAGAAGAATCGCCGCAACGATCCCGATCGCCTCGAGATCAAGAAGTTCTGCCCGAACTGCGGAACTCATCGCGCGCACCGCGAATCTCGCTGATCATTCGCACAGCAGCGCTGCCCCGGCACAGTCGCCGTGGCAGCGCTGACGTGTGTCCAGGTGCCGGTGACCCAGTCGGCTCGGCGCCGTCCGTCTCGAACTCGCCCGACAGAGCCGTCCGGACTGTCTCTCGTCCCACGCTCGGGTGTCCCGTGGTGAGTTCCACATCATTCTCGGGGGAGTCGACGACGTGACAGTCACCGCAACCGCAACCGACCGGGGCGACACGCCTGCCGTCGACCCGGCGGTGCACACCGCCAGCATGGTCGGGCACCACTACCGCATGCCCGACTTCTACGAGATCGGGCGCGAGAAGGTGCGCGAGTACTCACGGGCCGTGCAGAACGATCATCCCGCGCACTCCTCGGAGGACGCCGCGGCCGAGCTCGGGTACGAGCATCTCGTCGCACCGGCCACCTTCATCTCGGTCGTCGGCATCATCGCGCAGAAGGCCATGTTCGACGAGGTCATCACCGGGTACGACCTGTCGCAGATCATGCAGGCGGATCAGCGTCTCGAGTTCCACCGTCCGATCGTGGCGGGGGACCGCCTGACCGTCGACGTGAGCCTGGAGTCCTTCCGCCAGATGGGTGGAAGCGACATCATCATCACGAAGAACATGGTCACGGACGAGGCCGGCGAGGACGTCATGACGTCCTGGACGACACTCGTGGCGAAGACCGGCGGCGGTTCCGATCAGGACGCGCTGGAGATGGCGAAAGGTGTCATGAAACATGACTCGTAAGCAGTTCGACCAGGTCACCGTCGGCGACGACCTTCCCGAGCGCACCTACGAGCTCACCCGCGGTGACCTCGTGAACTACTCGGGCGTCTCCGGCGACCCGAACCCGATCCACTGGAGTGATCCGGTCGCGCGCACGCTCGCCGGACTCTCGGACGTCGTCGCCCACGGCATGCTCACCATGGGACTCGGCGCCGGTTTCGTCACCGACTGGTCGGGTGATCCGGGCGCCATCACCGAGTACAACGTGCGCTTCACCAGCCCCGTGCTGGTCAAGGAGACCGAGCCGGCCAAGGTCGACTTCACGGGTCGCATCAAGTCGGTCGACGCGGACACCCGCAAGGCCGTCGTCGCCATCACCGCGAAATACGAGGGCAAGAAGATCTTCGGTCGCGCCGTCGCGACCGTCCAGCTCGCGTGATCCGGCTCTCCGATCGCCGACTCGAGTCAGCGATTTCGGGGGCGTCCGTGAGTGCAGTACACTGAGATCTCCGGGGTCGTACAGCGCTGTGCGCTGTCCGTCGCCGGTACGACCGGATTTCGATCCGGCCGAAGGGGCGTAGCTCAATTGGTAGAGCAACGGTCTCCAAAACCGTAGGTTGCAGGTTCAAGTCCTGTCGCCCCTGCCACGTTCGAAAGCGGTGCTTCGGACAGTGGTCATGCAGAGCATTCGAGTGCAGACACCCTGCCGACGACCGAGAGGAACGACGTGAGCGATCAGCGCGGCGCGCGCGACAGCAGCTCCGACGGTTCCGAGGATCTCGGTGCGGACGATGCTGTCGTCGCCGACGATGCTGCTGCCGCCCACGATGCCGCCGGGTCGAGCCGGCCCTCCGGCAAGCGCGCAGCCCGCCGGACCCGGTCCGCGGACGATGCTCCGTCGCTGATCAAGGATGGTGCCAAGACCACCGCCGGCAAGTCCGTCGCCACCGCCTCTCGTGTCGAGGGCCGCACCCGCGCCGAAGCGACGCCGAAGATGAACATCTTCAAGCGGCTCCGCAAGTTTCTGCGCGAGGTCGTCGCCGAGCTGCGCAAGGTCATCTGGCCCAACCGCAAGCAGATGGTCACCTACACCGCTGTGGTGTTGGTGTTCGTGACGTTCATGGTGGCCTACATCAGTGGGCTGGACCTGGCGTTCATCAGGGGAGTGCAGTGGCTGTTCGGCTGACGCCGGACACACAGGTCCGCACGACCACCCCGAGTACGACCGGAACGATTACAGGAAGCGAGTGCCTTTCGTGAGCACGCCCCATAACGACGCCACCGAAGTGGCCGCCTACGACGCTCAGGTCGAGGCGACCAAGCAGGGCCTCGAAGCGGAGCAGGCCGCACAGGACCGCGAGACCGACGAGGCCATCGCGGCCGACGTCGCTGCCGCCACCGGTGACACCGACGAGTCGGAGACCGTCGACGCCGATGCGGACGCCGTCGTCGCCGACGACACTCCCATCGACGCGGAGCCGGTCGACCCCGTCGCCGAGATGAAGGCTGCGCTGCGGCGCGCCCCCGGCGACTGGTACGTCATCCACTCGTACGCCGGATACGAGAACAAAGTGAAGACCAACCTCGAGACCCGCGTCCAGAACCTCGACGTCGGTGACTACATCTTCCAGGTGGAAGTTCCCACCGAGGAGGTCACCGAGATCAAGAACGGCCAGCGCAAGCAGGTCAACCGCAAGGTGCTGCCGGGCTACATCCTGGTGCGCATGGAACTGAACGACGAGTCCTGGGGTGCTGTCCGCAACACTCCCGGTGTCACCGGCTTCGTCGGCGCCACGTCGCGCCCGTCCCCGTTGACCATCAACGAGGTCGTCAAGTTCCTCATGCCGCAGGAGGACAAGAAGAAGGCCACCGCGGGCGCCACCACCGGTGCCGAGGGTGCGGGCGAGACGTCGTCGAAGCCGACCATCGAGGTCGACTTCGAGGTCGGCGAGTCCGTCACCGTCATGGACGGCCCCTTCGCCACGCTTCCCGCCAGCATCAGCGAGGTCAACGCCGAGCAGCAGAAGCTCAAGGTGCTGGTGTCCATCTTCGGCCGCGAGACTCCGGTCGAGCTGGGCTTCACCCAGGTCGCGAAGATCTAGGGCGCTCAGAACCCCCCACAACTTGCAGGCAGTACCGCAAGACATCCGAGAACCACGCAACAACCTAGGAATCACAGATGCCCCCCAAGAAGAAGAAGCTAGCCGGGATCATCAAGCTTCAGATCCAGGCCGGTCAGGCCAACCCGGCACCGCCCGTGGGCCCCGCCCTCGGTCAGCACGGCGTCAACATCATGGAGTTCTGCAAGGCGTACAACGCCGCGACCGAGTCGCAGCGTGGCAACGTCGTGCCGGTGGAGATCTCGGTCTACGAGGACCGGACCTTCGACTTCAAGCTGAAGACCCCGCCTGCCGCCAAGCTGCTGCTCAAGGCAGCCGGCGTCGCCAAGGGTTCGGGCGAGCCGCACAAGACCAAGGTCGCCACGGTGACCATGGACCAGGTGCGCGAGATCGCCAAGACCAAGGCCGAGGATCTGAACGCCAACGACATCGACCAGGCCGCGAAGATCATCGCCGGCACTGCTCGCTCGATGGGTATCACGGTCGAAGGCTGAGCCACCGGCTCACCAGCTCCACAGCATCACGTGGGAGAGCCGGCCAGGCTCGTCAACCACGCTCCGAACAACGAACGGACATCATCATGGCAAAGCGCAGCAAGGCCTACGAGGCCGCAGCAGCGAAGATCGATCAGGACCAGCTCTACTCGCCGCTCTCGGCGGCGAAGCTGGCCAAGGACACCGCGTCGAGCAAGTTCGATCCGACCGTCGAGGTCGCGATGCGCCTCGGCGTCGATCCCCGCAAGGCGGACCAGATGGTGCGCGGCACCGTCAACCTGCCCCACGGCACCGGTAAGACCGCCCGCGTCATCGTCTTCGCCGCAGGCGCGAAGGCCGACGAGGCCGTCGCCGCCGGTGCGGACGAGGTCGGCGCAGAGGACCTGATCGAGCGGATCCAGGGCGGATGGCTGGAGTTCGACGCAGCGATCGCCACCCCTGACCAGATGGCCAAGGTCGGCCGCATCGCCCGCGTTCTCGGACCGCGTGGCCTGATGCCGAACCCGAAGACGGGCACGGTCACCAACGACGTGACCAAGGCCGTCGGCGACATCAAGGGCGGCAAGATCAACTTCCGCGTCGACAAGCAGGCCAACCTGCACTTCGTCATCGGCAAGGCGTCGTTCGACGACGCCAAGCTGGTGGAGAACTACGGCGCAGCCCTGGACGAGATCCTGCGTGCGAAGCCGTCGTCGGCCAAGGGCCGTTACGTCAAGAAGATCACGGTCTCGACCACCACCGGACCGGGCATCCCGGTGGACCCGAACCGTACTCGGAACCTCCTCGAGGACGACGCGACCGCCTGAGTCACTCGCAGCACCGAAGAAGGCCGGCACCCCGTGAGGGTGCCGGCCTTCGTCGCGTTCTCAGGCCTTGGCGACGTTCGTGAGAATCGTGTCGACCACGCGGTCCACCAGGGCGTTCGGGATGTCGTGCGCCATGCCGTCGACGAGCACCAGCTCGGATCCGACCACGTGGCGCGCGATGGCCTTCCCGCCGGCGGGACGCACGAGGGGATCCGCCGTGCCGTGGATGACGACCGTCGGCGCCGTGATCCGCTTCGTGTACTTCGCGAGGCTCCCGGTTCCGGTGATCGCCGCGAGCTGACGGACGATGCCGGCCGGGTAGTAGCCGCGGTCGTACGCCTCGGTCGCGTCGGCGACACGTTCGTCCCGCGTGGTGGGGAACTGCTTGCTGCCGATCGTTTGGAACGTCGTCGCCTGGTGTTCGATGATCTGCTCGCGCGTCGCGTTCTTGGGCGGCGGCTTGAGCAGCGGCGCGAGCGCGCGGACGTCCGGCGGCGGCAGGAACGCCTCATTGGTGCTGGAGAAGAGGATGGAGACCGAGCGGATGCGCTCCGGGTGCGACCCCGCGACCACCTGCGTGATCATGCCGCCCATCGAGGCGCCGACGATGTGGGCCGACTCGATGCCCAGGTGGTCGAGCAGGCCGACGGTGTCCTCGGCCATGTCCACCACCGTGTACGGAACCGAGCTCGACTGCCCGAGTTCGTGGCGGACCAGTCGCAGCAGGATGTTCCCCGTGACGCGCTGCCCGTCGAGCTTGCCCGAGAGTCCGATGTCTCGGTTGTCGAAGCGGATCACGCGATAGCCGGCGTTGATCAGCTTGCGGCAGAACGGCATCGACCACGTGAGCAGCTGGCAGCCCAGTCCCATGACGAGCAGGATCGGCGGGTTCTCGATGTCGCCCATGTCCTCGTAGGCGATGTCGACCGCGCCGACCGAGGCGGTGCCGGTACGGACCTCGACCTCGACCTCGGTCTCGGAACGGCCGGTCTCGGGTGTGCCTGTCATACGTGGATCTCCTTACCAGCCGGGCTCACCGAGCAGCGGCAACGTGATGAAACTGGGGTCCGTCGGGTCGAGGTCGACGTCCTGCGCTCGCCATCGGGTGCGGAGGCGATCGGGCAGGATCGGCACGAATCGAGGCGCGTCGGCCGCGAAGATGTCGAGTCGCAGGCGGTGTCCGGGGTGCAGGACCGCCTCGGTCGAGAGTAGTTCGATGTCGAGGACGATCAGTTCGCCGGGGACCACGGGGAGCAGTGACTCGCGCGTGAGCGGGTGGTGGGCCACCAGGTAGTCACCCGACTCGGTGCGGATGCTCTCCTCGTCGTCGATCGCGCGGCGCGACGCCAGCAGCGCACCGTTGGTGAGCACGGTGGGAGTGCCGTCTGGAGCGACGTCGCACAGCATCACGGCCCACATCGACTCGCGGGCGCGCGCGACGGTGCGGACGTGGACGTTGGCGGGGCCCGAGTAGACGACGGTGGTCATGACGGGAGGCGTCGTGAACGTGAGCGCGTCACCCTCCGCGAAGCGGTTGTCGTAGGTGAAGCCGCCGCCGAGAACGGCCGGAACACCGGCCAGCACCTGCGTGGTGTCGCGGGAGACGACGGTGCGGAACCCGGGCTTCACCGTCAGACGGGCCGTGTCGGTCGGCGCCTCGAAGTGCAGGGACCCGTCGTGCCGACTGTGCGACGCGGTACCGGACGAGTCGGCGCTCAGGTAGAGGCGCCGAGCCACGGCGGCGGGCGCGGGGAATCGGCCGTGCGCTTCCCACCCGCCGCCCTGCTGACGCAGCGTGACCGGTCCGTAGCGGTCGATACCGTTGTCGATGCCGCGCAGCCACTTGTCGAACCAGGCGCGTTCGAGCACGTCGAGTCGCGGCGGGAACCCGGGTTCACCGAAGCCGATCCCGGGGTTGCCGTGGTACCCGTCGCCCACCAGAAGTTGCTTGCGCCCGCGTTCGACGGTGAGTCGGTTGTACATGTCGGGTGCCGCGCCGCCGAAGATGTCGTGCCAGCAGCCGTAGAGGAACGTGGGGACCGCGATGTCCTCGATGGTGGGATCGATGGTGTCGAAGGACGGGTCGTCGTAGATGCGCGGGTCCGAACCGGTGAGGAACCCGTTCACCAGATTGCTGATGTTCGTGGCGGGGGACCGTACGCGATCCGCGAGCCAGCCGACTCCGCCGCGTCGCAGGATCTGTACTGCCGGAACCCATTTGAGGGTGTTCACGGCGGTGAGCCACAGGGGGATGAAGAGCGACGGCGCGCCGCCGGTGGCGAAGATCTCGCGGACGATGTCCTCGGATCCCTCGACGGCGAACACGGCGTCCGGTCCCGCGCTGCCCGCGGCGGCGGCCTGCAGGGAGTTGATGGCGGAGTAGGAGATGCCGGCCATGCCGACGCGCCCGTCGCACCACGGCGATGCCCGGATCCACTCGAGGATCTCCAGGGTGTCGAGTTGTTCACGCGGGCCGAGGGTGTCCCACACGCCGGACGAGGAACCGGTGCCGCGCGCGTCGATGATGACCTGCACGTAGCCGCTACGGACGAGATGGCGGTTCACGGTGAGCAGATCCGCCGCACCGCCCGCGACGACGCGGGTGATCTCGGAGATGCCGTCGAACGGGGTTCCCGAGAGGTCGACGGAGCGGGACACGCGACGCAGCGCCGGCCCGAGCGCGGGTGCTGCGAGGAGTGCGTCGATCGAGTCGAGCAGGACCGAGTTGTACGGGGTGATGTTCAGGACGACGGGGAAGCGAGAGGAGACGGATCGTCCACTCGCGTCAGCAGGGGACACGACGATGGCGCGGAGAACGGCTCCGTCCGTCATCGTGACGGCGGCGCCGCGGTCGATGTGCACACGGGGGAACTCGGGAGCGGACTCCACGAGTTCTGCCCATGCTCGGCCGTCGGCGCCGCCGGTGGGATCACGGTGGAAGGGCGAGACGACGTGCTCGGGTTGCACCAGTGCATGGGCCGATGTCGTCGTCATGAACGTCGAGTCAACCTCATTGCTGTGACACGCGGTACACAACACGCCATTCCCGGCCCTTCGACAACGACGAGGGCACGTCGTCGTTCGATGTCACCAGGTGAGTGCGCTGCTACTTGCCGCCCTCGGGGGTTCCCTCGCTGTCGCTGAAGAAGGCCCACTCGCCGTCGTGCTCCACTTCGAGACGCCAGCCGAGTTCGGCGTCGTCGGACTTGCTCTCCTTGAACCAGGTGTGGGCGTCGGTGGAGTTGGGGATCTCCTTGGTGGCGACGACGGATCCGGTGGGGTCGAGTACGCGATAATTGGCCATGAGCACCGTGTTCCCTCGGGAGAGCACCTCTCAAACCGAGGGGGCTCCGTCCCCGTGCGCCCTTTGCGTACCCGGGGATGCGCACAAGGCGCACAGGGGCGTAGCCCTTTTGGTGTCTCCGGCGGCCCCGGGGTACTCTTCTCTCCGGACACCGTGCGGTCGTGATCTGCGATCGTGCGATGTTCACCTGATCTGTTCCACCCAAGACCGTTGGTCATCGTGGTCTCCGAAGAGGTTCGCCTCGTCGGAGATGGCGATTGAAGGTCCGGCCGAGCCGGCGACCCACGCAGGAGGACGAGGACCAGGGATACGTGTTGCTGACTCTCTCCGAGTCGCGCCGCCCGCATTCCGACGCCCCGTGTGCCCTGCACCGGGGCGTTTCTGCTTGTTCGGGCCGGGCCGACTCGACGCAACGAGAGGAGGCGAAGTATGGCAAAGGCTGAGAAGGTATCCGCGGTCGCGGAGATCTCCGAGCAGTTCAAGGGCGCCACGGCGGCCGTCGTCACGGAATACCGTGGCTTGTCGGTCACCCGTCTGACGGAGCTCCGTCGGGCCCTCGGTACCGGAGCTACGTACTCCGTCGCCAAGAACACCCTGGTCAAGCGTGCCGCAGCTGATGCGGGCATCGAAGGCCTCGACGACTTGTTCGTCGGTCCGACCGCCATCGCATTCATCGATGGTGAGCCGGTCGACGCTGCCAAGGCGATCAAGCAGTTCGCCAAGGACAACAAGGCGCTCGTCATCAAGGGCGGCTACATGGACGGCCGCGCGCTGTCCGTGGACGAGGTCAACAGGATCGCGGATCTCGAATCCCGCGAGGTCCTGCTGGCCAAGCTCGCCGGCGCGATGAAGGGCAACCTGGCAAAGGCCGCAGGCCTGTTCAACGCTCCCGCCTCGCAGGTCGCGCGTCTCGCGGCTGCGCTGCAGGAGAAGAAGGCTGCAGAAGAGGGCGCCTCGGCGCCGGAAGCCGCAGCTGCCGACTAGCTGATCCGCAAGGACTGCACACCACCCCGTGCGGCCGGCCTCCGGCCTGCACGCAATCTCCTGTCCCCGGATCGGCGACAAGGACTTACAGAGAGGACCGCCACCATGGCGAAGCTCAGCACCGAAGAATTGCTCGACCAGTTCAAGGAGCTCACCCTCCTCGAGCTCTCCGAGTTCGTGAAGGCATTCGAGGAGACCTTCGAGGTCACCGCAGCTGCCCCCGTCGCCGTTGCTGCCGCAGGCGGAGCAGCTGCTCCCGCCGAGGCCGCTGAGGAGCAGGACGAGTTCGACGTCGTCCTCGAGGGCGCCGGCGACAAGAAGATCCAGGTCATCAAGGTCGTCCGTGAGGTCGTCTCCGGCCTGGGCCTGAAGGAAGCCAAGGACCTCGTCGAGAGCGCTCCGAAGGCCATCCTGGAGAAGGTGGACAAGGCTTCGGCCGACGCCGCCAAGGAGAAGCTCGAAGCTGCCGGCGCGAAGATCTCCATCAAGTGATCTAGCCCCACAGCGCGAGAAGCGGCCGTACCCCTCGGGGTGCGGCCGCTTTTTTCGTTTCTCGGGACGGTGCGCCAGATCAGCCCACGGTGGGCAGTGCGGCGCGGGCGAGAAGGTCTCCGCTCGCGGCCCGGATCTCGATCTCCGCGACGTCGGGACGCAGCACCGCGGCGTTCATGCGGCAGTCGATGGTCACGGAGCTGCCGAGGAAGCTGCCCGAGGAACGATCCGCTCCGGTGCGGTCCACCAGAACCACCTCGAACGCTTCGTCGACCGGGACACCCTGCATGTCCAGGACCGTCTCGGTGCCCCACGTGTGAGCAACCAGGCCGCCGTCGACAGTGACGCCGGGACTCGACGCGGTGAAGTCGATCGCCTCGAACGCGCCCAGCTCGCCCGGTGGTCCCTCGGCCTCGG
Source organism: Rhodococcus sp. SORGH_AS_0303 (assembly GCF_030819335.1). Taxonomy (NCBI): domain Bacteria; kingdom Bacillati; phylum Actinomycetota; class Actinomycetes; order Mycobacteriales; family Nocardiaceae; genus Rhodococcus; species Rhodococcus sp. SORGH_AS_0303. The sequence continues at coordinate 823,372 of NZ_JAUTBO010000001.1, forward strand.
GCGCCGCGATCGCGCCGTCGGCGGGCGTCTCGTCACCTTGGGTGCCGACCGTCTGCACACCGAGCACCGCCGCGACGCCCACCGCGATTCCGGCGACAGCTGCAGCGGCCGGGACGAGGCGACCGCGTGCGGACGGTCTGACGATGCGTCGTCGAAGCAGGTCACCGGGTTCCGCATCGACCCAGGTCAGTCCCGCTGCCGACCCCAGCGACGCGACCGTCTCGCGCATCTCACGGATCTCGTCGGCGACAGAGGTGTCCTCGGCCTCCAGAATGCGAAGCTCGCGCCGCTCGGCGTCGGTCAGGTCGCCGGCCACCGCAGCCGCGATCAACTCCTCTCGTCGCGGATGTCCCGGAGTCATCAGGTCTCCTGACCGTCGAAGTGAACGCGCAGGGCGCGCAGTGCGTAGTACGCGCGGGTGCGCAGGGTGCCGATCGCGACGCCGGTGCCGGCCGACAGCTCCGCGTAGGACAGGCCGGTCAGGTGGATGGCCACCACCACCTGTCGATGTTCGGGGGACAGGGTGGCCAGACCCTCCACCACCCGCATCCGGGTCAGGACGTGATCGCTTCGATCGGGTTCCACGGCGTCGCCTTCCGCGACGGGGGAGGACGCGACCAGCGGAGTACGGCCTCGCGACCGCAGAGCATCCGCGACGACGTTGCGTGCGATGGCGAAGAGCCAGGTCCGAGTTCCACCCCGGGACTCGTCGAACCTGTCCCGTGCTCGCCACGCACGTACGAAGGTCTCCTGCACGCAATCCTCGGCGGCGACACGATCGTGCAACACGTTCACGGCGAAACCCAGCAGCGACGACGCGTGGGCGTCGTAGGCGGCCGTGAGATCGAACGTCCCGCTCTCGCGCGACCGGAAGATCGCCAGCGTCTGCCCCCTCGATGTCGGGGGAGGGGTGTACCCCGCCGGTGCCCGTGCAGGACGAACCCTACTCACCGTCGACGCCGCTCCGACCTCCATGGTGGGTGTACGTCGAGAAGTGCGACGACGTTCGACCGTGGTGAACGTTTCGGTCATTCCGGACGTATCCCCTCTCGAAGGACGTCCGCGCATCCCGATCGGAAGGTACGACCACCATGACGACACGCACTGCACGAGGAACGATCATCGTTGCGGGAGGCGCCGCGGCGTTCCTCGCGCTCACCGCTGCTCCCGCGGCCGCAGAGACGCCGGTCGGCGAACCGTCGTCGTTCACCAGTGCCTTCACGGCCATGGCGACTCCGGACCAGGTCCTGAACGCGGACGGCGTCGCGACGCCGGGTGAGCCCGGCGCGACCGGAACGTTCACGTTCCGCATCAACTCGGACGAGAACATCATCTGCTACGACATCACCCTCGAGGGCGTCACCGGCGACTACATGTCGCCGGCGAAGACGGCGACGCACATTCATCAGGCAGCAGTGGGTGCCGCGGGCCCGCCGCGCATCGCGTTCCCGAACCCGTCCCCGGTCGGCGACGGACCTCGCACCAGCAGCGGCTGCCTGCAGGGGCCGTTCACGACCGGCGTGATGGCGAACGGTGCCGACACCGGAACGAACTTCGACCTCGCGGCCATCGAGGCGAACGCCGCCGGGTTCGCCGCGGACAGTCACACCACCGCCTTCGCCGCCGGCGCGGTGCGCGGACAGTTGACCCCGATTCCCGTCGGCGGTGTGGAGACGGGCGCCGGTGGATCCGTCACCGACAGTTCGACCGCGACCGTCGCGGGTGCCGGTGCCGCCGTTCTGGGCGTGGCGGCCCTCGTCGGGCTGGGCGTCGCCCGTCGGCGGAACTCCTGATCGACCGACGCGGATGAGATGGTCGACGCGCGCGAGTGCGTTCCTCCTGGTGGGGCTGGTGGTCGCCTGCGCGCGACCACCGGCCGTACCGCCCACCGAGACAGCGGTGTCCGTCACGTCTCCTGCCGCCGCGACCGTGTCCGAGACGGGACCTCTCGTCCCGGCGCGGGTGTCGGCACCCGCGATGGGTCTGGACGAACCGTTGATCGAGCTGGGTCTGAACCCGGACAACACCATGGCGGTTCCCGAGGACCACGACGACGTCGGATGGTTCACCGGCGGCGGGCGGCCCGGGCGTCCCGGTGCGGCCGATCAGGTCGGACCCACGGTGCTGGCCGGTCACGTCGACTCGACCACGGGTCCCTCCGTGTTCTTCCGACTCCGCGACCTCGTGGTGGGAGACGACGTCACGGTCACCACGACAGAGGGCATCGAGGCCAGGTACCGGGTGACGGACATCGGCGACTACGCGAAATCCGAGTTCCCGACGGCGCGCGTGTTCGGCGCCGTCCCGCGCGACGAGATCCGACTGATCACGTGTGCCGGAGTGTTCGACGACGACGCGGGGTCCTACGAGAACAACCTCGTCGTCTTCGGCACCCGCGTGGGGTGATGCGACACCTCAGGCGAGGGAGAAGTTCTCGCCGCGGTGATAGGCCGCGAGGGACGACTCGGTCTCGCGGATCGACGGCGGGTGGAACGCGAACGCCGACACGACGGACTGCAGGTACGCGATGTCCGGGTCGGTGATGAACGCGATGCCGCCCAGTGCTGTCACGGCGGCATCGACCGCGCGCCGTAGTGCGCCTCGAAGCGCAATGCGGCAGAACAACAGTCGAGCCGAGATGTCGGCGCCGCGCTCACCCGAGTCCATCGCTGCGGCGACGGCCTCGAGGCCCGCGATCGCCGCTTCGAGTTCGGCGGCCGCCGAGGTGTAGACGCTGTCGCTGACCTTCGGGTGTCCCACGAGACGCTCCACGAGCGCGGTGGCCGCGCCGATGTACCCGGCGGAGGCGAGGATGCCGAACCACAGGAACCCGGTGAGCTCGTGCATGCCCTCCGGATCGTCCAGCGCGCCGACCATGGTCAGCGACACCGGCACGCGCACGTCCTCGAGGACGACCTCCTCGCTCTCCGCACCCGCGAGAACGGGCGTCGTCCAGAACGGACGCACCGAGACACCGGGCATCGACGCGGGGATGAGGGCGACCGCCTTGCGTGTCTTGCCGCCCTTCTTCTCGCGTGTCGCGACGCTGGCGGCGAGGAAGTCCATCGAGGCCGACAGACTGCACGGCTTCTTGCTGCCGTTGACGACGTAGTCGCCGTCGTCGTAGTAGGCGTCCACGGACGGCACCAGCGTGCTGCCCACGCCCTCCGCGAAGCCGGACGCGATGATCGACTTCTGTTCGATGAGGCCGGCGACGAGCGGCAGCTCCTCCTCGGGACCCGCCATGGCGATCTCGATGATCGTGGCGATCGACAGGTGGTGCATCGTGACGGCGGCGGCGAGCGACGGGGAGGCCGCGCCGATGGCCCGGTGGACGCGCAGTGCCTCGACGGCGGTCGCGCCGAGTCCGCCGAGCGAGGTGGGTGCGATGAGTCCGCACCCGCCCGCGTCGCGGAACGTCGCGATGGCGTCGCTGCCGGGCGCCTCGAGCACGGACAGCGGCGTGGCCTCGAGGTAGGTGGCGAGGGCGGGCAGCAAGCGACGGAGCGTGGCGCGTTCGGTGGACATGAGCCGCGACGGCTGCGCGGTCCCGTCGGACGCGAGAGCTGCTCTGTCAGCGAGAACGGACACGTACCGGCCTTTCGTCGAAGAAGGGTGACCGTGGCTGGGACGGGTGTGGGACACGTGCCAGCACGTCACTCGATACCGCAGTATTCGGGGTCGGCGACGGCCTCGATGGCGCCCGTCTCAACTGCTGTTGCATGACACAAGTGCAGTCGTGTTCGTTGGCAACTACTCACAGGTCGCGGCACCCTCGGGCCGCCTGTGCTGACCGTAGGCTCGAATCACAGACGTCTCCCGTCGCACGGGTCTCCCGGACCGGCGAGCGCACTCGCGTCACGTACCGATCCCCCAATCTTGGAGCGAACATGAGCTCGCAGAGAATGCTCGACCGAATCCGCCACGACAAGAGGATCTGGGCCCATCGTGTGCTGACGAAGCACGACCAGAACCCGTTCTTCCGCGTCATGAAATCGGTCAACGCGCCGGTCGTCGACGTGGAGGACCGCAGCGTCATCATGCTCGGTTCCAACAATTACCTCGGCCTCGCCGACCACCCGCTGGTGCGCGCGGGAGCCGCTGCGGCACTGGACAAATACGGCGCAACGGTCACGGGCAGCCGGTTGCTCAACGGCACCATCTCGCTGCACACGGAACTCGAGGAAGCACTCGCCGACTGGCACGGGACCGAGCAGGCGCTGGTCTTCACGACCGGCTACCAGGCGAACCTGGGCGGTATCAGCGCGCTGTGCGGTGTCGGTGACACCATCATCGTCGACTCGGCCGCGCACGCGTCCATCTACGATGCCTGCCGCCTCTCACGTGCCACCATCCGCGCCTTCCGTCACAACCGGGTGGACCTGTTGGAGGAGAAGCTCTCCCGCTCCACCGGCGTCGTCATGGTGGTGGTGGACGGCCTCTACTCGATGCACGGCGACCTGGCCCCGCTCGACGAGATCGCCGCGGTCTGCGAGAAGTACGACGCGGCACTGTTCGTCGACGAGGCGCACAGCGTCGCGGTCATGGGCGCGAAGCGCACCGGTGCCGCCGAGCTGTTCGGTATCGAGGACGACATCGACGCCCGGATGGGCTGCCTCTCCAAGGGACTCGGGTCCTCGGGCGGTTTCGTGGCCGGCTCGAAGGACATCGTGGACGCCATGCGCGTGCATGCGCGCACGTTCCTGTTCACCACCGCGGGCGTGCCTGCTGCCCTCGGCGCGGCGCTCGCCTCCGTGCAGCTCATGCAGACCGAGGAGGGCGCCGAGCGCGCCACCCGCACACTCGCGAACGCGCGCTACCTGCACGACGGGCTCGTGGCGGCCGGTGTCGACGTGCACGCGCCGAGCCCCCTCCCGGACGGTACGGACATGGTCTCGCCCATCGTCCCCGTGAACGTCCGTGACGACCTGCGCACCGTCAACACGTGGCGGAAGCTGTGGGACGCGGGCATCTTCGCATCCGCCGCCATGTTCCCGGCGGTGGCCCGCGACGGTGCACTCCTGCGTTTGTGCGTCCAGCCCGATCACACCACCACCCAGCTCGACTACGTGGTGGAGCAGATGGGCCTGTTCCTCGGCGAGAACTCGTCCACGTCCGAGGTGGCGTCGGCCGAGGTGGGGGCAGCGCTCGCCGCGCCGGCGCCGGCATCGGTCTGACCCGGTGGTGACACAGGTCGACCAGCGCACGACGTACGACTGTGCCGCCGCGGTGCTGCACGCGACCCTCACCGACGAGAGATACTGGCAGGACCGGATCGCCGAGATCGGTGGCGGCAGTCGAGTGGTGGAGCATCGCGTCGAGGAGGGCCTGACCACCTCGGTGGTCGACCAGGACCTCGAGGCGGCGGCACTACCGAAGGCGTTGCAGCGCTTCGCCGGAGCGTCGATGTCGGCACGGTGCACCGAGTCGTGGCAGTCGGTGCGCGAGGACGGGTCCGCGCAGGGCCACTACACCCTGCGGGTCGCCCGGATGCCCGTGGTGATCGACGGGGAACTCGAACTTCTCGCGACCGGAGCGCAGCAGTGCGTGCTCCACTTCGTCGGTACGGTCGACGCGTCGATCCCGGTGATGGGTCCGGTGGTCGAGAAGATCATGGTCGGCGAGATCGACAAGAGTTTCTCCGCCGAGCGCGAGTTCACCCAGTCGTGGCTCGCCCTCCGGACCTGAGCCCTCTCATCTGCGGCGCGGGAGTGCGCGCAGGATCGCCTCCAGCACCTGGCGCTGACCACGGCCGGACGTGACGGTGGTTCCGCGCGGCACCGACACGGTCCGGTAGGAACCCGAGACCGGCTGCGCTGCCTGATGTTCGACTCCTCGCAGACGTCGGGGCAGGCGCGGTCCGTTCCGTGCGGCGAGCAGACCGTCCGTGCCCGGCACCGCCGTCAACGTGTCGTCTCCCCGGCGGAGGGCCGCGGCCGTCCGTCGGGTCCTGGTGCGCGGAACCCGCACGAGAAGAACGTCGGTCCCCGCGAACTCACCGGCCGCAGCGTCGATCGCCTCGGCTCGTGCCCGGCGTCCGGCGCGCCCGCGGATGCCGGTACCGAGACCGTGGCCGGGGGCGTCGAGCAGCACCACCCGCGGGCCGTGATCGGCCAGTGTCCGTGCCAGACCGGTGGCGTACCGCGCATGGGAGCCGCGGGGCAGCGCGAGAACGACCGTCGGGGCCGAGGTGTCGGTCCCCTCGTGGATCTCGGCGTGCACCGAGCCCGTCGGCGTGCGGATCTGGCGGTGCTCGCACGAGGTGACCGCGCGATCGAGCTCGGCGCTGAAGGGCTTCATGTCCGGGTCCACGTCGCCCCACGTCCGTACGCGGCGAGTGGCGCCGTCCAGGGCCGCCTCGCACACGTGATGACGGACCGGCGCGTGGCGGGTCGACAGGATGGGGCGCCCGTTGAGCAACACCATGACGGCCGCGGCCTCGGCGGACGACATCGTCGGGGTCCATCCGGTGGCGCGTTCGAAGGCCGTCGAGTCGACGGCCGCCTCGCCCGAGGAGATCCAGTGGCTGGAGAACGGCAGGATGCGGAGCGCGTACGCGAGATCGACCACGGTGCGCAGGACTCGACGCGGGATCGGCAGAACCAACTGGCCCTGCATCGCACCGAGTTCGCGCACCCCGAGCCAGTCGCGCGGACCCAGGTTGAAGGGGCCGTTCACGGGCGTCCGGACGGCCCGGTGGAAGGCGTCGGCCAGGTCGTCCTCGTGCAGGAACTGGTAGCGGGACTGCGCCGGATCGGGGAAGGCCACCACGGACTGCGTGAGGGTGTCGATACCGTCGTTCGAGAAGTGGGTGCCCACGATGTAGGTGGGGCGCAGCATCGAGATGGTCATGCCGCCCTCGTGCCGGCGCAGCCACCACTCGACGAAGTGTTCGACCTCTGCCTTGTCGAAGAAGTAGTAGCGCAACGGATCCGACGTCGGGAACTCCTCCTCGGTGACGGGTACCGGGAGGTCCTCGCGTCCGTACGCGCTGACACTCGAGGCAATGACCATCGACCGCACACCGGCCCGGTGCGCGCACTCGACGGCGTTGCGCGAGCCCTCGAGATTGGTCTCGTGGATCGCGGCCTTGTCGCGCTGCTCCTCCACGACGAAGGCCAGGTGGATCACCACGTCACAGCCGGCGAAGGCCGTCTCGAGTTCGGGGGAGCGGATGTCCATCGCGATCGAGCGGAGTTTCGGGTGCCGCACGCGCGGTGCCCGGCGACCCAGCCCGATGACCCGGTCGATCTCCGGATCGTCCAGCAGCACAGGGAGAATGACGGCACCGAAATCGCTCGTCGCACCGGTGACGGCGACGGTAAGGCCGCTCACCGTTCGTCCGAGCTGAACTGTCGGGTGGTGTCCTGTGGGTCCGTCATGACGACTCCTGTGGTGCGGTGGTGGCGGGGAAGCAGGACCGCGACGACGACGGCGCAGGCGAAGACGGCCGCGGCGGCGAGGTAGGACGCCACCTCGGACCCGGCCATCGCGGCTTCCTTCATGGACAGGACGAGGTGGTCGCGCACCGCGGAGAACATCTCGGGGAGCGGGTACTGCTGGATCTGCTGCACGCTGAGGAAGCTGCCGTTCACGTACTCCCGGTCGCGGTCCGAGAGGATTTCCGACGGAATGGTCGCGACGAGTGGGCCGACGGTGGTGTTGTAGTACGAGGCGGTCACGGATCCGAGCACCGCGACACCGAGAGTGCCGCCGAGTTCCCGCGTCGTGTCGTTCACGGCCGAGCCGGCGCCGGCCTCGTCGATAAGCACGGAGGACATGATGGACTCGGTCGCGGGACCCTGGATCACGGCGATGCCGACTGCGAGCACGATCATCGTGGGCAGTAACAGCCCGAGGTACGAGCTGTCGATGCCGACCTGACCCGCCATGATCATGCCGATGCCCACCAACAGCAGGCCCGCGACGATCACCGGCATGGTGCCGATCCGCTGTGCCAGCGAGGTCGCGGTCGGTGCGCTCACCGCGAGGGCCACCGCGAACGGCAGTGTGGCGACACCGAACTCGAGCGGCGAGTAGCCGCGGACGCCCTGGAAGTACTGGGTGATGAGGAAGACGTACCCGAAGAGCGAGAAGTAGGCGACCGAGATCGCGAGCGCCGGCATCGCGAAGGGTCGCAACCGGAACAGGCGCACGTCGAGGATCGGGCTGGACACGCGCGACTGGCGTACGACGAAGGCGGACAACAGAACCAGGGACACCGCGATCCCGCCGAGCGTGGGCACGGTCACCCAACCGTGACCCGGCGCTTCGATGAGTGCGTACACCAGGAGCGAGACCCCCGAGAAGGACAGGGCGACACCGGGCAGATCGAGCGGACCGGTGGCCGCAGCACGTGATTCGGGCACCACGGCGACGATGCCGATCACCGCGACGACGGCGACCGGCACGTTCAGCCAGAACACGGAGTGCCAGGTGAAGTGTTCGATGAGCCACCCACCCGAGACCGGCCCGATCGCGATGGCGACACCGGCGATCGAGGCCCACACCCCGATGGCCACGGCGCGGTCCGCGGGAGTACGGAACAGGTCGATGATCACCGCCAGGGTCGCGGGCAGCGCGGCGGCGGCGAAGACCCCCATCAGTGCGCGCGAGGCGATCAGTTGCGGCAGGTCGTCGGCCACCGCGCCCACCACCGACATCGCGGCGAGACCCACGACGCCGATCAGCAGCATGCGGCGCCGCCCGATGCGGTCGGTGATGTTGCCGAACGCCAGCAGCAGACCGCAGAACGTGAGGATGTACGCGTCGACGATCCACTGCAGCCCCGTGAAGCCGGCGCGGAGGTCGGTGGAGATGTCGGGCAGAGCGACGTTGACGACGGTGTTGTCGAGCACGACCAGCAGCTCGACGAGACAGATGACGAGGAAGGCGATCATCCGCCGCGGTGACGAGAGGAGGTGGGACGACGACCGCGGCGGCGGCGCGGCGTGTCGGCCGGTCATGACGGCGAGTCCGGGCCGCCGCCCGGTGCGGAGCCGACGTCCTTCGTTGCGGCGAGACGGTCCACCGCGCGCTCGTCCGAGGTCTGCGGTGCCAGCATGCCCGTGGTGCGGTACGAGGCGGGGAAGAAGAAGAAGACCAGTGCGGCACAGACGAACACGGCTCCGGCCGCCACGTACGCGGCGATGGACGATCCGCGCAGAGCGGCTTCCTTCATCTCCAGGATCAACTGTGCGCGTTGCGGTTCGAACATCGCGGGCAGGTCTCGCTTCTGGATCTCGATGACACTGAGCACGCTGGACTGCGCGTAGCCCTTCTCGGTCTCGCTCATGATGGCGGTGGGGATCCGTTCGACGAGCGGCCGCACCGTCGACACGTAGTAGGAGGCGACGATCGACCCGAGTACCGCGACACCGAGAGTGCCGCCGATCTCGCGGGTGGTGTCGTTCACTGCGGCACCGGCTCCGGCCTCGTCGAGGGGGAGCGAGGACATGATGGATTCCGTCGCGGGGCCCTGGATGATCGCGATGCCCACCGCGAGCAACAGCATCGCGGGCAGGACGAGCGTCAGGTAGGAGCTGTCGATCTCGACGCGGCCCGCGACGAGCAGTCCCGCGCCGATGAGGACGAGCCCGGTCACGAGAACCGGCATCGTGCCGATCTTCTGCGCGACGATCGTCGACACCGGGGAGCTGACGGCCAGCGCGGCGGCGAAGGGCAGTGTCGCGATGCCGAATGCGAGAGGTGAGTACTCGCGCACTCCCTGGAAGTACTGGGTGATGAGGAACAGGAAGCCGAAGAGACTGAAGAATCCCACCGCGATCGACACGGCCGGCCACGCGAACGGACGGATGCGGAAGAGCGACACGTCGAGCACGGGGGACGAGATGCGTCGCTCCCGCTGGACGAACAGCACGAGGAACACCGCGGCGAGCACGAGACCGCCGATCGTCCGCCACGACGTCCAGCCGAAGTTCGGTGCCTCGATGACCACGAACACCAGCAGGGTGACGCCGGCGATCGACAGGATCACGCCGGGCACGTCGAGCGGGCCCACCGCCGAGGCCTTCGACTCGGGGACGATCAGCACCACGAGCACGACGGCGACGAGGGCGACGGGGACGTTCATCCAGAACACCGAGTGCCAGGAGAAGTGTTCGAGCAGCCAGCCGCCCGACACCGGTCCGATCGCGACGGCCACGCCGGCGATGGACGACCACACGCCGATGGCGAGAGCCCGCTCCTGCGGCTTCGGGAACAGGTTGGTGATGACGGCCAGGGTGGCGGGCAGGACCATCGCGGCGAAGACGCCCATGACCGAGCGTGAGGTCAGGACGTGGGCGAGGGAGTCGCCGAGCGCACCGATCACCGACGCGGTGCCCAGGCCCGTGAGGCCGACGACGAGGAACAGCTTGCGCCCGTACCGGTCACCGAGGTTGCCGAACGCCAGGAGCAGGCCGGAGAAGGTGAGGGTGTACGCGTCGACGACCCACTGCAGGCCCGAGATGCCCGTCGCCAACTCGATGCCGATGGACGGCAGCGCCACGTTGATGATGGTCATGTCGAGGACGATGAGGAGTTCGGCGATGCAGATGACGCCGAAGGCCGCGAGTTGGCGACGCCGACCGATCTCGGTGCGGACACCGAACGTCGAGTGCCCCCTCGACCCGGGCGTGCCCGTGTCGTCCCTCGAGCTGCTGCCCATGGCGTGATCCCCCGTATTCCCCCCGGACCCCGCCCGCGGATGCAGCGCGGCGAGTGTCGTGCGCGAGCGCAACGCTAGGTGTCACGACGGCACTGTCGACGCTAACGGCGGGAGCGCGGGAGAAGTCGGTGTGACGTCACAGAGTTGCGTCAGCGAGCCGGTGACGCCGTACGACGCTGCAGGTGGGAGCGCCCGTCCCGCGCCACGCGGCGTGAGCCCGGGCCGCCCGCGCGTGCACCGCCGCCACCAATTTCGGCCTTGTCGGCTCCGTTCCCTCGTGAATCGGGCGTTCATGGGTCACACTTCTATCCGGAGACTGCGGCCAGGTCGGGGGACGTGTTACTGGGCGGTAAGGTCCGTGGTCGTTGCGACCACTCGGCTGGGTTAGAGTGACGCGACGCACACAGGTGTCGACGCGTTCGCGTCGTGTGCGACGAGCAGTGGGAGGGATCCACATGGGTGTCGAGGTTTCGGTCGAGGGATTGACCAAGTCGTTCGGTGTGCAGAAGATCTGGCAGGACGTCACGTTGACGCTCCCGAAGGGTGAGGTCAGTGCTCTCCTGGGGCCGTCCGGTACCGGTAAGTCCGTCTTCCTCAAGTCGCTCATCGGCCTTCTCCGACCGGAGGAGGGTTCGATCGTCGTCGACGGCACGGACATCATGGAGTGCTCGTCCAAGGAGCTCTACGAGATCCGCAAGTTGTTCGGCGTGCTCTTCCAGGACGGCGCCCTCTTCGGCTCCATGAACCTGTACGACAACACCGCCTTCCCGCTTCGTGAGCACACGAAGAAGAAGGAGGACGAGATCCGCAGCATCGTCATGGAGAAGCTCGAGCTGGTCGGTCTGACCGGTGCCGAGAACAAGCTCCCCGGCGAGATCTCGGGCGGTATGCGCAAGCGTGCCGGTCTGGCGCGTGCGCTCGTCCTCGACCCCGAGATCATCCTGGTGGACGAGCCCGACTCGGGCCTCGACCCGGTGCGCACCACCTACATCAGCCAGCTGCTGCTCAACATCAACGCCCAGATCGACGCGACGATGCTGATCGTCACGCACAACATCAATCTCGCGCGCACGGTGCCGGACAACATCGGCATGCTGTTCCGCAAGAACCTCGTCATGTTCGGTCCGCGCGAGGTGCTGCTCACCTCCGACGAGCCCGCCGTGAAGCAGTTCCTGAACGGCACGATGATCGGGCCGATCGGCATGAGCGAGGAGAAGGACGAGGCGCAGATGCGCCAGGAGCAGGCCCTCTCCGATGCCGGCCACAACCTCGGCGGTGTCGAGGACGTGGAGGGCATCATGCCGCAGATGGATCCCACGCCCGGCATGCCGCGTCGTCAGGCCGTGGATCGTCGTCGCGACCGGGTGCGCAGCATCATGCACACCCTGCCCGAGCACGCACAGCACGCCATCCAGCAGAGCCTCGACGAGGCGGACGGCCAGGACGGCCGTCAGGCGGAGCCGGCGTACGCGGGTGCTCAGCAGGGCTACCAGGAGTCGTACGGTCAGCAGTCGGGCCACGACCAGCAGCCGGCCTACGGCAACCAGAGCTACGACCAGGTCCAGAGCTACGACCAGGGTCAGACGTACGACCAGAATCAGGGCTACAGCAACCAGGGGTGGAGTGAGCCCGGCCAGGACCGGAACGACGGTCTCCCTTCCAGTGGCTCGCGGGGCTGACCGAAAACAATGGCTAAAACGAAGAACCCGATTCTCAAGTCGGGCACTGCAGCGCTGGCTCAGGCAGGAAACATCGTCGAACTTCTCGTCGATGTCGCGCGCAACACCTTCCGGCGCCCCTTCCAATTCCGCGAATTCATCGAACAGGCCTGGTTCATCGCCAGCGTCACCATTCTTCCGACCGCGCTGGTCGCCATTCCGTTCGGCGCGGTGGTCTCCCTGCAGACCGGGTCGCTGATCAAGCAGCTCGGCGCCGAGTCCTTCACCGGTGCCGCCAGCGTGCTGGCGGTGGTCCAGCAGGGCAGTCCCATCGTGGTGGCGTTGCTCATCGCGGGTGCGGCGGGATCGGCCGTGACGGCCGACCTCGGTTCACGCACCATCCGCGAGGAGATCGACGCCATGCGGGTGCTCGGCATCGATCCGGTGCAGCGCCTGGTCGTTCCCCGCGTGCTCGCGATGATTCTCGTCGCGCTGCTGCTCAACGGCCTGGTGTCGGTCATCGGCATCGCCGGTGGTTACTTCTTCAACGTGATCCTGCAGGACGGAACGCCCGGCGCGTACCTGGCGTCGTTCTCCACGTTGGCGCAGCTGCCCGACCTGTGGGTCGGTGAGCTCAAGGCCGTCGTGTTCGGTCTCATCGCCGGCGTCATCGCGTCCTACAAGGGGCTGCATCCCAATCCCGGTCCGAAGGGCGTGGGTGAAGCGGTGAACCAGACCGTCGTCATCACGTTCCTGATCCTGTTCTTCGCCAACCTGATCATGACGTTGGTCTACCTGCAGGTCGTCCCTGCGAAGGGAGGGTGAGCGATGACCATCGCTCGTGGTCGTGGAGACCGCACCCTGCTCCGGCTCCGTAGCGCGGCCTCGGCTCCGCTCGGTGTGCTGGACCGTGCCGGTGAACAGATGTCGTTCTACGGACGCGCGATCGGGTGGATCCCGAAGACGGCCGTGCACTACAAGAAGGAGACCCTCCGCCTGCTCGCGGAGGTGACGTTCGGTTCCGGCGCTCTCGCCGTCATCGGCGGCACCATCGGCGTCATCCTGATGATGTCCGGGTTCACCGGTGTCGTCGTCGGTCTGCAGGGCTTCGCGGCGCTCGAACAGCTCGGCAGCCAGGTGCTGACGGGCTTCCTGTCGGCGTACGTGAACACCCGTGAGATCGCGCCCATCGTGGCGTCCCTCGCGCTGTCCGCGACCGTCGGCTGCGGCTTCACCGCCCAACTCGGCGCCATGCGCATCTCCGAGGAGATCGACGCACTCGAGGTCATGGCCGTTCCGTCCGTGCCGTTCCTGGTGTCGACGCGCATGATCGCCGGATTCATCGCCGTCATTCCGCTGTACATCGTCGGCCTGCTGTCCGCCTATCTCGCGTCCCGCTTGGTGAGCACCGTCTTCAACGGTCAGTCACCGGGCTCGTACGACCATTACTTCACCCTCTTCCTGCCCCCGGAGGACGTGCTCTACTCCTTCGCCAAGGTGCTGGTCTTCGCCTTCGTGCTCATCATGATCCACTGCTACTACGGCTACACCGCGTCGGGCGGACCCGCCGGCGTCGGCGTGGCCGTCGGTCGTGCCGTGCGTGCCGCACTGGTCACGGTCGCGGTGCTGAACTTTTTCCTGAGCCTCGCCATCTGGGGCACCACGACGACGGTGAGGGTCGCCGGATGAACCACGCTCCGTCGGCGACACGTCGTCGCCTCCTCGGAATCGGATTCCTGCTCGTCGTCGTTCTCTTCGTCGCCTGGAGCATCACGACCTTCAACAAGACGTTCAAGGACGTCGTCATGGTCGACCTGATCACCGACACCGTCGGCAACGCGCTGCCCGCCAACGCGGACGTGAAGGCGCGCGGGATGATCGTCGGCGAGGTGCGGTCCGCCACCACCGAGAACGGTGAGGTCACGTCCGAGCTGGCACTCGATCCCGGTCTCGTGGGCACCATCCCCTCCAACGTCACCGCCCGGTTGCTGCCGAAGACGCTCTTCGGCGAGCGCTACGTCGCGCTCCAGATCCCCGAGAACTCCGCCGGCGCCAGCCCTCTCGCCGAGGGCGCGGTGATCCGTCAGGACACCAGCGGCAACGCGGTCGAGGTCGGGCAGCTGCTCGACTCGCTGCTCCCGCTCCTCGACGCCATCCCGCCGCAGGATCTCGCCAACACGCTCGGTGCGCTGTCGCAGGCTCTCGAGGGCAACGGCGAGCGGCTCGGTCTGACTCTCGACCGGCTCGAGGAGATCTTCTCGGGTCTGAACGACGAGCTGCCGAACATCCAGCAGGATCTCGTCGGCATCGCGGACCTGTCGGAGACGTACTCGACCGCCGCTCCGGATCTGATCGACGCGCTCGACAACCTGCGCGTCACCGGGAACACGGTGGTGGAGAAGCAGAACGACGTCACCACGCTCCTGGCGAGCGCCACGGCGTCGTCGGGCTCGCTGGCCGACCTGGTGCAAACCAACGCCGAGTCCATCGTGTCCATCGCGGCGGACTCGCGCGAGGCGCTCGAACTGCTCGCCGAGTTCTCCCCGTCGTTCGGCTGCACGTTCACCGAGTTCGTCCGTGTCGCCGACGAGGCGAAGAAGATCCTCTCGGTCGACGACGCGTACCCCGGCGTCCGCGCGTCGATCAACTTCGTCAACCCCAAGGGGCGCTACATCCCCAACCAGGACGAGCCGCGACTGTTCGACACCCGTGGCCCGTCGTGCTTCGAGAACGTGACCACACCCGGCAAGTTCTTCCCGCAGTACCCGGGCAGCGGCGTCAACGACGGCTCCTACCAGGTGCCGTCGCGCAACCCCGGTCCCGCGGTCGACCCCGGCGCGCTGCCCAACCCGCTGCAGTCGCCCGTCCCGGCGGCCTACGCCGGATCGGACATCGAACGGGACACGCTGGCCGTGGTCTACGGCGGAGGCTCCGGCATCTCGCCGGACCAGGTCCCCGCGTGGACCACCCTGGTGGGCGCTCCGGCGCTCCGCGGCACGGAAGTGAGTGTGCGATGAGAGGCCTAGCGGCACCGCTGATCAAGCTGATCATCTTCGCGGTGGTGACCATTCTGGCGACGGCAGCCCTGGCGTTGACCATCGCCAACGGCGCCGGGTCCGGCAAGACCAAGTTCTCGGCCATCTTCACCGACGTCTCCTCGCTCAACGAGGGCGACGAGGTGCGCATCGCCGGTGTGCGCGTCGGCCAGGTGGAGAAGATCGAGATCCACGAGCGTGACCTGGCTCAGGTGGACTTCGCGCTGACCGAGCGTGAATGGCTGCCGGCCTCCACCACCGCGACCATCCGCTACCGGAACCTGATCGGGCAGCGCTACATCGCGCTCGAGCAGGGCACGGGCGACCAGGGCGAGAAGATCACCAGCGGAGCCACCATCCCGCTCGATCGGACGTCCCCCGCGGTGAACCTGACGACGCTGTTCAACGGCTTCCGTCCGCTGTTCCAGACGCTGACGGCCGACGACGTGAACAAGCTGTCGTACGAGATCATCCAGGTCTTCCAGGGTGAGTCGGGCACCATCGGCGATCTGGTGCGCGACACCGCGAGCCTGACCAACACGGTCGCGGACAAGGATCAGGTCATCGGGGCGGTCATCGACAACCTCAACGGGGTCCTCGACACGGTGAACCAGCACGACAAGGAACTCGACCAGTTGATCGTGAACACCCAGGCGCTGGTGTCGGGGCTGTCGGCGGATCGTGACACCGTCGGCTCGGCGGTCACCTCGCTGGCCGGTCTGACCGACGCGACAGCGGATCTGCTCGAGCCGACCCGTCCGTCCATTCAGTCGGCCATCTCGTCGATCGACGGACTGTCGACCAAGATCAACAACCGGCAGCAGGACTTCGACAACATCCTGTCGAACTTCCCGGTCAAGCTCGAGAAGCTGATCCGCGTCGCCAGCTACGGCTCGTGGTTCCAGTTCTACCTGTGCGGCATCGACATCGTCGCCGGGCCGGGCTACGCGCCGCAGCTCAACCTCCCGACAGGACTGCCCACCATCAATCAGCCGCTGTACACCAACTCCGCGAAGCGTTGCGCCGCAGGAGGTATCTCGTGACGAAACGCAAGCCCGCGGTGCTGGGTGCCCTCGGCATCTTCATCATCCTGATGGCGACGCTGTCCGCGTTCTTCCTCGACTCGCTACCGATCATCGGTGCCGGATCGAAGTACACCGCGAACTTCTCCGAAGCGGCCGGTCTGCGCGCCAGCAACGAGGTGCGGATCGCCGGCGTGAAGGTCGGCAAGGTCACCGACGTCGCCCTCGACGGCGACAAGGTGAAGGTCGAGTTCACGGTCAGTGACGCGTGGGTCGGCGACAAGACGTCGGCGTCCATCCAGATCAAGACGCTGCTCGGCCAGAAGTTCCTCTCGCTCGAGCCCAAGGGCGAGGAGCGGCTGA
This sequence comes from Rhodococcus sp. SORGH_AS_0303, assembly GCF_030819335.1. Lineage (NCBI taxonomy): Bacteria > Bacillati > Actinomycetota > Actinomycetes > Mycobacteriales > Nocardiaceae > Rhodococcus > Rhodococcus sp. SORGH_AS_0303. The sequence goes on from NZ_JAUTBO010000001.1 coordinate 840,119, forward strand.
ACCCGCGCGACGCGATCCCGATCGACCGCACGACGGCCCCCTACGACGTCATCGACGCGTTCTCCGACGCCGCCCGCACCACCGGCGACATCGACACGACGCAGCTCGCGACGAGCATGGAGACGCTGTCGCAGGCGTTCTCCGAGACGCCGGAGAACATCCGCGCGTCGCTCGACGGTGTCACGCGGTTGTCCGAGACCATCTCCTCCCGTGACGACGAGCTGAGCAAGCTCTTCGCCGCTACCGACAAGACGACGCAGGTCCTCGCCGACCGCAACCAGGAGTTCACCAAGCTGATCGGTGACGCCTCGGTCCTGTTGCAGGAGTTGAACAATCGGCAGCAGTCCATCTCGCAGCTGCTCATCGGCACGCAGCGGGTGTCCACTCAGCTGACCGGTCTGATCCGCGACAACGAGGCACAGATCGGGCCCGCACTCCAGTCGCTGGGTCAGGTCATCGACACCCTGAAGACCAACAACCAGAACATCGCCGAGGCGATCAAGCTGTACTCGCCGTTCGTCCGGCTGTACACCAACATCGTCGGTAACGGCCGCTGGTTCGATCAGGTCATCGTCAACACCTTCCCGCCCGGTCTCCCGGACATTCCGGGATACCGTGAGCCGATTCGCACCCTCGGTGTGGATCCCGTCCGTAGTCCGGGAGCAGGCCAGTGACCGCATCCACCGACCAGGAGGCCCCGTCGAACGGCGGCTTCTTCAGCAAACGCAACCTGGGAATCATCGCTGCTGTCGTCGCTGTCGTGGTGCTGGTCGTGTTCGCGCTGTGGTGGGCCTTCACCCGCCTCGGCACCACCACCATCACGTCGTACTTCGACAAGACGGTCGGCGTGTACGAGGGCACCGAGGTTCGCGTCCTCGGCGTCAAGGTCGGCACCGTCACCAAGGTCGAGGGCCTGGGCGATCAGGTGCAGGTCGACATGCGCGTCGATCGCGGCGTCGACATCCCCGCCGATGCCCGCGCCGTCCAGCTCGCGCCGTCCGTCGTCGCGGACCGCTACGTCCAGCTCGCGCCGGCGTACACCGGCGGCGAGAAGATGGAGTCCGGTGCCGTGATCCCACGCGAGCGCACGGCCACTCCCGTCGAGGTCGACGAGCTGTACAAGAGCATCGACGAGCTGTCGGCCGCGCTGGGACCGAACGGTGCCAACCAGAACGGCGCCGTCTCCGACCTCGTGACCACCGGCGCGCAGAACCTGGCCGGAAACGGTGAGGCGCTGAACGATTCGCTGACCCAGCTCTCCGGTGCCGTCGAGACGCTCGACTCGTACCGCGGCGATCTGTTCGGCACGATCCAGAATCTGCAGACGTTCGTCAGTGCACTGTCGGCGAACGACCAGCAGGTGCGTGCCTTCAACAATCAGCTGTCCTCGCTGACGAGCTTCCTGGCGGGGGAGCGGGAGAACCTCGGTCTCGCGCTGAACCAGCTCTCGGTCACGCTCGGTGACGTCGCGACCTTCGTGCGGGACAACCGGGATCAGCTGTCCAACGATCTCGACGACCTCGCTCCGACCACGCAGTTGCTCGCCGACAACCGCCAGAACCTGGCGGACACGTTGACGCTGCTGCCGCTGGCCGTCGCGAACGTCGCGAACTCCTACAACGCCGAGTCCGGATCCTTGGACGCGCGCCTGATCTTCCAGGAGTTCCAAGATCCGAAGACGTTCTTCTGCAATCTCATCGATCTGCAGAAGCTGCGCCCGGGCGATCCGCAGTTCGAGGCGCTCGGCCGTCAGATGCAGCCGATCGTCGACAACTGCGGCGCGATCATCGACCAGGCCGTCGCCGGTGTGAAGACGCCGACGCTGGTTCTGCCGTTCGGGTTGCTCAGTGCGGACAACATCCAGCGCAACGTCGAGCCCGGCACCGTGCCCCGGTGTCGAATCGCCGCGGGTCGACGACCTGCAGCTTCCGGGCCTGAACATTCCTGCGGAAGGGGAGTGACGATGAGAGTGCGCTCGCGTGGCCTGATGGCCGCCTCCGGTGCCTGCGTCGTCGCCGTGACGCTCAGTGCCTGCGGATCCAGCGGTATCTACGGGATCCCGCTGCCCGGCGGTGCCGACGTCGGATCGGATCCGATCCGGTTGACGTTGCAGTTCGACGACGTGCTGGACCTGGTTCCGCAGTCGACCGTCAAGGTCGACGGTGTCCAGGTCGGTCGGGTCACCTCGGTCTCCGTGCCGAACGACTCGTGGATCGCCGACGTCGAGGTCGAGGTCGACTCGTCCGTGGACCTGCCGGCCAACGCCATGGCGTCCGTCCAGCAGACCAACCTGCTCGGCGAGAAGTTCGTCCAGCTCAGCGTTCCGGCCGACGACGCGGCGTCCGCGCGCCTCGCCTCGGGCGACACCATCCCCGTCGAGCGGACCCGCCACGCCACCGACATCGAGCAGGTGCTCGGCGCGCTGTCGATGTTGCTCAACGGCGGCGGCGTCGCGCAGCTCGCTCCGATCGTCAAGGAGCTGAACACCGCGCTCGGCGGCCGCGAGGACCGGGTGCGGAACCTGCTCGAGGAGGCCAACTCGCTCATCGGCGGCCTCGAGGATCAGAAGGCCGACATCACGCGCGCGATCGACGGTCTCGACGTCCTCACCGGCACGCTCAACCAGCAGACCGAGAAGATCGACCGGATCCTCGTCGATCTGCCGGTCGCCACCGAGGTGCTCGAACAGCAGCGTCCGCAGCTGACACAGCTTCTCGGTCAGCTCGATCGCCTCGGGCAGGTCGGGACCGACGTCATCGAGCGGTCGAAGGACGATCTGATCGCCGACCTGCGCGCACTGCGCCCGACCCTGCAGGAGCTCTCGACCTACGGCGACGAGCTGATCACGGACCTCGCGTTCGTGCCCACGTTCCCGTTCCCCGACGGCGTCGAGAAGATCACCCAGGGCAACGCGGTGAATCTGTTCCTCAGTGTGGATCTGCAGATCGGCAACCAGCTCACCGCGCTGGGCGTCGGCCAGGGCAACCCGATCTACAGCGCGCCCCGCAACGGCGATCCCAAGCCGCGGGTCGATCCGTCGAACCCGTACTACAACGGCAACGGCCCGCGTAACTCCTTCCCGACCATCTCGCTGCTGCCTCTGCCGCCCATCATCCCGTCGCCGACCCCGGCGCCGGGTGTACCCGCCGCCGCACCGTCGGCGAACCCGTTGGACGGCATCCTGCAGCAGTTCGGGATCGTTCCTCAGAACGAAGGTGGACAGTGAGATCCAAGCTGGTCAGCACACAGCTGATCCTCTTCGTCGTCATCGCCGTGCTCGGCCTGGTGTACGTCGGTGCCAAGTACGTGCGCGTCGACCAGCTGTTCGGTTTCGGCCAGTACACGGTCACCGGTCAGTTCGCCGATTCCGGCGGCATCTTCAGCAACGCCGAGGTGACGTACCGCGGCATTCCCGTAGGGCGCGTCGGTGAGCTGAAGCTGACCGAGCAGGGCGTCGACGTCGAACTGAAGCTCGAGAAGAGCGCTCCCGACGTCCCGGCCGACACCATCGCCGTGGTGGCCAACCGCTCCGCCATCGGTGAGCAGTACGTCGATCTGCAGCCGCGCACCGATCAGGGCCCGTTCCTGCAGGACGGCGACGTCATCCTGCAGGACGACACGTCCATCCCGACGCCGGTGGAGAGCCTGCTCAAGAACGTCAAGACCCTCGCGGACTCCGTGCCGGTCGACGATCTGCACACCGTGGTGACCGAGCTCGGTACCGGCTTCGCCGGCACGGGTGACTCACTGCAGCAGCTCGTCACCTCGCTCGACAGCTTCTCCGAGGACGGTCTCGCCAACCTGCCGCAGACCCTCACGCTGATCCGCGACAGCCGCGTCGTGCTGGACACCCAGTCGGAGCAGTCGTCGTCCATTCAGCAGTTCAGCTCGGATCTGGATCTGGTCACCGCGCAGTTGCGGTCGAGCGATCCGGACATCCGACGACTGATCGACAACGGGCTTCCCGCCAGCGACCAGGTCGGCGCGCTCGTCGACCAGGCCGGCCCGGGTCTGACGACCAACCTGACGAACCTCGCGGGTGTGACCAGTGCACTGAGCCCGCGCACGTTCGCACTGCGTCCGCTGCTCCAGTTCCTCCCGGCCCTGGCGCAGGGAGCGAACTCGGCGAGTCCGGGTGACGGCACCATTCACTTCGGCATCGCGCTCGAGGTGAACAACCCGCCGTCGTGCACCCAGGGTTACGAGGGCACGCAGGCGATCCTCGACGCGGAGTACGCCAAGAATCCCGACTTCGATCCGACGCAGCAGGACTTCCCGTTGAACCTCGACGCGAACTGCACTGTGCCGCAGGGATCCCTGACGGGTGTGCGCGGCGCCAACAGCGTGCGCTTCGCCGATCCGCAGACGGTGCAGCCGTGGGACGACAAGCCCAAGGTCGCGCCGGACCCCCTGGATCTGAACCCGATCGCGACGCAGCTGGCCGCACTGCTCGGTGTGACGGTCCGCCCCTGACCGTCGAGTCGGGTGAGGAGAGGTGCGCGGTGATGGCAGCGAGAAGTTACCCTCAAGTAGGGTGTCTGCTGTGACGCCAACCACCTCTCCTTCCGACCCGGACCTCGACGGCACCGACCCCGGTGACGGCACGTCCGAGTCCACGCCCGCACCGGCGCCGCGCACGTCTCCGGTCGCCACGGCGGTGACTGCCGCGGCCGCCGCGATCACGTTGATCGCGGCCGTCGTGCTGAGCATCTTCTGGTTCCTCGCGTACCAGGAGTCCTCGGACGCCTCCCTGCGGGACGACGCCCTCGCCGGCGCCCGGCAGGCGGCGATCAATCTGAACTCCGTCGACTCGAACGATCTGGACAAGACGTTCGCCGACATCGAGTCCTCCATCACCGGTGACGAGCTCACCAATGGTCTGAACGACACCAAGGATCAGTTCCGCCAGCAGTTCGCGGAGACCGGTGTGGTCACCACCGCGGCGGTGCAGCACGCGTCGCTCGTCGGGTTCAGTTCCGACGACGGCACCGCGCAGTCGCTCGTGGTCCTCACCACCGACACCACCAAGCCGGACGGCAACGAGCGGTACCAGAGCACCCTGCGTCTCGAACTGCAGGACGTGGACGGCACGTGGAAGGCCACGCGTATCCAGCCCATCGGGCAGCGCATCCCCCTCGAGGTCCCGGGCGCACCCGCTGCGACGGGCGATCCCGCTGCACCCACCGATCCCGCCGCCACCGATCCCGCAGCCCCGGTCGACCCCGCAGCCCCGGTCGACCCCGCAGCTCCGGTCGACCCCGCAGCTCCGGTCGACCCCGCCGCGCCCGTCGATCCCGCTCCCGCACCGACCGACGGCGGTCAGTGACACCTCGCTGTCACGACGCCGTCCGTCCCGCTCGCCTCGCACCAGCCAGGAGTTCTTCCTATGCCCCCCGCACGCCGTAGACCCCCCACAGGCGCTCCCCGTGTCCCCGCCGGCAGCGTTCGTCGACCCAAGGTCGCCGGACGCTCCACGGCGCCCCCCGCGGGCGGCGACGCGATCGAGAATGAGACCACGACTGCGTCCACCGACGCGGCCTCGACCGTCGACCTGTCGAAGTCGTCGGCCGACACCGCTGCGGTCGACAGCGCGGCCACGGACTCGGTCGTGGACGAGACGACCGAGGCGGACGACGGCGCCCCCGCCGGCCGCACGGCCTGGTGGACTCCCCGCACGATGCTGCTCGCCGCACTCGCGGTGGTGTTCGCCGTGATCGCGCTCCTCGCCGTGGTGCGCCCCGGTACGTCCGAGGTGAGCAACCAGGCGTGGGTCGACACTCCGGCCACACTCGAGGTCACGTCGGCCGGGCGCGACGCCCTGCAGACGGTGTTCAGCTACAAGTTCGACACGATCGACCAGGATCAGGCGGCCGCCCGTGCGGTGCTGAACGACGAGCGCCGCGGGGAGTACGACTCCACCGCGGAGCAGACCAAGCAGGGCGTCATCCAGACGCAGACCACCACGACCGCCACGGTCACCGACATCGGGGTGTCACTGCTCGACGGTGACCGGGCCGAGCTGCTGGCCAGCATGGACATCGCCGCGACGCAGGACACGGTCGACCAGGGAACGGTGCAGACGCCGGTCTCGGTGACCATGGAACGTGTCGACGGAAAGTGGCTGCTCGCGACCATCGACAACCGCTGATCGCCCGCGTCGAGCGGATTCGGGGGACGAAACGCCGCTCTCGCTCTTGACGCGAGGGCTTCGGGAGTCCACTCTGATTACCGGATTCATCGAACGCGGGTGCGACCCCGCTGCCATGATCGAGAACGACGCCGGAGCAAATGGAGGCACCGGGCGCCGGGATCGACGGGCAGGGGCGTTCGGCAGTTCGTGGATCACGGCCCGTGCAGTCTCCGGGCCGAGCGCGCTCTCCGCGCGGACGCGGTTGCCATATCCGCCGCATTGGGGTACTTTTGGACGTTGCGCTGGGTGCCTCCTGTCCACTTCCAGACTTTGCCTGAATCGACACGTGTGTCGATCTCTGCTGAGCGAGGACTTCGTACGGGTAGTGACCAGCGAAGTTCCCACACAAAGAAGCAGATTAGCGACGGTCGCGCAGTGCACGAAGCGGCCCGCGTGAGGTGCTGGAAGGACGCATCTTGGCAGTCTCCACCCAGTCCAAGGAAAACGCCGGAACTCCCGGAGCCCCGAAGAGGGTGTCGTTCGCGAAGATTCGCGAACCCCTCGAAGTACCGGGGTTGCTCGATCTTCAGACCGATTCGTTCGAGTGGCTCGTCGGCACGCCGGAGTGGCGCGCACGTGCGGAAGCACGTGGCGACAGCTCTCGCAGCGGCGGTCTCGAGGACATCCTGACGGAGCTCTCTCCGATCGAGGACTTCTCCGGCTCGATGTCCCTCTCCTTCTCCGATCCGCGCTTCGACGAGGTCAAGGCCTCGATCGACGAGTGCAAGGACAAGGACATGACCTACGCGGCGCCGTTGTTCGTCACCGCGGAGTTCATCAACAACAACACCGGTGAGATCAAGAGCCAGACGGTCTTCATGGGTGACTTCCCGATGATGACCGACAAGGGCACGTTCATCATCAACGGCACCGAGCGCGTCGTCGTCTCGCAGCTCGTGCGTTCCCCGGGTGTCTACTTCGACCACGCCGTCGACAAGACCACCGAGAAGGATCTGCACAGCGTCAAGGTCATCCCCGGCCGCGGCGCCTGGCTCGAGTTCGACGTCGACAAGCGCGACACCGTCGGTGTCCGCATCGACCGCAAGCGTCGTCAGCCCGTCACCGTGCTCCTCAAGGCACTCGGCTGGACCACCGAGCAGATCACCGAGCGCTTCGGCTTCTCGGAGATCCTCATGGCCACGCTGGAGAAGGACAACACGGCCGGCACCGACGAGGCGCTGCTCGACATCTACCGCAAGCTCCGCCCGGGCGAGCCGCCCACGAAGGAGAGCGCGCAGACCCTGCTGGAGAACCTGTTCTTCAAGGAGAAGCGCTACGACCTCGCACGCGTGGGTCGCTACAAGATCAACAAGAAGCTGGGCCTGAACTCGGGTCTGCCCATCGAGGCGTCGACGCTGACCGAAGAGGACATCGTCGCCACCATCGAGTACCTCGTGCGTCTGCACGCGGGCGAGAAGTCGATGACGGCACCCGACGGCGTCGAGGTTCCCGTGGAGGTCGACGACATCGACCACTTCGGCAACCGTCGTCTCCGCACGGTCGGCGAGCTGATCCAGAACCAGATCCGCGTGGGCCTGTCCCGCATGGAGCGTGTGGTCCGCGAGCGGATGACCACCCAGGACGTCGAGGCCATCACGCCGCAGACCCTGATCAACATCCGTCCCGTGGTCGCTGCCATCAAGGAGTTCTTCGGAACCTCGCAGCTGTCGCAGTTCATGGACCAGAACAACCCGCTGTCGGGTCTGACGCACAAGCGTCGCCTGTCGGCGCTGGGCCCCGGCGGTCTGTCGCGTGAGCGCGCCGGCCTCGAGGTCCGCGACGTCCACCCGTCGCACTACGGCCGCATGTGCCCCATCGAGACCCCGGAAGGCCCGAACATCGGCCTGATCGGATCGCTCTCGGTGTACGCCCGTGTGAACCCGTTCGGTTTCATCGAGACGCCGTACCGCAAGGTCGTCGAGGGACAGGTCACCGATGACGTCGACTACCTGACCGCCGACGAGGAGGACCGCCACGTCGTGGCGCAGGCCAACTCGTCGATCGACACCTCGGGTCGTTTCGTCGACGAGAAGATCCTCGTCCGCCGTAAGGGTGGAGAGGTCGAGTTCGTCTCGTCGATGGACGTCGACTACATGGACGTCTCGCCTCGGCAGATGGTCTCGGTCGCCACGGCGATGATCCCGTTCCTCGAGCACGACGACGCCAACCGCGCACTGATGGGCGCGAACATGCAGCGTCAGGCCGTGCCGCTGGTGCGCAGCGAGGCTCCGCTCGTCGGAACCGGCATGGAGCTGCGTGCCGCTGTCGATGCCGGCGACGTCATCGTCAACGAGAAGTCCGGTGTCATCGAGGAGGTGTCCGCCGACTACGTCACCGTGATGGCGGACGACGGCACTCGCAACACCTACCGGATGCGCAAGTTCGCGCGCTCGAACCAGGGCACCTGTGCCAACCAGCGTCCGATCGTGGACGAGGGCGCACGGGTCGAGGCCGGCCAGGTCCTGGCCGACGGTCCCTGCACCGAGGACGGTGAGATGGCGCTGGGCAAGAACCTGCTCGTCGCGATCATGCCGTGGGAGGGCCACAACTACGAGGACGCGATCATCCTGTCGCAGCGCCTCGTGGAAGAGGACGTCCTGACCTCGATCCACATCGAGGAGCACGAGATCGATGCCCGCGACACCAAGCTCGGTGCCGAGGAGATCACCCGTGACATCCCGAACGTCTCGGACGAGGTCCTCGCCGATCTCGACGAGCGCGGCATCATCCGTATCGGTGCCGAGGTTCGTGACGGCGACGTCCTGGTCGGAAAGGTCACGCCGAAGGGCGAGACCGAGCTGACCCCGGAGGAGCGCCTGCTGCGCGCCATCTTCGGCGAGAAGGCCCGCGAGGTCCGCGACACGTCTCTGAAGGTTCCGCACGGCGAGAACGGAAAGGTCATCGGCATTCGCGTGTTCTCGCGCGAGGACGACGACGATCTGCCTCCCGGCGTGAACGAGTTGGTCCGCGTCTACGTGGCCCAGAAGCGCAAGATCCAGGACGGCGACAAGCTCGCCGGCCGCCACGGCAACAAGGGCGTCATCGGCAAGATCCTCCCCCAGGAGGACATGCCGTTCCTGTCCGACGGCACCCCGGTCGACATCATCCTGAACACGCACGGCGTCCCGCGTCGTATGAACATCGGTCAGATCCTCGAGACTCACCTCGGCTGGATCGGCAAGACCGGATGGAACATTCAGGTGGCCGCGGACGGAGTCCGACCCGACTGGGCCGCGACGCTGCCCGAGGAGATGCTGGCCGCCGAGGCGGACACCAACATCGCCACCCCGGTGTTCGACGGTGCGAAGGAGGACGAGCTCACCGGCCTGCTGGCGAGCACGATCCCGAACCGCGACGGCGAGCGCATGGTCGGCGCGGACGGAAAGGCCACCCTGTTCGACGGCCGTTCCGGCGAGCCGTTCCCGTACCCGGTCTCCGTGGGCTACATGTACATCATCAAGCTGCACCACCTCGTCGACGACAAGATCCACGCTCGTTCGACCGGTCCGTACTCGATGATCACGCAGCAGCCCCTCGGTGGTAAGGCGCAGTTCGGTGGACAGCGCTTCGGCGAGATGGAGTGCTGGGCCATGCAGGCCTACGGCGCTGCGTACACGCTGCAGGAGCTCCTCACCATCAAGTCCGACGACGTGGTCGGCCGCGTGAAGGTCTACGAGGCCATCGTCAAGGGCGAGAACATCCCGGAGCCCGGTATCCCCGAGTCCTTCAAGGTGCTCCTCAAGGAGCTCCAGTCGCTGTGCCTCAACGTGGAGGTGCTGTCCTCGGACGGCGCGGCCATCACGATGGCGGACGGCGACGACGAGGATCTCGAGCGTGCCGCGGCCAACCTGGGAATCAATCTCTCCCGCAACGAGTCCGCGACCGTCGACGATCTCGCGCAGTAATCGGTGACAGGCCGGCGCGAGGCGACTCGCGCCGGCCCACCCCCGATCACTCGTAGCAGCAGAAAACTATCCCTGAGAAGGGGAAAGGAAGTACGACGTGCTGGACGTCAACTTCTTCGATGAACTCCGCATCGGTCTCGCGACCGCGGACGACATCCGCAATTGGTCCTACGGCGAGGTCAAGAAGCCGGAGACCATCAACTACCGCACGCTCAAGCCCGAGAAGGACGGCCTGTTCTGCGAGAAGATCTTCGGACCTACTCGCGACTGGGAGTGCTACTGCGGCAAGTACAAGCGCGTGCGCTTCAAGGGCATCATCTGTGAGCGCTGTGGCGTCGAGGTGACTCGCGCCAAGGTGCGTCGTGAGCGCATGGGCCACATCGAGCTGGCCGCACCGGTCACGCACATCTGGTACTTCAAGGGTGTTCCGTCGCGCCTCGGCTACCTGCTGGACCTGGCGCCGAAGGATCTCGAGAAGATCATCTACTTCGCCGCCTACGTCATCACGTCGGTCGACGACGAGCTGCGCCACAACGAGCTCTCCACTCTCGAGGCCGAGATGGAGGTCGAGAAGAAGGCCGTCGCCGATCAGCGTGACGCCGACCTCGAGGCCCGTGCGCAGAAGCTCGAGGCCGACATCGCCGAACTCGAGGCGGAGGGCGCCAAGTCCGACGTCCGTCGCAAGGTCAAGGACGGTGGCGAGCGCGAGATGCGTCAGCTCCGTGACCGCGCGCAGCGTGAGCTGGATCGTCTCGAGGAGATCTGGACCACCTTCACCAAGCTGGCCAAGAAGCAGCTCATCGTCGACGAGCTCATCTACCGCGAGCTGATCGACCGCTACGGCGAGTACTTCACGGGTGCGATGGGCGCGGAGTCCATCCAGAAGCTCATGGAGACCTTCGACATCGAGGCCGAGGCCGAGAGCCTGCGCGAGACCATCCGCAGTGGCAAGGGCCAGAAGAAGCTCCGTGCGCTGAAGCGTCTCAAGGTCGTCGCCGCGTTCCAGTCCACGGGCAACTCGCCCATGGGCATGGTGCTCGACGCCGTGCCGGTGATCCCGCCGGAGCTGCGTCCGATGGTGCAGCTCGACGGTGGACGTTTCGCGACGTCCGACCTCAACGATCTGTACCGCCGTGTCATCAACCGCAACAACCGCCTCAAGCGACTGATCGACCTCGGTGCTCCCGAGATCATCGTCAACAACGAGAAGCGGATGCTGCAGGAGTCGGTCGACGCCCTGTTCGACAACGGTCGTCGCGGCCGTCCGGTCACTGGACCGGGCAACCGCCCGCTCAAGTCGCTGTCCGATCTGCTCAAGGGCAAGCAGGGTCGTTTCCGTCAGAACCTGCTCGGCAAGCGCGTCGACTACTCGGGACGTTCGGTCATCGTCGTCGGACCGCAGCTCAAGCTGCACCAGTGCGGTCTGCCGAAGCTCATGGCACTCGAGCTGTTCAAGCCGTTCGTGATGAAGCGTCTGGTGGATCTCAACCACGCGCAGAACATCAAGTCGGCCAAGCGCATGGTCGAGCGTCAGCGCGCACAGGTGTGGGACGTCCTCGAAGAGGTCATCGCCGAGCACCCCGTGCTGCTGAACCGCGCACCGACGCTGCACCGTCTGGGCATCCAGGCATTCGAGCCGCAGCTGGTCGAGGGCAAGGCCATCCAGCTGCACCCCCTCGTGTGCGAGGCGTTCAACGCCGACTTCGACGGTGACCAGATGGCAGTCCACCTGCCGCTGTCCGCCGAGGCGCAGGCCGAGGCGCGCATCCTGATGCTGTCGTCGAACAACATCCTGTCGCCGGCATCGGGCCGACCGCTCGCCATGCCGCGTCTGGACATGGTGACGGGTCTGTTCCACCTGACGCGTCTCGACGACAAGGCTCTGGGCGAGTTCCAGGCCTCGACGTCCGACTCGGCGGAGCTGGGCATCTACGCCAGCCCGGCCGAGGCACAGATGGCCGTCGATCGCGGCGTCCTGACCGTGCAGTCGCAGATCAAGGTGCGTCTGACGCAGCAGCGTCCGTCGCGCGAGATCGAGGCGGAGCTGTTCCCCGACGGCTGGACCCCGGGCGATGCCTGGACCGCCGAGACGACGCTGGGCCGCGTGCTCTTCAACGAGCTGCTCCCGACGAACTACCCGTTCGTCAACGAGCAGATGCCGAAGAAGCGCCAGGCGACGATCATCAACGATCTCGCCGAGCGGTACCCGATGATCGTGGTCGCGCAGACCGTCGACAAGCTCAAGGACGCCGGCTTCTACTGGGCCACGCGTTCGGGTGTCACGATCTCCATCTCCGACGTCCTCGTGCCGCCGGAGAAGCCGCAGATCCTCGAGGAGTTCGAGGCTCAGGCCGACCGCCTGGAGAAGCAGTACCAGCGTGGCGCTCTCGACCGGACCGAGCGTAACTCGGCCCTGGTCAAGATCTGGCAGGAAGCCACCGAGCAGGTCGGTAAGGCCATGGAGGCCCACTTCCCCGACGAGAACCCGATCCCGATGATCGTGAAGTCCGGCGCAGCCGGAAACATGACGCAGGTGCGGTCGCTCGCCGGCATGAAGGGTCTGGTGACCAACCCGAAGGGTGAGTTCATCCCGCGCCCGATCAAGTCCTCCTTCAAGGAGGGCCTGACGGTCCTGGAGTACTTCATCAACACGCACGGTGCTCGTAAGGGTCTGGCCGACACGGCGCTTCGTACCGCCGACTCGGGCTACCTGACGCGTCGTCTGGTCGACGTCTCGCAGGACGTCATCGTTCGAGAGACCGACTGTGGCACCGAGCGCGGCATCACCACGGTGATCGCGGAGAAGCTGGCCGACGGCTCGATGATCCGCGACGCGCACGTCGAGACCTCGACGTACGCCCGCACCCTGGCCGCCGACGCGGTCGACGCCGACGGCAACGTCATCGTCGAGCGTGGACACGACCTGGGCGACCCGGCCATCGACGCGCTGCTCGCAGCGGGCATCACGTCGGTCAAGGTCCGTTCGGTGCTCACCTGCACCACCGGGACCGGCGTCTGCGCCACCTGCTACGGCCGTTCCATGGCCACCGGCAAGCTCGTCGACATAGGCGAGGCCGTCGGTATCGTCGCGGCACAGTCGATCGGTGAGCCCGGCACGCAGCTCACGATGCGTACCTTCCACCAGGGTGGTGTGGCCGGCGACGACATCACCGGTGGTCTGCCCCGAGTGCAGGAGCTCTTCGAGGCTCGTGTGCCCAAGGGCAAGGCGCCCATCGCGGACGTCTCGGGTCGCATCCAGCTCGAGGACGGTGACCGTTTCTACAAGATCACCATCGTCCCGGACGACGGCGGCGAAGAGGTCGTCTACGACAAGCTCTCCAAGCGTCAGCGTCTGCGTGTCTTCAAGCACGACGACGGCACGGAGCGTCTGTTGTCGGACGGTGACCACGTCGAGGTCGGCCAGCAGCTCATGGAAGGTGCTGCCGATCCCCACGAGGTCCTGCGAGTCATGGGCCCGCGTCAGGTGCAGATCCACCTCGTCAACGAGGTCCAGGAGGTGTACCGCAGCCAGGGTGTGTCCATCCACGACAAGCACATCGAGACGATCGTTCGTCAGATGCTCCGCCGCGTGACCATCATTGATTCGGGCTCCACGGAGTTCCTGCCCGGATCGCTGACCGAGCGCAGCGAGTTCGAGTCGAGCAACCGTCGCGTCGTGTCCGAGGGTGGCGAGCCCGCTGCCGGACGTCCGGTGCTGATGGGAATCACCAAGGCATCGCTGGCGACCGACTCGTGGCTGTCCGCGGCGTCGTTCCAGGAGACCACCCGAGTGCTGACCGATGCGGCGATCAACTGCCGCTCGGACAAGCTCATCGGTCTCAAGGAGAACGTGATCATCGGAAAGCTGATCCCCGCCGGCACCGGCATCAACCGGTACCGGAACATCACGGTTCAGCCCACCGAGGAAGCACGTGCCGCGGCCTACGCGGTGCCGTCGTACGACGATCAGTACTACAGCGCGGACGGCTTCGGCCAGAACACCGGTGCTGCAGTGCCGCTCGACGACTACGGTTTCTCCGGCGACTACCGCTAGCCGGTAGCGCGACAGACAAGTCCAGCCCCGCACTCCACTTCGGTGGGGTGCGGGGCTGTTCTGTGTTCGGGGGTGCCGGGTGCTGATCGTGCCGGGCGCACCGTGCCGGCCGGTTGGGGCTGCCGGGCGCACCGCGCGGGGGGTTGGGGCTGCCGGGCGCACCGTGCGGGGTTCTGCGCAGGCTGTGGGGTGCGCGCAGCACCGGGCGCTGCGCGCGGAAGGTCCGGCGGGTTGCCGACGGTCCGGCGCCCCGGATCTCTGGTGCGCGCGGCGCCGGGCCTGGCGCACCGCACCGCCAGGTCACCGCGATGAGTTCCGGGCCACCGCGGAGTCGGCACCTGTATGACCGAGACTCCCAGCACCATCACGAACATCGGCGTGGCCATGTTCACCGTTGCCGATCAGGACAAGGCCCTCGACTTCTACACCCGCGTGCTCGGGTTCGAGGTGCGCGGTGACACCCGCTTCGGGCCGAACGAGGAGTACCGCTGGCTCGAGGTGGCGCCGCCGGGGTCCACGGCGCGCCTCGCGCTGAACCCGCCGATGTACGACACGCCGGGCGGCTCGTCCATCGGGGTGGAGACGTCGGACGTCCGCGCGGAGCACGCTCGCCTGAGTGCCTTCGACGGGTTCGAGATGGAACCGCTCGGTGAGGACGACGATCCGAACGTGCCGCCGATGTTCATGCTGAAGGATCCCGACGGCAACGTCATCACCGTCGTGCAGGCGTGATCCGTTCCCTCCCGGCTCAGCGCAGAGCGAGGGTCGGGAGGGACAAGCTCACCAGCATCAGCGCGAACAGCAGCCAGGCGGCTCCCTGCCAGACGGGCCACGTCCCGCCGTGGCGGTAGGAGCGGTAGCCGATCCACAGTGCGCCGATCCCACCGAGCAGACAGACACCGGGTACGAGCGCAGCGATCGCGACGCTGGACGCGCCCGCTGCGAGGAACACGGCCACCGCGACGGCAGCGATGCCGATCACTGCCCCGTCGTACGTGGCCGCGTGCCGGATCGCGCGCGGATCGCGCCACCGCTTCTCGACGTCGCGTCTGCCCATCTCTCGCTTGTCGTCCATGTCGACTGCGTACCCGATTCGGGTGGCTTCAGCGCGAGTCCTCGCGCGCGTCGTCTCCGATCCACACGGAGTTTCCTTTCGAGGGGCACCGTTCGGTCCATGAGCCGTCGTGATCTCGTCATCGGTGCCGATTGTTCTCTGCGTGCCGGCACCACGCGTCGTTCGTTCCTCACGTGGACCGCACTGGTCGGTGCGCTCGCGATGACACCGGAACTGTCGAGCGCGACGGCGCACGCGCAGCCGCAACGCGGCACCCCGGCCGACTACCCGTTCCGCCTCGGCGTCGCGTCGGGCGATCCGCTTCCGGACTCGGTGGTGCTGTGGACTCGTCTCGCGGTCGACCCACTCGCTCCGGTCGGCGGTATGCGGCCGGGTGTGGTGCCGGTGCGGTGGGAGATCGCCGAGGACGAACGGTTCGGGCGGGCGGTGAGCCAGGGCATCGAACTGGCATCCGATGCGGACGGCTGGTCGGTGCACGTGGACGTACGGGGTCTGGCTCCGGCGCGGGAGTACTTCTACCGCTTCATGGTCGGTCCGCACGTGAGCACCGTCGGGCGAACGAGGACGGCGCCCGCACCGGGATCACCCCTCGCGTCACTGTCGTTCGCATGGGCGTCGTGCCAGAAGTGGGAGGACGGGTTCTACGGCGCCTATGCCGATCTCGCGGGCGAGTGACCCGGACGCCGTGTTCTTCCTCGGCGACTACATCTACGAGTACGCGATCGAAGGTACAGGCGCCCGCGCGTCGCAGCCACGGCCTGAGTCCGCGGGACGAGAGACGCTGGCACTGAACGACTATCGCGATCGGTACGCGCTGTACAAGTCGGATCCCGACCTGGCGTCGGCGCACGCAGCGGCGCCGTGGATCACCACCTTCGACGATCACGAGGTGGACAACAACTGGGCCGGGGCGATCAGCCAGGATGCCGGCACCGCCGCTCCCGGCGATCCTGCGGGTGATCCGCGGTTGTTCCTCCTGCGCCGCGCCGATGCGTTCAAGGCGTGGTGGGAGAACACTCCCGTGCGGATGGCCCAGCGACCGACAGGACCGGATCTGACGGCGTACCGCCGCTTCAGTTTCGGTGACCTGGTGGACTTCTCGGTGCTCGACACCCGGCAGTACCGCAGCGATCAGGCCAACGGCGACGGCGAACACGCGCAGAACGCGGAGACCGCGGACCCGAGTCGCACCATCACCGGAGCGGCACAGGAGAAGTGGATCCTCGACGGCTTAGGGTCCGGCGCCACGTGGAAGTTCCTCGCGCACCAGACGGTGATCTCCGACCTCGCCCGCATCAGTGACGGCGAGCGGAAGGTCGGGATGGACCCGTGGAGTGGGTACGAGGCGTCACGGCACCGCATCCTCGACGGCGCCCGCGACCGGGGGATCACCCTCGCGTCCATCGTGGGCGACATCCACCGCACCATCGTGTCGGAACTGCGCCGCGACTATCAGGACGACTCCGCCCCGGTGGTCGGAGTCGAGATCGCGTCGACCTCCATCGCCTCGGGCAAGGACGGTGCGGACGTCGACACGGCCGGTGCGGACATCGCGGCCGCGTCACCGCACGTCAAGTTCGGCAATGCCCGTCGCGGCTATCTGCGTGCGACGCTGACGCCGACGGAGTGGCGGTCCGAGGTCCGGGTCCTGGACGCGATCTCGGTTCCCGGCGCGCAGGTCCGCACGGCAGCGACCGTGACGGTGCCGGAGGGTCGGCCGGAGATAGGCCTCGCCTAGCCTCCGGCGGCGATGACGGCTGCGATGTTGCGCTCGGCGAGCGCGGTGATGGTGAGAGACGGGTTGGCCGCGCCCGTGCTGCCGGGAACGAGGGCTCCGTCCATGACGTACAGGCCGGGGTGCCCCTTCACTCGTCCGTACGCATCGGTGACGTCGCCCAGGACCGCACCGCCGAGGGGGTGCGCGGTGAAGGTGTCGTCGACGTCGCGAGTGAACGGCTCGGCGGAGACGACGGTGCGGCCGGCCTGTGCCATCCGGTTCTGCACCGCGCGCAGTGCCTCGACGGTGTCGCGGCTGCCGCCCTTGGGCCAGGTCAAGCTCATCCCGTCGGTCGCACGGTCGTAGCGGAAATCGGCCCGCAGCGGGTCGATGGTCATACCGAGCGATCCGAGGAAACCCATCTCGGTGGGAACGCCCGGGACGTACCAGTTCTCGACGCTGAGAGGCATGCCCGTGTCGTCGACGATGCGCGAGGCGCACGGCGCTCCCTGCGGTCCACCGCCGATGGGGCCGAGCGAGCGCGTCATGAAGGCGTCGCCGTTGGTGCCCCATCCGCGTCCGACGAACTCGTTGAGCTCCGGAAGTGCGCCGGTGGCCTGTGCGCGGACCAGTAGTTCGGTGGTGCCGATGGAGCCGGCGCCGAGGATCAGCGAGTCGCAGGTCAGCGTGCGCGTCTCGAGTGCGTTGCCCTCGGGATCGAGGCGCCGCACCTCCACGCGGTAGCGGCCACCGCTCTCGGTACCGATGGCGACGACCTCGTGGCTGTGACACACCACGGCGTTGCCCGTGGCCTCGGCCTGCGGGATGTAGTTCTGCGTCAGGTCGTGCTTCGCGCCGTTGGAGTTGCCGAACGTGCTGCAGCCGACGGTGGCGGACGGCCGGGACCGACCCGACATCTCGTCACGCAGCACGTTCCAGTTCCAGCCTCCGTCGACGCGCTGCGGGTCGAAACCGGCGCGGCGGGCGTGGTCGTCCCACGTCCTCGAGTGGGCGAACCCGGGGGAGGCGTAGATGTCGTCGGGCATGGTCGACGGCCGGAGCACCGAGCGAGCCTTCGGGTACCACTGCGACGCCATCTCGTCGTAGTCCACGCGGCCACCGAACGAGAGATCGAAGAAGCGCTTGTCCGGGGCGATGCTGACGCCGGTGTAGACGACGGAACCGCCGCCCACCGCGGCTGCACGCCACACCGACAGGTTCTCGTACCGGGTGGTGTCGAGGACGCCGTTGAACCAGTCAACGGGCCCGACCGGCATGCCGGTGAGGTTGGTGAACGAGCGCTGATGCCACAGGCCGCGCCCGTCGGCCGTCATGTCGGCGGTGAAGATGTCGCGGAACGGATCGCGCGGCCAGCGGAGTCCTCGTTCGAGCACGGTGACCGACGTACCGGCCTGCGCGAGCCGCAACGCCGCGGCGCTGGCTCCGAAGCCCGATCCGATGACGAGGGCGAGTGAGTGGTCCGGTGGACGCGGAGGGTCGGCGAACAGTTCGGGCAGGAGGTTCCGGATCGAGGGGACGCCGAGCGGGAGTGCGGACGCCGTCGACCGGGTGATCGCGGGCGGGACCGCGAGGCCCACCATTCCTGCTGCGGCCAGTTGCAGCAGTTGCCTGCGCTTCACGTGCACACCCACCATCGATCGAGAACAGTCGAATGGTCAGTGTCCCGTGAATGGTGCAGGTGATGGAACCACTCGACCGGATTGTATGACTGTTACCAATCTCTGTGCCGGTTTCTCGGGCGGGTCGGGACGGAACAGGGCGACTCCCGCGAGGGTTGTGAAGAGCATGCGTCTGTCCCTTCTCGATCGCTCCCGTACTCGCACCGATCGGTCCGCCGCCGCCGCGGTGTCGGACACGATCGAGCGTGCGCGGTGGGCCGAGGCCGCGGGTTACGAGCGGTTCTGGGTGGCCGAGCATCACGCCGTACCCGGCATCGCGAGCGGCTCACCCGCGGTGCTGCTCGCGGCGATCGGCGCGGCGACGTCGCGGATTCGGCTCGGGTCGGGAGGCGTCATGCTGCCGAATCACTCGCCCATCGTCGTCGCGGAGCAGTTCGCGATGCTCGACGCGCTGTGTCCCGGCCGGATCGACCTCGGTGTCGGCCGGTCGCTGGGGTTCACGCCGCCGGTGCGCAAGGTGCTGCGGGCGGACACCGAGGACGCCGAGCGCTTCGCCGACGACCTCGCGGATCTGCAGGACTTCCTGCTCGGAATCGGTCCGGTGACCGTGCAGCCCGCGCCCGAGCGACTGATCCCGATCCACGTTCTCGCGACGGGTCACGGGCTCGCGATCGCCGCGCAGCGCGGGCTTCCCGTCGTGGTGGGCGGTCCGATGCTCACGGGTGACCTGGCTCCGCTGGCGGCATATCGACGCGAGTTCGTTCCCTCGGCCTTCGCGGCGCAGCCGTCCGTGACGGTGTCGCTCGACGTCCTGGTCGCCGACACCGACGCCGAGGCCCGCCGACTCGCCATGGCGGAGGCGGTGGCCATGGCGGACTCCCGCCGTACCGGGGAATTCCCACCGTTGCGCGCGGTCACCGAGATGCCCGACGGTCTCACTCCGCGAGCTCGGGAGTCGGCCCAGCGCTCCCTCGACGGCAGCGTGCACGGCAGTCCGGCGACGGTGCGCCGCCGGCTCGAGGACCTCGTCGACCGCACCGGTGCCGACGAGATCCTGTCCTCGGCATCGACGTTCGACCGTGACGCTCTGCGCGCGTCCGACGAGGCGTTGGCCGCACTGCTGCGCTGACGGGTCAGACCTGCAGGTCCACCCACACCAATCTGTGATCGCTCGCCGACAGCAACTCGGCGCCCGGCTCGCCCGGCGCGGGCCAGAAGACCCCCGATCCGGTGACCGTCAGATCGGTGCTCGGCAGGACGTAGTCCACCCGCAGATCACCCGGCACGGGATCGGCGAAGTCCGCCGTGTCGGTGCCGGCGGTCGGCGAGGTGGGCGCCGGGTCCTGCAGTGCCGGGCTGTCGAGCAGTTGCGCGATGGCCCCCGGGTAGGAGTCCCCGTCGACCGGATCGCTGTTCTGGTCCCCCAACACCACGAACGAGGAACCGTTCGGCAGGCCGCCGGCGAGTCCGGTGTCGTCGACGAGGTAGTCGGCGCCGGCGATGTAGTCCGCGGTGAGCCGGATCTCGTCGTGGTTGCGTCGGCCGTTGCGGTCCTCGGGCCCGTCGAAGGAGGGCGGCGTGGGATGCGAGACGAGCAGGTGGATCACTCGCCCGTCGATGTCCACGGGCACGTCCCAGTGCGATTTGCTCGACAGGCGCAGGGCGTCCGAGTTCGCGCCGTAGTACTCGCGCGGCAGCAGGTTGTCGGGCATGTCGGCCCAGCGGAAGGTCTGGAACGTGCGGACCGCGGCGGCGTCGAGTGGGAACTTCGAGAGGACGACCATGCCGTACTGGCCGGGGAACTGCCCGAAGCCCCAGGCGTCGTTCGGTCCGTCGGACCGCCCGTCCCCGTCGAGGTCGAGCCCGGACGGCTCGCCGGTGTTGACGGGCGCCGTGTACGCGAACGGGTAGTCGATCGGTGCGTCGCCGACGGCGAGGTAGTTGTCGCGGAAGAGGTCGACGGCGCCGTCAGAGTAGTCGAACTCGTTGAGCAGCAGCATGTCCGGGGCGTTGCGCTGGACCACGTCGGCCACCGACCGGATCTGCGGATCCGTTCCGGACCGCAGAGCGGCGACCAGATCGCCGGCGGCGGGGCGATTCATGCTGGCGTTGTACGTCGCGACGCGGACGGTGCGCGGGTCACCGGGCGGCTCGTCGGCGGCAGGCGCGCTGCAGGCGGTGATCGTCAGGACGGACGCGGCGAGAAGCACGCGGGTGAGTCGCATGGTGCGGGACGCTATCGCGCTGCCCTGACAGACGGGCGAACACGAGGGGGCGGGCAGGGGCGCGTCAGGCCACGCCGTCCAGCACCCGCTGCGCGTCCGGCGACACGTACGGGTAGGCGCAGAGGGCGAGCACGCCCCCGATCAGCAGCAGGGGCAGCAGCGGGACCATGCCGGTGGTGAGGGAGCCGTACGCGTCGGACACCGCGCCGACGAGGAGCGGTCCGACGGCGCCGCCCACGGTCGCGGCGATCTGCAGCAGTCCGTAACCCAGTCCGCGGTCGCGCGGGGCGAGCACGTCGGCGACGCACGAGGTGAGCGTGGGGATCGCCCAGGCGGTGAAGAAGCCGAACACGGTGAGCAGCACGGTGAAGGGCAGCCAGCTCTCGGAGGCCAACGCCCCGGCCATGGCCGCGGTGCCCAGCAGGATTCCGGTGCCGCCCACCAGGACGCGCCACTGCGACGGCGTCGAGAACAGGGTTCGCCGGGTGAGCAGGGATCCGACGAGCGTGCCGCCGACGATGCCGATCAGTGTCAGACCACCGCCCGCGGACGCGGCGGCCGCTTCGCCGAGGCCGAATCGGCGTTGCAACAGGCTGGGCACCCAGAACGTCAGGCCACCGACCGCGAGGCTCATGACGGTGAGAGCGCCGCCGGTGAACCACAGCGTCCGGATCGGTGCGACGCGGCGAAGTTGGACCGGCATCGGATCGGTGGTGGCCTCCGGCGCGGGCGTGTCCGCGCTGCCCGCGGCCAGTCTGTCGGCGTACCCCCGTTCGGGTTCCCGCACCCGCGACATCAGCACGGCGACCACCACACCGGGGATCGCCATGACGAGGAAGGCGCCGCGCCACCCGAGCCACTCGGCGAGCACTCCGCCCAACACGATGCCGGCGCCGCCGAGGTAGGCCGCGGTCCGCCACCACCCGAAGGCCGTCGGGCGGGTCGCGGGTGGGTGGAAGTCGGCGAGCATGCTGGCGCTGGCCGGGTTGTCGATGGCCTCGGCGGCGGCGAGGCCCATGCGCACCAGGTAGAAGACGGCGAAGGTGGGAGCGAGCGCGGAACCGACCGTCGCCAGGGCCCACAAGAACACGACGACGGTGATGATGCGGCCGCGGTCGTGGCGATCGGCGAGGTAGGCGGCGGGCATCGCGAGGAGGCCCGCGGCGACGGCGGCCGCAGTGGGAATGGAACCGGCCGCCGTGTCGCCGAACCCGAACTCCGCCTGCAGCTGCGGCAGCACGGCGGCGACCAGGCTGAACTCGATGCGGTCGACGAGGGAGACCAGCACCAGCACGATCGCGGGTCCCCACCCGTACGGGAGGGTGAGGGAGTCGCGCCGCGCCCCGATCGTGCGCCACCGCGGTGCCCGCGTCGCCGCCGCACCCCGCTCGGTCCGATTCTCGGTCTCCGTCACTGCCGCCCCCGTCCGACCGGCGCGCCTGCCGATTCGGGCGCAGCCTATTCCGGCGAAACGCCCGGGTGCCGTCGTCGGGAGAAGCTTGGGCGGACCCACCATCGGGCCCGCCCGGACCCTTGCTCCGTCACCCCCGTGCGCCTTTTGCGTATCCCTGGATGCGCGAAAGGCGCACGGGGGCGTCAGCCCACCGGCAGTTGCTGCACCGCCCACCGGTTGCCGTCCGGGTCGGCGAAGTACGTGAACAACCCCCAGCCCTCGTCCTTCACCGGGGTGGCCTCGACGCCGGCGGACAGCAGCATCTCGTACGCGGCCTGCGCGTCCTGCACGACGACGAGCATGCCCTCGACGGATCCGGGTGCGGCGGAGGTGATGTTCTTCCCGATCGCGATCGAGCACGCGGAACCGGGTGGGGTGAGCTGGACGTAGCGCACGTCCGGGAAGGGAGTGGCGTCGTGATCGGCGTGGAAGCCGATGCGCGTGTAGAACTCCTTCGCACGGTCGACGTCGGTGACGGGCAGCATGACGAGCTGGATCTCCATGGTGAGCGGGTGCGTGGCGGTCATGGTCGGCCTCTCCTCGTATCGGATGATGACCGAGATCCTGCTCGTGATCGAGGACAACCACTGTCCGCAGTGCGCCGCCGATTCCGAGGAACAGTAGGTGTCATCTCCGGTCACAGGTACTGTGACCGGACATTCGTCGTCAGGAGGACTCACATGGTCAGCGTGCGCAACAAGGTCGTGCTCATCACCGGCGCGGGCCGCGGTATCGGCGAGGCGACGGCGCGGGCTCTCGCGGCCAAGGGCGCGAAGCTGGTGCTGACCGACGTGGACGAGGCGCCGCTGACGGCACTCGTGGCCGATCTGGGCGACGTCGCCGTGGGGGTGCGCGCCGACGTACGGGATCTGGCGGACATGCAGGCCGCTGTGGACGCGGGAATCGCGCGATTCGGAGGCATCGACGTGGTCCTCGCGAACGCCGGCATCTCGAGCTACGGGTCGGTGCTCAACGTCGATCCGGAGACGTTCAAGCGCGTGATCGACATCAACACCACGGGCGTCTTCCACACCGTCCGCGCGGCGCTGCCCTCGCTCATCGAGCGCAAGGGCTACGTGCTCGTCGTCTCGTCGCTCGCGGCCTTCACCGCGTGCCCCGGCCTCGCGTCGTACAACGCGAGCAAGGCGGGAGCCGAACACTTCGCCAACGCCCTGCGCCTCGAGGTGAAGTACCAGGGTGTGGACGTCGGCTCCGCCCACATGGCGTGGATCGACACTCCACTGGTGCAGGACGCCAAGTCCGACCTCACCGCGTTCCAGGATCTGCTGTCCGTGCTGCCCTGGCCGCTCGGCCGCACCCTGCCTGTCGAGGCGTGTGTCGACGCCTTCGTCCGCGCGGTGGAGCGGCGGTCACGCCGGGTCTACGTTCCCGGCATCGTGGGCGGCATCGGCTGGGTGCGCTCCGTGCTCACCACTCGGCTCGGTGAGGCCACGACGTTGCGCCACGTGCCGCGCATCCTGCCGAAGATGGACGCCGAGGTGAAGGCGCTCGGTCGCTCGGAGAGCGCGCGCAATCGCGCTGTGGTGGAGGGTCAGTCGACGCGGAGCGCGTGAGTCAGGCGGGCGCACCCCGGCCCGAGATCCGACCAGTCGCCGGTGAACTCCAGCACCGCCAGCGCGGAGGTGGGGTAGCCCCGTCGGATCCACACCGCCGCGTCCGACTCCTGATCGTCGGCGAGTTCCAGTGCCGTGAAGGGGATTCCGGGTGCGTGCCCCACTACCAACACGGTCGCCGCCGAGTCGTCGGTCGCGATGATCTCGCGGACGATGTCGTCGGGGGAGCCCCCGTAGACGGTGCCCTCGAAGCGCACCGGCGCGTCGACGGCCGTGCGCTCGAGAGTCTGGCGAGTACGCGTCGCCGTCGAGCAGATCACCGCGTCCACGGCGCCGACGTTCGCCCGGATCCAGTCGCCGGCCGCGGCGGCCTGGCGACGGCCCCGCTCGTCGAGCGGCCGGTCGTGGTCGTCCACCCCGTCCGGGTACGAGGACTTGCCGTGGCGCATCAGGATCAGGGTGCGGGTGTCGGACATCGCTCGATGCTAGTGCCCGACCGGGCGGCGAGCGATGCTGCTGCCCTCGGGCGTCCAGTCGATGTCGCCGCGCTCGCGAAAAGCGTTCAGCCACCCGATCATCGGCCAGTGTCCCCATCGACCGTGGAAGATGGCGGCGTTGGTCACGATGTCGTCGAGATGCTCGATCGGCGGCGAGGACACGGGGTGCCACTGATGGTGCGCGTGCGCTCCGCCGACCCACAGCAGATCCAGACCCGATCGTTCCGCGACGCGGCCGACGTCGGTGTCCTCGCCGCCGTAGCCCGTGTAGTCCTCGCAGAACCCCCCGAGCGTGTGCCACGTCGCCGACGTGACCGCGAACGACAGCGACCAGAACAGATCCCAGTTCGTTCCGATCTCGACGTGCCCGGGCGCCGGATTCGGGCGCACCGCATGGGGATTCGTCCATCCGTCCAAGTCGTCCGGGTACCCACCGGAGACCTCGGGCAGGTAGGTGACCGGCCCGCACAGCACGGCTCCGTCGCGCGCACGACGGACGTACCGGTCGATCATCTCGCGGCTCGGGATGCAGTCGACGTCCAAGAAGATCAGCAGATCGGCACCGGCCTCGAGGGCGAGGCGGGCACCCTCGTTGCGCGCCCGAGCCAGGGGTAGCGCGTCGCCGACGCGGGGAACGACGGCGGTGGCGTCCACGACCGTCGGGTCACCCATCGACACCACGACGTGCAGATCGGCTCGCCGTGTCGAGCGAGCGAGACCGCGGCGTTGCGCAGCGAGGTGCCCCGCGCGACCCGACACGATCGTCACCACGGCCACCGACGTCATGTAAGCACCGACGTCATGTCCGCACCGACGTCACGCCCACACGTCCTCGATCGCCGCTGCCGCACGACGCGCTGCGCCGTCCACCTCGGTCCGTGCCCGGATGTCGCCGGTCAGCGCACCGGCACGGTTCAGGATCTCGGGCCACCGGTCCGGATCGGGCCACGACTCGAGCGAGATCGCCAGCCCCGCGGCCCCCAGCGCGCGAGTGGTCGCGAGTTGCTCACCGTGCGGGCGACTCTCGGCCACGATCACCGCGGGCGCACCCGATGCGGCCACGTCGGCCACCGCGTTCTGCCCGCCGTGCGTGACCACCACGCCGGCACCGGTCAGCAGCGGCCACACGTCGTCCACCCAGGGGGTGCCGGGCGCGCCGACACCGCGCCAGGTGCGGGTCGGCGTGGCAGCACCCGCTCGGGCGAGGTGGTCCGGGGTGAGAGCTGAGCCCCCTGCGCCCGCGAGCACGACGACGGACGTCGGGTCGCGGTCGGTTCCGGCGCGGGCACGATCGGCGTGGGCACTGATCGAGCCGGCGTACACGGTCCTGTCCTCGAACTCGCGCAACCACTCCGGCCGGTACACCGAGGCCGACCACGGAGCGACGATGCGGTCGGCGACGCGATAGGCCAGCTGATGGGGCGCATCGGTGCGCTCGCCCGGCATCGCGAACACGACCACCCGAACACCCATGAGTCGCACGAACATCGCAACCTCGACGGACACGTCCACGACGACGCATCGGGGGCGAAGCTCGTCCACGAACCGCGCGAGGGCGGTCATGCGGTCGGTCATCCCGGGGACCGAGATGGGCGCCCAGTGGACGACCCCGTGAGCGGTGGGGTCGTCCGGATCGTCACCGCCGGCGGGTGTGTCCGGAGCGGGATCGGCGGAGCCGTCGGGTGTGTCGAGAGCGGGATCGGCGGAGCCGTCGGGTGTGTCGAGAGGAAGTGTGATCCAGCCCGCGAACGGGTCGATGTCCGACGGCCGGGGCCGCGAGGACAGCACCGTCACCGGCTCGGCGAGCGCCCGTGCGACGGACCGGGCGCGGGTCAGATGCCCCACGCCGTGGTGGTGGACGTAGTACCCGATCATGCAGGGACGGCGGCGGTTCGGCCCGACGTCGTCAGCAACTCGCGGTAGAGGTCGAGATAGCTGTCCACCATCGTCGCGTCCGAACAGATGCGCTCCGCGCGAGCGCGGGCGTGCGCACGGGGGAGGCGCGCAGCATCTCCGATGGCCCCGGCGAGAGCGTCGATGTCGTCGGCGGGCACCATCCGGCCACACGTGTCGTCGAGGATCTCCGGGATGCCGCCGCGACGGAAGGCCGCGACCGGTGTGCCGCACGCGAGTGCTTCGGCGACCACGAGCCCGTACGGCTCGTCCCACTGCGGCGTCACCAGTGCGACGGCGGCTCCGCCGACCAGATCGGCGAGTTCCTTCTGCATCAGGTGGCCCTCGTAGGTGACGCCGTCGCCGAGGCGGGGCTCCACCGCCGTCCGGAAGTAGTCGTCGTCGGCTGCCGGTCCGGCGATGCGCAGGTGGTAACCGGCGCGCCGCGCGGCGTCGATGGCGAGATCGACCCCCTTCTCGGGAACCAACCGGCCCGTCCACACCGCGTACTCGCCCGCCCCGCCGCGATCGCCGGTGCCCTGGCCGAACGGCCACCGGTCGAGCGGGATCCCGTTGGGAACCACGGGGATCGGACCCGCGACGGGTAGCCACTGCTGCGCCGTGTACTCGCTCACCGCGGCGTACCCGGTGTTCGGATTGAGCGGCACCGCGGCCGCCGACTCCAGCCAGGCGAGCGGTGGCGTGTGCAGCGTCGTGAGCATGGGGACCGGCACCATCGAGGACATCGCGATGGGCAGGTAGTGGAGGCTGTGATTGTGGATCACGTCGAACGACTGTGCCAGGGGCCCGGCCAGTTCGAGCATGACCGACAGATAGGCGTGATGCTCGTGCACCACCCACGACGGTCCCATGTGTTCGGTCCGCGCGTGCGGACTCATCTGGAACGTGTGGACGTCGATGACGTCGTGCGCGACGTCGGTCGACGTGCCTTCGGCACCGAAGAGCGTGACGCGATGGCCGCGCTCGGTGAGGGCATGGGCGAGATGCCACACGTGTGCCTCGAGGCCACCCGCGAACGGTTGCGCGATGGGGAAGCGCGACGATCCGAGAAGGGCGATGCGCAGTGGACGTGCGGCGGCGGCGACCGTCATACGAGCACGGCTCCGTCCGCGCGGCCCGAGGCGACGGGAGCGGACAGGGCACGGTAGAGCGCGGCGTGCTCGGCGGCGATCGCGCTCTGCTGATGGCGTCGGTAGTCGGCGAAGTCCGGGCCGGTCGGCTCGGTGCGCAGCGCCTCGCCCACCGCGGCATCGAGCGACGCGGGATCGAAGAGGCCGGGTCCGAACACGAAGGTGGGGCACGGGAACTGATCGGCGAAGTGGCCGATGTCCGGGACGACGGGGACGACGCCGAGGTCGCGGCACGCCTCCATCCAGCCAGAGTGCGTACCGAAGCGGTACGGAAGCACGGACACGTCGATGTCGGACAGGTACTGCCACAGCTCCGCGTCGGTGAACCGACGATGCACCCGCACGTCGACGTCCGGGTGATCACGGAAGGCCAGCAATCGCTCGCCGCGCTCCGGTGCGTACCAGTGGCTCGTGTGGTCGAACACGTCGTCGTCGATGTCGAGACGCACCACGGCGTCGCGTGCCGACGCGGCCGCCACGACGGTCGCCATGACCGCCTCGGGATCGAGGTTCGCGCGCAACGACTTGGCGTGCACGGCGACGACTGCGCGCTCGTGCGCCGTGGTGTCGCGTGCGGTGATGACGTCGAGCGGTGCGACGTGCGGATGCGGGATCACCATTGCCGAGCGGCCCCACAGACGTTCGATCTCCCGAGCGGCGCGGTCGGTCAGCGTGATGACGGCGGCCGCGGCGGGGACGAGGACGTCGAGCTGGGACCGGTGCATGTCGAGCTCGGCGAAGTGTGGATTGTGCAGGTCGTGCACCGTGAGAACCAGGGGGGTCGACGACTCGCGCAGCACGGAGACGACGTCGGCGAGACG
Source organism: Rhodococcus sp. SORGH_AS_0303 (assembly GCF_030819335.1). Taxonomy (NCBI): domain Bacteria; kingdom Bacillati; phylum Actinomycetota; class Actinomycetes; order Mycobacteriales; family Nocardiaceae; genus Rhodococcus; species Rhodococcus sp. SORGH_AS_0303. The sequence goes on from NZ_JAUTBO010000001.1 coordinate 868,314, forward strand.
GTCCGGTGTGGCGGCGTCGAAGCCGAAGTGCAGGTGCACCACGTCGATGTCGTCGATGTGCGCGCGGAGATAGTCGGGCTCGAGCAGGCGCGGCGGCCACCACTGCCCGGGCGTGGTCGCCTCGAGGGGCCGGGGATCGTCGAGCAGAAGAATGTCGTCGCCCGTGGCGACGACAGCGGCGACGTACGGGTGCGCAGCAGGGATGGATGCGACGGCGATCACGGCTCGGGTCATCCTCTCGGGGGCAGACGCGCGCGCCCGAGGGGTGGGCAGGGCGGCACGGGTGTACGAACAGGGATCGGGCCGCCTTCTGGACCACGACAAAAGAGGAATGCCCCGGGGGGCTCGTCCACAAACGCGGTGTCGTGCAGGTCTCTCACCGCTTCGCCTGCGCGCTGTCCGGGTAACCCGACGTCATGCCTCACTCTGCGTCGACCGAGCCGGACGGCCGGACGCGTCACTACGGCGAGTTCTACGGTCTCGACCCGGTGCCCGACGATCCACCGCTGTGGATCGTGCTCGGGAACTGCCAGGCCGAGGCCGTGCGAGTGATGCTCGACGAGGTGCCGGACGCGCCGTTCCGGACCGTGCGCATGCCGCCGGTGCACGAACTCGACTCGGCCGACGTGCGGCACCTCGCCGAGCTGGCCGGCCGGGCCTCGGTGTTGCTGGCGCAGCCGGTTCGCGACGACTACCGCGACCTGCCGATCGGGACGAACCAGGTGGCGTCGATGCTGCCGGAGCACGCCCGGGTCGTGCGGTGGCCGGTCTTCCGGTACAGCGGGCTGTACCCGTTCCAGGTGATCGTGCGGCACCCGAGCGACCCGTCGGCGTCTCCCGCCGGCGCTCCGTACCACGATCTGCGCACGGTGCTCGTGGCCGCAGGCAGGGTGGCATCCGAGGAGTGGCGCGCCGCTCCCGTCGCCCCTGACGCGCTGCGCGCGAACGCCGAGGCGAGCATCGCCGAACTCGCACGACGCGAGCGCCGGGACTGCGACGTCGCGATCTCGGACGTCCTGACCGCCCTCGGAGCGGACGCCGCACACACGATCAACCACCCCGGCAATCCGGTGCTGCTCGAGCTGGCCACGCGCATCCTGTCGGCAGCCGGTGTCGACGCTGCGGCGGCGGATCCGGGCCGCGTACTGCTCGATTCGGTGCACACGCCGCTGGAGTCCGCTGTCGTCGACGCGCTCGACCTCGGCGCCGCGCCCCGGCCGGACTGGGTGATCGGCGGCTCCGTCGTCGATGCCGAGGACATTCACCGTCGCCAACTGCATTGGTACGCGGAGCATCCCGCGTTCGTGGACGCCGCGCTCACCCGACACGCGGACACACTCTCGCTGCTGCTGTCGGAGGTCGCCTCGTGACGTCGGTCGCGCATCTCGTCATCGGTCCCGAGCGACACGGGGTGGTGCAGTTCGCGCTGCGCATCCGCGACGGCATCATCGACGCCGGTCTCGAGTCGACGCTCCTGCGTCACGAGTCCGCGAGTGACGTCACGTCGATTCCGGACGTCGGCGTCGTGCACCTGCACGTGACGGACCGGTTGTTCGGGTCACCGGCGACGGCTGCGGCCGGGGTGGTCGAGGACCTGGCGCGGCGCATCCACGCATCGGGTTCCGCGTTCGTGGTGACGCTGCACGATCTGCCGCAGCCGTCCGACGGCCGATCCGCGTCCGCGCGCGTCGAGTGCTACCGACGGGTGGTCGCGTGCGCGGACACCGTGATCGTCAGCAGCGAGCACGAACGAGACCTGTCGCGCGAGGCCGGTATCGGTACCCCGTCCGTCGTGATCCCGCTTCCCGTGGCGACGGGGGCCGGCATCCGCACGGACAGCGGCGAGGTGACCGTCGGCGTCCTCGGGTTCCTGTACCCGGGCAAGGGACACGCCGAGGTGCTGGACGCGCTGCCCCCGGGCGCGCACCTGCTGGCACTGGGAACGCCGTCGCCGGGACACGATCATCTGGTCGACGAGCTGATCGAGTCCGCGGCGGCACACGGCACCACCGTGCGTGTCACCGGCTACATCGACGACGCCGACCTTCCGGTCGAACTCGGCCGCGTCACCGTTCCCGTGGCGCATCATCGGCACATGTCCGCGTCCGGGTCGATCAACACCTGGATCGAGCACGGCCGTCGACCGCTGGTGGTGGCCGGCGCGTACACGCGTGAGTTCGCCCGGCGCTCGCCCGGCACCGTGACCCTGTACGAGGAGGATCGACTCGCCGAGGCGCTCGCCGACGCGGCGGGTGACCCCGAGTCGACGTGGCTGGAGGACGGGGTCGTCGCGCACCCCACGCGCGCGGAGGTCGGCGCCGCGCACGTGCGGGTGTACGCGGAGTCGGTCGTGGTGCACGCGTGATCACCACCGCGGTCCCCACCCCGTTCGGCCACGCGGTGCCCGGAAACAGGTGGGACCTGCTGCGCGACATCGATGCTCCGCGCCCGTCGGTCAGCGTCGTCGTGCCCTATTTCGAACAGCAACGGTCGCTGGATCTGGTTCTCGCGGCGCTCGAGCAGCAGACGTACCGCGCGTTCGAGGTGATCGTCGCGGACGACGGCTCGGCCACGGCGCCGCTCGTCCGCAGTGCGCTCGACGTCACGGTGGTCTCGCAGGAGGACCGTGGCTTCCGTGCCGCCGCGGCGCGCAATCTCGGGGCCCGTGCCGCGTCCGGTGACGTGCTCTGTTTCCTCGACGCCGACACGGTTCCCGAGCCCGGGTACCTCCAGGCGCTCGTGCGTCTGCCGTCGCTGGTTCCCGATGCACTCACCGTCGGTCGACGGCGACACGCGGACCTGTCCGCGCTGGGCCGACTTCCGGGGCCGGACGACGAGATCCTCGACGAGCCGCGCTGGTTGATCGACGCGTACCGCGGTTCGCGAGATCTGCTCGATGCCGATCATCGCTCCTATCGCCACGTCATCAGCGCGGTGATGTGTTGCACCGCAGCATTCTTCGAGGAGATCGGCGGCTTCGACGAGTCGTTCGGCGGATACGGCGGAGAGGACTGGGAGCTGGCCAATCGCGCCTACCTCGCCGGCGCCCTGATCGCGCATGTGCCGGACGCCGTCGCCTGGCACGACGGTCCCGACTGGGCCGGCCGACCCGGTGAGCAACGCACCGAGCAGAAGAACACGGAGGCCCTGTCCCTGCTTCCACTCGTCAGCGACCCCGCTGCGCGCACCCACGGCGTCCGGTACGCCGTTCCCGACCTCACGGCCGTCGTGCACGCCGACGGACACAGTGCCGCATCGCTGTTGGTGACGGTGGGATCGGTGCTCGCGCAGGGGGACGTCACCGTGTGGGTGGACGGGACGGACGCCGCGGATCTCGTCGCGTCGTGGCGGACCGACGACCCGCGAATACGCCTCGGTGTCCCCGGCGGCGACGACGTACGGCGCAGCCGCTTCGGGCTCGACCTCGTCGGTCCGGTCGTCCTGGCCCCGGATGCAGCGCGGACGCTGGAGGCGTCGACGCCTCCGCAAGGCCCCGGGCTGGTGCGGTCGACCGTGCCGGGCGGCAATGTGGACTGGTGGTCGTGGCGCGCCGTGCGCCGGGCCCGCCGGTGGGCCGACGCACTGGATCGCACCCCGCAGCAGGCCCTCGCCGACCTGTTCGGCATCACGGACGTACCGGCCGACGAGGTCGGCATCGCCGCGGGTCCGCATCAGCCGGACCTGTCGTGGTGAGACCCCCGAACCATTCGAGTCACAGGACACCGGAGGCATCATGACCACCGAGCACGACATCGTCATCATCGGCGGGGGCAACGCGGGCATCAGCGCCGCCGCCCGTTTCCTGAACAAGGGCGTCTCCGACGTGGTGGTCATCGAACCGCAGGAGGTGCACACCTATCGGCCGCTGCTGTCCTACGTCGGCGGCGGGCAGGCGTCCCTCGCGTCCGCGCAGCGCTCCCAGCGCTCGGTGACACCGAAGGGCTGTACCTGGATCCAGGAGCGTGTCGTCTCGGTGGACACCGTGACGCGGACGGTGCGCACCGAGTCGGGCACGGAGGTGCGCTACCGCGACCTCGTCGTGGGATCCGGTCTCGTGCCCGATCACGACGCACTGCCCGGAATCGACGCGGCGCTGGCGTCGTCGTCGGTGGCGAGCAACTACCTCGACGAGGCGACGCGTACCTGGCACCTCGTGCAGACGATGCGTCCCGACGGGCACGCCGTCTTCACGGTTCCTCGTGCGCCGGTGAGCTGCACCGGCACCACCATCAAGCCGCTGTTCCTCGCCGCCGCGCACTGGCGGAAGGTGGGTGCCGCGCCGTCGATGACGCTGGTGGTCGACCGCCCGGATCTCGTGGGAGTGCCGGCGCTCGACGCCCGGCTGCGGAAGTACCTGCGGGAGCTGGATGTCCGAGTGCTTCACCGCACCGCCGTGACGGCGCTCGCGCCGGGCGAGCGATCGATCACGGTGACTGGCGCGGACGGTCGCACCGAGCGGATCGGCTACGACATGCTGCATCTGGTGCCGCCCTACCGCGGACCGCGGTGGGTCGAGGAGACCGGCCTGGCGAGCGCTGATCCCGGCACGCACGCAGTGGTGGACGTGGATCCGCGGACCTTCCGGCACCGCACACACGAGGGCGTGTGGGCCGTGGGCGACGGCGCGTCCATCGACACCGATCCCTCGGGCGGCGGACTACGGCGCCAGGTGTCGATCCTCGTCGACAACGTGCTGGCGCAACGATCGAACGAGGCGCTGGGGGAGTACGACGGCTACACCGTGGCGCCGATCCCGGTGGACGCGCGGCGTCTCATCGCGGCCGAGTTCGATCGCACCGGCGAGATCACGTCGTCGTTGCCGTCGTTCCTGGACCCGCTGAAGCCCCGTCGGCTCTCGTGGGCGGGCGACCGGTTCGGCCTGCCGTTCACGTACTGGCACCTGTTGCTGAAGGGCCATCTCTGAGTCAGCTCGTCGGGCGCAGCATTCCGGTGAGGAACAGTTGCGTAGCAGCATCGACGATCTCGTCGGGGGTCGCACCGATGTGGTCCTGCAACCGGGCGGAGACGAGTTCGGAGCAGGCGCCGATGAACATCAACGCCATGAGCCGGTCCTGCGGCGGCGGGAGTGCGCGGTCGGCCCAGAGTTCGTGCGACCGTTCGACGACCACGTCCGCGACGGCGTCGATGGTCGCCTGACGTCGAGCTCGCAGGGTCGGTGACGCCATCGACTCGACGAACGCGATCCGGCCCTTGCGGGGGTCGGACAGCATGATCGACACCACGGCGCTCAGAGCGGCCCGCACGCGGTCGGCGACGTCTCCGTCCGTGGACGAGACGGCATGGATCGCAGCGCTTCTCACCTCGTCGGCAACGCCGTCGAGCACGGCGAGCAGCAGGTCCGACTTGGTGCGGAAGCTCTCGTAGAAATACCGCTCGGTGAGCCCGGCGGCCGCGCAGACCGCGGTCATCGTCGTCTTGTCGGTGCCCACCGAGGACATGAGGTCCAGGCCCGCCTCGATCAGTGCGGCCCGGCGGCGGACGGCGCGGTCCGCCGCGTCCACTCCGCCGTAGGTCCTGCTCGCGGGTTCCGCCATACCGTCAGTCTCGCAGGTCTTGACGAATGCCTCTCCTGTGACGCACACTACATCTGACAGGGTGCCCTGTCAGATACTCAGGAGGCCCCATGGCTCACGCGCTCGCCGCCCCACCGCTCGGCTCCGATCTCCGTCCCGTCATGGGCAGCGCGGGCATCCCCTACGTCGGCCGTTCGATGCAGTACATCCGGGACCCCCTCGCCCTGTGGCGTCAGCAGGAGCGGCGCTACGGGCAGGTCTCGTGGCACACGATGGCGGGTCGGCGCGTGGTGCTGGTGCTCGGCGCCGACGGGTGCGAGGAGATCCTGACCAACCGGGACAAGGCGTTCAGCAACGCACTCGGCTGGCGGCCGCTCATCGGGCCGTTCTTCGACAACGGGCTCATGCTCATGGACCTCGGCGAGCACCGCCACCACCGGCGGCTGCTGCAGCAGGCGTTCACCAAGGACCGTCTCGCGTCCTACGCCGCGGCGATGGAACCGCTGATCGCCCGCACCGTACAGGAGTGGGACTCGTCGGAGCACTTCGAGATCTATCCCGCCGTGAAGTCGTTGACGCTCGGCCTCGCGACCGAGGTGTTCATGGGCGGGGTGCGCGACGGTGACACCCGGCTGGACGCCGTCAACAAGGCCTTCGTCGACTGTGTTCAGGCGGCGACGTCCATCGTCCGGCTCGACGTGCCCGGTGGTCGGTGGCGCCGGGGTCTGAAGGGTCGACGCTTCCTCGAAGACTTTCTGCGGGACTATCTTCCGGATCGGCGGCGCGGCGACGGCCGAGATCTGTTCTCGGTGCTCGCCCACCTCGAGGACGACGACGGCGAGCGCTTCTCCGACGACGCGATCATCGACCACATGATCTTCCTGCTGATGGCAGCGCACGACACGTCGACCATCACCATCTCCACGATGGTCGATCAGCTCGGCCGACACCCGCAGTGGCAGGAGGAATGTCGCCAGCAGTCGCTGGCTGCGGGCCCCGATGTCTCCGCACCCGAGGCGCGGGCGGGTCTGACGGCACTCGACGCGGTGATGAAGGAATCGCTGCGCATGCTCGCTCCGCTGCCCACCATGGCGCGATGGACGGTGCGGGACACGGTGATCCGCGGCCATCACGTGCCTGCCGACGTGATGGTGGTGGCCACGCCGCATTACACGCATCACGATCCCACCTACTGGTCAGATCCCGAGGTCTTCGACCCCACCCGCTTCGACGGTCGCGCGCTGCCGCACAAGTTCGCGTGGCAACCGTTCGGCGGCGGGGTCCACACGTGCCTGGGTCAGTTCTTCTCGGCCATCGAGATCACGATGGTGCTGCACCACCTCCTGCGCCACCACACGTGGTCGGTGCCGGCCGATCGTGCGACACCGATCGACTTCACCTCCTTGCCGTATCCCAAGGACGGGCAGCCCGTGCGGCTGCAGCGCCGCAGCTGACGGTGCCGAGGCCCTGTGTCGCCGCGGCGATGCTGTGTACGAGCAGCACCATGCCCCACGGCCCGGCCACCCAGACGGGCCAGGGGTACAGCATCGATCCCGAGGCGACGCAGGTGATCACGTAGATCACGCTGCACAGCGCGACCACCGACGCCCACCGCAGCCACGCGGCCGCGGGCACGGTCGTCGGATGTCGGGGTGTGGACGGCGCTGGATGCAGATCGGCGGTGACGGCGGCCAGGTCTGTATCGGAGCGGGCCGAGACCACGGCCGCGGAGCGGGTGTCGAACTCGTCCAGGGTCAGGCGCCCGTCTCCCACCGCGGCGGTGAGGAGTGCGAGTGCCTGCTCGTGTGTCTGCGGTGCGGTCATCGAACGCTCGATTCGTCGGGGTGGTCGAGATCAGGGTGGTCGAGATCGGGGGCCGACAGTCCACTGTGGAATGTCCGATCTCAGACTGCACCGTCCACTGTGGACTGTCAAGGTGTGGGACGATGACGCCATGGCCGACACTCGTGGCACCACCGTCAACGCGACGGCGGCCTCTCTGCTGGGATTCCTGCACAACGGGCCCATGTCCGGATGGGACCTCGTCGCCACGGCGCAGGTCTGCATCGGCGGCTTCTGGACGGTCACGCGCTCCCAGGTCTACCGCGAACTCTCCGGCCTCGCCCGCGCCGGACTGGTGGAGGAACTCGAGACGCAGGCGCGTGATCGCAAGCCGTACCGCATCACCGACGCGGGGCGAACCGAGTTCGCCGCCTGGATCTCGGTGCTCCCCGAGCCGGAGGTCATTCGTCATCCGCTGCTGCTGATGATCTCCTTCGGCGAGCACGTGCCGGCGTCCGTGCTGAGCGAGGCAGTGGCGGCGCACCGGAGCACGCACGAGGAGAACCTGCGCCGGTATCGCGAGCAGAAGGACGCCGCGCTCGACGATCCGTACGCCGCGGCCACCCTCGATTTCGGCATCGCCTACGAGACGATGGTGCTGAGCTGGCTCGACGGCCTGCCCTGGCAGTAGGCGACCGGCCTCCGGGGTTTCTGCTCTCCTCGCGCCGCCTGCGAACGGGATCCCGCCGATTCAGTCGGCGAGAGGAGCAGAAACGCCACTCGCGCCGGCACGCGCCACCACGCACGCGATCGTGCGCACCGTGTCGTCCACCATGAACCACACCGTCACCGCCGGTGCACCGTCCACGTCGTGCCGACGCCAGCGGAGCGTGACGTGGTCCGGCGCCATGATCGGCGAGAGGTACTCGATGACCGCGCGGTGCGGTCCGCCGGTGATCTCGCCGGACTCCGCGCGGGCGAGCACCTCCTCGACGGCCTGCCAGTAGGCGGCGTTGTTCACGTGGTTGAACGCGTCGACGTCGGTGATGCGCAGCGGGAACGCGAGATCTGTCAGTGAGGACTCCGGGGCCGGATCGCGGAGCCACTGCTTCCACCTGAGTCTGGTCTCGCCCGCTGTGCGGGTGAGCAGCGCGAGCCCCTCGTCGGAGATGCGCGTCGGCATGCCCGTCGTCGACGAGATGCTGATCCAGAATCCCTCGGTGCGGATGTGCGCGCCCTTGTCGCCGGTGATGTCGACGCGCATGTTCGACCATCGCGTCGACAGACCGGAACACCAGCGTCGCAACGTGATCCGCTCGGGCCAGACCGACGGTCGGTCGATGTCCATGATCGTGCGGCGCACGATCCAGAACGGATCCGTCTCCCCGAGTCCGGAGGCGTCGAGGTTGTCCGACCCGATGTCCTGCAGGTACCGGGCGACGGAGTCGTAGCGCAGCCGGTTCGCGGTGTCGACGTCGCCGGCGCGGATGGGCCACGCGGTCTCGAACCCCTCGCCCGTCGGCGGCTGTGGTGCGAGTTCGTGGCTGGTGACGGGGGAGAGGTCCATGGTGCTCATTTCCGACGTGATGGTCAGGACGTGCGGGCGCAGATCTCGTCGACGGCGTAGCGGTACCCGCGGACGCCGCACCCGGCGATCACCGACACGGCGATCCCCGAGACGAAGCTGTGGTGTCGGAACTCCTCGCGGGCGTGCACGTTCGAGATGTGGATCTCGACGACGGGGATCTCGGGCACGACCAGAGCATCGCGCAGAACGACCGACGTGTGGGTCAGACCGCCCGGGTTGATGACGATTCCCGACGCCGTCCCGCGCGCCTCGTGAATCCAGTCGATCAACGTGCCCTCGTGGTTGGACTGCTCGGCACGAATCGTGCGTCCGTGGCGTTCCGCGGTCTCGCGGCACAGAGCGACCACGTCGTCGAGCGTCTCGGTGCCGTAGACCTCGGGTTGGCGGGTTCCGAGCATGTTCAGGTTCGGACCGTTGAGCACCAGGATGGGCAGCGGGGAGGCCGGAGGCCGGCCGTCGTCAGGCAGCGGGGAGGCCGGAGGCCGGCCGTCGTCAGGCAGCGGGGAGGCCGGAGGCCGGCCGTCGTCAGGCAGCGTGTCGTGGTGGGCGTGACCGTGGGTCATGGGTGCGGACTCTACCCGGGAGACTGAGCAGCATGCGCGCGTGGATCGTCTGGGGAACAGGTGTCCTCGCCTACATCGTCGGCGTCCTGCATCGCACGTCGTTCGGTGTGTCGGGGCTCGACGCGGCGGATCGGTACGCCGCGAGTCCGTCGGTGCTGTCGTCGTTCGTCGTCCTGCAGGTCGTCGTCTACGCGGCCATGCAGATCCCCGCGGGAGTGCTGCTCGACAGGGTGGGTCCGCGCGTGATGATCGTCACGGGAGCGCTGGTCATGGCGTCGGGGCAGATGATCCTGGCGTTCACCGACTCGCTGCCGGTGGCGGTGGCGGCCCGTGCCGTCGTGGGTGTCGGTGATGCGCTGACGTTCATCTCGGTGCTGCGGCTGGTGCCGAAGTGGTTCGCGCCCCGCCGGGTTCCGCTGGTCTCGCAGCTGACGGGCATCTTCGGGCAGGTCGGGCAGGTGCTGTCCGCGGTGCCGTTCCTGACGCTGCTGCACGGCGGGGGGTGGTCCGTCGCCTACGGCGCGGCCGCGGGCAGCGGGGTGGTGGTCGCGCTGGCCGCGTTCCTCGCCGTCTCGAACTCGCCCGATCCCGGACCCGACAGCGCGCCGCAGGTGACGTTCCGCGAGACGGTGCGCAACATCTCCGTCGTCTGGTCGCGGCCCGGTACCCGGCTGGGCTTCTTCTCCCACATGGGGACGCAGTTCTCCATCACCGTGTTCGCGCTGATGTGGGGAGTGCCCTACCTGAGTTCGGCGCAGGGCGTGTCGTCCGCGGTGGTGGGTGCGCTGCTCACGACGTCGGTGGTGTCGGCCATCGTGTCGGGCATCGTCGTCGGCATCCTGACGGGGCGCTATCCCATGCGCCGGTCGTGGATGGTGCTGGCGATCATGGCCAGCAACGCTCTCATGTGGGCGGTGGTGCTCGCTCTTCCGGGACCCGCGCCGACGTGGTTGCTGTTCGTCCTGGTGGTCGTCATCTCGGTCGGCGGTCCGGGGTCGGCCATCGGCTTCGACTACGCACGCACGTTCAATCCGTCGGTCGCGCTCGGCACCGCCCAGGGCATGGTGAACATCGGCGGATTCCTCGCGTCGCTGCTGGTGATGCAGGCCATGGGCGCCATTCTGAACGCGATGGGCGGGTACACCTTCGAGGCGTTCCGCGTCGCGTGGCTCACGCAGTACGCGGTCTGGGCCGTGGCGGCGACGGGTGTGCTGGTGGCCCGCCGCAAGACCCGTCGCGACGCGGGGATCTCGCCCCGGACCTGGCGTGAGGTCAGGGAGCGGATGCGGTCGCAGCGACCGGCACGGGAGCCGTCGGAGCCGTGAAGGCCGACCGCCCGGCGATGACCCCGAGCAGTGCCAGCAGCATGGTGACGGCCGCGAAGACCAGCACCGCCGTCACCGACAGGGTGTCGACGATGCCGCCGCCCACCAGGGCACCCGTCGCGATGGCCACCTGGAAGGTCACGACGTAGATCGCCGACGCGCGGTCCGCTGCGGCCCCGGCCGGTGCCGAGTGCAGGACGGCGGACTGGATGCACACCGGGATGGTGGTGAAGGCCATGCCCCACAGAGCGATGGCGACGATCGCCAGCACGCCGGATCCGGTGGACAGCGCCAGGACCAGCGCCGCGAGCGCCGTGGTGATGGCGGTGAGGACGACGATCGTCGAGCGCCACGGACCGCGGTCGTACGTGCGACCGATGAGCCAGATGCCGGCGACGCCGGCGAGTCCGTAGACGAACAGCATGGTCGAGAGCACGCTCCCCGATGTGCCGATGCCCTCGCCGACCACGAGCGCGAAGTACGTGTAGCCGGCGAAGTGGCCCAGCGCGGCGAGGAACGTGATGCCGCACAGCAGGACGAGCACCCGGCTGATGCCGGGGCGCGACGTGGCCGTGGTGGCGACCGGAGTCGCGACCGGGAGAGCGGGCAGCAACCGGGTGAGGGCGACGGTGATGGCCAGCGCGACGACGCCGAGCGTCGCCGCGGCGACGCGCCAGTGCGTCCACTGTCCGAGGGCGGCGGTCAGCGGATTGCCCGCGACGAGTGCCAACGACGTCCCGGCGTAGACGAGCGCGATCGCCTTCGCGCGCTTGCCCGGTGCGGCGAGTGACGCCGCGACCGGAGCCACCACGGCCCAGAACACACCGTGGGTGGCCGCGCAGATCAGTCGTGCTCCGACCAGCATCGGATAGCCGACGGACACCGCCGACACGAGTTGCGACACCGCGAGTGCTCCGGCGGTGATGACGACGACCTTGCGACGGTCCCACGACTTCACCGCCGCCATCAGCGGCAACGTGATCACGGCGACCGCGTACGCGTAGAAGGTCAGCAGCAGCCCGATGGCCGATTCGCCGACACCGAGGTCGGCGGACATCTCGGGGAGCAGTCCCACCGGCAGCGTCTCCGCCGTGACGTAGATGAACGCGGTCGCGCCGAGGACGAGCAGAGCGGGCGTGTTCGCGCGCGGAGGTGCCGTGGACATGCTGTGTAACGATACACACGGACGGGGGTGGGCGATAGAGTGGCGATCGATGACCTCGCACACACGCGTCACCATGGCCGACGTCGCGGCGGCGGCCGGCGTCTCGGTCATGAGCGTGTCCTACGCGTACGGGCGGCCGGAGCGGGTCTCGGACGAGACGCGGGGGAAGGTGTTCGACGCCGCCGAGCGACTCGGCTACACCGGCCCGCACCGGGGCGCGCAGTCGCTGCGCAGCGGCCGCAGCAACAACCTCGCCGTGCTTCTGACGGAGAAGCTGACGTACGCGTTCGACGACCCGCAGGCCCGCCGGTTCCTGTCCGGAGTGGCCGACGCGTGCCTCGACACCGACACCGGCCTGGTGATCCTGCCGAACACGCGCGTCGCCCGCGACGTCGACCGGGTGCGCGACGCCGCCGTGGACGGGTACGTCTTCTGGACCACGGTCACCGGGGACCCACTGCTCGACGCGGCCGTCGCCACCGGGCGACCCGTGTGCGTGCAGGGCGGTCCGGAGCACGACGGCACGACGTTGGTCAGCATCGACGACGCCGCCGCGGCCGAGGCGGTCGCCCTGATCGCCCTCGCGGGTGCCGCGCGACCGCTGGTGCTCGCTTTTCCTGCCGACGAGCATCGGGAGCGGCGCCTCGTGCACGGACCGGATCCGGAGACGATCGACTTCCCGGTGACGAGGAACCGTCTGCGGGGCTACCGCGCGGCTGCCGAGGCGCTGGGGCTCGACTGGTCCGCGGTGCCCGTCGCGTTCGGCACCGGCAGCTTCCGCTCGGAGGGGACGCGCGCGATGCAGGATCACCTGGACGCGCTGCCGGACACGGTGCTGGCGATGAGTGACGAGATGGCGCTCGGGGCATTGTCGGTGGTGCGGGACCGCGGCCTGCAGGTGCCGGGCGACCTGGCGATGGTCGGGTGGGACGACACCGAGGAAGCGGCGGGCGCAGGGCTGACGACGGTGGCCCAGTCGCTGTACGAGCAGGGGCGCAGCGCTGCGCGGGCCGTGCTCGCGGGTGAGCCCGTCGCGACACCGGAGTGGCACGTCGTGCGGCGGACCTCGACGAGGTGAGGCGAGCGAGGCTGCACACGAACCACCGCCCCGGGGGTGGATGTGCTGATTCGTCACGGCCTGTGTGCAACCGGGGTACGGCGCATCTGACCGTGCAGTAGGTTCGGCCTCATGAGTGGCGCCGATCACACAGACGTTTCCCCTACCGACCATCGCGATCCCGAGCTGCAGGACCAGGCCGAGCGGGTCGCCGCCGCGGCCCGGCTGACGATGAAGGACAAGCGCGAGAACGCGTCCGGTGGACTCAGTGGCCTGGTCGCCTCGCGCGCCGGCGACTGGGACCTCACGGACCAGGACGTCGACAGCATGCGGCGCCAGGAGAAGTTCTGGAACCCGCTCGTCGACAAGTACTTCCGGATGGAGATCGACGGGTGGGAGACCATCCCGCCGCCACCGGTGCTGCTGGTCGGCGTGCATTCGGGTGCACCGTTCGTGTGGGACGCCTGGACGGTGGGGGCGCAGTGGTGGCGACGGTTCGGCCCGTCACGCACGTTGCACGGCACCGCGCACGATGCGCTGATGGCCTTCCCTCTCATCGGCACGGTGTTCCGGTCGATGGGTGTCCTGCCCGCTGCTCCCGACTCGATGTCCACGGCACTGGCCGAGGGGCGCGACGTCATCGTGTGGCCCGGAGGTGAGGTCGACTCGCTGCGACCGTGGAGCGAACGTGACGTCGCCACCCTCGGCGGGCGCACCGGCTTCATCAAGCTCGCCATCCGCTGCGGGGTGCCGATCGTGCCGATCGCCACCGTCGGCGGCGCCGACGCCATGCCCGTGCTGGTCCGCGGTGACAAGCTCTCGAAGATGCTGGGGCTGGACAAGATCGCGCGACTCAAGGTGTTCCCCATTGCCGTGTCGCTGCCGTGGATCATCGCGCCGGCCGCACTTCCGCAGATCCCGCTGCCCGCCAAGATCCGGACCCGCTTCATGCCGCCCGTCGAGGTGGATCACGATCTCGCCCGCGTGGACGACGAGGAGTACGTGGAGGCCAAGTACGAGGAGGTGCGGCGCTCCATCCAGTCCGGCATGGACGCGCTCGCCACCAAGAGGAAGTTCCCGCTCTTCCGCTGATGCCTAAGCTGACGGGGTGAGTCACAGCATCGCGGAGGCGTCCGAGCAGACCGGGCTGACCATCGACACGCTGCGGTACTACGAGCGCGACGGGTTGCTCCTGCGCGCGGTGCCGCGGTCGTCCACCGGACAGCGCCGCTACAGCGACGACGACATCACGTGGATCGTCCTCATCACCCGACTGCGTGCGACCGGGATGTCGATCGCGGAGGTGCGGCACTACGCCGACCTGGTGCGTCAGGGCGAGGGGACGGAGCAGCAGCGGCTCGACGCCCTCCGCGCGCATCGGGAACGGGTGCTGGCGCAGCTCGCCGAGGTGACCGGTCATCTGCGCGCGATCGACCACAAGATCGAGCTCTACGTCGGCAGGCTTGACCTGGAGCGCACTCCAGCACGTTGAGTGGGGGCATGACGCTCACCTCACGCACCCTCGGTACGCAGTCCCCTCTCACCGTCTCCGCCCTCGGCCTCGGCTGCATGGGCATGTCCGAGTTCTACGGCGACACCGACCGCGCCTCCGGCATCGCCACCATCCACCGCGCTCTCGAACTCGGTGTGACCTTCCTCGACACGGCCGACATGTACGGCCCGTTCGTCAACGAGGAGCTGGTCGGCGAGGCTATCGCCGGCCGTCGGGACCAGGTGGTGCTCGCCACCAAGTTCGGCAACGAGCGACTCGCCGACGGCACCCGTCTCGGCATCAACGGCACCCCCGAGTACGTCCGCGCGGCCTGCGACGCGTCGTTGTCGCGGCTCGGTGTCGACCACATCGACCTGTACTACCAGCACCGCGTCGACAAGTCGGTCCCCATCGAGGACACGGTCGGCGCGATGGCGGAGCTGGTGCAGGCGGGCAAGGTGCGCCATCTCGGGATGTCCGAGGCGTCGGCCGCGACCATCCGCCGGGCGCACGCAGTGCACCCGATCACGGCCGTGCAGACCGAGTACTCCCTGTTCACGCGGGATCTCGAGGAGACTGTGCTCCCGACGCTCCGTGAGCTCGGCATCGGGTTGGTCCCGTATTCGCCGCTCGGTCGCGGGCTGTTGACCGGCGCCATCGCACACGAGTCGGAGTTGGCGGAGAAGGACTCGCGCCGCACCGCGTACTTCCCGCGGTTCCAGGGCGAGGCGCTCGAGGCGAACCTGACGCTCGTGGCGCGCATCCGTGAGATCGCGGACCGGCTGGGATGCACGCCCGGTCAGCTGGCTCTGGCGTGGGTGCTGGCACAGGGCGAGGACGTCGCGCCGATCCCCGGAACCAAGCGCGTGCGCTACCTCGAGGAGAACGTGGCAGCGGCGGACGTCGCGGTGACGCAGGAGATCCTCGACGAACTCGAGGCAGCGGTGCCCGCATCGGCCGTGGCCGGAGCACGCTACGGAGACATGTCCAGCATCGACGAGTGAGCCCCGAGGACACCCCCCCCACCGCGAGTACGTCGACAGTGTCGTGATTCCACTCGCGATCACGACACCACGGACGTACTCGCGGAGAGTGGCTCAGGACTGGTCGAGCCGCACTGCTCGCACGAACGTGTAGAGCAGTGCGGGAACGGCGATGACCAGTGACATGACCGGTGCCCACACGACCAGCGCGCCCAGTGGGGGAACGTCCTCGAACAGCATGTTGTAGCCGATGATGGACGTGACGGCGACACCGGCGATCGCGATGTGAGTGGCCAGCATCCAGCGGTCGAGGAAGACACCGGCGAACAGGCCGAGCACCACGAAGAAGGTGGTCTTCCCGACGGCGTAGGCGGGCGGCATGTCGGCGCTGAGGTTCGCGGCGAGGATGCCCAGGTTGGACAGGACGACGAAGGCGAAGGCGGTGTGCAGCCGCGGCCAGGAGGTCACCGTCCACCAGAGAGCGGCGGCGAATGCGAAGACCGCGCAGCCGATCTGCACGCCCACCGTGAACGTGGTGGTGCCGCCGAAGCCGTACAGGATCTCGAGGGTGGCGCACACGCCCATCGACGCGGTGAAGAAGGCGATGATCCACCGCACGACGCGCTGATCGGTGAACGACGACATGAGGCCGACGATCCACTCGTAGCGAGCCTCGAGTTCGCCGATCGGCTCGTCGTCGTCGTCGTACCGGGGTTCGTCGTACCCGGTCTCGTCGTGCCGCACCGGTTCCGGCACCGGGTACTCGGCTCGGGGTCCGACGCCCGGACTGAAGGCCGTGGTGAAGGCGCCCGGCGCGCTGTAGGCCTGCCCCGGTCGTCCGTCTCGTGCACTGACCATGTCGGGTCCCGTTCCCTTCGGTGCCCGCATTCGCGGGCGGCCTCGTCCCGCCCGGCGTGTCGCGAGCGTCGTGATGGGTGTCGTGCGGTAAAGCGTCCAACCGCCTGTGGGATTCACCGTAAACCAGGCTTTCGGACCTGCGCTGCGGATGGATGGTGCCACGGATTGTTTTGGAGTTCGTCACAACGTCCAAGAACAAGCAAGCATGCTTGCTTTTTTGGCCCGTGGGTGCGACCGTTCCAGGCATGGCTGCTCTCGAGGTGTTGCTGCAGGACCTGCGTGCGGAGGGCGACGCGCTGGACGCGCTGGTCGCCGATGCCGACGACGCCGCGTGGCGCACGGACACCCCGGCGGCCGGTTGGACGGTGGCGCATCAGATCGCTCACCTGCACTGGACCGACCACGTCGCCGCGCTGACGACGGCCGGCGCCTCCGGTGACGAGGACGCCGAAGCGGCATTCGACGCGGTGATCGCCGACGCGATGGGCAGTCCGGACTCGTTCGTGGACTCCGCTGCCGACGCACTCGCCGGAGAGCAGGTCAGCACCCTGTTGTCGCGATGGCGGCTCGGCCGAGTTCAACTGCTCGACGTCCTGACACACGTGCCCGACGGCGTGAAGATCCGCTGGTTCGGCCCGCCGATGAGCGCGATGTCGATGGCCACCGCGCGCATCATGGAGACCTGGGCACACGGTCAGGACGTCGCGGACGCCCTCGGCGTGGTCCGGGAACCCACCGCGCGGCTGCGTCACGTCGCGCACATCGGCGTACGCACCCGCGACTTCGCCTACGCGATCCGCGGCCTGACGCCGCCGTCGGCACCGTTCCGCGTCGTGCTCACCGCTCCCGACGGGAGTGAGTGGTCGTGGGGGCCGGAGGACGCGGAGCAGAGTGTCACGGGTTCCGCTCCGGACTTCTGCCTGCTCGTCACGCAGCGCGTGCACCGTGACGACACCGACCTCGTGGCCGTCGGCGACGACGCGGCGACGTGGCTGGGTCTCGCGCAGGCGTTCGCGGGGGCTCCCGGCGGTGGCCGGGACGTGCGGGTGGCGTCGTGACGGAGATGATCAGGGTCGGAAACTGCTCCGGCTTCTACGGCGACCGCGCGTCGGCCATGCGCGAGATGCTCGACGGCGGTGATCTCGACGTCCTCACGGGCGACTACCTGGCCGAGCTGACGATGCTCATTCTCGGACGCGACCGGATGAAGGATCCGACGCGCGGCTACGCCAAGACGTATCTGCGGCAGCTCGAGGAGTGCCTGGGCACTGCGCTCGACAAAGGCGTCACCCTGGTCAGCAATGCCGGTGGGTTGGCGCCCGCACGACTGGCGGACGAGATCCGGTCCCTCGCCGACCGTCTCGGTCTGACCGTCTCGGTAGCCCACGTCGAGGGGGACGATCTGCACGACCGCGCCGACGAACTGGGCCTCGGCTCCCCGCTGACCGCCAATGCCTACCTCGGCGCATTCGGTATCGCGGCGTGCCTGGACGCCGGGGCGCAGGTCGTGGTCACCGGACGCGTCACGGATGCATCTGTGGTCGTGGCCCCGGCGATCTCCCGGTTCGGGTGGACCCGCGATCACCTCGACGAACTCGCGGGTGCCGTCGTCGCCGGCCACATCATCGAATGCGGAACCCAGGCGACCGGCGGGAACTACTCCTTCTTCGGTGAGATCGAGGATCTGCGTCGACCGGGGTTCCCCCTCGCGGAGATCCGGTCGGACGGGTCGTCGGTGATCACCAAGCACGAGAACACCGGCGGCGCTGTGACTGTCGGAACGGTGACGGCGCAGTTGATGTACGAGATCACCGGCCCGCGCTACCTCGGCCCGGACGTGACCGCGCGGCTCGACACGGTGCGGGTCTCGCAGGACGGACCCGACCGCGTGCTGGTCACGGGGGCTCGCGGCGAGGCGCCGCCGCCCACCCTCAAGGTCTCCCGGAACACGCTCGGCGGGTTCCGCAACGAGATGACCTTCGTGCTCACCGGGCTCGACATCGAGGCCAAGGCCGACCTGGTGCGCACCCAGATGACCGAGGCGCTGACGCCGCCGCCGCGCGACGTCGACTGGACTCTGGCGCGCACCGACCACCCTGACGCCGACACCGAGGAGGCCGCCAGTGCGGTGCTCCGTGTCGTCGTCCGCGACGCTGATCCGCAGCGTGTGGGTCGCGTGTTCAGCGCTGCCGCAGTGGAACTCGCGCTGGCGAGCTACCCCGGTTTCTGTGTGACGACGCCTCCGGGTCAGGGGTCGCCCTACGGCGTCTTCGAGGCCGGGTTCGTCGATCAGGCGGTGCCGCGGCACGTGGCGGTTCTCACGGACGGCACGCGCGTCGACGTCGCACCGCCCACCGTCACCACGGCTGTCGAGGCGGACCCGTCCGACGCGCCCGCAGGCCGCCCGCCGGCCGAACCCACACGCACGCTGCCGTTCGGCACGGTGGCGGCGGCGCGCAGCGGTGACAAGGGCGGCAGCGCCAACGTCGGGGTCTGGGTGCGCGGCGACGCCGCGTGGGCCTGGCTCCGGTCGATTCTCACCACCGAGATGGTGACGACGCTGCTCCCGGAGACGGCGGGCCTGCGCGTGCACCGGTACGAGTTCCCGCACCTGCGGGCCGTGAACATCGTCGTCGACGGGATTCTCGGAGAGGGCGTCGCATCCGGCGCCCGCTTCGATCCCCAGGCCAAGGGCCTGGGGGAGTGGCTGCGATCGCGGCACGTCCCGATACCCGAATCAGTACTCGCAGAAAGTGGACTCGCATGAGCACCTGGGGTGGCCCCGACCGAGCGCAACTCCGTAAGACGGTCCGGGGGTTCGTGGACCGGGAGGTGCTGCCGCACCTCACCGAGTGGGAGCGTGACGGCGAGATCCCCCGCAGCCTGCACCGCTCGGCAGCCGAGATCGGTCTGCTCGGGGCGCCGTTCCCGGAGGCGGTCGGCGGGGGCGGCGGCTCGCTGGTCGACGCCACGGTCATCTGCGAGGAGATGCACGAGGCGGGTGCGTCCGGCGGCCTGTTCGCGTCCTTGTTCACCTGTGGGATCGCGTTGCCGCACATGGTCGCTGCGGGCAACCCCGACCACCTCGAGAAGTGGGTCCGGCCCACGCTCGACGGCGAGCTGATCGGGTCGCTGGCCATCACCGAGCCCGGCGGCGGATCCGACGTGGGGCACCTGCGCACCCGAGCGGTGCGCGACGGGGACCACTTCGTCGTCAACGGCGCGAAGACCTACATCACCTCGGGGTGCCGGGCCGACTTCGTGGTCACCGCCGTCCGCACCGGGGGAGACGGCGCGGCCGGCGTCTCGCTGCTCGTCGTCGAGCGCGGCACACCGGGATTCGAGGTGTCCCGCAAGCTCGACAAGATGGGATGGCGGGCCTCCGACACCGCCGAACTGTCGTACACCGACGTGCGCGTGCCCGCGGAGAACCTGGTGGGCCCGGAGAACTCCGGGTTCGCCCAGATCGCGCAGGCCTTCGTCTCCGAACGCGCTGCGCTGGCCGCGCAGGCCTACTCCTCGGCGCAGCGGTGCCTCGATCTGACGGTGGCGTGGACGCGGGACCGCTCGACGTTCGGCAAGCCGCTCATCGCCCGTCAGGCGGTGCAGAACACGCTCAGCGAGATGCACCGCAAGATCGACGTGGCCCGCACGTACACGCACGCACTGATCGATCGCCACGTCGAGGACGGCGACGACTGCATCGCCGAGGTGTGCTTCGCGAAGAACACCGCGGTCGAGGCCGGCGAATGGGTCGCCTCCCAGGCGGTACAGCTGTTCGGTGGACTCGGCTACATGGCCGAGTGCGAGGTCGAGCGTCAGTACCGCGACATGCGCATCATCGGCATCGGCGGCGGCACCACCGAGATCCTCACCTCGCTGGCCGCGAAGCGACTGGGGTACACCGCATGACGACTCTGACCTCCCGACTCGACAGCTCCGGTGACGCGTACGTCTCGGCCGCCGACACCATGATCGCGAAGCTCTCCGAGGTGGAGACCGAACACGCCAAGGCACTGGGCGGCGGGGGCGAGAAGTACGTCGCACGGCACCGCGGCCGCGGCAAGATGACCCCGCGCGAGCGCATCGAGATGCTCGTCGACCCGGATTCGCCGTTCCTCGAGCTGTGCCCGCTCGCGGCCTGGGGCACGGACTTCCCGGTCGGCGCCAGCGTGGTCGTCGGCATCGGTGTCGTCAGCGGCGTCGAGTGCCTGATCGTCGCCAACGACCCCACCGTGCGGGGCGGCACGAGCAATCCGTGGACCCTGCGGAAGACGCTGCGAGCGAACGACATCGCAATGCAGAACCGGCTGCCGGTCATCTCACTGGTCGAGTCCGGCGGTGCCGACCTCCCCACGCAGAAGGAGGTGTTCGTCCCGGGTGGCCGCATCTTCCGTGACCTGACGCGCCTCTCCGCGGCCGGCATCCCCACCATCGCCCTCGTGTTCGGCAACTCCACCGCCGGCGGCGCCTACATCCCCGGCATGTCCGATCACGTCGTCATGATCGAGGAGCGGTCCAAGGTGTTCCTCGCCGGACCGCCGCTGGTGAAGATGGCCACCGGCGAGGAGACCGACGACGAATCGCTCGGCGGCGCCCGCATGCACGCCCGGACCTCCGGTCTCGCAGACCATCTCGCCGCGGACGAGAAGGACGCCATCCGCATCGGCCGCGGCATCGTGAAGCGGCTCAACTGGCACAAGAAGGGTCCGGCGCCGCGCACCGAGGTGCTCCCGCCCCGGTACGACGAGGAGGAACTGCTCGGTATCGTGCCGGCCGACCTCAAGATCCCGTTCGACCCCCGCGACGTCATCGCGCGCATCGTCGACGACAGCGACTTCGACGAGTTCAAGCCGCTCTACGGCTCGTCTCTGGTCACCGGATGGGCGGAACTGCACGGGTATCCGGTCGGCATCCTCGCCAACGCCCGCGGCGTCCTCTTCAGCGAGGAGTCGCAGAAGGCGACGCAGTTCATCCAACTGGCGAACCGTTCGAACACGCCACTGCTGTTCCTGCACAACACCACCGGCTACATGGTGGGCAAGGAGTACGAGGAGGGCGGGATGATCAAGCACGGGTCGATGATGATCAACGCCGTCTCGAACTCCACCGTCCCGCACATCTCGGTGCTGCTCGGTGCGTCGTACGGCGCCGGGCACTACGGCATGTGCGGTCGCGCCTTCGACCCGCGCTTCCTCTTCGCCTGGCCCAGCGCCAAGTCCGCGGTCATGGGCGGTGCCCAACTCGCGGGCGTCATCTCGATCGTCTCCCGCGCCTCCGCCGAGGCCCGCGGACAGGCGTTCGACGAGGAGGCCGACGCGGGTCTGCGCGCGATGATCGAGCAGCAGATCGAGGCCGAGTCGGTTCCCATGTTCCTGTCCGGACGCCTGTACGACGACGGCGTGATCGACCCCCGAGACACCCGCACGGTGGTGGGGATGTGCCTGTCGGCCATCGCCTCCGCCCCGATCGAGGGCACCGCCAACTTCGGTGTCTTCCGGATGTGACCGTCATGACCATTTCGTCAGTACTCGTTGCCAACCGCGGCGAGATCGCCCGCCGCGTGTTCACGACCTGCCGCGCCGAGGGCATCGACACGGTTGCCGTGTTCTCCGATCCGGACTCCGCGTCACCGCACGTCGCCGACGCCGACGTCGCCGTCCGGTTGCCCGGTTCCGCGTCGTCGGAGACGTACCTCCGCGGAGACCTGATCATCGAGGCGGCGCAGCGCGCGGGCGCCGACGCGATCCACCCCGGTTACGGGTTCCTGTCCGAGAACGCGGAGTTCGCGCGCGCCGTGCAGGATGCGGGCCTCACCTGGATCGGTCCGCCGGTGAAGGCGATCGAGTCGATGGGGTCGAAGGTCGAGTCCAAGGCCATGATGCAGAGCGCCGGTGTGCCGGTGCTCGATCGGCTCGACCCCGCGTCCGTCACGCAGGACGATCTGCCGGTGCTCGTGAAGGCGTCCGCCGGTGGTGGTGGTCGCGGTATGCGCGTGGTGCGTGAACTCGACGCACTGCAGGACGAGATCGACGCGGCGTCGCGGGAGGCGCTGTCCGCCTTCGGTGACGCGACGGTCTTCTGCGAGCGCTATCTCGAGACGGGCCGCCACATCGAGGTCCAGGTCATGGCGGACCGCCACGGCACGGTGTGGGCGGTGGGCGAGCGAGAGTGCTCCATCCAACGACGCCACCAGAAGGTGGTCGAGGAGGCGCCGTCTCCGCTCGTCGAGCGCGTTCCGGGTATGCGGGAGAAGCTCTTCGAGGCGGCACGCATCGCCACCGAGGCGCTCGACTACGAGGGGGCCGGCACCGTCGAATTCCTCAGCGACGAGCGCGGCAACTTCTACTTCCTCGAGATGAACACGCGCCTGCAGGTCGAGCACCCGGTGACCGAGTGCACCACCGGTCTCGATCTGGTGGCACTGCAGATCCACGTCGCCGCGGGCGGAGCGCTCCCGGCCGAGCAGCCCACCACGCGCGGACACTCGATCGAAGTGCGTCTGTACGCGGAGGATCCGGCGCGCGACTGGCAGCCGCAGAGCGGCGTCGTGCACCACGTCGAGTTCGACGGAGCGCGAGAGTTCGAGGTGCTCACGCGGACAGGCCTGCGAGTCGACTCGGGCATCGTCGACGGCAGCGTGGTGGGGACCCACTACGACCCGATGCTCGCCAAGGTGATCTCGTACGCGCCCACCCGGGAGCAGGCGGCCGGAATCCTGGCGAAAGCGCTGCTGCGCTCGCGCATTCACGGGGTGCGCACCAACCGCGACCTGCTCGTCACGGTGCTGAGACACCCCGCGTTCCTCGCGGGCGACACCGACACCGGGTTCTTCGCGACGCACGATCTGGCGGTCCTCGCTCGGCCGCTCGTCGACGACCGGGGTGTGCGGCTGTCCGCACTCGCCGCAGCGCTCGCGGACGCCACCCGATCGAGAGAATCGGCGACGGTGGGCCGATCCCTCCCCAGCGGCTGGCGCAACCTCGCCTCCGTGCCGCAACGCAAGACGTACGCGGTGAACGGCACCGAGATCGTCGCCGAGTACCGGCTGTCGCGCGGAACGCTCGTCACCGACGTCGACGACTGCGCGCTGGTCCGGGCCGAGTCCGACCGGGTGGTGCTGCTGGCCGACGGTGTGCGACGCGAGTTCCACGTCGCGGTCCACGGCGACGCCGTGTTCGTCGACTCGTCGCTCGGACCGGTACGGCTCGAACGGGTTCCGGTGTTCGTCGATCCGAGCGAGATCGTCGCCGCCGGATCGCTGCTGGCACCGATGCCCGGCAGCGTCGTGCGGATCGGTGCTGCCGTCGGCGACACCGTCACCGCCGGCCAACCGATCCTGTGGCTCGAGGCCATGAAGATGGAACACACGATCACCGCACCCGCGGCGGGCGTGCTGACCGAGCTCACGGTCACCGTGGGACACCAGGTGGACGTCGACGCCGTACTGGCGGTCGTCGCAGCAGAAGGAGATCAGGCATGAGCTTCATCGAGACGGACGAGCAGAAGAGCCTCCGCGCCGCGGTGGCCGGACTGGGCAAGCGCCACAACTACATCGACTACGTGCTGCCCAAGGCACGCAAGGGTGAGGCACTCACCGAACTGTGGCACGAGGCCGGGCAATTGGGCTTCCTCGGGGTGAACCTCCCCGAGGAGTACGGCGGCGGCGGTGCCGGCATCTACGAGCTCGCACTGGTCCAGGAGGAGATGTCCTCGTTCGGTGCGGGCCTGCTGCTCGTGGTCGTCAGCCCGGCGATCTGCGGCACCATCATCGCGAAGTACGGCACCCCCGAGCAGAAGCAGTCCTGGCTGCCCCGCCTCTCGGACGGCTCCGCGATCATGGCGTTCGGCATCACCGAGCCCGACGCCGGCTCCAACTCCCACCAGATCACCACCACCGCGCGACGCGACGGTGACGAGTGGGTGCTGCGCGGCAGCAAGATCTACATCTCCGGCGTCGACCAGGCCGACGCGGTGCTCATCGTCTCCCGTACGGAGGACGCGAAGACCGGGAAGCTGAAGCCGGCGCTGTTCATCGTGCCGACCGATGCACCGGGCCTGAACAAGACGCAGATGCGCATGGACATCATCGAGCCCGATCATCAGTTCACGCTGTTCCTCGACGACGTCCGGCTGCCGGCCGAGGCGCTGGTCGGTGAGCCCGACGCGGCGCTGATGCAGTTGTTCGCGGGTCTCAACCCCGAGCGCATCCTCGGTGCGGCGATGGCCGTCGGCATGGGCCGCTACGCCCTCGACGCCGCGGTGAAGTACGCGAACGAGCGCACCGTGTGGAAGAGCCCCATCGGGGCGCACCAGGGAATCGCCCATCCGTTGGCGCAGTGCAAGATCGAGCTCGAACTGGCGAAGCTGATGATGCAGAAGGCCGCGGTGCTCTACGACAGCGGTGACGATTTCGGTGCGGCGGAAGCGGCCAACATGGCGAAGTACGCGGCCGCCGAGGCCAGCATCAAGGCCATCGACCAGGCCATCCAGACGCACGGCGGCGCAGGCCTGACCGAGGAGTACGGCCTCGCGTCCATGCTCGGTGCGGCGCGCATCGCCCGCGTGGCTCCCGTCAGTCGGGAGATGATCCTGAACTTCGTGTCCCAGCACTCGCTGGGCCTGCCGAAGAGCTACTGATGGCGGGCAGGCCGGAGGCCGGTCGGGGCCCGGGCAGGCCGGAGGCCGGTCGGGGCGACGGACCACCTGTGCGGGTCGATCGGTCGGAGGGCGTGGTGACTCTGACCCTCGATACCCCGCACAATCGCAACGCCCTCTCCACCGCCCTGGTCGACGACCTGACGGCGGGGCTCCGCGACGCGGGCGCGGATCGGGACGTCCGCGCCGTGGTCCTCACCCACACCGGCGGAACGTTCTGTGCAGGTGCCGATCTCACGGAGGCGGGCAGTTCGGTCTCCTCGCGCACCGAGCAGATGCTGACGCTGCTGCGGGCGATCCTCGAGACGCCGAAGCCGGTGATCGGCAGGATCGACGGGCATGTGCGTGCCGGCGGTATGGGCCTCGTGGGCGCGTGCGATCTGGTGGTGGCCGGGCCGAAGAGTTCGTTCGCGCTGACGGAGGCGCGGCTGGGGTTGGCCGCGTCCATCGTCTCCTTGACGGTGGTGCCGAGGATGACCTCGCGTGCGGCGAGCCGGTACTTCCTGACGACGGAGACGTTCGGCGCGCACGAGGCGGAGGCCATCGGGCTCGTCACCGAGGCTGCGGCCGACACCGGGGCCACGGTGGCCGAACTCGTCGCGGCGATCCGTCCGTCGTCACCGCAGGGTCTCGCGGCGTCGAAACGCCTCACCACCGCCGCGATGCTCGAGGAGTTCGACCGCCGGGGCGCGGACCTGGCGGAGGAGTCCGCGAGGCTGTTCGCATCGGACGAGGCGCGGGAGGGGATGATGGCCTTTCTGCAGAAGCGCAGCCCGTCGTGGGCCGCACCGGCGGAGTCGTCCGGCGCCGCTGTGGGGAAGGAGACGTGACGGCCATGACCGTGCCCACTCGTCACCGAGTCGGTGACACCCGCAGCCCGAAGCAGGATCGCAGCCGCGCCACGCGACTGCGTCTGCTCGAGTCCACGATCGACGCGCTCGCCACCGAGGGATGGGCGGCGACGACGGTCGCCGTCGTGGCCGAGCGGGCCGGCGTCTCTCGCGGTGCCACCCAGCACCACTTCCCGACGCGGGAGGACCTCATCACCGCGGCGCTCGAGTACATGTTCGACACGCGCATGGGGGAGGCGCGAGCCGAGAGCAGTGCGCTCCCGCAGGGCGCCGGGCGGACCGAGGCCGTGGTCACCCGGCTGGTCGACTACTACACGAGCCCCATCTTCCGTGCCGCGCTGCAGGTCTGGACCGCCGCGGCCGCGGATCCCGAGATGCGTGCCCGGGTCCTGCCTCTCGAGGAGAAGTTCGGTCGCGTGGCGCACCGCACGGCGGTCGATCACCTCGGCGCCGACGACAGTGATCCGCGCACCCACCGACTCGTGCAGGCCACCCTCGACCTGGCCCGCGGGCTCGGTCTCGCCGACGTGCTCAGCGACGACTCGCGCCGCCGCGCCGAGATCGTGAAGGTGTGGGCCTCGGTGCTCGACGCGTCCCTGGCCCTCGATACCCCCACCACCAGCACCCCCGCGAGTACGTCCGAACTGTCGTGATCGGCGCTCGCATCACGGCACTTTCGGCGTACTCGCGACAGTCCGCACTCCGATAGGCTGCCGCCATGAACTCCGTGCGGTGGGCCGGCGTGGCAGCAGTGGTGCTGCTCGGGCTCACCGGTTGCGGATCCGACTCCGACGCCGCCACCGACGACGCGCCGTCCACGTCCGCGTCGCAGGGACCCGGCCCGTTCTTCGGCGTCTGCGGCGGTCTGTCCGACGAGGAGGTCCGCACTGCGTTCGCCGTGCCGTCGTTCGCGATCGTGACCCGCAACTCGGTGGGCTGCGAGTGGGAGGTGTCGGGTCCGACCGGCCCGTCTGTCAGCTTCTCCTGGTACCGCGGGAGCCCGATCGGGCGTGAACGCATGGGGTCGGAACTGATCGGCCGACCGGCAGCGGACATCGAGATCGAGGGCAAGCCCGGGTTCGAGGCCAGGTCGGAGAACGCGACGGGCGAGACCTATCTCTGCGAGAACGGATTGCAGTACGGAGACGACTTCGTGCACTTCTCGGTGATGTACGCGGACAGTGTTCCGACGGCCGATCCGTGCGCTGTCGCACGGGGCCTGCTCGAGACGGTTGCGGAGCGTGCGCAGTGAGGAAAGTCGTTCCGATGCTGGCCGGCGCCGCGCTGGTGCTGAGTGCGTGCGGCACCACCATCGAGGGTCGTGCGGTGGCCGAGGGAATCGATACTGACGGCGGCGAGTTCCGCTCGCTCCTCGAGGAGTGCGACACGGTGACTCCGGAGCAGATCGCCGACGTCGTGGGCGGCGACGCCATCGACCAGGGCTTCATCGGGGCCATCTGCCGGTGGGACCTGACCGGCCCGGGCGGCGCGGTCAAGGTGACGTTCGACTGGTTCGAGACGGGGTCGCTCGCGGCCGAGCGCGAGGTGAACGAACGTTTGGGGTGGACGGTGAGCGACGTCGAGGTGTCCTCGCGGAAGGCCCTCGAGATCCGTCAACCGGACGATCCGGCATCGTGCGGCGTGGCGGCGCAGTCGCCCGATTCCGGGGTCATCGGCTGGTGGGTGCAGTATCGGCCGGGGAACCCGACCGACCCCTGTGAGTCGGCCACGCGGTTGATGCAGCTGTCGCTCAATCTGTCGGCGTGACGACGGAAGGGTGAACTCCTGTACCCGATGCAGGGGCGTTTTGACCATCAGGCGCGCCGCCGGGTACCGTTACAGGTCGTGCCCGGCCCAGCCGGTACGTCTGTGTGCCTATGCGAGGTACAGCCGTGTTCGAGTTCACCATCGAGCAAGAACCGCGGCTGCCGTGTGGGGGTATGCGACACACCCGACCGCGGGGTGCACGAAGCCCGCGGAAGCACTACTGGGTGAGGGGCAGCGTTCTCTTGCCCCAACTGCTAGATCCCTGTTTCTCGACACGAAGAAAGCCGGTTCATGCCAACAATCAACCAGCTGGTCCGCAAGGGTCGCACCGACAAGGTCGCGAAGCTGAAGACCGCTGCCCTGAAGGGCAGCCCGCAGCGCCGTGGTGTGTGCACTCGCGTGTACACCACCACCCCGAAGAAGCCGAACTCCGCGCTTCGTAAGGTCGCTCGCGTCCGCCTGACCACGTCCGTCGAGGTCACCGCCTACATCCCCGGTGAGGGCCACAACCTGCAGGAGCACTCCATGGTGCTCGTGCGCGGTGGTCGCGTGAAGGACCTCCCGGGTGTCCGTTACAAGATCATCCGTGGCTCGCTCGACACGCAGGGCGTGAAGAACCGCAAGCAGGCTCGCAGCAAGTACGGCGCCAAGAAGGAGAAGAGCTGACATGCCACGTAAAGGCCCAGCACCCAAGCGCCCGCTGATCAACGATCCCGTCTACGGTTCGCCGCTGGTCACCCAGCTGGTCAACAAGATCCTGCTGGACGGCAAGAAGTCGACCGCGGAGCGCATCGTGTACCAGGCTCTCGAGCAGGCACGCGAGAAGACGGGCACCGATCCCGTCGTGACGCTCAAGCGCGCACTGGACAACGTCAAGCCGGCCCTCGAGGTCCGCAGCCGTCGTGTCGGTGGCGCCACCTACCAGGTTCCGGTCGAGGTTCGTCCGGGCCGCTCCACCACGCTGGCTCTGCGCTGGCTCGTCTCGTTCTCCCGCGCTCGTCGCGAGAAGACGATGGTCGAGCGTCTGGCCAACGAACTCCTCGATGCCAGCAACGGTCTCGGCGCAGCAGTCAAGCGTCGCGAGGACACGCACAAGATGGCGGAAGCCAACAAGGCATTCGCGCACTACCGCTGGTGATCGCGTCTCGGGGGCGCCGGGAAACATCCGGCGCCACCCGAGCGTTGAACCTTCGACTCACTTCTTCCAACACCAAGGCGGGATGAATTCGTGGCACAGGACGTGCTGACCGACCTGAACAAGGTCCGCAACATCGGCATCATGGCCCACATCGATGCCGGTAAGACCACCACTACCGAGCGCATCCTCTTCTACACCGGTATCTCGTACAAGATCGGTGAGGTCCATGACGGCGCAGCCACCATGGACTGGATGGAGCAGGAGCAGGAGCGTGGCATCACCATCACGTCTGCTGCCACGACGTGCTTCTGGAACGACAACCAGATCAACATCATCGACACCCCCGGGCACGTCGACTTCACGGTCGAGGTGGAGCGTTCGCTCCGCGTCCTCGACGGTGCCGTCGCCGTGTTCGACGGCAAGGAGGGCGTCGAGCCCCAGTCCGAGCAGGTGTGGCGTCAGGCCGACAAGTACGACGTGCCGCGCATCTGTTTCGTCAACAAGATGGACAAGCTCGGTGCGGACTTCTACTTCACCGTGCAGACCATCAAGGATCGCCTCGGCGCCAAGCCGTTGGTCATCCAGTTGCCGATCGGCGCCGAGGACAGCTTCGAGGGCATCGTCGACCTGATCGAGATGAACGCGAAGGTCTGGCGCGGAGAGACGAAGCTCGGCGAGACCTACGAGACCGTCGAGATCCCCGAGGAGCTGAAGGAGCGGGCCGAGCAGTACCGCACCGAGCTGCTCGAGACCGTCGCCGAGTCCGACGAGGCACTGCTGGAGAAGCACTTCAGCGGTGACGAGCTGACCATCGACGAGGTCAAGACCGCGATTCGCAAGATGACGGTCAACTCCGAGCTGTACCCGATCCTGTGCGGTTCCGCGTTCAAGAACAAGGGCGTCCAGCCCATGCTCGACGCGGTCATCGACTACCTCCCGTCCCCGCTCGACGTCGCCGAGACCATCGGTCACGCCGTGGGCGACGAGGAGAAGGAACTCACCCGCAAGCCGTCCGCCGACGAGCCGTTCGCGGCGCTCGCGTTCAAGATCGCGACGCACCCGTTCTTCGGCAAGCTGACGTACGTGCGCGTGTACTCGGGCAAGGTCGACTCCGGCTCGCAGGTCATCAACTCGACCAAGGGCAAGAAGGAGCGTCTGGGCAAGCTCTTCCAGATGCACTCCAACAAGGAGAACCCGGTCGCGACCGCCAGCGCCGGCCACATCTACGCCGTGATCGGTCTGAAGGACACGACGACGGGTGACACGCTCTGCGATCCGCAGAACCAGATCATCCTCGAGTCGATGACGTTCCCGGACCCGGTCATCCAGGTGTCGATCGAGCCGAAGACGAAGTCCGACCAGGAGAAGCTCGGCACGGCCATCCAGAAGCTGGCCGAAGAGGACCCGACCTTCTCGGTCAAGCTCGACGAGGAGACCGGCCAGACCGTCATCGGCGGCATGGGCGAGCTCCACCTCGACATCCTCGTCGACC
Source organism: Rhodococcus sp. SORGH_AS_0303 (assembly GCF_030819335.1). NCBI lineage: Bacteria > Bacillati > Actinomycetota > Actinomycetes > Mycobacteriales > Nocardiaceae > Rhodococcus > Rhodococcus sp. SORGH_AS_0303. The sequence continues at coordinate 898,567 of NZ_JAUTBO010000001.1, forward strand.
GCATGCGTCGCGAGTTCAAGGTCGAGGCCAACGTCGGCAAGCCGCAGGTGGCCTACCGCGAGACGATCACCAAGATCGTCGAGAAGCAGGAGTTCACCCACAAGAAGCAGACGGGTGGCTCCGGCCAGTTCGCGAAGGTCATCATCGGCCTCGAGCCCTTCATCGGCGAGGACGGCGCGACCTACGAGTTCGAGAACAAGGTTTCCGGCGGTCGTATCCCGCGCGAGTACATCCCGTCCGTGGATGCCGGCGCGCAGGACGCGATGCAGTACGGCGTTCTCGCCGGCTACCCGCTGGTGAACGTCAAGCTGATCCTGCTCGACGGCGCGTACCACGACGTCGACTCGTCCGAGATGGCGTTCAAGATCGCGGGTTCGCAGGCCTTCAAGGAAGCTGCCCGCAAGGCCGGTCCGGTCATCCTCGAACCGCTCATGGCGGTCGAGGTGATCACGCCCGAGGAGTACATGGGCGACGTGATCGGCGATGTGAACTCCCGCCGTGGCCAGATCCAGGCCATGGAGGAACGCAGTGGTGCCCGTGTCGTCAAGGCGCTGGTTCCGCTGTCGGAGATGTTCGGTTACATCGGTGACCTGCGGTCTCGCACCCAGGGCCGAGCGAACTACTCCATGGTCTTCGACTCCTACGCAGAGGTTCCCTCGAACGTCTCGAAGGAGATCATCGCGAAGGCCACCGGAGAATAGTCTCCGAAGCGGGACCCGGTACCACCGTCACACCGCACCACCCGTAAGTACATCCGTAATGCTGCATAACGCAGGCAATAACAGTCCAGGAGGACACAGTGGCCAAGGCGAAGTTCGATCGGACCAAGCCGCACGTCAACATCGGCACCATCGGTCACGTTGACCACGGTAAGACGACGCTGACGGCTGCAATCACCAAGGTTCTGCACGACAAGTTCCCGGACCTGAACGAGGCGTCGGCCTTCGACCAGATCGACAAGGCTCCGGAGGAGAAGGCTCGTGGTATCACGATCAACATCTCCCACGTCGAGTACCAGACCGAGAAGCGTCACTACGCACACGTCGACGCTCCCGGCCACGCCGACTACATCAAGAACATGATCACCGGCGCGGCACAGATGGACGGCGCGATCCTCGTCGTCGCAGCGACCGACGGCCCCATGCCCCAGACGCGCGAGCATGTCCTGCTCGCTCGCCAGGTCGGCGTGCCGTACATCCTCGTCGCGCTGAACAAGGCCGACATGGTGGACGACGACGAGATCATCGAGCTCGTCGAGATGGAGGTGCGCGAGCTCCTCGCCGCACAGGAGTTCGACGAGGACGCTCCCGTCGTCAAGGTCTCCGCTCTCAAGGCCCTCGAGGGCGACGAGAAGTGGGCCGAGTCGGTTCTCGAGCTCATGCAGGCAGTGGACGACTCGGTTCCGGACCCCGTCCGTGAGACCGAGAAGCCCTTCCTCATGCCCGTCGAGGACGTCTTCACCATCACCGGTCGCGGCACCGTCGTCACCGGCCGTATCGAGCGTGGCTCGGTCAACGTCAACGAGGATGTCGAGATCGTCGGCATCAAGGAGAAGTCGACCAAGACCACGGTCACCGGCATCGAGATGTTCCGCAAGCTGCTCGACTCGGGCCAGGCGGGCGACAACGTCGGCCTCCTCGTCCGCGGCATCAAGCGCGAAGATGTCGAGCGTGGACAGGTCGTCGTCAAGCCCGGCACCACCACTCCCCACACGGAGTTCGAGGGCCAGGCATACATCCTGTCGAAGGACGAGGGCGGTCGCCACACCCCGTTCTTCAACAACTACCGCCCGCAGTTCTACTTCCGTACCACGGACGTGACGGGCGTCGTGACCCTCCCCGAGGGCACCGAGATGGTCATGCCCGGTGACAACACCGAGATGTCCGTCGTGCTGATCCAGCCGGTCGCCATGGACGAGGGCCTGCGCTTCGCGATCCGCGAGGGTGGCCGCACCGTCGGCGCCGGTCGCGTCACGAAGATCAACAAGTAAGACCGCCTCACACCGAACGGCGCTCACCCTGCGGGGTGGGCGCCGTTCGGCGTGTGTGGGGTCAGGGCAGCACGACGACGTCCGCGGGAGAGCGCGGATCGATCTCGTAGTGGTCCTCGTACTGGCTGCTCATGCCGGTGACGCGCAGTGTCTGCCCCGCGCGGATCGCGCTCACGTCGATGCCCGTCTGCGTGTTGACGAAGACGGTGGTCTCCCCGGTCCGGTCCGCGATCGTGAACTTGTATCCGTACGGCAGATCGTCCACCACGGCGCTCGTGACGCGTCCGACGACCGTCACCAGCGACGCCTCGGTGGACTCGCCGACCACGCGGACCACCACCGGTCTGGGTGCCACCGCATCGACCGGTCCCAGCGACACGATGCTCGTCGGTCGCACCACCAGAAGTCCGGACTGGTCCGCGAGCGACCCCGTGACACGCACCGATGTACCCGGCACGACGTCGGTGGGAGCCGAGGCGCTGATGTAGATGCCGGCGGTGCGGTCCTGGATCCCGAATCCGACGTCGAGGAAGCTCGATGCGAAGGCGCCGGGCGGTGTGGTGACCGTGCCGACCACGGTGACCGTGGCGCCGGCGGAGAGAGTGCGCACCTGCGCGATGGGCGGAGCACCGCCCGGAGCGGCCGATGCAGGGGACGCTCCGAGCGTGAGTGCCACGAGGGCGGTGAGGGTCGTGCCGACAGTGCGGCGAAGGATCGTGCGTATCATGTGAGTTCCGTTTCCGCGCCGATCCCGCGTCGGCGCGCGCGCAACCCTCGTCCTCTCGGGTCGCGACGGCAACCGTGCCGAAAAGCGTTGTGACGCCGACTCACTCGACGGCGAAATCCTCCACCGTGACCACAACGGGAATCCGGACGACACGCGCGAGCGTCTCCTGGACGGCGTGGACGACGGAGTCGGGATCTCCCGGACAGCGGACCGTGATGTGCACGGCGCAGGACTCGTGCCCCACCACCACGCCCTCGATGCGTCGACCCGGCAGCAGCGTCACGGCCTCACCGAAGAGGCCGGAGTGCAGGCCGGCCACACCGGGGACCGCGAGCACCGCCGCGGCGATGAGGTCGGCCTCATCGGGCTCGAGCGGAGCGGTCATCCGCTCAGTCTGCGCTCTGTCACATTCCGACCGGCCTCCGGCCTTCCCGCATCCATCGTGGCCGCGCGCCGACGTCCGGAGGTCGGCCGGCACCGGGGCGGTAGATTGTCACCGTGAACGTCGCGCTGATCGACTCGGGCCTGGGGTCGTTGCCCACGGCAGCCCGCCTGCGTCGACTGCGCCCGTCGCTCGACCTTCATCTGTACCTCGACCCGGACAACGCGCCGTGGGGACCCAAGCCCACCGCGTGGACGGAGGCGCACGTCGTGGAGACGGCGCGGCGCGCCGTCGACGGTGGAGCCGAGGTGGTGGTGCTGCCGTGCAACACCGCCAGCGTCATCGCGCTCGACGCGACCCGCGCGGCCCTGGGGTCAACCCCCGTGGTCGGGACGGTTCCGGCCATCAAACCCGCTGCACTGCAGTGTGACTCGATCACGGTGTGGGCGACGGCGGCGACCACCGCGTCGTCGTATCAGGCGCGCTTGATCGCGGAGTTCGCGTCGGGTCGCACGGTGTCGGCCGTCGCGTGCCACGGGCTCGCCGATGCCATCGACCGTGGTGATCTCGCGGCCGTCAGCGCGGCCATCGCGTCGGCAGCGGCGCGGACGCCGGACGACGTGCAGGGCATCGTCCTGGGGTGCACCCATTATCCGCTGGTGGCGGACGAGATCATGGCAGCGCTGCCGCCGGGTGTGCGGATGTTCGACAGCGCCGAGGCCGTCGCGGCCCAGACTCTGCGCCGCCTCGACGAGGTGTCGTCGCCGCGTGAGGGACACGGGAGCGTGTCGGTGACCCTGTCGGGGCGCGACGGTTCCCTCCCCGACAGTGCGTTGCGCTTCGCGGCCGGTCGGTCGCTCGCGGTGCCCGCGACGCTCTGACGCCGTCACCGTGCGGGAATGAGGAGTCGGCGGGGGGAGTTGGACCCACGGTGACGACGACCGAGGTGCGACCCCAGTCCTGGATGACCCCCGTTCGCTCGTTCTGGGTGGTGGCCCTCGTGTTCTTCACCGTCATGGGATCGTCGGCGGCGCCGTCCCCGCTGTACCCCGTGTACCAGTCCCGATGGGGATTCGGCGCGTCGACGCTGACCATCGTCTTCGCCGTGTACGTCTTCGCACTACTCGCCGCCCTGTTGACCGTCGGGTCGCTGTCCGACCACCTCGGCCGTAAGCCCGTGATCGTGACGTCGCTGCTCGTGCTGATCGCCAGCCAGGTCGTCTTCGTGTTCGCCGACGGGGTCGGCTGGCTCATCGCCGCGCGCGTCGTGCAGGGTCTGGCGGCCGGCGCGGCCATGGGTGCCCTGACCGCCGCGATCATCGATCTGCAGCCGACCGACCGTCTCGGCCCCCTGGTGAGCTCGGTCGCACCGGCCTTCGGGCTGGGAGCAGGCGGTATCGCGGCCGGACTGCTGGTGCAGTTCGCGCCGTTCCCCACCACGCTCGTGTACGTCGTGATGATCGTCGCGCTGGTCGTCCTCACGGCGCTCGTCGTGGCAGTGCCGGAATCCGCGGTCCGGGCAGGCTTCGACGACCGTCGACACGTCGTGCGGGTGCTGACGCCGACCCTCGGGCTGCCCGTGTCGATCCGTGCCCACTTCTGGCCGGTCGTCCCCGCGCTCGTCGCGACGTGGTCGCTGGGCGGGTTCCACCTGTCGCTGGGGCCGTCCATCATGGGCACGGTCTTCGATCTCCGCGGCGCCGTCGTGGGCGGGCTGGACATCTTCACGATGTTCACGGCCGGAGCGATCGGTGCCGCGTCCGCTCGTACTCTTCTCCCGCGCACGGCCATGACCGCCGGTGCACTCACTCTCGCTGCGGGCATCGTGGTGAATCTCGTCGGGCTGCACATCGCGTCGGCGCCGCTGTACTTCGTCGGGACCGCGGTGTCCGGGTTCGGCTGGGGCGCGACGTTCCTCGGCGCGATGAGCATCATCGGCGCTCTCGCACCGCCGGAGCATCGCGGCAGTGTCTTCGCCACGACGCTCGTGCTGAGTTACCTCGCCTTCAGCGTGCCGGCCATCGTCGCGGGTGTGGCGATCCACTCGGCCGGTCTCCTCGTCACCGCGACGGTCTACGGAGCGGTCGTCGTGGCGCTGGCGTCGGGTGCCGTCACGACGACGGTGCTCCGCTCACCCGCGCGCGTCTGACCCAGCACTGCGCGGACGGGTTCCATGAGGAATATTGGTGTCCCATGACGTCTGCCGACACCGTGACCGGACGTGCGCGTTTCACGCGCGACGAGATCCCCCGGCTCCTGGGCCTGGCAGCAGTGCTCGTGGCGCTGCACGTCGTCGGGTGGGGCCTGTTCCTGCACTACGACTCGATCCCGGCGATCCACGGCCTCACCGGCGCGGACGGCACTCTCGTCTACGCGGGCGCCGGGGTGTTGGCCTACACGTTGGGCATGCGGCACGCCTTCGACGCCGACCACATCGCGGCCATCGACGACACCACCCGACTGCTGCTGCAGAAGGGCAGGCGGCCCCTGGCGGTCGGACTGTTCTTCTCGCTCGGGCACTCGACGGTCGTGTTCGCGTTCGTCGCCGCGATCGCGTTCGCCGCATCGCGCGCGACGGACTTCCGGGACGCCTTCGCGGACACCGGCGGCATCATCGGCACCCTCGTCTCCGGCACGTTCCTCTACCTCATCGCGGCTCTGAACCTGGTCGTCCTCGTCGGCATCGTGCGCATGTGGCGTGCCGCGCGGCGCGGACAGTTCTCCGACGAGACGCTCGACGATCTCCTCGCACGCAGAGGACTGCTCAATCGGATCTTCCGCGGCCGCTACGACCGGATGATCAGCCACTCGTGGCAGATGTATCCGCTGGGGCTGCTCTTCGGCCTGGGGTTCGACACCGCCACGCAGGTCGGTCTGCTCGCCGTGGCGGGCACCAGCGCCATCGCCGGTGGCCTGCCGCCGATGGCCATCATCGCGCTGCCGGTGCTGTTCGCGGCCGGCATGTCGACGATGGACACGCTCGACGGCGTCTTCATGTCCAAGGCGTACGGCTGGGCCTTCGTCACGCCGGTCCGGAAGATCTACTACAACATCACGATGACGGGCCTGTCGATCTTCCTCGCCCTCGTGGTGGGCACCGTGCAGATCCTGTCGTTGCTCGGTGAGGAACTCGGACTGTCCGGCGGCATCTGGGACGCGGTGGCCGCAGTGGATCTCACCCTGGCGGGCCAGATCGTGGTGGTCGTGTTCGTGGTGGTCTGGATCGGCTCGATCGTCTACTACAAGGCGGCGCGCATCGACGACCGGTTCGAGCGGGAGACGCCGGCGAGCTGATCCGCGGGAGTCATCGGGCGACGATCGCGTCGTGCAGTTCGGCATGATCGTCGAAGTACACGGTTTGGCTGCCGAAGTGCTGCCAGGTGTCGCTGCCTCGCCCCGCCACGACGACGGTGTCCCCGGCCGCCGCGTCCGCCACGGCGTGGTGGAATGCTGCGCGCCGGTCCGCGATCTCCACCACGCGGACGCCCCGATCACCGGACCGGGCGCCGCGGACGACGTCGGCGCGAATCGAGTGCGGATCCTCGCCGTTGGCACTCTCGTCCGTGACGACGATGTCGTCCGCGTAGGCCGCGGCGACCGCGCCCAGCTCGACGCGCTTGCCCACGTCACGGTCACCGGTCGCCCCGATGACCAGGATCAGGCGCCCCGGGGTGATGCGCCGCAGGTACGGCAGGATCGCGCGCTGGCCGGACACGTTGTGCATGTAGTCGACGAGGGCGGTGAAGTCCTGGCCGGCCGACACGGTCTCGCACCGGCCCGGAATGCTGTGCAGCGCCGAGATGCCGGCGGCCGCACGCTCCGCGTCCACCCCACCGGAGACGAGGGAGGCGAGTGCGACCAGAGCGTTCGCCACCTGGTGGGGGCCGAGAACCTGCAGTGAGAGCGGGATGTCGCCCACCGGGGTCCGGGCGAGGAATCGGGTGCGATGCGTCGTGCAGTCGATGCGATCGGCGCGGAAGTCCGCCGAAGGATCGGACACCGAGCACGTCACCGTCGGCACCGCGCACTCCGACACGAGCCGCCGCCCGTACTCGTCGTCGATCATGACGACGGCCCGTCCGGTGCGGTCAGGGGTGAACAGTGAGGCCTTGGTCCGGTAGTACTCCTCCATCGAGCCGTGGAAGTCGAGGTGGTCCCGGCCGAGATTGGTGAAGGCGGTGACGGCGAACTCCACCCCGTCGACGCGGTGCTGGGCGATGGCGTGCGAGGACACCTCGAGGGCGGCGGCCGTGCATCCGTTGTGGACGAACGTCGACAGCGTGCGTTGGAGCACCGTCGCCTCGGGAGTGGTGCGCACCGGGGCCTCGTCGCTGCCGGCGCCGCTGACCGCGACCCCGGAGATCATCCCCGCACGATGACCCGCGGCGCGCAGGCCGGCGTGGTGGAAGTGCGTCGTGCTGGTCTTGCCGTTGGTGCCCGTCGCTCCGAACACGGCCATCGACGAGGACGGGCTCCTGTGGAACCATGCGGCCAGCGGACCGACGACGACCCGCGGATCCGCGACCACGATGCTCGGCAACCGGGTGCCGGGCCGATCGCTGAGCACGGCCACCGCGCCGGCGCGCTGGGCGTCCTCCTCGAAATCGAGACCGTGCCAGCGTGTTCCGGGGAGCGCGACATACAGATCGCCGGGCCGCACCGCACGCGAATCGTCACAGAGATCGTCCACCGTGACCGGCTCGGCGGGACCTGTGACCGATCCGCCCGCGCGGTCGGCGACGTCGACGAGGGACCTCGCCCCCTGGCCACCGGCATGCCGGATCGGACGGCGGGACACGACACTCACCAGGATGCGGTACCCGAAAGTAGAACGCTCAACCACCTCTGTGCGGCACCCGGGACACTGGAGGGGTGAGCGCAGCCGACGGAGACTCCACGCAGGCCCGAGTGGTGCTGAGGACCATGCCCGACGATCGACTTCCCGAATGGGTCGAGCGCAGCCGCGGTGACTACCGCGCGGATCGCGTCCGGGCGGGTGACACCCTCGAACAGGCGACCGACAACGCCGAGCAGAGTTTCTCCGCTTACTTCCCCGACGGTCGTCCGGCTCCGCATCATCAGGTGTACGACGTGCTGGACGGCGAGACCGTGGTGGGCTCACTGTGGATCGGGCCCCAGTCGATCGCGACCACGACCGACTGGTGGGTCTGGGACGTCGCCATCGACGAGCGGTACCGGGGTCGCGGTCTCGGCCGGGCGGCGATGCTCCTGGCGGAGGACGCGGTACGGGAGAACGGCGGAACGGTGCTCGGGCTCAACGTCTTCGGCTTCAACACGGCGGCGCGTCGGCTGTACGAGTCGCTGGGGTACGACACCGCGTCCCTCCGGATGCAGAAGGTTCTCCGGAAGGACGCGCGATGAGCGTGGACGAGCCGGTGGTGTTCGACCTCACCGCGGCGCGCGACGAGTTCACCCGCTTCATGATGTCCTACCGCTTCGGCATGCAGGAGCTCACCACCAAGATCGACATCCTGAAGGACGAGTTCACGCACCTGCATTCCTACAGCCCCATCGAGCACGTGGTGTCGCGGCTGAAGACGCCGCGCAGCATCGCCGAGAAGGCCGTGCGCAAGGGGATTCCGTTGACGTTCCAGGCGATCCGCGCCGGTCTGTTCGACATCGCCGGCGTCCGGATCACCTGTAGTTTCATCGCCGACACCTATGCGGTGAAGGAGATGCTGGCGTCGCAGAGCGACATCCGAGTGCTCGAGTTCGAGGACTACATCGCGAATCCGAAGCCCAACGGGTACCGCAGTCTCCACCTCACCATCGAGATTCCGGTGTTCCTGTCCGATCGCACGGAGCACGTCTTCGTGGAGCTGCAGATCCGGACCATCGCGATGGACTTCTGGGCGAGTCTCGAACACAAGATCTTCTACAAGTACGACGGTGAGGTGCCGCAGCGCCTGCGGGACGAGTTGCGCGAGGCGGCGATGGCCGCGGGCACGCTCGACATCACGATGGAGCGACTGCACGCCGAGGTGGTCCGTCTCGGCGACGCCCGCACCGACGCCGGCCCCGACTACGAGGAGCTGTTCCTGCGCTCGCTCATGCCGGGACTGGCGCCGGATCCGCGGTCAGGCGGGGACGTTCCGCACCCGTAGCGAGGTCTTCGTCGCCAGCACCCAGTAGAGGGCGAAGCCGATGCCGCAGCCGATGAACCAGCTGTACTGCGCCGCGGTGTGCATTCCGGTGAGGGTGCCGCCCGTGAGCACGGGGAACATCGCGAAGACGGCACCGACGGCGGTGGCGATCAGCGCGGCCGGGTTGTAGCCCTTGGCGTAGTGGTACGTGCCGCTCTCGTCCATGGTGAACAGGTCGTCGACGATGACCTTCTGCTTGCGGATGAGGTAGTAGTCCGCGATGAGGATGCCGAACAGCGGTCCGATGAACGCTCCCAGGGTCTCGAGCGTGTAGTGGATGACGTCGGGATTGTTGTAGAGGTTCCACGGCGTGATGAGCACGGAGCCGACGGCGGCGATCATGCCGCCGGCGCGCCAGCTGATCTTCTGCGGGCTGACGTTGGAGAAGTCGAAGGCCGGCGAGATGAAGTTCGCGACGATGTTGATACCGATCGTGGCGATCGTGAAGGTCAACGCGCCCAACACGATCGCGAAGGTGCTGTCGATGCGCGCCACCGTCGTGACGGGGTCGGTGATGAGCTCGCCGAAGACGGGGACGGTGAGGGACGCGGTGACGACGACGAGGATCGAGAAGAGCAGGAAGTTGACGGGCAGGCCCAGGAAGTTGCCGCGCTTCACGGCGGCGTAGCTCTTTCCGTAGCGCGAGAAGTCGCCGAAGTTGAGCATCGGACCCGAGAAGTAGGAGACGACGAGCGCGATCGCGCCGAGCATGACGGGCACCGCGGCGAACCCCGTGTAGGTGACGTCGCCGAGGTTCAGGTCGATGGCGCTCCAGCCGGCTTCGTGAATCAGGTAGCCGCACAACAGGAACATGACGACGTAGACGGCCGGGCCGCAGAAGTCGATGAACTTGCGGATGGACTCCATGCCGCGCCAGAAGACCGCCGCCTGCAGGACCCACAGGAGCATGAAGCTGCCCCACCCCAGAGTGGACAGTCCCGCGAAGCCGTGGAGGTCTCGGTCCGCCCACGGACCGAGCGCCGGGAACAGCTTGATCAACACGATGTCGAGCGCGGCGGAGGCCAGGAAGGTCTGGATCCCGTACCACGCCACCGCGATCAGTCCTCGGATGATGGCGGGAACGTTGGCCCCGAGGACGCCGAAGACAGATCGACAGATCACCGGGTACGGGACCCCTGCGACCTGACTGGGCTTGGCCACCAGGTTGCAGAAGACGTAGACGATCGAGATGCCGACGAGGAGACAGACGAGCACCTGCCAACTGGCCAGTCCCAGCGCGAAAAGGCTGCCCGCGGTGACGTATCCGCCCACGGAGTGCACGTCGGACATCCAGAACGCGAAGATGTTGTACGACGACCAGGTCTGCTTCCGCAGCGGTGCGAGGTCCTCGTTGGTGAGCCGGGGGTCGTACCCCTCCTTGATCACTCCACCCCCCACCGGATGTCCCTCTGCTGTCGACCTGCCTCCGGCGCACCCGTGTGCCTCGATCAGATCGTTCACACCGGAGCGGGACCCGGGAGGCGGGTCGAACGGGCCGGTGTGCGGAATGGTGTCGGTCATCGTGTCTCCGTCGCTGGTGCGGACCGTGGTCGGTGCTGCGGAGAAGTCTGAGCCCGTTGTATTTCCGTGTCGTGACGAAACCGATATATCTCTTTACCGGCAGGTTTCCGGGTCCGGTCTGTCCGGTTCCGGCTCAGGAGAGCAGGCCGGAACCCGCCGGAAGCGTCGCGATGACGTCGTTCAGCCGCTCGTTGTGGTGCCCTGCCGCCGCCAGGAGTGCCGCCGAGTCGCGGTCGACGAACGCGCGGACCATGACGCTGTGATCGTCGTTCAACGCCGCGCGGTCCGCACCCTTCACGTGCACCATCGGTTGGACCGGCTCCGTGACGTTCCACGCGACGTCGAGCATGTGGAGCAGGCGGTACATCCGGGACGGCGCGGTGAGGGCGACGTGGAACTCGCGGCTCAACCGGTGGTAGCGCTGGGGATCGTCGTCCGCGATCGAGGATCGGAGGTCTCGCTCGATCTGTTCGGCACGGCGCCGTTCCCCGTCGGTGGCGGCCTCGGCCGCCACCGCGAGGGCGGCGTTCTCGAGCACCTCCCGAACGATGTACATCTCGCGCAGTTCCTGAGACGTCAACTGCGCGACCGTGTATCCGAGGTTGGGTCGATGCGACACCAGATTCTCGCCGATGAGGGTCTTCAGCGATTCGCGCACCGGGATGCGGCTGACTCCGAACACGTCGGCGACGTCGCCCAGGGGAATGGGCGTTCCCGGCGGGGCGTCACCCGACAGGATGACCCGGCGGAGTTCGGTGAGGATCTCCTCCTGTGAACCACCCGCGACGTCGCGGGACAGTTTCGCGAGCAGGGCCGAGCGGCGACGCGGCGGCATCGTGACCCCTTCTGCGAACCGGGACGGGACATGGCGACTCTAACCGGGGGAGTCGTCGGACGCTCGCGTGTCGCCGCATCGGTGCGACGAGAGTTGGTGAACGTTCACGTCGGCGGACGCCGGTCGATCGATGCGCTGCCGGGCAGTCGGCTCGCCTGCTCGAACTCGCGGCGCGGGCTCCCCGGTGCACGTCGATCTGCCGTGGACGATTCGGTCGGCGGCTGCTCGATCCGAGCGAACCTCAAGTCTCGCTTGACAGTCGAGACCGGGCGCGCCGACCGGTCGGGGTCACGGCGCGCCGAGCAGCGCCGATGCACGGTGCGCGCGGGGCGGGTGTCCCTCGAACGGACCACAGCGCGATTCCCGCGTCGGCGGGTGTTCGGGCCGATCCTGCCCGACTTATGACAAATACCGAGAAAGGCCCTTACGATGACCCGATGCGCGACGGTCGTCTTCCCGATGGATTCGGAGTGCGTATCGATCCTCGAGTGCGGACTCTCTCGAACGGTCGAGTTCTCCTCGGCGGATCGCCCACCAGGATGGTGATGCTGGCACCCGCCGCGGCCGCGATGATCGGCGACGGATTCCTGCGGGTGTCCGATCCCGACTCCGCCACGGTGGCGCGTCGACTGCTCGACTCCGGTGTCGCGAACCCCCGGCCGATGAGCACTCCGTCCGCCGCGGACGTGACGGTCGTGATCCCGGTCCGCGACAACCACGAGGGACTGCTGCGGCTGATGCGCGCGCTGCGTGGACTCCGCGTGATCGTCGTGGACGACGGGTCCCGCGTTCCCGTCCGGCACGCCGAGATCGCCGTGGACGAACTGTGTGCCTCGGTCGCGGTGGTGCGGCACGACGCCCCGCGGGGACCGTCCGCGGCGCGCAACGCCGGCCTCGCCGCGGCCACGACCGACTTCGTCGCGTTCCTCGACTCCGACGTGGTGCCGCGCAAGGGCTGGCTCGAAGTCGTCCTCAGTCATTTCTCCGACCCCTCCGTCGGGCTGGTCGCTCCGCGCATCGTGGCGCTCGAGCCGGAGGGCAGTGCGCTCGCCCGCTACGAGCGCGCACGGTCCTCCCTCGATCTCGGTCGCCGGGAGGCCCCGGTGTTCGCGGGTGGCCCGGTGTCGTACGTCCCCAGTGCGGCGGTCGTCGCCCGGCGACGGGCCGTGCTCGACTGCGGAGGCTTCGACGAGGCGATGCACGTGGCCGAGGACGTCGATCTGTGCTGGCGACTGCAGGACGCGGGATGGCGCCTGCGGTACGAGCCGGTGGCCCGCGTCGCCCACGATCACCGCGTCACTCTGCGAAAGTGGTTCGGCCGCAAGCTGTTCTACGGTACCGGTGCCACCGAGCTGGCCTCCCGCCACCACGGGAAGGTGCCGCCCGTGGCCATGGCGCGGTCGACCCTGCTCGCACTGCTGCTGGCCGCCTCGGGGACGCGTGCGGGCATGGTCGGTGCGCTGGTCACGCTGATCACCACGGTGGTCCGCCTACGGCGCCTGTTCGTCGATCTGGATCACCCCACTCGCCTCGCCGCGGTGTTCGCGGCACGCGGAACCGTCGGGGGCGCTCGGCAGTTGGCCTCCGCGGCGGTGCGGCACTACTGGCCGGTCACGCTGGTGGCCGTGCTGTTCTCCCGGCGCATCCGACGTCTGGCGCTGGCCATCGCGGTGGCGGAGGGTGTGCGGGACTGGGTCGAGCACCGGGAGCCGGGCGGCCTCGGTCCGGTGCGCTACGCGGCGTACAAGCGCATCGACGACGTCGCCTACGGCACCGGGCTCTGGGTGGGCGCCGTGTCGCACCGCGACCCCCGTGCTCTGGTGCCGCGTCTCGGCAACCAGTAGTCCGCGCCACCCGCTCTGTGAGCTGGGTTACAGTGGAGGCCGGTCGAGTGTGCCGATCTGCCGGGCGAGCTGTTGACGGAAGCGGGGTCTGTGGTGACGGTCAATCCGTGGGTCGCGATGAGGCCCGGGGACGACGCCGCCACGCTCGCGCGCTCCGTCTCCCGCGCTCACGAGACTTTCGTCGGGCCGGGCCTGTCGACCGTGGGACTCGCCCGTCCCGTCGATCCCCAGTCGCCCGTGCGGTCCGTCGTTCTCGACTCCTGGCTGCGTAGCCGCGACATGGGCGTCGACCCCGATCGTGGTGCGGACGATCTCCTCGACGACGTCACGCTCGCGCAGTACCGCGCCGATCACCCGATGTCCGTCATCCGACCCGTGGTGCGCAAACTCCTCGTCGAGGACGCCGCCGACACCGGTCTTCTCGTGGCCATCACCGACGCGTCGGGCCGGCTGCTGTGGGTCGAGGGCGACACCGCGGCGAAGGATCGCGCGAACGCCATGAACTTCACCGAGGGCGCTGACTGGAGCGAGGGGCGGATGGGCACCAACGCCCCCGGCACCGCGTTGGCCATCGATCACTGCGTGCAGATCTTCGCGGCCGAGCACTTCTCGCGGCCCGTGCACGAGTGGAGTTGCAGTGCAGCCCCCGTCCACCACCCCGTCACCGGCCGCATCCTGGGGGCCATCGACATCACGGGCGGTCCGCGCGTCGCGGTTCCCGAGGTGCTCTCGTTGGTCCGCGCGACGGTGGCGGCGGCCGAGTCCGAACTGCGATTGCATCTGCTCGAGTCCCCGCGTCCCGATCTCGACACCGGAGTCCGGCTGGAGGTACTCGGAGCCGGGCGCCCGTCGTTGGTCCGCGGCGGTGAACGCGTCGCCCTGTCCGGACGGCACGCCGAGATGCTGCTGCTGTTGCGGGCGCATCCCGAGGGGCTGAGCTCCGACCATCTCGCCGTGCTGCTCGACGAGAACGAGCTGGACTCGGTCACTGTTCGAGCCGAGATGTCGCGCCTGCGCAAGGTTTTCGGGGCCGACGGTGTGGCCTCGCGGCCCTATCGACTGGTGGCGGAACTGTCGTCGGACGTCGAGGACGTGCGGGCGGCTCTCGACCGCGGGGACATCGACGCGGCGCTGCGGCTCTACTCCGGCGTGGTGCTCCCGTCGTCGTACGCCCCGGGTATCGCGGAGATCCGCGAGGAGTTGCGAGTGCGCGTCCAGGCGGCGCTGCTGCGGTCCGGTGACCCGGTGCTGCTGGCGCGGTGGACGGCGTCGGTGCACGGCCGCGAGGACGCCGCCGCGTGGTCGGCCTACCTCGCCACGCTCAGCCCGTCCTCGGCGCTGTACGGGCAGGTCCAGGCTCGCCTCGCCCTGCTGGGCTGACCGAGTCGGCTCTGCAACGGTCATGCAACCGTCGTCGTTCTAGTGTCCTGCATCACAGCCCCCGATGACCGTGGGGGTGGATCACCGATGAAGGAGCATGTTCGATGACTGTCTTCGCTCGCCCGGGTACGCCCGACGCCGCCATGTCTTTCGAGGCCCGCTACGACAACTGGATCGGCAACGAGTGGGTCGCTCCGGTCAAGGGTCAGTACTTCGAGAACCCGACGCCCGTCACGGGACAGAACTTCTGCGAGATCGCGCGTTCCACCGCCGAGGACATCGACCTCGCCCTGGACGCCGCACACAAGGCCGCGCCGGCGTGGGGCAAGACCTCGCCCGCCGAGCGCGCCGTCATCCTGAACAAGATCGCCGACCGCATCGCCGAAAACCTCGACTCCATCGCGCTCGCCGAGTCGTGGGACAACGGCAAGCCGATCCGCGAGACGCTGAACGCCGACATCCCGCTCGCGATCGATCACTTCCGCTACTTCGCCGGATGCATTCGTGCGCAGGAGGGTTCGCTGTCCGAGATCGACAGTGACACCGTCGCGTACCACTTCCACGAGCCGCTCGGCGTCGTCGGCCAGATCATCCCGTGGAACTTCCCGATCCTGATGGCCGTGTGGAAGCTCGCCCCCGCGCTCGCCGCCGGCAACGCCGTCGTCCTCAAGCCGGCCGAGCAGACTCCCGCGTCGATCATGTACCTGATCAGCGTCATCGGTGACCTGCTGCCCCCGGGCGTGCTCAACATCGTCAACGGCTTCGGCACCGAGGCCGGCAAGCCGCTCGCGTCGAGCCCCCGCATCAAGAAGATCGCGTTCACCGGTGAGACCACGACCGGGCGCCTGATCATGCAGTACGCCTCGCAGAACCTCATCCCGGTGACGCTCGAGCTCGGCGGCAAGAGCCCCAACATCTTCTTCTCCGACGTGCTGTCGCAGAACGACGACTACCAGGACAAGGCCCTCGAGGGCTTCACGATGTTCGCCCTCAACCAGGGCGAGGTCTGCACCTGCCCGTCGCGTTCGCTGATCCAGCAGGACATCTACGACGACTTCCTCGCACTCGCCGCGATCCGCACCAAGGCCGTCCGCCAGGGTGATCCGCTGGACACCGAGACGATGATCGGCGCCCAGGCCTCGAACGACCAGCTCGAGAAGATCCTGTCGTACATCGAGATCGGCAAGGGCGAGGGCGCCAAGATCGTCACCGGCGGCGAGCGCGCGCAGCTCGGCGGCGACCTCAACGGCGGCTACTACGTGCAGCCCACCATCTTCACCGGCAAGAACAACATGCGCATCTTCCAGGAGGAGATCTTCGGACCCGTGGTCTCGGTCACCTCCTTCACCGACTACGCCAACGCCATCGAGATCGCCAACGACACGCTCTACGGCCTCGGCGCCGGTGTCTGGTCGCGTGACGGCGGCGTCGCCTACCGCGCCGGCCGCGACATCCAGGCCGGGCGCGTGTGGACCAACACGTACCACCAGTACCCGGCCCACGCGGCCTTCGGTGGCTACAAGCAGTCGGGCATCGGCCGCGAGAACCACAAGATGATGCTCGACCACTACCAGCAGACCAAGAACCTGCTGGTGAGCTACGCCCCGAAGGCTCAGGGCTTCTTCTGATGCAGCCGAACCACGGGTCGGCACCGCCTCCGAGGCTCAAAGCAACCGCCGGGGCGATGGAGCTTCTCCGTCGCCTCGGCGGGCTCCACGGCGCGCTGATGATGCATCAGAGCGGCGGATGCTGCGACGGGTCGTCGCCGATGTGTTACCCCGCAGGCGAATTCATCGTCGGGGACCGCGACGTCCTGCTCGGGCTCCTCGACCTGCGCGCGGAGGTGGGCACCGTCGCGGACGACCTGCCGAGCGACGGCGACGCCGTTCCGGTGTGGATCTCGGGGTCGCAGTTCCAGGCGTGGAAGCACACCCAGATGGTGCTCGACGTGGTGCCGGGTCGGGGCAGCGGCTTCTCCCTCGAGACGCCGGAGGGGTTGCGGTTCCTCAGTCGTGGGCGGGCCTACACCCCCGAGGAGAACGCGGAACTCGAGTCGCAGGACCCCATCACCGGCGCGCAGTGGGAGGAGGGCGCTCGCCCGACCGTCCCCACCGAGTCGATCGTGGTCGCCGAGGCCGTCGACGCCTGCCCGGTGCCGGGGATGGCGATTCAGGGTTGAGTCGGGTGCGCTGAGCCGCGGTTACCGCGGCTCAGCGCACCGTCGGAGGGTCGCTCGGACCTCGGCGATCACCTCGTCGGGTCTCTGTGTGAGGTCGCGCCAGGTGTACCGCAGCACCGTTCACTCCTGAACGACGACGTTCTGCCGAGTTCGGTCTCGGTGAAAGGCGGTGGGGTCCGAATGGAAGGCCCAGCCGTCGATCTCGATGCAGACGCGTTCGTCGAGGAACACGAAGTCCAGCACGTACCCGCGCCACGGAAAGTTGACCAGGAACCCGGTGATGCGTCCATTGCGCATCACGGCGAGGAAGAGTCGCTCGGCCTCCGACCGAGCTCCTCCCTCCGCTGCCACGAGAAGCTTCTCGGCGGCGGGCGCGCCACGTCGCCGGGGGTTCCGATCGTGTGCGCGCTGGAGCACGGACGGCGACATCCGCCCGCGAAGGGCCACGTCGACGATGCCCATGCCCATCTCCTCGGACGCTTCGAGAACCGTGAGACCCGACGCCGTGACGCGGATTCCGCGCATCGCCACCACGTCGGCGGGGTCGAGGTTCCGTCGTCGCACCCGAACACCCGACGGCGCCCTGCTCCGTCCTCCGCGCGGGACCGTGACATCGACGATGCGTGGTGCAACCGAAACGAGTCCGTGCCAGTACGCGGCACTCGCCGACGTCACAACCGCCCCGTCGCCGGCCCAGTATGCGGCGCACCGCACCCTCGCGGCGTCCGTCCACGGTCTGTCGCAGGCGACGTAGACGCCTCGTGTGACGCGACGCCATCGGCCGGCTCGCACGCGCCGATCGATCGCGTCCTGGCTCACCCCGGCGTCGTGAGCCTGCGTCGCGGTGATGACACCGTCGTGCAGAGCGAGAAGTCGATCGATCACAGGCGTTGGACGGCCGCGTCGGCCCTCCTGGTTCCCGCCGGGTGCGCGCGGCCGCGGTTACCGCGGGTCAGCGCACCGTCCAGTGGAAAAACAACCGCAACGTCCCCGCAACAGAGAAGTCCTAGCCTCACCCTCACCACCCGCTCACACTCCGAAAGAGGCTCACCCATGGCCGTGAAGGAACCGCGCCCCGTGGCGTCCGATTCTCAGGCAGAATCGTCCGACTACCTGGCCAAGCGCACGCTCAAGACCGGCAGCGCGGGGTGGGTGCTGCTGGCCGGGCTGGGCGTCAGCTACGTCATCTCGGGTGACTACTCGGGGTGGAACTTCGGACTCGAGCAGGGCGGGTTCGGTGGTCTGCTGATCGCCGGCATCCTCATCGCGGGCATGTACCTGGCGATGGTGCTGGGCATGGCGGAGATGTCGTCTGCGCTCCCGGCCGCGGGCGGCGGATACACGTTCGCCCGGCGCGCGCTCGGACCGTGGGGCGGATTCGCCACCGGCACAGCCATTCTCATCGAGTACGCCATCGCCCCCGCGGCCATCGCGACGTTCATCGGCGCGTACGTCGAGTCGCTCGGCCTGTTCGGGATCACCGACGGGTGGTGGGTGTACCTCGCCGTCTATGCCATCTTCATCGGCGTTCACCTCGCCGGCGTGGGTGAAGCGCTGAAGGTCATGTTCGTCATCACCGGCATCGCCCTCGTGGGCCTCGTCATCTTCGCGGTCGCTGCGGTCTTCCAGTTCGACGCGTCCAACCTCACCGATATCGCCCCGACGGACGCCGCGGGCGCGTCGAGCTTCCTGCCGATGGGGTACCTGGGGATCTGGGCCGCGGTGCCGTTCGCGATCTGGTTCTTCCTCGCGATCGAGGGCGTGCCGCTCGCGGCCGAGGAAGCGAAGGATCCGGCGCGCAACGTGCCACGCGGCATCATCGCCGCCATGGCGGTGCTGCTGGTGACCGCCACCGCCATGCTGATCCTCGTGACGGGCGCCGGCGGAGCCGACGCGATGCAGGCGTCGGGCAACCCGTTGGTGGAGGCGCTGGGAGACAGCGGCGCCGCGACGGTGGTCAACTACATCGGCCTCGCCGGTCTGATCGCCAGCTTCTTCTCCATCATGTACGCCTACTCCCGGCAGCTGTTCGCGCTGAGCCGCGCCGGCTACTTGCCGAAGTCGATGTCGGTGGTCAACAGCCGAAAGGCGCCGACGCTGGCACTGATCGTGCCCGGCGTCATCGGCTTCGCCCTGACGTTCACCGGCAAGGGCTCGATGTTGTTGAACATGGCCGTCTTCGGGGCGGCGCTGAGCTACGTTCTGATGATGGTGAGCCACATCGTGCTGCGTCGCCGCGAGCCCGACATGCCGCGTCCGTACCGCACCCCTGGCGGCACGGTCACGACCGGATTCGCGCTCGTCATCGCCGCCTTCGCCGTGATCGCGACGTTCCTCGTGGACAGTCAGGCGGCGCTGTGGTGCCTGGTCGTGTTCGCGCTCTTCATGGTCTACTTCGGCGTCTACAGCCGCCATCACCTGGTGGCCAATTCCCCGGACGAGGAGTTCGCGGCGCTCGCCGCTGCCGAGGACGAACTCGGGTGAGCACCTACCACCAGCAGATCTCGGGAACCACGTACACCTTCGACGGTCTCGTCGAGGTCATGGCGAAGGCCACCCCGGCGCGATCGGGCGATCAACTCGCAGGCTGCGCGGCGGAGTCGGACGCCGAACGTGCCGCCGCCGCCTGGGTTCTGGCGGATCTCCCGTTGCAGACTTTCCTCGACGAGCAGGTGGTGCCGTACGAGAGCGACGAGGTCACCCGCCTCATCATCGACAGCCACGACGCGCAGGCATTCGACGCGGTCTCGCATCTGACGGTGGGCGGTCTGCGGGACTGGTTGCTCACGGTCGCAGCGGAACCCGACAGCGCCCGGACACTGCGGGACGTCGCGCCCGGCCTCACCCCGGAGATGGTGGCCGCGACGAGCAAGATCATGCGTAACCAGGATCTGATCGCGGTGGCGCGGGCGGCGACGGTGATCTCGGCGTTCCGCACCACCATCGGTCTGCCCGGCACGATGGCCACCCGCCTGCAGCCCAATCATCCGACGGACGACCCGCACGGTATCGCCGCGGCAACGCTCGACGGTCTGCTGATGGGATCGGGCGACGCCGTCATCGGCATCAACCCGGCGACCGACTCACCCGCTGCGACAGCCGATCTGCTGTACCTGCTCGACGAGATCCGCCAGCGTTTCGAGATTCCGGTGCAGTCGTGTGTGCTCTCCCACGTCACCACCACCGTGGACCTGATCGGCAAGGGTGTCCCGGTGGATCTCGTGTTCCAGTCCATAGCGGGAACCGAGGGTGCCAACTCCAGTTTCGGGGTGACGGTGCCGATGCTTCTGGAGGCGAACGAGGCAGGAAAGTCGTTGCACCGCGGCACCGTCGGGAACAACGTCATGTACCTGGAGACGGGCCAGGGTTCGGCGCTGTCCGCGAACTCGCACGTCGGTACCGGGGGCAAGCCCGTCGATCAGCAGACGCTCGAGACCCGCGCGTACGGGTTGGCGCGGGCGCTCGATCCGCTGTTGGTCAACACCGTCGTGGGCTTCATCGGACCCGAGTACCTCTACGACGGCAAGCAGATCATCCGCGCCGGCCTCGAGGACCACTTCTGCGGCAAGATCCTGGGTCTGCCCATGGGTGTCGACGTCTGCTACACCAACCATGCCGAAGCGGACCAGGACGACATGGACACGTTGTTGACGCTGCTCGGTGCCGCGGGCGCCGCCTTCGTCATCGCCGTGCCGGGTGCCGACGACATCATGCTCGGCTACCAGAGCCTGTCCTTCCACGATGCCCTCTACGTCCGGCAGGTGTTGGGCCTTAAGCCCGCTCCCGAGTTCGAGGCGTGGATGCACCGGCTGGGGATGACCGACGACGCGGGGCGGGTCCTGCCCGTCGACGCTGCATCGTCGCCGCTGCGAGCACTGACGACGCCGGCATGAGCACCCCGGACTTCTGGACCGACCTCCGCGTGACGACGCAGGCACGCATCGGACTCGGCCGGGCGGGCGATGCGTTGCCGACGACGCGGGTGCTCGAGTTCCGTGCCGCCCACGCCGCGGCGCGGGACGCGGTCCACATGCCGCTCGACACCGACAGCTTCGCTCGGGAGATCGCCGCCGTCGGACTCGGTGATCCGGTGGTCGTGTCCAGCAAGGCGTCCACCCGCAGCGAGTATCTGCGTCGTCCCGATCTGGGACGGCAGCCCGAGGACCTGTCCGGCGTCGACACGGTCGACGCGGACATCGGAATCGTGTTGTGCGACGGTCTGTCCCCGCGGGCACTGATGGATCACGGTGCGGGTCTGCTCGCTGCGCTGAAGGAGTCGCTGGGTACGTTCACGATCGCGTCCCCGGTGATCGCGACCCAGGCCAGGGTGGCGCTGGGTGACCACGTGGGCGCTGCGCTCGGGGTGTCCACGCTGATCGTCGTCATCGGCGAGCGTCCCGGTCTCTCGGTGGCGGACAGCCTCGGCATCTATCTGACGCACGGTCCGAAGCCGGGCCGCAACGATTCCGAGCGCAACTGCATCTCGAACATCCACCCGCCCGGCGGCATGCACTACGACCACGCGGCGCGGGTGACGGCATCGTTGGTCGCGGGTGCGCGCACGCTCGGGCGGTCCGGCGTCGATCTCAAGGACTCCTCTCGCGAACTGACCTGACCCGCGCACCGTTAGGGTCTGACATCGTGCTGCTGCAACGTGTGCGCGTCGATCCCGCGCGGGACGACCTCTCGGACGTCCGCATCGTCGACGACCTGGTGCGCGAGATCTCGGCACCCGGGGAGCGCCTGAGTCCCGCCTCCGCCGAGACCGTCGTCGACGGGCGCGGGGGAGTGGTGCTGCCCGGGTTCGTCGACGGGCACCTGCACATGGCGCAGTGGGCACTCGCGCGCCGCCGACTGGACGTCGGCGCGGCCACCAGTGCACGGCACCTCGTCGACCTGCTGGTGGCGTCGGGCCTCACCGGCGACCTTCGTGCACAGGGCTTCCGGGGTGCCCTCTGGCCGGACGCACCGCACAAGGACATGCTCGAGGCCGCGCTGCCGGGTGTGTCCGTCGCGGTGACGAGCATGGATCTGCACACCGTCTGGCTCTCCCCGGCGTTGCTGCGCGAGCTCGCGGTCGATCACCCCACCGGTGTCTTCCGTGATCACGACGCCATCGCGATCGCGAGTGCCGTCGACGCGCGTGTCGGTACGGGCGTGCTCGACGAGTACGTGTGCGAGGCCACCGAGGATCTCGCCGCGCGGGGCGTGACCGAGGTCCTCGACTTCGAGTTCGACGACAACCTCACCGCGTGGACGCGGCGCTTCGCCTCCGGTCGTCCGGCGGTGCGGGTGAGCGCGTCGACGTGGCCGACGTGGCTCGACGAGACTCTGGCGGCCGGACACCGGACCGGCGACGTCGCCGCGGACACGGGCCGCATGCTCCGCATGGGGCCGCTGAAGATCATGGCCGACGGGTCGCTCAACACGCGGACGGCCTGCTGCCACGACCC
Organism: Rhodococcus sp. SORGH_AS_0303; assembly: GCF_030819335.1. Classification (NCBI taxonomy): domain Bacteria; kingdom Bacillati; phylum Actinomycetota; class Actinomycetes; order Mycobacteriales; family Nocardiaceae; genus Rhodococcus; species Rhodococcus sp. SORGH_AS_0303. Next base: position 921,042 of record NZ_JAUTBO010000001.1, read on the forward strand.
CTATCCCGACGCGGGGCACGCGGCGCCGGCGACGCACGACGCCGAGGCACACGGGCTGCTGCTCGTCGACCATCCGGAGCTGGTGCGATTGATCTCGCGCGCGGCGGGCGGTGGGATCGCCGCCGCGGTGCACGCCATCGGTGACCGCGCCAACACCGTCGTGCTCGACGCCTTCGAGACCGTGCGCGCGCTCATGGACTCGGGTGCTCTCCCCGTCGTCGGTGGACGCGTCGAGCACGCGCAGCAGGTCCGCCCGGAAGACCTGGACCGGTTCGCGGCGCTGGGCGTCGTCGCCTCTGTCCAGCCTCAGCACGCGGTGACCGACCGCGACGTCGCCGACGTGCTGTGGTCCGGCCGACGATCGATCGCGTACGGCTACCACTCGCTGCACCGCCACGGCGCGCTGCTGCAGTTCGGGTCCGACGCTCCCGTCTCCCCGCCCGATCCGCGGTCGGCCGTCGCCGACGCCGTGTTCCGCACCGACGACGAGCGACCGTCCTGGCATCCGGGCGAGGCGGTGCCGATGGACGTCGCACTGCGGGCGGCATCGGGTGGGCGCGCAGGTGTCGACGTCGGATCCGCCGCCGATCTCGTCGTGCTCGCCGAGTCCCCGTACGTCCTGTCGAACGCCGACCTGCGGTCCGTTCCGGTGATCGCCACGATCAGCGGTGGGCGCGCGACCCACGTGTCCTGAGCCTTCGCCACCGTGTCGGAGACACACGCGGTGGCCGAGCAACCCGACCAGTGTCGCTACCCGGCGGTAGTGTCGATGTGTGACAACAGTCTCGCGGTGTGGGTGCATGTTCCACGCCCGGTCGACGCCGCCGGGAGCGTCGCGGGCCGCATTCGGCGCGTCGGTGGGCCACGGGCGGCGCCTGTTCGGTGGAAAGTCCGACAATCCCTCCGGAAACGGGATCGTCGACCGTTTTCGTGCCATTCCTCGTGACGGGGGGTGGGGACCGTGTTCCGAGGGCGTCGTCCCTGCTCACACACCCTTTTCTCGCGTTGCGCGGCGAGCGCGTTGGGTCGTACCCGACGTGGTCGACTAGCATGGAGGGCTGCTTGCCAACGAAAGGACTGTCATCGACCACGTCGATTCATCGTCACTGATCAGCGACGTAACGAGTGGCGCCCGCATTCCGGTAAGGAATGAGGTGGAAGTGGAGCACGACGCCCACGGGCGAATCGACGGGCACAGCGCCGGGTACGGATCGCGAATCGGGGGAATCGCTGTCCTGCCACCGTTCACGACGGTGGGCTCGGTCGGCCGGGGCGCGGTGCGCGAGCACGGTGTCGCGAGAGATCACGGGGAGTAGACGAGTGGATGACGGTGCACGGTTCGACGGCGGACCGGCTGACGACGACCGCTCCGACGAGACGGTGACGAGCGAGACGCAGGTGAGCTCGGCGGGAGTGCTGCCCGAGGGCGCGTTCCCGCTGTCGGGAGCACAGCGCGGCATCTGGTTCGCGCAGCAGTTGGCCGGGGACGTGCCGATCGCGATCGCGCACTACGTCGAGCTGAACGGAAGCCTCGACCTCGACCGTCTCGAGTACGCGCTGGACCGGGCGGGCCGCGAGTTCGGATCGGGCTATCTGCGTCTGGCCGAGGTGGACGGCGAGCCGTTCCAGTACGTGGACCTCAGCATGCGTGATCACATCTCCTACTTCGACCTGCGCTCCGAGTCCGACCCGGAAGCCGCGGCGATGGACTGGATGACGCGCGAGTACAGCACGCCGGTGGACATGCTCGTCGACCGTCTCGTGGTGTCCCACGTGCTGCAGTTGAGCGACGAGCGGTGGTTCTGGTACTCCCGCATCCATCACGTCGCGCTCGACGGTTTCGGCGCGATGACGATGATCCAGCGCACCGCTGCGCTGTACACGGCAGCGGTGGAGGGCAGGGAGCCCGAACCCTCCAAGGCCGTCGATCTGAACGATCTCTATGTCGACGACGCCAAGTACCGGTCGTCGGACCGCTTCGAGAAGGACGCCGCGTACTGGGCGGAGAGAGTGCGCAGCCTCCCGGATCCGCCGTCCCTCTCGGCCGTCACCGCTCCGCCGACGTCGCCCGCGCTCATCGCCGGTGGCTTCGTCTCCACCGACCTCGCCGAGCGCCTCGACCGGCGGGTCACCGATCTCGGCACCGCGTCGGCACCGTTCGTGGTCGCCGCCTTCGCCGCGTTCGTCTCCCGCATGACGGGGGCCGAGGACACGGTCCTGAGCCTGCCGGTCTCGGCGCGCACGACGGCGGCCATGCGTCGCTCGGGCGGCATGGTCTCCAACGTGGTCCCGCTGCGTCTCGCACTCCCGCCGAGCTGCACGGTCGCCGAGTCCGCGTCCCGCGCCCAGCTCGAACTCACCGGCGCCCTGCGCCGGCAGCGCTACCGCCACGAGGACATTCGTCGCGACAGCGGCGAGTCGGCGACCCAACGCGGACTGTTCGGCCCGTCGATCAACATCATGCTGTTCCACGACGAGCTGCGGCTCGGCGACCTCAACGGCTCGTACAACGTCCTGACCACGGGTCCGGTCGAGGACCTGGCGCTGAACATCTATCCCGGTGCGGACAGCCGCGAACTGCGGATCGACTTCGAGGCGAACCCGCTGCGGTACACGCAGGACCAGCTGAACGCGCATCGTGCCCGCTTCGTGCGCTTCCTCGATGCGCTGATCGATGCCGAGCCCGACGCACCGCTCGGATCGCTCGAGGTGCTGACCGACGACGAGCGGCGGCGTTTCGTCCCCGCACTGGGCGGCGAGAGCTTCCCGCAGGTCACTTTCGGCGACATCATCGCCCGCGCCGTCGACGCCGCTCCGGACACGGTGGCCGTCACGTGCGGGTCGGAATCGGTCACGTACGAAGAGCTCGACGCGCGCTCCAACCGTCTGGCCCGGCTGCTGATCTCGCGGGGCGTCGGACCGGAGAGCGTCGTCGCGGTCGCACTCGGTCGATCGGTCGAGATGATCCACGCGACGTGGTCGATCGTGGCGTCGGGCGGCGCCTTCCTGCCCATCGACCCGGCGTATCCGCTCGAGCGCATCGTGCACATGCTCGGGGACTCGGGCGCCCGGATCGGCGTGACCACCCGACGACACGTCGCGGACCTGCCGGACACGATCGACTGGCTCGTCGTCGACGACGACGAGCTGTGCGGCGACCTCGAGGTCTGCTCGCCCGCCCGCATCACCGACGCCGAGCGATCGGCTCCGGTCCGACCGTTCACCGCTGCGTGGATGATCTACACCTCGGGATCCACCGGCTTGCCGAAGGGCGTCACCGTCGGCCACGACGGACTGTCGAACATCATCGGCGAGATGACCGTCTCGTACGGGGTGTCGACGAAGTCGGTCGTCCTCGGTGTCGCGTCGCCGAGTTTCGACGCGTCCATCTTCGAGCAGCTGATGGCGCTCTCGTCGGCGACGACTCTGGCTCTCGCTCCGTCGGGGGTGTTCGGCGGAGAGGAACTCGCGGACTACATCCGCGAGAAGAACGTCACGCACGTCGTCATCACGCCGGCCGCGTTGGGATCGTTGGACCCGGACGGTCTCGAGCAGATCGAGTCGATCATCAGCGCCGGTGAGGCACTGCCGTCCGAGGTGGCGGCACGCTGGGCTCCGCGCACCGCGCTGCGGAACGCCTACGGCCCCACCGAGACCACGATGATCGGATCGATCTCCGATCCACTGGTGCCCGGTGCTCCCGTGACCATCGGGTCGCCCATCCGAGGAACGCGACAGGTGGTGTTGGACAACAGGCTCCGGCCCGTTCCCGTGGGTGTCGTGGGTGAGCTGTATCTCGCCGGTGTGGACCTCGCCCGCGGGTACGCCAATCGCTTCGCGCTCACCGCCACGCGCTTCGTGGCCGGACCGTGGGCCGAGCCGGGCGGGCGCATGTACCGCACCGGTGACCTGGTCCGGTGGACCGAGGACGGCGACATCGTCTACGTCGGTCGCGCCGACTCGCAGGTGAAGATCCGCGGCTTCCGCATCGAACTGGGCGAGATCGACGCGGTGCTCGCCGAGCATCCCAGCGTCCGTACCGCCGTCACCGTGGCGCACCGGCAGTCGTCCGGGGCCACGGTGCTCGCGGCGTACGTCGTGCTGCGTCCGGACACGACGCTCGAGCACACCGAACTGCTACGCCATGCCGCGCAACATCTTCCGTCGCACATGATCCCTGCCGCCGTCGTGGTCCTGGACCGCCTGCCCGTCACCGTCAACGGCAAGATCGACCACCGGCGGCTGCCCGAGCCGGTGCTCGCGACGCGCGAGTTCCGCGCCCCGACCACCGTGGTCGAGGAGATCGTGGCATCCGTCTTCACGCAACTGATGGGTGTCGACCGGGTCGGACTCGACGACGACTTCTTCGCTCTCGGCGGCAACTCGCTCATCGCGACGCGCGCCGTCTCCCGTCTGGGTGCCGCACTGGGGACACAGGTCTCGGTGCGCACGTTGTTCGAGGCACCCACCGTCGAGTCGCTCGCGTCCCGACTGCAGCAGGGTGGCCGCGGCGAGACCCGCACGCCGCTGGTGCCCCGCGAGCGGACCGGGCCGGTGCCGCTGTCGCTCGCGCAGCGCCGCATGTGGTTCCTCAATCAGTTCGACCCGTCGTCGGTCGCCTACAACATCCCGTTGGCCCTGCGCCTCGAGGGTGATCTGGACATCGCCGCGCTGCAGGTCGCGATCATGGACGTCGTCGACCGCCACGAGGCGCTGCGGACGTCCTACCCGGACACCGAGAACGGACCGGTCCAGGTCGTCCACGATCCCGAGGCCGTGGTGCCGGACCTGACACCCGTGCCGGTCGACGCGGGGGATCTGCACGGCGTGCTGATCTCCTTCGCGATGACCACCTTCCAGGTCACGGAGCACGTCCCGCTGGTCGGTCGCCTGTTCCAGATCAGCGAGACCGACCACGTGCTGGCCATCGTGGTGCATCACATCTCCGCCGACGGTGCATCCCTGACAACCCCTCGCGCGCGACCTGATGGCGGCCTACAGCGCCCGCATCGCGTTCTACGCGCCCACGTGGACCCCACTGCCCGTGCAGTACGTCGACTACACGTTGTGGCAGCGGGAGGTGCTGGGGTCCGAGGACGATCCCACGTCGCTCATCGCGCAGCAGGAGCGCTACTGGGTCGAGACCCTGCGCGACGCACCGGATCTGCTGCCGCTCCCGATCGACCGGGCCCGTCCGTCCCGGTCGTCGCTCAGCGGCGGAGCGCACGCGTTCGAGATCGATGCCGAGCTCCACGCGAAGATGATCGACCTGGCCGGGCGCCACCGCACCACGCTCTTCATGGTGGTGCACGCGGCGCTGGCCGTGACGCTCGCCAAGATCAGTTCTACCGACGACATCGTCATCGGCACCCCGGTCGCGGGACGCGGCGACGCGGCGATCGACGACCTCGTCGGCATGTTCGTGAACACCTTGGCGCTGCGCACCACCGTGGGCAGTCGCCAGCCGTTCGACGCGCTGCTGGACCACGTCCGCGAACGCGACCTGCAGGCGTTCGCCAACAGCGACGTTCCGTTCGAGCGTCTCGTGGAGGTGCTGTCCCCGGCGCGGTCGGAGTCGCGTCACCCGATCTTCCAGGTGATGCTGGCGTTCGAGAACATGGGTCACTCGACGGTGGAACTCACCGGACTGCGCCTGTCCACGGTCGATCTCGACCTGCAGGTGGTCAAGTTCGATCTGCAGCTGACCATGACCGATCGCACCGACGACGCGGGCCGTCCCGCCGGTATGCCGGCCACCTTCTCGTACGCGTCGACACTGTTCGACGCCTCGACCATCGAGGCGATCACGCGCCGGTTCGTGCAGGTGCTGACCACGATCGTCGACGATCCCACCGTGTCGGTCGCCGACATCGACGTGCTCGACGCCAGTGACCGCGTGGTCGCCGAGAGGTCGATCCAGCGCGTGTCCGAGGGCCGTCCCGTGGGTGACGACACCATCGTCTCGCGGGTGCTCGATCACGCGGCGAGCCACCCCGAGGCGAGTGCGGTGCGGTTCGGCGAGGTCTCGATCACGTACGGGGAGTTGGACTCTCGTTCGCGCGCTGCTGCAGCGAGGCTGTACGCGATGGGGGTGCGGTCCGGCGATCGGGTCGCGGTGGTGTGCGACCGATCGGTGGATCTGGTCGCCGTGCTGTTCTCCGTCATGCGGGCCGGCGCGACCTACGTGCCGATCGACCCGGAGTATCCCGGTGACCGTGTCGACTACGTCGTCGCCGACTCCGGTGCGCGCTTCGCCGTGGTCTCCGCTCGGCTCGAGGACCAGGTGCGCCGCGACGGCCTGACCGTCGTCGTGGACACCGATGTCGTGGCGCCGGAATCGGATTCGGAGGCGGGGTCCACCGCGCTGCTTCCCATGGCACGGCCGGACGACGTCGCGTACATCATCTACACCTCCGGATCCACCGGGAACCCGAAGGGTGTCGCGATCCCGCACACCAACGTGGTGACATTGCTGACGAACACCGAGCAGTACTTCGGCTTCGGACCCGACGACGTCTGGACGATGTTCCACTCCTACGCGTTCGACTTCTCGGTGTGGGAGTTGTGGGGCGCGCTCACCACGGGCGGCAGCGTCGTCGTGGTGGACCACTGGACCGCGCGCTCGCCGGGCGACTTCCTGGACATGCTCGCCGACCGGGGCGTGACGGTGCTCAACCAGACACCGTCGGCGTTCTACCAACTCGCCGAGGCCGAGCGCGATCGGGCGGGCACCGAGCTGTCCCTGCGCCACGTCGTCTTCGGCGGTGAGGCGCTGGATCTGTCGCAGCTGCAGCGCTGGTACGCGCGGCACGCGGACGACAGTCCCCGCCTCGTGAACATGTACGGCATCACCGAGACGACGGTGCACGTCACCTACCAGGAGCTGACGGCGGCATTCGCGGCCGCGGCCCAGGGCAGTGTGATCGGCGTTCCCGTCCCGGGGCTCGGCGGCATCGTGCTCGACGACGCCCTGCGGCCCGTGCCCGTCGGCGTTCCCGGTGAGCTCTACGTCCTGGGTGATCAGTTGGCACAGGGCTACGTCGGTCGCCCCGACCTGAACGCCACCCGGTTCGTGGCCAACCCGTACCTGGCCGGTCAGCGGATGTACCGATCCGGTGACGTCGTGCGGTGGAACCGCGACGGTGCACTGGAGTACCTCGCACGTGCGGACGCCCAGGTCCAGATTCGCGGGTTCCGCGTGGAACTGGGCGAGATCGAGACCGTGGTGGCGTCCACGCCCGGCGTCGCGGGGGCCGCGGCGTCGGTGGTGCGGCGTCCGGCCGGCGACGTCCTGGTCGCGTTCGTGGTGCCCGAATCGGGCTCCACGGTCGACGCGGCGGCAGTCACCGAACACGTCGCCTCGCTGTTGCCGGCGTACATGGTTCCCGCGCGCATCGTCGAGCTGGACCGTCTGCCGCTGACCGTGAACGGCAAGCTCGACCGCAAGGCGCTGCCCGAGGTCACCGAGGACTCCGATCGCACGTACCGCGCACCCGAGACGCGGGTGGAGAAGGCGATCGCGGGGGTCTTCGAGGACATCCTCGACGTCACGCCCGTCGGCCTGGACGACGACTTCTTCGGGCTCGGCGGCAACTCGCTCGTCGCGACGCAGGTCGCGTCCCGCATCGGTACCGAACTGGGCGTGCACGTTCCGGTCCGCGCGGTGTTCGACGCGACCACCGTCGCCCGACTCGCGGCGGTCGTCGCCGAGCTCGGCGCGTCCGATCGACCCGCGCTCGTCGCCGGTCCCCGTCCCGACGTGATCCCGCTGGCACTCGCGCAGCAGCGCATGTGGCTGAGCAACCGGCTCGACCCGTCGTCGCCGATGTACAACCTGCCGTTGGGCATCCGACTCGAGGGCCGTCTCGATCTCGACGCCCTGCGCCGGGCCGTGCACGACCTCGTGACGCGGCACGAGATCCTCCGCACCGTCTATCCCCACACGGACGGCGTACCGCGGCAGGAGATCCTCACGGTCGACGAGGCGGGCGTCGAGCTCGCGGTCCAGGACGTTCCGTCCGCGCGCTGGATCGACGAGTTCGTCGCTCTCGCGACGAGCGGCTTCGACGTCACCACGGCGGTCCCGCTGCGGCTCGCGGTCTTCCGTGACCCTGAGGTCTCCACCGAGGCCGTGCTCGCGATCGTCGTGCACCACATCGCCGCGGACGGCGTGAGCCGCGTGGCGCTGACCCGCGACCTCGTCACCGCCTACCTCGCACGCACCGAGGGCGTCGACCCCGCGTGGGCTCCGCTCCCCGTCCAGTACGCGGACTACGCGGTGTGGCAGCGCGACGTCATCGGCTCGCCCCGCGACGCCGAGTCGGTCGCGTCCGCCCAGATCGCCTACTGGAAGCAGGCTCTCGACGGCCTGCCCCCGGAGCTGGACCTGCCGCGTGACCGGGAGCGGCCGGCGTCGCCCACCCGCGAGGGTGCGTCCGTCCACTTCGCCGTGGACGGGTTCGCGGCGGACCGGGTGGAGGCACTGGCGCGCGACCACAACGCGACGCGATTCATGGTGGTGCACGCGGCACTCGCCGTCGTCCTCTCCCGCCTGTCCGGATCGACGGACATCGCGATCGGCACCGCTCTCGCGGGCCGCGGAGATCCGGCGCTCGACAACCTGGTCGGCATGCTCGTCAACACGGTGGCCCTGCGTCTGCGGGTCGACGAGGATCTGAGCTTCGCCGAACTGGTGGCCGCAGCCCGTCGCGTGGACGTCGACGCGTTCGCGCACTCGGAGGTGCCGTTCGAGACCGTCGTCGACGCCGTCGCGCCGCAGCGCACGGGATCGGTGCCGCCGCTCTTCCAGACCGCACTGGCGTTCCGCAACATCACGCCGGCGCGGGTGGAGCTGCCCGAGATCACCGTGTCCGAACTGGAGAATCCGTTCGAGCCCGCCAACTTCGATCTGTTGCTCACGGTCGACGACGACGGCTCGCGGAAGCCGGGCGGCGACATGACGATGATGTTCACGTACTCGACCGAGCTGTTCGACGAGGAGACGGTGGAGACCTTCGGCCGGCATCTGGCGTCGGTGCTGCGGGCCGGGGTCACCGAACCCACGCGCGTCGTCGCCGATCTGCCGCTCGCCGAGGTGGTCACCGCGGCGCCCGTGGTGGAGCCCACGACCCCCGCGGCGTACTCGGGACCGTCGGTGGTCACGTCGTTCGCGTCGGCCGTGGAATCCGATCCGGACGCCCCCGCCGTCGTGATCGGCGAGAACGAGGTCAGCTACGCCGACCTCGACGCTCGTTCCAACCGCCTGGCGCGCTGGCTCGCGGGGGCAGGAGTCGGTGCCGGGTCGACGGTCGCGGTCCGGTCCGGCGACCCCGGCCTCGACACGGACACCCTGGCCCTGTGGTGGGGGATCCTCAAGGCAGGCGCGGCGTTGGACATCGGCCGAGTCGCACCCGACGTGATCGTGCTGTCCGGCGCATCCCGCAACGGGAGTCGGGCGCCGCTGATCCTGTCGGTGGACGACGCCGCCGACGACGTGGCGCAGTTCTCCGCGCGCCCCGTCACGTACGCGGATCGGGCACGCCCGCAGAACGGAGCCGATCCGGCGCTGGTCCTGCCGACCGGGACGGGCTCGGTCGGCGTGCTCACGTTCGACGAGCTCTCCGGCATCGTGTCCGCCGAACTCGATCGACTCGCCGTGGACTACGAGTCCCGGTTGTTCGCGACGGCGGCGGTCTCGACCGTGTCGCAGGCGCTGCGGGCGCTGGTCGCCGGTGTCGCGGGCGCCGCTGTGCTGGTGCAGGACGGTGCGGCGGAGTCGCTGACGGACGTGCTGCTCGATCAGTGGGTGACGCACCTGTTCGCCACCCCGTCGGACCTGTCGGCGGTGGACGCCGGGGAGTTCGAGGATCTCGCCGTGGTGGTCACCGACGCGGGCCGGGGCGACAACGAGTCGTGCGACGGCTTCGCCGACGGCACCGAGATCGACGTCGTGCCGTTGACCTCGACGGGTATCGGACTCGCCATGCGGAGCTCATGACGGGATCCGTCCACACCACGGAGACAGGCGCCGTTCACACCACCCGGGTGAGCGGCGTGCGCGCCGCCCTGCTCGATAGGGTGGATCAGATGGGGCGACGCCCCATGAAGCACGCGTGCGCGCATCCGCGGGGAGTGTCGCGAGTACGCAGCGGGATCGTCGGTGGGCAACCACGGGCGAGGCTCGGTATCGATTCACGAGGAGCACGACGATGACGGATGGCACTCCCGACGAGACCTCGAACGAGGACCGGTCGCGGGCGGAACGTCCGGGACGCGCGGGGGCACCCCGCCGCGAGCGTCCGACCAGGGAACGCCCGCGTCGCCGGCAGCGTCCTCGCGCGGCCACCCTGCCGCAGATCCTCGCGGCCGCCGTGGAGGCGAACGCCGACGGTGTGGCTCTCGTGTTCCGCGACGAGTCCGGCGCGACCACCGAGTGGACCTACCGCGAGCTCGACGCGGCGTCGTCGAAGCTGGCGCGCGAGCTGATCGCGCGCGGCATCGGCGCCGAGGACGTGGTGGCGCTGGCCGTCACGCGGTCCGCCGAGTCGATCCTGTCGATCTGGGCGGTCGCCAAGACCGGTGCGGCATACGTGCCGGTCGATCCGAAGTACCCCGCGGACCGCATCGAGTACATGCTCACCGATTCGGGGGCCACCCTCGGGATCACCACCACGGAGCACCGCGAGACCCTGCCGGAGGGAGTAGGCCCCAGCTGGCTCGTCCTGGGCGACGCCGACCTGGACGCCGCCGTCGACGCACGGTCCGCCGAGCCGGTCACCTACGCCGATCGCGTGCGGGTGCTCGGCCCCGCGAACACGGCCTACATGATCTACACGTCCGGATCGACGGGTCGACCCAAGGGCGTCGAGGTGACGCACGCCGGCCTCTCGAGCCTGGTCGCCGAGCAGCGTGAGCGCTTCGGTATCGACGCGTCCGCCCGCACCCTCGCCGTCGCGTCCCCGAGCTTCGACGCCTCGGTCTTCGAACTGCTCATGGCCGTGGGGTCCGGAGCGACGATGGTCGTCTCGCCGCCCGACGTCTTCGGTGGCGACGATCTGACGGCTCTGCTGCGCGAGCAGCGGGTGACCCATGCCGTCATCACCCCGTCCGTGCTGGCCTCGGTCACGCCGTCGGAGTTGCCCGACCTGCGGGTCGTGGTCACCGCCGGTGAGGCGTGCCCGCCGGAACTGGTGTCCCGCTTCGTGACCGACACCCGCCGCATGTTCAACGGCTTCGGTCCGACCGAGGCCACCATCATGACCAACTGCGCGGAGCTGTTCCCGGACGCGCCCGTCTCCATCGGCGGCGCGATCCGCGACTTCCGCACGCCCGTGCTCGACGGCCGCCTGCGCGACGTCCCGGCCGGTGTCGCCGGTGAGCTGTACGCGGCCGGCCCCGGTCTGGCCCGCGGGTATCACGGTCGGCCGTCGCTCACCGCGGAGCGTTTCGTCGCGGACCCCTTCGGTGAACCCGGCTCGCGCGTGTACCGCACCGGTGACCTCGCCCGCGTGCGCAGCGGCGGCGCGGTCGACTACCTGGGCCGCTCCGACTTCCAGGTGAAGGTCCGCGGGTTCCGCATCGAACTCGGCGAGATCGACGCCGCCCTGACGGCGCACCCGGACGTCCGCTTCGCCGCGGCGGCCGGTCATCAGCTGCCCGACGGCTCGACGGTGCTCGTGGCCTACGTGCAGCCCGAGCCGGGCCACGAGATCGACGTCGACGACGTCACGGCCTTCGTCGGCCGGAGCCTCACCGCGTACATGGTGCCGTCCGAGATCATCGTCATCGACGCCGTGCCCCTCACACCCGTCGGCAAGCTCGATCGCGCGGCGCTGCCGCAGCCGACCATCGGCACGTCGACGAAGGAGTACCGGGCTCCCGAGACCCGGACCGAGATCACGGTGTCCGAGGTGCTGGCGGACCTGTTGTCGGCCGAGCGCGTGGGTCTGGACGACACCTTCTTCGAACTCGGTGGCAACTCGCTGCTCGCGACGCAGGTGGTCGCCCGGATCAATCAGGCGGCGCAGTCCCGCATCGCGGTGCGGGACGTGTTCGAGGCGACCTCCGTCGCGGATCTCGCTGCGCGGGTGGATCTCTCGCTCGGTGCCCCGGAGCGGCCGCCGCTCGTGCGTCGTGATCGCTCGGGTGACCTGCCGCTGTCCTACGCCCAGCAGCGGATGTGGCTCACCAACCAGTACGACGTGACGTCGCCCGCGTACAACCAGCCTGTCGTGCTGCGGATGACGGGTGCGCTGGATCTCGAGGCGCTCGGCCACGCGTTCGAGGATCTCATCACGCGGCACGAGACGCTGCGCACCGTCTACCCGCAGACCGACAGCGGTCCGGTGCAGCGCATCGAGCCCGCGTCGTCGGTGTCGGTGGTGCTCGATCCGGAGCGGATCGACGAGAGCTCGGTGTACGAGCGACTGACCCCGGTGGTGCTCGACGGCTTCGACGTGTCGTCCTCGGTGCCCTTCCGTGCCAAGCTGTTCCAGATCGCGGACCAGGACTACGTCCTCGCCGTGGTCATGCACCACATCGCCAGTGACGGTGGATCGCTCGCCCCGCTGGTGCGCGACCTCACCACGGCCTACGTGGCGCGCAGCGCCGGTGCGGCTCCCGAGCTGCCCGAGCTCGAGGTGCAGTACGCGGACTACGCGATGTGGCACCGTGAGCTCCTCGGCGACGAGAGCGACCCGGAGTCGTTGAGCGCCAAGCAGATCGACTTCTGGACGCGCGCCCTCGCCGGCACTCCCGAGGTCATCGAACTCCCCACCGACCGGCCGCGACCGGCGCAGCCGTCGTCCCGCGGTGCGACGGTGCCGTTCCGACTCGAGTCGGACGTCGTCGAGGGTCTGAACGACCTCGCGCGACGCACCAACTCGACGCTGTTCATGGTGGTGCACGCCGCCCTGGCCGTGCTGCTCTCGCGCATGGCCGCGACCGACGACGTGTCCGTCGGCACGCAGATCGCGGGCCGCGGCGAGCAGGCGCTCGATCCGCTCGTCGGCATGTTCGGCAACACGCTGGTCCTGCGATCGCATCTGGAGCCGGGGGAGTCGTTCGAGGACTTCCTGCTCCGCACCCGCACCGCGGACCTCGATGCACTGGGCAACTCGGACCTGCCGCTGGACCGGCTGGTCGAGATCCTGCGACCCCAGCGCTCGCTCGCCTACGCGCCGCTGTTCCAGGTACTGCTCATGCTGCAGAACTTCGAACGCACCGAGATCGAGCTGCCCGACGTCACCATCGGTCTCCTCGACTCGGACGTGCCGGTCGCGAAGCTCGACCTGACGCTGACGCTCATGGAGCAGGTGAACCCCGACGGGTCGCCCGGTCCCATCGACGGATCGCTGCTGTACGCCACGGATCTGTTCGACGAACCCACCGCACGCACCATCGCGGAACGCTACGTCGGCATCCTCGCCGCCGTCGTGGCCGATTCCTCCACCGCCGTCGGCGATCTCCCGCTGACCACCTCCGGTGAGCAGACGCAGCTCGCCGCGCTGCGCGGCATCGACGCTCCGCTGCCCGCCGAGACCCTCGTCGACGCGTTCCGCCGCGGCGCCGCACAGGATCCGAGTCGGACCGCGCTCGTGTACGAGGGGACCTCTCTCACGTATGCCGAGTTCTCCACGCGGGTGAACCTGTTGGCACGGCACCTCGTCGCACTGGGGGTCGGTCCCGACGCCCGCGTGGCCGTCGGCATGCGCCGCTCGCTCGAGATGATGATCGGGATCTACGCGGTGCTCGAGGCCGGTGGCGCCTACGTGCCGGTGGATCCGGACCACCCGCACGAGCGCACCGAGTACGTCCTGTCCAGCGCCGCACCCGTCGTCGTGCTGACCACCACGCGCGATCACCGGGACCTGCCCGCGCACCACAACGTGATCGACGTCGACACGGTCGATCTCGCCGACGTGTCCGCGGAGCCGCTGACGGACGCGGAGCGGACGGGCACGCTCGTGCCGTCCAACATCGCCTACATCATCTACACATCGGGCTCGACCGGCCGCCCCAAGGGCGTGGCGGTCTCGCACCGCTCCGTCCTGAACCAGATGCTCTGGATGCACGAGACGTACGACCTCACGGTCGGCGACACGATGCTGCAGAAGACGCCGGTGACGTTCGACGCGTCGGTGTGGGAACTCTTCCTGCCCTTGCAGCTCGGAGCCACCCTCGTCGTCGCGCGTCCGGACGGCCACCTCGACGTGCAGTACCTGCTCGACCAGGCGCGCTCGCACGGCATCGCGATCCTCGAGTTCGTGCCGTCCATGCTCGAGCTCTTCATGTCCGATGCCGGTCTGGCCCTGCCGGGATCGCTGCGCTACCTGTCGGTGGGCGGCGAGGCGTTGTCCGCCGATCTGGTGCGTCGGTTCGCGGCCTCGTCGGCCGCCGAGCTCGACAACACGTACGGCCCCACCGAGGCGACGGTCACGTCCACGCTGCACCGGACCACCGACGCCGACGTCCGTACCGTGCCCATCGGTCGCCCGATCCGCAACACCGGTGCGCGCGTGCTGGACTCGCGTCTGCACGACGTTCCGGTCGGTGTCCCGGGAGAGCTCTATCTCACGGGCGCGCAGCTGGCTCGTGGGTACTTCGGTCGGCCCGACCTCACCGCCGATCGCTTCGTCGCCGATCCCCGCACGACCGGTGAGCGGATGTACCGGACCGGCGACCTCGTCTCGGTCACCGCGTCCGGTGAGCTGGAGTTCCTCGGCCGCACCGACTTCCAGGTCAAGCTCCGTGGTCTGCGCATCGAGCTCGGCGAGATCGAGTCCGCTCTCACCGCGCACCCGGACGTGGCCCGCGCCGTGGCCATCGTGCACTCCGACGAGCGCACCGGCGAAGCTCTGGTGGCGTACATCGTGCCGGAGGCCGGGCGCGCACCGGAACTGGCGAGTGTCCTCGACCTGGTCGCCGAGCGCGTCCCCGCGTACATGGTGCCGTCACACCTGACGGTGCTCGACGAGATCCCGCTCAGCCCCAGCGGCAAGCTCGACCGCCGCGCTCTGCCCGAGCCCGTGGACGTGTCCGGACCGCGGGAGTACCGGGCTCCGGAGACGGTGTCCGAGAAGGTCGTCGCGGACGTCTTCTCCGCACTGCTCGATGCCCCGCGCGTCGGCATCGACGACTCGTTCTTCGAGCTCGGCGGCAACTCGCTGGTCGGCATGCGCGCCGTCGCGCGGGTCAACGAGGCGCTGTCCAGCTCCATCGGCGTCCGCGATCTGTTCGAGAAGCCCACGGTGGCCGCGCTCGCCGCCCGGATCGACGCCGCGGCACACACCGGCCGTACCCGGCCCGTCCTGGCGCCGAGGGAGCGCCCGGAGCGAATTCCGCTGTCGCTCGCGCAGTCCCGCATGTGGTTCGTCAACCAGTTCGACACCGAGTCGGCGGCCTACAACATCCCGCTCGTCATCACGCTGCGCGGTGCGCTCGACGTGGGCGTGCTGCGCGCGGCCGTCGGCGACGTGCTCGAGCGCCACGAGTCTCTGCGTACTCTCTACCCGCAGGTGGACGGCACGCCGTACCAGGTGATCCTGCCCGCCGACCGGGTCGCCGGACAATTCGCCGTGACCGAGGTCGCCGCGGACGACGTGCAGGCGCGCGTCCTCGACATGGTGACCTCCGGTTTCGACGTCACCGCGGAGGTGCCGCTGCGCGGCGCACTGCTGCGGACGTCGGACACCGAGGCCGTGCTGGCGTTCGTCGTGCACCACGTCAGTGCCGACGGATTCTCGATGGGCCCGCTCGCCCGCGACGTCATGACCGCCTACGCGGCACGTCAGGCCGGCACGCCGGCGTGGTCCGAGAACGGCCCGCTGCGTCCGCTGACCGTGCAGTACGCCGACTTCTCCCTGTGGCAGCGCGAGATGCTGGGCTCCGAGTCCGACCCGGAATCGCTGGCGTCGCAGCAGGAGTCGTACTGGGTGACGCAGCTCGACGACCTGCCGGAGGTGCTCACGCTCCCGTCGGACCGCCCGCGTCCCGCGGTGTCCACCGGGGCCGGGTCCGCGGTCCACCACACGATCGATGCCGAGATCCACACTCGCGCGGCAGACTTCGCACGCGCCCACGACGCGAGCCTCTTCATGGTCGTGCACAGTGCGCTCGCCGTCGTACTGGCCCGACTGTCGAACACCACCGACATCGCCGTCGGTGCCCCCATCGCCGGTCGCGGCGAGGAAGCGCTCGACGACCTCGTCGGCATGTTCGTCAACACCCTCGTGCTGCGCACGCAGGTCTCCCCGCACGCCACGTTCACCGAGCTGCTCGCCGAGACGAAGACCGTGGACCTCGGCGCCTTCGGCAACGCGGACATCCCCTTCGAGCGGCTCGTCGAGGTCCTCGCTCCGGAGCGCTCGACATCGCACAACCCGCTCTTCCAGGTGGCGTTGGCGTTCCAGAACCTCGAGCGCACGACGTTCGAGCTCGGTGGCCTCGAGGTCGCCCGGTACGACGCCGGCATTCACTCCGCGAAGTTCGACCTGTCCATCGAGATCACCGAGACGGTGGAGGACGGCGGGCAGGCCGGAGGCCGGTCGGGCGACGTACAGGCCGCGGGCATGACGATGGAGGTGACGTTCTCGACCGACCTGTTCGATGCGGAGACCGTCACGCTGTTCTGCGAGCGCTTCGAGCGCGTGCTGGCCGCGGCGATCGAGACGCCCGACCGCGCCGTCGGCGACATCCCACTGCTCGACTCCGAGGAGGCGGCGTCGTTGGCACCCGTCACCGGGGACGACGCTGTGGCGGAGCGGACGCTCGGCGACCTCCTCGTCGATGCCGTCGAGAGCAACCCCGACGGCCCGGCACTGGTCTTCGACTCCGCGGTCCTGTTCGACGGGACGTCGGCGTCCTACCGCGAACTCGGCGAGTTCTCGGCTCGACTCGCCCGCGTGCTCATCGACCGGGGCATCGGAGCCGGATCCGCCGTGGCGCTGTCCGTCCCGCGCTCCGCGGAGTCGGTCGCGTTGATGTGGGCGGTGACCCGTACGGGTGCGGCCTTCGTCCCGATCGACCCCAACTACCCGGCCGATCGCATCGAGCACATGGTGATCGACTCGGGCGTCCGTGTCGGCCTGACGCTCGGCGTGCACCGGGCGTCCCTGCCCGACGAGATCGACTGGCTCGTCGTCGATTCCGACGAGATCCGGGCACAGGTCTCGGCCGCGTCGGCGGATCCGATCACCGACGCCGACCGCCGGTCGGCCGTCACGCCGGCCGACCGCGCGTACATCATCTACACCTCCGGTTCCACCGGTCTGCCCAAGGGCGTCTCGGTGTCCCATCGTGGTCTCAACCAGCTCGGGGTCTCCCAGCGCGAGCAGTACCGCGTCGAGAGCGACTCGCGGGTCATGCACTTCGCGTCGCCGAGCTTCGATGCATCACTGCTGGAGCTGCTGCTCGCGGTTCCCGCTGCCGCCGCGCTGGTCATCGTTCCCACCACCGTGTACGGCGGTGAGGAGCTGGCGCAGTTCCTGCGCCGTCACGCGGTGACGCACGCGTTCATCACCCCGGCCGCGCTGGCCTCGGTGGACCACTCGGGTCTCGAAGCGTTGCAGACCATCTCGGTCGGCGGCGAGGCGTACTCGCAGGACCTGGTCACCAGGTTCGCGCCGGGTCGCCGCATGCTCAACGTGTACGGACCGACCGAGACCACGATCGTCTCGCACATCGGCAAGCCGATGGTGCCGGGTGGCCCGATGCCGTTCGGTGGCCCGATCCGCGGCGGTCGCGCCATGGTCCTCGACGCTCGGCTCAACCCCGTCCCCGTCGGTGTTCCCGGCGACCTCTACACCGCGGGCCCCGGTGTGGCGCAGCACTATCACGAGCGTCGCGCACTGTCCTCCGAGCGGTTCATCGCCGATCCGTACGGCGAGCCCGGTGCTCGCATGTACCGCACGGGCGACGTCGTGCGCTGGTGGCGCCGCCCCGAGACGGGTGACCTCGAACTCGAGTACGTGGGTCGTGGCGACTCGCAGATCAAGATCCGCGGGTTCCGCATCGAGCCCGGCGAGATCGACGCCGTCGTGTCCTCGCACCCCGAGGTGCAGTTCGCGCTGACCACGCCGTTCACCACGGCAGCGGGGTCCAAGGTGCTGGTCACCTACGTCACGCTGACCGCGGGATCGTTGCTGCGTGAGTCGGACGTCACCGAGTGGGCAGCGGAATCACTTCCCGCGCACATGGTCCCGTCCGCCGTGGTCGTCATGGACAAGGTGCCGCTGGGTGCCACGGGCAAGGTCGACCGACGGGCTCTGCCGATGCCCGAGTTCGGTACCGACACAGACACGTACCGCGAACCCGCCACCGAGACCGAACGCGCGCTGGCAGCGGTCTTCGCCGACGTGCTCGGCGTCGATCGGGTCGGCGCGGACGACGACTTCTTCGCACTCGGCGGAGACAGCATCGTCTCCATTCAGCTTGTCTCCCGCGCCCGCGCCGCCGGACTCTCCCTCAGCCCGCGTGACGTCTTCGAGCGCCGCACGGTGGCTGCCCTGGCGGCCGTCGTGTCGTCGGGGGAGAACGCCGTCCGCATGCTGCCCGAGCTCGAGGGTGGCGGCGTCGGATCGCGTCCGCTGACCCCGGTGGAGCACTTCATGACCCGCCGCGGCGGTGCCTACGAGCGCTTCTCGCAGAGCGTCGTACTGGACCTGCCGACAGGTATCGACGAGGCCGGTATCACCGCGACACTGCAGGCCGTGCTGGACCGTCACGACATGTTCCGCGCGCGCCTCACCGGGTCGCTCGACGACGGCTTCGAGATCGTCACCGCGGCACCGGGTTCGGTGGACGCCGCGTCGCTTCTCACCCGAGTCGACGTCGATGCCGACGTCACGGGCGACGACCTCGAGAAGGTGGCTCGCACGGCACTCGACTCGGCGCTGGATCGCCTGTCGACGGCCGAGGGTCGTCTCGTGCAGTTCGTCTGGCTGGACCGGGGGCCGTCGACCGGCGGCCACCTCGTCGTCGCCGGCCATCACCTCGCCGTCGACGGTGTCTCGTGGCGCATCATCGTGCCGGACCTGGTCACCGCGTGGTTCGGCGTGTCCTCCGGGACCGAGCCGACTCTGCAACCGGTGGGCACGTCGATGCGTACCTGGGCGCACGCGCTCGTGGACCAGGCGCCGTCCCGTCGCTCGGAACTGCCGTTCTGGAGTTCCGTCGTGCGGTCCGAGGACGTGCTGCTCGGCGACCGCGATCTCGACCCCGCCGTCGACGTGCAGGCCACGCTCGACAAGGTGCGCGTCACCGTCCCGGCGGACGTCACGACCGCCGTCGTCACCGCTCTGCCGCAGGTGTTCCGGGGCGGCGTGAACGACGGACTGTTGTCCGCACTGGCTCTGGCCGTGGCGAAGTGGCGCCGTGAGCGCGGCACCGAGACGTCGTCGTTGCTGCTGCGCCTCGAGGGCCACGGCCGCGAGGAGGACGTGCTCGGCGACGCCGGACTCGCGGATCTGTCGCGGACCGTCGGCTGGTTCACGTCGATCTTCCCCGTGCTGCTCGACCTCACCGACGTCGACCTCGACGACGCGTTCGCCGGTGGCGCCGCGGCCGGCCGAGCTGTCAAGGCCGTCAAGGAACAGCTGCTCGCGGTGCCCGATCGCGGTATGGGCTACGGCATGCTGCGCTACCTCGACGAGACGGGACGCTCGGTTCTCGCGCGATCCGTCGGCCAGATCAGCTTCAACTACCTGGGCCGCCTGTCCGCGGGCGAGCTGCCCGAGGGTGCGGAGGGTCTGGGCTTCCTCCCGTCGTCCGACATCACCACCCTCGCGGACGTGCCTCTCGATGCCGACATGCCGGCGATCGCCGTGCTCGACATCAACGCAGTCCTCGCGGACGAGCAGCTCGGTGCCACGTTCGCCTTCCCCCGCGGCATCCTGTCGTCGGAGGACGTGTCCGCGCTCGGCACCTACTGGGTCGAGGCACTCACGGCGCTCGCTCAGCACGTCGGGAGCGGCGATGCCGGCGGCCTCACGCCGTCGGACGTACCGCTGGTGCCGTTGTCGCAGAAGGACATCGAGGTCTTCGAGAACGAGATGTCCGATGCCGGGTCCCATCTCGAGGACGTCTGGTCCCTTGCTCCGCTGCAGGCGGGTCTGCTGTTCCACTCGTCGATGCAGCCGGCCGGCGCTCCCGACGTCTACGTCATGCAGGTCGTGATGGACCTGACCGGCGACGTCGACCGGGACCGGTTCGTCGCCGCGGCCGGTGCGCTGCTCGCGCGCTACGACGGGCTGCGGACCTCGTTCCGCACCACCGCGGACGGTCGTGCGGTGCAACTGGTTCCGAGTTCCGCCGAGGTCCCGTGGGTCGACGTCGACCTGCGCGGCCACGACGACATCGAGGGCGACCTGCGCGTCGAGCTCGAGACCGAGCGGGACCGCCGGTTCGCGATGGACAGCGCGCCGCTGGTGCGCTTCCGGATGATCCGCACCGCCGACGACGCGGTCACGCTGTCGTTCATGGCGCACCACATCGTCATCGACGGATGGTCGATGCCGCTGGTGCTCAAGGATCTCCTCACGCTGTACGCGCTGCGCGGAGATGCGTCGCTGCTTCCCGAGGTCCGGTCCTACCGTTCCTTCCTGGAGTGGCTGTCGGTCCGCGACCGCGCCGTCTCGGTCAAGGCGTGGACCACGGCTTTCGCCGGGGCGGAAGAGCCGACACTGTTGTCGGGCATCACCGACACGTCCGGGGTCTCGACCGACACGGGTCGGGTCGAGGTCGTCATGGACGAGAAGGTCACGTCCGAGCTGACCGATCTGGGGTCGCGTCTCGGTGTCACGCTCAGCACGATCGTGCAGGCGGCGTGGGGCCTCGTGCTCGCGCGCCAGCTGGGCCGCGACGACGTCGCGTTCGGTGGGACGGTCTCCGGTCGCCCCGCCGACCTCGAGGGCGTCGAGACCATGGTCGGCCTGTTCATCAACACGCTGCCCGTCCGCGTGCGCATCGACGAGTCCGACAGCATCGAGTCCTTCCTGCTCCGGTTGCAGGAGGAGCAGACGGCGTTGCTCGACCACCACTACCTGGGGCTGGCGGACATCACCACCGCTGTCGGCCCGGGCGCGGTGTTCGACTCGATCACCGTTCTCGAGTCCTACCCGGTGGACGAGGAGGGCCTGAAGGCCGCCGCGTCCATCGACGGCATGGCCGTCACCGGCGCTCAGGTGCTCGACGCGACGCACTACCCGATCAACGTGGTCACGTTCGCGGACACGCAGATCCGCATGACGCTGCGCTACCTGCGCGACCTGTTCTCCGACGAGTACGTGTCCGCACTGGGCAGTCGCCTGCAGGCCGTGTTCGCGGCGTTCGCCACGTCACCGGGTGCACCCGTCGGCCGCATCGAGACGCTGCTCGCCGACGAGCGCACCGACCTGCTGTCGCGCCGCGGATCCGCCGACGTCGACGAGCGCACGCTCGTCCGGATCCTCGAGGACGCCGCGGATCACGCTCCCAGCAGACTCGCCGTCCGCCAGGGATCGGTGCAGTGGACGTACGAGGAGCTCGACGCTCGTGCCACGCGCCTCGCGCGCGTCCTCGTCGACGCGGGTGTCGGACCGGACGTCGTGGTGGCCGTGGCGGTTCCGCGGTCGCCCGAGTTCGTGCTCTGCGTCTGGGCGGTCGCCAAGGCGGGCGGTTACGTGGTGCCCGTCGACCCGGCACACCCTGCCGAGCGCATCGACTACATGGTGCACGACTCGACGGCGGCGCTCGGCATCACGACGGTCGCCGACCGCCCCGCCGACGTCGACGGGCTGCGGTGGCTCGTCCTCGACGACGAGCAGTTCGCGGCCGACGTCGACTCCCGCTCGCCCGAGCGCCTCACCGACGGTGAGCGTCTCGGCACAGTACGCATGAGCAACGCGGCGTACATGATCTACACGTCCGGATCGACCGGTCGCCCCAAGGGTGTCGTCGTCCCGCACACCGGTCTCGCCAATCTGGTGGCCGCACAGACGGACTCGCTGGGTATCGACCACGCGTCGATCGTCCTGGCCGTGGCGTCGACGAGCTTCGACGCGTCGATCTTCGAGATCCTGCTGGCCGCCGGCAATGCCGTGCCGCTGGCACCGGCGCCCGCCGGGTTCTACGGCGGACCCGATCTGGCGCGCTTCGTCACCGACGAGGGTGTCACCCACATGGTGATCACGCCGTCCGCGCTGGCGACCGTCGAACCGGACGCGGTGCCGTCCGTGCGCGCCGTCATGCCCGTCGGCGAAGCTCTTCCGCCGGATCTGATGGCGGCGTGGGCGACGTCCGGCCGCACCGTCGTCAACGGGTACGGACCCGCCGAGACGACGATCATGATCAACGCGTCGGTGCCCCTCTCCGCAGGCGATCCGATCACGGTGGGCGGTCCCAGCAAGGGCACTCGCGAGTACGTGCTGGACGGCCGACTGCGGCCCGTGCCCGTCGGCGTTCCCGGTGAGCTCTACGCCGGAGGACCGGGTGTCGCGCGCGGCTACTTCGGCCGCCCGACGCTCACCTCCGAGCGCTTCGTCGCCGATCCGTACGGTCCCGCGGGGAGCCGTCTTTACCGCACCGGCGACGTGGTCCGCTGGACCGAGGCCGGCACCGTCGAGTACATCGGCCGCAGCGACTTCCAGGTCAAGATCCGGGGCCAGCGCATCGAGCTCGGCGAGATCGACGCCGCTCTCGCGGCGCACCCGGACGTGGACTTCGCCGTGACGGTCGGCCACCGATCCGTCGGTGGCGTCACCGACCTCGTGTCCTACGTCCTGCCGGTGGCGTCCCTGCTCGAGGCGGGCGCGACCCTGGACGTCGCGGCCGTGCACGCCTCCGTCAAGGAGAGCCTGCCCGCGCACATGGTGCCCGCGGTGATCATGCCGCTCACCTCCGTGCCGCTGAACCCGGTCGGCAAGCTCGACCGTGCCGCGCTGCCGGAGCCCACCCTGGTGCGGCAGCAGGCCGAGTACCGCGCCCCCGAGACGCCCGAGGATCAGGCCGTCGCCGAGGTGTTCGCCGATCTTCTCGGCGTGGAGCGGGTCGGTGTCGACGACAGCTTCTTCGATCTCGGCGGCAACTCGCTCGTGGCCACCCAGGCCGTCGCGCGCATCAACGCGGCACTGGACACCCACATCGGCGTGCGCGACATCTTCGACGCGTCGACCGTGGGCGAACTCGCGGCGCGCGCACTCTCGGGTGGAGTCGGTCGTCGCCCCGCGCTCGTCGCGGGGGAGCGGCCCGATCCGGTGCCGCTGTCGCTCGCACAGCGCCGCATGTGGTTCCTCAACCAGTTCGACACCAGCTCGCCCGCGTACAACATCCCGCTGGCGGTGCGCCTCACCGGCACGCTCGACGTCGCCGCGCTGGAGGAGGCCGTCCGCGACGTCCTCGCCCGGCACGAGACGCTGCGCACGGTGTACCCCGGGTCGGAAGAGGGTCCCTACCAGGTCATCCTGGGTGTGGACGACGTTCCCCTCGACCTGGCGCCACGACCGGTCGAGACCGCCGGTGTGCCCGGCGCGTTGTTCGAGTTCATCGCGTCCGGGTTCGACGTCACGGCCGCCGTGCCCGTGCGCGGTCTGCTGCTCGAGGTCGTCGACCCGGCCGGCGACGCGGCGGAGTACGTGCTGTCCATCGTCGTGCACCACATCTCCGCTGACGGATTCTCGCTCGGCCCGCTGGCACGCGACGTCATGGTCGCCTACTCGGCGCGCGTCGCCGGAGCGATCCCGGAGTGGGCACCCCTGCCCGTGCAGTACGCCGACTACGCGCTGTGGCAGCGCGAGGTGCTGGGATCGGAGAGCGACCCGGAGTCGTTGACCGCCCAGCAGATCGCGTACTGGAAGCAGCAGCTCGCCGGTCTGGACGATCCGATCGAGCTGCCCACCGACAGGCCGCGCCCGGCGGTTCAGTCCATGCTCGGCCACTCGGTGCAGTTCGCGCTGACCCCCGAGCAGACGGCCGGACTGCGCGCCGTCGCCGCGTCGCGTCAGGGCACGCTGTTCATGGCCGTGCACGCGGCGTGGTCCGTGCTGCTCGGTGCCCTGTCGGGCTCGCGCGACATCGCCGTCGGAACCCCGATCGCCGGACGTGGCGAGCGCGAACTCGACGACATGGTCGGCATGTTCGTCAACACGCTGGCACTGCGTCTCGACGTCGATCCGGATGCGTCGTTCGCCGATCTGGTCGCGGCCGCCCGCGCGGCCGACCTGGCCGCGTTCGGTCACGCCGATGTGCCGTTCGAGCAGCTCGTCGAGGCCGTCGACCCGCGTCGGTCGACCGCGTACCACCCGATCTTCCAGGTGGGCTTCTCGTTCCAGAACCTCGCGCCGGTGACGTTCGAGCTCCCCGACCTCACCGTCGGGGACGTCGGGCTCGAGGCCGCGGTCTCGCAGTTCGATCTGCACCTCATCGTCAGTGAGGGAGCCGAGGACGGCTCGCTGCAGTCGGTGCTCACCTTCGCCGAGGCGCTGTTCGACCGTGCCACGGCCGAGTCGTTCACCGAACGCTTCTCCCGCGTGGTCGACGCGCTGATCGCCCGTCCGGACGCGCCGGTGCACACCGCGGACGTCCTGAGCGCGGACGAGCGTCGGTCGATCCTGGTGGACACCAACGACACTCGTGTCGCGGGTGCGCCCACCTCCGTCGCGCGAATGTTCGCCGATCGGGTCACCGAGCGTCCCGACGTCGCGGCCCTGACCGAGGGTGACGTCTCACTCACGTACGGCGAGTTCGGCTCTCGCGTCGCACGGCTGGCGCGCAGGTTGCTCGCCGACGGCGTGCGGACCGGTGATCTCGTCGCCGTGGCGATGCCGCGGTCGACCGAGTCGATGGTCGCGATGTACGCGGTGGTCCAGGCCGGTGCGGCCTACCTGCCGATCGACCTCGACCACCCGGCCGAGCGCACGGAGTACGTGCTGGGTGATGCCCGGCCGTCGCTGATCCTGCTGGGCGGTCGAGCTCTGTCGGCGCCCTCGGACGTCCCGACGATCGACGTGCTCACGGCGGAGCTCTCGGACTTCTCCGACGCTCCCGTCACCGACGACGAGCGCAGCCGCCCGCTGTCGGCCGAGGACCCCGTGTACGTCATCTACACCTCGGGGTCGACCGGACGTCCCAAGGGCGTCGCGCTGCCGCATCGCGCTGTGGCGAACCAGCTCTGGTGGATCCAGAACGAGTTCGAACTCACGGCAGACGACGCGATGGTGCAGAAGACACCGTCCACGTTCGACCTGTCGGTGTGGGAGCTGTGGTGGCCGCTGACCGCGGGCGCCCGGTTGGTGATCGGTTCGCCCGAGGCGAACCGGGACCCCGCCGAACTCGCGCGACTGATGCGCGAGCAGAACGTCACCGTCGCCGACTTCGTGCCGTCGCTCCTCGGTGCGTTCGCCTCGGTGGCGACGGCCGAGGACGTCGCGTCACTGCGAGCGGTCCTGTGCATCGGCGAGGCGCTGCCGCGCGATGTGGTCACCGCGTTCGGTCGACTGTCCGACGCTCCGGTGGTGAACCTCTACGGACCGACGGAGGCTGCGGTCTCGGTCACCGTGCACCACATCGCGTCCGACGAGACGGGTCCGGTGTCCATCGGTGGACCCGAGGCGAACGTGCAGGTCTACGTTCTCGATTCGCGACTGCGGCCGGTACCCGTCGGTGTCGCGGGTGAGCTCTACCTCGCGGGCGATCAGCTGGCGCTCGGCTACTTCGGCAACACCACCCTGACGGCGGAGCGCTTCGTCGCCGATCCGTTCGGGTCCGGCAGGCTCTACCGCACGGGTGACGCGGTCCGCTGGGTCACCCGCGGTGACGCACGGGTTCTCGAGTTCGTCGCCCGCACCGACGACCAGGTCAAGGTGCGCGGTTTCCGTATCGAACTCGGCGAGGTCGAGGCCGCGCTGACCACCGCCGACGGTGTCGCCGCATCGGCCGCCACCGTCGCCCGTACCGCCGGCGGCGAGCTGCTGGTGGGCTACGTGGTGCCCGAGAAGGACGTCACCCTCGACGTCGACGCGGTGCGATCCGCTGCGGCCGAAGCGGTTCCGGGCTACATGGTTCCCGCGCGCATCGTGGTGATCGAGGAGTTGCCGCTGAGCGTCAACGGCAAGCTCGACCGTCGCCGATTGCCCTCGATCGATCTGGACGTGGCGCGGGAGTACCGCGCGCCGTCCACCCCGGTCGAGGAGATCGTCGCCGCCGCGTACGCCGCGGTGCTCGGTGTCGAGCGAGTCGGCATGGACGACAACTTCTTCGAGCTCGGTGGCAACTCGCTGTCGGCGACGCAGGTGGTGGCGCGGGTCAACGCCCGGCTGAACACCCGCATCGGCATCCGTGAGATGTTCGAGTCGGCCGACGTCGCGACGTTCGCGGCGCGCGCCGAGTCGGCGTCGACGTCGGACACCCGTGCACCGCTGGTGCCCGTCGAACGTCCTGCTCACGTGCCACTCTCGCTCGCGCAGTCGCGCATGTGGTTCCTCAACCAGTTCGACACGTCGTCGCCCGCCTACAACGTGCCGCTGGCCATCCGCCTCGAGGGTCGCCTCGATCTCGACGCACTGACGCTCGCCGTCCGGGACGTCCTCGACCGCCACGAGTCGCTGCGCACGGTCTACCCGCAGACTCCGGACGGCCCGACCCAGGTGGTTCTCCCCACTCGCGACGTGCCGCTCGACCTCGCGGTCGAGGACGTCACCGAGGAGAACATCGCCGCACGGCTGTTCACCTTCGTCTCCGGCGGCTTCGACGTCACCGCGGAGGTGCCCGTCCGCGGACTCCTGCTGCAGGTGACGGACGCGGCGGGAGACGCCCCCGCGCACGTGCTCGGCATCGTGATCCACCACGTGTCGTCCGACGGCTTCTCGCAGGGCCCGTTGGCCCGTGACGTCATGGTGGCCTACACCGCCCGCGTCCGCGGCGAGGCTCCCGGCTGGACGCCGCTCCCGGTGCAGTACGCCGACTTCGCGCTGTGGCAGCGGACCGTCCTGGGATCGCTGGACGACGACACCTCCGTCGTCTCGCGGCAGGTCGCGTACTGGCGGACCCGTCTCGCCGGCCTCGGCGACGCGCTGCCGCTGCCCACCGACCGCCCCCGCCCCGCGGTGCAGTCGTTGCAGGGCAAGTCGATCCGCTTCGAGATCTCCGCGGACATCACCGCCGCGCTCACCCGCATCGCGCAGGAGCGCCGCGCGACGCTGTTCATGGCGATGCACGCCGCCTGGTCCGTCACCCTGTCCGCACTCAGCGGGAGTCGCGACATCGCCGTCGGCACCCCGATCGCCGGTCGCGGCGAGCCGGAGCTCGACGACATGGTCGGCATGTTCGTGAACACGCTGGCACTCCGCGTCGACGTGGACCCGGACCTCACGTTCGGCGCCCTCGTGGACGCGGTTCGCGAGTCCGATCTCGCGGCCTTCGGCAACGCCGACGTGCCCTTCGAGCAGCTGGTCGAGGCACTGAACCCCGTGCGCTCCACGGCGTACCACCCGTTGTTCCAGGTGGGCTTCTCGTTCCAGAACCTCTCGCCCGTCCGGTTCGAACTCCCCGACCTCACGGTCTCCGACGCGGGCTTCGACTTCGACGTGTCGCAGTTCGACCTGCACCTCATCGTCAGCGAGGACGCCGCCGCAGGACAGATCGCGATGCTCACCTTCGCCACGTCGCTCTTCGACGAGTCCACGGCACAGGTCTTCGTCGACCGCTTCCTGCGCGTGCTCGACGCCGTCACCGCGCGGCCCGAGGACCGCATCGCCGCCGTGGACGTCCTGTCGCCCGAGGAGCGCCGCGACATCCTTCTCACGCGCAACGACACCGCGGTGGCCGGCGTGCCCGAGCTCCTCACGGACATGTTCGCCGCGCGCGTCGCGGCGGCGCCCGACACCACGGCACTGACATATCTCGACGACTCGATCACCTACGGTGAGTTCTCCGAGAGGGTGTCCCGTCTCGCCCGGTTCCTCATCGGTGAGGGCGTGCGGACCGGTGACCTCGTCGCCGTGGCCATCCCGCGCTCGATCGACGCGATGGTCGCGATGTACGGCGTCGTCGCGGCGGGTGCCGGCTATCTGCCGATCGACCTCGACCACCCTGCCGAACGCACCGAATACGTCCTCGACAGCGCGTCCCCGTCGGTCGTCGTCATCGCCGGCACCCCGCTGTCCGTCGAGACCACGATCCCGACGGTGGATCTGGCGACCGTCGACGTGTCGCTCTTCGACGGCTCGCCCATCACCGACATCGATCGCAGTCGGCCCCTGCTGCCGCAGGACCGCGCCTACGTCATCTACACGTCGGGATCGACAGGTCGTCCCAAGGGCGTGGCCCTTCCGCATCGCGCCGTCGCCAATCAGATGACGTGGATCCAGAACGAGTACCGGCTCACGGCGACCGACGCGATGGTGCAGAAGACGCCCGCGACGTTCGACCTGTCCGTGTGGGAACTGTGGTGGCCGCTGACCGCCGGCGCGCGTCTCGTGCTGGCGTCGCCCGAGGGCAACCGCGACCCGTCGTACCTCGCTCGTCTGATGCGCGAGGAACACGTCACCGTCGCCGACTTCGTGCCGTCGTTGCTCGGTGCGTTCTGCGCCGTCGCGTCGCGGGAGGACCTCGTGTCCCTGCGCGCCGTCCTGTGCATCGGCGAGGCGCTCCCGCGTGACGTCGTCCGGGCGTTCGAGGCACTGTCCGACGCGCCGCTCGACAACCTCTACGGACCGACCGAGGCCGCCGTCTCCGTGACCGCCCACCGCACGGTGCGCGGCGCGACCGGAGCCGTGCCCATCGGTACCCCCGAGGCGAACGTGCGCGTCTACGTTCTCGACGACCGGCTGCGTCCGGTCCCGGCCGGCGTCGGGGGAGAGCTCTATCTCGGCGGCGTCCAGCTCGCACTCGGCTACGTCGGTCGCCCGGATCTGACGAGCGACCGCTTCGTGGCGGATCCGTTCGGCGAGAACGGGTCTCGGCTCTACCGCACCGGTGACGCCGTGCGATGGAACGCCGACGGCGCACTGGTGTTCCTCGATCGCACGGACACCCAGGTCAAGATCCGCGGGTTCCGCATCGAGCTCGGCGAGATCGAGAGCGTGCTCGTGTCCCACGAGTCGGTGGCCGCGGCCGCCGCCGCCGTGTCCTCGGGACGCGGTGGAGACACCCTCGTCGGCTACGTCGTCGCCCGTCCGGACACGACCGTGGACGTCGACGCCGTACGGGCCGCGGCGGCGGAACAGCTGCCGTCCTACATGGTTCCGCAGCGCGTCGTCGTGATCGACGAACTGCCGTTGAGCGTCAACGGCAAGCTCGACCGACGTCGTCTGCCGCAGGTCGGCGTGGACACCGCCTCGACCTACCGCGCGCCGTCGACGCCGGTGGAGGAAGTGGTGGCGGGAGCCATCGCCTCGGTGCTCGGCGTGCCGCGCGTCGGCGTGGACGACAACTTCTTCGAGCTCGGCGGCAACTCGCTGTCGGCGACGCAGGTGATCGCCCGCGTCAACGCCGCACTGAACGCCCGCGTCGGGATCCGGGAGATCTTCGAGGCGCCCACCGCGGCCGGTCTCGCCCTGCGCGCCGAGCGTGCGGTGGAGTACGGCACCCGCGTACCGCTCGCTCCCCGCGAGCGCCCGGACGAGATCCCGCTGTCGCTCGCTCAGCAGCGCATGTGGTTCCTCAACCGGTTCGACGCGTCGTCTGCGGCCTACAACATCCCGCTCGCCATCAAGCTCACCGGCGATCTCGACGTCGCGGCACTCGAGCAGGCGGTCGTGGACGTCGTCGGGCGGCACGAGGTGTTGCGCACGGTCTACCCCGAGGGCGAGAACGGCCCGCACCAGGTGGTGCTGCCGATCGACCGCACGGGGCTGTCGCTCACGGTCGACGACGTCGACGAGGCGGACGTCCGCGCACGCCTCTACGGCTTCGTGACTCGCGGGTTCGACGTCACGACCGAGGTGCCCGTGCGAGCGGCGATCTACCGGACCGGACCGTCGGAGCAGATCCTGGCGTTCGTCATCCACCACGTGTCGTCGGACGGGTTCTCGCTCGGGCCCCTCGCCCGCGACGTCATGGTGGCGTACTCGTCCCGCATCGCCGGCAACGCTCCGGTGTGGGCGCCGCTGCCGGTGCAGTACGCGGACTACACCCTGTGGCAGCTCGAGGTGCTGGGAGACGAGTCGGACCCCGAGTCCGTGCTCGCCCGGCAGGTCGAGTTCTGGCGTACCGCACTGGCGGGCATCGAGGGACCGATCGAGCTGCCGTTCGATCGCCCGCGCCCGGAGATCCAGGCCATGGAGGGCGAGTCGGTGCGCTTCACCATCTCCGCCGACAGTGCGTCCGCTCTGAACCGTGTCGCCGCGGCGTCGCGTTCGACGCTGTTCATGGCGATGCACGCCGCGTTCGCGGTGACCTTGTCGAAGCTGTCGGGATCGCGCGACATCGTGGTCGGCACCCCCATCGCCGGCCGCGGCGAGCAGGAGCTCGACCAGATGATCGGCCAGTTCGCGAACACGCTGGGCCTGCGGCTCGACGTCGACCCCGACAGCACGTTCGCCGATCTCGTCGAGCAGGCGCGCGGCCGCGATCTCGCGGCATTCGGCAACGCCGACGTCCCGTTCGAGCGTCTCGTCGAGGCGATCAACCCCGAGCGGTCGACGGCGTACCACCCGCTGTTCCAGGTCGGCTTCTCGTTCCAGAATCTCGAGCAGATCTCGCTGACCCTGCCCGGTCTCGAGATCTCCGACCTCGGCGTCGAGACCGGCGCGGCGCAGTTCGATCTGCAGTTGCTCGTGGGTGCGGAGGAAGGTGGCGACGGTGTCACCAGTGCGCTCGACTGCGCGTTGACGTTCTCGACGGCGCTGTTCGATCGCAGTACCGCAGACCAGCTCGTGGAGCGGCTGCTGCGCGTTCTCGACACGGTGACGGACGATCCGACGGTGCCGGTGCGCGCCGTCGACGTCCTGTCCGACGCCGAACAGCGCACGCTGATCGACTCGGTCAACGCCACCGACCGCGACGGTGCGCCGACGCTGCTCTCCGCGATGTTCACGTCGCAGGTCGCGGCCACCCCGGACGCGGTCGCCGTCACGTTTGAGGGCGAGTCCCTGACGTACGCCGAACTCGGCGCCCGTGTCGCTCGCTCCGCTCGCCACCTGATGGCGTCGGGAGTGGGCACCGGCGATCTCGTCGCCGTCGCGGTTCCGCGGTCGCTCGACTCGATCGTCGCGCTGTACGCCGTCGTGCAGACCGGCGCCGCGTACCTGCCGATCGATCCGGATCACCCGGCGGACCGCACCGAGTACGTGCTCGCGGACGCCGGGCCGTCACTCGTGATCACCGGACCCGACGGGCTCGCCGTGTCGAGCGACCTCGTGCAGATCGATCTGTCCTCGGTCGACCTCTCGACGTACCCGTCCGATCCGGTCACCGATGCCGAACGCAGCCGCACACTCCTCCCAGGTGACATCGCGTACGTCATCTACACCTCCGGGTCGACCGGCAGGCCGAAGGGCGTGGCCCTGCCGCACCGTGCCGTCGCGAACCAGATCTGGTGGATGCAGTCGGAGTTCGCCCTCACGGTCGACGACGCGATGGTGCAGAAGACGCCCTCGACCTTCGATCTCTCGGTCTGGGAACTCTGGTGGCCCCTCACCACGGGCGCCCGGCTCGTCGTGGCGAACGCCGAGGGCAACCGCGATCCGGTGTATCTCGCGCGCCTCATGCGCGACGAGCGCGTCACGGTGGCCGACTTCGTGCCGTCACTGCTCGGTGCGTTCACGGCCGTCGCGACCCGCGACGACGTCGCCGCGCTGCGTGCCGTCGTCTGCATCGGCGAGGCGCTGCCGCGCGACGTGGTCACCGCGTTCGCACGCCTGTCCGACGCGCCCGTGATCAACCTGTACGGGCCGACCGAGGCCGCGGTCTCGGCGACCGCCCACCGCATCACGGCGGCCGAGTCGGGTGTCGTGCCCATCGGCGCACCCGAGGCGAACGTGCGTGTGTACGTGCTCGACGACCGGTTGCGACCGGTGCCGCAGGGCGTCATGGGAGAGCTCTACCTGTCCGGCGTGCAGCTCGCCCGCGGCTACCACCGTCGGCCGGGTCTGACGTCGGAGCGCTTCGTCGCCCACCCGTTCGGCGAGGGCCGCCTGTACCGGACCGGCGACGCCGTGCGCTGGAGCGCCGGCGCCGACGGACCCGAACTGGAGTTCGTGGCGCGGACCGACGACCAGGTGAAGGTGCGTGGTTTCCGCATCGAGCTCGGCGAGGTCGAGTCCGCCCTCACGTCGGCCGACGGTGTGTCCGCAGCCGCGGCCGCGGTCAAGCGCATCGCCGGCGGCGACGTCCTCATCGGCTACGCCGTGCCCGAGGCCGGCAGCACGGTCGACGTCGACGCCGTCCGGGAGACCATGCGAGGACTGGTCCCCGCGTACATGGTTCCGGCGCGGATCGTCGTCATCGACGAGCTGCCGCTCAGCGTCAACGGCAAGCTCGATCGCCGACTGCTCCCCGCGGTCGACGCGTCGGTCACCCGTGAGTACCGCGCACCCTCCACTCCCGTCGAGGAAGCGGTCGCGGACGCGTTCGCCTCCGTCCTCGGGGTTCAGCGTGTCGGCGTCGACGACAACTTCTTCGAACTCGGCGGCAACTCGCTGTCGGCCACGCGGGTCATCGCGCGGATCAACGCGCGCCTCGGAACCTCCGTCGGCATTCGCGAGATGTTCGAGACCGCGGATGTCGCCGGGTTCGCCGCGAGGGTGGAATCGGCGACGTCCGACACCCGCGCGCCGCTGGTCGCCAGGGAACGGCCGGACCGCATCCCGCTGTCGCTCGCGCAGCAGCGCATGTGGTTCCTGAACCAGTTCGACACCGTCTCGCCGGCCTACAACGTGCCGCTGGCCGTGCGACTCACCGGGCCGCTCGACGTCGACGCGCTCGTGCGTGCGGTGCAGGACGTCGTCGCCCGGCACGAGAGCCTGCGCACGTACTACCCGCAGGACGAACTCGGACCGTTCCAGAAGATCGTTCCGGCGGCCGAGCTCACCCTCGACTTCGAACGGGACTCCGTGGCCGAGGACCGCGTGCGCGGGCGACTGGTGTCGTTCGTCGCCCGCGGGTTCGACGTCACCGCGGGTGTGCCGGTGCGCGGTCTCCTGCTCGAGACCGGCGCGGACAGCCACGTGCTGATGATCGTCATGCACCACATCTCGGCGGACGGTTTCTCCGTCGCTCCGCTCGCACGTGACGTGATGATCGCGTACGGATCCCGGTCCGAGGGCAACGCACCCGTGTGGAGTCCGCTCGAGGTGCAGTACGCGGACTACACGTTGTGGCAGCGCGACGTTCTCGGGGCCGTGGACAATCCGGATTCCGTTCTCGCCGAACAGCTCTCGTACTGGAAGGAGTCGATGGCCGGGCTGGACGGGCCCATCGAACTGCCCTTCGACCGACCTCGTCCCGAGGTCCAGTCCATGAGCGGACACGAGATCGGGTTCTTCGTCCCGGCGCGCGTCATGGACGCGTTGCAGGAGGTGTGCCGAGGATCGCGGGCGACGCTGTTCATGGGTGTGCACGCGGCCTTCTCGGTGTTGCTCTCCAAGCTCGGCAACACCCGCGACGTCGTCGTCGGCACCCCGATCGCCGGTCGCGGCGACGAGGCGCTCGATCACCTCGTCGGCATGTTCGTGAACACGCTCGCGCTGCGACTGGACGTCGATCCCGACCTGTCGTTCGTCGATCTGGTGCGCAGTGCGTCGGCGGTCGATCTCGGCGCCTTCGCCAACGCGGACGTGCCGTTCGAGAACGTGGTCGAGACGGTGGACCCGGAACGGTCGACCGCCTTCAACCCGCTCTTCCAGGTGGGCTTCTCGTTCCAGAACCTCGCACCGGTACAGGCCACGCTCTCCGGCCTGGAGGTCGCGGCGCTCGAACCGGGCTCCGAGATCTCGCAGTACGACCTGCATCTGGTCGTCGCCGAGGGACACGAGAACTCCGAGTACGGACGCGGTCTGGAGATGGCGTTCACCTACGCGACGTCGCTCTTCGACGAGGCGACCGTGCAGAGCTTCGCCGATCGTCTGCTGCGCGTGCTCGAGTCGGTCGCCTTCGCGCCCGACACTCGGGTCCGCGACATCGAGATCATGAGCGACGACGAGCGGTCCGTCGTGGTGGTCGAGCGCAACCGCACCGAGATGGCGGGAGTGCCGCCGACGGTCACCGAGATGCTCGACCGTCAGTTCTCGGCGTCACCGGACGACACCGCGATCGTGGCGGGCGACGTCTCGCTCACGTACCGCGAGTTCGACGAGCGGGTACAGGCGCTCGCCCGCTATCTGATCGCCCACTCCGTCGGACCGGGAGACCTCGTGGCGGTCGCGATTCCGCGATCGTTCGACATGATGATCGCCCTGCACGCGATCGTGCGGTCCGGGGCGGCGTACCTGCCGATCGACCTCGAGCATCCGCCGGAGCGCACCAGGTACGTGTTGGCGAACGCGCGTCCGCGCGGCGTCCTGACGGTCTCCCCGGTGGTCCTGGATCTGGACGAGACGGGATGCTCACGCGTCGACGTGGACACGTTGGATCTGGACGAGTTCGCCCTCGGACCGATCCGCGAGGAGGAGCGCACCAGGCCCATCACGGGCGACGACCTGATGTACGTCATCTACACGTCGGGATCGACGGGCAAGCCGAAGGGCGTCGCGGTGGGTCATTCCGCCGTCGCGAACCAGCTGGCCTGGATGACGCGGGAGTACTCGCTGTCCACGGCGGACGCGGTGATCCAGAAGACGCCGGTCACGTTCGACGTGTCCGTGTGGGAGCTGTGGTGGCCGCTGACCGCGGGCGCCACGGTGGTGCTGGCCAAGCCGGGCGGGCAGAGCGATTCGCTCTACATCGCGGATCTGATCCGCACGCGGAACGTCACCGTCGCGGTGTTCGTGCCGTCCCCGTTCGTCGCCTTCCTCACGGTGGCCGAGGCCGCCGACGTGGCGTCGGTGCGTGCCGTGCTCTGCGCCGGCGAGGCGCTGCCGAGAGACAGTGTCGACGCGTTCGGCCGGATCAGCGACGCGCAGGTGGACAACCTCTACGGCCCGACCGAGGCCGCCGTCACCGTCACCCGTTTCTCGGGCGCGTACACCGGTACCTCGTCGTCGATCCCCATCGGGCGTCCGGCCGCGAACACCAGCGTCTACGTGCTCGACGGTGCCCTGCGTCCGGTCCCGGACGGTGTCGTGGGCGAGCTGTACCTGGCCGGCGACCAGCTGGCATGGGGATACTTCGGCCGGACCGAACTCACCGCGGACCGATTCGTTGCCAACCCCTTCGAGCCCGGCCGGATGTACCGCACGGGTGACGCCGTCCGGTGGACCACAGCCGGCGACATCGAGTACATCGGCCGTACCGACGATCAGGTGAAGGTCCGCGGCTTCCGCATCGAGCTCGGCGAGGTCGAGAAGGTTCTCGCCTCGTTCGACGGCGTGACCGTGGCCGCGGCCGCGGTCAAGCGCTTCGGCGGCAGCCCCGCCCTGATCGGCTACGTCGTCCCACAGGAGGGCTCGACGGTCGATCTCGCCGCGCTCGAGGAGTTCGCGGGAACCAGACTGCCGTCGTACATGGTGCCGAGCCGGATCGTCGTCATCGACGCCATCCCACTCGGAGCCAGCGGCAAGATGGATCGCAAGTCGCTGCCCAGCCCCGAGATGGCGGCCCAGCGGGAGTACCGGGCGCCCTCCACCCCGATCGAGGCCGCGTTCGCCGAGGCCTTCGCGTCGGTACTGGGCGTCGATCGGGTCGGCGTGGACGACAACTTCTTCGAGCTCGGCGGCAACTCGCTGAGTGCGACCAAGTTGCTGAGTACTGCCAGGGCGTCCGAGGCCATCGAACGCGACGTTCCGTTGCAGTGGATCTTCACCTCGCCCACGCCGGCGACGCTCGCGGCGAAGGTCGAGGCGGGATCGGTCGGGGACGACAAGGACGCGCTCGGCGTGCTCCTGCCCATCCGCACCACGGGCAGCCAGGCGCCGCTGTTCTGCTTCCATCCGATCGTCGGGTTGGCGTGGAGCTTCACCGGTCTGGCGTCGCGATTGAGCCCGGAGATCCCGATCTACGGCATCCAGACGCCGGCCCTGTCCGGGGACGACACCCTGGAGGAGTCGATCACGGCGGTCGCCGAGCGCTACCTGGCGGAGATCCGCACCGTGCAGTCGGAGGGCCCGTACCGGTTACTCGGGTGGTCGTTCGGTGGCACCGTCGCCCAGACGGTGGCGAGCATGCTGCGCGAGGCAGGGGAGACCGTCGAGCTGGTGGCGATCCTCGATTCCCGTGGCGGTCCTGCACCGACCGAGGCGAGCGGCGAGGAGAACTCACTGTCTCTGGCCGAGCTCCTCGGCGCTCTGGGCGTGAGCACCGAGGGCGTCCCGGACGTGCCCCTCGGCAGCTTCGAGGAGGCCGCTCGCATGATCGCGTCCGCACCGGCTGTCGCGGATGTCCTCGACGAACGCACGGTCGAGCTGATGCTGCGGGGTGCTGCGCACAACGGTGTGCTCATGGAACAGCACGAGTCGCCCTACTTCGACGGGACGCTGCTGTTCTTCGCGGCTGCGGCGGACGATCCGACCGGCCGCGTGTTCGCCGACAGCTGGATCCCCTACGCCGATGTCGTCGACGCGTACTCGGTGCCCGTGACGCACTGGTCGATGACCACCGACGCCGCGTGGGACGTCATCGTCCCGGTGATCCGCCGGGCCATCGGGGGCTGACGACGCCGGACCGGCGGGCGGGACGACGCGACCAGCGCCGTCCCGCCCGCGGTCAGGCCCGAGTCGTGTCGACGTCCGGGTCCAGCAGATCGAGTGCGTGTCGGACGACGTCCATGTAGTGCTCGATGTCCGGCAGGGACTGTGCGTTCGCTGCGACGGACAGGGAGATCGACGTGCCGACCGACCGCGCCGAGTGCGTGAGATGCACCCCGCGCACGGCAGGAAGAACTCCGTAGCAGCCGACCACCGGCGCGCCGAGCAGCGCGAGTGGCCCGCGTCCGTAGCTCACGTTGCTGAGCATCGTGGTCACCGGCGCGGTCGCGGGATCGGTCGACGGCGCCCGCGTGAGGGCACCGATCACGGGAACCACGACGGAGGGCAACGCACCGAGAGGGTGTGGTGGGCCCGTGCGCTCGGTGGAGCGAGCCACCGATTCCTTCGCCGCCACCAGCGACTCGTGGATTCTGCGGAGGCGTTCCGCCGGATCCGGCACGTCGGTGTGCAGGTCGACCATCATCGGCGTGAGCTGATTCGCGGTGGTCGCGTCGGTGAGCGAGCGTGTGCTCATCGGCATCGAGATCGAGAGGCTGCCCGCGGGCAACTCGCCTCGTTCCTCGAGATAGGTCGAGAGGGCGAGCGAGATGATCGCGGTCAGCATGTCGTTGACCGTCATGCCCGGGTACGCGGACTTGACGCGCCGGATGCGGTCGAGGTCGAGCCAGGCCAGGTCCCACGACATGTCCGGTTCCTTGTCACCGTTGAACCGTGTCGCGGGCACTGCGGTCGGCGCGGTCGATGACGCCGGTGGGGTCCCGGCACGAGACCGCGTCGACCAGCGGACCGCCACCGCGGCGAGGCGCACCAGGTCGGCCGGAACGCGAGAGAGTGCCCGCACTCGACCGGGAACCGGAACCTCGGCGGTCTCCGGTCGCGGCTCTGCCGGGGTGGGGGACAACATGCGGGAGATGAGGTCGGAGGCACTCACACCGTCGATCGCGCTGTGGTGGAACTTGGCGATCATCACCGTGCCGCCATCGGGGACCCCGTCGACGCCGTGCAGGTCCACCAGGAAGTGCAGTTGCCACGCCGGCCCGGTGGTGAAGTCGAAGAACTCACGGGAGAGTTCGACCGTCCGGCGGCGCACGATCTCGACGTCGCCGTCCTGCTGGTGCGTCACGGTGACGTGCGAGTCGACGTCCGCGTCCGGGTCGTCCACCCAGAAGGGGTAGTGGATGTCGCCGGGGTAACGGTGGAGCCGCTGCCGGAAGATCGGGTCGAGGTGCACGATCGAGCGGGCGTAGGCCACCGCATCGGCGTGCGTGCGTAGTCCGGTACCGGGGCCCGCGGCGACGTCGACCACGAAGGCGTGGATGAGGATCGCCGACGTGTGCGGCGACTCGAGATAGAGGTTGAGGGCGTCACGGGACGTCATCGGTCGCCCTCGGGTGGGGGTGGAGCGTCGTGTGGTTCGCCGGAATCGGCTCACGGGATCTCCTGTGCATGTCACGTCGGGTGGTGCCGCTTCCACGGTAGACAGCGGTGTCTCCGTCCAGGTGGTTCGTGCCTGATCCCGACAAGGTTCGGTCTGCTTTGTGTACTCTCCCGAATCGTGACGAATCAGTGATCGCGTCTCGCTTTCGCCGACCGACTCGGGTCGTACGTCGTCGGCGGACCGTGCAGCGAACTTGATGGTCGGACCCGGTTGCCTTGTCGGGGTTTTGGGACTGTGAAACACTGAATAACCGGATCGAGGACCAGCAGTCGAGGGTGGCGCGGACCGGGTTGCGATCCTCATCGACGACGCAGAGTGCGGTCGTCCCCGGATTCGGAGGTCCAGATCGGTGCAGTCGTTCGACACCGCGCGCGTAGCGAACCGAAGCGTCGGTATCGCCGAGGCGACGGACGCGGAGGACGACGGCGCCCGTGAGGACGGCCCAGCGCCCGTGCTCGACGCGGTTCCCCTGACCGCGGCTCAGCGCGGGATCTGGTTCGCTCAGCAGCTCGCCGGCTCCGTGCCGGTGTCGATAGCCCACTACGTCGACCTGCGTGGACCGGTCGACGCGGCGGCTCTCGAGGCGGCGATGATCTCGGTCGGCCGGCAGTTCGGGTCCGGTTTCGTGCGCATCGTCGAAGAGGACGGAGTGCCGGCCCAGGTGGTCGACCTGTCCATCACCGACACGGTGCGTTTCCTCGATCTGCGCGAGGATGCGACTCCCGTCGAGACGGCGATCGAGTGGATGCGCGCCGAGTGCGCCGCGCCTCTCGACATGACCTCCGACCGGCTGGTCGTCACCTACCTGATCAGGGTCGAGGACGAGCGCTACTTCTGGTACTGCCGGATCCACCACATCGTGTTGGACGGCTTCGGTGCGATGACCATGATCCGCCAGGTCGCGGCGCACTACACCGCGCTCGTCGAGGGCCGCGAGCCGACGCCGACGCGGGCGGGCGACCTCCGCACGGTCTACGACGACGACGTCGCCTACCGCGAGTCGACGCGATTCGAGAACGATCGCCGCCACTGGGCCGAGAAGTTCGAGACGCTCCCCACCGGAGTCTCGTTCGTCGACAGCACCGCACCGGTCTCGGTGCCGTGCCGGGCGGCGTCGGGACGCACTCCCGTCGAGGTCGCGGAATCTCTCGCGAAGGGTGTCGACTCGCTCGGCACCACCACGGTCACGCTGGCCATCGCCGCGTTCTCGGCGTTCGTCTCCCGCACCACCGGAACCACCGACGTCGTGCTGTCCCTCCCCGTGTCGGGCCGCGCGAGCGCGGTCCTGCGGCGCTCGGGCGGCATGGTCTCCAACGTCGTTCCCCTCGTCGTCCGCGTCGACGCCGCCGCCACCGTGTCCGACGTCATCGACCGCGTGCAGCGCGAACTCACCGGTGCGCTGCGCCGACAGCGGTACCGGCACGAGGACATCCGGCGCGACGCGGGTGAGATGACGAACACGCGCGGCCTCTTCGGTCCCACCGTGAACCTGATGATGTTCGACAACGAGATCGTGCTCGGCGACGTTCGTGGGTCGTACCACGTGCTCACCACCGGCCCGGTCGAGGATCTCTCGATCAACCTGTACCCGGCTCCCGGCGACGGCGACGAGCTGCAGATCGACTTCGAGTCCAACCCGAACCTCTACACCCAGCAGCGCGTCGAGGACCTGCGGTCGCGGTTCCTCGACTACCT
The DNA here is from genome assembly GCF_030819335.1 of Rhodococcus sp. SORGH_AS_0303. NCBI lineage: Bacteria > Bacillati > Actinomycetota > Actinomycetes > Mycobacteriales > Nocardiaceae > Rhodococcus > Rhodococcus sp. SORGH_AS_0303. Next base: position 960,945 of record NZ_JAUTBO010000001.1, read on the forward strand.
CCGGCGCTTCTCGCACAGCGCCGCGGACGGCCGGGTCCTCGACATCGAGGTCCTCTCCCCGCACGAGCGCGCCACCCTGGTGCCCGCGCGGGGAGCATCGAGCGTTCGACCTCGGCGGTTCGTCGACGTCATCGACGACGCCGTCGCAGGGTCGCCCGACGCCATCGCGGTCGAGACGGCGCACGGCGCCCTCACCTACGCGCAGATGGACGCCTCGGCGAACCGCATCGCTCGACTGCTCGTCTCCCGCGGCGCGGGGCCGGAGACCACCGTGGCGATCGCCCTCCCACGGTCGCTGCACTCGATTCTCAGCACGTGGGCCGTGGCGCGAACGGGCGCGGCGTTCCTGCCGATCGACCCGGCGCTGCCCACCGCGCGCATCCTGCACCTCGTCTCCGACTCCGGGGCCGTCCTCGGGATCACCGACACCACCCGCGCGGGCAGCCTCCCCGATGCGCTCGACTGGCTCGCGATCGACGCCGTCGAGACCGACCGCCTGGTGTCGCAGTACTCGCCGGCGCGCGTCACCGACGCGCATCGGCTCTCGCCGATCCACCTCGAGACTCCGGCCTGGATGATCTACACCTCCGGATCGACCGGTCTCCCGAAGGGCGTCGTCGTCGGCAACGGCGGTGTCGCGAACCTGACGCGAGACATCGCTCTGCGTCTGGACGTCGAGTCGTCCTCCCGTGTCCTGGCCCTGGCCTCGCCCAGCTTCGACTCGTCGTTGTTCGAGATGCTCTCCGCCCTGAGCCGGTCGGCGACGCTGGTGGTGTCGCCGGCGGACGTCTTCGGCGGCGAGGAACTCGCGCGCTACCTGTCGGAGAAGGCGGTCACCCACGTGACCATCACCCCCGCAGCGCTGGCCTCCGTCGATCCGGACGGGCTCGATCACGTGCAGCACGTCGTCACCGCAGGCGAGGCCTGCCCACCCGATCTCGTGGCGCGGTGGGGTACCGGCCGACGCATGTACAACGCGTACGGACCCACCGAGATCACCATGATCAGCCACATGTCGCGGCCGCTGGATCCGGCCGCGCCGATCACCGTCGGCCGCCTGGTGCGCGGAGCATCGTGCCTCGTTCTCGATCCGTGGCTCCGGCCCGTGCCCGAGGGCGTCGTCGGCGAGTTGTATCTGTCGGGACCGTCCGTCGCGCGGGGCTACGTCCACGCACCCGGCGTCACGTCGGGGCGCTTCGTCGCGTCGCCGTACGAGCCGGGCGCACGGATGTACCGCACGGGCGATCTGGTGCGCTGGTCGGCCGACACCGAGATCGCGTACGTCGGCCGAGCCGACTTCCAGATCAAGATCCGCGGGATGCGCGTCGAACTCGGCGAGGTCGACGCGGTGCTGTCGATGCACGAGAGCGTCCGCGCGTCCGTGACCATCGCGCACCGACCGTCGTCCGGCTCCCTCGCGCTCGCGTCCTACGTCGTCCTGCAGGACGGCCGCACCGTCGACAGCGACGAGATCCACCGCTTCGCCGTGCAGAGTCTGCCGTCGCACATGGTGCCGTCGTCGGTGATGGTGCTCGACGCGCTCCCCATCACCGTCCAGGGCAAGATCGACCGGCGGAGTCTGCCCGAACCGGTCGTCGAAGTGCACGAGTTCCGGGCGCCGTCCATGCCGGTCGAGGAGATCGTCGCGTCGGTGTTCGGCGAGCTGCTCGGCGTCGACCGGGTCGGTCGCGACGACGACTTCTTCGCCCTCGGCGGGAACTCGTTGATCGCTACTCGCGCGGTCGCGCGACTCGGCAAGGCTCTGGACACCACGGTGACCGTGCGGACGCTGTTCGAGGCGCCGTCGGTGGCGGCCCTGGCGGCACGGGTGCAGTTCGAGTCCGGAGTCCCGCCGCGGCCACCCCTGGTCCGCCGCACGGCCGCCGACTCGGACGCTCGCGAGGACGCGCCGCCGTTGTCGTACGCGCAGCGCCGCATGTGGTTCCTCAACCGATTCGATCCGACGTCGGCCGCCTACAACATCCCGTTCGCCGTCCGGTTGGTCGGCGATCTCGACGTGCCGGCGCTGCAGGTGGCGATGCTCGACGTCATCGATCGGCACGAGTCGCTCCGCACGATGTATCCGGACACCCCGAACGGTCCCGTGCAGCTCGCACTGACGGCGGAGTCGATCGTTCCCGACCTCACCCCGGTAGACGTCCACGAGAACGCGCTGCCGTCCGCGGTGGCCGCGCTCGCCGGTCGTGCGTTCGACGTGACGGAGGAGGTCCCCGTCGCGGCGACCCTGTTCCGGACCGCGTACGACACGCACGTGCTCGCTGTCGTCGTCCACCACATCTCCGCGGACGGCGCGTCGATGGCTCCGCTCGCCCGCGATCTCATGGCGGCCTACAGCGCCCGGGTGTCGTGGTTCGCACCGACCTGGGCGCCGCTTCCCGTCCAGTACGCCGACTTCTCGGTGTGGCAGCGCGACGCCCTGGGCGACGAGAACGATCCCGAGTCGGTCATCGCGCAGCAGGAGCGGTACTGGCTCACCGCGCTCGCCGACCTGCCGGACGAGCTGCCCTTCCCGGTCGACCGGTCGCGGCCCACCGAGCCGACGTATGCCGGTGCGTCACACACCTTCTCGATCGAACCGGAGCTTCACGCGGCGCTCGTCGACGTGGCGCGCGCCCACAGCTCCACGCTGTTCATGGTCGTGCACTCGATCCTCGCGATCGTGCTCGCACGCCACTCGGGCACGGACGACGTGACGGTGGGGACACCGGTCGCCGGTCGCGGCGACGCCGCCGTCGACGACATGATCGGCATGTTCGTCAACACCCTCGCGCTGCGTACCCGCGTCGACGTCGGCGCCGGATACCGCGACCTGCTGGCCCACATCCGCGAGCAGGACCTCGGTGCCTTCGCCCACGCCGACGTCCCGTTCGAGCGGCTCGTGGAGGTCATCGATCCGCCGCGCTCACGTGCGCGGCACCCCATCTTCCAGGTGCTCCTGTCGTTCCAGAATCTCGGCCAGGCGCACTTCGAGCTGACCGACCTGCGCCTCGAGACCGTCGAGTTCGATCTGGGTGTGGCCAAGTTCGACCTGCAGTTCACCCTCGTGGACTCCCTGACACCGCTCGGAGCTCCGGACGGTCTCGCCGCGACCATCGCGTACGCGACGGACCTGTTCGACCGGGAGACCATCGGGTCCCTCGCGGAACGTTTCGTGGCCGTCGCCCGCGCGGTGGCCGCGGATCCCGATGTCGTCCTCGACGAGATCGACCTGCTCGGCGGAGTGGAACGCGAGCGCATCACGGCGCCCGTGTTGCCGGAGGGGACCACGGAGGCGGTCTCGCTGACCTCGCGATTCCGTGGGCGCGCAGCCGAGAACCCCGATGCGACGGCACTCGTCGACGCCGCGGGTTCGCACACGTACGGAGACTTCGCGGCGCGCGTGAATCGCGTCGCCCGATCCCTGGTCGAGCGTGGCGTCGGCCCGGAGGTCGCCGTCGTCGTCGCTCTCCCTCGCTCGGTCGACGCACTCGTCGCGGTGTACGCCGTGCTCGAGGCCGGTGGCGCGTACGTCCCCGTGGATCCGGAGCAGCCTGCGGCCCGCATCGATCAGATCGTCGCCGCCACCGCGGCGCGCTGCGTTGTTGTGGCCGAGCCCGACGCACTCCCGGTGGCGGGCGAGAGAGCCGTGTCGTTGGCGACACTCGACGATCCGTCCGTCTCGTCCGCTCCGCTGACCGACGCCGACCGGACGGGCGCCGTGCGCGCCGGCACCACCGCCTACGTCATCTTCACGTCCGGCTCGACGGGTGTGCCGAAGGGTGTGTCCGTCCCGCACGGTGCCGTCACGCACCAGGTGGACTGGTTCGCGCGCACCTATGCGCTGACCGAGAACGACGTGGTGCTCGCCAAGACCCCGATGACCTTCGACGTCTCGGTGTGGGAGATGTTCGCGACACTGGCGGTCGGGGGCACCCTCGCCGTCGCCGATGCCGACGGTCACCGTGATCCCGAGTACCTGATGCGGGCAATCTCGCGGTACGGCGTGACGGCCGTGTCGTTCGTCCCGTCGATGTTCGCCGTCTTCACCGAGGCCGCTGACGACTACGCCTGCCGCTCACTGCGTCTGGTGTTCCTGGCAGGCGAGGCCCTCGGTCGCGCCGCGGTGGACACGTTCCGCGAGAAGTGCGACATCGACGTGCACAACCTGTACGGCCCCACCGAGTTCGCGGTCCACGCGACGGCACATCCGGTCGGGCGGGGCGAACCGCCGTCCGTGCCGATCGGGATCCCGGTCGACGGCACCGCCGCGCTCGTGCTCGACGGTCGCTTCCGGCCCGTGCCGGACGGTGTCGTGGGCGAGCTGTATCTGTGCGGCGTCCAGGCGGCGCGGGGGTATCACGGGCGTCCGGACCTGACGGCGGACCGGTTCGTCGCACTGCCCGGCCACGACGGTGCGCGCATGTACCGCACCGGTGACCTTGCCCGGTGGAATCACCACGGCCATCTCGAGTTCGCGGGGCGCGTCGACCACCAGGTCAAGCTGCGTGGACTGCGCATCGAACTCGGCGAGGTGGAGGCGGCGGTCTCCGCGTCGTCGCGCGTCGCCCGTTCGGTCGCCATCGTCCGCGACGACACGCTCGTCGCCTACGTCGTGCCCGCGCCGGGAGCGACGGTCGACACCGACCTGCTCCGAGCGGACGCGGCGCGCATCCTGCCGGCGTACATGGTGCCGGTCGTGGTCGTCCTGGACGCGCTGCCCGTCAGCGCGAGCGGCAAGCTCGATCGCTCGGCGCTGCCCGACCCGGTGGTGGACGTGCAGCGATACCGCGCACCGCGTACGCAGGAGCAACGCGTCGTGGCCGAGGTCCTCGCGGAACTCCTGGGCGTGGAGCGCGTCGGGCTCAATGACAACTTCTTCGCTCTCGGCGGGAACTCGCTGGTGGCGACCCGCGTCGCGGCCCGCATCGGAGACGAGCTGGGTGTGCGGGTGCCGTTGCGCGCCGTCTTCGACGCGGCCACGGTGGCAGACCTCGCGGACAGCCTCGACACAGTCGTCACCACCAGCCGACACCTGACGTCGACTCCCCGCCCCGAGGTCGTTCCTCTCGCTCCGGCACAGCAACGGCTCTGGCTCGCCAACCGTGTCGATCCGACGGCGGCGACCTACAACCTGCCGATGGGCCTGCGGCTCACGGGACCACTCGATGTGGATGCCCTGCGCGTCGCGGTCGACGACGTCGTCGCCCGACACGAGACGCTGCGCACCGTCTACCCCGACGTCGACGGTCACGGGCGTCAGTCCGTGCTCGCACCGGTGGGCCGGCCGCTGACCCCGATCCCGGTGACGGAGGCCGAGCTCGCGGCGCGTGTGGTGGCGGTGGCGACCACGCCGTTCGACGTGACGACGCAGGTGCCGCTGCGCGTCGAGTTGTTCCGCCTCGGCGACGAGGAGCACGTGCTCGTCGTGGTCGTGCACCACATCGCGGCCGACGGCTTCTCGATCGCGCCCCTCACCGTCGACGTCGTGACGGCATTCGCGTCGCGCACGGCGGGCGTGCTGCCGGCGTGGACGCCGCTCGATGTCCAGTACGCGGACTACGCCCTGTGGCACCGCACGCTGCTGGGCGACCCGGCCGATCCCGAGTCGGTCTCGGCACGTCAGCTCGCCTACTGGCGCGAGACCTTGGCAGGGCTCCCTGGTGAGCTGTCCTTGCCGCAGGACCGTCCGCGTCCTCCGGCACCGTCCGGTGTGGGTGCCTCCGTGCGCTTCGAGATCCCGGCGCAGACGTACGAGCTGGTCCGCGATCTGGCACGGGAGCGGCGCGCGACTCCGTTCATGGTGGTGCACGCGGCGCTGTCCGTCGCCCTGTCGCGCATCAGCGGGTCGACCGACATCTGCGTCGGCACCGCGGTGGCGGGTCGAGGCAGCGCCGAACTCGATCCTCTGGTCGGCATGCTCGTGAACACCCTGGTGCTGCGCCTGGCGGTCGACGAGGACGCGTCCGTCGTCGATCTCGTCGACGATGCGCGGGGTGTCGCCCTCTCGGCGTTCGCCCACGCGGACGTGCCGTTCGACACCGTGGTCGACACGGTGGCGCCTGCGCGGTCGTCGTCGCTGTTCCGCGTGGCTCTGGCGTACCAGAACACCGAGCGTTCGGAGATCGATCTCTCGGGTCTGCACGTCGAGCAGTTGCAGAACCCGTTCGATCCCGCCCAGTTCGATCTCACGCTGACCATCGAGGACTCTCCTCACCGCGAGCACTCGGACCCGGTGACCGGCATCGTCACCTATGCCACCGATCTGTTCGACGAGGCCACGGCGGCCACCTTCGCCACCGTCTTCTCGTCCGCGCTCGACGCGGTGGTGGCGGATCCGGGCGGTGCCGTCTCCTCGATCGCCCTGGCCTCGGGCCCGTCGACCGACGCCGACGAGCCGGTGGCCGCGGCCGTGCAGACGAGTCGGCCGCAGCCCGTCGACCTGCCCTCGATGATCACCGCGTCCGTCGAGGCGGATCCGGGAGCTCCCGCGTACGCACGGGGCGAGTTCGAGATCAGCTGGGCCGAGATGGACGCCCGGTCCAATCGCATCGCCCGGGTCCTGCTGGCCGAGGGGGGTGGGCCCGGCCGACCGGTCACCCCGCTGGTCGAGGCACCCGAGGACAGGATCGCGGCGACCTGGGCCGCGGCGAAGATCGGCGCGACGCTGACGGACGCGGACACCGCGATCCGGGTGACGTCCGACGACCGTTTCACGCAGGGCCCGGTCGGACCGCTGTCCGCCGCGGACGGCATCGTGTCCGCCGGTCCCGGCGATCCACTCGTCGCCCTGGGCGATGCCACGCTGACGCACGCAGCGCTCGCCTCGTGCATCACCGCGGACAGTCTTCAGGTGACGTACGAATCGCGGGTGGCGGTGGCCGCCGGGGCGCCGCTGGACCTCGAGGTGCTCGCCGTGGTGGTCGCTGCCGCGGCCGGAGCGACGACCGTGAGTCTCGACGCCTCCGACGATCTCGCCGACGCGCTCGCCGACGAGTGGGTCACCCATGTCGTGCTGTCCGAGTCCCAACTCGCGTCGCTCGACACGCAGGGACTGGACGACCTCGAGGTCATCGTCGTGAGCGATGCCGATCAGGCACCCGCGGCGGCGCCGCTGGACGTCACGGTGCTCACCGGGACGGCGCTGCGAGGCTAGTCGGTGTCGACGCTCGCGGAGGCCGCTGCGCGCGGCGCGGCGACGTCGTCGAGCGTGGCCGCCGCGAGCGCGTCCACGGCGTCCCGGATCATCGCGCAGTAGCGGTCCGGCTCCGCCATCATGGTCGACTCGACCGTCACGGTGAGTGCCAGACGGTCGCCGAGCGAGGTGATGTGGTGGATGAGTCCCATGCCGTCGACCGTGGGCATCGGCATGAACGCGGCCACCGCGCGGGCGCCCAGGAACCACAGGTCGTCGCTTCCGTGCGGCATGTTCGACACCACGGTGGTGGACGGCACTGTCGGACGGTCGTGAGGAGCCAGGGTGGACAGGGCGCCGATCGCCCGCAGGAGGAGGGGCGGGGCGACGTCGAAAGGGCTGACCTCGTGCCGAGACGTCAGATCCTGCACCCGCCTCTTGGCGTCGGCAGCCGAAGCGTGCACAGCGCGGAGGCGCAGGAGCGGGTCGACGACCGTGGTGTGCAGGTCGACGTCCGCGAACGTGGTCTGATTCGCCGCTGCGGTGTCGTGGGTCGCGTGGATGTCGAGCGGCATGGTCGTGCTCAAGGTGGCCGCAGGGTGTTCCCCTGCCTCGTCGAGGAACCGGGTGAGTGCCAGGGAGACCGCCGTGAGCAGCACGTCGTTCACGGTGATTCCGGGAACGGCTCGCGAGATCGTCCGGACGTGTGCGAGGTCCAGCCAGACGATCCGGACGCGGTGGTCGAGTGCGATCCGGGCGTTGAAGCGGGTCGCGGGCCGCGGTGGCCGCGGTGTCTCGGGGGCAGCCCGGCGCACGGCCGCCATCGTCCGGACGAACATCGCCGTCCGGCGGGGCATCGTGGCGGCGTCCTTCCACAGCGGCGGAATCGGGCCCGGAACCGCGGTTCCGCGGCGCTCCGCGACGCGTCCGTCGTGCGGGAGGTCGGGAGACGCGAACAGGGCTCGGACCACGGCCACCAGCCCCAACCCGTCCATCGACGCGTGATGGACCTTGATCACCACCGCGGTCGCGCCCTCCGGAAGGTGCGGCACGCCGTGGATGCCCGTCAGGACGTGCACTTCCCACCCCGACGACGCCAGCGTCATCGGAGTGGCCATGACCCGAGCGATGTGGCGCTCGACGAGGTCCCATCCCGGTCGATCGATCGGAGTGACGACGACGTGGTCGTCGAGGTCCACGTCGCCGGTCACCCAGAACGGGTCACCGAGATCTCCGGCGCGCCGTCGGAGCCGCCGGCGGAACACGGGGGAGACGTCGAGACGTCCACGCATCCACGCGCACACCGTGGCGTGGGTCGGGGATGCTCCCATCGTGCCGGCGGCGTCGAACACCATCACGTCGACGAGGTTGGCGATCACCCGCTCGCTCTCCGCGAGGACGTTGATCGCGTCCCGGGGTGATACTCGAACGCCGATGAAGGGCTGTCGGAATCGTGTCACGGCGTCGGTCCTCGCGTTCGGCCACTGCGCCGACCAGCATCCGCGGGCCGCGCCTACAGCGACTACATTGCCGGAACCGAGCGTTCTGTTACGCCCTTTTCGGGCCGATCGGGCGGCCATTGTGACCGGCCGGTCGCGGCAGCGTCAGAACGTCTCGGCGGCGCGACGGTACCCACGCACCGCAGGCCCCACGAACACCAGGAACAACCCGAACGACCAGGCCAGCGACTGCAACAGCGGGGAGGTGACCGGGCCACCGAGTGTGAGGCCCTTCATCGAATCGACCGCACAGGAGATGGGGTTGTGCTCGACGAACGGTTGCAACCACGTCGGATAGGCCCGCGTCGGGACGAAACCGGAATTGAAGAACATGAGAATGGTGAACACCATTCCGACGGCCTCGACCAGAGGGAAGGTGGTGGTCACGATCGCGGCCGAGGTGACGAACACCGCGAACCCGAGGCCGAACGCCAGCGGCACGAGCATCGCCAGCACGCCCGGAACGGGCCCCTGCTCGAACCGGAAGCCGAGCGTGAACCCGACGACGACGATGAGCAACGTCGTGGTGACGATGCGGGCGGTCTCGGCCAGGAGTCGACCCACCAGACCCGCGGCGCGGTGCACCGGCAGGGTCTGGAAGCGGGACACCAGACCGGCCGCACGCTCTCGGCGCAGACCCACCGCGCTCGCGAGCGATCCGGACATGGCGGCGACCATGGCGATCAGCGGGACGGTGCCGAAGATGCTGTTCTCCCCGGTGGCCGCCGACACGGAGTTGCCGAGCACCGTGCGGAGCATGAGAAGGAAGACCACCGGGTACACGACGGCCTGGATGATGGTCAGCGGATCGCGAGCCCAGCGACGGAGCAGGCGGCCGCAGTGCAGCACGCTCTGCGACGCCAGCCCGGCGAGGCTGCGTTCGCCCACGAGGCGTTCCGGTTCGGGGAGCGCGCGCAGATCGAAGCGGGGTTCGGACGTGGTGTCGGTCATGATCGCCTCGTGCTGGCCCAGACCGCGAGCGGTACGAGGACCACGATGAGGCCCACCGCCCAGGCGATCGCCGGCCACAGTGTCGCGGAGTTGACGCCCCCTTCGGCCATGTCACGCATGGCCTTCGAGAAGAGGGAGATGGGCTGGTTGCGGACGAACGCACGGATCCATTCGGGGAAGCCTGTCTCGGGAACGAAGCCCGACGACAACATGCCGAGGATCAGCTGGGGCAGGGTCAGTGCCTGGCTGGTGGCCTCGGGGGAGCGCGACAACGATCCGATCGCGTCGCCGCCCGTGGTCAGCGCCGCGCCGACGAGGAGTGCGAACAGCATGAAGATGACGGCGTCGTCGAGTCCTGCCTGGAATCGGAACCCGATGAGGGAGCCGTAGACCAGCGCGGCTATCAGGGAGAGACTCGCGTGCACCAGGTTGGCCGTCGCTCTCGACAGCAGCGGGACCCACGGGGTGACCGGCATCGTCTGCAGTCGGGTGGTCATACCCGACTGACCCTCGATGGCAGCACGCTGCGCCGCGGAGATGGCGGTGAACGCCATGGCCTGCAGGCAGATGATCGGCATGAGGAACTGGGCGTAGTCCAGGCCCTGGAACTGCATGACGAGCCGGAGCGGCAGGTAGAAGCCGACCGTGTAGACGGCCGGGGCCACCACGGCGACGACGAGGCTGCCGGACCTGGCCATCGATCCCAGGGACCGTCCGGACAGGCTCGCCCACTGCTTGAACGCCGTGGGTTCCGGCGCTCGGTGCGAGGCGCGTCCCGCGTCTCGGGTGGCCGTCACGAGGGTGCGCCCGAGCCGATGGCGGGTTCGGCCGGAGCCGCATCACCCTGCGACTGACCGGTGAGGCTCAGGAACACGTCGTCGAGGGACGGCCGGCGCAGACCGATGTCGGACAGTTCGATGCCCGCGGCGTCGAGCCTCTTCAGCGCCTCGGCCAGCGTGCCGGGGCCGTCCGGTGCGGGAATGATGATGCTGTCGCCCTGCAGGTCGGCGGCGCTGAAGGTGGGCGGAAGCAGACCGGCGAGAGCATCTGCGGCGCGGCGCAGTTCGGTCGGATCCAGCGGGCTGATGTGGCAGTAGTTGCCGCCCGTCATCGACTTCAACTCGTCGGCCGTGCCCTGCGCGATGACCCGACCGCGATCGATGACGATGATGCTGTCGCTGAGAACGTCGGCTTCCTCGAGGTACTGCGTGGTCAGCAGCGTCGTGATGCCCTGGTCTCGCAGCGACGACACGAGTGACCACACCGCCTTGCGGCTGCGCGGGTCGAGTCCGGTGGTCGGCTCGTCGAGGAACACGACCTTCGGACGCACCACGAGACCGCACGCGATGTCGATGCGTCGACGCATACCGCCGGAGTAGCCGCGGACCTGTCGATCCCCGGCCTCGATCAGGTCGAAGTCGTTGAGAAGGTTCTCGGCGCGCACACGGGCCGACTTCTTCGTCAGTCCCATGAGACGACCGAAGAGGACGAGGTTCTCCCGCCCGGTCAGGGCGTCGTCGAGAGCGGCGTACTGACCCGTCATGAGGATGGAACGCCGGACGGCCGCAGGATCCTGCGCCACGTCGTGGCCGGACACCACCGCACGTCCGCGATCCGGTCGGACCAGCGTCGCGAGCACCTTCACGGTGGTGGTCTTCCCGGCGCCGTTGGGCCCGAGAACTCCGAGGATGGAGCCGGTGGGGACGCTGAAATCGATGCCGCGCAGTGCGTCAACCGTTCCGAAGGACTTGTGAACGTCCTCTACGAGTACGGCTGTGTCGTCTGATGGCATTGGTCTCCACTGTCGTCGGGTGCGGTGTCGTCAGTGCTCGTCGCTCGAGAGCGATCATGCCCGACCGAGTCGGTCGCGGAGCGACGTGTCGAGCGTGCGGCACTGTCGAAGTCATCCCGCGAACCCCGACCGATGTTACTTCTTCCACGTGGGAGCCGTGGTGGTGGACCGAGTCCGACCACGTCCGAGGACGCGGCCGAACCCGTTTCGACTGTGTGGTGGCAGGTGAGTCAGGAGGCGACGTTCGCGCGCTCCCGTGCGTGGCGAGGGAGTGATCCCAGGCGAGAGAACTGGGCGGCGGCGGAGTGCTCCAGTCCTCGCAGCCCGTCCTCCACGTGGTGCAGAACGGTGGCGAGGTCGAGTGCAGGCACCGAGGAGGAGAGTGTCACCACGGTGGCTGCGCCGACACGGCACACGGTGGCGGTGACGGAACGCGCGTCCTCCGCGATGTGCGGTCCGAAGGACAGAAGGTCGGGCGTGTCGACCCCGGACGGCGGGACCGGCATGTCCGCGACGAGCAGAGCGGTGACGGGTGATGTCCCGGCCGGAACCGCGCGCCGCACGGCGGTGGAGACGACCGTCGACACCACGTCCGCGATCGTGGTCTGACCGAGTCCCGCGGAGATCTGCTCGAGTCGGACGGTGGGGAACTGCGCGACGAGTGAACGGGCGTCACCCCGTGGTGCCGGGTACGCCGGCGCGTCGGCACCGTCGAACGGTCGGTACGCGTGGCGTGCCACGGGCCCACCCGGACGAGCGGGACGGCCGGGAGCGAGGACGGTCTCGACGATGCGGGTGATCGTGCGCGACTCGACGGGCCCGACTGCGGAGCGGAACACGGCGACTGCCGATCCGCTCGGCACCGCATCGAAGCCCGAGACCTCGGTGAAGACGTCGAGGCACCACGGTGCGTCGGTCGACGGGTGCGCGGCGTCGAGAAGCGCGACGACGGGGCCGGCCGCGACGCCCGGCGCGTGGACGGTCACCCGCGCGTGCTCGTCGGTTCCGAGCAGACCTGCCTCTGCGGCGAGGTCGGTCAAGTGCCTCGACATGCGATCCGGCGTGGAGCTCTCGGATCCCGGACGCACGACGAACACGTGACGGCGGAGAGACGTGGGTGCATGCGTCCAGACGCCGACGGATGCGCGAGGGGTGTCCGTCGTGGTGACGGGAGTGCGGCTGTGTCGGGGCGCCATGGCGTGTCCTTCGGTGTGCGGGTTTGGGCTGCGGAACGAGTGAGAGGACGTCACGGCGAGACCGTGATCGTCGTGGGGGTGACGGCGGCCTGCGCCGCCGGAGGATCGGCGTCGCGCGGAGCGACCGCCGCCTCCAGACGGTCGAATGCGGTGCGGATGTGGCGTATGTATCGAGCGGTGTCCGGCATCGCGTCGTCCACGGACGTGACCGACACGAACATCGACGCGCCGAAGGTGGCGACGGCGTGCGCCAGAGCCACTCCGGTGACGGTGGGGAGGGGCCCGAAGACGCCCACCATGGGTGATCCGGCGATCGTGACTCCGCCCACGCCGTACGGCACGTTGGTGATCATCGTGTTGGTGGCGACCCGTGCCGGTGCGGCCGGTGACCTCATGGTCTTGCCCAGCAACGCCATCAGCGGCGCCGGCATCACGGTGAGCGGATGCGTCGGCAGCCGGGTGGCGACAGCGGTGGCGTGGTCCTTGGCCCGCGACGCCGACGCGTGCACGGCCCGCAGGCGCACCACCGGGTCGATCACATCGGTGTGCAGCGACAACGTCGCGACCGCGATCCGGTTGGCGTTGGTGCTCTCCCCCATGGCGCGCGTGCTCACCGGGATGGTGGTGCCCAACGAGTCGGTGGGCAGCTCACCGTCCTCCGCGAGATACGCGGACAGCGCGAGCGAGACGACCGTGACCATGACGTCGTTGAGAGTGACGCCTCCGGCCCTGTTCTTCAGTGCGCGGACACGGCTCATCTCGAAGAACGTCATGTCGAAGACCATCGACGGGCGTACTCGACGGTTGAAGCGCGTGGCGGGGAAGGATTCGTGCGCTGCGGTGCCGGAGTCGGACGAGGCCTTCAGTGCGCGGGCCGCCGTTCGCCGCCGCAGCGCCGCTCCCGTGAGGGTCACGATGTCGCGCGGAAGTGCGCGTGCCGCTCGGACGGGACCCGGGACGTCCACCGCAGTGTCCGGGTCCACGCGCGGTGTCGGGTTCGGGCCGAAGACGCGGTTCACCAGTTCGACGGACCCCATGCCGTCGATCGCGCTGTGGTGGCTCCGGAAGATCACCACGGTGGCGCCCTCGGCCACCCCGTCGATGCCGGTGACGTCGAGGACGAAGTGGAACTGCCACGGCGGGCGTTCACGCGGCAGCCGTGTGGTCGTGAAGTCGGTGATCATCGACACGAGCAGGTCGCGGCTCTGTCCCGCCGGCGGCGTGTGCACGTAGACGTGCTCGGTGACGTCGACCTCGGTCGGTACCCAGTGAGGGAACGCCAGGTTCGCGGGGACCGACACCAGCCGCCGGGTGAAGAGCGGGTCGAGCGCGAGGATGCCGCGCCCGAACTCGGCGGCATCGGCGACGGAGCGCACGGACGCGCCGTCGGCCAGGACGTAGCAGTGCACCACGGCGGCGGACGTCAGCGGCGACTCGAAGAAGAAATTGAGGGCGTCGCGTGCGTGCATGGCGGTACCACGTTCGGCCGTGCCCCGACGTGCCATGGTCATGTTCCGGCCCTTCAGCGATGTGATGAAGGGGAAAGCTACTCCGACCGAACGTTCTGTACAAGCTTTATGCCCGTTTTTACGCTGTAACAAAACTGTAGGCATGCTAAGCAACGGTGGCGACGGACGCGCGCTCGCTGGTGTCGGTCGCGACCGCGAGCGTGTCCACCGCCGAGGCGAGCAGTGCCGTGTAGTGGTCGACGTCCGGCATCAGGGCGCGGTGGGACACCGCGGTCAGGCACATCCGACCGCCGGCCGACACGACGACGTGCGCGAGTTGGACCCCCTCCACCACGGGGAGGGGTGCGAACACGCCCGTCACGGGCGCGCCCGCCAACTCCATCCGGTCGTTGCCGTAGGCGATGTTGGAGATCAACGTGTTCGTGCCGGTCGTCGTGGGGGCAGCGGGGCGGCGGGGCATCAGTCGAGCGATCGCCGCAAGCAGTGGGGCCGGTGCCGAGTTCATGGGATGGGAGGGGAGGCTGCGGAGCCGCGTCGCGAGGTCGGACTTGCGGTCGCGTGCTGCCGCGGAGACCGCGCGCAGACGGTCGACCGGATCTGCGACGTCCGTGAACAGATCGACCACGGCGATCGCGAGCTGGTTCGCGGTCTCGCCCGTCGTGTCGACGGTGCGCACGTTGACGGGGAACGACGCCCCGAGGCTCGTGGCCGGGAGCTCGCCGCCCAGGTAGTCCGACAGCGCGATCGACACCACTGTCATGACGACGTCGTTCACGGTCGCGCCAGGCACGGCGGACTTGATCGCGCGAACACGATCGAGGTCGAACCACGCCATTCCGAACGTCATGTCCGGAGCGAGATTTCGATTGAAACGCGTGGCCGGGTAGTGATGGGCGGTGGGTCGCTGTATAGGGTCGAGCTGCCGGACCGTACGCCATCGGCGGACACCGCGGCCGGCGAAACCGGCGAACTCGCGGGGAAGCGAACGAAGAGCAGCGAACGGGGTCGGCACGGCGATGCTCTCGCGGTCGAAGACGTCGTTGCGGTGCGCCGAGACATCGGCGGACGGCGGGGCCAGCATCCGGTGGACGAGCGACGTGGTGCCCATCCCGTCGATGGCGCTGTGGTGCACCTTGAGGAGGAGCACGCTGCCGCCCTCGGGAACGCCCGGTACTCCGCGCAGACCTCTCACGAGGTGGATCTGCCACGCGGGGACGTCGAAGTCGAACGGCGTGCTCGAGGCGTCCATCACTCGTCGACGCAGGAAGTGGTCCGGATGTTCGTCGGCCGCGGAAGCATCGTGGACGAACACGTGCGCGCGGACGTCGACGTCGCACTCGACCCACACGGGAAAGGCAAGGTCGGCGATCGTCGTCCGCAGGCGACGCCGGAACAGAGGGTGGAGGTCGAGCACGCTTCGCGCGAAGCGCTCGACGTCCGCAAGCGTGCGGAGCGATCCGTCCGAGCGGGCGGCGTCCACGACGATGCCGTGCACGATGGTGCCCGGCGTGCGCTCGCTCTCGAAGTAGTAGTTCAGCGCGTCCCGCGGTGCCATCGGCTCACCCACCGCGGAGGTATGTCGTCGTGTCGCCATCGGAAGTACCGCCTTCGTCTCGGTCGGGGCCGGAACGCTGTCACCGGGCCGCAGCCTCGTTCGGCCGCCTGTACCCGATGATCGTCCTGTTTCAGGCCCGTGTTACCGGAATGACGAATCTTCTTGCTCGTGCATGGCCGCACGCCCGTCTGTGGCGTCGCCTAGAGTGCGAGGCGATGGGGCGCATGACACTGCTGTGACGGCAGTGCACTGTCGCCGGGAGTGCAGTGCGAGAGGGATACGACGATGACGTGGACACGACGGCCGATCACCGCTCTGGTCGCCGCTGCGGTGGTCGGTGCGCTCATGACTGCCACCCCCACCGTCGCCCGAGCGGACGATGCACCGATCGCCGCGGTCGAGACCGGCTCGGGTGCGCGGGTGGAGAGCGTGGAGTTCGTCGGCGGTCAGCAGTACCTCGTCACCGTGTACTCGCCGTCGATGGATCGGTCGGTTCCGCTGCAGGTGTTCCGGCCGGCCGACACCTCGGCCCCGCGCCCCACGTACTACCTGCTCAACGGGGCGAGTGGCGGCGAGGATCCGTCGAGCAACTGGCCCGATCAGGCCGATGTGTCCACTTTCTTCGCGGACAAGAACGTCAACGTGGTCGTGCCCAAGGCCGGCGCCTTCAGCTACTACACCGACTGGGTCGCGGACGACCCGGAGCTCGGCCGCAACAAGTGGGAGACCTTCCTGCTGGACGAGCTGCCCCCTCTCATGAACCGCTCGCTCGGAACGACGGGTACCCAGGCCGTCGGCGGCATCTCGATGGCGGCGAGCGCGGTCCTGATGCTGGCCGCCGATCGACCCGGCTTCTACTCGGCGGTCGCGTCCTTCAGCGGCTGTGCCGGCACGTCGGACGACCTGGGCCGCGCCTTCGTCAAGCTCGTGGTCGAGGCGCGCGGCGGGGGCGACACGGAGAACATGTGGGGACCCGACGACGGTCCGGAGTGGGCGGCCAACGACGCGTTGCTCAACGCGGACAAGCTGCGCGGCACTCCTCTCTACGTCACCACGGGAAGTGGGCTGCCCGGCTTCGACGAGACTCTCCAGAGTGCCCGCATCGCAGGGGACGTCCCCGCACTGATCAACCGGGTCGTCGTGGGCGGCGGCATCGAGTCGATCACCAACACGTGCACGCGGACGTTCGCGGAGCGACTGGCGCAACTCGGCATTCCGGCCACGGTGAAGTTCCGAGACAACGGAACGCATTCCTGGGCCTACTGGCAGGAGGACCTGCACGAATCCTGGCCCATGGTGGCGGCGTCCCTCGGAGTCTGATTCTCCGGCTGTGCGCCACGGCCGCGAGCGTGTCGAACTTTGCGGCGCGTCCCCTTATTGTCGACGGTGGAAAGGGGGTCGCCGATCATGACATTGCAGGGAACGGTCACCAGTCTCGTCATTCCTGTCCTCGACGAGGAGGACTACATCGCAGCGTGTCTCGATCACGTGTTGCCGCAGATCGACGAGTTGTCCGAGGTCATCGTCGTGGACAACGGGTCGATGGACGACACGGTGCAGATCGTGAAGGAGTACGCGGCGCGCGAGCCGAAGATTCGTCTCGTGCACGAACCGCGAAAAGGATTGTTCTTCTCCCGTAATACAGGTTTCCGGGAAGCGACATCGGACATCATCGGGCGTATCGACGCGGACACCCGAATCGGCGCCGGATGGGTGTCCGCCGTGAAGCAGACATTCCGGGACGCGGATTCCGATCTCAATCTCGGTGGTATTACGGGATTGAGCGCGCCCTACGACTCACCGTTCACCAGGTCGAAGAAATGGCTCGTCGACGCGCTCGTCCGGGCGAAGGTCCTGGGCAACGGCATGAAGATCGACAACATGCACGGCGCCAACATGGCGGTGCGGCTGGAGGCCTGGGACGCGGTCCAGGACAAGCTGACGTCCCGTTCCGACGTGCACGAGGACATCGACTTCGCGCTGTGTCTCATCGAGGCCGGCTACTCCATCGTCCAGCCCACCGAGATGTGGGCCGACATCTCGCCGCGGCGCGCGTTGACACCGCCGCTGCAGTACACGTCGTTCGTCAAGGCCGGCATCACCAGTTTCGAGATCCACGGTCGCTCCAACTGGTCGTTGCGGTGGCTCGTCGCACCGGTCACCTGGCTCTCGCATGCGGTGTTCTGGTTCCCGTACCGCGCCTACGACCCTGTTCGCCGGTCCTTCTCGCCGAGACGTCTGCTCACCGAGCGCACCTTCCGGCCGGCAGCGCTGTCGGAAGCACCTCCCGGGAGCTGACCGACAGCAGAGCACCGGAAGTCACCGCGGGCAGGCCGGAGGCCGGTCGGACGTCACCGCGGGCAGGCCGGAGGCCGGTCGGATGTCACCGCGGGCAGGCCGGAGGCCGGTCGGAAGTCACCGTGGGCTGACCCACACGGTGATGTCGGCGTGGACGACCTCGGTGCCGCCGGCGTCGCGCAGGCTGACCGGGATGACGAGTTCCACGCCGCTGGTCACCGATTCCCAGTCCGGCCGATCGTCGACCAGCGCGGTGGCGGTGAGCCCGGATCTGCCGGGGGCCAGGTACTGGACGTTCATGCCCTTGGGGATCCACCGGTGGGTCGTGGGGATCGTCGCCTCGGCGAGCATCCCCATCGCCACCTCGGCCAGATTGCAGGCCGCGATGGCGTGGAAGGTGCCCAGGTGGTTGTGCACTCCGAACCACGTGGGCCCGGAGACCACGCACCGCCCGGGGGCGAGCTCCCGTACGCGGGGGAGGACCGTGGCGAAGAAGGGCACGCGGACACACATTCCCGCGGAGAACGCCAGGGAGCGGGTGATCCCGCCGGGGAGTCGCTGCCAGAGCGCGTACGTGCTGGTGACCGTTGCCATGGCTGCACCTTACTCGGCGGTAAGTTGGTCGGGCGCGGTAAATCCGCGCGCTGACCGGTCGTCCGCGCTGGTTGCAACACGTGCCGATGGGTACCACCTGCGCGGATCGCTGCGATCGACCGTGCGTTCCGGCCGCGGTACCGCCTCGATTTGAACTCGACCCCCGGCGTGGGTCATACTGTTCGGGTTGCCTTGACCGAGGTGATCTCTGTCGTGCGTGTTGCGACGTGATCTCGCGGTCGAGGTATGCGACGAGAACGACATGCAGTGATTGCGCCGGCACGATGGGCGCATCCGGTCCGCGTTCTCCCGCCGGTCGAGTTCGGGCCGAGGGAGAATCATGTGCGGGAATGCGACACGCCCGACCGCGTGGACCGGAGAACCATGACAGATGAACAGCGGCAACGGATTCCTCCTGGCCACGCGTGTGCGTGGATGCGAGAGTCCGCCACGTTCGTCCTCATGGATGCGCCTCGCGCTCGGCTTCATGCCGGCGTCGGGTCAGCACACTGCCGGGTTCTCCGGATCGACATCCGGAGACGAGAGACCTGACCAACGGTTAACCAGGGCAAGGAAGAGGACATAAGCGTGGCGGGACAAAAGATCCGCATCAGGCTCAAGGCCTACGACCACGAGGCGATCGACGCGTCCGCGCGCAAGATCGTCGAGACCGTGACCCGCACCGGGGCACGCGTGGTCGGACCTGTGCCGTTGCCCACCGAGAAGAACGTGTACTGCGTCATCCGTTCGCCGCACAAGTACAAGGACTCTCGCGAGCACTTCGAGATGCGCACGCACAAGCGACTCATCGACATTCTCGACCCGACGCCGAAGACGGTCGACGCGCTCATGCGCATCGACCTGCCGGCAAGCGTCGACGTCAACATTCAGTGAGCGCGGAGACAACCATGACTGACAACATCAAGCGTCCGGCCAAGGGCATTCTGGGCACCAAGCTCGGCATGACCCAGGTCTTCGACGAGAACAACCGCGTCGTCCCGGTCACCGTCGTGAAGGCTGACCCGAACGTCGTGACCGCGATCCGTACCGAGGAGCGCGACGGCTACAGCGCCGTCCAGGTCGCCTTCGGTGCCATCGATCCCCGCAAGGTGAACAAGCCGGTCACCGGCCAGTTCGCCAAGGCAGGCGTCACGCCTCGCCGCCATCTCGCGGAGCTGCGCGTCGCCGACGCCGCAGGCTACGAGATCGGCCAGGAGCTCACCGCAGCCGAGTTCGAGGACGGCGCTTTCGTCGACGTCACCGGAGTCAGCAAGGGCAAGGGCTTCGCGGGAACGATGAAGCGCCACGGCTTCAAGGGCCAGGGCGCGAGCCACGGTGCGCAGGCTGTCCACCGCCGCCCCGGTTCCATCGGTGGCTGCGCGACCCCCGGCCGTGTCTTCAAGGGCATGCGCATGTCGGGCCGCATGGGTAGCGACCGCATCACCACGCAGAACCTCTCGGTGCACAAGGTCGATGCCGAGAACGGTCTGCTGCTGATCAAGGGTGCGATCCCGGGCCGCAAGGGCGGCGTCGTGATCGTCAAGAGCGCAGTGAAGGGTGGTGCGCGAGCATGACCAGTCTCGAGAAGAAGACCGAAGCCAACCTGACGCTCGACGTCAAGGAGCTCGGTGGCAAGACCAACGGCACCGTCGATCTCCCCGCCGAGATCTTCGATCGCACCGCGAACATCGCGCTGATGCACCAGGTCGTCGTCGCGCAGCTCGCTGCCGCACGTCAGGGAACGCACTCGACGAAGACGCGTGGCGAGGTCCGCGGTGGCGGCAAGAAGCCGTACCGCCAGAAGGGCACCGGCCGTGCACGACAGGGCTCGACCCGCGCACCGCAGTTCGTCGGCGGTGGCACCGTCCACGGCCCGCAGCCGCGCGACTACAGCCAGCGCACCCCCAAGAAGATGATCGCTGCAGCTCTCCGCGGTGCTCTCTCCGACCGGGCGCGCAGCGAGCGCATCCACGTGATCACCGAGCTCGTCGCGGGACAGGTGCCCTCCACCAAGGGTGCTCGCACGTTCCTCGCGGAGCTCACCGATCGCAAGAAGGTCCTGCTGGTCATCGGCCGCGCAGACCTGGCCGCATGGAAGTCCGTCCAGAACCTCGACGGCGTTCACCCCATCGCGCCCGATCAGCTCAACACCTACGACGTCCTCGAGGCAGACGACGTGATCTTCAGTGTCGAGGCACTGAACACGTTCATCGCAGGACCGGCCAAGGCAGCAACGGATTCACAGGAGGAGGACAAGTGAGCACCATTGCCGATCCCCGCGACATCCTGCTGGCCCCGGTCATCTCGGAGAAGTCGTACGGGCTCATCGAGCAGGGGACCTACACGTTCATCGTGCACCCCGACTCGAACAAGACGCAGATCAAGATCGCTGTCGAGAAGGTCTTCGGCGTGACTGTGACCAGCGTGAACACCGCCAACCGGCAGGGCAAGCGCAAGCGGACCCGATTCGGCTACGGCACGCGTAAGAGCACCAAGCGCGCGCTCGTGACCCTCTCGGCCGACAGCAAGCCCATCGAGATCTTCGGAGGCCCGGTCGCGTAAGCGGCCGGAGCTCAGAGGGTCCTCGAGGATCAAGGGACGAGACAAACATGGCAATTCGTAAGTACAAGCCGACCACTCCCGGTCGTCGTGGCGCGAGTGTCTCCGATTTCGCGGAGATCACGCGCTCGACACCGGAGAAGTCGCTCATCCGCCCGCTGCACGGCCGCGGTGGCCGCAACGCACACGGCCGCATCACCACCCGTCACAAGGGTGGCGGTCACAAGCGCGCCTACCGGCTCATCGACTTCCGCCGCAACGACAAGGACGGCGTGCCGGCCAAGGTCGCTCACATCGAGTACGACCCCAACCGCACCGCCAACATCGCGCTGCTGCACTTCGCAGACGGTGAGAAGCGCTACATCATCGCGCCGAAGGGCATCTCGCAGGGTTCGCCCATCGAGTCGGGTGCCACGGCCGACATCAAGCCCGGCAACAACCTCCCGCTCCGCAACATCCCGACGGGTACCACCATCCACGCGGTGGAGCTTCGTCCGGGTGGCGGCGCCAAGATGGTTCGCTCCGCCGGTGCCGGTGCTCAGCTCCTCGGTAAGGAAGGCGCCTACGCCACGCTGCGTATGCCGTCCGGTGAGATCCGTCGAGTCGACGTGCGCTGCCGCGCCACCGTCGGCGAGGTGGGCAACGCCGAACAGTCCAACATCAACTGGGGCAAGGCCGGCCGTATGCGCTGGAAGGGTAAGCGCCCGACCGTCCGTGGTGTCGTCATGAACCCGGTCGACCACCCGCACGGTGGTGGCGAGGGCAAGACCTCCGGTGGTCGCCACCCGGTCAGCCCGTGGGGACAGCCGGAAGGCCGTACCCGCAAGAACAAGCCGAGCGATCAGCTCATCGTCCGCCGCCGCCGCACCGGCAAGAACAAGCGATAATCAGGAGGGAGTAGCAGATGCCACGCAGTCTGAAGAAAGGCCCGTTCGTCGACGACCACCTCCTGAAAAAGGTGGACGTTCAGAACGACAAGGGCACGAAGCAGGTCATCAAGACCTGGTCACGCCGCTCGACCATCACCCCCGACTTCATCGGTCACACCTTCGCCGTCCACGACGGTCGCAAGCACGTCCCGGTGTTCGTCTCGGATGCGATGGTCGGACACAAGCTCGGTGAATTCGCGCCGACGAGGACCTTCAAGGGTCACATCAAGGACGACCGGAAGGCGAAGCGGCGATGACCAACTTCACCCCCACCGACAACCCGATCGCCCGGGCCACGGCCAAGCACGTTCGCGTGACGCCGATGAAGGCCCGTCGCGTCGTGGACCTGGTCCGCGGAAAGAGCGTCGAGGATGCCCTGAACATCCTCAAGTTCGCACCGCAGGCTGCCAGCGAGCCCGTCGCCAAGGTCGTTGCCTCGGCAGCGGCCAACGCGGAGAACAACCTGGATCTCGATCCGAGCACGTTGATCGTCTCGGCTGCATTCGTCGACGAGGGCGCGACCCTCAAGCGTTTCCAGCCTCGTGCCCAGGGTCGTGCGTTCCGCATTCGTAAGCGCACATCTCACATCACGGTCATCGTGGAGAGCCTGCCCAAGACCGGCGGCTCGACACGTGGTCGCCGGAAGGGAGCTCAGTAGTGGGCCAGAAGATCAACCCGCACGGCTTCCGCCTCGGCATCACGACCGACTGGAAGTCCCGCTGGTACGCAGACAAGCAGTACGCGGAGTACGTCAAGGAAGACGTGCAGATCCGCAAGCTCCTCGCCACGGGCATGGAGCGCGCCGGCATCGCCAAGGTGGAGATCGAGCGCACCCGTGATCGGGTTCGCGTCGACATCCACACCGCGCGTCCGGGCATCGTCATCGGTCGCCGCGGCGCCGAGGCGGATCGCATCCGTTCCGAGCTCGAGAAGCTGACCGGCAAGCAGGTCCAGCTGAACATCCTCGAGGTCAAGAACGCCGAGTCCGAGGCACAGCTCGTCGCACAGGGTGTGGCCGAGCAGCTCTCGAACCGTGTCGCTTTCCGTCGTGCGATGCGCAAGGCCATTCAGTCGGCCATGCGTCAGCCGAACGTCAAGGGCATCCGCGTTCAGTGCTCCGGTCGCCTCGGCGGCGCGGAGATGAGCCGTTCCGAGTTCTACCGCGAAGGTCGCGTTCCGCTGCACACGCTGCGTGCGGACATCGACTACGGCCTCTACGAGGCGAAGACCACCTTCGGTCGCATCGGCGTGAAGGTCTGGATCTACAAGGGCGACATCGTCGGTGGCAAGCGTGAAGCTGTCGCCGCCGCTGCTCCGGCAGGCGATCGTCCCCGTCGTGAGCGTCCGTCTCGTCCGCGTCGCAGCGGTGCCTCGGGCACCACGGCGACCAGCACCGAGGCCGGCCGCGCAGCGACCGCAACCGCTGATGCACCCGCTACGACCGAGCAGAAGGAGGGCTGACGCATGTTGATCCCCCGTCGGGTCAAGCACCGCAAGCAGCACCACCCCAAGCGTTCGGGTGCCGCCAAGGGCGGAACTCAGGTGACCTTCGGTGAATACGGCATCCAGGCTCTCGAGCCCGCCTACATCACCAACCGTCAGATCGAGGCAGCCCGTATCGCCGTCACCCGCCACATCAAGCGTGGTGGCAAGGTCTGGATCAACATCTACCCGGACCGTCCGCTCACGAAGAAGCCTGCCGAGACTCGCATGGGTTCCGGTAAGGGTTCGCCGGAGTGGTGGGTCGCCAACGTCAAGCCCGGCCGCGTGCTCTTCGAGCTCAGCTACCCGGACGAGCAGATCGCTCGTGAAGCACTGACGCGCGCGATTCACAAGCTGCCGATCAAGGCACGCATCATCACGAGGGAGGTTCAGTTCTGATGGCTACCGGTACCCCGGCTGCCGAGCTCCGCGAGCTCGGCGACGAAGAACTGATCACCCGCCTTCGTGAGTCGAAGGAGGAGCTGTTCAACCTCCGCTTCCAGATGGCCACCGGCCAGCTGGACAACAACCGTCGGCTGCGCGTCGTCCGCCACGAGATCGCGCGCATCTACACCGTGATGCGCGAGCGTGAGCTCGGGCTCGCCGCAGGTCCTTCCGAGGACACGGCAGGTGACGCAGCATGAGCGAGGAAACAGTGACCACTGAAGAAGCACGCAACAGCCGGAAGACGCGTATCGGTTACGTCGTCTCCGACAAGATGCAGAAGACGATCGTCGTCGAGCTGGAGGACCGTGTGAAGCACGCCCTCTACGGCAAGATCATCCGACGCACCACCAAGGTCAAGGCCCATGACGAGAACGGAGTCGCCGGCGTCGGCGATCGCGTTCAGCTCATGGAGACCCGCCCCCTGTCCGCCACGAAGCACTGGCGACTGGTCGAGGTCCTCGAGAAGGCCAAGTAAGACCTGCAGCACCCATGGACGACCCCGCACTCCTCGTGAGTGCGGGGTCGTTCTGCGTTCTCAGGTCCTCGCTACGATGGCCGGACGAGAGGGGATCGGCATGGACAGTGTGATGCAGTTCGCCGGCCAGTACTGGTGGCTGTGGTTCGTCTTCGGCGGGTCCATCGCGGGTGCGGCCAAGGCGGTCAGCGCCGCCAACGAGCGACGTGCGGATCGTCGCCTCGAGCGGTACCGCATCAAGCAGCAGGCCAAGGTCGCAGCGCTCGAACTCTCGAAGTCCACGAAGCAGGACGCGGAGACACAACGTCGATCCGTCGAGAAGGCGCTCGCCGAGCACGACGACGTGAACGCTCGGTGGTTCGCCTACGAGACCGACGTCATCAACCTGCTTGAGTTCCCCATGATGACGAACATGCGCGACCCGATGACGGTGGCCTTCCACCGCGCCAAGCTCGAAGCCGACTCGCTCCGGCCGTCGGCGGCGGACGAACTGGTCGGCGATCCGGAGGCGCAGCGGCTCTACCGCTCGGCCGTGCACGACTACGCCGTGGCGTTCACCGCCGCCGAGTCCGAGGCGAAGCGTCGTCGCCGCGGAAACTTCAGCGAGGCGGAGCAGAACCGACTCACTCGCGCGCAGTCGCTGCTGCGCATGGCCTTGGACGGCGCCTCGACCCCCGCCGAGCGACAGGCGGCGTACCGCAAGGCGCGCACCGAGCTCGAGGGCCTGGTGACGCTGCCGACGACGGCGTACGCACAGATCGAACAGCGGATCGCGGGGGCATTGGAGGCGTAGGCGCGGTCAGCCCGTGACGTCCACGTCGTCGACCGCCACCGTCTCGCCCCGGCGATGCGCCATGTAGTCGCGCAGCTCCCGCCTCACGACGGGAAGCAGCAGGTAGAGGCCGATGATGTTGACGAAGGCCAGGGCGAACAGCGCCGCATCCGCGAAGTCCAGTACGGATCCGAGCGACAGCACCGTGCCGACGACGGTGAAGAGGCAGAAGATGACGTTGAAGCTGTGCTTGGCGAGGGCGCTGCGGCCGAAGAGGGACGTCCACGCCTGCGACCCGTAGTAGGCCCACGTGATGGCGGTGGACAGCGCGAAGAGAGCGACCGCCACGGTCAGGATGTACGGGAACCAGGGGAGCACCGTCTCGAACGCGTCCGAGGTCAGCGTGACGCCGCCGGCTGGGAGTGCACCGGTCTCCGCGACGATGGCGCGCTGGTCCTGCCAGGACTGCGTGTTGGCGATGACGATGGTCAGAGCGGTGGCCGTGCAGATCACGACCGTGTCGATGAACGGTTCGAGCATGGCGACGAACCCCTCGGTGACCGGATGGCGCGTCTTGACTGCCGAGTGCGCGATGGAGGCCGATCCCAGTCCCGCCTCGTTGGAGAACGCGGCGCGCTGGATGCCGATGATCATCACCCCGAGTACGCCACCCGCTACCCCGGTGGGAGAGAAGGCACCCGTCACGATCGCGTTCATGGCGCCGGGGACCTGCTCGATGTTGACGGCGATCACCACGGCGCATCCCAGCACGTAGACGATGGCCATGGCGGGAACCAGCTTGGCCGTAACGGCGGAGATGGACTTCATCCCGCCGATGATGACCAGCCCGATCACCACGGCGACGACGAGCCCGAAACCGAACTTCGCGCCGTCCGAGCCGAGGAAACCCTCGTCGCCACCGGTGACACTGCGCACCTGAGCGTAGGTCTGGTTCGCCTGGAACATGTTTCCGCCGGAGATGCCGAAGAAGATGATGATCACGGCGTAGACGGTGGCCATGATCTTCCCGACTCGGCTCATCCCGCGCTCCGCGAGCCCCTTGGTGAGGTACTTCATGGGACCACCGGAGACGGTGCCGTCCTCGTGGACGTCGCGGTACTTCACACCCAGCGTGCACTCGACAAACTTGGTGGCCATACCGAGGAAGCCGGCGAGG
Source organism: Rhodococcus sp. SORGH_AS_0303 (assembly GCF_030819335.1). Lineage (NCBI taxonomy): Bacteria > Bacillati > Actinomycetota > Actinomycetes > Mycobacteriales > Nocardiaceae > Rhodococcus > Rhodococcus sp. SORGH_AS_0303. The sequence continues at coordinate 987,272 of NZ_JAUTBO010000001.1, forward strand.
ATCATCCACAGCGTGGCACCGGGTCCGCCCAGGGTGACCGCGACCGCGACACCGGCGATGTTGCCGGGCCCGACGGTGCCGGACACGACGGCGGTCAGGGCGCGGAAGTGGCTCACCTCGCCGGGTGCTGTGGGGTCGTCGTGTTTCCCGCGGACCAGTTCCACCGCGTGTGTGGCGCCGCGTACCTGCAGGAACTTGAAGGTGACCGTGAAGATGATCGCGGCGGCCAGGAGCCAGATCACGACCAGAGGGACCGACGCGCCGCCGATGTCGACGGAGAAGAAGACGACGGTGGTGACCGCCTCGGTGACGGGTTCGAAGGTGGAATTGATGGCATTCTCGATGGTGGTGAGGGTGCCACCGTCGGCCGCAAGGATCCGGGGTACGGAAGTCCTGTCTCATTCGACCCCGGCATCCCGGATCCTGCACGCCTTCAGACGTATCTGACCGATCCTTTACCTGATCTTGACCTCAGACCAGACGCTTCTCGGGACTCACCGTCTTCGACGGATCCTTCTCGACGATGTCGCCCAGCGCCTCGTCGATCTTGGCGAGCACGTCGGCGTCGAGGGTGACGTCCTGCGCCTTGACGTTGTCGGCGATCTGCTCGGGACGAGACGCGCCGACGAGAGCGGCCGCGATGTTGTCGTTGGCCAGCACCCAGGCGATGGCGAGCTGGGACATCGTGATGCCCAGGTCGTCGGCGATCGGCTTCAGCTTCTGCACGCGCGTCAGCGTCTCGTCGTTCATGTAGCGCGAGATCATGTCCGCGCCGCCCTTGTCGTCGGTCGCGCGCGAGCCCTCGGGAAGCGGCTGTCCGGGAACGTACTTGCCCGTGAGGACGCCCTGAGCCAGCGGTGACCAGACGACCTGCGAGATACCGAGTTCCTTGGACGCCGGGACCACGTCGGACTCGATGACGCGCCAGAGTGCGGAGTACTGAGGCTGATTGGAGACGATGGAGAAACCGCGCTGCCGGGCCAGTGTCTGCGCTTCGCGGAGCTGGTCCGCGGTCCACTCGGACACACCGATGTACAACGCCTTGCCCTGCTGGACGACGTCACCGAAGGCGGCGATGGTCTCCTCGAGCGGCGTCTCGTGGTCGTATCGGTGCGCCTGGTAGAGGTCGACGTAGTCGGTGCCCAGGCGTCGCAGCGAGTTCTCGATGCCCTCGAAGATGTGTTTGCGCGAGAGCCCCGTGTCGTTCGGGCCCTTCTCGCCGACCGGGAAATACACCTTGGTGAAGATCTCGAGACCTTCACGACGCTCGCCCGCCACCGCCTTGCCCAGCACGGTCTCGGCCGCGCCGTTGGCGTAGACGTCCGCGGTGTCGAACGTCGTGATGCCGGCGTCGAGAGCCGCCTTCACGCAGGCGGTCGCGACGTCGTTCTCCACCTGCGACCCGTGGGTGAGCCAGTTGCCGTAGGTGATCTCGGAAACCTTGAGTCCGCTGTTGCCCAGAAATCTGTAAGCCATGCGAACAACGCTACTCGCGCGCCGGCGCCAGGACTTCTCCTCTCACTCGCGCGCCAGCGCGAGGACCTCCTCTTCGGTGGGGGGACTCTTCGGGTGGAAGGTGAGGCACAGGGGAGTGGCCGTACGCCGGAACTCCGAACCCTCGACGGCCGCGTAGAACTGACCTGCGGGGAGACGTCCGACGTCGGGTACGGAACCGCCCTTGGCGCGCGCCATCTCCTGCGCCGCCTGGATCTGGGCGGGGCTGTTCAGCAGGCCGTAGAACTGGGTGGCCGCGTTCCCGGCGATGCGGTTGTGCAGCCCCTTGGGGGCCTGTGTCGCAAAGACGAGGCCCAGGCCGTACTTCCGGGCCTGCGACGCGAGTGCGAGCGTGCTGTGCGTGGCCGGTGTCGCTTTGTCCGAGGGCGCGTAGTTCTGCGCCTCGTCCATGACGAAGAGTCCGCCGAGCGGTCGATCACCCGCCGGGTTCTTCTTGATCCAGGCGAACAGACCCATCTGCAGCTGATTGACGAAGCTCTGCTTCTGCTCCTCGGTGGTGAGCCCCGAGAGGTTGATGACGGACACGCGCGCCTTTTTCCCCTCGGCCGGGGTGAGCAGCACGCCCGGATCGACGGGAGTGCCGGACCCGGCGAACATCGGGTCGTTCGTCATCGCGGCCTTGAGGTTCTCGGCGAGATCGGCCGCGATGCGCACGGCGTCGCGCAGATCGCTGGCGTCGGCGGGGAGATTCTCCAGCAGGTCGATGAAGTCCGACATGTCGCCGGCCGAGCGCCGCCCGAACCCGTCGAGTGCCGCGCGCAGCACCGCCTGGCGGTGCTTCGCCTTCTCCGTGGTGCCCGTCGCCAGTGCGGCGGGAGCCAGCGCCGCGAGACCCGACTCGACGGACGCGTCGAACTCGTCCTTGTCGTTGACGACGCTGGCGAAGTCGGGGAGCGGCTGGAAACTGAGCGGCCGCCCCGACGACTTGCGCGGAGTCCAGATGACGACGTCCGTGTCCCGCAGATACGCAGCAGCTTTCGCCTCGTCGCCCGGCGGCCACGTGCGTTCGTCCTCCGGCCACGGTGTCCCGAGGCGGGCGAGATCGTTGTTGATGTCGAGCACGATCGACGAGACACCGTGCAGGGCACACTCCTCGACCAGCCGACGGATGAGCACGGTCTTGCCGCTACCCGATCCGGCGAAGATCGCCGTGTGCTTGCGCAGCGCCTCGAGCGGAATGCGGACCTCGGCGTTGGTGCTGAGCTCCGTCCCCATCTCGATCTGCTCCCGGCGCGGAGTTGCCGCGGGAGCCTGCGACACCTCGGGTTCGATGAGTGCCTGATCGTCGTCGACGACGCTCGCGTCGGGCAGCACCTCGCGGAACAACGCGATCTCGTGCGCCGGCTTGCGAGCGAGCAGCCACGACGTGAGGGCCGGCGAGTTCTCCGACCGGAGAGCGCCCAGGGCGTGCAGCGAGCGGCGATCGTCCTCGCTCAGCGGCACCTCGACACCACCGGCGCGGTGCAGCGCCGCCACGGTCTGTTCCGTCTTCGCGCCCTTGGGCCACGGTGCGTTGCGGATGAGGATCAACCGACGGCGCGGCATGTCGATGTGGAGACCCGCCGCGGTGACGGCCCGCTCGATACGGGCCAGTGCCGCACGGGCATTGGTGGAGGAGACGGCGCGGAAGCACCAGTGTTCCTCGTCGTCGGTGTCGCTGTCGACGGTGTGGCGGAGCCGTGCGTGCAGTGCCGGGCGGCCGCTCGGCGGAGGATCCTGCGCGAGGCTGTCGTCGGACGACTGGTGTTCGTGGATCCACGCGTCGAGACCGGCGGAGAGCAGTGCCGGGACGAGGCTGTCCTCGGTGCCGGGCTCGAGCGGTGTCGACACGTCCGCGGCGCTGCGCAACTGCGCGTACCGCTCGTCGAGCGCCTCGAGTTCGGATCGCTTGGCCGTGGGGAGCGATGGTGTGTCGGATCCCCCTCCGCTGGAGGCGAAGTCGGTCAGTTCCGTCGCGACCCCCGTCTCGAGGCAGTGGCGGATGTGCTTGTCGACGGCGATGAGCAGCTGGCGGGGAGTGAAGTCCGGCGCCTTGTCGAACGCGTCGACGGCCACCGGCCATGTCGGGTGCGGGGTGGCGAAGCCGACCTCGCGGAAGCACGCCTCGAGGCGACGCTCGAGCAGCAGGCGGCCGACGTCCGACGACGGAATCGGCTTGAGCCGCTGCGTCACCCGGAACCGGTCACGCATCGGTGCGACCCCGCGAGCGGCGATCAGATCCCACGCGCTCGACAGCGCCGACAACACGGAGGCGGTGCGCGGCAACGTCTCACGGAGAGTCATCAGACCGTGGGCGAGCTGCTCGACCACCTTGTCCTCCTGCTCGTCCGCGTAGTCCTTGTCGGCGCCGGTGCGCGCCTGCGCGACGAGGGTGTCGATCTGATCGATGGCGAGGATGGTGGGACCCGTGATCGCGAGCAGTCGGGAGATGTTCTCCGCGATGCCCTGGTGACCGAGCTCCGCGCGGCGGATGCCCCACGACTCGAACTCGTCGGCGTCCACGTCGTCGATCGACTGCAGGTAGGCGTCGCCGATGTCCTGCACGGCCGCGTCGGGTGCGATCGAGAGGACCAGGGCACGCAGGGTGTGCTGGGAGGTCCGACGATGGCGGGGATGGGCCTTGTAGACGCCGGTGACGAACTCGTTCAGCGTGTCGGCGTCGATCATGTTCTCGCCCATGACCTGTCGCCGCTGGTCCTCGCTCACGCCGGCGATGTCGCAGAGCCGCCGCAGGACCAGGCGGAGCTGACTGTCGTCACCGCGACCCGATGGGCGGTTGAGATCGTCGAGCATGCCCATCAGCGTCGAGCGCCAGAAACCCGCGGCGTCGAGGAGTCGGATGAGGAAGAAGTAGCCGCCGCGCGACTGCACCTCCTCGCGGACCTGCCCGAGAAGGTGCGTCTTGCCGGAACCCGCGGGGCCCTGCACGACGACGCCGAGCGGACTGGCGTCGTCCGAGTTCTCGGCGTCGGTGTACGCACTCATGACCTCGGTGAACACCCGCTCGTGCATCCCGGGCACGTGGACGTCCGACTGGGACCGCCACACGTCGTCGGGTGTGGGGGCCCAGCTCAGCCGCACCGACTCGAGAGCGCGGATCTGTTCGGACTTCGTGGTCGTCATCGTGGAGCCGCCCATCACTGTTCGATCGCCAAGAGGTGGTTCTGCTGGTTGCCGACATCGACGGCCGCGGCGCGGTCCTCGTCGGTCAGCGTCTTCTGGTTCTCCTCGGGGATGAGGGAGACGTCGGGGGCGCGTCGCAGCCGGGCGAGCGCCTCGTCGAGATCCGTGCGCGAGATGTCGGAGAGGGCGGGCCGCAGCCGCGACAGCCGCACCCAGGCCCCGGGCTCACGAGCGAGGTCCGCGTACGTCGACCGGATCCGCTGTTCGACGTCCGCGGCGGACAGTTCACTGCGGACCGCGGGGGCGACGATGGCGTTGGGTGGCGTCGGCGGCGCCGTGATCGACGTCGGAGTGTCGCGCGGGAAGAAGACCTCGGCGGGACGTACGTCGTCGCGGTGGAACCACCGGCCGAGGCCTGCCATGACGGTGAACAGGGCCTTGCCGGGGCCGGCCGCACCCTTCGGCGCCTGCGTGCCCATCAGGTCGGAGCAGTGCTTCCAGCCCTTGTCGGTGAGCTCGACGGTCATCGTCCGACCCTGCTTGCCCACCTCGATCAGGCCGAGCGACGCGAGGTGGTCCCGGTGGGGCTTCTTCAACTCGGGCCCGAGCGTCGACAGTTCGGGGTTGCGCACCGCGCGTGCCTCGGCCATCAGCACCATCAGCACGGACACCTCGGTGCCGGTCAACTCGTTCGCGCTCACGTGGGAGTCCCCTTCGATCGTCGTCGGTGCAGTGCCTGTTCGATCATCGTCATCACGCTCTCGTGGTCCGCGAGCACGTCCTCGTTGGTGAAGCGCAGCACGATCCAGCCGTGCGTCTGCAGCAGGTTGTCACGGGATCGGTCGTCGGCGAACTGAGCACGCGCACGGTGCTCGTGGCCGTCGATCTCGATGGCGACCTTCTCATCGACCCACGACACGTCCAGCGTGAACGGTCTGCTCAACGTCGTCGGCCGGACGGACCGGTTGTGGCGTCGGCCCGCCGCCCACTCGCGGGTGGAGAGGACGCGATCCAGCAGGATCTCCGCCGCGCTGGCCGCGTGCGGACGCCCCTCGACGGGCGGGTAGCTCAGCGGCCGGAAGCGGTCGACGATGGTGTCGACGTCGTCCGGGGTCGACGGAGTGCGCACGGTCAGCACCGGGAACCTGTCCACGGCGGGTGCACCGGCCCCGGTCAACCACACTCCCGTCCCGGTGCTGCACCACCATTCCGCGGCGGTCGCCACCGCTGCCGGGTCGGCGTCGGCGGGGACGTCCACGACGAGGACGGCGCGCTCTCGCCCGTGGACGTCGGCGATCACGCGGGCGGCACCGGCGGCTCGGGTCTCGCGAGCGAAGGCGTCGACACGCAGGGGGCGTCCGGACGTCGACGCGCCCGCGAGATGGGCCAGGTACGGGCCGAAGTGTTCGCTCGAAGACGCGTGCTCGTGAGCTCGTGCCCGAGCGGCGTCGCGGGCCAGCGACGAGCGGTCGCCGACGTCGCCGGGCAGCAGGAAGGGGACGAGGTCGAGCGCGGCCTGCTCGATCGCGGCGACGACGGCGTCCACCATCTCCGACGCGGAGCCGTTCGTCAGGGTGAAGAAGAGTGCGGCCGGAGCATCGGACGGCAGCGGGTCCACCGACTCGGCGAGATCCCTCATCGCGGCGCCGGACAGTCGTACGACCCGGTCGAGCGGGGCGTCGTGCCACCAGGGCGTCGCGGTGTCGACGCGTGTCGTCACGTCATCACCCCCGCCCTGGTGTCGAGGCCGACCGGACCGGCCACCGCCCCGCGGCCGATTTCGGCCGACTTCAGGCCTGCCCTGTCGGTTACCATCCCCGAAACCGTACCCGGGGACGGGAACCCGTGTCGCGCGGGTCACCGTCCGAGCAGGCCACCCAGCGCGCCGCCGACACCGGCCTGCTGCCCGCCGCCCGTGCCGCCGACGAACCCGCCGGGCGGCTGCTCCGACGGCTGCACGACGACGAACCCCTGCCCGGAGAACTGCAGGGTGAAGCGCTCGCCGGTGCTGCGGCCGATGAGGGTGCCGAAGTTGAGTTGATCGTTGCTCTTCACCGAGGTCTGCAGGCTCGACGACCACGCGACCGCAGCCTGCGGATCCGCGAAGGTGGGCTGGTCGACGTTCAGCACGACGGGTTGCCCGTCGGTGGTGATGGCGATGCGCCCCTGCCCGGTGAAGATGCAGTTGAACAGGCCCGCGTTGCTGCTGGCGGCCGCACCCTGGACCCGGCCGATGCGGTACGACAGTGACGAGTCGAACGCGAGCACGTTGGCGCCGTTGATGGTGAGACCGTCGCTGCCGTCGAGGTCGATGATGTGCACGTCCTGGGCGGCGTTCGCGAGGAAGAGGTCGCCTCTACCGGACACCTTCATCAGCGGCACGCCCTCGCCCGTCACCGTGCGACGGATCATGTTGCCGATGCCGCCGGATCCCTGTGCCTCGAACTTCAGGTCGCCCTGGTAGGCCACCATCGATCCCGAGCGCGCCATGATCTCGCCGTTCATCGCGACGCGGGCCATCTTGCTGCCCTGCTTCTGGATGCCGACGCCCTGGACCTCGGCGTGGGTGGGGGCGAACAGTTCACTTCTCACGGCCAGTGCTCCCTGCGTCGGTACGGGTGGTGGTGCTGCTGTGGTGGGGACGACGGTCGGTGTCGGTGCCGGTGTCGTGGCCGGCGCGGGCTCGTCGTCGACGGTGATGCCGAAGTTCGTCGCGATGCCCGCGAGCCCGTCGTCGAAGCCCTGGCCCACGGCGCGGACCTTCCAGGCGTCGCCGCGTCGGTAGATCTCGACGCACACGACGGCGGTCTCGCTCGTGAGTCCGCTCATCCGGAACGACAGGTCCGGTCCGATGGAGATGGTCGGCTCCAGGCCGCCGAACGTGGTGGGGCCCGATCCGTCCAGGCTGGCGGTGACGGCCACGGTGTCGACGTCGCGGGGCACCGCACCGGTGTCCACGCGGATCCCGCCGCTGCCGTACGTCACGCCGGGGCCGACCGGGTTGTTGAAGAAGACCAGGTCCGCGTCCGATCGAACCCGGCCCGCGGAGTTCAGCAGGAGCGCCGAGACGTCCACGGCGGCGCCGGACACGGAGATGTCGAGGCTGTCCGAGGGTGCGGGGCGGTTCTCCCCCCGTGCGAGGCTGTCCACGGACCTCAGTGTGCCACCGGCGCCTGACAGAGTCCTGTGCCGTCGCCGCGGTGGAGGATTTGGATCCCGTCCGCGTGTTCCCTACACTAGAGCGGTTGCCCGTGGTAGACGCATGCGTCGGCCAGGGCCACAGACCGCGCGCGTCGGGTCGGTATCCGCCGCGTACGTACATCCAGGTCACTAGGAGACCCATGATTCAGCAGGAGTCGCGGCTTCGCGTCGCCGACAACACGGGTGCCAAGGAAATCTTGTGCATTCGCGTTCTCGGTGGCTCGTCACGCCGTTACGCCGGGATCGGCGACGTCATCGTCGCCACCGTCAAGGACGCGATCCCCGGTGGAAACATCAAGAAGGGCGAGGTCGTCAAGGCCGTCATCGTCCGCACCACGAAGGAGCGTCGCCGCGCCGACGGTTCGTACATCAAGTTCGACGAGAACGCTGCCGTTCTCATCAAGCCTGACAACGATCCCCGCGGTACCCGCATCTTCGGCCCGGTCGGCCGCGAGCTGCGTGAGAAGAAGTTCATGCGCATCGTGTCGCTGGCTCCGGAGGTGTTGTGAGATGAAGGTGCACAAGGGCGACACGGTTCTCGTCATCTCCGGTAAGGACAAGGGAGCGAAGGGCAAGGTCATCACGGCCTACCCCGAGACCTCCAAGGTCCTCGTCGAGGGCGTCAACCGCATCAAGAAGCACACCGCTGTCTCGGCCAACGAGCGCGGCGCCTCCTCGGGCGGCATCGTCACGCAGGAAGCCCCCATTCACGTTTCCAACGTCGCGGTCATCGACTCGGACGGCAACCCCACCCGCGTGGGCTACCGCACCGACGACAACGGCAAGCGCGTTCGGATTTCCCGTAAGAACGGGAAGGACATCTGATGACGACCACCGAGAACAAGATCGTTCCGCGCCTGAAGACTCGCTACCGCGAGGAGATCAAGGACGCGCTGAACACCGAGTTCGAGTACGCCAACGTCATGCAGATCCCCGGCATCGTCAAGGTCGTCGTCAACATGGGTGTCGGCGACGCCGCCCGTGACGCGAAGCTGATCAACGGTGCGGTCGCAGACCTCGCCGCGATCACCGGCCAGAAGCCCGAGATCCGCAAGGCCCGCAAGTCCATCGCGCAGTTCAAGCTCCGCGAGGGCATGCCCATCGGCGCGCGCGTCACGCTGCGCGGCGACCGTATGTGGGAGTTCCTGGACCGTCTCGTGTCCATCGCGCTTCCCCGCATCAGGGACTTCCGTGGCCTGTCGGGCACGCAGTTCGACGGCAACGGCAACTACACGTTCGGCCTGAACGAGCAGTCGATGTTCCACGAGATCGACGTCGACAAGATCGATCGCCCTCGCGGCATGGACATCACCGTCGTCACGACGGCCACCAACAACGACGAAGGCCGCGCGCTGCTCAAGCACCTCGGCTTCCCGTTCAAGGAGAACTGAGCGTATGGCTAAGAAGGCACTGGTCAACAAGGCCAACAAGAAGCCGAAGTTCGCGGTTCGCGCGTACACCCGCTGCCAGCGTTGCGGCCGTCCGCACTCCGTGTTCCGCAAGTTCGGCCTCTGCCGTATCTGCGTGCGCGAGATGGCGCACCGCGGCGAGCTCCCCGGAGTGCACAAGTCTTCCTGGTGAGACAAGCCTCCTGGTGATCTGATCACCTGACACACCCCGACAGGCCCGAGCCATCACGGCTCGGGCCTGTCGGCGTTCACGGATGCAGTGCGTCGAGGAATGTCGCGCGGTCCGAACGGTCTGTTCCTCTCTGCGTGTCTCCCGCCGTATGCCTCGCGCCGGCGCCTCACCGGGCCTAGTGTTGCGCGACGGGGGAGCGAGCGGAGGAATCATGACTCAGACCGCGGAGACCGAGACCTCGGCCACGCCGGAACTCAAGCGGGTCCTCGGACCCGGACTGCTGTTGCTCTTCATCGTCGGCGACATCCTGGGCGCCGGCGTCTACGCCGTGACAGGCGACATGATCGCCAATGTCGGCGGAATGGCGTGGCTGCCGTTCATCCTCGCCTTCGTCGTGGCGACGCTGACCGCGTTCTCGTACCTCGAGCTGGTGTGCAAGTACCCGCAGGCCGCCGGCGCCGCGCTGTACACGCACAAGGCCTTCGGCATCCATTTCGCGACGTTCCTCGTCGCGTTCGCCGTCATCTGCTCCGGCATCACCAGCGCCTCGACGTCCTCGAACGTGGTGGCGGGCAACCTGTTGGCCGGCCTGCACGAGACCTTCAGTACCGAGGACGGCATCGGGTGGTTCGACGTACCCACCGGCGACACAGCGCAATTGGTGGTCGCACTGGCCTTCATGCTGCTGCTGGCGGCGATCAATCTGCGCGGTGTCGGCGAGTCGGTCAAGTTCAACGTGATCCTGACGATCATCGAGATGGCAGCGCTCGCCATCGTCATCGCGATCGGCTTCGTCGCGGTGGGAAGTGGTAGCGCCGAGGGCGACATCGCCAATCTGGTCGTGTTCGACGACGCCAACGAGAAGGGCTGGTTCCTCGCCGTCACCGTCGCGACCACCATTGCTTTCTTTGCGATGGTCGGCTTCGAGGACTCGGTGAACATGGTCGAGGAGACCAAGGAGCCCGAGAAGATCTTCCCGAAGATGATGCTCTCCGGACTCGGCATCGCCTGCCTCATCTACGTTCTCGTCGTCGTGGCCGTGATCGCGGTCCTGCCGCTGGACTACGACTCCGGCAGCGAGGGCATCCTGCTCCACGTCGTGCGACTCGGCGCACCGGGACTGCCGATCGACGAAATCTTCCCGTACCTGACGGTGTTCGCCGTCGCCAACACCGCGCTGATCAACATGCTGATGGCGAGTCGGTTGATCTACGGCCTCGGGCGTCAGCGCATCCTGCCCAAGTCGCTGAGCGCTGTTCTGCCGACGCGTCGCTCGCCGTGGGCGGCCATCATGTTCTCCACCGTCATGGCACTGGTGCTGATCGTGGTGGTCAACCAGCTGCAGGGGAACTCGGTCGTCAGCGCTCTGTCCGGAACGACCGGGCTGCTGCTGCTCTGCGTGTTCGCGGTGGTCAACGTCGCCAACCTGGTGCTCAAGCGTAAGAAGGAGACGACGGGCTTCAGTGCACCGCTGTGGGTTCCGGTGACGGGCGGCACGCTGTGCCTGTTCCTCGTCGGACCGTGGGCGCGGACCGATGCGCAGATGATCCAGTACCGCATCGCCGGCGCGATGCTGCTCCTCGGTGTGGCGCTGTGGGTGGTGACGTTCTTCGTCAACCGTGCCACGCAGGGCAAGTCGCGCTTCATCGACGTGGATGCGCTCGACCGCGACGAGAAGGCGAATCTCGGTGACCGGGTGCGTGATCGGGGAGACGGCAAGGACTGAGCGGCGGGATCGACCCGCCCACGAGACGAGCCCCGGACCTCCCTGAGGACCGGGGCTCGCGCCGTCGAACGTCAGCTCTCGAAGATGTCCAACGGCAGAGAGCCACCGCCACCGACAGGTGGGACGACAGGCGGGAGGCTGCCCTCCGGAAGCACTGTGACGGGGAGGTCGACGAGCGTGTCGACCGATGTGCCGCCGTCGTCACAGCTCACCGCGACGCTGTAGAGCCCGGCCTCGAGTCCGTCGATGACGACGGTGCCGACGGCGGGAGCGATCGGCAGGAATGGCGTGACGGGGCCCGAGGCGCTCGCCGTGTTGGTCTCGTCACCCACTTCGGTCGCGGTGACGGTGCAGTCCACCGCGCCCGTGAAGGCGAGAGCGGGTGTCACGGTCACCAGCGTGCTGATCGATTCGACGCCGGGCGTGGGTACCGCGACGACGGCGAGCACCGCCGCCGACGCCGTTCCCGACCCTGCCAACAGCGCCGCAGCAGCTGCCGCTCCCACCATTCCGACCTTGCCGAATGTGCGTACACCGGTCTTCACATCGTCCTCCATCACTCGTCGTGCGCGATAAACGTTGTGAATGGACACTAAAAGACTGAACGAGAATGGCGGGGCGAAACGGACCAATCGGTCATCGAACTTGGTTCCCCGGCTGAACCCGACCGATGTCGCGGTGAACCGTTCGGGCCGGCGCAGGGCACCGTGCACACCTCCCGTGAGGCTCACACCTGTTCCGGCAGGCCGGAGGGGGTGTTCGCTCACCGCAACCTGTGTGCACACCCCCTGCAGCACCGGCGAGTGCCACACCGGCACCTCACGCCGCACCCGGCCGACACCACCGCCGCGCACTCGTTCCGTGATGCGCACACCCCTCGCCGCAGGCTGCAGAGGGTGTCCGCCCACCGGAACCGGTGCGCACACCCCTGCAGTACCGGCACCACCGGCCCTACCTGCACCGATTTGGTCCCCGCAGGTCACTCCCTTACACTTGACCGGTTGCCCGGGTACCGTCATGCCTGCATACGACCCGAGCTACTCAGGTTTCTTGCCATGATGCTCGAAACACCCGCCAGTGCTCACGTCTGCACTGGCAGGAGCGCAACCCCTGACCGGCAACAGTCGGTCAGGACAGAACACTTCGCTGTAGGCCCACGACGGGACGAGTCAGGCCCTGCTACCAGGGCACCAGCTCGCACGTGCTGCATGGGAACCGCTGCGAGAAAGGGCCATGAACTCTGTCATGACCATGACCGACCCGATCGCAGACTTCTTGACGCGTCTGCGCAACGCCAATTCGGCGTACCACGATCAGGTGAAGCTGCCTCACTCGAAGATCAAGGCGAACATCGCCGAGATCCTCAAGCGTGAGGGCTACATCTCCGAGTACCGCACCGAGGACGCCGAGGTGGGCAAGACCCTCATCGTCGACCTCAAGTACGGCCCCAGCCGCGAGCGCAGCCTCGCCGGTGTGCGTCGGGTGTCCAAGCCCGGACTGCGTGTGTACGCAAAATCCACCAATCTGCCCAAGGTGCTCGGCGGCCTCGGCGTGGCGATCATCTCCACGTCCACCGGCCTGCTGACCGATCGCCAGGCGGCCAATCAGGGCGTCGGCGGCGAAGTCCTCGCGTACGTCTGGTAAGGGAGGCCACCACTATGTCGCGTATCGGAAAGCTTCCTGTGACAGTTCCCGCCGGAGTCGATGTCACCATCGCCGGCCAGGATGTCACCGTCAAGGGACCCAAGGGCACCTTGAGTCTCACCATCGCCGAGCCGATCACCATCGCCAAGAACGATGACGGATCCCTCTCGGTCAACCGGCCGGACGACGAGCGTCGTAGCCGCTCGCTCCACGGCCTCTCGCGCACTCTCGTCGCGAACCTCATCACGGGTGTGACCACCGGTTACACCACGAAGATGGAGATTCACGGCGTCGGTTACCGCGTGGCACTGAAGGGCAGCGACCTCGAGTTCGCTCTCGGCTACAGCCACCCGGTGCCGATCACGGCGCCCGACGGCATCACCTTCGCGGTCGAGACGCCCACCCGATTCTCGGTCTCGGGTATCGACAAGCAGAAGGTCGGCCAGATCTCTGCCAACATCCGTCGTCTCCGTCGTCCCGACCCGTACAAGGGCAAGGGCGTTCGGTACGAGGGTGAGCAGATCCGCCGCAAGGTCGGAAAGACAGGTAAGTGATGAGCAACTCCGCAGCAACGAAGGGTTCCGACGCGAACCCGAAGCGCATCCCGCTGGGCAAGGACGCCTCCACGCGTCGTCGCCTGTCCAAGACGCGCCGCCACTTCCGTCTTCGCAAGAAGGTCTCCGGAACCGCCGAGCGTCCCCGTCTGGTCGTCAACCGTTCCTCGCGTCACCTGCACGCACAGCTGATCGACGATCTGACCGGCCGCACTCTCGCGTCCGCGTCCAGCATCGAGGCCGATGTGCGCGCGACCGAGGGCGACAAGAAGGCCCGTGGCGCGAAGGTCGGCGCTCTCATCGCCGAGCGTGCCAAGGCGGCCGGCATCGAGGCAGTGGTCTTCGACCGCGGTGGCCACGGTTACGCCGGACGCATCGCGGCACTCGCCGATGCAGCTCGCGAAGGCGGGCTGACGTTCTGATGACCAACGCAGCGAAGATTCAGCTCACCAACGGAAGGACAGCCTGATGCCGGGACGTCAACGGCGTGACGGCGGCAGCGGACCCGCCGGAGCCAACGCAGGACCCAATGCAGGCGGAGGTGACAACCGCGGCGGAGACAACCGTGGAGGTCGCGACCGTCGCGACTCGCGGGGCGGCAACGCTCCCGAGAAGAACAACCTCGAGCGCGTCGTCGCGATCAACCGCGTCTCCAAGGTCGTGAAGGGTGGTCGTCGCTTCAGCTTCACCGCCCTCGTGATCGTCGGAGACGGCAACGGTCTGGTCGGCGTCGGCTACGGCAAGGCCAAGGAAGTTCCGGCCGCCATTCAGAAGGGTGTCGAGGAGGCTCGCAAGAGCTTCTTCCGCGTCCCGCTGATCGGTAGCACGATCACGCACCCCGTCCAGGGTGAGGCTGCGGCCGGTGTGGTCATGCTGCGCCCGGCAAGCCACCGGTACCGGTGTCATCGCCGGTGGCGCGGTGCGTGCCGTGCTCGAGTGTGCAGGTGTTCACGACATCCTCGCGAAGTCGCTGGGTAGCGACAACGCGATCAACGTCGTGCACGCCACCGTTGCGGCTCTCAAGAGCCTGCAGCGTCCGGAAGAGGTCGCGGCTCGTCGTGGTCTGCCGATCGAGGACGTCGCTCCCGCCGGCATGCTGCGCGCTCGCGCCCAGGCAGCAGCAGGAGCAGCTCATGGCTGACCTCAGAGTGACCCAGATCAAGAGCACCATCGGTCAGAAGAAGAACCAGCGTGACAGCATTCGCACGCTGGGCCTCAAGAAGATCCGCCAGTCGGTGATTCGCGAGGACACCCCGCAGACCCGCGGGCTGATCAACGTGGTGCGTCACCTCGTCGTCGTTGAGGAGGTCACCAAGTGACCATCAAATTGCATCATCTTCGCCCCGCACCGGGTTCGAAGAGCGCGAAGATTCGCGTCGGTCGCGGTGAAGGCGGAAAGCGCGGCAAGACCGCAGGTCGTGGCACCAAGGGCACGGGCGCTCGTAAGAACGTCCCGGCCGGCTTCGAGGGTGGCCAGATGCCGATCCACATGCGGCTGCCGAAGCTCAAGGGCTTCACCAACCGCAACCGGGTCGAGTACCAGGTCGTGAACCTGGTCGACATCGAGCGACTGTTCCCCGAGGGTGGCGAGATCTCCAAGGACGATCTGGTCGCCAAGGGTGCGGTGCGCAAGAACCGTCTCGTCAAGATCCTCGGCGACGGCGACCTGTCGGTGAAGGTGTCCATCACCGCCGACAAGTTCACCGGCAGTGCCAAGGAAAAGATCAACGCAGCCGGCGGATCCGTCACCGAGTTGTGAGTTCGGCGGCCCGCCCACTCGACGAGTGAGCGGGCCTCCGGCAGTACGGACCGATGGCCGTGGTACGACTCTCGTGCTGCGGCCATCGGCCGTTCGGTGCCACGGTGAGTGGTTGTCCGGCTCGGCCCGGGCTGCGCACTCCGCGGCGCTGTTAGAGTTCGACGGGGTGCCAGTGCGCCCCGACCATCTCCCTCGTTAGTCACCCCGTCCAGGAGGATCGTTGCTTTCCGCCTTTGTGTCGGCCCTCAGGACACCTGACCTGAGACGGAAGATCCTCTTCACTCTCGGCCTCATCGCTCTGTACCGCTTCGGCGCGACGCTGCCGTCGCCCGGTGTCGACTACGGCAACGTCCGTCAGTGCATCGACCAGGTGTCGGGCGGCGACTCCGCCGGCATCTACTCGCTGATCAACCTGTTCTCGGGCGGCGCTCTGCTGCAGCTGTCCGTGTTCGCGATCGGCATCATGCCCTTCATCACCGCGAGCATCATCGTCCAGCTCCTCACCGTGGTCATCCCGCGGTTCGAGGAACTCCGCAAGGAGGGCCAGGCCGGCCAGGCGAAGATGACGCAGTACACGCGCTATCTCTCCATCGCGCTGGCGATCCTGCAGGCCACGGGTCTCGTCGCGCTCGCCTCGCGCGGGCAGCTGCTCCAGGGCTGCAACCTCGACATCATCGCGGACTCGTCCATCTTCGGACTGGTCACCATCGTGCTGGTCATGACCGCGGGTGCTGCCCTGGTCATGTGGTTCGGCGAGCTCATCACCGAGCGCGGCGTCGGCAACGGCATGTCGCTGCTCATCTTCGCGGGCATCGCCTCGCGCATCCCGTCCGAGGGCAAGTCGATTCTCGACAGCCGCGGCGGCATCGTCTTCGCGCTCGTCTGCCTCGCCGCTCTCGCCATCATCATCGGCGTCGTCTTCGTCGAGCAGGGCCAGCGCCGCATCCCGGTGCAGTACGCCAAGCGCATGGTCGGCCGCCGCATGTACGGCGGCTCGTCCACCTACCTGCCGCTGAAGGTCAACCAGGCCGGTGTCATCCCGGTGATCTTCGCGTCGTCGCTGCTGTACCTCCCCAATCTCATCGCCCAGCTGACCAATGCCAGCACGGCGGCGGATCCGAGTTGGTGGCAACGCGCCATCAACACGTATCTGGTGAACCCGGCGAACCCGGTGTACATCGCGATCTACTTCGGCCTCATCGTCTTCTTCACCTATTTTTACGTCGCCATCACGTTCAACCCCGAGGAACGTGCCGACGAGATGAAGAAGTACGGCGGATTCATCCCGGGCATCAGGCCGGGACGTCCGACGGCCGACTACCTCAATTTCGTTCTCAGTCGCATCACGCTGCCCGGTGCCATCTACCTCGGCACCATCGCTGTGCTTCCCAACCTGTTCCTCGACATCGGTAACTCCGGTGGCGCCCAGAACCTGCCCTTCGGCGGAACCGCGGTGCTCATCATGGTGAGCGTGGGACTCGACACGGTGAAGCAGATCGAAAGCCAGCTGATGCAGCGCAACTACGAAGGGTTCCTCAAGTGAGACTCGTCCTCCTCGGTCCTCCCGGAGCAGGCAAAGGTACGCAGGCGACGCTGCTGTCGGAGAAGCTGGGAATTCCCCACGTCTCGACGGGCGATCTCTTCCGCGCGAACATCGGCCAGAAGACGCCCCTGGGCATCGAGGCCAAGAAGTACCTCGACGCGGGCGACCTGGTTCCGAGTGCGCTGACCGTGGACATGGTGCGCGACCGTCTGGCCGAGCCCGACGCCACCAACGGCTTCATTCTCGACGGCTTCCCGCGATCGACCGATCAGGCAGACTCCCTCGCCTCCATCCTCGAGGACGCGGGCACGACGCTCGACGCCGTCGTCTCCTTCGTCATCGACGAGGACGTCGTGGTCGAGCGCATGCTCGCCCGTGGGCGGGAGGACGACAAGGAGAGCGTCATCCGGAATCGGATGAAGGTCTACCGCGACGAGACGGCTCCGCTGCTCGAGTACTACAAGGGCCACGGTCGCCTCGTGACCGTCGACGCCGTCGGCGAGGTCGAGGACGTCAACAAGAAGGTCATCGACGCGATCCAGGGCGACGACTGACCCATGGCTTTCGGACGTAAGCGCAAGGTGGTTCCGTTCCGCAGCGCCGGTGAGCTCGATGCCATGGCTGCGGCCGGGGCCGTCGTGGGCGCCGCTCTCGTCGCGGTGCGCGACGCGGCGAAGCCCGGCGTGTCCACTCTCGAGCTCGACGCGGTGGCCGAGGCGGTGATCCGGGACGCGGGCGCTGTCCCGTCGTTCCTCGGGTACCACGGCTTCACGGGCAGCATCTGCAGCTCGATCAACGATCGCGTCGTGCACGGCATCCCGAACTCGTCCGACGTGCTCGCCGAGGGCGACCTCATCTCGATCGACTGTGGCGCCATTCTCGACGGCTGGCACGGCGACTCCGCCTGGACGTTCGGTGTCGGTGCCGTCATCGAGGCAGACGAGCAGCTGAGCGAGGCCACTCGGTTGTCGATGGAGGCCGGTATCGCCGCGATGCTCCCGGGCAACCGCCTGACCGACGTCTCGCACGCCATCGAGCAGGGCACGCTGGCCGCCTCGGCGGCGCACGGACGTACCTACGGCATCGTCGACGGCTACGGCGGCCACGGCATCGGCCGCGAGATGCACATGGAGCCGTTCCTCGCCAACGAGGGTGCGCCGGGCAAGGGCCCCGAGCTGGTGGTGGGGTCGACGCTCGCCATCGAGCCGATGCTGACACTGGGCACCCACGAGACCCGCGTGTTGGACGACGACTGGACCGTGGTCACCACGGACGGATCGCGATCCGCGCACTGGGAGCACACGGTCGCCGTCACCGAGGACGGGCCGAGGATTCTCACTCTGCGTCCCTGACGCAGATCCTTCCGACCCGTCCGGGTCGTCAGGCCCAGTGCTCGGCCGGAACCTGCTCCGACTCCTTCGGCGGCGGCGGGGGAGTGCCGTCTCCGAACGGCCTGCCGCCCAACGCTTCCCGGCCGTGTGGGCTCAACCAGCTCGACAGGTCCGGCCCCTTGGGCACGATGCCGGTCGGGTTGATGTCGGTGTGCACCTCGTAGTAGTGCGACTTGATGTGCACGAAGTCCGTGGTGTCGCCGAATCCCGGTGTCTGGAACAGGTCTCGGGCGTAGGCCCACAGCACCGGCATCTCGGAGAGCTTGCTCCGGTTGCACTTGAAGTGGCCGTGGTAGACGGGATCGAACCGCGCCAGCGTCGTGAACAGACGGACGTCGGCTTCGGTGATGGTGTCGCCCACCAGGAATCGCTGGTTCTCGAGACGGTCGCTCAGCCAGTCCAGTCGCGCGAAGAGAGCGTCGTACGCCTTCTCGTACGCGCTCTGGGAGCCGGCGAAACCGCACTTGTAGACGCCGTTGTTGACGTCGTGGAAGATCAGTTCCGCCACCTCGTCGATCTCGCCGCGCAACGCTTCCGGGTACAGGTCGGGTGCGCCCTCACGGTGGTACCGCGTCCACTCCGTCGAGAAGTCGAGCGTCATCTGCGGGTAGTCGTTGGTGACCACCTCGCCCGTCGACACCTCCACCATGGCGGGCACGGTGATCCCGCGTGGGTAGTCGGGGAAGCGCGCGAGGAACGCGTCCTGCAGACGTGGGATCTTCAGCACCGGGTCGAGGCCGTCCGGATCGAGATCGAAGGTCCAGCTCCGCTTGTCGTGGGTCGGTCCGCACACTCCCATCGAGATGGCGTCCTCGAGACCCAGGAGCCGACGCACGATGATGGCGCGGTTGGCCCACGGGCAGGCGCGGGCCACGACGAGGCGGTAACGACCGGGCTCCACCGGGTAGCGCGACGACGGATCGTCGATGATGCGGTCCTCGATGTAGTTCGTGTCGCGGTCGAAGCCGCCCTTCTCCACATAGGACGGGGTACCGCTGTCGGTGCTCATGGTCGTAACTTACCCGGGGTCGGTCAATTCCATCCCGATGTGCACTCCCAGTTCGGTGAAGCCGAGCGAGAGGCCGAACAGCCGGGCGGTCGCGTTGTCCATCGGCACCGACCACTGCGGCACGAGTCCCGCGTCGATGGCCTCGTTCGTGGCCAGCCGTGCGGCGGTCGAGCCGTACCCCCGCCGGCGTCGTGACGGCACGGTGACCGCGACGGTGTCGGCGAGGAAGCCGCGCCACTCGACGTACCCGGCAGCGGCCGCGGGGAGAGCGTCGTCCTCACCGTCGGCGTCGTCGAACACCGTGAACCACGAGTCGACGCCGACCGCGCGGATCCCGGTGGCGTCGTCGGGAGGCACCAGTGCGAGGACGCGGTCCACATCGTGCCCGTCGTGGGAGATCAGAGGGTGTTCGACGCGCACGTCGTCGCGACTGTCGTCGAGGAAGGCGAGGACCCGTGGTCCACCGCAACGACCCCGGCGCAGTCCCGCGAGCTCGGCGAGACCGTCCCGCGTCGCGAGCACGTCGTTGCCCAGTGCCTCGGCGCGGTCGAGGATGTCGCCGGGTCCGACCAGGACCGCGTGGCCGTCCAGGACGACGAACGTGAGGCGGGTCGCGTCGTCGTCGACCACGTGCAACCGCTCCGCGTCGTCGAGCGAGGCGTCGTCGGGAAGACCCAGTTCTCGCGCCCAGGCGAGACGGACGATGTCGATCTGGTGGGAGTTCATCGCCGTCCACGCTAGCGCCGCTTGTGGCGACAGTGCTCGGCGCCGTATATTCCAAGCGGAATATGGGCGAGGGGGATCGACATGGAACGCGTGACACCGCTGGCCATCGCCGTACTCGCGTGCCTGTTCGAGCGGCCGATGCACCCGTACGAGATGTATCAGCTCCTGCTCGAGCGCAAGGACGACCGACTGCTCAAGGTACGTCCGGGGTCGCTCTACCACGCGGTCGACCGCCTGGCGGAGCGTGAGCTGATCGTGGCGGTCGGCACCGAACGGGAAGGTAATCGGCCCGAGCGCACCACCTACTCGGTGACCGACTCGGGTCGGGCGGCTCTGTCGGACACCCTGCGTACTCTCCTGGCGGAACCCACGCCCGAGTACTCGCAGTTCACCCTGGCCCTGTCCGAGTCGCACAACCTCCCCGGGTCGGAGGTCGCGACACTCGTCCGTACCCGTATCGCTCTGCTGGAGAAGGATCTCGACGAGATGCGCGTCATCGATGCGATGGCCGTCGATCGCCACGTTCCCCGGCTCTTCTCCGTGGGCCTCGACTACACCCTCGCCCTGCGCGAGGCCGAACTCACCTGGCTCCGGGCCTTCGTCGACGACATCGACTCCGGACGTCTCCCCTGGCTGGACAGCATTCTCACCGAACGACAGGACCACCGATGACCAGCACCACCAGCCCGGCCGTGAAGGAGGCGTCCCCCTGGATCGCGCTCTGGACCCTGTGCCTCGGCTTCTTCATGATTCTCGTGGACACCACCATCGTCGCCGTCGCGCAGCCGGCGATCCTCGAGGGTCTGCAGACCGACATCTCGAACGTCATCTGGGTGACCAGTGCGTACCTGCTCGCGTACGCGGTACCGCTCCTCGTGACCGGCCGACTGGGCGACCGGTTCGGGCCGAAGAACCTCTACATCGGCGGGCTCGTCGTCTTCACTCTCGCCTCGCTGTGGTGTGGCGTGTCGGGGTCGATCGAGATGCTCATCGCCGCGCGCGCCGTGCAGGGCCTGGGCGCCGCGATGATCACGCCGCAGACCATGGCCGTCATCACCCGCATCTTCCCCAAGGACAAGCGCGGTGCCGCGATGGGCGCCTGGGGCGCGGTCGCCGGCGTCGCGACCCTGGTGGGTCCGCTGCTCGGTGGCGTGCTGGTCGACGCGTTCGGGTGGGAGTGGATCTTCTTCATCAACCTCCCCGTCGGTGTCGTCGCCATCGCACTGGCCGTCAAGTTCGTGCCGACGCTCCCCACCAACGACCACAAGTTCGACATCCCCGGCGTCGTGCTGTCCGCCGCCGGCCTGTTCTTCATCGTCTTCGGTCTGCAGGAGGGGCAGAAGTACGACTGGAACGGGTGGATCTGGACCTCCATCGCCGTCGGCGTGGTCGTCTTCGCCGCGTTCATCGTGTGGCAGTCGCGCAACCGCAACGAGCCTCTGGTGCCGCTTGGGTTGTTCCGCGACCGGAACTTCTCGCTCAGCAACATCGGCATCGCGGCCATGGGCTTCGCGATGACGGGCATGATGCTGCCGATCATGTTCTACGCGCAGAGCGTCACCGGACTGACGCCCACGCGTTCGGCCCTGCTGTTCGTGCCCATGGCGGTGCTCACCGGCGTGCTCGCGCCCAACGTCGGCCGTCTGGTGGACCGCGTGCACCCGCGCTACATCGCCGGCACCGGCCTGACTCTGCTCACCGTCGCCCTCGTCTGGTTCGCGATGGAGATGACACCGACCACGGCGATCGTCCGGCTCCTCATGCCCATCGCCCTGATGGGCGTGGCCAACGCGCTCATCTGGTCTCCGCTCGGTGCCACGGCCACCCGCAACCTGCCGATGTCGCAGGCCGGCGCGGGCAGCGGCGTCTACAACACCACCCGCATGATCGGGTCCGTGCTGGGCAGTGCGGGTATCGGCGTGCTGATGCAGTCCCGCATCTCTGCCGAGGTGCCGTTCGCCGGTGCGGCCGGCGCGTCGGGTGAGCTGTCCACGGGCCGGGTGCCGGCGCAGGTGGCGGAACCGTTCGCCACCGCGCTCGCCCAGTCGCTGTACCTCCCGGCCGCGGTCCTGCTGGTCGGAGCGATCGCGACGCTCTTCTACGCGCGCCCCAACTTCGGTGGGCACGGGGCTGCGGTTCCGGATCCGTCGGTCGATGCGAGTGTTCCGGCCGGGACGACGCCCGTCCGTTAGGCGGGCAGGCCGGAGGCCGGTCGGGGTAGGCGGGCAGGCCAGAGGCCGGTCGGGGTAGGCGGGCAGGCCGGAGGCCGGAGAACGAGGATGTGTGCTCACCTGGCATGCTCCGATCCATGAGTGAGAAGCCCACCCGTCTCGAGCGCACCACCACCGACGCGGGCGCCGAGGTCGCGATCCTCACGTTCGCCCACGGCGCCCTGAACCTGTTCGACCAGGCGATGTTCGATGCCGTGACGGCCGACGTGGCCGAGCTGGTGGCCGCTCCTCCGCGTGCGCTGCTGCTGCGCGCGGAGGGCAAGGTGGTCTCGGGTGGGGTCGACGTGCACGTCTTCGAGGGGCTGTCGGAGGCCGAGGGAACGGCGTTGTGGGAGGGGCTTTTCGCAGCCATCGCCCACCCGCTCGAGGCGCTGCCCTGCCCGGTGGTGTTCGCCGCGCACGGTCTGACGCTCACGGCCGCGTTGGAGATCGCCCTGGCGTGCGACATCATTCTCGCGTCGCCGAAGGCGAAGTTCGGTCTGGTGGAGACGGTGGTGGGTCTGACTCCGTCGATGGGTGGTCCGCAGAGGATGGCGGAGCGTGCGGGCAGCGGCCGGGCACGTGAGTTCGTCATGACGGGCGATCTGTACACGGCGGAGACGCTGCGCGAATGGGGAGTCGTCAACCAGATCCATGAGGACGTGGACTCCGCCGCCAGGGCTCTCGTCGCACGGCTCGCGGACGGGCCGACGCGCGCCCATGCGGCCACGAAGGAGATCATCGGTGCGTGGCGCTCCGGCGGTGTGCGCCATGCGGATTCGGTGACGTCCGCGGTGTCGGGTGCTCTGTTCGAGACCGAGGATCTGCAGGGCGCGGTGCGCAGCTTCCTCGATGTGGGGCCTGGTAAGGCGACGTACACCGGGCGCTAATACTGATCAGCGCTGGGTGTCCACCAGCGCATTCCTCAGTCGAGTGACCGCGTCGTGGTCGAGGCCGAGCCAGTCCAGGTAGCCGTCGAACGAGCCGTGCGCCGTGGTCATCGCCTCGAGCCCGGCGCGGTAGTACTCCTCCCGCACGCCCAGCAGGTCGTCGTCGAGGTCGGCGGGGGCCACCTCGTCGTGATCGAGAATGTGGCGCCGGAGTGGAGCGACGGCGGCGTTGCTGCGCAGGTAGTCCGCGACGATGTCCTCCTCGACGACGCCGGCGGCGCGCAGCACGGTGGCGACGGTCCACCCCGCGCGGTCCTTGCCGGCGGCGCAGTGCACCAGCGACGAGGTGCCGGACGACAGGGCCTCGACCACCGCCCTGATCGCCACCCGCGCGCCGGGCAGCGTCGGAAAGGCGCGGTAGGCGCCGTCGAGGTAGCCCCGGGCGGTGGTGGCGGGCACGGCGCGCTCGTGCGGCGCGTCGCGTTCCGCGGCGATGTAGGGGACGCGATGCACGGTGACCGTGTCCGGGGCCCGGTCCGAGCCCCACCGCGTCACCTCGGCGTCGCCGCGCAGGTCGAACACGTCGCTGACCCCGAGTCCGGCCAGCGTGGCCCGGCCCTCGTCGGAGAGGTGCGTGAGTGCCGACGCGCGGAAGAGAAGTCCGCTGCGGGTGCGTCCGCCGTCGGACGTGCGCAGGCCGCCGGTGTCGCGGAAGTTCCACGCGCCGCGCAGGTGGAACTGGCCGGGTTCGGAACCATCCGTGCTGCGTTCACTCACCCGTCGACAGTAACGACGCGGTCTCCACGCGTCCGAGCCACCGTCCCACCAGGGGACCGATGTCCGCCACGGCGTCGCTCGACAGCAGTTCGCCGTGTCGCCACGGCACCGACTCCACGTCGGCGGGTCCGGTGCAGTACTGCGACCAGAAGTCCGACATGCGGCCGAGTTCGACGGCGGTGACGTCGGAGTCGATCATCAGGACGGCGCCGCTGTAGGTCGGCGGCACGTGCTCGTCGACGAGGGCGAACAGGGTGAGCATCGCCTTGGTGATCAACCGCGCCTGGATGTCCGAGACCGGTAGCTGGTCGCCACCCATCGCCGACCACACCGACCACAGCGCGTCCGGCGTCATGTCCGCCAGGTCGTCGGTCAGGTGCCGGTACGCGCCGAACATGGCGTCCGCCTGCGCCTTCTTGACCGCACTGCCCGGCACGATGCTGTGCACCGGGTCGAGCAGCGACAGCGACGCGACGGTGTGGCCCTGCG
Organism: Rhodococcus sp. SORGH_AS_0303; assembly: GCF_030819335.1. Classification (NCBI taxonomy): domain Bacteria; kingdom Bacillati; phylum Actinomycetota; class Actinomycetes; order Mycobacteriales; family Nocardiaceae; genus Rhodococcus; species Rhodococcus sp. SORGH_AS_0303. The sequence goes on from NZ_JAUTBO010000001.1 coordinate 1,011,410, forward strand.
ATTCCATCCGGGCCGCGACGGCATGGGCCAGCACACCGCCGACCGACCATCCGACGAGGTGGTACGGGCCGACGGGATCCACGTGCCGGATCTCCTCGACGTAGCGCTCGACGACATCGTCCATCGACCGTGGTGCGAAGTCGGGGTCCGCCACCGCCGGCGTCTGCACGCCGTACAGGGGGCGGCCGGTCTCGAGGTGGCGGCCGAGCTCGAAGTACGGCCAGGCCAGGCCCATCATCGGGTGGATGCAGAACACCGGGGCGAGCTCGACTCCGCCGCCCAGTCGGAGAACGGGACCGACTGCGTCGGACGAGGCGATCGACTCGTCGTCGTCCTCGCGGTCGAGATGCTCGGCGACGGCGCCGACGGTGCCGTGCGAGAACAGGAGTCGGAGCACGCGGTCGACCCCGGCGGCACGACCGAGGTGTGCGGCCACCCTGGTCGCGGTCAGTGAGGTCCCGCCGAGGGCGAAGAAGTCGTCGTCGAGTCCGATGTCGCCGACGCCCAGCACGAGGGCGAAGGCGTCGGCGACCATGTGTTCCGTCGAGGTCGTCGGCGCGCGGTACACCGTCGGTGCGAACGTCGGTGCGGGAAGGGCCGCCCGATCCACCTTGCCCGCGGTGGTGCGCGGAACCGCGTCCAGAGCGATGACGCGCGACGGCACCATGTACTGCGGAACCCGTTCCGCCACCGCCTCTCTGACAGAAGCGACGTCGATCCCGTCGCCGGCGACGTACGCGACGAGATGATCCGATCCGGTTCCGGCGTCGCGGTGGAGGAGGACCACCGCCTGCGTCACCGCGGGATGGGCGAGGGCGGCGTTCTCGATCTCGCCCGGCTCGATGCGCAGTCCGCGGAGCTTGATCTGGAAGTCGCTACGTCCCAGATACGCCAGCTCTCCGGCCGAGTTCCACCGCACCAGGTCGCCGGTGCGGTACAGGCGCGCGCCCGGCGGTCCGTACGGCGCGGCGACGAACCGGCTCGCCGTCAGCCCGGTCTGCCCGACGTACCCGCGGGCGAGATGTGGTCCGGACAGGTACAACTCACCGACGGCGCCGAGAGGAACCGGCCGCAGGCGGCCGTCGAGCACCACCGCGTCGACACCGCGGACCGGTGTGCCGATGCCGACGGGGCGGTCCGGCGTGATCGGTCCGTGCGCGGTGGCCCAGACGGTCGTCTCGGTGGGGCCGTAGTCGTCGTACATCTCGCGTCCGGCGGACCACGTCGCCGCGAGGTGATCCGGGAGGGCCTCGCCGCCCACGACGAGGACGCGCACGCAGTCGAGGCCGGCGGGGTCCAGGGAGTCGAGCACCCGGGGCGTGATGATCGTGTGCGTGACCCTCTCGTGGCGAATCAGCGCGCCGACCTCGTCGCCGCTGTGCACGTGCGCCGGCGCGAGAACGAGAGTGCCGCAGTGCGCCAGTGCCATCAGCATCTCGGCGATCGAGGCGTCGAAGGTCGGTGAGGCCACCGCGAGTACACGCACGTCCGGCACGTCGCCGCGCCGGGAACGTTGGTCAGCCAGCGCATCCGCCAGGCCCGCGTGGGTCACGGCGACGCCCTTGGGTCGGCCCGTGGAGCCGGAGGTGTAGATGACGTACGCGATCGAGCTCGGATGCAGCCCCGGACGACGCTCCGACGCGAGCACCGTGTGGGACGGGTGACGGTCGAGCGCCGACACGATGTCCGGATCGTCGAGCACGATGCGCGGAATCCACGGCGCGGCGGTCGAATTGGCCTGCTCGGACCGGGAGTCCGTGATCACGACGACGGCGCCGGAGTCCTGGAGGATGTGCGCAATTCGGTCGGCGGGTTGCGCGGGATCGACCGACAGGAACGCGGCCCCGGCCGCGGCGACGGCCCACACGGACAGGACATGGTCGATCGAGCGCGGCATCGCCAGCGCGACCACGACGTCGGGTCCTGCGCCGCAGGCGATGAGTTCCCGCGCGAGACGATTCGCGCGCGCGGACAGGTCCGCGTAGCTCAGGTCGATGCCGTTCGCCCGCAGGGCGATCGTGCCGGGACGGGCCGCTACCGCGTCGGCCACGAGGTGGTCGAGAGTCCGGGCCGCCAGCGCGGGGGCACCGCTGCGGGGACGCATCGCGGCACGCTCCGAGGGCTCCACCGTTTCGAGGTCCCCGATCCTGACCGAGGTGTCGCGTGTCATCGACCGCAGTGTCCACACCAGTCTGCGCGAGACCCGCTCGATGGTGCTCCGGTCGAACAGATCGGTCGCGTAGGACAGCTCGATCAGCAGGCGCCCCTGGTCCTCGCGCAGCGTCACGGCGAGATCGAACTGCACGGGAGCGCCGCCGAGATCGAGCACCTCGACGGCCGGTGTGGTGACGGGGAATCGCGGCGGCGCGGTGTTCTGCAGAGTCAGCATCACCTGCACCACAGGGTGACTCGCAGTGGAACGCACCGGGTCGAGGGCCGTCACCAGGGTCTCGAACGGCAGAGCGGCATGCGCGAAGGCGTCCAGGGTGGTCTCGCGCGCCGCGGCGAGGTGGTCCGCGACGGTGCCGTCCTCGTCGATCGTGGACCGCAGGACCACCGTGTCCACGAACATGCCGACCACGTCGTCGAGTGCCGGATCGGTGCGACCCGCGACGGCCGTCCCGACGAGGAGATCGCGGGTTCCCGCCCACTGGGCGAGCACGATCGACAGCGCGGTGTGCGCGACCATGAAGAGGGTGACGTCGTGGGCCTGCGCGACGGATCGGAGCGCGCCCAGCGCGTCCGCGTCGAGAACGGTCCGCACCCGATCGCCCTGCTGCGACGGGGTTCTCGGCCGGGCGCGATCGGTCGGCAGCGCGAGATCGAGGGGTACGCCGGCCAACCGCTCCCGCCAGTGCGCGAGGTGGCGCGACGAGGCCGAGCCGGGGTCGTCGAGCGATCCCAGCGCTGTGCGTTGCGCGAGGGCATGGTCGGCGTACTGCACGGGCAGCGGTGGTAGGTCGAGTGGCCGCCCCTCCGCGCGAGCGGCGTACGCCGTGACGACGTCGCGCGTGAGCGGCGCCATCGACCACCCGTCCGCGGCGATGTGGTGCACGAGGATCACCAGCACGTGATCGGTCGGCGACACGACGAGAAGAGTGGCGCGCAGCGGAGTCTCGGTGGTGACATCGATGCGCGCCGCAGCGGCCGTGCGTACCGCCGCGGGGACGTCTGCGGCAGAGGTGCGCACGATCTCGACGGGAACGTCGACCGTGGGCGACACCACCTGGTGCGGCACGCCGTCGAGGGCGGGATGGACGGTGCGCAGGATCTCGTGCCGGAGGGTCACGTCGTCGAGGGCGGACCGGAGCGCGTCGACGTCCAGCGGACCGGTCAGCCTCAGCGCGAGCGGGATCAGCTGTCCACCGCGGTCGGCGTCGACGCGGCCGAGGAACCACATCCGGTGCTGAGCGAAGGAGAGCGGCACCCTGTCCGGGCGCGGCGCCGCCGTCAGGGGAGTGCGCGCCGCGGTCGGCGCCGCGACCAGCACTGCGGCGAGCGCACCCACGGTGGGGTGGTCGAACACCGCGCGCACCGACACCTCGCGCTCCGTCGCTGCCGACACCCGCGCGGCCACCCGGGTCGCGGACAGCGAATGGCCACCGAGAGCGAAGAAGTCGTCGTCCGGCCCCGGCAGCTCCGGCAACTCGAGCACGGTGGCGAAGGCCTCGGCGACGGCGCGCTCGGCCGGGCCGACCGCCTCGCGACGCGGAACCGTCGCCACGGTCCCGGGAAGGCCGGAGGTCGGTCGGCGAGGGGCCGACGGGAGTGCGCGACGGTCGAGCTTGCCCGACGCCGTCAACGGGATCACGTCCACGGTGACGATGTGCGCGGGCACCATGTACCGCGGCAGGCGGCGCGCGGCGTCGTGTCGGAGGGCGGCGGGGTCGACGGCACTCGTGCCGGACGGCACCACGTACGCGACGAGGTGGTCGTCCTGCACCAGCACCGCGGCACGGTCGACCGACGGGTGCGAGGCGAGTGCCGCCTCGATCTCGCCGGGCTCGATGCGCAATCCGCGCAGTTTGACCTGGACGTCGGTGCGGCCCAGATACTCCAGATCTCCGCCGCTGGTCCAGCGCACGCGGTCGCCGGTGCGGTAGAGCCGCGCGCCCTGAGCCGCGGCGACGAACCGCTCGGCCGTCGCGGTGGGGCGGCCGACGTACCCGCGCGCGAGGTGGGTGCCGTCGAGGTAGAGCTCGCCGACCACCCCGATCGGCACCGGACGCAGGAACGTGTCGAGCACCCGCGCGCCGACCCCGCGGACGGGCCGCCCGATGGTCACGGCGTCGTCCGCCCGGAGCGGGCCGCTGCTCGTGGCCCAGACGGTGGTCTCGGTGGGACCGTAGTCGTTGAACAGGCGTCGACCGGGGGCCCATCGGGCGGCCAGTGCCGGTGGGCAGGCCTCACCGGCGGTGACCAGGACGTGGAGTGACGGAACGTCTTCGGGGATCAGCGAGTCGAGCACTCGCGGCGTGAGGAGAGCGTGGGTCACCGCCGACTCAGCCACGAGGCGACCCAGTGCCGGTCCGCCGAACACGTCTGGTGGAGCGACCACCAGGGGAGCGGACAGGGCCACGGCGATGAGCAGCTCGGCGATGGACGCGTCGAACGTGGGGGACGCAACCGCGAGCACACGTGCCTCCGCAGCCTCGCGCAGTCGCTGGTCCGGCCGCGCAGCGCCGCGCAGTCGCTGGTCCCACAACGCGTCCACGAGGCCGCGGTGTGTGACGCCCACGCCCTTGGGGGTTCCGGTGGAGCCGGAGGTGTGGATGACGTACGCGAGGGTGTCGGGACGGATGGCACCGAGCCGGTCGGCGGGCGTCACGTCGGCCTCGGACTCCGCGCCCGTGTCGAGGACCGTCGGTGACACCGTGGCGAGACGTACCAGTGCGGCGGGAACCGTCACGGCGGTGACGGCGACGTTGGCGCCCGTCTCGGTGAGCATGTGCCGCAGTCGGTCCGGTGGCCCGTCGGGGTCGATCGGCAGGAACGCCGCGCCGGTCTTCGCCACCGCCCACACCGCGGTGATCTGGTCCACCGAGCGCGGCAGCGCGACGGCGACGACGGTGTCGGGCGCGGCGCCGAGGGCGATCAGTGCCCGCGCCCAGCGGTTGGAGCGGCGGTCCAGCTCGGTGTAGGTGAGCGTGCGCTCCCCGATCAGGGCGGGCCCGTCCGGGTTGCCGGCCACCGCGTCGGCCAGCAGACGAGGCAGCACGCGCGGTGGTAGTCCGGCGCTGCCGTGCTGGGAGAGCAACAGTGCCCGCTCCGACGGGTGCAGGATCTCGAGGGCGCCGATCCGGTCGAAGGGCCTGCGCGCCACCGCGTCGAGGACGCGGAGCAGGACGTCGACGATTCCGGCCGCGGTCCGCCGGTCGAAGAGGTCGACGGCGTAGGTCAGTGCGCCGCTCAGTCCGTCCCCGGTCTCCGTGAGATCCAGGGTCAGGTCCACCGGCGCGGCCACGGGAACCGAGTCCAGGACGTCGATCTCCAGTCCGGCGGCCACGAGAGTGGGCGGAGTCTGGTTCTGGAACGCGAACATGACCTGCACGACGGGATGGTGTGCGGTGGAGCGCACCGGATCGAGAGCGTCGACGATCAGCTCGAACGGCACGTCGGCGTGGTCGAGGGCCGCCACGGTGTCCTCGCGCACCTGATCGACCAGAGCCGCGACGGTATCGGTACCGGTGACGAACGCGCGGTGCACGACCGTGTCGACGAACATGCCGACCAGCTCGTCGAGATCCTCGTGACCGCGGCCTGCCACCGGTGTTCCGACGGCGATGTCCTCGCTTCCCGTCACGCGGGCGAGAGTGACGGCCCAGGCCGCCTGCAGGACCATGACGAGCGTCGCGTGGTGGGCGGTGGCGAGCGCACGCAGCGCCGCGGTCGTGGCGTCCGGCACCGTCACGCGTACACGCGCCCCGCGGTGCGAGGCCACCGGCGGCCGCGGTCGATCGGTCGGCAACGGCAGCACGTCCGGGAGACCGGCCAGGCGGTCCGTCCAGAACGCGACTCGACCACGGATGTCGTCCGCGTGATCCTGTTGCCACACGGCGTGATCCGCGTACTGCACGGGCAGGGGGTCGACAGTCCACTCTCGACCGGACCGGCGGGCCGCGTAGGACGCCGTGAGATCGCGGGTGAGCGGCGCCAGGGACCAGCCGTCCGCGGCGATGTGGTGCAGCACGAGAAGCAGGACGTGATGCTTCTCGGTCACCGCCACGACGGAGGCGCGCAGCGGGAGATCCGCTGCCAGGTCGAACGGTGCCGACGCCATCCGGTCGAGGACGGCCTCCGGCGTCTCCGACTCCCGGTCGATCGCGATCCGCGCGTGATCGAGAACGTGTTGCTGCGGAACACCGTTCACGGCGGGGTAGACGGTGCGCAGTATCTCGTGGCGGTCGACCACGTCGGCGAGTGCGCCCTGTAGCGCGCCGTGGTCAAGGACACCGCGCAGCCCGAGTGCGAGCGGGATGACGTAGCCGCTGTCGCTGGAGACCGTGTTCAGGAACCACATGCGCTGTTGGGCGAACGACAGAGGCACCACGTCGGGGCGCGGCCGTGTCCGCCGCGGTGCGAGAGCGCTCCGGGGCACGGCGTCGATCTGCGCGGCGAGTGCGTGCACGGTCGGTGCCTCGAACACGCTACGGACCGGAACCTGCAGTCGAGCAGCGACTCTGGTGGCACTGAGGGAGTGGCCACCGAGCGCGAAGAAGTCGTCGTCGAGTCCGACGGGGTCCGCGAGTTCCAGGACCGTCGCGAAGACGGCCGCGACGGCGACCTGCCCGGCGGTGGACGGAGCGCGGAACTCGGCCGTGTCGAGGGCCGGGCGGGGCAGCCGCGCACGGTCGAGTTTGCCCGACGTCGTCATCGGCAGTGCGTCCATCACGACCACCGCGGCGGGAACCAGGTACCGCGGCAGTGCCGCGGCGGCGGCGGCCGTAACCTCTGCCGCGTCGATACTGTGCCCGTCGGCAGCGACCACGTAGCCGACGAGACGCTCGTCGATCACCCCGGCCGCGGCGGCGCCGACGCCCGCGGCGCCGACGAGCGCTGTCTCGACGTCCCCGAGCTCGATCCGCAGGCCGCGCACCGTGATCTGGTGATCAGACCGTCCGAGGTACAGCAGGTCGCCGACGGCGTTGCGGCGCATCAGGTCTCCGGTACGGTAAGTCCGCTGTCCGTCGGGAGCCGCGACGAAGCGGGACGCGGTGAGTCCCGGCCTACCGAGGTACCCGCGTGCGAGATGGTCGCCTGCGACGTACAGCTCACCGACCACGCCGTCCGGAACTGCGTGCAGGCGGACGTCGCGAAGCGAGACCTCGACGCCGAGAGTCGGGGACCCGACGGTCACGGGATGCCCGGCGGCCAGGAGTGCCGTCGTCGACCAGATGGTCGCCTCGGTGGGTCCGTAGACGTTGGTCATCGTCCGGCCGGGTGCCCACGTGTCGACGAGACTCGGCGGGCATGCCTCGCCGGCGCTCATGACGACGCGGAGGTCACCGCCGGGATCGGGTGTCGCGTCCAGCGCGCGGGGTGTCATCAGCGTGTGGGTGACGCGGTGCCGCCGCATCAGGTCGCGGAGTTCGACACCGGCGTAGACCTCGGGAGGGGCGACGACGAGTGCGGCGTCCAGTGCGAGTGCGATGACCAGTTCGCCGACGGACGCATCGAACGTCGTCGACGACACAGCGAGCACCCGGGCATCGGATGCCGGTGCGTGCCGGGCCCGTTGGTCCTGGACGGCGTTGTGGAGTCCGCGGTGCGTGACGGCGACGCCCTTGGGCCGTCCGGTGGATCCCGAGGTGTAGAGGACGTAGGCGAGGTGGTCGGGTCGCAGAGTCGAGCGACGGTCGCGATCGGTGATCGCTGCGTCCGACAGCGCCGCGACCGCGGCGAGTGTGGCGGGATCGTCGACCGTGATCCGGACGACGTCGGTCGGGAACGGTGCCGCCGTGTCCGTGAGCACCAGCGTGGGCGCCGCCTCGGTCAGGATGTCCGCGAGCCGAGCCCTCGGCTGCTCGGGATCGATCGGGAGGAACGCGGCTCCCGCACGGCTGATCGCCGCGACGAGAACGAGGTACCGCGCCGACCTGGCGACGGCGACCGCGACGACGGTCTCGGGACCGGCACCGAGCGCGATCAGACGGCGCGCCCACCGGTTCGACGCTCGTGCCCACTCGTCCCGCGTGAGAACGGTGTCGCCCTCGATCACCGCGACCGCGGAGCCGTCCGCGTGGGCGTCGAGCAGGGCGGGGAGCGTCGTCGGGGTCGTGCGGGCGTCGGGATGCGTCCACGTGTCGGGCTCGTCCGCTCCGCGGATCGCGATGTCGCCCACTGCGATCTCGGAACCCGGGGCCGCCGCGCGCAGCACGTGCTCGAGGACGGACGAGAGGCATTCCGCGGTCGTGTGATCGAACAGGTCGCACGCGTAGGTGAGGACGACCGCGAGGCCGGCGCCGGCGGGGCGGACGTCGACGGTGAGGTCGAAGGTCGCGGGTGCCGGCCCGACGTCGAGCACCTCGATGTCGGGACTGCCCTGGAGCGGATCCACGTCCTGGAAGGCCAGCACGACTTGGAAGACCGGGTGATGCGCCGACGTGCGAGCCGCACCGAGGGTGTCGACCACGTGGTCGAACGGGACGTGCGCGTGCGCGAAGGCGTCCACCGTCTCGTCTCGGGTGCGGGAGAGCAGCTCGGCGAACGACTCCGACGGATCCACGCGGGTGCGCAGCACGACGGTGTCGACGAACAGGCCGACGAGGTCGTCGAGCGCAGGATCCGGTCGACCCGAGATCGGTGATCCCACCGCGATGTCCGTCGACCCGGTCCAGCGCGCGAGGGCGACGGCGAGGGAGGTGTGCACGACCATGAACACCGTGGCCCGGTGAGCGACGGCGAGCTCGCTCAGTGCGGCCACGGTCGCGTCGTCGAGATCGAGGCGCACCGCGGCACTCGCCCGGCCGCGCCGCTCCGGGCGCGGTCGGTCGAGCGGCATGTCGAGGACGTCGGGCAGTCCGGAGAGACGGCACTTCCACCACGCCGCCGCGTCGGAGTCGACGCCCAGTTCCGTCTGCCGCACAGCGACGTCGGCGTACTGCACCGACAGTGGCGACTGTGCCGGTACTCGTCCGGAGCGATGGGACTGGTACGCCGACCGCAGGTCTCGCGTGAGAGGGGCGAGAGACAGACCGTCCGCGGCGATGTGGTGCACGGTCAGCAGCAGGACGTGCTCGTCGTCGGCGAGGCGCAGCACCTCGGCCCGCAGGGGTGGTTCGGTGGCCAGGTCGAACCGCGTGGTCCGGGCATCCGACAGTCGCTCCACCAGTGCGTCGGGTGTGACGGCGGTGACCGTGAGGGTGGTCGGCGCCGGGGGCGGCAGCACGACCTGGTGCACGACACCGTCCGCATCGGCGTAGACGGTACGGAGGATCTCGTGGCGAGTCATGACGTGACCGATCGCGGACGACAGCGCGCCGAGATCCAGGTCGCCGAGGACGCGCAACGCCAGCGGCATGACGTAGGACCCCGGTTCGTACCGGTCGAGGAACCACATCCGGTGTTGGGCGTGCGTGAGCGGGATGCGGTCGGGACGCGCAGCGTGGAACCCGTGGTCGGTGTACGCGTCTCCCGCATCGACGGCGGCAGCCAGCCCCGCGATGGTCGAGACGTCGAAGAGCGTGCGGAGCGTCAGGTCGCGTCCGGTCGCCGACCGGATGCGCGCGACGACCCGCGCCGCGCTGAGGGAGGTGGCGCCGAGCGCGAAGACGTCGTCGTCGGTACCCACCGGAGCGGACGTCTGCAGGACGGCCTCCACGATGTCCGCGACGACACGCTGGGTCGGTGTGAAGGGAGTGCGGTGGACCCGGCCGCGGCGCGCGGGTGCGGGCAGCGCACGCTTGTCGACCTTGCCCGACGCGGTGAGGGGAATGGTCTCGATCTCCACGATGTCGTCGGGAACCAGATGGCGCGGAAGCGACGAGCGCAGCGACTGCAGCAACGCCTCCGTGACGGCTGAACGGCCCCGTGTCGGAACGACGTACGCGATCAGTCGGTCTCCGACGACCGTTAACACCGCGCGGTCGATCAGGCCCGACCGCGTCAGCACGGCCTCGATCTCCGCCGGCTCGACGCGCACGCCGCGCACGGACAGCTGGTCGTCGCTCCGGCCGAGGAAGTGCAGGTCGCCGGCGGCGGACCAGCGGACGCGATCGCCGGTCCGGTAGAGACGAGATCCGTCCGGTCCGGCGACGAACCGCTCCGCGGTCAGCGCGCTGCGATGCGCGTAGCCGCGGGCGAGTTGCGCACCACCGAGATACAGCTCGCCGGGGACGTCGACGGGAACGGGGCGCAGGGCGTCGTCCAGCACGAGGGTCGTCGTGTTCCACACCGGCCGCCCGAGGGGGACGTTCGTCGTGTCGGCGTCGGTCACGACGTGGGCGGTGACGTCCACCGCCGCTTCGGTCGGCCCGTACAGGTTCACCACTTGTACGGGGAGCACGGCGCGGACGGCGGCGGCGACCCCCGCGGGCAGCGCCTCGCCCGACGAGAGGATCGTGCGCAGCGACGTGCAGGCGGCGAGGCCCGGTGCGTCCGCCATGAGCGCCAGCGTCGACGGGACGGCGTGCACCACGGTGACGCGGTGCCGTGCGATCAGTTCCACCAGCAGATCGGCGTCGCGGTGGTCGTCCGGATCCGCGACGACGACCCGGGCACCGATCTGCCACGGCAGGAACAGCTCCCACACCGAGACGTCGAAGGTGGCGGGTGTCTTGTGGAGCACGACGTCGTCCGCGGTGACACCGACGAACTCGGCGCGCCAGCGCAGTTGGTTCACGATCGCGGCGTGCGACACCCCGACACCCTTGGGCTGCCCGGTGGAGCCGGACGTGAAGAGCACGTAGGCGAGGTGGTCCGGGCGCAGGGGTGCGAGGCGATCGTCGTCGGTGAGGGGTGTGTCGGAGAAGGACCCGAGGGGCGCATCGCTGATCGTGATCCACTCGACGTCCTCGGGAAGCGTTGCCGCACTCCCGATACCGAGCCGCGCACCCGACATGGTCACTGCGTGTCGGAGCCTCTCCGCGGGATGGCCGGGATCGAGCGGGACGTAGTGTGCGCCGGTGGCCACGACGGCGTGCACGGCGACGAGCAGATCGATCGACCGCTCGAGCGCCACCGCGACGGCCGTCTCCGGTCCGGCGCCGCGGCTGATGAGGTACCGGGCGAGGCGGTGCACGCGAGCGGAGAACTCGGCTCGGGTGACGTGTCGATCGCCGTGAGTGAAGGCCACACGGGACGGAACCAGAGCCGGCACGGCGTCCAGGAGTGTGGTGGGGACGAGGGGGTGCCGGGTGGAGTTCCACGTCTCGGTGACGAGGGTGCGCTCCGTGACCCCGAGCAGGTCGATCTCGGCGAGCACACGCGAGGGGTCGAGTGCCTCGAGCACCCGCAGGAGTCGGTCCAGCAGTCGGTCCACGGCGTCGGTGTCGAGGACGTCGCGGCGGTGCGTCGCGCGCACGACGAAGCTCTCTCCCGGTTCGACCGCCAGGGACAGCGGGTAGTGCGTCGCGTCCCGTGCCTCGACGCCGAGAACGGAGAGGTCACGCGCCGCCGCGGTCAGAGCGGTGCGATCCAGTGGATACGACTCGAAGGCGAGCGACGTGTCGAATCCGGCGCCCGGCCCGACCTCCGCCTCGATGGCGGACGGAGCGAGGTGATGATGATCGAGCAGCGCGGCCTGCTCACGCTGCAGTCGCTGAGCCGACTCCCGCACCGTCGCTGTGCGATCGAGCCGCACGCGAACCGGAACGGTGGAGATGAGGAGCCCCACCATGGATGCGGAACCGTCCAGCTCGGCCGGTCGGCCCGAGACGGTGGCTCCGAAGACGACGTCGGTACGGCCCACCGCGGAGCCCAGTACGAGTGCCCACGCGAGTTGCACGAGGGTGTTGACCGTGACCCCCGCGGCGCCGGCGCGCGCCAGGAGTTCGGCGGTGCGCTCGGTGCTCAGCGTCGCGATGCGCTGTCCTGGTGCCTCGTCGGTTCCGGAACCGTGCGCGGGAGCGAGCAGCGTCGCCTCGGTCGATCCGGTCAGGGCCTCCGACCATGCCGCGAGCGAGGCCGTGGTGTCGCGTTCCCTCACCCACTGCAGGAAGCCGCGGAGTGGAGGCGGCGCGGGCCGGGGTTCCTCGCCGGCGTAGTCGGCCAGGAGGTCGGCGAGGACGATCGGCAGGGACCAGCCGTCGAGGAGCAGATGGTGATGGGTGAGCACCAGGGTGTGCCGCTCGTCCCCGGTGTGCAGCAGAGCGACGCGCAGCAGCGGTGCGGCGGCCACGTCGACGGCGACGCCGCGATCGTGCGCGAGGAAGGCGTCGAGCACGGCGGCAGGGTCGGGATCGGCCCGGACGTCCACCTCCGTCCACGGCACCGTGACGGATGCCGCGATCACCTGGACGTCCGTCCCGTCGACGGTGGTGTCGAAGGCGACCCGCAGCGCGTCGTGACGGTCCACCAGCGAGTACGCGGCCCGCCGCAGACGGTCGGCATCGAGCGCTCCACCGAGGTGCACGATCGTCTGCACCACATAGGGATCGACGCTCCCGGCGGCGAGGCGGGCATGCACCAGCAGGCCCGCCTGCAGTGGCGCGGTGGGCAGGACGTCGATCAGCGTGGGATGACGCCCGGTCCACCCGTCGACATCGAATGGTGTCGCATCGACCAGCGGGAAGTCCGACGGTGACCGCCCGCCGGCGCCGGGGGTGTCGACGTGCCGTGCGACGGCCGTCGCCGCCTCGACCCACAGCGAGACGAAGGCCTCGACGTCCGCGTCCGCCAGGACCGCGTCGAGCGTGCTCAGTCGTGCGATCAGGGTGTCCCCGAGGACGACGGTGTCGATCTCGAGCACGGCGGCCGCGCCCAGGTCCTCGGGCCGTGGTCCCGACAGCGGGGAGATGCCGGGAACCGGGAGCCAGTCACCGGTGTCCGTCGTCGTCATCCTGCCGAGGTGCGCGAACGAGATCTGCGGTGTCCAGCGCAGGGCGTCGCGCGCGTCGTCGTCTGCCCCGTGTCGCAGCAGCCCGTAGCTCGCGCCGTGGTCGGGAACTCGTGCGAGGTGCTCCTTGACCCGCAGAATCGCCTCGCCCGCAGCAGGTCCGCCGCGCAGCGCCGCGGCGATGTCGAGACCCGTGAGGTCCAGTCGTACGGGGAACACCGTGGTGAACCAGCCGACGGTGCGCCCGGTGTCGGCGCCGGGAACCAGGTCGTCCTCCCGTCCGTGTCCCTCGAGTTGGACGAGCCTGGTCGGTGCGTCGTCCTGTCGCCACGCGGCCAGCGCGAGGGCGAGCGCGGCGAGGAGGGCGTCGGTCGGTCCGGCGTGGAACAGGGTGGGCGCGCGGACCAGTAGTGCGTCGGCGATCTCTGCTGGAAAGGCGACGTCCCGGACCGTCGTGTCCCGTACCCGATCGACGACGGGGTCGAGGAGTCGTTGTCCGAGAACGGGATCGGGGCCGTCCAGAACGCCGGTCCAGTACGGCAGCCGCGCGCTCGCGTCGTGCGCTGCGAGACCGGACGACCAGCGCCGCATCGACGTGCGGACGGGGGCGAGAGTCGGTGCGACCCCGTCGCGCACCGCGGCCCACGCCGCGACGAGATCGGCGACGAGGACGCCCCACGACACCACGTCCACCACCAGGTGGTGCGCCGCGATCACGAGGCGTCCCGCCGTGTGCTCGCCGAGGTCGTTCCAGCCGAGCCCGAGCATCACGCCCTTCTCGGGATCGAGTGTCGCTACGATGTCCTCCACCGCGAGATCGGCGCCGCGGCGCAGCAGTCCGTCGACCCGGACGACATCCCGCGGGCGCACCTCGAGGTGTACGCCGTCCGCGTCGCGGACGAGCACGGAGCGCAGCATGTCGTGGTGCGCGACCACGGCCTCGATCGTGGACACCAGGGATGCGCGGTCGATGCCGACCGGGAGCGAGAGCGTGAGGGTCTGAGCGAACCGATCCGGTGTTCCGCCGCGCTCCAGCAGGTGGCGCACGATGGGTGTCGGGTCGACGCGGCCGATGCCGCTGCCGGGTGGCTCGTCGACGGTGCCGACCGTGTCCGCCACACGCGCGAGCCCGGCGGCACTGCGTTGTTCCACGACGTCACGAGCGCTGATCCGCACGCCCGACGCCGCCGCGACGGTGACCAGTCGGATCGAGAGGATGCTGTCACCGCCGAGCGCGAAGAAGTCGTCGTCGACACCGACATCGTTGCGGGACAGCACGTGTGACACCGCGTCGAGCAGCCGCCGCTCGACGTCGGAGGCGGGTTCACGGCGGGTCGTGGTCCGGCGCTCCGGCTCGGGGAGTGCGCGGACGTCCACCTTGCCGGAGGCGGTCAGTGGGAGCGCGTCCAGCGGCACCACGTGCACCGGGACGAGGTGGCTCGGCAGCGTCCGGACGACGGCGGCGAGAACGTCCGCGGGGTCGGCGTCACCGGTCACGTACGAGACCAGCTGCTCGCTGTCGCCGTCACGGCGGACCACTGTGACGGCCTGCGTCACACCGGGAACCGCGACGAGGGCCGTGTCGATCTCGCCGGGTTCGACGCGGCGTCCTCGTACCTTGACCTGACTGTCTGTGCGCCCCAGATACTCCAGGTCACCGGACGACGTCCACCGTGCGCGGTCACCCGTGCGGTACAGCCGCGTTCCGTCGACCCCGGCCACGAAGCGCGCCGCGGTCTCCGCCGACCGTCCGACGTACCCGCGGGCCAGGCCGGCTCCGGCGAGGTGCAGCTCACCCGGAACTCCGACCGGGACGGGGCGCAGGCGGGAGTCGAGCACCACGGCGCGCACTCCGGGCAGGGGACGCCCGATGGTGACGGTTCCGGACTCCGTCAGCGGCGCGGTCCCGGTGGCCCACACCGTGGTCTCGGTGGGTCCGTAGTCGTTGTGCAGCAGGAGGTCCGGTGACGTCGACCACCGGGACGCCAGCGCGGTCGAGCACACGTCGCCGACGCTGAGGACCTGGCGCAGCGACGGAGCTTCGGTCGGGGACAGTGTCTCGAGCACCCGCGGAGTCAGGATCGCGTGGGTGATCGATTCTCGTCGCAGCAGATCCTGCAGAGGTGCACCGGAGTACGCGTCGGAATCGGCGACGACGAGGCAGCCGGACAGTGCGAGGGCGAGAAGGTGTTCCGAGATCGACGCGTCGAAGGTCGGAGCCGCGACGGCGAGGACGCGAAAGCCCCCCATCTCCGGAACCCGTGTCTCCGGACCGCGTGCGCGGTGGCCGGCCACGACACCGTGCAGTCCGGCGTGGGTGATCGCGACGCCCTTCGGGCGGCCGGTGGAGCCGGAGGTGTACATGACGTAGGCGAGCTCGGTGATCGCCGGCCGCTCCCTCGTCAGCGGCTCCGGTGCGACGTCCGTGACGGCCACCCGGGTCGTTCCGCTCGGCAGATCGACGGGATGTCGATCCGTCGTGACGACGAGGGTCACCCCGGATTCGGCCAGCACGGCGGCGAGCCGCTCGACGGGGTCCGCGGGGTCGACCGGGAGGAACGCGGCACCGGTGCGCACGACGGCCCAGAGCGCGATCACCTGGTCGACGGACCGCGGAAGTGCCAGCGCCACCACGGTTCCCGGAGTCGCCCCCGCATCGCGGAGAGTGCGGGCGAGGCGCCCGGAGGCGTCGTCGAGTTCGCCGTACGTGAGCGTGGCCGTTCCGCCGCGCACGGCCGGCGCCGCCGGGTCGCTGCGCACGACCGCCGCCATGAGGTCGCCCAGCGTCGTCGCCGTCGGTGCCGGCCCGCCCGACCGGTCGAGCAGATCGGCCGCCTCGCCGTCGTCCAGGAACGCGAGATCGCCCACGGTGGTGTGGTCGTCCGCCGCGACGATGCCGCCGAGGAGTCGCGTCAGCCGCACGCCGTGCCGGTCGATGTCGAAGGCGTCGTAGCGCTCCGGGTTCCACTGGATGTCCAGCGTCAGTGTGTCGCCGGTGTAGATGTTGATCGCGGTGTCGTGGACGGGCCCCGACGACAGGATCCCGACGGGAGCCGAGATGTCGTCGAACTGCAACGGGGCGACGAACGGCATGATGTTCACGACGGGGCCGAAGGAGACGCCGAACGGCCGCACCTCCGGTGCCAGAAGCTGATCCCAGTCCCGGAAGCGTTGGTGCCGAAGCGCCCCGGTGATCTCCCGCCGTACCTGTACGAGCAGTTCTCGCACCGCCGTGGTCGAGTCGACCGTCAGCCGCAGCGGCACCAGATTGGCCATCATCCCGGCCGTCGCCCGCAGAGCGGCGGTGGTGCGTCCGGTGACGGGGAATCCGAGGACCACGTCGTCGGTGTCGAGCACCCGCGACTGATGCACGGCGAGAGCGGCGACGACGGCGAGTGGGTCGGCTCCGGTTCCCCTCGGCTGGGTCCACGGCAGGCGCGTCGCGACGGGTTGCCGGGGTGCGCTCGGTGGTGCCGCCGACAGGGCCGTGGGGCCGCCGACGTCGGCGAGGTGCTCGCGCCAGTGCTCGAGGTCGGCGTCGTGGCGACGTGACGCGGCGTAGGCGACCTCCGCATCGTGGATGCGGGCGGCGGTGTCGGGCGTCGGCGCCGGTCCCGGAGCCGACGTCCCCGAGTAGTGGCCGGCGATACGTCCGAGGAGGGTGAAGGCGCCCTGACCGTCGAGCACCACGTGGTGGGCCCGCAGATACAGGAACGTGCGGTGATCGTCGAGTCGGAGGAACACGCATCGAACCAGCACGGTTCCGTGGAGATCGACGGGCTCCCGGAACTCGGCGCGCATCCACGCCTGAGCGGACGCCTCGGGGTCGGCGTCGCCGCGCAGGTCGAGCACGTCGAGGTTCATGACGGCGTCCTCGAGGTGGATCAGACACGGCTCGTCGTCCTCTCCCTGCGCGAGGCGCGTCTGCCGCAGGCCGGACTCGGTGCCCGCGGCGTACATCGCCCGTTCCAACCGAACGAGGTCGACACCGGAGCCGACCGGAGCGGAGATGTCGACGTACAGGGCGACGGTGAGGGCCGCGTCGGGATCGAGGCGCTGGGCCAGCCAGAACGGCCGTTGCGCACCCGTCAGCGGAACCCGGGCGGGGCCGCCGTCCGGTTCGGGGGACACGACCGCCCCCTCGTTCCGGTCGTCTCCCACAGGACGAAACCTATCCGCGGGAATTGCCCGTTCGGTCGGGCTCGCCGTCTTCTGGAGGACTCACAGGAGGCGGCGACGACTGCTGGTCCGGGCCACGCCCCACGGCTCGGGAAGAGAGACACATTAATAGTTGTTTACCTCAGGTATCTATCTATATAGTTGCAGACAGCAAGTAAACGAGTTCGAGGAGAGATCGCCGTGGCCGTCCACACCGAGACAGCAGAGCTGCTGATGGAAGAAGTCTTCCGCTTCGGCCGCGCACTGCGCGTGGCCGTGTCGACGGGGGACGACCGCACCGAGTTGCCGGCCGCCCTGGTCGGCGTACTGGGAACGCTCGCCACCCACGGCGAGTGCCGACAGTCCGAACTGGCGAACGCCATGTGCACCAGCCAGTCCGTGCTCAGCCGTCAGCTCGCCGAGCTGGTGGACGCCGGCCACGTCGTGCGTACTCCCGATCCCGACGACGGACGTGCCACCCGGGTTCGGGTGTCCGACGCCGGACTCGCCTGCTTGGACCGCATCAAGGAGCACCGAGTCGCACGGTTGTCCCGCATGTTGGGGGACTGGGACGAGGACCAGGCGAATGCCGCCCTCGACTCCATCCGTCGACTCACGTCCACCTTCACCGACGAGGCGCAGGCCCGGCACTCCGGCCAGCGCATCCTCTCGCATAACTGAGAATAGGAAGAACCACAGACATGACCGTCACACACGACACTCCGCCCTCCCGGGTGAGTGACACCGATCAGCTCTCGGCTCCCGCCGAGGCCGCCGCGGACTCGACCCCGATGACGCACCGGCAGATCCTCGAGGCCCTGATCGGTCTGCTCGCCGGGCTCTTCACCGCCCTGCTCAGCACGACCATCGTCTCGACCGCCCTGCCCACCATCATCGGCGACCTGAAGGGCTCGCAGACCGCGTACGCATGGGTCATCACGACGGCACTGCTCGCCAACGCGGCCTCGACGCCGATCTGGGGCAAGCTCGCCGACCTCTTCAACAAGAAGCTGCTGGTCCAGAGCTCACTCGTCATCTTCGTCATCGGCTCCGTCATGGCCGGCCTCGCGCACAACGTGCCGATCCTGCTCGCCGCTCGCGTGGTGCAGGGCATCGGCATGGGTGGTCTGACCGCACTCGTCGTCGCCATCATCGGCAGCATCGTGTCTCCTCGTGAGCGCGGTCGCTACTCCGGCTACATGGGCGCCGTCATGGCCGTCTCGATGTCCGGCGGCCCGATCCTCGGCGGCGTCATCGTCGACAGCCCCCTCGGGTGGCGCTGGTGCTTCTTCGTCTGCATCCCGCTCGCCGTCATCGCTCTGCTGCTGCTGCAGCGCACGCTGCACATCACCACCGAGCGCAAGGACGACGTCTCCATCGACTGGCTCGGCGCGCTTCTCCTCACCGCCGGTGTGTCCGTGCTGCTCATCTGGGTCTCGTTCGCCGGCAAGGCCGGGTACTACGACTGGATCTCCCGTGAGACCGCGATGTACGTCGGCGGCGGTGTCGCTCTGCTGATCCTCACCGTCCTCGTCGAGGCGAAGGTCAAGAGCCCGATCATCCCGCTCAAGATCGTCACCGAGCGCACCACCGGACTCGCCATCATCGCCTCCGTCGCCGTGGGTGTCGGCCTGTTCGGCGCCACCACCTTCCTGGGTCAGTACTTCCAGACCGCTCGTGGCTACTCGCCCACCGCGGCAGGTCTGCTCTCCATCCCGCTCGTCGCCGGCATGCTCGTCTCGTCGGTCGGCTCGGGTCAGCTGATCTCCCGCTTCGGCAAGTGGAAGCCCTTCATCGTCACCGGTTCCTTCCTGCTGGTCATCGGCTTCGGACTGCTCGGAACTCTCGATCACGCCACCAACCTGTGGCTCGTGGGCGTCTTCATCGCCATCGTCGGCCTCGGTACCGGCATGCTGATGCAGAACCTGGTGCTGGCCGTGCAGAACACCGTGAGCGTGCAGAACATCGGTGCGGCATCGTCCACCGTCGCGTTCTTCCGGACGTTCGGTGGCGCCATCGGCGTCTCGGTTCTGGGATCGGTCCTCGCCACCCGCGTCGCCGACAACTCGGCCTCCGGACTCGCCGCCCTCGGTGTCCCAGCCGGCTCCAACGGCGGCGGCACCCTGGACATCGGATCGCTGCCCGACCCGATCGCCGCGGTCATCCGTACCGCCTACGGTGACGCCACCGGACGCATCTTCCTGATCGCCGGGTTCGTTGCACTGGTCACCGTGCTCGCGGTGCTGTTCATCCCGAACCGCCCGCTGCGCACCACGATCGACCTGAAGCCTCAGGGTGAGCAGGCCGTGCCCGTCGAGGACTCGGACGTGCAGGGCGAGACCGCCGTGGACATGCAGAAGGACGAGGCTCGCACCGACACCGCGGACACCACCGAGATCGCACCGGTGACCGCTCCCGTCGGCAAGCACGAGGCCGCGGAGGGCTTCCGCACCGTTCGACGGACTGAGCACCGATGCCCGCGACCGGCTGCTGTCGCTGCTGCTGCCCAAGCCCGCGGAGACCCTCGACGCACTCGAGGAGGCCGAGGTGCTGCGCGCCGAGGTCGCCGAGCTCCAGCAGGAACTCGACTCCAAGATGCTGAGCTTCGACGCCGTGTGCGAACGACTGCGCCGGTTGGGTCTCAGCGAGGACCAGATCGCTCGCGTTCTCGGTGACGTCCACGTGCCGGACGTGCACTCGCGATTCGACGCCTCGCACAACTAGTTCGACGACGACAGAGCGGACGCACCCGATTCGGGTGCGTCCGCTCTCTCGTGCGTGGGGTGCACGGGTTCCGTGATGTGCACACCCCTTCTATCCGGCGGACGAGGGTGTGCGGCGCGGGAACCTGTGTGCGCGAGCGCTCATCGGCTCAGTGCGTACTCCCGCAGCTGCTCCACGACGAACGCGTGATCGTCGCGGTGCGGTAGACCCGAGACGCCCGCGTACCCGACGACTCCGACGCCGTCCACCCGCAGCGGCAGCACTCCACCCGCGGCGGCGTGCCTCTCGGCGGGCAGGCGCGACTGCGAATCGAAGTCGCGGCCGGTGGCGGTGAAGAACTCGAGCACGCCCAGCGAGCTCCGCCCGTACCTCGTGGCGGTGTTGGTCTTGCGGGTCAACCAGTCGTCGCTCTCCGGATACGACCCCGGCAGAGCTGTGTGGAACGCCCGCTGGTGGCCGTGCACGACGCCGATGACGAGGGGGAGCCGACGCGTCGCCGCGGCCTCGCGCATCCGGCAACCGAGAGCCCAGGCGTCTTCCAGGTCGAACGAGGCGAAGCTGACCGCGGTCTCGTCGGCGATCACCGCGGCGAGTTCCGGGGTGCTCATGCGGTAGACGAGGCGAGCCAGATGTTCAGACCGCCGTCGACGGCGTACTCGTCGATGTCGGCGAGATCCTGATCGCTGAAGGGCGGGCTGTCGAGGGCTGCGACGCTGTCCGCGATCTGCGACGGCCGGGACGCACCGACGAGCACCGAGGAGACCTGTCGGCGACGCAGCACCCAGGCCAGCGCCATGTGCGCCAGCGACTGTCCGCGCCGCTCGGCGATGCCGTTCAGTGCCGCGACGTTGCCGAGGTTCTCCTCCGACAGCATGCCGTCACGCAGGGTCTTGCCCTGAGTCGCGCGGGATCCCTCGGGGATGCCGTCGAGATACTTGGTCGTCAGCAGACCCTGCGCCAGGGCAGAGAACGCGATGCAGCCGATGCCCTCCGCGTCCAGCACGTCCAGAAGTGACGGAACTCCCTGCTCCACCCAGCGATTGAGCAACGAGTACGACGGCTGATGGATGGCCAGCGGCGTGCCGAGATCCCGGAGAAGAGCTGCCATCTCGACGGTCCGCTCCGCGGAGTAGGACGAGATGCCCGCGTACCGTGCCTTGCCCGAGCGCACCGCGGTGTCGAGTGCACGGGCCGTCTCCTCGAGCGGGGTGTTCGGATCGAACCGGTGGCTGTAGAAGATGTCGACGTAGTCGAGCCGCAGACTGGTCAGCGAGTGGTCGAGGCTGCCCAGCAGGTACTTCGCACCACCGCCGCGGCCGTACGGTCCGGGGAAGAAGTCGTATCCCGCTTTCGTGGAGACGACGATCTCATCGCGGAGTGTCGCGAAGTCCTCGGCCAGGATGCGGCCGACGTTCTTCTCCGCGGAGCCCATCGGCGGGCCGTAGCCGTTCGCGAGGTCGAAGTGGGTGATGCCCAGATCGAATGCGCTGCGGATGATCTCGCGCTGTTTTTGCAGTGGCGTGTCGTCGCCGAAGTTGTGCCACATACCGAGTGACACGGCAGGCAGCAGGAGGCCCGAGGTCCCGACGGGCCGGTAGGCCATCGAGTCGTAGCGGGTCGACGCCGGGGTGTAGGCGTCACGGAGCAGGGAGGGCATGAAGGAGGGCTCCTATCGGGTGAGGGAGAGGTCTTTCAGAAGGGCGATCTGGGTGTCGTCCTCGAGGGCGGACCCGACGGCGACGACGTCGGCGCCGGCGGCGAGATAGTCGGGGGCGTTGCGGGCGTTCATGCCGCCCGTCGCGACGAAGCGCATCGCGGGGAAGGGGCCCTTCATCGCGGCGAACCAGCCGGCGCCCAGGACGGATGCGGGAAACGCTTTGACCCATCCGAGCCCGAACGCGGCCGCTGCCTGGACGTCGGTCCCGGTGGCGACACCGGGAAGGTGCGGCATACCGGCGTCGATGCTCGCCCGCGCGACGGCGGGGTCGAAGCCGGGAGCCACCGTGAAGGCGGCACCCGCCTGCTGTGCCGTCCGCACGAGGTCGGGAGTGACCACCGTCCCCGCCCCGACGGTCATGCCGCGCTCGGCTCCCGCACTCACCACCGCGGCCAGGGCGTCCACCGCGGCGGCGGACTGCACCGGCACCTCGATGCAGGTGATGCCGGCGTCCCAGCCGCGCTGGGCGAGCGCGACCGACCGCGCGGGGGAGAACCCCCGCAGAATGGCCATCACGGGTCGCGACGAGAACGCGTCGTCGAACCAGTCGTTCACGGTCTCCATCCGAGCTCCTTCGACACGTTGTCGGTGACTGCCCGGAGGTCGGGCAGCAGTTTCTGCAGGGCGGCGAGGTCCGCGCGCCCCTTCAGCGAGGTGATGGACACCGCCGCGACGACGCGATCACTCGCGTCTCGCACGGGCATCGCCACACAGTTGACGTAGTCCTCGTACTCGGCGTCGTCCACCGACCAGCCGCGCTCGGCGACGACTCGCAGTTCCTCGTCGAACTGCTGCCGCGAGGTGATGGTGGTGGCCGTGTGTCGCGAGAAGTCCGCGCCGTCGAGCACGGCATCGACCACCTCGGGGTCCTGGAATGCCAGTACCGCCTTGCTGACGCCGGCCGTGTGAAGGCACACGGGAGCGCCGATCTGGGAGAACAGCTTGATCATGCCGGGTTGTTCGATCTTGTCGACGTAGATGATGCGGCCGCCGTCCAACTGAGCGAGATGCACTGTGTGCGAGCATTGTTCACCCAGTCCGACCAGATACGGGCGAGCGGTGTTCGCGAGGTCGAACTGGTCACGCGCAGCGTGAGCCAGCCCGGCGATGCGGTACCCGACGCCGTACTTCCCGTCGGCCCGCTTGCGGGTCAGGCCGTGGTCGGTGAGGGTCTGCAGCACCCGCAGTGCCGTCGACCGGTGGATGTCGAGATGCGCCGCGACCTCGCTCTGGGTCCGCGGCTGGACGGCGACGAACTCCAGGATCTCGACCGCTCGTTCCACGCTCTGCGACATCGTTCACGCTCCTTCGACTGTGGGGCTCGTGCCGTCAGGCATCGAGCGCTGCTGCGGGGACGAAGTCGGTGGTGCTCGACAACGCTCTCGAGGCGAGATCGTGCCCCATGGACAGCCTGCCGTGTGCGTCCTTGCCTGCACGCAGTCCGGACAGGTATCCCGCCGCGAACGCGTCACCGGCCCCGACCACCTCGACCACCTCGACGGTGTGCGCCGGTACGAAGACGTCGCCCGACAGGGTGAACTCCGTGGCACCGACGTCGCTGTCCTTGATCACCACCGTTCCCGACGTTCCGACGAGGGAGGCGATCGACCGGGCGTCCTCGGTGCCCCACAGGTCGGCAGCCTCGTCGCGGCCGACGAAGACGATGTCGGCGCGTCGGGCCAGATCGAGCAGGATCGGCGCGGCCCGCTCACGCGACCAGACGCCGGGCCGGTAGTTCACGTCGAACGACAGGATCGTCGACGTGCCGGCGCAGAGGTCGAACAGTCGATCCGTCATTGCCGCACACGTCGGCGACAGCCCCGCGGTGATACCGGACGTGTGGACGACGTCGGTCCGATGCAACGGCAGTCCGTCCAGAGTCGCCGGGGACATGCGCGACGCAGCAGAGCCCCGCCGGTAGTAGTGGACGGTGGTGACACCGTCGTCCGGGTCCTTGAAGTACACGCCGGTGGGCGCGTCCTCGCGGACGGTGACGTGGGAGGTGTCGACGCCGTGGGACGCGATGGCGTCGACGATGCGACGGCCGAGCGGGTCGGCACCCACCGCGCTGGCCCACGACACCTCGTGTCCCAGTTCGGCCAGGTAGAGAGCGACGGTCGATTCGGCCCCGCCCATGTGCAGGGTGAACAGATCCGCCGTGTGGAGTGGGGTGGCGTCGACCGGTGCGACGAGCGTCATCGTCTCTCCGATGCAGAGGAACTCAGGCATCGACGCTCTCCTTCGGGGCGCGGGTGCGACTCTTCTTCAGGCCGGCACGCAGGTACGGGCCGACGACGGCCAGCGCGCTCAGCATGAGCAGACCGACGGCGATACCGCTGGTGTAGATGCTCGCGGCGCCGTCGATGAGGAACGCCCGACGGATGTTGCTCTCGGCCAGCGGACCCAGGATCAAGCCCAGGACGAGCGGACCTGCCGGAAAACCGTTGCGTCGCAACACCAGTCCGAGTAGCCCGAAGACGAGCATGAGTCCGACGTCGAATGCGCTGTTCTGCACCGCGTAGGTCCCGACCATGCAGAAGGTGATGATGACGGCCCACAGGTACTGCTGCGGGAGGTCGAGCAGCTTCACCACGCCGCGCATCCGGACGAGTGCGAGAGCGAGTGCACCGAACGTCGCGAGCAGCATGATCGCCGCGAGGCTGTAGACCAGGTCGGGGGAGTCGACGAACAGGGCCGGGCCCGGCTGCAGGCCCCAGATGACCATCGACCCGATCATGACCGCCATCACCGCGTCGCCTGGAACACCCAGTGCCAGTGTGGTGGTGACCGATCCGCCCATGGTGGCCGTGCTGGCGGTGTCCGCGGCCGCCAGGCCCTCGAGTGAGCCCTTCCCGAACTTCTCGGGATGCTTGGACGCCCGCCGAGCCTGGTCCCACGAGACGATTCCGGCGATGTCGCCGCCCGCCGCGGGGACCACACCGACCACCGACCCGACGCCGGATCCGATGAGTGCCGGCTTGAGAAGCTCACGGCGCTCCGCCTTGGTCGGCCACCACTTTCCGAGCTGTGTGATCGGTGCGGGGAGTAGACCGGGGCGGCGGCAGATCATCTGATTGAACACCTCGGCGATGCCGAACAAGCCGACGATCGCCGCGATGAAAGGTATGCCGGAGCTCAGTTCGTTCAGTCCGAAGGTGAAGCGGCCGTCGCCGGTGATGGGATCGCGGCCGATGGCCCCGAGTCCGAGGCCGAGGATGCCGGCGAACAGACCCTTCACGACGCGCCCACCCGAGACGCCGATCATCATCGTCATGCCGAACACCACGAGGGCGAACATCTCGGCCGGCCCGAACCGGAGTGCCACACTCGCGATGGGTTGTGCGGCGAAGACGAGGATGCAGATGCCCACCACGGATCCGATGGCGGACACGAGCGCCGAGCTCGTCAGTGCGATCCCGGCCCGCCCCTGCTTGGCCATCGGGAACCCGTCGAAGGTGGTGGCGATCGACGCCGGGGTGCCGGGCGTGTTGATGAGGATGGACGGCACCCGATCGCCGAACTGGGCGGCGACGTAGATCGACAGGAGGACCGAGAGGCCCTGCAGCGGTTCGAGAGTGAGCGTGAAGCCGGCCGCGAGTGCGACTGCCATCGCCGCGGTGATGCCCGGCACGGCACCGACGAGTGTGCCGAGCAGGATGCCGATGAGAAGGCACAGCCCGATGCTGGGGTCGAGGAGGGCGCTCAGTCCCTCGCTGACGGCGCTCACAGCGGCACCTGCAGGAGCATGCCGAAGATCACCCAGAGAACCGCCGTGGTGACCACCGGGAACACGAGGAGCGCCTTGATTCCTCGGCCGCCGAAGATCGCGACGAGCGCGGCGAGCAGCACCACGGTGACGACCCGGAAGTCGAGGTACTGCCAGGCGGTGCCGTAGACGACGATGACCAGCAGCGTCGCGGTGAGGGCGACACCGCCCGATCGGGTCATCGCGGCCTCGTCGGAGACGATGCGTCCCGTGAAGGCCTGCACGACGAGGACGAGTCCTGCGATCACCATCGAGATCGCGAGCGCGGTGGGCCACCAGCGCGGACCGAAGGCCTGCCCCTCGCGGGCGAGATCGATGTTCCGTGCGGCGACGAACAGGGCGCCGCCGACGAGGGCCACGACGACGCCGATGACCGCTTCGTAGGTGCGGCTCGTGTGCCGCACGTCCTCCTCGGAGGAGTCGCCCGGGATCGTCACGGACGAATCCGTCAGGTCGTGCGTCGTCATTCCTGTGCCGCCAGATCCGCGAATCGATCCGACTCGGATCCGACGAAGGTGGTGGTCTCGTCCGCGGAGCGGTACAGCGGCAGGTTGCCGCCGGACTCGATCAGATCGATGTACTCGTCTGTCGCGGAGGCGCTTTCGATGGCGTCCTCGATGCGGGTGGCCACGCCGTCGGGCAGGCCGGTCGGCGCCGCGATGACGGCCCAACTGCCGATCACCACGTCCTGACCGAGCTCGGTGGCGGTGGGGACTCCCGGCAGCGCGGGGGCGGGCTCCTCGGTGAAGACGGCGAGAACGCGGAGTCGCCCGTCGGCATGAGCGGGTGCCGTCTCTCCGATCCCGGCGACGACGGCATCGACCTGGGAGCCCACGGCCGCGGTGACCGCGGGTGCGCCGCCGTCGAAGGGGACTCCCGTGAACTCGACACCGGCGACCCTGCCGAGTTCGACGGCGCCTGCTTCCCAGATGCTTCCGGGTCCGGCGTTCGACACGGTGATGCCGCCCGGATCGGCCTGTGCGGCGGCGAGGAGGTCGTCGAGAGTCTGATACGGGCTGTTCGCCGGCACTGCGATGGTGCCGGGCTGGGAGTTGACCTGTCCGAGGAAGTCGTAGGACGCCGGATCGATCGAGTAGCCCTGATGACCGAGCAGGCTCACCTCGACCGGGAGAACACCGATGGTGTATCCGTCGGGATCCTGATCGGCGAGGTACTGCATGCCGATGGATCCTGCTCCGCCCGGTCGGTTCTCGACGATCACACTGACACCGAGGGATTCCTCCATCTGCCGGCCCAGTGTGCGCGCGGTGAGGTCGGTCGCGCCGCCCGCTGCGGTCGGCGTCAGCAGGGTGATGTTGCCGGTGGGGAAGTCCTCGCCGGACTCGGCGCCGCCGGACGATCGATCCGCGCAGCCCGCCGCGACGCCGGCGATCAGGGTCGCTGCTGCCACGACGCCGAGCGCCCGGTGCGAGGAACGAGAGGGTGAGATGCGCACGCATGCCTCCAGGATGGGATTGTGTTGCACTGTCTGCAACACGGTTGCTGAGAGTGCACTCACCATAACCCATATGTGAGCCAGTGCATACCAATTGTCCGTTTGTGATCGAGGCGTCGTCGACGCGGCGGTACCCGCGCGGCGGGCACGACGAGTGCACCCCTTCCGTCGAGCCGGAAGGGGTGTGTGGCGCCGAAACCTGTGCGCGCAGTGGCAATGGGGCACTGCGCACCGGTTCCGCGACGTGCACACCCCCTGCAGTCGGCGGAGGGGCGCGCGTACCGCGGAAGCCCGCGCAGATGCGACCTACTGCACCGTCACGGGCATGCTCGCGTACCCGCTCGCACCGTCGGGAACGGTGTCGACGCGCACGTCCGTCTGCACCTCACCGGTGCCGTCGGTGGCCCGAGCCTCGATGCGGTGCTGGCCGGAAGTGGCGGTCCAGGCGTACGACCATTGGCGCCAGGTGTCGCGCGAGTACTCGTCGGAGAGGGTGGTCTCGGTCCAGGGGCCGTCGTCGACGCGGACCTCGACACGGGAGATGCCTCGATGCTGGGCCCACGCGACGCCGGCGATCATCACCGTGCCCGCCTGGACGTCCTTGCTGCCGACGGGGGTGTCGATACGGCAGGCTGTCTTGATCGGTCCGCGCTCGGACCATCCGCGGTCGGTCCAGTACGCGCGAGCCTGGCTGAACTTGGTCACCTCGAGGTCGGTGACCCACTTGGTCGCCGAGACGTAGCCGTACAGGCCGGGGACGACGAGGCGCGCCGGATAGCCGTGCTCGATCGGCAGCGGCTCCCCGTTCATGGCGACGGCGAGCATGGCGTCGCGCCCGTCCATGAGGACGTCCAGCGGGGTGCCGGCCGTGAAGTCGTCGTGCGACGAGGACAGCACCATGTCGGCCGATGCCTGCGGACGTGCTTCCGCCAGAATGTCTTTCAGGGCGTAGCCGGTCCACGTGGCGTTGCCGACGAGGTCGCCGCCGATGGGGTTGGACACGCAGGTGAGCGTCACCATCCGTTCGATGGACACACGCTGTTCGAGATCGGCCAGCGTCAGCGTCATCTCGTTGTCCACCATGCCGTGGATGCGCAGACTCCAGTCCTGCGAGTTCACCCGCGGCACCACGAGAGCGGTGTCGATCCGGTAGAACTCGGCGTTCGACGTGACGTACGGGGACAGGCCGGGCAGCCGGAGATCCGCGGCGGCGGGCACGGGCGGCGCCGGGCTGTCGGGCACCGGGACGGTGAAGGCGTTGCGGTCCTGCGTGACCGCCCGCGTGGAGGCGCCGAGCACCCGTCCCGCGGCGCCGGTCGCGACGGCCGCGGCAGCGCTG
Source organism: Rhodococcus sp. SORGH_AS_0303 (assembly GCF_030819335.1). Classification (NCBI taxonomy): domain Bacteria; kingdom Bacillati; phylum Actinomycetota; class Actinomycetes; order Mycobacteriales; family Nocardiaceae; genus Rhodococcus; species Rhodococcus sp. SORGH_AS_0303. Next base: position 1,039,564 of record NZ_JAUTBO010000001.1, read on the forward strand.
ATCCCGGCGAGCATCACGAAGCGTCGACGGGAGAACCCCTCCGACGCGTCCGGGTCCGCGCGCTCGACGAGCGACCGTAGGACGAGGACGCCGACCGCGACGCCGACGACGGTGGGGAGCGCTGCGATCGATCCACTGCCGGAGCGCGAGATCGCCGCCAGGACCCCGAGTACGCCGAGAACCACGAACAGTGCCGATCCGATGGGTCGCCGAGCACGTTCGAGGATGCCTGCTCCGGCGGCGAGGAGGGCGATGACGACACCCATACCGATGAAGAGGGCGAGCTTGTCGGAGGTGCCGAACGTGTCGATGGCCCACTCGCGGACGCCTGCGGGGGTGTTGTCCACCGCGGCCGACCCCACAGCGACGATCGGTGACGAGTCCGGGCCGACCACGGCGGCGAGGAGTTCACCGACACCGAGCACGAGGGCGGCCGAGAGGATTCCGGACAGGGCCCTGCGCATCACGTTCACTGTGTCACTCTAGTCGCGCGAGCACCGTGTCCGAATAGTCGTTTCCGAAGGTGCCGTGGGGATCCACTCGCTCGCGTTCGGCCACGACGTCGTCGAAGCGCGGGTACAGCGAACGAAGTGTGCCCGCGGTGAGGGAGTGCAGCTTGCCCCAGTGCGGTCGTCCACCGACATCACGAGCGATCGCCTCCACCGCGTCGAAGTACCCACCCACCGGCCGCCGGTGGTACTGGTGGACCGCGACGTAGGCGGTGTCACGGCCGTGCGCGGTGGACAACCAGACGTCGTCGGCGGCGGCGCAGCGGACCTCGACCGGGAAGGTCACGCGGTAACCGGTCCGCGCGATCCAGGCCTCGATCGCGCGGATCACGCTCGGCACGGACTCGGGCGGCACCGCGTACTCCATCTCGCGGAAGCGGACCCGACGGGAGGACGCGAACACGGACGAGCTGCGATCGGTGAACGTGCGACCCGACCAGGCCGCCGCCGACACCGTGTTCACCCTCGGGATGATGGACGGGATTCGCGTCGTCACGCGATTGATCACCTCGAAGGCGCTGTTGGACAACAGTTCGTCGTCGATCCAGGACGACACGCGGCCCACGGGAGACAGTGGCGTGTCGGCGGGCAGCCGCGTGTTGCGCTTGGTCAGCACCCGATCCGTGTGCGGGAACCAGTAGAACTCCGGATGGTCGACGTCGCGCATGTCGTCGGGGAAACGCTCGAGTGCCTCGCCGAGGCGACCCGGGGTCTCCTCGGCGTGCAGCGCGAAGGCCGGAACGCACCGCATCGTCACGGCGGTCAGGATCCCGAACGCCCCGAGGCCGAGTCGCGCGCACTCGAACAGCGGCCCGTCCGACACCGTGACCTCCGTGCCGTCGGCGAGCACCAGTCGCGCCCCGACCACGTGGGCGGACAGCCCGGCGAACCGCGCCCCGGTGCCGTGCGTGCCGGTCGAGATCGCACCCGCGAGTGTCTGCACGTCGATGTCGCCCATGTTGGTCAGCGCCAGCCCGCGGGCGTGCAGGAGATCGTTCAGGGTGTGCAGCCGCGTTCCGGCGCGCACGGTGACGTCGGTGGTGCCGTCCGGTCCCGCGGCCACACCCTCGATGCCCGTCAGATGGTCGAGCGCCACCAGGACGCCGTCCGTCAGCGCGGCGCCGGTGAACGAATGGCCTGCTCCGACCGCGTGGACCCGGCCCTGCGCGCGCACGACGACGTCCCGGATCTCGTCGGCGCTGTGCGGTCTCACGATCGACGCGGGCCGTGCGCGCTGGTTTCCCGCCCAGTTCGTCCATTCGGTCATGGATGGATACAAGTACTGGACAACCGTCCAGGTCAACCCCCTAGACTTCGACCATGACCGTGCGCCTCCCCGCCGATCTCCGGCGTTCGCAGCTGATCGAGGCCGGGCTCACCGTGGCAGCGGAGGCGGGGATCGCCGCCGTCACCGTGCGCGCCGTCGCCGAACACGCGGAGGTCTCGCTCGGCGTCGTCCACTACTGCTTCGAGAACAAGGAAGCGCTCGTCACGGCCATGGGCGAGGCGTTGGTCCAGGAGCTCGGCGCCGCCGTCGGCACGGCCCTGCACGCTGCCGCCGCCGACGGTCGGCGGGACTGCGCCGGCCCCCGTGCGCTGCGCGAGATACTGCACCGCGGCGTGGCCGCACTCTGGTCGGTCATCGAGAGCACGGCCGACCGGCAGCTGCTCACCTACGAGATCACCGCCTACTCGGTGCGCTCCGCGGGAGCCGGACCCGGCATCGGCACGTTGCAGTACCGCGTCATGGACACCGAGACGGAGAGCTTCCTCGAGGCGGCGGCCGAGGCATCACGGATGCGGTGGACCGAACCGATGGCGTCGTTGACGCGTTCCGCACTGGCGACCATCGACGGGGTGGTTCTCCGGTGGCTCGTCGACCAGGACACTCTCGCCGTCATCGCGGAACTCGACGACCTGGCCGCGCGCATCGCGGGGCGAAGGCGGTGCCGTCGTGACCGTGCTCGATCGGCTCGGTGCCGCGACGGCAGAGCTCGACCCGCCGCTGCTCGCGATCGACGAGGAGTCGCTCGAGGCCAACCTCGCGGATCTGGTGCGACGGGCCGGCGGTACGCCCATCCGTCTCGCGTCGAAATCCGTCCGTATCCGCGGTGTCCTCGAGCGTGCGCTGGCCGTTCGGGGGTTCGCGGGCGTCATGGCCTACTCGCTGCGAGAGGCGTTGTGGCTGAACGAGGTACCGGACATCCTCGTCGGCTATCCGACCGTGGATCGACAGGCGCTCGCCACCCTGGCCGCGGACGCCGACGCGTGCCGCCGCATCACTCTCATAATCGACTCGCGAGCACACCTCGACGTGATCGACGCCGCCGGTCCGTGGGCAGCTCCGGTGCGGGTGTGTCTCGACGTCGACGCGTCGCTCCGCATCGGACCCGCTCACATCGGCGTTCGTCGGTCGCCGCTACGTCGTCCGGCCGAGGTGGCCGCGCTGGCGCGGGAGGCGGTCCGGCGCGGCGCGTCCGTCGTCGGCGTAATGTTCTACGAGGCGCAGATCGCGGGGCTGCCCGATTCCGGACGAGCGGTGCGGTGGATGAAGCGGAAGTCGGCGTCCGAGTTGGCCTTCCGGCGACGCGCCGTGGTCGATGCCGTGCAGGACGAGGTGGGCGTGCTCGAGATCGTGAACAGTGGCGGCACCGGGTCGATCGAGGTGTCGGCTGCGGATCCGGCGGTGACCGAGGTGACGGCGGGATCCGGCTTGTTCGCGCCGACGCTGTTCGATCGCTACGACGCGTTCACTGGACGACCGGCGCTGTTCTTCGCACTCCCCGTCGTCCGCACGCCGACGCGGACCATCGCGACAGCGTTCTCGGGTGGGTACATCGCCTCGGGACCGACGGGGGCCTCTCGTGTGCCGTCACTGATCGGACGCGGGGCGTTGATCCGCACCGAGGGGGCCGGGGAGGTCCAGACGCCGGTGGCGGGATCCGGTGCGGCGGTGGGGGATCGGCTGTGGTTCCGGCACGCCAAGGCCGGTGAGGTGTGCGAGCGCTTCACAGAGGCACACCTCGTGTCCGCGGACGGTTCCCGCACGACACTGCCCACCTACCGCGGTGAGGGTCGGGCCTTCGGCTGACCGGCATCATTCGTCGGGGCTCACCCGCATGAAGGCGCCGACCAACGACAGCTCCGCCGGTGTCGAGGGCAGATAGTGCGTCAGCGCGGGTGAGCGGACGACGTATGCGGCCCACTGCCCCCGCGACAAGGCGACGTTGATGCGGTTGCGCGACAACAGGAACTGCATGCCGCGCGGCACGTCCTCGGGGGCCGACGCGGCCATGGACACGATCACCACGGCGGCCTCCCGGCCCTGGAACTTGTCGACGGTGCCGCACGAGGCCTCGTGCAGTCCGGCATCGTCGAGCGCCGCGCGCACGGTGGCGACCTGGGCGTTGTAGGCCGCCACCACGAGCAGGTCCGAGGCGCCGAGCGGCCGTGTCTCCCCGTCACACGTCCAGGCCGATCCCACCAGTGACCGTGCGAGTCGGACGATCTCGACCGCTTCCTCTCGCGAGGACGTCGCGTTGCCCTCGTGGTCGACGAGAACTGTGTGCACTCCCGGGTCGACGCCGTCCAGGTGCCGTCCCAGCACTGTGTCGTGCGAGCGGAGCCGTCCGTCGTAGGACAGGTCGGACACCACGGAACACAGCTCGGGGTGCATGCGGCGAGTGGTGGCCAGGAAGTACCCGAGGTCGGCCGGGAGCGTGTCGGAGCCGTCCGCGAGCCAGCCCAGAGCAGAGGTGTCCACCGGTTCGGGGTGGCTGCCCTGGCTCACCTGCGGCAGCTGCTGCGGATCGCCGAGCAGCAGGAGGTTGCGTGCCACCCGCGCCACCGCAATGGTGTTGGCGAGCGAGAACTGGCCCGCCTCGTCGACGACCAGCAGGTCCAGCTCCTGCTCTGCGAACTCCTTGCGGTTGGTGAACGGCCAGGCCGTCGCACCCACGACGCATCCGCCGGTGTGTGTGGCCAGGTACCCGGAGTACGAGTCCACGCCGAGCCACGAGTGCGTGCTGTCGGACGACCCCTTCTTGGCGACGCTCTCGGGATCGAGCCCGGCGGCGACAACACCGTCGAGAAGGTTCTCGATCACCGAGTGCGACTGGCCGACCACCCCGATGCGCCAGCCGTGATCGCGTGCGAGTGCGGCGATCACTCGCGATCCGGTGTAGGTCTTCCCCGTTCCCGGCGGCCCTTGGACCGCGATGTAGGAATCGTCGAGATCGAGGAGCGACGCCGTGATGGCCGCAGCGACCTGCTCGTCGACGACCTCGGCGAGCGGTGCGCCGGACCGGGTCCGGGGAGGATCACGACGCAGGAGGTCGACCACGGCCGAGGCGCGGACTTCGGGAAGGCGATCCGCTGCCTCCGCCGCGGTGGCGGCGATGGCCTCCCGCAGCGTGGTCGTGTTGACGAAGGCATCGGGCGTCGTGGCGACCGGTGCGACATCGTGGGGTTCGGCGCCCTTGGACAGCGACTCCTCGAGCGTGAGGTGGGCGCCGTCCTCGGACACCTCGACGATCGTTCCGGGCATCGTCCAGCGATACTGCGGGTTCGCGCGTCTGTCGGGCGCGATCCAGTCCGGAGCAGGCGGCGCGTAGAGCACGGTCACCTTCGACCCCACGCGCCCACTGCCGGGCCCGAACTCACCGCGCACCACGCTCGTGCGCCGCTGGACCCGCTTGCCGGGCGGTGTCGCCCACTCGGTCATGGACTCCACCTCCTCGACCATGAACACGTCGCGGGTGTCGGCCCACTCGTCCATCGGCGAGGCCAGTCGGTCGAAGTGCGCCCACCAGTAGGGCTTCTCCTCGCGCTGGTGGTAGCCGACAGCGGCCGCGAGCAGGGCGATCGCCTGCTGGTCGGTCGTGCGTGAGACCGATTCACCGGCGAACTCCCACAGGGCGTCTCGCACCGCGTCCCGGTCCTCGTCGACCGGTTCGGCCGCGTCGAGCGGACCGCGGGGCACCACACCCGCGCGTTCGGCGTGACCGAGCAACCAGTCGCGCAGTTCCAGTGTGGAGCGGCAGTCGTACTCGTTGTAGTCGGCGATCTCGGCGAGGACGCCGGCCGCCTCGTCGAGGTCGCCACGGTCGCGCAGATCGCACCACCGCGCGTACTCGGTGATGGAAGCGACGGCGTCTGCCACGTCGCCGCGGTGATCGGTCATGTACAGCGGTTCGAGCTTCTTGATGCTGTAGCTCGGTGCGCCGATGCGCAGGGCGGACCGCACGACGGGATACAGGTCGACGAGGATCTGCTGCCGGAGAAGGTCGTCGACCTCGTTCTCGTACACCCCGTACCGCGAGGCCAGACGCAGCAGAGCCGACTTCTCGTATGCCGCATAGTGATACACGTGCATGCCGGGGAACGCCTCGCGGCGTGCACGCACGTACTCGACGAAGGCGACGAAGGCGGCCCTCTCCTCGTGCCGGTCGTGGGCCCAGAACGGCCGGAACGCGCCGTCGGACTCCATGACGCCGAAGAGGTACTCGAGCCCCCAGTCGGAGGAGCCGCGTTCGGCGTACAGCGGGTCGCCCTCGAAGTCGAAGAAGATGTCGCCCTCGTCCGGAGCGGGCAGTGCACCGAGAGCACTCGGGGTGTGCACGTCGACCACCGGTGACCCCGACTGCTCCTGCTGAACCTGGGCCAGGGCCTGCGCGCGCAGGGTGCCGAGGGACCGCTCCGAGAGGTCCGCGACGGAACCGGTGTGTGCGGCCAACTCGTCGACGGTCGTGATCCCCGCGGCGTGCAACGTGGACCGCTGGGAGACGCGCATCCCGGCGACCAGCAACAGGTCGCGCTGTGCCTCGACCTCGGGGGTGCAGTGCTCGCACCGGAAGCAGGCGCGAATGTCGAGGTCGGCCCAGGATGCCGGGAGCAGTTGCGTCAGGTGGCCGGACAGCAGGGCCACCATCTCGCGCCGTGCGCGGCGGTAGACGGGGAGGACGTCCGGCAGGTGCACGAGATGGTCGGTGCCGTCACCGAGGACGAGGTGGCCCGTGGCGGACGTGGGAACTCCGACAGCCTCGAGCGCGTCGGCGTACGCCGCGATCTGCAGGACCGACGGGACGCGCTCGGTGCGCGACAGCTTGGTGTCGTGCACCGCATAGGTGTCGGTCGACAGGTCGTGGATCAGGAAGTCGCTGAACCCGAGGAACTCGCCGTCGAAGAACGTGCCCTGGTAGATGACGGGGACGCGCTGCTGCGCCGCGGCGAGGGTGGCCTGTGCGGCGGCGGCCAGCTCGGACGGGATGCTCTCGGCCGGCCGTTCGATGGTCACGACGCCGTCCGGATGCTCGCGCTTCAGTCTCAGCAGCTCGCGGGCCTCGTGTTGACTGCCGAGGCGCGCGAGCCGGGCGAACATCGCGTCGTCGACCTGCTCGGTCTCGATGCGGCCGAGGTTCGCGTCGAGCGTGCGCAGGAGTGCGTACTCGCACCGGGACGCCAGCGCGAGGTCGCCTGCGCTGTGGACGAGGGTGTCTCCGGTGACGAACATGCCGCCACCCTAACGAGACCGGCCGACAGGTCAGCGGGTCCCGAGAGCCGGTGCGATCGTCGTGCCCCACGCTTCCTTCAGCTGGTCCTCGAACAGTGCCCAGCTGTGCGAGCCCTCGCCGCGCATCGAGATGGTCGCAGGCACGCCCGCCCTCCGCACCGCGTCGGCGAAGATGCCGGTGCACGTGTTCACCATGGCTTCGACGGCTGCTCCACCGAACGGGGGAATGCTGCCGGGCGGGATGCGGTCGACGGGGCCGGGAACACCGCTCGCGGATCCTGCGTAGACAGCCGTTCCGCGGAGGCGGTCGGCGTGGAGGGACGGGTCGTGCTGCGCCCATGCGGGAGCACCGGGAGGGCCCCACATGTTGAAGGGATTGTTCAGGGCGCCGCCGATCATGATCGAGATCGCGGCCTGGGCGAGCGGGTTCGACGAGGCGGGGCACCCGCTGATGGATGCCGCGGCACGGTAGAGGCCGGGCGCCTGCACGGCGAGATCGAGTGCCGGACCGCCGCTCATCGACACCCCTGCCACCGCGTTGCGGCGCGTACTGCCGAAGTGCTGGTCCATGACGCCGGGCAGTTCCTGCGTCAGATAGGTCTGCCATTTGTTGGATCCGAGGATCGGATCGTCGGCGAGCCAATCCGTGTAGAAACTGAGACGCCCACCGATGGGGAGCACGACGGTGACGTTCTTGTCGGCGAAGAATCCCGGGGCGCCGGAGTTGTTGATCCAGCCGACTCCGTCCTCGTTGCCCAGGGCGCCGTTGAGAAGGTAGAGCGTGGGGATCGACCCGCCGCGAGCCGGGCGGAGCACGTCGTTCGGCACGACGCGGTTCATGGCGGGGGAGTAGACGTCGACGACCGAGTGTGTCGGCGAGAGCTGCCGCACCCCGACCACTCGGGCAGGCTCCGCAGCGGTGGCGGCGGGCGCCCCGAGAAGAGCCGCGACGACGGCGACGACGATGACGAAAACCAACCTCATGGTCCGATGCTCGCACGGCGGAGAGAACCGTGGGGTTCGGTTCTGTGTCGAACCGGTGACTATTGAGTCACATCAGCCACAATGGCCACATGCCGTTCTTCGAAGGACCCCGAGGTCGCGCCCACTACCGCCAGTGGGGACCCACCGAGGACCCTGCCGCGACCCTCGTCTTCCTGCACGGGCGGGGACAGCACACCGGCCAGTACCACCGGTTCGGCGCTGCCCTGTCAGCACACGGCATCGCCACCTGGGGCCTCGACCACATCGGCCACGGCTTGTCCGAAGGAGAGGCGGCCGACGACGCCGCCTACCTCGACGCGCTGGCGGAGAACGCACGACATCTCCTCGACGTCGTGGTCGAGGCCGGCCACCGACCTGCGGTGATGGGCCACTCGCTGGGGTCCGCGACCGCGGTGCGGATGCTCGCGACCGGCGGGAGCGCGCCCGCCGTCGTGCTGGTGGCGATGCCGCCGCGCGCGATCTCCCGCGAGGATCTGACGGCAGCGACCCGGTCGCCCACCCTGGCACTGCACGGTGTGGACGACCGCATGGTGCCGATCGACGGCGTCCGAGACCTCGTGCGCGGCATCCCGACGATCACCCTGCGCGAGTACGCCGACGCCGGACACGACCTGCTGCACGAGAAGATCCACCGCACCGTGACCGACGCGGCCGCGGACCACGTCCTCGCGAACGCCTGACGTCAGCTGACGATGATGGTGCGGGTGTGCCACCCGGTCGAACCACCGGGGATCGGCGGGGTGCGCTCCTCGACCTGCGTGTTCCCGTCCTGATCCGTCGCGCGGACCTGGATGTTGTGGTTGCCCGCAGTGGCGTCCCAGTCCCAGAACCACTGGCGCCAGGTGTCGATCGTGTACTGCTCGGCGAGCGTCGCCTCCTGCCACGGTCCGTTGTCGACACGGACCTCGACGCGCTCGATGCCACGCTGCTGCGCCCAGGCGGTACCTGCGACACGGACGGGACCGGGTGCGACGGGGGCGAAGGCGGCCGGCACGTCGATGCGTGACGCCGTCTTGATCGGTGCCTTGTCGCCCCAGCCGCGGTCGGTCCAGTAGGCCGTCGCCTCGTCGAAGCGCGTGAGTTCCCAGTCGACGACCCACTTGGTGGCGGAGACGAATCCGTACAGACCGGGCACGACCTGACGCACCGGGTAGCCGTGCTCGACGGGCAGCGGCTCGCCGTTCATCGACACCGCGAGCATCGCGTCGCGGCCGTCGGTGAGGGCCTCGACCGGCGAACCGATGGTCATGCCGTCGATGCTCGTGGACAGCAGCATGTCCGCGTCGGCCTGCACACCCACCTCGTCGAGGATGTCCTTGATGGGGAACCCGATCCAGGTCGCGTTGCCGGCGAGCGGTCCGCCGACCTCGTTGGACACGCACGTCAGCGTCACGACGCGCTCGATTGGAGTGCGAGCCATGAGGTCGTCCCAGCTCAGCGTCATCTCGCGGTCGACCTTGCCGTGGATCTTGAGCTGCCACTCGGCGGTGGTCAGCTGCGGGACCTGCAGAGCGGTGTCGATGCGGTAGAAGGTGTTGTTCGGCGTGACGAAGGTGGTCGCGCCCTCGACACCGATGTCGGTACCGGCCGGAATGGCGGCGGCTTTCTCGCCGGCCGCGACCGTGGGGAGGCGGAAGTTCTTGATGTCCTCGGCGACGCCGGCGACACGATCGCCGAGGTACCGGCCGACCGTGCCGGCTGCGACTGCCACCGCGGCGGCAGCGCCGAACAGGACGAGGAACTTGCGACGCGGCATGAACCCGTCGACCGTGCCCGCCGGCACCTCGAGCGCTCGCGTGAGGGCTTGCAGGACCGCGATGCCCAGGACGACGCCCACCACGGTGGGGATGACATCACTGAGCGAGGACGTCGGCCGCTGCAGCACCGCGTAGACGCCGACGGCACCGAGCACCAGCAGGATCACCGATCCGATGGGACGGGACGGGCGCTCGAGCAGGCCGGCGATGGCGGCGATGATCGCGATGCCGATGGACATGCCGACGAACAGGGCGGCCTTGTCGTTGGTGCCGAAGGTGTCGATCGCGAACTCGCGGGCGAACGCGGGCGTGCGGTCCACGGTGGTGGAGCCGACGGCGAAGAACGGTGACGACGCCGAGCTGAAGAGGAGCGAGAGGATCTCGCCCACGCCGAGCACGACGCCGGCGGCGACCACTCCGCTGAGCATGCGTGCGAAGGGGTGGACGCGCGTACGCGCGGAGTCACCCGAGGTCTGGCGTTCGGTGGTCGTCGTGGTCATGACTGCTATTCGTCACGATGGCAGTGTCGGCTTGCTCCGGTGGGCGTGTTGACGAGCCACAACGAGCGAGGCGCGCCCGTGAGGAGTTCTCACGGGCGCGCCTCGGGTGGGTCGGACGAGTGTCAGCCTCCGTAGATGTCGGCCACCTCGCTGGCGTGCGACTCCAGGATGACGTTGCGCTTGAGCTTCATGGTCGGCGTCAGTTCTCCCGACTCGATCGTGAAGTCACCGGGCAGGATCGTGTATTTCTTGATCTGCTCGGCTTTGGAGACCTTCGAGTTGGCCGTGTCGACGGCCTTGTCGATCTCGGCGATCAGGTCGGCGTTGGTCGTCAGATCACTCGCGGACGTGCTCTTGTCGAGACCGTGACGCTCGAGCCAGCCGGGCAGAGCCTCGGGATCCAGCGTGATGAGCGCCCCGATGAACGGCTTGGCGTCGCCCACGACGAGGCACTGGCTGACCAGCGGGTGCGACCGGATGGAGTCCTCGAGGCCGGCGGGCGCGACGTTCTTGCCACCTGCCGTCACGATGATCTCCTTCTTGCGACCGGTGATCGAGAGGAAGCCCTCGTCGTCGAGTGAGCCGAGGTCACCGGTGTGGAACCAGCCGTCGCGGATCGATTCCTCGGTGGCCTTCTCGTTGTGCCAGTACCCGGAGAACACGACGGGACCCTTCACCAGGATCTCGCCGTCCTCCGCGATCTTCACGGCGTGCCCCGCGAGCGGGCGGCCGACGGAACCGATGCGCTGCTTGTCGGTGGTGTTGACCGTGACGGCGGCGCTGGTCTCGGTGAGTCCGTAGCCTTCACGCACCGGAACGCCGATGCCGCGGAAGAAGTGGCCCAGTCGAGCGCCGAGGGGGCCGCCGCCGGACAGCGCACTGGTGCACCGTCCACCGAGCGCGGCGCGGAGCTTCGAGTAGACCAGCTTGTCGAACAGGGTGTGCTTCGCCTTGAGCACCAGGCCGGCGCCGCCCTTGTCCTGCGCGATGCTCCACTCGATCGCGACGTCCGCGGCCTGATCGAAGATCTTGCCCTTGCCGCCGTCGTGCGCCTTCTGCTTGGCCGAGTTGTAGACCTTCTCGAACACGCGCGGGACCGAGAGGATGAAGTCGGGCTGGAACTCGGCGAACTGCTCGACCAGCGTCGTGGTGTCGGACGTGTGCGCCACCGTGACCTTGGCCTCGAAGGCGCCGAACGACACAGCGCGAGCGAACACGTGCGCCATCGGGAGGAACAGCAGGGTGCGCTTGCCCTCGGTCATCTGGTCGTGCAGCGCCACCTGGGTGGCCGTCGTCTCGGCGTAGAAGTTCGAGTGCGTGAGCTGGACACCCTTCGGGCGGCCGGTGGTCCCCGAGGTGTAGATGAGCGTGGCGGCCGACGACGCGGACACCTGCTGACGACGGGCGTGCAGATTGTCGTCGGACACGGAGGCGCCGCGGGTGGTGAGCTCGTCGATCGCACCGCCGTCGAAGCTCAGCGTCTCGCGGAGATCCGCGGCGCTGTCGGTGACGTCCTTCATGCGGGTGAGATGTTCGGAGGTCTCGACGACGAAGAGCTTGGTCGCGGAGTCCTCGAGGATCCACTGCGCCTGATCGGCTGCGGACGTCTCGTAGATGGACACGGTGCAGCCACCGGCGGTCCAGATCGCGTAGTCGAGCACGACCCACTCGTAGCGGGTGCCGGCCATGATGGCGACGCGGTCACCGAACTCGATGCCGGAGGCCATGAGGCCCTTGGCCACGCCCGCGACCTCGTCGGCGAACGTGCGCGCCGTGACGTCCTTCCACGAGCCGCCGACTCGCCGTTGGAACGCCACCCACTCCGGGGTCTCGCTCGCGTAGCGGAACACGGTGTCGGCCATCGAGACGTCGTCCGGGATCGTGTAGGACGCGGGTACCGAGTATTCGTGCACGGTGTCTGTACCTTCCAGTAGCAGCAGGTTTGTTGTGTATTGGATCACATGAAGCGATGCTGCGGTGATCGTAGTGCCGTATCCGCTTTGTCCTGTTCGAACAGTTGTCGTTCTGCAGGTGGTCGCTGGACTAGACTCTGGTGCACATGAGCACTTCCGAGTCGGAAACGGTGTCCACCGACACCCCCTCGTTCGTCGATCTCGGTATCGACGAGCGTGTGCTGAAAGCCCTCGCGGACGTCGGGTACGAGACGCCGTCGCCCATTCAGGCAGCCACCATCCCGCCGTTGATGGCCGGGAACGACGTCGTCGGCCTCGCGCAGACCGGCACCGGCAAGACCGCCGCGTTCGCCGTGCCGATCCTCTCGCGCCTCGACGTCGCCAACCGGGTGCCGCAGGCGCTGGTCCTCGCGCCCACCCGCGAGCTGGCCATCCAGGTGGCCGAGGCGTTCGGCAAGTACGCCACCCACATCGAGGGCCTGCACATCCTGCCCATCTACGGCGGGCAGGCGTACGGCACCCAGCTCTCCGGTCTGCGGCGCGGCGCCCACATCGTCGTCGGCACGCCCGGTCGCGTCATCGACCACCTCGAGAAGGGCACGCTGGACCTGTCGCACCTCGAGTATCTCGTGCTCGACGAGGCCGACGAGATGCTGAAGATGGGATTCCAGGAGGACGTCGAGCGCATCCTCGCGGACACCCCCGAGTACAAGCAGGTGGCGCTGTTCTCGGCCACCATGCCGTCGGCGATCCGCAAGATCTCGCAGCAGTACCTGCACGATCCGGTCGAGATCACGGTGAAGACGAAGACGTCCACCGCCCCCAACATCACGCAGCGGTACGTGCAGGTGGCGCATCAGCGCAAGCTCGACGCGTTGACGCGGATCTTCGAGGTCGAGGACTTCGAGGCGATGATCATCTTCGTCCGCACCAAGCAGGCCACGGAGGAGCTCGCCGAGAAGTTGCGGGCGCGGGGCTACTCGGCCGCCGCCATCAACGGTGACATCGTGCAGGCGCAGCGCGAGCGGACCATCGGTCAGCTCAAGAACGGTGCGCTCGACGTGCTCGTCGCCACCGACGTCGCGGCCCGCGGTCTCGACGTCGAGCGGATCTCGCACGTCGTCAACTACGACATCCCGCACGACACCGAGTCGTACGTGCACCGCATCGGGCGGACCGGTCGCGCCGGGCGCGCGGGCGAAGCGCTGCTGTTCGTCGCGCCGCGGGAGCGTCATCTGCTCAAGGCCATCGAGAAGGCGACGCGGCAGCCGATCACCGAGATGCAGCTGCCGAGCGTCGACGACGTCAACGCGCAGCGCGTGGCCAAGTTCGCCGACTCCATCACCCAGTCGCTGTCCTCGACGTCGCTCGGGCTGTTCCGTCGACTCATCGAGGACTACGAGCGCGAGCACGACGTGCCGCTCGCGGACATCGCCGCGGCGCTGGCGACGCAGTCGCGGGACGGCGACGCGTTCCTCATGTCGCCCGAGCCGCCGCCCCCGCCGAGGGAGAAGCGCGAGCGCCCCGAGCGCAAGTTCGACGATCGGGACGCACCGCCGTTGCGCAAGTCTCGCAAGGGCGATCAGGATCTGGCGGTGTACCGGATCAGCGTCGGCAAGCGGCACAAGGTGGCGCCCGGTGCCATCGTCGGTGCCATCGCCAACGAGGGCGGGCTGCGGCGCAGCGACTTCGGGCACATCAGCATCCGGCCGGATCACAGCCTGGTCGAGCTCCCGGCGGATCTCGCGGACGAGACGTTGGAAGCGTTGCGCCGCACCAGGATCAGCGGCGTGCTCATCCAGCTGCAGCGCGACGGCGGACCGCCCCGCGGCAAGCACTGATACCAGCGCACCCCCGCGAGAGTCTCGCGGGGGTGCGGTGCGTCAGCTCTTCTGCAACGCCGAGGGATGCGCGTCGGTGTCGACACCGGGGACTCCGCGGCCGCGGATCGACGCGCCCGCCGTCTCGGCGACGAAGAGCAGTGCGATCAGTCCGACGACGCAGGCGCCCATCATGTAGAACGCCGGGACGAGGTCGTTGCCGGTCCGTTCGACGAGCCACTCGTTGGCCGCCGGCGCCGTGCCACCGAACAACGAGGTCGACACGTTGTAGGCGATGGCGAAGCCGGCGAACCGGACGTGCGTCGGGAACATGGCCGGGAACGTCGCCGAGATGGTCGAGAGCTGCAGGACGTAGAGCAGGCCCAGCACGGTGAACGCGACGATGGCCCAGCCGAAGTTGACCGTCATCAGCATGTACATCGGGATCGCGAAGATCAGCAGTCCGACCATCGAGACGAGCCACAGTGGCTTGCGCCCCACCTTGTCCGACAGTGCTCCGGCGAACGGAATGACGAGCATCATGGCGAACTGCCCGATGACGACGAGGAACAGCGACGACGTGCTCGACAGGCCGATCCGGCTCTCCAGATAGGTCGGCATGTAGCTCAGCAGGGTGTAGTTGCAGACGTTGAGCGCGACGACGAGGCCCATCAGCGTGAGGATCGGTCGCCAGTAGGTGGCGATCAGTTCGCGGAACTGGGTGGACGTCTTGTGCTCCACCGCGTCCTCGTTCTCGAGTTCACGGAACACCGGGGTGTCCTCGAGCTTGGACCGCATGTAGAGCCCGATGAGCGCCAGCGGCCCGGCGACGAAGAACGGCAGGCGCCAGCCCCACGTGTCCATGAACGCGTCGGTGGAGAGCAGGTCGACGGCCAGCACCACGAGGGCGCCGAGGGAGAAGCCGCCGAGTGTGCCGAACTCGAGGAAGCTGCCGTAGAAGCCGCGCTTGCGGTCGGGGGAGTACTCGGCCATGAAGGTGGCTGCGCCGCCGTACTCACCGCCGGTGGAGAAGCCCTGGATCATCCGCAGGATCACCAGCAGAACCGGTGCCCAGAAGCCGATCGAGGCGTAACTCGGGATGACACCGATGAGGAAGGTCGCGGTGCCCATCAGGATGATGGTCAGTGCGAGGACGTGCTTGCGGCCGAGACGGTCCCCCAGTGGTCCCCAGACGAGGCCGCCGAGCGGACGCACGAGGAAGGACACCGCGAAGATGCCCAGCGTCAGCAGGGTGGCGGACTCGAGGTCGTCCGGGAAGAACGCGCGGGAGATGTACGTGGCCGTGTAGGCGTACACGCCGTAGTCGAACCACTCGGTCGCGTTGCCCATCGCCGAGGCGCCGATCGCGCGCCGGAGAACCCCGGGCGGAGCGTCCTTCAGCGCCGGTGTCGGGTTGTCGACAGAACCTGATTCGGAAGTACTCACTCACCCAGACCTACCGAAGTAGTGGCCGAACCTCAGCATCGAGAGGGGCGATCGGTCTCTTCGTTATCGAGTCGTTACGGCGCCCGGGCTGCCGCGACAGTGGCCGTTCGGCACCGGAAACCACCTCTCACCTGGCCCTCGCACGGACCGTCGTCGTCGGTGTCGCGGCGCGGGAGCGGCGGCATCCGATCTCGGGCACTGTCGGCAGCGTCGGCGCCGTCCGCGCAGGCATGACTGCTGCCTCGGCGCTGCTCGTCTTTCCACTGCTCAGCTAGGTTGTGGACGGATAGATTGTGGTCGGACAGGTCGTGGTTCGGGGGACACGCTCACGCGCGGTGGTCGAGGAGGACGAGTCGATGGTGTCGACGCCCGTTCCCCCACGAGTGACCGCTGCGGCGCTGGACCGATCGCGCCTCGGTGGGCCCGTCCGGTCGCCGGGGCGCTACCTGGCGGCGTCGTTCACGGTGGCCGCCGTGGTGCTGGCCGTCTACCTGATCGTGCCCGCATCGATCCGGACCGGCGTCTTCGCGGTGGGCGCCATCGGCTGCATGGTCGTGGTCCTGGTCGGCCTGCGGCGCAACAGCCCGACCGACACGTACGCCTGGCGGTGCATGCTCGGCGCGGCGACGTCCTTCCTGGTGGGCCTGTCCGCGCGGAGCGTGCGCGCGGACCTGCCCTCGGCGATCCGGCTGCTGCCGGAGGTACTGGTGTTGCTCGGCTACCTGCTGCTCGTCCTCGGCATCGTCGGCTGGTCGCGGCGAGGGGGCAACTCGCGGCCCACCCCGACCATCATCGACGCGGTCCTGGTCACGCTGGGCATGACGTTCGTGTCCTGGGTGCTGCTGGTGGCTCCGGTCCTCTCGACCACGCGGGACGTGCCGTCCGTGGTGCTCAACGGGCTGTTCCCCGCGATCGACGCCGGCCTGTTCACGATGGCGTTCTTCCTGCTGTTGTCGAAGAGCCGCTTCAACGTGTCCCTGGTTCTCCTCGTCGCCGCACTGCTCGTCACCATCGTCGGCGATCTCGGCTACGCGATCGCGACGGCCCGCTCGGTCGCCCCGCCCGCGGTCGTCCTCGACGCGATGTATCTGCTCGCGTTCGTCCTGCTGGCCGCCGCGTCGCTGCATCCGTCGATGGCGTGGGTGGGCCGCGCGGGAGGTGTGACGGCCGCGCTCACCCGGCAGCGGATGACGGTGTCCGTCGCGCTCGTCGCCACCTGCGCCGCGCTGCCGCTCGTCGGCGACGCGGTGGGGACCGCGGACGTGGTGGTCCGCTCGACCTTTCTGGCCGTGATCCTGGTGGGAATGTTCGTCCGCGGTGAGCGGGCGCTGAGCCGGGTGCAGCGCAGCGAGGACAAGGCCCGCCACGACGCCACCCACGATTCGCTCACCGGTCTCCCCGATCGGTCCATGCTCGAGTCGATCCTGGAACGCGCTGCGCGGAGGCCGTCCTCGTCGGCGTCGGCCACCACCGTGCTGTTCGCGGACCTCGACAACTTCAAGGTCGTCAACGACTCGTACGGCCACCGCGCGGGCGACGAGCTCATCCAGGCGGCGGCGCAGCGCATCCGGCGCGTGGTCTCCGCCGACGAGGACGTGGTGCGGTACGCCGGCGACGAGTTCGTGGTGGTGGCGCACTGTGACCGGGCCCGTGCCGAGGAACTCGCGGAACTGCTCCTGGCCGCGTTCGCGGAACCGTTCGAGTTGAGTGTGGCGTCGCTGTACGTGAGCGTCAGCATCGGCATCGCGACGTCCTGCGGTCCCGCCGGGCTCGCGGACGATCTGGTCCGCGAGGCCGACACGGCGATGTACGACGCCAAGTTCCGCGGGCCGGCGGCCTACGCGTTCTTCGACGAGTCCCTGCGCACCGCGGCGACCCGGTCGGTCGAGCTGGGCAGCGCGCTGCGCGGCGCGGTCGCGCGCGGGGAGATGGCGGTGCACTACCAACCCATCGTGTCGCTGCGGACCCACGACGTGCTGGTCTACGAGGCCCTGGTGCGGTGGAAGCATCGCGGCCGCTGGGTGGGGCCGGACGAGTTCATCCCGGTCGCCGAGGCCACCAACATGATCTCCGAGATCGGGACCTGGGTACTCGACACGGCTCTGGGCGATCTGGTGCGACTGCGGGCGGCGGGAGCGCCGCGCATGTCGATGTCGGTGAACCTCTCCGTGCTGCAGCTGCGTGACGAGCGGCTCCCGGACGTCGTCGCGGACCTGCTGGCGTCGCACGGTCTGGACGGGTCGGTGCTCGGGCTCGAGGTGACCGAGAGTGCCCTCATCGCCGATCCGGTGGTGGCCAATCGGGTCCTCGCACGTCTCGCCGAGCAGGACATCGTGCTGGTGCTCGACGACTTCGGGATGGGGTACTCCTCGCTCGGTCGCCTACGAGATCTGCCCATCACCGTCATCAAGATCGACAAGTCGTTCATCGACCGCGTCCCGGTCGACGACGCGTCGGTGTCCATCGTGACGGCCATCGAGGCCATGGCCACCGCGCTGACCATGCGCACCGTCGCCGAGGGCGTGGAGACGACGGAGCAGGAGCGCATCGTCACCGAACTCGGCTGCACGTACGCGCAGGGGTACCTCTACGGGCGCCCCGCGCCCGTGGAGACGTTCCTCTCCTGACGCGTCAGCGGAGCCGTCGGCCGTGGCGGACGGGAACCGAGTTGACGGTGCGGACCGACCAGCCGTCGTCGTCGCGGACGACGATGCTCACGCCGGCGTTCGCGATGCGCGGCGCAGGGTGGCCGGTGATGGACCTCAGCACGGCCCGGATGATGCCGCCGTGGGCCACGGCGACGAGGGACCTGCCGGGGTTCTCGTCGGCCAGCAGGTCGAGTCGACGACGCCCTCGCTCGGCGAGCGCCTCGTGCGACTCGGCGCCCGGGTAGTCACCGTCGGGCCAGTACGCCCACGCCTCGTAGCCGGTCATGCCCTCGGCACGTCCGAAGCGACGTTCCATCAGGTCCTCGTGGTCGGCCGAGCGGGTGAGCCCGATGACGTGGCCGATGATGTCGGCGGTCTCCGACGCCCGCGAGAGCGGCGAGCTGACGAGGGTGTCCCACGAGTCGTCGGCCAGCGCGGCGGCCGCGGTCCGGGCCTGGCTGCGCCCGATGTCGTTGAGCGGGATGTCGGAGGAGCCCTGCAGACGCCCCTCGACGTTCCAGTCGGTCTCGCCGTGGCGCACGAGGGCCACTCGGACAGAGGTGCTCCGCGCCCGGGAGTCGAGGTGATCGGTCATGGTCGGGCCCAGAATATCGGTCGACGGCACCCCTGTCCGAGCCTGGTTACCGGAGAGTACGGTGCTAGAGATCAGCGAAGGACTTCGAAAGGTCACAGATGAACCTGGCACTCACCGATGAGGAAGCTGCGTTCCGCGACGAGATGCGAACTTTCTTCCGTACCGAGATCCCTGCCGATATCCGCGAGCGCAACGCGGCAGGCGAGGAACTCGAGCGCGAGGACATGATCACGACGCTGCAGATCCTGAACAAGCACGGCATGGCGAGCCCGCACTGGCCCGTCGAATGGGGTGGCAAGGACTGGACCCCGATGCAGCACCACATCTGGTTGGACGAGCTGCAGCTCGCGTCGGTGCCCGAGCCCCTGGCCTTCAACATCTCGATGGTGGGGCCCGTCATCGCGACCTTCGGCAGCGAGGAGCAGAAGCAGAAGTTCCTCCCGCCCACGCAGAACCTCGACATCTGGTGGTGCCAGGGCTTCTCCGAGCCCGAGGCGGGATCGGACCTCGCGTCGCTGCGCACGGTCGCTCTGCGCGACGGTGACGAGTACGTCATCAACGGTCAGAAGACGTGGACCACGCTCGGCCAGTACGCCGATTGGATCTTCGTGCTGGCGCGCACCAACCCGGACGCGCCGAAGAAGCAGGCCGGTATCTCGTTCATCCTGGTCGACCTGAAGACCCCCGGCATCACCGTGCGCCCGATCAAGCTGATCGACGGCGGCCACGAGGTCAACGAGGTCTGGTTCGAGGACGTCCGCGTCCCCGTCGAGAACCTCGTCGGCGAGGAGAACGCCGGCTGGACCTACGCCAAGTTCCTGCTGAGCAACGAGCGCACCGGCATCACGCGACTCGGCTTCACCAAGACCAAGCTGGCGCAGGCCAAGGCGCTCGCGGCCGAGACCACGGTCGGGACCGGCACGCTGCTCGACGATCCGGTCTTCGCCGCTCGGTTCGCCGAGCTCGAGAACCAGGTGCTCGCACTCGAGCTCACCCAGCTGCGCATCGTCTCCAGCTACGTCTCCGGCAAGGAGAACCCGGCGTCGTCGGTGCTCAAGCTCCGGGGCAGCGAGCTGCAGCAGCTGGCCACCGAGATCCTCACCGACGTGGCGGGACCGGACTCGCTCCCGTTCGCGGCCGGAGAGGACTCGCCGACACCGGTCTGGGCGCAGCGTGCGACCCCGACCTACCTGAACTTCCGCAAGACATCCATCTACGGCGGCTCGAACGAGGTGCAGCGCACCATCATCGCGTCCGGCATTCTCGGTCTCTAGGAGCGCACGACATGCAGTTCGAACTGGACGAAGAACAGAAGCTGCTGCGCGACACGGTGCGTGACGTGCTCGCCCGCAGTTACGACAACGAGAAGCGCAAGGCAGCGGTGGAGAGCGAGCGCGGCTGGACCGAATCGGTCTGGAAGCAGTTCGCCGAGCTGGGCCTGCTCGGCCTCAGTTTCGCCGAGGACGACGGCGGCATGGACGCCGGACCGGTCGAGACCTTCGCGGTCATGACCGAGATCGGTCGCCGCCTCGCACCCGAGCCGCTGCTGGACTGCGTGCTGATTCCGGGTGGTCTCATCACCGAGGTCGGATCGACCGATCAGCGTCAGCGCATCCTGCCGGGCGTCGCGGAGGGGCAGACCCTTCTCGCGTTCGCGCATTCCGAGCCGGGCACCCGCTGGCCGGCAGCCGAGGTGTCGACGTCGGCCACCGAGGACCTGCGTGAAGGCCGGAGGCCGGCCGGATCGGGTGGCTCGTGGGCACTCTCGGGTGTGAAGAACCCTGTGCTGCACGGTGACTGCGCCGATCACTTCGTGATCAGCGCGGCGCTGCCCGGCGGAGGCGTGGGCCTGTTCCTGGTCGCGGCCGATGCCGAGGGACTCACGCGCAAGACCTACCGCACCCACGACGGACTGCGCGGCGCGTCGCTCGAGCTGTCGGACGTCGCGGGCGAACCGCTCGGTGACGGCGGCGACGCCAGTGCCGCCATCGTGGCGTCCAACGTCCGTGCGCAGGCGGCTCTCGCTGCCGAGGCGCTCGGTGCGATGGAGGAGTCGCTGCGACTCACCACGGAGTACCTGAAGCAGCGCAAGCAGTTCGGTGTGCCGCTCGCCAAGTTCCAGGCACTGACGTTCCGCGCTGCGGACATGTACGTGCAGCTCGAACTGGCACGCAGCATGGCGCTCTACGCGACGATGTCGCTGGCCGACGGATCTCCGGATCCCACGGTCGCGTCGCGGGCGAAGTTGCAGATCGGACGCTCCGCCCGGCAGATCGGCCAGGAGTCGATCCAGCTGCACGGCGGAATCGGGGTGACGGACGAATACCCTGTGGGACATTACTTCTCGCGTCTCACGGCCATCGAGCACACGCTCGGCGGGGTCGATGACCACCTCCGGGTGATCACGTCGTCGCTGAAGGATCACGAGATGCTCGGCGTCTCCTAGCACCGTCTCGACGAAGGCCGGTCGCCCGCGTGGTGACCGGCCTTCGTCCTGTTCGGGGTCAGCCGACCAGGTTGATCAGCGGGGTCCCGTCGGCGAGATGCCGGATGTTGGCGACGATGTCGCGGCAGCGGCCCTCGAACGTTCGGCGCGTGATGCCGGACGAGTGCGGCGTCATCAGCACGTTCGGCAGGCTTCCGAACGGGAGTGCACTCGGCTCGCCTCGCCCGTCCGGGCCGGGGTAGCTGTACCAGACGTCGATGGCCGCGGCGCCGAGCTCGCCGGTCGCCAGCGCGTCGTGTAGCGGCCGCTCCTGCACCAGCGGCCCGCGGCCGACGTTGATCAGGACTCCCGCCGGCCCCAGCGCGCGGAGCTCGTCCGCGCCGATCATGCCGGTCGTCGCCGCGGAGAGAGGTGCCGAGACGACGACGATGTCCGACTCCGCCATCAGCCGCGGAAGTTCCGTGGCATCGCCGGCCCAGTCCAGGCCGTGAGCGGCCACGTCGACGGCTCCGCGTCCGGTCACGGCGGCGCCGAGGCAGCCGAGGGTGCGCAGCAGCGACCACGAGCGCTGCCCGATGTGGCCGAAGCCGACGAGGCCCACGCGGGCGCCCGCTGTCGCGGACGGCTGGGGCAGCGTGTCGTCGTACACCGAGGTCGACCAGACACTCTGTCGCAGTGCGTGATCCTGCGTCAGGAAGCCACGCCGCAAGAGCACCGCAGACGCGAGCACGTACTCCGCGATGGAGTCCTCGTGGTGGAACGTGTTGGCCAGCAGTGTGGTCGATGGAAGGGCCGCACGGGCGACGTTGTCGACGCCGGCTCCCGCGACCTGGACGAGTCGCAGGCCCCGGCCCGCCTGCGCCATGGCCTCGGTGACCCGGCCCCCGACATGGACGTCCGCATCGGCGAGGTCGGCGACGAGCGCGTCCTCGTCGAAGCGTTCGTGCCACGACACGACGGTGCCGTCCGGCATCACCGCCTCGACGGCGTCCCGATGCGGGAGGAGGTTGCGGTCCGCGACGACGACCTTCATGCGCGCTGCAGGCAGGGGCGCTTGCTGTCGAAGGTCCAGTTCGGCACCAGGTACTGCATGCCGACCGCATCGTCGCGGGCCCCGAGGCCCTCGCGCTGGTACAGCTCGTGTGCGGCCTCGACGCGCTCCATGTCGAGGGTCACTCCGAGACCCGGCACGTCGGGGACGGTGAGGTACCCGTCCACGATGGGGAACGGATTCGTCGTGATGCGCTGCCCGTCCTGCCAGATCCAGTGCGTGTCGATGGCGGTGATCTCACCGGGAGCGGCAGCTGCGACGTGCGTGAACATGGCGAGCGAGACGTCGAAGTGGTTGTTGGAGTGCGATCCCCACGTCAGGCCCCAGGCATCGCAGAGTTGCGCGACGCGGACCGATCCGTTCATCGTCCAGAAATGGGGATCCGCGAGCGGGATGTCGACGGCGCCGGATCGAATGGTGTGTCCCATCTCGCGCCAGTCGGTGGCGATCATGTTGGTGGCGGTGGGGAGGCCGGTCGCGCTCTTGAACTCGGCCATCACCTCGCGCCCGGAGAATGCGCCCTCGGGTCCGACCGGGTCCTCCGCGTAGGCGAGCACGTCGCGCAGACCACGGCACGTCTCGATCGCGTCCTTCAGGAGCCAGCCGCCGTTGGGATCCAGCGTGATGCGTGCCGCGGGGAAGCGCTCCGCGAGTGCGCGCACGGCGTCGGCCTCCTGCGCTGCGGGGAGGACACCGCCCTTGAGCTTGAAGTCCTGGAAGCCGTACCTGGCGTGCGCCGCTTCCGCGAGTGCGACCACGGCGTCGGGCGTCAGTGCCTCCTCGTGGCGCAGGCGGGACCAGGCGTCGGCGGAACTGCCCTCGTCCGAGGGTGCGCGGTACGCGAGATCCGTCTTGTTCCGGTCGCCGAGGAAGAAGAGATACCCGAGCGCCTGCACTCGGTCGCGCTGGCGGCCGTCGCCGAGCAGGGCCGCGACGCTCACACCCAGGTGCTGGCCGAGCAGATCGAGCAGTGCGCTCTCGACGGCCGTCACGGCGTGCACGGCGATCCGCAGATCGAAGGTCTGGGCGCCGCGTCCACCGGAGTCGCGGTCCGCGAACGCGCGGCGCATCGCGTTGAGCACGGCGTGGTGGTCGCCGACCGAGGCGTTCTCGACGAGAGCTCGGGCGTCCTCCAGACAGCGGCGGATGGGCTCGCCACCCGGCACCTCGCCCACACCGGTGCGCCCGTCGGAGTCGGTCAGCACGACCAGGTTCCGGGTGAAGAACGGTGCATGGGCGCCGCTGAGATTCAGCAGCATGCTGTCGTGGCCGGCGACGGGAACGACGCGCATCGCGGTGACGACGGGGGTGGCATGGGAGGTTCGGACCTCGGTGACGGTGCTCACGTCGACGAGCCTAGGGCGGGTGATTCATTCCCGTCCAACACCATTTGTGGATGCAGCGATGCAGGGTGAGTATCGATCGAGTGCGCCGGTGCCGAGTGCGCACATCTGCCATGAAGCGCACACCCCGTCCAGCCGGCTGTAGCGAGTGTGCGCTCACCAGAGGGTGTGTGCGCTCCCGGAAGCGCTAGCGCCGCACCCACCGCAACCGCACACCTCACACCACCGCATCGACCAGCAGCACGAGCGCACCACCCGCCGACACGACGATGGACACCCATCGCAGCCGACGACGGTCGAGTACGCGGTTCACCCAGCGCGAGGCCATGTACCCGAGCGCGACTGCGGGCAGGAGCAGGGCGCCGGTCGCCAGGGAGTGCGCGTCGAGGGAGCCGGTGACCCCCAGCGCGGCGAGCGACATCAGGGAGCCGATCAGGAAGAAGCCGCTCATGGTGCTGCGCAACGCGGCGCCGCTGCTGCCGCTCCAGATCAGCGCCATGGGTGGCCCGCCGATGGAGGTGGCGGTGCCGAGCAGTCCGGACGCGGCGCCCGCGGTCATGAGCGATCCGCGTCGCGGTGTCGGCGACCAGCCGATCGCCGTGGCCACGACGCCGAACAGCACCACTGCGCCGAGCATGATGGAGACTCCCCGCTCGGGCAGTACGACGAGCAGCGCGGCGCCGGCGATCACGCCGGGCACCCGTCCCACCAGTGCCCAGCCGGCCCCGCGCACGTCGATGCTCGTGCGCTCCCGCACCACCACCAGCGCGGTGAGCGCGGTGGCGAGCAGGATGATCGTGCCGGGCACCATCCGCGGATCGATGATGGCCAGGACGGGCGCCGCGACCATCCCCATCCCGAAGCCGATGGACGACTGGAGACACGACGCCGTGAAGATCGCGACGCCCACGACCAGCCATTCGAGGCCGGTCACGCGAGCACGGTCATACGGCCACGGCGTCCGATCTCGGGTGGTGGCACTCGGCGATGTGCAGGTTCCCGAGACGCCCGACCGACGGGGGGATACCCGTGGCGCAGACGTCCGTCGCGTGCGCGCAGCGCGTGCGGAAACGGCAGCCCGACGGCGGGTTCAGAGGCGACGGGACCTCTCCCTCCAGGAGGATGCGCGAACGCCGGGTCGAGGGATCCAGCGTCGGGGCTGCCGACATCAGCGCCTCGGTGTACGGGTGCGTGGGATGGTCGAAGACGTCGTCGGTCGGCCCGGTCTCGATGATCCGGCCGAGGTACATCACGGCGACCCGGTCGGCGACGTGTCGCACCACCGACAGGTCGTGCGAGATGAAGACGTAGCTGATGCCGAGCTCCTTCTGCAGATCCGAGAGCAGGTTCAGCACCTGCGCCTGGACCGAGAGGTCGAGGGCCGAGACGGGCTCGTCGCACACCACGACACTCGGATCGAGTGCCAGGGCCCGCGCGATGCCGAGACGCTGGCGCTGACCACCGGAGAACTCCTGCGGGTAGCGGTGCTCGTCGCTGGGACGCAGACCGACGAGGTGCAGCAGCTCCCGGACGCGGGCGGCGCGGTCGCGCTTGGTCTTGTACATCGTGCGATGCGTGTGCCACGGCTCCGAGATTATCTCCGCCGCCGACATCCTCGAGTTGAGCGATCCGTACGGGTCCTGGAAGACCATCTGGATCCGACGACGCCACGCGAGCAGTTCCTTGCCCTTCAGGCCGAACGGATCGACGCCGTCCCACGACACGGTGCCCGTGTCGGGTCGTTCGAGCATCATCAGCGTGCGCGCGAGTGTGGACTTGCCGCAGCCGGACTCACCGACGAGGCCGAGGGTCTCGCCGCGTCGCAGCTCGAGGTCGATGCCGTCGAGTGCCCGCAGTTTCTTGTGGCCGCCGCTGCCGGCGGCGACGTCGAACGTCTTGGAGACTCCACGGACCTGGAGCAACGGTGCAGCCTGCGTGGCCGCGGCCTCACTCGCCACTGTCGTCGTAACGGACACCGGACACCTCCTCGGGGAAATGGCATGCGGTCGCACGGCTGGTGCCGGCGACACTGCGGAGCTCGGGGCGCTGCGCGACGCAGACGGCGCGCGCGATGGGGCATCGGGCCTGGTACACGCATCCCGGCGGGATGGAGTGCAGATCCGGCGGGGTGCCGCCGATGGACTTGAGGTGCTCGCCGCGCACGGTGGCGACGGGGACCGAGTCGAGCAGTCCCTTCGTGTAGGGATGCTTCGGGTCGCCAAACACCTCGGCGACGGGTCCCGTTTCGACGACGGTCCCCGCGTACATCACGGCGACGTCGTCGGCTTCCTCGGCGACGAGGGCCAGATCGTGCGTGATGAGGATGACGGCCATGTCGTGCTCGGTGCGCAGGTCGCGCAGCAGGGACATGATCTGCGCCTGCACGGTGACGTCGAGAGCGGTGGTGGGCTCGTCCGCCAGCAGCACGGTGGGCCCCAGGGCGACGGCCATCGCGATGAGCAGGCGCTGACGCATACCGCCCGAGAACTGGTGCGGGTAGGAGTCGGCGCGCGACTCGGGCTCCGGGATGCCCACCCGCTCCATCAGCGAGATCGCCTCGACACGTGCAGCTTTCGCCGACATGCCGCGGTGTATGCGGAACGGTTCCGCCAACTGTGTGCCCACGGTGTAGACGGGGTTCAGTGCCGTCAGCGCGTCCTGGAAGACGATGGCGAGCTCGGTGGCGGCGATGCGGCGTCGAGTCCTGGAGTTCGCCGTCACCAGATCGGTGTCGCCGAGCATGACGGTGCCGTCGACGATGTCGGCGATCGGCTCGAGCAAGCCGACGAGGGCCTGGGCCGTCATGGACTTGCCGCAGCCGGATTCGCCCAGCAGTGCGAGTGTGCGGCCGCGCTTCGCGCTGAACGACACTCCGTCGACGGCACGCACGGTGCCCGACGGGGTGCGGATCTCGACGGTCAGACCGTCGACCTCGAGCGCGGTGCGGGCGAGAGCGGGAGCACTCATCGACGTGCCTTTCTCTTCGAACGCGGGAGGGTGAGGCGCCAGCGCTGCGCCGGGTCGGTGGCGATGCGGGCCCACGCGGCCAGCACGGTCGCGGACACGGTGGTGATGACGATCGCGAGTCCGGGGAAGAACGACAGCCACCAGGCGCTCTGCAGGTAGGTGCGGCCCTGGGACACCATGAGGCCCCAGCTGATGTCGGGTGGCTGGATCCCGATGCCGAGGAAGCTGAGCGACGACTCGGCCAGCATCACGAAGCAGAAGTCGAGCGTGGCGACGGTCAGCAACGTGGGCAGCAGAATCGGCACCACGTGGCGACGGATCACCGCGCCGCTGCCGGCGCCGAACGTGCGGGCCGCGTCGACGAAGACTCGCGATCGGAGTTCCGCGCTCTCGGCGCGGGCCGTGCGGAGGTAGATCGGGATGCGGGTGATGGTCAGGATCAGCACGATGTTCGCGGCGCTGGGGGAGAAGACGTACAGCACGACGACGGCCATCAGCAACGACGGGAAGCTCATGATGACGTCGGCGACGCGCATGGCGGCGGTCTCGCGCCAGCCGCGGTGGTAACCGGCCCACATGCCGATGATCGAGCCGATGATGCCGGACAGGATGACTGCGGGGATCGCGACCGACAGCGTGGTCCGGCTGGCGACGATCAGGCGGGCGAGCATGCTGCGGCCGAGCGGATCGGTGCCGAGGATGTTCATGAAGCCGGTGTCGAGGGAGAACGGCGCCAGGTTGGATCGATCGAGGTCCTGACGGGTGGCGGCGTCGCCGACCAGCATGGGACCGAAGATCGCGGTGAGGAAGACGAGCACCAGGATGCTCGCCGCGATGGTGGCGACGCGGTCCCGCAGCAGCAGACGCCACAGCGGCATGGAGGTCGTGCGCGAGGGCGCCGCGGACGCGGCGTCCGGGGTGGGCGGCAGCACCGGGGGAACCGGAACGCCCGAGCTGTCCTTGCTTGCTTCGAGTGTCATGGGTGTACCTCTCAGACCTTGGCCTTGTCGCGAACCCGTGCGTCGAGCAGCGCGTAGCACGCGTCGATCACGATGTTCAGAACGAAGATGCTGACGGCCGTCAGGAGGACGGCTGCTTGGAGGACGGCGAAGTCGCGCTGCAGGATCGCGTCGATCATCAACTTGCCGATGCCGGGCCACCCGAAGATGGCCTCGACCACGACGGCGCCGTTCACCAGGCCGACGGTGAGGTCGCCGGCGACGGTCAGCGCGGGTGCCGCGGCGTTGCGCAGCGCATGGTGGGTGACGACGCGCAGGTCGCCGGCACCCTTGCTGCGAGCGAGGCGGACGTACGGGGCGGAGAGGGCGGAGACCATCGCGCCGCGGACCACCTGGGTGAGCACGCCGAGCGGACGGATGAGCAGTGTCGCGATGGGGAGCACCCATGCGACGGCGCCCCCGGTGCCGGAGGTCGGCAGGACACCGAGCACCACGGCGAAGATCCAGACGCCGGTGATGGCGAACCAGAAGTCGGGGATGCTCGCGGCCGTCATGGACAGCAGGCTCGAGAACCGGTCGGCGAGAGAGTTGGGACGGTACGCGGCCCAGCAGCCGATGACGATCGAACCGATCACGGCGAGGAGCATCGTGACGAACGCGAGCTGCAGGGTGGCGGGGAAGGCGCGCAACGCCATGGTGGACGCGGCTTCGCCCGTCCGGAGCGACTCACCGAAGTCGAGGTGCAGCACGCCGCCGAAGTAGTCGGCCATCTGTGTCCACACGGACTGGTCGAAGCCGTTCTGGGCGGCGAACGCCTCGCGCTGGGCGGGTGTCGCCGACTCGGGAAGGTAGAGGCTGGTCGGATCACCGGTCAGACGAGCGAGGAAGAAGACGCCGATGAGGACGACCAGGAGTGGGACGAGGCTGGTGTAGACGCGGCGTCGCAGAAAGGCGAACATGGCGGTCACTCCCTTCCGGAGGAGGGGCTGGTCGGCCTCTCGATCGAGGTGGGCTGCTGGTCGGGGTCGTGATCAGTCGGTCGCATCGGAACTCCGGGTCATCTCGGCCAGTCGCATCTCGTCGACGGTGGCGGAATCGGGGGTGTAGTCGATGCGCGGGTCCTTGGCCAACACACCGTTCATGTGCGCGATGTACGCCATCTGCGTGATCTCCTCGGGTTCACGGGCGAAGAGATCGGCGAACGCGGTCTGTCGCTCCTCGTCGGTCAGCGATTCGGCCTCGTCGATTCCCTCGTCGAAGTCGGTTGTGCCGTAGGAGCTCTGGAAGCCGTCGCTGCGCATGTACTGATCCATCGTGAACGCGGCGTCGCCGGCCTGATTGCCGTGCTGGATCACCAGCAGGTAGGGCCCGACGTTCGGGAACGGCCGTTCCTGGAACTCGGCGGTGGCCGCCGTGTCCTTCATCTCGATCTTCACGTTCAGGCCGATGCCGGCCAGCGCGTTCTGGATGACCTCGACGGTCTCGTTGATCTTCGGGAACTGCCCGGTGCGGCCGATGAGGCGGATCTCGGTGTCGACGGGAACACCGTCGGCGCGAGCCTCGTCGATGAGGGCCTTGCCCTTCTCCATGTCGTACGGCCACGGGGTGAGCTCGTCGTTGTAGCCGACGACGCCGTCCGCGATGAGTTGCGCAGCGGGCGCTCCCATTCCGCGGAACAGTGCCTTGACGATGCCCGCACGGTTGATGGCGTAGTTGATGGCCTCGCGCACGCGCTGATCGTCGAGTGGCGGTGTGGTGGCCTGCATCCGCAAGGCGGTGGTCTCGTTGTTCGGGAAGGCGACACCGAGGTCGCCGGCTCCGTCCTCGGGGCCGAGGCCGGTCGCGATGTCCGCCTCGCCGTTGGTGACCATGGCGGCGCGGACGCTGCCCTCGGTACGCCACTGGTAGACGGCCCGCGTGAATTCCGGTGCGTCGCCCCAGTAGGTGTCGTTGCGCACCAGGGAGAGTCGCTGGCCGTAGTCCCACGAGTCGATGCGGTACGGGCCGGTACCGATCGGCTCGCGGGTTCGCTCGGCGCTACCGACCTCGCTCTTGACCATCTCGATGAACGAGAGCCGAAGCGGCAGAATCGGATCGGGAGTCGGCGAGGCGACGGTCAACGTCGTCGGATCCACGGCGCGGACGGTGAGGTCGTCGTCGCCGAAGACGTATCCCTCGACGTTGCAGGCCAGATCGGAGTTCACGGCGCGATCGACCGACACGGCGGCGTCCTCGGCGTCGAACGGTGTGCCGTCGCTGAAGGTGACGTCGTCGCGCAGGCGGATCGTCCACTCGGTGTCCGACGTGCGCTCCCACGACGTGGCGAGCTTCGGTTCGAGGTCACCCGTGGTGGGGTCACGCTCGATCATGGGTTCGGTGATGTTGGACCGCGTGACCACGCCGATGGCCGTCAGCGAGACATCGCACGGCTCCAGGGTCGGTGGTTCCTGCGGCAGCACGATCCGGACGGTGTCGGGACTCGCGGCGTCTCCGCTGTCCGAGTTCGCGACGGTGCATCCGGTGAGGAGTGCGGACGCGGCGATCACCGACACCAGGGATGTGGCGCGGGTGGATCTCATGGATTCCTCCAAGCTGAGGGGGCTACACCGGGTGCGAGGTGTCGGGGCTGACGACGCACGCCGAGTGGAGCCGATGGACCGCCTGTGACGGTAGACACACGGTAGGAGTGGGGGGAGTGACCGTCAACAGACGATCGGCCGGGAAATCGCAGTTCGGGGCCGATTTCGGGCTCGCCGTGACGGCGTCGAGCGGTCCGCATCACACTGCCGAGGCTCTGACCTGCTGCGTCACGAGAAGACACGATATCAATACCGGAAGAGTATGGATCCATGCTAATTGCGTGTTGGACCGGTATTCGTCGGCCGACATACGATCACCGCAGACGATGGCCGTCGCTCCCGGTGGCCGTCGCACGGTGAAGGAGGCGGCATGACCGACGGTGGAACGCCGAGCTCGAACGGATCGGCATCGAGTCCCGATGAGGCGCAGCGATTTTCGCGCGTTCTCCGGGTCGGCGGACTCAAGCCTTCGCTCATGGAGACACTCGAGGCCGGCGGCGCGCTGGTGCTGCCGGACGACGATCGCGACGAAGTGCTCGGCCGGCACGCCGACGAGATCGTCGCCGTCGTGACGTCCGGCCGTGTCGGCGTCAAGGCGGACCTCATGGACCGCCTGCCCGCGCTGCGCGCGATCGTCCACTTCGGAGTCGGGTACGACGGCACCGATGCCGAGGAGGCCCGCCGCCGCGGGATCGGTGTCAGCAACACTCCGGACGTCCTCACCGACGCCGTCGCCGACACCGCCCTCGGGCTGCTCATCGACACCCTCCGCGGCTTCTCCGCCGCCGACCGCTACGTGCGCGCGGGCGAGTGGACCACCAAGCCCATGCCGCCGTTGGCGCGGCAGGTCAGCGGATCTCGGGTCGGCATCCTCGGTCTCGGGCGCATCGGCGGCGCCATCGCGCACCGCCTCGAGGCCTTCGGCTGCACCATCGGCTACCACAACCGCAACGTCGTCGAGTCGAGTCCGTACCGGTACCACTCGTCTCCGCGGGAACTCGCTGCGGCAGTGGACGTTCTGGTCGTGGCCGCAGCCGGCGGACCGGAGACGCAGCAGCTCGTCGACAGGGAGACGTTGGACGCACTGGGGCCGGACGGCTTCCTGATCAACGTGGCTCGCGGCAGCGTCGTGGACGAGGACGCCCTCGTCGAGGCGCTGCAGAGCGGACGGTTGGCCGGCGCCGGGCTCGACGTCTTCGCCCACGAACCCGAGGTGCCGGACGCGCTTCGCGCCCTCGACACCGTGGTGCTGCTTCCCCACGTCGGAAGTGCCACGGTGCAGACTCGCGCCGCGATGGAAGCACTCACCCTCGAGAACCTGAACTCGTTCCTCGCCGACGGCACGCTCGTGACGCCGGTCTTCCAGCCCGATCAGAAGGAGACCCGATGAGCGTCGTCGTGGGATACGCGGACACCGTCGAGGATCGCAACGCACTGCCGTTCGCGTTCCGCGAGGCCAAGATGCGCGGTACCGACGTCACCGTCGTGGTCGACGGTGATCGCAGTGCGGTCGACGAGCTGATCATGGCTGCCCGCACCGACTCCGGCGCCGACGGCGTGGCGGCACGGGTGGCGGAACCGGTACCCGGCCGCTCGCACGCCGACAACCTCGTCGACATGTCCTACGAGCCGGACGTCGAGCTCCTCGTCATCGGCGTGCGTCGCCGCTCACCCGTCGGAAAGCTGTTGCTCGGCAGCCTGTCTCAGCGTGTCCTGCTCGACGCACACTGCCCGGTCGTGGCCGTCAAGCCGCCGGTCGAGGTCGCGCACTAATTCGCGGACGCAGCAGCCGCCGGCCGTGATCTCACTGCAGTGAGGTCACGGCCTTCACGTCCGTCAGCACACGGTGCAGGGCGGGGTTGGCGGCGTCGTGACGCCATGCGGCGTTCAGTCGCACGGGTTCCTCGGTGCTGGAACGGATCTCGCGGAACACGACGCCCTCGGTGTGCATCGTGCGTGCCGAGGCCGGCACCAGTGCGCAGCCCAGGCCGGAGCTGACGAGCATCAACATGGTGTGCACCTGCGTCACGTACTGCACGTATCGAGGCGTGACCCCGGCGACGGTGAAAGTGCTGATGAGGAGCTCGTGGAAGTAGCGGGCATCCACCGGCGAGTACATGATCACGGGTTGATCGTCGAAGTGCGTCACGCTCAGACGCTCCACGTCGAGGAGTTCGTGCCCCTCGGGAAGCGCAGCGACGAGTGCCTCGCGGTGGATGGGCCGCGTCAGGATTCCCGGTCGCGTGACGGTGGGACGGACCAGACCGAGATCCAGTTCACCGCTCGCGAGGGCGTCGATCTGAATCGACGACACCATCTCCCGCAGCACCAGTTCGACGTCCGGGAGAGCCGCGCGCACGTCCGAGAGCAGCCGAGGCAGGACGGCGTGCGCGGACGCCGCAGTGAAGCCGATGACGACGGTGCCCAGATCACCGGCGGGGACACGCTTGACGGTCAGTGCGGCGCTCTCGGCCAAGCGGACTATCCGGCGGGCGTCGGGCAGGAACGCCACGCCGGCGGCCGTGAGGGTCACCGAGCGTGACGTCCGATCGATCAGCTGCACGCCCAGTTCACTCTCGAGCTGCTGGATCTGCCTGCTGAGCGGGGGCTGGGTCATGTGGAGCCGCTCTGCGGCTCGGCCGAAGTGCAGCTCTTCCGCGACGGCGATGAAGCACGTCAGGCGCGAGAGCGAGAACATCGGCTCAAGATAGCCGACCGTGTGAACGGCCGGTCACCATCGCGGCGAGGAGTTGACGAAGTCGGGTTCGAGACTCTGCCGGTAGCCGGTGTCGTCACGGTCCCTGATCCCGCAGTCGAGGTACTGCTGGTGCAGCCTCGCCAGCGCGTCCTCGTCGAGTTCGACGCCCAGCCCCGGTCCCGTGGGTACCGCGACGGCGCCGTTCTCGATGCGCAGAACGCCCGGGACCACGACGTCCTCGGTCTTCCACGGCCAGTGTGTGTCGCAGGCGTACGTGAGATTCGGCGTGGCGCCGGCGAGGTGCACCATCGCGGCGAGCGAGATGCCGAGATGGGAGTTCGAGTGCATCGACAGGCCGAGTCCGAAGGTGTCGCAGATGCCGGCGAGCAGCCGTGAGCGTTGCAGTCCACCCCAGTAGTGGTGATCGGACAGCACGACCCCGACCGAGTCGCGTCGGACCGACGGCTCGAGCTGATCGAACGCCACGACACACATGTTGGTCGCCAGCGGCATGGCGGCCTTGCGGGCCACCTCCGACATTCCGTCCAGGCCCGGTGTGGGGTCCTCGAGATACTCGACGACACCGGTCAGGGCCGACGCGACCTCGAGGGACGTGTCGACGGTCCACGCCGCGTTGGGATCCAGCCGCAGTGGGAGATCGGGAAACGCCTCGCGCAGCGCGTGCATCGCGGCGATCTCCTGCTCGGGTGGGAACACCCCGCCCTTGAGCTTGATCGCGCCGAAGCCGTACCGGTCGATCATCCGTCGGGCCTGCGCGACGATGCCCTCGGGATCGAGCGCGGCACCCCACTCGTCGTCCGCGGAGCCGGGGTGCCCGGCCCACTTGTAGAAGAGATAGGCACTGAACGGTACGGCCGTGCGCACCAGGCCACCGAGAAGATCGGAGACGGGCCGCCCGAGGATCTTGCCCTGGATGTCGAGGCACGCCACCTCGAACGGCGAGAACACCCGATCGGTGGTGCTGGCCGTCGTGATCATGCCGGCCACCCCGTCACCACCCGTCACCGTCAGGCCACCCAGGCACTCGTCCACGACGGCGCGCAGCGTGTGGAGTGCGAAGACGTCCACCCCGACCATGGCCTCGGCAGCAGCGTTCAGGCGAACGAGATGCGCGGTGTCGGCGTAGGTCTCGCCCAGACCCACGGCGCCGTCGTCGGTCCGGATCTGCACGATCGCGCGCAGAGCGAACGGCTGATGGACTCCGACGGTGTTGAGCAGCGGCGGGTCGGCGAAGGCGACGGGGGTGACGGTGACGGAGGTGATCCGGGCGCTCACGAGTGCACGGCCTCCTTGGTGACCGAGTCGGCTGCGAGGGAGTCGGCGAGCACGGCGCGGCCGGCCGCGATGATCGCGGTGAGCGCCTCCACGTCCGCGGGGGCGGCGTCGATCAGCGGTGCCCGAACGGGGCCGGCGGCAACACCTTCGAGCGTGACGCCCGCCTTGATCAGGGAGACGGCGTAGCCGGGTACCGAGTCGCGCAGACGCACGAGTGGGTGGAAGAACTCGCGCAGCAGGGCGTCGGTGAGCGTGACGTCGTCGTTCTCGAGCGAGGTGTAGAACGCCAGGGCCAGCTCCGGGGCGAAGGCGAACGTGGCCGACGAGTAGAGCGTGACGCCGATGGCGCGGTAGGCCTGCTGCGAGACCTCGGCCGTGGGCAGTCCGTTGAAGAACTGGAACGCCTTGCCGGTGGGCGCCAGGGAGTCCTCGACCGCACGCACGATACGCGAGACGCGATCCAGATCGCCTGTGCCGTCCTTGAATCCGACGACGGTGGGGAAGTGGGCGACCTCGACGGCGGACGCCTCGTCGTAGCGCGCGTTGCCGCGGTTGTAGACGATCACCGGCAGGTCGGTGACGGAGGTGACCTCGCGGGTGTACTCGACCAGGCCGGCCTGCGGCATGGTCACCAGGTAGGGCGGGAGCAGCAGGATGCCGTCGGCACCGTTGTCACGAGCGGATCGGGCGAAGATCTTCGCCTGGGCCACCGAACCACCCGCGCCCGCGTAGACCGGGACGCGGCCGGCGACGGTACGCACCGCGGTGGCGACGATCTCGCCGAACTCGACGGCCTCGAGAGCGTGGAACTCACCGGTGCCGCAGGCGATGAAGACACCGCCGGGGCCCGCGTCGACACCCTTCGCGATGTGCTCGGCGAGAAGTGCGTGGTCCACCTCGCCGGAGTCGGTGAAGGGGGTGACAGGGAAGAAGAGGACGCCGTCGAGCATGAGATCTCCTGGTGTACGAGGGTGTGGTGCGGGAAGGCCGGAGGCCGGCCGGGGTGGTGCGGGAAGGCCGGAGGCCGGCCGGTGTGGTGCGGGAAGGCCAGAGGCCGGCCGGTGTGGTGCAGGAAGGTGAGTGGCGGGGTCAGTCGCGGGAGAGTTGGCCGTCGACACGCCGCCAGATGCCGTCGGGGTTGCCGTCGGCGATGGCGCTGGGGAGCAGCGCGGCGGGAACGTCCTGGTACGCGACAGGGCGCAGGAACCGCTCGATGGCGAGCGAGCCGACCGAAGTCGAGCGTGAGTCGGACGTCGCCGGGTAAGGGCCGCCGTGGACCATCGCGTGGCCCACCTCGACGCCCGTGGGCCACCCGTCGAAGAGGATGCGTCCGGCCTTCAGCTCGAGGACGCGGAGCAGGCGTCCGGCGTGGGCGTGATCGGCGGCGTCGGCGTGGATCGTCGCGGTGAGCTGACCTTCGAGAGCGCGGGCCACGGCGGCGACCTGCTCGGCCGAGGTGCAGCGGACGACGAGCGCGGATGCGCCGAACACTTCGGCCTGCAACACGTCTCGGTCGAGGAACGTCGCGGCGTCGGTGCTGAAGAGTGCCGCGCGGCCGGCGTTGGGTGCGTCGGTGACGGTGCCGCGGGCGACCTCGTCTGCGGCGGCGCTCAGCGCGTCGACACCCTTGCCGTAGCTGTCGGCGATGTTCGGCGTCAGCATGGTGGTCGGGGTGCTGGCCGCGACGGCGTCCGCAGCGGCCGCGACGAAGGCGTCGAGTTCCGGTCCGTCCTGCGCGATGACGAGGCCGGGATTGGTGCAGAACTGTCCGGAGCCGAGCGTCAGGGAGGCGACGAAGGCGCGGCCCAGATCTGCGGCCCGCGTCTCGAGGGCGTGCGGGAACAGGAACACCGGGTTGATGGAGCTCATCTCGGCGTACACCGGGATCGGTTCCGGTCGACCGGCTGCGGCGCGTACCAGAGCGGTGCCGCCGGAACGGGATCCGGTGAAGCCGACGGCCTTGACGCGCGGGTCGGTGACCAGAGCGGTGCCGATGGTGCGGCCGTCGCCGTAGACGAGCGAGAACACTCCTGCCGGCATGCCGGTCGACGCGGCGGCCTCGGTGATCGCGCGGCCGACGTACTCGGACGTACCCGGGTGGGCGTCGTGGGCCTTGACGATGACGGGGCATCCGGCGGCGAGTGCCGATGCGGTGTCGCCGCCGCCGACGGAGAAGGCGAGCGGGAAGTTGCTGGCGCCGAACACGACCACCGGTCCGAGTGAGACCTTGCGCTGGCGGATGTCGGCGCGGGGAAGGGGTGCGCGATCCGGCTGTGCGGGGTCGATGCGGGCACCGTTCCAGCTGCCCTCGCGGAGCACCGAGGCGAACAGGCGGAGCTGTCCGCTGGTGCGGCCGACCTCACCGGTGATCCGACCGACGGGCAGGCCGGACTCGGCCACCGCGCGCTCGATGAGCGTCTCGCCCAGCGCCTCGATGTTGTCGGCGATGGCGTCGAGGAAGTCGGCGCGTGCCTCGGACGTGGTGGAGCGGTAGGCGTCGAAGGCCTCGTCCGCCGCCGCGCAGGCCGCGTCGACGTCGGCCATCGTGCCGTGCCGGTAGGCGGGCTCGAGATCCGCGCCGGTGGACGGATCGATGCCGTGGACGGTCGTGCCGGTGCCGGGGACGGTGGACCCGGCGATGATCAGCTCCCCGGTCAGAGGAGCGGTCGTCGTC
Organism: Rhodococcus sp. SORGH_AS_0303; assembly: GCF_030819335.1. Taxonomy (NCBI): domain Bacteria; kingdom Bacillati; phylum Actinomycetota; class Actinomycetes; order Mycobacteriales; family Nocardiaceae; genus Rhodococcus; species Rhodococcus sp. SORGH_AS_0303. The sequence goes on from NZ_JAUTBO010000001.1 coordinate 1,076,281, forward strand.
ACCGTTGCAGTCATCAGTGCATCAGCCCTTCTCGCAGTGCGTGGTTGTACAGACGACGCTAAGGCGCGGTGTCATACAAGTCCAAGTCAAAATTGCACTGCAGCGATGCACTGTCGGTATCGACAGGGGTGACGCCTCGGTTCCCGCGGGCGTTGTGTGTTCCCGTGGTGGTTGCAGCGGCCGCGGGAACACGGAACGTCAGCGGGAGCGCACTCGCACGGCGACCGTGCCCACGAGAACGACGACTGCCGCCGTCGCGGCAGTCCACCCGACGGTGGTGTTCAGGACCTCGCCGGACAGGCGCCCCTGCGCGACCCACCCGAGTCCCCACGCGAGAGACAGTGCGGGCGCGATCCGTCCGGCGGAGACGGTGGCCAGGAACAGTCCGACGAGCGCCGCGACGACGAGAACGAGAACGGCCCACAGGGTGGCCGCCGACTCGACGCCCGTCGACGCGAGCCATGCGCTGACGTTCGCGACCGTCGCGATCGCTACCCACCCGAGGTAGAGGCCCATCGTCCCATCGGTGATCAGCGTGTCGACGGCGGTGGTCCGCGGTGCCGCGATCAGCCGAGCGAACACGAACGCCAGGCTCGCGAGCAGCGCGACGATCACGACGACGCTCAGAAGTACCTGCCCGAACTGCACCACGGTGATCCACGCGGCATTGAGCAGCATCGTCACGGCGATGGGTACGCGGAGTGCTCGTTGCCGCTCGGACCGGCGCTGGGCGGGCAGTGCCTGCCACACCGCGTAGGCGATCAGTCCGAGGTAGATGACCGACCAGATGGAGAATGCGGGCCCCGCCGGGGCGACCAGGGTGGCGGTCGCGCTGAGGGCGCCGTCGGCTGCTTCGGCGATCGGTGTGCCGACCACGGCGCCGGAGCCCAGAAATCCTCCGACCACGGCGATGATCGCGCTGACGACGACCAGGAGAACCTGGCCCGACGATGCGGGCTCGGTGCGCTGCCGAGGTGTGGCCGTGTCATGGGTCATGGGAGTCCTTCGAGCGAGTGGATGGTGGCCGTGGAGTGCCCGAAACCGCGATCCGAGAAACAGGGTGAAAGATTTGTGTGACCCACCATTCCAGTATCGGCATCCGGGATTGGCCGGTATTGCGTACTGGAACCGCTCTTACACAATGGCGCAGCAATGGCTAATAATGGCTGGCTGGGGCCATTTCGCCGGGCCGCGCACGGTGTAACTCCCCGGGCGCGAACGGTTTTGAGTTACGTCCCAAGTAGCTTCCCGGATCCCCCATCCGCTTTGGGACATGTAACGAATGGGTAATCAGCTATCGAAGCAATGGTTGAACCGCGCCGACCTCCGGCGTGGAGGACACGACGGAAGTGAACCCCATGAACAAGACCACGAAGGGTGCCCTCGCTGCGGGTGCCGCCGGTATCCTCCTGCTCGGTGGCGCGGGAAGCTACGCGCTGTGGAGTGACGCCGAGACCGTCCAGGGCGGCACCATCACGGCGGGCAACCTGGACATCTCGCCGGTCGCCGCAGGTGTGTGGACCGACGTCTCGCCGGGACCGGTCAAGACGCCGGGCCCCCTCGACATCACCACGTTCCGGATGGTTCCGGGCGACGTCCTCCAGTACAAGGCGCAGTACCGAGTACTCGCGGACGGCGAGAATCTTCGTGCGACCATCGCCGCGGATGCTCAGAGCATCCAGCGCACTGGCGAACTGACCCCGACGAACACCCCGGTCTCGTTGGTCAGCACGTACAACGGCACCCCCCTCGCCAACAACCAGATCACGGAGGCGGACAACAACCGCCTCGTCGATGTCACGGTGACCGTCACGTTCGTCGAGACGACGCCGAACCAGGTGGGAACCGAGGACTCGGTGAACCTGTCCGCCTTTCGGATCAACCTGCAGCAGGCCGCCCGCACGACTGCTCCCTGACGCGCCGATCTGCCTGATTCCGAACACCTATCCAGCGAGGTGAACTGACGTGCCGCGGAAAATGTGGCTCGGGGCGGCGGTCGTGGGGGCCGCCGCCCTGGTGTTCGGCTCGGTGCAGAGCACCGGGGCGCTCTGGCGTGACGACGTGACGGTGGCCGGTGCGACCGTTCGGACCGGAACGTTGTCACTGGCCGCCGGATCGCCGTCCGGGTCGGACTACGTGTTCAGCGAACTGACCAAGAACCCGGTGGCTCTGAACGAGGCGGTGCAGGCGCCGCTGGTGATCACCAACACCGGTGACACCCCGCTACGCTTCCGGTTGTCCGCTGCGGGCCCGGCCGTCTCCACGGCGAACGCCGCCGCGACGGTGTCCCTCGCCGGCGCGGTGCTGTCGTCTGGCGCCACGTGCTCCGCGACCACTCCGATGGGGACGGCCTTCGGAACCTTGTCGACGTCCGCTCCGACCACCGCGGTTGCCCCGTTGTGGCAGAGCCTTGCCAAGGGTGCGAGTCAGACCTGGTGTATCAGAACGACTCTCACTCAGGTCACGTCGACCAGCGCGGTGGCCTACACCCACCGCTTCGCCTTCGCAGTGGAGCAGACACGATGACGACACACGAGGACGCGACCGAGCGCCGCACCGGTCCGTTGTGGTGGATCGGCACCGTTCTGTCCTGGGTGCTGCTGATCGGCGTGGTGGGTGTACTACTCGCCGCCGTGGTCGTGCCGAAGGTTGCCGGGGCGCAGCCGTACACGATCCTCACCCAGTCGATGGAACCCACCTACCCTCCTGGCACCCTCGTCGTCGTCAAGCCCAGCGAGCAACTGAGCGTCGGATCATCGATCACGTACCAGATCCGCTCGGGCGAGCCCGACGTCGTGACACACCGCATCATCGCGACCGGTCTGGACAAGGACGGCGCTCGGGTCTACACCACTCAGGGCGACAACAATCCGCAGCCCGACCCGGATGTCGTGGAGCCGGGCCAGATTCGCGGCGCAGTCTGGTATGCCATCCCTTACCTCGGCTACGTCAACAACTGGCTCACCGGTCAGACGCGCACCCTCGTCGTGGGTGCCGGCGCTGCACTGCTGTTCCTCTACGCCGCAGCACAGTTCGTCTCGGCAGCGCGGGACCGACGACGTACGGGTAGGCACGCGTCGTGATGTTCTCGGTGAGCACCCCCACCAGCGTTCGTCTGCGAGCGATCCTGGCGTCCGGCCTGGTGTTCGGCCTCGGCACCGTCGGGACCCTCGCCGCGTGGTCGACGTCCTCGACGACGACGTCCGGCCAGTTCCTCACCGGGTCGGTCGACATCACCGTCAACGGAACAGAGGGCGCACCTACGCCCGCCACGATCACCCTGCCCGCGGGAAACATCCTGCCCGGCAGGTCGACTGCGGCGCTCGTGAACGTCCGGAACGCGGGTAATATCGCCTTCACCTACACCCCCACCGCGGTGACGTCGACCGGTGGCCTCGGTACCAGCCTGACCACCACGGTGAGAGCGGGCACAGGTGTCGCCGTCAGTTCTGTCACGACCGGTCTCACGTGCACTGGGGGTACGACGCCCGTCCTGACCACGTCACGCCCGCTGGCTGTCGGCGCGACCGAGTCGCTGTGTGTGCAGTTCGATCTGTCGATCAACGCAGCCAACACCCTGCAGGGTGTCAACAACACCGTGACGTTCACCTTCGCTGCGACGGGGGTGGGAAGTGCCTGACCACTCCGAGACATCCGATCGGCGGCGCCGGGTCGCCGACCGCGCACTCACCGCCGCCGCCGTGCTCGGCGCCCTCTGCATCGTGTTCGCGGTCTGCGCCTCCGTGTTCTCGTTGACACCCTTGGTCTTCCGATCGGGCTCGATGGAACCGTCGATTCCCACCGGATCGCTGGCGCTCGCGCGGGAGACTTCCGCGGTGGAGGTTCAGGTCGGAGATGTGGTCAGCGTTCTGCGATCCGACGGGTCGCGCATCACTCACCGCGTGGACCGCGTCGACTTCGCCGAGGGGGAGACCGCCGTCCTGATCCTGAAGGGTGACGCCAACTCCACACCGGACGCCGATCCGTACATCCTGTCTTCCGTCGACCGGGTCGTCGCGCACGTGCAGTACGCGGGCTACGCAGCGTCCTGGTTGTCCACACCGTTCGCGTGGGTCGTCGGCGGTCTCGCCGCGGCAGCTCTGCTGTACGTCGTTGTACGGCCGACAAGTCTCCGCAGGGAATCGCCCGTCCCGCCTGGTCGTCATCGGGTGCATTCCGGGGGTCGCGGCAGCACTGGTGGCGGTCGTGGTGGTCCCCGGATTCGCGGCGACGCAGGGTACCGAGGCAGCCCTGAACGACACAGCGCAGGCGCGGGCCGTTCCGACGGCCGCGACGATGGTCCGGCCGACGAGCTTCACCTGCACCGATTCTCTCCAAGGAAGCAACCGAGCAGCGCTGCTGTCCTGGCCGTCCGTCGATCCGCTCTACGGCTACCGGCTCGTGTTCCAGTCGGAGGCACTGCTCGGTCAGTCGCGCACCGTCAATCTGCCGGCCGGCACCCTGTCGAGTTACCCGCCGGCCGAGATCCTCTCCCTGTTACAGAACTTCACCGTCTCGCTCTACTCGCGCGTCGGAGAATTCGTGTCGACTCCCGCTCTGACGCGCCGTATCTCGGTCACCTCGCTGGGATCGAACGGGATCTCGACGTGCGTCACCCCGGGAACGGTCACACCGACGACGACCGCGCCGCTCGCCGCCGCCCGCGTCGCACCGACGACGACGGCAACGGCACCATCGACGACGCCTGCAGCCGGCACCACGACTCCGGTTCCCGCATCCACGACAACCGCGCCCCCGGTCACCTCGACCACCACCACGACCGTCGCCCCGGCTCCGACCACCACACCTCCTGTGACGACGACGGCAGCCCCGCCGCTGCCGCCGACGAGCACCACCCCACCGCCCCCACCGGCGAGCGCGTTCGTGGCCGACGGAGGCTCGGCGACGAGTGGCGCGACCACCGCGTCGGTCGCGGGGAACACCCTGACGCTGACCGGACCGGACGGCACGTCGCTGTACTCCCGCACCCTCACGCCGAGTGCGCGGTACGGCTCGGGCGTCGTCTTCTCGACCACGGGTGACCTGTACGTCCTGGCAGATTCCGGGGTGTCGCGCATCGTCGTGGCGAACGGTGTCGCCACCGAGAGTGCCGCGTCGACGGCCGAACTCCCGGCTGACATCGGCGCCCTTCTCTGACCTCTCGCGAGAGAGGTCCGGCGTTTCCGTGTCCGGGGGCGCGGGCACACTGGGGCCACCGACCGAAGGAGACCACCCGTGGACCACAGAGGCGTGCTCATCGACGCGTACGACCGCATCAAGGAGACCGTGCACACGACGCTCGACGGCCTGGATCGGGAGGCGCTGACCTACCGCATCGATCCGGAGGCCAACACCATCGCCTGGCTGGTGTGGCATCTCGCGCGGGTGCAGGACGATCACGTCGCGGGTGTGGCGGGCAGCGAGCAGGTCTACACCGCGGACGGATGGAACGCCCGCTTCGCACTTCCGTTCGACGACGACGCCATCGGGTACGGGCAGTCGACGGAGGACGTGGGCAAGGTCGACGTCGACGCTGAGCTCCTCGCCGGGTACGTCGATGCCGTTCATGCGCGCACCGTCGAGTACCTCGACACCCTCACGGCAGAAGACCTCGACCGGGTGATCGACGAGAACTGGGATCCGCCGGTCACGCTGGCCGTCCGCCTCGTCAGTGTCGTGTCCGACGATCTACAGCACATCGGCCAGGCGGCCTTCATCCGTGGAGTCGTCGAGCGGCGGTGAGAGAGCCCCGTGTCGGACGGCCGTGACATCGTGACGGCACTCAGCACGAGAGGACCCGAACGATGACCACCACCACCTGGCCGCTGCGTTGGCCGGCGTCCGCACGCGATGTCGCCGACGGCATCGTCCGACTCTCCGCGGCGCTGCGAGAGTCCGATGCCGACGCGGTCGACGATACTGTGTCGGAACTGGCCTCGCAGAACGGTGTTCGCGTCGAGGACGTCTACGCCGCGATCCTGCGGATGCTCCTCGAGGCTGCTCATCCCGACGGCCTCGACGGTGACGACGTGGGCGCCGTCGTCCGCGAGGCGGCCGCGAAGGACACCGGGTCGGATCCGTCGGACGTCGTGGCCGTGGTGCTCGGCACCCTGGGGGTCCATCCGGAACCGGAGCGTCGGACGAGCGGGTCGAGGGCCGAGGACGAGAGTCAGGACCCCGACGACCGGCGAGACGACGGCCAGGTGGTCGTGGCGAGAATGGCCGCGGCGCCTGCGATCCGCGCGTCGGCGGCGGTCACGGGCGTGCTCCTCGCCCGCATCGGATCACCGATCGAGGCCGTGGTGACCATGGTCGTCGACGACATCGCCGCCGCGGAGACCATCGAGTGGCCGTGATCGCTCGTCCGATCCGGTGGCACCGGCACGGGTAACGTGAGTCCCCATGCGCGAGACACTGACGTGGGACCTGTTCGGCACGGCGTCGCGTGAGCTCACACGCACCGTCGTGGACAGTGGCTTCCGGCCGGACATCGTCATCGCGATCGCACGCGGCGGACTCATCCCGGCCGGGGCTCTGGCCTACGCGATGGGTGTGAAGGCCGCCGGCACGCTCAACGTCGAGTTCTACACCGACGTCGAGGAGACGCTGCCGGATCCGGTGGTGCTCGCGCCATTGCTCGACACCGATGCACTCGTGGGCAAAAAGCTGCTCGTCGTGGACGACGTCGCCGACTCCGGGCGCACTCTCGCGCTGGTCGTGGGCTTGCTGAAAGAGCATGCGGCAGAGGTGAAGTCCGCCGTCGTCTACACCAAGCCCCGCACCATCATCACGCCGGACTTCTCGTGGCGGGAGACCGATCTGTGGATCGAGTTCCCGTGGTCCTCGGAGCCGGTCATCGAACGGAATTGACCTGCTGCCGTCAGCGGATCGCCACCTCGGCGCCGCGGAGTGCGGGTGCGCCGATCAGCGTCGTCCAGGACGGGACCGCGGTGGGCTCGACGCCGCTGCCCTGTCCGTAGATGACGGCCAGCGTGTCTCGCTCGGCGTCCGATCCGGCGTACGACGCGTCGGCCGGAACGGGTGACTGCTGTGGGAGCGATGCGTACTCGATGTCCTGTGGGCCGGGATTGCGAGAGGGCACCTGGTACGACCCGTCGTTGAGTCCACTGCCCGGGTACTGCGGGAAGAACCGTCCGGGTGCGGTGACGTCCTGATAGCAGGCGGCCGGCCTGTCGTCGAAGAGGCGCGGTTCGTCCTGGTTGGGGAGGTAGCCGCCGCGCGGGTTGACGAAATTGATGGTGGCGCGCGCACCGGGGTACGGATCACCCACTCCCAGAATGCGTCTCGCCTCCCCGATCAGGCCCGCGAACTTGGGCAGCATGCACCCGAACGTGGGGGAGAACTCGGCGAGCAACTCCAACGTCTCTCTGCTGCCGTCGGCGATGGTGATGATCGACTCGGCGTTCGCCGCGAGCAGGTCCGCGGTGCTGCCGGACGATGCGGACGCCGACGTCAGAAGCGTGTCGACGGCGGGACGTCGCTCGACGAGCGTGTTGCCCGTGACGGTGAGGTTGTCGAGCGCGTCGAGCAGATCCGGAGCCGCGGTGGAGTAGGTCTCCGTCAGGGCGGCGAAGTCGACGAAATCCTGCTGCAGCGCGGGCAGTTCACGGCTGAGGCCGGTGACGATCTCGTCGAGTCGGTCGAGGGTGCGACCGAGTGCCTCGCCCCGCCCGTCGAGGGCCTGCGACAGCGCGCCCAGAGTGGTGGCCAACTTGTCCGGGGGAATGGCGTCGAGCAAGGGCAGCAGGCTGTCCAGTAATTGGCCGACCTCGATGGCGTTGCCGCTCGTGTCCTGCTCGATGACGTCGCCTTCCGCGATGGGAGTGCCCGTCCCTCCCCGCGGAATCTGGAGTGCGACGTAGCGCTCGCCGAACAGCGTCTTGGGCAACAGACGCGCCGTCACGGACGCCGGAATCATCGGTGCCGAGTCCTCCTCGAGCGCGATGCGGGAGATCACGACACCGTTCTCCGTGGTCGACGATCGCACCTGGCCGACGATGACTCCCCGCACCTTGACGTCGGCGTCGGGTGGCAGCGCGTTTCCCACCGAATCGGTGCGCAGTTCCACCGTCACCACGGACTCGAATGTCCGGGCGTACACCGCGGTGGTGAAGCCGACGAAGGCCACCACGGCCAGAAAGAACGCGAGACCGGCCAGGCGGCGCACCATCATCCGGGAATGGTGACCGCGATCACACCATTTGTCAATGGCCTCTCGACCGTTGACACGAAAGGATCACGGGGCGCTGATGTCGATGAGCACCTTTCCGGTCACCCCGGACTCGACGGCGGCATGAGCGTCGGCCGTGGCACCGAGAGAAAAGCGGTGCAGCGGCAGCCCGTGCGACTCACCGACCGGAAGTGCACCGGCCCGAACAGCCTCGGTCACGTCGTGCTTCGCGGCCTCGAGAGCGGCGGTTCCCACGGTGTACAGCAGCACGAACTGGTACCGGATGTTGCCGACCATGCTCGGGCGGATGTCGATGGAGACCGCGTCGCCGCCGTTGTTCGCGTAGATCGCGACCGACGCGCGGGGTGCGGCGACGGCGGCATCGAGCTCCGCGTTCTGGGCGGGAGCCACCTCGACGATGATGTCCACACCGTGCGGAGCCAGTTCGCGGATGCGAGCCACAGCGTCGCCGGACTTGTAGTTGACGATGTGGTGCGCACGGGCTGCGGTGGCCAGACCTGCCTTCTCCGGGCCGCTCACCGTCGTGATGACGGTGGCGCCGGCCCAGCGGGCCAGTTGGATCGCGGCGTGGCCGACCGCACCTGCACCGCCGGCGACCAGGACGGTCTTGCCGTCCAGTGCGCCCGGATGGAGACGGGACGGTCCGTCCTCGGACACGGTGAGCGCGCGATGGGCGGTCACCGCCGGGACGCCGAGCGAGGCGCCGAGGTCGAAGTCGGCGTTCTCGGGCAGCCGGACCACGCGATCCGCCGGGACGACGGTGAACTCCTGGGCGGTTCCGGTGGGGCGCTCGTGCTGGGCGAGCAGCAACCACACCCGGTCACCGGTGGCGATGCCCTCGACCTCCGGGCCGACCGCGTCGACGACACCGGCCCCGTCCTGGCCCGGAACCACCTCGTCGAACGCGGGCTTCTGCCCCGGACCCGCGCCCGTCCGCGACTTCCAGTCGGTGGGATTGACCCCCGCGACGACGAGGCGCACCCGCACCTCGCCGACGCCGGGCTCCACGATGTCGCGGTCGACTGCGGTCAGGACGGAGGGTGCACCGGTCTCGGTGTAGACGATTGCCTTCATGTGTGGGGCAACGATTCGACCGGGGGGTCCTGTTCCTGAGAGGGCGCCGCTCGAACGTTCACTTGACCGATCGGCCCCCATGGCATGGACTCACGGGCGTGCACGAGACTTCTCTGAACCGCCGCGGCTTCCTCCGGACCACCACCCTCGCCGCAGGGGTGGGCGCCGCGGCGACCCTCACCGCGCGGACCGCGGCGGCGCAGTCGTCGTCCGTCTTCCGACACGGCGTCGCCTCGGGCGACCCACTCGAGGATGCGATCCTGCTGTGGACCCGCGTCACGCCGACCCCCGACGCGACGCCGGGGTCCGGCCGTGGACCGGCCACCACCGTCACGTGGGAGCTGGCGCGCGACGCCGCGCTGACCGACGTGGTGCGCTCGGGCAGCGTCGTCACCTCTGCAGACACCGACCACACGGTGAAGGTCGACGTCACCGGTCTGAGCCCGGCGACGACCTATCACTACCGCTTCACGGCGGCGGGCGAGTCGTCGACGGTGGCCACCACCCGTACTGCCCCTGCCGCCGAGGCCGACGTCGCGCGCCTGCGATTCGGCGTCGTGTCGTGCGCCAATTGGGAGTCGGGGTACTTCTCCGCGTATCGCCATCTCGCCGCCCGCCAGGATCTCGATGCGATCATCCATCTGGGCGACTACATCTACGAGTACGAGACCGGCGGCTTCGAGGGCAAGAACGGCGTCGTGCGAGTGCACGATCCAGTGCACGAGATCGTCTCCCTCGCCGACTACCGAATCCGGCACGCCCAGTACAAGTCCGATCCGGATCTCCAGGCCGCTCACCGAGGTGTTCCGTGGATCTGCACGTGGGACGACCACGAGTCGGCGAACGACGCCTACGCCACGGGCGCCGAGAACCATCAGCCGGACACCGAGGGGGACTGGGCCTCGCGCAAGGCCAACTCGGTTCAGGCCTACTACGAGTGGATGCCCGTGCGCGCTGCGGGAACCGCGAACAACCGGCACCTGTACCGCCGACTGCGGTTCGGGACGCTGATGGAGCTGTCGATGCTCGATCTCCGCACCTACCGTTCGAAGCAGGTGCTGCCGTTCCAGGGCCCGGCGGTGGACTCGCCGGATCGCACCATCACCGGCGCCGACCAGATGGCGTGGCTGACGGCAGGTCTGACGTCGTCGCCCACGCAGTGGCGCATCATCGGCAACCCGGTGATGATCACGCCGACTCTGATTCCGCCGCTGGACCCCGAGGCGGCGCGAGGTGTCACCCAGCTGCTGGGGCTGCCGGCCGCCGGCGTGTCCTACAACGCCGATCCGTGGGACGGGTACACGGCCGACCGTCGTAGGCTGCTCGACGCGATCCGTACCGCGGGAGTCGACAACACCGTGTTCATCACCGGCGACATCCACTCCTCGTGGGCGTGCGACATCCCGGTCGACGCCGCGGCGTACCCGGCGGCGGGAACGGTGGCGACCGAGCTGGTGGTCACGTCGGTCACCTCGGCGAACATCGACGACTTCCTGAAGGTCCCGGAGCACACGGTAGGACGGGTGGCGGAGGAGGCGTTCAAGGCCTTCAACCACCACGTCAAGTACGTCGACCTCGACACGCACGGGTTCGGTGTCTTCGAGGTGACGCCGTCGGGCGCGCAGATGGATCACTGGTACGTCACCGCCAAGGAGGATCCCGCGTCGACGGCCTACTTCGGTGCGGGTTTCCGCGTCGGGTCGGGCACGCAGACGGTGGCTCCCGCCCAACCCCTGGCTCCCTGACCGCCGTGACTTCAGGCCGGCTCGAGGAATCTAGACTGTTCCTCCGTGTCGACGCCCAAGATCGTGCTGTTCTACGTGTTCACGCCGCTGCCGGACCCCGAGGCGGTCCGGCTGTGGCAGCACACCCTGGCGTCCGCACACGGGCTCACCGGCCGGATCATCGTCTCCCCGCACGGCATCAACGCGACTGTGGGCGGCGACGTCCGCGCAGTCAAGAAGTACGTCCGCGGCACTCGTGAATACGCGCCGTTCGCGGCCGCGGACGTGAAGTGGTCGGACGGCCGCGGCGGCGACTTCCCCACACTCAGTGTCCGGGTGCGTCCCGAGATCGTGACATTCGGAGTACCGGACGAACTCCACGTGACCGCGGACGGCGTCGTGGGGGGTGGCCGCCACCTCGCACCCGAGGAGGTGCACGACCTGGTGGCCGAGCGGGGGGACGACGTCGTCTTCCTCGACGGCCGCAATGCCTTCGAGGCCGCGATCGGACGTTTCGACGGCGCTGTGGTTCCGGACGTCGAGAACACGCGAGAGTTCGTAACGCAGTTGGATTCCGGTGTGTTCGACCACCTGAAGTCGAAGCCCGTCGTCACCTACTGCACCGGGGGCGTGCGATGTGAGGTGTTGTCCTCCTTGATGCGCTCGCGCGGCTTCGAGGAGGTCTACCAGCTGGACGGCGGCATCGTGCGCTACGGCGAGAAGTACGGTGACGACGGTCTGTGGTCGGGTTCGTTGTACGTCTTCGACCAGCGCCAGACCGTCGAGTTCTCCGATCATGCGGCGATCATCGGAACCTGTTCGCGCTGCGGCACTCCCACGTCGCGGTACATCGACACGGACGACGGCCGCGGTCGTGGGTTGGCTCTGGTCTGCACCGAGTGCGTCCCCACGTGACAGTGCCGTTGCCGTTCCGGGACGGCCTCGCACCGCTGCGGCATCGGTTGCCCCACGGCGAGCATCCGGCGACCACGCTCGAATACCTGGAGAGCGTGCTGCCCGGCGACGCGTGGCGGGCGACGATGGCGGCGGGGGAGGTGGTCGACGAGCGCGGCCGCCCGTACAGCGAGGACACGGCCTATCGCGCCGGTGCCGTCGTGCACTTCCACCGGATCCCGGAGCCCGAGGTGCCGGTTCCCTTCGAGATGGAGATCCTGCACGTCGACGACGCGATCGTCGTCGTCGACAAGCCCCACTTCCTTGCGACCATCCCGCGCGGGCGTCACATCACCGAGACCGCGACGGTGCGGCTGCGGCGGCTCTTCGACGAGCCGGACATCACGCCGGCCCATCGGCTCGACCGCGCCACCGCGGGAGTCCTGATGTTCACCAGAGCAGCCCGATTCCGCCGGGCGTACCAGGACCTCTTCGTCGACGGGAGCGTGGACAAGGAGTACGAGGCCGTCGCCGGATTCGACCCCGGCCTCACCTTCCCGCGCAGTGTCGAGAGCCGGATCGTCAAGGAACACGGCGTCATGACCGCGCACGAGGAACCGGGTGAGCCGAACAGCGAGACACGGGTGGAGATCATCGAGAGGGTGGGCGACGCGGCGCGCTACCGGCTCTTCCCTCGCACGGGCAAGACGCATCAGCTGCGCCTGCATCTCTCCTCGCTCGGCATCCCGATCCACGGCGACCCGTACTACCCGACGTTCACGTCCGTGGCGCCCGACGACTTCTCGACACCCCTGCAGTTGCTCGCGCGCCGGTTGAGCTTCACCGATCCGCTCACCGGCGACCCCCGCACCTTCCGCTCACGGAGAGAACTCCGGCTCGTCTGATTCCGGCCGGCCTCCGGCCTTTCCACTCTCCGACCCCGGCCGTCCTCCGGCCTTCCCGCTACATGAGCCCGTTGGGGTCGTCCACCTCGACGTCGTGGCCGTCGCCGCGCAGTCGCTCGATCAGCTCACCGAGCAGCCGCACCGCAGCTCCGTTGACCGCTCGGGCGGGCTCGAGCTCGAAGCCGATGCGTGTCGGCTCGTCCGGAAGGTCTGCCAGGACGCGGCTCATGATGTTCTCCGCGCCGGCGAACCGGATGTCGCCCTGCAGCTCGTACACCGTGCGGCCGTCCTCCTCACGGGCCCGGCGCACCGCGGAGTGACCGGACGGGGCGATGTCCATCATGTGCAGATCCATGTCCCGCGACAGTCGCTCGAACACCTCGACCCCGCGCACGCTGTTGCCCCGGTCGTCGAGTCGTGGGGAGTGGACGGCGATCCCGAGCTGACCGGGCAGCACCCCGATGATCGCGCCGGACACACCGCTCTTCGCGGGAATGCCGACGTTCGCGATCCAGTCGCCCGTGCCGTCGTACATCCCGCACGTGGTCATGGTCGAGAGCACCTGTCGCACGACGGCGGACGTCGCCACCCGCTCGCCGCTCTCGGGATGGACACCGCCGTTCGCCATCGTCGCGGCGAGCATCGCGAGATCGGGTGTGGTGACGTCGATGCTGCACTGCCTGGCGTACCCGGTGACGACCTCGTGTGCATCGCACTCGAGGACCTTCACCGAGGCGAGCATGTGGGCGAGCGCCAGGTTCCGGTCGCTCGACTCCATCTCGGCGTCGAACACGTCGTCGTCGATCGAGAGGTCGCGGCCGACGAACGCGGAGTGCAGCGCGAGGATCCGGTCGACGCGATGCTCCACGTCACGCCCCTCGACCAACGAGTGTGCCGCGATGGCACCGGCATTGATGAGCGCGTTGCGCGGGCGGCCGGTGTCGCGTTCGAGCGAGATCTCGTTGAACGCGTCGCCCGACGGCTCGACGTCGATCTTGCGGTGCACGGCGTCGAGCCCACGGTCGGCCAGCGCGAGGGCGTAGGTGAGTGCCTTGGAGATGGACTGGATCGAGAAGGACGAGTCCACGTCGCCGGCGCAGTAGACCGTGCCCTCGACGGTGACGACGGCGACCGAGAACACGTCGGGGTCGGCCTCCGAGAGGATGCGGTTGCCCGTGAGGACCTCGCCGCCGTCCGAGTCCCGGCAGGCGCGCAGCACGGCCTCCAGGTAGTCGGTGATCGGTGACGTCACCGTGGCAGCCACTCGACGTGCGCGCGCCGGAGGATGTCGTCGGGAGTGACGGCGTGCAGTGCGTCCAGGTAGGCGACCGCGAACGAGCCGGGCGCGGTGGCGGTCTCGGCCGCGATGTCGGCGGCGACCGTCGCGTGCGTGTGGGCCGCGATCGTCGCGACTCCGTGGTCGTCGACGGCGGCGCAGTACGCGGCGACGAGAGCTCCGAGCGAACACCCGGTTCCGGTCACCTTCGTCATGAGGACGCTGCCGCCGTGCACCGTCGCGAGTCCGCCCTCGTGGGCGATGTGGTCGATCGCCCCACTCGCGGACACCGCTGTCGAGTAGGCGAGCAGGCCACGTGCGGCGTCGACAGCGTCCGCCGGATCGTCCGAGCTGTCCACGCCGCGTCCGGACCCGTTCCGCTCGTCGGTGTCGAGTCCGGTCAGGCGGTGGAGACCGATGATCTCGGACGCGTTTCCCCGGACGGCTGCGGGTCGGTGCTCGAGAAGGTCGCGGGCGAGTGCGCCGCGCCACGGCAATCCACCGGCAGCGATGGGGTCCAGCACCCACGGGGTGCCCGCCGCCGCGGTGGCCGCCGCGGTGGCCAGGTACACCTCACGCAGCTGCGGCTGGGGCGTGCCGAGGTTGATCAGCACCGCGTCGGCCACCCCGGCGAACAGCGCCGCCTCGTCCTCGTTGTCCACCATGGCCGCACTGGCACCGGCGGCGAGGAGCACGTTCGCGGTGAAACCCGCTGTGACGTAATTGGTCACGGCGTGGACGAGGGGCGCGCGGTCACGCAGCGCGACGAGCGCGTCGGCCACGGAGGTCGTCGGGTCGGTCATGAGACGGGTATACCCGCTCGGTGCTTCGCGTCACCTCACGCGGTACCGGTGGCGCATGGTCCCCGGTGTGTTGTAGCCTTATCGCAGCTGACAGGTCGTAGTTTTTGTGTGTTCGTGTTCATGCACGCTCGCTGGGAACTTGTAGTTGCGAGCGTGTGCGTCTTTCTGAGGAAACTCGGAGTTCGTCACGTTCAGTGCCGGCCCGGGTTTCACACGGTGTGAAACTCGAAGTATCAGCTGTAGGGAGCAACACCATGACTCAGGGCACCGTCAAGTGGTTCAACGCCGAAAAGGGCTTCGGCTTCATCGCTCAGGAAGATGGACCTGACGTGTTCGTCCACTTCTCCGAGATCCAGGGCACCGGCTTCAAGAGCCTCGAAGAGAACCAGCGCGTCGAGTTCGAGGTCACCTCGGGCGCCAAGGGTCCTCAGGCGAGCGGCGTTCGCGCGATCTGATTTCGGAGTAACCCACCGAAACTTCACACTGGGGCCGGACACCGACAGGTGTCCGGCCCCAGTGGCATGTCCGGGGGTGGGTCGCACACAGGTTTTCGGGCGGACGCTCGGCGCTCGTTCGACGCTCGGGTTAATGTTCCATCACAGCCACGAGCGAAACGGAGCACACCCGTGCCGAACACCCTTTCCAGAGCAACACTCTCCACCGTCGCAGTCGCGAGCGCGTTCACCCTGGTCACCGCCTGTGGGTCAGCGCCGGAAGACAGCGCGAGCGGCGGATCCGACTCGGGTGACTTCACCCCGTGCATGGTCTCCGACTCCGGCGGCTTCGACGACAAGTCCTTCAACCAGCTGAGCTACGAGGGCCTGCAGACCGCGGCCGGCGAACTGAACGTCGAGCCGATCACGGTGCAGTCGAACTCCCCGACGGACTACACGCCCAACCTGAACAACCTCGTCGATCAGGGCTGCGGACTGGTGGTCACGGTCGGTTTCGCGCTCGCGGACGCCACCAAGGAAGCCGCGGAGCAGAACACCGACGTCAACTTCGCCATCGTCGACGACTCGTCCATCGAACTGGACAACGTCAAGCCGCTGACCTACGACACGGCGCAGTCCGCGTTCCTCGCCGGCTACGCCGCAGCGAGCTACAGCAAGACCAACACTGTCGGTACCTTCGGCGGATCGCAGTTCCCCACCGTCACCATCTTCATGGACGGCTTCGCCGACGGTGTGAAGTACTTCAACGAGCAGAAGAACCGCGACGTGCGCGTCATCGGTTGGGACGTCGACGCCCAGAACGGCTCCTTCACAGGTGGATTCGAGGCGAACGAGGTCGCGAAGAACACCGCGCAGGGCCTCATCGACCAGAACGCCGACGTCATCTTCCCGGTCGGTGGTCCGATCTACCAGTCCGCTGCCCAGGCCATCCGTGACGCGAACCGTCCGATCGCGCTGATCGGCGCCGACGCCGACGTGTACGTCTCCGACCCGTCGGTGTCCGACCTGGTGCTCACGTCGGTGACCAAGGGCCTCGCCACCAGTACCGAGGAAGTGGTCAAGGCGGTCGGCGACGGCTCCTTCGACAACACCCCGTACGTCGGCACGCTCGAGAACGACGGTGTCGGCATCGCTCCGTTCCACGATTTCGAGTCGCAGGTCGATCCGGCTCTGCAGGGTGAACTCGACACGATCCGCGCGGGCATCATCGACGGATCGATCACGGTCACGTCGCCCTCGTCGCCCAACTGACGATGGCGTCGAACGACACCGCGTCCACGCTCGACAGCAGCCCCGGGCACGACCTGCCGAAGCTCGAACTCCGGGGCATCACCAAGCGTTTCGGTTCCCTGGTCGCCAACGACCACATCGATCTCACGGTCGAGGCGGGCGAGATCCATTGCCTGCTCGGTGAGAACGGTGCCGGGAAGTCGACGTTGATGAACGTCCTCAGCGGCCTGTACCGGGCGGAGGAGGGCGAGATCCTCATCGACGGGGAGCGGCGCACCTTCGCCGGCCCCGGCGAGGCGATGACCGCCGGGATCGGCATGGTGCACCAGCACTTCATGTTGATCCCGGTGTTCACCGTCGCCGAGAACATCATCCTGGGCAACGAGAAGACGACGTTCGGCGGTCGCCTCGATCTCGACGCGGCTCGTGCGCTGGTACGGGAGGTGTCGGCCCGCTTCGGATTCGACGTGGATCCGGACGCGACAGTGGGCGATCTCCCGGTCGGCGTGCAGCAGCGCGTCGAGATCATCAAGGCGCTCTCCCGCGAGGCCGACATCCTGGTCTTCGACGAGCCGACGGCGGTCCTCACCCCGCAGGAGACCGACGAGCTGATGACGATCATGCGTCAGCTCGCCGAGGCGGGAACGGCCATCGTCTTCATCACGCACAAGCTGCGTGAGGTGCGCGTGGTCGCCGATCGCATCACCGTCGTCCGCCTCGGGAAGGTCGTCGGCCAGGCCGAGCCGACCGCCACCGACGGCGAACTGGCGTCCCTCATGGTCGGTCGCGACGTGCAGTTGCGCGTCGCCAAGGACCCGGCGCAGCTGGGGGATGCCGCGCTGGTCGTGTCGAACCTGACGGTTCCGGGTGCTGCCGGCCCGGTGGTGAACGACGTGTCCTTCGAGGTGCGCGCCGGCGAGATCCTGGCGATCGCGGGCGTGCAGGGCAACGGTCAGACGGAGCTCGCCGAAGCACTGCTGGGTCTGCATCCGGCGATGACCGGTCAGATCACGCTCGACGGTGCCTCGCTGGTCGGTCGCGACGTGAAATCCGTGCTCGACGCCGGTGTGGGTTTCGTTCCCGAGGACCGCACCGAGGACGGACTCGTCGGCGAGTTCACCATCGCCGAGAACCTCATGCTCGACCGGTCGCACGGCGGGCCGTTCTCCGCTCGTGGCAGCATCGTGCGGTCCTTCCTCCGGTCGTTCGCGTCGGAGAAGGTGTCGGAGTTCGACATCCGCACGCCGAGCATCGACACGGCCGTCGGCAGACTCTCGGGCGGTAACCAGCAGAAGGTCGTGCTCGCACGGGAACTCGGGCGCGATCTGCGCCTGCTCATCGCGTCGCAACCCACGCGCGGAATCGACGTGGGATCCATCGAATTCGTGCACAAGCGCATCGTCGCGACGCGGGACGCGGGCACCCCCGTCATCGTGATCTCGTCCGAGCTGGACGAGGTGTCGGCGCTGGCCGACCGCATCGCGGTGATGTACCGAGGCGCCATCGTCGGCATCGTGTCCGGCGACGCCTCACGAGAAGAGTTGGGACTGCTCATGGCCGGAGGCCACTCCACCGACGCGAACACCGAGGGAGCCGCGTGACCGCGACGGACACCGCGACGCCGCCGTCCACGTCCGAGTCGGTGCTGCGCAAGATCGCCAGTGGCAGTGTGCTGCTGTCCCTGCTGTCGGTCCTGATGGCGTTCGTGGTCGGCGCGATTCTCATCGCCGTCACCGATCCGCAGGTGCGTGAGACGGCGGGCTACTTCTTCTCGCGGCCCACGGACATGCTCTCCGCGATCTGGGACTCGGTCTGGGGCGCCTACTCGGCGCTCTTCCAGGGCAGTGTCTACAACTTCCGACGGCCTCGGTTCGCGGACGGTATCCGTCCGCTCACCGAGACCCTCACCTTCGCCACCCCGCTGATCGCCGCGGGTCTCGGTGTCGCGCTGGCGTTCCGGGTCGGCATGTTCAACATCGGCGGCCGCGGCCAGATGCTGATCGCCGCCGCGTGTGCCGGCTACGTCGGGTTCACCTTCGACCTGCCGCCCTACGTGCACCTCATCGTCGCGATCCTGGCCGGTGTCGTCGGCGGCGCGCTGTGGGGCGGCATCGCCGGACTGCTGCGAGCGCGGACCGGCGCGCACGAGGTGATCGTGACGATCATGCTCAACTACGTCGCGTTCTACCTGATCTCGTACCTGCTGCGCACTCCCGGCGCGCTGCAGGCACCCGGCTCCAACAACCCCAAGACGCCCGCGATGATGGACGACGCGATCCTGCCGTCGCTGTTCGGATCGAAGTACTCGCTGCACTGGGGCTTCCTCCTCGTCATCGCCGTGACCGCAGCTGTGTGGTGGTTGCTCGAGAGGTCGAGCGTCGGCTTCCGGTTCCGTGTCGTCGGGGAGAACGCCTCCGCGGCCCGCGTGGCCGGCATCAAGGTCGAGCGCGTGTACATCTACGCGATGGTCCTGTCGGGTGCTCTGGTCGGGCTCGCCGGTGTCGCACAGGTACTCGGTACCGTCACCACGGGTTTCTCCGCTGACATCGACGCCGGCATCGGATTCGACGCCATCACGGTGGCACTGCTGGGGCGCTCGCGTCCGTGGGGTGTGTTCGCCGCCGGCATCCTGTTCGGAGCCTTCAAGGCGGGGCGGCTTCGCGATGCAGGCCGCGGAGTCGATCCCCATCGACATCGTGCTCGTCGTCCAGTCGGTCATCGTCCTGTTCATCGCCGCGCCGCCCCTGGTGCGAGCGGTGTTCCGACTACCCGAACCTCGAGCGAAAGGGGTGAGCTGATGAGCACACTCGCCACGGCTCCTCCTGACGCCGGGTCCCGTCCCGCCGCCTCCTGGAAGCTTCCCGTCGTCCTGGGTGTCGTCACCGTCGTCGCGCTGCTGGCCTTCGGGCTGCGGGGCGACAGCGGCACCAGCACGTTCTCCCTGGCCAGTGACAGCGACTTCGTCAGGTTGCCGGACGTGGGGCTGCCCGCGCGCGCCACGTGCATCGCGCTCGTGATCCTGCTCGCCGCCCTCACGCTGGTCAGTGCGGTTCGCACCCGGGCGGGGCAGCGCACACCGGTGGCGGTCACCGCGGTGTTCGCCGTCGCGTTCGTCCTGCTGTTCCTCACGTGGTCCGCGGTGGGCGAGACCATTCCCGTGCCGGGCCTGCTCCTCGGAACCGTCGCCCTCAGCACGCCGCTGATCTTCGGTGCGCTCGGCGGCGTCGTCTCCGAGCGCGTCGGCATCATCAACATCGCCATCGAGGGCCAGCTCCTCGGCGGCGCGTTCGTCAGCGCGGTGGTCGCGACGCTCACCGGGTCGCCGTACGTCGGTCTCGCCGCGGCCCTCGTGGCAGGAGCCTTGGTGGGCAGCGTCCTCGCGGTGTTCTCCATCCGGTACTTCGTCAACCAGGTCATCGTCGGCGTGGTGCTCAACGTGCTCGTCGTCGGGCTCACCAGCTTCCTGTACTCCAAGGTGCTGGTCCCCAGCGCCGCGACACTGAACACGCCGCCGCGCTTCCCTCGCATCGAGATTCCGCTGCTCTCGCAGATCCCGATCATCGGTCCGGTGCTGTTCCGGCAGACGGTCATCGAGTACGTCATGTACATCGCTGTGGCGGCCGTGTTCGTCGGCCTCTTCCGCACGCGGTGGGGCCTGCGGTTGCGCGCGGTCGGTGAGCATCCGCGCGCCGCGGACTCCGTGGGTATCGACGTCGCACGCACCCGCTTCTGGAACGTCTGCCTCGCGGGGGCCATCGCCGGCATGGGCGGCGCGTACTTCACCCTGGGGTCGGTCGGTGCGTTCGGCAAGGAGATGACCGCCGGTGCCGGCTACATCGCCCTCGCCGCCGTGATCTTCGGACGCTGGGATCCCGTCCGTGCGACGTTGGCGGCCCTGCTGTTCGGATTCGCGTCCAACCTGCAGAACGTGCTGGGCATCATCGGCTCGCCGGTACCCAGCGAATTCATGTTGATGCTGCCCTACGTGGTCACCATCCTGGCGGTCGCCGGGCTCGTCGGGAAGGTGCGTGGTCCCGCCGCGGCGGGCAGACCGTATCCCTGATCGGCGTCCGATGTTTGTCGGGCGCCGACAGCAGGGAAACCCCCCCTGTGGACGGTCGTACGGCCGCCCGTGCTCGAAGAAGGGACACCCGGAACTCATGTCACGCATCGCAGTCGTCGGCGGCCACGGCAAGATCGCCCTGAAGCTCGCGAAGATACTGACCGAGAGTGGGCACCAGGTCACCTCGCTGATCCGCAATCCCGATCAGACCGCCGACATCGAGAAGACCGGCGCAACCGCCGTCGTCGCGGACGTCGAGGCGCAGACCACCCAGGAGATCGCCGGAACCGTGACCGGCCACGACGCCGTCGTCTTCGCTGCCGGCGCCGGGGGTGGCGATGCCGACCGCACCTACGCCGTGGACCGCGACGCCGCCATCCGCTGCATCGACGCGGCGTCCGCGTCGGGCGTCCCGCGGTTCGTGCTGGTGTCGTACTTCGGTGCCGGACCGGATCACGGTGTCTCCCCGGACGACTCCTTCTACGCGTACGCCGAGGCGAAGGCCGAGGCCGATCAGCACCTGAAGAACAGCGACCTGTCCTGGACCATCGTCGCGCCGTCCGGTCTCACCGACGACGCCGGCACCGGCTCCATCACCACCAAGGAGCAGGGAGCGACGGGCGCCTCGGTCAGTCGCGACGACGTGGCCGCGGTGATCGCCACCGTGCTCGACACCCCGTCCACCGCCGGCCGCATGATCGAGTTCGACCAGGGCGAGACGCCCATCGCCGACGCGCTGAGCTGACTCCCGGTCGGAACGGTCACCGGGTGAGAGGCTGGCCCGGTGACCGTTCGACTCTTCGCCACCGATCTCGACGGGACGCTGCTGCGCTCCGACCGGACCATCTCCGCGCGCACCGCTGACGCCATGGCGGCAGCGCGAGACGCGGGGATCGACGTGGTGTGGGCCACCGCCCGTGCTCGGCACTCCGTGCACGAGTTCGCCAAGCAGAGCGGTTTCCGCGGAATTGCGGTGTGCGCCAACGGCGCCGTCCTCATCGATCTCGCCGACGGGACACCCGTGATCACCGAGACGGTGGGGATGGACGTCGCCGTCGGCCAGGCCGCGGTCGACCGGGTGCGCGCCCTCGTACCGGGAACCGTGGTCGCCGCGGTCGGACCCACCTCGTTCGTCGCGGAGACGGGATACGCCGCGTTGTGCGTGTTCTCCGACCATCACCGCGACCCGTCCACCATGGACACTGTCGTGGGTGGTGATTTCCCGTCCGACAGCGACCGGCCTCCGGCCTTCCCGTGGTTGCGGGAGGACATGGTGAAGATCGTCGCCCGCCACGCCACCGTGCCGAGCGTCGATCTCTACCGCGCGTTGCTCGCCGGCGGTGTCGACGATGTCTCGGTCACCCATTCCGGCGCGCCCTACGTGGAGATCGCCGCGCGCGGAGTGTCCAAGGCGACCGCTCTGGCGGCGCTGTGCGAGCGCCGCGGAATCGCACGGCGGGAGGTTGCGGCCGCCGGCGACGCACGCAACGATCTGGAGATGCTCGCGTGGGCCGGCACCGCGATCTGTCCGTCCAATGCCATCCCTGAGGTGCAGGCTCTCGTCGATCGGGTGGTCGCGAGCAACGACGACGACGGCATCGCGGAGTACCTCGAGGAGTTGGCACACCCCCACGTCGGTCAGGGTTAGGCTACCCTCAGCTGCATGACCGACGCAGCGACCAGCGAGCAGACCAAGGGCTGGCAGGGCACGGTCCTCAAGCTGATGGGCGGCTCGGACGTGCTGCTGACCGTCCTCGCGGCGGAGGACGTCACCCCGCACTACCGTCGGTTGACGGTCTCCGCGGGTGGACTGTTCACGCGTAAGCCCGTGCATCCCACGATGTGGTTGCGCCTGTGGTTTCCCACCGACGACGGCAGTGCCTCGCTGCACCACCGTGCCTACACGGTCGTGAACCCGGACCCCGAGAACGACCGCTTCGACCTCGAGTTCGCGCTGCACGACGGTCCGGCCGCGCACTGGGCACGACGCGCCGCCCCTGGCGACACCCTCGAGGCGACCTTCCAGGGCTCGAAGTACGCGGTACCGGACCCGCTTCCCGCCGGGTACCTCATCGCGGGAGACAGCGCGGCACTTCCCGCGGTGAACTCGTTGCTGGCCGCTCTGCCCGACGATCTTCCCGTCACCCTGTGGCTCGAGACCGTGCACGACGGCGACGACGCGCTCCCGCTCGCGGCGACGAGCGCCACGCAGGTACATCGAGTACGACGGCGTGACGGCGGTGCCTCGATGGTGGAGGCCGTCTCGGCCGCAGCGTTCGACGCGTCCCGCCACGCCGCATGGGTCGCGTGCGACACGGTCACGACGCGCTCGATCGCGTCGATCCTGAAGTCCGACTACCGCGTTCCGCGCAGGTCGGTCAAAGCTCAGGGGTACTGGATTCCCTGAGCGTCACGCACGACGGGGGCTGTCAGGGACGACCGTGATACGTCTTGGCCGCGGTGGTGGACAGCAGGGCCACGATGACGAACCCCATCAGGCCGTTGACGATCGCGGAGCCGAACGCAGCGGTGATCGCTCCCGCGGCGAGGAACGGCAGCACGATGATCGCGACGACCACCAGTCCGGCGATCCAGCTGAAGAACGTGTTCGGTGACGGCACCGCCTGGAACAGCAGGAGCATGAACGCTCCGGCGAGGATCGCGGCGAGGGCGCCGTACACACCGGCGATCCAGGGATCCTCCAGTCCGTACATCCAGAACACGCTGGTTCCGGTTCGGTTGTAGACGGCCTGGACGATCGCCGTGGCCACCCATCCTGCGATGAACGTGGTGATGGCGGTGGCGACGACTCCGCCGATGAACGGGCCGACGTCGAACTTCAGTCCGGACGATGCGGGCTTCTGCGGTGCGTAGCGCTGACCACCGGGCTCGGCGTAGGGCTCCTGCCGACCGTAGGCCCGAGTGCGGTCGTCGTAGCCGTAGTTGCCGACGTCGCGGTTGTCGGAGTCGCGCGGGTAGCGATCGCTCATCTGCCCAGTCCTCTCGATCGGCCGCGCACGCGTCAGCGCCGCAGCGTTCAATGGCCCAACCCTAGCTGCGTGTACCCGTCACCGGTGGTACCGCACCGGCCCGTCGGATCTCGTCGTCGAGCGCCGCCGCGATGGTCTGGGCCGTGGCGGGCAGCACCGCCACCACGTCGGTCGCGTGCACCAGGTAGCGCCCGTCACCGAGCGCGTCGATCCACCGTCTGCCGGCGATCGCCTCGAGCGGGCCGTCGCCGCCGTGTCCCACGACGATCTCACCGAGCCCCTCCCGTGGCCCGTCGAGGATGTGGATCACGCGATCGCGGTCGGTGTCGCCACGCGAATCGTGCAGGTGGGACGACGGAGCGCGGACCACGTCGTCGCGGGACACGGACGACGGCGTCACCCGTCCCGCGCGGCGGTGGGGCAGCGCCGCCGTGAGGGTGTGGGTCATGCGCTCCGGTGGTACGGCGTGAACGTGAACCGTGCCGCCGGTGTCGGAGGTCGGTCCCGGGTCCTGGACCACCACGACGGCGAGCGGGAAGGCCGGAGGCCGGTCGGAATGGAGCGGGAAGGCCGGAGGCCGGTCGGAATGGAGCGGGATTGCGGAGTACGAGGTTGCGGCTCGAATGCGCACGCGTCGATCGCCCGACTCCACCCCGCAGGCGGTGACCTGGAGTCCGGGTCCGCCGAGCAGGGACGCGACGGCCAGCAGCGATCGGTCGCCGAGGCGGCGGCGGGCGGCCTCGCGTTCCGCACGCAGATCCGCGGCTGTGCGGGCGTGCGTGGTCCAGGAGAAGGGGAACGGCACTCGATCGCGGCCGATCCGGTCGAGGAGTACGGCGAACTCGAGTGACGTGAGGTGCCACGAGGCGACCCCCGTGGGAGCCGCTCGAACGATCACCCGATCACCGGGGGAGCGACGAGTGGGAGCTCCCCGACCAGGCGGTCGCCGTTGTCCGCCGTGACCAGGTAGCCCGCCGTGGTGTGGTCGCCGTCCTGGTCTCCGCCGGCGCGGCTCCCCGGCATCATCGCGCCCGGTCCGGAGGCCGCCGCGCGGGTGCCCGCGCCGGAACCGCCCGCGCCGGCTGAGGTCGCGCTCTGCAGGACGGGGCCGGTGGTACCGCCCGAGGGGCCGCGCCCGGACGAGGATCCCGGACCGAGTGTCCGCGCGCCCGACCCACCGGATCCCGCCGATGACCGCTGCCCTGCGGTCCCGTACCCGGCGGGGGTCGAGCCGCGCCCGAAGCCCGCGGGTGAAGTCAGGGCAGGCCGGGATCCCGACGGGCCGACCGGTGCCGTGCTCACGGGTGCGACACCCGGCGGCGGAGCTGCGCCGTTCGGGGTGCTGCTCGTGCCTGCTCCCGCGGAGTTCTGGGCGGCGGCCGCAGGCTGTGGCCCTGCGACGGGCGTCGAGTCGCCGACCGACGCCGCCGTGGTCGGTGCGGGAGTCGCCGCGAGCGACGAGAGTGCCGTCGAACCGAGCGATGCGGCGTCGACACCTCCGCGCATGCCACCGGCCGCCGAGGACGAGGAACCCGACGCGGACCCGCTCGCCGGATCTCCCGGCGGCGTCAGCACCGGCACGCCGTGATCGGCTCGGACGGCGGTGGGGACGTAGGTGCCGTTCATGACCGCCACGGCCTCGGCGCGCCGCTCCTCCTCCTCGGCCATCATCGCGGTGATCGATCCGGCCGCGCCGACGGGTCCGAGGAACGCGGCCGTCATCGCGGTGCGCGCCCAGTCCGACGGTGTGAACGACTGGGGGGCGGGCATGGTGGCGCGGGTGAGCGCGAACCCGTCGCGGGACTGCTCGAGCTTGCCCGCGACGATGTCCATGAGGTCGAGGGTGCGCAACGACTCGGTGCGGTACGTGGTGATCGCGGCGAGCGCGGAGTCGGCCGCGGCGCCCTGCCAGTCGGTCCCGAGCACGGCGCCGAGGTCGTTCCACAGGGTCCACACCAGTGCGGTCGCCCGGGTGTGGGCCTCGCGCCACATCGCGGCACCGGAATCGAGGAGCTCCGGCGTGAGTTCGGTGGTGTTCGCGAACATCTCGGGGTGCGACATGCCGTCGAACGCCTCCGGGACCACGACGCTCGCGCCACTCGCCGTGTCGCCCACCCTGGACCTGTCGACGGCCTCGCGCGCGACCCGGACGGCGTCGTCGGCGTGGAACTCCGCCGTCAGTCGTGCCGCGGACTCCGCCGCGTCGCTGTCGTGTCCCGTCGCGAAGTCGACCATCTCCGACGCCGCGTCCGAGATCGTCTCGCCCGCGGCACCGATCACCCCCGTGATGTCGAACCCCATGTTCGTGTCCTCCCCGACCGCGGTGTCACGATCCCCGTGACATTCGACGCGCGGACCGGCCGCACGGTTCCGCGTACGGTTGACGCGTCTCTCCCACGCGCGGCGATGCTCCTCGAGAGATCGCCGACGCTCCCGACACCGAAGGAACGTGCACCATGTCGGACCACTCAGTGCCGGGCGAGGTTCGCGAGAGCACTCCGTCCGGCGGGCCGCCCGTGGGCCGGCTCGCCGTCGTGACAGTCGTTCTCGCGATCCTGTTCGGGACGCCGCTGTGGACTCTCGCGTTCACCGGCGCGGACTGGCCGATCGCCGCGAAGATCATCGCGACGGTGGTCGCGGTCGGTGCTGCCGCCGCACTCGTGGTCGGCATGGCGAAGGGGCACGGCCGGGCACACTCCGACCGGTGGGCGCGCATCGGGGACACCCTGCTCGGACTGGTGTGGATCGCGTTCGTGTGGTCGATCATCGGGCTCGTCGTACGGCTCGGGCTCGGCGTCGTCGGGGTCGACGATCCGCTGCGATCGCGCATCGTCGCCGGCGCCGTGCTGGCCGTCATCGTCGCGTTGGCGGTGTGGGGACGACGCGAGGCGATGCGGCTGCCGCGCACGAAGCACGTGACGGTGACGCTCGATCGACTCGGCGCCGGACTCGACGGGCTCCGCGTCGTCCTGGTGACGGACACGCACTACGGTCCGATCGAACGGTCCGTCTGGTCCTCCGACGTCGTGGCGGAGATCAATCGCCAGGACGCCGACATCGTCTGTCACGTGGGTGATCTCGCCGACGGGTCGGTGGAGCGTCGACGCGAGCAGGTGGCGCCCCTGGAACGAGTGCACGCGAAGTCGGCGCGCGTCTACGTCACGGGCAACCACGAGTACTTCGGCGAGGCCCAGGAGTGGCTCGACCACATGACGTCACTGGGTTGGGACTCGTTGCACAACAGGCACATCACCGTCATGCGCGGTGGTGACAGGCTCGTCGTCGCCGGGGTGGACGACAGGACCGCGCGCGGGTCGGGCGAGGTGGGTCACGGCGCGGATCTGACCGCCGCGCTGGCGGACGCGGAACCGTCGCTGCCGATCTTCCTGCTGGCGCATCAGCCGAAGCAGATCGACGCGGCAGTGGCGGCGGGAGTGGATCTGCAGGTCTCCGGGCACACACACGGCGGGCAGATCTGGCCGTTCGGATTGCTCGTCCGACTCGATCAACCGGTCGTCCACGGCCTCAGCCGACACGGCGCCCGCACGCAGCTCTACACGAGCCGGGGCACGGGGTTCTGGGGTCCACCGTTCCGTGTCTTCGCACCGAGCGAGATCACCGTGCTGACGTTGCGGTCGAGCTCTCTGGTGTGACAGTCGTGGCGGCGCCGACGCCGGCCACCGCGTCCGCCCAGTGCCCGGAGCGGACCAGGGCAAGGGTGAGGAGGAGCCGGTCGTCCGGCGCGGTGATGGATCGGCCGGTCAGTTCCTCGACCTGATGAAGCCGATAGATCACCGTGTTCCGGTGGCAGTACAGCAGTTTGGCGGCGTTGGTGGGTGAACCGTCGGTGGCGAGGACGTGCGCCAGAGTTCGGAGCAGTACCTCCCGCTGCGCGGGCGGGTGTCCGTTCAGCGACCCGAGTGCGTGGGACACGACCAGATCCGAGATCTCGTCGTCGGCAGACATGACGATGTGGGGCAGTCGGTCCGTGGCCACCGCGGCGGGAGTGTCGCCGGCGCCGATGGTGGCCGCCGTGCGCGCGGCAGCTCGGTACGCGGCGGCGAAGGTCACGAGTCCGTCCGTCGACGCGGCGATGCCCACCGGTCCGACCGCGCGTGCGGCGAGAGCCTCCGCCACCGAGCTGAGGTCCGCCTTGGCCGGGCACACGACGCCGAACTGAACCCCGTCGCGAATGTGCCAGTGCGACAGTGATGTCACGCCGTCGACGGCGTCCTCTGGTGAGGTCAGGGGTGGGTCACCTCGCTCGGACAGCGGGCCCACCACGCACGCGATCCGATGCTGTGCGGTGAGCCCCAGTGTGTTCCGCGCATCGACGACGAACGCGGGATCGGCTCCGCGCCCGTCGCGCAAGCCGTCGAGAACGGCGAGGATCTTCGTGACGTCGCGCTGCTGCATCCGTGCGGTCTCACGCCGGTACGAGTCGACGAGAATTGTGTTCTGCGCATCGAGTGCGTGCCACAACCGTTGGCCGGCGACGAGAAGCAGTCGCGGCTCGAGCAGCCCGGGATTCGCGCCGCGAGCGTTGACGAGTTCCTCCCACAACGTTCGACTACCGAGGGTGTACGCCTTGAGCACGAGTTCCATGGGGATGCCCTGGCGCGCGCGTTCGCGACCCGTGCGCCGCCACACCTCGGTGTTGTCCTCGCTACCGTGCTGCGTGCCGCTGAGCTTGCGCAGCCCCAGACGGATGTGTTCCCGCGTGCTGCGACGGACCACGGCCGTGATGTCGGAGCCGGCCTGGAGATAGTCGGGGTCCTGCTCGAACAGGGCCAACGTGATGGAGTCGGCGATGGCGTCCGCCTCCGGGATCAGCGTCGCCCACGCGCGTTGGATCGCGGCTCGTTCCTCCGCCGACAGCCGTCCGCGGACAGGATTCAGCCCCGATCCACGGCCGATCGACGGCGACGCCATGCGCGCATTTTTGCGCACAGCGCCCGACGGTTCGAGCGGTTTGACCGAAATTGGTGCCCGCGGCATGACCCTTTTCGTGCGCGGAGACCATATCGCCGACTGTGCGGAGTGACCATAGTGAGTGCCACCGAGATGTGAGGTGGGCCACTGTGTCAACGATCGAGACCATGACCGAGTCCGTGTTCGAGCTGTCGTCCGTCACCGTGTCGTTCGGCGGCATCGTCGCCCTGTCGGACGTCGGACTCGATGTCCGACGAGGCGAGGTCGTCGGAGTCATCGGACCCAACGGGGCGGGCAAGACGACACTGTTCAACGTGGCGTGCGGCCTCGTCGCGCCGCAGTCGGGCACGGTGACCCGGAACGGCCGGGTGGTACGCCGGCTGAAGCCGACCGCGCTGGCGGCGCTCGGTATGAGCCGCACACTGCAGGGCCTCGGGCTGTTCGACCGGATGACCGTGGTGGAGAACGTCATGGTCGGTGCGGACCATCTCGCCCGGACCTCGATCGTCGCCGGGCTGCTCGGACTCGCTCGGAGCGGGGCCGACACCGCCGCGATCCGCGACCGGGCTCTGGCCACGTTGTCCGAACTCCGCATCGACGAGTACGCCGACCGGTACCCGCCCAGCCTGCCGTACGCGGTGCGCAAACGCGTCGCGCTCGCGCGGGCGCTGGTGGGGGAGCCGACGTTGCTGCTTCTCGACGAGCCGGCGTCGGGTCTGTCGAACGCGGAGATGGACGAGCTGGGTGAGCTGGTCCGCGGACTCACCTCGAGGATGTCGATCCTCCTGGTCGAGCACCACATGGATCTGGTCATGAGTGTCTGTGATCGGTTGGTGGTCCTGGACTTCGGGAAGGTCATCGCGCGCGGGACACCCGACACGGTGCGCGAGGATCCCGCTGTGCTCGCCGCCTACCTGGGGGACGAGGTGGACCGTGACGCGTGACGTCGTGCGGGACGAGGCGACCCGCGACGCCCTGACAGTGTCCGATCTGACGGTGCGGTACGGCGCCGTCACCGCGCTCGACTCCGTGTCGCTGCGGGTGCCCCGCGGCGCGGTCACCGCGGTGCTCGGGGCCAACGGTGCCGGCAAGACGACCCTGCTCCGGACGATCTCGGCGCTGCACCCGCCGGTGTCCGGCCACATCCGGATGGGCGAGGTCGACCTCGTCGGAGCGAGTCCGGAGTCGATGTCACGGCGTGGACTGTCGCACGTGCCCGAGGGCCGCGGGGTCATCGTCGAACTCACCGTGGAGGAGAACCTGCGTCTGGGAGCGTTGGGCCGCAACAGGTCCGCGGCCGTGGTGGGGATCGACCGCGTGCTGTCCATGTTCCCGGCTCTCGCGGAGCGTCGGGCGTCGACCGCGCACACGCTGTCGGGCGGTGAGCGTCAGATGCTGGTGATCGGGCGCGCCCTCATGGCGACCCCCACGATCCTGCTGCTCGACGAACCGTCGCTCGGGCTCGCTCCCCGCGTGGTGGCGCAGATCTTCCAGACGCTGCGTGACTCGGTCGACTCGGACGGCCTCACCGTCGTGCTGGTCGAGCAGAACGCCCGCAGCGCGCTGTCCATCGCCGAACACGCCGTCGTGCTGTCCCTGGGAACGGTGGCGCGGGAGGGTCCGGCGGCCGACCTCGTCGGCGACGAGGAACTCCGCCACGCCTACCTCGGCTTCTGACCACCCTCACGAAAGGACGACAGAGTGCAACAACTGCTCACCATCGTCATCAACGGAGTGACCAACGGGATGGTCTATGCCGCATTCGCTCTGGCACTCGTGCTGATCTGGCGCTCCACGCGCATCGTGAACTTCGCGCAGGCGCCGATGGCGATGATCACCACCTACGTGGCGCTCGTCGTGGTCGATGCCGGCTACTCGTACTGGGTCGGCTTCGCCGCCGCGCTCGTGTCCGGTCTCGTGCTCGGCGCGCTGATCGAGCGACTGATCATCCGGTACGTCGACAGTGCGTCGCACATCAATCCGGTGATCCTCACCCTCGGTCTCTTCATCGTGATCCACGCGGTGGCGGCACTGGTGTTCGGCAACCAGTTCCGGTCCTTTCCCGCTCCGTTCGGTCTCGACGGTCGGCGCATCGGGTCCGTGGACGTGGCGCTGACGGGCAACGACATCTACAAGGTCGTCGCGGTGCTGGTGGTGCTCGCCGCGCTGGTCGCGCTGTTCCGGTTCACCGATCTCGGACTCACGATGCGCGCCAGTGCTTTCAGCCAGGAGGTGTCGCGCCTGCTGGGAGTGCGCGTGGGCCGCATGCTCACGCTGGGATGGGCGTTGGCCGCGGTGGTCGGGTCGGTCGCGGGTCTGCTCATCGCCGGCGGGTCGCTGGTGCACCCCGGTTACATGGACTCCGTCGTGGTGTTCGGATTCGTGGCCGCCGTGCTCGGCGGTCTCGACAGCCCGGTGGGCGCCGTGGTGGGCGGACTGCTGATGGGTGTCGGGCTGAGTGCGGTCAGTGGCTACATCGGGCAGGACCTCGTGTCCTTCGCGGCGCTGGTCATCCTCATCGCGGTGTTGTTGTTGCGTCCCAACGGATTGTTCGCTGCCGCGGCAGCGAGGAGGGTCTGACATGACCGTGACGACGACCGACAGGCCCACCCTCTCACCCGCACGCTCGCGCGTCGCCCGCGTGGTGTCGACTCCGGTGCGGCGGCACCTGCTCGGCGCTCTGCTGGCCCTCGTCGTGGTGATTCTCGTGCTGGAGAGCGTCAGCACGTTCCGGCAGAGCCAGCTGACATCGGTGGCGTATCTCGCGATCGCCGCGGCCGGGCTGACCGTGCTCACCGGACTCAACGGTCAGCTCTCCCTCGGGCACGGCGCGTTCATGGCGGTCGGCGCGTACACCGCGGCACTGATGTTGCGGGCGAACGAGTCCGGCTGGTCGGTGCCTCTGGTCCTGATCGCGGCCACTGTCGTGGCCGGTCTGGTCGGGGTCGTCGTCGGGGTCGCCGCGGCGCGATTGCACGGGCCCTACCTGGCCGGCGCGACGTTGGCGCTCGCCGTCGCCGTCCCTGGTCTCGCGCTGTACTTCTCGGAGTACCTCGGGGGCGAGCAGGGTCTCATCGTGCCCAGTCCCGACGTGCCGGCCGCGCTCGACGACATCGCCTTCTTCGTCACCGGAAACGAGCTGACGTCCACGAAATTCGTGGCCTACGTCGGGTGGTTCCTGCTCGTGCTGGTGTTCTTCCTGCTGGCCAACGTGTCGTCGAGTCGCGTCGGACGGCGTTGGCGCGCCGTGCGTGACGACGAGGTGTCGGCCGAGATCGCGGGGATCGACCTCGGGCGGGCACGGGTGCTGGCCTTCGTGGTCAGTGCCGCGTGTGCCGGTGCCGCCGGGGCCATCATGGCGATGGCCTCCCGCATCGCCGCGCCGAGCGGGTTCACGCTGGTGTTGTCCCTGACCCTGCTCTCCGCTGTGGTCATCGGCGGACTCGGTTCGCTGACAGGCGCTCTCATCGGTGCCGCGCTCCTCACCTACATCCCGCCGGTGGTGACCAACCTGGGCCTCGACGCCGGGTTGAGCAGCCTGCAGGCCGCGGAACTCGCGCCTCTGGTCACCGGCATCTTCACCGTGGTCGTGATCCTCTTCGCGCCACTCGGACTGGTCGGCACGGTCCGCGGTCGTCTCGTACAGCGTCGTCTGAAGAGAGAAGGAGTTCGATGAACAGGATCCGAACATGGGCGCAGCGGGGCACCGCTCTCGCTGCGGCCGTCGTACTGGTGGCCTCGTGCGGCGCGGGTGGCCGTGAAGAGTCGGAGGAGTCCACGGAGGGCTCGACCGTCGGGATCACCGACACCTCGGTGAAGATTGGTGCGCACTATCCCCTGACGGGAGTCGCCGCTCCCGGGTACAGCGAGATCCCCACGGGCGCCAAGGCCTACTTCGACTACGTCAACGCCGCCGGCGGGGTGAACGGTCGGCAGATCGAGTACCTCGTGCGTGACGACGCGTACGACCCGACCACCACCACACAGGTGGTCAACGAGCTGGTCCTGCAGGACGAGGTGTTCGCGATGGTCGGCGGTCTGGGCACCGCGACCCACAGCGCGGTCATCGACTTCCTCAACGAGGAGGGCGTCCCCGATCTGTTCGTGTCCTCGGGCGCGATCATGTGGGGCAACGATCCGGCCAAGTACCCCAACACCTTCGGGTGGCAGCCCGACTACCAGGTCGAGGGCAAGATCATCGGCGACTGGGTGCAGAAGAACCGGCCGGACGCCAAGGTGGGCCTGTTCCTGCAGGACGACGACCTCGGCCGCGACAGCGAGGCCGCGGTGCGCCAGTACCTCGAGGATCAGATCGTCGGCGTCGCCCGCTACACGTCCGGCAACACCGACGTCGCCCCGCAGATCGCGTCCCTCCAGGCGGCGGGTGCCGATCTGATCCTGGGCTTCAACGTCCCGTCGTACACGGCACTGAGCCAGTTGGTCTCCCGCCGACTGAACTACACGCCCGAATGGTTCTACAGCTCCATCGGTTCCGACGTGGACCTCGTCGGGTCGCTGCTCGGACGCTTCTCCCAGGGCGCGGTGACCGACGGCGCCTCGTCGCTCGAGAACATGATCTCCCTCGAGTACATCCCCGGCATCGACTCGCCGGACAACCCGTGGACGCAGTTGTGGCAGAAGGTGTGGGCCGCCAACGGAACCGGTGAGGAGCTGACCAACTACCGCATCTACGGCATGAGCCACGCCTACGCCTTCGTGCAGGCGCTGCAGGCCGCGGGCGAGAACCCGACCAGGGAGTCGATCGTGTCGGCGCTGCAGTCGCAGGGCAAGGACCTGCCCGGCCCTCAGCTCGCCCCGTTCCGCTACTCCGAGGACAGTCACCTCGGCATCTCCGGTGCCAGCGTCTACAAGATCACGAACGGAAAGCCGGAGAACCTGACCCCGGTCCTGGTCACGGACATCGGCGACTCGGCCGTCGAGGAGTACACCGGTGAGGAGGCAACCCCACCGGAGAGCGGCATTCCCGACACCCAGCCGGCGGGATGACTTGGTCGGCGGGATGACCCGGGGGCGGGGGCGTCGACACGCCCCCGCCCCCGTCACGTGTCGGCCCCGCTCGTCGGCAGTGGCCTACCCGCCGTGCGCTGTTCCATGCAGGACGGCCGTCGCGAGAACGGCAGGGTGAGCCCGTCCGGCCCACGTGCCGACCAGGGCGTCGCGATCGGCCGGGTCGTCCAGCGGGACGCGATGCAGGGTGAGCACGGCGGTGCCGACGTCGACGACGGTGTCGGTGCCGCGGGTGTCGACCGACGGCGCGTGGACGTCGGGAACGTCGGCGCCGGCCTGTCCGGTTCCGTGGACGAGTGCGGTGACTTTGCGCTCGGGCCCGGGCTCGGAGTACTCGAACGCCGCCTGAGTTCCGCCCGTGAGAACGGTCCGCAGCAGCGTCGCCAGATACACCGGATCGTGCGCCGCGTCGTGAACGTGGCGGGTCCCGAGCACGCTGTGCTCCATGGTGGTGATCAGCGCCGTCTCGGCGCCGGGTAGCGGTGCCGATCGGTACGTGAGAGGCACGTGCAGGATCGTCCCGTCGGCGGCGCGGAGCAGGTGCGACTCCAGTCCCACCTCGCCGTCGGGATCGTCGAAGCGGTAGGCGTCGACGACCTCGAGCGTGCCGACGTCGATGCCTGCCGCCCACGGCTGCAGCGGAACCCACTGCCGCAGCAGGTCGATCTTGGTGGGAACGATGGTCGCGCGATGAATCAGGGCCACGCCGCGCACGCTACGCCGCGGTGTCAGTCCTCGGCGGAGGTCTCGGCGGCAACGGTGCCGAAGATGTCCGCGCGTCCCACGCCGTCGAGTACTGCGTGCCGGAGCTCGGGTGGCACCAGCAACACCTCGCCGCCGACGAGCAGTCCCTGGTCGATGAACGCTCGGAGCTTCGCGGTCACCAACTCCGCCGTCCGCTTGTCCTCGCCCTCGAGGTCGTCGTAGTTCTCGTCCAGGTTGCCCTCGGGCGGGTCCGGCGTCATGGCGGCCAGCACCGCCTGGGCGACGAAGCTGTCGGCCACCGAGGCGGAGACGTCGATCTCGTCGTCGGCGGACAACTGCGCCGTGACGTGCGCCGCGACGACGGTGCGCAGAGCGTCCGCCTCGCGCGCCCGGACGTTCGCCGCGAGTGGTCCGGGAGCGGCGCCGGCGTCCGAGATCTCCACGACGCCGGACGACACGGCGGTGGTCCAGGCGTGGGCGAGTTCGGGCACGTCGGCGGGCATCTGGAACGTCGACGCGGGCACGGTGAGCCCCAGCGCGGCGGCCACCTCCTTCGCGTCGATCGGCCGACCGGTGCTCGACCAGGCGAGCAGGGCGTCGACGTCGCGGACGATCGCGAGCTCGGCCAGTGCCGCCGACTCCGCGTCCGCGGTCACCTCGGGCAGGGTGATGTCCTCGGGCGTCAGCGTGTCGGGGACGCCGTCGACGAAATCGGTGAGGTCCTCCATGCAGTGCTCGTAGTCGGCGTCGCTGCCGCTCCAGATGTCCTCGTCGTCGAGGAACGTCAGATAGGACAGGGCGCTGAACACGAGGTGGAGCGCGGCGTCCTCGCTCGCCTCGGTGTTCTGCGCGAGGACGGATTCGGCGGCGTCGAGAACGAGGTGGGCGTCGTCCGGGGTCCAGGCCGTGGGGGTGAATCCCTCGTGGACCCGGGTGAGTTCACCCAGGAGCGACTCGACGACGCGACGCGTCGGCTCGACGTCTCCCGCGCCCTCCTGAACGGCCATCCACGTCACGAAGCGAGCGAGCACCCGTTCTGTCGTGGACGCCGTCGGCCCCGAGGTCTGTCGGCGTCTCCGCGCCGCGGTCTTGGCGGCGCGCTTCTGCCCGCGGTTGCCCGGTCGGTTGGATCCCATGCGCCGACCTTAATGCGGTCACCGGTCCGGTCGTCCCGTCAGGTCGACGCGGGCTGTGACCCAGATCATGTGTCGTCGGCGCGCGCTTCTCCGTTCTCTGTACGACTCACCTTCATACGAACACGAGCGCGCCCGGTAGGGGCAGCGTCGAAAGGAGTGCATCATGGCCGACTTCATCGAGAAGGCTCAGAACAAGGTCGACGAGGCCGCAGGCGCCGCGAAGAAGAAGGCCGGAGAGGTCACGGGCGACGATTCGCTGCGTACCGAGGGTGCAGCCCAGCAGACCAAGGCGGACGGCAAGCAGGCCGCCGACAAGGCCGGTCAGGCTGTCGACGACGCCGCGGGTGCCGTGAAGGACAAGGCCGGGGACGTCGCAGACAAGGCGGAGAACGCGGCGAACAAGGCTTCCGACAAGGCCGACGAGGTCGCGGACAAGGCTGCCGGCAAGGCGAACGAGGTGGCCGACAAGGCCGGGGACGTCGCGGAGAAGGCAGCCGACAAGGCGAACGAGGTCGCTGCCAAGGCGCAGGACAAGGCCGGCGAGGTCGCCGATCGTGCCAAGCACGCCGCGGACAACGTCGCCCAGCAGGTGCGCAGCTTCGACGCGAACTCGTCCGACGTGAAGAAGGCCTCCGCGGTGAGCGCCCCCGTCATCGCCGCCGTCGTCGGTGCGATCGTGGCCGTCGTCGTGGTGCGCCGTCGGCGCAACGCCCCGCGCCGGGTCGCCCAGAAGCGACTGTCGGTCGCGCAGAGCTTCGGTCAGGATCTGGCCGAGACGGTGAAGCACAAGCTCGACCGCTGATCACCGAGAGATATCCGGGTCAATGCTGCGGACTGTTCGTTCGAACGAGGGGGCAGCGTTGATCTGATCACCGTGCACCGTCACCACGGAGCACAGTGACCACCATCCGAATGCGGCGTCTGCACGGGGCAGGCGCCGCATTCGTGTGTCCGGACACTGCCGACCGGTTCCGCGGGAACCGAACATGAGTCCTGCCCGTCCATGCCTGCACACGCCGCCGACGACCGGTCGCCGGCGCCGGGCGGGGGGAGCACGGCATGGAACACACGGCTGTCGACGCGGCGACCATGGTGGACGCGGCCAGGTCGTTGGGCAGGGTGTCGCTGGATCTCGAGCGGGAGGTCGCGGAGGCCGCCTCGGTCGTCGCCGCGGTGTCCGCCTCGTGGCAGGGCCTGGCGGCGACGGCGTTCGTCGACGGGTGGGGCACCGTTCATCACGGCGCCCGGTCGGTGGTCGCGGCGCTCGAGGACTCAGCGGGTCGACTCGAGATCGCAGCCATTGCTTATGCGGGACAGGACGACACGTCCGCGGCCGCGATCGCGGGTGCGGTGTGACGGGCTACCGAGTCGACCTGGCCGAACTGGATGCCGTGGTCGTGAGGCTGACGCGGTTGGCCGAGGCCACGCGGGTCGCACTCGACGACGTGTCGGTGCGGGTGTCCGCCCTGCCGTGGGAGGGCACGGCGGCAGAGGCTCATCGCGCCGCGCAGAGCGCATGGTCAGCTGGGGCTCGCGAGATGGCGGTCGGTGTCGAGACCATGAGAGACGCTGCGCGCCGGGCACACTCGTCGTACACCGCGGCCCTCCAGTCGAACAGCCGCATGTTCGGGCGCGACTGATGGCGCCCCCGGTCGTTCTCGACGTGTCACCCGAGGTCTACGCCGAGGCGGCTCGGTCGGTGTATCGCGCGGACGAGATCATGGCGAGTGCGGTGAACGTCCACCACGGTGCGTCGCGCGCGTGGGCCGCGATGGCGGGAAGCGACGCCGCGGGTGAGCAGTGGGGCCGGGCGTACGACGGATCCGTCGTCGATCTCTCCCGCGCACTCGCCACGACGTTCTCGGCGACGTCGGTGCTGGCGCGGCTCGTCGATCAGGCGGGTGCGAATTACGTTGCGGCGGAGTCGATCGCGGTGGTTCCGAGTACCCCGCCGCCGGCAGGACGGGCACCGTCCGCCGCGCGGCAGCTCGAGTACCCGAGCGCGGTGGGTGACCTCGGCCCGGGGCTCCAGGGTGCGGTGGAGCTGGCCGACGCGGTCGGCGTGCCGTGCCCCAACGGCGACACCGACGCACTGCGGGACGCGTCGAGCGCGTGGATCGTGCTGGGGCAGGCGATGCTCGACGCACGGTCCGAGGTGCTCGGTGCCGCAGCCGATCTGGGTGCCGTGGACGTGCCGGAACGGGACGCGATGGTGCGGGACCTCCGTCGACTGTCCGAGGCAGTGGAAGCGGTGGCGGGTGCGTGCTCGGGGCTGGCCGCCGCGTGCCACGACTACGCCCGAGCAGCTCGAGAAGACGCGCCGCGACATCCGCGACCTGATCGAGCAGTTCGCAGTGGAGGAGGCGGCGGCCGTCGCGGTCGGTATCGGGTTGGCCTTCGTGTCCGCGGGACTGTCGGCCGCGGCGGGAGCGGCGATCACGGCCGGTCGTTTCGCACGTACCGCCTCGAGAGTGCGCGCGGTCATCGCGGCGCTGCACGCGTTCGCTCGGATGCGGCGCACCGAGACGTCGATGGCGACGGTGCGACGAGCTGCCGACGACGTGGAGGATCTGACCACTCGTGTGCCCGTCGGCCTGGACGACGTCAGTGCGGCGGAGCGTGCTGCCGGTCCGCCGCCGGCAGGGTGGTCGTCCACTCGTGCGCTCGACGACCACTTCGCGCGCCACGGCGCCGAGGTGGGTGCACGGTCGGCCGACGAGTACGCGGACCTCGCGGCGCGGTTCCGCACGGAGGGCTCGCACCAGGTCAAGGTCGGCCCGGACGGCACCGTGCGGATGTACGACCTGGAGACCAACACGTTCGCGTCCTACACGCCGGACGGCACCACCAAGACATACTTCAAGCCCGGATCCGGTGCGTCGTACTGGGACCGCCAACCAGGAGTTCCGGAATGACCACTCACCTCTGCCCGGTCTGCCACTACCCCGGTCTCGCGGACCCGCCGTGGTCGGAGGCGGGCCCGTCGTACGAGATCTGCCCGTCGTGCGGCTACGAGTTCGGTGTCACCGACGACGACCTGGGGGTGACGCCCGAGTCCTGGCGCCGACTGTGGATCGACCGCGGGCATCCCTGGAGCTCGACGGCACCGCCGCCGCCCGGCTGGGACGGCGCACGGCAACTCCGGCGCTGACGTGCGGGAAGGCCGGAGGCCGGTCGGTGGACTGCGGGAAGGCCGGAGGCCGGTCGGTGGATCTCCAGTGTCAGGGGAGCAGGTGCGAGTACGCGGAGCACGTGGAGGCGACGCCGATGTAGACGAGTCCGTCCGACTGCTCGTCCGACCATCCGCGCACTCGCGTGCGGTCGGCGGTGTCGGCGAGGATGTCGACTCCGGTGCGTCCGACGGCGAGGTCTCGGCAGATCGAGGTGACCGAGGTGTCCATGAAGGCGGCGGTGTCCGGGTCGGTCGGGTAGCCGGCCATCTGCATGATCTCGGCGAAGGCGTCGAACGGTTCCTCGGCGGCCTGCTGGGCGAGGGGAGCGATCTGCACCGCCGGGGTGTCGAGGACGACGGGCGCGTCGACTGCGGTGACCGGCGCGGCGGGTGCGGGGGCGTCCGAGGCACTGGCCGTGGCGGGGGCACTGTCGGACAGCACCATGGTGGTGGTGGCTGCGCCGGCGAGCACGGTCACCGCGGCGCCGATCACCGCGATCCGTCGTCCGGTGCGAGTCGGTCGCCGATGTGCTGGCATCACGTGTCCTCGGTTGGTGGGTCAGTCGCTGACTTATACCCATTTCCGAGCAGAATGTTACTGGAGTCTCACAGGAATCAGGGAGGACGCGCGCATGGAGAAGGTGACGGCCCGGACTCTCGGGGCGTGGGTCATCACGGTGAATCCCCGCAGGACCGACGTCGCCTCGTTGCTCGCCGACGGGCACGCGGGCGGTGACTGGTGCGTGGCGCCCAACTACCGTTCGCGCCTCATGGCGGCCGGTCAGCCCATCCTGCTGTGGGTGAGCAACCGATCCGGCGTGCACCCCGCGCGGGGATTCTGGGGCGTGGGGACCGTGCTCGGCCCCGCTGTCGACATGCACGATCCCGACGATGCGCGCCTGCACGTTCCCACCGAGATCACCATTCTCGGCGAGCCCGTGACGGCCGCGGAGTGCGCCGGGACGGCCGGGCTGGACCGACTCGAGATGCTCCGGTCGCCCCAGCAGTCGAATCCGTCCGTGGTCACCGCCTCGGAGTGGTCGCTCCTTCGCGCTCGTCTCGAACGGGCACCGGAGGCGCCCGGCCTTCTCTAGTGTCCGAGGTATGACAGCTGATGTTCGCGCGAGCACGGTCGACGCAGTCCTGACGAGGTCGGCGCGTCGGTACCCGGACCGGGCAGCCCTGGAGTTCGACGGTCGAACGCACACCTATGCGGAACTGGACGCGGCGGTGTCCCGCGTCGCTCGGTACCTGGTGTCGACGGGGCTCGCACCGGGAGAGCGGGTCGCGGCCTACGGCACCAACTCCGACTCCTACATCGTCGGGTTCCTCGCCTGCTGCCGTGCCGGGCTGGTGCACGTGCCGATCAACTACGCCCTCGTCGAGGACGAGTTGACCTACCTGGTCGGCCAGTCCGGTGCTCGCGCGCTGCTGGTCGACGACGCTCTGGCGCCGGCGGTCGACGCCGTGCGGACGGGTCTCGATCTCGACGTCGTGCTCTCTCTGCAGGAGCTTCTCGACCTTCCCGACGTGTCGGTCGCGCTGCCCACGGTGCTGACCACCGATCTCGCCCAGTTGCTGTACACCTCGGGAACGACGTCGAAGCCCAAGGGCGCGATGATGTCTCACGGTGCGCTGGTGAGCGAGTACGTCTCGTCCGTCCTGGCACTGGCGTTCACCGCCGACGACGCCCCGCTCATCGCGATGCCGCTGTACCACTCGGCCGGCATGCACGTGTTCGCCCTGCCGTACCTGTCGGTCGGCGCGACGGTGCGCCTGATGGCGAAGCCGGACGTCGCGGAGATCCTGCGCCGCGTCGAGGCCGACCGCATCGGTTCGCTGTTCCTGGCACCGACGGTCTGGGTCCCTCTGGCGGGACACCCGGATCTCGAGACCCGCGATCTGTCGTCCCTGACCAAGGCGCAGTACGGGGCATCGATAATGCCGGTCACGGTGCTGGAGCGGCTGCGGGCGCGGTATCCGGACCTTCGGTTCTTCAACTGTTTCGGACAGTCGGAGATCGGTCCGTTGGCGACGGTGTTGCAGCCGGAGGAGCACGATGCACGGCCCGCCTCGTGCGGGCGCGCCGTCTTCTTCGTCGAGACGCGGGTGGTGAACGCCGACGGTGAGGACGTGGCGGACGGTGAACCCGGCGAGATCCTCTACCGCTCACCGCAGTTGTGCGACGGGTACTGGGAGAACCCGGACGCCACGGCCGAGGCCTTCCTCGACCGATGGTTCCACTCCGGTGATCTGGTGACCCGGGACGCGGAGGGATTCGTGACGGTGGTGGACCGCATCAAGGACGTCATCAACACCGGCGGCATCCTGGTGGCGTCGCGGGAGGTCGAGGACGCGATCTACACCCATCCGGCGGTGGCCGAGGTCGCGGTGATCGGCGTTCCGGACGAGAAGTGGATCGAGGCGATCACGGCGGTGGTGACGGTGAAGGACGGTCGTGCGGTGACCGCCGAGGAGATCATCGCCCACGTCTCGGGTCGCATCGCACCGTTCAAGATCCCCAAGCAGGTGCGGTTCATGGACGAATTGCCGCGTAACCAGAGCGGCAAGCTGCTCAAGCGCGCGCTGAGGTGATCGAACCGGCGTTCGGCGTGTTACCTGTGTGACTGGTGTGACTGGTGGTACTTCTGACACCGAGAGCTTCCGCGTGTCGCGGTAGCCGAATCGGTCGGGGAGTGCGGTCATGCAGGTCGGTAGACGCGTTGCGCAGATTCTGTTGGTGGTGGCGACGGTGATCGCCACCCTGTCGGTGCCGACCGCGTCGGCGGCGAGTCCGTATGTCGGACGCCAGGGCATCGGGCTCAACGGCATCGACTTCCGAAGCAGCTCGAGCGCCCAGCAGGCACAGGCGACCCGGGTCGCGGGTACGGGCGCCAGGTGGGTCCGCATCGAGATCGACTGGTGGTACGTCCAGGACGGTGGGCCGACCGCCTACAACTGGTCTGGTCCGGACGGTGCTGTGGCGGCGGCCAAAGCGAAGTCCCTCAACGTCCTGCTGCTCATCCAGAAGACACCGCCGTGGGCTCGGACCACCAGCGACGGCAGCACACCGCCCACGAACCCGGACGACTACGCGACGTTCGCCGCCAAGGTCGTGACCAGGTATGCGCCGCAGGGGGTTCGGTCGTTCGAGGTGTGGAACGAGCCGAACCTGTGGATGTTCTGGGCCGATCCGGTGACGGGTAAGCCGAATGTGCAGGGTTACGTCGATCTGCTGAAGGCGGCCTACCCGAAGATGAAGGCCGCCACCACCAGTGCCATCAGCATCGTGGCCGCCGGACTGTCTCCCTACGGCACCACGGGTCAGAGCCCGGAAGGGCACGCCGTCTCACCGATCACCTACCTCGATCAGATGTACGACCTCGGCGCCGGACCGTACTTCGACGCCGTCGGCTGGCACCCGTACACCGCGCCCGCGTTGCCGAACGACACTGCCGACTGGAACGCGTGGTCGCA
This sequence comes from Rhodococcus sp. SORGH_AS_0303, assembly GCF_030819335.1. Taxonomy (NCBI): domain Bacteria; kingdom Bacillati; phylum Actinomycetota; class Actinomycetes; order Mycobacteriales; family Nocardiaceae; genus Rhodococcus; species Rhodococcus sp. SORGH_AS_0303. The sequence goes on from NZ_JAUTBO010000001.1 coordinate 1,118,357, forward strand.
GATGAGCGTCGACTTCACCAATCCCGACGGCACGATCTACCAGAAGAGCGCGCGCACGATCATGACCGAGAACGGCGACGCCGGGAAGCTCATCGTCATGACCGAGGCCGGCGCCGCTACCGCGGGCGACCCGAGCGTCAGCGAGCAGGTACAGGCGACGGCCTACCGACAGGCCGTCGACAACCGCCTGTCCTACTCGTGGGCCGGGCCGATCTTCTTCTACGAGACCACAGACCGCGCCGCGATGACCGCGGTGAACCCCGACAAGGAGAACTACTTCGGGGTCTACCGCTCGAACGGGGTGGCCAAGCCGGCGGTGACCGTTCTCAAGAGCGTGCGCTGAGCTCACTCACACCCGACGCCGTCTCCGTCGCGGTCCAGGTGCGAGCCGTAGCCGGGGTCGCCCACGCGGACGGGCGCTGCGCCGGCGTTCCGAGCCGCGGTGCAGTTCGTGTAGTACGTCGATCCGGACGACTCGGGAACGACGGCCGGCGCGACGTACGGAGCCGGTGCGGGTACCGGCGCGACGAACGGCACGGGCGCCGGGACGTAGGCGCGGTCGACGTCCGGCACGTCGACGTCCGGCACTTCGACGTACGGGGTCTCGACGTACGGCACCGTCGTGGTGGGCGGCGGTGCGTACACGGTGACGGTCTCGGGAGTGGTCGTGACGGCAGTGGTCGTCGACGTCGTGGTGGTCGGCCGCGGGGTGGTGGTCGTCGCGCGGGGAGTGGTGGTCGGTGCGGCCGACGTGGTGGTGAGGGTGGTCTCCGCGCTCGCGGCGACGGGTTCGGGTTCCTGCATCAGCCCCAGTCCGACGACGGACAGGCCCACGAAGGCGGCGACAGCGGCCGTGATCTTGCCCTTGTTGCCCTTCTTGCGGGCCTCGATGTGGGGCGGCTGGAACGGCGGCGGATACGCGGTCATGCAGGTCCTCAGGTGAATGGCAGCAACGGGTCACACCACACGTCGCGCGGGGCGCGCGTCACGTTACAGGCTGGTCGGTTTCCGCCGGAACCCGCTGCTCAGGGCAGTGCGGTCAGAGTTCGGACCACGTCCGAAGAATGCAGGACATCGGTGACCACGCGATCGATCCGCCCGGCGTCCTCCGCGCCGACGAGCCGTTCGATCTTCTCCAGTATCTGGACGTGGTCCAACGGGAAATGGTCGACGTCGCCCACCGGATCCGGTGAACCCGCCGACACGGTCTCGCCGGAGACGAGAACGATGTCGACCTCCGCGGCGCGTCGGTCGGGCAGCAGCGCCGTGAGCGCGGGCGACGACTCGACGTCCACCCGTGCGCTGAACTCCTCCGCCGCACGGAAGGTCGCGCTGCCGGGCGTCAGGGTCTCCACGTCGATGCTTCCGGCCACCACCGCGGCGGACACGACGAACGGCAGCGAGAACATCGCACCGAGCCGCGTCGAGGGGTGCCGACCGAACAGGGGTTCCGCCAGCGCGTGGGTGCGGACGCGCACGCTCGCGATGTCGGCGGTATCCAGGTTCGTGCGCAGAGCCTGCACGATGTCGACGGCGGCGTGGGTGTACGAGCAGCTGGCATGGCGCTTCGCGTACCCCTGATCGAGGGCGAACGTGCCGTCCGGCGCGGGTGCGAGCCTGTCGGCATCGAGAGTGCCGACGATGTCCCCCAGGGTCGTCGCCGCCGCGCCGCTGTTGTGCACCAGTCCTGCCGAGGACAATCGTGCGGCGTCGAGTCCCGCACGGACGGCGCCGCCGATCCACAGGTTCCGGGCGAAGTTGCCCGCGAGCACCACGGCCCACGGTGCGACGTGCACGAGCGCGGTCGAGGCGTCGATCGCGGCCGCCGTGCGCTCGGCGTCGAGATCCCACACGACGGCAGCGGCGGCGGCGGCGCCGGTCGCTCCCCAGTGTCCGTGGGTGTGCCACTTCGGGTCGCGGGTCAGTGCGGCGCCGAAGCGGGTGGCCACCTCGTAACCGGCCACCACGGCAGCGACGAACCGGTCGCCCGACACCGGCTGCGCGCTGAGGCGGGCCGCTGCGACGGCAGCCGGGAGCACATGGGCGGCAGGGTGACCCGCCGCGTACTTGTTGCCCTCGTCCAGTTCCAGGCAGCACGAGGCGATCGCGTCCAGGTAGGCCGCGGTCTCCACGCCGGTGTGGGCGCCGCGACCGACGGTGACCGTCGTGCCCGGTTCGGCTCGCCACCGCGTGAGAAGCGCGGTCAGTTCCGGTGTCCGCGCTCCCGCCAGGGTGACACCCAGAAGGTCGAGCAGCACGGTGCGGATCCGACTCTCGTACGCGGTACCGGTCGCGGGTAGGTCCACGCAGAACCGCGCCAGATCGTCGATGCGCATCCGCACCTGTTCCGCTGGAAGGAACGCCGTCGAGTCGGTCATGCGGCAACGCTAGGACTGACGCTCGTGCTGGTCAATACATCTGCCGGACGTGATCAGGGCTGCTAGGGTCGGCATCGACAACAGTCAGGCATCGCGGTGTCTCCGGTGGCGATCCGCTCAGCGGAACACAGCTCGCCGTGAACCCCAGTCCAGAGGAGAGAATCGAGCCATGTCGGACAGACTTCTCGAGGCCGTCACGGCCGGTGTACGCACGGTCGATCTCGGACGCCAGCTGCGGGTCGGTATGCCGCAGTCGCCGAATCACCCGCAGTTCTGGCACACGCTTCCGCGTCGGCACGGTGACATGACCCGGTCGGACGGCGGCAGCGCCGCGAACGACATGATCACCACCGGAACGCATGTCGGAACCCACATCGACGCGCTCGCCCACGTCTCCCACGAGGGGAAGATGCACGGCGGTGTCGACGCGGCCGAGGCCGGTGTCGGCGGCAAGTACGTCGAGCTCGGCGTGCACACGATCGCGCCGATGATCCGCCGTGGCATCCTGCTCGACATTCCGGCCGTGCGCGGAACCGAGCGACTCGAGGGCGGCGACGAGATCACGGTCGACGACCTCGAGTCCGCCTGCGCCGCCCAGGGTGTCGAGGTGTCGGCCGGCGACGTCGTGCTGATCCGCAGTGGGTGGGCGCAGTTGTTCGACGAGGGTCAGCCCTATGTCGGTGGTCCGTCCGGGGTTCCCGGCGTCGGCGAGCCCGGCGCGCAGTGGCTCGCGTCCCGAGAGGTGCACGCCGCGGGCGCCGACACCATCGCCTTCGAACGCCTCGCGCCGGGCGGTGGCCACGCGCTGCTCCCCGCTCACCGAGTCCTGCTGGTGGAGAGCGGCATCTACATCATCGAGGCCCTCGATCTCGAGGAGCTCGCACGCACCCGGACGTACGAGTTCACCTTCGTCCTGGTGCCGCTCAACATCTTCGGCGCCACGGGATCGCCGGTGCGCCCCCTTGCGGTGGTGTCGGCATGACCGAGTCCACACTCGCCCGCACGCTGGCGGAGTTCGCGGTGGAGCACTCGTTCGACGATCTGCCTGTCGACGTGGTCGACAGCATCGGGCTCCGCGTCCTCGACACGCTCGGGATCGCGATCGCGGCCACGGAACTCGACACCAGTGCGATGGCCGCCGCGTGGGCGCGGGAGCAGGGCGGCCGGGCCGTCGCCTCGGCCGTCGGCGTGGAGGAGAACCTCCCGCCTACCCTCGCGGCCTTCGTCAACGGGGTGCTCGCGCACTCCCTCGACTTCGACGACACCCACCTGCCCTCGGTACTGCACCCCAGCGCGTCGGTGGTACCGGCCGCACTCGCCGCGGCGCAGCAGCACGGTGCCTCCGGCCGGGACCTGGTGCGCGGCATTGCGATCGGCCTCGAGGTGTGTGTCCGCCTCGGCATGGCGGGTTTCGATCCGGAGACGAAGAACTCGGTGTTCTTCGAGAACGGGCAGCACGCCACGTCCATCTGTGGAGCCATGGGCGGCGCGGCCGCTGCCGCGGTGATCGGCGGCGCCTCGGCCGACGGCATCGTCGACACGCTCGGTATCGCGGCGTCGATGGCGGCCGGCATCATCGAGGCGAACCGCACCGGTGGCACGGTCAAGCGCATGCACTGCGGGTGGGCGGCGCACTCGGGCGTGTCCGCGGCGGGTCTCGCTCGGCACGGCATCACCGGACCGCCGACGGTGCTCGAGGGCAGGTTCGGATTCTTTCAGGCGTGGTTGCACCAGAGCGGGCGCGCCGCCGAGATCACCGACGGCCTGGGCAGCACCTGGGCCGCGCCGGGTCTCTTCGTCAAGCCCTACCCGGCCAACCACTTCACGCACGCGGCTCTCGACGCGGCGGCCGCGTTGCGGAGTCGGGGCATCACGCCCGCGGACGTCGAGCGGTTCGTCCTCGGTGTCCCCGCTGCCAACCTCCGGACCATCGGCGAACCCATCGAGGTCAAGCGCACACCGCAGACCGGGTACATGGCTCAGTTCAGCGGGCCCTACGCGGTGGCGGTGGGCATGCTCGGTGGCGGTGGACTCGGTGCGGTACTGGACGACTACACCGACGAGAAGGCCACGTCGACGGAGCGTCGCGACATCATGGCGCGCGTCGACGTCGTCCCGGACGCACAGTGCGACGCCATCTTCCCGCACCAGTTCCCGGCCGTTCTCACGGCGCACCTCACCAACGGCACCACCGTCGTCGAAGAGGTGTTGACCACGCGCGGTGGACCGGAGCGGCCGTTGTCGTTCGAGGACGTTCGAGCGAAGTTCTCGGCCAACGTCGACGGTCTGCTGAGCGTGCAGGCAGCCGACGCCTTCGCAGCGCAGTGCGCCGGCCTCGCCGACCTCGAGGACCCGGGCGTGCTGTTCGATTCGATTCGTACTCTGGGGAATTAGAGTCGGACGCGGGCCAGGATCTCCCGGGCGCCGCGGACCACGGCTTCGTCGACGAAGCGTCCGTCGTCGTCGACCGTAGGCCCACCGGCCGCCCGGTCGAACAGGTCGACGAGGCGCTCGGCCCGGCGCACGTCGTCCGCCGCCGGTGTCAGGGCATCGTTGATCACGGGCACCTGACCGGGATGCACCGCGGTGCGGGAGCGGAAGCCCATGTGCACGAAGTGCGCGGTGGTGGTGACGAATGCGTCGAGGTCGCGGAACTCGGTGGAGGTCGGTGCGATCGGCGCCTCCAGACCCGCTGCTGCGCAGCCGATCACGATGTCCGCGCGGATGGCGTCGATCACGTGCTCGGTGTCCGCCGCGCGGGTGATCCGCAGATCGGCCAGCAGGTCCACCTCGCCGATGCCGACGGTCACCAGTCGGGAACTGCTCGCCAGGTCGGTCAGGCCGCGCAGGGCGGCCGCGGTCTCCACCAGACCCACCATCGCGATGTCCGCGTCTCCGAGTCGCTCGTCCGCCTCCGCGAGGGAGGCCGCCCCGCACTTGGCCACGATGATCCCGGTGACGCCGGGTCGGGCCGCCGCGGCGAGGTCCTCGGCGAGGAACTCGGGTGTCACACGAACCCACACCTGCGCTCCACCGTCGCGCGGACGGTCCAGCCACTGCGCGACATCGTTTCTCGCCGTGTCTTTCTGCGCGAGTGGGACCGCGTCCTCGAGGTCGAGGATGACGGCGTCGGCCGGTCCCGAGACGGCCTTGTCGAACAAGGCGGGCTTCACGGCCGGCACGTAGAGGAACGAGCGCGGCATGCGGCGGGTCATCGGGCGGCCCGCGCTTCGAGGCTCTGCGTGATCGCGCGCGCGGCGGCCAGCACCTGACCGGCGTGCGCCACGTGATCGTCGTCGGCGGTGGAGGAGTAGCGGAAGGCCGGTCCGGAGGAGCTGACCGAGCCGAGCACGTGGCCGGCCGCGTCGAAGAACGGGGCGGCGATGGAGGCGGCGCCGGTGTTGCGCTCGTTGATGGAGGTCCCGTAGCCGGTGTCCCTGATCTCCTGGAGCCGGGCCAGGAACGTCGTCTCGTCGGCGTCCGGAGCGCTTCCCCGCAGCTCCTCGAAGGCCTCGTGCGCGTAGTGCGGCGGAAGGAACGCGAGGATGGCGCGGCTCGAGGCGCCGGAGTGCAGCGGGTACTGCGGGCCGATCTCCACCACCATCTTCACCTCCTGCGGGCTCTCGTACTGGTCCAGGTAGACCCGCCGATGCCCCACCAGGACGGACAACGTCGCCGTCTCGAGGGTCTGCGCACGTAGTCGCCGCAGGATGGGAGCGGCGATGGAACGGACGTCGAGCTGGCTCCATGCCTTCGTGCCGAGTCCGATGGCCGCCGGGCCGAGGGAGTAGGTGGACTCGCCCGCCACCGGCTGCACGATCGAGCGCGATGCCAGGGACTGCAGGATCCGGTGCACCACAGCCTTGCTCAGGTCCAGGCGGCGCGCGAGCTCCGTGACACCCAGTGCCCGGTCGGACTGCGCGAAGGACAGCAGGACGTCGGCCACCCGATCCGCCGATTCGGTTCCCGTCGACGCGGAGTCGGTGCCGGTCGAGCTGGTAGTTGCGGCCATGGGGCCAACCTTCCACATTCGCTGAGTACGTGCGCGGCTTCGGCGCGTTCCGCTGAGCGAACCATACCCGTAACAAGAAAGTCATCAAAGAGCCTGTTCTGACCCAGTGATGCGTGTAATACTCAGTACTGCAGGGAATAGCCACCCACTAAGTGGTGCGCTGAGCGGAACACAGGCCGTGTCCTTCGGTCACACGGTTTCCCGAGACTCGGCGCCTCGATCGGCGCGGAAGGCAGATCCAATCATGAGAAAAGTCGTAGGCGTGCTCGCCGCAGTGGCCCTTCTGGGCACGGCTGCGTGTGGATCCTCGTCCGGATCGGACGGTTCGGGTCCCATCAAGATCGGATCCGTGCACCCCACCACCGGTGCGCTGGCCGGTGTCGGTGGACTGATGAACGACGGTGCCGCACTGGCCGTCGAGGACATCAACGGTGCCGGCGGCATCTCCTCGCTCGAGGGGCGTCCACTGGAACTCGTCACCGGTGACAGCCAGGGCAAGGCGGAGGTCGGCCAGAGTGAGGCGCAGCGTCTGATCGACGACGGCGCGGTCGCCCTGGTGGGCACCTATCAGAGTGACGTGACGCAGAACGTCGCATCAGTCGCCGAGCGCTCGCGAGTGCCGCTGGTCATCGACGTCGCGGTCGACGACAAGATCCTCGACCAGGGTTACCAGTACGCGTTCCGTATCCAGCCGAACGCCTCCAGCATGGGTACCGACGGCGCCAAGGCGCTCGCGGCCATCGAGGAGCAGACCGGCCAGCCGATCGATCGCGTGTCGTACCTGCACATCGAGGGCTCGTTCGGTGACAGCGTGTTCGACGCCTTCGAGAAGGAGGCCGCGAACCAGGGCATCTCCTCGGTGCAGGAGATCACGTACCCGGCCACCAACTTCTCCGACGCCACGACGCAGGTGCGCGAGGCCGCGGTCTCCAACCCCGACGTCATCGTCGCGACGGGCTATTACCCGGACGGTCTGCTGATCGCGAAGGCCGTCGAGCAGTTGAACGTGAACGTCAAGGGTGTCTACGGCATCGCCAACGGCGCCTTCGACGACAGTTCCTTCCCTGCTGCCGCCGGCACCGCCGGTGAGGGCGTGCTGTCCGCCAACTACCACTTCGACGCCACCAGCGACCGGGTCAACGACATCCGCTCGCGCTTCGAGGAGAAGTACGGCCGTCCGATGGAGACGGCGGCGATGCTGTCCTACCAGGCCGTCGAGGTCATCGCGGCGGGACTCGAGGACGGCGCCGACGCGGATCCGGAAGCGTTGCGCGAGGCCATCTCCGGCGTCACCATCGACGATCCTCTGCTCGCCTTCTCCGGTCCCATCCAGTTCGACGAGACCGGTCAGAACTCCAACGCGACGGTCATCGTGATGCAGGTGCGCGACGGCCAGGTCACCCAGGTCTTCCCGGACGAGTTCGCCACCGAGGCCATCGAGTTCCCCGCGGGAGCGGGCCGGTGACGGTCGTCGCCGAGAGCGCGGCCACGGAGAAGACCCGGCGCGCCGTGAATCCCGGCGTCGCCGTCGGGGGAGCGCTCGTGGTGATCCTCGCCGTCATCTTCTTCGTCGGCGGTAAGGACCAGGGCCTGGTCGGCCAGGCCATCGTTTCCGGGCTGCTGCTCGGCGGGGTCTACGCGCTGATCTCGGTCGGCCTGACACTCATCTTCGGTGTGCTCGGCATCGTGAACTTCGCCCAGGGCGCGATGCTCACCCTGGCGATGTACATCGTGTACGCGCTCTCGACGGCGGGGTTGCCCGTCTACGTGGCAACGCTTCTCGCAGTCCCCGTCATGTTCGTGTTCGGCATGATCGTGCAGGCCACCCTGCTCACCAAGCTCACCATCGGCGGGAGCCACGAGGGGCCGCTACTGGTGACACTCGGGTTGTCGTTGCTCATCATCAACGTGCTCCTCATGGTCTTCGGTGGTCGGCCCAAGTCGGTCGAGGCGCCCGTGGACGGATCGATCTCGATACTCGGCACCGTCGCGGCCTGGCCTCGGGTGCTCGCGTTCGTCGGTGCCGCGGTCGTGGCCATCGCGCTGAAGTCGGTGCTCGAACGCACGCGCCTCGGGTTGTCGATCCGCGCGGTGGCGTCGAACTCGGAGGGCGCCAAGCTCGTCGGAGTCGACATCGGCCGCGTCTACGCGCTGACGTTCGGTATCGGCGCGGCCTGCGTGGCCGTCGCCGGCGGTCTGATGACACCGTTCACGTCTCTCACCCCGTCGGTGGGCGAGCAGTTCACGATTCTCGCCTTCGTCATCGTGGTGCTGGGCGGTCTCGGCAGTGTCGTCGGAGCCATGGTCGGCGGCATCGTCATCGGTCTGGTCCAGACGGTCGGCGCCCTGTACCTCCCCGGCACCGGATCGCTGATCCTCGTCTTCGCCGTGTTCGTCATGGTGCTCTTTCTCAAGCCCGAAGGTCTGTACGGAGGACGCCGATGACCACCACGACGGATGTCTCGACGGACTCCGCGTCCGACACGCGGCTGAAGGACTCCTGGCTGCGACGCCAGTTGCTCACGCTCGTCATCGGATTCGTGGTCGTCGCCGCGTTCCCGCTCGTGCTCGGCGAGCAGGCGCAGACGGTCGCGGTCCGGACGCTGATCTTCGCGATCATGGCGGTCGGCTGGAACCTCATGAGCGGCTTCGGCGGCATGTTCAGCTTCGGTCACGCGGCGTTCTTCGGCATCGGCGCGTACACCGGTGCGTATCTGCTGGTGGAGCACGGCATCTCGCCGTGGATCTCCATGCTCGTCGGCGCCGTGGTGTCCGCCGCGGTGGGCACCACCATCGCCTACCTGTGCTTGCGCTACCGGCTGGCCGGGTCGTACTTCGCCCTGGCGACGTTCGCCTTCGCGCAGATGTTCCTGCTGCTCGTGCAGAATCTCGAGGTCTTCAACAAGACCGAGGGCTTCAACGTGCCGATCCTGCCGCGTGATTCGTGGTGGATGCTGCAGTTCGAGAAGGGCAGTGCCAATTACCTGTGGATCCCGTTGGTGATCCTGGCGCTCGCGGTGCTGGGCACCATCTTCTACGTCCGGTCCCGGCCGGGGCAGTACGTGCAGGCGATCCGTGACGACGCCACCGCCGCAGCCTCTCTCGGCATCGACACGATGAAGTACCGGCTCATCGCGGTCGCGGCGAGCTGCGCCCTCACGGCCGTGGCCGGCGTGTACTACGTGCAGTACTACTTCTTCGTGGGCCCCGAGCAGGCATTCGGATCCGCGGTGTCCGTCGAGGCCATCGTCCCGGCCGTCATCGGCGGCATCGGGACCATCTGGGGACCGGTGCTCGGCGCCGCGGTCATCGGGCCGCTGTCGGAGCTCATCAACGAGCTGCTGCGCAACCCGCCCGCGTTCCTCGAGTTCCTCCAGGGATCCATCGGACTCGACGTGGCGGTCTACTCGGTGATTCTCATCCTGATCGTGATCTTCCTGCCCAAGGGGATCTTCGGCACGATTCGCGAGAGGTGGCGCAAGTGAGCGTCCTCAGTATCGAGAATCTCAGCAAGTCGTTCTCGGGCATCCACGCGGTGCGCGACGTCAGCATCGACGTCCCGGACGAGCAGTTTCTCGGCATCATCGGCCCCAACGGCGCCGGCAAGACCACCCTGTTCTCGCTGTTGGCCGGCGAGCAGCCGCCGACGTCGGGTCGCGTGATCTTCGACGGCACCGACATCACGGGGTGGCCCGCGGACCGCATCGCGCGCGCTGGGTTGGTGCGTACGTTCCAGTTGATGCGGCCGTTCGAGTCGATGTCCGTTCTCGAGAACGTCACCATCGCCGCACTGTCCAAGCGTAAGTCGCGGAAGGACGCGCGTCGGCACGCTCTCGAGGTGCTCGACCGGGTGCAGCTCTCCGACCAGGTGGGCGGGACGGTGTCGACGATGTCGACGGCCGGACTCAAGCGACTGGAGCTGGCCCGCGCTCTTGCCATGGAACCGCGGGTGGTCCTGCTCGACGAGGTGCTCGCGGGACTCGTTCCGGCGGAACGTGCGCCGATGATCGAGCTGCTGCGCTCCCTGCACAGCGGCGGGCAGACGGTCCTGTTCGTCGAACACATCATGGCCGCGGTCATGGCGTTGTCCGAGCGTCTGGTCGTCATGCACGAGGGCGCGGTCCTCACAGCGGGGGATCCGCGCACCGTCATCGAGGACCACCGCGTCGTCGAGGCCTATCTGGGTGAGGAGACCGCATGATGCTCGAGATCGACGATCTGCACGCCGGCTACCGGCGACTGGAGATCCTGCACGGTGTCACGATGCATCTGGAGAAGGACGAGATCGTCTCTCTCATCGGAGCCAACGGCGCCGGCAAGACCACGACGCTGCGCGCCCTGTCGGGTCTGGTCACGCCCAGCAAGGGCCGCATCATGTTGGACGGCAGCGACATCAGTGGCAACCGCGCCGATCGCATCGTCCGGTCGGGACTGGTGCACGTCGCCCAGGACCGCGCACTCTTCGGTTCGCTGCCGGTCTCCGAGAACCTGGAGATGGGCGCGTACACCCAGAAGCGCGGGTCCACGAAGGAGTCGCTCGACCGCGTCTTCGATCTGTTCCCCATTCTCGCCGAGCGGCGGACCCAGCGCGCGGACACCATGTCCGGCGGTCAGCAGCAGATGCTGGCCATCGGCCGCGCCATGATGTCGAAGCCGCGTGTGCTCACGCTCGACGAACCGTCCGTCGGCCTGGCGCCGAAGCTCGCCGCCGAAGTCCTCGAGGCCATCGTGCGGATCCGCGAGACCGGGGTGACCGTGCTGATCGTCGAGCAGAACGCCGCACAGGCACTCGCGATCTCCGACCGCGCCTACGTCATCGAGAGCGGATCCATCGTGCTCACCGGTACGGGAGCCGAGCTCGCCCACGACGATCGCGTCAAGGCTGCGTACCTCGGCATCTGATGCCGCACCTCTCGTCAGGAGTTTCCCCGTGCGATTACTCGCATACACCCCCATCCATGTCGACTTCGCCGAGTTCCGGCGACGTCAGGAGCGGTACGACGCACTGAGCCCGGTGGGCGTGTCCGTCGTCCTGCGCAACATCGGTCCCGATGCTCCGCGCGCGCTGGACACCGAGGCCGACGTCCGAGCGTCCGAAGTGGCGCTGGCCGCCGCCTTCCGCGCGTCCGATCCGGACGAGTTCGACGGATACCTGCCCGACTGCGTGCTCGATCCGTGTGCGGAGGAGGCGGACTCCTTCGAGCGTCCCCTGTACGGACTGACGCGACTCACCGCGTCGTTCTACGCCTCGCAGGGCCACCGCCTCGGCGCCCTCGCCCGCAATGCCGCCATCGCTGCCGAACTCGACCGCCGCGTGGCGGGGTACGGCATCCCCGCCGAGCCGACCGTCGTCATGGACCTGTCGTTCGACGACATCGCGGACTCGCGGGCCTGGGCCGACGCGGTCACCGTCCACGCTCGTGCGCTGACGTGTTCGGTGGCCATCAACGCGTGCTCGGCGGTCGATCTCACCGGGCCGCGAACCACACCGCTGGTCGTGGATCCCACGGCCACCGCCCTGCGCCTGCTCGCACTGCGCGACGACCTGGAGCCGGCATCGTGAGCGCGGACGGACCCGATCTGATCGTCGCCGGGGCCGGCGGCGGACTGATCGCCGCGCTGCGTGCCGCCGAGCACGGACTCGACGTGCTGGTCGTCGAGGCCAGCGACCACTTCAAGCGCGGCAACAACACCGCGATGTCGACGGCCATGATCCCCGGCGCGGGGTCCCGCTGGCAGCGTGAGGCGGGCATCGAGGACTCCCCGGAGACGTTCGTCGAGGACGTGCTCCGCAAGACGAAGGGCACGGCCGACGCAGAGCTCGCCGGAGCCCTCGCCCGCGTGAGCGCGCCACTCGTCGAATGGATGGCGGATCACCTCGAGGTGCCGTTGTCGCTGGTCACCGATTTCGCCTACCCTGGTCACTCGGCACTGCGCTGCCACACCGTCGAGGGTCGGCACGGAAGCGTGTTGCTCGAGCACCTGGTGCGCGCGGTGACGGCGGAGCCGCGCATCGACGTTCTGGCACCGGCCCGGCTGACCGACGTCCGCGTCGACGACGGTCGCGTCACCGCCGCGGTGATCACGCTCCCGGACGGGTCGACCGAGACGATTCCCACCGACGCGGTGCTGTTGGCCACCAACGGGTACGGCGGCGACCACGAGCGGGTCGCCACCCACGTCCCCGAGATCGCGCAGGCTCGCTACCACGGCAGCGAGCATTCCCGCGGAGACGCGCTCACCATCGGTGACCGTCTCGGCGCCGCGACCGCGTATCTCGATGCGTACCAGGGGCATGCGGCGCTGTCGAAGAAGGCGTCGACTCTGGTCGGGTGGGCCACCGTCATGCACGGGGGCGTCGTCCTCGACCTCACGGGACGACGCTTCGGTGACGAGACGACGGGCTACTCCGAGTACGCCGCCCATCTCGCGGCCCGCCCGGAGTCCGAGGGCGTCATCGTCATCGACCGCAACATCCACGACAAGTGCCTGTCCTTCACCGACTTTCGTCAGACGGTCGATTCGGGCGCCGTCGTGTGGGCGGACACGCCGGCCGAGCTGGCCGACGCGCTGGGGCTCCCCGCCGATGCCGTCGTCGACGAACTCGCGGCCGTCGAGAGGTACGCACGGAGTGAGGAGTCGGACCCGCACGGGCGCACCTCGTTCGAGCACGAGCTCACCGGGCCGTACGCCGCGATCCGCATCGTCCCCGCGCTGTTCCACACCCAGGGCGGCCTCGTCGTCGACGGGAACGCTCGGGTCCTGCGACCCGACGGCACCGCGATCGAGGGACTGTTCGCCTCCGGCGGCGCTGCGATGGGCATCTCGGGCCACGGCGCCGCGGGGTACCTCGCCGGCAACGGATTGCTGCCCGCACTCGGACTCGCTTATCTGGCCGCAGATCTCGTGGCCGGTACTCATCACTAGAGAAGGATTGTCATGACGAAGCTTCTGATCACCAATGCCCGAGTCGTACGTCCGGGCGCCGATCATCCCGAGGGCGGCGAATTCCTCGACCTGTTTATCGAGGACGGGAAGTTCACCCGCATCGAGGCGGGGATCGATCCGTCCAGCGCCGACACCGTCGTCGACGCCGCCGGCAAGGTCGCGTTCCCCGGAGTGGTGGACGCGCACCAACACTGGGGCATCTACAACCCGTTGGGCGAGGACGCCTACACCGAGTCCAGGGCCTGCGTGCAGGGCGGTGTCACCACCTCGCTGTCCTACATGCGCACCGGTCAGTACTACATGAACACCGGTGGTTCGTACGCCGACGTGTTCCCGACGGTGCTGGAGGCCACCGAGGGCAAGCCGTTCGTCGACTACGCGTACCACCTCGCGCCGATGTCGAAGGAGCACATCGCCGAGATCCCCTCGCTCATCACCGATCACGGTGTGACGTCGTTCAAGATCTTCATGTTCTACGGCAGCCACGGGCTGCACGGGCGCTCGACCGACCAGAGCGAATTCCTCATGACGCCGGAGGGCGAGCGCTACGACCTCGCGCACTTCGAGTTCGTCATGCGCGGCATCCAGGCCGCACGGGAGCAGCTCGGCGACAAGGCCGATCACATCTCGCTCTCGCTGCACTGCGAGACCGCCGAGATCATGAGCGCCTACACCAAGCTCGTCGAGGAGGAGGGAACGCTCACCGGCCTCGCGGCGTACAGCGCCTCGCGTCCGCCGCACTCCGAGGGGCTCGCGGTCACCATCGCGTCGTTCCTCGCCGACGAGACGCAGCTGCCCAACATCAACCTGCTGCACCTCTCCTCCCGCAAGGCCCTCACTGCCGCCATGCGGATGGCGAAGGCGTTCCCGCACGTCAACTTCCGTCGCGAGGTGACCATCGGTCACCTGCTCGCCGACATCGACACCGCCTACGGACTGGGCGGCAAGGTCAACCCGCCGCTGCGCCCGCGCGACGACGTCGAGGCCCTGTGGGAGCACCTGCTCGGCGGCGACATCGACTGGGTGGTCAGCGATCACGCGTGCTGCAAGGACGAGAAGAAGTTCGCCGAAGACCGCGGCGACATCTTCGCGGCCAAGTCGGGATTCGGCGGCGCCGAGTACCTGCTGCCGGGACTGGTCAGCGAGGGCCGCAAGCGCGGACTCAGCTGGCGTCGCATCGCGGAGCTGACGTCGCTCAATCCCGCTCGTCGCTACGGACTTCCGGGCAAGGGCGAGATCGCCGTCGGCATGGACGCCGACCTGGCACTGGTCGATCCCGATCACACGTGGACGGTGCGTCCCGAGGATTCGGAGTCCACGCAGGAGTACACCCCCTTCGAGGGCTTCGAGCTCGGCGCGAAGGTCACCGACACGTTCGTGCGTGGCCGCCGCGTACTCGACAACGGCGCTGTCGCGGGGGAGCCGACCGGCCGCTACCTGCACAGGCCCTACAAGTGACCGGGCCACTGGAGGGGATTCGCGTTCTCGACGCGTCGACGATCCTCGCCGGTCCGCTGGTCGCCCAGATCCTCGGCGACTTCGGTGCCGACGTCGTCAAGATCGAGCACCCCACCAAGCCCGACGGGATGCGCGGTCACGGCCTGGACAAGGACGGCCACCCGCTGTGGTGGACCATGGTCAGCCGGAACAAGCGCGGCATGACGCTGAACCTCGGCAAGCCCGAGGGGGCCGACGTCTTCCGCAAGCTCGTCGCGGACGCCGACGTGGTGGTGGAGAACTTCCGGCCGGGCACCCTCGAGAAGTGGGGCCTCGGCTACGACGTGCTGTCCGAGATCAATCCGGGTCTGATCCTGTTGCGTGTCACCGGTTTCGGCCAGACCGGGCCCTACTCGACGAGGCCGGCGTTCGGCACTCTGGTCGAGTCGATGAGCGGGTTCGCCCACCTCACCGGCTCGGCCGACGGACCGCCGACGCTTCCCGCCTTCGGTCTGGCGGATTCGCTGGCCGGTATCGCGGGATCGTCGGCGGTCTCGATGGCCCTGCTGCACCGGACGAAGACGGGAAAGGGTCAGCAGATCGATCTCGATCTGCTGAGCCCCATAATGACGGCGGTCGGGCCCGGCATCATCTACGCCGACCAGTTGGGCATCGACCAGGAGCGCACCGGTAACCGGTCGAGCAACAACGCGCCCCGCAATCTGTATCGGACCAAGGACGAGCACTGGCTGGCGATCTCCACCAGTGCCAACTCCATCGCCGAGCGCGTTCTCCGCCTCGTCGGTCACCCCGAGGTTCTCGACGAGCCGTGGTTCGCCACGGGCCGTCAGCGCGCGGCCCACGCCGACCTGCTCGACGGATACGTCGGTGGGTGGATCGCCGAGCGCACGCGCGACGAGGTGATCGCGGCCTTCGAGGAGGCCGGCGCGGCGGTCGCCCCCGTCTACAAGCCGAGCGAGCTGCTCTACGATCCGCAGGTCAACGCCATCGAGATGGTCACCACAGTCGAGGACGACGCTCTCGGGCCGGTGCGCATGCAGAACGTCATGTGGCGCATGGGGGAGAGCCCTGGCAGCATCCGCCACACCGGACGTCCGCACGGCGCGGACACCGACACCGTGCTCGCCGAGCTCGGTCTCAGCGACGACGAGGTGCGCACCCTGCACGAGACCGGCATCGTCTGACCGCTCGAGTGGGCACACTGGTGTCCATGACGTCAGCACACAGTGTCGCGAAGGATCTCGGTCGACGGCTTCTCTGGTGGGGCGGCGGCAGTGTCGCGGTCGGTGCCGCCGCAGCGTTGGGCGGCGGCTCTCCCGCGGTCCGTGCTTTCGGCATCCAGACCGCGGGCTGGGGCGCCATCGATCTCGCCATCGCCGGGATCGGGGCGGCCCGGTCCACCGAGGTTGCGGCCGACAAGCTGCGGAAGACCTTGTGGATCAACACTGGACTCGACGTCGTCTATGTCGCCCTGGGTGCACATCTCCTGTACCACCGGCCCACCTTCGGCGGGAGGGTTACGCCGCAGCAGTCCTCCGGGCACGGTGCCGCCGTCGTCGTGCAGGGTGCGGCTCTTCTGGTGCTCGACAGCGTGCACGCGAAACGCTTGTGACTCAGGACTCGGCATACCGTCCGGTCCGAGGGGCACACTGGACTGGAGTCCGCGGACCGACGTGGGCCTCGTGGCCGGTGCGTCCGTCGGGGGCGCACCGGCCGCCCTCATTGTGTGGCTGAAATACCCACCGTGTAATTCTCATTTGTCAAGTACCGACACATGCTTTTGTTGCGGCATGCCCACTTTTCGGTAACACTCACCACATCAGTCACATGAGTCACGTGAGTCACACAGTCGATCGGTGGGGGTCGGAGTATGCGAGCACGAAGTCGGCAGATCGCGGTGGGGGCCGCGCTGACGTTGGTGGCCAGCGGTCTGGGTGTGCTGTCGGCACCGGTCGCGTCCGCGGAACCGTGCGGTGGTCTCGGTGGCCCCGGCTCGTCACTGCTGGGCGGCTTCTTCGGTAGCAGCGGCTCGAGTGGCGGCGGGGGCAGCAACCCGCGCGGGACTCAGCAGCCGCTCGCCCCGATCCGCAGTGGGAACACACAGTCCGTGGGGTGGGTGACCGGACCTCTCAGCGCCAACAACACGTACGACCGTTTCGGCATCTCGGGTACCGATCTCGGCATCAGCTGGGACAACGGCGCAGGCCAGACGCTCATGGCGTTCGGTGACTCCTTCGGCAACTGCTCGGTGAACGGGCAGCAGTGGCGCAACAACCTGCTGCTGCGGTCCAGCGACGACAACCTCTCCGACGGCATCACCGTTCCCGACGCCGTGCCCGGCGACAGCGCGTCCGGCTCCATCGTCCTGCCGGCGACGCCTCGGTACGCCGAGCAGATCGTCCCGACGCTGCGGTTGCCGGAGATCGAGGTGACCACCATCCCGACGGCCGCCATCGCCATCGACGGCGTGCAGTACCTGAACTACATGTCCGTGCAGAGTTGGGGAGCCCCCGGCCGGTGGGTCACCAACTTCTCGGCCATCGCGACGTCGAGGGACAACGGGCAGAGCTGGACGACGGACCCGATGACCATTCGCGTCAACAAGGGCGTCACGATTCCCGGTGTCGCTCAGGTCAACGAGGCCAACGGCCGATTCCAGATGAACGCATACGCCAAGGGTCCCGACGGCTGGCTGTACCAATTCGGAACGCCCAACGGCCGTTTCGGTGCAGCCTTTCTCGCCCGTGTGCAACCGGCGGACATCCTCGACCTGACGAAGTACGAGTACTCCACCGGTGATGTCGCGCGCCCGTGGTCGACCGATGTCGCCGATTCGAAGAAGGTCGTCGACGAACCGGTCAGCGAGCTCAGCGTCTCGTGGAACGCGTACCTGAAGAAGTACGTGATGCTCTACGGCGACGAGAACCAGGGCTCGATCGTCGCCCGCACCGCCACGGATCCGCAGGGACCGTGGAGCCCGATGACAACTCTGCTCGGGCGTGCGGAGACCATCGGCGGCGTCTACGCCCCGTACATCCACCCGAAGTCGAGTGGGCGTGACCTGTACTTCACTGCCTCGCGCTGGTCCGACTACAACGTGATGCTGTTGAAGACGGATCTCGATGCGCTGAAGTGACGGCTACTTCGGCGTGATGCGTTGTGCCGCTTCGCTGTCGGTGGACTCGTAGTTCCGACCCATCTCGGTGAAGGTGTCGGCGAGCGACGACGCGATCGCGATGTGCGCCTGAAGCAAGGTCGACAAAGACCCCGGCCCACCCACCGCGAGCTCGGAGTACTTGCGCGCCAGCGCCAGGCCGGAGGGGAGGGTGCCGAAGCCTCCGAGTGAACCCATGAGGCTGACGTGGTCCTCCAGGTTGACCAAGTCGTCAGCGAATCGTTGTGCTGCATCTGCGCAACGGCGGGCAGCGTCGGGTGTGATTTTCAGGTCGAACAGGGGGTTCACGGAACTCCTCGTCAGCGCGGAAAGTAGGGCTCTAGTACGTCGGAAAGGTCGACTGCCCGCGTACAAGGGTTGTCGAAGTCGGCGGCATCTGCTGCTGCTCGGACACGGATGATCGCCGAGCCCCCGTGCGTGGTGAATGCGAGAAAGCATGACTTTCCGGCTTCTGACCCGAGTTCCGTGTATGACAACGCCTCACGATCACCCGCTTGGACCGGCAAAACATTGGTAGCGCGCGGATTCGCTGCAACCTCCGCAATCGAGGTGTCAGTCGACAGCACGCTGACGAAGAACGAATCCTGCCGAAACGAGCAGTACTTCCATTGGCTTCCGTCCTGATCGAACTGACCCGAGTCGACGATCTCCGCGTTCACGCCCGCAGCCGCCACGGCGTCACTCGGAATGGTGCACGGATCCCACAGCTCCGCGACGGGTTCGCCCGAGACGCCGGGGGAGCAGGCGCCGCAGAACACGAGCGCAGCCACGGCCACCCCACCTCGAATCCATCGCACTCGAACTTGGACGCGGTCAGCGGCCCGGCGGTTCCCATGCGGATCCGCGCGGGTTCTGGTCAGCCGCGCGCGGTCCAACCGGCGCGGGTGTCCGAAAGGTGCTCGGATGCGCCGCGACCGCTGGCCGCGCAGCTCCCAGCACTGCGCGCAGGCCACGGACTTGCGCGTACTGCTGCACGGTGCGCGTCTGCGGCGCCGACCGACGCGCCGATCCGCGCGACCGTCAGCACCCCCGCTCACCACAACCGGCGCACCCGACCGGAGCGTGCGCGGACAAGCGAGCACCAGCATCCGCGCACCGCCCAGCACCGTGCGCAGGCCACGTCCAGCGCGTACTGCCGCGCAGTGCGCGCCGGCACCCACCCGCCGGTACCCACCCGCCCGCCCGCACCCGGTCGCCACGCCGCCAACCCCACACCCCCGCCCACCGCGAGCGGTAGCGTCGACACGGTGATCTCCGCCGAGGACTGCGCCCGCGCACTGCGCCGCGCGGGCCTCGACGACGTGCTCACCGACGGCACGACCCGCGCTGCCTATTCGTCGGACGCATCGCTCTACCGCGTGCACCCGCTCGTCGTCGCTCGACCACGGAGCGCCGAGGACATCGCGGCGGCCGTCGCGGTGTGCCGCGAGACCGGGGTTCCGCTCACCATGCGCGGCGGCGGCACGTCTGTGGCCGGCAACGCGGTGGGTACCGGAGTGGTGCTCGACGTCAGCCGACACCTGAACCGGGTGCTCCACGTCGATCCCGAGGCGCGCACCGCGACTGTCGAACCCGGCGCCGTGCAGTCGGTGGTGCAGAAAGCAGCGGCGCAGCACGGGCTGCGGTTCGGTCCCGACCCGTCCACCTTCACGCGCTGCACCGTCGGCGGTATGATCGGGAACAACGCGTGCGGCTCGCGCACTCTCGGCTACGGCCGGACCTCCGACAACGTCTCCTCGCTCGACGTGGTGACGGGCAGCGGGGAGCAGCTGCACCTGCCGAGGGACACCACGTCTCCGACTCTCGACGCGCTGCGGCAGATCGTCTCCGGCGGACTCGGAACCGTCCGAACGGAATTCGGCACGTTCGGCCGCCAGGTCTCCGGCTACGCGCTGGAGAACCTGTTGCCGGAGAACCGTTTCGACGTCCGCCGGATGCTGGTGGGCAGCGAGGGCACGCTCGCGGTCACCACGCGCGCCACCGTCGATCTGGTGACGGAGCCTGCGTTCCGCATCCTCGTCGTTCTCGGGTACCCGGACATCGCCACCGCCGGTGACGCCGCGCCCACCGTCCTGACGTTCACGCCCACCGCATGCGAGGGCATCGATTCGCGCATCGTCGACGTCGTCCGCGAACGCCGCGGACCGCATGCGGTTCCGCCTCTTCCCGGCGGCGCCGCGTGGTTGTTCGTCGAGGTCGTCGGAGATTCCCGCGAGCAGGCCATGGACCGAGCCGACGCGGTCGCACGCGGTTGCCGAGCGGTCGACTCCCTGGTGGTCACCGACGCGGAACGCACCGCTCGGCTGTGGCAGATCCGAGCAGACGGAGCCGGACTCGCAGGGCGCAGTCCCGCGGGGTTGCCGGCACACGCCGGGTGGGAGGACGCGGCGGTACCGCCGGCCTCGCTCGGCCGATACCTCCGCGACTTCGACGACCTCATGACGCAGTACGGGGTGACCGGGCTGCCGTACGGGCACTTCGGTGACGGGTGCCTGCACGTGCGCATCGACCTGCCGCTCGACAAGCCCGGCGGGACAGGGGTGTTCCGCCGGTTCCTCGTCGACGCCGCCACGCTGGTGGCGCGGTACGGCGGGTCGTTGTCCGGTGAGCACGGCGACGGCCGTGCGCGCAGTGAGCTCTTGCCGCTGATGTACTCGGCGGACGCACTCGCGTTGTTCGGCGCCGTCAAGCATGCGTTCGATCCCGACGGCATCCTCAATCCCGGTGTGCTCGTGGATTCTCGACCTCTCGATGCGGATCTCCGTGTCCCGTCCGCGAAGCCTCGGACGCTGCTCGCGATGGCCTACGCCGAGGACGGCGGCGACTTCAGTCAGGCCGTGCACCGGTGCACGGGCGTCGGCAAGTGCCGCGCGGACACCGCCGGCACCAGCGGGGTGATGTGCCCGTCGTACCTCGCGACTCGGGAGGAGAAGGACTCCACCCGCGGGCGCGCCCGGGTACTGCAGGAGATGATCAACGGCACCGACGTCACCGGCGGGTGGCGCTCGCCCGAGGTGCACGATGCCCTGGATCTGTGCTTGTCCTGCAAGGGATGTGCCTCGGACTGTCCGACCGGTGTCGACATGGCGTCGTACAAGGCGGAGGTGCTGCACCAGAGCTACCGACGTCGGCTACGCCCTGCGGCGCACTACTCGCTCGGGTGGCTCCCGCGCTGGGCTGCTGTCGCCGCTCGGGCGCCGCGCGCCGTCAACGCTGCGGCGCGGCTTCCGGGGGTGGGGCCGCTTGCACTGCGGGCGGCGGGCATCGATCCGCGTCGCTCGATACCCGAGTTCGCCCCGAGGACGTTCCGGCAGTGGTTCCACGAATCGCACCGGCCCACGACCGGTGATCCCGTCGTGCTCTTCGTCGACTCCTTCACCAATCACTTCACGCCCGAGGTGGGCCGGGCGACGGTGCGTGTGCTCGAGGCGGCGGGCTACCGGCCGCGGCTGACCGAGACGCAGCAGTGTTGCGCTCTCACGTGGATTTCGACCGGTCAACTGGACGCCGCGAAGCGCATCCTGGGACGCACCGTGGACGCCCTGACCGAGGCGTCGGACGGCGGTGTTCCCATCGTGGGTATCGAACCGTCGTGCACCGGTGTACTACGAAGCGACGCAACGGAACTGCTCGGCAAGGAGCGCGCCGCACAGGTCGCCGAGGCCACCCGCACGCTGGCTGAACTGCTCACCGAGCGCGGGTGGGAACCGCCGTCCCTGAACGGCCGAGAGGTAGTGGCGCAGCCGCACTGTCACCATCACGCCGTGATGGGCTGGGGCGCCGACGCGACTCTGCTCGAGAGAGCGGGCGCCGATGTGCAGCGCCTCGGTGGTTGCTGCGGGCTCGCCGGGAATTTCGGCGTCGAGAAGGGGCATTACGACGTCTCGGTCACCATCGCCGGTCAGCAACTTCTGCCGGCGGTGCAGTCGGCGGCGGACACCGCGTCGATTCTGGCCGACGGCTACTCCTGCCGTACCCAGCTGTCCGATCTCACGGATCGCCGCGGTGAGCACCTCGCGCAAGTGTTGGCGAGCGCGTTGCCTGATGAGACGGAGTGACGTGTAACACTCGTCGAGGTGGGGTATGCCCTGCCGAAACAACCGTCCTGGGGGGACATCGTGGCTTTCGATCTGACGCTCACACCGGCCCAACACGAGTTGGTCGGTCGTGCTCACGACTTCGCCGAGAACGTGGTGCGGCCCGTCGCGCAGCATTACGACAAGGAGCAGGAGTTTCCGTGGCCGGTGCTGCAGGAGGCGGCGCGGGCGGGCTTCTACTCGCCGTTGTTCTACCGCGACCTCATCGGTGACCCGACCGGGCTCTCGCTGCCGGTGTTCATGGAGGAACTGTTCTGGGGTTGTGCGGGAATCGGTCTCGCGGTGGTGATGCCGGCGCTCGCGCTGTCGGCCATCGGCCAGGCGGCGACGCCGGAGCAGATGCTCGAATGGGCACCGCAGTGCTTCGGCACCCCGGACGACCTGAAGCTGGCGGCGCTCGCCATCTCCGAGCCCGAGGGCGGCAGCGACGTTCGCAACCTGCGGACCACCGCGCGGCAGGACGGCGACGACTGGATCATCGACGGCCACAAGATGTGGATCGGCAACGGTGGCATCGCGGACGTGCATGTGGTCAACGCCAATGTGGACCCGGAACTCGGTCACAAGGGCCAGGCCCTGTTCATCGTCCCCGGCGGGACCCCCGGACTGGAACTTGTGCGCAAGCTCGACAAGCTGGGGTGCCGCGCCTCCCACACCGCGGAGCTGAAGTTCGACAGTGTCCGCATTCCCGGTGCCAACCTCCTGGGCGGCCTCGACAAGCTCGAGCACAAGCTGGCCAAGGCCCGTGAAGCGGAGAAGACCGGGATCAGAGGTCGCTCCGCCACTCTCGGAGCGCTCGAGCAGACACGACCGATGGTGGCCGCTCAGGCACTCGGAATCGCCCGTGCTTCTTTGGAATACGCGACCAAGTACGCCAACGAGCGTGAGGCGTTCGGGTCGCCGATCATCGACAACCAGGGCATCGCCTTCCCGCTGGCGGACCTCGCCATACGTATCGACGCGGCGCGACTGTTGACGTGGCGCGCCAGTTGGATGGCCGCCACGGGTGTGGCCTTCGAGCGCGGCGAGGGGTCGATGGCCAAGCTCGCCGCCACCGAGGTCGCGGTGGCCTCCACCGAGCGGGCGATCCAGACGATGGGCGGGTGGGGCTACATCACCGACCACCCGGTGGAGAAGTGGTACCGCGACGCCAAGCTGTACACCATCTTCGAGGGCACCAGCGAGATCCAGCGCGTCGTGATCAGCAATGCGATCGCGCAGCAGGACGGCGCTCCGCCGCTGCACGTACAGATGGATGCCGAAGGGTCGGCGCTCAACAAGGCGTTCGGCCGCGGAACCGAGACGCGCACCAAGGTGATGGACAAGGCGATGGCGGCCAAGGACAAGGTGCCCGAGCCGGTCCTGCGCGGCGCCATGAAGTTCCTGCAGCCGCCCAGCCGCAAGTAGCCGCGTCGTTTCGAGGCACTGCCGCCGGGTACCGCCCTGCGCATGGTCACCTCGGAACGCCCACAAGGCGTCGTGCCCGACCGCGGAGTCGCCCTGCCCGGCATCGTCCTCGGTGTCGGGCTGGGCGGTTTCGTGGACGGCATCCTGCTGCACCAGATCCTTCAGTGGCACCACCTGCTGAGCAGTACGGGCGACGACAACATCGGCCTGCAGCCCTATCCCGTCGACACCGTCCACGGCCTCGAGATCAACACGCGGTGGGACGGCGTCTTCCACACGGTCACCTGGCTCGCGGTCCTACTGGGTCTCGGAATGCTGTACTCGCGTGTCACCGGATCGCGCGGGCGGGTGTGGGCGTCGCGAGTGCTGTGGGGATGGGTTCTGGTCGGGTGGGGCCTGTTCAACCTTGTCGAGGGCATCGTCGACCACCACCTGCTGGGAATCCACCACGTTCGCAGCGGTCCGAATCAACTGTGGTGGGACCTCGGCTTCCTCGCCCTCGGTGTCCTCCTCATCGCCGGCGGCTGGCTCATGCAGCGCAGCGCACGTCGATCGCGATGATGCTCGCGCACGACACCCATCACGGCAGCGGTGGTCTCGGACCGGTCGTGATCCTCGTCGTGGTGGCAGCCGCGTATGTCGTTGCGGCGGAAAGCTGCAGGCATGAGCCGCGGGGATGGAACCCGTGGCGCACGGTGAGCTTCCTCGTCGGCATCGGGCTCCTCGTTCTCGCCGTGGTCCCCGCACTGTTGCCCTACCCGGACGGCGACTTCCGCGGCCACATGCACCAGCACCTGCTTCTCGGCATGTACGCGCCATTGGCGCTGGTACTCGGTGCCCCGATGACGTTGGTGCTGCGCTCGGTGTCGCCGCCGAACGGCCGTGCCATCGGCCATGTCCTGCGCTCGCGGCCGGTGCACGTGATAGCGAACCCGATCGTCGCGCTGGCCCTGAATCTCGGCGGTCTCGCGCTGCTGTACTTCACCCCGCTCTACGTGGCGACGACACACAGCGCGACGCTGCACCTCCTGGTGCACCTGCACTTCTTCCTCGCGGGGTGTCTGTTCGCGTGGGTCATCGCCGGCCTCGACCCAGCACCGCATCGGCCTTCGGTACCCACCCGACTCTGGATACTCCGGGGCAGCGATTCTCGGCCATGCCGTCCTGTCGCAACTCATCTACGCGGGACTCCTCGTCCAGATCCCGGTTCCCGCCGATCAGCGCCAGGGCGCCGGTGAGCTGATGTACTACGGCGGCGACATCGCCGAACTGCTTCTGGCGCTGGCGCTTCTGCTCACCTGGCGACCGGCACGACGTCGCGAAGAAACGCCAGCTGGTCGGCGATGATCCGGGGGAAGAGCGGCTCGACGTACGGGTCGAAGTGACCACCCTCGTAGGTCACCACGGTGGCGCGCGGGATCTTTCGTGCGGTGCGCAGCGCGACGTCCGTGGGAGTGATGGCGTCCTCGGTGGCGATCTGGACGAGGGCGGGGCACTGAATGTTCGCGGCGGTCTTCCCCGGTGAGTACAGGCCGATGTGGAGCAGGATGCGGGCGGCGACCGTCTCGGGGTAGTCACCGGTCTGCAGTCCCGACGCGTCGAGAAGGCGGTCACGTCCCACCGCGGCATCGGGCGACACCATGGCGGCTACGGCACCCGGTTCGCCGATCGAGTCGATGTAGCGGGGCTCGCGACCGAGCAGAGCCCGGATCTGGTCCGAGAGGGCTGCCGGTGCGAGACGCAGGGTCTGGCGCAGGCCCGCGGAGCGCACGGCGGCGATGCCGTCGACATGCGGGACCTGCGCGATGATCGCGGCCAGGCGTTCGCCCGTGCCCGCCAGGGTGAGGACGTGGCCCCCGCCGAACGAGGTGCCCCATGCGACGACGCGGTCGGGGTCGACGCCGTCGAGTCGCCGGGCGAAGGCCAGCGCGTTGCGCCAGTCCTCGAGCTGTCTGCGCACGTCCAGGAGCTGCCGGGGGGTTCCTTCGCTGTCGCCGAAGTGCCGGTAGTCGAACATCGCGACGACGTAGCCGGCCTGCACGAACTGGTCCGCGTAGGCGGGGAGGCGCAACGCGCGCACCGATCCGAAGCCGTGGGCCATGACGATGATCGGCGCTGAACCGGTGAGCCCGGCAGGTCGGAGGACCGAGATCGCGCAGCGATCGGAACCGGAGTCGAACCACAGGTCGTCGCGAACGGTGTCGTGCATGCGGGCTCCTCTTGATTGGCGTTCAAGAGAACGTAGCAGCGTCTTGATCGTGCATCAAGATATGGTGACCGCATGCCTCGGAACAGACGTCCGCAGGATCGGGAAGAGAAACGGGCCGAGATCGTCGACGCCGCGACGGCCCTGTTCGTCGAGGCCGGATTCGACGGCACCCCGCTGAGCCGGATAGCGCAGAGCGCCGGCGTCACACCCAACACCATCTACTGGTACTTCTCCGACAAGGACGAACTGCTCGTCGCCGCCCTCACCGAGATCACGGCGACGGCGTTGACGCGCTTCGCGGAGCTGGAGGTGACGTCACCGCAGGAACGGCTGACGTGGGTGGTGACCGAACTCGAGCGCTACCACCGGTTGGTGGACACCGTGCACGCCCGCGCTGCGGTGTCGGCTCCGATCGACGAGTGGCACAACGGTTTCCATGCCATGGCCGATGCGCTGGTCGCGGAGGAGGAACTGCGCCACGTCGGCGTCGCCGAGGAGCGGATCGCCGCGCGGACCAAGGTCGTGGTGTTCGCCGTCGAGGGCATGCTGACGCATCCGCAGAGCGCTGCAGACAAGGCTGCGATCGTCGACGCCCTGTTCACCTAGACGACCGGGGTGTCCTGCCGAGGCACTCCTCCGCAGGGACTTCCCCCGTGGACCGGCACCGCGAATGCTGGACACCAGCACCACCGACGAGAGGAACCGCGCATGCAGATCACCCGAAGCTCGATCGCGACCACCAAGGGTCCGGCCGACTGGTTCACCGGCGACGTCTACATCGACGCCGTTGCCGCAGCTCCGACCCCGTCGCGGGTCTCCGCCAACCTGGTCCACTTCATGCCGGGGGCGCGTACGCACTGGCACCGCCACTCGCTGAGCCAGACGGTGTTCGTCACCGAGGGCGTCGGTCTGTGCCAGCGGCAGGATGGGCCGGTCGAGGTCATCCGTCCCGGCGACCGCGTGCTGTTCGAGGCCGACGAGGTGCACTGGCACGGCGCCGCACCGGATCGTCTGATGGTGCATCTCGCCATCAACGAGGGCGACGACGAGCACGACGTCGTCGTGTGGATGGACCCCGTCACCGACGCGGAGTACACCGCGCACGAGTGACGATCAGCGGGGGAGACGTCCCTCGATCCGCTCCACGATGGCAGGCCAGATCTCCGACCGTGGATCGACGACGTCGAAGTGCCCGCCCGGCCCCTCCACGAGATCGATGTCGTCACCCGCGCGGCGCGCAGCGTCCGCGTACTCGCGGCCGATGTCGTTCAGATTCGGATCGTCCGATGCCGCGACCACGACGATCTGCGGAACCCCGAGTGGAAGTCGCGCTCTGGGGGAGGACTGGGCGTGAGCATCCGTGTACCGCGAGCCGAGGGCGGCACGCACCGCGCCGTCACCCAGGCCGCGGTCGTCGGCGACCTGCAAGTCGAGGACTCCGGCGAGACTCACGGCCAATGCGGGACGGGAGTCGGCGGCCCAGCGCAGCGCGAGCTGCCCTCCTGCCGAATGGCCGATGACGGCCTGCGCACCAGCGTGCTTCAGGGCCGCGGCAACATCCGCCGTCGTCGTCTCCCACCCGTGCTCGTCGGGTGTGCGGTACTCGACATTCCAGGTGGTGTAGCCGCGGTCGGCGAGATCGATGGCCGCGGCGTCGAGCGAGTCGAGTCGCCACGGTGCCCGCCAGTACCCGCCGTGGATCAGAGCGACGACGGGTCCGCCGGTGCCGCGCACCTCGGCGAACTGTTCGGGGTGCGCCCCATACGACTCGACGGTCGCCGGGTGCAGTCGGTGATGGTGAATCCTGTCGACGGCGTAGCGCAGCCCGCCGAGTCCCCGTCCGCGAATGTGGGCGTGCAGGCCCGCCGAGAGGTCCGCGGCCACGTAGCCGTAGTCGACACGCACCACACACCGGTCGCTCGCCTGCGTGCCGACGCGTCCGCCCGGGGCCGGGACCACGATCACGTCACCGGATGCCACGGAGACGTCGTCCGACACGTGGACCTCGCCGGTGGCGCCGCGCGCAGCGAGCGCGGACTGCACCAGGTCGGTCACCGTGCCGAGGTCTCGAACGGCGTCCGGGTGCAGGACGACGTCGATTCGTTCCGAGGACTCGTTCATCCCTCGAATCTACGTCCTAGGCTCGGGGGAATCGACGGAAGAGGAGCAATGGACGAGCGCGCCATCGAGAAGGACATCGTCACCGATTTCCGCGAGCGGATGAGTTACGGGGCGTACCTCGATCTCGACACTCTGCTCAGTGCGCAGAAGCCGGTGAGTGTCCCGGAGCACCACGACGAGTTGCTGTTCATCATCCAGCACCAGACCACCGAGCTGTGGTTCAAGCTCGTGCTGCACGAACTGCTCGCCGCACGCGACGCGTTCGACGCCGACGACCTCGGGTTCGCGCTGAAGTGCGTCGCTCGTGTCAAGCACATTCAGAAGACGCTGACCGAGCAGTGGTCGGTGCTCGCGACACTCACGCCCACCGAGTACGCGCAGTTCCGTGGGTTCCTGGGAAACTCGTCGGGGTTCCAGTCCGCGCAGTACCGCGCGGTGGAGTTCGTGCTGGGCAACAAGAACGCGGCGATGCTGACGGTGTTCGAATCCGACTCGGTGGCAACCGAACTGCTGACGCGGGTGCACGGCGAGCCGAGTGTGTACGACGCCCTGTGGCGGTGCCTGGCCCGCGCAGGACTCGACGTTCCGGAGAGTGCGCTGCGGCGAGATGTCACCGCGCCGTACGCGCGCAACGACGATCTGATGCCACTGATCACGCACGTCTACGAGAACCCCACCGAGAACTGGGCCGCGTACGAGGCGTTCGAGGAATTCGTCGACCTGGAGGAGAACTTTCAGCTCTGGCGGTTCCGGCACATGCGCACGGTGCTCCGTACGATCGGGCACAAGAGCGGCACCGGTGGCTCCAGTGGTGTCGGCTTCCTCCAGCGCGCCCTCGAGTTGACGTTCTTCCCCGAGTTGTTCGCCGCCCGCACCGAGATCGGACAGCCATGACCGCAGCAGACCTCGACGCACGGGACTCCCTGCGCGAGTACCGCTCTCGCTTCCACACCGACGACGCCGATCCCGTCGTGTCCTATCTCGACGGCAATTCGCTCGGTCGGCCCACGACGGCGAGCATCGAGCGTGTCTCGACGTTCATGGCGCAGGCCTGGGGTGGCCGGCTGATCCGCGGGTGGGACGAGGAATGGTTCGAGCTGCCCATCACGTTGGGCGACACGCTCGGTCGGGTGGCCCTGGGTGCAGCACCCGGGCAGACCGTCATCGGTGACTCCACCACCGTCCTGCTCTACAAGATCGCGCGCGGGGCGGCGGCGCTGAGGCCGGGCCGGACCGAGATCGTCCTCGATCGCGACAATTTCCCGACCGATCGCTACGTCCTCGAGTCCATCGCGTCCGAACTCGGCCTGACGCTGGTGTGGATCGACTCGGACCGGCGGTCGGGCGTACGGACTGCGGACATCGCCGATGTCGTCACCGAGCGAACAGCTTTCGTGCTTCTCAGTCATGTCGCCTACCGCTCGGGCTTTCTCGCGGACGCGTCCGCGGCGGCCCGTGTCGCGCACGACGTCGGCGCCCTGGTGGTACTCGACCTGTCGCACTCGGTGGGATCCGTGCCGCTCCGTCTCGACGAGTGGGGTGTCGATCTCGCCGTCGGCTGCACCTACAAGTACCTGAACGGTGGTCCCGGCTCGCCCGCGTTCGCATACGTCCGCGCGGAGCATCTGCCCGAGTTTCGGCAGCCCGTATGGGGTTGGATGGGCCGCGCCGACGCCTTCGCCATGGAGCAGGGATACGTCCCGGCCGAGGGCGTGCGACGCGTCATCAGCGGCACCCCGCCGGTGCTCGGCATGATCGCGATGCAGGACACGCTCGCCATGATCGGCGAGGTCGGCATGGACGCGATCCGCGCGAAGTCGATCGCTCTCACCGAGTACGCGCTCGAGCTGGTGCGCTCGGACCTGGTGCCACTGGGCGTGGAGATCGCCTCGCCGGAGAACGCGGACGAGCGCGGGGGACACGTCACGCTCGATCACCCCGATTTCCGCGAGGTCACGGCGCGGCTGTGGAAGCGCGGTGTCATCCCCGACTTCCGGGCCCCGAGCGGCATCAGGCTCGGCCTGAGCCCGCTCAGCACCAGCTTCGAGGAGGTGCGCCTCGGCGTTCTCGCGATCGCCGAGGAGCTCCGGCGCTGACACCTGGCACTACAACACGACCGGTCAGATGGTTATGCTCTGACGACTTTGTGGCTGAGGGGGTCCGGTGGGGGTCGAACGTGCGCGAATCGGAATGGTCGACGATCACGAACTGATCGTCCGTGGTCTGCGGGATTCCTTCGCCGATCATCCCGATCTCGAGTTCGTCGCGAGCGCCCCCACGGTCTCCGAACTGTTCGACGTCACCACGGACCTCGATCTGGTCATCCTGGACCTGCGACTGCGCGACGGGTCGTCGCCGGTGGCCAACGTCGAGGCCATCCGCGCCCGCGGTCTCGACGTGCTGGTTCTCACCTCGGGCGAGGATCCGTTCCTGGTGCGCTCCGCCGCCCGCGCCGGTGTGCTCGGTGTGGTGCGCAAGTCCCAGCCGATCGACGCGGTGGTGGACGCCGTGCGGAGTGCAGCCCGGGGCGAGATGGTGCCCACCATCGACTGGGCGGCGGCCATCGACGGGGATCCCGACCTCGCCGCGGTGGATCTGAGCCCGCAGCATCGACGGCTCCTCACGCTCTATGCGGCCGGGGAGACCGCCACGCGGGTCGCGTCGACCATGGGTATCTCACCCGAGACGGTGAACGACTATCTCGGCCGCATCCGGCTCAAGTACGCCGACGCCGGCAGGCCCGCCCCGACCAAGACCGACCTCTACAAACGGGCACTGGAGGACGGGTGGTTGCCGTTTCCTCGTCGACGCAGGAAGTCGTGACGACGGCGGAGCGCAGCGCGGCCGATCAGATCCTCACGATGTTCGGCCGCTTCATCGGCGTGGGCTACGTCTTCTACCTGCTCGTGTCGATTCCGCTCATCCGCGATCTGGAGGGGGTGTCGGCGTCCTGGTGGACTCCGGTCGGGCTCGTCCTGTTCTTCGGACCCGGACTGGCGTTGGGCGCCGCGTCGTTCGGCCGGCGGGGTCAGCGTGCGCTCCGGCCACTGGCGGCGGCCTGCGCCGTGGTCTTCCTGCTCGGGTTGCTCACGTGGCCGCTCGGATGGACGGGCGAGACCCTGCCGGACGGGAAGGCTGCCTGGTTCTCCCTCTTCCCTGCCCTGGCCTCTCTGGGGGCTGCGGTGTCGATGAGGCCGCGCTGGGCGTTCCTCCATCTCGCGGTGGCCGTCACGGGTGTCCAACTGGTCAACCACTATCTGCGTGACGCCGGTGACCGGAGTCCGTTGGTGGCAGACATCGTCTACAGCTTCGGCTTCAGCCTCATCTTCGTCGCCGCGTCGATCACGGCGTCGCGCACGGGCTTCCTTCTCGATCGCACCCGCGAGTCCACCTACGCGCAGGCCGCCAGTTCTGCCGCGGTGCAGGCGCGGACGGTCGAACGTCGACGGTTCGACGGGTTGATCCACGACAACGTCATGTCCACGCTCCTCGCCGCGTCGCGCGGTCCGATGGATCAGCGTCTCGTCGACCAGGCGAGCGTCGCGTTGGCGGAGCTCGACACGTTGCGACGGGACGCGCTGCCGGTCTCGGACTTCGAGGTGCAGGACGTGGTCGCGCACCTTCGTGCCGCGGCCGCGGCAGTGGACGCATCGGCGACACTGAGCTTCCGGTTCGAGGCCGATGCGGCGGAACGGACGGTGCCGGCCGAGACCGTCCGCACCGTGGGCGCCGCCATGGCCGAGGCGATGCGGAACAGCCTGCGGCACGCGGGCCCCGATGCCCACCGGTCGGTCGTGGCTGCGCTCTCCCCACTCGGACTCCGGGTGACGGTGACGGACGACGGCCCCGGCTTCGATCTTTCGTCGATACCGGCACATCGCCTGGGCGTCCGGGTCAGCATTCTCGACCGCATGCACCGGCTTCCGGGCGGCTCCGCCGCGCTCCGCACCGCGGTGGGTCGGGGCACCGTCGTCGAACTGCGGTGGGAGGCACAGTGAGCAGAACGAACGATGTCACGACTCTGCTGGGCATGCACACGCGTGCAGCCTTCGTGGTGGTCGCCTTCAACGTCGCCGGTGTCGTTCTGGCCGCCGCCTCGACACTCGAGGGCGTCACCGAGCCGGCGCTCGTCGCGGTGGCGGTCGTCCTGCATGCCGTGTCCGTCGCGGCACTCCTCCGCGTCCCGGGCGATCCGATCCCCTTCGGCGCGACGGCAGCTGTCACGCTCACCGGCCCGCTGTCGTGTGCGATCGTCCTCGCCGCGCTTCCTGTGCCGATCGGGAGCCCTCTGCAGATGTGGCCGATCGGGACGGCGGCCGGGATCTACACCTTCCTCTGTGTCCGTGGGCGCACGTGGTGGGCGTGGGCCGGGTTCCTCGGCATCTTCGTCGTCACGCTCGTCTGGTGCCTGCTGACCGCGCAGAGCGCGGTCGACGCCGTGCTGTACGTGCTGCCCAGCGGCGCGCTGGTGTTGATGGGCACGTTCTTCGCGTTCGCGCTGCGCTCGCCCGTCACGGACATCTTCCGGCTACGGGAGGAGTCCACGAGACAGGCAGCGGAGGAAGCCGCGGCCGCCGCGGCACTGCACGAGCGGGACCTGCAGCTGACCCGGCTCGACGAGCTGGCCCGCCCTCTCCTCACCAGGATCGCCTCGGGTGAGCCGCTGTCCGACGACGAGCGACTGAGCTGCCGTCTCCTCGAGTTCCATCTGCGGGACACCCTGCGTGCTGCCGGACTGGCCGATTCCGAGGTGAGCAGTGCGGCGCGGGCAGCGCGGAGTCGGGGAGTCGACGTGGTCCTGCTCGACGACCGCGGCGCGGACGCGACCGGCGTGGTCGATCGCGACATCGTGACCTCGGTGATCACCGCCCTCGAGAGCGACTCCACCAGCGCGGTGACGGTGCGTCTTCTTCCGCAGGACCGGGACTCGGCGGCGTCCATCCTGGTCACAGGAGCGGACGGAACGCACCGGGCCGAGTTCGACCGATCGGGCACCCGGCTGTCCTCCTGAGAGTCACGCCCCGTTCAAGTCCGTGCGGCACGGTGCGGAGCATGCAGATGTCGCGACGCTCCCTGTTCCGCTACGCCGCGCTCGGTGCCGCGGCCACGCCGTTGCTCGCCTGCAGCACCGGGCCCACCCTGGTGCGGGCGCGCCCGTCGCTGACCCACGGCGTCGCGAGCGGCGACGTCCGTGCCGATGGTGCGCTCGTCTGGGCACGGTCGGACACGCCCGCGACGATGATCGTCGACACGTCGGCCACCGACGCGTTCTCCTCCGTCACGACGACGCGGGGACCTCTCCTCACACCGCAGTCCGACGGTACCGGCGTGCTGCGCCTCACGGGTCTGCCGGCGGGACAGCGAGTGCACTACCGCGTGACGCTGGAAGGCGAGGACGGCGCCACGTCGGAGCCCGTCACCGGGGTGTTCTCCACGGCTCCCGACGGGCCGTCGAACATTCGCCTCCTGTGGGGCGGCGACACGGCGGGCCAGGGTTACGGGATCAACCCCGACATCGGCGGCATGACCATCTTCGGAGCGATGGCCGATCGGGAACCGGACCTGTTCCTGCACAGCGGCGACGTCATCTATGCCGACGGTCCGCTCGAGGAGAGTGTCACGTTGCCCGACGGCCGGGTGTGGCGGAACACGATGTCCGAGGCCAAGTCCAAGGTCGCGGAGACTCTCGACGAGTATCGCGGGCAGTACGCGTACAACCTCACCGACGACAACTACCGGCGCTTCAATTCCTCGGTCGCGCAGGTGGTGCAGTGGGACGATCACGAGACCGTCAACAACTGGTATCCCGGTGAGATTCTCGACCTCGAGCAGTACACCGTGAAAGATGTGAACCTGTTGTCGCAGCGGGCCTTGCAGGCATTTCACGAGTGGCTCCCGGTCGTTCCCGCCGAGGCCGTCGACGGGCGGGTGTACCGGAAGATCGCCTACGGTCCGCTGCTCGACGTCTTCGTCCTGGACATGCGGAGCTACAAGGATGCGAACAGTGCCAACACCGCCCCGACCGGGGAGATTCTCGGAGATGCACAGCGGCGGTGGCTGATCGACGAGCTGTCGCGCTCGAAGGCCACGTGGAAGATCATCGCCAACGACCTCCCGCTGGGACTGGTGGTGCCGGACGGGAAGACGGCGCAGGAGGGCGTCGGCAACGGTGACCCCGGTGCCCCGCTCGGCCGGGAGACCGACATCGCGCAGGTACTCACCGCGATCGACCGGAACGACGTCACCGGCACCGTGTGGCTCACCGCCGACGTGCATTACACGGCGGCGCATCGGTATTCACCCGAGCGCGCCGCCTACCAGGAGTTCCGTGAATTCTGGGAATTCGTCAGCGGGCCCCTCAACGCGGGTGCGTTCGGGCCGAACGACCTCGATCCCACCTTCGGCCCGGAGGCTGTGTTCGTGCACGCACCGCCGGAGCCGAACGCCTCACCACTCGATACCTTCCAGCACTTCGGTGAGGTGCTGATCGACGAGGACTCGCGGTCGCTGACGGTGAACCTGTGCGACGGTACCGGGGCGGTTCTCTTCACACAGGTGCTGCCGGCGCCCTGACCGCGCGATCAGATCTTCAGGCCCAACAGGTGGTAACTCAGCGCCTTGCCGTGCCCGTCCAGCTCCGCCGATCCTGTGACCCCACCGCCCAGCTGGCCTGGCAGCTCGAACACGAGTGCCGAGACGCTGTCCAGTGCCGTGCGCCGCGGCGCACGGGTGGTGCGATCGCCGTAGTGCGCGACCACCACATCGAGGGTGAGCTCACGTTCGAGCGTCTCGAAGGCCGCCCGGTCCCGTGCGAAGACCGAGAGGATGAGGGTGTCGCCTTTGTCCCCGGTGCGGACGTCGGCCAGGTCGTCGACGATCATCGTGTGCCCTCCATCAGGTGAACCTCGGTGTGTACGAGGTGCCGTGGAAGCGATGTCGATCGGATGCACAGGACCTCCGCATGAGATCGTCGTGCACCGCCTCCACCGGCAGGACCGTTGGTGTACAGACTCTCCACCTCCCACCCGACCACGTCGGCATCCTCCCGTGACCCCGCCCGCCCGGTGACGCGGAGCCGCACCTCGGTCGGTGCGGTGTCGGTGGCGAGGCCACGGAAAGCCGCTCCGGCACCGATCAATTCGACGGTCACACCGTCGGGGTCGAGTCCGTGGACGTCGGCGAGGCGCTGCGTGACGATGTCCGCGGCGAGTCGGGCGCGCTCGTACGCGCGAGGTCCCGCGTAGCTGATCTGGCCCTCGCCGATCCACCCGTCGAGGAAGCCGAGCGTCACCTTGAGCTCGTCCGGTCGGGTGCGACCGGTGGCGCCGGTGAGGGACACCCTGTCGGGGGCCGACCTGCTCGAAGGTCACCGCCCCGAAGTCGGCCGTGACGTCGGGTGTGAGGTACGTGGTGGGGTCGCCGACCTCGTAGAGCAGCTGCTCGATGGCCGTGCGCGTGGTGAGGGTCCCGCCCGTGCCGTCCACCTTGCCGAAGACGGCGTCCGCGTCGGCGGACACGTCCGCATACGGGAAGCCGAGGTCGGCCATGCCGGGAACCGGTTTGGTGACGGGGTCGGCGTAGTAACCGCCCGTCAGTTGACCGGCGCACTCGAGCAAGTGCCCCACCGCGGTCGCGGCACCGATGGTGCGGGCGTCGTCGAGGTCCCAGCCGAACTCGTGGACGAGCGGCGCGACGTACAGCGACGGGTCGGCGAGTCGGCCCGTCACGACGATGTCGGCACCGGCGCTCAGTGCCGGAAGCACCGCGTCCGCTCCGATGTAGGCGTTGGCGGACACCAACTTCTCGGGATGAGCGGAGAGGGCCTTGCCGGTCTCCCACACGAGGGGATCGAGTGTGCGGACGGCGTCGAGGACGTCGTCGCCGGTCACGGCGGCGACTCGAGCCCGACCGCCGACGAGGTCCGCGATGCGCCGCGCCGCTGCGAGGGGATGTGCTGCGCCACCGTTGGTCACCACTGTGGTTCCGCGGCGAAGCACGTGCGGCAACACCGCTCTGATGCGGGCGAGCAGGAGGGGGTCGTACCCGGTGTCGGGATCGGCGAGCCGTCTCGCGTTGCCCGCGGCGACGGTGCGTTCCCCGAGGCACTCGAAGACGAGGTAGTCGAGGTCAGCGCGATCGGCGAGGGTCACGGCCGGGTCGATGCGGTCGCCGGAGAAGCCGGAACCGGCGCCGAGGCGAATCGTCTTTTTCACAGCGAGATCGCTCCTGTCAGGAGGGCCACCACGGTCATGACGATGGTGGTGCCGAACGCCCACCCGAAGATGAAGCGCTGGTGCTTGCCCAGTTCCACCTTCGTCATGCCGATCAGCACGAACGTCGCGGCGGTCAGCGGACTGAGCGGGAAGCCGGTGGTCATCTGGCCGAGGATGGCGGCGCGGCCGGTCTCCATCGGGTCGCCGCCGAACGAGGCCGTGGTCTCGGCGAGAACCGGGAGCACACCGAAGTAGTAGGCGTCGGGCGTGAAGACCAGGCTCAGCGGCATCGATGTGATCGCGGTGATGACGGGGATGGAGGAACCGAAGGAGTCGGGGATCAAGGACACGAAGGTTTCCGCCATCGCGGTGATCATGCCGGTGCCGTTGAGGACTCCGGTGA
The DNA here is from genome assembly GCF_030819335.1 of Rhodococcus sp. SORGH_AS_0303. Classification (NCBI taxonomy): domain Bacteria; kingdom Bacillati; phylum Actinomycetota; class Actinomycetes; order Mycobacteriales; family Nocardiaceae; genus Rhodococcus; species Rhodococcus sp. SORGH_AS_0303. The sequence continues at coordinate 1,154,778 of NZ_JAUTBO010000001.1, forward strand.
GCACGCCCGCAGCGAGGATCATGACGACCACCATCGTGACGTTGCCGCCGTGCTTGGCGAACACTTCCTGCTGCGCCGACCACCTCGGCTTGTTGACCAGGACCGCCAGGGCGAAGGCGATGGCGAACGCCACCTGCAGCGGGGCCAACTGGAACAGGAGGATGACCAGCAGCACCAGTGTCAGCACGACGTTGAATGCCATGACGGCGGGATGCACTGTGGCGCGGACCGGCAAGTCGTCGACATGGGGCGTACCGGGGCCGGCTTTCACGGGCGTGGCGGTCTCCGTCAGGGCGCCGATCCGCTTGCTCTCCATGCGGCCGATCATGAACGCGGAGAACAGCACCCACACGATGCCCGCGGCCATGGCCGGGATGACGGGCGTGAAGATGTCGGCGCTCGTCGCGTCGAGGGCCGCCATGGCGCGCACCGTCGGGCCGCCCCACGGGATGATGTTCATGATGCCGGCGGACAGGGCGATGATGCCGGTGAGTGCGAGCGGCCGCATGCCGATGCGCTGATAGATCGGCAGCATCGCGGACACCATGATGAGAAAGGTCGAGGTGCCGTCGCCGTCGAGAGCGACCATGAGGGTGAGCACCGCGGTGCCGACAGCGATCTTGGTGGGGCTGCCTCCGGCCCACCGCACGACGCGGCGGATCGCGGGATCAAAAAGCCCCTGGTCGACCATCAGGCTGAAATACAGCACCGCGAAGGCGATCATTATCGCGACCGGCGCGACCTTGATCAGCCCCTCCGCGATCATGTCGCCCAGGTCGGCGCCGAAGCCGCCGATCAGCGCGAAACCGATGGGTACCAGCACGAGTGCGACCAACACCGACACCCGGCGGGTGAATGTCAAGGCCAGAAACGTGATGATCGTGGCGAAGCCGAGCGCGGCAACCATGTGACCTCCTCCAAGGACTTCGTCACATGTTGCTCACATCACAATTGCAAGTCCAATATCAATTGCCGATGCATTGATGGCGCCCATGCATAGACTTGGCGGGTGAACCTCAACCTGGGGATGACGCACCTTCGTTGCATCGTCGCGATTGCCGACCACGAGAGCTTCACGGCCGCAGCGTCGGCACTGGGCATGGTGCAGTCTTCGCTCAGCAGATCGGTCGCAGAGGCGGAGCGCCGACTGGACGTCACGCTGTTCGAGCGCACGACGCGCAGGGTCGTCGTGACACCCGACGGTGTCGCCGTGACGCAATACGCCCGGAAGATGGTGCAGGACTTCGACGAGGGGCTCGCGCAGATCGGCCGTTTCGTCACTGGGGATCGCGGCACCGTGTCGGTCGCCTGCCTGCCCTCGCTCGCCGCCACCTTCCTTCCGCCCTATGTGGTGCAGTTCCGCCGCGACCACCCGGATGTTCTACTCGAGATCCGTGACGGGCTGCGTCAGGAAGCGCTGACCGCCCTGCTGACCGGCACCGTGGACATGGCACTCGTCTCGGCGCCGACGACCGAACCTGGACTGGTCCACCGAACTCTCACCGCTGACTCGTTTCACTGTGCGTTCGCAGCCGGCCACCCCTTCGACGGCCGGGAGCACATCGACTGGGCGGAACTGGCCGGCGAGCCGTTCATCGCGTTCGGGTCCCAGAGCAGCATCGCCGGACCCGTCGCCCGTGCGCTCGGCGACGCCGACGTCCGCACGGGGCCGGTGATGCACGCGCAGAACGTCGGTGCGGTCGCCGGTCTGGTCGCGGCGGGTCTCGGTGTCACCGCCGTTCCGCAGTTGGTCCTGCCCATGATGGAGTTCGCGGGGCTGCGTCACGCCCCGTTGTCACCGACCGTCGAGCGGACCATCTCGCTCGTGCGGGTCGAGGGCCGACACGAGACGGCGAGCGTGAAGAACTTCGTGCGGTGCCTGACCGCGTGACCGGCTACTTGCGCCCGGCTGCCCAGCGCATGCCCCAGCCGTACTTCTTGTCCAGGTCCGCCTGGCTGCCCTGGATGTACTCGACCTCGCGCGTGACCGTGATGCCCTGGCCGGTGTTCTGGATCAGCGCGATGGAGCAGATGCGGGCGGAGTTGTTGTCGGAGTCCAGACGCACCTCCACCTGCGGGCCGCTGGTGGGGAACAGCGTGACGACGCCGTCGACCGCGGCCCAGTTCGGGGCGCCGTCGTAGATCATCGCGAAGATGAGGATCCGCGTGAAGGCGTCGGGCCGCGCGAGGTTGATGTGCATGTTCTCGCCGCCCGTGACGGACCCGGAGCGGTCGTCGCCGTCGAGCTGGATGAACGGTGCGCTCTCGAGGGCACCGAAGCTCTTGCCCAGCGCCTGGATGACGCCCTTCGACCCGTCGGCCAGCTCGTACAGGCAGCCGAGGTCGAGGTCGACGCCGCCGGTGCCGTACGACGCGGCGGCGAGCTTCGCGAGGAAGCCCTTCTTCCTCGGCTCGGGTGCGACCGCGCCCTGCGACCAGTTGAGGTTGACGCGCATCGCGCCCTGGCTCTCGCCTTTCTTGGCCAGATTCACCGTCGGCGCGGCCTTCGACAGCGTCACCTTGCTCAGATTGACACCGCCCGCTGCCGGGGCGGGGGTGGACGGCCTTTTGGTGTAGTCGATCGCCATGGGTGGGAGGCCTTTCTTCCGGAAACGGCGGTGTCCGTTTCGCGCACTTCCCTCAGCGTAGTCGCCGTGAGCGGGCCGCACCTACCGTCGACCAGTCCTGCACTGCGAGAGCAACTTCGGCCAGAAAAGTTTCTGGAGGGTACTTGGCACTCTCGGGTGGGGAGTGCTAAATTCGGTGTCACGCACAGAGGAGCCGAGCATGACGGGCTCGGTGTCCACGAGATACAGGAGGTGTGTTGCTGTGCTTCGCTTCGATCCTTTCCGTGACCTCGACGCCATAACCTCGAGCTTGCTGGGAGCCGGGTCGGGCACCGACCGTTCGCCGCGGTTCATGCCGATGGACCTGTACAAGGTCGACGACCATTACGTCCTCGACGCGGACCTCCCCGGTGTGGATCCGGGCTCGATCGACCTCGACGTCGACCGTGGAACCCTCACGGTGACGGCCCACCGTTCGGCGCCGAGCGACGACTCCCGGCAGTGGCTCACGTCAGAGCGCTTCACCGGCACCTATCGTCGCCAGCTCGCGCTGGGGGACGGCATCGACACCGAGCGCATCACCGCGTCGTACGACAACGGTGTTCTCTCCGTACACATCCCGCTGTCCGAGCGCGCCGCGCCGCGCAAGATCAGCATCGCGCAGTCCGAGAACACCGGTGAGCAGACGACACTGGAGGCCTCGGCGTCCTGACGCTGCGCTCGACTCAGCGCTGGGCACTCCCACCAGGGGGTGTCCAGCGCTGTCGTCGATTCGGGGGTCCCGCGGTACACCGCGCCCAGTAGGTTCGTCCCATGACCGACTCCACGGCAGCCGCCCATGCCCGCGCCGCGTACCGCACGTTCGAGCCCTTCCACATCTCGGCGTACTTCAATCCCGAACTCGGAGCGGCGGGCCGGGACACGGGTCTCGACGGACACGCCTGGTACGTGGGCTCGCGCGCCGAGCCGATGGCGCCCTGTGCCGCCGGGGTGGTCGCCGCCGCGTTCTACAGCTTCAACACCACGCTGATCGAGCGCTCCTGGCCCGCGGCGATCGCCGCCGGCCTCGACACCGTGGCTCGGCGCCGATGGGACGCGCTGGACACCGTCCTCGGAGGTGCGCTGGGTGAGTCGGTGTCCGACCCGGGCCTCACGTCGCTGGCCGACCGCCTGCACGGCATCGGCGACACGCTCACCTTCGCCGGCCGCCCACTGTCCGCAGCGTGGCATCAGTCGTCGGCGCCCGACGTCCCGCACCTGCAGTTGTGGCACGCCATCGCGGTTCTGCGGGAATGGCGCGGCGACGGCCACCTCGCGGCTCTCCTCGACGCAGACCTCGATCCGACGGAGGCCGGTGTCTTCCACGAGGCCCAGCACCCCGAGCCCGGTGCTCGTCGGGTGCTCGGGCGTCGCATCACCCAGCTGACGCGCGAGTGGTCGGACGAGCAGTGGGACTCGGCGGCCGAGCGTCTCGCCGCGCGCGGTCTCGTCACGACAGCCGACGGCGTCGAGACTCTGACGGACGACGGTGTCGCACTCGACCGCCACATCGAGGGCCGCACCGATGCGATGGCCGCCGCCGCGTGGCGCGGTGTCGACGACGCGGAGGAGCTCATCTCCTCCGCGCGCCCCTACGTCAAGGCCGTCATCTCCGCGGGCATCCTGCCGGGAACGAAGAAGAAGGGCTGACTTATGCCTGCAGCAGGGTCGCCGCGCTGAGGTCGTCGATCACGAGATCGGTGACGATCTTTCCCGCGAGGGCCGCTCGCAGCGCGGTGAGCTTGTACTCGCCGGCGACGATGCACACGCGTCGCGGCACGGCTTTGAGTCGGTCCAGGCGTGGGCCGCTTGCACGTTCGTTCAGCGCGATGCGGTCGTAGCTGCCGTCGGAGCGGAGGAAGACGGTGGCGATGTCGCCGACGACGCCGTCCCGGTCGAGTTCCTCGAGATCCGACTTCTCCAGGTATCCCGCGCTGTAGACGTGGCTCGGTACAGCGCCGCCGTGCACGCCGATGCTGAACACGGCGAGGTCCATCCGGTCCTGCAGGTCGAGCACGCGTTTGATGCTGCGTTCGCGCCACAGCATCTGCCGAGTCTCCGGGTAGTCGAAGAACGCGGGAACCGGAAAGCCCTGGGGGAGAGCGCCGTACGCGTCGGCGACAGTGCGGACGATGTCCGTCGCGTAGGACACTCCGGTGGTGCGCGTGTTGGCTGCGCCGTTGAGTTGAACCACGTGCGAGTTGTGGGTGCGCTTCGGGGCGAGGTGTCGACTGACCGCGCTCACCGTCGTGCCCCACGCGACGCCCATGACCATGTCGGAGGCGAAGAACGTCGTCAGCAGGCGGCCCGCGAACATGGCGACCCGGTCCAGGCGATCGACGTCGCTGACGGTCTCCGGAACAGGCACGACGTGGGCACGGACGCCGTACCGATCGGCGAAGGCGCGCTCGAGCCCGGGTGCCTGGCCGAGAGCGGTGCTGATCTTGATCTCCACGAGTCCCGACGTGCGGGCGAAGGTGATCAGCCGCGACACCGTGCTGCGGGAGACGCCCATCTCGCGGCCGATCGCGGCCATCGTCAAGTCCTGGAAGTAGTAGAGCCGCGCCGCCTGCACAGCGTCGATCGTGCGCGGATCCGTCGCGTCGGGGAGCAGGTGTTCCCCGTAGATCTGCAGCTCCGACATGAGCCCACGCTAAACCACATCTGGACCGCCGCGGTATCGCGATCCGGTCCGAGTTGCACATATGTGCACGCGGTTTGCGACAACGTGCATGTCACCTAGCATGGCTTCCAGTTGCTCTTTATGGCCTGGATCACAAACACGAGGGAGATGGCGTGACGGACAAACGCGCGAAGTGGGGGCTGCCCGCAGAGATGGCAGCCGAGTTCGCGGGAACGATGATTCTGATTCTGTTCGGTGCCGGCGTCGTGGCGCAGGTGGTCTCCGGCGGTGAGTCCGGGAGCCTCGGGGACCACGACTCGATCGCCTGGGCCTGGGGCCTGGGTGTCATGTTCGGCATCTACGTCGCCGGCCGCGCCACCGGTGCGCACCTCAATCCGGCTGTTACGCTGTCGTTCGCGTTGTTCCGGGGCTTCGCGTGGTCGAAGGTCGCGCCGTACGCGCTCGCGCAGACTCTCGGTGCCTTCGTCGCCGCGCTGCTGGTGCGGTGGAACTACAACGACATGCTGAACGCGATCGATCCCGAGCACACCACCGCGACGCAGACGATCTTCTCGACGCTGCCCGGCAACGGCACGCTGCCCGTCAGCCTCGGCTCCGCGCTGATCGACCAGATCATCGGTACCGCGATCCTGCTCTTCCTCATCGTCGCCGTGTCCGACTCGCGCAACAGCCCGCCGCTGTCCAACATGGCCCCGTTGATCGTCGGACTCATCGTCGTGGCCATCGGCTTCGCATGGGGCACCAACGCCGGCTACGCGATCAACCCGGCTCGTGACTTCGGACCCCGCCTGGCGTCGTTCATCACGGGATACGGTGGGGCATGGCGAGATCAGTACGGCAGCCTCTACTTCTGGGTGCCGATCCTCGGGCCCATCATCGGCGGCCCCATCGGCGTCCTGCTGTACGACAACCTGGTGGGTCGGTTCCTGCCGGCCGATCCCGACGGCGACGACGAGCAAGAGCCCAGCCGTCTGCCCGAGAAGTCCGCATGATCGTCCACTCCACTACCCAGGGGAACCTCTCATGACCGAAACCCGTTACGTCGCAGCGATCGATCAGGGCACCACCTCGACGCGGTGCATGATCTTCGATCACAAGGGCACCGTCGTTGCCGCCGATCAGCGTGAGCACCAGCAGATCTTCCCGCAGGCCGGCTGGGTCGAGCACGACGCCGTCGAGATCTGGAACAACGTGCGCAGTGTCTCGGCCGGAGCCCTCGCCGCTGCCGACCTCACGCCCAAGGACATCGCGGCCGTGGGCATCACCAACCAGCGTGAGACCGCGCTGGTGTGGGAGCGCGCCACCGGCAAGCCCGTCTACAACGCCATCGTCTGGCAGGACACCCGCACCGACCGCATCGTCACCAAGCTCGGCGGCGGCGACGCCACCAAGTACACCGCGAAGACCGGCCTGCCGCTCGCGACCTACTTCTCGGGCCCCAAGGTCAAGTGGATCCTCGACAACGTCGAGGGCGCGCAGGAGAAGGCCGACGCCGGCGAGCTGTGCTTCGGCAACATGGACACCTGGGTCCTGTGGAACATGACTGGCGGTGTCGACGGCGGTCTGCACTACACCGATCCCACCAATGCCTCGCGCACGCTGCTGATGGATCTCGACACCCTGTCCTGGGACGAGAGCATCTGTGCGGACATGGGCATCCCGATGTCCATGCTCCCCGAGATCCGCAGCTCCTCCGAGGTGTACGGCAACGTCCGCGAGCGCGGTTCGCTCAGCGGTGTCCCCATCGCCGGCATCCTGGGCGATCAGCAGGCCGCCACGTTCGGTCAGGCGTGCCTGTCGCCCGGTGAGGCGAAGAACACCTATGGCACAGGCAACTTCGTGCTGTTGAACACAGGCACCGACAAGGTGATGAGCAAGAACGGACTGCTCACCACGGTCTGCTACAAGATCGGCGACCAGCCGACGGTGTACGCCCTCGAGGGTTCCATCGCCGTCACCGGATCGCTCGTGCAGTGGCTGCGCGACAACCTCGGAATGATCTCCACCGCAGCAGATATCGAGACCGACGCCCGCTCCGTCGACGACAACGGCGGCGCCTACTTCGTGCCCGCGTTCTCCGGTCTGTTCGCCCCGCACTGGCGCTCCGACGCCCGCGGCGCCATCGTCGGACTCACCCGTTTCGTCAACAAGGGCCACCTGGCGCGGGCCGTTCTCGAGGCCACCGCCTACCAGACGCGCGAGGTCATCGAGGCCATGAACGCCGATTCGGGCGTCGACCTCGAGGTGCTCAAGGTCGACGGCGGTATGGTGGTGAACGAGCTGCTGATGCAGTTCCAGTCCGACATTCTGAACGTGGATGTCGTCCGGCCGGTGGTCGCCGAGACCACCGCGCTGGGCGCGGCGTACGCAGCGGGCCTGGCCGTCGGTTTCTGGGCGAGCGAGGACGAGATCCGCGAGAACTGGGCCGAGGACAAGACATGGACACCGTCCATGGATGACGCGGAGCGAGACAAGCTCTACGCCGGTTGGAAGAAAGCCGTCACACGAACACTCGATTGGGTCGATGCCGAATGAATTCCACCACAACAGCTCTCAGCCCCGAAGCACGCAAGGAAGCACTCCGTCGTCTCGCCACGGAGGAGATGGACGTTCTGGTCATCGGCGGCGGTGTCGTCGGTACCGGAGCGGCACTGGACGCGGTCACCCGTGGCCTCAAGGTCGGTCTGGTCGAGGCGCGTGACTACGCCGCCGGGACGTCCAGCAGGTCCAGCAAGCTGTTCCACGGTGGCCTGCGCTACCTTGAGCAGTTCAACTTCGCGCTGGTCTTCGAGGCGCTCAAGGAGCGGTCGCTGGTCCTCAACGACCTGTGCCCGCACCTCGCCCGCCCCGTGCCGTTCATCTACCCCCTCGAGAAGCTGATCGACCGGCCGTACGTCGGCCTCGGTATCGGCGTCTACGACGTGATGGGTGCCGGCCGCGGTGTGCCCTCGCACCACAAGCACCTGGGCAAGAAGAAGACGCTGGAATCCTTCCCGTCGGGCAAGCGCTCCGCCATCCGCGGTGCCGTGCGCTTCTACGAGGGCCAGGTCGACGACGCCCGCCACACCATGATGATCGCCCGCACCGCCGCGGCCTACGGAGCGTTGTGCGCCAACAGCACTCGCGTCACCGGCTTCCTGCGTGAGGACGACCGCGTGATCGGCGTCGTCGCGACGGACCTCGAGTCGGGGGAGTCGTTCGAGATCCACGCCAAGCAGGTCATCAACGCTGCCGGTGTGTGGACCGACGAGATCCAGGAGATGGTCGGCGGCCGCGGGCAGTTCCAGGTTCGCGCGTCCAAGGGCGTGCACCTGGTGGTGCCGCGCAACCGCATCAACAGCTCGACGGGCATCATCACCCGCACCGAGAAGTCGCTGCTGTTCGTGATCCCCTGGGGGAGCCACTGGATCATCGGCACCACCGACACCGACTGGAAGCTCGACCTGGCTCATCCCGCGGCCAGCAAGAGCGACATCGACTACATCCTCGGGCACGTCAACAAGCTGCTCCAGGATCCGCTGGACCACAAGGACGTCGTCGGTGTCTACGCCGGTCTGCGTCCGTTGCTGTACGGCGAATCCGACTCCACCAGCACGCTGTCCCGCGAGCATGCCGTCTCCAGCCCCGTACGTGGCCTCACCGTCATCGCCGGCGGCAAGTACACGACGTACCGGGTCATGGCGAAGGACGCGGTCGACTCCGCGGTGCACAACATGGAGCGCAAGGTTCCGGAGTGCGTCACGGAGAAGATTCCGCTCGTGGGTGCCGACGGGTACTACGGCGCCTGGAACGCGCGCCAGCTCGCAGCCGACCGCGCAGGGATGCGCGTCGGACGCATGGAGCACCTGCTCGGTCGCTACGGCACCCTGGTCGGTGAGGTCCTCGACCTGATCGATCAGAACCCGGAGCTCGGCAAGCCGCTGGAGAACGCACCCGACTACCTCAAGGCCGAGGCCGTCTACGCCGCGAGCCACGAGGGGGCGCAGCACCTCGACGACATCCTGACGCGGCGCATCCGCGTGTCGATCGAGTTGGCCGACCGCGGCGAGGCTGCCGCAGCCGAGGTCGCCGGACTGGTCGCACCCATCCTCGGGTGGGACGAGCAGCACGTGTCCGACGAGATCGAGCACTACCGTAAGCGCGTTGCGGCAGAGCGTGAATCGCAGGCGCAGCCGGACGACGAGACCGCCGATGCCGCACGGCTCGGGGCTCCCGACGTGCGCGTGGGCGTCGGCGGCTGACCCTCCGCACCCCGCACGACCAGAACACCCTCCCCAGTCGACTGGGGAGGGTGTTCTGCTGTCTCAGGCCGCCTCGTCCTTCCGTTCGGACTTCACCAGCTCTTTCGTCCGCACGAGGCGCAGGGCCGTCACCAGGAAGACGCCGCCCACGATGTTGAACGCCACCGTGTATCCGAACCACTCGATCCACTGCAGGTAGTCCACGTCCGCGCCGGCGTGGATCGCGCCGAAGATCAACAGCGAGTCGAGGATCGAGTGGAACAGCTGCAGCCCCGCCAACAGGAAGCCGGCCGCCATGGCAGCGATGATGCGGGCGACGTCCGACGTGGTTCCCTGCTGCATCCTGGTCAGTAGCGTCATGGTGCTGCCGCCGAGGATCGCCAGACAGATCGACTGCGTGTTCAAGGGCGCGTCGACGAAGTGGTGTGCCGCTTCGGACAGCACCATCAGCCATTGCGGGAACGCCTGCGCGACCAGCCACATCACCGCCCACCCGCCGACCAGGTTGGCCAGAAGAGTGCCGATCCAGAGCTTCGCGAGTTGTGCCGGGGTGCCGTCCTTCGAGACCACCGCGGCGATGGGCATGAGAAAGTCCTCGGTGAAGAGCTCGCTGTGCGCGAGATAGATTGCGACGAGGCCGATCCCGAACGCGAGCCCGGCGAGAAGATGGCTGCCCGTCTCGTCCAGCACCGCGAGATAGGCCATCACGCCCAGCGCCACCTCGAGTCCGCCGAACAGTCCGGTGACAATCACGGCGCGGACGGTGCGGTGCAGACGCTCGGCACCCTCGGTGACCACCGAGTCGAAGCTCTCTTCGAGCTCCTCTTCGACGGGACCGTCATTGTCGCCGTCGTTACGGCGCGCTTCTTCGCTCATCTCTCGGTGTACCCCGCACGGGCTGCCACCAGACGATCGTGGACGTTCACCCCCGCTGGGAAGGGGTGAACGTCCACGATCGAGAAGTCAGCGCTTCTTCTTGTTCACCGCGGCGGAGGCGTCGTCGGCAGCGATGTTCCCCGCGGCCTTCGTCTTCTTGTCGAGTCGCTTTTCCTTCAGCGACTTGCCCGATTTCTGTGTCATCGAGTTGCGCGGAGACTTGTCAGCCATGGTGTCAGCCCCTTGATCAAGGGAACCAGATGGCTCCGATACGGCGAACACTACGCCTGATGCAGCGTGAACAGCGCAAACGCTGACAGTGGAACGGGCTGCGCGACTGACGCGTCCTACCCCGCGAGGGGGTGGGAACGATGTTCGTCGTCGCTGATGTGGGGGCCGTGCGGGCCGCGAGCCGAGCTGTGCTCGGTGAGGTGGAGCAGATCGGTGTGGCGCCGCGAGGTGTGGTCGCGCTCCCCGGAGCGTCGACCGCGGCCGCACTTGCTCGAGCGGAAGAGCGAGCCGTCTCGGCACTCAACCATCTCGTCGCGGGCTTCTCTGCGACAGCGCGATCGCTGGATGTCGCTGCCGTCGGGTACGCCGACGCGGACTCGGCGAACGCCGCTCGGCTCGAGGGGGTCGGGCATGGAGGTCGCTGAGCTCGCGCCGCGTCGTGAGGTGGTGGCGTCGTGGGATCCCGACGCCGTCCGGATCGACGCGACGTGGATCGGTGACGGCGCCTCGGTTCTCGACTCTCGGGCGGCGGCAATCGACAGGAGCCGCGTCGATCTGCGCGAGGCGTGGCAGGGTGCGGCCGGCGATGCTGCGGTAGATCGTCTTGGTCGGGATCTTGCTGCAGCGCAACGTCGGACAGTTCAGCTTCGGGTGCTGGAGCGCGCAGTTCGCGACGGTGCATCTGCCATCGCCGTTGCTCGCGAGGCACTCCTCGACGCTGTCGTCGTGGCCGAGGCGGACGGTTGCCTCGTTGCACCGGACTGGTCGGTGGTCAGCAACGATGTCTCCCACGCGGCGATCATCGCGGCGCATGTGCAGGCGCTGATCGATGCGGACGAGTCGGCCGCACGGTCCATCGACGACGCGTCCGCTGCACTTCTCGACGGCGAACCACGGCGCTTCGTTCCCCTCGCGATCGGCCTGGCCTGGGCGGTGGAGGCGGCCGTGCACGCGATGATCGCGGCCGGAGTGCTGTCCGTCGGCGCGATGGCCTTCGCACTGGTCGACCGGTTCGGCATCGACGCGTGGGATGCGATCCACGACGCGCTGCCGGACAGCTTCTTCCAGGACTCGGGGCCTGTCGATGCGGCGGGTGTGGACGATGTGTTGAACGAGGCGACTGAACCTGGTCGAAACAGTCCCAATCGCCAGGTCGGCACCGACGACGACGTGCGTGCGCTCTACCGGCGACTTGTCGATGAGGGACGCGCGATGGACGCGGGAGTGAACCCCAAGATCCTCGAACGGTACGAATTACCCGACGGGACCAGTATTCAGTTGCGCGACGACAGCAAGTCGGGTGGGTTGACAATCGACGTGGTGGCGCGCGGAAGCAGAAGGGTGATCAAGGTGCATGTGCGATGAACGACGAACAACTCGAATTCAACCTCTTGGTCCAGTTGGACGACGACTGGATCACGTTCTGGGAATTCATGTATTACACGATCCAGTCCATCGGGCCGTCGACGACGTCGGAGCAGACGGCAGTCGTCATCAGGTCGCTCGTCGAGTCGGGGTTGATGACACTCGGCGCCCTAGCGGCCAACGAGGTCGGGTGGGAGGAATGGGACGTCGATCTGGATGAGGCCATGCGCCGCATCGCAGAGGGGCATGCAGGTGAGGTCGGCTACCTGACGGCGCCGGATCGAACGGCACTGACGATTTCCGAGGTCGTCCGGGCGTGCATCACCGAGAAGGGCGAGCGGCGCCTCGCCGAACTCGAAGCGCGCGGGTTCACGTTCGAAGGTCCCAGCGGACTGGTGTGAGATCCGGTGCAGGAATCGTCGCTGGGCGAGGGTTTCTGCACCGCATTCGTCGCAACGGTGCGCTCACCCGCGCATTCCGCGGCTCCGCGCACCTTTCAGCGCGTCGGCAGGTGACGTCACGTTCCCCTCCGGCCTGTTCTGCCGGACCTGGAGGACCGGGATCGCGCCGCGCTGTATGCCACACAGCATCTCTGGTAGGTCAGTGATCTACATCAAGAAACCGGGAGTTACTCGAGTGATCAAGGTGCATGGGCGATGAATGTCGAAGAGGTCCTGGAGTTTCGGCTGCTCAGCGAACTCGACGACGATTGGATGCCCTTCTGGGGCTCCATGGCAATGGTGACAGGATTTTGGGGGACGGACACTCCACCGGAGAAGGTCGCTGACGTCATTCGCTGGTTCGCCGAATCGGGTCTCGTGACGCTGGGCGCGCTGGCCGACAACGAGGTCGGATGGGAGGCATGGGATACCAGCATCGACGAATACATGCGACGCATCGCCGAAGGCTACGGCCGTGGTGTCGGTTACCTGACTGCACCCAACATCGGAGCGTTGATGGACACCGAGGTGGTTCGGGCGAACATCACAAAACTTGGCGAGCGTCGGCTCGCTGAGTTGGAGGCCGGAGGAATGACGTACTCGACCGCTCGGTGCCGCTACGAAAGCCCGCGCGCGCGATGATCGGGAGCGGGGGAGACCGCAACGTGTCTCGAGGTGCATCTGCCGGGAGCGTTGACGTCGCTCTGGAGTTCAGGCTCCTGTGCGATTTGGACGACGACTGGACGTCGTTGTGGAGCTTCGTCGCCAAGGTGCGCGCGTTTCGAGGATGGCACACCCCGCTCGACGAAGTGGCTGATGTCATCCGGTGGTTCGCCGACTCGGGGCTGATGACATTCGGTGCCCTCGCAGACAACGACATTGGTTGGGAAGAGCGGAAGGTCGACACCGACGAGTCCATGAGGAGGATTGCCGAGGGTTATGGCGCGAACAGCGGTTACCTGGCCGCCGCGCAAGATCTCGACCTGATGGGCTGCGAAGTCCTCCGCGCGAACATCACCGAGAAGGGTGAGCGACGCCTCGCGGAGCTCGAGGCGCAGGGCATGACGTGGGACAACACGATCGGCCCGTTCGAGACGCGCCGCGGCCTGTTGTGAAGTCCAGTGCAGAAATCGTCGCTGAACGACCATTTCCGCACCGCATTCACGCCGCCAGTGCTGATCAGTCGGCTCAGGCGTCGACATTCTCGCGCCGTGGCTAGTCGTGGACTCCTACCCCCACTGAGCGTGGGTGGAAGTCCACGATCACACGCATCGGAGACAGCCCGGGGAACGCCATGGCCCACGCGCACGTCCGACCTGGGCACACCACACGAGAGGGAAAGTCATGGTGAACACGACCGGAGGCGCACCAGTGGACCGCAGCGAGTTCCTGGAACCGCACATTCAGGAGAGGAAGGTGCTCCCCGACGGCACCACCGTTCAGGTCCGAACAGCCAGCAAGCGAGACGGACTCGTCATCGACATCGCGCCCGGTGACGGTGGGCGTATGCGCCGGGTGTCATCCACGCGATGAACGCAGAACTCGAGATGGAGCTGCTCGCCGACATCGATGACGAGTGGATGCCCTTCTGGGGGTTCCACACGATCGTCTCGTCGCTGACTCCCGAACCGGTGTCACCGGAGGACACTGCCGCCGTCATCGAGTCCCTGTTTCGGAGGGGACTCATCACACTGGGTGAGCTGGCGTGGAACGACGTGGGGTGGGAACGATGGGACGTGCCGGTGGAGGTCGCGATGAATCGGATCGCGCACGGACACAACGGGAAGTGCGGCTACCTGTCCGCACCCGGCCTGGAACATCTGATGACCACAGAAGTGGTGCGCGCCGATCTCTCTCCACTCGGCGAGCGGCGGCTTGCAACACTGAGGTCGACTGCATAAGCGGCGGATTGTGTGCAGTAATCCGTGGACAGCGCGGATTACTGCACACCATCACGGCATCGACGAATAGTCCAGATCCTGATGTCGGCCGGTGCTGGGTTCGATTGATCAGGGGTGGCGCACGCATTGAGCCATCGGGCGTTCACCTTTCCTGCCTAGCGTGGGCGTCATGGCGATGCGACGAGTGCTGCTGACCGTCTCGATGTGTATGGCTCTGGCGGCCTGCTCCACGCAGGAGACCGAGATTGCGCAGCCGCTCGACGGCTTCGACCTCCAAGCGCACCGCGGCGGCCTCGGACTGGTCACCGAGAGCACGCTCGCCTCGTTCACCAACGCCCTCGAACTCGGCGTCACCACACTCGAGATGGACACGCAGATCACCGAGGACGGCATCGCCGTCGTCACGCACGACCGAAAGGTGTCGGACGCGAAGTGCCGCGATACCCGGCCCGCGACCGACGACGATCCCGATTTTCCCTACGTCGGGAAGTACGTCAACACCCTGACGCTGGCGCAGGTGCGGACCCTGAATTGTGGTGTCACGCAGCTCGACGGCTACCCGGAACAGCGGGTGGCGACGGATGCCGGAATCCCGACCCTCGACGAGGTGCTCGCGCTGGTGAACTCGTACGACTCCACGGTGCAGCTGAACATCGAGACCAAGGTGGAGGCGGCGGCGCCCACCGAAACGGCGTCCCGTGAGCAGTTCGCCGACGTGGTGCTCGCCTCGGTCGGGGCGGCGGGACTGCTCGATCGCACGACCATTCAGAGTTTCGACTGGGGTGCACTGCGCGCTGTGAAAGAGGTCGACCCGTCGGTCCGTCTGGTGGCGCTCACGGAGCCCGACTTCCTCGAAGTAGGGGAACCGGGAGCGTCACCGTGGTTGGGCGGTCTCGACATCGACGAGTTCGACGGCGATCCGGTGGCGGCGGTGCAGTCGTTCGGCGCCCACGCTCTCTCGCCCGTCCAGGGCCGCCCGCAGAAGGGCGTCGTGGGGGATGCGGACTTCGAGCTCTACGTGACACCCGAGATGGTGGCGTCCGCGCATGCCGCCGGGATCCGCGTCGTGCCGTGGACGGTGGACGATCCCGCGACCATGGCGGCGCTGATGGACATGGGTGTCGACGGCATCATCACCGACTACCCCGACCGTCTGCGCGAGGTGATGGGGGAGCGAGGGATCGCGCTGCCGGAGCCCGCCAGGGTGCGCTGAGCCGGGTTTGTCCGGCTCGGAAATTGGTCGGGACGACTTTCGCGAAAACGCATGCGCAAGCGCTTTCCTTAGCCATAAGCTCCCGCCATCACGCGATGCGGTCGGCGTCGCAATGGGGACAAGGGAGTCCACATGTTCGAAAATCGCAGCAGAAGCACGCTCGCTCTCGGCACCTTCCTGATGGCCGGTTCGCTGGCTCTCGGCCTCACCGCGTGCGGCGGCTCCAGCTCCGACAGCGTCAAGGTCGGTCTGATCACGAAGACCGACTCCAACCCGTACTTCGTCAAGCTGCGCGAGGCGGCTCAGGCCCAGGCCGACAAGGACGGCGCCGAGCTCGTCGCTCTGGCCGGAGCCTTCGACGGCGACAACGAGGGCCAGGTCTCCGCGATCGAGAACATGGTCGGACAGGGCGTCAAGGGCATCCTGATCACCCCGAACAGCTCGACCGGCGTGCTCGACGCCATCCAGAACGCACGCGACGCCGGCGTCGTGGTCATCGCACTCGACACCGCGACCGACCCCGAGGACGCGGTCGACGCCACCTTCGCGACCGACAACAAGGCGGCCGGCGTCAGCCAGGGCAAGTGGGTCAAGGCAGCGCTCGGCTCCACGGCGCCGCAGGTCGTCATGCTCGACGGCACTGCGGGCGGCACCGTCGATTCCTTCCGTCACGAGGGCTTTCTCGAGGGCATGGGCCTGACGGACAGTTCACCGGAGATCGTCGGCCAGGAGAACACCAACGGCGACCAGACCAAGGCGCAGACCGCGATGGAGAACCTCATCCAGCGCGCCCCGCAGACCAACGCGCTTTACACCATCAACGAGCCGGCGGCCGCAGGCGCCTACCAGGCAATTCAGTCCGCGGGCAAGGCAGCGCAGGTCACGATCGGATCGATCGACGGCAGCTGCACCGGTGTCGCCGACGTCAAGTCCGGCAAGATCGGCGCGACCGTGATGCAGTTCCCCGCCAAGATGGCCGAGCAGGGCGTGCAGGCAGTCGTGGCCTTCGCCAAAGACGGCACCAAGCCGAGCGGCTTCAACGACACCGGCTCGCAGCTCATCACCGACAAGCCCGTCGACGGCCTCGAGTCCCAGGACACCACTTGGGCCGAAGCGAACTGCTGGGGCTGAGTCACTCCATGAGCACTGCCGCACCCGCGACAGCGCCGCAGTCGGTATCGAGCCGGTTCACCGCGAGCAACATTCTGCGTGAAACCGCTGCTCGGGCCGGTGGTGGCGTTGATCCTCGCGATCATCGTCTTCAGCGCGCTCTCGGACTCGTTCCTGAATCCGCAGAACGTGTCGCTGATCCTGCAACAGTCCGTCGTCGTCGGAATCCTCGCCGTCGGACAGACTCTCATCATCCTCACGTCGGGCATCGACCTCTCGATCGGCGCCGTCGCCGTGTTCGGCACCATTGTCATGGCGCAGAGCGCGGGGGCCAACGGTCCGGTCGTCGCACTCGGATCGACGCTGCTGGTGTGCGTCGCGTTCGGAGCGATCAACGGCGGCCTCGTGACTGTGCTGCGGTTGCCGCCGTTCATCGTCACGCTCGGCACGTTCACCGCAATCCAGGCAGCCACCCGGCTGCTCGCGGGTTCCGAGACGTACCGCGTCGAAGAAGGCCCGCTCACGTTCCTCGGAACATCCTTCAAGATAGGGACTTTCGCGACGACGTACGGTGTGGTCGCGATGCTGCTGGTCTACATCGTCATGTGGTACGCGTTGTCGCAGACGTCCTGGGGCAAGCATATCTACGCCGTCGGCGGTAACCCGCAGGCATCGGATCTGTCGGGTATCAAGTCCGGCCGAGTGCTGTTCTCCGTCTACATCGTCACGGGCGTCATCGCAGCCATCGCAGCGTGGGCAGCGCTGGGACGGATCCCGAACGCGGATCCGAATGCGTATCAGAACGCCAACCTCGAGACCATCACCGCGGTGGTCATCGGCGGCACGAGCCTCTTCGGTGGCCGTGGCGGCGTCGTCGGAACTCTGGTCGGCACGCTGATCGTGGGTGTGCTGCGCAACGGACTCACCCAGGCCGGTGTCGACAGTCTCTACCAGAACATCGCGACCGGCATTCTCGTGATCGTCGCGGTGGCTGTCGATCAGTTCGCACGCAGGAGGTCACAGTGAGCACCGCACCTGTTCTCGAAGCGCGCGGACTGGTCAAGAGATACGGCAACGTCACCGCCATCAACGGAGCGGACTTCGAGCTCCGGGCAGGTGAGGTGCTCGCGGTCATCGGTGACAACGGTGCCGGAAAGTCCAGTCTCATCAAGGCATTGGCCGGGGCGGTCGTCCCGGACTCGGGCGAGATCCTGATGAACGGCGAGGTCCAGTCGTTCCGCAACACGCGCGATGCGCGGGCTGCGGGGATCGAGACCGTCTACCAGGACCTCGCAGTGATTCCGGCGCTCGACATCGCCTCCAACCTGTACCTCGGTCGCGAGATCAAGCGGAAGGGCGTGATGGGCAGCCTCTTCCGCCGCCTCGACATGCCGAGGATGCGGGAGGAGGCGTCGCAGCACCTCGCCGACCTGAAGATCGGCATCAAGTCCGTGAACCAGGCGGTGGAGACGTTGTCCGGTGGACAGCGTCAGGGTGTCGCCGTCGCCCGCGCCGCGGCATTCGGTCGCGGCGTCATCATCATGGACGAGCCCACTGCTGCACTGGGCGTGCGGGAATCGGGCATGGTGATCGACCTGATCCGGTCGATCCGTGATCGCGGCATTCCCGTGGTGCTCATCTCACACGACATGCCGCATGTGTTCGAGGTGGCCGATCGCATCCACATCCATCGGTTGGGGCAGCGCGCCGGCGTCGTCGATCCGAAGCAACGGACGATGTCCGAGGTGGTGGCTCTGATGACCGGTGCGGCCGAACCCACCGAGTCGGAACGCGCTGGGCTGTAATGACGTCGACCTCGCTCGGCGTCTTCGTGGGCCTGGCGACACTCGATGTGATTCACCGGATCCAGGCACCACCGGCGGTCAACGAGAAGATCACGTCGACGGATCAGTTCGTCGCGGCGGGGGGTCCGGCAGCGAATGCTGCCGTCACCTTCGCCGCGCTGGGCGGTCGCGCGATCCTGGTGACGGCGCTCGGCGACGATCCGGTCGCCGGGCTCGTGCGTGCGGATCTCGACCGGTACGGCGTCGAGGTGATCGATGCTGCGGCGGGCACGGCAAGGCCCGTACCCGTCTCGGCGGTGTCGGTCGTCGGATCCACGGGTGATCGATCGGTGGTGTCGCTCGACGCGGTCGCGTCCGAGGTGGCACCACCGGCCGACCTGGACGCGGTGATCGCCGAGGCCGACGTCGTCCTGATCGACGGCCATCATCCCCGGATAGCGCGAGCAGCGGCGGAGAGTGCCGCTGCCCATGGCATCCGGGCGGTGGTCGACGCCGGACGATGGAAGCCGATCATGGCCGAACTCGCTCCCCGGGTCTCGGACATGGTGTGCTCCGCCGACTTCCGAATGCCCGGTACCGAGGACTCGGACGCCACCGCCGCAGCGCTGGTCGCGGCCGGCGTTCCCACCGTCGTCACGACGCATGGGGGTGCACCGATCCGGTGGTGGACCGGTGGTTCGTCCGGTTCCGTGGACGTCCCGGCCGTCACAGCGGTTGATACATTGGGTGCCGGAGATGTGTTCCACGGGGCCTATTCGTACTTCTCGACGCGAACCGAGAGGGGCATGGACGAGCGCCTCGATCGGTCGGCCCGCGTGGCCGCACTTCGCTGTTCCGTGGTGGGACCTCGGTCCTGGATGCGGGAACTTCCTTCCGACCAGACCCGAAAGCGGTGACCGTCATGAGCGGCCAGAGTGTGCAGGACGCCACGTTCGACGAGTTGGTCGAATGGGCGCGTGCACTGGCGATTCCGGGGCAGCGCCGCATGCTCGGCCTTACCGGAGCGCCCGGAGCGGGCAAGTCCACCGTCGCCGCCGATCTGGTGGAGGCGCTCGGGACCGACCTCGCAGTGCTGGCACCGATGGACGGGTTCCATCTCGCGAACGAGGTGCTCATCGACCTCGGTCGTCTCGACCGCAAGGGGGCGCACGACACGTTCGACGACGACGGCTATGCCCGTCTGATCGAGGCCGTACGTGGGCAGGGACCGGACGGGCCCATCGTGTACGCGCCGCGGTTCCGCCGGGAGATCGAGGAGTCGATCGGCTCGGCCATACCGGTGCTGCCGTCGGTCCCCCTCGTGGTGACCGAAGGAAACTACCTGTTGATGGAGATCGACGCGTGGCCTCGTGCTCACGCGCAGATCGACGAGGTGTGGTTCCTGGCTCCCGACACGGACGTCCGGCATCACCGACTGGTCCAGCGCCACGAGGCGTACGGGAAGACGCCGGAGGAGGCAGCGTTCTGGGCTCTCGGATCCGACGAACGCAACGCCGAGCTGATCACGTCGACGGCCGTGCGTGCCGATCGAGTGCTGCGCCTTCGATGATCACCTCGTCTGGGCGACCGGCCTGACATGGCAACAATGGACGACGTGGCACGCCGTGCGGGCGTGTCGGTGTCGACGGTCTCGCACGTCCTCAACGGCACACGGAAGGTGAACGAGTCGACACGGGAGCGCGTCGAGACCGCGATCACCGAGATCGGCTACCGCCGCAACGTCGTCGCGCGATCCCTCGCGGCCGGTCGGACTCACACCGTCGGCCTGTCGATCTCGGCGTTCACCAACCCCTACTTCGGCAGCCTCGTGCACACCATCGAGGCGATGCTGTCGGAGGCGGGTCTGGTCATGTTCCTCGGTGACTCGCACGACGACGTCGCCTCGGAGCGTCGGGTGGTCGACTCGCTTCTCGATCGCCAGGTCGACGGCATCATCGTCGCGCCGGCGGCCGGCGCCGAGCGCAACACCATTCCGGCGATCACCGCGACCGGCACCCCGCTCGTCCTCATAGACCGTGCGCTCGACGTGGCATGTGACCAGGTGGGTCCCGAGAACGAGGAGTCCGCTCGACAATTGACCGAGCACCTGCTCGGGCTCGGACACCGGCGTATCGCGGTGGTGCGCGGGATCGACGGCATCTCGTCGTCGGTCGAGCGCTACGCGGGATACGAACGGGCGCTGAGGGACCGCGGGCTGGAGATCGATCCGGATCTGGTTCTCGACGGTGCATCGAGCGTCGACGTGGCGGAGCGCGAGGTGCTTGCCGTGATGTCTCGATCGCCGCGACCCACCGCCGTCGTGACCATGAACAACTCGATGACGATCGGCTCGATGAAGGCGCTGCGCGGCTTGGGCTTGTCGATACCCGGAGACGTCGCGCTGGTCTGTTACGACGACTTCGAGTGGTCCGATCTCTTCGAACCCCGTCTCACCGCGTCAGCGCAGGACGTCGTGACGCTCGGCAGCACGGCGGTGGACATGTTGTTGGAGCGCATCGGCGGATACACCGGCGACCCCAGACGAGTCCACGTCCCCACCACGTTTCATCATCGCAACTCGTGCGGCTGTACCCCGGCCTGAACGACCCCACAGCCTAATTCACCCTCACCAGGACAGGACTCACCATGCCGATCGCAACCCCCGACCAGTACGTGGCGATGCTCGACCGCGCCAAGGAGGGCGGGTTCGCCTACCCCTCGATCAACGTCACCAGCTCGCAGACACTCAACGCCGCTCTGCAGGGCTTCGCCGAGGCGGAGAGCGATGGCATCATCCAGGTCTCAGTGGGGACGGCACTGTATCTGTCGGGCAACAAGGTTCAGAACCGCTTCGCCGGGTCGAAGGCGCTGGCGCTGTATGCGCACGAAGTCGCACAGCACTACTCCGTCTCGATCGCACTCCATACCGATCACTGCCCCGCGGAGAACCTGGACGACTGGGTGCGTCCGTTGCTCGCCGACTCCATCGAGCGGCGGGCCCGCGGGTTGGATCCGCTGTACCAGTCCCACATGTGGGACGGATCCGCCGTTCCGCTCGACGAGAACCTCGCCATCGCCCGTCAGCTGTTGGACGAGTCGGTCAAGGCCAACACGCTGCTCGAGATCGAGGTCGGTGTGATCGGCGGCGAGGAAGACGGCGTCTCCGCCGAGATCGACGACAAGCTGTATTCGACGGTCGACGATGCCCGCGCGACCATCGCTGCCCTGGGTGCGGGTGAGCGCGGTCGCTACCTGACGGCACTGACCTTCGGCAATGTGCACGGCGTCTACAACCCCGACTCCGTCCACCTGCGCCCCGAGATCCTCGACGAGATCCAGACCGTCATCGGCGCCGAATCGGGCAAGGACAAGCCGTTCGACCTGGTGTTCCACGGTGGGTCCGGATCCAGCGCCGAGGACATCGCGTCCGCCGTGCGCAGCGGTGTGGTGAAGATGAACATCGACACCGACACCCAGTACGCCTTCACCCGGTCGCTCGCCGGTCACATGATCAGCAAGTACGACCAGGTGCTCAAAGTCGACGGTGCCTACGGCAACAAGAAGGCCTACGACCCCCGCTCGTGGGGTAAGCCCGCCGAGACCGCCATGGCCGCACGGGTGGTCGAGGCGACGGAGATGCTGGGCTCGGCCGGCCGCTCGATTCGGTGATTCAGTCGAGCCGCATCAACCCGTAGAACCCTTCGATGTGCTCGCGCGCCAGGGTGGCGGCCTCGGCGCCGTGTCCTCGGCGTAGCGCGTCGACGATGCCGCGGTGCTCGCACCGAAGGTTCACGGCGACGGCCGACCAGTCGTCGAGCATCGGCACCGCGTCCATGACGTAGCCGTGGATGGAGTCGCGGAGCGAGGTCATCATCGCCTCGATCAAGACATTGCCGGCCAGCCCTGCGAACCGAACGTGCAGCTCGGCGTCGAGGCGGTGGAACTGATCGGGTTCCAGACTCTGGTCGTCCATCCGGTCGAGCAGTTCGTCTATGGCAGTGAGGTCCGGGGTGCGCGCCGCTGCTTCCCGTAGCGCCCACGACTCAAGGAGCACGCGCGTCTGCACCACGTCGGCGATGGGCAGGAACTGCGTGGCCATGTGCAGCCGCAGTGCCGAGCCGATGGACGTGGCGGGATCGGCCACGACGATCGCGCCCGCGTCGGGGCCGGACCCGACCGACGTCTTCACCACGCCCATCGCCTCCAGCACCCGGATGGCCTCACGAACCGAGCTGCGTCCGACGCCGAGTTCCTCCGCGAGTGCGCGCTCGGCCGGCAGCCGGTCGCCGACGCGGAGTCGGGCCGCCGCCAGGTCCTGTTCGATGCGGTGGAGAACCACCTCGTGTGCGCGCATTGTCGGAGAATAGCTGGTGTGGTCCGACCACAGGGGTTACTGTGGTCAGACCACACGCTCTGGAGGCTCCATGCGGATCGCCCTGTTCGCCACCTGTCTGGCGGACGCACTCTTCCCCGAGTCAGCGAAAGCGACTGTCTCACTGCTCGAACGGCTCGGTCACACCGTCGTCTTCCCGTCGGATCAGACATGCTGCGGCCAGATGCACGTCAACACCGGCTACCTCAAAGAGGCCGCACCCCTGGTGCGTCACCACGTCGAGGTCTTCGAGAAGTCGTCGTGGGACGTCGCCGTCGCACCATCCGGTTCCTGTGTCGGATCGGTGCGTCACCAGCACGCGATGGTCGCCCGCCGCGCCGGCGACGAGGATCTGGCCACGCGCGCCGAGGACATCGCCGGACGCACCTACGAGCTGTCCGAACTTCTCGTCGACGTCCTCGGTGTCACCGACGTCGGCGCCTACTACCCGCACCGCGTCACCTACCACCCCACGTGCCATTCGCTGAGAATGCTGCGCGTCGGCGACAAGCCCCTCGAACTGTTGCGCAACGTGCGCGGCATGACCTTGGTCGAACTGCCCCAGGCCGAGTCGTGCTGCGGCTTCGGCGGAACGTTCGCGTTGAAGAATTCGGAGACCTCGACGGCGATGTTGTCGGACAAGATGGCCAACGTCCTCTCCACCGGCGCCGAGGTGTGCAGCGCCGGGGAC
This sequence comes from Rhodococcus sp. SORGH_AS_0303, assembly GCF_030819335.1. Classification (NCBI taxonomy): domain Bacteria; kingdom Bacillati; phylum Actinomycetota; class Actinomycetes; order Mycobacteriales; family Nocardiaceae; genus Rhodococcus; species Rhodococcus sp. SORGH_AS_0303. The sequence goes on from NZ_JAUTBO010000001.1 coordinate 1,178,252, forward strand.
TCGTCGTGCCTCATGCACATCGGCGGCGGACTGTCCCGCCTGCGCACCGGCGTCAAGACCGTGCACCTTGCCGAGATCCTTGCGTCGACGGAGGCAGCATGACCACCTTCTTGGGTTCGCCCGGCATCGGTAACATTCGCGGCGAGGAGAGCTTCCCGAAGGCCGCGAAGCGCGCATTGCAGGACACGCAGATGCGGCGCAACGTCGGGGCCGCGACCAAGACCATTCGTGAGAAGCGGCTGGGAGCTGTTGCGGAGTGCGATGACTGGGAGGAACTGCGCCTCGCCGGTAGTGCCCTCAAGACCGACGTGATGTCGAGGCTGCCCGAGCTGCTGCAGCAACTCGAATCCAACGTCACCGCCCGCGGGGGAGTGGTGCACTGGGCACGCGACGCCGACGAGGCGAACCGCATCATCACGGATCTGGTCAAGGCCACGGGCAGTGACGAGGTGGTCAAGGTGAAATCCATGGCCACCCAGGAGACCGGCCTGAACGAGTACCTCGAAGCCGAGGGCATCGCCGCGATCGAGACCGACCTGGCCGAGCTCATCGTCCAGCTGGGTGACGACAAGCCCAGTCACATCCTGGTTCCCGCAATTCACCGCAACCGAGCGGAGATTCGCGAGATCTTCCTGCGGCGCATGCCCGGTGTCGACGCTGCCATCACCGACGAGCCGCGCGAATTGGCCATGGCCGCACGGGAGCATCTGCGACGGAAGTTCCTGTCGGCGAAGGTGGCCATCAGTGGCGCCAACTTCGGTGTCGCCGAGACGGGGACGCTCGCCGTCGTCGAATCCGAAGGCAACGGGCGGATGTGCCTGACGCTGCCCGACACCCTCATCACGCTGATGGGCATCGAGAAGCTGGTCCCCACGTTCGCGGACCTCGAAGTGTTCATGCAACTGCTTCCCCGCTCGTCCACGGCCGAGCGGATGAACCCGTACACGTCGATGTGGACCGGAGTGCACGAAGGCGACGGTCCCCAGAACTTCCACCTGGTGCTCATCGACAACGGCAGAACCAACGTGCTTGCCGACGAGGTGGGCCGCGCCGCCCTCAACTGCATCCGGTGCAGCGCATGCTTGAACGTGTGCCCGGTCTACGAGCGGACCGGTGGGCACGCGTACGGGTCGGTGTATCCGGGTCCGATCGGTGCGATCCTGTCGCCCCAGCTCACCGGCACTACCGGTCATGACGACCCCAATGCGTCACTGCCGTACGCGTCGTCACTGTGCGGGGCTTGTTTCGATGCGTGCCCGGTGCGTATCAACATCCCGGAGATTCTGGTGCACCTACGGGCCGAGCAGGTCGACTCCGAACGCGGCGGCATCCCCGGCGCGCGGGAGATCGCGATGCGGGCGGCAGGGTGGGCGATGAACTCGCCGAAGCGATTCGGGATGGCCGAGAAGGCTGCGGGTGTCGGACGCCTGCTGGCAGGGAAGAAGGGCCACATCGAGTCGCTTCCGTTCCCCGGATCGTTGTGGACCACCAGCCGTGACATGCCGGCCCCTCCGAAGGAAACGTTCCGCCAGTGGTGGGCACGAACGCACGAGGACGAGTCATGAACGCGAAGTCGGAGATTCTCGAGCGCATTGGTGCCGCGACCGCGGGCGGGGTTGCCGGCGTGGATGTTCCGCGCGATTACGACCGCGCTGCGTTGGTCGGCCGGGGGAACGTCGACCGCTTCGCCGAAACGGTCGACGACTACCGGGCTCAGGTATACCGGATCTCCGAGTCGGATATCGCCGGCACGGTGGCGTCGTTGCTCGGTGATGGTCGAGCGGTCGTACCCGTCGATCTGCCCTCTGCCTGGGTCGACGGCATAGCGGTGGTTTCGGACGAGGGCCTGTCGATCGACCAACTCGATGCTCTCGACGCGGTGATCACCGGCTGCGCGGTCGGGATCGCTGCCACGGGGACGATCGTGCTCGATGCGTCTGTCGCGCAGGGTCGTAGGGCGTTGACACTGGTGCCCGACCATCACATCTGCATCGTCCGCGCTGACCAGGTGGTGGACACGGTGCCGCAGGCCTTCGCGGTGCTGGACGCCACTCGGCCGCTGACCTTCATCAGCGGGCCGAGTGCGACCAGTGACATCGAGCTCAACAGGGTGGAGGGTGTCCACGGGCCTCGGCGGTTGGATGTGCTGATCGTCGAGTGACTCGCGGTCGTGGACTTCTACCCCCGCTCAGCGGTGGCAGAAGTCCACAACTAGCTGGATTCACGTCACCACTGGGGGATGACGTCGAGGATCCACACGACACCGAACTTGTCGACAAGCTTGCCGTACAACGGTGAGAACCCGACCGGCCCCAACGGCACCAACACTGTTGCCCCAGCGGACAAGCCCTCGAACGCGGCGGTGATCTCGTCCGCATCATGGCTTCACAGCGCGCTGTAGAAGGCGTTCTCACCAGCGTTGTAGGGAAGCGAGTCCTGGATGTCGTACGCCATCACGCGGAACCCGCCTGGTGTGCTGACCTCACCCCAGGCGATCTGCTCGGACTGGGTCGGTCCCTGGCCCGATTCGGTGTCGCCGTAGGGGAATGCGACCAGTTCGCCGCCGAAGACGGACTGGTAGAACTCCAACGCTTCACGTGCGTTGCCGCGGAGGTTGATGTGCAAGGCGGTGATGACGGTCATCGAGACTCCTCGAGTAGTTCGGTTCGGCAGGCTTTGCCAACCGGAACGACGATCGCAGGCCAATAGGTCAGATCCTGACCGCTTGGGCGTGCATACTCGACCCATGTCGGAACCGTCCTCACGCATGCTGACCCTGTTGTCGTTGCTGCAGGTCCGCCGCGAGTGGCCGGGTACCGAGCTGGCCGGGCGACTCGGTGTGAGCCCGCGAACGATCCGCCGCGACGTCGACCGGTTGCGCGTTCTCGGCTACAACGTTGCTGCGTTGCGCGGATCCGACGGTGGTTACCGGCTGGACGGGGGCGAAGCAGTACCGCCCCTACTTCTCGACGACGACCAGGTGGTCGCACTGACACTCGCCTTGCGGGTCGTGCCGGCCCTGGGTATCGACATCGCCGATGCCGCCGAGCGAGCCTTGGCAACCCTCCGAACTGTCATGCCTACCCGCGTCCGCAATCGGGTCGACGCGCTGGCGCTCACTGCGTTGCCTGCGACCGGAGATTCGATCGATCCCGCGGTGCTGCGCACGGTCGGAGAGGCGGCGCGCAATCACGAGGTAATTCACTTCGATTACGTTTCGACGGAACATGATTCAGAGATACCTCCGCGACGCGTGGAGCCGCACGGAGTAGTCGGAGCTGGAGGTCGCTGGTACGTCGTCGGGTGGGATTTGGACCGCGACGACTGGCGTGTGTTCCGTGTGGACCGCATGACACCGAAGATGCGAACGGGCGTGCGATTCACTCCGCGTCCGATCCCCGGCGGCTCGTCGGCCGAGTTGCTCCGTCGACGCTTCCGCGGCACGGTCTCGGGGGATTGGGCGTGCGAAGGGGAGGCGACGGTGCACCTTCCTGCGGCGGAGGTCGCTCCCTTTCTCGCGGACGGCACGGTCGAAGATCTCGGTGACGGCCGTTGTCGCATTCACACCGGCGCGTGGTCGTGGACGGGTATCGCGGCATCGTTGGCGCGGTTCAACGCAGAGTTGGAGGACTTACGTCCACCGGAGCTTGTCGACGCGGTGGAGAGAGTCAGCGAGCGCTTGCGGCGAGCGGTGGACTGAGTCGAGATGACAGCCAACCCTTGAATAAGGTTGGCCGCCGTCAGCGCCTTGAATCGATAGCGGCCGTCTGCCGGGGGCTGCAACGGCGCTCTGTGCTGCGAGATCCGTGGAGCTCAGGGGGCGCCGAGGCCATACGTGTAGCTACCGGTAGTCCAATTCATTGTCGCGTTGTATTTGTAGCCGCTCATGGTGCCATCCCCGTTATCTTCGTTCGCCGCAAAGCACTCGAAAACAGTGGTTGTTTCGGTGAGGTCATCTGTCGATCCACCGCTGACGGGCGAACACGTCACGTCGATGATCGGTCCGTCGACAAGTCCCTTTTCGACGTGACCTTCAGCCATCTGCTTGACACTCGACTCGATGCCGATAACAGACAGCGCGCGCCCAGCTCGCGCGGCGCCGTCCTTTTCTTCCTGTTCCGCTTGTATGTCAGCGATGCGTTGCGCCTCGAGACGGTCGGCGGTTTCACGAGCGTCCTGAGCAGCCTGTGCAGCTTCTTGTTGTTCTCGCACACCAGAATCATGTGAGATCTTCCATGACCCACCAGCGATCACCAGAACGATCAATACCGCGAGGCCGCTTATCGCGAGTCTTTTTCGAGATACGCGCGGTGTCCTTGTTGGCTGCTCGTTGCTGCTCGGATTCGGCAGGGACAGCCACTGGTTGCCATCCCAGTACTGTTGTCCGCCATCTGGAGTGGGGTACCAACCTGGTGTTGCGTTCTGTGGATTACTCATCGTGCATTCGCCATTCGCTCAGGAGAACTACCCTCGACAAGATCGGCGGCAGGTGCGGACGACGACGACCGCGATGCCATTTATACAGGAACAATGCTCAGAACCGTAACAATCGGTTTGCTTTACTAAGTATCGACTTCCGGGGGATTGCGTCAGACCACACCACGATCACTCGATTTTCTGTGGCGCCGTGCAGGTGACGGGGTAGTGCTGATGACGCGAAACAGTGTGACGCGCACCCCGCTGAAGGCCTTGCCCGCGAGGTAATCGAGGGTGGCTCCGCAGGCATACTGGGGGTTCGACGCGAACGGTCAGCCGTTCGACACTGCTGCGAGGGACGGTCATGCCGACTATTGCTGTCACAGGTTCGACCGGCTCGGTGGGAGGCGCTGTTGCAGCGCACCTCTCGAGGGCCGGCACGCCACAACACCTATTGGTGCGCGATCCCTCCAGAGCGCCGAAGTTGCCCGGTGCCACCGTGGGCGCCAGTTCCTACGGTGACGCGGACGCTGCCACGCAAGCCTTGGCAGGAATCGACGTGCTGTTCATGGTGTCCGGCGCCGAGAATGCGACACGGCTGGCGGATCACCGCACCTTCGTCGATGCTGCGGCGCAGGCCGGAGTTCGGCACATCGTCTACACGTCGTTCTTCAGGGCGGCGCCGGACGCGACGTTCACTCTCGCGCGCGATCACTACTTCACCGAGCAGCACATCCGTAGTTCCGGGCTGGCATACACGTTCCTACGCGACAACTTTTACAGCGACGTCATGGAACTGTTCGCCGGCGAGGACGGTGTCATCCGCGGCCCGGCGGGGGATGGACGGGTGTCCTTGGTGGCGCGCGCAGACGTTGCGCGAGTCGCGGCACGCGTTCTGACCGACCCCCAGCAACACGTGAACAAAACCTACGACCTGACCGGGCCGGAGGCGCTGTCGATGTCCGAGGTGGCCGCGACGATTGCCGACGTTCGAGGTCGTGCGGTGTCGTTCCACGACGAGACGTTGGACGAGGCGTACGAGTCACGCGCGGTATGGAACGCGCCGGACTGGCAGAACGATGCCTGGGTGTCGACGTACACCGCAATCGCCTCCGGCGAACTCAGCGCCGTGACCGACGACGTCGAGCGGGTGACCGGTCGACGTGCGATGACGCTGCGAGAGGTTCTTCAGAACGGATAGACGACCTATCCTGGGAGAGGTGTTCCTCCTCTTCGGCTTCGGCCTGAAACGCAAGTCCCTCGGCGCGGGCCATACCCGCACCTGCCAGCGCTGCCACAACACCACTCAGTGGGCTCGGATGCAGCAGTACAAGCAGTTCAGCGTCTTCTTCATCCCGCTCGCGCGCTGGAAGCGCACCGAGTTCGAGGAGTGTGGAATCTGCGGGGCGGCTGTGTACGCGTGATCTGTTGCCACATGCCGTCCGTCATCGCGACCTGACTTGCGCGGATGGATGTCGGATGTGCGTCAGCTGGACAGCTCGTCGCAGCGCGCGCTGATGAACCTGGTCATCCGCGACGTGGTCTTGTCGTCGAAGCCGATCGAGCTCACGGCGCTGGTCGCCGCGCGTACACCGGCGCACACGTCGTCCAGAACTCGCTCTACCGCTTTACGTGGAAGTCGATGGCGTGCCGCGCCGTCAACTATGTGGTCGCGCGACCACGTATTGTTCCGACCGTAGAACGTCAGTGCCATCGGATCGTTCCAGCCCATGTACGGCTGAGTGCACAGCAGGTCGTATGCCGGAGTGACTCCCCACATTCCGATGGTGTTCCGGCGAATGGAGTAATTCTTCCCGTGGAGATCTCCATTGCCGATCGCATACGAGTACACGGTGAGCCTGAGCAGTTCGAGCGCCGCCTGGCGCGCGGAACCTCCACCGAGTTCGACAGTCGAGGCGAGCGTGTCGAGCACCGTCTCGGTCTTCATCCGGTACTTCGACGATGGGTACAGCGAGTTGATCTGACACGCGTCCTCTTGCGCGAGCCTGCGATCACCGTCCCGATCGAAACGTTGGACGAGAAGTCCCGATACTCCACGGGCGTCGGTCACTATGTGCCGACGCGGTACGACGAGCCCGCAGCTCACGGCGACAGTCATGAAAAAGTTCTCGTTCTCGACCAGACGCGGAAAGCGGGTCGGCGGAGCCAGTTTCAGAATGGCTGCCCCTTGCGTCGTCGCTACGGGCGACGTGTACATCTGGGCGGACACCTTGCCTTGCACCCCGGGCAAGCTCGCGGTATCGACGTGCATCGAATCCGGCCCGGACAACTGATCGAACAACGTCCGCAAGTCCGGTGACGGGGATTCCGGATCGAAGGCGAGCGTTGCAGGCTGCAGCTCGGTTCCGTGGGGGACGACGCGCACGTCGCCGATAGTGTCCGATCCGACGCCCAGGAGAATGGTGAAGTGGTCGTCCTCCGACGTCTTCATCCCGGCGACCACACCGGAGAGACGAACACCTTCTGGGAGTAATCCTGCGAAGAAGGGCGGCACGCTCCCCGCTCCTACGCTGACGTCGACAGCGTCGGTGGGCAGCGACCAGGCAACCGGGTCCGCGCCGGGTCGCGCCAGGTAGTCATCGTCGTAGTGGAAGTTGATGTTGTCGCCGGACCTCGTCAGTGACCCTGCGCGAACGTTGCCCTTGTAGACGTCTGCTCGATCGATGTCGCGCAAGTCGGCTCCGGTGGTCATCGTTCCCCTGGTTCGACGATGGCTCCGGCGCGGGTCACAAGCGTCAGATCGCACCCCAACGCGTCAGCGACGGCGTTGACCCCGTCGAGTTGAGGCGCGTCCTTGCCGCCCTCGATAGCTTGCACAGTCGAACGGCCGACTCCGGCCAGCAGAGCGACCTCAGCTTGCGTCAGACCCAATTCGTGACGGCGTGCTGTGAAGGACCTGGCGAGATTGCTGACGTCGGTACGACGCGACTTTCGAGGAGGTGCCATGCGGGTTTCCAATGCTTGCCAGAGACAACTTAAGGTCACGTTACCGCCGATGGCGACGATTGAACAGTCTTATGTCGTTTGGAGCAAGCTTAAGGGCCGATGCGCGTAAATGGCCAGCTCGAATCCGGCTGAAGCATGCGTCAACAGGCGTAGCCTGACCCGAGGTCCTCAGACAACCAGTCCCGCACGGAACGCCATCAGCGCAGCCTCGACCCTGTTGGTGACGTGCAGCTTGTGATTGACCGCAGTGAGATGCGACTTGACCGTGGTCTCTGCCATGTAGAGCTGCCGAGCGATGTCGGCGTTCGTTGCCCCTGATGCCATGACCGACAACACTGTTCGTTCCTTGTCGGTCAGCGCTTCCAGCGTCACCGTCGGCCGTGGTGGTCGGGTAGTGGCCACGATCTTTCGGAGTGACTCTTCGGAGAACAGAGTGTTTCCGGCAGCGACGGCGCGGATCGACTGGTGGAACGTCTCCGGTGCCTCCGACTTGCTGAGGAAGCTGTGGGCTCCGGCCTCGATGGCCTGGACCACTAAGTCGTCCACGTCCATCGCCGTCATCGCGACGACCTTCGGTGGGTGTGCCGATGCCATCAGTGCTCGGGTGGCGTCGAGTCCGTCCACTCGGCGCATCTTCAGATCCATCAGGACGACGTCGGGCCGATGAGCGGCGACTGCGGCGGGTACCTCGTCACCGTCCGAGACCGATCCGACCACCACGATGTCCGTAGTGGCGGCGAAGATGTCTGCCACGCCGCGACGAACGAATGCGTCGTCGTCCACGACGAGAACGGTGATGACCGCATCGGAGTCCATGATGGGTCGACCGTATCGGGTCGCGCCGACACGCCACAGCGGACGAGGTGTTCTATGGAGTCGGACAGGGGGTGCCGAACCGAACCGGCTGAGAACACACCCGTCGAACCTGACCAGGTCATGCTGGCGAAGGGATGTCGAGATGCGCACAGTGCCGCTGGCCGAACAGATCGTGCTCGTGACGGGCGGTGCTCGCGGACTGGGTTCTGCGATCACGCGAGCGTTCCTGCAGCAAGGTACCCGCGTCGTGGTCAACTATCACCGCAGTGCAGCCGCAGCCGATGCTTTGGCATCCGAGTTCGGTCCTGATCGCGTTGTCGCGGTGCCGGCCGATGTCACGGACCGACACCAGGTCGACGCGCTGTTCGACAGGGCACGTGAACATTTCGGATCGACCGTCACCACCGTCGTCAACAACGCTTTGATCGACTTCTCGTTCAACGGTGACGACCGTGCCAAAGCCGACGAGATCGAGTGGTCGTCGTTCGACTCGCAGTTCCGCGGCAGCGTCGCCGGCGCTCTGCACACCACACAGGCAGCTGTGCCGGGCATGCGGGAGGCGGGATTCGGGCGGATCATCACGATCGGCACCAACCTCGTGCAGAACCCCGTCGTTCCGTACCACGACTACACGGCGGCGAAGGCTGCTCTGTTGGCGCTGACGCGGACCTTCTCGGCGGATCTCGGACCTGACGGCATCACCGTCAACATGGTCTCCGGTGGTCTGCTGCGAACCACGGATGCCAGCTCCGCGACCCCGCCCGCGGTGTTCGACATGATCGCCGAGAGCACCCCGCTGCGCCGGGTGACGACGCCGGCCGAGTTCGCGGATGCTGTGCTGTTCTTCGCGTCGCCGTGGGCGAGAGCGGTGACCGGACAAAACCTGGTCGTCGACGGCGGATTGGTGAAGGACTGACGCGTCAGGAGTACCAGGGGAGCCAGGCCGTCACGATGAATTCGCCACCCATCGCTGTCCACCGCACCCACCCGCCGGCGTTGTGAGCTTGCTCGGCGAGGCCGGCCAGTCCGGTTCGCGAACCCGGTACAGGTTGCGCTGTCGTCGAGATGTGGTTGCGCACAGTCAGGCTGATGCCATCGGTGTCCGCCCCACTCACTGTGATGTGGAGGGGGGAACTCGGGGCATGCTTCTGACTGTTGGTCAGAGCTTCCTGCACGATGCGGTACGCGGTATGACTGGTCAGATCGCCGACCACACCGGGATGAATGTCCTGGACCAGCGTCACCCGACACCCGGCAGAACGCGCTGCGTCGACAAGGTCCCCGATTCCCGCGATGCTTCGCCGACCAGCATCCTCTCCGCCGGTGTCGGACCCGCGGAGAACGCCGATGATGCGTTTGAGCTCGTCCAAGGACTCGTGAGCCGTCGAACGAATCAGGGCCGACGTGTTGGAGATCTTCTCCGGTCCGTCGTTGCTCCCGACCTGTAAACCGCCTGCCAGCAACGATATTCGACTGAGTCCTGCGGCCAGGGTGTCGTGCATATCGCGCGCGATGCGGGAGCGTTCCTGCTGTATCAGCATGTCCTTGTGCAGGCGCTGCGATCGCGCGGTCGCCTGATCGCGGGACTGCACGGCCACCACGAGATCGGACTTCGTACGGCGAAGCTGAGAGAGCGCCAGAACGACGGCGACGAGGACGGCAGCGACGAGCCAGGGCAGCCACCAGGGAAGCGACCACGTCGGCGGGGGAGTGCCCTCGATATGCCTGACACCCATCGTCAGGACCGAATAGTCGCGGCGGCGCCCTGCGTCGTACACGAGGGATATCGCGCAGGCCAGGTATACCGCGACTGCAGCACTGGCAAGAGTGCGACCCCGAGCGAAGACGCCCACCGCGTAGAGGGCTATCAGCGCGGCCGTCGCGTCGGTGGCGAAGAAGACCGGACCGACGACAGCCATCGCGAGGACGATCCACGGTCTGTCGTGTCGCCAGATCAACGCAATCGCGGCGGCCATGTTGAGGACGACGCCGAGCGCCACGTTCCACACCGGTGTTCCCGATGTGCCTGCGAGACCGGCAGCCATGAAGGTGCAGAACACGCTGAGCGTCACTGCGCCGACGGTCCAGGCGCGACGCCGAACCGTAGATGCAGTAGTGGTCACAGAGAAGACGGTACGGCCATGGTCCGACATGAGCCTCCGTTCTTCGGTCGCGAAGCCGACCGAAAGGAGGAGTGAGACCGGCCGAATCGACGAGGTGCCCGACGGGGTCACTGCGGTGTTCTTGGTGGGACGCACCGACCGGTGCCGGCACCACCGAAAGGACCCGCCATGACTCAGCCTCCCCAGAACCCGTACGCGCAGCCACAGCAGCCGCCGACCAAGAAGAACTGGTTCCTGCGGCACAAGATCCTCACGGCGATCGGTGCGGTCGTCGTCATCGCTGTCGGCGTCAATCTGGCGAGCGGTGGACAGGACTCGTCGACCAGTGGCACCACGTCCTCTTCGCAGGCCGCAACGGAGGGCAGCAGTGCGCCGGCCGAAGAGTCGGCACCGGGAATCGGTGCTGCGGTGAGGGACGGCAAGTTCGAGTTCACCGTGCAGAACGTCGAGCGGGGCGTAGCCAGTGTGGGGGATCAGTACACGTCGCAGACGCCGCAGGGCGAGTACGTGCTGGTCACCCTGAATGTCGCGAACATCGGCAACGAGCAGCAGCTGTTCGACACGTCGTCGCAGAAGCTACTCGACGGGCAGGGGCGCGAGTACTCGACCGACACACTCGCGACGGTGACCAACGACCCGAATCTCGGCTTCTCGCAGATCAATCCGGGCAACTCGCTCGTGGCGACACTCGTCTACGACGTGCCGGTGGGCACCGCACCGTCGGAGATCGAGCTTCATGACTCCTTGTTCTCCGGCGGAGTCACCGTCTCCGTCGCCTGATCGTCAGTTCATCTATCCGTCCCCCACGTCAGGAGTTCCCATGCCAGATTCTTCTTTGTCCCTCGTTGCAGCCCTACTCGACCGTTCCGGTTCGATGTCGTCCATCGCCGACGACACCCGTGGAGGATTCGACGCCTTCATCGAGGCCGAGCGTGGTCACGACGGCACGACCGTCGTAACGCTGGCGCAGTTCGATGATCAGTACGCGATGGTCTACGACTCGACACCGATCGACCAGGTCCCTCCGCTGTACTTGGTACCCCGCGGGATGACGGCGTTGTACGACGCGGTGGGGAAGTTCGTCACCGAGATCGGCTCGTCGCTTGCGGCCCTACCCGAGGAAGAACGGCCGGGATCGGTCACCGTGCTGGTGATGACCGACGGGCAGGAGAACTCGAGTCGAGAGTGGTCGAATCAGGCAGTTCGCGAGCTGATCGAGCAGCAGGAATTGCAGTACGGGTGGGACTTCGTGTTCCTGGGAGCCAACATGGACGCGGTGGACACTGGTTCGCAGATGGGCTTCAAGGCGGACAAGTCGCTGACCTACGACGCCTCGTCGGTGGGTGTGAGCGCGGCGTTCTCGGCGGTGGTGGATTGCCAAGATCGGAAGCGTGCGCACGAGATGCAGCAGGTGGATGGGTTTTCGGAGGTGGATCGGCGGCGGGCGGGAGGTAGCAGTCTGGGTTCACCCAGCTTGAGAAGCAATCGAGGCAAGCCACCGCACGAGTCGACTGGTATTGAGTGAACATTCGCGACGGACAGTCCTGTCATTGACAGTGACAGCCAGTAACGCCAACCTCTTTCGCCGGGACGGGGCGCTCGCCGCCGTGGAGTTCCGGGGCAAGGGCGCACATGACTGACGCCGCCCGGCACCCTCATCACGCTGATGAGCATCGAGAAGCCGGTTCCCACGTTCGCGGACCTGGAAGTGTTCATGCAGCTGCTGTCACGGCCGTTCACGGCAGAGTGCGTGAACTCTGGCAGCTGGATGCGGACCGGCGTGCGTGAAGGTGCAGAATTTCCACTTGGTGCAGGCCATCGCACGGTTCGGGGTCGGAGGTGTGCCCACGGCGGCGCGGCCTCGGTACGACTCCCTAAGCACGACGTGACCATGGATTTGACCGTCGAGCAACGCGACATCATAGATGCGGTTCGGCGCGCGCTGTTCGATGTGCAGACCAGAAGACAGTTCGGCCGACCGCTCGGTTCTTTTCAGGCATTCAAGCATCAGCATGTCGACATGTCCATTGCCGCCGCGTTGGCTGAAGCGGTTGTTCTGGACGCAGCGACGCGGCGGTGGACCGAGACGAGGCCTCGAAATTCACGGCCGTGTCCATCGCACGGGTGTTGGCATCGCGAGCGGCGTCATTTGCTGCAGAGGAATCCATATAGGTTCACGGTGGTATCGGATTCACGTGGGAGCACCCGCTACATCACTATTTTCGACGCGCGAAGAGGGTCTAGATACTACTAAGATCGATGGAATCGCACCTCGACCACATCGCTGAGTCGGTGCTGGAACAGGCGTAGAGCGGAAAACGCGAATTAGCGAGCTCGCCTTTGTCGTGGAAGCAGCCACCCTCCGGGACTCAGGCGGTGCGCACTTGACGTACTGGGGCGAGCGTGAGCGGACTACGCGGCTACCGGCTCGTCCTAGGTGGCGCTCTGAGCCCGCAAGATTGGCTTGTTCGTGCTGGCTGGGTCCGAACGATGTCAGTCGCTGCCGGCGTCGATAACAGCCCCTTAGACGGCCTGTGGTGATATACCTCGACGGCTGGCATCAGGGCAACGTAAGGACCACACATGGCGAACACTGTAGAGATCACCGACCGAGTTGAACGTCTCGAGTCCCTGGAGGAACGCTTCAAGATCTCCCTCGAGGGATTGTATGTAGTTTATGAGGGGGGTAGCTCACCGCGAGTGCGAGCCAATTTTGACGTCGTGTCCCGAGGTGACGTGCCTGACTATCTGCAGGTTCATGTTTCTGCATACAACGAGAAGGGCCAGTTGATAGGTACTGGTCACACGTATGTGAATGAGGAGGATTTCGTTGGCCTTAAATCGTGCAGCGAGGACATAAAGTGCCCGGCTATGCCGGTGAGGGTTCGTATCTACCCCAGTAAGACCTAGGAGGCACCGTGCTGCATGTAGTCAGGAAGGCGCTACTAGAGGAAGCTGCAAATTCCCCCACAATGCTGCAAGACCTCGCGGGTCTGGAGCGATATGTAGCAGAGTCGTATTCGGCCCGTTCGCTGATTGAGTTACTGCAGAATGCAGACGATGCCGGCGCGATCCGAGTTGTATTCGAAATAGTTGACGGTTCACTGATATGCGCGAATGACGGTCGCGTCTTCACGGAAAGCGATCTTGCAGCTCTGTGTAGGAGCGCATCGTCCAACAAGAGGCGCGGTCAGGGTATCGGTTACCGCGGCATCGGTTTTAAATCAATCGTGGGTGTCGCGGATACAGTACATATTCTAAGTGGCAACCTCGAGTGTAGCTTCTCCCGCGTTTTGACGAGAAGGGCGCTCTCGGTTGACCATGACGTTCCGCTTGTGCGAGTGCCTCATGAGCTTTCGGTGGTCGAGGACTCGGTAATGCATCGGGTTGGATCTCTGAGGGCCGATGGGTTCAGCACAGTATTCGTGATGCAAGGAGTCAACGCCGCGAAAGTTCGTGATGAATTTGTCCAGTTCGACGGCGACTACATGCTTTTCTTGAATTCTGTAAGGTCAGTCGTCGTCGCAGATAAAATCTCCAGAATGTACGAGGTGGAGCGTGCTTCGAACCAAGGCGAACTAACTAACGTTGTCGTTTCGTCACCAAATGGTGTGGATCGCTGGGTGCTGCTCAACGGAAGCCAGGTTACGCTGGCATTCTCAGCGGATGAGCAAGGGCCCGTTCCGCTCAGGCCCGGCGAATGCTCGGTTCACGCGTTTCTGCCGACTTTAGAGCAAACGGGATTTCTGATTCGACTAAATGCTGACTTCAGTACCGACCCATCAAGGACTCGGGTCGTCTTGGATGAGCGCACGGACGAACTTGTGCAATCCGCGGCTGGTGTAATAGCGCAGATAATCGAAGGCACGTTCGATCAACCTGAGCAGCAGTTCGCGAGCGGTTTGCTGTCGGCGTTGACTCCGAGTATCGATGACGTCAGTCTGCAGTTAGGGCGACGAACGTTGGCGTCGGATTTGATCTCAGCAGTCAGGACGCGGTTGTCGTCACTCCCAGAGAGATACGTGCTTCCACCGACATGGTTGAACAGCGAAGATGTGTCACGACTAGCGCCGCCTCCCGGTAAACGTCTGTGTCCCGTCATAAGCGGAATGGTCGATGGTTCGACGGAACGAATCGCCCGTTTCGCAGGCGTCGGGTTTCTCTCGGCAGCCGATCTAATGGCGGCAGTTGGCGCGGGCCGCGTCCGGCTGTCGCTCGAAGGCTGCGCGGATCTGCTGTCTCACGTTTCAGGCGCTGTGGTATCCACGGACGTCACCCTGCGCGATGCGGCAACGGGTGCAGTAGAGGTCGACGGCGTGCTCGTTACCGCAACCGACTTGCTGCGGGGCGACTCGCCAGCGTCGGAGCGATTTGAGCAACTTGTGGCTTCTCGTGGAACCGATGTCATTGGTCTCAAGAAACGACTAGGTCTCATGGTTGGGACTAGCCCAAAAATCGATTCGTCGAGTGTCATAGAAGGCTGGAAGACGCCCGTTCCTGTTGAAGATCCGGCAAGGCCATTCGCAGGAATCGAGCTCGGAGCGAGGGGCGAGGGCTCGCATGCCGTCAATATTGCAGTCCCAACGAGTTCGAATTCATCGGCGTGGAGGTCCGCAGAGCTTCTGGTGCTTGACTTATTGAAGGAACTTGGTTATAAAGCGTCAGACCACAGTCGTCAAAACCTGGGATACGACATACTTGCGGTAGGCCCGACGAACGAGCTATACGTGGAGGTCAAGTCGATTAGTCATCCGGGTCAGCCGTTTGCGTTGACACCGAACGAAGACTCTTTCGCGCGTGATACCGGTCTGTCATACGTGCTGGCGCTTGCTTACCGAGCGGTTGACGTTGTTTATATTCAGTTTATCCCCGATGGTCGCAACGCTTTGCAGTATGTGAAACAGTGTCGGCAGTGGGCCTGGGAGTGCAGTGAGTATACGTTTCAGCCCACGCACGAGGTTAGACTTTAGTGCGTGCTGCAAGCATGAATAACTGAGGATTGAAAGTCGCAGCGTTTTCGGCGAAGGCGCACTATCGAAATTATAGTTGTAGTCGGGAACACGCGATGTAGCAGGTGACGGATTTCGGAGTGGGTCGGCGGTGGGCGGGAAGTGGGACCACAGTACTGAGCGAACCCGGACGAGGTACCGTCCGGTTCACGAACACCGGGTTGCGAAGGAGCGATGCAGTGGGTCTTTTCGACGGGATGATGGGCAATGCCGGACGTATCGATCCGCAGGCGGCTCAGCCGAGTACGGCCGGCTCCTCGGCAACGGAGAACAGATTCCTGTTCACCAACCGTCGTCTCATCATGGTGGACAAGCAGGGCATCGCCGGCCGGGAGGTGGAGGACCATTGCGTCCTCTGCCGCGCGATCACCCACTTCTCCGTCAAGTCAGCGGCAACGTTCGATCTGGACGCCGAGCTCAAGATCTGGATCTCCGGCAACCCGGCACCCATCGAAAAGCAATTCAACAAATCCGTAGACATCTACGAGGTGCAAGGGATCCTGTCGCACTTCGTCGCAGTGTGACGCTGCCTTTCCACATGCTTCTTGATGCGCATCCGGCGACTCATACCCATGCTGCGGCCGATCTTGGAGAAGTCGTTGCAGCGACGCGGACTCGAGCTACCCGTTAGGACGAACGTGGCGAGGTGGCCGTCGCGGAACCTCCTGCGATTCCCGGAGCCGATTGAGGCGCTCGGCTGAAGGCTCTTGATGCGGGCAGAGACGGATCCATCGACTGCTGTATCCATGATTGGCGTAGAACCACAGGTCGCTCGCCGTC
This sequence comes from Rhodococcus sp. SORGH_AS_0303, assembly GCF_030819335.1. Classification (NCBI taxonomy): domain Bacteria; kingdom Bacillati; phylum Actinomycetota; class Actinomycetes; order Mycobacteriales; family Nocardiaceae; genus Rhodococcus; species Rhodococcus sp. SORGH_AS_0303. The sequence goes on from NZ_JAUTBO010000001.1 coordinate 1,194,363, forward strand.
GCGCGGATGACCCGCGGAACGTCAGCTCGGCATCCGGCACCCGTCGTCGGGTTTCGACTCAGGCGACGTCGACTGCGACCCTATCCGTGCTCGAGGCGGGCTGTACTCAATGAGTACCGACGTCGGGCCGCTGAGACATCACGCCGCCGATCGGACGATACCGGCAACTGCGCCACAGACACCTTGAGGGCGGTCGAGTCTTCTGTGGCCGCCCGGTGGCATATCTTGGACCGAACAGTCCGTACCGAGGAGGCCTCGCTCGACCATGATGGGCATCAATTCTGTGCCCCGCTCGGAGCTCAGTGACTCGATCTGGGTCGACCTCCTCCCGTGGCTAGATCTCTATGTCTCGAGCCGTGCCGCCCTGCTGGAGCCCCTGGCTCCGGGGGAAGACTGGTGGTTGTCCGACCCGCCTACTTTCACGGCTACCGAGGTCGATCTCGAGAAAGTGCTGCTCGGGCTGGCGGAGTTGTACGTTGCCCACCACAAGCACCTCCCATTCGCCGAGGCATTCCCAACGCTGACGGGTGACCTGCCAGTGGCGGTGCTCGGACTCGAAGCTCGCGCCATCACAGTGCTCCGCCGAATGACGAGCGACACCACGCTTGGAAGTATCCTGACGCACACCGCGCAAGACATGTTCGCAATCAAGGGCACGGCAGAGCGGACAGTCACAGAGGTCGCGTTGGGCCTCGTGATGTGCTCGGTCGCGAAGGACCCACGCTCGATGCTCGACCCCGACGATGCGCAGAGCGACGAGCCGCCGGTGATCACTCAACTCGTCGACGACCTGGCGCAGCTCGCGGTGTGGCAACGGGTGAGGGGACGAGACACCGCTCCACTACTCAGTGTGGAGATCGATGCCGAGTCGCCGGAAGCGATACAGGAAGTCGCCGCGCGAATCGGTGCAGTCACAGCAAGTGACCTGCCCGACCCAGGGTCGGGAGATGCAATCGACGAGATCGAGAATCTCGTGGCACAACTGGACACGCGTGAGACGACAGCGCTACGCGAACGATTGTTGGCGCAGAATCCGATATCTATCGGCGAACTCAGTACCAAGCTGCACCTTTCGAAGTCGGCCACGAGTGTTATCGAGGCTCGTGTGAAGGAAAAGATCAACGAGGCATGCGGCTATGGCACGGCAGTTGGGTTGTTGACGGCTAGTCTGCGGGTCGAGATTCAACCGGTAGCGTCGCTACAGCGCTTGCTGATGGTTCATCCGCTTCTCTCCGCGGAGGTTCCTACTCTCGGCGTGCCACTGTGGTTAGTTCTCGATCGGCTTGACGACTCTTTCGAAGTTGCCGACGGCTGGGCCGTCTCGCCGGATGTATCTACCGCGAAGACGCGTACGCAGTCGTTACTCGAGGACCTCGAATCGCAGAACGGGGTCGTCTCGCTCGACGAGGTGGCACAAGTTGCATCAATGTCTCGCGAAGACATCGAAGCTTGGTTCTCATGGTGTGGATTGACTGTGGTCGCAGGGTCGGTTCTGACGCGGGTCCGAAAGATGGCCGACCTTCTGATTGGAACATTGGAAGCCATCGGCAAGCCACTCTCGGCCGCGGACTTGGGAAACGCCGCGCAGTCGGGGCGGCCGGATACTGCGATCCGTCGTGCGCTCGAGAAAGACGACCGTGCCATCCTGGGCGATGACGGTCTCTACCGGATGACAACCTGGTCCGCAGCCCCCGGAGGACAGCTCGAAGTATCACCGACGACGAACGACATCAACGGGGAGAACTCCCGGCCGCGCCGGGGGCCGAAGTCGCCTGATGTCACTCGCCGGCTGTATCGAGTCGGATTCGAGTGGCGGTACCGGATGGTGGCGTCAGCGGACCACCTACGCGGTTCTGGTTTCGCGCTTCCTGCGGGAGTTGCCGCCACAGTGAGGTGTGATCGGGGCGATGTAGTGGAGTTGGACAGCCGCCTAGGTACACAGATGATCCGATGGACCGGCGCGCAGCCTACATCCGGAACTATCCGCCGCTTCCTCGCGGAGCTGTCTATTGCGGCGGGCGGTACTGTTCTGCTGTGTTTCGGGCCTGACCGCACCTTCGATGTGCTCGAACTCGCCGAGGTGGACCAGGAGGCCGACCCGCTACGCCGCGCCCTCGCGCTGGTCGGGACTACTGATCCGATGGCTATCTCTGAACGCCACGTCATTCGGGTTCTGTCCGACGCGATCGGCCTGCACGGTGAGACGCGTCCGCGAAGGTTGCTCAGCGCATACGAAGACCACGGAGATGATGCTGTTGTCGCGCTCCTGGAGAAGGCATGGGTAACCAAGATGGACTATCAGAGTGAGTGAACCGACCACAATCATGGTCGTCGATACCGTCACAGCGGTCCCCGACGCGTCGCTGTCCAGAGCTATCGGTCTTCACCACACGCTCGCGTCCGCTGTCGCCGATCTGATCGACAACAGCATCGACGCCGAAGCGTCACGGGTGCTGGTCAGATTCGTGCGGGACGGGACCGTAATTACTGGTCTGCGCGTGATCGATAATGGTCGCGGCATGGATTCGAGAACCATCGACGGCGCCATGAGGTACGGCGAGCGGCGCGAATACAGCGCCTCGGATCTCGGGCACTTCGGCGTCGGAATGAAGGCAGCATCCCTCAGTCAGGCCGACTCACTGATTGTTTGGTCGCGTACAACTGGAGAACCAGCGCAGGCGCGCATGATCGAAATCCCCGATCCATCCGAAGAACAGGTGATCTCGACGGTTGATGTCGCACAGGCGGCCGCCGAGCTCGACGCAACCAAACCTCGATTTCCCTTCACTACAGGAACCATCGTCGAATGGCGTGGCATACGAACGTTCCCAAAATCAATGGATGAGAGCGAACAGGTCAGCTGGCTGGAACAGACAGTCGACGACGTTCGCAATCACCTCGGTGTCGTGTTCCACCGGCACCTCGCGCGTGGTCTGGTCATCACAGTGGACGTGTTCGACATGGCGTTCGCGCGGGCGGGTGCGCAGCGAACGGTGACTGCAATAAACCCCTTCGAATATCCGACCTCTGGTCACGGGGACTATCCGAAGTCTGCAAATATCAACCTTGCTGATGACCAGTCTACGGTGGTGCTGCACGTTTGGCCGGCACGAAGCAATTCGCCTCAGTTCAGATTGTTCGGATCGCCGGGCCGAGAGCACCAAGGTCTGTATGTCTATCGAAATGACCGCTTGCTGCAGATTGGGGGATGGAATGATGTCGTGAAACGGCAGCCAGACTTCGGTCTGGCCCGCGTCTCGATCGATCTCGACGACATGTTGGCCAAGCATGTCGCGATCAACCCAGAGAAGCTCGGTGTCCGCTTGGACGCAACCATCACAGGTTCTCTGCACGCTGTGATGACCGACGAGTACCTCGCCGATGCCCTAAGCGCCGTCCGCGCTGCGCGCAGTCACCAGCCCAAGCCGATTACGGTGGTGCAGCCTGATCACGGGCTTCCCGAAGACGTTCTCGACAGTTTCAGCGACGCCTTCACATTCGCCGACGGCCGCGATCCCGTAGGTGTCGGGTGGCGGGTGCTCGCGCGCAACGCATTCTTCGAGGTGGACCTCGAAGACCGAACTCTATGGATCAACGCGCGCTTTCGGCGAGAGCTGTTAGGACATCGAAGCCGAGACAACAACGATGCACCAGTCCTGAAGACACTTACTTTCCTGCTCGTCCAAAGCATGTTCGATGTCGAGCGGCACAGCGTGAAAAATCGAGAACAGATGCAAGCATGGCAGGACGTGTTGATCGCAGCGGTAGTCGCGCGAAGAGAGCAGCTGGGGGACAGGCAGTGAGCGTGGACGTTGACAAGGCGATAGCGCGGGAGTTCGGCGACTTCGACCCAGACGAGCTGATCGGTCCGATCAATGCTCGATTGAAATCGACTTACGTCGTAGACGATATCGTCAGCATCCTCGTCGACGAGGATGCAGTGCTCTCCCAGGCTGCGGCCGCGGCGGCGATCCGAAGGTGGGACTCGGAGGAGACACCGAGCTGGGCAGCGACAACCATCGCAAGGTCACGGGAGCGTCGAGAGCGCATCTACGACTGCCTCGGTATACCTGCTGACGGACGGCCGCTGTTGGACAGTGCTTTTCCGGCCGAGCCGGGGCCCGTCGTCATTGCGGCGCCTCGACCGTGGCATCCGTGGTATACATCCGAGCGCCGTACCCAGCGAGACTTCTACTGGCGTGCATACAAAGGTGTGCTGAGTGCGAAGTTCGACGGCCCGACTCTCGGTCGCCTCGATGACATCACCAACGAGGTTGTCGGCCGGCTCGCCGACCCGACACGCAATGAGCCCTACCAGTCGAAGGGGCTGGTTGTTGGGTACGTGCAAAGTGGGAAGACGGCAAACTTCACTGGCGTCATAGCGAAGGCTGTCGACGCGGGATACCGGTTGGTCATTGTGCTGACCGGAACAATTGAACTTTTGCGAAGTCAGACTCAGCGACGGCTCGACATGGAGCTCATTGGTAAACAGAACATTGGAGCCGATCCCGACTACTTGAACGACGCGGAATGGGCGACCGGTTTTGTGGACCACGAACTCGATCCAAATGTCACAAACAGTGTTCCGGCCATCCGACGGCTCACCGGTCAATCGTTCGATTTCCAGTCGCTTGGCAAGGGACTACCCGCGCTGACATACGAATTCGTTGATCACAGTTTACCGCTCAATGATCCGAAGAACCTATTCGCCAGCGATATCCGCATCGCCGTAGTGAAGAAGAACTCTACCGTTTTGCGCAAGCTGGTCGAAGACCTACGCCGCATCCCGACGAAACTCGATCAGATACCGACCTTGATCATTGATGACGAATCCGATCAGGCTTCGGTGAATACCCTGAACCCGGACAAGTTTGCTGCCGACTCGATAGAGCGCACAGCCATCAACGGTCGAATAGCTGACTTGCTTGAAGTGATGAAGCGCGCACAGTACATCGGTTACACAGCCACACCGTTTGCAAACGTGTTCGTCGATCCAGTCGACAGCGAGAGTATTTTCCCGAAAGATTTTATTGTCAGCCTTGACCGGCCTGGACCCTATATGGGCGGTAGAGACTTTCACGACTTCGATGATGATTACCAGGATGAAGACAAGTCACCGACAACATCGAACGAGAAAGCATTCGTGCGGGACTTGGTTGCTGGATTCGACGAGGACGGCCGTGCGGACGAACAGCGAAGAGCACTCGACTCGTTCGTGATGGCGGGCGCGATCAAACTCTTCCGCGAGTCACGGGGGGCGAAGCCATACCGTCATCACACGATGCTCGTACACGAATCTGTGAAGCAAGCCGAACACAAGGCGCTGGCAGAGGAGTTCCGCACTCTGTGGGCAACTGGCGGATACAGCCAGCCCGGCGGATTGGTGCGCTTGGAGCAACTATGGGATTCGGATTTCAGTGTCGTGAGCAACGCCCGGATGGAAGCGGGTGTAGACACTCCCGCATCGTTCACGGATCTCGAGGACTTCATCGGCGCCGCTGTCGACAAGATCGCGCAGGGTACGAGCCCGGTGATTGTCGTGAACGGCGAGTCCGAGAAGGATTACACCCAGGATGCTCTCGACTTCCAGGGTCCCGGCGTATGGAAGATCTTGGTTGGCGGTGCGAAGCTCAGCCGGGGATTCACAGTCGAGGGTCTGACGATTACCTACTACACGCGGCGCACTCCGCAAGCTGACACGTTGATGCAGATGGGCCGGTGGTTTGGCTTCAGACAGGGCTATCGTGACCTAGTTCGCTTGTTCATCGGCCGGAACGTGCCGGGCCCTTCGGGCAAGCCATTCGACATGTATGAGGCCTTCGCGACCATTGTGAAAGACGAGGACGAGTTCAGGAAAGAGCTGGAACGTTTCGCTAGGTTCAATGAATCGGGAGAGCCGATGGTGACGCCGAAGGACGTACCGCCAATGGTGTTCCAGTCGCAACCTTGGCTGAAGCCCACATCAGCGAACAAGATGTACAACGCCGAGCAGGCCTACCGTGGTGTCGGCGGCGAGGCGTTCAGCTTCACGATGCAGCCGCCACGCGGTGCTGACGGGTATAACAATGCTCGGCACTTCGGTCTTGTCGAGCCTCTGCTCGACGCTCTCGGAGAGCAAGCGGGTGAGTTTACGCTGGTCGATGAGAAGGGTGTGTCAAGGCCGTTCAACGCGAGGTACGGCGTCGTGAGTGCCGATGCTGTCTACGATATGGTGACCCAATTCGTGTGGGACAAGAACTGGACTTTCGAACCGCATCGGAACGCGATGAAGTCTGCGATAGAACGAAACTTACTGACAGACTTCGTGATTCTGCTACCTCAGCCCAAGACCAGACCGCCAGTGCACATCGCGAGCTGGCCAGTCCCGCTGCCCATCGTCAATCGCAAGCGCCAGGATCGCGAGTACCGTACGGGCTTCACTGGTACTGCAGTTCGTGAACGCGATGCAATAGAGCACATCGCTGGCAGCAAATCCAAGAACGGCGGAATGTTGGCCGAGAGTCTGCGTCGCAAGACACGTGGCGCCATGATTCTTGTCTTCGCTAGTGACCCACCCAGTCGACGGCACTTCAAGAAAGCTCTGACTGGCCCTGTTGATCCCCGCGATGTCGCTACGTTGTTTTCCTACGCACTTCCGTACGCGGCAGAACCCACGCCGCGTGTCGGTTTTCGAGTCAAAGCGTCTGGAGCAGGTGCGATAGTCGATGCAGATTGAGAATAGCAAAGATGTGAGGACTGATAGTCAATGGCCAAAGTGATCGCAACTATCAGCCTCAAAGGTGGGGTTGGTAAAACTACTATAACTGCGGCCGTTGCCGAGTTCATGTCTCTCGAGTTCGGTCAGAGGGTGCTGCTGATCGACTTGGATTCCCAGATCAATCTCACGACCATGATGATCAGCGAAGAAAAGTGGTTGACTCTCAACAATCACGGTCTCACGCTCGCTACAATTTTTTCTGACGCAGCGCACGGGTCAAGGAACTTCGACCTTAAGCAGACCATTCAACGCGGTGTTTCACCGGTGAAGGGTGTCAACGGGATCGACATGATCTCGTCGTCGTTGGATCTGATTGGTCTGCAGGAGGAGATAAGCGCTCTTCGCGTCGCCGGACAGATGGGGCTCGATTCAGTTCGAATTCTCGAACAAGCCGTGGCTCCGGTTAAAGACTTCTACGATTACATTCTCTTGGATTGTCCGCCGAATATTGGCCCGATTACCTTGAACGGTTTGGCCATGTCGGACGGCTACATCATTCCTACCATCCCCGACGTGCTGTCCACGTATGGCATCCCGCAGATCCAGAAGGAGGTGCGTAGTTTCAGTCGACAGCTTGGTCGCACGATCGTGGAGCTTGGACTGGTGATCACAAAATATAAATCTAACTCGGCAATACACAAGACTACTGTCAAGAATCTTCGGCGTGACTCGAATATCCAGAACGTACTCCCCGTGTATCTGCCGGAGGCGAACTCGATCGCGGCCTCAGCCGAATTCCAGTACTACGCGAGCCTGAAGGCAAAGTACGGCAATGCGGGTCAGTTCGACGCGCTGCGCGAAATCACCAAGCACATCATGACGGAGGCGCAGGCGAAACTATGACTATCGATGATGCGCAGCAAAGAGTTCAGGTTCAAGAACTGAGCGGGGCCTTGCTCAAGCTGGGGTCGAAACACGGCGACACCGCGACGCTATTGACGAGGCTTTTCCAGGTGATCGCGGACGAAGCAGTCAGAACGCCTCGATTCGCGACGGCGGTGACAGCTGCTCTAGCGGTGACCGCAGGTAGTGGTGGTGGCGGTGAGTCGGATGGCCCAGTGGTTCCCAAACCGCAGAAACGTCAGCGAGCTACACCGGCGAAAAAAGTCGGGCGGCAGCCTGGCATGTTCGACCCGTTCGAGGTACTCAAAGTGTCGGGTGAAGAAGAGTTGTTCGAAAAGCTTAGTCAGCTCACCGTGGACCAGTTGCGAGACATCATTGCCGAGCAGGAAATCGACACGAGGAAGGAAGCTGCTCGCAAGCGGTCGGCTGGGCCGATCGTCGTGTGGACGGTCGAGCGGGTCAAAGCTCTTGCCTCGAAGGGGAGTGTGTTCCGCTAGTCCGATTTGTGCAGGATCCGTGGGAGCGCGACTCGTCTAGAAGATGATGCTCTTTGATAAGAGACGACGGGGCACGCCAGCCGCTCGGCGTAGGATCCGCAACGCAATCCCCTAGAAGTTTGCATTTACGGTCAGTGGCCTCCCTTACTTTGCTGTGGCCCCGGTAGGGATGAGTAAAACGGAGCGGTCCTGCCGTAGGAAATCTCACGCAGCATCCACTCGCCACATGGTGCGGTGTGCAGCGAACCATTGTTGTTGCCGCTGAGTCGGTTCGATGGTGAGGCTGCGCCCATGGAGCTTGCCGTACAGCTCGAATGGTTCCAAGGATTTGTGCACGGCGATCGTGGCATCCTTGCGGACGGCGATCTTACCGAAATCAAAGAGTCGGTGTAGATCGCGTCGCAGCAACAGCCCACCTTCGTCGTGGTGTTCTCCGACCTGGGCGTAGCTGTAGAGATGCGCAGCTTCGAGTACTTCATGTGGCATGGCGCCGGAGAACGCGCAGTTCGACGCGTATTTTCTGCATCAGTTGTGCGCGAAAGGCCGGTTGCCCCAGCCGCACCCGAGTGATTCGGTCTGTGAACCCTCCGCCCAACTGGACGGACACCGAGTTCATGAGATTCAATCCGCGGTGGCTGTGGTCGGTCGAGAGACTCGCCGTGAATGCCGACCAATCCAGTTCGCGAATGCTCAGCTGTGACTTCGGGCTCTTGCATACCGAGCGGAGCTGCTCTGCAGTGAGCTCCCCGGTCAAGTCGATCCATGCCTCACCATGATGCGTTCGGTACACGGTGACGTCGATGTTCTCGGTCAGCGGGACGTCGAACTCGTTCTTGCATCGACCGCATTTATATCGAGGAGTTAGCGTGAGACGTTCATCGAGCGAGCGACCAGGACCGCAGTAGGGGCACTTTTTCTGCTCCTAGGTACCTGGTTCGCTGTCGACTCGCTCGACCACGGAAGCACCGAGCAATCGCTTCTGGTCCCACACCACCAGGGCATCCCCAGCCGCGATGTTCCGGCTGTTCGGTACCTGACTGTCGCTGACATAGCGGGACGACGGATCGTCGTCATAGGCATGCCCGCCGCGCCCGCCGAGCTGGTCGTCCTTGGACAGGACCAACCACGCCCGAGAAATCGAGCCCGTCGAGGGCCACACGTAGTCCACTATCGAACCCCGGCGGGGTGTCTGACAGTCTGCATGTCTCTGTCTAGCCGGTGCGCTTGCGTTGACGCAACTCCTTCGGAGACATCGCGGTGTTTCAGCACGGTCGAGCTTGATCATTTGTTGATCAGGGACTTCCGCGACGACTACCAGCACGAACGGCTTGGTGGAGGTTCATGAATGTCCGGTTCGCCACCTCGACCGACCGTCTCTGGCACTATCCGTATTCGAAGGCCGTTGATGAAGGGAAGCATTTGTGTCGAACATTGCCTGGCTGGACACGTCGCCCGATGAGGAGCGGCAGATGCGAGAGCTGGTCAAGCTGTTCTCCGACAACGGGACATTGGACGACATCGGCATCGGCCAGGTGCGAGACGCCCTGACCGACCAGCTGTTTCCCGCCACGTCGACGGTTCACACCCGCGCGAAGTACTTCCTGCTGGTGCCGTGGATCTACGAGGAGGCGGCCAGGAAGTACACCGGAACTTCGGCCCGGACCAAGGCGAGGGACGCGGAGCGCAAGCTCATCGAGGCCATGCGGCAGGCTGGGCATACGAGCGGACTCATCGGGCGGGTCGCCGGGGCGAGCGTTAACACCCTCCCATCGAACTTGTACTGGGCGGCATTGAAAAGGTTGAACATTCGTCTCGACGACCCGCAGGGCGTCGGATGGAACGTGGGCCCGACGCCGCCAGAGGGCTTTCCTACCCGGGTAGGCAATGGCCTCGACTTGAATCAGGAACAAGCGAGTTGGTTGCAGGAACGGATCCTGAGTTCCGCGCCGACCACTTATCTCGCGCACCTCGTGCGCCACGGGTTGGAGGTCGACATCACAGACGTCGTGCTGCCGTGGAACCATCCTGCTCTGTCGACGGCGTCCGATTACACCAAGGCGTTGGTCGATCATGCGCGGTTGTTCTCACTGACGATCCACGGAGCAGGTTTGCTGTACAACCTTCTGCTGGCTGAGAAGTTCGATGTGTCGGAAGGGTCGACGTCGTACGTTCAGGACTATCGAGATGCTCTGGACGACTGGGCGAATGACGTTGCAGCCTGTCGATCCGATATTGCCGGATGGAATGGACACGATTTCTGGAAAGCAGTCGACCGAGGACGGAACACCCCGGTGCCGCTGAACACTCGCTTGTTCGTCGACTCGTGGCTCACGGCGGTACGCGGTGGTAGCGCCTACGATCCGGCACGATCGCCCGCTCTTCGCACCCTGGTGGCAGACAGGGAGCGAGCGAACAAGGGAGAGCAATCCCGTCTCAACAACGACCGGTTGTTACGGGCGTGGTCGGGTGCGTCCGGTGCCGGGCGTCTGGTGTATCGCTGGCCGAATGTCCAGGTCCTCGTCGGGGACATTCGGGAAGGACTCAGTCGTGCTGCCTCCTGACAGTCGGGTCACCCTGTTGGAACGTCTCGAACCACCGCCGGGGTACGTCGTCACCCACGTGGTCGGAACCACGTACACGGTGGACCTCGACAGTGCGCTGCTACCGTCGCTGGCTTTGTCACGGAGTGCATCCGCGGCAACTGCGGACCCTCTCGAGACCATCGCTGCCGTCCAAGCCAGTATCGACAAGATCGACGTGTTTCATCAGCGCGGCATGATCGCCGTTCCTACCACTCGATCTCGCCTTCACACCTTGCTCGAGCCCGCATTGCACGCCGTACAACACTCACGTTCCTTCCTGTTTCATCCGAAGGTCTGGGTGGCGCGGTACCAGTCGGAAACCACGGACGACGTGACCGTCCGCATGGTCGTCATGAGTCGCAATCTGTCCAAGGGACGGTCGTGGGACATCGCGCTCACGCTCGACGGCGTGCTCGGGACTGCGCCGGACGCGAAGAACAAGCCGATCGCCGACCTGCTTCGATACCTCGCCGGATCGCCTCGACCGTCGCTGTCGGACGAGCGGGCAGACAGGGTGCGATCGCTGGGAGAGGATCTCAGACGTGTTCGCTGGGAGATGCCGTCAGGGGCGTCCGACATCGACTTTCACGTGTTCGGTATCCCGGGTGCTCGTACGGTCGCGCCGGACTTCTCGGGCTACAAACATCTTCTCGTGACACCGTTTCTCCAGGACGACGGATTACAGACGCTCGCCCAGTACGCCAAGAACAACATTGCGGTGGTGTCGAGACAGGAGTCGTTCGACGGGTTGTCAGCAGACATTGCCCAGTGGATCGAGCAACCGTACGTGCTGTCACCTACCGCCGGAATCCCTGCAGACGACCAGGAATCGACCGGGGGTCCCGCTCTCTCGGGACTCCACGCCAAGATGTACTGCGTCGAGAGGGCGCGGAAAGCGCACCTATTCATCGGGTCGGCGAATGCCACTCGTAACGCTTTCCATGGAAACGTGGAGATCCTCGTCGAATTGACCGGCCAAACAGGTGTATTCGGAGTCGAGGCTCTGCTCGGAAAGGGAGGCTTCTCCTCGATCCTGCAGTCGACGACGATCGATTCGAACGCTGAAGTCGATGAGGACCCTCAAACCACGCTCGACAACCAGCTCGGCCGGCTCGTCTTCGACGTACAGCTGAGGGCTGAGCTGGCTGAAGTGGACGAGCACTACGTCCTCCACCTCACAAGTCATGAGCCTGTTGCCGTACCCGAGGGGGCTGGCCTTGCTGTGTCCTTGCTGACGGTCAAGTCCAGCGCAAGCGACGTCACGGCTGGAGCTCCCATCGACGTTGCCTTCGATGACCTGCGACTGTCCGACGTCACGGCTCTCTTCGTGCTCACGTTGTCCGGTGACGGTGGTCGAACCGCCTCCGCCGTCGTCATGGCGGAACTCGTCAACGACGTTGCAGATCGCATGAGCGCGATTGTCACCCGCGAAATCAGTTCGCCCGACGCGTTCCGGCGATTCCTTTCCTTACTGTTGGCTTTCGGCGCGCCGGGCGCAGCACCAGGGGAGGCCGACGAAGGCGAAGTGGCTCCCGGTTCGAGTAGGTGGAGTTCAGTGGAGAACGGATTGTTCGAGCAGCTACTGCGAGTATCCCCGGCGAATTCGCAGGTTCTCGAACACCTTGCGGGCGTCGTGACAAGCATCATCGGGCAGGGCGATCCGCACGGAGTTCTGCCCGACGGATTCCGCGATCTGTGGTCTGCCATCTACTCGGTGACAGCGAAAGAGGAGAAGGTCCATGCCTGACGTCGAGCGCTTCGAGGCTGAACCGCACCTGGCGTCATTACGTCCGTTCCAGCGAGCAACTGTCGATCATGTGTCCGACATTCTGTACGGCCGAAAGACGAACACTCGGTTCCTCGTCGCCGACGAGACGGGACTGGGCAAGACGATGGTGGCTCGCGGCGTGATCGCCCGCGCGATCGAGTCCTTGCAGGACGACCCCGAGGTCGAGCGCATCGATGTCATCTACATCTGTTCCAACACAGACGTGGCCCGACAGAACATTCAACGTCTCGACATCCTCGGAAACAAGGTCACGATGTCGACCAGGCTCAGCCTGTTGGCGACCTCCACGGATGCTCTCAAGTCCGCCGGTGGAGCCGTGGGCAAGCCGATCAATTTGGTGTCGCTCACGCCGAAGACATCGTTCCCGGACAAGGGGTGGCGGGCCGGTACTGCGCGCGAGCGAGCACTCCTGTTCATCATTCTCGCGGACCACCTACAGCTGTCTGGAGCTCGAAAGACCGCCGCGTACCGCGTTCTTCAGGGAACGGTGCAGAGTCTCGACCGATTCAAACAGCGTGTGTCAGACCTCGAACATTCTGTGAAGGCCACGCCGGGGAGGGGAGTCGCGAAGCTCGACAGGGACATCGTGGCCAAGTTCCTCGAGCTCGTCTCTTCCGAAGCAGACGGAAACTCCCTACAGCAGCGCTTCCTCGATCTGGTCGAGCAGACGAGCGGCCGATCCGCAGTCCCCGGCGGGTACCACGCAACGTCGGGAATCATCAGCGACCTCAGGCGCGCACTGTCGCGCGCCGGTGTGGAGGCGCTCGAGCCGGACCTCGTCATCCTCGACGAGTTCCAGCGGTTCACCGAGCTCCTGCAAGTCGACAGTCCTGTCAGTGAGCTCGCACGTGACCTCTTCAACTACCGGCACGCCAAGGTGCTCCTCCTGTCGGCGACGCCGTACAAGCCGATAGACGATGGCCCCGACGGCGACGGCACTCACCAATCGCAGTTCTTGGGGGTCCTGGACTTCCTGGCTCAGGGGACCCGCGGTGAGGGGTCGCGAGGAGTCGCGAAGCTACTCGACGAATATCGGCAGGCCGTAAAGAACCGGCAGGATCCCGGGGAGTTACGCGACCGCATTCGCGGCGTATTGCTCACGATGATGTGCCGTACGGAACGCCCGCCCAGGCTCACCGAATCGATGGTCGCCGAGCGTCGTGCGGCCGCGCCTCCGATCACTGCCGAGGCGGTGACTCAGTTCAAGACTCTCACAGCTCTCGCGCGTCGCCTCGGCACGCAACTACCGATGGACTTGTGGAAATCCGTTCCCGAACTGGTGCACTTCCTCGATAACTACCAGCTCGGTCGATATCTGCGCGACCACATCGCTGAGAAGGATGTTCGCGCGTTGGTGGCATCGCTGGATCGACTCGATCCCGAGGCGGTCGACAGCTACGCGTCAATAGATGTGCGCAATCCCCGACTGCAAGCCCTCATCGACCGCACGACCGGTGAGGACTGGCACACGCTCCTGTGGCTGCCGGCATCGCTTCCTTACTTGAAGCCGGGCGGTCCGTACGTCGGCGCCAATGCTGCTCATGTCACCAAGAAACTCGTATTTTCTCAGTGGACGGCGACGCCGACGGCGGTCGCATCGCTGCTCAGTCACGACGCGAGCCGCAGAATCGCCCGGTCTGGCGTGCAGTCCGGTCGTGGGGTGACGGCGTCGAGCGAGAATGTCTCGCAACGCCTGCAATTCCGACGCCGCGGTGAGCAGCTGACAGCCATGGCCGGGTTCCTGCCGTTCTTCCCGATGCCCGGTCTCGCTGATATGGCGGATCCGCTGCGGCGCGCAGGCGCAGCTGGCCGACCGTTCGACCGCGAATATGCCGAGTCGCGAATCGCGGGAGAGCTCACATCGGCGCTCCCGTCCGATGCGCGAGAATCCGGTGCCAGTGACGTTGCAGCGCTCGTCTGGCAGTGGCCGCTGGCGCTGAGCGATGCCAAGTTGGACGAGGCGCTGAGCGGGACCGTTGCCGGATTGAGTGCCGCAGACGCCATTGCGGGCCGCGGCTCCGATCGTGGACTGGAGAGCGACGACGACCGTGCAGACCAGTCGACGGTGATCGACGAGTACGTGCAGGCAGCGGTAGACGCCCATCGGCGTCGAGGCGAACTCGACCTGTCCCGTATACCTGGCGACTTGACTACGCTGACCGCGAAATTGGCGATGCACTCGCCGGCGAATTGCGCGTGGCGTGCATTCGGCCGTCTGTCGGTGGACACCTCACGAGTAACGGTCGGCGGGCAGTGGCGAGCTGCAGCGATTCTCGCGTCGGGACTGCGCACGTTGTTCAATCGCTGGGAATCTGCGCTCATTCTGGACCACCTCTACGGGGAGGAGTCGTCGTACTGGCAGCGAGTGCTTCGGTACTGCGCCGACGGCAACCTGCAGGCCGTTCTCGATGAGCACCTGTTCCACTTGGTGCAGGTGGAGGGCAACAGTCAGTTCGATGACGAAGCCCTCATCGCGTTCGCATGGCACGCTGCGAGTGCGCTGAAACTCAAGCCGGCTGTGTACAAGGCCAAGGATCCGCTGCAGGAGGGTAAAGACATCGACTTCTCCAGCCGGTTCGCACTCCGCTACGGCGACGCTCGCCAGGAGGAGGAGTCGGCACGCCCTGGTGAGATCCGGGAAGCGTTCAATTCCCCGTTCTGGCCGTTTGTCCTCGTGTCGACCAGCGTGGGCCAGGAGGGTATCGACTTCCATCCGTGGTGCCACAACCTGGTGCACTGGAACGTGCCCGGTAGCCCCGTGGACTTCGAGCAGCGCGACGGCCGGGTCAACAGGTTCCGGGGACACGCGGTCCGGAGGAACATTGCGGACCAGCACGGCTCGGCGATGTTGGCTGCGGACAACCCGTGGCAGGAGGCATACAGGTTGGCGGCTCAGGATGCGCCCAACGCAGAGATCGCCGGGCTCGCGCCTGACTGGATCTACCCCGGTCCACATAAGGTGATTCGCGACATCCTGCCGTACCAGCTGAGTGTCGACTCCGCCCGGCTCGACCGCACGCGGGAACGGGTGGCGTTGTATCGACTGACCTTCGGGCAGCCTCGGCAGGAGGACCTGCTTGAGCTGTTGCGATCGTCGGGAGTGACGGATGAGGAGTCCGACGCCTGGAGAGTCAGCCTGCGTCCGTAAACGGCCACAGAGTACCGCGCGTCAGAACGCGGCCAACCATAGGAGTTCGTATGACAGAAGGCAGCTTGGTGCCGGAGGTGAGTGAAGTTCTCAGTCCCCGGGACGAACTGTCGGTGTTCATTCAGGGCCAACAGGGCCGGATCGGGGACGTTTCCAGGCTGAGCGCAGAGGGTCTTGATGCAACCCAGATCGCCAACGCTCTGAATGTAGCGTCCACGGGTTTCGTCTATTCCTACCGGGCGTACATCGACGCCGCCGTAAACGGCACGTTTTCGGCCGGTCCGACTATGCTCAGGCAGACTCAGGCCACGTTGAATAGCCTCATTGCTCGCGGCCAGTCTGAACTGAGCGTTGAAGCCCTCAATCTCTTGATTGCGCATCGTGCTCAGATTGGGCAAGCGCTATTCGAGGTCGATCCGGTAGAGGCTGCGCGCGATGATGACGCTACGGGTCGCCAAGAGGCAATCAGGACTGAGAGCTTTAAAGGTCTGTCGGGAATCTACGCCTTCTCCTATGGCTGGTACCTCGAAAAACCGGTCGCCGGGGACGGATTGAATACTTTAATCAAAGTCGGGCGTTCTGTTGATGTAGCTGCTAGGATCGCGGACCATCGAAGAAATGCACGTGCTCATATTCCTGAGCCTCTGGTGGTGTTAAGAGTGTACGGCTGCGATCTAAGTCTTCTTTCGGGTGTAGAGAAAATATTTCATCGCCTACTGGCAACCGCGGGACATGCAAATCCTCGACGCGAGTTGTACGAGACTAGACGGCCGAACGAGGTGGGCCAAGAATGGTTCTTAACCAATGCGGACTTTTTAGATGAAGTTGCATCAGCGCTCAAACTGCGGCCCATCTTCTAAATCTATCGATTCAATACGAATTCACGTTGGCGTTCACAGGAATTTTTATACTGTCGGCGTTCATGGTATTTTCAATCTATTGAGGCCCCGACGCTGGCATGTCGCGCTCGATGATAGATCTTCATTGGGCATCAACTCCACCAGAAGGACATCTTTAAGCGCTATTTGCGCTCGCTCGCATGCGCCGCCGTTACGAGCTAATTGACTACTGCTGAAAACTCGCGATCCAGCCCACAGCTTAGAATTCTGTGCGAGCCCGCGGGTTTCATTGTGACGTATCGGCCGCCGGATGGATTGCCTTGCGCGCACCCGAGACGAGTGCGTTGAAGCCGCCGCGCCGAGCGAGCCCCTGCACTTGTATCTCAAGTCCCTCCACCGTGAGGCCGTCGACTTTGACCTCGTCGAAGCGCCGCCAAGCGCCGAGGGGTGAATCATCGAGTGAATGCAACGAGGGGTAAAGGAGCAGCATTTTCGATGCCCCGGCCGCGTTTAAGAATGCGAGAGACTCGTACAGGTCGCCGGCGCTAATTCGCGGTGCTCGTCCGAGGCGCGTCTTATATTTTGCATCGAGAAGGAACTGCGCCGCGCCTCCGGTCATAGGTGAGATATCCGGTTTGACGTACACCGTCTGAGACCCTCGATGTCCCAGGGCCCACTGTTTCTGACCGACGACCTGATGATTCGGAAGTGCACGACGAACCACCTCTTCGCATAGGTACTCCCAAGCAGACCATGTGGAGAGGATAAAACCAGGACCGGTAAAAGTGCCCCGGTCGAGATTGAGCCCCATCCCGTCGACGATCATTCGGGCAAGTTCGTAGGGCTGCTTCCAACTCTGGTGACGTGGTGGCAATGATTCGAGATCTGTCGCTGGCTTGGGTTGTTGGCCGATCAGACGCCCGAGGAGACGAAGTTGAGACTCTGTGTCGGCGTCAGCGACTTCTGGGGTCAGCGTTCGGACGCTAGCTGCCAACACCGCGTTATACTGGTTTTGACGACTGAGCTCTAAACGACTTACTGAGAATCCGTCAGCGTCCGGTAGATAGACGGTCTCCCAGGCAACGTCTCCGTCGATAGCAAAGTCTGTTCTCCACGAGCGGCGATAACTACGAATCGGACGTCGCTCGTTCTCGGCGCAGAGTCGCAACAGAGATTGCGCGACTAGCGTTGCGAGGTCACCAAGTTCATCAGCTGCCGCTGATATCTCATCGTGCAGGAGCAAGTGACCAGTCTTCACTAAGACGGCGAGAAGAAAGAAGTCCCTACGCCACGAACCGGTGGACGGGTCAAGAAACTTAGGTACGACCTCAAGCTCTACGCGCGGATTGAGCCGCAAGAGCCCAGCAACTCCGTCTGCTTTCCACGAGCCGGCACCCGATACGGTGATGGGGTCCTCTTCGTATCCTAAGAGGGTCCGGACACGATCGTTGAGTTCCCGCAGCTGCATGAGGACCTCACCTTCAGAGATCCCGCTGTGCGCGGCGATGTCCTCCGTGGTTCCGGGCCTCGATCGAAGTTCCTGAAAGACCACTCGCTTAACTGTGGTCATCGGTACCGATCAACACCATGAGCTTGTACAGTTCCGCCGGTTTAGGCCTTAGGGGTCCTGTGATTCGCCGGACGGCCTGACCTGCGAAAGTGGTTTCCAGCATGGAATACGGGCTGTGAGAATTTTCGGCTCGAAGCACGTCCGAGATCGCGCGGGTGTTTCCGTAGAACACCTCATCTACGTGCCCCCGAAGTGTAGCCCAGGCGGTCATCACGTAGTCCTCTGCTGCTCCGATGTTGCCGGTGTCGACGGGTGCGTGCATCAGAGCGCCGTGACCCAGTTGATAGGCCTGCCCCCGCCCGAGTAGTACGAGCTCGTTGATGCGCGTGAACGCCTGGACGAGAGCCTCGTAGTAGTCCGCCGCTGTGGATGGTGTGTCGGCGAGCGCAGTTTTGCTGCCCAGCCCGAGATGTGTGCGCAGTGCAGACTCGTCGGGTTCTAGTCGGTGGATGTGAAAACGTCGGAGAAAGGCGACGTCGAGTGGTTCGACGCTGGTGTCGGCTTCGTTCATTGCGGCGAGGATATAGAGGTCGGACGGAAGGGCGAACGACTCGTGATTGCCGTTGTCGCCGAGGATCTCGAAGAACTGCGTCGTGGGGGAGGGTAGCCCGTCCGTAGGCACGCGTTTGTCAGCTTCGAGCCCGACGAGCGCGCTTCCGAAAGCCGCGACAGCGGGTCCCCGGTTGATCTCGTCGACAATGACGAGCGCTGCATTGCCGTCGAGGCGGGCGCGGGTTGCCGCTCGATGGAGGGTGCCGCTGGTCACCTCGAATGCGCCAGCTTGCGCCACCATTGGCACGAGTCCACGCATAAAATCACGGTATTTGGTGTTCTGGTCGAAGACCGTTTGAAAGACCTCGCGGCTGACGTCTTGGTCTGGACTCGGAAACCATGCGGGGATGGGGCCGGACGATGCCGGAATCGGGATCGGCCCTGTTGGTGCGCCACCGGTCTGGCCTTGGTCCCACTTGAACAGCTCGCGTACTTGGTTGAGCAAGCGCGACTTTCCGGTTCCTGGTGGGCCGGCGATAATGACGTTCTTACGGACGGCCAGTGCCCGAAGGACGCTCAGTGCGTCCTTACCGATGTCCGACTCAGTCGGCATGACAGAAGCCCTCCCCGGAGGTGAAGTCGTAGTAGCCCTGAACTGTGCGGTGTCCTTTGCGGGCTGACGCGGCGGTCATGCAGTTGAGGATCTGGCTGCTGAATTCTGTCGCCCACTTTCCTGCCCGGAGAGCGGTTTCGTAGGCGTAGTCGCATCGAACGATGCCATTGTCGAACTTGGTCAGCACCATAAAAACCCGCCCTTGATCGGTGAGCACAGGTTTCCCGCCCAACGCAGGGCTGGCGGAGACTTTAGCGATCCGGTCCTCGGTTGGACGGGAGGGAGTCGGCGGCCAGTATTCAAGCGTGGTCGTCTCTAGCACGTTGTTTCGGTCGAGGTAGGTCACCTCAGCCCACCGGAATTGCTTCCCACGTTCGACGCCGTTCTCGGTGAAGATGCGATGCATAGTCGGGCGGAACGTCTTCCACGGGAATCGCAGATCCCGAGCACCCCCGCCGTCCTTTTCCGACTTGTTAGATCGAGCAACCAATTTGAGCAGGTCACCCTCGATAATTTCTCTGTATACGGCCAGAACTGTGCGCGCGTTCATGTCAGCCCCTTCACGGCGAACTCGGCGGGGATGTAAGGGACCGTTCCCAAGGCTCGGTATCGTTGCACTCTCTCTGTGCTCGGATGAGCGACGGCTGTGAGTTGCGCGAGCTCGGCGAGGACGCAGTCGGCCGTCACTGTTGATCTGATTTCGCCGGCGAGCGTGGGCTGGCCTCGGTCGAGGAGGGGAAAGTCTCGGAGTATGACCTCGCAGTCGCCTACGTCCAGGCCCCATGCGGCAGCGACGAGTGCGTCTGATCGGGCTCGCCACTGGCCGACCTCCCACGCGTCTGTCGAAGGGTCACCCTCCGCAGCGGTCAACCGACGAGCTAGAGCGATGAGCTCCTGCCCAATGTCTCCGTCTTTGTCGACGTGAGGCAGGTGCAACGTGTCCAGTAGAAAGAAGTTGACAGTGGTGGTGACGATTCGCCGCAACATCCAGTCGACGACGAGGGAATTGGTCAAAGCCAGGAAGAGGTCTTCACGGTCTTCGCCGCCTTCTGCGAAGGCGATTGTCGGAACCTTGTTCCCGCACACGGCGCCATCGGGGACCCGGGCAACCAGAAGTGAGCGTTCGTTGGTCTGACCGGTGATGTCGCAGAACCCGATTCGTGAACGCGAGGTGCGCTGGAGGGTCGTCGGGTTCATGGCGGCCACGGGAACGTGCCACTGGGTTTTCAGTCGGCCGTGCGACAGGGGTTCCGGTGTCCAGATGGCGGACCGGCCTTCGCCTGACCGGTAGCTCTTAGCCCTCCACCGGTACTGGCTCACGTGACGACCTTCGAGCAAGGGCAATGTGGTGTCATCACCTCGGCGGCGAAACATCTTGCTGTCGAGGGTCATGTCTATTTCCCGGCGATACGTGGGCCTCCATGGCCCGGTCAGGTCGCCGACGGTAACGGCATTGCTCGCGAGGCGGGAATACAGGTTCCATTCTACCGTGCTGCGGACCTCCGGGAGGCTCAGATCCGGTCTGACTTCGGCTAATCGAGACCGGCTGAGCTTGACTGCCCGTTCGGGTAAAACGCCAGCCCGGTCCGCCACCTTGAGCCCAATGGGCTGCTTGCGGCCGTCTCCGAACTTGGCCGTCACGGAGACGAACTTGAACCTGGTGTCGATCGCGAAGTGGCTGGCACGGTTCTCGACCACCGCGATGGAGAGATCCCGGGCCATCGAGGTGAGCTCTCGCCGCAGACGCTCTGTGCCCTGTGACCTGATCAACCCGGCAGGCAGCAGAAGAGCCAGGACACCCTCTTGGGCGACGATGCCCATACCGAGCTCTAGAAAAAGTTTGTAGAGGTCGTGCTCGCCACGACCCTGGAGACGCGTTCCGGAGGCAACTTGTTCGACGTAGGCCAGTAAATTCGACCGGTCATGGGTGACGTCGACGTCGTGCTCGAAGCTCTGACCGTAATCTCTTCTCGTCCCAGCATCTTTAGCCACTTCATGGCGGGACACCCGCAGTTTCTCCCAGGGCGGATTACCGATGACCAGGGCTGCTCCGGCTGGTGCCAGTGCGGTCCACGTCGGACCACTCGTCAAGCTGTCCTGCCGAAGCAGTCGCTCGGCGAATCCGCTGACGGCGGTCAGATCCGCGGTCAAACTCGCGACGGACAGGAGTGTCCCCCGGAGGGCATTCGCCGAGAGATCGGCTCCTACGAGTCGGTCGCGGATCACCGCATCGCGAGCAGGTCCTGCTGGCAGGACCATGGCGGCCGCGGCGAGCAGGACCCCTGAGCCGCATGCGGTGTCGACCCAAGGGCCATCGGCTGCAACCTCCGGGACGGCGGTTGCAGCGAGTGCACGAGCGAGGCGCCAATCCGTGTAATAGGCGCCGGTCTTGCGTTGTAACGAGGGAGGAAGCACTTCGCGGCTCAGCGCAGCCAGCGCCAACGCCGTGGGAATTCCTGTGGCGTCGATGCTCGTGCCAATCTTGTCGGCCCAGGGCGCCGGGTCCGCATGGAGGCGAGCCGAGTTCCTTCCGACCAGGGTCCAGAAATCATCGAGGCGCCACCCCCCGGACCTGGCTGCCACGGCCTCCAACACCGTCAGACGAGCATTGGTGTGGTCGGCGCGCGGCAGCACGTCGGCTGCGGCTTCGTTCAGGAGTCTGTTCGTGGGTTCGAGAAGTCGTTGCTCGACGCTCTTCACGCTGTGTGCACCACTGAGCCACGATATCGGTGCGCCTTCGGCACCTCCGGATCCATCCGAACCGGTTGGATCTCGATGACATACTCGTCGACAGTGTCGGCGTTCGCCGATGCCCTTGCGTTCGGACGATACCGACCGATGGTCTGTATCTCGTGCACTGTGACCGTGCCGGCCTCACTCAACGCGTTGATTAGGTAGTCACGAGGGACGTGACCCTCGTTGCTGTAACTCAGCAGAATCTGTCGCGCAGTAGTACCCAGCACTAACTGGGTGAGCGCGCCCAGAGCGCGGGACTTATAGCAGAAGTCCGAGGCCTTGTCTTTCCACGGCCGGAGCCCCGTGACGCCACCGACCTGCGGGGAATCGCCAGCGTGAAGTGTCTCAAGCAGGTGGTAGTAGGCACTGTACTGCCGCTTCGTGTACGGAGGATCGAAGTACACGGTGTCGTTCGTGGTGGTCTGCAGCAGGGTGACGTCGCCGACTACCGCGTCGAGGTCTGTGGTGCGAGGCGGGAGGAGTCGCTCTCGGACCAGAACTGGACGAAGGGCGGCCGGTGACCAGGCCTTAAGAAAGCATCCGTAGGTGCCCGAGATG
Source organism: Rhodococcus sp. SORGH_AS_0303 (assembly GCF_030819335.1). Lineage (NCBI taxonomy): Bacteria > Bacillati > Actinomycetota > Actinomycetes > Mycobacteriales > Nocardiaceae > Rhodococcus > Rhodococcus sp. SORGH_AS_0303. Next base: position 1,216,787 of record NZ_JAUTBO010000001.1, read on the forward strand.
TTGGCGACCTTGTTGGCGGCTTGAAGAAGGTCCGCGATCAACAGCTCTTGTTCCACTTTGGTCAGATAGCCGGCGGTGACCCATTGTCCGATTCGAGCTCGCATCGCATCCAGCCGTGCAGCGTTCTCCTCAGTGAAATACCGCCGTTCCACCTCACCGGTCGCAGTGGAGGCCGGGCTGTACTGGGAATGAACAAAGCCGGGGCTTCCGGGTACGGCGTTCAACGCACGCACTGCCGCGGAGTAGCCCCCGAGGGGCGCGAACGAAACATTGCCTCGACCGACTGTCGCGCCGACGCTCATGGCGACAGCCGACGGAAGTGTGTCGTTGACGGTGATCGCCCAACCGCGAGACGCGGCGGCACTGGCCACAGAGCCGGTCCCGCAGAAGGCGTCGACGAATCGCCCACCTCGCGAGGGCCCGGCCAAGTCCACAATGGCATCGGCGACGCGCGCCTTACTGCCGATATAGCGAACTCCCACCACCACTCCTTCATCTCGGCCCCAGCACGTCTCACGCATGCCGTACGGCCGTCAACACTATCGGCCGGGACCGACAGGAGGTGGTTTCCCTCACGGACTGCGGTCGACCCTGCATCGGTTGGCTGCAAGCGTATCAACAAGAGACGTACAGCGACGTTCGCGACAAGCCGATCGGAAGAGGTGCGTAGCCCGCCCGGCACAGGCCTCGGAGCGCGCATATTCAAGCTTGGGAGCCCAGTCCATCTTGGCAGCGCCAAGTCGCTGGCGAAGCAGATGGCTGGCTGTCACAGACCGCCATGCCTCTAGAAACTCTTCGGGCTCGCTGCCGCGGCATGTAATGTTGCCGGTTTTGGAGCTCCCGTCCAACTGGATCCCTGCTTGCTGCCAGAACGTGGTGAGTGTGGGTATTTACCTGGCGATCGACGACCGCACCCGGCTGGCACCGGCCGGGCGTGAGACACACACGGTCGTCGCTCGCAGGAACCCCCGCGGTGTTTCCGCAAAGTGGACGCACGCCCCTTGAGTTCGTCGACTCGATCCGCGAGCAAGGAGCCCGGCTGCCGATACGTAACTAGCTGTAATGGTCAGGGACGTTGTGGACGGCGTGGCGACAACAGATAGGTGAGGACCTCCGGTATCGGTGTGGTTACCACAACTGCACCGACAACCGAGAGGTCCTCGTGTCCCACGCTAACGCCTCCCTCACCCCGAAGGGACGATTGAAGCTCGCGAGTTCGATCGTCGACGACCACTGGTCCATCCGGCGGGCCGCCGAACGCTTCCAGGTCTCACCGACCACCGCCAAGAAGTGGGCCGACCGGTACCGGGCCGGCGGGGCGCCGGCGATGATCGACCGGTCCAGCCGGCCCCGCCGCAGCCCCGCGCGCACACCGAGACGCACCGAACGACGAATCGTGGCGCTGCGCTTCACCAACCGGTGGGGACCGCACCGGATCGCCTACCACCTGCACCTGCCGCGCAGCACCGTCTCCGCGGTCCTGGCCCACTACCGGATGCCGCTGCTGCGCCACCTGGACCAGAACACCGGCCTGGCGGTGCGCCGCCCCGCACCCCGCCGCTACGAACACCCCGCCCCCGGCGACCTGATCCACATCGACATCAAGAAACTCGGCCGGATCCCCGACGGCGGCGGGTACCGCAAACTCGGCCGCACGATCGGCAACCGGCACAACAAGAAACAAGGCCGCGGCTACGCGTTCGTCCACCACGCCGTCGACGACCACTCCCGCCTCGCCTACTCCGAGATCCTCGGTGACGAACGCAAGGAGACCGCCGCCGGGTTCTACCGGCGCGCCGCTGCGTACTTCACCGACCACGGCATCACCATCGCCAGAGTGCTCACCGACAACGGATCCTGCTACCGGTCAACACTGTTCGCCGAAGCACTCGGATCGGTGGTGCACAAGCGCACCCGCCCCTACCGACCGCAGACCAACGGCAAAGTCGAACGGTTCAACCGCACCCTGAACCAGGAATGGGCCTACACCCACACCTACCTCTCCGACGAAGCCCCCGCGCAGCGACCTACCAGGACTGGGTCCATCACTACAATCACCACCGACCCCACACAGGCATCGACGGCAAGTCACCCATCGAGCGACTCACCGTCCACAACCTCCCCGCGAAGAACAACTAGCGCCGGGATGGCGGCATCCTCGCCACCACAGGCAGTCGACGGCATGCCAACGCCACCGGACCCCCCGGCGCTCCACAGTTCATCCGCACCAAGAAGGCGACCAAGTGGCTCCGCCGTACCGTCGACTGGATCGTCTTCGCGACCGGCGCGCCGGTCGCAGAAGTCGCACACTTGCGCGCCTCGCGCGCATCAGTTTGAGAGGGTCGCGCGAGACTTGTCGGACCCATACGGCGGCGAAGGCGGCTCGTCGTTTCGGTGGCTATCGCACCGCCCAGGCGACGCTCTACACCTCTGACCTTAACCACAAGCGCGTCGATCAAGGCCTTTTCCGGTAGAGGGTGGAGGAACTTCGTCGCAAAGGAGGTCGCCGTTGCCGACACCTCTCCCGATTGACTTCGCGCGCAGGCTTTTACAAGTCGTTGCGGCGACTACACCCGCGGATTTGTTTGGCACCCCCATTCTCACGCACGGATGGCCCGGTACCCGGCAACCTAGTTTGGAACGGTTACACCACCGGATTGCTCGAAAAATCTCCGCCGGTGAAACACCCTCATCGAGGTCACCGCCAGCGACAGGAGATGAATTGATTCGCACGTGGTTCAGCGGCCCCGCCACAGGATCAGATCCGCGCCTCCTGCCATAGAGGCCGAACCGCAGGGGTGAAGCGGGTTATTTATTCGCGCTCCCGCGCGCCTAAAGCGTATTTGCGGTCCCAAACTTGCCATCCCCTTTTCGGGGTTGCTAGTTCGCATCTAGATAGTTCTTTGAAGACTAACATTTCGGACCGGTAAGGGGGATTTTTATTCGCGAACTCTGCTACACGCCAAACAGGGCGACTCTTATGGCGGTAGCTGCGTTGATGACTCCCTCGCTCGTGGAGTAGTCGACCACGTCATGATGCGTTCGTATAAGAACCGGGTGTGTTGTCAGGGGTTCGAAGTACAACTCGTTGAGAAATCCATCATTCGCATCAATGCGAGGACGGAACGGGTGTGCCGAGTGCGGTTCCATCGACTTCGGGCTCAGAAATAACGAGGGGTAGCGCAGCTCAACCCTGTCTAGCTGAAGCGTGGATCGCAGGTTATCCGATGGAAAACCGAACCATAGGAGACAAGATGTGGCCTTCGTATCGAATATGGCAGCCCAGCTATTGCCCGAAGAATCCAACTCTTGTAGTTCTACAAAAGAATCGATTGCTGGAACGCCTTGGTACGTAACCTTGATTCCGTCAAGTTGCAGATTGGTTGTTAACTCGGTAAAAAATTTTTCGACCAAGCCCGACCACTGTTGGTAACGCATCCGATGATCGTTCAGTAACGTACCCTGGATCTTCTTGCGGGCATAGCCGTCCCTGCACATCTGCTTGCTCGTTCGACGCAGCACCTTGATGAACATGTCGAACAGTGGTAGAAGTTCTCCATTATCCGATAACGCAAGCGCCTTGTAGTACTGGTTTCGGTCGGATTCGCTGCGGAGCAAAAAAGGTGGGTAACCGTCTTGCACGAGAGTGAGATTGGCAAGTATTCTAGCCATCCTTCCATTGCCATCTTCGAATGGATGAATGTGCGTAATCCACGCGTGTACGACGGTGGCGTCGAGTACGGTATTCCCTGTTCCTGTAGACCACCAGTCCGAGAGCTCCTGCATCGCTTGCGGCACCACGAAAGGCTCTAGTGGTTTATGGTCGGATCCCCCAATTTCGTTCGGATAAAGCTTGTAACGTCCAGCGTGGTTCTCGTGACCGATGATGAGTTGGTGCAATTCACGTATCTCGCTTTGCCGAGGCCTCCTACGTTCATTCGCCCATTCGTCGGCGATTTGGTAGGCGCGATACAGACCAAGTGCTTCATAAACTCGCGCGTCGCCGCGCAATGCGTCCATGAAATCGCGTACCGGTCGCTCCAAAATCTCTCGGTAGTGCTGAACCGTTTGGGCAACAGAGGCAGTCGACCAAAGGTAGCCTTCGATTTTATTGCTTTCGGATACCAGGTCTGCTCGAATCTCGTCTCGAAATTGAGCAAAGATTAGTTGAGCTTCAGCTTCTATCTTCGCGGCGGCCTTACCTGCTAGAGACCTCGCTGCGTCTGCCCTCCCCAAGAGCTTGTCGAAGTCGCCCAGCACGGCAGCGTCGTCAGTCAAAAGGTACGGGGTGCCGTCGAGGATATCGGACATAACCGGACCATACCTTGATCGGGTCCCGTTCGCCATGATGAGGACTTTTTGTTGATCGCCGTTAGTGCGACCGATGTTTGTCCCAGGACGAGCAGTGAACTTCGATCGCGTTACGTCAGCGACGAGTACGAACGCGCTCGTGCCTATCGATCTATCCAGCGTGCTTGCAGTTGACAACGCGCGCTCGTCCTGCAAGCTCCCCTGTTTCACGCTGCCTAGTCAGCACCGGTCGTAGCCCCCAGCAGATCCCTCACCGTGTTTGCTACGGAGATGAACTCAGGCTTCTCCATGGTCGCGCTGTACTCCCGGTGCGCCGGCAGGTCTACGTCGAGGATGTCCACGATCCGCCCCGGCCTCGGGCTCATGACGACCACCCGGTTGGCGAGGTAGACGGCTTCGGCGACGGAGTGGGTGACCAGCATGACCGTCGTCCCGGTCTCCCGCCAAATGCGGTGCAGTTCGACGTTCATCTTCTCGCGGGTGAGGGCGTCGAGGGCCCCGAACGGTTCGTCCATCAGCAGCACCTCGGGCTCGTGCAGCAGCGCCCGGCACAGCGAGACGCGTTGCTGCATGCCGCCGGACAGCTCGTGGGGGAGTGCTCCCTCGAAGCCCGTCAGGCCCGTCATCTCGATCAGCTGGTCGGCCTTCGCCGCGGCAGCCTTCTTGTTCATGCCACGCATCTCGCCCTGGAGCAGGATGTTCTTGCGGACGGTGCGCCACTCCAGCAGTGCGGCGCGCTGAAAGACGTAGCCGATGTTGCGCTGCGGTCCCTTCACCTCGCGGCCGGCCAGCTCGACCGAGCCGCGGGAGGCGCCAGTCAGGCCGGCGACCACCTTGAGCAGTGTGGACTTGCCGCAGCCCGACGGGCCGGCGATAGAGACGAATTCACCCCTGCCGACCTTCAGGTCGACGTCGGACAGCGCGGTGACGTCGCCACGCTTGGACGAGAACTGGACGGTGAGGTTGTCGACCGAGACCGCGGTGTCGGTGACGGTGGTGGGTCGTTCGTGGGTGATGGCGCTCATGTCGTCGCTCATTCCTTGCTGGAGGTGAAGGAGGAGTCCCAGTACTTCGACGGCTCGGCTCCGACCTCGGTCAGCCCGGCGTCACCGAGGATGGAGATGGTGTTGGTCCAGTCCTCTTCGGCATTGACGCCCGGTGCCTGGCCCTCGGTGTTGGCGGTGGTGAGCAGCGGAATGGTCTCCTGCCACTGCTGCAGCAGCACCGACTCCGGCGGGGTCTGCGGGTCCTTGCCCACCATGGCCTTCACGGCCTCTTCGGGGTTGGCGATGGCGGCCTCGAACGATTCGGTGGTGGCGTCGACCATGGCCTGCACCAGTTCCGGCGAGCTCTCGATGGTCGAGGTGTTGGCGATGAGGCCGTTGCTGAAGAAGTTCAGGCCCTCGTCGGAGTAGCGAAGGTAGCGCATCTCGCGGCCCGACTTGTTTGCGATGTTCGGCCCCTGGTCGTGCGCGAACCCGATGAGGCCGTCGACCTGGCCGGACAGCATCGCGGCGATCTTGCCCGCGGAGTCGAGGCTCTGCTGCTGTACCTGGTCCTCGGGGACACCGGCGCGGTCGAGGAAGATCGGGAACGTCGTGGTCGGCGCGTCACCGGCGGAAACGGCGATCGTCTTGCCGGCGAGGTCGGCGGTGGTCTGGATGGGACCGTCGGCGTAGACCTGGACGGCCGACGGCGTCGTCTGCAGGAAGACGCCCAGGCTCTTCACCTTCACGCCCTTGTCGATGTTCGACATGACGGCGGCGGAGTCGGCCCAGCCGAAGTCGGTCTGGTTCGAGCCGGCGGCCTGCGCGGTCTTGGTCGAGCCCTGGCCGGCGGTGATGGTGAGGTCGATGCCGTGCTTGGCGAAGATTCCCTCCTGCACGCCGTAGTAGAACGGTGCGTGCTCGCCGTAGGGGTACCAGTTGAGCATCAGCGACGTCGCGGTGGTCTCACCGTCAGCGCCGGGGGCCTTCTCCGCACCGCCACCGCCGCCGCCACATCCGGCGAGAGCGAGCGACGCGGCTACCGCAGCCACGAGGGCAGTCTTGAGCTTCATGGAAGTCTTCTTTCGAGGAGGTAGGGGTGAGGCAGCCGGGTCACACTGCGCCGACGGACGCGGTGGAGCGGCGCGATGCATGCCAGGGGATGAGGAACTTCTCGGCGATCTCGATGACGAGGAACAGCAGGATGCCGAGCAGAGACATGATGATGAGGGCAGCGAACAGCATTGCGGTGTCGATGTTTCCGTTCGCCTGGAGGATTACGTAACCGAGTCCTTCGTTGGCGCCGACGAACTCACCGACCACCGCACCGGTCACCGCGAGCGTCGCCGCGATCTTGAGTCCCGACATCAGCTGCGGCAGCGAAGCGGGGAAGCGCACCTTGCAGAACGTCTTCCACTTGCTCGCACCCATCGTGGACGTCAGTTCGAGGATCTCCGGGTCGACGGACCGCAGGCCCGCCATGCCGGCGATGACGATGGGGAAGAAGGCCATGAGGACAGCGACCAGGATCTTGGGGCTGGCGCCGAAGCCGAGCCACACGACGAACAGTGGTGCGATGGCGATCTTCGGGATGACCTGAGCGAAGAGGATCAGCGGGTACATCGTCTTCTCGATCGACGACGAGTAGATCATCACCACCGCGACGGCGATACCGACCAGGCCGGCGATGACGAAGCCCGCGATGGTCTCGTAGGTGGTCACCCAGGTGTGGCCGGCGAGGTAGGACGCGTTGTCGACCATCGTCGACCAGGTGTCGCCGGGGGACGGAAGGATGTAGGGCGCAACCAGTTCGGTGGTCGTGACCGCCCACCACGCGACGACGAGCGCAGCCACGAGAGCGAGGGGCCGCCACAAGCCGGACCAGGTGTTGCGGAACGAGGGAAACCGTCGACGACGCGTCGGCGCGGGATGCGGTGCCGACCGTGCAGCGAGTGGGGCCTCGACCGACGTTGTTACCGCCATGAGGAGTCCTAAAGCTAGTAGTGGTGCGGGTCCGACTACTCCCGCTGGAATGCGCTTTCCGAAGCTGCGGCCGAATCTAATGTGATCGCGCCCACAGTGTCAAGGAAAACGGACAACTACCTGCTTAGGGCGCTGCTCGCGCGCAGGACGACCGTTCCCGGTGCGTACTCGTGCGCGTCGAGGGCGCGGTCCGACGGGTCGAGCGCCAGTCGTACGGCACGCTCGCCGATGTCGACGAGCGACAACGCGACCGTCGACAAGCTCGGAACGTGGTCCCGCAGGGTGGGGATGTCGTCGAAACCCGCGACGCAGACATCGTCGGGAACGCTCAGGCCCAGCTCACGCCACGCGGCGATGGCTCCGATGGCCATGACGTCGGTGACGGCGAAGACGCACGGGGGAGCGCCGTGACCGGGCGTGAGTTCCAAGGCTGCCGCGAGGCGTCGTGCCGCGCTGTAGCCGCCGTCGCGGGAGAAGTCGCCGGCCACCTCGATCTCCGGGGTGATGCCGTGGCGGCACAGTGCCTCGACGAATCCGTTGCGACGGTCCGCGGACGTGCGGATGTTGCCCGGGCCGCCGATGATCGCGAACCGCCGATGGCCGTGCTCGTACAGTGCTTCAGCCAATGCTGCTGATGCAGAATGATTCTCGGGTTCGACAGCCGCTCCGAACGGCATGGGCTGGCCGATGACGACGACGCGGCCGCCGTTGTCCCGATACGCCTCGAACTCGCGTTCCAGGGCGCGGTCGAGGTCGCCGCTCTGCCGCGATCCGGCCAGGATGATGGCGTCGGCGCGGTGGGAGATGAACGTACTCACCGACTGTCGCTCGATGGCGAAGTCGCGCTCGGTGCTCGCGAGCAGCACGAGTTTGCCGGCGTCGCGCGCCTCGTTCTGCACGCCGCGGACGATGGAGGAGAAGTACGGGTCGGCGACATCGTGCACGACTAGACCGATCAGGCCCGTCGACGACCGCGCCAAAGCCTGGGCCTGGGCATTCGCAATGTAGCCGAGATCGGCTGCGGCGGCGCGCACTCGGTCGGCCACCCCCTCGCCGGGCACCCTCGACGAGCCGTTCAGCACCCGTGATGCCGTGGCTTGGGAGACGCCGGCCGCTGCTGCCACGTCACGCAATCGCACTGCCGCCATGCTCGCCACCCCCACGAAATCGTTGCGGTCTGCCGGTACCTGTTGACCGATCGACCTCGACAGCATAGCTTGGAAAGCGCATTCCGAAGCTGACTTGCCCCTCGACGCGTGCAGGACTTTCCGCCGCACCGTCTCCCGAGGCCCTCGCGCGCCTCGACTCCCTCGGTCGTGCACTCTTCAGACCTGGCTGCCGAGCAGTCAGAAAGGCCATTCGATGTCTCACCCCACCCGAACCCTGCGCATCGCCATGAACGGCGTCACCGGTCGCATGGGCTACCGTCAGCATCTTCTGCGTTCCATTCTCCCCATCCGCGACGCCGGCGGATTGCTGATCGCGGACGGCTCGCGCGTGCAGGTCGAGCCGGTGCTCGTCGGTCGCAACGAGGCGAAGCTGCAGGAACTCTGCGCTCAGCACGGCATCGCCGAGTACACCACCGACGCCCAGTCGGTCATCGACGATGCGTCAATCGACATCTACTTCGACGCCCAGGTGACCTCGCGTCGCGCGGACGCACTGTCGTCAGCGATGAAGGCCGGCAAGCACATCTTCACCGAGAAGCCGACGGCCGAGACGCTGACGCAGGCCATCGAGCTGGCGCGCATCGGGCAGAACGCGGGCGTCACGGCAGGCGTCGTCCACGACAAGCTCTACCTCCCCGGATTGGTGAAGCTGAAGCGACTGGTCGACGAGGGCTTCTTCGGACGCATCCTCTCGCTGCGAGGCGAGTTCGGCTACTGGGTCTTCGAGGGTGACGGTCAGCCCGCGCAGCGGCCCAGCTGGAACTACCGCGCCGAGGACGGTGGCGGCATCGTCGTGGACATGTTCTGCCACTGGAACTACGTGCTCGAGGGCATTCTCGGCAAGGTCGAGACGGTCACCGCCAAGGCAACCACCCACATCCCGACGCGGTGGGACGAGCAGGGCAACGAGTACGCCGCCACCGCCGACGACGCCGCGTACGGCATCTTCGAGATGCAGAACGGTGTTGTCGCGCAGATCAACTCGTCGTGGGCCGTGCGAGTGTTCCGTGACGAGTTGGTCGAGTTCCAGGTGGACGGCACTCACGGCTCCGCAGTGGCGGGACTGCGCAATTGCGTCGCCCAGCACCGCTCACACACTCCCAAGCCGGTGTGGAATCCCGACCTGCCCGTCACCGAACCCTTCCGCGACCAGTGGCTCGACGTCCCGGCCAACGCCGATCTGGACAACGGCTTCAAGCTGCAGTGGGAGGAGTTCCTGCGCGACGTCATCGCCGAGCGCCCCCACCGCTACGGCCTGTTGTCCGCCGCGCGCGGTGTCCAGCTGGCCGAGCTCGGCCTGCGTAGCTCCGCGGAGGGCCGCCGCCTCGACGTGCCGGAGATCGCGCTGTGACCGCCGTCGCCTCGCGCCTGACCATCGCACTGCCGGGCCACGGCGCGTATCAGCTGGGCGAGCCGGGTGAGTGGTCCAAGCCCACTTCTCCGATCACGTCGCGCATCGCCTACGCAGCCGCACATGTCATTCCGCGTGCGACGGGTGACAACACTCCGGGCGCACCGGCCGACATCGACTGGGATGCCACCCTCGCCTACCGGCACGAGCTGTGGTCCTACGGGCTCGGTGTCGCCGACGCGATGGACACCGCGCAGCGCGGCATGGGTCTCGACTGGGCGGCGACCGCCGAGCTGATCCGACGATCCGGTGCCGAGGCTGCCCGGGTCGGCGGCCTGCTCGCCTGCGGGGCCGGAACGGACCAGCTCGACCTGACGACGCTGCCGTCGGGTCGGGAGGGTCTCGCTCGTGTCCTCGACGCCTACCACGAGCAGATCGCGGTGGTGCGGGAGTCGGGCGCCAAGGTCATCATCATGGCGTCGCGTGCGCTGGCACGGGTGGCGTCATCACCCGACGACTACCTGTCCGTCTACTCGACGTTGCTCGACGAGGTCGATGAGCCCGTGGTGTTGCATTGGCTCGGAACGATGTTCGACCCTGCGCTCGAGGGCTATTGGGGAAGCGCGTCCGTGGACGAGGCGACCGCGACGTTCCGTGGACTGATCGAGGCGCACGCCGCGAAGGTCGACGGTGTGAAGGTGTCGCTGCTGGACGCTCAGCACGAGATCGCCCTGCGCGCAGCTCTGCCCGCCGGGGTTCGTCTCTACACCGGGGACGATTTCAACTACCCGGAGCTCATCATGGGCGACGGTGAGCACCACTCCGATGCGCTGCTCGGCATCTTCGCCGGCATCTACCCCGCGGCGTCCACGGCGTTGCAGGAGCTCGATCGCGGCAATACAGCCCGGGCCGAGGAAATCCTGCGGTCGACGCAGGAACTGGGTCGGCACATCTTCGCGGCACCCACCTACTACTACAAGACGGGCATCGCGTTCTTGTCATGGTTGAACGGGAAGCAGCCCGGATTCTCGATGGTCGGCGGGTTGGCGTCAGGTCGCAGTGTGGAGCACCTGACGCAACTGTTCGTCCTGGCGGCTCGTGCTGGGCTGCTGGCAGACCCGGCCTTGGCCATTCACCGGATGGGCCTGTATCTGGAGCTGAACGGGGTGTCGGCATGAGTCTCGAACGTTTGTCACTCAACACCAAGACGGTGAACAACTGGAGCCTGAAGGAGGCCGTCGAGGGTGCGGCGCGGGCGGGACTCGGTGCTATCGGACCGTGGCGTGACCGCGTGCAGGAAGCCGGGGTCACGGAGTCGGCGAAGATGATCTCCGATGCCGGGCTGCGGGTGTCGACCCTGTGCCGCGGTGGCTTCCTCACGGCCCTCGACGACGACGGGCTCGACGACAACCGACGGGCTCTCGACGAGGCGGCCGAGCTCGGGGCTCCTGAGCTGGTGATGGTGATGGGCGGTATCCCGGATCGCGACCTGATCGGTGCGCGGGCACGGGTGGCCGAGAGGCTCGCCGAGTTGGTGCCGTACGCGCTGGAGCGCGGTGTGCGAATCGCGTTGGAGCCGCTGCATCCGATGTTCGTGGCCGATCGAGCGGTGATCTCGACGCTGGGTCAGGCTCTGGCCATGGCGGAGCCGCATCCGGTGGAGGCGGTGGGGGTCGTCGTCGACACGTTCCATGTGTGGTGGGACCCCGACCTCGAGGCGCAGATCAAGACGGCGGGGGAGCGAGGACGCATCAGCTCGTACCAGGTGTGCGACTGGTTGGTTCCGATGGAAGCCGACCCCCTCCTGTCCCGCGGAATGATGGGCGACGGGGTGATCGATTTCGCCACCATCGGGCGGTGGGTCGAGGAAGCCGGCTACCTCGGTGACGTGGAGGTGGAGATCTTCAACGCGGCTGTCTGGGCGGCGGATGGGGATCAGGTGATCGGGACGATGGTGGAGTGGTATCGGACCTCAACCACTGCCGCTCCAGTCTCTCGATAGTTACGACCAAGAGATCTGCGTCGACCATCCTTGTTCGCTGTGCTGTGTGCGATGAGTTTCGAACCATTTCTGCATTGCCCTGTTGGGTTTGAATTCCAAGCTCTTGCCATCCAGCAGGGCGTATTGCGGGTAATCCAAGAGGGTTTGATCCAGTTCGATCGCGTGTGCACTCGACACCCTGATTAGTCCCTGGTCGAACAGCGAGTGGAGGTCACGGCGCAGCAGAATGCCGCCATGTTCGTGATGGAGTCCCACCGCAGCATACGAGTACAGGTGGGCCGCTTCGAGCGTGGCCAGCGGTGAGGGTCCCGTGAATGCGCAAACAGAGCCAAACTGCGAGATCAGCTTCGCCCGAAAGCTGGCTTGACCGATTCGCGCTCTTGCCATGACTGAGCTGAATCCCCCAGGTGGCTCCTGCGGATACGCGAAATCGATGGATTTCGTGAAGCGGTGAGCGTGCAAATCAAGGGTTCTCTTGACGGCAGCGCTAGGCGCATCTTGTAGCAGGTTGCTGAAACGTTGCCAGCTGAGGCCCCTGATGGAAAGCCTCTTGTTGTCATTGTCGCACGCGGCGTGAACCTGCTCTTTTGGAATATTCAACGACAGAGGAAGGAAGGCCTCCTCGTAGTCCGCAGAATAGACAGTTAAATCAGTCCAGTCGTACCTGGGATGCATAGTCCGGTGCCCACAGCCCCTGTTCAGTTCGCAGATGAAGGGGCCCTTTTCGGAACGGCGTCGTATATTTCTAGGACTGCCGCAGTTTGGACAGTATCGCATTCTCTTCTTGCCCGGACCCGACGTGACCGACGAGACGACGGAGGCGCCGAGAGCGTTGCTGGTGTCCCACAGCACGACTATGTCACCGGGACGAATTTTTTCGCAGTTCTTCACGTTGCTGTCGTAGGAATAATGTGACGACAGAACGTCGTCGTATGTGTGACCACCACTTCGTAGTGAGGGCTCGACACCATCGCGGTAGGTCAAGAGCCAGGCGCGAGTGTTTTCAGCTGGTTGCACGCACGCAAGTCTAGAGGGGCTGTGGCCATTGGCGGGTGACGGATGCTGAGAAAATTTGAGGGCTTGGTGCGTTCGTCGCCGTGCTGCCTCGAAGCTGCGGGCGGGATTTAAGCGACTATGTCGAAGTGGTCCACGATCGGAAGCACAGCGACGACTTCAGGGAATGGCCCGCATGCGCGCGTGGTCAGTTGCCCTCGACGCGCCGCGGCAACTCGTCCGCGAAGTCGAACGAACACCCGAGCCGATCGGCGGCCTCCACGCCGCCGGCATCACGCACCCAGGCGACGCATGCGCCGGCCGCGAGCGCGAGATCGCGGCTGAACAGGTACCCGTCGGTGCAGTCGTCGAAATGCCCGTCGTGGTGCCATCTGTCGAGAATCAGTCCTTGCACGGAATGGTCTGCGAAGCGGAGCGTGTGCAGGATGCGCCGGGACCGGCGCACCATCACCACACCGTCGTCGAGGCGGTGCAGCTGCGCGGTGATGAGCTCGATGTCGTCGAGCTCGTCGTCGGGGATGTCGGTATTGGGTCCGAGATCGATGACGAGCCCGGCGGGTTCGTCCTGCATCGACTCGACGAGCCACGCGGTCATCGCGTCCCACTGGTCGACCTCCAGCAGGACGCCGGTCGGCGTTTCGAGACTGATCAGCAAGGCTGCGGCATCGATCTCTGCGGCCCACACCTGCGTCGGCCCGTCGTCGTGGAAGAACACCCGACCGGTGTCGTCGACAAGCCCCGGCTGCTCGTTGAACCGAGACGTGTCAGTTGTGCCGTCGACATGGTGGGTGTGGATGGACCAGCCGCGCATGTCCTCGTCGTTGACCACCACGTATCGCGTGAGGAGATCATCCGAGGCGAACTGCCAGCGAGGGAGTGGAGGGGTGGTCTCCATCGAGGCTCAGGCGTCGCCCAGTGCGTCCGCGAGCATGTGCATCGCGACGGTGACCGAGAGCGCCCGGACATTCGCACGATCACCGGGTAGCCGCAGCGTCCGCGTGACGGTCGGTCGCCCCGTGACAGCGATGCCGAAACACACGGTGCCGACGGGCTTGCTCTCCGTACCGCCGCCCGGTCCCGCTACACCACTGGTCGAGACGGCGGCATCGGCACCGACGCGGTGCAGCGCTCCCTCGGCCATGCGAGCCGCCACGGGTTCACTGACGGCGCCGTGCTCCTCGATCATGGCTGCTGGGACGTCGAGTGATCCGATTTTCACCTCGTTGGCGTACGACACCACACCGCCGACCACGTAGGCCGACGAGCCCGCCCGATCGGTGAGCCGTGCGGCGATCATGCCGCCGGTGCACGATTCCGCCGTCGCGATGCGGCGGCCACCGGATCGAGTCGCCACGATGTCGTCGATGGTGGAGCCGTCGGTCGAGAAGAGCTGCGCGCCATGGTGTTCTTCGATGAGTGCCAGTACGCCGGAGTAGGCGCCCGCCGCGGACTCCTCGTAGCGGGTGACCATCTCGAGTTCACCGCGCGACAGGCAGGTGGTGATCGCCAGGCCGCCGAACCCCGCAATCGAGCTCTCTGCGGTGCGCAAGGTCGCGGCGAGGTCGGCCTCCGACAATCCGTAGGCCCGGATGGTGTCCTCGGTGACGGCTGTTCTCCGTGCGAGCACGGTGGCGACGGGTGCGCTCTCTATCGCTTCCGGCCACATCGACTGCAGTTCGGAGGGTGGCCCCGGAAGGATGAGGACCGTGGGGAGCGTCCCCGAGTCGTCGGCCATCGCCACGCCCGGTGCCGTGCCCGTCGGCGAGATCGAATGCGCTCCGGCAGGAACCATCGCCTGCTTTCGTACGCCGGCTCGCAGTGGTTCGGAGTCGGCGACGCTTCCGAGTCGACTGCGCCAGCGCTCGACGATGGCCGTGATGCGGCCTTCGAGTTCGACGTCGAGGTGCATCTCGCGGCCGTACAGCGCGGCGACGGTCTCGACGGTGAGGTCGTCCGCAGTCGGGCCGAGGCCTCCGGTCGTGATGATGAGGTCGACGTGCTGGTCGGCGAGGAACTGGACTTGTGCAGTCAGATCGGCCGGCCGGTCACCGCAGACCGTCAGATGGGCGACATCGACTCCCATCTGCAGAAGTTGCCGAGCCACCCAGGGGCCGTTGCGGTCGTTGACCCGCCCGGCCAGAACTTCGCTACCCGTGACCACCACACCCGCGCGCACTGCCATGGTTCGACACTACGGCGGCCGAGGTCAGCCCC
Source organism: Rhodococcus sp. SORGH_AS_0303 (assembly GCF_030819335.1). NCBI lineage: Bacteria > Bacillati > Actinomycetota > Actinomycetes > Mycobacteriales > Nocardiaceae > Rhodococcus > Rhodococcus sp. SORGH_AS_0303. Next base: position 1,231,817 of record NZ_JAUTBO010000001.1, read on the forward strand.
TATCGGGGGCCATGACGCCCGACTTGCACAACTGCACGGGGCCGACGCCCTTCTTCAGCGCCCAGAGCAGGAGCGCGCACCCCAGCCCGGACAGGACGAGGCCCGTCCCGAACATCGCGGCGTAACCGAAGGCCTGGCCGACCACGCCTGCAGCGAGTCCGGCGATGCCCTGCGAGAAGACGACGGCGCAGGCGAGAAGGGTGTAATCGGTTCCCGCGTAGACACGTTCGGAGGCGTCCATCATGAGGGCGAATAAGACGACGGTCGCGGCGCCGCCGAAGACATGCTCGCTGACGCTGGCGGTCACCACGAGGGCGATCCCGCCGATATCGAGTGCCGCGGCGACGTAGAAGCCGAGCGCCAGGGTTTGAGTGATGCCGGCGACGAGCAGCGCACGCCGTCGGCCGAAGCGCGTGGCGTACCACGCACCGAGGGCGGCACCGGCGAGCGCGGAGCCCGAGGCGACTCCGCCTTCGAGGAGCGCGATCTGACCCAGGGAGAGCCCGAGGTCGGAGAGAAACGGACCGACGAGGGCCGACCCCATCGAGTTGCCGAACTTGTAGGCGGCGATCAGGCCGATGAACGCCAGGACACCCGGTCGGCGTAGGCGAACCCACCACGTCCCGGCGAGGCGGACAGCGGTCGTCGACTCCACCGGTCTCACATCCGCCCTGTCGAGTTGAGTCCGGAGTAGGAGGACCGGGATCGTGGACGCGACGATCAACACGGCCATCGCGACGAACAGTGCTCGCCATCCCGCGAACGAGAACAGCCACAGCAGAACGCCGCCGCCGACGATCATGCCGATGCGGTACGCCCCGAGTTGGATCCCGTTGCCCACACCTCGGTCGCGTGCGTCGAGCAGCCGGACGGCGAGCCCGTCGGTGACGACGTCTTGCGTCGCGGACAGGACGTTCACCACGGCGATGCCGACGAACAGCCACTGCAGGCCGGACGCGAGGTCGAGGCAGGCCAGTACCAATGCGACTGCCGCTGCGCCGAGTTGGAGCGAGAGCAGCCACCGTCGCCGACTTCCGTACCTGTCCACATAGGGCGCCCAGAGGAACTTCAGTGCCCATGGCGCGAAAAGAACCCCGCTCGCGCTGATCGCGACCAGGGAGTAGCCGGACCGCCGCAGCACCACGGGCAGCGCCTGGGTGAAGAAGCCGAACGGCAACCCCTGCGCGAAGTAGAGGGCGCCGAGCAAGGCGAACGTGCCGCCGACGATGCCGGAACGGGGGACGCGTGCTCTGTCGGTCGTCGACACGGTGGAAGTCTGGCGCATTCACCGGCGTCCTGCTTCCTCACCCCACTGCGCCGGGGACATCGAGACCGGGAAGTCAGACTTGCGTCCGCCGCCCGCCCTCGAAGTCGAGCGGGGCGGCCTGCAGGTGCCGACCCCTCGGCGTCCCGTCGACCAGTTCCTCGTTCTGGACGACGATGGTTCCTCCGACGAGCACGGTGACGGGCTTCCCTCGAAGCGTCATCCCCTGATACGGCGTGTAGTCGGTGGCCATGTGGAGCAAGTCGACGTCGACTGTCCATTCGAGGTCCGGATCCCATAGTGCGATGTCCGCGTCGGCGCCGGGCATCAGCGTTCCCTTGCGAGGGAAGAGTCCGTTGGTCTTGGCGGGATTCGTCGACGTGAGCTCGACGAACCTGCTGGCGGTCAGGTTCGAGTCGCGGACGTACCGCGAGAAGATGACCGGCAGCCTGGTCTCCACTCCCGGTAGCCCGTTGGGCATGTGGCGGACATCGTGGCTGTGGACCTCCTTCTGCGCTGTGTCGTAGCAGCAGTGGTCGGATCCGATGGTGGTGATGTGACCGGTGAACAGGTGCTGTCCCAGGTCCTCGACTGCGTCGGCCGCCCTGAGCGGTGGACAGCACACGAATCGTTCGGGGTTCTCGCCGCCGTAGGCGCTGTCGTCCAGGATCAGGTGGTGCGCCACCGACTCCGTGAAGGCGACGAGTCCTCGGGTGCGCGCATCCGCCACCAGCTCGACTGCCGCCGCCGTGGACTGGTGCACGAAGTAGACGGGCGCGTCCTGAGACTCCGCGATCGCCAGAATGGCAGCAACGGCTGCCGTCTCGGCGATCTCGGGTCGCGTCATCGACATGTGGGCCGCGTCGATGCCCTCGGTGGCGGCCGCCGTCGTCTGCGAATCGGTGACGATGGCGTCCGACTCGCAGTGGATGATGACCATCCCACCCAGATCGCGAGTGGTCTGCATGGTCTTGAGAATGGTGTGCTCGTTCGCCATGGTCTCGCCGGCGTATGTCGTGAACATCTTCACGGTGCGGATGCCGTCCTGCGCCATCGTGGCCAGCTGGTCCGCGGTCGTGTCGTCCCAGTCGACGACGCACGCGTGCAGGGCCGAGTCGCACAGGCCGTCGGTCGCCTTCTGCCGCTGTTGCTCTGCGGCATCGAGCGGGGACTGACCGGGTCGCGGGATCGCGAAATCGACGATCGTCGTGGTGCCGCCGAACACGGCCGCCGTCGTGCACTCGCGGTACGAGTCGAGCGAGGTGAACTCGCCCGACGTGAAGCCGACGTGGCAGTGCGGGTCGACGCCTCCGGGCATGACCAGCTTCCCGGTGGCGTCGACGACCTCGGCTGCTGGGTCCACGTCGGCGCCGGGCGCGAGAACGGCGATGATCGTGCCGTCGTCGATCAGCAGATCGGCGGGCCCGTGCCAGTTCGACTCGACGAGGGTTCCTCCTCTGATCACCTTCATCGCAGCGTCGCCCGGTATGCGAGCCACCCGCCGAGCTCACTGATGTCGGTGACATCGGAGCGGTCGAGTGCCTCACGGCGCATGCGCATCGAGAGGGAGCCACCCCCGTCGGCGAGCTCGATGACGCCGAGCTCCAGTTCCTCGGGCTCGCGAGGAAGAAGCTCTTCCCGGAGGACGTCGTACTCCACCTCGTACAGCTCACCGGGTACGGCGTGGCCACCGGAGGACACGGGGTGCAGTCCGGGGAATTCGTCTCGTACGGAGAAGAACTGGTACTTCGGTGCGGTGACGGCCGGGCCGAGTAGTCGCGCCCGGTGAAGTGCGTCGTTGAGCGTTCCTCCGGACATCGCCTGTCCGTTGACGAACATCGTGACCAGTGCCATGGGTGCCTACCTACCGTGTTCCGCGAACGAGGTGAGTCGAGCCGGTGAGAATTCGCTGACGTCGATGTCCGGCACTCGTCCGTGCACCATCGAGGTGAGTAGCTGCGCCCAGAGCGGCGCGAAGGTGAACGAGTAGGTGCCGCCGGCGACGTAGAACCCCGGTGCGCCGTCGACGGCACCGATGACCGGCATCTCGTCGGGCGTCGTCAGTACGGGGCCGGTCCACGTGTCGACGAGGGGGAGCAAGGCGAGGGAGGGGAGCAGTCGCTCGACCTGTGCGAGATTTCCGGTGGTGCTCTCGGGCAGGGACGGCGCAGCGTCCGTGTCGTGGAACGTGCCGGCCGGCCATCCACCGCCGAGCACGAGGCGACTCCGCCTATCCTGCTTGATCGACATGCCTTCTCCGACGTGCTGCACGAGGACGTCGAGGGTGTGCGAGGGTGCGGCGAGTGCGTGCATCTGCAGTGACGTCGGCCGAAGGTCCAACGAGATGCCGGCCATCGACGCGATGCCGGCCATCCACGGACCGGCGACGTCGATCACGGTGGGTGCGACCCACGTGGAGTCGGGAGTGGTCACCCTCCACAGGTCGCCGACTCGTTCCACACCCGTGACGGGAGAGTGCGACCGCAGGACGGCACCCTCGGCCTCGGCCTGACGCAGTGTTGCGGGCCCCGCGAGGTCAGGCTCCGCGAATCCGTCGAGGGGACACCAGGTCGCCGCTTGGACGCTGGGTCCCAGAGCCGACAACAACCGGCGTGCCTCGGATCCGGTCAGCACCTCCGTGGGAATTCCCGCTGTGCGTTCCCAGTCGTGTTTGGTCTCGAGTGTCTGCACCTGGTCGTCCGTCTCGGCGACCATGTAGCCACCGCAGCGGTTGAGGCCGAGACCGGGAACGCTGTCGGCAAGGTCGTTCCACAGCGAGCTGGTGCGGTGCTGCAGCGGGAGGAGTCGTCGGACGTCCACGGCCGCGCCTTGGCCGGGGCGGCGAGTGTGAATCGTCTGGATGTGGAGGTTGCCCGCCGTGGTCCCGGAGCCACCGGTGTTGGGTGCGGATCGGTCGAGCACGACGACGCGAGCGCCGGACCTCGTCAGTGCCAGGGCCGTCGCAGCGCCGACGATGCCGGCTCCGACGACGACCACGTCGAAGTCAGACTGCACTGCCCACTCCTGCCGTCCGGGATGCCTCGGCGATTCCCGTGTTCTCGACGATCCGCGCCAGGTGGTCCAGCGTCGTCTGGTCCGTCACGGGCAACAGCGGTTCGCGCACGCTCCCGCCGGGTTGTCCGAGAAGGTTCATGACGGCTTTGAGCTGGGGAATGGGAGAGGCGTAGACGCCGCTGTAGTCGGGGTTGATCAGACGTCCGGACAGCGCGCGGTACCTGTCGGCCCAGGACCGCGCGGCGGCCGCGTCGCGCGCAGCGACGGCACGGTAGAACGGCACGGCGAAGGGTGCGCCCACTCCGCCGCCGTCGATGTTCCCGTCGCCACCCAGATTCAGCAACGCTGCGAGTCCGCGGTGGTGAAGGAAGCTGCCGAAGACTCGGACCGTGCCCGCCACCGCCTCGACGGTGTCGAGCATGGAGAGCCAGTTGCCGGTGCTGTCCTTGACGGCCACCACGTTGTCGAGGGCTGCGAGCTCGGTGAACAGCCCGGGGAGAGTGCCCATGTCGACAGCGACGCCACGCGGCCAGTTGTAGACCATGAACGGCAATGCCGTTGCGGTGCTGACGGATCGGTAGAAGGCGAGCAGTTCGTCCTTCGACGGATGAACGTAGGGCGGAGGTGTGGCCAGCACGCCGTCGGCGCCCGACGACTCGGCATGCCGCGCGAGTGCTGCGGAGTCGCGTGCGGTGTATGCGCTGACGCCGATGACGACGGGGAAGCGTCCGCGCACTGCGTCGATGGCGACCTCGGCGACGGTGCGCCGCTCCGCGTCACTCTGGCTGAACCACTCACCGGTGCTGCCGTTGACGAGAACGCCGTCCACCTCGTGGTCGGCGTACAGGTTCATGAGAGAGGCCAGGGCATCCGTGTCGACTGCGCCACCGGCGGTGAACGGGGTGGGTGCTGCGGGCCAGTAGCCGGACCAGGCGACGTCATCGCGGTTCATGAATACCTTTCGTTCGGCATTGAAGCCGGACTGGGTCGGATCGATGGGATCGATTGCATAGACTGCCGTCGGTGAAGACACATCGTCAAGCCGGAAACGCACTTGTAACGAGCGAGGCTCGGCGTGGGAGAGTCTGTGCACGATCGGCGACGAGGGGAGGTGAGGGTCGATGACGGTCACTCTGGCTGACGTGGCTGCTGCCGCGGGAGTCTCGCGCAGCACGGCTTCCCGGGCGTTGAGCGGGTCGACGCTGATCTCGGCCGATACCCGACGGACCGTCGAAGAGGCGGCCCGAACACTGGGGTACCGGCCCAACAGGGCCGCGAGTGCGCTGCGCTCCAACAAGTCGCATCTCGTCGGTCTCGTGATGAACAACCTCCTCAACGCGACGTTCCACACCGTGGCCGAGGTTGTCCACAAGAGGTGCTCGGACAACGGCTTTCAGGTTCTGCTGTGCATCACCGATGCGGACCCGTCCCGCGAGCGAGACGTGCTCGCGATGCTGGGCGACCACGGAGTCGATGGGACCATCGTCATCGGGAGTGGGCGCAGCGCAGTCGAATCAAACGCGCTGCTGTCCCAGGGCCGGGCTGTTGTCAACGTGATCAGGTCTGTCCGGGGGAGCGCCGCACCCACCGTCCTCGCCGACGACCTGGACGGTGCGCGCGATGCGACGGCGCATCTCCTCGACCTCGGTCACCGACGCATCGGCTACATCGGCGGTCTCGAAGACGCCACCTCCGGTAGGGAGCGGTTCGAGGGCTACCGCTCGGCACTGGCGGACCACGGCATCGAGGTCGACCCGTCGCTGATCCGGAAAGGGCCGTTCACCACGGAATTCGGTGTCGCAGCAGTCGATTCGCTGCTCGACGAACCGTCCGGCATGACCGCGCTCTACGCGGCGAACCACGAGGCAGTGTTCGGGATTCTGCCTACCCTCGTCGGACGAGGGGTGTCGGTGCCCAGCGACTTGTCGCTTATCTGCCACGAGGACATGCCGTGGCTCTCGCTGTGGCACCCGGCCGTGACCGTCGTCGACAATGGCGCCTCACAGCTCGCCAACGTCGCGATGGATCTCCTGTTCCAGCAGATGAGCGAGCCGTCGAAGCCGGACGGCCGCACGTACCGGATCGGCGCCCGATTGGTCGAGCGCGCGTCGTGTGCGCCCGTCGTCAACCGTAATTGACGAGGGCCGACGTTAACTTTCGTTGAAACACGTGTCGTCCGTGTTAACCACGTTGACGTGTTCGCGGGAACTCTGCGATGGTTCATGCAATCGATCCCATCGAGGTCGACCATCCCGATCCAGACAGTCGCTGCGAACAGCAGTCGACACCGAAAGGTCTCTCCTATGCGCACGCTCATCGGAATTGCCGCTGCCGGCGTCCTGACCCTCGGCCTCGTCGGGTGCGGCTCCTCGTCGGAGCAGGATGCCGCGCCGACGGACTGCACTCCGACTCTCGGCGCAGCCGATCTCGCCGAGGAGGGCTCGCTGACCATGGCCACGAATGCCACCCTCCCGCCCATGCAGTACGTCGACGCCGACGGAGACGTGATCGGCATGCGGGTCGACCTGGGCAAAGAGATCGCCAAGCGACTCTGCCTGACGCCGAAGTTCGTCAACATCGAGTTCGAGGCTCAAATCCCCGGTGTGCAGAGTGGTCGGTGGGACATGATCGACACCGGCATGTTCTACACACCCGAGCGCGCCGAGACCATCGATCTGGTGCCGTACGAGGTTCAGGCAGTGTCCATCTCGGTTCCGTCGGGCAATCCCGAGGGCATCAGCACGGTCGACGATCTCGCCGGCAAGACGGTCGGCGTGGAAGCGCCGGGATACGAGTTCGACACTCTGACGGCGCTGTCCGAGCAGTTCGAGACAGAGGGCAAGGCGCCGCTGACCGTGCAGACGTTCAAGACGAATGCCGATGCCTATCAGGCACTCTCGGCAGGGCAGCTCGACGGAACATCGATCGTCGAGTCGGTCACCTCGTTCTACCAGGAGGACGGCCGCTTCGAGACCGCCATCGGCGGCATCAACGAGGCGCCCCTCGCCATGGGCTTCGCGAAGGGCAGCAAGTCCGCCGGTGAGGTCGCTCGCGTCCTGTCCGAGATGCGCGACGACGGCTATCTGCCGGACCTGTTCGAGCAGTACGACGTCAGCGGGTACGAGGGTGACATCGCCGTCAGCACCGGCCCGCTCGAGAGCTGAGAGGCTCCGACATGTGGTCGTGGGACGCGTTCTTCTCCATCCTCACCAGTAAGCAGCTGCTGGAGGGCGCCTGGGTGACCATCTGGCTCACCGTGGTCAGCATGATTCTGGGGCTGGTGTTGGCGGTGGTCGTCGCGGTCGCCCGGTCGTCGAAGTTCCTGCCGTTTCGTGCGGTATCGGGGTTCTATGTCTGGCTGATGCGAGGGACCCCGCTGCTCGTGCAGCTCGTCATCATCTACACCGGACTACCCCAGGTCGGAATCAAGCTCGGCGTCATCGAGGCGGCGCTGCTGGGACTGGTGCTGAACGAGGCTGCCTACCTGTCCGAGATCGTGCGATCCGGACTGCTGTCCGTCCCGACGGGGCAGACGGAAGCGGCACGTGCGCTGGGGATGTCGCCGACCAAGGTGTTCCGCGTCGTCGTGCTGCCCCAGGCGCTGCGCGTCATGATCCCTCCGCTCGGTAACAGCTTCAACGGCCTGCTGAAGACGACGACGCTGGTCTCGGTGATCTCCGTCCAGGAGTTGTTGCGCCGCACGCAGTTCCTGGTCCAGGTGAACTTCAGGGTACTCGAGGGGCTGTGCGCAGCAGCGCTCTACTTCCTCCTGCTCACCACCCTATGGGGTCTGATCCAGAAGCGCCTGGAAGTACGAGCCGGACGTGGATACGACAGGAACTACCGTCGCAAAGGGAGAACCGACATGGCAGCGCTCGACGACAGTGTCATCGACGCGGAGGCGGTGAACCGATGACCGATCAGGCGATCGCGAACCTGACGATGATCGACGTTCAAGACATGACCAAGGCGTTCAACGATCTCGTGGTGCTCGACGGCATCGACTTCCGCGTCGCCAAGGGCGAGGTGGTGCTCCTCCTCGGGCCGTCGGGAAGCGGGAAGAGCACGTTGCTCCGCACGCTCAACTGCCTCGAGACCATCGAGTCGGGGACGGTCCGGGTGTGCGGGGAACTGATGGGGTTCTCCGACGACGGCAAGCGGACACCACTGTCCGAGTCGAGCATCGCCCGGCAGCGCCACTACACGGGGATGGTGTTCCAGAACTTCAACCTGTTCCCGATGATGACGGCGCTCGACAACGTGGCCGCCGGCCCACGGCACGTGCTCGGAACGCCCAAGGAAAAGGCGCGAGCGCAGGCTCAGGAGCTGCTCACGCTCGTCGGACTCGGTGACAAGAGTGAGAACTACCCGTCGCAGCTCTCGGGCGGTCAGCAGCAGCGGGTGGCGATCGCGCGAGCGCTCGCGATGAAGCCCGAGGTCATGCTGTTCGACGAGCCGACCTCGGCGCTGGATCCCGAGATGGTCAAGGAGGTCCTCGACGTCATGCTGCGACTGCGCGACGAGGGAATGACCATGGTCGTGGTGAGTCACGAGATGGGGTTCGCGCGAGCGGCTGCCGATCGCGTGGTCTTCATGAGCGACGGGCGGATCGTCGAGGATGCGGCGCCGAATGAATTCTTCGACAATCCGCGCAACGAACGCACGAAGCAGTTCCTCAGTCGAATGCTGTGAGTCACCGGCGCCCGACCTCCGCCGCCGGTCACGGCAGGTTACTCACCGGTAGCCTCCCGGACCGCCGGTGGAAGATCGTCGGCGCAGGTCAGGTTATGTCTCGAGACACATCGAGCCCGCTGGACCGGGGTCGCCACAACACAGCCCTGCACGACTAAAGTTGTCTCCGAGCCCACAAGGACAGACGACGTCGAGCAGACGGAAAACGAGGCAAGACCTGCAATGACTGAGAAAAAGCCGACCATCATCTACACCCTGACCGACGAGGCGCCCATGCTGGCGACTCACGCGTTCCTGCCGGTCATCCGCACTTTCGCCAGCGCAGCCGGGATCGAGGTGGAGTCGAGCGACATCTCCGTTGCCAGTCGCATCCTCGCCGAGTTCCCCGATTACCTGGACGAGGACCAGCGGGTTCCCGACAACTTGGCCGAGCTGGGCAAGCTGACCCAGCTGCCCGACACGAACATCATCAAGCTCCCCAACATCAGTGCCTCGGTACCGCAGCTGCACGCCGCGATCAAGGAACTGCAGGACAAGGGCTACAAGATCCCCGACTTCCCGGGCAACCCGAAGACGGACGAGGAGCGGGAGATCCGCGACCGCTACACCAAGTGCCTCGGTAGCGCCGTCAACCCCGTCCTCCGTGAGGGCAACTCTGACCGCCGCGCGCCGAAGGCCGTCAAGGAGTACGCGCGCAAGCACCCGCACAGCATGACCGAGTGGTCGCCGGCGTCGCGCACACATGTCGCGCACATGCGCGAGGGCGATTTCTACCACGGTGAGAAGTCGATGACCGTCCAGGGCGACCGCGAGGTCAAGATGGAGCTCGAGACGAAGAGCGGCAAGACGGTCGTCCTCAAGCCGAAGGTCTCGCTGACCGACGGCGACGTCATCGACAGCATGTTCATGAGCGCCAAGGCGCTGGACAAGTTCTACGAAGAGCAGATGCAGGACGCCTACGAAACCGGCGTCATGTTCTCCCTGCACGTCAAGGCCACGATGATGCGGGTCTCGCACCCCATCGTCTTCGGTCACGCGGTGCGCGTCTTCTACAAGGACGCCTTCGCCAAGCACAACGAGCTGTTCGAAGAGCTCGGTGTCAACGTCAACAACGGCCTCTCCGATCTCTACAGCAAGATCGACACCCTTCCGGCGTCGAAGCGGGACGAGATCGTCGAGGATCTGCACAAGTGCCACGAGCATCGGCCCGAGCTGGCCATGGTCGACTCGGCACGCGGCATCTCCAACTTCCACTCGCCCAGCGACGTCATCGTCGACGCCTCCATGCCCGCGATGATTCGCGCCGGCGGCAAGATGTGGGGAGCCGACGGTCGTCCCAAGGACACCAAGGCCGTCAACCCGGAGTCGACCTTCTCCCGCATCTACCAGGAGATGGTGAACTTCTGTAAGACGAACGGCCAGTTCGACCCGACGACCATGGGCACCGTTCCCAACGTCGGCCTCATGGCGCAGAAGGCCGAGGAGTACGGCTCGCACGACAAGACCTTCGAGATCGAAGAGGACGCCGTCGCGAACATCGTCGACCTGGCGACCGGCGAGGTCATGCTCACGCAGAACGTGGAGAAGGGCGACATCTGGCGCCTCTGCATCGTCAAGGACGCGCCGATCCAGGACTGGGTCAAGCTCGCCGTGAACCGTGCGCGCGACTCGGGGATGCCGGTGCTCTTCTGGCTCGACCCGTACCGCCCCCACGAGAACGAGCTGATCAAGAAGGTGCGCACGTACCTGAAGGATCACGACACCGAAGGCCTCGACATCCAGATCATGTCGCAGGTCCGCGCGATGCGGTACACGCTCGAGCGCGTCGTCCGCGGCCTGGACACGATCTCCGCGACCGGCAACATCCTCCGCGACTACCTCACGGACCTGTTCCCGATCCTCGAGCTCGGCACCAGCGCGAAGATGCTGTCCATCGTTCCCCTGATGGCCGGCGGCGGACTGTACGAGACGGGTGCCGGCGGCTCTGCGCCGAAGCACGTCAAGCAGCTCATCGAGGAGAACCACCTCCGCTGGGACTCGCTCGGCGAGTTCCTCGCGCTGGCCGTGAGCCTTGAGGACCTGGGCAAGAAGACCGGCGGCAAGGCGAACGTCCTGGGCAAGGCCCTGGACGCCGCGACCGGCAAGCTGCTCGAGGAGAACAAGGGCCCGTCGCGCACCACCGGCGAGCTGGACAACCGCGGCAGTCAGTTCTACCTCGCCAAGTTCTGGGCGCAGGAGCTCGCGAACCAGACCGAGGACGAGGAGCTGGCGAAGCACTTCGCGCCGCTCGCCAAGACGCTGGCCGATCAGGAAGAGGCCATCGTCAAGGAGCTCGGCGACGCGCAGGGTGAGCCGGTCGACATCGGCGGGTACTACTACCCGGATCCCGAGAAGGCAACGTCGATCATGCGTCCGAGCAAGACGTTCAACGATGCGTTGGAGTCTGCGACCACGTAGTTCTCGACATCTGGCCCATGCACGCGCGTCGTGCATGGGCCAGAGTTGTCTGTGGACTTTGGGCCCCGGAATCCGGGGTCTGAAGTCCACGATCAGGATCGACGCTCGAGATACGCCGGCGTCGACGTGTCGAGACGACGACGATCGAGCGCCTCGATAAGTGCCGGCGCGTGAGAGTCCGGAACACAGAACTGTCCGTTCACCGGGACGATCAGTCCGAGGTCGACCATGGTTGCCAGTCGCACGAACACCCACGCGCTGACTTTCTCGATGTCGGTGTCGATGCCCGCGTCGAAAGCTTCGCCGTCATGGGCTGGGTCGTCGACCAGGGAGCGGACGAGGATGAACCACAGCGCCGCGCAGGCTGCGGCTATCTCCCGCTGCGGCGAGGCGTTCAGTGCGACAAAGGGTTCCAAGCACGCGATGTAAGCCTCGACGAGACTTCTGCGTCGCCACTCCTCGCTCGGTGCCGAGAGCCAGTGATCGAATGCGTCTCCTGCTCGAAGTGTTCGATCCTCGTTGCGCAGGACGCCCACTCCCAACGCGGTCGCGATAACCACCTGGTACGTCACCGTCGACAGCAGTTCGCTGATGGTATCGCCTTCACCGGTCGGGCCGAGGGCGTCTCGAAGCTGCCTGCTCGAGCGCGGGTGTGCGAAGCAGGGGTCGGGAACGCTGCCGTTGTCCTCGCACCAGGCAGCAACCCGCCGGACGTGAGACGTCAGGGTGGTCGGACCGAGTGGTGCCGAGCAACGACGCGGGACCGATGCCACGCGTGGTGGCGAGACCCCGACGATCTCCGCGAAGTCGTCTGCCTGTGTCGGCGAAACACGTTCTTCGACAACAAATTTAGCGAAGAGACCGAGAGCACCGACAGTGTCGTAAGGCGACCAGGGTGTGTGTCCGCAGTCATCGGCGAATAAGTCTGTGTCGAACAGCTCCAGTGGAATGTCGGATCCCGCGACCACGATGTCGTGTTCGCGACTGGATCGGTCGACTGCCATCGCCGTCGAATATGCCGCCAACGGGTCTGTGGTGCAGCCTGAGCGCACCAACCACTCGGCGAAACGTTTCAGCACGTAGTGCCAGCACAATGCCGGCCGTCTTTGCGCGGTGCGCTTTTCGGCCTTGGCCCTACGTTGGCTCTTACTCATCAGGTCCCCCCCAGGATCGTGTGCTCGGAGAGTACGGCCGGCGTACGACAGGACCTGATAGTGGAAATCTGCCCCCGGAAACCGGGGTTCATAGTCCACGATCATGAGGTGGAAGACATGACGATGGAGCACGTGATCGGTCTGGAGAAGACACTGCTCGAGCCGGCGACGCGCTCATCGCCAACTGAACTCGACCGACTGCTTGACCCGTCGTTCGAGGAGATCGGCGCGTCGGGTCGGCTGTGGACGCGGCGCGAGATGATTGCGGCGCTGATCGACGCGCCCGAGTCCGAGCCCATCAAGAGCGCGAACTTCAACGGCCGGAGGATCGCCGACGACATAGTTCACGTGACCTACGAGACCTGGCATGAGGGTCGTCACGCGCGCCGAAGCTCGTGGTGGCGCAGGGTAGATGCTGGGTGGACGCTGCTGTTTCATCAGGGAACTCCAATCCAAGCAGTCGCCCGCAAGCGGTCGGCAGACATCAAGACGGCTCTTCCCAGATGACGGTGTAGGTCGGCCGGGCGCGTCGGTCCGCAGATAGACGTCGAGGTCTCCCGACGATGGAGGTTCCTACGCCATCCATCCGAAAGACCTCGACGTGTCCGACGCTACCCCGCCGGCCGGCTTCGGCCGCCCTGACCTGACCGCCTTCGCGGCTCATCCCAATCGACCCTGATCGGGTCTGCTGACCCCCTCGACGAGAACGCAGCGACATCACAGCCACCCAACCCCGACCGTCCGGGAAGCCGGGGCACGTCACATGGCCTGTGCTGCGGGCGTGTCGAGTGGGTCGTCCAGGGGCGACGCAGGAGCGTCGACGCGACGTGCTGAGAGGTGGTTCCAACCGAGCGCTAGGACACCGGCTACAGGCATGGCGATAGGTCAGGAACGGCGTCGCTCCCTGCGCAGGAGGGAGCGCAGAGTCTCGGCGTTCGCGTAGCCGACCCGTAGCGCGATCTCGGCGGAGGTGAGGTCCGTGGTTGCTGAGAGGTGCCGAGCTCGTTCGATGCGAAGCCGTTGGACGAAGCCGAGCGGAGTGAGGTTGAGCGCCGCACGGACTCGTCGTTCGAGGGTGCGCCGGCTGGTGCCGAGCGACTGCGCGACGAAGGCGACGTTGAACGTTTCGTCCAGGCGGGCGCGCACGAAGCGCTCGAACTCGACGACGATCGGGTCCTCGTGCCGGAGATGTTCGTAGGCGACGAAGGCCGCCTGCGACGGACGCTCGTCGATGATGAGGAGCTTGGCGACATGTTGGGCCAGGTCGGGGCTGATCGATCGCACGAGTGAGAGCGCGAGGTCGATGTGGGCGAACGCGGCGCCGGCGGTGACGAGGTTCCCGTCGACCACGACCATGGTGTCGAGATCGAGGGCTACGGTCGGATAGCGCTTCAGGAACTCCGGCCCCAGGAACCAGCTGGTCGTCGCCCGCCGATGATGCATCCGTCCAGTCTCGGCGACGGCGAACACGCCGGTGCACGCCGCGGCGATCCGGGTGGTCGCGTCGTCGAGGCGCCCGAGTGAGGCGATGACCGAACGTGCATCTCGGCTCTGGAGGGCGTCGTTGGTAGCGGCGGCCGTGAGGGTTCCAAGCGCAGGGACGACGACCACGTCGAACTCTCCGGACTCCGACAGCGGGTGGTCTACCGACAGGGTCATCGATGCCGTCGTGGTCACTCGCCGTTTCGGTCCGAGGATGGCGAGTTCGATCGGGTCGATCCGCGGGTCGACATCGGCGCGGGCTCCGTCGGCCACCCGCACGATGTCGATGACCGACGCGACAGCCGAACCGAAGCAGCCGTCGATCGCGATCAGTCCGATACGCATGGCGCGAACAATAGCAATACTGTCGTATACGCCACTCCCCACCGGCCCTCGCTCGTCATACGCTGAACTCGCCCCACGAAGAACCCCGACTTCAAGGAGAACCCCTCATGTCCACACCCGCATCACTTCCGTATGCCTTCGTCGCCAAGATCGTCGCGGCCGATGGACAGCACGACGCGCTCGCCGATCTGCTCGCCGGCGCTGTCGCACTCGCCAACGAAGAAGTAGGAACGATTGTCTGGTTCGCGGCTAGGACCCACGCCGACACCTTCTGGATCTTCGATGCATTCCCCGACGAGGCCGCTCGCGACGCCCACGCCAACGGCGCCATCGTCGCAGCCCTGATGGCCAACCAGCACCTCCTCGGCGCAGCACCCGAGATCCTGGCGGCCGACGTCCTCGCGTCCAAGCTCCCGTAGTCCGCCAACGCACGAGACGATCGCGCCCCGCCGAGCCGTCGGACCCGATCGCCTCGACACCCGCACCACGTTGACGATCCCCGACGGGCCGATCACGAGGAGGCCAGAGGAGATCCCGGACGCAGTCACGATGATGGATCCCTTCCACGTCGTGCGCCTGGCCGGTGACGCCCTCGAGAGGTGTCGGCGCCGGGTCCAACTCGCGATCCACGGGCACCGTGGGTTCAGGGACGACCCGCTCTACAAGTCGCGGCGCACGCTGCACACCGGCGCGGACCTGCTTACCGACACGCAGAGCGACAGGCTACGCGCGCTGTTCGTTGATGACGCTCACGTCGAGGTCGAGGCGACCTGGGGTGTCTACCAGCGCATGATCGCCGCCTATCGCCACGAGGACCGGCAACGTGGCCGCGAGCTCATGGAGAAGCTGATCACCGACCTCAGCGCCGGCGTCCCCAAGGTGCTCACCGAGCTCACCACCCTGGGCCGGACCCTGAAGAAGCGAGCCGCCGACGTGCTCGCCTACTTCGAACGACCCGGCACCAGCAACGGGCCGACCGAGGCGCTCAACGGACGGCTCGAACACCTGCGCGGCTCCGCACTCGGGTTCCGCAACCTGACCAACTACATCGCCCGAAGCCTGCTCGAGACCGGCGGCTTCAGACCCCAACTCCTACACCCCCGATTGGGATGAGCCATCAAGACTCGGTAACAGTCACAAAACGATCGGTCTTTTTCTGCCTGACGGTGCCAGAGTGATGACCATGCGACAGACAACGCGTCGAGCGGCAGTGGCCTTGGCACTAGCGATCCCGGTGTTCCTGGGGGTGGGCGCGGGAACGGCATCCGCTGCACCCCAGACGTCGATCTTGCAGGTGCCCGTCGTGACGGGTCTGGAGATCGGCCCGGTCAGCGTGCCCGGCGGGCTCATCCAGACCACGCCGATCAAGGCGACGGTGGGGGAGAGACCGGGCTCGGTCCGGTTCTCCGCTGCCGACATCAAGCCGTACTACTACCAGTACAACTACCGGTGGATGACTGTGCAGTGGCGCAATCTCTCGACGGGAGCGGCCGGCGCCGTCGACTTCCGCCACTGGGCCTCCGAGGATCTCTCGGCCGTCGATCCGAACGCCGGCACCCGAGGGCTCCCGCTCGACGTGGTCGCAGATACCGGACCCGGTACGGTCGCCGTTGTGGTGACGCAGAGCCGCCAGTTCCCCGCGCCGTTCTCCGAGACATTGTTTCCGGGACTGGGCCTTCTGACGGTCCCGTGAGGTTGACCGCCGCTCGTTGTGAACCATCCCAGGCGCAGTGACCTGCTGGGCACTACTGTCACGCTGAGTCCGGTTCGTGGCAGACCCGGCCCTGTCGAGGAGCGTGGTGGCGTGGCGTCGGTGTTCGCTCAGCGCGCCAGCTACCAACGGCAAGGGATCCGTTTCGTCGGCGGATCGTTGCCGTTGTCGTCGGAGCGGAAGGTGTCCGACGCGTTCGGCAAGAAGTTGTCGCGCGACTACCTCTTCGTCGACGATCGGGAGTCCGACTTCATCGGTACCTGGCGTGGCAGTCGAGTGCAGTTGTACGCGGTGTCGCGCCGGGCCATCGAAGCGATCGTCAACCCGAAGATCGCCGGTGTGCACATCGATCGTGACACCGCCGCGCAGTATTCGTTCGGTCAACTGAGTCCCGAAGCGCTGACCTTCTCCTCTGCGCAACAGCCCCGTTTCCGCGACCGCAAACGCAACATGATCGTGGCGACGAGCGCCGGATCCGCCCTTAAAGCGATGACGCGCGCACTGCCGACGCACGTTCGTGCGGGTGACGACAGCATCGACCTGCGGCCGATCGTCACCGAGTGCGTCCGCGCTGCTGTGGCGGAGGCAGTGTGGGGTGACGCGGCGACGACGGTGATCGACTACGTCGACGAGAGCGGTGCCCATCAGACACTGCCGTTCGCAGATGCGATGTACGACAACTTCTTACGCCTTCGACGGTGTGCGAACACATACGCCATGAGAGTCGAGCCACGGCTGCAACGTTGGACGTTTTCGCGGGAGCAGCGGTGGATGCGAATCAACACTCGGACACTGGTGCGGCACGCCTCGGTTCTGGCGGATATGCCGCTCGACGACACCATCGCCGGCCACATCAGGCGGTTGCACGGCATCTCGGGGTTCTCGTCGACCATGGTCCGTGACGACACCACGACGTCCTTCATCGCCGGCGTCGACACGACGCGCACGGCCATTCTCGCCACGCTGAAGCATCTGCTCGCTCCCGCCAACACGCAATGGAAGGACGCCTTCTCAGCTGTGCCCGTCGAGTCGCTGGGTGATTCTGCAGTGGTTCGTGCGTGCGTGATGGAAGCGTTGCGCATCGACACCCCCGGGTCCGTGTTCAACGGGCGGGTGATCGAAGACTGCCGCATCGCGCTCGGTGACGGCAGTGTCGATCTGCACCGTAATACGCTGGTGATGCCGAACCTTCATGCCGCGCACGCGGTTCACGGTCCGACATTCGATCCGAACCGGATACTGAACGCTCACGCGACGGATCACGTCGCCCCGCTGGTGATCCCCTTCGGCAAGGGTCCGAGATCGTGCCCTGGCAAGTCGTTCGCGTCGTCGATGATCGCGGTGTTCGTGCACGACTTCCTTCAGGCGCACCCGGACGCCGCGGTGGGCACGACGCACCCGGACAACGCCTATCCGATCCACACGGCATCCGAGCATGGTCTGCACGTGTCGCTGCGTGGCTGAGGTGTCAGGTCATCAGTGCGGCGGGAGCCCACGACGGCCATGACGGGTCCCCAACCAGTCGACCATGGTCGTAACGAGCGATAACGCGAAAGGGGTTGCTTGCGTTGGTATTGTCGTAGACGCGGGCATTTTCGACGACATCGATCGCGGATCGAACCAAGGGCCACAGGCGCACGTATCGCTCACGGACCTTTGCCTCGGGCACGGAATGACCGCCGATCTCGACGCGGTTGACGACGCGGGCTACGGCCAGGTCGACCGGAATGGCGACGATATGAAGTGTGACGAGGTACCCGGCCTCGTTCGCCGTCTCGATCAGATCGAGCTTCGACGGATGCGAGAAGACTGTCTCGGTGACGAACGACGCGGCCTGTGCGAGTAAGGCCACCCGCTGTTCGGCGGCCAACCTCGATGCGTCGTACGCGTGCGCTTGTTCGTCACCGGGCCAGTTCTCGGTAGCGATCTCGTCGGCGTTGACGAAGGGAAGATGAGTGACGGGCGCCAGCACCCGAGCAAAGAAGGTGCTCTTGCCGGCGCCGTTCGGGCCGGCAAGCAGGTGCAGGACCGGGTCGCGGGTCATTCCGTCAGGGACGGTGCTCGATCACAGCGCCGTCTTCGTCGCATTCGACGAAGGCCCGTCCTTCTGCCTCGAATTCGCTGCGCAGATCCAGGCCTTCTGACATCGCGTCGATTCGCTCGGACCATTCCGCGCGTACGACTGCCTGCTCTCGCGGGGTGAGCGCGTCGTAGTTCTGCCGACCTGCCAATACCCCGGCGATGTCGCGTGAGGCTATGTGATGTGAGGCCTCGATCTCACGCCCGACCAGTGCCCAGTGTGCAATTTGTTGGGCTGCGCTCCGGCTCGACGCACTGCCGACCAGCTTCGCCGATGCATACAGTTCATCGTCGACCCGTAGCGATGACGTCGTACCCATGAGCTGCTCCGTTCGTTGTCGTGCACCTAGTGTAGCAATCTGCCACAGCTATGTACTGCCGGATGATGACTAGCTGTCAGCAGTAACCCGAGCCGCCAGGAACGCTTCCGGATCGATCAGATCGGCCTGACCGACGATCGATCCCAGGTCGGCGATTCGCTCCACTCCGGTCAGCACCATCTCCTCCTCGACGGTCCCCTCGGCGTAGCCGTAGTAGCAGGTGGACGTCGTGTGGTTGTGGTCCTTGTCGATGCGGTTGGCGCGGCCCTCGATCTGGCGGATATCGATGGGTGTCCACCGAGGGTCGTGGATCAGCGTCACCCGCGGCGCGAGCGTGGACGTCGTGCCTTCGGGCAGCAGCATCTCGTTGGTGTGCAGGTTGATGGCGCTCGTTGTGGTCGACACGATGACGGTCGCGTCCCCGGTTTGGAAGCGCCGGATCTCGGCCTCCTGCTCCGGACTGCTCATGCTTCCGTCGACCACCGCAACGGCAAGCCCGCTCTCGCGCAAGTCGTCGGCGAGAGCGGCGACGGACTCGCGGTAGAACATCGACACGAACACCTGGTTGCCGGCCTTCACCCACGTGCGCACTTGGTCGGCGGACGCGGGAATGCGGAGGTACGAACACTTCTGGCGGAACCGCAGCGTTGCAGCGCGAACACTCGGATTCTTCTGCAGCACCCGTTTGCCGCCGGACACCTTCCACATCGGCAGACCGACCTCCTTGCGATAGTCGACCCATGCGGAGTTGTACAGCCGCTTCTGCGCGGCGGTCAGTTCTTGCCCGAGCGGTTCACGTGGTGTGGGCGGGGACGGTCGCGAGATCGACCACGGCACAGCACCTCCCGACAACCACCCGTGCACGGCGGCGATATCGCGCTCGCGACGGGCAGCATCCTCCGGCTCCCAGCGCCACGTGGCCAGCCCTGTCGACGCCTTGCCGGCCTTGATCGCGAAGCCGGACTCTTCGAGGAAGTTGGCCCACTTCACGGTGAGGGCGTAACCGAGCTGGTCGTCGTCGCCCACGATTTCGACGCCGCGTGACTGCTCGATCGCGCGCGCCATGTACGCGAAGTGCAGCGGCTGGTAACCGGGGGTCGCGGACATCCACACCACCGACCGCGCGGCTTCCTGATAGCGCCACACGATCTGCGACTGCTGCGATTCGATGTTCATCAACGCATGGCACTCGTCGGCGATAACCACGTCGATCTCGAATCGCAGTTCGCCTAGCGTGATGGTTCGCTTGTTCTGTGTCCGTTTGCGTTTGCCCAGATCGGTGTCGGGTGGGACGGACAGCAGCTTCTTCGTCGACTGGTAGGTGACCAGGAGCCAGCGCTTACGGTCGGAGGGCTCGATGTCGGCTTCACTGTCCGCGATCGTGCGACGCCATCCGGGCAGCGCACCCTTCGGTGCGACGACCAGGACGGTGCCGATTTCGGCGGCAGACATCTGCCGCACGGCCTCGCACACCGACAGGGTCTTGCCCAAGCCGGTGGAGTCCATCTGCGCGAAGTACGGGAAGCCCTCGTCGAGGGCAGTGAGGTGCCGACGGACCGATTCGAGCTGGGTGTCGCGAGGGAGCAGGGAACGGACATGCACGGTCTCCGGGCGCCAGGTCTCGTTGGCATCATCCTCGAGCCACCGCTGCAGGCTGTACGGCATCGACTCGTACGGCTGCAGGTACTCGGGCAACTCGGTGCCGTAGTACGCGAACACTCGTGGGCCTGGATACCAGCGCGCTCCTGCAGCACTCGCGGCGGAGCGGTCCTCGAAGGGAACATCCAGCACCCACACACGCTCGCCGGCGTCGGGCACGCGCAGGTCGGGAGCTGCGGTCTTCTTCGCCGGTGCGCGGCGCTTGGTCGGCTTCTTCGCAGTTCCGGCGAACTTCCGGGCTGCGCTGCTCTGACCGGCCTTCACGGTGCGAGTCGTGGTGGAGCGTCTACGTGGTGGCATCGGGAACATCCTCTCCGATCGCAACTGATGGTCACGACAAGGGTCGTCGGCGGGAGTGGGGTCCTGTGCCGTGGGAACCAGGCACTGCCGAGAGTGGCATCGACGTCCGACACCGTCGACAAGGTTGGATACGACCGCGCCATACCCAACCTTGTGGCCATAAGGTTGGGTATGGCCCGATGCAGGGGCCGGTAACTCAGTCCCTGCGTTGCTCACCACGCCAGGGACGTGGTGGGCTCAGCGACTGGTTTCCCTGGTGTGACACAGCCAGTGCACAGAGTAATTAGTGAAATGTGTGAGTGAACAATCGAGGCCGCATCCGTGTCAGTGCGCACTGCTAGGTTGATGTTGCCTCCACTCGGACGGCAACCCCCTCATTGTTTCAACCGGGAGACGCATGCCTGAAAAGAAGATTCTGTACGTCGATCTAGACAACACGCTGGTCGACTTTCAATCCGGTATCAAGCGACTACACCCGTCCGAAATCGTCGGGCTCGAGGATGACCTGGACGAGGTTCCGCGCATCTTCTCGCTTATGGATCCGATCGACGGCGCTTTGGACGCCTACAGGCTGCTCGCGGAGCATTTCGATACGTACATCTTGTCCACTGCCCCGTGGAAGAACGCCCAGGCGTGGCACGACAAGGTCAAGTGGGTGCAGTGGCACCTGGGCTACGAGTCGGGGTCGGTGGCCTACAAGCGCCTCATCCTCTCTCACCACAAGAATCTCAACCGGGGTGACTTTCTGGTGGACGATCGAGGTGCCAACGGTGCGAAGGAATTCGAGGGTGAGTTGATCCCCTTCGGTACCGGGAACTTCAAGACCTGGGCCCAGGTCACGAAATACCTGCTCCCGCTGGCGTGACCGGCGAGGAAGGCCTGTCCGCCGAATTGTCCGCCACTGCGGAGCTTCTCAGCAGGACGGGCGACCTCGACGAGCCGAGCGGACCGGCCCCCTGGCTGGTGAGGCAGGTCCTGGCATCGCAGCACGATGACGAGCAGTTGGCCCAGTGGACATCGTCGACGGTGATCGACGACAACGTGCAGGCACCGGTGTTCGACGAGGCGACCTTCGCCTGGCTCCACAGAGGGCTGACCGATGTCTACGACTTCCCCATCGGCCATGCGGGACTGATGCACACGTACGGCTATCTGCTGTCGACAGTGGTGACCCCCTACGGACTGAAACGTCAGAGGTGGCTCACGAGCGACCTGGCCGTCGCCTTCGGCAAGGAGCCCACTCACCTTCAGCCGACGGCATCCGAGACCCCTCTGATGGAGCGCGTCGCATCCACGGTCCTGCCGGCGCTCAGCGATCCGGTCGGAACCACACGCGTCGTCCTCGCCTTCGACGAGGTGCTCGACACCGTCAACGCGATGCGCACCGTCTTCGTGGCCGATCCCGGAAGCGGTTCCACCGCAGTCGTGTACGGACTGGTGACGAGCTCGAAGACCCAGATCGTCTCGACCTTCCCGGTCCAGCCTTTGGAGCAGGAATGGGCGCGGACTCGACTGAGTGAGCCGACCCGGTACCGCTTCAACTACGCCCCACCCACAGCTTCACCGGGAAGCGCCTTCGACGGGTCGACGGAAGTACTCGTGTCCCGCGTCTGACGTTCGTGTCAGCCGACCTCGACGACCTCCAACGCACCATCCGCATGCGACCCGCGCAGCCGCTTCTTGTCGAACTTGCCGACACTCGTCTTCGGCACCTCGTCGATGAAGGTCCAGCGTTCCGGCAACTGCCAGTGCGCAACTCGGCCGTCGAGGAAGTCGCGGAGCTCCTCCGCGGTCACGGTCTGACCCTCGCGCACGACGACGGCGACGAGTGGTCGCTCGTCCCACTTCTCATCGGGCACACCGATGACCGCGGCCTCGCGCACAGCGGAATGCTCCATGACGTGGTTCTCGAGCTCGACGGACGAGATCCATTCCCCACCGGACTTGATGATGTCCTTCGACCGGTCCGTCAGCGTCAGGTATCCGCCCTCGGAGATGGTGCCGACATCGCCGGTCCGCAGCCACCCGTCGTCGAACTTGTCGGACGCGTCGCTGCGGTAGTAGCTGCCCGTGATCCACGGCCCGCGCACCTCGAGTTCGCCGACGTGCGTGCCGTCCCACGGCAAGACGGTGCCCGAATCGTCGACCAGGCGAGCACGGACAGCGGACACGAAACGTCCCTGGGTGCAACGTAAGTCGAACTCGTCTTCCGGAGACAGTCCGACGTCGGGGCGCCCGGACGTGCCGAGCGGCGACGTCTCCGTCATGCCCCACGCCTGGGAGATGGGAACGCCGTACTTCTCGTGGAACGCCCGCATCAGGCTCGGCGGGCACGCGCTGCCGCCCACGGTGACGTCGCGCAGGCTCGACAGGTCAGCCGGGTGGTCCTCGAGGTGGGCGAGCAGTGCCTGCCAGATGGTGGGGACGGCGGCGGCCGCCGTGGGTCGCAGCGTCGTCATCATCTCTGCGAGCGGCGCCGGCTGCAGGAAGCGGTCCGGCATGATGAGCGACGCCCCCACCATCAGCGCGGCGTACGGCAGTCCCCAGGACATGGCGTGGAACATCGGCACGATGGCGAGCACGGTGTCCGACTGCGCGAGCGCCATGGCATCGGTCATGCAGACCTGCATCGAGTGCAGCCAAATCGATCGGTGCGAGTAGACGACGCCTTTCGGGTCACCGGTCGTACCCGAGGTGTAACACATTGCTGCAGCGGATCGTTCGTCGAGCTCGGGCCAGTCGTACTCGTCGGGATGGCCTGCGAGCACGTCCTCGTAGCCCAGCACCTCGATGTGGTCCGGTGCCTGCACCTGTGCGGGGTCGGCGCCCACGACGACGAGGTGCCGCACGGTCGTCATGGTCGGCAGGAGCGGCGTCAGCAAGGGGAGCAGGCTGGCGTCGGCGATGATGACGCTGTCCTCGGCGTGCTCGACGATGTACGTGAGCTGCTCGGGGAACAGGCGGATGTTCAGCGTGTGCAGCACGGCACCCATGGCCGGCACGGCCATGTAGGCCTCCATGTGCTGCGAGTTGTTCCACATGAAGGTGGCGACGCGCTGGTCCCCGTCGATCCCGAGCGCTCGAAGACCGTGGGCGAGTCTGGCGGCGCGTCGACCGAGCTCGGCGAAGGTGATGTTCGACGGCCCCGCCTCGCTCCACGTGGTGATCGTCGCCGATGCGTGCATCGACGTGCCGTATCGAACGAGCTGGCCGATGGACAACGGGGTGTCCTGCATGGTGCTCTTCATGACTCTCCTGCCGGTCGATCCGCGAGGCGCACGACCTACGTGCCCTGTGTCACATTGTGCACACTGCGGCTCGGCAGGGACCCGATATCAGTCCTTGTAGTAGACGACCTGGTGTCCGGTGGCGAGGAGAGTGCCGCTGGTGCTCCACAGCTCGGCGGTCTGGTCGAAGTAGCCCTGATGGAATCGTCGTGCGTGCGCGGTCCCGAGGACGTACCCGTCGTATTGAGCCGCGAGATCCTCCGCCGTCGCGAAGTAGTGCACGGTGAGCGAGATGGTTCCGGCGGCGACGTACTTCCCGCGCCGCTGGAAGACCCGCGGGTAGAAGATATCGCTCATCGACGTCAGGGACGCGAAGTCCATCGGGCGCGGGGGAGAGTCCCGGATCCACAGCGTCGCAACGGAATCGGCGGACTCCGTCTCGGTCAATGCGCCGGCGGTGAACCGCATCTCGTAGTTGTTCGCCCAGGCGATGAACTCGGGGAAGTCGATCGTGTCGACGTCCGCGGGGTCGGGCATCGCGGGCGGCGACGACTCGAGGGCGTCCCAGGTGGTGCGGCGCGTACCGAAGACCGCGGTCGCGGTGGTGGCGACCGTGCCGTCCTGGCTCAGCTCCAGGTACCAGTGCTGGTTGCTGCGATTCGTCCGCACGGCGCGAGTGGAGATCTCGAACTCGCCCTCGGCGATGGGCCCCGCGAAGTTCACGGTCAGCGTCACCGGGTCGCCCAGTCGGTCGGGATGAAGCTCGACGGCCCGGACCAGCGTTGCGGCGGTGAGCCCGCCGAAGGGGCCGACCATGTTGTTGTACGGCGCGGAGGTCCGGCCGCGGTAGCGACCGTCGCCCAGAGGCTCGAGGGTGAGGCCGTCGTCGAAGGCGTGCGATCCGGGGTGAGTCATGAGTCGTCCTGATTCGGTAGTTGTATGCACCGAAGCATAACGGTGGTCTGAGCGGGGTGGTGACACCGCGGATCGACTTGCGGACTCTGTTAGCGCTAACACGTCGCAAAGTCCAGTTCGGGGGACCCGTTGACATCGTCGATGTTATCGCTCACACTCGCTGGGCGGTGTGATTCACACCACTCGACAGCAGCATGATCCGCAGCACGGCGAATCGAATGCCGGCCCTGCCGACCAGCCACCACCCGAGGAGACACGATGAAGTTCCGACACCTACCGGTGGCTGCGGCCGCGGTGGCGATAGCGATCACGGTGACCGCGTGCGGGTCCAGCACGAAGACCGCCGACGTCGCCCCCTCGGCGGGAGGCGACACGGCCGGCGCTCTGATCGGCGTCACGATGCCGACGAAGTCGTCCGCCCGGTGGATCGCCGACGGCGACAACCTGAAGAGCGCGCTGGAGTCGAAGGGCTACAAGGTCGATCTGCAGTACGCCGAGAATGACATCCCCACCCAGGTCAACCAGATCGAGAACCAGATCACCCAGGGCGCGAAGCTGCTGATCGTCGCCTCCGTGGACGGCACCGCCATCACCACGCAGCTGCAGGAAGCCAAGGACAACGGCATCGGCGTCATCGCGTACGACCGCCTGATCCGCAACTCGCCGAACGTCGACTACTACGCCACCTTCGACAACTACAAGGTCGGCGTCGACCAGGCCACGTCCCTGCTGGTCGGCCTGGGCCTGAAGAACGAGGACGGCACCGACAAGGCCGACGCCCCCGCCGGCCCGTTCAACATCGAGGTCTTCGCCGGTTCGCCCGACGACAACAACGCCACCTTCTTCTTCGACGGTGCCATGGAGACCCTGAAGCCGTACCTGGACAAGGGAACCCTGAATATCGGCAGCGGTGAGTCCGACTTCGAGACGGCCGCAACCCTTCGGTGGGACCCGGCGACCGCCCAGAAGCGCATGGAAGACCTGCTGACCAAGACGTACTCGTCGGGTCAGAAGGTGCAGGGCGTGCTCTCGCCCTACGACGGTCTGTCCATCGGAATCCTGTCCGCGCTCAAGAGCAACGGATACGGAACCGCCGGTCAGCCGTACCCGATCGTCACCGGTCAGGACGCCGAGGTTCCGTCGGTCAAGTCGATCATCGCCGGTGAGCAGTACGCCACCATCTACAAGGACACCCGCGAGTTGGCGGCGGTCACCATCCAGATGGCGCAGGCAGTTCTCGAGGGCCAGACCCCCGAGACCAACAACACGACCGATTACGACAACGGTGAGAAGGTCGTTCCCGCCTACCTGCTGCAGCCCGAGATCGTCTACAAGGACAACTACGAGAAGCTCCTCGTCGACGGCGGCTACTACACCGAGGATCAATTGAAGTGAGTTCGGCGATGACGAGCCAGATCTTGGAAATGCGCGGGATCACCAAGACGTTCCCGGGCGTGAAAGCACTGCAGGATGTCACCTTGACGGTGGAGCGCGGCGAGATACACGCGATCTGCGGCGAGAACGGCGCGGGAAAGTCCACGCTCATGAAGGTTCTGTCGGGTGTGTATCCCCATGACACGTTCGACGGCGACATCGTGTTCGACGGTCAGGCCTGCGAGTTCTCCGACATCCGGAGCAGCGAAGCCAAGGGCATCGTCATCATTCACCAGGAGCTCGCGCTCAGTCCGTATCTGTCCATCGCCGAGAACATCTTCCTCGGCAACGAGCGGTCCAAGCGTGGGTTCATCGACTGGAACCGCACCAACTCCGAGGCCGCAGCCCTACTGAACCGTGTAGGGCTGCGGGAGAACCCGGTCACCGTGGTCAACGACCTCGGTGTCGGCAAGCAGCAACTCGTGGAGATCGCCAAGGCGCTGTCCAAGGACGTGACGCTCCTGATCCTCGACGAACCGACTGCAGCGCTGAACGACTCGGATTCCACCCATCTGCTCGAGCTGCTGCGCGGGCTGCGGGACGAGGGCATCACGTGCGTGATCATCTCGCACAAGCTCAACGAGATCGCGGCCATCGCCGACCGGACCACGATCATCCGGGACGGTCGGACCATCGAGACGCTGGACATGCGCAACCCGGATGTCACCGAGGATCGCATCATCTCGCTCATGGTCGGCCGCGATCTCGAGCACCGCTTCCCGCCGCACGAATCCACGGTGGGAGAGGAGGTGCTGCGGATCGAGGACTGGACCGTGCACAGCCCCACCCAGCACGGTCGGACCGTCGTGGACAAGGCGAATCTGACGCTCCGTCGCGGGGAGATCGTCGGTCTCGCCGGGCTGATGGGTGCCGGCCGCACGGAACTGGCCATGAGCGTCTTCGGGCGCAGCTACGGCACGGATATTTCCGGACGGTTGTACAAGTACGGCAAAGAGATTCACGTCAAGTCCGTCAACGACGCGATCGAGCACGGTCTCGCGTACGCGACCGAGGATCGCAAGCGTTACGGCCTCAATCTGATCGACGACATCAAGCGCAACATCTCCACCGCGGCCCTGGACAAGTTGGTCGCACACGGATTCGTCGACGACAACCACGAGTACGAGGTTGCCGAGGGCTTCCGCAAGAGCATGAACATCAAGGCTCCCAACGTGGAGGCCGTCGTCGGCAAGCTGTCCGGCGGCAACCAGCAGAAGGTCGTGTTGAGCAAGTGGATCTTCAGTGATCCGGACGTGCTCATTCTCGACGAGCCGACGCGAGGAATCGACGTCGGCGCCAAGTTCGAAATCTATTCGATCATCAACAGCCTCGCCGATGCAGGCAAGGCCGTTCTCGTGATCTCGTCCGAGCTGCCCGAACTGTTGGGGCTGTGCGATCGGATCTACGCGCTGTCCGCAGGCCGCATCACCGGTGAGGTGACTCGGGAGGACGCAACGCAGGAATCTCTCATGCATCTCATGACCCGTGGAACAGGAGTACTTCGATGAATCAGCTGTCGACCGTCCGGGGGCTGCTCACGCGAAACCTCCGCCAGAGCGGAATTTTCATCGCCTTCGCGTTGATCATCCTGCTCTTCACCGCGCTCACCGGTGGACAACTTCTGGTGCCGCAGAACATCAGCAACATGGTGGTGCAGAACTCCTACATCCTGATCCTGGCCATCGGCATGGTCGTGATCATCATCGCCGGCCACATCGACCTGTCGGTGGGATCGGTGGTCGCGGCCACCGGCGCCATCGCGGGTGTCCTCATGGTTCAACAGAACGTGCCATGGCCGCTGGCAGTGCTGATCACGCTGGTCGTGGGCGGACTGATCGGAGCGTGGCAGGGCTACTGGGTCGCGTACTTCGGCATCCCCGCGTTCATCGTCACGCTGGCCGGCATGCTCGTCTTCCGCGCCGTCACCCTCATCGTGCTGGGCAACCAGGGCATCGGGCCGTTCCCCGGACCGGTGCGGACGCTGTCCAACGGCTTCCTCCCCGGATTCCTCGGCAACGTCGGCCTCGGACCCCTGGGCGGAGCCGACATCTTCACGCTGCTGGTCGCCATCGCTGCCATCGTCGGAATCGTGTTCAGCCAGTGGCGGACCCGCATGGGCCGGCAGAAGTACGGTCAGGTCGTCGATGCGTTGCCGCTGTTCATCGCCAAGCTCACCTTCGCCGGACTTCTCGTGCTCGCCATTGCTGTTCAGCTGGCGCGCTTCAAGAACCTGCCGTACGTCTTGATCCTCCTCGCCGTGCTCGTCATGGGGTACTCCACGCTGGCCGGTCGAACGGTGTTCGGTCGCCACGTCTACGCCATCGGCGGCAACATCCACGCCGCATCGCTGTCGGGCATCAAGGTCAAGCCGGTCACGTTCTGGCTCTTCGTCAACATGGGTGTGCTGTCGGCCCTGGCGGGAATCATCTTCGCCGGGCGACTCAACCAGGCCGGCCCCACTGCGGGTAACGGATTCGAGCTCGACGCCATCGCGGCCGCCTTCATCGGTGGTGCAGCGGTGCAGGGCGGTGTCGGTCGCATCGTCGGCGCTCTGACCGGCGGACTGATCATCGCCGTCATCAACAGCGGAATGTCCCTCATCGGATCACCCAGCGAGCGAGTCCAGTTGGTCAAGGGCCTCGTCCTTCTCGCGGCCGTCGCCTTCGACATCTGGACGAAGCGTCGAGCCGCCAGCGGACGCGGGGGTGGACCGGACAAGGCCGAGAAACCGGCACCGTCCACTTACATGGGTCTCCCGGTTCCGGCCGAGATGTTGGGCGGTTCCACCGACACGAAAGCTGCCCCCGCAGCCACCGCGTCGCCGCCCGTGTCGAGGTAGATCGGCGCGGCGGGGCAGAACCTGCGATCCTGGACGACGGACGAGTGAACTGGGGGGACTGTGACGCCGATTCGAGGGCCGGCCATGACGGACGTGGCCAAACTTGCCGGGGTGTCCCATCAGACCGTCTCGCGGGTGATCAACGGTCATCCCCACGTCACCGACGCGACCAGGGCGCGGGTCACGCAGGCCATCACCCAGCTGGGCTATCGGCCCAACACCGCGGCTCGGGCTCTGGTCACCGGAAGCAACCGCACCATCGGCATCGTCGCGACGGGAGTTGCTCTGCACGGACCGGTCTCGACGCTGTACAGCGTCGAGCGGGCCGCCCGGCACGCCGGCTACTCGGTGCTGGTGGGGGTTCCGACCTCGCTGGAGGAGGACGCCATCAACGCGTGCGTTCGGAGTCTGCACAAGCAGGGTGTCGACGGTGTGGTGGTGGTCGCGCCGCTGCGCACCGACAACGGCGACATCGCGGGGCTGGCCGGCGAACTGCCGCTCGTCGCGGTCGAGGGGTCGCCCGCCGGAGATCTCGCGGTGGTGTCCGTCGACCAGGTCCTCGGAGCGAGGGACGCCACGTCGCATCTCCTGGAACTCGGGCACCGAGAGGTGTGGCACGTAGCCGGGCCTCTGGGGTGGTACGAGGCCGCGGACCGGGTGAGCGGGTGGCGGTCGGTGCAGGAGGAGCGGGGGATCGATCCGCC
This sequence comes from Rhodococcus sp. SORGH_AS_0303, assembly GCF_030819335.1. Classification (NCBI taxonomy): domain Bacteria; kingdom Bacillati; phylum Actinomycetota; class Actinomycetes; order Mycobacteriales; family Nocardiaceae; genus Rhodococcus; species Rhodococcus sp. SORGH_AS_0303. The sequence continues at coordinate 1,261,414 of NZ_JAUTBO010000001.1, forward strand.
GCCGATGATGAACGGGGACTGGACCGCCCGGTCGGGCTACGCCGCCGGCACCGTCCTCGCGCAGATCAAGGGTGTCACCGCCGTGTTCGCGGGGAAACGACTCCATGGCGCTCGGAGTGCTGCGCGCGCTCGACGCCCACGGGCGGCGGGTTCCCGAGGACATCAGCCTGGTCGGTTTCGACGATGTTCCGGACGCCGAGTTCTACTCACCTCCGCTCACCACGATCCGCCAGGAGTTCAGCGAGGTGGGCGTGCGGAGCGTCGAGATCCTGCTCGAGCAGATCGAGTCCGGGAAGTCGAGCACCCGACGCTTCAGCATCGCCCCCAGCCTGGTCACCCGAGCGAGCACGGCTGCGCCGGACAACTGAGATGTCGTAGTCGTCGTGCATAGTGACCGGGCAGTCTGTTTCCTCACGAAGGTGGATGTCCATGCGCAGTGCAACCTCGGTGCCCGACGACCGCTGGGTCGTGGTCGACGTCGAGACGTCAGGGCTGAAGGCGAACCGTGACCGGGTGCTGAGTGTTGCTGCCCTGACGCTGGACGATCACGGACGCGTCGCGAGTGAGATGTCGACTCTCGTCAATCCCGGGTGCGATCCCGGCCCGGTCCACATCCACAAGCTGACACCCGCGCGGTTGGCCGGCGCTCCGCGCTTCGAGGACATCGCGCCGCAGCTCATGTCGATGCTCGACGGACGCACGATGGTGGCGCACAACGCGAGCTTCGATCACGGATTTCTGAAGCTCGAATCCATGCGCGCCGGTCTGGACATGCCGACGCGTCAGAGGTTGTGCACGTTGGCTCTGTCCCGACGACTCCAGCCCGACCTCTCGAATCACAAGCTGTCCACCCTCGCCGCGCACTGGAAGGTGATGCAGTCGCGGGCGCACGACGCCTACGACGATGCCCACGTCCTGGCGCAGATCTTCACCCACAGCTCTCGGCTGGCACGCTCACTCGATCTGCCACTTCCCGTCGTCACCTGCAGTGACCGCCTGACGCTCTACCCGGACTCCATCCCTCGAACACAGTGCCCCTGGGAGAACCCCGGACGGCTCGACGTCGCACACGGGCTGGTTCAAGGAATGCGCGTCGTCATCAGCGGCGAGACGCGCATCCCACGACTCCGTCTGGCCGAGCAGTTGACCGAGGCCGGCCTCGACGTCATGAACTCCGTCAGCAGGTACACCAGTGTCGTCGTCTGTACCGATCCCGCGTCGGAGAGTGTGAAGGTGACTCGGGCTCGCTCACAGGGCATTCCGGTGATCACGGAGCACGTGCTGCACGATCTGGTGCGCGTCGTTCGCCCCGGCACCCGGAAGGGCCCACGGAAGCCCGTCGTGGCGACGATGCCTCTGCCCGCGCCGTCCGCCGCACCGTGGGCGACTCGCCGTGTCCTGGTGATGGGAGGCTCCCACGCGGAGTCCGTGCTCATGCGGTCGCGACTGATCCAGCTGGGAGCCACCCCCGCCGTCAATCTGAGTGCGGGCGTGACCGACGTACTCCTGCTCTCCCACGGCGACGGTGACCCGCGCATGCCACGCGTACGGGAACGACAGCTGACGACACTGTCCTCGATCGACGTGGACAGGGCTTTGAACCTCGACGAGGTGACGCCGCGCGCCGAGGTCATCACCCGGCCGTCGATGGCCCCGCTCGTTCCGCGCGGAGGCGTCGTCGATCTGCCGGAGAACACCACTGTGGTGACGGTGGACGCATCGTGGCGCGCCGCCGACACAGATCCCATCGCCGTCGACGTGGTCGCATTCCTGACGACAGCGGATGAGGTGGTGTCCAGCGACGAGGACTTCGTGTTCTACAACGCCCCGTCCACGTCCGACGGGGCCGTGGTGCTGTCCCTCGACGGGGACAGTGAGCAGGGCGTCCGCATCGACCTGAGTGTCGTGCCGGACGACATCGAGCGCATCGTGATCGCCGCAGCGATCGAGAACGAGCACACCTTCGGTGATGTCGGTGCCGTGTCGATCTCGCTCTCCACGCCTGAATCGCGCGTCGCCACTGCAGTGTTGGACGCCGCGACCACCGAGCGGAGCCTCATTCTGACCGAGATCTACCGACGGGGCACCGCATGGAGGTGTCGAGCAGTGGGGCAGGGGTACGACGACGGCCTCGCGGATCTGGCGACTCGGTACGGGGTCGTCGTCGACGACTGATTCGCGCCCGCATCAGCCGTCCGCGCGCGGCGCAACCCTCGCGGCTGACCGGAAGTCGAGCGGATCGGAGGAGGCGGGACGTCAGCCCGCCGTCTGTTCCTTGATCGACGCCAGGTGACCGCGCAGATTCGCCATTCCGTCCGCCGTCAGTCCGAGCGCCTCGCCGTGCTCTGTGGCCGCCGCCTCGACGATCTCGACGAGCGGCGCGTACTTGCTCAGCAGCTTCGTGCGCTTGGCGTCGTCCGCGAGATACTCGAGACTGCCGGCGTTGTCGACGAAGTCGGACACCTTGACCAGAAAGACCTTCGGGTCGCGGATCACGGTCGTCACGTGTTCGACGTACTGCGCGGCACGGTCCTCGCCGGTGCGCGGCGGGGTGGTGACGGCCTCGATGAGGCGTGCGACCTCCGCACCGAAGTGTGCCTCGAGTGCGCCGAGAGCCTGGCTCCCGCCGAGTAGATCGACGATGCGGTCGGACTGATCCTCGACGGTGTCGTGCAGGGCTGTGGCCACGAGTACGTCGAGATCAGCACATCCGTACCTCATGAGGCGCAGCACGTTTCGAGACGGGTGCGTGATGTACGGATCGTTGATCTGATCGCCGCGAGTGGTGCGGCGCTGCATCAGATGGGCGTAGGACGCCACGGCGAAAGCATCCTCGAGCGGTGAGGTCTCCATTCCTCGACCGCGTGCCTCGTACCGGATGGCGTGGGCGAGCAGTGACGGGTCCATCTCCTTCAACGGCACGTCATTCAGTGCGCGAGTGAGGGCGTCGGACGTCGATGTCATGGGGTCCTCTCGTGGGACTATCAGGAGGTGCGGGGGAGTTCGTCGACGAACTCGTACGAGCAGCCCAGCGCACTGCGCTCATCGGTCACGCCGTTCTGCCGGAACCACGCGACGCACGCGTTGGCGATGAGCTGGGTGTCGCGGCTGAACAGATAACCGTCCGTGCAGTCGTCGAAGTGGTCGTCGTGATGCCAGTGGTCCAGCTCCAACCCCTCGACACCATGGTCGACCAGTCGGAGTCGCTGGAGAACGGCTCGCGATCGGCGCACCATGTACACGCCGTCGTCGAGGACGTGGATCTGCGCGTTGAACACGTCCCCCTCGTCGTCGGGGTCGTAGTCGCTGGGACCGAGTTCGATGATCAGGCCGGCGGGCTTGTCGAACATCGATTCCATCAACCATGCTGCGGTGCCCTCGGAGTCGTCGACGGGCAGAACTCGGCCGTATCCGTCGGTGATGTTGTCGAGGAGTCCACCGCGGGGCAAGGGAGCGATCCATGCGTCGATGGCGTCGCCGTTCCTCCGTAGGTTCGCAACGCCGTCGTCGGTCAACCAGGCGGGGCCGTGGAAGAACTGCTCGACGCCCGACATGCCGTCCGAGTTGGTGTACTTCGCGTACCAGTTGTCCAGGTCGACATCCTTGTCGGTGACGACGACGCATCTGGTGCCGTCGATGCGGAGTGCGTACTGCCACTCCGGGATTGCCGTCGGCCGATTGTCGACGCGCGGACGAGAGTGCTCTCGTTTCCATACCGCGGTCTCGATCGTCCTGATGCGTGTGATGGACCACGCATTGCTGATGGCATGGAGGGATTTGGCGGTGAGTTGGCAGGCCCAGGAGACGTCCCAGTCGCGCCTCGACACGATGATGTGCCGACGCCCGTTGTCGGCGACGACGACGTCCGCGCGTTCCCTGGACCGGAAGTAGTCGGACAGCTCCACGTCATCGACGAGCTCGTCGTACGGCTCGATTTCGATGATGACGGTGTACCGCGTGCCCTCACTCGCCGGCAGTCGGCGAGTGCGGGGGAGGCGACTGTCGGCTATGTGCGGGCTGGCGGACCAGAGGTCCGATCGGCTCGTCTCGACGCCGAGGACGGTCCACTCCTCTGCCAGCCTGTCGACGGCGTGGAGGGCGGCCTGTCCGGAGACCCACCAGCCGCTGCCGGGTACGTCGAGGACGACGCGTGCGTGACCGAGTAGGGACCGGTCGATCCTGGCCGCGTCGTCACCGACCAGGTGCAACAACCGGAGGTACTCGTCCGGTTCGATCTGGTCGAAGGGCCGGTCGATCTCGACGGCGACGGTGAATCCGGGATTGCCGGCGGGGATACCGCCCAAGCCGCGACTGTCGTGGTCCATGGGTTCTCGATTCTGTGCGAACAGCTAGCTCGACGTCGGAGAACCGAGCGTCGGTGGCAGGAATCATCCGTCTGCCTACTCACTGTTTACAGCAGGGCACCGACATGTTTCGGGCCCGAACCCACTTGCCCTCTACGCGCGCTCCATCACCCGTCGTGCCCGCTTCGCGACTGCCTCGTCAATGAGGTGACCGTCCTGGTCGACCCCGGCCCCACCGGACTCGAGGGCGGAGAGCACGGCGCGTGCTCGGGTGACGTCCTCGGGCGTGGGCTCGAACACCGCGCGCGCCGCCGGGACCTGGGCCGGGTGGATGCACGCGCGGCCCACGAAGCCGAGACGCGACAGCGACTGCGTGTCCGCGGTGAACGCGTCGAGGTCGCGGAAGTTGCGGGACACGGCCCCCAGCGGGGGGAGGAGGCCTGCGGCGGCGCTGGCCGCGACCACCTGTGACCGCGCGAACAGCAGCGCGCTGGGGTCCGATTCGCCGTCGATACCGAGGTCGACGGCGAGATCGGCCTCACCGATCTGCAGGAAGCGCACGCGGGGTCCTTGCGCGATGGCGAGCGCGTCGAACAGCGCCGCACCCGTCTCGAGCAACGGCGACACCGCGGCGTGTGGACACACGCCGGCGAGCACCCGATCGGCGATCGCGATCTCCTCGGGTGACCCCACCTTGGGGAGCCACACCCCGGTCAGCCGGGCATGCGCCACCGCGCGAATGTCGGCCTCCTGCAGCGGGCCCGGGTTGACGCGCACCCACACCTCGACGTCACCGGGCTCGCACGTAGCGACCCAGGCGGCCACCTCCGCGCGTGCGGAGTCCTTGTCCCGCAGAGCGACTGCATCCTCGAGATCGAGCACGACGGCGTCCGCACCCGAGGCGAGCGCCTTGTCGAAGCGGGCCGGCATGTCGCCGGGGACGTAGAGGTAGGTGAGCGCCCCACTCACCCGATCACGCTCGATCCCGCGACCAACGACTTCGCGATGACGGTGCGCATGATGTCGTTGGTTCCCTCGCCGATGGCCATGAGCGGCGCGTCGCGGTAGAGACGCTCGACGACGAACTCGGTCGAGTAGCCGTAGCCGCCGTGAATGCGCATGGCCTCGAGGCTGGCGGTGATGGCGGCCTCCGACGCGAAGTACTTGGCCATGCCCGCCTCCATGTCGACGCGCTTGCCCGAATCTGCCTGCGATGCAGCCCAGTAGGTCATGAGTCGGGCCGCCTGCAGCTGCGTGGCGATGTCGGCGATCTTCAACTGGATCGCCTGGAACTCGGCGATAGGCTGCCCGAAGGCGGTGCGCTCCTTCGCGTACTGCAGCGCGGCGTCGTAGGCCGCCTGCGCGATTCCCACACTGCGACCCGCGATGTTGAGTCGACCGATCTCGAGTCCAGACAACGCCTGCTGCAGTCCACGGCCCTCGACGCCGCCGAGGAGTGCGTCGACCGGCACCCGAACGTTGTCGAAGCTGATCTCACACGACTCGGTGCCCTTGTAACCGAGCTTGCCCATGTCACGCTGGACCTCGAAACCCTCACTGGTGGTGTCGATGAGCAGCAGGCTCATGCCCTTGTGGGAAGGGGTGGCGGAGGTGTCGGTCTTCACCAGCACGGGCAGGACGTTCGCATGCCGCGCGTTGGTGATCCACGTCTTCGCGCCGTTCACGACGTAGTGGTCGCCGTCGCGCTTGGCGGTGGTCTTGATGCCCTGCAGGTCCGTGCCCGCACCTGGCTCGGTGAGGCCGACGCCGGTGCGCCACTCACCCGTGGCCAGCTTCGGGAGGAGAGACTGCTTCTGCTCGTCCGTGCCGTGCTTGGCGATCATCCAGCACGAGAGGTTGTGGCTGCCGACGATGCCGGCAATGCCCATCCATCCACGCGCCAACTCCTCGTAGACGAGAGTGAAGGAGACCTTGTCGAGTTCGAGGCCGCCGTACTCCTCCGGCGTCGTGATCCCGAACAGGCCCATGGCCTTCATGTGGTCGACGATCTCCGTGGGGTAGCGGCCGGTCTTCTCCCATTCGTTCGCGACCGGGACGATCTCCTTGTCCACGAAGGTGCGCAATGCCTTACGGAACGCCGTCTGCTGTTCGTCGTACGTGAAATCCATGGTGGTGTCCTTCTTCCAGGCGAGGGTCAGGGGGCGGGCGCGATGGCCGCGGCGAGATCGAGCACGGCGGAGAGGTCGTGTTCGTCGGCGAGTCCGAGAACGCGATCGGCGAGTTCGTCCGCACGAGCGTCGTGGCCGCAGTTGCCGAGAAACTTCTCCCGCAGTGCCGCGTCGTCGAGTGGGAATGCGGCACTGCCGCGACTTCCGCCGACGTCTCCCACGAGCACACGGCCGTCGGCGAGGGTGATGGTGGCGTGTCCGGGAGCGGCGGCCGCGGGCCCGTCGGTGGGACGTTCGACGACGCGGACCGTGCGCGCCGTCGTCAGCACGTCGGCTCGGGCGATCGACGCGTCGGTGTAGGTGGAGACGTCGACTGCCCCGTCGCGCAGCAACGCGGCCACGCTCCACGGCAGATCGAACTTGCCGTCGTACGTGCTGCGCGGGGAGGCGACGCCCGTGTTGGGTCCGCACACGAACGGGGTGGAGTCCGGGTGGACCAGCACTTCGATGTCACGGATGTCGTCGACGTGGACGTCGTGGCCCGCGACAGCGGCGGACACCGCGTCGAGGGTGACGTGCATCAGCTGGCAACTGGGGTAAGGCTTGATGCCAATCCCCATTGCTTCCCAGCGGGTTCCGAATCCGTCGGTCAGAACGGTCAGGTCGACGGGTCGATCGGTGAGTGCCGCATAGACGCCCCGTCGCCCTTCCAACACGGAGCCCGGTCCGGTGGCGCCGGCGGCTGCGAGGCGGGTGGCCAGGATGCCGTTGAAGCTGGCCGTGCCGGGGTGCAGCGCTTTCGTGTCGGCATCGGTGTCGAGGAACTCGAGGAGACCGGAGCTCGACGATCCAGCGATGCCGAGCGCATGGACCAGAGTCTCACTGTCGAACTTCCCGAGCCGCCCGGCGACGACGGCCGCGGCGAACGGGCCCACCGCCGCGGTCGCGTGGATCCCCCGAGCGTGGAACCCGTGGGGACTGACAGCGCCCAGTCGGCAGGCCGTCTCGAGGCCGAGTGTCGCGGCTGTGAGTACCTCGGCACCGGTGGCGTGGGTCTGCTGGCCGACGGCGAAGGCTGCCGGCAGGGTGACGGCGGTGGCGTGGACGAGCGCCCCGGCGTGCGTGTCGTCGAAGTCGAGCGCGTGCACCAGAACGCCGGTGGCCAGGGCGGCGGCCGGCGCGGACAGGGCGCGGGTTCCCGTCAACGGGCGGGCCTCGGGAGGGCCGCCCAGACCGTCGGCGACGGTCCATGCGGCGCGTCCGTGGCCCAGACGCTGCGCGGCCACCGCGGTACCCACCGAATCGAGCAGGTGACGAGCGGTCGCGTGCCGCACGGCCGGCGGCACATCGTCGAGGGTCACTCCCGTCGCCCACTCGGACAGCACTGTGGAGGTCACGCGTGTGCCTCGGCCGTCACCTCGCCGAAGGCGCCGCTACGGCGCAGGCTGGCGATGGTCTCCTCGTCGTAGCCGAGGTCGGCCACGATCTCCTCGAGGTTCTCCCCGCGCTGCGGTGCACGTCGGTATTCGGGACGCTGCGGCCCGAAGTTGACGGGGGAGGCGAGTTGGCGCACCGTGTCGTACACCGGGTGCTCGGTCTCGACGATGAGATTGCGTGCGAGCGTGTGGGGTTCGGTGAGCGCGTGCGCCACGTCGTTGATCGGTCCGGACGGAACGCCTGCCGGGCCCAGCAGCGACAACCAATGTGCGACGGTGTCGGTGGCGAACACGTCCTCCAACATCGGCAGCAGAACGTCCTTGTTCTGCCCCCGCAGGGAAAAGCTCGCGAAGCGAGGATCGGCACCGAGATCGGGTCGGCCGATGGCGACGACGAGCCGTTCCCAGAACTTCTCCTTGGCGCAGCCGACGATGAGCCAGCCGTCCGTGGCCTCGAAGGCCTGGAACGGGACCAGCGACGGGTGGGCCGAATTCTTGGTTCGCACCGGCTCGAAACCCGCGTTGAGATGCCACGTCGCGGGATACGTCAACAGCGACATCGCGGTGTCGTACAGCGACACGTCGCAGTCCCCGCCGACACCGTCGCGCCGCGCGGCGTGCAGACCGGAGAGCAGGCTGATCGCGGCGACGAACCCGCCCGAGTAGTCCACCAGCGAGAGACCGGATTTGGTGGGTGGGCCGTCGGGATCACCGGTGACGCTCATCCAGCCCGCGAGTCCCTGCAGGATGTAGTCGTAGCCGGGTTCCTTCGCGCGCGGACCGGTCATACCGAACCCGGTCAGGCTGCAGCAGACGATGGCCGGGTTGAGGTGTTTGAGATCGTCGTACGTGATGCCGATCTTGGCGGGTACGTCACCGCGCAGGTTCGAATAGACTGCGTCGCTAGATTTCACGAGGTCCTCGAAGACAGAGCGCCCGGCGGGTGTGGAGAGATCGAGCGACAGACTGCGCTTGTTGCGGTTGAACGTCTCGAAGAAGAGCGAGTCCTCGCCCTCGTTGAACGGCGGCACGTACCGGCCGACGTCACCGCCGACGTTGGGGTCCTCGATCTTGATGACGTCGGCACCGAGATCAGCGAGGTGAAGACTGCCGAACGGGCCTGCGCCGTACTGTTCCAGCGAGATGATGCGGACATCCTCGAGTGGTTTCATCGTGCGTCGCCTTTCGTGTCGGACGGCAGCTGCAGCGGACCGCTCTGCGCCTCCGGGAAGTAGTTCTGGCCGATGCCGCTCTCACGCGTCGCCACCATGACGGAGCGCTTCCACGAGATCACCTCCACGCCATCCTGATTGAGGCCACGGGTGATCATCGAGACGATGCCGGCATAGGGGCGGGACTCGGAGAGTCGCAGGCCCGTGCAGATGCTCTCTGCGTACAGCGTGTCGCCCTCGTACACGGGGTGAGACATCTTGATGTCGGTGAACGCGAGATTGGAGATCGCGTTCTGGCTCATGTCGAGTACGGAGATGCCGAGAATCACCGCAACCGTGAAGCCCGAGTTCACGATGACGCGCCCCTCGGTGATCGGGTTCTGCGCCGCGAGATGTGCGTTGAAATGGTTCTGGTTCGTGTTCATCGACAGCAGCGTGATCCAAGTGTTGTCGGCCTGCGAGACGGTGCGTCCCAGAGGGTGTTGGTAGACGTCACCCACCACGTAATCCTCGAAGAAGCGCCCTAGAACGGCCGGATGGACTGCCACGGTGTCTCCCTGTGTCGGTCGGCGATGCCTGCACCTGAACCATAAACATCAGATGATTAGACCGTCAAGGGGGAGTTCTGACCGGATCTGCGAGATCTGATGCGGTCAATTCTCACGAAAGAGCAGATGTTTGGTGCTACTGAGTGCGCAGCTTGTCCATCTGTCGGTAGGAGCCGCCCAGATGGTCGAGGTGGCGACGCATCATGTCCATCGCGGACATCGAGTCGCCCGCGGCGACGACGTCGAGAATCGCCCGATGGTCGTGGTCGACGCACTGCCAGAAGCCCTCCGGCGCGTGATCACGACCGAAACGCTTCGACAGCACCCGGAACACCGGTGCCGTGATGAGTTCGAGCAGGGGATTCTGCGCAGCGCGCAGCAGGACGAGGTGGAACTCCTGGTTCTTGACGAAGGTCTCCGGCCCCTGGGCGTCGGTGGGATCGAAGATCGAGGCGCGCAGTTGATCGAGGTGGTCCTCGGTGCGGCGGAAGGCGGCCATGCCCGCCGCAGGCACCTCCATGAGGTTGCGTACCTCCATCAGCTGGTCGACAGTGACGGCATCGGCCGTGGTCATGAGCGCGACACCGGTTTCGAGGTGCTCGCTGATGTGGCCGACGCTGGGCACCGCCACGAAGCTGCCGCCCGTGACGCCGCGAGTGGTGAGGATCAAATTCTGGCTAGCCAACGACCGTAGGGCTTCGCGGATGGTGCTCCGGCCGACGCCGAACTCCGCCGTCAGTTCCGTGTCGCTGGGGAGGCGCTCACCCGGCTGCAGTTCGCCCGACAGGATGCGGTCGCGCAGTCGTGTCGCGAGTGCGGCGTAGGCCGGCGTGCTCTTGGCGCTCGGATCGGCGGTCGAGGATTCGGGCACTGAGGCGGGCCTCTCGGTCGGTCGTCCGGCTCGTGACGACGGGCGATCACGTGGGGCGACGGTGGCGGAACAGCACGAGCGTAGCGCGAGCGACTGCGGCGAGCAGCGGCATCCGAAGATCGGGCACCATGGCAATACATCGGCTGTTTAGGGTGTCGGATGCCGTCGAGTGGGACTGAAGGGCACCTGACGAGGCGTCACCTGCCCAAAACATCAGAGGTATTGCATTCGGGCACAGGGTGGCGCACTATGACTCGGGTCACCTTCGCAGGGTGCATAGAGACCCCGCACGGACTCCCGGACTGCAGCGACGCGTCCCGGTCGTCCCACTCCTGCTCCCCACGTGAGAGCCGACAGAATTGGATGGCACATGAAACGAATCGGAGTCGACGTCGGTGGAACCTTCACCGACCTCGTGTTGTGGGACGACGACGGCACCGTGGTGGTGCACAAGACGCCGTCGACCAACCACGATCCCTCGATCGGCACGATGGACGGCATCGCTGTCCTGGCCAAGCGGGCCGGAATCGACCCGGCCGAGATCGACATGTTCTTCCACGGCACGACGGTGGCCACCAACATCGTCCTCGAGCACAACGGGTGCGACGTCGGAATGATCACGACGGAGGGGTTCCGCGACCTCCTGCACATCGCGCGCAAGAAGCGACCCCTGAACTACTCCAACTACCAGGATCTGCCGTGGCAGAAGTGGCAACTGGTACCGCGGCGGAACCGGCGCGTCGTTCCGGAGCGTATCGACGCCTCCGGCGCCGTCCTGACACCCCTGGACGAAGATGCTGTGCGGGAACAGGTTCGGCTCCTGCGCGAGCGAGGTGTCGACGCCATCGCCGTCGCTTTTCTGCACTCCTACCGCAACCCGACCCACGAGCAGCGGGTCAAGGCGATCATCGCCGAGGAGTTCCCCGGCGTCTTCGTGTCGCTGTCCAGTGAGGTCGCTCCGCAGTACCGCGAGTACGAGCGCTTCTCCACCGCCGCGCTCAATGCGTTCATCGGGCCGAAGACGTCGCAGTACATCGAGAACCTCGCACAGAAGGCGAGCGCGGCACAAGTCGGCGAGGACGTGCACCTCATGACCTCCGCCGGCGGACTGGTCACCTCCCGGAGCGCCAGTGAGATTCCCGTGTCACTGCTGACCAGCGGTGTGGTCGCCGGTCTCCTCGGCGGCTGCGCCATCGGCAAGGCGTCGGGCTTCCCCAGCGTCATCACCCTCGACGTCGGCGGCACCTCGGCGGACGTGGGAGTGGCGCCCGACGGCGCACTGCGGATGAAGCACCTCCTGGACACCCGCATCGGCGACTACCACGCGATGGTGCCGATGGCGGAGGTCGACACCATCGGCGCCGGCGGTGGCTCCATCGCGGTGGTCGACGACGGCGGCATGTTCCGCGTCGGACCGCGCAGCGCCGGTGCCGTTCCCGGACCTGCGTGCTACGGCCACGGCGGTACCGAGCCGACCTCGACCGACGCGATGGTCATGATGGGGTGGCTGCGCGAGAACAGTTTCCTGTCCGGCACCATGCGGGTTCAGCCGGAACTCGCCCGCACCGCCATCCAGTCCCACATCGCCGACAAGCTGGACGCGCCTCTCGACGAGGCGGCGATGGGCATCTTCAAGATCCTCGCGCACTCCATGACGGAAGCCATCAGCCTGCACTCGGTGCGCAAGGGGTACGACCCCCGCGACTTCTCCCTCATCGCGGAAGGTGGAGCAGGGCCGCTGTTCGCGTGGCAGATCGCCGATCAGCTCGGTATCCCGCGCGTCATCGTGCCCGGCCACCCCGGCATCACGTCCGCGGTCGGTCTGCTCACCACCGACATCCGCTACGAGGAGCCCACCACGGTGTGGACCTCGTCGGCCGACCCGGACATCGAGCTGCTGCGTCAGCAGGTCGAGCGGCTGTCCGAGCAGGCAGTGGCCCAGTTGCGGGCGGACGGGGTTGCACCGGAGAACATCTCGCTCGAGCGCAGCGTCGACTGCCGCTACGTGGGGCAAGGGTACGAGCTCCGCGTGCAGGCACCCGACGGCGAGATCGACGACGTCTGGGTTAAGACGACGGCCGAGGCCTTCCACGAGGCGCACGGGCGCACGTACTCCCAGCGCTTCGACGACAAACCCGTGCAGCTGATCAACGTCCGTGTCACGGGCGTCGGTGCGGTGCCTCACGTGCGCATCGCCGACATCGAGAAGGGCACCGCCGACGCTTCCGCCGCGATCAAGACCACGGCCCGCGCGCTCTTCTGGAAGGACGACACCGCGAAGCCCGAATGGGTCGAGACCCCGGTGTACGAGCGATCGCTCCTGCTGGCGGGCAACCGGTTCGACGGACCCGCCATCGTCGAGCAGTTCGACTCGACCACCATCGTCGGAATGAATCAGCACGCCACCGTCGACGCCGTCGGCCACATCATCATCGAGAGGAACCTCGCATGAGCAAGACGCTGATGCCCACCACCGGAGTCTCGTTGGCGGGTGACTCCACGCGCACGTGGAACGACGTTGAGGTCGATCCGATCACGCTGCGGGTGATCGGCGGTGCTCTGCAGTCGATGGCCAAGGAGATGGCCCAGGTGCTCTACCGGATGGCGTACTCCAGCCTCATCCGCGAGTCGGAGGACCTCGGCGCCGGCATCTTCGACATCAACGGGCGTGAGCTGTGCGAGTCGGATTCCACACCGATGCACTGCGGTTCGATCCCCGCCTACATCCGGGGTGTCAACCGCAGGCTCGCGGGAACGTACGAGCCGGGTGACGTGATCCTGCACAACCATCCGTACCACGGCGCCGCACACTCGCCGGACTACGGCGTCATCATCCCGATCTTCTGGCAGGGCGAACACATCGGCTTCGCGGGCTGCACCGGCCACGTCTCCGACGTGGGGGGCAACTTCCCCGGACTGTGCATGGACGTCGTCGACGTGTGGGCCGAGGGCAAGCTCATGGACTCGATGAAGATCTACCAGGCGGGCGTCCGCAACGACTACCTCATCCAGCACATTCTCGACAACGTCCGCACCCCCGAGCAGAACCGTGGCGACCTCGAGGCCCTCATTGCGTGCTCGCGGATCGGCGAGAAGCGCTTCACGGAGCTGCTCGAGAAGTACGGTCTCGACACCGTCATGAGTGCGGGCGAACGGTGGATGGACTACTCCGAGTCCATGCTGCGTGCCAAGATTCGTGAGATCCCCGACGGCAGCTATGAGGCACCCATCGGGTACCTGGACGACGACGGCAAGAACCGCGACGAGCCGCTGAAGGTGGCCGTGCGGGTGCAGGTCGAGGGGGAGGACATCCTGATCGACCTCACCGGCTCCAACAGTCAGGTCCCCACCGCGTTCAACGTCCCCTTCGAGGGGTCGGTCCTCCCGGTCGCGGTCTCGGCCATCCGGACCATCCTGTTGGACGAGGACCTCACCGAGGACTTCGTTCCGCAGAACGACGGCTGCTTCCGACCCGTCAAGGCGTACGCACCCGAGGGCACCATCTTCAACCCGGACTTCCCGGCGTCGTGCTTCGCGCGGTTCTCTCAGGTGAACCGTGTGTTCGACTCGATCAATCTCGCTCTCGCACCGGTCCTTCCGGACCATGCGATCGCAGGGTCGTCCGCGGCGCTGTGTGCCATCGCGTACTCCGGCATCGCGCCCGACGGCGAGTCGTACTGGGTGTACATCGAGATCAACGAGGGGTCGTACGGCGGCCGCAACGGCAAGGACGGCATGGACGCCGTCGACGCGCTGATGGCCAACACCCGCAACAACCCCATCGAGGAGCTCGAGCTCAACCATGCCATGCGGGCGCTGCGCTACGAGCTGCGCGACGAGGCACCGGCTCCCGGCAAGTGGCGTGGCGGTATCGGGAGTGTGCGCAAGTGGTTGATGGAGACCGACACGTTCCTGGGCTCCGAGGCGGACAACCGATCGGATCCGCCGGCGGGAGCTCTCGGTGGGCACCAGGGCGTCTCGGGTGCGTTCACTCGTAACGCCGGGACCGACCGCGAGGAGGTGCTCTACTCCAAGGTGACCCAGGAGACCATTCGTGCCGGGGAGACCCTGGAGATCAAGCTCCCGTCCGGTGGCGGCTTCGGCGATCCCTTCGAGCGCGACCCGTTCCAGGTGCTGAGCGACGTCTGGGACGAGTACCTCACCGAGGAGGACGCGCGACGCGATTACGGTGTGGTCGTGAACACCGCATCGTGGACCGTCGACGAGGACGCGACGGCGGAGCTGCGAGCGCGGAGCGCAGCCTGACCGAGAGTGGGGGACAGGCCGGTGAGACACCGGACCTGTCCCCGCTCGCTCTCGACCGTCGGTTGGGGAGCGTCATCCGGTGGATCGATGCACCCCCGGCCGGCGAGGGGCCTCTCGCGGGTAAGACCGTCGGGGTCAAGGACAACATCGACGTCGCCGGCATCGAGACCACCTGTGCCTCGGCCTACTTCACCGACCACCGGGCGGACCACGACGCTGACGTGGTGACACGCCTGCGTGCGGCCGGCGCTCGGGTGACCGCGAAACTGAACATGGCCGAGTTCGCCGTCGGCGTGACGTCGCAGAACTCGGCCGCGGGGCCGTCCCGCAACCCGTGGGACCTCGGCCGGGTTCCGGGTGGCTCCAGCGGAGGCTCCGGTATCGCCGTCGCGGCGGGAATCGTGGACGCTGCGCTGGGTACCGACACCGGCGGTTCGGTCCGACTGCCCGCCGCTGCGTGCGGTGTCACCGGCCTGCGTCCGAGTAGAGGGTCGATCAGCACGGCCGGTGTTCACCCCGTCAGCGAGGAGTTCGACACGGTGGGCCCGATGGCGCGCACGGTCGGGGAGGTGGCCGCCCTGTTCGACGCACTGTCCTCCCGCTCGACCGAGAACGTCACGGGCACAGTCCGTGTCGGAGTGCCGGACGTGTTCATCTCCTCCGACCTGGACGAGGGTGTGGCCCGTACCGTCCGAAACGCCGTGAGCCTGTTCGCCGAGCTGGACGTGACGATCGTTCCCGTGTCGCTGCCCTTCGCGGCCGACGCCCAGGACATCGTCTACACGATCGTCTACAGCGATCTCGCGCGTCACCATCGAGCGAGGCTGCGTACGCAACCGTCCCTGTTCCAGGCGGCAACCAGAGAACGAATCATGCTGGGACTCGGCATCACCGACGAGGATCGCGCCGCGGCGCACGAGGCGGGCGAACGGTTCCGAGCCCTGCTGCGTCCGGTCCTCGAGGACGTCGACCTGGTGCTGACCCCGACGATGCCCGTGGACGTGCCGCCCCTCGCCGGCGGAGACGACGTGGTCGCCCTGTCTCGACGGATGGGTCAGTTCACCTATCCGTGGTCGTTGCACGACGGACCGACTCTCGCGCTGCCGGTGGGGTTCCACCCACTGTCGGGGATGCCGGTCGGTGCCCAGCTCACCGCTGCGCGAGGTCGAGAGGGTGTGCTCTTCGAGGCAGGGATGCGGTATCAGGGCACGACGGACTGGCACGAGCGACGCCCTGGCCCGCCATACATCAGATGATTGAGCGGTAATTGTCGGAATCGCGGTGATAAATCACCACGAACGCTGTCAATCATCGTATGTATCCCGTAAAGTCGGTGTTGCGTGGATTTCCAACCGCACTGCAGCCGAACGGATCAGGCGTCGGAGACGCCTCTCGTGGTCCGTCACCACATCGACCAGCCAGCGAGGAACAGATGTACAGACGCAGAGTCGCGCCGCTCCTGGCGGTACTCGGACTGACCGTCGGACTGACCGCCTGCAGTTCGGGACCGGGCCGCGACGCAGACCCCGCGAACCCCGTCACCATCGACGTGACGGTGTCGGCTGCCGCCGAGATCTACAGCATCCCGTGGCTCGTTGCACAGAAGCAGGGACTGTTCGAGAAGTACGGCGTCATCGTCGAGAACATCGTTCCGGGCAAAGGCGGCAGCGCGACCATGCGCACCCTCCTCGACGGCAACATCCCCATCGGTGAGGTCAGCTACCCCTCCATCGTGCAGGCCGACGCCGGTGGGTCCGAGCTGCGTATCGTGGGTGGCGGTACCCAGGGTCCGTATCCGATGAATTTCTATGCGCTGGCGTCGAACTCGGCGGTCGACTCGATCGACGACGTCCGCCGGTGGGCGTACACGCGACCGAACTCCGCGTCGGACGCGCTCACCCGATTATTGCCCTCCCTCGCCGGCGCAGATCCTGCGCGGATCGAGCGCGTGTCGTCGGGTGGAATCGGGGAGGGGTTGGCCCTGCTCGAAGCGGGTTCCGTCGACATCGCCCTGATTCCGTCCATCGTCGCCGAACAGCGGCCGGAGGACTTCAAGCTCATCGTCAGCAGCCCCGACTATATGAAGAGATTCCTGCAGTCGACCATCACCACGACCAAGGACTACGCCGCGAGCAACCCCGGCGTCGTCCGCGCCATCAACCACGGGTACACCGACGCGGTCGCCTCGATCAAGGCAGACCCCGTCGCAGCCGCCCGAATCTATGCGGACTACACAGGATTCGACGTCGAGTCGGCCACCGCCGTCGTCGAACGTGCCTCGTCCGTGGACACCTGGGGCGGCGGATTCGACGCGGCATCCGTCGAGGCCGCCCAGTCGGGTGTGGACGCGTCGGGCAGCGACCGTGTGCCCGATTTCTGCACCCTGTTCGATCCCGAGTTCCTCGCCCCCGACGTCGACGCCGACGTTCCCGGCAACTGCCCCGCCTGACCTGCTCCTCGAGAAGAAGGTATCGACGTGACCCACGCTGCGACCAGACCCCGACCCGAGACGTCGTCGGCCATAGCCATCGCCTCCTCGGTCTCCCGACACTTCGGTGACGTGACCGCCCTGCACGAGATCGACCTGACCATCGGGCGCGGTGAGTTCGTGTCGATCGTCGGTCCGAGTGGATGCGGGAAGTCGACACTTCTCGAGATCTTCGCAGGCCTGCAGGATCATGACAGCGGTACGGTGACCATCGACGACCAGCCGATGAGTGGACCGCGCACCAAGACGGCAGTGATCTTCCAGGAGTCCGCGACGTTGCCGTGGCGCACCATTCGCGACAACGTCGCCTTCGCACTCGAAGTGCGGGGAGTCGGCAAGAAGGAGCGCCGCGAGCGCGCGGACCAGTTGCTGGCGACCGTCGGGCTCGCGCGATTCGGCGACCACTACCCGACGCAGCTGTCGGGCGGTATGCGACAGCGCGTCGCCATCGCACGGTGCCTGTCGATGGAGCCCGATCTCGTTCTCGCCGACGAGCCCTTCGGCGCTCTCGACGAGCAGACCCGGCTCGTGATGTCCTACGAGTTGTTGAAGATCGTCGAGAAGCTCACCTGCGGAGTCCTGTTCATCACGCACAGCATCCAGGAGGCCGTGCTGCTCTCCGACCGCGTGCTCGTGATGAGCGCCCGCCCGGGCCGATTCATCGACGAGGTACCGATCGATCTGCCGCGGCCCCGGTCTGAGGACGTGCTGGCCAGTCCCGATGCCGTCGCGTTGCACGAGCGCATCTGGTCGACGCTGCGGGACGAGGCCAAGAAGACGATGAGCATCGAGCCGTGAGCACCACCGAACGCAGCTCCGTCGTTCCCGGTTATCTGCGGCCGGCACCCGCCACGTCACTGGGGTTACCGGCGTGGGGGTGGACGGTGGTCATCCTGGTCGCTGCATTGGTGGCCGTCGACATCGCGGCACGATTCTTCGCGTCCCCCCTCGACATCGTTCCGGTGTCCGACATGTTCTTCACCGCCCTCCGACTGTTGACCGACACGGACTTCCTCGTCGACGCTCTCGGGCGGACGCTCGGCATCATCGTGGTCGCGTTCGTGCTCAGTTCCGTGTCCGGGGTGGCCGCGGCCTACGTCCTGTGGCGATTCGAGCTGTGGGACAGAGCGTTCCAGCCGTACCTGAACGTGTACTACGCGGTGCCCACCTTCGCGCTCTACCCGATCATGGTGGTGCTGTTCGGTGCCGGCGTCGCACCCATCGCCATCCTGTCGACCATCTTCGCGTTCGGTGTGGTGGCCCTCAACGCGCGCACTGGCTTCAACGCCGTGTCGCCCATCGTCACCAAACTGGGCACCACGCTGATGCTCAGCCGCTGGCAGTACTTTCGGTCGATTCTCTTACCGTACGCGTTGCCCAACATCGTGACAGGCCTCAAGCTGGGGCTCTCCTACGCGATCATCTCGGTGCTCGCCAGCGAGTTCATCCTGTCCACACAGGGTCTCGGGCATTTCATCTCCATCGCGTACGACAGCTTCGACATCGCCGACATGTACGCAGGCATCCTCGTGGTCGCGGCCATCGCCCTGATCGCGACGTTCGGCATCTCCGCCGCCCTCAACCGATTCGATTGGAGGCGTCGCTGATGAGTCGCTCCGTGGCCACTCTGCCCCCGACCATCGCCGCGCCGGCCGTAGCGCCCCGGCGTCGAGGTGTGCACACCGCACGTCGTGTGGTGCCGCCGCTCGTGGTGGCAGTGCTCGCCGTGGTGATCTGGTGGGTGTCGGCTGTCGTCGCCGACAGTCTGATTTTCCCGACGCCGCTCGAGGCGATGCGATCCTTGGTCGCCGATCTCGGGAATCCGGACTTCCGTGCCAACGTGCTCGATTCGCTCCGCATCCTGGTGCTCGCCTTCCTGGGCAGCACGATCGTCGGGTCGCTCCTGGGCCTCGCGCTCGGGCTCACCCCGTTCTGGGCCCGCACGGTGGTCCCGATCTTCTATGCGATCAACAGCATCCCGAAGATCGTGCTCTACCCGATCTTCCTGTCGTTCCTGGGTATCGGGGAGCTGAGCCGCGCGGGCTTCGCGTTCTACGCGGCCTTCATTCCCATGTTCCTGGTCGCCGTGGAGAGCACGGCGTCCGTGCAGCGGATCCACCTGAAGATGGCCGCGTCCCTGCAGGTGAGTTGGCCACGGCTGGTGCGGCAGATCGTCGTTCCGTCGGTGCTGCCCTCGCTCGCGACGGGTATGCGCATGACGTTCGGTCTGGCGTTCCTGGGTCTACTTCTCGCTGAGATGTTCTCGGCATCGAGCGGCATCGGGTACGAACTGTTGCGCAACGTCAGCCTGATCCGCATGGAGAACATCATGGGAACCGTGGTGCTGATCCTGGTGATGGCGCTGCCGCCCACCATGGCGTTGCAGTGGTTAGAGAACCGGGTGACGTCCAAGTACGGGGGCTGAGTGTAGGGCTGCGGGGCTATCTCTTGCGCGACTCGGCCTTCGTGTTCCGATTCCGCTCGATCGCCGCACGGACCAGTCCGGCTAATGCCTCCGCGTCGACGACGTCACCTTCGAAGAGTTCGTACGAGCGCCGCTGCTTCCCGCCGAGCTCACCGTTGAAGATGCCCTTCGGGTCGTCCAGCGACGCCCCGTACTGGAAGCCGAGCTTCACTTTCGCTTTGAAGATGTCGCCGACGATGAGCGGCCCGTCGAGATCCCGGGCGGGGGAGCCCATGTACTTCCAGCCCTCGATGATGCCGTCGTCCACCGACAGAATTACCCGTCGTGCTTCCGCCAGGGCGTCACCGCGCCAGTCGGGGTGTCGGGCGATCAGGCCGTCGATCTCGGCACTCGGTTCCATGGCTGCTCCTCCGTCCACTGCGCGATCACAGTAGTACGGCGGCTCCGATCCGAAGTGACTCGCTGCGTTCAGGTCAGCTCAACGTCATGTACGGCGTCCACACCGTGAACGAGTGACCCATCGAGGAACAGTTCAGCGATCCCTTGAAGCCGATGTAGCAGGTGGCCCCGCCGTAGCTGAGCGAGCCACCGAGGGGAGTGCTCCCGGCACGCCCACGCGGGCCGCCGATCCCGAAGGTCGGGTGAGCCGGGAACCACGGCACGTCGATCGCCACGTCGTAGACCACGGGGGCGAAGGGGATCTGGGTGAGGTACTCGCCGCCCGGAAGATCGCAACCCACGACCCCCGCCGGGGTGATGGAACAGTTGGCGGCGCCGGTGGAGAAGTACGCGACATCGCCCTGCAGGAAGGCCGCCGGATCGACGGGCACCGGTGCGGGGTAGTCGACCGCGGACGCGGTGCCGGCACCGACGACGGACATCGTCGCGGCAGTGATGCCGACGAACGCGGCTCCGGCGAGCTTCGTGAGCGAGCGCATGAGGATCCTCTCGGGTGGTCTGGTGTCCTCAGTGTGTCTGCATCTCCGGGCGACTCGTTACTCGGCCGAATGGTTTGTGACCATTTCGTTGTTCTTCCGCGCTGGGCGTGGTGTCCCTTTCCTCCGATGTCGGACGCGGGAACCCGCTCGACAGGGCGGACAGTGGAACACCACGCCCGGGTCAGGCCCGAACCGTCATACCCACCCCACGCCCATCAGTGGCTGGTGGTGGGCACAGATGGAGTACTCGGGCTCCCACGGGAAGTGGCCGTCGACGTCCGGCCACACCAGTTGCAGCGCAGTGAAGTCCGAGTACAGCGCACCGGTGACCACCATGTCCGCGGTATTGACGGCCTGAATGACCACGATGTCCGGTTCGTCGCCGGTCGCACTGCGGATCGTGATCCCGGACGACAGTGCGAGACCGGCGACCATCTGCGACGCCATGTCGTGGAGCAGGCTCCCCGACAGATGGAACGGCAGTCCGTAGACGATCAGTTCGGGCAACGACCTGCTGGTGAGGCCCGTCGTGTACGCGACGTCGGGTACCTCGTGATCCGACCCGGCCACGGCGGTCACCGCCCACCCGTGGCGCGCGATCTTCCTCTTGATGTCCGGCACTGAGACGCACCCTCTGCACATAGTTTCCCCCCGGAAGTCGATGCGGAGGAGGAAGGTAACGCGGCGGTACGACAGGCGGTGCAGCTCTGGTCGTGGTGTTCCACGTGCGTGTCCTGCGCGCGGGATCCCGCTCGCACGGCTCACGAGTGGAACACCAGGCCCACTCGCGCTCCTCTCGGCGCGGATCGCTCGACCGGAACCCCTACCCCCGCGCAGCCTTCAGGTGCCCCTCGGACACAGCTTTGAGGTGGGTGAGGTCCGAGGCCACGGTCGCGAAGGTGTAGCCCTGCGCCAGGCGCTTCGCCGCGACCTCGCCGGAGGGGGTGTGGATGCCGGCCGCGATCCCTGCCGCGGCGGCTGCTTCCTGCACACGCACGAGTGCCGCGTCGAACACGTCGTCCACGGAGCTGTCCGAGGGGGAGGCGCCACCGACGGCGATGCGCAGGTCCGACGGCCCGACGTACACGCCGTCGAGTCCGGGCACGGCGCAGATGGCCTCGACGTTCTCGAGGCCGTCGGGGGTCTCGATCATCGCGAGCACGACGACACTGTCGTTCGCGTCGGCGGGAAGCGGTCCGACGCGCAGCTGTGAGCGCATCGGACCGTATGAGCGCACGCCGGCAGGGGGATAGCGCACGTAGGAGACGGCGCGGGCGGCGTCCTCGGCGGTGTCGATCAGCGGCACGATGACGCCGCGCGCACCGGCGTCGAGTGCTTTGCCGATGTAGGTCTGGTCGTTGGACTCGACCCGCACGAGTCCGGCCGGGCCCTGAGCCGCGTCGATGGCGGTGAGGCCGCGCAGCATCCCGTCGTAACCGATGAGGCCGTGCTGCAGATCGAGGCAGATGTAGTCCCACCCGACGTGGGCGAGCCACTCGGTGGAGACGGGGGAGTCGATGACGGACCAGTAGCCCAGTGCCCGTTCACGGGAACGGATGCGACGGGCGAAATCGGCGGCAGACATGAAAGGTTTCCTATCGGTTGTAGGCAGGCATCGGACCGCGCAGTGCCGCACCGACCTCGTCGCACGCGGCGACGACGTCGTCGGACAACGGACCGCGGCCCAGTGCGTCGATGTTGGCCTGCAGGTGGCTGGTCTTGGAGCCGCCCAACAGAATCGGTCCGGTGAGGGGCTTCGATCGCAACCAGCGCAGGGCGAGCTCGGTGAGCGGCATGCCGGCGTCCGACGCCACCGCGGACAAGCGCGTGATCGCGTCGAAGATCTGGGTGTTCCAGTACCGCTCGCGGTACATCTCGGCCAGCCGCGAATCGCCGAACCGTCCCTCGCCGGGAGCTTCGTCGAACGAGTGCTTGCCGGTGAGGAGTCCGCCGCCCAACGGGTTGTAGACCATCGTGGTGATACCGCTGACGGCGGCGAACTCGGCGTACTCCTCCTCGACGCGGCGGGCCAGCAGGTTGTAGAGCTGCTGCGCGACGACGGGCCGCGGCGCACCCACCTCGTCGCACACGCGATTCACCTCGGCGATCTGCCAGGCGGCGAAATTCGAGACGCCGAGCGCTCCCACCTTGCCCTCGGCCACGAGCTTCGCGACGGTCCCGAGGGTGTCCTCGAGCGACGACGCGCGGTCGGGCTGGTGCAGGTAGAAGAGGTCGACGTGGTCGGTGCCGAGCCGGCGCAGGCTGGCCTCGAGTCCGAGCCGCAGCCCCTCGGGCGACAGGGGCGAGTGGCCGTCGGCGTCGCCGAGGAACATGCCGCCCTTGGTGGCGAGGGTGATCTCGTCGCGTCGACCGGCGAGCAACTGCGCGAGGATGCGTTCGGACTCTCCGCCCGCGTACCCGTTGGCGGTGTCGATGTGGGTGATGCCGGCGTCGAGTGCCGTGTCGAGCAGAGCGCGCGACCCGTCGAGATCGACAGTGTCACCGAAGGTCATGGTGCCCAGCACCATCGGGCCGAAAGGCAGGGAGCCGAACATCATGCGGGTACTCCAGAGGTAGGTGCCGGTCGACCCGACAGAACGTAGCGCGGCTTGACGCCCTCCATCGTGGAGGGGTCGAGCGCCGCGGCGCGCAGTGCCGCCGTGTACGGGTGCTGCGGGTTGGTCAGAACGTCTGTGGTGGCGCCGCTCTCGACCACGCCGACCTTGCGCATCACGACGACGTTATCGCTGATCTCCCGCACCACGCCGAGGTTGTGCGAGATGAAGACGTACGTGATGCCGGTGTCGTGCTGGATGGTGCGCAGCAGGTCGAGCACCTGCGCCTGCACCGACACGTCGAGCGCACTGGTGGCCTCGTCGCACACGAGGATCTCGGGTTCGGACGCCAGGGCACGCGCGATGCCGATGCGCTGACGCTGGCCCCCCGAGAACTCGCCGGGACGGCGGTGCAAAGACGACGCCGGCAGCTGGACCTGGTCGATCAGCTCGGCGGCACGTCGGGCCCGGTCCGCCTTGGAGCGAACACCTTTGAGGCGCAGCGGCTCACCGACGATGTCGACGGCCGTGAGATGCGGATCCAGCGAACCGTACGGGTCCTGGAAGACCATCTGCACGCGCGAGCGGAAGGGCTTGAGGGCCCGCTCCTTCATCCCGGCGATGTCGACCCCGTCGACGAGGATCCGTCCCGACGTCGGTGTCAGCAGCCGGACGATGGCCTTGGCGATGGTCGACTTCCCGCAGCCGGACTCGCCGACGATCGCGAGGGTCTCGCCCTTGTCGACGCTGAAGCTGACACCGTCGACAGCGCGGAAGGTGCCGGTGGCGACGGGATACTCGACGACCAGGTCGTCGACGGTCAACAGGCTCATGCCGGGACTCCTTGATCGGCGGGTGCGCCCGACCAGGTGCCCAGCTGGGGGACCGCGTCGAGAAGCTTCTTGGTGTAGGCGTTCTGGGGATTGCGGACCATCGACTGGGCGTCGCCGCTCTCGACGAACCGGCCCGACTTCATGACGTGGATCCGGTCGGACATCAGCCGGGCCACACCCAGGTCGTGGGTGATGAGCAGCATGCCGATGCCGGTGCGCTCCTGCAGTTCGAGCATGAGGTCGAGGATGCTGGCCTGGACGGTGACGTCGAGTGCACTGGTGGGCTCGTCGGCGACGATGAGGTCGGGATCGGCGGCCAGGGCACATGCGATGAGGACACGCTGCAACATGCCGCCCGACAACTGGTGTGGGTACCTGTTCAGCTGGTCCGCCGGGTTGACGATGTGGACCTGATCGAGCAGCTCGACGGCGCGGGTGGTCTGCGCGGACTTGCCGCGGACACCGCTGTGGTGGATGGCCTCTCGCAGCTGCGACCCCACCGTGTGGACAGGGGAGAGGGCCGTCATCGGGTCCTGGGGAATCAGGGCGATGTCGGCACCTCGGATCTTCCGCAGCGCCTTGTCGTCGCCGAGGATGTCGGTGCCCTTCCAGCGTGCGCGGCCGGAGAGGACCGCGAGATCGTCGGGCAGCAGCCCCAGGATCCCCATCGCGGTGGTCGACTTGCCGGAGCCGGATTCGCCGATGATGCAGACGGTCTCGCCCGGCGCGATGTCGAAGGAGACCCCGTCGACGGCGCGGACGATGCCGTTGTCGGTGACCAGCTCGATCTGCAGTTCGTCGACGGTGAGCAGTGACTCGGTCATGTCAGGCCTTCTTTCCCGAGATGGCGAAGCGCCCCAGCAGAGCCTTCAGGCCCGAGCCGGCGGGACGGTCGCGCAGACCGTCGCCGAGGAGGTTGACGCCGATGACGAGGAGCACGATGACGAGGCCCGGCAGGGTGACCAGCCACCACGACGTCGTGATGTAGTCCTGTCCGTCGGAGATGATGCGGCCCCACGTGGCGAACGGCCGCTGCGGTCCGGCGCCCAGGTAGCTCAGGGCGGACTCCAGGAGCACCGCCTGGGCGAGGAGGAGCAGCACCACCAGCGAGGTCTGCTTGATGACGTTCGGGATGATGTGGCGGGTGAGGATGGCGACCTTGCCGAGTCCGAGTACCCGCGACGCGGCGACGTAGGGCTTCTCGCGCTCCACGAGCACCAGAGAGCGTGTCAGGCGAGCGATTTCGGGCCACTGGGCGATCGCGATGACGAACGTGATGACCGGGATGGACGGCCCGAAGAGGGCGACGACGAGGAGCAGCATCATGAGCAGCGGCAGGGACAGCTGCGCTTCGAGCAACCGGCTGATGACGGTGTCGACCCAGCCGCCGAAGTAGCCGGCCATGGAGCCGAGGGTCAGGCCGATGAGTCCGGAGACCAGCACGGCGAGGATGCCGACGAGCAGTGACACCTGGCCGCCGTACAGAACGCGGGCGAGCAGGTCGCGTCCGAGCTGATCGGTTCCGAACAGGTGGCCGTCGGTGAGCGGTGCGAGACGGCGGGCACCGAGGTCGGTGGCGTCCGGATCCTGCAGCGGCAGTACGCGAGCGAACGCGACGGGGAGGATCACGACGAGTGCGCAGACGCTGCCCACCCAGATCTTCAGTCGGCTGTCGCGGGCGCGCCGAGTGGAGCCTGCCTTGGCGATGTCCTTCGCGGTGACCGCCGACGGGCGCTCCGCCTGCGGGGGCTCGAGTGTTGTGGTCATCTAGGACGTTCCCTTCCCCAGGCGGACACGGGGGTCCAGAAGCGGGTAGCAGAGGTCGACGAGGAGCTGGACGAGGACGGCGAGCACCGCGGTGACGAGCACGGTGGCCTGGATGAGGGGGTAGTCGCGGGTCTCGAGCGCGCGGACGACGAGCGATCCGACACCGGGCCAGGCGAACACGACCTCGACCACCACGACACCGTTGAGCATCGACGCGAAGCGTGTGCCGAGGGCAGTGAGAACTGGGATGGACGAGTTGCGCAGGGCGTAGCGCCAGATGAGTTTCCGCTCCGACACACCGCGTGCGCGCGCCACCGTCGCGTACTGGGACCCGAAGGCGCCGACCATCTCCCGACGCACCATGCGGGAGATCAGGGCGATCTGCAGGATGGCGACGGTGACCATGGGCAGGACGAGCGACGACCACGTGGCGAAGCCGGCGGCCGGGAAGATCGGGATCACCACGGCGAAGATGGTGATGAGCATCAGGCCCGTCCAGAAGTCGGGCATCGACTGTCCGGCGATCGTGACGACGTTGGCGCCCAGTTCGCGGCGGGTGTCCGCGCGGCGTGCCATCCAGACGCCGAGGGGGATGGCGAGCAGTGTCGTCAGTCCGATCGAGGCGACGGTGAGCGTCAGTGTGTAGGGGAGGCGATCGAGCACCACGTCGAAGGCGGGCGCCTGGAACGAGTACGACGTTCCGAGATCGAGCTGCAGCAGTCCCTGCAGGTACTTCAGGTACTGCGTGATGATCGACTGGTCGAGACCCATGCTCTGGCGGATCCGCTCGATGTCCTCGCTGGAGGCCAGCGGGCCCGCCATCGCGTAGGCGGGATCGCCGGGTGCGAGACGGATCAGCACGAACACCGTGG
Organism: Rhodococcus sp. SORGH_AS_0303; assembly: GCF_030819335.1. NCBI lineage: Bacteria > Bacillati > Actinomycetota > Actinomycetes > Mycobacteriales > Nocardiaceae > Rhodococcus > Rhodococcus sp. SORGH_AS_0303. Next base: position 1,288,018 of record NZ_JAUTBO010000001.1, read on the forward strand.
TGAGCGTCAGGAAGATCGCGAGCGCGCTCTGACCGAGCCGCTTGACGATGTAGCGCGCCGTGCCCGCGGACTTCGACTTCGTCTTCGCGGGTTCGGCGGCCGGCACGTCGGCGGGCGTGATCATGCCGGCGGTCACCGGGTCACCGTCCGTCGGACCGCGCATGTGTTCGTGGTGTGCATCGAACGACCTTTCGGGAGACGCCTCTGCGCTGGCTGGTCACGAGCGCGGGCTTCGATGTAACTCAGCTCACAATGGCACTTGTGCGCGAATCACGCAAGTAGCAATTCGTAGTTGCGTGTTGTGTGCAGACCTGCGTACAGTCCAGGTGTGCTTGCGGTCACAGTGCAGCTCCGCTCCTGACCCGCAGCCCTCATGACGCTCGAAGCTCGAAGAGAGGTCGACGATGACCAGATCGCCGTTCAACCAGCAGTTCTCCCGCCGCAATCTCCTGCGCGGCGGGATGCTGCTCGGTGGTGGCGTGGTGTTGGGCGCGGGTGCCAGTGCGTGCGCCACGCCTACCGGCACACCGGGCCCGACCACGGTGAGCCTGGCGCTCAACAGGTCGCTGGTGAGCCTGGACAACAAGCTCAACCAGTTCGACGCCGCCCTCACGGTGCAGCGCGGCGTGCGCCAGGCCCTCACCGAGATCGACGCGAACCTGAAGCCGCAGCTCGTCCTCGCCGACCGCTTCGATCTGGTCGAGCCCACCCGCTGGTTCGTCCACCTGCGGCAGGGTGCCGTGTACTCCGACGGCTCGCCCGTGCAGGTGCAGGACGTCGCCACGGCCATCCGGATGTACAGCGAGGTCGACGGATCGTTCGTCGGCGGCTTCTTCCCCGAATGGCCGACGGTCGAGCAGATGGACGACACCAGCTTCTCGTTGCTGACCACCAAGCCCGTTCCGGTGCTCGACTACCTGATGTCCAACATCCTCATCACGCCGGCGGCCGACAACAAGCCCGAGGAACTGCAGACCGGGCTCGGCTCCGGCCCGTACGTCGTGACGTCGGCTGACCGCGGTACCGGCAACTACACGCTCGAACGCAACACCTCCTACTGGGGCCCGGCGCCGAACATCGAGACGGTGCGCGTGCGCTTCGTCCCCGAGGAGTCCTCGCGCGTCGTCACGCTGCGCAGCGGCGAGGTGGACGTCATCGACTCCATCACGCCCGACGCGGCGGACCAGCTCGAGGGCCTGTCGAACGTCGTGGTCGATCGTGTCGACGGCGTGCGGCTCAATCAGCTCTTCTACAACTTCCGCAAGCCTGCCGACCATCCGCTCGCCGATGCTCGGGTGCGCCGCGCGCTGACGTACGCCATCAACGGTTCGGCGCTGATCGACCAGGTGATGCAGGGATCGGCGACCGCGTCCAAGGGCGTCATCCCGGCGATCCTCGACGGCGCTATCGAGACCGGGGAGTACACGTACGACCCGGCACGGGCGCGTGGCGAGCTCGACGCGCTCGGCATCTCCGATCTGCAACTCAAGATCATCTGGGAGTCCGGCGAGTTCGCGGCCGACACCGACATCATGGAGTCGGTCGTCCAGATGTTCTCGGCGATCGGCGTCCGCACCACATTGCAACAGTTCGAGCCGGGCGGCGACATCATGCAGTGGCGTCAGGGCAAGGCGGGCGACTGGGACATCCTGGGCAACGGATTTCCAAGTCCGACCGGGCTCGCGATCACCATCATGCAGGGCATGTACGCCGGCACCCCGGAGAAGGAACAGACCCGAGACACGTACCACGGGTACATGTTCCCCGAGATCGCTGCGGCCATCGCGCGTGCTTCCGAGGAGGTCGACGAGACCCGACGCACTCAGCTTCTCGCCGACGCGCAGCGCCAGATCTGGGACACCGTGCCCTGTCTGTGGTCCTTCGTTCCCAAGTCGGTGATGGCGCGTCGCGAACGCATCCAGGATGTGACCCTGCGTCCCACCAACTCCTACAACCTGTCCGCCGCGACACTCGTCCGTTGATCGAGGAGATCCCCGTGACCACCACACTGGATGCCGACGGCATCGTCCGCCCCACCGCCGAGCCCGGGCGCCGTGATGCGCTGTTGACCCCGCCCGAGGTGCAGAACCACGCGGCCAATCTGGCTGTGCTGCCGGACGGTTCACTTGCGTGCGTCTGGTTCGCCGGCACACAGGAGGGCGTTCCGGACATCAGCGTGTGGTTCTCCCGACGGGACGGCGACGAGTGGTCGCAGCCGATCCGGCTGTCGGACGACGGGACGCGGTCGGAGCAAAATCCCGTGCTGAACGTGCGTGAGTCCGGTGAGATCTGGCTGCTGTGGACCTCGCAACACGCCGGCAATCAGGACACCGCACGGGTGCTGCGGCGGAGCTCGCCCGACGGCGGGCGCACCTGGGGCGAGACCGACGTCCTCATCCCGGAGACCGAGGCCGGTGGCGTGTTCGTGCGCCAGCCCATGGTCACGCTGCCGTCCGGCCGAATTCTGTTGCCCGTCTTCCACTGTGTCCGCATCGAGGGACGCAAGTGGGTGGGCGACCGCGATTACTCCGGCGTCATGGTGTCGGACGACGACGGTGCCACGTGGCGCGAGGTGGTCGTTCCCGACAGCATCGGCTGCGTCCACATGAACATCGGCCGCCTGTCCGACGGCCAGCTCGTCGCGCTCTACCGCAGCCGGTGGGCGGACCACGTCTACCGTTCCGTCTCCGACGACGACGGTGACACGTGGAGCGCTCCCGTCCCCACCGAGCTGCCCAACAACAATTCGTCGGTGCAGTTCGTCGTGCTGGCCGACGATCGACTCGCCCTGGTGTACAACGAGTCCAGTCGTGAGGACGCCACGGCGCGTCGACTGTCGCTGTACGACGAGATCGACGATCACGGCATCGCGGACAAGCAGGAAACGGTCGAGGAGGACTCGCCTCTGGACGACGGCGACCCGCGGCATGCCTTCTGGGGCGCACCCCGAGCCCCGATGGCCCTGGCGATCTCATCCGATCGCGGTGTCACCTGGCCGGTGCGCCGGAACCTCGAGGAGGGCGACGGGTACTGCCTGTCGAACAACTCCCGCGACGGACTGAACCGCGAGTTCTCGTACCCGTCCATCGTGGCCGACGGCCCGACGCTGCACGTGGCCTTCACGCGCTTTCGTCAGGCCATCGAGTACTGCGAGGTGCAGCCGGAGTGGCTGTCGTGAAGCACGCCGTCGTCACGGGCGTCAGCTCCGGAATCGGTGCGGCCACGGCAACCTCGCTTCTCGACGACGGGTGGCGTGTCACCGGGCTGAGTCGTCGGAAACCGGAGATCGAGCACGAGAACCTGACGTGGGTCGAGTCCGACCTGGGTGATCTGGACTCGGTGGCGGAGATCGCGTCGGGTCTGTCCGCGGTCGACGCCGTCGTTCACGCTGCGGGACTGCAGCGTTCGGCTCCGCTCGGGTCGCTGAACGTCGACGACCTCCGCGACATGTGGCAGGTCCATGTCGCCGCGGCCGAGGTCCTGGTGAACGGCGTGGTCGACGCTCTGGAACCCGGTGCCCGAGTCGTTCTCGTCGGAAGTCGCACCATGACCGGCAATGCCGGCAAGAGCCAGTACGTCGCCACGAAGTCCGCGCTGACGGGCATGGCACGGTCGTGGGCCATGGAACTGGTGTCCCGCGGCATCACCGTCAACGTCGTTGCGCCCGGGCCCACGGACACCGCCATGCTGGGGGATCCGTCGCGCGCGCACACTCCGCCCAAGCTCCCGCCTCTCGGAGCCTTCATCGACCCGTCGGAGGTCGCGGGGCTCATCCGCTTCCTGCTCGGCCCTCTCGGCCGCAACATCACCGGCCAGGCGATCGTGCAGTGCGCGGGAGCGTCGTTGTGAACCACCTGCGCGAAACACGCAATTGGGCTACAGTTGTATGCGTGGTTCGCGCAACAAGGGGAAGGGTGGTACGAGGATGACCTCACTCGTCGTACTGGCCGACGACCTCTCGGGCGCCGCGGAGGTCGCCGGGGTGTTCCTCGACCGCACGTCCGATGTGTCTCTGACCCTTGATGCCGTGATCGGTTCCGCCACAGTGTCTGTCGTGGACCTCGATACCCGAGCGCTGGCTGCCGAGCAGGCGGAATCGTTGGTGTCCTCTGCACTGCGTTCCGTACCCGCAGGCGCACGCGTGCTCGCGAAGATCGACTCGCTTCTGCGCGGGAACGTCGCCGCCACGGTGCGCGCGTTGTCGGTCCGCGGGCCGGTGGTCGTCGCGGGCGGTCTGCCACTGCTGGACCGCGTCGTCCGTGGCGGCGTGCTCCACGTCGACGGAGCGCCGCTGGGCGACACCGACCTGTGGCACGCCGAGTCCGGCGAGCCCCCGGAGTCGGTGCCGCACATGCTCGATGCTCCGCTCGTCACCATCGACACGCTCTCCGGCGCGGCCGGGGTCGTCGTGTGCGACATCGAGTCCGACGCCGATCTCGATGCGGTGGTGGCGGCAGTGGCGGAGAGGCCCGACATGATCCTGGTGGGTACCTCGGCCCTCGCTGCCGCCGTCGCCCGCGGTCTCGACGGGTCGGCCGAGCCTCGGACCGTTGCTTGCACAGGCGATCCCGTCCTCGTCGTCGTGGGCACCGCCTCCTCGGTCGCCGTCGAGCAGGTTCGTCGTCTCGTCGAGGACGGGGTGCGGCTGCTCACCGTGGACGCGGGTGACGTGCTTGCCGGCCTCGCCGACGCACGGGAGCTCTCCTCCGCCCTGCGTGACGGCTCGGTCGCGCTCACCGTGACCGGGTCCGTGGACGTCGCGCGTACCCGTGACCTGTCCGTCACCCTGGCCGAGTACGTCCGAGCCGGCACCGACGGACTGTCGGTCGACCTCGCCCTCACCGGCGGTGAGACGGCACGGGCCGTCATCACCGCGCTCGGCATCGACACCCTGCGCCCGCTCGGGCATGTGCACTACGGCGCTGTCGTGTCCGTCGACCCGCGGGGCCGACGCGTCGTCACGCGGCCGGGCAGTTTCGGTGACCGAGACAGCCTGTCTGCCATCCACTCCTACCTCACCGGCGGCTCGCCGGACACCACGCTTCGACCGAAGGGCACAGCCATGACATCGACCGATCTCCCGACCCTCGACCTGCCCGTCGTGGCCCTGACGATGGGCGACGGCGCGGGCATCGGCCCCGAGGTCATCGTCCCCGCCGTGCTCGACGCCAAGGTGGCGGGGTGGTGCAAGCCCGTCGTCATCGGTGACGCGGCGCGTCTGCGACTCGCGGCCGACGTGCTGGGTGTGCAGTGCGACATCGTCTCGATCGAGCGCATCGCTGATGCCGAGTTCACCAGCGGGCGCATCAACGTCATCGACCTCGGGTTGCTGCCCGCGGATCTGGCCTGGGGCGAGCTGTCCGCAGTGGCGGGACATGCTGCCTACGAATACATCCGTGTCGCAGCCGAACTGGCCGTCGCAGGTGACGTCCAGGCGATCTGCACCGCGCCGCTCAACAAGGAGGCGCTGCACGCCGCCGGACACATCTTCCCCGGTCACACCGAGCTGCTCGCGCACCTCACCGGTACCGAGGAGGTGTCGATGATGCTCTCGACGCCCAAGCTCAAGGTCATCCACGTGACCACCCACATCGGACTGCTCGACGCCGTCGCGAAGATCGAGCCGGGTCTCGTCGAGCGGACCGTCCGCCGCGGGTACGAGGCGCTGGTGCGATCGGGCAACAGCAACCCGAAGATCGGCCTGTGCGGTATCAACCCGCATGCCGGCGAGAACGGCCTGTTCGGGTACGGCGAGGAGGATCAGAAGATCGTGCCGGCCGTCGAGAAGCTGCAGGCCGACGGAATCGACGCCGTCGGACCGCTGCCCGCCGACACCGCCTTCTTCCTCGCGGGTCGCGGTGACTACGACCTCATCGTCGCTATGTACCACGACCAGGGCCACGGACCGGTCAAGGTTCTCGGCATCGAGGCCGGCGTGAACATCACCGTGGGACTCCCCGTCATCCGTACCTCCGTGGATCACGGCACCGCGTTCGACATCGCGGGCAAGGGCATCGCCGAGGCCGGCAGCATGGTGGAAGCCCTGCGACAGGCCGCCGAACTGGCGACCAGCACCGCCGACGTCGGCTAGGTTTCGGGTATGGCGCTCAGGGAGTCACAGGCGCGGCGCGCGGAGATCGTCCGCCTGGCCAAGACGAGTGGTCTGGCGAGTGTGGAAGACCTGTCCGTGCAGTTCGGCGTGACGGCCTCGACCATTCGTCGGGATCTGTCGCAGCTGACCGCCGAGGGGCTTCTCGCGCGCACCTACGGTGGCGCGATCGCGCTCGACCCACACCCCGAGTCGTCGCTGCGACAGCGTGCGGTCGAGGGCTTCGACGCCAAGCGTTCGATCGCGAAGTGGGCTGCGGGAGAGGTGCGCCCGGGCGAGACGGTGCTTCTCGACGCCGGCACCACCGTCGGTGCCATGGGGGAGTACCTCCGTGACTCGACGGGCCTCACGGTCATCGCCGCGGGTCTCACTGCGCTCGAGGCGCTGGCGGATGCCGACGACGTCCGCGTCGAGTGCCTGGGCGGTACGTTGCGTCACCTGTCGCAGGGATTCGTCGGGCCGCTCGCCGAGGCGTCGTTGGCACGGGTGTCCTTCGACCGCGCCTTCCTCGGTGCGGACGCGGTCACCGCCGACCGCGGCATCTGCGAGGCCGAGCTGGAGCAGACGCGGCTCAAGGAGTTGATGATCGAACGCGCCGGCACGGTCTACGTGCTCGCGCACGCGGCGAAGCTGGGTCAGCGTCCGTTCCACGCCTGGGCACCACTCCCCGAGGGCGTCACCCTGGTCACGGATGCCGGCGCGACCGAGGAGCAGGTGCAACCCTTCCGCGATGCCGGGTTCATCGTCGTCGTGGTGTGACCGGTGGAGGTTCTGCTCCCCTCGGCGCCCTGTCGCGCGGGATCCCGCCGATAGGTGGCGTGAGCGGAGCGAAAGCACCAGCGGATTACAGCTCGTCCAACCCCACGTGACCGTCCTGCAGTGCTCGGGCGACCAGCGAGGCCTTGGACCCGGCCGAGCGGCCTACCGCCTCGTACTTCTCGCGAATGCGCGCGATGTGGGTGTTGACCGTGGCGGGGGAGATGAAGAGCGACCGTGCGACGGTGCCCTTCGAGTCGCTGATGATCCACGCCCGCAGGACCTCCACCTCCCGCACGCTGAGGGCCGGTCTCACGATGTCGTCGTCGGTCATCATTGCCTGCATCTGTATCGGTCCCCCTGCTCGACGCAGCAGCGCTGCGCTGCTGTTCTGGGAGGACCGTACGTTTTGTTCCGGGCAGCTCGGTAGCCACGACTTCGGGGGCCCCCGACGTCGGGGGCATGCTTCGCAGAGCTCACCATCTGCGGACTGTGACCGGTCCATGCAATCAGACGACGGGCATCTTCACTGTCCGTCGCGCAGACGACAGTCAGTACCCGATGCCGCGCAGGAAGGTCAGCACGGCCTCGTTCACCTCACGTGGACGGTCCATGTTCGCGGCGTGGCCGCTGTCGATCAGCGCGACCTGACCCTGCGCGGTGTCGCGCGCGGTGACAACTGCGTGATCCGAGGGCCAGAACTGGCTGTTCCGTCCCGCGATCATGAGGATCGGTACGTCCGCGGCCCGGATGTCCGCGCGCCAGTCCTGGCGGGCGTGGTCGTCGAGAAGTGCTCTCATGGGCGGTGTCTCGGACGACACCATTCTGGGCATCGACCGCAGGCGCAGAATCAGTTTCGCGACGGGGAGGAGCGAGGCGAATGTCGAGGGTCCGTGTCCCGTGGCGGGAATGCCCTTCGCGAAGAACCCGTCGACGGTGGCGTCGGTCAGACCGTAGAAGCCGTGCGGCCACGAGGCGTCGTTGATCATCTTCGGCGTCTGATCGACCGAGACGACACCGCGGACCCTCGACGTCCCGGTCGTACGGATGTAGGACCAGACGGTGCTCGCGCCCATGGAGCCACCCATCAGCACGGCAGTCTCGACGCCCACCGCGGTGAGGAAGTTGTCGAGGTCCCGGCCGTGCCGCGCCATGGTGGCGCCGTGATCGGGTGCCTCGGAGTCGCCGTGGCCGCGCCGGTCGAGCGCGAGCACGCGATACCCGGCCCGCACGAGCGCATCCTGTTGGAACACCCACGTGGTCGCCGGAGCGCCGAACCCGGCGACCAGGACGACGACGCGACCGCTGCCCTCGTCGAGGTAGCTCAGGGTCACGTCGTCGTCCGTCACGAAGGTGGGCATGATCGTCAGCTTACGATCGCGAACAACACCCCTGCCACGGCGAAGCTGACGACCGACAGCACGGTCTCCAACACGGTCCACGTCTGCAGCGTCTGCTTGACGGTGAGGTTGAAGAACTTGGCGATGATCCAGAACCCGCCGTCGTTGACGTGGCTCAGGATGATGGAGCCGGCAGCGATGGCCATGGCGATGAGCGCGACCGACATCTGCGAGTAGTCCTGCGCCGCGACGAGCGGTCCGACGATGCCACCGGTCGTGACGATGGCGACGGTGGCCGACCCCTGCGCGATGCGCAAAGCGCAACTGATGATGTAGGCGAGCACGATGATCGGCAGTCCCGCCGCGGACATGGTGTCCGCGAGTGCGGTGCCGATGCCGGTGGCCGAGATGACCTTGCCGAAGAACGCGCCGGCCCCGACGACGAGGAGCAGCATGCCGACCGGGCGGAGCGATTCGCCGGTGAGAGTGGACAACTCCTGCACCGTCGAACCGCGGCGGATGCCCAGGACGTAGAACGCGATGAGCACCGCGATGAGCAGAGCGACCGCGGGGGTGCCGAAGAACGTGAGGACCTGGAGCAGGTTGCCCTCGTCGAGCAGAATGGTGCCGAACGTGGCGCCGAGGATGAGCACCAGGGGCACCGCGATGATGGCGCCGATGGTCGCGACGGACGGGGGAGTGGTGACCACGGGACGCTTCGTCTCGACGGCGGTGCCACCCGACGTGTGCGGTCCGTCGTCGTCGGCATCGTTGACGAAGTCCTCGGGCACCTCGACGATGATGCGCTTGCCGATGTAGCTGCCCCACACGAGACCTGCCGCGATGAAACCGGGGATGCCGCAGATGAAGCCCATGAGAATCAGCCAGCCCAGGTTGACCTCGAGCAGGCCGCCCAGAGCGACGGGACCGGGGTGCGGAGGCAGGAACGCGTGCGTCATCGACAGGCCCGCGAGCATCGGAAGTGCATACAACACCAACGACTTTCCGCCGTGTCGCGCCGCGACGTAGACGAGCGGGGCGAGAACGAAGATGCCGATGTCGAAGAAGACGGGGATGCCGAAGATGAGGCCGAGCAGACCCATCGCGATGGGTGCGCCGCGATCACCGAAGACGCCGAGGAGCTTGGCGGTGAGTGCCTGCGCACCACCGGACCTCTCGAGGATGGCGCCGAGAACGGTGCCCAGTCCGATGATCACGGCGATGTGGCCGAGGATGCCACCGAAGCCCGTCTCGAGAATCGAGTCGCCGCTCTTGATGGCGGTACCCACGATCTGCGACACCGGGAGACCTGCTGCGACAGCGAGTCCCAGGCCGACGATGAGGAGGGCGATGAACGGTTCGAGCTTGACCTTGATGATGACGACGAGCAGGACCGCGATCGCGATACCGCACAGAACGAGGAGTCCGGGAGTGGACGTCCTCAACCAGTCGACGACGGAACCCATGAGGTTGCCTTTCGAAGTGTGTGGAGAGTCAGCGGGAGAGTGAGTGGACGAACGAGGTGGCGCGAGCGGTGATGTCGTCCCAGAGCCCGGCCGCGACCGCGGCCGGTGGAACGACGTCGGTGCCCGCGGTGACGGCGACGGCGCCGCGGGCGAGGTAGTCGGCGGCATTGTCGGCATTGACGCCGCCGGACGGAACGAGGGGGACGTCGGGGAACGGTCCGCGGAGATCACCGAAGTAGCTGGGGCCGAACAGCTTCGCGGGGAAAACCTTCACCGCGGCGGCGCCCAGATCGAGCGCCGCCATGATCTCGGTGGGCGTGAGCGCGCCCATCATGACGGGCACGTCCCGTTCGTGCGCCACCGCGGCGACGTCGGGACGCAGTCCGGGAGTGACGAGGAAGCGTGCGCCGGCGTCGATCGCGGCGCGCGCCTGGTCACCCGTCATCACGGTGCCCGCGCCCATCACGGCGCCGGACGACGCCGCGGCGCGCAGGCAGTCCAGCACGTTGGGTGTGGTGAAGGTCAGCTCGACGGCGCGTAGTCCGCCGGCCACGAGGGCATCCGCCAACGCCGCGGGATCGGGGATGGACGGGGCGCGGACCACGACGAGCGCGCGGTCCTCGAGAATCGTCGCAAGTGCGTCATCGAAACGGGTCGTCATGAGGTTCTTCCGTGAGAGGTGCGGCGGAGGGAGCGGCCGGCGAGTGTCCCGGTAGGGACGCCGTCGCGCACGGCGAAGGAGCCGTTGACGAGAACGTGCGCGATGCCGACGGCCTGCTGCTTGGGGTGGTCGAAAGTGGCGGTGTCCCGGACGGTGGCCGGATCGAAGACCACGAGATCTGCTGCGTGGCCCTCGCGGACGAGACCACGATCGGTGAGACCGAGTCGTGCGCCGGGCCGTCCCGTGAGGTGATGGACGCAGTCCTCGAGCGACATCAGGCCCTCGTCGCGGACGTAGTGACCGAGGTAGCGCGGGAACGTGCCCCAGGCCCGCGGATGCGGACGCTCGCCCACCAGGATGGCGTCGCTGCCGCCCATGTGGTGGGGATGCACCATGATGGCGCGCACGTTCTCCTCGTGCCCGACGTGCTGCAGGATGGTGGTGCTCAACGCATCTCGCTGGAGCACGTCGAAGAACACGTCGACGGGTGCGCGGCCCTCCTCGGTCGCGATGTCGAGGACGGTCTTCCCGACGTAGCGGTCGAGATCCGCGTTCGCGACGCCGCTGAGCTGGATCGTCTCCCATTCCACCGTGACGCCGTGGCAGCCGTCCGAGCCGTAGCGATTCACGTCGTCGGTGATGCGGCGCCGCACGTCGGGATCGTCGAGACGGCCCAGCGCCGCATCGGGTCCGCCGGACATTGCCCAGCTGGGCAGCAGCGCGGACAGGGTGGTGGCGCCGGGCAGGTAGGGATAGGTGTCGAGCGTGATGTCGCACCCGTCGTCGATCGCGGCGTCGACCATGTCGAGGAACTCGCCGGCGCGGCCCTTATTTTCGCCGAAGTTCATGGTGGCGTGGGTCAGGTGCAGGGCGCAGCCGGTCTCACGGGAGAGGTCGATCATCTCCCGGTATGCGCCGAGAGCGTTCTTGCCGTAGGAGCGGGTGTGCGGAGCGTAGAAGCCGCCGAACTCGGCGACGACCTCGCACAGCGCGCGAAGTTCGCCCGTATCGGCATACATCCCGGGCGTGTAGGTCAGTCCGCTGGACATTCCGACTGCGCCCTCGGACATGCCTTGTGCCACCAGCTCTCGCATGTGCTCGACCTCGGCGGCGGTCGCAGGACGCTGATCCGCCCCGACCGCCAGATATCGCAGCGTTCCCTGCGGCACCAGGTACGCGGCGTTGGGGGTGATGCCCCGGTCGAGCCGGTCCAGATACTCGGCGACCGAGCGCCACGTGATGTCGAGATCGGTGGGATTGCCGTTCCACCCGGAGATCTGACGGCGGATCACCGCGAGCGTCTCGTCGGAGACGGGTGCGTAGGAGAGGCCGTCCTGACCGAGCACCTCGGTGGTGACGCCCTGGGTGATCTTCGGAACGTGTCCAGGTGCGGTCAGCAGGCCGAGGTCGGAGTGGGCGTGCATGTCGATGAAACCCGGTGCGACGACGTGGCCCCGTGGCACGTCGACGACGGTCTGCGCGTCGGCGACAGTGCCCGGTGCCGCGACCCGCGTGATGCGTCCGTCGTCGACGAGAACGTCGGCGCGGACTCGGTCGGACCCGGTGCCGTCGACGACGTCACCGCCGCGAAAGAGGATGTCCGCCATGATCAGAAGAGGGTGTGGACGAGGTCGACGATGCGCGGGTTCGCCGCGTCGGCGTCGTCGACGACCGGAAGCAGACGCCACTTGTCGAACGCCGTGCAGGGATGCGACAGGCCGAGCCGTGCGACCGTCCCGACGGGAACGTCGTCGCGGGCCGTGCCCGGCGTCCGGAGGAAGGCGTGCTGATCGTTGAGCGCCGAGATGTGGTGCCCCGCCTCCGCGTCCCGGCCGCCGATGCGCTGCGGTGTCGGCAGCCCCTCGTCGAACGGGAAGTCACGCTTGCCCGCATCGAGCAGTGCGAGTTCGGGTTCCGGACGCGACACCACCCGCGCCCAGCCGTGCATCGCGGAGGACAGGTGCTCCTCGCCGACGCGGGAGGCGATGAGCGGGGAGATGTCGGCGTAGAAGCCGTCGTCGTGCACCACGTAGGCGCCCGAGCGCAGCACGACGGCTGTGTGCTCGTCGACGACCGACGAGAGCCGCTCGACCACCAGGTCCTGGTAGGCGCTCCCGCCCGCGGTGACGATCGCCCGTCCCTCGTACAGGCCGTCGGCGGCGAGACCGGCGTGCAGGGCGGCGACCTCGTCGAGGTAGGCGCGCACGGCGTCCAGACCGGCGGGTGTGCGGTCGTGGGCCAGCGCGCCCTCGTATCCGCCCACGCCCGCGAGGGTCACCGACGGCGACGAGGAGATCGCGGCCGCGACGCGTCGCGCCTCGTCCACGCTGCGTGCCCCGGTGCGGCCGTGCGGCCCACCGAGTTCGACGATCACCGGGATCGGTCGTGTCACGGCGCCCAGGATCTCCGTCATGCGTGCCACGGTGTCGACACTGTCTGCCCAGCAGACGAACTCGACGTCGTCGTGAGCGTCGAGATCCGCCGAGATCCAACGGAGCGTCACCGGGTCGATCAGGGCATTGGCGAGAAGGATGCGCTGCACGCCGAACGCGCGAGCGAGCTGCACCTGCCACCCGGTGGCGAGGGTGATTCCCCAACTGCCCGCCTCGAGCTGCTCGGCCCACAGCTGCGGCGCCATCGTGGTCTTGCCGTGCGGTGCCAGACGCATGCCGGCCGCATCGGCCCACCGCGCCATCACATCGATGTTCGACGTGAGGTGGCGGCGATCCAGCGTGACGACCGGGGTCGCGAACTCGGCGAGAGTGGGCGCCGTCGCCAGATAGTCGCGCACGGTGAGGCCCCACGCGGCGGGTGGGACGGACTTGTACTCGGGGCCGAGAGTGCGGTCGTGCAGCGCCTCGACGGCAGCCTTGTCGATCATCGAATCCTCCTGCGCCGGATATGGCGCCGTAGCGTTGCGTATTTTGCAACGCTGATTGCAAACTGTGTTCGGTGTCGTTAGTCTGCAACGAACAGGGACAACTCGCAAGACATCGAAGGGAATTGATGTGAGATCACCCGGCGCGGCGACTCCACGGGTGGTGTGTGTCGGTGAGGGACTCGTGGTCATGGTCGCTCAGCCCGGCCCCCTCGAACACTCGGACACGTTCGAGCGGTCGGCCGGGGGAGCCGAGGCGAACGTCGCGCGGGTCCTCGCCCAGTTGGACGTTGAGGCGTCCTGGCTCTCGCGCGTCGGTGACGACGGCTTCGGCCGCTACCTGACGGAAACGCTGCGCGCGAGTGGGGTGGACACGTCGGCGGTGATCGTCGACCAGACCCGCACCACCGGGATGTACGTCAAGGAGCGTGGTTCGGGCAGCGGTCATGCGTCCGACCTACCCGCCGGGGAGAGCCGAATGACCTACTTCCGCAGCGGTTCCGCCGCCAGTGCGCTGTGTGTCGACGATGTCGTCGGTGCGACGCAGATGCTCGCGGCGGCCGACCTCGTGCACGTCAGCGGCATCACGCTCGCCCTGTCGGACACCGCGCGCGACGCTGCGGCCGCGCTGGCGTCGTCGCCCGGTCTGCTGAGTTTCGACCTCAACCACCGTCCCCGACTCTGGACCGCCGAGAGCGCCGATGTGGTTCTTGCAGAGCAGGTCCGACGCAGTGACATCGTGCTGATGGGCGCCGACGAAGCACACGCGGTGTTCGGTACCGGAGACCCCGACGCGCTGCGTGGCCTGTTCCCCGAGCCGCGCCGCCTGGTGATCAAGAACGACGCCCACGTGGTCGTGGGATTCGACGGCGCCGAGCGTGTCGACGTCCCGGCCCTGCGGTTGTCGGTGGTCGAGAAGATCGGTGCGGGAGACGCGTTCGCCGGTGGCTACCTGGCCGGTGTCCTCCGCGGCGACGATCAGCAGCGTGCGATCAAGCTGGGGCACCTGTGCGCCGCCGGCGCCCTCACCGCGCACGGCGACGCCGCCCATCTGCTTCCGCTGCACCGTCTCGATGCACTGGTGACATCCTCGGACGAGGAGTGGTCGAGCATCGACTACGACGCCGAGAGGGGAATCGCCGTATGAGTCAGAGTGTGTCCCGCGCGCTCAGCCTGCTCCGGGTGCTGGCGGACGGTCCGCGATCGCTGGACGAGTTGGCTGCCCACCTCGACGTGCACAAGACCACGGTCCTGCGACTGCTGCGGGCGATGGAGGCGGAGCGGTTCGTCCAGCACGACCACGAACACCGGTATCGCCTGGGATCGACACTGTTCGAACTGTCCAATCGCTCGTTGGAGCAGCGCGACATCCGGACGTTGGCGCGGCCGCATCTGGCGACACTGAACGCAGAGACCAAGCAGACGATCCATCTCGCCACCTACGAGTCGGGGGAGGCCGTCTACATCGACAAGTTCGACGCCACCCAGAGCGTGCGGATGTACTCGCGTGTCGGACGCCCGGCACCGTTGCACTGCACCGCCGTCGGCAAGATCCTGATCTCCGGACTGCCTGCGGACGAGCAACTCCGCGTCGCCCATCGCATCGAGTACACCCGCTTCACCGACCGCACCATCGACACGCCCGAGCGCTACCTCGAGGAACTGGCCCTCGTGACCCGTCAGGGATACGCCGAGGACCACGAGGAACACGAGTCGTTCGTCAACTGCATCGGCGTGCCGGTGCGCGACGGGACCGGCTCGATCGTGGCCGCGGTGTCGATGTCCGTGCCCGACATGCTGCTCGACCACGCCCGCGTCCTCGGCACCTTGCCGCAGGTGCGCGCGGTGGCCGAGACCATCTCCGCCGAACTCGGCTGGAGTCCGACCCCGACGAAGGAACCCGCATGACCGACAAGATCGCCGTCCTCACGACCGACGCGCCTGCACCCGCCCACACCTTCTCGCAGGGCGTGCGCAAGGGCCCGTTCGTCCAGGTGTCCGGGCAGGGACCCGTCGACCCGGCGACCAACGAGTACCTGTACCCCGGCGACGTCGCGGCGCAGACCACGCGGACGCTGACCAACGTCAAGGCCATCGTCGAGGCGAGCGGTGCAACCTTCGACGACGTCGTGATGCTGCGGGTGTACCTGACGAAGCGTGAGGACTTCGCCGTCATGAACGAGGCGTACGGCGCCTTCGTGCTCGAGCATACGAAGGGTGACGTCCTGCCCAGTCGCACAACGGTCTTCACAGGACTCCCGCGCGAGGAGATGCTCGTCGAGATCGACGCGATCGCGGTGGTCTGACACGTCGACCCACCGTCAGGGCACCATGAACCCATGAGACGACGGTGGGTACGGCTGCAGGGCACGTTCTGGTTCGTTCCCGCGGTCATGGGCGTCGTCGCCGTCGTCCTGGCTCAACTCCTGGTCGCCCTGGACCGGTGGCTCCTCGATCGGGGCATCGGGATCGGCGGGTCGCTGCTCTATCACGTGGGCGCGAGTGGCAGCCGGGACATCCTCGGCGCCATCGGCGGGTCGATGCTCGGCGTGGCGGCGACGTCCTTCTCCATCACCATCTCCGTTCTCGCGACGGCCAGTTCGACCTACGGCCCGCGACTGGTGCGGAACTTCATGGCGGACCGCGGGAACCAGGTGGTGCTCGGCATCTTCGGAGCGACCTTCCTCTACGCACTGATGGTGCTGCGCTCGATCCGGTCGCTCGACTCGGACGGCGACGTCTTCGTACCCGACATCGCGGTGAACGTCGCCGTGCTCCTCGCGGTGCTCGACGTGGGCGTCCTGGTGTACTTCATCCACCACATAGCCCAGTCGATCCAGGTGGCGACGCTGTCCTCGCGAGTGCGCGACGAACTCTCCGCAGCCGTCGACGAGCTCTACCCGACGGAGCCGCCGCCCGACGCGGCGTCGGATTCCGAGGTGACGCTGCCCGAGCACGTCGACACGGTGCGTGCTCCGCGTTCCGGAGTCGTCGTCGACGTGGACGAGGACGCGGCGTTGTCCTCGGCCGTCGACGCCGATGCCGTCGTGGTGCTGCTCTGCAGACCGGGTGAGCACGTGATCGAGGGAGACGCCATCGCGGAGTTCCGACGGTGGAGCGGATCCGCCTCCGCGTCGCACCTGCGCGAGATCGAGTCCGCGGTCGAGATCGGCGACGAGCGGACTCCGCAGCACGACATCGAGTTCGCCGTCGAGCAGCTGGCCGAGATGGCGGTGCGGGCTCTGTCCTCGGGTACCAACGACCCGTACACGGCTCGCAATGCCCTGGACGATCTGTCCGTCGGGATGGCGACTCTCGTCGGCCGTCCGCCGCCGTGTGGTGCCCGGACCGACGATGCCGGGACGGTACGGATCGTTCTGCGTCGGGTGCCCGTGGTCGACCTGATCGACCACGCACTCGGCGCGGTACGGATCTACGCGATGGCGAGCCCCATGGTGGTCGCTGCCGGTATCCGGATGGCGGAGCGGCTCGGTGCGGCAGCGACCGCGACCGCGTCGATCGACCGCGTCCGGTACCACCTCGACCTCCTCGACGAGGCGTGTCGGCGGGAGATGACGGATCCGGCAGGGCGGGCCTCGTGCCTCGACCAGATCGACCGTGCGCGTGAGCGTCTCCCGACGGTCGCCGTGTCCGGCTCACCGTCAGGCACAGTGGAGTCGTAGATCCGCTGCCGAAAGGACCCTGTGCAGACCCGCCTCGCCTCCCTCGGGCTTCTTTCCATCCTGCTCGGCGCCGCGACGGTCGTCGTCCTCGATGTCGTCACCGCGCTCGGGTCGCCGTCGCATCTGCGCCGCACCATCAGCGAGTACGGGTTGGGCGCGCAGCAATGGGTGTTCACGGCCGGGGTGCTGCTCCTCGCCGTCGGGTCCGGCGCCGTTCTCGTCGCTGCCGTCCGGCGGTCGTTACTGCGCGCGTCGTCGGTCGCCGCGGTGGCGATGACACTGTGGACGGTGGGACTCGTCGCCGTGGTCGCGGTTCCCAAGCAGGACTGGAGCAACGACGCGACGCTCGGACTCGGCGGCGCGGTGCACCGCGCGGGCGCCGCGGTCGCGTTCGTCAGCATCCCGGTGGCAGTGATCGCCCTCGCCGCGCGGTGGATCCGGTCGAGCGAGTGGGCCCGTCACGCCCGACGGACGTTCGTGCTGGGTGTGCTGTCCGTCGTGGCCATCGCGCCCATCGGGTACGCGTTGCTCGTCGGCATGACCACCTCGACACCGTGGTACCGCGTCGTCACCCTCGGCCACGTCGAACGGATCCTCGTCGTCGTGGAGGTGATCGCGCTGATCTCGCTCGCGTGGTGGGTCCGCGCGAGCGCGCTCAGGGAGTCACCGCATCGCGTCGGTGACGCGGTCCACCAGCTCTGAGTCGTCGACGTCCAGAATGGGCGCCCACATGGAGGCCGCATCGGCGCCGTAGGCGTGACCGTGGCCTTCCGGCACCTCGGCGGCGAGCGCCATGTCGAGCGTCACCTGCCAGAAGGTGACGAGAGGGATCCACGTCATCCCCTTGTCGACGTCGACGCCGCGCGGCTCCCGGAGCCAGTCCGGCTTGCCGAACAGCAGGTCGAACGACCACCATACGATCGGATCGCTCGGGTGCTGCCAGTACACGATGCGCGGGCTCTCCCAGTCCACCAGACCGGGTGCGTCGAGATCGGACGGCTCCGCGGCGAAGCGGACGTTCTGCCCGCCGTAGATCACGGGCATGATCTCGGGGCTGCCCGGGTCCCGTGAGTCGGTGACACGCGACCACTGCTCGGAGAAGTTGGGCGTCCCCACCCACAGCGCGCCGTCGGTGCGCGCCAGCATGTCCTGCACTCCGGAGAAGGCGTCCTGGCCGCCGTACGACCCGAGCGATTCACCGAACGTGAGGAGCTTCGGGCGGTCGTTCTCGGGACGGTCCTGCACGCGCTGGTAGACGGCCTCGAAGACGGCGCGGCCCGCGATGAGCGGGGTGTCGCGATCGGCGAGGAACGCCAACGGACTGGGCAGGTACGAGTACTGGACCGCCGCAATCGCCGTGTCGCCGCCGGCGAGGTACTCGAGTGAGGACGCGACGGACGCGTTGACCCACCCTCGACCGGTGGTCGTCGCGATCGCCAGGTACTTGCGATCGAAGGCGCCGGTTCGGTCCAGTTCGGCGACGAGTCGGTCGGCGAGCGAGTCGACGGTGTCCCGGCCGAGGCCGAGCCCGTCGGCGTCGACGGACTTGCGTCCCGCATAGACCCGGATCGGGGTGAGGGCGGGCCGTCCCGTGACGGATGCGATCTGGTCCGACGTCGGGCCGCCCGCGACGAAGGTGCGCCCCTCGCGGCCCAGGGTGTCCCACTCCTCGTTCGACTCGGGCGAGCCCGACCGTTCGGGCGCCGACGGCGGTTCCACGCCCTCGGCGCTCCCGGTGTCGGCCGCAGCGGCGGACCCGTTGGAGATGCGTGAGATCCCGGTGGCAAGGAGCCCCTCGACGGCGAACACCAGCACCACACCGACGGCGACGACGGCGAGACCGCGCGAGACGGGCGGCGGGAGAACACGACCGATCAGTGCGATGAGAAGGTCTGTGACGCGGCGGATTCCGCGTGCCAGCGTGATCACCAGGACGACGACGATCGCGGCGACGACGAAGACTCCGGCGTAGTCCCACGACTGGCTCGGTTCGATGCCCACGAGTTCGCGGGAGATGTTCTGCCACCACGCCCCGAGGACTAGGAACAGCGGGAGCACGACGACTGCGGCGGCGCCGATCGCGTACCAGCCCCACCGCCTCAGTCGTTCGGGCCACTCGCGAGTGAGCTCCATCCGCCGGACGCCCCACACGACGAGAACGCCGACGCCGTAACCGCATGCGACCGAGAGGCCCGTGGCGACGGCCTGCAGGTACCACGGTCGGGGGAGAAGCGACGGGGACATCGACCAGCAGTAGAAGACCAGTCCGACGACGAGGCCGATCGGCTCGAAGCGGGAACACCACCGCCACAGTGCGGTGGCAATGCGTCCTCGCTGGTCCTTCGTGGTCACCGGGTGAGTCTAGGTGCTGCGCGGCGACTCCAACCGGGAGCGCAGGGTGCGATCGGTGACGGAGATCCCCTGGTTGATGAAGGGTTCGACCACCTTCGCGAGTGCCTTGCCCGTGAACCCGCCGGGGAACTCGTAGCGGAACTCGACGTCGGCGACGCAGTGTCCGTCGTCCACGGGGGTGACCACCCAGCGAGAACTGGTCTCGAAACCCTTCACCGACGACAACGCGATGACGGAACCGTCGACCCACTCGACGATGTCCACCGTGGAGTGCAGAGCTTTGGGTCCGAGCTTCATCTCGGCGTCGAAGCGATCGCCGGTGCCGCGCGACACCGGTCCGACGGGGACGAACGAGGTGACGCCGAACATCCAGTCCGGCACGTTCTCGTACGAGGACAGGTAGTCGAAGGTCGCCGACGCCGGTGCGGCGATCTCGACGTGCTTGGTGATGACGGGCATGAGGTCTCCTGGTGCGGCTGTGGTGTGAGGGATTCGGTCGGTCAGTCGATGCGGATGGTGAGAGCGTCGGACACGGGCACCGACTGGCAGGCCAGGCGCACTCCCCGGTCGAGCTCGTACTGATCCAGCGTGTCGTTGACGCGCATGTGCACGTCACCGCTGACGAGAGTGAACGCGCAGGCGCCGCAGTTGCCCTCGCGGCACACGAACGGGGCGTCGATTCCCTCGGCGAGCATGGCGTCGAGCAGCACGGTGTCGGGTGCGCAGTGGAACGAGTGATCGTCGCCCTCGACCTCCGCGGACACGGGAACGCCCGTGGCCGAGGACGTCTCGACGAGGGTGGTGTGGAACGGGTCGGTGGTGATCGACGTGAACACCTCACGGTGGATGTTCTCGGGCGACACCCCCGCCGCGAGGAGCCCCTGCTGCGCCACCTCCATGAACGGCTCCGGCCCGCAGAGGTACGCGTCGGCGTCGGCGATGCCGGAGACGGCGTCGGTGAGACCGGTGGCAGTGGGCAGGCCCGACGCCGACTCGTGCCAGTGCCGCACCGTGAGGCGGTCCGGATGCTGCTGCTGCAGATCGTCGAGGGTGGCGGCGAACATGACCGAGTCCGGATCTCTGTTCGCGTAGAACAACACGACCCGTCCGTCGTGCGACGCCAACGCGGTCTTGAGGATGGACATCACGGGCGTGATGCCGCTGCCGGCGGCGACCAGGACGAGCGGGCGATCCCATCGCGCGGGAACGAAGGTGCCCGCGGGAGCCAGTGTCGTCAGTGCGGATCCTGCCGTCGCGGTGTCGCACAACCAGGTGGACCCGAGGCCGCCCGCGGTGCGCTTGACGGAGATCGCGGGGCGCTCGCCGGTGTCGGGACTGCTCGACAACGAGTAGCACCGTGCGGCGGAACCGCCGTCGCTCAGAGGAATTTCGACCGTGAGGAACTGGCCCGGGCGGTAGCGCAGAGCCTTGCCGTCGGCGGTGGACAGGACCAACGTCACCGCGTCCGCCGTCTCGCGGATCACCTCGTCGACCTGCAGTCGGAGTGTGCGGACGGCGGTGTCCGCGGAGTCGATCGCCACGATGTCTTCCCCTCGTCGGCCGGGTGTGTCCGGCACTCCGGACTACACCGAAGATTGTTTCATTGAACTATAGGCCATTGACAAATGGCACAGTCATCCGTGACGCTTCCGGCATGACATCGACGCGTCCGATCCCCGAGCGGGGGTCCCTGCGGTCCCGCGCCGCGGCCCGAGTCACGCAGTCGACCTTGCGACCGATCGCGTCCCGACTGCCGTTCGGGCGCGGCGGCGAACGCGTCGCCCGCATCCTCGTCGAGGTGGCCATGCGTGCCTGCGGCGGAATCGCACCCGGCACGGTCGTCCGCACCGTGCGCGAGGACGGTGTGGTCGGGGAGTGGGTCGACACCCGGGCAGGCCGGAGGCCGGTCGAAGATGGGGCAGGCCGGAGGCCGGTCGAAGATCGGGCAGGCCGGAGTCCGGTCGAAGGTGGGGACGGTTCCGTGGACACCGCCGGCCCGATCCTCTATCTGCACGGCAGCGCGTACGCGATCTGTTCCGCACGGACGCACCGCGGCTTGGCGTCGCGGCTCTCCCGCGCGACGCAGCGTCCGGTCTTCGTGGTCGACTACCGACTCGCCCCCGAGTTCCCTTTCCCCGCCGCAGCCGACGACGTCGAGCGGGCGTACCGCTGGCTGCTGTCGAGCGGCCACGCACCCGAGTCGGTCGTCGTGGCCGGTGACTCGGCGGGCGGTCACCTCGCGCTGGACCTGGTGCTGGACAACGCCCGACGATCGGTTCCGCAGCCGAGTGCGGTCCTCCTGTTCTCGCCGTTGATCGATCTGACCTTCACCCTCGCGCAGAACCGGGAGCGCATCCGTCGCGACCCGATGATCTCCGCAGCGGCGGCGCGGGCACTCACCGCGCTCTACACACGCGGCGAGGATCCCGACGGGCGGCGCCTACGACTCGCGGTCGAGGCGGGAACGGCACTGCCGCACTTCGTGGTTCAGGCCGGCGGTGCGGAGATGCTCGTTGCCGACGCCGAGCACCTGCGCGATCTGGTGGTCGATGCCGGTGGCACCTGCACGCTCGAGATCTGGCCCGACCAGATGCACGTGTTCCAGGCTCTGCCGCGCATCAGCCCGGAAGCGGACCGGGCACTCGCCCGCGCCGCACATGCCCTGACAGCCCTCCATCGAACAGAGACGAGACACTGATGTTCTCTCGATCCAGACCACGCCTCACTCACGGGGCGGACGCCGTGGTCACCGGCGCCGGCAGTGGCATCGGCCGCGCCTTCGCGCTCGAGATCGCCCGCCGCGGTGGCCGCGTCGTCTGCGCGGACATCTCGCTCGAACGCGCCGAGGAGACGGTGCGGATGCTCGACGGCCCCGGCTTCGCCGTCCAGTGCGACGTCGCCGTGCAGTCGCAGGTCGAGGATCTCGCGCTGTTCGCCGAACTGGAGTTCGGTGGCGCGCCGACGCTCGTGATCAACAACGCCGGCGTCGGCATCGGTGGCAAGCCAGTGGGCGACATCGGGTTCGAGGACTGGAACTGGGCGCTCGGCATCAACCTGTGGGGAGTGGTCCACGGATGCGAGACGTTCGTTCCGCTGCTCCGTACCGCGGGTCGCGGCGGCATCATCAACGTGGCTTCGGCCGCGGGATTCGCCGCGGCACCGACGATGGGGCCCTACAACGTCGGCAAGGCGGGCGTCATGTCGCTGTCCGAGACTCTGGCGGCGGAACTGTCCGGGTCGGATGTCCACGTGACCGTGCTGTGCCCGACCTTCGTCAAGACCAACGTCGCGGTCGACGGTCGCATCACCGAGCGCTCCACGGAACTCGCGCAGAAGTTGATGCGATGGACCGGCTTCTCACCCGAGCGGATCGCCGTCACCACGCTCGACGCGCACGACAGGAACCGCCTCTACGTCGTGCCCCAGCTCGACGCGAAAGCCATCTGGCTGACGAAACGGCTCCTCCCCACCCTCTACACCCGCGGAGCAGGGCTGCTCGACCGCCTGCTCCCCGGCGAGCCCGCCCCACAGTCCCTTCCCGCTGTTTCCGCCTCGACAGGAGTATGACGATGGCCTTCGACTTCGACGCCATGCTGGACAAGATCAAGGACCGCCAGTGGTCCCTCGCGGACATCGACTGGGACGCCCCCGGTGCCGAGATGATCCCGCCCGAGCAGCACGCCAAGCTCAAGCCGTTCCTGTCCGACCTCATGTGGATCGAGAACGTCGGCGCGCGCGGATTCGCCGCGATGGCACGCAAGGCGCCCACCGAGACGCTGCGCGAGATCTACCGTTACTTCCACGCGGAGGAGCAGAAGCACGCGAATGCCGAACTGGCACTGATGCGTCGCTGGGGCATGCTCGAGAACGACGAGATCCCGCAGCCGAACGTCAACGTCAAGCTGATCATCGACTGGCTCGACAAGTACTCGGATCAGACGCCGCTCGCCGTGCTCGGCACCGTCATCCCGATGCTCGAGGTCGCGCTCGACGGTGCGCTGGTCAAGTTCATCGTCGACGAGATCGACGACCCGGTCTGCCAGGAAGTGTTCAAGCGCATCAACGCCGACGAGTCGCGGCACCTCGCCGTCGACTTCGAGGTCATCGATCTGCTGGGCCACGCGAAGATGCGCCGCATTCTCGTCGAGACGATCGGCGCCTGGATGCATCCGTCGCTCATCATCGGCACCCTGCGGTACATCCCACTGCTGAACAAGATGCGGGACAACATCGTCGAGATGGGTGTCGACGAGGAGCGCCTCTACACCGCGATGAAGCGCTTCAAGAAGGTGGGCGAGCGCAGCGAGTTCCCGAAGCGTCTGCCGATGTACCGCTTCATCAGCTGGCACGGGAGCGTCGTCATCAACCGCGACCACCCGTACCACAAGTTCGCCGACTCGATGGTGACGCTGACGGCCAAGTACCCGAAGCGGCTGCTGCGCCCGCAGCCCACGTGGTCCAAGGAACTCACGTACGAGCCCGTCGCATGACCGAGATTCTCTCCACCGCCATCATCGGAGGCGGATTCGCCGGCATCGGTGCCGCGATCCGGCTGCAGCAACGGGGGATTCGCGACATCGCCATCCTCGAACGCGGCACACGTGCCGGTGGGACCTGGCGTGACAACACGTATCCCGGTGCAGCCTGCGACATTCCGTCCCGCCTGTACTCGTACAGCTTCGCCCCCAATCCGGACTGGTCGCACACCTACTCCGGGAGTGCGGAGATCCTGGGCTACATCGACTCGATGGTCGAGAAGTTCGAGCTGAGCCGCTACCTCCGGTTCGGTCACACCGTCGTGGACGTCACCTGGCACGAGTCCCGGTCGCTCTGGGAGATCTCGGTCCAGGACCGGGAACCCGTCCTCGCCCGCACCGTCGTGATGGCGTCGGGACCGCTGGCGAACGTCAGCCTGCCCAAGATCCGCGGCGTCGAGACCTTCGCGGGAGCGAAGATCCACAGCGCCCGGTGGGACCACGACTACGACTTCGCCGGCAAGAAGGTCGCCGTCGTCGGCACCGGAGCCAGCGGCGTGCAGATCGTTCCCGAGCTGGTGAAGGTCGCCGAGTCGGTCAAGGTCTTCCAGCGCACGCCGGGGTGGGTGCTGCCCCGCACCAACTTCCGCACCCGCGGACTGACTCGCGAGATCTACCGCCGCGTGCCCTTCAGTCAGAGCGTCGCGCGCAAGGCCTGGTTCTGGGGCCACGAGTCGGTCGCCCTCGGGGTCGTCTGGAACTCGCCGCTCACGCGCGTGGTGGAGGGAGTGTCGAAGCTGCACCTACGCAGTCAGGTTCCGGATCCGTGGCTGCGGCGCCAGCTGACGCCGGAGTTCCGCGCCGGCTGCAAGCGCCTGCTGATGACCAGCAAGTACTACCCGGCGCTGCAGAAGGACAACTGCACGCTCGTCACCTGGCCCATCGCACAGATCTCCGAGAAGGGAATCCGCACGGTCGAGGGAGTCGAGCATCAGTTCGACGCGATCGTCTTCGCCACCGGGTTCGACGTCTCCAAGACCGGGTCGCCGATCCCCATCACCGGGCGCGACGGGCGCGTCCTCGCCGACGAGTGGAGCCGGGGAGCGCACGCCTACAAGTCGATCGCGGTGTCCGGGTACCCGAACATGTACTTCACGTTCGGGCCCAACTCCGGACCCGGCCACAGCTCCGCCCTGGTCTACATGGAGGCGCAGATCGACTACCTGGTCGATGCCATCGCCACCGCCGTGAACCAGAACTTCGTGCTCGACGTCCGCGCCTCGGTGCAGGCCGAGTACAACGCGGACCTGCAGCAGCGGCTGACCAAGACGACGTGGAACTCGGGGTGCTCGAGCTGGTACCTCACCGAGGACGGTTTCAACGCCACGATGTTCCCGGGCTTCGCCACGCAGTACGTCAAGCAGCTCGAGACGGTGCTGTTGCCGGACTACTCGGTGACGGCGGCAGCGACGGCACCGGTCGACGAGGTCGTCGCCGCGGTGTGACCGAGCGTTAGTCTGGAGGTCCGGCCGAGTGGAGGAGTGAGTCGATGACCGAGTACCGCATCGACGAACTGGCTCATGCCGCGGGCACGACCTCGCGCAACGTCCGGGCCTACCGTGAGCGTGGACTGCTCCCGCCCCCGCGTAAGCGGGGGCGGGTCGGCATCTACGACGACTCGCACCTCGCCCGGCTGCGACTGATCGACATCCTGCTCCAGCGCGGCTACACGACCACACACATCAGCGACTTCATCGATGGCTGGGAGAGCGGCAAGGACCTCACCGAGGTTCTCGGTCTGCAGCGCGCCCTCACCGAGCCGTGGTCGACGACCGGCGAGGTGCAGTCGGTCTCCGTCGACGAGGCGCGGCAGATGCTCGGCGACCCCGACGGCGTCCAGCTGTCCAGGCTCGTGGAGTACGGACTCGCGCGTGTCGACGGTGACCGGTGCACATTCACCGATCCGAAGCTGTTGCAGGGCTTCACCTCCCTCGCGACCTACGGCTTCGGGATCCGCGAGGTCATGGACATCCACGAACGGCTCCATGCGGCCGTCGACGGAATGTCCAAGGACATGATCTCGACTGTGAAGAGTCACATCGTCGACCGCTACGGCGAGGGTTGGATTCCCGAGGGTGACGACGTCCTCCGAGCCACCGAGATGTTGCAGATCATGCGCACTCTCGCAGTCGATTCCGTGCATTCGTTGCTCGGCCGCACACTCGACCGCAACCTGCAGGAGCAGCTCGGCGAGTACCTCGAGGTCGCCATCGACAACACCTCTCGTTCGGACCGTCACACAGCCTGACCTCGCTTTTCGGACCAATGGGGCATGGTGGAGTCATGAACCGCACCAGACTGTCCGCCGCTGTCGCCCTCGCCGGCGCCACCGCCCTCGTTCTGACCAGTTGCTCGTCGTCGAGCGAGGAGGGGCAGGCGACGCCGGCGTCCTCCAGCGCTGCTCCGGCGTCCTCCAGCACTGCTCCGTCGTCGTCGGCGGCGAGTACGTCCTCGGGCGCCGCCTCGAACGCCACCGTCTACACGTTGCCGGGAACCGGCGTGTTCCCCGAGGGCATCACCGCCGACGACGACACCTTCTACGTCTCGTCGACCTCCGACGGCGCCATCTTCCGCGGCACGGTCGGCAACACCACCGTCGAACCGTTCCTCCCCGGTGGACAGGACGGTCGCACCGGCGCGGCGGGACTGGACGTCGACGGGGACGACGACGAGAACACCCTCGTCGTGGCGGGCGGTGCGACCGGCACCGTCTGGATCTACGACGCCGAGTCCGGCGCACTGCGCGGGAAGTTCACCAACGGGCTCGGCCAGGACGCCACCTTCCTCAACGACGTCGTCATCGCCGACAACGGCGACGCCTTCATCACCGACTCGCGCAACCCCACGCTGTGGCGCATCCCGGCGAACGCCACCGGTGAGGGCCGATTGGAGCCGTTCGTCGACTTCACCGGATCCCCGTTCGCGTACGGCGAGGGCTTCAACGCCAACGGCATCGTCGAGGCGGACGACGACAACGCATTGGTGATCGTGCAGTCCAGCACCGGCAACCTGTACCGCGTGGCCCGCGACTCCAAGGCCGTCACGCAGGTGGACCTCGGCGGCGCGACACTTCAGAACGGCGATGGCATGGAGATGGAGGACGACACGCTCTACGTGGTTCGCAACCGCGACAGCCTCATCGCCACAGTCGATCTCGACGACGACGGCAACCGTGGGCGGGTGACCGGTGAGATCACCGACCCCAGCTTCGCCTACCCCACCACCGTCGCCGACGTCGACGATCAGCTGCTGGTGGTCAACAGCCAGTTCGACAAGCGTGGGGGCACTCCGGTGGAGCCCTTCACCGTGGTCGGTGTGCCTGAGCGGTAGGGGTCGGGCTTGGGGTGTGCGCTGGTTGCGTGTGGGGCGGTCGGTCGGTCGGTGCGTGTGCGACGGTGGTTGGCGGCTCGTAGCGGGTGTGTGCATGGGTTGCGTGGTGCGCACACCCCTTTCCGCCGGTGGAGCGGGGTGTGGGTGGCTGGAAGTAGTGCGGGTCGGTCGGCTGGGTGGTGCTTACCGTTGGTTGGCGGCTCGTAGCGGTGGTGTGCACGGGTTGCGTGGTGCGCACATCCCTTTCCGCCGGTGGAGCGGGGTGTGGGTGGCTGGAAGTAGTGCGGGTCGGTCAGCGAGGGCCGGTGTTGGCGATGCGGGACGTCGAGTCGTCCTCCGTTTCCTGGTACCCGCGACCCGCTTCGAGGAAGGCCTCGCGGAGGTTGGTGACGGCGGTGATGTGGGCCGCGAGCACGGAGCTCAGTGAACCCTCCGGGCCGTGGGTGAGGTCGGAGTACTTGCGCTCCAACGCGAGTCCGGAGGGCAGAGTTCCAAAACCACCGCGGACGTTCATACTGCTCGCAAGATGCGCGACGGAAGTCAGACCGTCGATGTAGTCGTCACACGCTGACGCGCACCGTGCCGCTTGCTCTGGCGTTGTCTCGAGCTCAGCCGTCATGGCTAGTCCTTGTCATGTCGGTAGATAAGAGGACAACACGTTGCTCGACCCGAGTGCGGCAACGCATGGATCGGTCTCCGCTGCGTGGGTGAGCTTCGTGTCGATGAGGATCGCGATTGTGCCGCGTTTCCAGTCGAATGCCACCACGCAACTGCGCGACGGGTCAGCATTCTCGGCGAGTCGGAAAGACACGGCGGCGGTGCGACCCGCGACGTCGACCTCACGGAGTTCCGTGTAGGTCGGATTGCTCCGGAACTCGTCGAGCGTGCGGGTTGTGGCTTGAACGTCCAGGAAGAATGAATCGCCCGCCCACGCGCAGGACTTCCATTGGCCCGAATTCAGTGGGCCACCGTCGTCCTTCGTCGCCGGATCTGCCCCCGCCGCCCGGATGGCCTCGTCGGGTACCACGGTGCAGGGGTCGAAGAGTTCCATCGCGACCGGCTCGGCGGTGCCGCTCACCCCACCGCACCCGGTGAGTGACGCGACGACTGCCGCGACAGCGAGTACCCCACAGTTCCTGCGCACACGTCGTTGGACGCACGCTCCGCTCCTGCGGTTCCGTGCTCCCACTGCACACAACGGTGTCCCCACGGGCACATCCGACCATCCGGAACCGTTCTGTGTGCAGAAATGCGCGCCGGGAACCGAGCGGGTGGTTGCGGCGTCGAACGCTGTACCGCGCCACGGCGGACGATCGGAAGGCCTTCACCATGCACTCGACCACTCTGCCCGTTCCTTCCAGCGGTATTGGAAGTCTGACCAACGCAACATCATTGGCCGTGCTCGTCGCGTTCGCGACCCAGTGTGCGGTGGCGTGTGTCGCCGCGATCGCGGGATTCGGCGCCGTCGTCGTCAGTGCCCTCGCTGCCTTCGCGAGTGCGGACGAGTCGCCTGGCGCGATGTTCGTGGGCTCACTCGCCGATGCGTGGGCGTTCGTTCTCGTCGTCGCTGCGGTGGGGCACGGGGTGCTCGCGACGATGATCGTGCAACGCCGACGTTCGGCACGCATCGTCGTGACGGCAGTGGCCCTCGTGTGGGCGGTGGCGCTGGTGCACTCCCCGATGGTGTGGCCGTTGGTGGTGGTGCAGGCGGGTTCTGCGCTGGCGTGGTGGATCCCGACGCCACGGCGCCCGACCCCCAACTGACTCACACGAGCAGCGCGGCGATGGACCCGGCAAACGTCTCGTCGGGCCTGCGTTCGTAGAGCTCGGCGGGGCGTCCGCCCGCAGCCGACGTGGTGGCGCCCGTACCGACCAGCGCCCCGATCACATGACGGCGGAAGGTGTCCTTGCGCAGCGGGCGGTCGAACACGGTCTCGTACAGGGTGCGCAGATCGAGCAGCGTGAAGGTGGTCCCCAGCAGGTGCGACGGATCAGGACGGGTGAGGTAGCGAGACCGCAGGTCGCCCACGGCGGCCGACACCATGTCGGCATGGTCGAAGGCCATCGGTTCCACAGGCCGATCCGCCTCGACGGCCAGGAGATCGGTGCCGGAAGGCAGGGAGTCGGTGGGCGCCTCCGCGCAGTGCGCCATCGACAGGACCCATCCTCGATCGTCGCGGTCGGGAGCGTCGAACATCCGGATCTGATGGAACTCGACGCCGTCGATGCCGGCCTTGGTGCTCAACGCGCGCCTCGCCGCATCGGCGAGTGTCTCGCCCGGATGCAGGAATGTGCCGGGAAGTGCAGCTCCCCAGGGTGATTCCACCGTCACCACGTTCAGCGTTCCGCCGTGGACGGTGAGAACGGCGACGTCGACAGCGACGGACGGTCGTGGGTACGTCGTCAGATCGGAGGGCATGGGTTGCAGCTTAGCGCAGTGGTGCGTTATGTTTAGCGCACAAACGAGCAAAGGGGACGACATGAAGCTGACCGACGAACAGAAGAACCGCGCCGAGGGCGTCGTGCTCGGCACCGCAGCCGGTGACGCACTGGGCGCCGGATACGAGTTCGGCTACCCGACGCCCGAGACGGTGATCGACATGATCGGCGGCGGCACCTTCGACTGGGCGCCCGGCGAGTGGACGGACGACACGTCGATGGCCCTCTGCATCGCCGAGGCGCTGGTGGAGGGCCGGGGACTCGACGGCGTCGCGGCGAACTTCGTGGCCTGGATCGACACGAACCCGGCGGACGTCGGTATCCAGACGCGCACGGTGTTGTCCCGGCGCAGCAGGTCGGCTACCGAGATGACCGCCGTCGCCGCAGGACTGTCCGGCAGGACAGGTGGCAACGGTTCGCTGATGAGAACTGCCCCGGTGGCGCTGGCGTATCTCGACGACCCGGATCAGCTCTCGGTGGCCGCTGCGCAGATCAGCGCCCTGACGCACAGTGATCCGCAGGCGGGGGAGGCATGCCAGATCTGGAGTGCCGGCATCCGGCACGCCGTCCTGCACGGCACCTACGACGGCATCTCGCTGTACCTCGACGCGGCGGAGCCGTCGGTGCGCGACACCTGGGCGCCGTTGCTCGACGCCGCGGAGAAGGGGCGCCCGTCGGACTTCGACAGGAACGGGTGGGTGGTGCACGCGCTCCAGACGGCCTGGTCGGCCATCACGACCACCGAGGAGAACGTGGACCAGCTGACAGCGGCGCTGGAGGCGTGTGTCCGCGCGGGCGGCGACACCGACACCACCGCGGCCATAGCCGGTGGGCTTCTCGGCGCACGCTGGGGCGCCTCGGTGATCCCCGAGGCGTGGACCACGATCCTGCACGGGTACCCCGGACGACGAGCCGCGGACCTCGCGGATCTGGGACGTCGCCTCGCAGAAGGAGCAGCAGCATGAGTGTCATCGATGTGGTCACCGGAGACATCACCACCGTGCGCGCGGACGTGATCGTCAATGCCGCCAACTCGACCCTCCTCGGTGGAGGCGGGGTGGACGGCGCCATCCACCGCGCAGGCGGACGAGAGATCCTCGACGCCTGCAAGATTCTGCGGGCGACGACCCTTCCGAACGGACTCGACACGGGTGCCGCCGTCGCGACGCCCGCAGGCCGCCTGCCGGCGAGGTGGGTCGTCCACACCGTGGGGCCGCGGTACTCGGCGCGCGAGGACCGCTCGCCGATCCTGCGCGCAGCGTACGAGCGCTCCCTTCTCCTGGCTCACTCGCTCGGAGCATCCTCGATCGCGTTCCCGCTCATCTCGGGCGGTGCGTACGGATGGCCGGTGGAGCTTGCGGTCGCCGAACAGGTGCGCGCGGTGACGTCGGCGCCCGTGTCCGTGGATCTCGTGACCCTGGTGGCCTACTCGGCCGAGGTGCACCGCATGACGACGCGGGCCGTCGGCTGACCGGTCATCGCCGACGTGCTCGCCACGCCGACCAGGCGCCGGTGGCCCACAGAGCCCAGATCACCAGCAATGGCTGGAACAGCAGCCGGATACCTCGTGCCCGATCGGTGTCCAGCCCGAAAGCGTCTGTGTGCGTGACGAACTGAGAGATATTGCCCGGGAACACGGCGACGAAGAACAGCGCCGTGACCCACCCCACCGCCACCCGGTACCGCGTCAGGGCGACGAGAGCCAGGCCCAGCACCACCTCGACGACACCCGATGCGACCACCACGAGATCGGTGTCGAGCGGCATCCACGTCGGTACCTGCGCGGCGAACTCCTGCCGGGCCCAGAACAGGTGGCTCAGTCCGGCGAACACCAGGAACGCGCCGAGGACGAGACGCCCGACGATACGAGGCACGGTCGCAGGGGCGGGGCGCGTGGTCATGCCTGCCACCCTACGAGGCGCCGCGCTGCCGGTCCGGTCGGCCGAGAACGCGGCCCAGCTCCTCGTGCGCGTAGACCCTGTTCTCGCAGTAGACGGCGCCGCCGACGCACTCCTCGTCGTCGCAGTCGCAGAATCTGTACGGCTCCGCGTTCCAGCGGCTGCCGTACTGCGACCCCGGCTCCGCGACGAGTGCGGCGACCTCGCGCACCGTCCTCTGCTCGCTGCGTCTGCGCTGCCCCCGGCGATGTCCGCCCATGTCCGTCCCCCCGTTGTCGGTGGCGTCACGCTAGGGGAGGGGTACGACAGGTGCCGGCTGCTGTGGGATCTATCGGTGGAACCGGAACTACTGGAAAGCCACGTACTTCGTGTCGAGGTACTCGTCGATGCCCTCGGTGCCACCCTCACTGCCGAGACCGGACTGCTTGACTCCGCCGAACGGGGCCGCGACATCGGACACGACACCCCGGTTCACGCCCACCATGCCGCTCGCGATCTTGTCCGAGACACGCAGTGCCCGATCGAGATCGCGGGTGTAGATGTACGCGGCAAGGCCGTACTCGGTGTCGTTGGCGGCATCGACGGCGTCCTGCTCGGCCACGAAACTCGTGATGGCCGCGACGGGTCCGAAGATCTCCTCGCGCACGATGCGTGCGGACGCCGGAACCTCGTCGAGCACGGTGGGTTCGAAGAACCAGCCCGGGCCGTCGATGACGTGACCACCCGTGCGCACCCGGGCGCCGGCGGCGACCGCATCGTCGACGAGGGATCGCACGTTGGTGCGCTGCTTCTCGTTCACCAACGGCCCCACGTTCGTCCCGTCGCTCGAGCCGGGCCCGACGGTGAGCGCCGCGATCCGTGCGGTGAGCTTCTCCGTGAACTCCTCGCGGACGCTCTCGGCGACGATGAGCCGGTTGGCAGCCGTGCAGGCCTCTCCACCGTTGCGCATCTTCGCCGCCATGGCACCGTCGACGGCGGCATCGATGTCGGCATCGTCGAAGACCACGAACGGCGCGTTACCACCGAGTTCCATCGACGTACGCAGAACGTTGCGCGCCGACTGCTCGATGAGGATCTTGCCCACGCGCGTGGAACCCGTGAAGGTGACCTTGCGGAGTCGCTCGTCGGCGAGCAGGGGCTCGGTGACCGCGGGAGCGTTCGACGCGGGAAGTACCGACAGGACCCCGGCCGGCAGCCCGGCGCCCGCCATGATCTCGGCGAGCAGCAGCATCGTCAGCGGCGTGTCCTCGGCCGGCTTCACCAGCACCGTGCACCCGGCCGCCAGGGCGGGGCCGATCTTGCGGGTTCCCATGGCCAGCGGGAAGTTCCACGGAGTCACCGCGAGAACGGGACCCACCGGAACCTTCGTGACGAGGATGCGGCCCGCGCCGGACGGAGACTGCGTGTAGCGGCCCTGGATGCGCACCGCCTCCTCGCTGAACCAGCGGAGGAACTCGGCGCCGTACGTCACCTCGCCGCGGCTCTCGGGGAGGGCCTTGCCCATCTCGAGAGTCATGAGGAGCGCGAGATCCTCTGTGCGCTCGATCACCGCTTCCCACGCTGCGCGCAGGATCATCGACCGCGTCCGAGGTGCGGTCGCCGCCCACTCGTCCTGCACGGCGACGGCGCTGTCGAGTGCCCGCAGTGCGTCCTTCTCACCGGCATCGGCGACGCGGGCCAGCACGTCACCGGTGGCGGGATCGTGCACCGCGAACGTGCCGCCGTCCGCGGCGTCGACGAACGCGCCGTCGATCCACAGACCGGTGGGTATGGACGCGAGCAAGGCGGCAGAGTCGGTCACTGTGCCGCCAGCGTTCGAATCGTGTTCTCCAGCACCGTCATCGCGTCGTCGAGAAGCTCGTCGCTGATCACGAGGGGAGGCAGTAACCGGATGACGTTGCCGTACGTCCCGCAGGTGAGCAGTACGACGCCCTCCGCGAGAGCATGCGCCGCGATGGCCTTGGTGATGACGGGATCCGGGGTGTCGGTGCCTGGCTGGACGAGCTCGATGGCGAGCATCGCACCGCGTCCGCGGACGTCGCCGATCACGGAGGTCTCCTCGGCGAGGGCGCGCAGGCGAGGCACGGCGAGGGACTCGATGTGGCGGGCGCGTCCGGACAGGTCGAGAGCGGTCATGGTCTCGATGGCAGCGAGGGCAGCAGCGCAGGCCACCGGGTTGCCTCCGTACGTTCCGCCGAGCCCGCCCGCGTGGACGAGGTCGAGGAGATCCGCGCGTCCGGTGATGGCCGACAACGGCATTCCGCCTGCCATTCCCTTCGCCATCGTGATGATGTCGGGCACGATTCCCTCGTCGTCGCTCGCGAACCACGACCCGGTTCGACAGAACCCGGTCTGTACCTCGTCGGCGATGAACACGACGCCGTTCTTCCGCGCCCAGGTCTGCAGAGTCGGCAGGAATCCGGGTGCGGGAACGATGAAGCCGCCCTCGCCCTGGATGGGCTCGATGATGATGGCGGCCACCGCGTCGGCGCCGATCTGCTTCTCCATGCGGTCGATCGAGGCCAGTGCGGCCTGCTCACCTGTCAGCCCCGGCTGGTCGCGGTAGGGGTACGACATCGGCATCCGGTAGATCTCCGGTGCGAAGGGCCCGAAGTTCGCCTTGTACGGCATGGTCTTCGCCGTCAGCGCCATCGTCAGGTTCGTCCTGCCGTGGTACGCGTGATCGAAGGCCACGACGGCGTCGCGGCCGGTCGCCAGTCGCGCGACCTTGATCGCGTTCTCGACGGCCTCTGCGCCCGAATTGAACAGAACGCTGCGCTTCTCGTGGTCACCCGGGGTCAGCTCGGCGAGCTTCTCCGCGACGGCGATGTAGCCCTCGTACGGAGTCACCATGAAGCAGGTGTGCGTGAAGTGGCCGACCTGCTCCCGGACTGCCTCAGCGACAGCGGGATCGGAGGCGCCGACACTCGTGACGGCGATCCCGGCGCCGAGGTCGATCATCGAGTTGCCGTCCACGTCGACGATCACGCCGCCGTCGGCATCGGCTGCGTAGACGGGGACGCTGGACCCGACGCCGGCCGCGACCGAGGCGCGCCGGCGGGAGGTGAGCTCCTGCGACCGGGGGCCGGGGAGCTCGGTGACCAGTGCCCGCTTCTGCGGGAGGCGGTACGTGATGTCGTTCATGGGTTCCTTCGGGACAGCAGCTGGGTCGTGCGAGCTCTCGAGATGTTGGGGCGTCGGGCTCGGAGGAGACGGGAGAGGCGCCGACGATCTCCCCGGTGACCGAATTGTTCGATTCGAGGGTTCGGGTGACGAGCTGGCGATGAACTTGCCGTCGATGTAGGTACGGAGCACGTCGTGCGACACGAAGTACCTCTCCGTCGAGGCGGCTGGGTGGTTCGATCAGTGTGCGCCTGACACGCCGGATCGGCAGCGGACAAAACGATGATTCGAGCGTGCTCGAGCACTCCGAGTTGTCCAGTGCGGCGCCAGGGTGTTCTGTTACAGCGGGAGCTTCCTGCGTGGAAAGGGGTACGCCGTGACCGTGTCGGTCCGCTGGGTTCTGGCGCAGAAGTCGCTCGCGCTCGAGCTCCGCGCCGGCGCGAACGGCCTGGACCGCGAGGTGTCGTTCGTGCACACCACCGAACTGTCGGAGCCGTTCCGGTGGTTGTCCGGCGGCGAACTGCTGCTCACCACCGGACTCCGGCTGCCGGCGACGACGAGTGAGCGCGTGGCCTATCTGGAAGGCCTCCACAACGCGGGGGTGGCCGCGGTGGGATTCGGCACGGGCCTCTCGTTCGCGGAGGTGCCGTCCGACCTCGTGGACGCCGCTGATCGGCTGGGTCTGCCCGTCCTGGAGGTCCCCTTGCCCACTCCGTTCGCGGCGGTGGTCACGCTGGTCATGAACAGGCTGGCCGAGCAGCAGTACGACGCCGTGGTCCGGGCGTCACGGGCGCAACCGCGGATGACCCGCGCCGTGGTCGCCGGGGGCGCCGCCGCGATCATCCGCGAATTGGCGACGGCCACGTCGTCCGCGGTCGTGTTGCTCGACGACACCGGCAGGGTGCTCGAACAGCGCCCACGCGGCGGCGGGTCCGGTGTGCTGGACGAGATCCGCACTCTCGCCGCCGAACGCGGAACCGGGTCCAGCCGGGTCTCGGTGACTCCGGCGGGCATCTCGATCAGTGTGCAGCGCATCGCCGTCGGCTCGGCCACGCACGGCCACGTGGCGGTGGTGGGCCCGGTGCTGGGGAACGTCGACCACATTCTCGTGGGCCACGCTGCGTCGTTGTTGGCGCTCGACTTCGAGAAGCCGGCGCGGGTGCAGTCGGCGCAGGACAAGCTCAACTCGGTGGCACTGAGCCTCGTGCTGTCCGATCTCGACGGCCTGGCACCCGTGTGGGCGCAGATCGATCTGGCCGCGGGGGCCGACGGCACCGTGCGCGCCGTGACCGTCGATGCCGACACGCTCTCGCGAGCCCAGCGTGTCGAGGCCGCGATGGCGACGCACAGCGCAGCGGCAGGTCGTCAGCTGTTTGCTCGGCGGTGGTCGGCGCGGGTGACCCTGGTGGTGCGCGGAACGGACGACGCAGAGTTCGCGGCATCGACGATCGCCGGTCTGGACATCTCGGAACGTCGGCGGCTCCGAGTGGGAATCAGTGCGCCGCATCCTGTCCCGCAGCTCGCGCAGGCGGTGGAGGAGAGTCGGCTGGCGGCGTCGTCCGCCGCAGCCGGCGCCGATCCCGTGGAGTTCGGCTCGTTGGTGGGTGGTGTCCTGATGGCGCACGCCTCGACGCGTCAGGCCCTCGCTACCGTCGGCGACGCGACCATCGCGCCCCTCGAGAAGTACGACGCCGCCAACGGGACCGACCTGGTGGCGTCTCTCCGTGCGTTCCTGGAGGCGAACGGCCACTGGGAGTCGGCAGCGTCCATTCTCGGGGTGCACCGACACACTCTGCGCAGCAGAGTCTCTCGCATCGAGGCAACGGTGTCGTGCTCCCTCGACGATGCTCGCGTGCGCGCCGAGCTGCTGCTCGCCCTCATCGCGCGCGGGACTTGACGCCGGCGGGGCTGCGGGGCGTACGAGATTCGCGTGTGGATGCCGGGCACGCGCACCGCTGGAACGTCGGATACGTGCTCGCTGGCCGGTCAGCTCGGCGCGGTGCCGTGAGAGGACGGCCCGAGAATCTGGGTGATCGCAACCCTGGCCCGAGCGTGGACGGTGCACGACCGTGGAGACCATGACTTCCACCATTCGCACCTCCGTCGTTCCCTTCGTCGTGGAGGCGTCCGGTACCGGCGTCGCCCAGCACCTCGTCGTCGAGGGCACGGCCGGGCACGAGTTCGACGCCGACGCGTACCCGGCCTTCGGCGGCAAGGACGAGGCGCCGAGTCCGTTGTTCTACGCACTCGGTGCGCTGACCTCGTGCAACCAGGTCACCGCCACCCTCGTCGCCAAGGACCTCGGCATCACGCTGGGAAAGTTCAGCTTCCGTGTGCAGGGTGATCTGGACACCGCCGTCCTGGTGACCGGCGCCGAAGGGAACTCGAACTTCGACACCGTCACCGTCGAGGCGACGGTGGAGACCGACGCGACCGGTGATGCGTTCGATCACTTCGTCGCGGAGGTCGAGCGTCGCTGCCCCGTGACGCAGCTGTTCGTGCGCAGCGGTGTGGGCTTCGTGAACACCTGGACGCGCGCCGAGCCGGCCTGACGAGCCATCCCGGGCCTCCAGGGCTTCGCAGGCTTTCCTGGCCTCGCGAGTACGTCCGAAGTGTCGTCGCATCGCCGCTGATCACGACACTGTGGACGTACTCGCGGAGAGCCTGCTGCGTGGCTACGCTCCTACGATGATCAGTCGACATGTGAGTGTGGTGATCACGGCACCGCCCGAGGCGGTGTACGGCTACCTGGCCGATGTGGACAACCTCACTGCCTGGGCCGCAGGACTCGCATCGGGCTTCACCCGCGACGGTGACGACTTGCTGGCCGAGTCACCGATGGGCACGGTCCGGGTGCGGTTCGTCCCGCGCAACGCTTTCGGGGTGCTGGATCACGACGTGACGCTGCCCGACGGCACCGTCGTGAACAACCCGCTGCGGGTGCTCGCCCATCCGGACGGCGCCGAGGTGGTGTTCACGGTTCGGCAACTGGACATGACCGACGACGAGTTCGAGCGGGACTGCGCCGCCGTCGCTGCTGATCTGGAGTCCGTGCGGGCGGTCTTCGGCCGACCTCGCTCCGGCACATCTATCACCTGAGCACCTGGATGACGGCAGCGGGATCGTCCGCCATCATCACGTGCCCGGCGTTCGGTATCTCGACGACCTCGACACCGGCCTGACGAAGCCGGCCGGTGTGCGTTGGTTCTCCCGTCCTCGATCCGTACAGGAGTGTTCTCGGCACGTGGGACGCGAGCAGGATGTCGAGAACGGTGGTATCCGGCGGGCCCACACAGAGGCCGACAGCACTGCGGTGGAGCGCGACCGGATCGGCCAGCCGAAGCGTCTCCGCCCACGCGGCGTCGGCCCGGGCGATGAGTGACGTCACTCCCTGTGTTGCGAAGTCCTCTTCCGACTGTCCCGCGATCTCGACACTCGCCTCGCCGTCGAAGGGGAGAAGGTTCGGCTCGAGGACGGTCAGTCCTCGTACGAGGTCGGGTCGTGCCCGCGACAGGACGATGGCGATGGATCCACCCATACTGTGTCCGACGACGTCGAGTCCGACGAGTTCGTGCTGATCCAGCATCCGGGCGACGGCGAGCGCGTGATCGTCCAGGGTGTAGCCGTCGGTCGGCACGTCGGCGCTGCTGCCGAAACCGAGCAGGTCCGGGAGCAACCGCAGGCGGTCGTCCAGTCCTGCGGCCACGGTCCCGAAGGCAGCGACACCCGCTGATCCGAGACCATGAAGGAACACGGTGGCTCGACGACGTTCGCCCGGCAATACCGCCGTGTGGAGGGTCATGGCGCCGAACCTACCGGGTCTCGCTCACTCGGCGGAACGCCCGATTCGTCGTAAATGGCGGCGCAGCCGGTGTTTTCAGCGCACTCTCAGGTCACGAGCCGTCGAGAAACGTACTGTCGACCGGGGTGCGCAGCGGGCGCATCGGTCGTCAGGAGGAAATCATGGCAGGCATCGCCGACAAGTTCGACAAGGCATACGCGGACAAGACGATCGAGGAACTGGCCGACGCGCCGGTCGCGGCCCTCAAGGGCGTCAGCGACGGCGATGCGGAGAAGTTGAAGGCTGCCTTCAACATCACCACGGTGCGCGATCTCGGCACCAACAAGTACTTCCTGTGGGCTCAGGCTGCGGCCACGCTCGCGCAGTAGGACCGTCACTACCCTCCGCGAGTACGTCCGAACTGTCGTGATCCTGGCTCCCACCACGGCAGTATCGGCGTACTCGCGGAGGTTGGTGCAGGGTGCGGTCAGGCGTCCGACCGTCGGCGCCGCCGGACGCGCTTGGTCACCAGCACCACCACCGCCACCGCGATGAGCCCGATGACGACGTACTGGAACACCGAGGCGTAATCCTCGACGTAGTGCCAGTTCTCCCCGAGGAAGTAGCCCGCGAGCACGAAGATCGTGTTCCACAGGAGGCTGCCGAGCGTCGTGTACAGCAGGAACTGCAGGACCGGCATCCCGGACACACCTGCGGGCACCGAGATGCCGGATCGCACGAGCGGAATCATCCGACCGAAGAACACGGCGGAGCGGCCGTGGCGCACGAACCATTCGTCGGCCTTGGTCAGATCGTCCGTGCTGACGAACGGCATCCTGTCCACGGCGGCGTACATACGGTCGCGGCCCAGCTTCTTGCCCAGCCAGTAGAGGCCGAGAGCGCCGAGCACCGATCCGAGCGTGGTCCAGAACAGTGCGCTCGCGAGGGAGAAGCCACCCTGCGACGCGGTGAACCCGGCCAGCGGGAGGATGATTTCGCTGGGCAGCGGTGGGAAGAAGTTCTCGGCGGCCACGGCGATGCCGGCGCCCGGCCCGCCGATGCTCTCCATCAGGCTGACGGCCCAGCCTGCGATTCCACCCAGTTCCGTACTGGCGGCAGCGGTGACGGTGTCGCTCATGCCCGCACTTTACCGGGGGTTTACTCCGCGAGAGCCCGCGCGAGGTGGGTGCCGGTGTGCGTCCGGGCCAGAACGAGCTCGTCGACGGTGCCCGTGAACACCACCTCGCCGCCGTCGTGACCCCCGTCGGGACCGAGGTCCACGACCCAGTCGGCGGCCGCGACGACGTCCATGTTGTGCTCGATCACGATGACCGATCGACCCTCGTCGACCATGCCGGACAGCAGTCCGACCAGGTTGTCCACGTCGGACGAGTGCAGTCCGGTGGTGGGCTCGTCGAGCACCAGGACCGGGGAGTTGCCCACGAGTTCCGTCGCGAGCTTGAGGCGCTGACGCTCGCCGCCGGACAGGGACGTCAGGTTCTGGCCCAGGGACAGATAACCGAGACCGACATCACTGCACCGCCGGAGTACGTCGCGCACCTTTCTCACGGTGAAGAACTCGCGGGCCTCGTCGACGGACATGTCGAAGACGTCGGCGATCGAGACGCCGTCGACGGTGTGCTTGATCGCGCCGGAGCGGAAGCGTCGACCCTGGCAGGTCTCGCACGTACTCGACACCGGGTCGGTGAAGCCGAGGTCGGTGAAGATCATGCCGGTGCCCTGACAGTCGGGGCAGGCTCCGTCCGAGTTCGGCGAGAACAGCGCTGCGGGTTGTCCCGTTCGCTTGGCGAAGTGTGCACGGATCGGATCGAGCAGTCCGGTGTAGGTGGCGGGGGAGGAGCGGCGCGAACCGCGGATGGGTGCCTGGTCGATGACCACCGCGTCGGGCCGGACGTCGCGGAGGTGGCCGTGGATCAGACTCGACTTGCCCGAGCCCGCGACACCGGTGACCGCCACGAGAACGCCGAGCGGGATGTCCACCGACACGTTCTTCAGATTGTGGCTGTCGGCGTTCTCGATGCGCATCCACCCGTTCGGAGTGCGCGGGGTGCGCCGCGATCGACCGTCTCGACGCAGCGTTGTCCCGGTACGCGTCTCGGACTGCCGCAGTTCGGGCCAGGTGCCCTCGAAGACCACCGTGCCGCCGTGCTTTCCGGCGCCAGGGCCGATCTCGACGATGCGGTCGGCGATGGCCATCACCTCCGCGTCGTGTTCGACGACGAGCACGGTGTTCCCCTTGTCGCGCAACGCGATCAGCATGTCGTTCAGCCGGTGCACGTCGCGCGGGTGCAGCCCGGTGGTGGGCTCGTCGAAGACGTACAGCATGTCGTTGAGCGTGGCGCCGAGGTGGCGCACCATCTTGATGCGCTGGGACTCGCCGCCCGACAGCGAGGACGTCGCACGATCGAGGCTCAGGTACCCGAGTCCGAGATCGACCAGTCGACGGAGCTGTGTCACCACCTCGCGGCGTGGGCCGTCCAGGTCGCCGAGCGCCCACGTGTCCATGACGTCGGCGAGGTCGGAGACCTGCATCGCGAACGCGTCGGGGATCGAGAGTCCCTCGAGCGTCGCGGCGTGCACCGTCTCGTTGAGGCGAGTTCCCCTGCAGGACGGGCACACTCCCCGCGTGACGATACGGTCGTACGCCTCCTTCGACTTGCCCTTCAACGCGTCGGCATCCTTGGAGAGATAGCTTCGACGGAACCGGGAGAGCAGCCCCTCGTACGTCTTGAACACGGCGTCCGGGTTGACCATCTCAACCTCGCCGGGCGACGCGTCGAAGAACAGGTGCCGCTCGCGCGGGGAGTACTGCTCGAGGGGAACGTCGAGATCGAACAGTCCCGAATCCGCGTACAGCCGGTAGGGCCACTTGCCGGGCAGGAAGTCCGGGTGCTTGACGGGGCCCTCACGCAACGACTTCGACTGATCCACCAACTCGTCGATGTCGATGACCTTCGCCTCGCCCAACCCCTCACACTCGGGACACATGCCGGCGGGATCGTTGAACGAGAACGCGTTGGCATAGCCGATGGACGGGGTGACTCCGCGCGACCACAGCATGCGGAGCCAGTCGCCGATGTCGGTGATGGTGCCGACGGTGGAGCGAGGGCTGCCGAAGAGGCGCTTCTGGTCGACGATGACGACGGCCGACAGGTTGGCGATGAGATCGGCGTCCGGCCGACCGTAGGACGGCAGGAAGGTCTGGGCGAACGCGCTGAACGTGGAGTTGATCTGCCGCTGCGCCTCCGCGGCGATCGTGTCGAACACGAGCGAGCTCTTCCCGGACCCCGAGACCCCGGCGAACACGATCAGCGACCGTTTGGGGAGATCGATGTCGATGTCACGCAGATTGTTCTCCCGCGCGCCGCGCACGGTGATGGTGGACAGAGCGTCGTTCGGTGGCGTCGTCACGCCGTAGGGATACCAGACCGAGCGGACACCCGTCAGCCGGACTGGCCCTGCAACTTGCTCAGTCGGTAGCGCAGCTTGCCCGGACGGTCACGCTCGGTGGTGAGCGAGGAGGTGCGCGCGATGTGGGCCTCGCCGAAGCGGTCCAGCAGGAGGTCGTCCACCATCCGCACCTGACCGGGGCGGTACTGGTAGTCCATGGCCGCCGTCACGTACTCGACTCGTGCGGGGTCGAGGGCCTCCTCGAGTTCCGCGCCCGTCGTGATCCCGTTCGCGTTGACGAGAGTCAGCAGCCACTCGTAGTGACCGCTCCGACTGGGGGTGTAGTCGGGAAGGAGGTCGGTGACGATGGTGCGCAGCTGATCGGCGGTGAGCTGGAGATCCATCCCGCGTGCGGCATCTGCCGCGCGCAGTTCCGTGATCTTCTCCTTGTGGTGCCGATCGGCGAGTTCGAACTGGGCGTCCGCGAGTTCGATCAGCCCCGCCGCGAGCGTGAACGCCCGGTCGATGGTGGGCGAACCCTGCGTGCGGGAATTCTTGAACCGGATGTCGTGCTCGATCTCCGCCCATGCGTGCTGCAGCACGGTGCGGATCTGCACCTCGAAGCCGAGGCCGGTGAACTGCTCGCATCCCGCCGGGACGCGGTCGCCGTCCGCACTGAGGATGAGGTGCCGTCCGGCATAGCCGAACACGCCGGACTCCTGGGCGAGGGACGACTTGTCGATGGTCTTGAGCAGCACGAAGTGCTTCGAGATGGCGTCCGCGACGCGGTCGATGTCCGACGTCAAATATGTGATGACGCGGATTCCGACGAGATCGGTGACCTCGGCGAGCGGATCGGTGAACTCGAGCGACCCGTCCTCACGGAGGCGGGCGAACTTGCCGGCAGCGGACTCCACGGACTTGGTACGTGCCTCGACGGCGTCGATGTCGATGTCCGCCTCGGAGACGAACGTCTCGACGGCGGCCGACAGCGCTGCCGTGGCCGCGGCGAAGTGATCCCACCGCGCGCGGTACTCCTCGACGGAGCTGTGCAGCCCTGACGGTGAGGGTGGGGACGAGGTGGGGCGCATGGTAAAGATTCTGCCCCACCATGGTCCAATGCTCGCGTGACGCTCCGTACGTACCGCGTTGTCGACTGGGACGCGACGCTCCTGATCCTGGCGTCCGCACTGATCCTGTTGGCCGCGTTGATCCTCGGCGTCTGGAAGTTTCGCCAGATGGCGACGTCCGAGAACGGGCAGGCGCACCCGTACGTGGACATCGCCCACAGGGCGGCGTTGATGTACTCGTTCGCGACTCTGGTCCTGGTGCCGCTGGTGCACTTCGGCGCCTGGCCGACGTGGGTGAATCTGGTCGCGTCGGGGGCTGTCGTCTTCTTCTTCGTCGCTGCGATCGTCAGCTACGTGGTGCACGGATTCCTGCGCGACACCGACAACCAGTTCGTCCGCCCGGTGCCGGGAACGCATGCGTTCATGTATGCGCTCGCGGCCACCGAGATCGGCGGACTACTGGTGTTGATCGTGGGTTTCGTGCGCGGGCCGCTGTTGGTGAGTTAGCGCGCGAGCTCCACGTCGTCGACGAACGGGTCGCCGTTGCGCGGGGCGTCGAACCGCTCCTGGTCCAGGATGCCTTCGCGCTTGGCGACGATGGCCGGGATCAGCGCCTGGCCGGTGACGTTGACGGCGGTGCGACCCATGTCGACGATCGGCTCGACCGCGAGCAGCAGACCGACACCGGCGAGCG
Source organism: Rhodococcus sp. SORGH_AS_0303 (assembly GCF_030819335.1). Classification (NCBI taxonomy): domain Bacteria; kingdom Bacillati; phylum Actinomycetota; class Actinomycetes; order Mycobacteriales; family Nocardiaceae; genus Rhodococcus; species Rhodococcus sp. SORGH_AS_0303. Next base: position 1,331,544 of record NZ_JAUTBO010000001.1, read on the forward strand.
GCAGGCCGAGCGTGGACAGCGTCAGGGTCAGCATGACCGTGGCACCGGTGGTGCCCGCCGTCGCCGCGGAGCCGATCACGGAGACGACCACGATGAGCAGATAGTCGGTGATCGTGAGATCGACGCCGTAGAACTGGGCGACGAAGATCGCGGCGATGGCCGGGTAGATGGCCGCGCACCCGTCCATCTTGGTGGTGGCACCGAGCGGAACCGCGAACGACGCGTACTCGCGGGGCACACCGAGATTGCGCTCGGTGACGCGCTGGGTCAGCGGCAGGGTGCCGATGGACGAGCGGGAGACGAAGCCGAGCTGCGTCGCGGGCCACACGCCCGAGTAGAAGTTGCGGATCGAGAGACCGTGCGCCCGAACGATGATCGGGTAGACGACGAAGAACACGATGGCGAGTCCGACGTACACCGAGACCGTGAAGACGCCCAGTGAGCCGATCGCGTCCCATCCGTACGTGGCGACGGCGTTGGCGATGAGCGCCGCCGTACCGATGGGGGCCAACCGGATGATCCACCACAGCACCTTCTGCACGATCGCGAGCAGAGAGGCGTTGAACGTCAGGAACGGCTCGGCCGCCTTGCCCACCTTCAGCGCGGCGATACCGATCGCCGCGGCGACGACGAGCAGCTGCAGGATGTTGAAGTTCAGTGTGGTGCTCAGTGCACCCTCGGTCTCGCTGGTGCGGGCGCCGAGCGCCAGGAAGTTGTTGGGAACCAGGCCGGTGAGGAAGGACCACCACGACCCTGTGCTCGACGGTTCCTTCCCGAGATCTGGCGAGACGCCGGTGCGCGAACCCGGTTGCGCGACAAGCCCGATGATGATGCCGACGATCACGGCGATGAACGCGGTGATGGCGAACCACAGCAGTGTCTGGCCTGCCAGGCGTGCCGCGTTGGTGACGGCGCGCAGGTTGGCGATGGAACTGACGATGGCCGTGAACACGAGGGGCACCACGGCGACGGTGAGCAGTTTGACGTAGCTCGATCCGATGGTCGACACCGTCTCGACGAGCCAGTTGGGGTTGCCGTCGGCGGCGTCGGGCATGGATCGGGCGATCAGTCCGACGATGACGCCGAGGATCAACCCGGCGACGATCTGGGGCCCGAACGACGTGAGCCAGTGCGGCAGTCGACGGGTGGGGGCAGCGCTGGGCGCGGACATGGTGGTGCCTTCCGAGAATGCTGGGGCGGCCGAGAACAACGGCCGAGAAAAAGGGTGCGCGGTGGACGAGTGGACCGGGGAGGAACACGGTCTATCGACAGATAGCGCTGGCCTGCAGGCGAAGGTCGACGTAGCGACGCGAGGTCAGGAGCAAGGGCACTCGGACGATGCTACGCCCGTGCTCGGGTCAGCTGACGCCGAGCCAGCGCAGGCCCGCGGTGACTGCCGCTGCGGCGACGACCACGAGCACGAAAGGCGCTCTGCGCCAGGCGAGAACAGCGGCGACGAGGACCCCGGCGGGGAGTGCGAGGCCCGCGTCACGGGGAAACGTCGAGGTCGCGACGAGGGCGACGAACACGACGGCGACCGCTGTGGTCATCGACTTCTCGGCCGACACGGACAGTTCCCGGCGCCCGCGCAGCGCGATCCCGATCAGGCGGAACGCGAACGTGCCGACGGCGAGTGCGGCGACACCCGCGAGAATGGCCCCGGTGCTCACGGGGCGTCGTTCCTACGCCCGTGTCGGAGCACGAACGGCATGACGGCGATCAGGGCGAGCACCACGGAGACGCCGGCGGGCACCACGACCCCAGCGGCGACGGCGACCACGGCGCCGACACCCGCGGCGATGCGTGTCACGCGATCGCGCAGGGAGGGCATCACGAGTGCGAGCAGGACGGCAGGAAAGGCGGCGTCGAGTCCGAGCGACTCCGCGCTCTCCACGCCGGCGCCGAGGCCTACACCGGCCAGCACGCCCAGATTCCACGCGAGGAAGAGGAACGCGCCGCAGAACCAGAACGAGAGGGTCCTGCCCCGCCTGGTGGTCGAGGCCATCGAGAAGGCGACCGACTCGTCGGTGACCAGATGGGCCCCGAGCAGTCGTACGGCGGGTCGCTCCCCGAGCAGCGGTGCCACCGAGAAGCTGAGCGGAAGCAGTCTGCCGTTGATGAGGAGCGCGCTGGAGACGGCCGCCAGAACGCTGCCGCCGCCGGTGAGCACTCCGACGAAGACGAACTGCGAGGCGCCCGCGAAGACCGCGATCGACAGGAGACAGGGGAGCCACCACGGCAGATCGGAGGCGACGGCGATCGCACCGAGCGAGGCACCGACCAGGGCATCGGCAAGGCACACCACGGCAATGTCCCGCACCGCCACGTCGGGGTCGTCCCGGAGCGTGAGCCACAGGGGTGTTCGCCATATCGAACGCATGGTGCTCATGGTGAACGGTCGCGGTGCCGTTCGTCAAGGCGAACGAGGGGAGTGTGAGACGAACACTGTGGCATCATGCAGTCATGTCCGACAGCGCACCCATCGCCGCGATCGCCGCGTCGCTCGTCCGGGAGCGTCGACGTACGGGCCTGTCTCTCGCCGAGGTGGCCCGGCGCGCGGGTATCGCGAAGTCGACCCTCTCCCAGCTCGAGTCGGGAACGGGCAATCCCAGCGTCGAGACGCTGTGGGCTCTGAGCGTGACGCTGAACGTGCCCTTCGCGCGCCTGGTGGAACCGCCGCGGCAGGAGGTCCGCCTGGTACGACGCGGTGAGGGTCCGTCGATCGCCGCGGAGTCGTCGGACTACACCGCGACACTGCTGTCGTCCTGCCCACCGACCGCGCGCCGCGACCTGTACCTGCTCGCCGCCGAGGTGGGGACGCCCCGGCTGTCCGATCCGCACATGCACGGGGTGATCGAACACGTGGTGGTGTCGTCCGGCCGGGCGGTGTGCGGGCCGGTGGACGCGACCGAGGAGCTGGGGCCGGGGGACTACCTGTCGTACCCCGGCGACGTGCCCCACGTGTTCGAGGCACTCGAGAACGGGACGACTGCGGTGATGGTCACCGAGCAGTACTGATCGAGGCCAGATCCGCTGTGACCGGCAGGCGGTTGCTCAGCAACGCGCACAGCAGGATTCGCGCCTGGGCGGGACTGAGGTCGCCCGCGGACACCGCACCGGCACGTACCAGGTCGGCGCCCCCTCCGCCGCCGCCGTAGGTGGTGACGACACCGCCGGACGGCACCCGCGTCGACAACATCACCGGGACACCGGCATCGGTACACCGGCGCACAGCGTCGACGACGGCGGCGTTCGCATTGCCCGCGCCCATCGCCTGCAGCACGATCCCGTCGGTGCGGGCGGACCGCAGGGCGTCGATGACGAGTCCGTCGACACCCGGGTAGAGCGCGACCACGTCGACCCGGATCCCGTCGATCGAACTGTCCGGCAGCGTCTCCCGCGGAACCGGGTCCACCGCCGGCGTTCCGGAGTAGGCATCGAGCGCGGTCGTGTGCGATTTCCGTACCCCGCGGGCCCGGAGAACGCGCGGGCCGAAGGCGACGAGTACACCGTGGCCCCGTCGCTCGGGATCGGCGGCCACGCGGAGCGCCGACTCGACGTTGTGCGGGCCGTCGCTCTCGACGTGGTCCGCGGTGCGTTGGGCGCCGGTGATCACGACGGGGCGAACGTCGGTGTGGGAGAGATCGACCAGCATCGCCGTCTCCTCGAGGGAGTCGGTGCCGTGCAGGACGACGACGCCGCTCACCGCGTCGTCACGCAGCGCCGCGGTGACGGCGCCGCGGACGGTGTCCATGTCGAGGAGCGACATCGCGGCACTGTCGACGCACAGGACGTCGGTGACTCGGACCCGGACTCCCACGCGGAGTCCGGCATCCACCAGGACGTCGTGGGCGTGACGGCCCGTGGTGCTGACACCGTCGGGGCCTACGCGGCTGGCGATGGTTCCGCCGGTGGTCAGGACGACGACCGTCGGCAGTGCGGGTGAACTCATCGGGCGACCGTTCCCCCTCCCGCACGGGCGCGCTCGCGGGCGAGCCGCTCGATGCCCGGGCGCGCTGCGCGCCAGCCGATGACCAGCGCGGGAACGATGACCAGGAGGGAGGCGAGCGTCCAGGTGCCGATCGGGTAGTCGAAGCCCATCAGGACCAGGACGACCACCAGGAAGACGAGGGTGGCGATGCCGGTGTACGGGGCGCCGAACAACCGGAAGGACGGCCGCGTCACCACGCCCTCCTTCGACAGGTGCCAGAGCTTGAGCTGGCACAACACGATCATGGCCCAGGCGCTGACGATGCCGAGCGCGGCGAGATTGAGCACGATCTCGAACGCCTGCTCGGGCACCACCGCGTTCAGCACCACTCCGAGCAGGGTAACCGCTGCCGTGAGCAGGATCCCGCCGTAGGGCACGCCGGCCTTGCTCATCTTCATCGCGAAGCGCGGCGCGCTGCCCGCCGCGGCCATCGATCGGAGGATGCGACCGGTCGAGTAGAGTCCGGCATTGAGCGAGGACAGCGCCGCCGTCAGGACGATGAGGTTCATGGCGGTGTCCGCGCCCTCGACTCCGATCGAGCCGAAGAACGTGACGAACGGGCTCTCACCCGCGCGGTAGGCGGAGTAGGGCAGCAGGAGCGACAGCAGCAGCACGGACCCGACGTAGAAGACCGCGATGCGGATGATGACGGTGTTGATCGCCTTCGGAATGACCTTCTCGGGGTTCGGCGTCTCGCCCGCGGCGGTGCCGACCAGCTCGATGGAGGCGTAGGCGAACACGACGCCCTGGATGATGACGACGGCGGGCAGCAGACCGTTGGGGATCAGCCCGCCGTTGTCGGCGATCATCGACAGGCCCTGCTCCTGGTTCGGTGTCCCCTTGACGAGGAGATAGAGGCCGATGCACAGGAACGCCACCAGGGCGAGCACCTTGATCAGGGCGAACCAGAACTCCAGCTCGCCGAAGACTTTGACCGACACCAGGTTCAGGGACAGAACCAGCAGCAGTGCAGCGAGGGCGAAGACCCACTGCGGTACCGACGCGATCGGGTCCCAGTAGCGGCCGAAGAAGTTCATGTAGAGCGCCACGGCGGTCACGTCTACGACGGCGGTCATCGACCAGTTGAGCCAGTACAGCCACCCGGAGACGAAGGCGGCCTTCTCCCCGAAGAACTCGCGAGCGTAGGACACGAAGGACCCGGACGTGGGCCGGTGCAGCACCAGTTCGCCGAGCGCCCGAAGGATGAGGAAAGCGAAGAACCCGCATACCGCGTACGCGATGACGAGTGCCGGGCCGGCCTGCGCCAGACGTCCGCCTGCACCCATGAAGAGGCCGGTTCCGATGGCGCCGCCGATGGCGATCATCTGGACCTGCCGCGTTTTCAGGCCTTTGTGATAGCCGTCGTTCTCGGCGGCGTGGAGGGCGTCGTCGGCGCCGTGCTGATCGGTGGTCGTGGTCATCGGGTCCTCAGTTCTGGAGGTTCGCGAGATGTTCGGGGCGGAGCAGTTCTTCGAGACGTGTCGCTGTCAGGAGGCCGCGTTCGAGCACCAGCTCCGCGACTCCTCGTCCGCTCTCGAGTGCCTCCTTGGCGATCTCGGTGGCGGCCTGGTATCCGATGTGCGGGTTGAGTGCCGTGACCAGTCCGATGGAGTGTTCGACGCTGTCTCGCAGGTGGGCCTCGTGCGCGGTGATCCCCACGACGCACTTGTCCGCGAGCGTCCGGCAGGCCGCACCCAGGTGCGTCATGCCGGAGGTGAGCGACTCCATGATGATGGGCTCGAAGGCGTTGAGCTGCAGCTGACCTGCCTCGGCCGCCATCGTGATGGTGACGTCCTGACCGATGACCTGGAAGGCCACCTGGTTGAGCACCTCGGGGATGACGGGGTTGACCTTGCCGGGCATGATCGACGAGCCCGCCTGTACTGCGGGCAGGTCGATCTCGCCGAACCCTGCACGCGGTCCCGAGGAGAGGAGGCGGAGGTCGTTGCACACCTTCGACAGCTTCACGGCGCACCGCTTGAGTACTCCCGAGAGATGCACGAACTGACCGACGTCCTGCGTGGCCTCGACGAGATCCGTCGCGCTGACGAGGGGGAGTGCGGTGATCTCGCGGAGGTGCCGGACCGCTGCCTCGCGGTAGCCGGGGGCGGCGTTGAGTCCGGTACCGATCGCGGTGGCGCCGATGTTGATCTCGTGCACCAACAGTGACGCCTCCTCGAGGCGGGCGCGGTCCTCGTCGATCATGACGGCGAACGTGCCGAACTCCTGGCCCAGTGTCATCGGCACGGCGTCCTGCAACTGGGTCCTGCCCATCTTGACGATGGAGCGGAACTCCTCTGCCTTCGCGCGGAAGGCGTCCTGCAGGATGCGCATCGACTCGGACAGTTCGGCCACCGCGAGGATCGTCGCGATGTTGCAGGCGGTGGGGTAGACGTCGTTGGTCGACTGGCCGAGGTTGACGTGCTCGTTGGGGTGCAGGTGCGCGTACTCGCCGGGACGGTGGCCGAGCAGCACCAGCGCGCGGTTGGCGATGACCTCGTTGGCGTTCATGTTGGTCGACGTGCCGGCGCCGCCCTGGATCACGTCGACGACGAACTGGTCGTGCCACCGGCCGTCCAGGATCTCGCGGGCGGCCTGCAGGATCGCGTCGCCGCGCACCTCGTCGAGAAGACCCAGTTCGATGTTGGCCGCCGCGGCCGCGTACTTCACGGCGGCGAGCGCGCGGATCAGCTTGGTGTTCGACGAGATCGGTCGTCCGGTGATGGGGAAGTTCTCGGTGGCGCGCAGAGTGTGGATGCCCCACAGCACGTCGGCGGGCACCTCGCGCTCTCCCAGCAGGTCGTGCTCGGTACGGGTGGCGGCCACGGCGTTCTCCTTCGCTTGCTGTCAGGCTGTCTGACAGGTTGAGTGTGAACCACGGCACAGTGGATGTCAATGGTGATCTGTCGGAGCCGGGCGCTACGGTCGGGTCGACACCGGACCCTACGGTCGGTGGGACACCACGACGTTCCAGGAGGGCCACGTGCTCGAGCTCCACCGCGCCGAACGCGCGAGCACGTTGGCCACCGGTCTCGCGACGCTGCTCGCCGAGCCCCTCGCGGACGCCTTCGCCGCAGACGTCGTCGCGGTCCCGGCGAAGGGCGTGGAGCGGTGGCTCCGACAACGGCTCTCCCTCTCGTTGGGGGCGGCAGGAGTGTCGGACGGCATCGCGGCGAACATCGACTTCCCGTCGCCCGGCCGCCTGGTCGACGACGTCCTGGCCGTGGTGACGGGCGTGGACGCCGACTCGGATCCGTGGGCCGCGGGCCCGTTGCTGTGGACTGTCCTACGCGTGATCGACGAGTGTTCGACCGAACCCTGGTGCTCGGTTCTCTCCCGGAGCATCGGCGGTGCGGCGGCGGCGGCCGACGATCACCGCCGTGGTCGACGCTGGTCCACCGCGTCCCACGTGTCTGGGCTCTTCCGTTCGTATGCCGCACAACGGCCCTCGATGATCGTCGACTGGGCGGCCGGTGCCGACACGGACGGCGCCGGTGCCCCGCTCGCGCCGGATCTCCTGTGGCAGGCGGAGCTGTGGCGCCGGGTGCGGGAGCGCATCGGGGTGCCCGGCCCCGCGGAGAGACTGGACCCGGTCTGCGACGCCCTCGCCGAGGACGGGTCGACGCTCGATCTTCCGTCGCGCCTGTCCCTGTTCGGGGCGACCCGTCTCACCACCCTGCAGCGACGCGTGCTGCGGGCGGTGGCCTATCACCGCGACGTCCATCTGTGGCTGCCACACCCCAGCCCGGTCTCGTGGGCTGCGACGTCCCGCCGTGCGGGCGCCGGGTCGGTGCGGCGTGTCGACGCGCCGCCGGTGTCGACGGCGGGTCATCCCCTGCTGGTGAGCCTCGGCCGCGACGTGCGCGAGTTGCAACCGCTTCTCGAACCGACGGCAGATGCGGACCGCCATCTCCCCGATCCGGAGCGGTCCGACGCGCGGCGTGTCGAGGCGTCGACGACCGTCCTGAGGCGGATGCAGAACGACATCGTGGCCGACCGCGCCCCGGCCGCGCCCGACGTCCCGGGGATGGACGACAGCGTGCAGATCCACGCCTGCCACGGCCCCGCCCGGCAGGTCGACGTGCTGCGCGACACCTTGCTGCACCTCTTCCAGGACGATCCGACGCTCGAACCGCGCGACGTCCTGATCATGTGCCCGGACGTGGACACCTTCGCTCCGCTCGTGCGAGCGGCCTTCGGGAACGAGGGCGCGGTGGGCGATCCCTCGGCGCACCCGGCGCACGGACTCCGCGTGCGGCTGGCGGATCGGGGGCTCCGGCGCACCAATCCCGTGCTCGACGTGATCGCGGCGATGATCGAGATGGCAGGGGACCGCGTCACCGCGTCGCAGATGCTCGATCTCGCTGCGTCCGAGGCTGTGCGGACCCGGTTCCGCTTCTCCGACGACGATCTCGAACGGCTCGCCGAGTGGACACGGGTGTCCGGTGCGCGTTGGGGCATCGACTCTGTGCAGCGAGAGTTGTTCGGTCTGGGCGACTTTCGTCAGAACACGTTCACCGCGGCCATGGACCGACTGCTGCTCGGCGCCGCTGCCGACGAGACCACGGGGGACTGGCTGGGCCTGGCTCTTCCCGTGGACGACGTCGACGGGAACGACATCGATCTCGCCGGTCGGTACGCAGAACTGGTCGACCGGGTCTCTGTCGTGTTGCGCGGTATGCGGGGCGAGCATCCGGTCCGGACGTGGCGCGCGAGCCTGATCCGAGCGATCGACCTGCTCACCGAGGTCGGGCCGGCAGACGTCCGACATCGGGTCGACGCGCTGCGGGAACTGTCCGCCGCGCTGGAACACGGTGACGACATCTCCCTGCAGCTCGCCGACATCCGGTCGATGTTGCGCGATCGCCTGGCCGGGCGCCCGACGCGATCGAACTTCCGCACCGGAGAACTGACGGTGTGCACCATGGTCCCGATGCGGTCGGTGCCGCACCGGGTGGTGGTGTTGCTCGGGCTCGACGACGACGTCTTCCCGCGCGCCGGCCACCTCGACGGCGACGACGTCCTCGCACGCGGTGCGCTGATCGGCGAGCGTGACATCCGCAGCGAGGACCGTCAGCTGCTGCTCGACGCCCTCATGTCGGCCGGCGAGAAATTGGTTCTCTTCCACACCGGGGCGAATCCGGTGTCGGGTGCCCACGAACCTCCCGCCATCCCGTTGTCCGAGGTCATCGAGGTCGTGGCGGCCACGGCGGGGGTCGAGAACAACCGCGCGGTCACGCGGCACCCGCTGCAGCCGTTCGATCCGTCGATCTTCGACGGCAGCGCTCCCGCCGGGTTCGACAGTGCCGCGCTCGCGGGCGCGGTGGCGGCGAGCGCTCCCTTCGTTCCGCGGCAGCCGTTCCTCGATGGTCCGCTTCCAGCGCGAGACTCCGCGGACGTGGCGTTGGCGGAGCTGGTGGCGTTCGTGCAGAGCCCCGTCACCGCGTTCGTGCGGCAGCGACTGAAGGTGGGTCTGTCGGGGCGGGACGACGACGTCGTCGACGCCCTCGCCGTGGAGCTGGACGCGCTGTCGGCCTGGGACATCGGAGAGCGCATGCTGTCGGCGCTCCTGACCGGTGTGGAACTGGCCGACTTCCGGGCCGCGGAGTGGCGGCGCGGAACGCTGCCGCCCTTCGCGCAGGGTGCGCGCCTGCTCGAGCAGATCGAGAACGATGTGGTGCCCATCGCCGACGCGGCGGCCGAGATCCACGTCGGGCCGCCGGAGAGTGTGGACGTCGTCGTGGATCTGGACGGGGGACGGCGGCTCACGGGCACCGTTCCCGGGGTGCACGGCACCACCGTGGCGCGCACGTCCTATTCGAGGATGGCCCCGAAGCGGCGACTGGAGGCCTGGATCCACCTGCTGGCGGTCGCGGCGCAGAGTGGCTCGGACGGGTGGACGGCGGTCACCACCGCGCGGGGTCGGTCCTCACGGCCCGTGTCGCGGTCGACCCTCACGACACCCGAGGACGCCCGCGCGGTTCTGGCAGAGCTGGCGGACCTGCGCGACCGCGGTCTGCGCGAGCCACTGCCTCTGGCGCTGAAGTCCGGGGAGGCGTACGCCGCCAGAGTCGTTCGGGGAAGCAGCGAGGAGATGGCCCTCACGGCGGCAGCTCAGCAGTTCTCGGATCGGTTCGGCGACGTCACGGAGCCGGCGGTACTTCTGGTGCACGGAAGCGGAGTCGACTTCGGGCAGTGGACAGCGATTCATCCGGCCGCCGACGAGGCGGCGTGGTCGGCCGACGGCACGCGCTTCGGTGTGCTCGCGCGACGAGTGTGGCAGCCGTTGCTCACCCACGAGAGCATGGAGCAGCGATGAGCGCTCCCGAAGGTATGGAGCAGCGATGAGCACGTTCGATCTGACGGGGCCGCTCCCGCTGGGCACCACCGTGCTCGAGGCGAGCGCCGGCACGGGCAAGACCTACGCCATCGTGGGCCTCGCCGCCCGCTACGTCGCCGAGGGCGTCACCGACATCGCGGGCGTACTGCTGGTGACGTTCAGCAAGGGCGCGACGCGCGAGCTTCGCGAACGCACGCGTGCACGCTTCGCCGAGGTCGCGGCCGCCCTGGCGGATCCGTCGGCGGCCCGTACGGGCGGTGACGAGCTGATCGCACTGCTCGCCGACGTCGACGACGACGAGGTGGTGCTGCGGCGCACTCGGCTGCTGACGGCGCTGTCGGAGTTCGACGCCGGGACGATCGCCACGACGCACAGCTTCTGCCAACGCATGCTCGACGGACTCGGGATCGCGGGTGAGCGGGAGCCGGACGCGACCTTCGTCGAGTCCGTGGACGATCTCGTCGACGACGTGGTCGACGACCTGTATCTACGTCGCTACAGCGCAGAGGTCGGTTCGCCGCCACTGACCGTCGCGCAGGCGCGCACGGTGGCCCGGGCCGCGGTCTCGGACCGGCGGGCCGTGCTCAGTCCGGACGCTCCCGACGACACGGCGGCCGGTCAGCGGGTCGCGGTGGCCCGCGAGGCGCGGGAGGAGACCGAGCGCCGGAAGCGGAGGCTCGGAGTCCGTGACTTCGACGACCTCCTCGAACTCCTGCACGGCGTGCTGTCGGACGAGACGCACGGCCCGGCCGCGTGCGCGCGTGTCCGCGAGAAGTTCACGGTGGTGCTCGTCGACGAGTTCCAGGACACCGACCCGCTGCAGTGGTCCATCCTGCGGAGGGCGTTCCACGGGCACTGCACCCTGGTTCTCGTCGGTGATCCCAAGCAGGCCATCTATGCGTTCCGCGGCGCCGAGGTGCTCAGCTACCTCGACGCGGTCGCGGTGGCGGACCGGCATCTGGCACTCACCACCAACTGGCGGAGCGACGCGGCCGTGATCGGCTCGCTCGCGCACCTGTACGAGGGTGCCGCACTGGGACATCCCGACATCGTCGTCACTCCGGTGACGGCATCGCACCGGGAACCTCGGCTGCTGGCCGCCACGACGCGGGACCCGCTGCCTCCAGTGCGCCTGCGCGTGTTCGGTCGAACGGGCTCCGGTCCGCTGAACAACAAGGGCCTCCCGGCCACCGAGAAGGTTCGACTGCGTATCGCCGACGACGTCGCGCAGGACATCGTCGCGCTTCTCGACGGCGACGCGACGCTGACGGTCGACGGCGCGTCGCCGCGGCCTGTCGCTCCCGGAGACATCGCCGTGCTCGTCCGGTCGGGCAGACAGGCCGAGCAGGTGCGGTCCGCTCTCGAGCGCGCCGGCGTGCCGTCCGTGCTGTACGGCGGCTCGTCGGTGTTCGCCACCGAGTCCGCGGCGCACTGGCTGCTGCTCCTGCAGGCACTGGAACAACCGCACCGTGCCGACGTCGTGCGGCGCGCCGCGCTCACACCGTTGCTCGGATGGTCGGCTCGCAGCCTCGACGAGGGTGGCGACGCCGCGACCTCCGCACTGAGTGCGCGCTGCCGCGAGTGGTCCGCGCTCGTCACAGGGGTGGGCTTCGCGGCGATGGTCGAGAATCTCACCGGATCCACCGAGCTCCAGAAACGTCTGTTGGCAACCGAATCCGGTGAACGCGATCTGACGGACCTGCGGCACGTCGCGCAACTCGTCCAGCGCGAGTCGCTCGAGGGCGGACACGGGGTGACCTCGTTGACCCGCTGGCTGGCCGACCGGATCCAGGACCCCACGAGCGGCGCTGTGGCCGACCGCAGCCGACGGCTCGACAGCGATGCCGAGGCCGTGCAGGTGGCCACGGTGCACGCGATGAAGGGGTTGGAGTTCCCGATCGTGTACGTCCCGTTCGCGTGGGGTGCCGCCGGATCGTTCGATCCGGACACCCTGCTCTTCCACGATGACGAGGGTGCGCGTGTGCGCGACGTCGGTGGGTCCTCCACTCCGGGGTACCGCGAACGCAAGCAGCGCCACGACGAGGAGGCGGCGGGCGAGGAGATGCGCCTCCTCTACGTCGCTCTGACCCGCGCGCAGTGCCGTCTGGTGCTGTGGTGGGCACCGACGGCGATCACGGCGGCGTCCCCGTTGCATCGACTGCTCTTCGGCAGAGTGCCCGGCATCGCGGAACCGGAGTCGACGGTGCGCCTGCAGGACGATGCCTCCGCGGCGACGACCCTGCAGTCGCGCTGCGGCAGCGCGATCGGCGTCGAGGCGGTGCAGGACGTGACGGTGGTGGCCCGGCCCGCGCGGACGTCCGAGAGAAGCGGTGGCGCACTGGCCGTCGCGCACTTCGACCGGAGGCTGGACACCGCGTGGCGGCGAACGTCCTACTCTGCGCTGACCGCGGGCGCGCACGATCAGCCGGTCGAGGTCGTCGAATCCGAGGACCCGATACTCGGCGACGAACCGGTGGAGGACCCGTTCGCGGCAGGTGTGGGCGCGGGGGCCCCCTCGCTCATGAACGGTCTGCCCGCGGGAGCCGCGTTCGGCACCCTGGTGCACGAGATTCTCGAGTACGTCGACACCTCCGTCGACGATCTGCCTGCAGAGGTGCAGCGCCGGTGTGTCGAGGCCGTCTCGGCACACGGTGCCGACATCGACGCGGATCATCTCTCTCGGGCGCTGACGGCCGTCCTGCGCACGCCCCTGGACTTCGGCGCGGCGGGCACCGGCACGCTCGCCGAGGTCCACCCGTCGAACAGGCTCGCCGAGATGGACTTCGAGATCCCGTTGTCGGGCGGTGACCACGCCGCGACGGCGCACGTGACCGTGCACGCCGTCGCCGACCTCGTGGCGGACCACCTCGCTTCGGACGACGTGCTCGCGGCCTATCCGCAGCGGATGCGCCGACTCGACGACCGGACGCTCCGGGGCTACCTCACCGGCAGTGTCGACACGGTCCTGCGTGTCGGGTCGTCCGACGATTCCCGCTACGTGGTGGTGGACTACAAGACCAATCGCATCAGAAGTGGCGACCTCACCGTCGACGACTTCACGGTCGAGGACATGGCCGGCGAGATGATGGAGTCGCACTATCCGCTGCAGGCACTGCTCTATTCCGTTGCGCTGCATCGTTATCTCCGGTGGCGTCGGCCCGGGTACGACCCCCGCGTGCACCTCGGAGGAGTGCAGTACCACTTCGTCCGCGGCATGATCGGCCCGGACACTCCGCCCGGGCGCGGGGTCTTCTCCTGGGCGCCGTCCCCCGATCTCGTGACGGCGCTGTCCGATCTGCTCGCAGGAGTCCGGTCGTGACCGCGGTGTACCCGGGCGCTGTCGCGCAGCGCGGCAAGGGAGTGCTGCGCGCGTTCAACGACGTCGGCGTCCTCACCGCGGCCGACGTGCACGTCGCCCTCCGACTCGGCGCACTCGGCGGGGAACGGGACGAACTGGCGCTGTTCGCCGTGGCACTCGCCGTGCGCGCGGTCCGCGTCGGCTCGGTGTGCCTGGACCTGACCCGCCTGCGCGACGTCACGGCCGACGACGGGGTCGACACGGACGCTCTGCCGTGGCCGGACGACGCGGCGGTCGTGGCCGCCCTCCGGGCGAGCCCACTCGTCCTGGGCGGGGAGAGCGGTCCGCTGCGACCGGTGCTCGTGGTGGACACCGCGGACGGCCCGTTGCTCTACCTGCAGCGGTACTACCTGCAGGAGAAAGTGATCCGGGACGTGCTGGCGGCGCGCGCACTCGACGCGCCGGCCGTCGACGTGGAGGCGGTGCGGCACGGACTGGCCACCTACTTCCCGAGCACCGAGGTGCCCGACAGGCAGCGCATCGCGGCGGCACTCGCGGCGACCGGGTGGACCACCGTCATCGCGGGCGGCCCCGGAACGGGCAAGACGCACACGGTCGCTCGTATTCTCGCTCTGCTCACCGCCGTGCACGGCCCCGGTCTACGGATCGGGCTCGCCGCGCCGACCGGGAAAGCGGCTGCGCGACTGCAGGAGTCGGTGGCCGAGCAGGCACCGGAACTGGGACTGCGAGACGACATCCCGGCGATGACGGTGCATCGGCTGCTGGGCTGGCAGCCCGGCAGCCGCAGTCGGTTCCGCCACGACGCACACAACAGGCTCCCGTACGACGTGGTCGTCGTCGACGAGACGTCCATGGTGTCGTCCACACTGATGAGCCGACTCATGGAGGCGGTCCGCGCCGACACCAGGCTCGTACTGGTCGGCGATCCCGACCAGCTGACCTCGGTGGACGCGGGCGCGGTGTTGGCCGACCTGGTCGCGCGGCCGGTGACGGCGGCGTTGCCGGAGGTGGTCACTGCCCTGGTGGGCGCCGACCTCGGGTCCGTCCCTGCGGCGGGGGACTCGTCGGAGAAGAGTCTCTCGACGGGCGAGGTGCGCCGACTCGCCGCGGGCACCGTGCGACTGAGCCGCGGGCGTCGGTTCGGCGGTGTCATCGCCGATCTCGCCGTCGCTGTGCGTGACGGCGACGAGGACGAGGTGGTGCGCCTGCTGAACTCGGGCGATCCCGCCCTCGAGTTCGGTCCGCGGTCCGACGTGTCGTCGCTCGAACGCGATGTGGTCTCGACCGCCCGGGCCGTGACCGCGGCCGCCCGCGTCCGGTGATGCGGCCGCGGCCCTCGCTGCTCTCGAGCGGCACCGCCTGTTGTGCGCGCACCGTGAGGGCCCCTCCGGTGTGGATCACTGGGCACGGTGGGCGATGGACCGCGTGGGCGCCGACACCTCGACCTTCCTCGACGCCGCACAGTGGTATCTCGGGCAACCGCTCCTGGTGACGACGAACGACCACGACAACCGTATCTACAACGGCGACACCGGCGTGGTCGTCGACGACGGACACGGCGGCGTGGTCGCCGCGTTCGCGCGCGGGTCGACTCCGTTCCTCGTTCATCCCAGCAGGCTGTCGGCCGTGCAGACGGTGTACGCCATGACGATTCACCGCAGTCAGGGAAGCCAGTACGACACCGTGTCGGTGGTCATCCCGGACGAGACGTCGTCGCTGTTGACGAGGGAACTGCTGTACACGGCCATCACGCGCGCCCGCCGCACCGTGCGCATCATCGGCAGCGAGGAGTCGGTGCGCGCCGGTGTCCGTCGCCGGGTGCTGCGGGCCAGCGGACTGCGTCGCGACTCGCCGGTGCCCTTCGGTCACTCCTGATCCACCCCGCGCGCGGCGTCTCGTGGCAGTCGGTTGTCCGAGCACTGCCCGCACGTCGTGCGTGTGCGCTATATTCTCCTCGACTGCGGTCGGGGGGACCGTTACAGGCGGTGAAAACAGGACGGGGGACAGGGTATGAGGAGTCGTCACCACCTGCCTGTCGTCCGGTCCACCTCGGCACCGAGCTGCGACGAGCTCGCCTAGTGTCCACATTCCTCACCCCGGGCGTCGAACACGAACCGCGACCGCACCGCCGCGGGTTGTTCGGCTCGCACCCCGGGACCACCGAGAGCGAGGATCGGCGGGTCCTGTCCGGCGCTCTCCCCGTCCGACACCGCATCGTGATCGCCGACATCGGTCTCGGCGTGGATCTCGGCACCGATGCGTTGGCCGGGATGTCCGCCGCGGTCGGCGAGCGTCGGCCGGGGGGCGTGATCGCCTGGGATCTGGCCGGTGAGGCCACCGGGCACGGTGCCGCCGCGCAGATCGCCGAGGACGTCGAGGCCCTGGTGGCACCCGAGTGCGATCCGCGAGCACTGTCCCACTACGTCGACACCCGGCCCGAAGGGCACGATGCTCTCGGAGCGGATGCGTCGCTGCAGGACCCGCACGCCATCGAGGCCGTTCTGACCGTCCTGACGCACCACCGGCAGACCGTCGTCGTGCACGCCCGCAGCGACGAGCCGTACTTCGTCGCGATGATCGACGACGCGGACTCGATCGTCGTCCCGATTCCCCATTCCGAGGCCGCCGCACTGCGCGTCGTGGCACTGATGGACTCGCTCCGCGGCAGCGGCCGCGACACCTGGTCGGATCGCATCGTCGTCGTCAAACACGATGCGGTACATGCCGGTTCGCGGTCCGGCTCCACGGATCTGCGACGCGTGCTCGGGGATGCGGGCGTCCGCACCGTGCTGGACGTGCCGTCCATGTCGGACTCCGATGCGGACGTTCGCCGCGCCTGGTCGCACGTCGCCGCCGTCGTGATGCGGACGCGCGGGCCCGTACGCCCGATCGTTCCCGACGCGCACCCGGGTCTGCACGCCGACGACCACACACCCTCCTTCGACAGCACGACGGCGACACTGCGCGCGCGCTCTGCCGACACCCGGCCGAGTCGTCGCAGCGGGCGACTTCCCGCCCTCGCCGCCCTCGGTGCCCTTCTCGTCGCGGGAGGACTCGGCACCGCCGTCATGATGCAGCGCGCCCCCGCGGATTCCGCACCGGTGCCGGTCGCCACCGCGGGTGTCGGTGCGAGCGCGGCCGATCAGACCGCGTCGGCGGCGCCGCCGATCGATGCGGCCCGCGCGAGTGGTCCCGCCGTGATCGTGCGCTACGACGATCTGTACTACCGAGATCGCGACGCCGCAGCGGCCGCAGCGCTCTGGGATCTGTCCGACACGGCCGGTGTGGACGCCACGGTGGCCGATCTGCAGCGATCCATCGACGCGGTGGACCCGGCGATACGGCACCGCATCGACGTGGCGTCCACCTCCGACCCGCTCGTCTTCGACGCCGTCCTGACACTCACGGTTCCGGACGGCCGGGAGTTCCGGTACGACCAGCAGTTCACGGTGCGGGAGGACGACGACGGCTTCGCCATCGTCCGCAAGATCGACTGCACCGGCGTCTGTCCCGCTCCGTGACCCGTCTTCCGGCCCTCCTCCCGCCACGACTCGAGAGAGACACACGATGACGCACCGCGCGCCCGTACGCCGCCGACGCACAGTGGGATCCGGTCTGGCCGTGAGTGCGATGGCCGTGGGTGCCTGGGGGCTGGTGACCTGCGCGTCCGTCCTCGTCGCTCCCGCGGCGTCCGCTGCCCCGACATCGGTGAACGACGAACCGAACACGGCGGCGGAGAAGGTCGCCGAGAGCAGGCGTCGCGACGAGTTGTCGCAGAAGGAGCGCGCGGCAGAGGACGCGGAACGCGAACGCCAGGAGAAGGAAGCGAAGCAGGCAGCCGACGACCTCGCGGCGCAGGAAGCCGACGAGCGGAGAGAGCGGCGAGAGGACCAGGCCGCAGCCGTGCAGAACGGCACCGCGCCGGCGCCGGCACCGTTCGTCTTCCAGCTTCCGCCGCTTCCGTTCGAGATCCCCGGCGTCACGCCGCCCGCCCCGGCGGTCACGGCACCCGAGCCGGTCGCGCCGCCGGTCGACACGGCACCGCCGCCCCCCGCGACGGCCCCGGCTCCAGTGGTCGACGACGTCGCCGACGTCGTCGAGGTCGAGGAGGCTCCCGCGCCGACGCCGGCCGTCACGGCACCTGCCGCGCCGGCACCGGTTCCCGAGCCGGACCCCGCACCGTCGCGCCCCGACCCGACACCGGGTCCCGGCCCCGCGCCGCTCCCCGCCACTCCCCAGGTGCAGTCCGGTGGTCATGGGCCGCACACCGGCCCCGATCCGGATCGCGACCCGATCGATCCTCCGTCGCCGCCTCCCGGTGACGACGACGAGCCCCGTCAGCCGTCGCCGAGAGCTGCGACGATGAGCAACCCGGCTCCGCCGTCGGTGAGCAACCCGGCTCCGCCGTCGGTGAGCAACCCGGCTCCGCCGTCGGCGAGCAACCCGGCTCCGCTGTCGGCGAGCGACACCGCGCCGCAGTCGGTACAGCCGTCCGGAGAAGGTCGGCATGCGGCACCCGACCCGGGCTGGACGAATCCCGTTCCCGGACGCTGACCCGTCATCGACGAAGTACGAGGATGCCGTTCACGTCGGAGACGACCGAGTAACCGTCCGCGAGAGCTGCACTGATCGCCGTGTTGTCGCCCGACTCGTCCTTGGGCCACCCGGCGGGCCGGCCGATGTTCACGACGATCCAGTCCGGTGTCGTGGAATCGGTCTCCCGCTGCGGGAACACCGAGACGGGGTGGTCGGACACGAACTGCGGGACCAGGTTGTTGGAGGCCGACACGCGGTCCCCTGGCGGTATGGATGCCGACACGGCTCTCGCGGTGGTCACCTGCGGGTCGACGCGCCACCCGTCGGCGTCGGCGAGCCGAGCCAGCGGCTGGAAGGGCAGCGCGACCAGAGCGACGGCGGCGACGGCGGCGAGCACCACTCTCTGGGCACGCGGTGACAGGTGCATGTCGCGCCGACCGCGAATGAGTGCATCGATCAACGCGGCGAACAGGATCGGCATCAGGATCGCGTTGTAATGAAAGATCGGCTTCCAGAAATTGGTGTTGTCGCTGAGGAACCGCCATGCGACGGTGGGTACTGCCACCAGCGTCAACGGTGACCGCAGTGCTGCGAAGCCGGTGACGGCCAACAGCAGTAGCACGGTCGCGGCACGCGAGTCCCCGCTGACGAGACCGTGTGTCGTGTCGGCGATGCCCTCACCGAGGGGCGGAAGTTTCGAACCCTGACCGTAGGCGTCGTCGGCGCTCAGCAGCGGTATGACCACCGTGATGGCCAGCACGATCCACGCCGCGCCCCACGCGGCCGTCGCCAGGCCCAGAATCCGTGTGCGACCCGTGGTCCACCAGGCGATCAGGGCGCCGATCACGATGACGGTCAGCCCCATGTCCTCCTTGACGAAGACGAGCGGGAGCGTCCACGCCACCGCGGCACGCCAGTGCCCCTGGCCGAGCGCTGCCATGGCGAAGGCCAGCATCGGGACGCCGAAGGCGATCTCGTGGAAGTCGAAGTTCAGTGCCGACTGCAGGCCCCACGACAGTCCGTAGCCGAGGGCCACCACGATGCCCGCGACGGTGCCGAGGCTGCGGCACGCCCACCGGGAGAGGGGCACGACACCCACGGCGAACAGGACGCCCTGGGCGATCAGCAGGGTCTCGGGGACAGGGGCGAGTCGGTAGAAGGGCGCGAGCAGTGCGGTGATCGGAGAGAAGTGATCACCGAGCGTGTTGTAGCCCGTGCCCAGCAGATCCGACGTCGGCGCGTCGAGGCGTGCGTACGAGGCGATCTGCTGCACGAAGATGCCGAGGTCGAAACCGGAGGTGCGCAGCTGGTGCTGACCGACGACGGACAGTGCGCTGTAGAGCGGGGCGAGCAGGAGGAAGGCGATCGCCGGGACCGCGATGTCCGCGCGGCGGGCGCGACGCAGCATCTCCTGCGGTCGGCGCGCCCCGCCGGACGGGGCGGCCGCTGCAGTCTCCACAGAAGGTCTGGTTGCCGTCACAGGAGATAATTTCTACACGAACTTCGTGTGATCAGGCTGTGAACGCGAGGTGCGGCCGCCCCGGCTCAGCACGTCAGCGGCTCACCGCCTTGGTGTAGCGATGGATGGCGAACGGTACGAAGACGATCAGGATGAGGATCGACCATCCCACCGTCGCGAGCACCGGGTGTTGGAGTGGCCACGCGTCCGGAGGCGGCATCGTCGGGTTCGTGTTCCCGAACAGCACCCGGCTCGCTTGCGTGATGGCGGAGACAGGATTCCACTCGGCGATGGGTTGCAGGATCCCGGGCAGATCCTGACTCTGCACGAACGTGTTGGCGATGAACGTCAGCGGGAAGATGACGATGAAGCTGGCGTTGTTGAACACCTCGGGCGTCCGGATCCACAGTCCGATCACCGCCATCACCCAGGACAGTGCGTAGGCGAAGAGCAGCAGCAGCCCGAATCCCGCCGCGGCCTCCCAGAACGACGACCGGATGCGCCAGCCGACCAGCAGACCGGTCAGGGACATCACGACCAGGCTGATGACGTTGATGACGATGTCGCTGCTGGTCCGTCCGACGAGCACCGCGGACGGAGCCATGGGCAGGGAGCGGAAGCGGTCGATGATGCCCTTCTGCATGTCCTCCGCGAGCCCGAGGCCGGTCCACGTGGACCCGAAGATGACGGTCTGCGCGAAGATGCCGGCGATGAGGAACTCGCGGTAGGACATGCCGGGGATCTCGATGGCCGACCCGAAGATGTACGCGAAGACCAGGACGAACATGATCGGCGACAGCAGCGTGAAGACGATGAGGTCGGGAACGCGCTTGATCTTGATGAGGTTGCGTCGGGCGATGGTCGCGCCGTCGCTCAGCGCCGTGGTGGGTGAGTTCATCGGGCCGTCTCCTGTCCGCTGGGCTGCTGGTCGGCCGCGTCGGGCCGGGTCGACGTCTGGCCGGTGAGAGTGAGGAAGACGTCGTCGAGGCTGGGCTTGCCCAGCGAGGCGTCGGCAGGGGTGACGCCGTTCTCGCGGAGCAGGACCAGCGCGTCGACGAACGTGGTGGTCCCGTCGTCCGCACCGACCGTGAGCCGCCGGGACGCGGCATCGGAGGTGACCTGACCCGGTGCGAAACGCTCCATGACGCCCTGCGCCGTCGTCAGATCGCCGTCCGTGTCGAAGGCGAACTCCAGCCTGGCTCCGCCCACTCGCGACTTCAGTTCGTCGGCGGTGCCGCGCTCGATGACGCGACCACGATCGATCACCGCGATCTCGTCGGCCAGCTGGTCCGCTTCCTCGAGGTACTGGGTGGTGAGGAGCAGGGTCGTCCCGCCCTGCACCAGTTCCTCGATCACCGACCACAGCTCGAGGCGGGCGCGAGGATCGAGCCCGGTGGTGGGCTCGTCGAGGAAGAGGACCGGTGGATCGGCGACGAGGGCGCCCGCCAGGTCCAGGCGTCGGCGCATCCCACCCGAGTAGCCCTTGACCGGCCGGTCGGCCGCCTTGACGAGGTCGAACCGTTCGAGCAGTTCACGTGCCCGATCACGGCTGCGCTTCTTCCCGAGGTGGTACAGCCGGCCGACCATGTCGAGGTTCTCGAAGCCCGTCAGATACTCGTCCACCGCGGAGTACTGCCCCGAGACGCCGATGCGTGAGCGGAGTTCCGCCGCGTCGGCGACGACGTCGAGGCCCGCCACCCGTGCGGTGCCGGCGTCGGCCCGCAGCAGTGTGGTGAGCACGCGGATGGTGGTGGTCTTCCCGGCTCCGTTGGGCCCGAGCAGTGCCATGACCGTGCCCTCGGGCACCTCGAGATCGAGACCGTCGAGTGCGTCGACGCCCCCGTACCGTTTGACGAGGCCGACCGCGCTGATGGCGGTGGCACCCGAACTGCGTGAGGCCATGAGACTTCCCTTCCGGACGTGACACGACGATGCGCCCGTCGGATGTGACTCGGCCGAGCGTCGGAACTCATCACAGCACGCAGGTACGACACGGTCGGGTTTCCGCGGAGTCCGCATCGGCTACTCCCTGTGCAGGTGACGCGCGGCCCGACTCGGTCGGCGCGCACGGCTCATGAAGAGGGGTACAACGTGTCCGAGTACGACTACGTCATCGTCGGTGGAGGAATGGTGGCCGACAACGCCGCCAAGGGGATCCGCGAGCACGACGAGAACGGCACCATCCTCGTCGTCGGCTCCGACGTCGACGGTCCCTACACCCGCCCCGCGCTGAGCAAGAAGTTGTGGACCGACGCGGAGTTCACCACCGACGAGGTGCCGTTGGGCACCGAGGAGACGGGTGCGACGCTGGTGCTGTCGACGACGGTCACGTCGATCGATCGCGACGCCCGCACGGTGACCACCGACAAGGGGGACACCCACCACTACGGATCGCTGTTGCTGGCGACCGGGGCGACCCCGACGACGCTGGACCTGCGTCCGTCCGAGCGGGTCGTCTACTTCCGCACCTTCGCGGACTACCGGCGCCTGCGGGCGCTGGCGACGGAGGGCACCCGCATCGTCGTGGTGGGCGGTGGTTACATCGGCACCGAGATCGCCGCGGCGCTCGCGCAGAACAAGGTCACCGTCACCCTGGTGAGCAGTGACGACGTGGTGGGCGGCCACATGTTCCCCGCGGACCTCGCGTCGGTGTTCCAGCAGGACTTCGAGGACCACGGCGTCACGGTCCGCACGGGTGTGAAGGTCGACTCCGGTGCGCAGCAGGGCAATGCGGTGTCGCTGACCCTCAGCGACGGTTCCACGATCGATGCCGACGCGGTGGTCTTCGGGCTCGGCGTGACGCCGAACACCGACCTCGCGGAGCAGTCGGGGCTCGACGTCGACAACGGCATCGTGGTCGACGAGTTCCTGCGCACGGCGGACGAGCACGTCTACGCCGCGGGCGACGTCGCCAACTACCCCGACGCGATCCTGGGCCGTCGTCGCATCGAGCACGTGGACAACGCCAACAGCATGGGAAAGACGGTCGGCAAGATCATGGCCGGCTCCACCGAGCCGTACACGTACACGCCGTACTTCTACTCCGACGTGTTCGACAACGGTTACCAGGCGGTGGGCACGATGAGCACCGACCTCAGGACGGTCGAGGACTGGAAGACGCCCGGCAAGGAGGGTGTCGTGTACTACCTCGACGACGACTCCGTGCTGCGCGGTGTGCTGATGTGGAACGTGTGGGAAGGACTCGACACCGCGCGCGAGATGCTGAAGAGCGGCGAGAAGCGCGACGACGAGTCCCTGCTCGGCGCGATCTGACGACCACCCTCACCCCGCCGCGTCGGCGGGGTGAGGGCGTCTCAGTACTGCACCAACGGGTCCGCGCGCCGCAGGTCCTCCACCGAGACCGCGCGGCCCGTGGCGTCGGCGAGGGGAACGCGCCAGTTCCGATACTGGGTCTCGTCGGTTCCCGGCTGGTTCTGGATGCGGTGCTCGCCGACCATGTCCACCAGTGCCACTCCGATGAGCAGGGACGGGCTGCGCTGGATCAGCCGGTACAGCGCCGCGACCGTCTCCCCGGTGGACGCACCGTCCGCGAGCAGGCCACGCTCGCGCGCGAGATCCAGCACGGACTCACGCTGTTCCTCGTCCTGCGCACGCTCCTCGTCGACGGCTCTCTCGAGGAGGCCGAGCCGCGATCGCAGATCGATGTGCTCACCCGCCAGGTACCCGGCGGTGGGCGGCAGGTCGTGGGTGGTCACCGAGGTCAGGCACAGCTCGCGGTACTTCTCCGGAGCGATGGGGCCGTCGTCGTCCCGCTCGAACCACAGGATGGACGTGCCCAGCACGCCCCGCTCGGCCAGGTAGTCCTGGACGACGGGTTCGAAGACGCCGAGATCCTCACCGATGACCACGGCGCCGGCCAGTTCCGCCTCGAGCGCGAGGATGCCGATGAGCGCCTCGTGGTCGTACGTGACATAGGTGCCGCCCGCGGGAGTCTCGGCATCGGTGGGGATCCACCAGAGCCGGAACAGTCCGAGGATGTGGTCGACCCGCAGCCCGCCCGCGTGCTTGAGCACGGTGCGCAGCATGTCGCGATACGGTGCGTACCCGAGTTCGGCCAGTCGGTCGGGCCGCCAGGGTGGCTGGTTCCACTGCTGCCCTTGCTGATTGAAGTCGTCCGGGGGAGCGCCGACGGTCACGCCCTCGGCCAGTGCGGAACCCAGGGACCAGGCGTCGGCACCCGAGAGCTGCACTCCCACAGCCAGATCGTGCACGACACCGATGGCCATTCCGGCCCGGTGCGCGGTGGCCTGCGCCTCGGCCAGCTGCTCGTCGCAGATCCACTGGAGCCAGCTGTGGAACTCGATGCGATGCGCGAGTTTCGCCTGCTGCCGCTGGACCCACGGCGTGCCGGGGGCGGCGGCCTTCGTCTGCCATCGCGTGTCGTCCGGCGACAGCTTCTCCGTCAGTGCGCACCACGTCGCGAAGTTGTGCAGGCCCACGCCCTCCGCGGCGCGGAACTCGTCGAACGCGGCCTGGCGGGACGCGCTCCGCGGAACGAGGAAGATCGCTTCGAGCGCGCGGAGTTTCGCGCGCAGAGATTTGTCCCTGTCCAGATCGTCCGTGCGACCGTCGGCGCGGTGCAGTCGGCGCGCGGTGTCGCGGATGCGGGCATACCTGTCGCGCGGCAGCATCGCTGTCTCGCGGATGTTCTCGACGCGGATGTAGAGCGGATTGAAGAATCGACGGGTGGTCGGCAGATAGGGCGAGGCCTCGATCGGTGGCCGCGGCGCCGCGGCGTGCAACGGATTGACCAGGACGTAGTCCGCCCCGTGCTCGCCGCCCAGGATCGCCGCCATGTCGGCCAGATCGGCCAGATCGCCGATGCCCCACGACTGTGCGGACCGGATGGAGTAGAGCTGCGCCAGCACGCCCCATCGTTGACGATCGGACAGTGCCTCGGCGGTGGACAGACGGGCCGGCGTGACGACCAGCGTGCACGACGCCTCGAGACCGTCGTCCCCCTCCGCGCGCAGCGTGTGCCATCCGAGCGGGAGATCGACCGGGACGGCGAACGTGGCTCGGCCGACGAGGGCGCCGTCGATCTCGCGGGGGTCGACCCAGACGTCCTGCTGAGCCGCCTCGCGCGTGCCGCCGTCCTCGAGCTCGACGGTGACCGTCACGGACGTCCCGTGCGGCACGTGGACGGGAACGTGGTGGTCCTTGCCGGACGTGACCACGACGACCGCCGGCACGGTGCGCCGCCAGGGTGCCTCGTCGTGATCGACGATCGCGGTCTCGATGTCGTCGTCGCTGTCGACGGGCACGTCGAGCGCCGTCAGGACCGAGCGGAGGGTGGATTCACCGACGTCGCGGCGGGCCTTGTCCCACCCCTCGTACGACGTGGCGACGCCGTGGAGCCCGGCGAGGTGGCGTAGTCGTTCGATGTTCGTCACGCTTCGATGGTAGTGCCGCGCGGGGGTGGCCGCGGACGTGAGAACCGTGTCCCGACTCGATCTGGAACACTGGTGGCACCTGCAGAATCGGTGGGGGAGGTGGAGAACGGTGACGAGTGACCCCGCGGACATACGTGCCCGTCGAGCGGACACCGTGCGGACCATCGCCGAGTCGACGCGCATCGAGTCGGACCGGTCCGGACGCGCTCACGAGCCGCTGTCCGACCGCGCCGCGCTGCTCGTCGCACTGGGTCGTCTCGACGAGGAGACGCGCGGCATCGCGCTCACGCGCCTGCGCGCCGGCCGGAAGTTCCCCGCACTGGGCGGATTCGGCACCCTGCGGCTGATCACGGAGGAGCTGCACTGGATCGACGGTCGCACGGCCGTACTGCGCACCGGGCCCACGCGCCTGGCTCTGCTGCAACGGCACGTGCTGCTCGAACGTCGACTGGGGTCGTACCGCACGCGGTTCGTGATGAGTTCCGGTCACTACGCGTCGGGGGTCCGCGCGATCCGCCGGGAGCGGCGCGAGGGCATCCACCTCGACGTCGACCAGCGCACCGCCCTCTTCGAGGCGTTGCGGCACACGCCGACTCCGCTCGGTGTCGGACCCGGTCCACTCTCGCGAGCCCGAGGGATCCTCGGCGGCGCCGCGGCGGAGCGCCTCGACACGCTGCACGCGCGGGGCGCCGACGTCGTCCGCACCCTCGCGGGCACGGACGCGGATCGGTTCGCCGATCGCTACGACACCCTGCTGTTCCTCGCCGGGATGTACCACGACCGGATCCTCTCCTCGCGGATCTGGCGCTCGGACCTGTTCGCGGTGGCCCGGGCGCAGCTCGACCCGGGAACCGAACTGGTGCAGATCGCAGTGGACGTGGTCGCACTCGCCCAGTTGGACGCGGAACTCACCGCGGCCTTCGAGGCGCAGGGGGACACGGTGGACGAGGAGGGTCGACGCGAGGTGCTCGTGCGCCGAGCCGATCTCATCCCGGTGTGGGATCAGGTGATCGACCGGGTCGCCGCGTTGTCACGCGTGGTCGACGAGATCGCGGTGGCGGAGATCGAGCACCGGAGCCTGGACGCCGTGCAGCGCACCGTGGGCCTCGACCAGCGCATCGACGATCTCATCTCCCGGTCCGGTACGCGGGAGATCTCGGCCGACAACACCCATTCGGTGTCCGATCAGATCTCGCGGGACACGCTCTGACGTGCGCCCGTGCCTTCGTCCTGTTTGGAACGAGTCGGATCGGTGAAAGTACGGTAGTACGCGGTCGACCTCTGAGCGCGTGACCCGCGCCGGAAGGACGACCTCCATGCCAGCAGTACTCGAACGCGCCCGTATCGTCGCGCCACCGGGATGGAGCCGTTGGCTCATTCCGCCGGCCGCCCTCGCGATTCATCTCGCGATCGGCCAGGCCTACGCGTGGAGCGTGTTCAAGGCCGCCATCTCCTCCGACACCGCCATGGGACTGAGCGGGACGATGACCGCGATCCCGTTCCAGCTGGCCATCGTCATGCTCGGCCTCTCCGCAGCCGTGCTCGGGACGAAGGTGGAGACGCACGGTCCGCGGTGGGCCATGACGATGTCGCTCCTCTTCTTCTGCTCCGGGCTGCTCATCTCCGCCCTCGGCATGAGCCTCGACCAGTTCTGGTTGGTGATCGTCGGATACGGACTCGTCGGCGGCATCGGCCTCGGCATCGGGTACATCTCCCCGGTCTCCACGCTGATCAAGTGGTTCCCCGATCGCCCGGGCATGGCGACGGGTATCGCGATCATGGGATTCGGCGGCGGCGCCCTGGTGGCCTCGCCCCTGACCACCAAGCTCCTGTCCGCGTACGGCGGCAACACCGATGCGTCGATCGCCACGACGTTCCTCACGCTCGGCCTCGGCTACGCCGTCTTCATGGCGCTCGGCGTCGTGCTGATCCGGGTTCCCGCCGACGACTGGAAGCCGGCCGGGTGGACGCCACCGCAGACCCCGGCGGGTCAGCACACCGCACGCGTGTCCGCGGCGAACGCCGTCAAGACCCCGCAGTTCTGGTTGCTGTGGATCGTGTTGTGCTTCAACGTCACCGCCGGCATCGGTATCCTCGAGCGCGCCGCGGGCATCTACACCGACTTCTTTCCCGACCCCACCGCCCCGGAATCCGTGGTGGCAGCGGCCGCGGGCTTCGTCGCATTCCTCTCGCTGACGAACATGCTCGGCCGGTTCGTGTGGTCGTCGGTGTCCGACCTGGTGGGTCGCAAGAACATCTATCGTCTCTACCTCGGTGTGGGCGCGCTTCTCTACCTGTACATCTCGCTCTTCACGAACACGAACAAGGTCCTGTTCCTCGTCAGCGCGATGGTGATCCTGTCGTTCTACGGTGCAGGCTTCGCCACGGCGCCCGCCTACCTGCGTGACCTGTTCGGTACCTATCAGGTCGGTGCCATCCACGGACGACTGTTGACGGCCTGGTCGGTCGCGGGCGTGCTCGGACCACTGATCGTCAACGCGATCGCCGACCTCGGCGAGGAGGGAACCACCGGACGGTACGTTCCCGCGTTCGTGACGATGATCGTCCTGCTGTCCATCGGCTTCATCGCGAACGAACTGATCAAGCCCGTGGATCCGAAGTACTCGGAGCCGGACCCGGAGGCGACGACGCCGGGCACTGTGACCGACGAGGGCACGAACGACAAGAACGAGGCGACGGTATGAGCGAGACGGAGCAGGGCGCGCGTGTGCCCGTCGTGGTGGTGTCCTGGCTGTGGGTCGGGGTTCCCTTCGCCTGGGGTGTCTACGAGCTGATCCTCAAGGCCAAGAACCTCTTCGGTGCGTGACCGGAGCGTCGATCTCTGGCCTCGCCCGCCTGTTCTGCCGCGCCCCGTGATCATGGACCAGCGGTGGGAACGCCTCGTGTTCATGCACTGGCGTGTCGCCCCGGACGTCGTCGCGCCGTTGCTGCCTCGCGGCATCGTCCCCGACACGATGGACGGGTACACCTATGTCGGACTGATCGGCTTCGAGATGGTGGGGGCCGGGTTGGGGTACGGCCGACCGGTACCGCGACTCGGAACCTTCGGCGAGATCAACGTGCGGCTCTACAGCCGCGACGGTGACGGTCGCCGAGGGGTCGTGTTCCGTTCTCTCGACGCCACCCGTGCCGCAGTGGTGCTGGCCACGAACGCGGCGGGGGTGCGGTATCGCTGGTCGCACATCGACATCGTCGACGACGGTGATCCTCGGAACCGGGTCGTCGGCTACCGCTCTCGTCGACTGGCACCGCCGCACCGTGGTGCGACGACGGACTTCACCGTGTCCCCCGGCGACACCGACATGTCCGACGATCCGCTGTCGGTGTTCCTCACCGCTCGGTGGGGGATGCACACGTCCGTCGCGGGCCGACCCGTCTTCGTCCCCAACACCCACCGCCGGTGGCCGCTGCGCGCGGCGACCCTGGTGCGCTGCGACGACCAGCTCATGGCCGCGGCGGGCGTGGGGGACCTGGCCGCCCGTCCGCCGGACTCCGTGCTGTACTCCGACGGTGTCCGGACGCAGTTCGGCCGTCCCTACGCCGCGACACCGGTGCGCGACTAGATCAGTCCGTGGCGCGGCGGGTGCGCCCCGGTCAGCGCGTACCGGCCGACGTGCTGAGTCTTCCATCGCACAGGGTCGTGGAGCGTGTGGGTCCTCGCGTCGCGCCACAGCCTGTCCAGCCGTAGAGAGGCTGCGGCACTGCGAGTTCCGCCCGCGTCGAACAGTGCCGTGGTGGCGTCGAGGGACGCACGCGCCGAGGCGACCTTGGCCGCTGCTGTCGCGATGGAGGCCGCCGCGGCGCTGTCCGTTGTGAGCTCGCGCTCGGCCACGTCGATCGCCTCGCCGGCCTCGCGCACGAGCGCCTCGGCCCCGCGCACCCCGATCTCCACCTCGCCGAACTGCTGCAGCAGCAACGGATCCCGGTCGGCCGTCGCCACGTCGGCGTCCACCGGAGGGCGAGCGACGACCACGACGTCGCGAGCGGTGTCGACGGCGGCGCGGGCGATGCCGGCATCGATGGCGGCGTGCAGCAGCTGAGCGCGCGCCCCGTAGGTGGTCGCGTCGTCGAAGAGGGCGGAGTACGGCACGAGGGAGTCGGTGGGCACCACGACGTCCGTCAGGGTCACGGTGCCGCTGGCCGTCGTGCGCTGCCCGAGCCCGTCCCAGTCGTCCTCGACGAGCACCCCGGGTGCGTCCGCCGGGATGTAGGCCAGCACCTTCCGGCTCTGATCACCCTGCTCGCCGGGGCCCGCCTGCACGCCGCGGACCACCAACCAGTGTGCGAAGAGCGCGCCCGTCGAGTAGTACTTGGTGCCGTTCAGCGACGAGGTGCCGTCCGGACGGGACGTCACCGTGGTCCGGTCGACCGCGATGGAGGGTGTGCCGCGCTCGCTCTGGGCGTTGGCGAAGCGGCGACCGGCGAGGGCCTCGGCGAAGAAGCGTCGCTGTTGCTCCGTCGATCCCTGTCGCCGCAGCGCGTCGAGGAAGGTCATGTGGCTCTGCGGTATCTGCGCGATGCTGGCGTCCCCGCGAGCGAGCGAGAGGAACACCGAGGCGAGGGTGCGCGCCGAGACCGGCCTGCCGCCGAACTCCGCGGGCACGGTGATGCCCAGCAGCCCCGACGCGGACAGCAGGTCCAGTTCCGGGCCGGGCAGCCGTCGATCGCGGTCACGTTCGATCGCGGACGGGGCGATCTTCGCCCCGAGCGCGGCGGCGACGGCCAGCGCAGCGTCGTCGTCGAGCACTGGCGGCAGGGTCTTCGGGCCGGGTTCGGTGGTCATCGGGCGGGGAGGAACGGGGTGTGGCCCGTGGCGCGTGCCGCGGCGCCGCCGGAGAACAATCCGCGGCTGCGCAGCTGGGGGATGACACCCTCGCCGAACCAGTACAGCTCCTCGAGGTGTGGATAACCGGAGAGAACGAACTCGTCGATGCCGACGGCCGCGTACTCCGCGATGCGATCGGCCACCTCGGTGTGGCTCCCGACGAGGGCCGTTCCGGCTCCGCCGCGCACCAGGCCGACACCGGCCCACAGGTTGGGGGAGATCTCGAGTGCGCGCGGGTCCTTCCAGGACCCGGTCCTGCGGCTCTCCTCGTGCAGGGCGAGCATCGCGCGCTGGCCCACCGACTCGCTCCGCGCCAGGTTGGACTGCGCCGTCGCGACGGCGTCCTCGCCGAGCGCCTCGACGAGCGCGCCAGCCTGCTTCCAGGCCTCCTCGGACGTGTCGCGGGTGATCACATGCAGGCGGATGCCGAAGCGCACGGTGCGTCCGCGCTCGGCCGCGAGTCCGCGGATCCACTCGATCTTCTTCGCCACGGCCGCGGTCGGCTCACCCCACGTGAGATAGACGTCGGAGTGGTCCGCCGCCACCGGGCCCGCAGCGGGAGAGGAGCCGCCGAAGTACAGCGGAGGCGTGGGGTCGGGGAGGAACGGCAGCGACGCGTCCTCGACCTGGATGTGCGTGCCCTGGTGCGTCACCGACTCGCCGCGCCAGAGGCCGCGGACGATGGTGAGGAACTCGTCCGTGCGGGCGTACCGCTCGTCCTTGGACAGGTGATCGCCGTACTGACGCTGCTCGTGAGCCTCGCCCCCGGTGACGACGTTGAGCAGGAGTCGGCCGGGCGCATGGTTGCTGAACGTCGCCGACATCTGCGCCGCGAGGGTCGGGCTGATCAGACCCGGTCGGAAGGCGATGAGGAATGCGAGCTTCTCGGTCTCGCGGGCGAGCATCGCCGTGGTGAGCCACGCGTCCTCGCACCACGCGCCGGCCGGGGTGAGTGCACCGGTGAAGCCGAACTCCTCGGCCGCGCGGCCGATGGACGACAGGTACCCGATGCTCGCGCGACGATCTCCGCCCGCGGCGCCGACTCGCGTGCCGTGTCCGCCGCCGACGATCGACCTGCTGTCGCCGTAGGTGGGAAGGAACCAGTGCAGGGCGAGAGAAGAGTTGTCGAGGGTCACTCGTCCCACCGTAGGACCGTCGCGGCGCCCCGCGAAGCGTTGGAATCAGGTTGATTCTCGGCGTGTCAGCCCCGTGCCACGAGGAGAGGAACGGTCATCTCGACGTCGGTCAGGGAGCCGTGATGGCCGGGCAGCGCCGACTGGTTCGGTTCGGCCCCGCGGCGGATCAGGGCGCCGTCGCCGAGAGCCAGAGCCAGGACGTCACCGATGCACGCCGCGACGTCGGGGCGCACGGACGGCCCGAACCAGCCCCGGGAGACCGCATCGTCGCGGCCCACCACCAGGTGGTCCGGACCCAGGGTCTCCCGCCAGGCATCGAGCACCGTGGCAGCGGCGCCGGCGTCGGCGAAGACGTGGCGCGCGCGGGGTTCGCCGCAGATCATCCGGACGTCGGCGGTGAGCGCGGGCGTCGCGTCGATGTCCACGCGGGTGCCGATCTGCACCATCCCGTGATCGGCGGTGACGATCAGCGCTGCGTCGGAGGGCAACTCGCCGAGGATGCCGGCGACGATGGTGTCGACCTGAGTCAGCTCGTGGCGCCACGCGTCGGAGTCCGGCCCGCGCACGTGGCCGGTGAGGTCGAGTTCGGACCAGTACGAGTAGACGAGGGACCGCCGGCCGCGCCGCAGCGCGCGCGAGGTCTCGGCGACGAGGTCGCCCGCGGACACCGACGCGGAGAAGTCCCCGCCGCGCAGCACGGCGCGGGTGAGCCCGGACTCGCGCTGGTAGGACGGCGCGATGCGAGTGACGGACACCCCGTCCGCCGCGGCGCGCTCGAACACGGTGTCGCGAGGTTGGAACTGTTCAGGAACGAGCTCGGCGAGCAGATCGACGCGGGGTCCCTGACCGTGCAGACGCCAGTGCAGCGGATTCATCGGACGGTCGAAGCCGGGCACGGCGGTGAGGTAGCCGACGATGCCGTGCTCACCGGGCGTGCGTCCGGTGCCCAGTGACGCCAACGACGTCGCGGTGGTGGACGGGAACGTGGCGGTGACGACCCGCTCGGTGAGCGAGGAGAGTGTCGGCGCTGCCGAGGCGTGCGCCGCCAACTGTCGAGCTCCGAGGCCGTCGACCAGCAGTACGCAGACCCGCCGGACCCCGGACAACCCCAGCCCGACGGTGTCGGACTCACCGGGGACGCCGAGTGCGCCGAGCACCGACGGCAGAAGATCGGACAGGCTGTCGCCGCCGTAGCGCGGAGTGGTCACCACACATCGAAGGCTATCGGCAGCACCCTTCTCGTCAGTCGAAGAGGCTGTCACCGGTTCCGCCGGCGAGGTCGGTCCCGAACAGGTCGAGCTGGGAGCCGGACGACCGCGTCGGTCCGTCGACGCGGTCGGCGGCCAGACGCCGGTGCGCGGAGGTGAGGAGCGCGGAGGTGGTGCGCCAGACCCGCGCATCGAGACCGGCCGACGCGGCGACTCGCGGATCGGTGTCGTCGAGCGTGCGATCGAGGGCGGAGAGCTCGCACTCGCGCGCCACGTCCAGGAAGCGGACGACGCGCGTGCGATCGTGTCCGCACGCGTTCAGCACCTCTTCGACGTCGATGTCGGCGCCGCGCTCCCACACTGCCTCGGCGATCGCGCGCAGTGCCTCGGGAATCGCCGGACCGCCGTGCTCGTCCGTCCCGTCACCCGCGTCGTACTCGGGCGTCGGTTCACCGAACGCGTCGAGGTAGGGCCGCGCCCCGAGCCCGGCCCGGAGATGCTCGGCGGCCTCGCCGGCGAACTTCTCCATGACGGCCAGCATGTCGGCCACGTGCTGCGGGACGAACGGCACCACCGTGACGTCGATGGTGGCGACGATGCGATCCTCGTCCAGCAGCACCTTGACGTGCGGCCACCGGCGATTGACGTCGTTGACGACCGACAGTGCTCGCGCCTCGTCGGTGACGCCGGCCGCGAGCGGCGCGAGGATCTGTACGAACGGTGCCTCCGGGGTGGGGCACAGGTAGAGCCAGGCCGGCCCGAGACGGAACGGGTAGTCGCCGTCCTCGTCGGGGTGCGGCACGAACCCGAGGATGTGCAGGAGCGTCTGCTCGATGATCTCGAGACGGGCCTCGGGACCGGACGTGCGGACCGGCCGCAGCGGGTCGAACGGGACAGGGTCGGACGGCGGCGCGTCCTCGGGGTCCGTGGACGACGCGCCGAACCGGTCCTCGATCACGGGGCCGCACAGGTCACCGTCCAGCTCGAGGAACGACGGATGCGGGACACCCCACACCGAGTGCAGGACGCGGACAGCGGCGTCGGCGAGTTGGTCGGCGTAGCGCCGCGGGCGATCGACGAACCAGTTCACCGGCTCGTCGTCGCGGCGAGCGGTGTGCGGGAGCGACGGCGGCGGCGCGAACCCGAACTGCTCCAGCAGTGCGCGCCCCTCGGACGTCCACCGGCGGTGCTCGGCGAGGTACTCGTCCGCCAGCACCTCGCACCGGACCGTCTCGTCGTCCCATCCGTAGAACTGCAGGCACGGCGGAACCGGATCGGAGTCGGCGTGCGGGCACGCGAGCACCAGAGAGTGTCCCGCCGGCATCCCGTCGAGGTGATCGGCGAGCAGGGTGCGGAACCGGCTCCAGGCGGCCTCGGGCGAGAGGTCGACACTGTTCAGGTCGTTCATGGGGCGACCGTAACGCGGCCCACCGACACGGTGTCGCGAGTCCCGGCTCACACGGTCAGATCGGCGTACTCCTCGTGCGTCTCGACGAAGTGGTGCACGTAGGAGCACGACGGGACGATCTTCAGCCCCGCGGCGCGTGTGTCGTCGAGTGCGTGACGCACCAGGACGGCCGCGAGTCCGCGGCCGCGGAACTCGGGAAGCGTCACGGTGTGGTCGAAGTCCCGGACCGTCGGATCGGTCTGCCGATACTCGGCGTAGCCGGCGACCTCCTCACCGACGAGGATCTCGAAACGCTGACGATCGGGATGGTGCTCCACGCGGGTGTCGTCTGTGTCTGCCATGGACCGAACCTACTCGCCCGCGCCGGGACGAGGGCCCGTGCTTCCGAGGGCGTCCAGCAGTGCGCGTTCGTAGGTCGCGAACTCCCGCGTGGTGGCGGTCTCGGCGCGTCGCGGCCGCGGCAGATCGATGCTCACGTCGGCGACCACCCGCGCGGGCCGCGGCGACAGCACGACGACCCGGTCCGACACCTGCACCGCCTCCCGGATGTCGTGGGTGATCATCAGGACCGTCCAGCGGTACCGCTGCCACACCTCCTGCATCCAGTCCTGCATGGCCGTCCTGGTCAGCGAGTCGAGAGCGCCGAACGGCTCGTCCAGCAGCAGGACGTCGCGTCCCTGCACGACGGTCCGGAGCAGTGCGGCCCGCTGCCGCATCCCGCCGGACAGCAACGAGGGGCGTGCGTCCTCGAAGCCGTCGAGGCCGAAGACCGGGAACAGGTCGCGGGCCCGGCTCCGCGCCTGCGCCTTCGGAACCCCCTGCACCTCCAGCCCGAGTGCGGTGTTCGCCAGAACCGAACGCCACGGGAACAACAGGTCCTTCTGCGGCATGTACGCGCAGCGCGGTGTCACCACGGTGCCGCTGTCCGCGGTGTCGAGACCGGCGAGGAGGGTGAACAGCGTGCTCTTGCCGCAGCCGCTCGGGCCGACGATCGACACGAACTGTCCCCCCTCGACGGCGAGGTCGATCCCGTCCAGTACCGGTGTGCCCGGGTAGGACTTGCGCACCGAGGTCAGCTCCAGAACAGGATCCGTCATCGCGTCCCTTCCTTCGCCGCGAGCGCCCACGGCGCGAGAAGCCGCTCGGCCACGAACGTGAGGAGGAAGAGTGCGATGCTGCACACCGCCGTGACCACGACCGCGGCCAGCACGAGATCCGTGCGGAACGCGTTCTTCTGCTGCGCCATGTAGATGCCCAGACCCGACGTGGCGCCGACGTACTCGGAGAAGACGGCACCGACGACGGCGTAGGTGATCCCGATGCGGAGCGCGGTGAAGAAGCGCGGCAGCGCGGACGGGAGCCGGACGTACCGGAACTGTTGTCGCCGTGACGCTCCCATGCTGCGCAGCAGTGCGTCGGACTCCTTGTCCGCGGAGGCGAATCCCTCGATCAGGCCGAGGGTCATCGGGAAGAACGTCACCAGCGCGATCACCAGGAGCTTGGGGAGGATGCCGAATCCGAACCAGATGATCATCAGGGGAGCGACGGCGATGACCGGCAGCGTCTGCGACACCACGAGCAGGGGAACGACGGCGCGGCGCAGCCACGGCGAGAAGTCCACGGCCGTGGCGATGATCCACGAGATCGTCAGGGAGACGGCGAAACCGAGCAGAGTGACCTGAACGGTGGACGATGCGTGACCCGCGATGACGGCACGGTTCGTCCAGCCCTGATCGACGACGCGGGCGGGGGAGGGGAGTACGCGCGGCGAGATGCCGCTGACGACCACGTACACCTGCCAGGCCGCCACGAGGCCCGCCGCGAGCAGCAGCGCCGGCGCGTACCGCCCCACCTGTCCGCCGCGCTCAGCCCTGATCGAGGTACTCATCGGTGAAGTAGGTCGACCAGTCGGGCTCGGTGGTCAGCGGTGCGCCGTCGGGCCCGGCCAGGACACCGGCGTCGAACAGGAACTTCGAGTACCCGGACCATCGCTCCAGGGTCTGCGTCCCGACGCGGCCGTTCTCGTCGAGCATGTAGTCCTCCGCCAGCATGCGCTGACTCTCGACGACCAGGTCCTCGTCGGGAAATGCTCCCGGGTTGGCGTCGATCAGATCGCGCGCGCCCGCGTCGGGATCGTCGGCGGCCTTCTGGTAACCCTTCTGCAAGGCCTGCACGAACTGTCGCGCCTGTTCGGGGTGCTCGGCCATCCACTCGTCACCGCCGTCGACGACGATCGCGTACGAGTCGGGGAAGCCGAAGTCGGTGTAGTCGAAGTACGTCATCGGGGTTCCGGCCCGCTCGGCCTCGAGACCCTCCCACGCGAAGTAGGAGACGGTGAAGTCCGCGGTACCGGAGTAGACCGCCTCGTACGCGGACGTCCCGAGCACCACGGTCTCGAAATCGCCGGTGCCACCGTCGTTCTCGATCACCTTGCGGAGGGTGGCCTCCTCGCCCGCATCGCCGAACCCGGCGTAGGTCCGCCCGTCCAGGTCTCGGGGGCTCCGGATGTCCTGCCGGTCGGCGCGGACGCCGATGCCGGTGGCCCAGTGCTGCAGCGGCGCCATCACCGAGGTCACCTTCGCACCGGCAGCGCGGGCGTAGGTGGCGGAGCTGTGGAAGCTGATCCCGAACTCGGCGTTGCCGGAGTCGATCAGCGTGTCGGGGGACGTCGAGTTGTACGGCAGGATCTCGACGTTCAGCCCGGCGTCCGCGAAGTAGCCCTCCTGCTGGGCGACGAACAGGCCCGTGTGGTTCGTGTTGGGTGTCCAGTCGAGCGCGAAGCGGATCGTGTTCGCGTCGGAGGCATCGGACGTGGCGCAGCCCGCGAGACCCGCGGCGGCGACGAGCGACACGGTGAGCAGAGCCGCGACGCGCCCGACCCTCGTGTGCCGCGCCCTCATGCGTCCGACCCCGAAGCAGGCCAGGGCACGGTGTTCAGGGCGGTGTCCCAGAACAGCAGTTCGTAGCGCATCGCCACGACGAACGCGTCACTCATCCGCTGTCGTTCGGCCGGGCCGGCCACCTCGGCAGCCGCGTCGACGAGCTCGCGGGCGCGCGCGGCGGAGGTCTGGAAGTCCTCGGCGTCGTACGTCGTCACCCACCGGGCGTACGGGTGGTGCGGATCAGCGTCGAGCACGGCGCGGGCCGAGGCCGCGAGTCCGCGGCCGACCTCGGCGTAGATCCAGAAACAGGGGAGCGCGGCCGCGGCGCCGACGGCGTAGGTGTCGGTCGCCGCCGTCGCCGTGAGGAACGAGACGTACCCGAGGCACGCCTGGCTGTGCTCGACCGGCTTCTCCGACGGACCGCCGAGTGCGACGTCGGCGAGAAGGCTGGTGTGCAACGACTTCTCGACCGTCGCGGCCGTCGCCGCCGACGTGGCCCAGAACGCTCCGGCCTCCGGATCGACTGCGCGCGAGGACAGGAGGGCCAAGGCCTTCGCGTATCCCTCGAGGTAGAGGCCGTCCTGCTCGATGTACGTCCGGAACGACGTGATCGGCAGGGTGCCGTCGCCGAGTCGGGTGAGGAACTCGAGATCGCCGATCCGGGCCCGCAGGCCTGCCGTGCGGTCCCAGAGGAAGTCGGTGAAGCGTGTGAGGTCGGCTGCATCCGTGGTGGAGGCAGCGTCGACCGCATGGTCGTACGGCGTCATGGCCGTGACATCCCTTCGTCAGAATTACCTGCATCAGGTTCTCGGGTGTGGTCTCAGCCTCGCGACGCGAAGCACCCCGTGTCAGAACTCGCCGACCATAGCACCGGCGGTCGTGCGGCTACTTCATGTCCTCCAGTTCCATGCCCTTCGTCTCGGGGATCTTGGACTTCACGAAGAAGAACGACAGGGCGGCGAAGAGTGCGAAGCCGCCGTAGACGATGGAGAGTCCGACCATCTCGGTGAGCGACGGGAACAGCAGCGAGATGACGAAGTTGGCCACCCAGTTCGCGGCCGTACCGATGCCGAGAGCCATGGCGCGCATACGGTTCGGGAACATCTCGCCGAGCAGGACCCACATGATCGGTCCCCACGTCGACGCGAAGAAGATCACGAACAGGTTCGCTCCGATCAGCGCCACGACGCCCCAGGGATCGGGCAGGGAGACCTCGTCGCCGGTGCCGATCTGCTGGGAGAACGCGATCGCCGCCATGAGGAGACCGACGAACATACCGATGGAGCCGGCCATGAGCAGGTTGCGCCGACCCACCCGGTCGACGAAGAGAATGGCCACGAACGTCATGGCCACGTTGATCACGGAGGTGATGACCGACGTGGTGAAGGACTGACTCTCGGTGAAGCCCACCGACTTCCACAGTGTGGTGGAGTAGTAGAAGATCGCGTTGATACCGACGAACTGCTGCAGGACGGCCATGATGATGCCGACCCACACCAGCGGCTGCAGACCGAAGCGCGGACCGCGGATGTCGGCGAACGACGAGCGCTGCTCCTTGCGCAGAGTCAGGCGGATCTCGTGGATGCGCTCGTTGGGGTGCTTCTCGCCGGTGATGTTCGCGAGAATCTGCGCGGCCTCCTCGTCGAGGTGCTTGCCCACGAGGTAACGCGGCGACTCGGGGATGAGCAACGCGAGGACGCCGTAGACGACGGCCGGGATCACGCCGACGATGAACATCCATCGCCAGGCCTCGAGGCCGAGCCACAGGTCGTTGGACGCACCGTCCGCACGATCCGCCAGCACGGCGTCCGAGAGCAGTGCGGCGAAGATGCCGATGGTGATGGCCAGCTGCTGCAGCGACGCGAGGCTGCCGCGCATCCGGGCCGGCGAGATCTCCGCGATGTACGCGGGGGCGATCACCGACGCGATGCCGATGCCGAGACCGCCGAGCACACGCCACAGCATCAGGTCGGGAACGCTGAAGGCCAGACCCGAGCCGACCGACGAGATGATGAAGAGTGCGGACCCGAGCAGCATCACCTTCTTGCGTCCCCACCGGTCGGCCAGTCCGCCGGCGAACCAGGCGCCCGCCGCGCACCCGAGCAGGGCGATCGCGACGGTGAAGCCGGTGAGGAACTCGCCGAGGGCGAATCTGCCCTGGATGGAGTCGACGGCGCCGTTGATGACGGAACTGTCGAAACCGAAGAGGAAGCCGCCGACGGCGGCCGCAATGGTCACGCCGATGACTTTGGCCGTGTGATTGGCCGATGCCTGTGTGGTCATCCTTGTCCACCTACATGTCGGCCACCGGCCGCGCCGGTCGATGGCGGAGGAGTTTCGCTTGGTTCGGACCCTACGCCCGGCGCGACCGCTGTGGAGCGGCGACCTGACGGCAGTTTGAGCAGCGCCGGAACGGTGAATCCCGCCGGTCATGAAGAAGACTCTGCGACGCACCGGCGACGCCTCCGCCGACGTCGCGTGGGAGCGGTACATGGACCTGTCGCTCTGGTCGACGTGGGCACCGCAGATCATGGGGGTCGACGCGTCCACCGACCGTCTCGCCGCCGGCACGACCGGCACGGTGCGCGGGCCCCTCGGCGTGCGGGTGTCCTTCGAGGTCCACTCCGTGGACGAGGCCGCACGGGTGTGGTCGTGGCGCGCGTGGATCGGCGCTCCGAGTGCCGGGCTCACCCTGGAACACGGTGTCGACAGCGCGGGGTCGGGCTCGTCGACGTGGTTGGTCGTGGACGGTCTGGCACCGCTCGTCCTCGGCTACTCTCCAGCGGCCCTGTTCGCGCTCGGTCGACTGGTGACAGCGTGACGACCATCGGGGTCCGATCCCCGCACTCCCTGTAACGTCGGTCCTCGTGGGGGCAACCGAGAGCAGCCATGTCGTCTCGTCGCGCGACGGTGAGATCCGCGGCTACGGGCACGGCGACGTGGTCAGTTGGAAGGGCATCCCGTTCGCGGCGCCACCCGTGGCGGAGCACCGATTCCGCGCACCACGCCCACCGGAGCCGTGGGACGGTGTCCGCGACGGCAGGACCTTCGGTGCGATGGCACCGCAGGGCCGCGACGGCCCGATTCCCATGGACTCGTCCATCCCGATGGACGAGGACTGCCTGACTCTCAACGTCTGGGCCCCGACACCGGACGGCATCTCCCGTCCGGTGATGGTGTGGATCCACGGCGGCGCCTACGTCCTGGGATCATCTGCGCAACGGATCTACAACGGGCGCAACCTGTCCCGCCTCGGTGAGGTGGTGGTGGTGACCGTCAACTACCGGGTGGGAGCGCTGGGGTGGTTGGACCTGTCGTCGTTCGACACCGACGGCAGCGTCTTCGAGACCAATCTCGGGCTCCGCGACCAGATCGCGGCGCTCACGTGGGTGCGCGACTGCATCGCCGCGTTCGGCGGCGACCCGACCAACGTCACCGTCTTCGGTGAGTCGTCCGGTGGCGCGTCGGTGACCACTCTCATGACGTCACCGCACGCGGAAGGTCTGTTCCACAAGGCGATCGCCCAGAGTTCCCCGGCCACCTCGGTGTACGGCCCGGAACGCGCGCGCACCGTCGCGCAGCGATTCCTCGAACTCGTCGATCTGCCCGCGGAGCGTGCCGAGGAGCTGCGGACGATGCCGGTGGAGAGGTTGGTCGACGCAGCCGAGAAGCTGGTCTACGAGGTTCCCGAGAAGGTGCCCGGCACATTGGGATTCGCACCCGTCGTCGACGGTGACGTGGTGCCCCGGTATCCGGTGGCCGCGTTCCAGAAGGGCTTCTCGCACGACGTCCCGCTCATCATCGGGTCGAATCACGACGAGGCATCGGTGTTCCGCCTGATGAAGTCGCCGTTGATGCCCGTCACCTCGGACACGGTGAGCACGATGTTCGAGGCGATCGCCGTCGATCATCCCGATCTCTCACCGGCTCGTATCGCCGACATCCTCTCCGCGTACCCGGATCTGCCGAAGAGTGCGGGCGCGCTGGCCCTCTCGCGCGACGCAGGGTTCCGGATGCCGAGCCTGTGGATCGCGGAGGCCCATTGCCGACGAGCGCCGACGTTCGTCTACCGCTTCGATCACGCGACACCCGTGCTGCGTGCGGCGCGTATCGGCGCCGGTCACGCCACCGAGTTGCCGTACGTCTTCGGCAATTTCGGGACCTTCGACCGGGACCCGACCTTCTGGCTGGGTGGGCGCAAGGCAGCGCAGCAGGTCTCCCGGCGAATTCAGCGACGCTGGGTGGCGTTCGCGTGGCACGGGGTTCCTGCTGCGCTGGACGGGTCGAAGCACTGGGCGCCCTACGACGAGCGTCGTCGCACTCTCGTCATCGACGGGCGTGATGCTCTGGTCGAGGA
The DNA here is from genome assembly GCF_030819335.1 of Rhodococcus sp. SORGH_AS_0303. NCBI lineage: Bacteria > Bacillati > Actinomycetota > Actinomycetes > Mycobacteriales > Nocardiaceae > Rhodococcus > Rhodococcus sp. SORGH_AS_0303. The sequence goes on from NZ_JAUTBO010000001.1 coordinate 1,372,440, forward strand.
TCCGGACCGTGAGCTGCGCGAGATCTGGGGCGAGAAGGTGCTCGGCTTCAGCTGAGGTTCGTCAGGCCTTGCTGTAGGTGAGGCAGTTCGCGGTGTCCGACGACTCGCCGGCGCCGATGCGGACCGCTGCCGCGCTGCACTCGAGGTTGTCGTTGAACGAGCAGTCGACGCGCTGGCACGCACCGACCTGGGTGGAGACGGTGTCGAGACCGCCCTTGGTGCTCAAGGGAATGAACGTGCCGCAATCGGCCGTTCCGTTCGAGCCTCCGACATTGATGGCGAATGCGTGGCATCCGTCGTGGTTGTACGAACAGGCGCTGACACTGCACTCACTGACGCGGGGCATTTCGAGGGAAGTCATGACGATGACGGTAATACGCGAAAAGCGTCTCCACCAGCAAGGTCAGGCTGACCTAGATATGGTCACCCTTTCTACAACAATGATGTTTCCTATTCTTTCGGGTCACGGATCGATGACGAATTCGTCGACGACGTAACGATCGGTCTGTTCGCTCGGATGGACCGATCATGAGACGAACACTTCTCGCGACCCTGGCCGTCACCGTGCTGTTCGCGAGCGGGTGCTCCGACTCCGGCCAGGGCTCCGCGGCGCCACCTCCTCCGACCACCACCACGACCTCGACAGCGGTGGGTCCGGCACCGGGTACGGAACCCGCGTCGTCGGCCGCGCCGGAACCGTCGACCGCGTGTGTGGAGGACTCCGTCGTGGCGGCGGGCATCGAATCGCTGCCACAGTTCTTCGGCAGTGGTTGGCGGCTCGTCCGCCAGGGCGATCCCTGCGCGACGCTGTCGTGGGCGCTCGCGGCGCTCGACGGGGGCACGGGGTCGAGTCCGTGGACCGTCTTGTTCTTCCACGACGACACCTATCTCGGTACCGCCACCGCGTTGCCGTACTCGTTCACCGACGTCGCCTCGCAGACCGACGACACGGTCACGGTGTCGTACGGGTGGCTCCGGGAGGGTGAGTCCACCTCGCAGCAGTCCGGCGGACCCGGGTTAGTCCGCTACACCTGGAACGGATCGTCCGTGGTGATGCTGGACGACCTGCCGCAGGAGGTGGTGGACGGCAACAGGCAGACCCCTGCGGATCCGTGCCTGGACGACGACGTGATCGACGCGGCGATCGCCTCGCTGCCGACGTTCTCCGGCAGCGGGTGGACGCTCGCCGGTCAGGGCGATGCCTGCAGCACGCTGGCATGGGCGCTGGCCGTGCCCGACGGTGCGACCGGTTCGAGCCCCACGACGGTGCTGTTCTTCCACGACGGCGCGTATCTCGGAACGGCGACCGCCCGTCCGTACGCGTTCACCGACATCGATCCGTATGCGCAGCTGGACGACACGGTGACGGTGTCGTACCGATGGCTCAGGGACGGAGAAGCGACCGCGGAGGTCTCCGGCGGACCGGCGCTGGTCCGTTATCGCTGGAACGGCTCGTCGGTGGACATGCTCGACTCCCTGCCTCCCGAGGTGGCGAACGGCTGAATTCCACCGGTGGACGACCCGGCCGATCGGGTGCAGGATCACCGGTACGGGGCCGACGCGGAGGTGTCATGTCATGACTGTCGTTCGAGCAGCACTGGTTCAGACCACCTGGACCGGCGACAAGGAATCGATGATCCAGGCCCACGAGGAGTACGCCCGCCAGGCAGCCGAGCAGGGCGCGCAGGTGATCTGTTTTCAGGAACTGTTCTACGGCCCCTATTTCTGCCAGGTGCAGGACGCGTCCTTCTACGACTACGCCGAATCGGTTCCCGGACCCACCGTCGAGCGTTTCCAGTCTCTCGCGAAGGAACTCGGCATGGTGATGGTGCTGCCGGTCTACGAGAAGGAACAGCCAGGCATTCTGTACAACACCGCTGCCGTGGTGGACGCGGACGGCACGTACCTGGGCAAGTACCGCAAGCACCACATTCCGCACCTGAACGGCTTCTGGGAGAAGTTCTACTTCCGCCCCGGCAACCTGGGCTGGCCCGTGTTCGACACCGCCGTCGGCAAGGTGGGGGTCTACATCTGTTACGACCGCCATTTCCCGGAGGGCTGGCGCGCACTCGGACTGGCCGGTGCGGAGATCGTGTTCAATCCGTCCGCCACCTCGCGAGGCCTGTCGAACTACCTGTGGAAGCTCGAGCAACCGGCGTCGGCCGTGGCCAACGAGTACTACATCGGCGCAATCAACCGAGTGGGAGTCGAGGAGTTGGGCGACAACGACTTCTACGGTACGAGCTACTTCGTCGATCCCGAGGGGAAGTTCGTCGGCGAGGTCGCCTCGGACAGCGCGGCCGAAGTGATCGTCCGCGATCTGGACCTGTCGCTCATCGCGACCGTCCGCGATCGGTGGGCTTTCTACCGCGATCGCAGACCCGACGCCTACGGTCCCCTGGTGACACCGTGACGACCACGTTCGTCCACGGGGGCATCGTCGTCTCGCCGACGGGGTCGCAGCCCCTGGACGTCCTGATCGACGGTGAGACGATCGTCGCAGTGCTGCAACCGGGTTCGACGCTTCTGGGCGCCGACCTCGCGTCGTCGAGCGACGTCGTCGTCGACGCGACCGGGAAGTACGTGATCCCCGGAGGGGTCGACGGCCACACCCACATGGAGATGCCGTTCGGCGGCACCTTCGCCTCCGACTCGTTCGAGACGGGGACGCGCGCTGCCGCGTGGGGCGGAACCACCACGATCGTCGACTTCGCCATCCAGAACCCCGGGATGCGCGTGCAGGACACCCTCGCCACGTGGCACGACAAGGCTGCCGGTTCGTGCGCCGTCGACTACGGATTCCACCAGATCATCGGAGACGTCGACAGCGACTCGTTGAAGGCCATGAGCGAGTTGGTCTCCGAAGGAGTCACCAGCTTCAAGCTGTTCATGGCCTATCCCGGCGTCTTCTACTCGGACGACGGGAAGATCCTGCGGGCGATGCAGACTGCCGCGGAGACCGGCGCGCTGCTGATGATGCACGCGGAGAACGGCATCGCCATCGACGTCCTGGTCGAGCAGTCGATCGCACGCGGTGACACGGCGCCGTACTTCCACGGCACGTCCCGACCGTGGCAGCTCGAGGAGGAAGCGACGCATCGCGCGATCATGTTGGCCGACGTGACGGGAGCGCCGCTGTACGTGGTCCACGTGTCGGCGAAACAGGCGCTCGAGCAGATCGCGACGGCACGAGGCACGGGGCAGAACGTCTTCGCCGAGACGTGTCCGCAGTATCTGTACCTCTCGCTCGAGGAGCAACTCGGTGCGCCGGGCTTCGAGGGCGCGAAGTGGGTGTGCTCGACCCCGCTCCGGTCCCGTGCCGAGGGGCACCAGGACGAGTTGTGGCGGTACCTCCGCACAGGGGACGTCTCGACGGTCGGCACCGATCACTGTCCCTTCTGCATGAAGGATCAGAAGGAGATGGGTATCGGCGACTTCTCCAAGATCCCCAACGGAATCGGGTCGGTCGAACATCGGATGGACCTGATGTACCAGGGTGTGGTGTCGGGGAAGATCACGCTCGAGAAGTGGGTCGAGGTGTGCTGCACGACGCCGGCACGCATGTTCGGGATGTACCCGCGTAAGGGCATCGTGTCGCCCGGTGCCGACGCGGATCTGGTGGTCTACGACCCGAACGGCCGCACCACCATCGGAGTCGAGACACACCACATGAGAATGGACTACTCGGCCTACGAGGGCATGACCGTGGACGGCCACGTCGACACGGTGATCTCCCGCGGAACCGTCGTCGTCGACCGCGGCGAGTACCTGGGCCGCGCCGGGCACGGCCGTTTCGTGCGCCGCGACCTGTCCCAGAATCTGGTGTGAGGGATGGACTTCGGAGTGGTGCTGCAGTGCACACCGCCCAGTTCGCGGGTGGTCGAACTCGCTCGCATCGCCGAGACGCACGGCTTCTCCCACGTGTGGACCTTCGACTCACACCTGCTGTGGCAGGAGCCCTACGTCATCCACAGTCAGATCCTCGCGAGCACCCGCACGGTGGTCGTCGGACCGATGGTGACCAACCCGTCGACGCGGGACGTCACGGTGACGGCATCGACGTTCGCCACACTCAACGAGATGTTCGGCAACCGCACCGTGTGCGGGATCGGTCGCGGCGACTCCGCGGTGCGCACTCTGGGTGGGAAGCCCACCACGATCGCGCGGCTCGCCGAGTCGGTGGAGATCATCCGCGAACTCGGCAACGGGCGGTCCGCCCGCATCGGCGAGACCACCGTGCGGCTGCCGTGGGCGTCGCGGTCCGAGCTCGAGGTGTGGATCGCCGGATACGGCCCGCGGGCACTGGAACTCACCGGGCAGGTCGCCGACGGGTTCATCCTGCAACTCGCTGATCCCGACATCGTCGAGTGGACCGTGGCCACCGTCCGCGACGCCGCCGAGAAGGCGGGGCGCGACCCCGATGCCGTGACCATCTGCGTCGCCGCCCCCGCCTATGTCACCGACGGTTCCGCGGCCGCCGCCGCGCATGCCCGTGATCAGTGCCGGTGGTTCGGCGGCATGGTGGGAAACCACGTCGCGGACATCGTGTCCCGCTACGGAGCGACCTCCGGTGTCCCGGCCGCTCTCACGGACTACATCGCCGGCCGCCAGGGGTACGACTACAACCAACACGGCAGAGCCGGCAACACGCACGCCGACTTCGTGCCCGACGAGATCGTCGACCGGTTCTGCATCCTGGGCTCGCCCGAGCAGCACGTGCAGCGACTCCGGCAGCTCGAGTCGCTCGGTGTGGACCAGTTCGCGGTCTACCTCCAACACGATGCGAAGACCGCGACGCTGGATGCCTACGGCGAGTCGGTTCTTCCTGCCATGATGACGTCAGAGGTGGCGACGGAATCCGGAATCGCCCGATAACGGAGGTGGTACATGACCGACCATGTCTTCTATTCCTGGTCCGCCCAGGCGGAGCTGAACCCGGTCACCATCACCGGGGCGTCCGGGTCCTACTTCTGGGACGACCAGGGCAGGAAGTACCTCGACTTCTCCTCGCAGCTGGTCAACGTCAACATCGGACACCAGCACCCCGACATCGTGGCGGCGATCGTCGAGCAGGCCGGTGTGCTCACCACCATCTCCCCGACGGTCGCGAACGACAAGCGCAGCGAACTCGCTCGACTGATCGCCGAGCGCGCTCCCGGTGACCTGAACCGGGTCTTCTTCACCACGGGCGGGGCCGAGGCCGTCGAGCACGCCGTGCGGTTCGCTCGCCAGCACACCGGGCGGACCAAGATGCTGGCCGCGTACCGGTCGTACCACGGCGGCACCGGTGTGGCCATCGGTCTGACGGGAGAGCCGCGCCGGTGGGGAACCGAGCCGACCAACGTCGACGTCGCCCGGTTCTTCGGGCCGTATCCCTATCGGTCACCGTGGAATTCGATCGGCCCCGAGGAGGAGACGGCCGCGGCGCTGGCCCACCTCGAGATGGTCATCACGCTGGAGGGACCGCAGAACATCGCGGGGCTCATTCTCGAGTCGGTGGTCGGCACCAACGGCGTGCTGGTCCCGCCGCCGGGATATCTGGCCGGTGTCCGCGAACTCTGCACTCGCTACGGCATCGTGTACATCGCCGACGAGGTGATGGTGGGCTTCGGCCGGACCGGGCACTGGTTCGCGTGCCAGGCGTGGGGCGTCGAGCCCGATCTGATCACGTTCGCGAAGGGTGTGAACTCCGGCTACGTCCCGCTCGGCGGAGTGGTGATCTCCGAAGAGATCGCGCAGCGGTACGACCACACGCCGTATCCGGGAGGTCTGACCTACTCGGGCCACGTGCTCGGCTGCGCCGCCGGTATCGCGTCGATCCGGGTGTTCGAGCGCGACGACATCCTGGGCCACGTCCGCGCCGTGGGGGAAGGCGTCCTCGGGCCGGGGCTCACCAAGCTGGGTGAGGCGCATCCGAGCGTGGGTGACGTGCGGGGCATGGGGTTCTTCTGGGCCGTCGAACTGGTGACGGACAAGGGCACCCGCGAGCCGCTGACACCGTTCAACGCCACCGGCGCCGTCGCAGCTCCCATGGCGGCCGTCACGAAGGCGGCCAAGGAGCGCGGGCTGTGGCCGTTCGTGGCGGGCAATCGGCTGCAGATCGCGCCGCCGCTCGTCACGACGGAGGAGGACATCCGTCGCGGACTCGAGATCCTCGACGAGGTGCTCGAGGTCGCCGACGGGTACACCCGGAACTAGAGCACGGCACCGGGATTCAGGATGCCCGCGGGATCGAGGGCGTGCTTGATGCGCCGGGTCAGCTCCATGACGTCCTCGCCCACCTGATCCGGCAACCACGCCTTCTTGAGCCGGCCGACACCGTGTTCCCCGGTGATGGTGCCGCCCAACGAGATCGCGAGCGTCATGATCTCGCCGAATGCCTGGTGCGCACGTTCCTCCATGTCCGCGTCCTCGGGGTCGAACACGATCAGCGGGTGCGTGTTCCCGTCGCCCGCATGGGCGATGACGGCGACGACGACGCCGCGGGCATCGGCGATCTTCGCGATTCCCTGCACCAGGTCCGCGAGTGCGGGCAGCGGAACTCCGACGTCCTCGAGCAGGAGGGATCCGGTGCGTTCGACGGCGGGGATGGCGAAGCGCCGGGCTGCGGCGAACGCTTCGCCCTCGTCGGGATCGTCGGTCACGAACACCTCGTCGGCGCCGGCGGCCGTGCACGCCGCGGCCATGGTCTCGGTCTCCTCGGTGCGGTGCGCGCCGGGTGAGTCGGAGCGGGCGATGAGCATCGCTGCCGCCGTGCGGTCGAGGCCCATCTTCATGGCGTCCTCCACGGCGTTGATCGACGTGGAGTCCATGAACTCGAGCATGGCGGGCCGCAGCGAGCGGGTGATCGCCAGAATGGCGTCGGTCGCGTCGGACAGGCGGGTGAAGGTGGCCACGACCGTGCTCGCGGGTGGCTGAGCCGGGATCAGTCGCAGCGTCACCTCGGTGATGATGCCGAGGACGCCCTCGCTGCCGACGAAGAGTTTGGTCAGCGACAGGCCGGCCGAGTCCTTCAGACGCGGGCCGCCCAGGTTCACGACGGTGCCGTCGGCGAGGACCACCTCGAGACCGAGGATGTAGTCCGTGGTCACCCCGTACTTGACGCAGCACAGGCCGCCGGCGTTGGTGGCGGCGTTGCCGCCGATCGAACACATCTCGAACGACGACGGATCCGGTGGGTACCACAGGCCGTGTTCGGCCGCAGCGGCCTTGACCTCGACGTTGAGCAGACCGGGTTGGACCACGGCCGTCCGCGTCACCGGGTCGACGGTGACGGCGCGCATCGCCTCGGTCGTCAGCACGATGCCGCCGTCGACGGCGGTCGCACCACCGGACAGACCGGATCCCGCGCCGCGCGGCACCACCGGGACGGAATGCTCGGTGGCCCAGAGCATGACGGCGCGGACGTCGGCCGTGCTGGTGGCGCGCACGACGGCGAGGGGAGTGCCGGCGTTCGGATCGCGGGCCCAGTCCTGGCGATAGCCGGCGGTGATGTCCGGATCGGTCACCACGATGGCGGCTCCGACCGCGTCTGTCAGGGACGTCACGAGATCGTCGATGATGCTCACCTTCCTCGACCGGCGGGTCCTACGTCTCGACGCTACCCCCAGCCCTGCCCGTGACCTCGCCGGAATGACGAGACACGGTGCGGGACAGTGGGAGACCGCGTCGAACGGTGGCCGGGTCGACGTCCGGCCGATGTTCACATCAGTCACACGAGCAACTCTGTTACCAGATCGTGCCCCGATGGGTGCCGACAAGAGCACGTCGGAGGATTAGCGTCCGGATGACGGAGATCGGCACGTGGGCCGAGACCGAGGGGGCGAGAAGGAGGCACTCATGGCACCGTCACACGACATCACACGGTCGGCATCTGCACCATCGACGACAGCGTCGCGCAGACCGACGAAGAACACCCCGTTCGAGTGCGCGGCGGCGCTGTTCTCCTACGACTTCGTCTCCGGCGGCGTCGACTACGACACCCTCGAGTCGCTCCATCGTGGCGAGGTGACCGAGTGGACGTCGGCGCTACGACGCTCGGGACTGTTCACCGACGCCGAGATGGACGCCCTCGCCGCCCAGTGGTCCGAACGTCCGGGCCTGCTGCTCGATGCGTTGCTCCGTGACGCCGACGAGATGACCGTGCGGCGTTGCCGGCTCGCGTGGTCGGCGATGGACCGGCTCGCGCCGTTCCAGATGCCCATCGCGCACAGCGGCTGACAGTCAGATCACCGCGGCAACGCCGCCGTCGACGACGTAGACCTGGTCGTCGGTGAGCGTGCGGTACGGCGTTCCCGCCGCGTCGCACGCCGCGGCCATCGCGGCCGACGCGCCGTCGGGATCCAGAGTGTCCGACGCCCAGTGCGGCACGAGCACGTCGTCGATGATCCCCAGGCCGGTCCACAGCACGTCCTCGCCCGTGGTCGGCTCCACCTCGCCGGGCGGGTCGGCGTACTCCACGCCCCGCAGCGTCGGACCCAGCACGCAGGCTCCGGCGCTGTACCCGCCGTACACGACGGCATCCTCCGCGAGCAGTCGAGCGATCGCCTCGTCTGCACCGGACGAGGCCATCCTGCGCCGGAGCACGAAGGTGTTCCCACCGCGGACCCACACGGCGGGGAAGGCAGCCAGGACGTCGTGCGCCGTGCTCGGCATCAACTCGCGCAGGTCGACCTCGACAGGGAGGAAACCCGCCGAGCGCAGGAGGGTGAACTCACTGGTGACCGCGGACGCGCGCGCGGCGTCGGGCCAGGAGTCCGCCGCGTTGGCGATGACGGCGATGCGGCCGGGTGGTCCGGTCAGTTCGAGGAACCGGTCACGGGCGAGCCCGAATCGGTAGGACGCGAGGAACAGGCGCATGGCGGGAGCGTAGGTCAGTACGCACGCGTCGGGTGTGCAGACGTGGTTAGTGTCGGGTGCATGTCGCTGCACAAGATGATCGATGATCCGTCCCGCGTCATCGTCGACGCCTGCCGCGCCGCCGCCCGGCGCAGCGCGGACCTCCGCTTCGTCGAACGGCCCGGATACTTCACGCGCCGCAGCCGCACGACGCACGGGCGCGTGGGCCGTGATGTCGGGCGGTGGTTCCGGCCACGAACCGCTCCACTCCGGCTTCGTCGGCGCCGGGATGTTGGACGCGGCGGTGCCGGGGTCTGTGTTCACGAGCCCGAACGCGCTGCAGATCGAGGCGGCGACGCGGGCCGTCGAGGCCGGTGCCGGCGTGATCCACGTGGTCAAGAACTACACCGGCGACGTCATCAACTTCCGCATCGCGGCCGATCTGTGTGCTGCCGACGGCATCACGGTCGAGACGGTGCTCGTGGCCGACGACGTCGCGTCCGAGAGCGAGGACGGGCCCGGCCGACGCGGAACCGCCGCGACGGTGGCCGTCGAGAAGATCTGCGGCGCCGCCGCTGCTCGCGGCGACGACCTCGCCTCCGTCGCCGCGCTGGGGCGGCGGGTCGCCGAGGGCTCTCGCAGCATGGCGGTGGCCTTCCGTCCGTGCACGGTTCCGGGCGCGTCGTCCCCGTCCTTCGAGCTCGGCGACGACGAGGTCGAACTCGGTGTCGGTATCCACGGCGAACGCGGCACCGCGCGCGTCGCGACGCTCACCGCCACCGAGATCGCCGAGGCGCTGCTCGGACCCGTGGCCGATTCGCTGGGACTGTCCGGCGGCGAGGACGTCGTGCTCATCGTCAACGGACTCGGCGCGACCCACCCGCTCGAACTCGACATCGTCTTCGGTGCCGCGCTGCGGTATCTCGAGGGGCGCGGCATCACCGTCCGACGCACGCTCGTCGGGAGCCTCGTGACGGCGTTCGACATGGCGGGGGTGTCGTTGACCGCCGTCCGCTGCGACGACGAGATCCTCGGTTTGTGGGACGCCCCGACCGAGGCGCCCGCGTGGCCCCGCTCGCCGGCGCAGGACCTGCACGACGACGCCGTGGACGACACGGACGCGGCAGCGGTGTCGGAGCTTCCGGGCGGCGCGGCCGACCCGTTCGTCACCACCTGGGTCTCGTCGTTCGTCGAGCGTGTCCGGTCGTCGATCGACGAGCTCACCGACCTCGATCGCCGAGCCGGTGACGGCGACTTCGGAGTGAACATGCAGATCGGTCTGGCCGACTTCGCGGTGGACGAGAGTGCCTCGCCCGCAGCGGTGTTCGAGATCCTGGCTCGTGGGTTCCTCGGCAATGCGGGCGGAACGTCCGGCGCTCTCTTCGGTGCGTTCTTCCACCGGGTCTCGGTCGCCTTCGACGGTCCCGGGGCGAGCACCGCGAGCATCGCCGCGGGAGTGGCCGACGGACTGGCCGCCATCACCGATCTCGGCGGTGCGCAGCCGGGAGACAAGACCATGGTGGACGCGCTGGACCCGGCGGCGCGAGCTCTGGGGGACGCCGGATCGGTCGAGCTCTCGGCGGCCCTCGCCGCGGCTGCCGAGGCTGCGACGCGCGGTGCCGAGTCCACGACGGACACCGTCGCCCAGCGTGGCCGCGCCAGCTACATCGGCGACGCGGCGCGCGGCGTCATCGACCCCGGTGCTCTCGTGGTCTCCTGGTTCTTCGCCGCCGCCTGAGCGGCTGCATCGGACCTCAGGAGGCGAGTGCGGCCCGAATTGCCCGGGCGGTCGCCTCGGGCTCGCTCTGACGCCGCGTGATCATGCCGGCGACGAAGCGGATGCGATCGCCGTGGTGGCGAGGTACGACATGCAGGTGCGAGTGGAACACGGTCTGGAAGGCGGCGCGTCCGTCGTTCATGGCGAGGTTGACCCCGTCCGCCGCCAGGGTGCTGCGGCGCATCGCGCCGGCCAGGGCCTGGCCGGCGGCGAAGACCTGCCCACCCACGACCGGGTCGAGTGTCTCGAGCCCCGAGGAGTGCACCTTGGGAACCACCAGGGTGTGCCCGCGGGTGACGGGCCGGATGTCGAGGAACGCGAGCACCGAGTCGGTCTCGTGGACGATCGTCGCGGGGGCGCGGCGGGCGACGATGTCGCAGAACACGCACTCGGTCATCGCTGCTGCTCCGTGACGGCGGCGACGAGTGCAGGCAGGGAGTCGGCCGCGGTCGCCCGCCAGACGTGGTGGGCCATGTCGGAGACCGCGGTCTCGTCCGGGTTGATCTCGATGACGACGGCGCCCGCGCTGCGAGCCTGAGCGGGAAGCCCCGCGAAGGGGTAGACCACGCCGGACGTTCCCACGACCAGGACGGCGTCGGCGGCCTCGACGGACGCCGCGACCGCTGCCCACTCCGCTTCCGGGAGCGGCTCGCCGAACCACACGACACCGGGGCGGACCGGACTTCCGCACAGACCGCACGCAGGCGGCGCGATGCGTTCCGCGCCGTCCTCGACGTCGTCGACCGGTCCCTCGAAAGGCTCCTCGCAGATCGAGCACCGCACCGCGGCCAGTGTGCCGTGGACGTGGGCCAGCACGGTGGACCCGGCGCGCTCGTGCAGGTCGTCGACGTTCTGCGTGGCGATCTCGACGGTCTGCTGCGGTGCGGACCTCTGCCACTGCGCGAGGGCCACATGACCGGCGTTCGGGCTCGAGGCGGCCACGAGCTGCGCTCGTCGGCGGTACCAGGCCCACACCAGATCCGGATCGCGGACGAACGCGTCGGGGCTGGCCAGCTCCTCCGGGGAGTACCGCTCCCACAGCCCGGTCTGCGCGTCGCGGAACGTCGGCACGCCCGACTGCGCGGACATCCCGGCCCCGGTGAGCACGGCGACGCGGGACGCGGACCGGACGGCCTCCAGCACGGGCTGCGGAACGTCGGATGCGGGGTCGGCACTGTCGGTGGTCATGAAGCGAGTGTGCCAAGTCGCACCGACACACTCGGTCCGTTATGACCTCCGCCTCACATTCGACCTCGACGCTCGGTATGTCTGTGTCGTGCGTTACCTTGCGGTGGGCCCACCCGGCCGACTCCAGGACCTCTGACGCGGGCGAACATGAGCCACCGTCGACGAGGTCGTTCTCGGAACCGACGACAGTCGGCGGCAGTGCAGCTCCGCGGGACGCGGACGTGCCGCCATTCACAGGAAGTACAGCTGGTGGAAGATTCTCGAGAAGCAGGGACGCTGGTCGGCGTCGTGCGTGAGACGAACGAGGGGGAGCGCCGGGTGGCGCTGGTCCCCAAGGTGGTCGCCGCGCTGACGGGCAAGGGTGTGCGCGTGGTGGTGGAGGCGGGTGCCGGTCTGGGCGCTCTGATCCCCGATCAGCTGTACGTCGACGCCGGTGCGAGCATCGGTGATCCGTACAGCGCGGACATCGTGGCGAAGGTGGCGCCGCCGTCGTCTGCGGAGGTGCGCAAGCTCCGTCGCGGGTCGACGCTCGTCGGCTTCCTCGCGCCGCGCAACGCGGACACGATCATTCCCGAGTTGACCGCTGCGGGTGTGCAGGCTTTCGCGGTGGAAGCGATTCCGCGTATCTCCCGTGCACAGGTGATGGACGCGTTGTCCTCGCAGGCCAACGTCGCCGGCTACAAGGCGGTGCTGCTGGCGGCGTCGGAGTCGACGCGGTTCTTCCCGATGCTGACCACCGCGGCGGGCACGGTGAAGCCGGCGACGGTGCTGGTGCTCGGTGTGGGTGTGGCGGGGTTGCAGGCGTTGGCGACGGCGAAGCGTCTCGGTGGCCGCGCCACCGGGTACGACGTGCGTCCCGAGGTGGCCGATCAGGTGCGCTCGGTCGGTGCGCAGTGGCTGGATCTGGGGATCGACGCTGCCGGTGAGGGCGGGTATGCCCGTGAGCTCACCGAGGACGAGCGTGCGCAGCAGCAGGCGGCGCTGGAGAAGGCGATCTCGACGTTCGACGTCGTCATCACCACCGCTCTGGTGCCGGGTCGTCCGGCGCCGAAGTTGGTCACCGCGGCGGCTGCCGCGGGGATGCGACCGGGCAGTGTCGTGGTGGACCTCGCGGGGGAGACCGGTGGCAACTGCGAGCTCACCGAGCCGGGTCGCACGGTGGTGAAGAACGACGTCATCATCGCCTCGCCGCTGAATTTGCCGGCGACGATGCCCGAGCACGCGAGTGAGCTGTACTCGAAGAACATCTCGGCGCTGATCGAGCTGATGCTCGACGAGAACGGTGCGTTCGCGCCCGACTTCTCCGACGAGGTCCTCGCGAAGTCCTGCGTCACCCACGCCGTAGCCACATCGGAGGTGAGGTCGTGATCGGTCACCTGCTGCACGATCTGCTGGTGGTTCCCCTGACCACGATCATCGATCGCATGATGGCGCCACCCGGCAACGGCAGCTACTACCACTACGTCGACCTCTTCGTCGATGACTCGATCGACGAATCCGGCTCCTGGAGGGAAAGCTACTGATGTACACACCGTTGCTCGCGAACATCGCGATCCTGGTCCTGGCCGGGTTCGTCGGTTTCGCTGTCATCTCCAAGGTGCCCAACACGCTGCACACGCCGCTGATGTCGGGTACCAACGCCATCCACGGCATCGTCGTGCTCGGCGCCCTCATCGTGTTGGGCCGGTTGCCGGAGGACGCGCCGTGGGGTGTGCGGATCATCGCGTTCGTCGCGTTGATCTTCGGCACGCTCAACGTCGTCGGTGGGTTCCTGGTGACCGACCGCATGCTCGGCATGTTCAAGGGCAAGAAGGCGCCCGCTGCTGTGTCGACGGCAACCGGCGAGAAGGGTGCTGATTCCTGATGAACAATCTCGTCAACATCCTCTACATCGTCGCGTTCGCGATGTTCATCTACGGCCTGATGGGTCTGACCGGCCCGAAGACGGCGGTGCGCGGCAACTGGATCGCCGCTGTCGGTATGGGTATCGCCGTGGTGGCGACTCTGATCGAGGTCCGCGACACGGCGGCGATCAACTGGATCCTCATCGCCGCCGGTCTGGCCATCGGTGTCCTGCTGGGTGTCCCGCCGGCCAAGCGCACGAAGATGACGGCGATGCCGCAGCTGGTGGCGCTGTTCAACGGCGTGGGCGGCGGCACGGTCGCATTGATCGCCTGGTCGGAGTTCATCGAGACCGACGGTTTCTCGGCGTTCCAGCACGGTGAAGAGCCGACGGTGCACATCGTCATCGGGTCACTGTTCGCGGCGGTCATCGGGTCGGTGTCGTTCTGGGGTTCGCTGGTGGCGTTCCTGAAGCTGCAGGAGCTGCTGAACAAGAAGGTCGAGAAGGCGTTCGTGAAGAACGCGCGCATCTTCCAGCTCACCAACATCGTGCTGCTGCTCCTCGCGGTGGCGGTGTCGGTCTACATCGGTCTGCGCGCCACCCCGGGTGAGGGCACCTCGCAGTGGTGGATCGTGCTGGTGCTCGTCGCGGCGGCACTGATGGGCCTGTTCGTGGTGTTCCCTATCGGCGGCGCGGACATGCCGGTGGTGATCTCGCTGCTCAATGCGTTGACGGGTCTGTCGGCTGCGGCGGCGGGGTTGGCGCTGAACAACACCGCGATGATCGTGGCGGGCATGATCGTCGGCGCGTCCGGCACCATCCTGACCAACCTGATGGCGACGGCGATGAACCGGTCGATCCCGGCGATCGTGTTCGGGTCCTTCGGTGGCGGCGGCGCGTCCGCGGTCGGTGGCCCCGACGATGCCGGCGGCACGGTGAAGTCCACCTCGGCGGCGGATGCGGCGATCCAGATGGCGTACGCCTCGCAGGTCATCGTGGTGCCCGGCTACGGTCTCGCGGTCGCGCAGGCCCAGCACGCGGTCAAGGACATGGCGTCGATCCTCGAGTCCAAGGGCGTGGAGGTGAAGTACGCGATCCATCCGGTGGCCGGGCGCATGCCGGGTCACATGAACGTGTTGCTCGCCGAGGCCGACGTCGAGTACGAGGCGATGAAGGAGATGGACGACATCAACGGGGAGTTCTCCCGCACCGATGTCACCCTCGTCATCGGCGCGAACGATGTCACCAACCCGGCGGCGCGCAACGATCCGAGTTCGCCGATCCACGGGATGCCGATCCTGAACGTGGACGAGTCGCGGTCGGTGATCGTGCTCAAGCGGTCGATGAGCTCCGGGTACGCCGGTATCGACAATCCGCTCTTCACGGCGGATCGCACGTCGATGCTCTTCGGCGACGCGAAGAAATCCGTCAACGCCGTCATCGAGGAACTCAAAGCCCTCTAGGTGTACCCGGCCCTGATGCCCCGCCCGCTCACCGGCGGCGGAGCATCAGGGCCGCGGTGTCGAGAGGGTTCTTCGCCTCGCGGGCAGCGGCGACGGGGGAGTGCGCCATGACGACACCGGCGGCGCCCCACCACATCCCGGTCACCAGCAGCGCCCCGACGATGCCGATGCCTGTCGCACCCGCGGTGACCACGGCGGCGAGGGCCACGCCGGCGACCAGGGCCGAGCCCAGCCCCAGGACGACGGGACGCAGCCGACCGGGCACGACGAGCGCCCCCGACGCGATCACCGAGGATGCTGCGACCACGCGACCGTCGGGAAGTGCCGACGTCGCGATGTGATCGGACAGCCATGCCGACCCGGCTGCGGCGGTCAGGGTCGACCCGAGGCACAGCATGAGGATCGCGCCGATGCCGTACGGCAACTTGCGCACCACCGCGACCACCGTCAGCGCGGCGACCACCACCAGCACGGTCGTCACGTCGATGACGTCGAGCACCGTGTCGGCCGGGGCGTACAGGGCCTCGAGCGCGACCGACGCCGGTGGGTAGCGCACGCCCAGCAGCGGCAGGACGGCGTAGAGCACGACCAGTGCCGCCGCAGACACTCCTGTCAGTGCCCACCACCGAGGGGTGGTGCGTCGGGCGCGAAGCGCGATCTGTTGCGTCGTCGTGGTACTCACGGGTCCCCATGATGGCGCACGAGGCTGGCAGAATCCTGTGACCCGGCGCAGTGATTCCCGTGCGGCGCGTCAGCCTGCGAGAACCGTGTCGACTCCCGTGAGAATCCGATCGACGTCCGGGAGGTGGTGCCGCTCGAGGCGTGCCGGCGGGTACGGAACGTGAAAGCCCGTGACCCGCTGGACGGGTGCCTCCAGCGAGTAGAAGCACTCCTGCGACACCTGGGCCGCCACCTCCGCCGCGATGCCGAGGTAGCCCGTGTCCTCGTGCACGACGACGAGGCGCCCGGTCCGACGCACGGACCGACAGACCGTGTCGGTGTCCAGCGGTGAGAGGGACCGGAGATCGATGACCTCGAGGCTGTGGCCCTCGGACTCCGCCACCTCGGCTGCCTTCAGTGCGGTCTGCACCATCGACCCGTAGGCCACCACTGTCGCATCGGTACCGGTGCGGCACACGCGAGCGGCCTCCAGCGGCAGATCGGGCGCATCGGTGGCCCATTTGCCCTTGTCCCAGTACCGACGCTTGGGCTCGAGGAAGACGACGGGGTCCTCCGAGTGCACGGCCTGCTGGATCATCCAGTACGCGTCGTGGGGCGTGCTCGGGCTGACCACGCGCAGGCCCGCCGTGTGGGCGAAGTACGCCTCGGGAGATTCCGAATGGTGTTCGACGGCTCCGATGCCACCACCGAACGGGATGCGGATGACCATCGGGGCGCCGATGCGACCGGCGGTGCGGTACCGGATCTTGGCCACCTGGGACACGATCTGGTCGAAGGCCGGATAGACGAACCCGTCGAACTGGATCTCGACGACGGGGCGGTAGCCGCGCAGCGCCATGCCGAACGCGGTGCCCACCATGCCGGACTCGGCGAGGGGCATGTCGAGCACGCGCTGATCGCCGAAGTCCTTCTGCAGTCTGTCGGTCACGCGGAACACACCGCCGAGCTTGCCGATGTCGAGGCCCATCAGCACGACCTTGTCGTCGGCCTCGAGGGAGGCGCGGAGACCTGCGTTGATCGCACCACCGAGGGTGCCCTTGACGTGGAGATCGGACGACGCGGTGGTCGCGCCGGCGCGGGAGAGGGTTCCGGTGGTCATCGCAGTGTCTCCTTCTGGCGGTCCACCACAGCGTGGGGTTCGGCGTAGACGTGGTCGAGCAGGGTGGACGACTCCGGATCGACGGCGGAGATCGTGGCGGAGCGGAGCCGGGCGGCGACGTCGTCGGCGGTCGCGGCGATGCCCTCGCGCACGGACGGTGTCAGGGCGCCCTCGCGGGTGAGCAGTCTGTCGAGGCGGTCCAACGGATCGCGCGCCGCCCACACGTCGCGCTCGGCGTCGGCGCGGTACCGCGTCGGATCGTCCGAGGTGGTGTGCGGGCCCATGCGGTAGGTCATGGCCTCGATGAACGTGGGGCCTCCGCCGGTGCGGGCGCGGTGCGCGGCGGCACGGGTGACGGCGAGGACGGCGAGGGCATCGTTGCCGTCGACCCGCAGGGCGGGCATGCCGAAGCCGGCGGCGCGGGAGGCGAGCGGCAGCGGACTCTGCAGCGCAACGGGCTCGCTGATGGCCCAGTGGTTGTTCTGGCAGAAGAACACGACGCCGGCCCCGAAAGAGACTGAGAACGACAGCGCCTCCGAGATGTCGCCTTCGCTGGTGGCGCCGTCGCCGAAGTAGGCGACAGTGGCGATCTCGGCACCGTCGAGCCGCGCCGCCATGGCGTAGCCGGTGGCGTGCAGTCCCTGCGCTCCGACGATGATCGCCGGGTTGGTGATGTTGTACTCGTCGGGGTCCCAGCCGGAGTGCGCAGTACCGCGCCACAGTGCGGTGAGCTTCTCCACCGGCACGCCTCGGCAGTACGCCACCGCGTGCTCGCGGTAGCTCGTGAAGATGTAGTCGTCCGCGGTGACGGCGTGGGCCGAGCCCACCTGGGCTGCTTCCTGACCCAGCAGCGGTGCCCACAGTCCCAGCTCACCCTGGCGCTGCAGCGCGGTCGCCTCGGTGTCGATGCGGCGAGCGACCACCATGTCGCGGTACATGTCGAGCATGTGGGCGGCGTCGACGTCGGCGACGAGTCGCCAGTGCTCGGGGTCGTGCACTCGTCGCCCGTCGGGCTGGACGAGCTGCACGGGATGCGCGATGCGATCGCCCCGCGGTGTGTCCGATCGGGTCATGGGCTTCCTCTCCGCCGGTGCGCGGACCTCGTCGTGAGAGGAGGGCGCACAGTGTGGACGAACCGGGTGTGGCTCACCTCACAGCATGCTCGCCTGACCGCATTGCGCAAGTGATGCGGACGAGAGTGAGCAACTCGCTCGGCGATTGCCTCCCCGACACGCACAGAACGAGCAGGATGGGCATCGGGCGACGGTGTCGGACGGTCACGCGTAGCGGTTCCCGGCCGGTTGGCTCCGCGGAAGACGGGGAACAGCAGAGCATGTCCTCTCCGGCTCCGCTCTGGGTGTTCGCCGATCAACTCGGCCCCCACGTCCACTCGTCCGAGGAGATGGTGGACCGCGACGTCGTCATCATCGAGTCGGCGCGCGCGTTGGGCCGTCGACGGGGTCATCGGCAGAAGGCGCATCTGTTGCTCAGCGGCATGCGGCACCTCGCGGACGAACTCGGCGACCGTGCCACGTACATCCGAGCCGACACCTACCGCGAGGGCCTCGCCCGCGTCGGGCGCCCGGTCGTCGTGCACGAACCGACGTCGCGGCGTGCGGAGGCCTTCGTCCGTCGGCTGGCCGACGAGGGTCTGGTCGAGGAGATCGTGCCGACCCCGACGTTCGC
This sequence comes from Rhodococcus sp. SORGH_AS_0303, assembly GCF_030819335.1. NCBI lineage: Bacteria > Bacillati > Actinomycetota > Actinomycetes > Mycobacteriales > Nocardiaceae > Rhodococcus > Rhodococcus sp. SORGH_AS_0303. The sequence continues at coordinate 1,391,015 of NZ_JAUTBO010000001.1, forward strand.
CCTGTCCCGTGCGGACTTCGCCGAGTGGGCGGGCGGCAAGAAGTCGTTCCTGATGGAGAACTTCTACCGAGAGCAGCGCCGCCGGTTCGACATCCTGATGGACGGCGAGAACCCGGTGAGCGGCACCTGGAACCTCGACGCGGAGAACAGGGAGAAGCCGCCGAAGAAGCGGACGACACTCGGTGTTCCCGAACCGTGGTGGCCCGAGGAGGACGACATCGACGCCGGTGTGCGCGCGGATCTCGACGCCATGGACGTCGACTGGTCCGGCGAGGACGGACCGCGTCTCTTCGCCGTCACCGCAGCCGAGGCGGCGTCGGCGCTGGAGACCTTCGTGGCCACCCGTCTCGCCACGTTCGGTCCCTACGAGGACGCCGTGATGGCGGCGGACTGGACCATGTCGCACTCGCTGCTGTCGGTGCCGTTCAACCTCGGTGTGCTGCACCCGTTGGACGCGGCGCGCGCCGCCGAGCAGGCCTACCGGGACGGGACGGCACCGCTGGCGAGCGTCGAGGGGTTCGTACGCCAGATCCTCGGGTGGCGCGAGTACGTGTGGCACCTCTACTGGCATCTGGGCGAGGACTACATGCGCACCAATGCCCTCGATGCCGACACCCCGCTGCCCGGATGGTTCCAGACCCTGGATGCGGAGGAGGTCACCGCGGCGTGTCTGTCCGACGCCCTCGCCGGCGTGCACGATCGCGGGTGGGTGCACCACATCCCACGCCTGATGATCCTGGGAAACCATGCGCTGCAACGGGGGTACGACCCGCGGGCGCTCACCCGGTGGTTCACCGAGCACTTCGTCGACGGGTACGAGTGGGTCATGCCCGTCAACGTCTTCGGCATGAGTCAGCACGCCGACGGGGGAGTGATCGCGACCAAGCCCTACACGTCCGGCGGCGCGTACATCGACCGCATGACCGACCACTGCAAGGGCTGCGCGTTCGACCCCAAGAAGCGGGTCGGGGAGGACGCGTGTCCGTTCACGGCGGGGTACTGGGCCTTCACGCACAAGCACCGCGAGCGGTTGGCGAAGAACATGCGCACGCGCCGAGCAGTCAGTTCGATGGAGCGGCTCGGCGACATCGACGAGATCGTCGAGCAGGAGCGGCACCGGACCACTTTCTGAACTCGAGGTCGACCTCGAGTTCGTTGACCCTGAAAGCCCGTCACCCACTGCGCATGCCTACTATCTGAATGATGCGGGTCACAGACAAGGTCGCCATCGTCACGGGAGGTGGCGCCGGGATCGGCGCCGCCCTCGCCACTGCTCTGGTCGAGGCCGGGAACTCGGTCCTGGTCGCCGATCTCGACGGGGCGGCCGCCGATGCGGTCGCCGCGCGACTGGGGGAGCGGTGCATCGCCGTCGGCGGCGACGTCGCCGACGACGCGGTGATCGCCCAGATGATAGAGCGGGTCGAGGAGGCGTTCGGGCCACTCGACATCTACATCGCCAATGCCGGGACGACGGCAGGGATGGGGCTCGACAGCACCGACGCCGCCTGGGACACCGCGCTGTCGGTCAACGTCCTCGCCCATGTGCGCGCTGCGCGCGTGGTGATCCCGCGATGGATCGAGCGCGGAACGCACGGCTACTTCCTGTCCACCGCGTCCGCGGCGGGCCTGCTCACCCAGATCGGATCGGCCACCTACTCGGTGTCCAAGCACGCCGCCGTCGGCTTCGCCGAATGGTTGTCGGTCACCTACGGCGACAAGGGCATCGCGGTGAGCTGCCTGTGCCCGATGGGCGTCAACACGGCGCTCCTGAACTCGGGCTTCGACAGTGACGCCGAGGGTGCCTCGGTGGCGGCGTCCGCCGTGACCGGCGCCGGCACCGTCCTCGAACCGGAGGATGTCGCTCGCATCGTTCTCGAGGCGATGGAGACCGAGAAGTTCCTCGTTCTCCCGCACCCCGAGGTGCTCACGTTCTACTCGCACAAGAGTGCCGACTACGACCGGTGGATCGCCGGGATGCGTCGATACCGAACATCTCTCGAGACGGCCGCACGGCCAGGACAGGATCGCTGACATGGATTTCGCGTACTCGGATCGGTGCAAGGACTACCAGCAGCGACTGCTGGCATTCATGGACGAGAAGGTCTACCCGGCGGAGGCGGTCTACGCCCAGCAGATCCTGGAGTCCGGTGATCCGCACTTCCAGCCGCCGATACTCGAAGAACTCAAGGCCGACGCCAAGTCTCGCGGCCTCTGGAACCTCTTCCACCCGGATCCCGCCTACGGCCCCGGTCTGACCAACGCCGAGTACGCACCGCTCGCGGAGATCATGGGCCGCAGCCCCGCGATCGCGCCCGAGGCCTGCAACTGCGCCGCACCGGACACCGGCAACATGGAGGTGTTCACCCGCTTCGGCACGGACGAGCACAAGGAGAAGTGGCTCGCCCCGTTGCTCGAGGGCACCATCCGCTCGGCCTTCGCCATGACGGAGCCCGATGTCGCCAGCTCCGACGCGACCAACATCGCGATGTCCATGGTGGCCGACGGCGAGGACTGGATCCTGAACGGCCGCAAGTGGTGGACCTCGAACGCCCTGCACCAGAACTGCAAGGTGCTGATCGTCATGGGCAAGACCGCGCCCGAGGCGTCGACGTACGAACAGCAGTCGATGATGGTCGTGCCGATCGACGCGCCGGGCGTCACCGTCCTGCGCGGACTGCCCGTGTTCGGGTACCAGGACCGCGAGGGTCACGCCGAGGTCCTGTTCGAGAACGTCCGCGTCCCCGGCAAGGACGTGCTCGCCGGACCGGGTGCCGGCTTCATGATCGGCCAGGCACGTCTCGGCCCTGGCCGAATCCACCACTGCATGCGTGCGATCGGAATGGCCGAGCGCGCACTGGAACTCATGTGTGACCGTGCGTCGTCCCGCGTGGCGTTCGGCAAGCCGATCGCGGCGCAGGCCAACATCCAGGACTGGATCGCCGAAGCCCGCATCGACATCGAGATGGCGCGCCTGCTCACGCTGAAGGCCGCCTGGATGATGGACGAGTTCAGCAACAAGGAAGCGCGCGTGGAGATCGCGGCCATCAAGGTCGCCGCGCCCGCGATGGCCCTGAAGATCGTCGACCGCGCCATCCAGGTCCACGGCGGCGGCGGTGTCTCCGACGACTTCCCGCTCGCCAGCATGTACGCCCACCTGCGGACCCTGCGTCTCGCCGACGGTCCGGACGAGGTGCACAAGCGGACCATCGCACGCACCGAGCTGGCGCCCTACCGGAAGATCGACAAGTGACGACGGGAACGACACCGGGCCTCGACGACGGTGCGGTCACGGCGTGGATGGAGAGCCTCGACATCGGGGTCTCGGGGCCACTGACCTTCGAGCGCATCGGTAACGGGCAGTCGAATCTGACCTTCGCGGTGACCGACGCCGCGGGCAGCAACTGGGTCCTGCGGCGCCCGCCACTGGGCACGCTGCTCGCGTCGGCTCACGACGTCGCTCGCGAGTACCGCATCCTGTCCGCGCTGCAGGACACCGCGGTGCCCGTGCCGACGACGATCGCGCTGACCGACGATCCAGCGGTCACCGATGCGCCCCTGGTCCTGATGAGCCATGTGGACGGGCTGGTGATCGACAGCCCGACCGTCGCGGAGACGCTGTCGCAGGCACGTCGTCGGACGATCGGTGAGGCCATGCCCGCCACGCTCGGCAAGATCCACGCGGTCGATCTCGACAGCACCGGTCTCACCGATCTGGCGAGTCACAAGCCCTACGCTGCACGGCAATTGAAGCGATGGTCGTCGCAGTGGGCGCAGTCGAAGACGCGGGACGTCCCGGACATCGAGCGCCTGGCCACCGCGCTCGCGAATTCGGCTCCGGAGCAGACCGAGGTCTCGCTGGTGCACGGCGACTTCCATCTGAGCAACATCATCACCAGCGGAGCCGGTGAGGGAAGTGTCGACGATGCGATCGTCGCGGTGGTCGACTGGGAGCTGTGCACGCTCGGCGATCCACTGGCGGACGTCGGTGCGTTGCTGGCCTATTGGTCGCAGGCCGACGACGACAACGCGGGCATGTTCATGTCCTCCACGTTGCCGGGCTTCCCGACAAGGAATGAGCTGGTCGAGCTCTATGCCGCCGCCACCGGCCGCGACGTCTCCGCGGTGGGGTACTGGCACGCCCTCGCGCTGTGGAAGCTGTCCGTCATCGCCGAGGGCGTCATGCGCCGGGCCATCGACGACGAGCGCAACCGGGCACGCGACGGTTCTCCGACGACGGATCTGGTGGACGGCATCATCGGCCGCGCCGTCGCCACGGCGGAGGAGGCCGGGATCCTCTGAGTGGGCTCCGCCCCCGTGCGCCTTTCGCGTACCCCTGGATACGCGAAAGGCGCACGAGGAGCGCCGGTCCTCAGGCGCGTCGGGTGAGGCCCAGTCGGACGACGAGACCGAGCACGAGTGCCCAGAAGGCCGAGCCGATCCCCGCGATCGCCACACCCGAGGCGGCGACCACGAACGTGATGGCTGCCGGCACCCGGTCCGCCTCGGTGCTCAACGCGGCGGCCAGCGATGCCGCGAGGGTGGCCAGCAACGCCAGTCCCGCAACGGTTTCCACGATGCCGGCCGGCGCGAGGGCGACGAGGGACGCCAGCGCCGCCGAGGCGAGCGCGAGGGCCAGGTAGGACGCCCCGGCAGCCACCGCCGCGATCCACCGACGATCCCTGTCCGGGTGCGCGTCCGGGGCGGCCGCGAGCGCTGCGCTGATGGCAGCGAGGTTGACGGCGTGAACGCCGGCGGGTGCGGCGATCGCTGTGCCGACACCGGTGACGGTCATCGAGGCTCGCCACGGTACCGCGTAGCCGAAGGAGGCCATGACGGCCGTTCCCGGGATGTTCTGCGACGCCATCGTCACGATGTAGAGCGGCAGTGCGATGCCGATCAGCGCCTGCCACGTCCAGGTGGGTGCGACGAGGTCGAGGCTCGGGAGCAGCGATCGGGCGCCGATCTCGGTGTCGCCCGTCGTGAGCGAGATGCCGATGACCACTGCGGCGACGGCGAAGGCCGCCGGTACCGCCCAGCGCGGGGAGAAGCGCAGCAGCACGACCCATGTGACGACGACGGGGGCGACCGCCGCGGGATTGTCCGCGAGGGCCCGCACGGGTTCGAGACACAGTGGCAGGATGACGCCGGCGAGCATCGCCTGTGCCAACGACACCGGGATCGCCGCGATGACGCGGCCGAGGCCGGACCACACTCCGGTGAGCACGATTGCGATGCCCACGGTCACGAACGCCCCCACGGCCGCCGGCCATCCGCCGACCACCGCTCCGGTACCCGCGAGCAACGCGGCACCGGGTGTGGACCAGGCCAGTGTGATCGGAATGCGGTAGCGCAGTGCGAGACCCGTGATCCCCAGCGCCATCACCAGAGACATGGCGAAGAGCCCGGAGGCGGCCTGCGCCTCGCTGGCACCCACGGATCGGAGGCCGGTGAGGACCACCGCGAACGAGCTGGTGAACCCGACGAGCGCGGTGACCACCCCCGCGCCGATCGGCACGGCGAGGGACACCCGGCCGGGGGCTGTCACTGTCCGAGTGCCTCGACGACCGCGCGGATCTCGTCGGGGACCGGTGTCGGGCGGCGGGTCTCGGCGTCGACGTAGACGTGCACGAACCGTCCCGCCGCCGCCGGGGTCAAGTTTTCGCCGTCCACCCGGAAGATGCTCAGCGCGTACACGATCGAGGTGTTGCCGAGCCTCTCGACGGCGATACCCACCTGCAGGTCGTCGGGAAAGCTCAGTTGGCTGAGGAACCTGCAGGACGTCTCGGCCACCACGCCGATGGCCGGGAGTGTGCGGATGTCGAGGCCGGTGCTCTGCATGAGCCACCCGTTCACCGCGGTGTCGAAGTACGAGTAGTACGTGACGTTGTTGACGTGCCCGTAGTGGTCGTTGTCCTCCCAGCGGGTGGCGACGGGCCACAGGACGGGGCAGTCGGCTGCGGACGGGACGGTGCTCTCGGTCATGCGGGTGAGGATTCCATCCCCGTGCGCCTTTCGCGTGTCCCAGGGTGCGCAAAAGGCGCACGGGGCGAAGCCACGGTAGTAAGTTGGACGGGACCAGTCCGTACCGCTCGCGCCACAGATCGCTCCGGTCGCGCCGATTCTCGGGAGTACACGCCGTGGTGATGCCCGTCCACCTTCGCGACAGTGCCGTACCCAAGCACGAGCAGCTCCGCGCGATCCTGCTGCACCGGTGCACCAAGGAACTCCAGCCCGGCGATCTGATGCCGAGCGAACGGCGCCTCATGGAGGACTACGGGGTCAGTCGGATCACCGTGCGCGAGGCCATCGGTCAGCTCGTCAACGAGGGCCACCTGGTGCGGGTGCGCGGCAAGGGCACGTTCGTCGCCAGTCGGCCCGTCCAGTCGAGGCTCCACCTGGCGTCGTTCTCGGAGGAGATGCGCGCGCAGGGTCTCGAACCCACCACGGTCGTTCTCTTCGCGCGGCTCGAGGATCCGTCGGTGGCCACCATCCGTGCGCTGGACATCGCCGCGGGCGGCAAGGCGTACCACATCAAGCGGCTGCGACTGGCGGACGGAGAGCCCGTCAGCGTCGACGACGGGTGGTACGACGCCGCCGTGCTGCCGGGCCTGGTCGATCTCGATCTGAGCAAGTCCATCTACGACGCGGTGTCCTCCCACTACGGGCAGACCATCGATCGCGCCGAGCAGACGGTCAGCGCGACGGCGGCCGACAACGACACCGCGACGCTGCTGGGGACGAAGCGTGGGGCGCCGGTGCTGTACTTCGACCGGGTGTCGTTCAGCGGTGACCGGCCGATCGAACACACGGAGAGCTGGTACCGCTGCGATCGGTATCAGCTCACGATGGAGGTCCAGGGCGGGCGGCGGCCACAGCGTCGCTGACGTCCACAGCCGACAGCGTCGCCGACGCCGTTCGCTCGTACACTTCGGTCGAGGCGTTCCATCCGCAGATCGAAAGGCTCCTCCGTGCCCACTCCCCGTTCGCTCACCGGTCGCACCATCGTCGTGACGGGAGCGAGCGACGGAATCGGGCGCATCGCCGCGCGCACCCTGGCGGAACGCGGTGCGGAGGTGCTCGTCGTGGGCCGCTCACCGGAGAAGACCGCCGCCGCGGCCTCGGAGATCGGTGGTCGCGCGTTCGTGGCCGACTTCGCCTCGTTCGACGACGTGCGACGGGTCGCGGACGAGCTGCGGGATTCCGTCGATCACATCGACGTCCTGTTGAACAACGCGGGTGGAACGTTCGATCCGTCGAAGCGCACCGCCGACGGGCACGAGCCGAACGTCCAGATCAATCACCTGTCGCCGTTCCTGCTCACCCACCTGCTACTCGACCGACTCGGCGGTACGGCGGGCAGTCGCATCGTCAACACGTCGTCCGTGGGCAACCTCGGTGGACGAATCGATCTGCAGGACATGGCCTACGACCGTTCCTCGCCGGCCGAGTTCCGCGCCTACTGCACCAGCAAGCTGATGAACATCGGCGTTCACCCGCGGCGCCACGGAGCGGTGGTCCGACCGCGGCATCACGTCGGTGGCCGTCCACCCCGGAGCGGTGCGCAGCAACTTCGGCAACGCCAACGTCCTGTTCCGGGTGATCTACCGGACTCCGCTGAAGTACGTGGCCTCGATCAGTGCCGAGTCGGGCGCCGAGCCGTTGGTGTCGGTGGCCGTCGACAAGCCGGACGCCGAGGTCGCCGGGATCTACTACAGCCGCCACAAGGCTCGCGGTCGCACGAACGGGCAGGTAGACGATCCCGCCGTGGTCGACGGGCTGTGGAGAGAGTCGGAGAAGCTGGTCGGGCTGGCCTGACCCCGGCGCGTCAGAGGGTGAAGAGCGGCTCGCCGGCAGTGACGGACGACCCGACCGACGGCGTCGCGAAGGAGTCCGCGGCGGAGTCCATCACGACGACGGGGCACACGTCGTCGAATCCGGCGGCGGCGACGGCGGCCGGGTCGTAGCGCACGACGACGTCTCCAGCCGACACCGAGTCCTTCTCGGCCGCGACCAGTTCGAAACCCTCGCCCTTCATCGTCACGGTGTCGATACCGATGTGCACCAGCACTCCCTTCCTGTCCTCCGTCAGAACCACGAAGGCATGAGGGTGCAGCTTGAGGATGCGCCCGGACACGGGAGAGTGGACGTCCACCATTCCGGTCGTCGAAGCGGGTCTGACAGCCACGCCGGCGCCGACCATCTGCGAGGAGAACACCGGGTCGGGGACGTCGGCCAGTGCGATGACGGTGCCCGCGAGCGGGCTGCCCACGGCGGTGTCGGTCACAGGATGTCGTCGATGTCCTCGGCGAGGGTGTCCGCCTCGGGCCCGACGATGACCTGCACGGCCGTCCCCTTGTGGAAGACCCCGTGTGCTCCGGCGGCCTTGAGAGCGGCCTCGTTCACGAGTGCTCCGTCTCGCACCTCGGTGCGGAGCCGCGTGATGCAGGCTTCGATCTCGACGATGTTCCCGGCTCCTCCGAGCCCGGCGACGATGGCGTCCGCCTTGGACATGCGGTGCTCCTTCCGCTCGGTGACCCGCCCCCGGCGCGATGCGATGCAGGTGGGCGTGCTCACACTTTCTGTTTGACATCAGGCTGCCACCTGGTCAAACTACAACTGGTTATGACCGGACAGTACCCGTGATGGAACCGGTCCACAACACACACGAGAAGAAGGTCGCCATGGCCGGCACGACTGCCACCGGGAACACCGCACCACAGACGCCCACCGAGAAGAAGGACTCCCGCGCACTCGCCGGGTTGCAGCGATTCGGGCGCAGTCTCATGCTGCCCATCGCCGTGCTCCCCGCCGCAGGCATCCTGCTCCGCATCGGCCAGCCCGATCTGCTCGGACGCTTCACCCCGCTCGAGACCACCGCATCGGTGATCTCGGCCGCGGGGCAGTCGGTCTTCACGTGGCTTCCCCTCATCTTCGCAGTCGGCATCGCGATCGGCTGGGCGAAGAAGTCGGACGGCTCCACCGCGTTGGCCGCGGTGGTCGGTTACATGGTGGTCGACGGCGTCTTCACGGCCATGTCGCCGGTGGTGCTCGACGGCGAGGTCGACGCGAACGGCGACCCTGCCGTCATCGACTACGGCGTGCTGGCCGGCATCATCATCGGTCTGCTCTCCGCCGTTCTCTGGCAACGCTTCTACCGTCAGAAGCTGCCCGACTACCTGGGCTTCTTCAGCGGCCGACGCCTCGTCCCGATCCTGACGGCGATCACCGGTCTCGTGGTCGGCGTCCTGATGTCCTTCGTGTACCCGCTGTTCTACAGCGCCCTGAACTGGGTGGGCGCCACCGTCGCCGATCACTCCGTCGTGGGCAGCGGTATCTACGGTTTCGCCAATCGCATGCTCATCCCGACCGGCCTGCACCACATCCTCAACTCCGTCGTGTGGTTCCTCGTCGGTGACTACACGGACGCGAGCGGCCAGATCGTCCGAGGCGACCTCAACCGCTTCTTCGCCGGGGACCCGAGCGCCGGAGTGTTCATGACCGGCTTCTTCCCGATCATGATGTTCGCGCTGCCCGCCGCTGCCTTCGCGATCTACCGCAACGCGAAGCCGTCGCAGAAGAAGCTCGTCGGTGGCATCATGCTCTCGACCGGTCTCACGGCCTTCGTCACCGGTATCACCGAGCCGCTCGAGTACTCGTTCATGTTCGTCGCCTGGCCGCTCTACATCGTGCACGCGGTGCTGACCGGTACCTCGATGGCGTTGACCAACGCACTGGGCATCCACGACGGCTTCTTCTTCTCCGCGGGCGGTATCGACTACCTGCTGAACTACGGCATCGCCACCAAGGCATGGCTTCTCATCCCGATCGGCCTGGTCTACGCCGTCATCTACTACGTGCTGTTCAGCTTCGTCATCAAGAAGTGGAACCTGCGCACGCCCGGACGTGAGGACGACGTGACCCTCGACGACGCGGCGGTGACCACCGGCGCACCGGCGGCCACCACCGCATCGACGGACGCCACGACCGCGCCGACGGACAAGCCGGCCGGCGGCGGCTCGGCGTGACCCTCCTCCGCGGGCGCGTCGTCCTGGTGGACGGCGTGCTCGAGGACGGGGTGGTGGAGTTCGAGGACGATCGGATCGTCCGGGTGGGCCCGGCCCGCGGGCGGACGGACATCGCCGTCCCGCCGTCGTCCTCGACGATTCTGCCGGGCATGGTGGACGTGCACTGCCACGGCGGCGGGGGAGCAGGCTTTCCCGATGCCACGGCCGACGCCGTCGATGCCGCTGTCGCGCATCACGTGCGCAGCGGGACGACGACCATGCTCGCCTCCCTCGTGTCCGCCCCGCGCGAGGTGCTCGTCGACAGGACGACACTGCTGGCGGAGCTGTGGCGCCGCGGCGACATCGCGGGCGTTCATCTCGAGGGGCCGTTCCTCGCCCGTAGCCGTTGCGGTGCACAGGATCCGGCGGCGATCGTTCCGGGTGATCCGCGTCTCCTCGAGGCCGTGGTGACGGCCGGCGGGGGAGCCGTGCGGTCGATGACGCTGGCACCGGAGACCGCGAACCTGGACGCCCTCGCTCGGGTGATGGCCGAGAACGACATCCGTCCGAGCGTGGGCCACACCGACGCCGATGCGGCCACGGTCACGGCAGCGCTGGCGCGGCTGACCGGGCCGGTGAGCGCCACCCATCTGTTCAACGGGATGCCGCCGCTGCACCATCGGTCGCCCGGACCGGTGGCCGCGTGTCTCGCGGCGGCGGGACGCGGCGAGATGGTGCTCGAACTCATCGGTGACGGAGTGCATCTCGATTCCTGGACGGTCGCCATGGTGGTCGACCTCGTCGGACCCGACGGCATCGTGTTCGTCTCCGACGCCATGGCCGCGGCCGGGATGAGCGACGGCCCTTACCGATTGGGCTCGCTCGACGTGACGGTCGCGGACGGGGTGGCGCGCCTGACGCAGGACGGCGACGAGCCGGGAGCCATCGCGGGCGGAACGTCGACAGTCCTCGACATCGTGCGACGGGCGGTGGCCGAGTCGGGAGTCGACCTGGTGTCGGCGGTGCGCATGGGGGCGACCACACCGGCTCGGTTCCTCGGCCTGCAGGACACGGTGGGGCGCCTGGCGGCCGGGATGCGCGCGGACATCGTGATCACCGATGCCGATCTGACCGTGACGAGCGTCGTGAGGCGCGGACGAGTGGAAGTGGGTGTGCCGGATGGAGATCGTCATCCGTGACGACGCGGCGGCGGTGCACCGCACCGTGGCGGACATCGTCGAACGCAGGGTTCGGCAGGGTGCCGCGGTGCTGGGCGTGGCGACGGGGTCCACCCCGTTGGGGACGTACCGGGAGCTCGGTCGGCGGCATCGCGAGGAGGCGTTGTCGTTCGCGTCCTGCCGGGCGTTCCTCCTCGACGAGTACGTGGGTCTGCCGGCCGCCCATCCGCAGTCGTACCGTTCGGTGATCGCCACGGAGTTCGCTGCGGAGATCGACATCGACCCGGATGCCATCGACGGTCCGAACGGCGAGGCGGCGGACGTCGCGGCCGAGTGCGCTCGCTACGACGCCGCGATCGCCGCGTCGGGCGGTGTGGACGTGCAACTGTTGGGCATCGGGTCCGACGGCCACATCGGCTTCAACGAACCGGGGTCGTCGCTCGTCTCCCGCACGCGGGTCAAGACCCTCACGCGCCGCACGCGGGAGGACAACGCACGCTTCTTCCACTCCGCCGACGAGGTACCGCATCACGTGGTGACCCAGGGTCTGGGCACGATTCTCGAGGCCCGCCATCTGGTCCTCGTCGCACTCGGCGAGGGGAAGGCGGACGCTCTCGCCGCGTCGGTGGAGGGGCCGCTGGCCGCGTCCTGTCCGGCGTCGGTGATCCAGATGCATCCGCACGTGACCGTGGTCGTCGACGAGGGCGCGGCGTCGGCGCTGGGGTCGAGTGACTACTACCGGTACGCGTTGTCGGAGAAACCCACATGGCAGCACTTCTGATCGTCGGACGTCCGGTCCCTACAGTGAGCGGATGACCATGTCGACGCTGCGTACGCGTCTCACCGGATCCACCGTCCTCGTCACCGGCGCGAGCTCGGGCCTGGGTGCCGATTTCGCACGACGCTTCGCGTCCCTCGGGTGCGACGTCGTGCTCGTCGCGCGGCGACTCGATCGCCTCGAGGAGCTGGCTGCGGAGATCTCCTCCCGGCACGGTGTCACCGCCACCCCGATCGCCGCGGACCTCGCCGTGCCCGGTGCGGGATCGGCGCTGAAGGCGACTCTCGGTCACCGCGGCATCACGGTGCACTCGCTGATCAACAACGCGGGATTCGGGACGCACCAGCCGTTCGTCGAGGAGGATCCGGTGACGCTCGGCAACGAGATCGCCGTGAACATCGCTGCTGTCGTCGATCTCTCGCGTGCGTTCCTGCCGGGCATGATCGAGCACGGCGCGGGTGTGCTGGTCACGCTCGCGAGCACGGCGGCGTACCAACCGCTCCCGGGAATGGCCGTCTACGCGGCGAGCAAGGCGTTCGTGCTCAGCTTCACCGAGGCGCTGGCCGTCGAGACTCGCGGGACCGGTGTCACCGTCATGGCGGTCTCGCCGGGTCCCACCGAGACCGAGTTCTTCGAGGTGCTCGGCAGCAAGGACGCCGCGTTCGGGAAGATGCAGACGTCGGAACAGGTCATGGACACGACGTTCGCGGCGCTCGCGGCCAAGCGGCCCCCGGCCTCGGTGGTGTCCGGAGTGAACAACAAGCTGCAGTCGGCCGGTGTGCGGTTGCTCCCACGGCGCGCCGCCCTCGAGGTCACCGCCAGAATGTTCCGTGAGTAGTCGGCTGGTCGAACGACCTCAGCGCCGACTGAACTCGGAGGCCCGCTGGATCTGCTCGGTGCGCAGGCGCACGCCGGTGTACAGCGCGAATTGCTCCGCGGCCTGCAGTGCCACCACCTGCGCACCGGTGATCACGGGCTTTCCGGCGGCGCGCGCCGCGACGATCAGCGGTGTCTCTGACGGCACCGCGACCACGTCGACGACGGCGCGAGCGGCGGCGATCTGCTCGGTGGCGAACGGCAGCGCGTCGGAGTCCGGACCGCCGGCCATCCCGACGGGTGTCACGTTGACGAGGACGTCTGCCGAGACGTCGTCGGCGGTGGCCGACCAGCCGTAGCCGTACTTCTCGGCGAGAGCCGGTCCGGTTCTCTCGTTGCGCGCCACGACAGTTCCCGTGGTGAAGCCCGTGTTCCGCAGCGCGGCGACGACGGCCTTGGCCATGCCGCCACTGCCCGTGACCGCGACCGACCACGACGGGTCGAGACCGGCCTCCCGGACGAGGTCCGCGACGGCCTGGTAGTCCGTGTTGTAGGCGTGCAGCACGCCGTCCTCGTTGACGATGGTGTTCACCGAGTCGATCGCGGACGCCGAGTCGTGCATGACGTCGACGTGCTCGATGCAGGCCTCCTTGAACGGCATGGACACTCCGCAGCCGCGGATTCCGAGCGCACGGATTCCGGCGACGGCCGCGGGGAGGTCGGTGGTGGTGAACGCCTTGTAGACGAAGTTCAGATCCAGCTCGTCGTAGAGGTAGTTGTGGAACCGGGTCCCGATGTTGCTGGGCCGCCCGGACAACGACATGCAGAGCTGGGTGTCTTTGGTGAACACACGCGACATGACGGGCAGCGTAACGGTTCCGGCGACGGCTCGGGTTCGGACGGAGTCAGGGGCAGGAGTTCGACACCGTGGTCAGCACGTCCCGGTCGGCCACCGTGACGGGAAGCCCGTACCGGACGGCCACCGTGAGGAACCGCCCCGCGTAGTAGCAGTGGTACGCGCCGTTGGGAGGCATCCAGTCCGAGGGGGTCTTGTCGCTCTTCGACTGGTTCTCCGCACCCGAGACGGCCATGAGGTTGTACGTGATGTCGTTGGCGAAACGGATGCGCTGATCGAGCGGCCACTGCCAGGCGCCCATGTCCCACGCCGCCGCCAGCGGGTAGGTGTGGTCGATCTGCACGTCGCCCGCGCTCTGCTTGCTGAACGGCAGCACCGATCCCGTGAACGGATCGTTCAACGATCCCGCCACGACGACGCAGTCGTTGGTTCCCGGCCGGAACTGCACGTCGGTGAGCGCGAGCTGCAGCACGTTGTCGCGGGTGCCGCAGCCGTCGTGTCCGCCCGGACCGTCGTAGTCGTCGGTCCAGGCGGGACCGAACACGCATCCGTCCCCGGCCTTGCAACTGCGCTCGTACCCCGGCACGTCGGGCCGGGAGTCCACGACGGCGACCTGCGCGAGCAGTGACTCGATCGTCGTCGCGGGGGGACTGCCCGGTGCGGGAGTGGGCGCGCCCAGCAGCGTCGAGCAGCCGGTGAGGACAGCCAGGACCATCGCGGCGACGAGCGCGGACGCGAGACGCCGCGTCGGCCGGGTCGAGGAGAAGGTCACGAGGAGCGAGTATGCCGGGTGGGTCCGACAGGACGCGGAACGTTCTGCACAGGCCTCGCAGTGATTGGATGGCACCATGCTCCACGGCCTCTGGACCCCCGGTCGAGGCCTGATGTTGTGGGAGGACGACGACGCCCCGAGCGGCGACCGTCACTCGGCCGACACGCCGGAGCTCCCGCCTCACCTGGCCAAGGTGATGTCCCGACGGATGCGGCACCGTGCCGACGTCGCCCTGCCGACGCCGCGCGGACACGTGGCGGTGTCGATGCCGTCGATCGCGCTGGCGCCGGCGGACGCAGCGGAACTGCTGTTGCGCGTTCCGCCCCGCCACCCCGCGATCTCCGGTGATCTGCGCTATCTCGCCCTCGTGGTGGCCGGGGTGGAGCGGTGGGTCCGTGCCGCGCGAGTGGTCCCGGTGCAGGTGCGGTTCGAGTCGCAGTGGTGGCTGCGGTGGCGACTGGTCGGAGGGGAGCCACAGCGCGCGTGGCGCGCGGAACTGGCGGCCGCGATGCCGCCGGTGCAGAGTGCGGAGGGCGGTGCGCGCGCCGTCCTCGACGACCTGCTCGCCGAGGTGGCGGATCCGATCGTGCGCCGCGTCATCGGACGCCCCGGAGTCGAGCATCCGCTCCTGTGGTCCCTCGTCGAGGAGGAGCCGTACGAGGAGGGATCGGCTCGCTCCGAGGCGGCACTGGAGCAGTGGCGGGCGAGCCTGCGCGGCGACGAGCCCGAGCTGGTCCTGCGGCTCACCGAACCGGACGACGACGAGGAGACCGGGGAGCCGTTGTGGCCGCTCGAGGTGTTGCTGCGTCCGGACGGTGAGGCGCCGACGCCGGTGGTGGTGCACCGCGGCGGCGCGCCCGGTGCACACGGTGGCGGAGCGCCGGGTGTGCGGGACGCGGAACTGTTCCGGGTCGCGGTGGCGAAGCTCGGCGAGGCGATGGCCGCGTACGAGCCGCTGCGCTCGATGGCGACGGACACCGGCTCGCTCGACATGCTGCTGCCCACGGCGGCGGTGACCGACTTCGTGCTGCACGGGGTCGAGAAGCTGCGTGCCGTGTCGGTCGGGGTGCTGCTTCCGCGGGCGTGGAGTCGCCTCGACGCGTCGTTGCGGCTGAAGGTCGACTCGCCGCCGTCGCCCACCGCGGAGAACCGGGCGGTGGGGTTGGACGAGATCGTCTCGTACGACTGGCAACTGGCCATCGGCGACATGGAACTGACGCCGGAGGAGATGGCCCGGCTCGCGTCGACGAAGGGCGACCTGGTGCGACTGCGCGGCACCTGGGTGCAGGCCGACGGAACCGCCCTGAGCCGCGCGATCGAGTACGTGAAGAAGCAGAACCGGGACCGCGCCCTGCCGCTCGCCGACGTGCTGGGGCAGTTGTCCGCCGAGAAGCCGCCGCCGGTTCCCGTCGAGCGGATCGAGGCCACCGGTTGGGCGCAGAAGTTGCTCGACCCGGACCGCCGGCCGGAACCGGTGGAGGTGCCCGACTCGGTGCACGCGACGCTGCGGCCGTATCAGCAGCGCGGTGTGGAGTGGCTCGCCTTCATGAGTTCGGCCGGCCTCGGGGCGGTACTGGCCGACGACATGGGGTTGGGGAAGACGCTGCAGCTGCTGGTTCTCCTGGCGCACGAGCGATCGGTGACACCGACGTTGCTCGTCGCGCCCATGTCGGTGGTGGGCAACTGGCAGCGCGAGGCGGCGAAGTTCGTGCCGACCCTGCGCGTGCTGGTGCACCACGGGCCGGATCGCGCGACGGGGGACGACCTGACGGCTGCGGTGTGCTCGCACGATCTGGTGGTCACGACGTACGCATTGTTGGCCCGCGACGTGGGCGAACTGTCGGCGCAGACCTGGCGACGGGTGGTGCTCGACGAGGCCCAGCACGTCAAGAACAGCAGCACGGCGCAGGCCCGCGCGGCGCGGGCGATTCCCGCGGCGCACCGGATCGCGCTGACGGGCACGCCCGTGGAGAACCGATTGGACGAGCTCCGGTCGATCTTCGACTTCTGCAACCCCGGCATCCTGGGCACTCCGGCCACGTTCCGGGCACGCTTCGCGATCCCGATCGAACGCGAGAAGGAGGAGAGACCGCCGTGGCCCGGTTGCGCTCCCTCACGTCACCGTTCGTTCTGCGGCGGGTGAAGACCGACAAGACGGTCATCGCGGATCTGCCCGACAAGTTCGAGATGACCGTGCGCTCGAACCTCACCGCCGAGCAGGCGAGCCTGTACCAGGCAGTGGTCGACGAGATGATGCGGCAGATCGCCGAGAGTGAGGGCATGGCGCGCAAGGGCGCGGTGCTCGGCGCGCTGACCCGGCTCAAGCAGGTGTGCAATCACCCGGCGCACTTCCTCGACGACGGGTCGACGGTGTTGCGTCGTGGCAAGCACCGCTCCGGCAAGCTCGCACTCGTGGACGACATTCTCGACTCGGTCCTCGGCGACGGCGAGAAAGCATTGTTGTTCACCCAGTTCACGGCGTTCGGCTCGATGGTGGCGCCGTACCTCGAACGCCGGTTCGGCGTTCCCGTCCCGTTCCTGCACGGTGGTGTGAGCAAGGGCCGACGGGACGCGATGGTCGAGGATGTTCCAGTCCGCCGACGGTCCTCCGATCATGGTGCTCTCGCTCAAGGCGGGTGGCACCGGCCTCAACCTGACGGCCGCCAATCACGTGGTGCACCTGGACCGGTGGTGGAATCCGGCGGTGGAGAACCAGGCGACGGATCGCGCGTTCCGCATCGGCCAGCGCAAGGACGTCCAGGTGCGCAAGTTGTTGTGCGTCGGCACCGTGGAGGAGCGCATCGACACCATGCTCACCACGAAGAAGGATCTGGCCGATCTCGCGGTGGGCTCCGGCGAGAGTTGGATCACCGAGTTGTCGACGGGGGAGTTGCGCGATCTGCTCACGCTCTCCGAGGACGCGGTGGGCGACTGATGGCGCAGTTCGACCAGTTCGGCCCCCGGCGGCGGATCCCGGACGGCATCGCGGCGAAGACCTCTCGGGGCGCCTTCGGTCGCACGTGGTGGGGCAAGCAGTTCGTGGAGACCATCGAGTCGATCGCCGACGCCGGGCGGCTCTCGCGCGGACGGACGTACGCTCGCGGCGGGCAGGTGATCTCCCTCGAACTCCGACCGGGGCGGATCGACGGCGACGTCCAGGGCAGTCAGGTGGAGCCGTTCTCGGCGTCCGTGAGCATCGCTGTCCTGGACCCGTTCGACATGGACGCGCTGATGTCCGACGTGCAGGAGTCGCCCGGCATGCTGACCGAGCTCGCCTCCGGCTCTGTTCCGCGGGCGCTGGGGCCGCGGCTGCTGCTGTCGAGTGCGTCGCAGCTCGATTTCGACTGCACCTGTCCCGACAGCGGGTGGCCCTGCAAGCACGCCGCGGCGCTGACGTATCTCGCCGCGGAGCGGATCGACGAGGACCCGACCCGCCTGCTGGCGCTGCGCGGAGTCGACCTCGATGCCCTGGTCGGGTTCGTCGAGGACGCGGAGGCGACGGTCGATCCGGACGATCACTTCGGCGACGCGACGACGCTGCCCGCGCTGCCGGACCCGCTGTTCTCGCCGGCGTCGGACGATCTCGAGGCGTCGTTGCTGCGCATCGCGTTGCGGACTGCGGACGTCGACGAGCGCGGGGTGCGGTCCGCGATGGCGGAGCTCGATGCGCTCTATCGGCGGATGGGCGGGGCGTGATCCTGGACATACATGGACGTCCGACTATAGGATCACCTCACTCAACGACGACGAAGGTGGATCCGTGACCCGAGAACTGACGCACTACATCGGTGGACAGCACGTGGCGGGGGAGTCGGGCCGTTTCGCCGACGTCTTCGACCCGAACACCGGCAAGGTGCAGGCCCGCGTTCCGCTCGCCAGTACGGCGGAGGTCGAGGCGGCCGTGGCGAACGCCGAGGAGGCGCAGGTCGAGTGGGCGCTGCAGAACCCGCAGAAGCGTGCCCGCGTCCTGATGCGCTTCCTGGCCCTGATCAACGAGAACATGGAGCCGCTCGCCCAGTTGCTCTCGTCCGAGCACGGCAAGACCGTGGCCGACGCCAAGGGCGACATCCAGCGCGGACTCGAGGTCGTCGAGTTCGCCACCGGCATCCCGCATCTGCTCAAGGGTGAGTTCACGGCGAGTGCCGGAACGGGTATCGACGTGTACTCGATGCGTCAGCCTCTCGGTGTCGTCTCCGGCATCACCCCGTTCAATTTCCCCGCGATGATCCCGCTGTGGAAGGCCGCGCCCGCCATTGCCTGCGGCAACGCGTTCATCCTCAAGCCGTCCGAGCGGGACCCCTCCGTGCCGCTGCGGTTGGCCGAACTCTTCCTCGAGGCCGGTGGCCCTCCCGGAATCTTCAACGTCGTCAACGGTGACAAGGAAGCAGTCGACGCGATCCTGACCGACCCGCGCGTCAGCGCGGTGGGCTTCGTCGGCTCCACGCCCATCGCCCAGTACATCTACGAGACGGCGGCGGCGCACGGCAAGCGCGCCCAGTGCTTCGGCGGAGCGAAGAACCACGCCATCGTCATGCCCGACGCCGATCTCGACGAGGTGGCCGATGCGCTGATCGGTGCCGGCTACGGCAGTGCGGGTGAGCGCTGCATGGCCATCTCCGTGGCCGTGCCCGTCGGCGAGGAGACCGCGGAGGCCTTGCGCGTCAAGCTGGTCGAGCGCGTCGAGAAGCTCAGCGTCGGACGCAGCGACGATGCGGGCAGCGACTTCGGACCGCTCATCACGGCCGAGGCCGTCCAGCGTGTCACGGACTACGTGCAGATCGGTGTCGACGAGGGTGCGGACCTGGTGGTCGACGGCCGAGGCTTCTCCCTCGCCGGCCACGAGAACGGGTTCTTCACCGGCGCAACGCTGTTCGACAAGGTGACGACGGACATGCGCGTCTACAAGGAGGAGATCTTCGGACCGGTGCTGCAGATCGTGCGTGCGGCCGACTACGAGGAGGCCCTGCGCCTGCCGTCGGCTCACGAGTACGGCAACGGTGTCGCGATCTTCACGCGCGACGGTGACACGGCGCGCGACTTCACCGCGCGGGTCAACGTCGGCATGGTCGGCGTCAACGTTCCCATTCCGGTGCCGATCGCGTACCACACCTTCGGTGGCTGGAAGCGGTCCGGATTCGGCGACCTCAATCAGCACGGCCCGGATTCGGTGCGGTTCTACACCAAGACCAAGACGGTCACCCAGCGGTGGCCCAGCGGCCGCAAGGAAGCTGTGGCGCAGAACCACTTCGTCATCCCGACGATGGACTGACGGTGGCGGACATCTTCGCGCTCGACGAGGACGAGCGCGCGATCAGCGAGACGGCAGCGGATTTCGCCGCGGAGTTCCTCGCTCCGAACGCCGTGGAGTGGGACCGGACCAAGCACTTCCCGGTCGACGTCCTGCGCAAGGCCGCCGCACTCGGTATGGGCGGGATCTACATCGCCGAGGACGTCGGCGGCTCCGGTCTGCGCCGCGTCGACGCCGTGCGGATCTTCGAGAAGCTCGCCGCAGGTGATCCGTCGATCTCCGCGTACCTGTCGATCCACAACATGGTGGCGTGGATGATCGACACCTACGGCTCCGACGATCAACGGCGACAGTGGCTTCCGGCTCTGTGCTCGATGGAGACCCTGGGCAGCTACTGCCTCACCGAACCGGGCGCCGGATCCGACGCGGCCGCGCTGTCGACCAAGGCGGTGCGCGACGGGGACACCTACGTCCTGAACGGCGTGAAGCAGTTCATCTCGGGTGCCGGCGAGTCCGCCGTCTACGTGGTCATGGCACGCACCGGCGGGCCCGGCCCGTCCGGCATCTCCGCGTTCGTCGTCGAGAAGGACACGCCGGGACTGTCGTTCGGCGCCAACGAGGCCAAGATGGGCTGGAACGCGCAGCCCACCCGCCAGGTGATCCTGGAGGACGTCACGGTGCCGGCCGACAATCTGCTCGGCGGCGAGGGCAACGGGTTCCGCATCGCGATGAACGGCCTCAACGGCGGTCGCATCAACATCGCGGCCTGCTCGCTGGGCGGCGCGACGGCGGCGTTCGACGCCGCGGTGTCCTACCTCGCCGACCGTCGTGCGTTCGGATCACGGCTGCTCGACGCGCAGGCACTGCAGTTCCGCCTGGCCGACATGCGGACAGATCTCGAGGCGGCCCGGGTCCTGCTCCTGCGGGCCGCGAGTGCTCTCGACGCCGATGCTCCCGACAAGGTGCAGCTGTGTGCGATGGCGAAGAAGTTCACCACCGACGTGGGGTTCACCGTGGCCAACGACGCGCTCCAGTTGCTCGGTGGCTACGGCTATCTCAGTGAGTACGGTCTGGAGAAGATCGTCCGCGATCTCCGAGTGCACCAGATCCTGGAAGGAACGAACGAGGTCATGCGAATCGTCATCGCCCGATCGGTGGTGGGTGCCGCGTGAGCGACACCGCCGCGGAGAACTCCGACGTCCTGCTGACGGTCGACCGCGGGGTCGCCACGGTCACCCTGAACCGGCCGCGCGCGATCAACGCGCTCAGCCACGCGATGGTGCGCGACATCGACGCGGCTCTCGTGCGGTGGGAGGACGACCCGTCGGTGCGCGCCGTGCTGATCACCGGCAACGGTGAGCGTGGACTGTGCGCCGGCGGCGACATCGTCGCGATCCACGACGACGCGAAGGCGAAGGCGGGCGAGAACTGGCCGACGGGGTCCGCCACCGCGCAGTTCTGGCGGGACGAGTACGTCATGAACTCGCGGATCAACCGGTACGGCAAGCCGATCGTCGCTCTGATGGACGGTGCGGTGATGGGCGGCGGAGTGGGAATCTCCGCTCACGCGACGGTCCGCATAGTGACGGAGAAGTCGAAGGTCGCGATGCCCGAGGTCGGCATCGGCTTCGTTCCGGACGTCGGCGGGACGTATCTCCTCGCCCGGACGCCCGGCGAGATCGGCACTCACCTCGCGTTGACCACCGCGCGCATGACGGCGGGCGACGCCGTCGCTGCCGGATTCGCCGACCACTTCGTGCCCACCGAGGATCTGCCGGCGTTCGTCGAAGCCCTGCACACGGGCACCGTCGACACCGCGCTGTCGCTCGTCTCGCCCGTTCCCGAGTCGGCTCTGGCGGCGCAGCGTGAGTGGATCGACGCGGCCTACACGGGCGACGACGCGGCGAGCATCGTCGCGCGGTTACGTGCCGACGGCCGCGACGAGGCCGTCGCTGCGGCCGACGCGATCGAGGCGAAGTCCCCCACGTCGGTGGCGGTCACGCTCCGCTCACTGCGCCGCGCGGCCGCGGCGTCGTCCCTGGACGAAGTCCTCGACGACGAGTACCGCGTGTCCATCGCCTGCCTGGACAGCCCCGACCTCGTCGAGGGCATCCGCGCGCAGGTGGTGGACAAGGATCGTCGACCGCGCTGGCGGCCTGCCCATCTCGACGACGTCACCACCTCCGACGTCGATCGTTTCTTCGCACCGCTCGGCGACGCCGAGTTGGGTCTGACGTCCGCTGCGGCGGACTCCGTCTCGAAAGGACCACAATCGTGAGCACCGTGATCGCCTTCCTGGGGCTGGGGCACATGGGCGGGCCGATGGCGGCCAACCTCGCCGCGGCCGGCCACGACGTCCGAGGCTTCGACCTCGTTCCCGCCTCGCTCGACCAGGCGCGGGAGAAGGGCATCACGGTCGCCGAGTCGGCCGCCGACGCCGTGGCGGGTGCCTCGGTGGTGGTGACGATGTTGCCCAGTGGCAAGCACGTCCTCGACTGCTATGCCGACGTCGTCCCCGCTGCCGGCGCCGGCACGCTGTTCATCGACTCCTCGACCATCGACGTGGCCGATGCCCGTACGGCGGCCGACGTCGCGCGGGCCGCGGGCCACCGCGCCGTCGACGCTCCCGTCTCGGGCGGCGTCGGTGGAGCCACCGCGGGCACGCTGACGTTCATGGTCGGGGGCGACGACGCTGCCGTCGCCGAGGCGAATCCGCTGCTCGAGATCATGGGTCGCAAGATCGTGCACTGCGGACAGAGCGGCAACGGCCAGGCGGCCAAGCTGTGCAACAACATGATTCTCGGGGCCTCCATGATCGCCGTCAGCGAGGCCTTCGTGCTCGGGGAGAAGCTGGGGCTGACCAATCAGGCACTGTTCGACGTCGCCAGCACGGCATCGGGACAGTGCTGGGCGTTGACCACCAACTGTCCCGTTCCGGGACCGGTGCCGACGAGTCCCGCGAACAACGACTACACGCCGGGATTCGCCGCCGCGTTGATGCGCAAGGATCTGGGTCTCGTGTCGGAGGCCGTGCGCGCCAACGGTGTCGAGGCGCAGCTGGGCATGCTGGCCTCGGCGATGTACGAGGCGTACGCCGCCGAGCACGGGGACAGGGACTTCTCCGGCATCGTGCAGGACATCCGTGAGCGTTCGGGCGGTACCGCGTGAGCGACGTCGGGACGCCGAAAGTGGAGACGCAGCAATTCGAGACGATCACGGTCGAGACCAGGGGCCGCGTCGGCGTCATCACGCTGAACCGGCCGAAGGCGCTGAACGCGTTGAACTCTCAGCTGATGACCGAGGTGGTCGAGGCTGCCGTGGCGTTCGATCGTGATCCGGCGATCGGGGCGATCGTGGTGACCGGTTCCGAGAAGGCGTTCGCGGCCGGTGCCGACATCAAGGAGATGCAGTCCAAGACCTACATGGAGGTCTACACGCAGGACTTCTTCTCCGAGTGGGACGCGTTCGCCGCAGTGCGCACACCGACCATCGCCGCCGTGGCGGGTTACGCCCTCGGTGGGGGTTGCGAGCTGGCCATGATGTGCGACATCTTGATCGCAGCGGACACGGCTCAGTTCGGCCAACCGGAGATCGCTCTGGGGGTGATCCCCGGAATCGGTGGCTCCCAACGGTTGACCCGTGCCGTCGGCAAGGCCAAGGCCATGGAGATGTGTCTGACCGGCCGCAAGATGGGCGCCGAGGAGGCGGAGCGAGCAGGGCTCGTGTCGCGGATCGTGCCGGCGGCCGATCTGCTCGCCGATGCGCTGGAGACGGCCGAGACGATCGCCGCGAAGTCGCTGCCCATCGCTGTCATGGCGAAGGAAGCCGTGAATCGGGCGTTCGAATCGACTCTGGCGGAGGGTGTTCTGTTCGAACGTCGCTTGTTCCACTCGACGTTCGCCACCGACGATCAGACCGAGGGCATGACCGCCTTCACCGAGAAGCGTCAGCCGGTGTTCCGCCACCGCTGATCCGGCCGTACCGAGATCCGGTGCGACACTCCTCGCCCGAGCGAGGGGAGTGGCACCGGATCTCTGCTGTCACCAGCCGGACGTGTCCTCGTCGTCGAAGTCCCCGGCGCGCCGCCGGACCCCTGCGAGGATGGACACCAGTCTGTCCAGATCCGCACCCGCGACTCCGGGGAGCCCGAACACGCGGTCGTTGAGATCTTCCGTCGCCTTGACCGCCAATTGCCGTCCCGCCTCGGTGATCTCGACGAGTGTGGTGCGGCGATCCGTGGGGTGCGGTACCCGCGTGACCAGGTCCGCCTTCTCCAACCTGTCGACGGCGTTGGTCACCGAGGTGGGATGGACCTGCAGGCGTGCGCTGGCTTTCGCCATCGGCAGGGCGCCGGTCTTCGTGAAGGTGAGCAGGGTGAGCAACTCGTAGCGAGCGAAGGTCAGCCCCGTGGGTTTGAGGACCTCTTCGACGCGCGCCATCATGATCTGTTGGACGCGCATGATGGACGTGACCGCGGCCATGCCGTCGGCGGCGTCCGACCATCCGTGGCGGATCCACTGACGGTGAGCTTCCGCGATGGGGTCCAGCGGAAGCTTCGGCGCTGACGACATGGGTCGATCTTCCCACGTTCGCACGGTGGATCGACTCGGCTCACGACCGAGTCGATCGCCACATCCGTCACATCTGCATCATGCGACACTTTGGTATCAATGCAGTCTCGACGACCGTGACCTGACGAAACCCGTGATCGAATCGGACCACACGGTTCCCACGGGACCGCACGCGCATCTCGATCCCGAGATCGTCGACCCCGAGCCATTCAGGAGCATGCATGCGTACATTCCGTCGGCCTCGTCGAACGGTGGCCGCCCTGGCCATCGCCTGCGCCGGAGCGCTCGCGCTGCCGGCCGTCGCCTCTGCCGATCCGGCACCCGCTCCGGACCCGTTCCAGCAGGCGCTGGCCACTCTCGAGGGATCCGCTGAGCCGGGGGACGTCGCCCTCGAGGCGGCGCGCGCCGTGCTGGGTGCTGCACCGTCGGTCGATGTCGCGGAGCCCGCCGGTACGAACCCGCTGGCGCTGCTGGACGCTGCGAACGGACTGCTCGGCGGCTTCGGTCTCACGCCGTTCTTCTACCCGACGGCCGCGATCAACTGCTCCGCGCTCCCGGGTGCGCCGCTCGGCATCGTGCCCGCGGTCGCCGGTTCGGCTCCCGGCCCGTACACGCCGAAGGTGCCGGGTGTCACCATTCCGACACTGCCCGGGATCGACACCACGATCGCCGATCCGGGCGAGACGCTGTACGCCTTCGTTCCGGCGCCCGGCGGCATCGTGAACGACGGTGCGAACAAGTCCGGCATGCAGGTGGCGTGGTTCAACGTCAACACGCTGAAGGGTGGCTTCGCCGACATGGGTGGTCTCACCGACGTCGTCCTCGCGGAGATCATCGAGCCACTGGGTGAACCGTTCCGTTCCATCGGACGCGACCTGCTGACGAACAACCTCTCGAAGTTCCCCAATGCCGGTGTGCGCCTGGCACCCGTCGCCACGGGCTCGGGCACCGTGTTGTCGGCGATCTTCGGCCAGGTCTCGCACGACGGCAAGACCTGCGCGTTCTTCCCAACGGTGGGGCTCACTCAGGTTCCCTGACACCGGACGCACGAGAAGAACGGGCATCGACCACTGTGGTCGGTGCCCGTTCTGCGTTACGGTCGCGGCATGACGGAGGGAACGGTGCGGGAGTGGCGAGCCGACGGGATCCACGGCGTCGTCCACGAACCTGCCGGCGCACCCGTCGCGACGGCCGTGCTCGCCCACGGTGCGGGAAGCAACTGCGACGCAGCGATTCTGGTGGCCGTGGCCACCGAGCTCGCGGACCGTGGGGTACTGACGGCGCGGATCGATCTCCCGTTTCGTCAGGCTCGGCCCAAGGGCCCTCCGAACCGAGCGGGCGCCGCCGCGGATCGTGCCGGTATCGCCGCCGCGGTGCGGGCGCTGGATGCGCGGGGACCGGTGATCGTCGGGGGTCACTCGTACGGCGGCCGTCAGGCCTCGATGCTCCTCGCCGAGGACCCCGCCATCGCGGACGCTCTTCTCGCACTGTCCTATCCGCTGCACCCGCCGACGAAGCCGGACACCCTGCGGACCGAGCACTTCCCGGGCATCGCCGCTCCGACCGTGATCGTGCACGGCTCGCGGGACCCGTTCGCCACCGGCGACGAACTGCGCGAGCACACGACGCGGATCGGGGGAGCGGTGACCATCGTGACGATCGAGGCTGCGGGACACGACCTGGCGCCTGCGAGGAAACCGACGGCCCGGCTGACGGCCGACGCCGTGATGACGGCGCTCCTGGCGAACGACTGACGGTGCTCGCACCGGGCGAGTGATGGGTGCCCCCGGCAGGATTCGAACCTGCGGCCTTCCGCTCCGGAGGCGGACGCTCTATCCCCTGAGCTACGGGGGCGCACCGGAGCGAACTCCGATGTGCCGTTTCGGGCGGTGCCAACAGTAGCGCATCACGCGATCAGAGCGGAGCAGCACCCTTCTCGGTGAGCATCTGCGTCATCAGCTGAGCCTCCGAGGTCTGGGTGTTCACCATCGTCTGCGCGAGATTGCGCACCGCGGGCGTCTCCGCGTGCACCGCGCCGTACTCCATCATCGGCAGACCACCCTCGTGGTGGCGCAGCATCAACTGGAGGAACAGCACGTCCAGTGCCGGACCGGTGGCGGCGCGCAGCGCCGTCATGTCCTGTGTGCTCGCCATACCCGGCATGGTCTGCACGGGACCGGTGGACGAGCCGGACCCGGACATGGACGACATGGACGAGCCGGACATGGAGTGTCCGCCGTCCTCCGTCATCCAGCCCATGTAGCCGCCCGTCGGCAACGGAGCGGCGTCCCAGAGCGCCAGCCAGCCCTGCATCTGCCCGGCCTGGTTCTGCTGTGTCGTGAGGATGTCGTACGCGAGATTCTTGACCAGCGGATCGGAGGCGCCACTGAGTGCGATGGTCGCCATCTCGATCGCCTGGTTGTGGTGCACGGTCATGTCCTGCGAGAACCCGACGTCGACCGAATCGGCGCCCGGTGTGGGTGCCGGATCGTCCCGCAACGGGGTTTGCGCGAGGAAGCCGACGGCGAACCCGATGACGAGCAGGGCCACCGCGCCCAGGACCAGCAGCGCCGATCGCTGACTCCGCTGCTCCGTGGGCCGCTCCTCCGTCGTCACGCTCACGGTGTGGGCACTGCCGCGCCGTCGGTGGGCAGGCCCAGCCCGCCCGGGAGCTGACCCGCACCCGTCTCGGAGGCGTCGGGGGTCAGGCCCTCGCCACTCATCGGCACCGCGTCGGGGCCCGGTGCACTGCCGTCGAACGGCGGCGGGTTGTCCTGGTCGAAGGTCTCCGGCGTCGTGGAGCAGCTCGCGCCGACCTCGGGGTAGGCGTAGCGGTTCAGGCGCAGTGCGGCGATGAAGTGGTCGATCCGGGGGTCGTCGACGCTGTCGAGCTTGAGCTGGTGGCCCCACGACTGCAGCGAGATCGGGGAGTCGAGTCCGGGGTAGGCGGACATGAGCATGTACTGCTGGTTCTCGACCTTGGCGGCCAGCGTCGAGATCTGGTCCTCGCTCAGGTCGTCCGGGTTGTAGGCGATCCAGACGGCGCCGTGCTCGAGCGAGTGCACGGCGTTCTCGGTGCGCAGACCGTCCGGGTAGACCGTGCCCATGCAGTTGGCCCACACCTGGTCGTGCGGGCCACCGAACGGCGGCGACTGGTCGTAGGCGACACGCTGCGAGCCGGTGACGTGCAGCGCAGCGGGATAGTCCTGCGTGACCACGCCGTCGATGCCGGTCGACGGGTCCTGGTTCTCCTCGGTGGGAGCGAAGCGCTGCGCCTCGGCGCGGTCCTGGTACTTGGGCACCAGGTTCCAGGCCAGGGCGCCGATCAGCGCGATGACCACGACGGATGCCGCCACCGTCAGCCACGGGATCTGGCGCCGCTTGCCCGATCCCACGCTGGAGGGGACACCACCCTTGTTCCGGGTGCCGGTCTTGCTGGCAGCCTTGATGGCCTTGGCTGACTTCTTGTCGGAACCGCTTGGCATGGTCGGAGCGCTCTTTCGATCGAGGAGATGAGTGGCCGCCTACTCGAGGCAGCCCCACTGTACGGAGGGAGTCTGAGCCCTCGCTGAAGCGCTCCCGTCGGACCCACCGGTGACCGCGGTCGGGGTGCTGTGCAGCGAGACCATAGGATAAGGCCCCGTGACTCCCGCCGACCTCGCCGAACTGCTGCATGCCACCGCAGCGGCCGTGCTCACCGAGCACGGACTCGATCCTGCCGTGTTGCCCGCGACGGTGACGGTGGACCGCCCGCGCAATCCCGAGCACGGCGACTACGCGACCAACGTCGCGATGCAGGTGGCCAAGAAGGCGGGCGTCAGCCCCCGCGACCTGGCGACCTGGCTCGCGGACGCTCTGGCCGGTGCCGACGCTGTCGAGGCCGTCGACGTGGCCGGTCCCGGATTCCTCAACATCCGGCTCGCGAAGTCCGCTCAGGGCGCCATCGTGGAGCGCGTGCAGCGCGAGAACGATCGCTACGGCTGGTCCGACGAGCTCACCGGGACCTCGATCAACCTGGAGTTCGTCTCGGCGAACCCCACGGGTCCCGTGCACCTGGGCGGCGCCCGCTGGGCCGCGGTGGGCGACGCCCTGGGGCGCATCCTCACCTCGCGGGGTGCCGCGGTCACCCGCGAGTACTACTTCAACGATCACGGCGCGCAGATCGATCGGTTCGCACGCTCGCTGGTCGCCTCGGCGCTGGGTCTGCCCGCTCCGGAGGACGGCTACGCGGGCGAGTACATCGCCGAGATCGCCGCGGCCGTCGTCACGCAGCGACCGGACGTGATGGGTCTGCCCGACGACGAGCGGCAGGAGGTGTTCCGAGCCCTCGGCGTCGACGCGATGTTCACGAAGATCAAGTCGGACCTGCACGAGTTCGGCACCGACTTCGACGTGTACTTCCACGAGAACTCGCTCTTCGAGTCCGGCGCGGTCGAGCGCGCTGTGGAGACGCTGAAATCCTCGGGCAACCTGTACGAGAAGGACGGGGCCTGGTGGCTCCGCAGCACCGAGTACGGCGACGACAAGGATCGCGTCGTGGTCAAGAGCGACGGCAACGCCGCGTACATCGCCGGCGACATCGCCTACTTCCAGGACAAGCGATCTCGCGGGTTCGACCTGTGCATCTACATGCTCGGCGCGGACCACCACGGCTACATCGGTCGGCTCAAGGCGGCTGCCGCAGCCTTCGGCGACGATCCGGCGACCGTGGAGGTGCTGATCGGTCAGATGGTCAACCTCGTCCGCGACGGTGTCGCCGTGAAGATGAGCAAGCGTGCGGGCACGGTGATCTCTCTCGACGACCTCGTGGAGGCCATCGGGATCGACGCCGCGCGGTACGTGATGGTGCGGTCGTCGGTCGACTCGTCGATCGACATCGATCTCGCGCTGTGGGCGAGCCGGAGCAACGACAACCCGGTGTACTACGTGCAGTACGCCCACGCCCGGTTGTGTTCTCTCGCCCGCGGTGCCGAGGAACTGGGCGTCTCCGCCGCGGATCCCGACTTCGCGCTGCTGACCCATGCCGCGGAAGGTGACCTCGTCCGTACCGTCGGGGAGTTCCCCCGCGTCGTCGCCAGTGCGGCGGGGCTGCGCGAACCCCACCGGATCGCCCGGTACCTCGAGGAGTTGGCGGGTGCCTATCACCGGTTCTACGGAGCGTGTCGAGTACTTCCCCGAGGAGACGAGGATCCGATGCCCGTCCACACAGCGCGGCTCGCCCTGGGCGACGCCACCCGGCAGGTCCTGGCCAACGGCCTGGCCATGCTCGGTGTCAGTGCACCGGAGAAGATGTGAGCGCGCATCCCGCCGGGCCGCGGCACGCCGAGCAGTCGGGCCCCGGCACCCCGGAGCGTCCGGCGGACAGCGCGGCACTCACGGACCTTCATCCGAAGGTGTTCCCCCGCAACGCAGCTCGTGGTGACGACGGCGTCGTGACGCTGGCCGGTGTTCCGGTGACGGAACTCGCCGCCACGTACGGCACGCCGCTGTTCGTCATCGACGAGGACGATTTCCGGTCGCGCTGCCGCGAGATGGCGGAGGCGTTCGGTGCCCCCGAGCGGGTGCACTACGCGTCCAAGGCCTTCCTGTGTGGGGAGATCGCTCGCTGGGTCGCGGACGAGGGTCTGTCCCTCGACGTGTGCTCGGGCGGCGAGCTGGCGATCGCACTGAACGCGGGCTTCCCGGCGAACCGGATCGCGATGCACGGCAACAACAAGTCACGGGCCGAACTGGAGGCGGGAGTGCGCGCCGGTGTCGAGCACGTCGTGCTGGACTCGATGATCGAGATCGACCGGCTCGACGAGGTCGCTGCCGCGGCGGGAACGGTGCAGGACGTCCTGATCCGCATCACCGTCGGGGTCGAGGCACACACGCACGAGTTCATCGCCACCGCCCACGAGGACCAGAAGTTCGGCTTCAGCCTGTCCGACGGCAGCGCGCTCCGGGCCGTCAGTCGGGTGTTCGAGACCGACAATCTGCGCCTCGTCGGCCTGCACTCGCACATCGGATCCCAGATCTTCGAGGTCGACGGGTTCGAGCTCGCGGCTCACCGCGTGATCGGGTTGCTGCGCGACATCAAGGCCGAGTTCGGCACCGCGAAGACCTCGCAGATCACCGTGGTCGATCTCGGCGGCGGCATGGGCATCCACTACGTGCCGGGGGACAACCCGCCTCCCGTGCAGGATCTGGCCGCCAAGCTCGCCCACATCGTCGAGTCCGAGTCGGCGGCCGCCGGGATCCCTACTCCGACACTGGCAGTGGAGCCCGGACGCGCGATCGCGGGACCGGGCACCGTGACGCTGTACGAGGTGGGCACCGTCAAGGACGTCACCGTCGACAGCACCCACACGCGCCGCTACATCAGCGTCGACGGGGGCATGAGCGACAACATCCGGACCTCGCTCTATCAGGCCGAGTACGTCGGCCGCCTCGCGTCGCGTACGTCGGAGGCTCCGGCCGTTCTGGCCCGGATCGTCGGAAAGCACTGCGAGAGTGGCGACATCGTCATCCGCGACACGTGGCAGCCCGAGGATCTCGGTCCCGGTGACCTGTTCACCGTGGGCGCGACGGGTGCGTACTGCTACTCGATGTCGTCCCGGTACAACCTTCTGCCCCGTCCGGCCGTCGTCGCCGTGCGGGACGGGCAAGCGCGGCTGGTACTCCGCCGCGAAACGTTCGACGACCTGCTCAGCTTGGAGGTAGACCGGTGACCGCTCCAGAATCGTCAGTGTCGTCGGAGGCCGCGGCCTTCGTCAGTCCCGTGGACAAGCCGATCGGCGTCGCCGTCCTCGGTATGGGGAACGTCGGCAGCGAGGTCGTGCGCATCCTGCTCGATCACGCCACCGATCTCACCGCCCGCGTCGGTGCGCCGCTCGTGCTGCGGGGAGTCGCGGTGCGCGACATCGGCAAGGACCGCGGCATCGACCCCGACCTGCTGACCACCGACGTGCGCGCACTCGTCGCGCGCGACGATGTCGACCTGGTGGTCGAGGTGCTCGGCGGCATCGAGCCGGCCCGCGAACTGATCCTCGCCGCGCTCAACGCCGGCAAGTCGGTCGTCACGGCCAACAAGGCACTCCTCGCCGAGTACACCGGTGAGTTGGCCGACGCCGCCGAGAGCCACCGCGCCGACCTGTACTTCGAAGCCGCTGTGGCAGGGGCCATTCCGGTGGTCCGGCCGCTGATGCAGTCTCTCGCCGGCGACCGGGTGAACCGTGTCATCGGCATCGTCAACGGCACGACGAACTTCATCCTCTCGGCCATGGACGAGACGGGTGCGGACTACGCGGACACGCTCGCGGAGGCGGGACGGCTGGGATACGCGGAGGCGGATCCGACGGCCGACGTCGAGGGCTTCGATGCTGCGGCGAAGGCCGCCATCCTGGCCTCGCTCGCGTTCCACACGCGGGTCACCTCGGCCGACGTACACCGCGAAGGGATCTCCTCGATCACCGCGGCGGACATCGCCACCGCGCGTGCGTTCGACTGCACCGTCAAGCTTCTCGCGCTGTGCGAGCGTGTGAGTGACGACGACGGCAACGACCGCATCTCCGTCCGCGTCTACCCGTCGCTCGTACCGCTGTCGCACCCGCTCGCCTCGGTGTCGGGTGCCTTCAACGCCGTCGTGGTCGAAGCCGAGGCCGCGGGACGGCTCATGTTCTACGGCCAGGGTGCGGGCGGCGCTCCCACCGCGTCCGCCGTCATGGGCGACCTGGTGATGGCGGCGCGCAACAAGTTCTACGGCGGCCGTGGACCCGGGGAGTCGACGTACGCCAAGCTCCCCGTCGCACCCATGGGGGACACCCCCACGCGGTACCACGTCAACATGCAGGTCGCGGATCGCGCCGGAGTGCTCTCCGCCGTCGCGGCCGAGTTCGCCAAGAACGACGTCAGCATCTCCACGGTGCGCCAGGAGGGCGCGAGCAAGCATGCCCGTCTCGTCGTCGTCACGCACCGCGCCAAGGACTCGGCTCTGGCGGCCACCGTGGACGCGCTGAAGGAACTCGACATCGTCACCGCCGTCACCAGCGTTCTCCGACTCGAGGGAACGTCCGAATGATCGGGATCTCGATGGCGGAATCGACTGTGGCGCCAGGGTCGTCGGTGAACCCGGCTTCTCCCGAGTCGGCATAGTGGCCGGGCCGGCCGACGTGACGAGGACACTCACCACCGGGACGGTGGCGCACGCCCGCGTGCCTGCCTCCAGTGCCAACCTCGGACCAGGGTTCGACACACTGGGGCTCGCCCTGGGTCTGTTCGACGACGTCGTCGTCACCGTGGCGGAGTCCGGGCTCGACATCGAGGTCGACGGTGAGGGTGCGCGCGAGGTTCCGTGGGGTCCGTCGCATCTCGTCGTGCGAGCGATCGAGCGTGGTCTCGAGTCGGCCGGCGTGTGGGCGGACGGTCTGAAAGTACGGTGTCACAATAGGATTCCCCATTCTCGCGGCCTCGGCTCGTCGGCGTCGGCAGTGGTCGGTGGGCTCGCCGCGGCCAACTGCCTCGCGGCGTCGCTGGATCCGGCTCTCGCGCTGTCGCCCGAGCAGATGGTGCAGCTGGCCGCCGAGTTCGAGGGTCATCCGGACAACGCGTCGGCCAGCGTGCTCGGCGGCGCCGTGGTGTCCTGGAGCCGCGAGTCCGGCCCGCCGGAGGGGCCGCGGGCCTATGCGGCCGCCCGTCTCGACGTGCACCCGGACATCGGTGCGACGGTGCTCATCCCGACCGAACGGTCGTCCACGGCGCACACGCGCGGACTGTTGCCCGACCTCGTTCCGCACCGCGACGCCGCGTTCAACGCGAGCCGATCCGCGCTCGCGGTCGTGGCCCTGACGACGCGACCCGATCTGTTGATGGTGTCCACCGAGGATCGCCTGCACCAGCCCTACCGGGCCTCCGCCCTGCCGGTGACGTCGCGATGGGTCGAGACCCTGCGCGCACACGGGCACGCCGCGACGGTCTCGGGCGCCGGACCCACCGTGCTCGTGCTCGGAACGGCGAGCATCGCGCGCGAGTTGGCCGACCGCGCCGGGGACGACGGGATGACGGTGCTGGAGCTGGACATCGCGGACGGCGTCACGACGCGCTGACGCGGACATTCTTGCCCGTACCTCGCATCACGGCTATTGTGGTACGCGTCCGTACATCGTGCGCAGTCAGCGCGCCGATTTCTCCAGGGCATTACTTCCCGGCCTCGAGCTCCAGCGGTGCCGCCGTCGTCGATCGGCGCGCCACGGCCGCCAGGGAAGTCGCATCCTGGAACAGCCTTCGCTCTTCTGCACGACGCGAACGTACGCGGCATCCGAGTTCGACACGAGAGTCGAACGGCGGAACGAACCCTCGATCTGCGCACCAGGCGCGCGAGGGAAGGAAAGGACCTCCGTGACCGATACGGAATCTATCGCTGCTCCGGCGACCCAGTCCGACACGCGCCCGCGCACGTCGCGCCGCGGTGCCGGACTCTCCGGGATGGTGCTCACCGAGCTGCGCGGACTCGCGTCCGAACTCGGCATCAAGGGTGTCTCCGGGATGCGTAAGGGCGACCTCGTGTCCGCGATCGAGGCCAAGCAGGTGCCCGCGTCCGCGGCTGCCACCGAGGCACCGTCGCGCGCACCCCGCGTGAGCCGGTCCGCGCCCGCCGCCACGTCGGACGCACCGTCCGCCGGTGTGTCCGACGCCGTGGCACCCCGGGATTCCGGAGCCGACGGTGCGAGCGCCGGCGCCTCCAGCTCCGACGCCGGTACTCCCAGCGCCGACACCTCGGGTTCCGATGGTGCAGCGTCCGACGGCGCGAACCCCGACGGCCCGCGTCGCACGCGGAACCGTCGCGGAGCGACCCGCCGTGCCGGCGCCGCGGAGTCGACCGACACCGCCGCCGAGTCGCAGAACGACGCTGCGCCTGCGCAGGACGGCCGCGCGCACCAGTCCACCGACGCGGCAGCGTCCACCACGACGGCTCCGGCCGAGACCACCCGCACCGACGGTGGCGACGACCGCGACCAGGGCGAGGGTGATCGTCAGAACGGGGACCGGCCGCGCCGCGAGCGCCAGGGCCGCAACCAGGGCGATCGCAATCAGGGCGACCGCAACGATCGCAACCAGGGCGACCGCAACCAGGGCGACCGGAACGACCGCAACCAGGGCGACCGGAACGATCGCAATCAGGGCGACCGAAACGATCGCAACCAGGGCGACCGCAACCAGGGCGACCGCAACCAGGGCGACCGGAACGATCGCAACCAGGGCGACCGAAACGATCGCAACCAGGGCGACCGCAACAACGGGCCTCGTGACAACGGTCCCCGCGACGACGAGGACGGCGAGGGCCGCGGCAGGCGGGGACGTCGTTTCCGCGAGCGTCGCCGTGGGCGCGATCGTGACGGTGCTCCCGAGGGCGGCGGCAACCAGCGTGATCGTGAGCGCGAGCCCGAACTGCGCGACGACGACGTCGTGCAGCCCGTCGCCGGCATTCTCGACGTGCTCGACAACTACGCGTTCGTCCGGACCTCGGGATACCTCGCGGGACCGAACGACGTGTACGTCTCCATGAACATGGTGCGCCGCAACGGCCTCCGGCGCGGTGACGCACTGACCGGTGCCGTGCGAGTGGCCCGCGAGGGGGAGCAGAACAACTCCCGGCAGAAGTTCAACCCGCTGGTCCGTCTCGACACGGTCAACGGTGCGCCGCCGGACGGCAACCGCAAGCGGCCGGAGTTCAACAAGCTGACGCCGCTGTACCCGAATCAGCGACTGCGCCTCGAGACCACGCAGAACATCCTGACGACGCGCGTGATCGATCTGGTCATGCCGATCGGCAAGGGGCAGCGTGCGCTCATCGTGAGCCCGCCCAAGGCGGGTAAGACCAGCGTGTTGCAGGCGATCGCGAACGCCATCGCGACGAACAACCCCGAGTGCTACCTGATGGTCGTGCTCGTGGACGAGCGTCCCGAAGAAGTGACCGACATGCAGCGCAGCGTGAAGGGTGAGGTCATCGCCTCCACCTTCGATCGCCCGCCGGGCGACCACACCTCGGTCGCCGAGCTGGCGATCGAGCGCGCCAAGCGTCTGGTCGAGGACGGCCGCGACGTGGTGGTGCTGCTCGACTCGATCACGCGTCTGGGCCGTGCGTACAACAACAGCTCGCCGGCCTCGGGTCGCATCCTGTCCGGTGGTGTCGACTCCACGGCGCTCTACCCGCCCAAGCGCTTCCTCGGTGCCGCGCGCAACATCGAGAACGGTGGATCGCTCACCATCATCGCCACGGCGATGGTGGAGACCGGCTCGACAGGTGACACGGTGATCTTCGAGGAGTTCAAGGGCACGGGCAACGCCGAGCTCAAGCTCGATCGCAAGATCGCCGAGCGGCGCGTGTTCCCGGCGGTGGACGTCAATCCGTCGGGCACCCGCAAGGACGAGCTCCTGCTCAGTCCCGACGAGGCGGCCGTGCTGCACAAGCTGCGTCGGGTGCTCTCCGGGCTCGACTCGCACCAGGCGATCGATCTGCTGATCGACCGACTGAAGAAGAGCAAGAACAACATCGAGTTCCTCATGTCGGTCTCCAAGACGGCGCCCGGTTCGCCGGAGGACTGACCCCCGAGGATCGACGGAACAAACGTCTCGGCACCGATGTTGAGACGATTACCAGCGCGGACAGCTGCTCTGGCATACTGATCGGCCGAGTCCGGTTCCGGTTCACGCTCTCGACAGTCGAGGCGACCCGGCGACCATGAAAGGGACACCATGAAGGCAGGAATCCACCCCGATTACACAGCGACGACAGTCGTGTGTGGTTGCGGACATACTTTCGAGACCCGCAGCACCAACTCGGCGGAGCGCATCAACGTCGAGGTCTGCTCGCAGTGCCACCCGTTCTACACGGGCAAGCAGAAGATCCTCGACACCGGCGGCCGCGTGGCTCGCTTCGAGGCTCGCTACGGCAAGCGCGCAGGCAAGAAGGCCGACGCCGACAGCTAGCTCTTCCGCCGACGCCCGTTCCGAGATTCGTCTCGGGGCGGGCGTCGGTCGTTTCTGCACCATTGTTCGTTGACATTCTTCGGTTCGACAGGGAGAACACCGTGGCCGCCTCCGCGACACCGTCCGCGATCGACGACATCCTCGCCGAGCACGCCGGACTCGAGCGCGACCTGTCCGATCCCTCGCTGCACGACGATCCGGCGGCGGCTCGCCGCGCCGGGAAGCGGTTCGCGCAGCTGGCCCCGATCATGAGTGTGTACTCCAAGCTCAGTGCTGCCCGCGACGATCTCGAGGCGGCCCGCGAGCTCGCTGCCGACGACGCCGGCTTCGCCGCGGAGATCCCGGCGCTCGAGGCGACCGTGGCCGAGCTCGACACCACCCTCACCGACCTGCTCGCGCCCCGTGATCCTCACGACGCCGACGACGTCGTGCTGGAGGTCAAGTCGGGTGAGGGCGGCGAGGAGTCCGCCCTGTTCGCGTCCGATCTCGCTCGGATGTACGTCCGGTACGCCGAGCGCCACGGCTGGCGGGTCGAGATCCTCGACGCGAACGTCTCCGATCTGGGTGGGTACAAGGACGCGACGCTGTCCATCAAGGCGCGCACCGACACCGCCGACGGTGTGTGGTCGCGGTTCAAGTTCGAGGGCGGCGTGCATCGGGTGCAGCGTGTTCCCGTCACCGAATCGCAGGGACGAGTGCACACGTCGGCGGCCGGCGTCCTGATCTACCCGGAGCAGGACGAGGTCGAAGCCGTCCAGATCGACGAGACCGATCTGCGCATCGACGTCTACCGCTCGTCCGGCAAAGGTGGCCAGGGCGTCAACACCACGGACTCCGCGGTGCGCATCACGCATCTGCCCACGGGCATCGTCGTCACCTGTCAGAACGAACGCTCCCAGCTGCAGAACAAGGCGAGGGCGATGCAGGTGCTCGCCTCGCGGCTGCAGGCGGCGGCCGAGGAAGCGGCCGACAAGGAGGCGGCGGCCGGGCGTGCGAGCCAGGTGCGCACCGTCGATCGGTCCGAGCGCATCCGCACGTACAACTTCCCGGAGAACCGCATCACCGACCACCGCATCGGCTTCAAGTCGCACAACCTGGACGCCGTTCTCGACGGTGACATGGACGCGCTCCTCGACGCGCTCGCCGCGGCCGACCGACAGGCGCGGCTCCAGGCGGAATGACCTCCGCGTGATCGCCGGGCCGACCGGCAGTGCGAAGCTGTGTCGGTGAGTCGCGTCCCGCTACGTCTGGCCATCGTCGAGGCAACCCGCGTCCTGACCGAGGCCGGCGTCCCCAGCCCGCGGGTCGACGCCGAGTTGCTCGCCGCGCATCTGCTGTCGGTTCCCCGCGGGCGGCTCGGCCTGACCCCGTTGGTGGAGCCCGAGGTCGCCGAGGCCTACCGTGCGACCGTCACGCAGCGTGCGAAGCGAATTCCGTTGCAGCACATCATCGGAACGTCGTCACTGGGGGAGATCGACGTCGAGGTGGGCCCCGGGGTGTTCGTCCCCCGCCCGGAGACGGAACTGTTGCTCGCCTGGGCACTCGCGTTCCTCGAGTCCGCCGGGCGGCATCCGCCCGTCGTCCTCGACCTGTGCACCGGAAGCGGCGCACTCGCCCTCGCGATCGGCCACGCTCGCCCGGACGCCGTGGTGCACGCGGTGGAGAAGGATCCGCACGCGTTGGCGTGGGCGCGGCGCAACGCCGACCTGCGGGCGTCGGACGGCGACACTCCCGTGCATCTGCATCACGGTGACGTGACCGAGAGGACGGTGCTCACGGAGCTCGACGGCACCGTCGACCTGGTCGTGGCGAACCCGCCCTACGTGCCGACGAGTGCGCGGCTCGATCCCGAGGTGATCGACCACGATCCGCACGTCGCGCTGTTCGGTGGCCCGGACGGGCTGTCCGTCATCGAGCCGATGATCGCGAACATCGCGCGGTGGTTGCGGATCGACGGGGGAGTGGGCATCGAGCACGACGACTCGCACGGAGACCGGGTGGTCGCCCTCCTGGAGGGGCGAGCGGTGTTCGGAGACGTGTCCCAGCATCGGGATCTCGCGGACCGCCCACGCTTCGTCGTCGCTCGTCGGCAGCGCCGGATCACCTAGGACGCGAGATCGCGCCACCGCTGCGCAGGCGTGCCGTGCACGCAGTGGCAAGATGGGCCGGGTGTCCACCGTCTACGACTGCT
This sequence comes from Rhodococcus sp. SORGH_AS_0303, assembly GCF_030819335.1. NCBI lineage: Bacteria > Bacillati > Actinomycetota > Actinomycetes > Mycobacteriales > Nocardiaceae > Rhodococcus > Rhodococcus sp. SORGH_AS_0303. Next base: position 1,429,396 of record NZ_JAUTBO010000001.1, read on the forward strand.
CCGATTCCGCCTCTCGCGCGGCAGGTCTCGATGCCGCCAAGCGTGCGCTGTCGTCCGGCCGACTGGTCGTGATGCCCACCGACACCGTGTACGGGCTGGCCGCGGACGCCTTCGACAGCAGCGCCGTCACGGATCTGCTCCGCGCGAAGGGGCGCGGCCGCGACATGCCGGTGCCGGTGCTCGTCGGGTCCTGGCACACGATCGACGGCCTCGTGCTGGGAGTGCGGCAGGCGGCGCGCGATCTCATCCGCGCGTTCTGGCCCGGAGCGCTGAGTCTCGTCGTGCACCAGGCGCCGTCGCTCGCGTGGGACCTCGGCGACGCCCGCGGCACCGTCATGCTCCGCATGCCGCTGCATCCGGTGGCTCTCGAACTGCTGCGCGAGGTGGGCCCCCTGGCCGTCTCGAGTGCGAACATCTCCGGCCGCCCGCCCGCCGTCACGGCGGAGGACGCCCGCGTACAGCTCGGCGGGTCCGCGGCCGTGTATCTCGACGGCGGTCCGGCCGAGCATGCGCTCGCGTCGACGATCGTCGACCTGACGGGGGACACCCCGCGCATTCTCCGCGTCGGCGCGGTCTCGACGAGCGAGATCGCCGAGGTCCTCGGCGTGACCGCCGAGTCGCTCGTCGCCGGAAGCGCCTGACGAATGCCGCACTCGGCTCCGCCGCGGGAGTCACCGTGGTGACGGCCGTGCCCGCGCACGCGAGTGCGCTCCTGGCGCAGTCGGACGGAGGCGCCGGTGTCCCCATCCGCGAGCTTCTTCTCGTCATGCTCACGGCAGCGGTGGTGACGTTCCTGGTCACCGGAGCCGTCCGGCTCGGCGCTCTGCGTTTCGGCGCGGTGGCCGTACCGCGTGAGCGCGACGTCCACGTCACCCCGACGCCCCGGCTCGGGGGTATCGGCATCTACCTGGGGCTGCTCGTCGCGCTGCTCTTCGCGCAGAAGTTGCCGGCCCTCACCCGAGGGTTCGAGTTCACCACGGACGTCCAGGCGGCCCTGGTCTCCGGGTTCATCATCATGGCCGTGGGTGTGGTCGACGACCGGTGGGGCCTGGACGCGCTGACCAAGTTCGCCGGTCAGGTCACCGCGGCCGGTGTCCTGGTGCTGATGGGCGTCAGCTGGTACCTGCTGTATCTGCCGTGGGGCGAGGGGTCGACGCTGATCCTGGACCAGCTGCAGGCGGGTCTCGTCACCGTGCTCATCGCCGTGGTCATGATCAACGCGATGAACTTCATCGACGGTCTCGACGGCCTCGCCGCGGGCGTCGGCCTGATCGCCGCGGTGGCCATCTGTCTGTTCTCCGTCGGACTGCTCCACGAGCAGGGCGGTGACGTCAGCGCCTACCCGCCCGCGATGATCGCCGCGGCCCTCGCCGGTGCGTGCCTGGGGTTCCTGCCGCACAACTTCCAGCCGGCGCGCATCTTCATGGGCGACTCGGGTTCCATGGTCATCGGCCTCATGCTCGCCACCGTCGCGACCAGTGCATCCGGACGTATCGGGCTCAGTGCCTACGGCACGCGGGACCTCCTGGGTCTGCTGACCCCGTTGCTGCTGGTGGGCGCGATCATGTTCATCCCGATCCTCGACCTGCTGCTCGCGATCGTGCGTCGCACGCGTGCAGGCCGCAGCCCCTTCAGCCCGGACAAGATGCACCTGCATCACCGTCTGCTCCAGATCGGTCACTCGCATCGCCGCGTGGTGCTGCTCATCTACTTGTGGGTCGGTGTGCTCGCGTTCGGGGCGGTCGGCGCGTCCCTGTTCGATCGCCGCCTCGTGGTGCTGCTGCTCGCCGGCGGACTCGTCTTCGCCCTGGTGGTCACCGCGGTGCCGTCGTTCCGGGATCCGGGCCGCCGGTAACCTGCGTGTCGTGACCTTCTCGCCCGCACCGATCCCGTCCTCCACCGCACCGCTCCGCGCCGCCGTCCGGTACGGCGTCATCGCCCTGCTCGGCCTCGCCGTGGTCGCCGCGATCATCGCGGTGCTCGTCGCCGGCCTCGAGGGTCTGTGGGGCGCGCTGCTCGGGTCCGCGGTCGGTGGTCTGTTCATCCTCGCCACCGCCGCATCCGTCCTGTTCTCGGCCAAGTTGCCGCCGACCGCGGTCGGGGCCGTCCTGCTGGGCGGGTGGATCGTGAAGATGCTGATCGCGGTGATCGTGCTGGGACTGCTGCGGGGGATGGACTTCTACAACCGCCCGACACTGGGCATCGTGGTGCTCGCATCCCTGGTCATCGTCCTGGGCGCCGAGATGTACGGCATCTTCCGGCAGCGTGTTCCGTACGTCGATTCTCCCGCGGGCGACCCCGACTCGGACGTTCAGTAGTACGACATTTTGTAGTAGTGTCGTCCGCGGAGCGACCCCCGACACAACTCAGCGTGTTGTGTTGATAAAGTTCCTTTCGAGCGAGGGCTTACCGGGCGTAACGGACACATCGCGCCGCCCGGAACCGTCTTTGCAGGTGATCGACGTCACCGAAGCTGTTTCTCGTAGTCCACGCCATGTGAGAGTGTGTACCGCGACGAAGCGTCCGTTTCGAGACGTCGCGTCACCGAGTCGACGAAGTCGCCGACACCCGACAGACGCGGGACCGTGAGCACGGTCCGACGCGGCTGACGACTACTCGAGCCGACCCGAGTCGACTTGTAGATCGTCCTAGCTCGATCGTGCCCGAATGCCATATGTCCGATCGAACCGCGGGTGTCCTTCGCCTGCGGCCGAACACGGGAGAGACCGCTGAGCGTCACCAACTTGGCCGCGGAGTTCCATCCGCCGTCACTGTCCGACTTTTTCCCACCGGCCATCCTGTTCGAGGGCACCCCGTTCGAGCTCGACCGGCTGATGCTGGTCCGCATCATCATGACGGTCGTTCTTCTCGCGTTCTTCAGCCTCGCGATGCGCAGCCCGAAGATCGTGCCCCGCGGTATCCAGAACGTCGGTGAGCTCGCACTGGGCTTCGTCAAGGATCAGATCGCAGACGAGGTTCTCGGCAAGGAGCAGGGCAAGCGCTTCCTGCCCGTCATCGCGACCATCTTCTTCGCGGTGCTGTTCCTCAACTTCTCGGGTGTCATCCCCTTCATCAACATCTCGTCGAATGCCCGAGTGGGCATGCCGATCGTGTTGGCAGCCCTCGCGTACGTCGTCTTCAACTACGTCGGTATCAAGAAGTACGGGTTCTTCAAGTACGTGAAGAGCAGCATCGTCGTTCCGAACGTGCCGATCGCGCTGCACCTGCTGCTGATCCCCATCGAGTTCATCTCGACGTTCATCCTGCGGCCCTTCACGCTGACCGTGCGACTCATGGCCAACATGCTCGCCGGCCACATCATGCTGGTGCTGTTCTTCAGCGCGACGCAGTTCTTCTTCTTCGAGGCGGCGACCGGCATGAAGGTGTTCGGCCTGTTCTCGCTCGTCGCGGGATTCGGCTTCACGCTGTTCGAGCTGCTGGTCATCTTCCTGCAGGCCTACGTGTTCGCGCTGCTGACGGCGGTCTACATCGACCTCGCCCTGCACGCCGACTCGCACTGACCCACCCACCGACTCTCCAGCCACCAGACAGACCTGACCCGCTGCCGACCGGTCGTGGGCAACAGAAAGGGAACACATCACAATGAGCCTCACCTACCTCGCGCAGGAAGCACAGGAAGTCACCGGCGCAGGCTACGGAGCCATCGGCTACGGCCTCGCGGCCATCGGCCCCGGCATCGGCGTGGGCATCGTGGTCGGTAAGGCCATCGAGGGCATCGCGCGTCAGCCCGAGCTCGCCGGCCAGATCCGCACCAACATGTTCCTCGGTATCGCATTCACCGAGGCCCTCGCGCTGATCGGCCTCGTCGCCGGCTTCATTTTCTGATCGCCATGTCGACATTCGCAGTCCTCGCAGCAGCGGAGGGGGAAGAGGACATCAATCCTCTCCTCCCCGCGACCTACGACATCGTCTGGTCTGCGGTCTGCATCGCCGTCATCGGGTTCTTCTTCTGGAAGTTCGTGCTCCCGCGATTCCAGACGGTGCTCTCCGAGCGGTCCGAGAAGATCGAAGGCGGGATCAAGCGCGCCGAAGAGGCACAGGCCGAAGCCAAGGAGGCGCTCGAGCAGTACCGCGCCCAGTTGGCCGACGCACGCCAGGAAGCCGCCAAGATCCGTGAAGACGCACGCACCCAGGGTCAGCAGATCCTCGCGGAGATGAAGACCAGTGCACAGGCGGAGAGCGACCGCATCGTGGCCTCCGGTCACCAGCAGCTCGCGGCTCAGCGTCAGCAGATCGTCACCGAACTGCGTGCCGATCTCGGCCGTACGGCTGTCGAGCTGGCCGAGAAGGTCATCGGCGAGCAGCTGTCCGACGACGTCAAGCGTGCCGGCACGATCGATCGTTTCCTCGACGAACTCGATTCTGTCGGCGCAGATTCCGCTAGCGGGAAGTGAGCACCATGTACGCAGCGAGTCGTGAAGCCCTCGCCGAGGCCCGCACCGTCCTGACGGCCGAGCTCGATGCGGCGTCGGATGCGACGTCGGCTGCCGCCGGCGCCGGATCCGACCTCTTCGGGGTCGTGTCGGTGCTCGACGGACAGCGTCCACTGCGCGCCGCACTCGCGGACGCGTCGGCTGCTCCGGACGCGCGACGCGCGCTCGCGGGCCGCCTGTTCGACGGCAAGATCGGTGCAGCGGCCACCGCCGCACTGCAGGCCGCCGTCGCACAGAACTGGTCGTCGGCCCGTGACCTCACCGACTCGCTCGTACTCCTGGGCCGTGAGGCACTTCTGCGCGCGGCGCAAGACCAGGATCAGTTGGGCACCGTGGAGGACGAGCTGTTCCGTCTCGGCCGCATCATCGCCGGCGATCCTGCCCTCGAGCAGGCGCTGTCCGATCGAAGCAAGCCCGCCGAGGCGTCGGGATCGCTCCTGTCGACGTTGCTCTACGGCAAGGTCACCGCGATCACCGAGGCCCTGGCGATCCAGGCCGTCGGCCGACTGAAGGGTGCTGCACCGGCATCCGTGTTCGGCGAACTGTCCGCACTCGCGGCCACTCGTCGTGACAAGGAGGTCGCTCACGTCCGCAGCAGCACCGAGCTGAGCGACGATCAGATCTCTCGGCTCACGTCCAGGCTGGAAGGTATCTACGGCAAGTCCGTGACCGTCCACGTGGAGGTGGACCGGGAACTGCTGAGCGGACTGGTCGTCCGTGTCGGCGACGAGGTCATCGACGGCAGTGGTGCGGGTCGTCTCGCCTCCCTGAGGAAGTCGCTCCGGTGAGCGGTACGCATCGCAGCACCCGAGTTCTGTAGCAAGCCCAGTTCGGTAACAAGCCCCACCCCGCGTTTCGGACGTCGACCGCACAGCCGGTCCGGCCACGAAACACCAGACAGTGAGAGCAGGAAAACATGGCGGAGTTGACGATCTCCTCCGACGAGATCCGTAGCGCGATCGAGAGCTACACAGCGAACTACGCACCGGAGTCCTCTCGTGAAGAGGTCGGTCTGGTGTCCGACACGAGCGATGGAATCGCTCACGTGACGGGCCTCCCGTCCGCGATGTCGAACGAGCTGCTGGAGTTCCCCGGCGGCATCCTCGGCGTGGCACTGAACCTCGACGACCGTGAGATCGGTGCCGTCATCCTCGGTGACTACGAGCACATCGAGGAAGGCCAGGAAGTCAAGCGCACCGGCGAGGTCCTCTCGGTCCCCGTCGGCGACAACTTCCTCGGACGCGTCATCGACCCGCTGGGCAAGCCCATCGACGGTCTCGGTGACATCGAGTCGAACGAACAGCGTGTCCTGGAGCTCCAGGCGGCATCGGTGCTCGAGCGCCAGCCCGTCGAGGAGCCCCTCGCGACCGGCATCACCGCCATCGACGCCCTGACGGCCATCGGCCGCGGCCAGCGTCAGCTGATCATCGGCGACCGCAAGACGGGCAAGACCGCCGTCTGCGTCGACGCCATCATCAACCAGAAGGCCAACTGGGAGACCGGCGACGCCGACAAGCAGGTGCGCTGCATCTACGTCGCCGTCGGCCAGAAGGGTTCGACCATCGCGGGCGTCAAGTCCGCTCTGGACGAGCACGGCGCCATGGAGTACACGACCATCGTCGCCGCTCCCGCGTCCGACTCGGCCGGCTTCAAGTGGCTCGCCCCGTACACCGGTTCGGCCCTCGGCCAGCACTGGATGTACCAGGGCAAGCACGTCCTCATCGTGTTCGACGACCTGACCAAGCAGGCCGAGGCATACCGCACCATCTCGCTGCTGCTGCGTCGCCCGCCGGGCCGCGAGGCGTACCCCGGTGACGTCTTCTACCTGCACTCCCGTCTGCTCGAGCGGTGCGCGAAGCTGTCCGACGAGCTCGGTGGCGGTTCGATGACAGGTCTGCCGCTGATCGAGACCAAGGCCAACGACATCTCGGCCTTCATCCCGACCAACGTCATCTCCATCACCGACGGCCAGGTCTTCCTCGAGTCGGACCTCTTCAACAAGGGTGTCCGTCCCGCGATCAACGTCGGTACCTCGGTGTCCCGAGTCGGTGGCGCGGCGCAGACCAAGGGTCTGAAGAAGGTTGCCGGTTCGCTCCGTCTGGAGATGGCTCAGTTCCGCGAGCTGGAGGCGTTCTCCGCCTTCGCGTCCGACCTCGACGCCGCGTCCAAGGCGCAGCTCGAGCGCGGTGCCCGCTGGGTCGAGCTGCTCAAGCAGGACCAGTACACCCCGGTGTCCGTCGAGGACCAGATCGTCTCGATCTACCTCGTCGACGCCGGCTACTACGACACGGTCCCGGTCGAGGACGTTCGTCGCTTCAACCGCGAGCTCCTCGAGGATCTGCACCGCAACGCGTCGAGCGCCTACGAGGCGATCGCCGGCGGCAAGGTTCTCAAGGACGAGGCCGCCGACGCGATCACGAAGGCGACCGACGAGTTCAAGCAGGGCTTCCTGACGTCCTCGGGCGAGCGGATCGTCAACGAGGCAGAGGCCGACGCGCTCGACAAGGGTGACGTCGACCAGGAGAAGGTCACCGTCACTCGCAAGACTGTCAGCAAGTGATGAGCGGACCCGTGGCACGTCGAACAGGGAGTGAGGTGACAGATGCCCAGCATTCGTGAGCTGCGCTCCCGGATCAGGTCGACCAACTCGATCAAGAAGATCACCAAGGCGCAGGAACTGATCGCGACCTCGCGCATCACCAAGGCGCAGGCCCGCGTGGAGGCGTCGAAGCCGTACGCCACCGAGATCACCAAGGTGCTCTCGGCGTTGGCCAGTGCCTCGGGTTCGCTGGACCATCCGCTGCTCACCGAGCGTGCGGAGCCCAAGCGGGCCGCCGTGCTCGTCGTGACCAGCGACTCGGGCCAGTGTGGTGGCTACAACTCCAACATCCTTCGTGAGGCCGAGGAGCTCCAGCAGCTCCTCAAGTCCGAGGGCAAGGAGCCGGTCATCTACGTTCTGGGCCGAAAGGGCCTGACGTACTACACGTTCCGTGATCGCGACGTCAAGGGCGCGTGGACGGGCTTCTCGCAGCAGCCGGCCTACACCGACGCCGCGAAGGCCGCCAAGCACCTCGTCCAGCTGTTCATGGCGGGGTCGGGCGAGGAGATCGAGGCACCGAACGGCGAGGGCACGGTCGAGGGTGTGGACGAACTCCACATCGTCTACACCACCTTCGTGTCGATGCTGTCGCTCAAGCCGACGGTGCGCCGCATGGCTCCTCTGGAGATCGACTACGACGACGAGGAGATCGAGCTGGGCGCAGACATGCTCAGCGACTCCCCGTCGTCGAAGGAGGTCACCGCGCAGTACGACTTCGAGCCGGAGGCGGACACGCTGTTGTCCGCGCTGCTCCCGAAGTACGTGAGCACCCGCATCTACGCCGCACTGCTCGACGCGGCGGCATCCGAGTCGGCCGCTCGTCGCACCGCGATGAAGGCCGCCACGGACAATGCCAACGATCTGGTCAATGCCCTGTCACGCCAGGCCAACCAGGCACGCCAGGCTCAGATCACCCAGGAAATCAGCGAGATCGTCGGCGGCGTCGACGCGCTTGCCGCGAGCTCAGGAAGAGACTGAACATGACCGCAGCAGTAACCGATAGCACGGGTTCCGGCGCCAAGTCGTCCGAGAACGGGCGCGTCGTGCGCGTCATCGGTCCCGTCGTCGACATCGAGTTCCCCCGTGGATCCATCCCCGCGCTGTTCAACGCGCTGAACGCAGAGATCGAGCTGAAGGCCGTCGCCAAGACGCTGACGCTCGAGGTCGCCCAGCACCTCGGCGACAACCTCGTGCGCACCGTGTCGATGCAGCCCACCGACGGCCTCGTCCGCGGCACCCCCGTCGTCGACTCCGGCAAGCCGATCTCGGTTCCCGTCGGTGACGTCGTCAAGGGCCACGTGTTCAACGCCCTCGGCGACTGCCTGGACAGCCCCGGACTCGGCCGTGACGGCGAGCAGTGGGGCATCCACCGCAAGCCCCCGGCCTTCGATCAGCTCGAGGGCAAGACCGAGATCCTCGAGACCGGCATCAAGGTCATCGACCTCCTGACCCCGTACGTCAAGGGCGGAAAGATCGGTCTGTTCGGCGGCGCAGGCGTCGGCAAGACCGTGCTCATCCAGGAGATGATCACCCGTATCGCACGTGAGTTCTCCGGCACGTCGGTGTTCGCCGGCGTCGGTGAGCGCACGCGTGAGGGCACCGACCTCCACCTCGAGATGGAGGAGATGGGCGTTCTGCAGGACACCGCCCTGGTGTTCGGTCAGATGGACGAGCCGCCGGGCACGCGTATGCGCGTCGCCCTCTCGGCTCTCACCATGGCCGAGTACTTCCGCGACGTGCAGAACCAGGACGTGTTGCTCTTCATCGACAACATCTTCCGGTTCACGCAGGCAGGCTCCGAGGTATCCACTCTCCTCGGCCGCATGCCGTCCGCCGTGGGCTACCAGCCCACCCTCGCCGACGAGATGGGTGAGCTCCAGGAGCGCATCACCTCGACGCGTGGTCGTTCCATCACGTCTCTGCAGGCCATCTACGTGCCCGCCGACGACTACACCGACCCCGCACCGGCGACGACCTTCGCCCACCTCGATGCCACCACCGAGCTGTCGCGTCCGATTTCGCAAAAGGGCATCTACCCCGCTGTCGATCCGCTGACGTCCACCTCGCGCATCCTGGAGGCGTCGATCGTCGGAGACGAGCACTTCCGCGTCGCCAACGAGGTCAAGCGCATCCTGCAGAAGTACAAGGAGCTGCAGGACATCATCGCCATCCTCGGTATGGACGAGCTGTCCGAGGAGGACAAGGTCACGGTCTCCCGTGCCCGTCGTCTGGAGAAGTTCCTCGGCCAGAACTTCATCGTCGCCGAGAAGTTCACCGGTGAAGAGGGTTCGGTCGTGTCGCTGGCCGACACCATCGAGGCGTTCGACAAGGTCACCAAGGGCGAGTACGACCACCTTCCCGAGCAGGCCTTCAACAGCTGCGGTGGACTCGACGACGTCGAGGCCGCAGCCAAGAAGATCTCCGGAAAGTAGTCCGAGATGGCTGAGATGGACGTCGAACTGGTCGCAGTCGAGGAACGCCTGTGGTCGGGAACGGCCACGCTGGTCAGCGCTCAGACCACCGAGGGCGAGATCGGCATCATGGCCGGACACGAGCCGGTTCTCGGTCAGTTGATCGAGGGCGGCACCGTAGCCATCACGACGGGCGACGGTGAACGGCGCGTCGCCGCCGTGCACGGTGGTTTCCTGTCGGTCACCGGCCGGACCGTCACCATCCTCGCCGAGTCCGCCGAGTTCGCGGAGGACATCGACGTCGAGGCTGCGCGGTCCGTGCTGTCCGAGGGCTCCGACGACGAGGAGGCGCTCGCGATCGCACGCGGGCGTGTCCGCGCGGTCGAGCGGGCCTAGGTACACGAGAAGAAGCCGCGGCGGGTTCCGAAGAGATGACGTCCTGGATGACAGTGCTTGTCGTTCTGGTCGTGCTGCTCGGAGGGCTCGCCGCGGCTTTTCTGTATCGGTTGGTGCTTCTCCGCCGCGGGGGCACTGCCGTGATCCTGCGCAGTCTTCCCGCCGCAGCGGGAAGTGGGTGGCGTCACGGCATCGTCCGTTACGGCGAGAACGTGCTCGTGTTCTACAAGCTGTCGAGTCTGCGTCCGGGTCCGGACCGCCGCATGATCCGCCAGACTCTGATCCAGGGCGAGCGGCGCAGTCCGCAGAGCTCCGAGTTCGACATCATGAGTGACGAGACCGCGATCGTCGAACTCGACGCGGGGGACCGCCGCTACGAGATCGCCATGGAGCGTGGCCCGTTCACTGCATTCACGTCGTGGCTCGAGTCGAGGCCGTCCGACCGGTCGCAGCGCAACATGCCGGGCAGCGGCCCGGCCTGACACGTCGCTCGCTCGGGCCCGTGGTCAGTCGCGCGAACGCTCGCCGCCCGGCTTCCACAGGACGTCGCCGTCCGGGTTGGTGACCCGCCCGAGAATGAACAGCAGATCCGACAGTCGGTTGAGATAGGTCGCCGGCAGCGGCCCCGTCGTCTCGGGATGTGCCTCGACAGCGGCCCACGCTGCCCGCTCCGCCCGTCGCGCGACGGTGCGCGCCTGGTGCAGAAACGCGGAAGCAGCCGTCCCGCCCGGAAGGACGAAGGAGGTCAGCGGCGCGAGAGTGTCGTTGAACTCGTCGCACCACGTCTCGAGCCGCGTGACGTACTCCGGCGTGACGCGCAGCGGTGGGTACTTCGGATTCTCCTGGATGGGAGTCGACAGGTCGGCTCCGGCATCGAACAGATCGTTCTGGATCCGGCGCAACACCGTCGCCACGCCCTCGGGCGGTGATCCGACCGCCAACACCAGTCCCAGAGCAGCGTTCAGTTCGTCGCACTCCGCGTAGGCCACGACCCTCGGGTCGTTCTTCGAGACGCGGGAGAAGTCGCTGAGACCCGTCGTCCCGTCGTCGCCGGTACGGGTGTAGATCGAGGTCAGGTGAACCGCCATGGATCAACCCTACTGGCAGTCGGCCGATGCTCTGATCGACGACCGATGCCTCTACTGTTGACGTCGTGAGTGAACGTTTCCTGGTCACCGGCGGTAGTCGTCTCTCCGGCGACGTGTCGGTCGGTGGGGCGAAGAACAGCGTGCTGAAGTTGATGGCCGCGGCGCTGCTCGCCGAGGGCACGACCACCCTCACCAACTGCCCCGACATTCTCGATGTCCCCCTCATGGCCGACGTTCTCCGTGGGCTGGGGTGCGACGTCGAACTCGAGGGGGATGCCGTGCGCATCACCACCCCCGCAGAGCCGAAGTATCACGCCGACTTCGCGGCGGTACGCCAGTTCCGTGCGTCGGTGTGCGTCCTGGGACCGCTGGTCGCGCGGTGTCGCAAGGCCGTGGTGGCACTGCCCGGCGGCGACGCCATCGGCTCGCGTCCGCTCGACATGCACCAGTCGGGTCTGCGCCTGCTCGGCGCGCACAGCGAGATCGAGCACGGGTGTGTGGTCGCGACAGCGGAGAAGCTGCACGGCGCGACGATCCGGCTGGCCTTCCCGTCCGTGGGCGCGACCGAGAACATCCTGATGGCGGCGGTGCTGGCCGACGGCGAGACCGTGATCGACAACGCTGCCCGCGAGCCGGACATCGCCGATCTGTGCGCGATGCTGAACAAGATGGGTGCTCGCGTCGAGGGTGCCGGAACTCCGACGCTGACCATCATCGGTGTCCCCAGCCTGAAGCCCACGGAACACCGCGTCATCGGTGATCGCATCGTGGCCGCGACGTGGGGCATCGCCGCGGCGATGACCTGTGGCGATGTCACGGTGTCGGGGGTCAATCCCAAGCACCTCACCCTCGTGCTCAACAAGCTGAAGGCGGCCGGCAGCACTGTCACCCTGCGCCCGGACGGATTCCGCGTCGTGCAGGAGGAACGACCGGTGGCCGTCAACTTCGCCACGCTCCCGTTCCCCGGGTTCCCGACAGACCTGCAGCCCATGGCGATCGGCCTCGCCTCGGTGGCCAACGGCACGTCGATGATCACCGAGAACGTCTTCGAGGCCCGGTTCCGCTTTGTCGAGGAGATGATCCGGCTCGGTGCCGACGCGCGAACGGACGGCCACCACGCGGTGGTCCGCGGAGTGTCGCGGCTGTCGAGTGCACCGGTCTGGTCCTCGGACATCCGCGCGGGCGCCGGTCTGGTGCTCGCCGGCCTCGTGGCCGACGGCACCACCGAGGTGCACGACGTCTATCACATCGACCGCGGTTACCCGCGGTTCGTCGAGCAGCTGCAGGATCTCGGCGGAGACATCGAACGCGTGCAGTGACGCTCGCGCCGCTGCACGTCAGTCGCGGTGGCGTCGGAGTTCGTCGATGAGAATGGTGAGTGCCGTTCGGAGCTCCGTGTCGGTCAGTCGGCCGTAGCCGATCACCAACCCGCCCACGTCGGTGTGCGATCGAGTGGACAGCGCGACGGTCGGTACCTCGATTCCGCGGTGTGCTGCGCCGCGGGCGACCGCCTCCGCTCGTCTCGGCGACAGGACGAGTGTCGTGTGCATACCCGCGCCCAGGCCACGGAGTTCACCGAACGGCGACAGCGAATCCCGTACTGCCGCATCGCGATCGCGGTAGCGCCGCCGCGCCGCTCGCACCGTGCGATCCCACTCGCCGTCGTCGAGCAGTGACGTCATCGCCGAGCACAGGGGTGTCGACGGGAAGTCGCCCGTGGCCAGGCGGTGGTCGAGTACCGGCCGGACGAGGTGCGACGGCAGCACCATCCACCCGAGTCGCACGCCTGCGCCCAGGGTCTTGGCGATGGTGCCGAGGTAGACGACGCGATCCGGATCAAGGTGCGCCAAGGCGGGGAGCGGCGCGACGTCGTAGCGGTACTCGGAGTCGTAGTCGTCCTCCACGACGACGGTGTCGGTGCTCTGCGCATGGGCGATGAGAGCGGCACGACGTCCCACGTCGAGGGTTCCGCCGGTGGGGTACTGGTGAGACGGTGTCACGTACACGGCGCGTGTGGTCTCGGGCGTGGACGCGAGCGTGTCGACCCTCATGCCGCCGGCATCCACGGGGACGTCGTACAGGTCCCAGCCCATCGCGATCGCCGCCGACGCCGCAGTCCGATATCCCGGATCCTCCATCGCCAGAACAGGTCTCGGT
>NZ_JAUTBO010000001.1:1447500-2700000 GCF_030819335.1 Rhodococcus sp. SORGH_AS_0303
AAGAGTGCGTAATAGCTCACTGGTCAAGTGATTTTGCGCCGACAATGTAGCGGGGCTCAAGTACACCGCCGAAGCCGCGGCACTCACACAACAGCCCCCGGTTCCCTTGCGAGGGTTCCGGCAGGTGTGTGGGTGGGTAGGGGAGCGTCGTGTGGCCAGGGAAGCGCCGGAGTGATCCAGGTGTGGAGGCCACGCGAGTGAGAATGCAGGCATGAGTAGCGAAAGACGAGTGAGAAACTCGTCCGCCGAATGATCAAGGGTTCCTGGGCCAGGTTAATCCGCCCAGGGTGAGTCGGGACCTAAGGCGAGGCCGACAGGCGTAGTCGATGGACAACGGGTTGATATTCCCGTACCCGTGTATCCGCGCCCATGATGAATCAGGAGTACTAACCGTCCAGAGCCGCCAGGAGCACCTTCGGGTGCCGGGTGTGGTGATGCACGGGACCTTTCCTGGTAGTAGTCAAGCGATGGGGTGACGCAGGAAGGTAGCTGAGCCAGTCAGTGGTAACACTGGTGTAAGCCTGTAGGGCGAGACCTAGGCAAATCCGGGTCTCACACAGCCTGAGAGGTGATGCATAGCCGAATGAGGCGAATTCAGTGATCCTATGCTGCCGAGAAAAGCCTCTAGCGAGCTGGTACACGGCCCGTACCCCAAACCGACACAGGTGATCAGGTAGAGAATACCAAGGCGATCGAGATAACTATGGTTAAGGAACTCGGCAAAATGCCCCCGTAACTTCGGGAGAAGGGGGACCCCTGCTGGTGATCACTCTTGCAGTGTGAGCTGGTGTGGGTCGCAGAGACCAGTGAGAAGCGACTGTTTACTAAAAACACAGGTCCGTGCGAAGTCGTAAGACGATGTATACGGACTGACGCCTGCCCGGTGCTGGAAGGTTAAGAGGACCGGTTAGTTCCTTCGGGAGCGAAGCTGAGAATTTAAGCCCCAGTAAACGGCGGTGGTAACTATAACCATCCTAAGGTAGCGAAATTCCTTGTCGGGTAAGTTCCGACCTGCACGAATGGCGTAACGACTTCTCAGCTGTCTCAACCATAGACTCGGCGAAATTGCATTACGAGTAAAGATGCTCGTTACGCGCGGCAGGACGAAAAGACCCCGGGACCTTCACTACAGCTTGGTATTGGTGTTCGGTTCGGTTTGTGTAGGATAGGTGGGAGACTGTGAAGCATGCACGCCAGTGTGTGTGGAGTCGTTGTTGAAATACCACTCTGATCGTATTGGATACCTCAACCTCGGACCATGATCTGGTTCAGGGACAGTGCCTGGTGGGTAGTTTAACTGGGGCGGTTGCCTCCCAAAATGTAACGGAGGCGCCCAAAGGTTCCCTCAGCCTGGTTGGCAATCAGGTGTCGAGTGCAAGTGCACAAGGGAGCTTGACTGTGAGACTGACAAGTCGAGCAGGGACGAAAGTCGGGACTAGTGATCCGGCACCGGCAAGTGGAAGCGGTGTCGCTCAACGGATAAAAGGTACCCCGGGGATAACAGGCTGATCTTCCCCAAGAGTCCATATCGACGGGATGGTTTGGCACCTCGATGTCGGCTCGTCGCATCCTGGGGCTGGAGTAGGTCCCAAGGGTTGGGCTGTTCGCCCATTAAAGCGGCACGCGAGCTGGGTTTAGAACGTCGTGAGACAGTTCGGTCTCTATCCGCCGCGCGCGTCAGAAACTTGAGGAAGGCTGTCCCTAGTACGAGAGGACCGGGACGGACGAACCTCTGGTGTGCCAGTTGTTCCACCAGGAGCACCGCTGGTTAGCTACGTTCGGAAGGGATAACCGCTGAAAGCATCTAAGCGGGAAGCCTGTTCCAAGATGAGGTTTCTCACCCCCTCGAGGGGGTAAGGCCCCCGGCAGACCACCGGGTTGATAGGCCAGAACTGGAAGCCCAGCAATGGGTGCAGGTGACTGGTACTAATAGGCCGAGGACTTACCACAAAGAAGCTACGCGTCCACTGTGCAGTATCTGAGACAACACACGAGTTGGTCAGCAGATAACTGAAACCCGCACCACCGATCCCGTCACCAGCAGCACCGGTGACAGGAAACGTGTGTGCCTCGTGCTCTGTTGTTTCACAGAGTTTCGGTGGCCATAGCGGAGGGGAAACGCCCGGACCCATTCCGAACCCGGAAGCTAAGCCCTCCAGCGCCGATGGTACTGCACCCGACAGGGTGTGGGAGAGTAGGACACCGCCGAACAACCCTTCCCAGAAAGCCCCCCGACCACCGGTCGGGGGGCTTTCTGCATTCGCGGGTATCGGTGTCCGGACACAGTCCGATCAAGCAGAGTCCCGTCCTACTCGCGCCGGGATAGTCTCGTATCCACCATGCCGCAGAAACCACGACGCTCGATATCGCCTCTGGGCTCCCCGCTGCTCGGGCACACCGAGGAATCACCGCGTCGCCGGCGTATCCGGGTGCAGATTCTGCTCACCGTCTTCCTGCTGGGCGCCAACGCGATCGGCGCCGTGATCGTGGGTGCACTCATCAGCGTGGTCGTGCCGGGGCCGGACGTCGTCACGCCCCGTGAGTACTGGTGGGTGAACTTCATCCTCATCCCGTGCTACCTCGTGGTCGCGTTCCTCATCGGAGTGGGGTGGGGAACCAAGCGGACCGTCAAGGGACTGCGCTGGGCCATCGAGGACCGCGTGCCCACCCGCAAGGAACAGAAGCGCACGCTGGCGATGCCGTGGCGGCTCACCCGGTTGCAGATCGGTCTCTGGATCGGCGGGCTCGTCATCGTCACGACGGCCGACGGCATCATCGATCCCAACTCCATCCCCAAGGTCGCGTTCACCATCGCGTTCGGTGGTGCGACCGTCTGCGCGTTCAGCTACCTGCTGACGGAGTTCGCTCTGCGCCCGGCGGCGGCGCGTGCTCTCGAGGCCGGCGATCTCCGCCGTATCCGTATCGCCGGGGTGATGGGGCGCTCCATCCTCTCGTGGCTCCTGGGTACCGGCGTCCCAGTGGCGGGACTCATGGTCATCGCCATCGCCTCGTTCATCCGCGATGACACCACCGCCGACCAGTTCGCGGTCGCCATCCTCGCGCTCGGCGGCATCACGTTCCTGTTCGGCTTCGCGCTGACGCTGCTCGGCGGTCTGGCGACGACGGCGCCCATCGACAACGTGCGCTCGGCGATGGTCGAGATCGAACGCGGCAACCTCGACGCACGGGTGTCCGTCTACGACGGCACCGAGCTCGGCGAACTGCAGAGCGGCTTCAACCGCATGGCCGAGGGCCTCGCCGAGCGGGACAAGATCCGGGACCTGTTCGGTCGCCACGTCGGCATGGAGGTCGCCGAGGCCGCGTTGAAGAGCAATCCCGAGCTCGGCGGCGAGGAGCGCGACATCGCCGTCTTCTTCATCGACCTGATCGGATCCACGGAGCTGGCGGCCTCCCAACCCCCGGCGCAGGTGGTGGATCTGTTGAACCGCTTCTTCGACGTGGTGGTCGACGAGGTGGACAAGCATCACGGTTTCGTCAACAAGTTCGAGGGCGATGCGGCGCTCGCCATCTTCGGTGCTCCCGGCGATCTCGACGATCACTGCGGGGAGGCCCTCAGCGCGGCTCGCGCCATCATGCGGCGACTCGAGAACGAGGTCCCGGACTGCCAGGCAGCCATCGGTATCGCGTCCGGGCGAGCCGTCGCGGGCAACATCGGTGCGAAGCAACGATTCGAGTACACGGTCATCGGTGATCCGGTGAACGAGGCGGCTCGGTTGTCCGAGCTCGCCAAGTCTGCGGACGGGCGTCTGGTGGCGTCGGCACGCACGGTGGAGCACGCCCACAATCAGTCGAGTGACGAGTGGTCGTTCGGCAAGAGCGTGACGTTACGGGGGCGGTCGGAGGAGACGCAGCTCGCGACCCCTGCCTGACGGCGGCCCACACGGTCGATAGGGTGGCCCGGTGCGTCTGGTCATTGCTCGGTGTCAGGTCGATTACGTCGGCCGGTTGACGGCCCATCTGCCGTGGGCGAAGCGTCTGCTGCTCGTCAAGTCCGACGGATCGGTGAGCGTCCACGCGGACGATCGGGCGTACAAGCCGCTCAACTGGATGACGCCGCCGTGCTGGCTGGTCGAGAACCCTGCAGAGGCTCTCCCTGCCGACGGCGACGTCGTGCCCGCGGACCGACAGCTGTGGGTCGTGACCAACAAGGCCGGCGAGGAACTGCGCATCACGATCGAGGACATCGAACTCGACAGCAGCCACGAGCTGGGTGTCGATCCGGGTCTGACCAAGGACGGCGTCGAGTCCCATCTGCAGGAACTGCTCGCCGAGCACGTGCACACGCTCGGTGACGGGTACACCCTGGTACGCCGGGAGTACCCGACGGCGATCGGACCCGTGGACCTTCTGTGCCGCGCCGAGGACGGTGCGACGGTCGCGGTGGAGATCAAGCGTCGAGGAGACATCGACGGTGTCGAGCAGCTGACTCGCTATCTCGAACTCCTGAACCGTGATCCACTGCTGGCTCCGGTGCGGGGCTGTGTTCGCGGCCCAGCAGATCAAGCCGCAGGCGAAGACGCTCGCGGAGGATCGCGGGATTCGTTGCCTCACACTGGATTACGACTCGCTCCGCGGAATCGAATCGTCCGCGTTCACGCTCTTCTGACGCGGTCGCCTACCATCGGTCGAGTGCCGAGACGCAACAACCAACGAGCCGGCCGGTCGGGCCGACCGGGGCGACCCGCGCCGACGTTCGGTGACGCCACGGCGCGAGTGGAGCGCGGCCCGTCCTTCGACGGCGACGAGCAGTACGTCGTGCGCCCGATTCCCGGCGCTCGTGCGACCAAGACCTATCGGTGCCCCGGCTGCGACCACGAGATCATGCCCGGTGTGGCGCACGTGGTCGTCTGGCCCGCCGAGAAACTCGGCGGACCCGACGACAGGCGGCACTGGCACACGGGTTGCTGGTCCGGCCGCGGTACCCGCGGGCTCACCCGCAGGTGGTCCTGACTCTCAGGACTGGGTCGAGCTCGACTGGCCGTTCGAGGAGCGCTCGGTCGACGTCTCGGCCGGTGCCTCGTCGAGGAGTGACTCGTCGATCTCGAGATCGTCCGGCGCCAACGGGGCGTCGAGCAGTTCGCTCTCCCGGTTGACCGAGGCGAGCATGGCCGGCACGGAATCGAGTTGGCCGCGGATGCCGAGCAGCTGAGCGAGCACCCGGCCACGCAGGACTCGCAGTTCCTCGGCGAGCTCCTTGGCGTGAGCGATGCGGCGCTCCGACTGCTCGGTGGCGGCCTGGAGGCGACGCTTGGCCTCGGCGGTGGCATCGGCGAGCCGACGATCCGCCTCGGCCTTGGAGTCGGCTTCGAGCTCGTCGACGGCGTTCATCACCTTGGTGCGGCGATCGGCCATCGTGATCTCGAAGTCCTCCTGCACCGCGGCGCGCTTCTTCTCGGCCTCGGCGGCGAGGCGATCACGCTCGGCCTGCGCCTCCTCGACGATGCGGGCGGCGGCTGTGCGTGCCTCGGCCATGGTCTGCTCGTGCTCGGTCTCGAGTGCGGACCGTCGGTCCTTCAGCTCGGCGACCAGGCCCTCGTACTCGCCGCGCATGCGGGTGGCGTCCTGCTCGGCCACGGACACGAGTTCGGCAGCGTCGGCCTCGGCCTTGGCGCGCACCTCGGACGCCTCGTCCGAGGCGAGTCGCAGCATGCGAGAGATGCGATCGCTCATGCCCTCGGCGGTGGTCGGGGGGACCGACAGCCGATCGATGTCCTTACGGAGATCGTCGATCTCGTCGCGGGCGTCCTCGAGCTGGACCGCGAGATCGCGGGCCTGCGCGGCCGCCGCGTCGCGATCGGTCGCGATGACGCGGAGCTCGGCATCGAACCGCTCGAAGTACCGCTGAACCTCGTCCTTGTCGTACCCCTTGCGGACCACGCTGAAGGGCAGGGAGCTGCTACCGCTGACGTTCTCTGGTGCCATGCGGACAACCTACCGTCACGCGCCCCGTTTCGGCCGTCGGGTGCTGATCACGACGGGTTCCGGGGAGGGGTCAGCTCGCGGCGGGCTCGACCAGTTCGACGAGGACGCCGCCGGCATCCTTGGGGTGCACGAAATTGATCCGGGAATCGGCGGTACCGCGGCGGGGAGCGTCGTACAGCAACCGGGCACCACGCTCGCGGAGGAACGCCGCGGTCTTCTCGACGTCGCGGACGCGGAAGGCGAGCTGCTGCAGGCCGGGACCGTTCCGGTCGAGGAACTTGGCGATGGTCGACGTCTCGTCGAGGGGAGCGAGGAGCTGGATCTGCGCGGCGCCGTCGGCGGCACCGGGAACGGAGATCATCGCCTCGACGACACCCTGGCTCTCGTTGACCTCGCGGTGGGTCACCGTCATCCCGAAGTGGTCCCGGTAGAACTCGAGGGCGACGTCGAGGTCGGCCACTGCGATCCCCACGTGGTCGATGGCCGTCACGAGTCCTGCCGTCACCGCGTCCGCGGTCGCCGTCGTGTGCTCGTCGGTGGTCGTCATACTTTGACGTTAGACCTTTTTTCCGGCAGTTCGGGCGTGGTCTGGGTCACAATCGATCGTCGGCATCGCTGGACGACCGCCAACTCTGTGTGGCCAAGGCGACGCCGCCGATGGTCGAGGACCGTTCACCGACTGCGGCAGAATGGACACATGGCCGACAACCAGCTCTCCAGCACCGCACCTGCCGCGTCCTCCACGGTCTCGCAGCCGCCGATCGTGCGGTGGTTCCGCGTCGTGGCGGTCGCGGAAGCCGTCACTTGGGTCGCGCTGCTCATCGGCATGGCCGTCAAGTACGTCCCCGACCCCAACATCGACAGTGGTGTCCGGATCCCGGGCATGCTGCACGGCGCGGTCTTCGTCCTGTACCTCGTGATCACCGTGCTGACCGCCCTCGCGTTGCGGTGGAGCAAGGGCGTCACGGTGCTCGCACTCCTCGCGAGCATCCCGCCCTTCGGCACCATCGTCTTCGAGGTGTGGGCGTCGAGGACCGGACGTCTGGTTCGATCGGCCGGAGCCGCATCGCCGCGGGCCGCGGCGGAGTGACAAAATAACCTCGTGACTCGACCCGGATCTCGCCCACCAGTACGTCCGTCGGCCGCGGCAGCCGCCGCCATGTCCGGCGCGGTCGACCTCTCGGCGCTCAAGGCCAAGGCACAGGCCGCGTCCGCGCCGCCGTCTCCCACCGCCGCCAACGGTCTCGCGGTCTCCGTCACGGTGACGGAGGTGGACTTCGAGGCCGAGGTGTTGGTGCGCTCGAGCCAGGTCCCCGTGATCGTCAATCTGCTGTCGCCGCGCTCCCCGCAGTCGCTGCAGCTGACGCAGTCCCTCGAGGCCCTCGCGGTCGAGGGTGACGGCGCCTGGGTGCTCGCCAACGTCGACGTCGACGTCAATCCGCGCATCGCGCAGGCCTTCGGCGTGCAGGCCGTTCCCACGCTGGTCGCCGTCGCAGCAGGCCAGCCCCTCGCGGATCTGCAGGGCCTGCAGCCCGAGGAGAGCCTGCGTGAGTGGTTGGCGGCCATCGCCCGCGCCGTCGAGGGGAAGCTGACCGGTGTCCCGAACGCCGACGAACCGGCCCCCGAGCCCGAGGACCCGCGCTTCGACGCAGCCGAGGCCGCGCTCGCCGAGGGTGACCTCGCGGGTGCCGAGGCGGCCTTCCAGGAGATCGTCGACGCCGAGCCGGCCAACAAGCAGGCATTGAACGGCGTGCGTCAGGTCCGATTCCTGGCACGCGTCCAGGGGCTGCCGGACGACATCGTCGAGCAGGCCGACGCGGCGCCGGACGACGTCGATCTCGGTCTCCAGGCGGCCGACGCGTTGCTGTATCAGCAGCTGACCGAGGACTCGTTCGCTCGTGTCGTGGAGCTGGTCCGGCGCACGCGTGAGGACGATCGCGCCCGTGCTCGCGCCCGGTTGCTGGAGTTGTTCGAGCTCTTCGACCCGGCGGATCCGCTGGTGGTCACCGCTCGACGCAAGCTGGCGTCCGCCCTCTACTAGGAGTAGCGGCCGTCGCACGCCTCCCGGCCACCCAGCACGCCCCAGCGGAACGCGTCGACGCGCGCGAAGCCGCTGGGGACCGTGCGACCGTCCACGTCACTCGCGGCGAGCCCGTCCGACAACAGACCCGACACCGCCTCGTCGAGGTCGCCCGGTGACAGTGTCACCGTCGACCTCTGCGCCGCGTCCGTGTCGGAGGGACTCAGTGCTGCGGTGACCACTCCCGACAGGCACGCCGACCGGAGCGCGGCTCGGGCGTCCGTCAGGCCCTGGCCGGCCTCGTTCTGCACGGCCAGCACGTACCGGGAGACGAAGAGGACATAGGCGCCGTAGTCACCGGTGACGTCGAGCGGCACGATGTCGTCCTCGCTCACCTCGGTGGGACGTCCGCGATCGGCCAGCGCGTCGACCGAGATACCGATCGTGTTGGTGGAGGGGCAGTAGGAGACCGGTTCGGTGGTGAGCGCGTCCGCGCACCCCGTGTCGGCGCCGGAGTAGTCGACCGTCGGGGGATCCGTGGTGGGCATCACCTGTTCGAACGTCGCGGCGAACTGCTCGAGCGAGTCCTGCGTGACGGGGAGCTCGCCGGTGTCGAGAGGGCTGTCGAACTGTTGGGGAAGGGTCGAGCGCCGCGACTCGACCTCCTTCTCGTCGATGCGCGTGCAGGCCCCGGCGCCGTCGGTGAAGCCGATCTGGGCGGCGGTGACCCGTTCGAACGCGGAGCCGTGCACCGAGTCGGGATCACCGGGGTCGACGTCGCGGACGGCCACGGTGGCCGCGAGGACGTCGTTCAACCCGTCCGAGGTGTTGAGCGTGAAGTGGGTCGAGTCGCCCTCGGCGACATGGCGCATGAAGGCGCCCGCGAAGCAGTCTGCCTGTTGCTCGGCGACGATGGTCGGGTCGTCGTCCCCGACGAGGCCGGACTGCGTCTGCACGGCGTGGCCGTACTCGTGGGCGAGCACCATGACCACCGACATGGGTCCGAAGGCGTCGATCATGGCCGGCATGAGCAGACCACGGTCCCAGCCGATGCTGTCGTCGAGTGAGCAGTATCCGGCGTTTGCGAGTCCGTCCGTCGGTTCGCTGCAGAAGAGCGGACCCTCGCCGGCGTCGGCGGTGGCGTCCCAGGACACCAGCGACCGGACGGGCTGGAAGGATCCGCGGAACAGCGTCGAGTACGTGGTGCGCCAGAACTTCTGGATGTCGTCCACGGCATCCGTCGCGAGCAGGTCGACGTCCGTTCCGGCTGCGCCGTCGACGTCGAGCTGGGCATGGGAGACACCGGGTCTGGGGCCGGACGGGCCGTCCGTGACGGGGAGACCGGCGACGGTGAAGGGGTCGTCGTAGATGGAGACGGGGGAGCCCGTCACCACCGCGCCACACGAGGTGAGCGCAGTGGTGACGGCGAGTGCGAGGAGGCTCGCGGACCAGCCGAACCGGACGCGAGCCCCGCGCATCATCTCTCCAGTCTGAGCCAGATCGCTCCGTAGGGCGGAAGGGCGACCCGAGCGGATGCCGGACGACCGTGCCACGAGTGCTCGGTCGCGGTGACCTCACCGAGGTTGCCCACTCCCGAACCGCCGTAGACCTCCGCGTCGGTGTTGAGGATCTCGACCCATCGGCCCGGCTCGGGTAATCCAACACGATAGTCGCCGTGCGGGGAACCGGAGAAGTTGAACAGGCAGGCCGTGACGGAGCCGTCGTCGCCGAAGCGCAGGAAGCTCAGCACGTTGTTCGCGGTGTCGTTGGCGTCGATCCACGAGAAGCCGCTGGGCGAGCCGTCCTGTGTCCAGAACTCCGGGCCCGCGACGTACGTGCGGTTGAGGTCGCCGACCAGTTGCTGCACACCGCGGTGCAGCGAGCCGCTTCCCTCGTCGCCGATCTCCCACCAGTCGAGACCGCGCTCGTCGGACCACTCGGCCGTCTGGCCGAACTCCTGGCCCATGAACAGCAGTTGCTTGCCGGGATGCGCCCACATGTAGGCGAGCATGCCGCGCAGACCCGCGGCCTTCGCCCAGTCGTCACCCGGCATGCGGGACCAGAGCGTGCCCTTCCCGTGCACGACCTCGTCGTGGCTGATGGGCAGCACGAAGTTCTCGCTCCAGGCGTAGACCAGGGAGAACGTGACCTCGTGGTGGTGGTACGCGCGGTGGATCGGATCGCGCCCGATGTACCCGAGCGTGTCGTGCATCCAGCCCATGTTCCACTTCATGGAGAAGCCGAGGCCGCCCACGCTGGTGGGACGCGTGACGCCGGGCCACGAGGTCGACTCCTCGGCCACGGTGACGACGCCGCGGTGCAGCTTGTGCACGGTCGCGTTCATCTCCTGCAGGAACGCCACGGCCTCGAGATTCTCGCGACCGCCGTAGATGTTGGGGCTCCACCCACCCTCGGGGCGCGAGTAGTCCAGGTAGAGCATCGACGCGACGGCGTCGACGCGGAGCCCGTCGATGTGGAACTCCTCGATCCAGTACAGCGCGTTGGCGACGAGGAAGTTGCGCACCTCGGTACGACCGAAGTCGAAGACGTAGGTGCCCCAGTCCAACTGCTCGCCGCGCTGCGGGTCGCCGTGCTCGTAGAGCGGGGAGCCGTCGAACCGCGCGAGGGCCCAGTCGTCCTTGGGGAAGTGCGCCGGGACCCAGTCGACGATGACACCGATGCCGTCACGGTGCAGGAGGTCGACGAAGGCGCGGAAGTCGTCGGGGGAACCGAAGCGCGACGTCGGTGCGTAGTACGAGGTGACCTGGTATCCCCACGATCCACCGAAGGGGTGTTCGGCGACGGGCAGCAGCTCGACGTGGGTGAAGCCGGTCTCGCGTACGTGAGCCGAGAGCTGTTCCGCCAGTTCGCGATAGTTCAGTCCGGGGCGCCAGGAGGCGAGATGCACCTCGTACACGCTCATCGGCGCCCGGTGCGGTTCCAGCTCGGCGCGGGCGGTGATCCAGTCACTGTCCGACCACTCGTACGACGACTGGTTCACGACCGACGCCGTCGACGGCGGGACCTCGGTGGCGAAGGCCATCGGGTCGGCCTTGTCCTTCACCGAGCCGTCCTTGCCGTGCACCCGGAACTTGTACAGCGTGCCGGCGCCTATGTCGGGGACGAACAGCTCCCACACACCGGTGGTGCCGAGCACGCGCATCGGCCAGGTCTGTCCGCCCCAGCCGTCGAACTCGCCGACGACGGTGACGCCGACGGCGCCCGGGGCCCACACCGCGAACGAGGTGCCGTTCACAGGTCCGTCGGGCGTGGTGTAGCCCTGCAGATGCGCTCCGAGGATGTCCCAGAGTCGTTCGTGGCGCCCCTCTCCGAAGAGATGGAGATCGAGCTCGCCGAGGGTCGGCAGGAAGCGGTAGCCGTCGGCGACGGTCACCTGGTGACCGCCCGGGTACTCGACGCGGAGCCGGTAGTCCGCGAGGTCCTCCACCGGCACCAGGGCCGAGAACACGCCGTGCGCGACGTGCGTGAGCTCGTGGTCCTTTCCACCGATGACCGCGGTGACGCTGAGAGCGTTGGGACGCAATGCCCGGATGGCGGTGCCGCCCGGTATGGGGTGCGCGCCGAGAACGGAGTGGGGGTCGTGGTGCTGCCCTCGGGCGAGCAGCGAGAGGTCGTGATCACCGGGAGCGGCGAGGGTGTCCGTGCTCGCGCCGGGGGTGGTGCGTTCCGTCATGAGATCTCCTTCCGGAAGGCGAGTTCGGTGCGGGCGGGGAACGGGACGGGCGGCAGCGCCAGGATGTGGGCGACCGACCGCCACGGCTCGAGCTTGACGTAGTTGGCCTGGCCCCACTGGAACTGCTGACCGCTCACCTCGTCGGTGACCGTCAGGTGCTCCTGCCAGTCGCGGCCGATCTGCGGCATGTCGAGCCAGACGGTGCCTTCCTCGGCGCCGAACGGGTTCAGGTTGATCACGACCAGCACCGCGTCACCGGTCACCGCGTCGAACTTCGAGTAGGCGATGATCGCGTCGTTGTCGACGTGGTGGAAGTGGATGTTGCGCAACTGCTGCAACGCCGGGTGCGCCTTGCGGACGGCGTTGAGCATGGTCAACCACGGCTCGAGCGATTCGCCGCGAGCCCGTGCGCCCTCGAAGTCGCGGGGGCGCAACTCGAATTTCTCTGTGTCGAGGTACTCCTCGCTGCCCTCGCGCACCGGAACGTGTTCGTAGAGTTCGTATCCCGAGTACACGCCCCACGTGGGGGACAGGGTGGCGGCGAGAGCGGCACGCAGCGCGAACATGCCGGGGCCGCCCTTCTGCAGGCTCTCGTGGAGGATGTCCGGCGTGTTGACGAACAGGTTGGGTCGACCCAGATCGGCCTTGGCGGCGATCTCCTGTCCGAACTCCGTGAGCTCCCACTTGGCCGTGCGCCACGTGAAGTACGTGTAGGACTGCGTGAAACCGCGTCGCGCGAGACCGTAGAGCCGCGCGGGACGCGTGAACGCCTCGGCGAGGAAGAGCACGTCGGGGTGCGTCTTCTTGACCTCGGCGATGAGCCACTCCCAGAAGTCCGGTGGCTTGGTGTGCGGGTTGTCGACCCGGAAGATCTTGACTCCCTGGCTGATCCAGAACTTGACGACGCGCAGCACCTCCGCGTAGATGCCCTTGCGATCGTTGTCGAAGTTGACCGGGTAGATGTCCTGGTACTTCTTGGGCGGGTTCTCCGCGTAGGCGATGGTGCCGTCGGGGAGCACGGTGAACCAGTCGGGATGTGCGGCGGCCCAGGGGTGGTCCGGGGCGCACTGCAGGGCGAGGTCCAGGGCGATCTCGAGGCCGAGCTTGCGCGCGGCCGTGACGAGTGCGCGGAACTCCTTGACCGTCCCCAGCTCGGGATGCACCGCGTCGTGGCCGCCCTCGGACGAGCCGATGGCCCACGGCGAGCCCACGTCGGTGGGTCCCGGAGTCAGAGTGTTGTTGCGGCCCTTGCGATTCACCTTGCCGATCGGATGGATCGGCGGGAAGTAGACGACGTCGAAGCCCATGGCCGCCACGCGGGGGAGCGCGCCGATGGTGGTCTCGAACGTGCCGTGGCGAGGAGTGCCGTCCTCGTTCCAGCCGCCCGTGGAGCGGGGGAAGAGCTCGTACCACGAGCCGACGAGTGCCTCGCGGCGGTCGACCCAGACGTTGATCGCCTCGCCGCGCGTCACCAGCTCGCGCAGCGGCGTCTCGTGCAGGATCTCGCGCACCTCGGGCGTGAACGCCGGTGCGACGCGTGACGGCAGCGGTGCGTCGCTCCGCAGCGCCGTCACGACGTTCTCGAGCAGTGGCTTCTCCGAGCGACCGACGTTCTTCGCGGCGCGTTCGAACAGGCGTGCGCCGGTCTCGAGATCGTTGGCCAGTTCGGCCGGCCCCTGGCCCACGCCGAGTTTCGCCTCGACCGCATGCATCCAGGTGGCGATCGGATCACCCCAGCCCTCGATGCGGGCGATCCAGAAGCCTTCGGCGTCGGGAGTGAACACACCGTGGAAGATGTCCGGCTGCTCGCCGGGGACCATCGGGATGTGGACCGACTTGCCCTGGCCGGGCCCGCGAACCGCCAACGTCGCGTTGACAGCGTCGTGCCCCTCGCGCCACACCGCGGCCGTGATCGGGAATGTCTCTCCCACAACGGCCTTGGCGGGATACTTACCGGACGATGTGTTGGGTAGTACGTCGTCGATGCCGATACGGCCTGTCACCGAAGCCCCTTTTCTGCTGGTTGTCGCAGTTCTGTCGATGTCGGGTTGTCGGGCTGAGCTCGAAGTCAACCGTAGACGAGATGCCCCGGTCTTTCTCGAAACCGACCGAGAGCACCGACGCGACCTGCGGACGAGGCACGCGGCAGTCTCGGACGCCACCGGGAGAAGTACCCGAACGGCTCCTCGGCAAACGCGGAACCACGGTGCGCGGCGGTCGCCGGCAGTAGTCTTCGGAATCGTGAAAGCACTCCGCAGATTCACCGTCCGCGCGCAGCTCCCGGCCCGACTCTCCGGACTCGCCGAACTGTCCGTCAACCTGCGATGGTCGTGGCATCCGCCGACCCTGGAGCTGTTCGAGAGCATCGATCCGGACCTGTGGGTCAGTGGTGACCGCGATCCGGTGCGCATCCTCGGCGAGGTGCGCTCGTCCCGCCTC
The DNA here is from genome assembly GCF_030819335.1 of Rhodococcus sp. SORGH_AS_0303. NCBI lineage: Bacteria > Bacillati > Actinomycetota > Actinomycetes > Mycobacteriales > Nocardiaceae > Rhodococcus > Rhodococcus sp. SORGH_AS_0303. The sequence goes on from NZ_JAUTBO010000001.1 coordinate 1,461,597, forward strand.
GAGGACCTGGCGAACGACGACGCGTTCGTGCAGCGCGTGGATGATCTCGTCGCCGATCTGCACCTCTACCTGGCGCAACCCCGATGGTTCCAGCATCAGGTCGACTCCGGTGCGGATCTGCCGGTGGGCATCGCGTACTTCTCGATGGAGTTCGGCGTCTCCGAGGTGCTGCCCAACTACTCCGGTGGTCTCGGCATCCTCGCCGGCGATCACCTCAAGGCCGCGTCCGATCTGGGGTTGCCCCTCATCGGCGTGGGCCTGCTGTACCGCTCCGGGTACTTCCGCCAGTCGCTGACGGCCGACGGCTGGCAGGCCGAGCGGTATCCGTCCCTCGACCCGCAGGGTCTGCCGCTGCGACTGCTCACCGACGGGTCCGATTCCCCGGTGCTCGTCCACGTCGCGATGCCGGGCGACCGCGTGCTGCGCGCGCGTATCTGGATCGCCCAGGTCGGACGCATCCCGCTGCTGCTGCTGGACTCCGACATCGCCGACAACGATCCCGAGCTGCGCGGCGTGACCGATCGCCTCTACGGCGGCGATCAGGACCACCGGGTGAAGCAGGAGATCCTGGCCGGGGTCGGCGGCGTCCGCGCCGTGCGCGCCTACACCGAGTACCACTCGCTTCCCGCGCCCAGCGTCTTCCACATGAACGAGGGCCACGCCGGCTTCCTCGGTCTCGAGCGCATCCGTGAACTGCACGCGGGCGGGCTGGACTTCGATTCCGCGCTCGCCGCGGTGCGAGCGTCCACCGTCTTCACGACGCACACTCCCGTGCCCGCCGGTATCGACCGCTTCCCCGCGGATCTGGTGCGCCTCTACTTCGGAGACGGCACGGCGGAGTCGTCGCTGCTGCCCGGCATCGAGATGGAACGCATCCTCGAACTCGGCCGCGAGAGCGACCCCGCGGTGTTCAACATGGCCCACATGGGGCTGCGGTCGGCGCAGCGCGCGAACGGAGTCTCCACGCTCCACGGCATCGTCAGTCGCGGCATGTTCGACGAACTCTGGCCCGGATTCGACGCGTCCGACGTCCCCATCGGCTCGGTCACCAACGGCGTGCACGCACCGACGTGGGCGTCGCAGCGGTGGCTCGACCTCGCGGCGCGCACGGTGGGAACCCGCACGATGGAGGAGGCGCAGGGCTGGGAGCAGCTGGCCGAGGTCTCCGCATCGGACCTGTGGGAGACGCGTTCGGCGCTGCGGTCCGATCTGGTCGCGGAAGTGCGCCGCCGCGTGCGCCACTCGGCCCTCGAGCGCGGGTCCACCGACGCCGAACTCGCGTGGACGGACGACGTGTTCGACCCGTCGGTGCTCACGGTCGGATTCGCGCGCCGTGTCCCCACCTACAAGCGACTGACGTTGATGCTGCGGCAACCGGAGCGCCTGCGCGCCATGCTGCTCGATCCGGTCCGCCCGGTACAGCTGGTGGTGGCGGGCAAGTCGCACCCCGCGGACGACGGTGGCAAGGCCCTGATCCAGCAGATCGTGCGATTCGCCGATCAGCACGACGTGCGGCACCGCATCGTCTTCCTGCCCGACTACGACATGTCGATGGCCCGCTACCTCTACTGGGGATGCGACGTCTGGCTCAACAACCCGTTGCGGCCGCTCGAGGCGTGCGGCACCTCGGGCATGAAGTCCGCTCTCAACGGCGGACTGAACCTCTCCATCCGGGACGGATGGTGGGACGAGATGTACGACGGGGAGAACGGCTGGGCCATTCCCACCGCCGACGGCGTCGTCGACGAGAACCGCCGCGACGATCTCGAGGCCGCGGCGCTGTACGAGTTGCTCGAGAAGTCGGTGCTCCCCAAGTTCTACGACCGGGGCGACGACGGGTTGCCGGCGCGCTGGGTCGAGATGGTGCGGCACACCCTCACGGTCACGGGCCCGAAGGTGTTGGCGTCCAGGATGGTTCGCGACTACACGCAGCAGTACTACGGTCCCGCCACCCGGGCGGGTGCGGCGGCGATCTCCGACGACTACGCCGGTGCGAAGGCCATGGCCGACTATCGGCGCCGCGTCGATGCGGCGTGGCCCGCGGTCACGGTGACCGACGTCGAGGCGGACGGGCTGCCGGACACCCCGGTGCTGGGTTCGACACTCACCCTGTCCGCGACGGTGGGGCTCGGCGGACTCGGCCCGTCGGACGTGTCCGTGCAGGCCGTGTTCGGCCACGTCGATCAGGACGAGCAGCTCGGCGACGTCGTGACGGTCCCGATGCTGCACCAGGGATCGGCCGCGGGCGGCGAGCGGTTCCTCGCCGACACGACGCTGCCGCTCTCCGGGTCGGTCGGATACACGGTGCGGGTCCTGCCGCACCATCCGCTGCTCGCGGGAGACGCCGAGCTCGGTCGGGTCGCGGGTCCGTCCCCGATGTAGGTCCCTGCGGGTCCAGGTTCAGGTATGGGTGGCGGTGAGGCGCGTCAGCGCCTTGCGCACGATCTCCGGGTCCGTCGTCTCCCAGAACGGTGGGAGCGACGCCCGGAGGTAGCCGCCGTATCGCGCCGTGGCCAGTCGGGAGTCGAGCACGGCGACGACGCCCTTGTCGTCGACGCTGCGGAGCAGTCGGCCGACACCCTGGGCCAGCAGTAGCGCCGCGTGGTTCGCGGCGACGGCGAGGAACCCGTTGCCTCCGCGCGACTCGACGGCGCGCTGCCGCGCCACCAGCAGCGGATCGTCGGGTCGCGGGAACGGTATGCGGTCGACGATCACGAGGGTCAGTGACCGACCGGGGACGTCGACGCCCTGCCACAGGGAGAGCGTGCCGAACAGTGACGTGGCCTCGTCCTGCGCGAAGCGCTCGACCAGGGCGCCGGTGGCGTCGTCGCCCTGGCACAGCACGGGGGTGTCCAGCCGTTCGCGCATCTCGGCCGCCGCGGCCTTCGCCGCCCGCATCGACGAGAACAGGCCCAGAGTGCGGCCACCCGCGGCGCGCACGAGCCCCGCTATCTCGTCGAGCTGACTCGGCGACGTACCGTCGCGCCCCGGTGCGGTGAGGTGCTTGGCGATGTAGAGGATGCCGGCCCTGCCGTGGTCGAACGGCGATCCCACGTCGAGCGAGTTCCACCGGAACGTGTCCGCGTCGGACGGTGCCTCGGTGCCGGTCGCGAGGGCCGCGTCGACGCGGGTGGGGTTGGCGGCCGGCAGACCCCAGTTGACGGCGAGACCGTCGAACGAGCCGCCCACGGTGAGCGTCGCGGAGGTGAGGACCACGGTCGACTCCGCGAACAGCCGGGTCCGGAGCAGTCCGCCGACGGACAGCGGTGCCACCCGGACCACCCGCTTCACGACGCCGCGGAACTCGTCGACGGCCAACCACACCACGTCCCGCCGCTTCGCGGGATCGCTCTCCTCGTACGTCTCGAGAATGCGCACCGCGGTGTCGTGCACGTCGTCGATGGCGGCGAGAGCCGCGGTCCGCGCGGCCGCCGCGTCGGGGTCCGCGGCGGCGCCGCCCTGCTTGGCCGGCCCGATGGCCGTGCGCACGGCCCACGCGGCGTCGCGGATGCTCGCGATCGTCTGGGACGCGCCGGGGGGCAACTCCTCCCAGCGTCCGCCCTCGAGTTCGTCGAGCAACGCGGCGAAACCCTCTGCGGCGCCGGCCAGTCGGTCGAGGATCTCGTCCTCCACGAGCTTCCCGCAGCGACGCATGGCGGCGCCGACCGCGGTCGCGGACATCTCCGCCGTCGCCGCGGACGTCACACGGTCCACGAGCTCGTGCGCCTCGTCCACCACGACGACGTCGTGTTCGGGCAGCACCGAGATGCCGGTGATGGCGTCGATGGCGAGCATCGCGTGATTGGTGACCACGACGTCGGCGCGCGCCGCATCCACCCGGGCGAGCTCGGCGAAGCAGTCCTCGCCGTAGGGGCAGCGCGACTTCCCCAGACACTCGCGGGAGGTCACGCTCATCTGCCGCCAGGCCTGATCGGACACGCCCGGGTTCAGCTCGTCGCGGTCACCGGTCTCGGTGTCCGAGGACCACTCGGTGATGCGCTTGACCTCACGGCCGAGCCGCGACACGGCGAAGGCGTCGAACAGCTCCTCCTCGGGAGCGTCGGACGGGGCGCCGTGCAGTTTGTTGAGGCACAGGTAGTTGCCGCGGCCCTTGAGGATCGCGAATGTCGGTTCGTGCGCGAGGGCCGTGGTGAGAGCCTTCGACAGACGCGGCAGGTCGCGGTCGACCAGCTGACGCTGCAGCGCGATGGTCGCGGTGGACACGACGACGGTCTTCCCCGACGTCACCGCGTGCCGCAGCGACGGAACCAGGTAGGCGAGCGACTTGCCGGTGCCGGTGCCCGCCTGCACCGCGAGGTGCTCGCCGGTGTCGATGCTGTGCGCGACGGCCGAGGCCATGGTGAGCTGGGCCGTGCGCTCGGTGCCGCCGAGCGCCGTCACCGCGGTGCTGAGCAGACTCGGAACGGTGGGCAACTCGGACTTCGACTTCGGCGGCACCGTGCGAGGTTACGCCGGTGTGCCGACGCGTCGGGCTCTCGGTCAGCGGTCGGCGTGTACACCCTCGTCGGCGAGTTCGGCGAGAACTGCCGGCACCGTCGTGGGGCTCACCGCGGCGCAGTAGTCCAGCAGCACCGTCGTCTCGAAGCCGGCGCGCGCGGCGTCGCGGGCCGTGGCGCGGACGCAGTGATCGGTGGCCAGGCCGACGACGTGGACGGCGTCGATGTTCCGAGCGCGGAGCCACTCCGCGAGGCCTGTGCCGGACTCGTCGGCACCCTCGAAACCGGAGTAGGCCGCGTCGTACTCGCCCTTCGAGAAGACTGCCTCGATCGGGGTGAGGTCGAGATCGGGGTGGAAGTCGCAGCCGGGTGTGCCGACGACGCAGTGCCGCGGCCAGCTGTCGACGTAGTCCGGGGTCTCGGAGAAGTGGGCGCCGGGGTCGATGTGGTGATCACGTGTCGCGACGACGGCGTCGTAGCTCGCGCCGGCGACGAGCGTGCTGACGGCGGCGGCGACTCGCGCCCCGCCTTCGACGGCCAGCGAGCCGCCCTCACAGAAATCGTTCTGGACGTCGACGACGACGAGTGCGGTGGCCACGGTCAGGAGAATACCGTCGGCACGGCCGGATCTCCCTGGGACAGACCGAGTCCCTCCCAGGGCAGTGATCGCAGGCCCTCCGCGACCAGCGTGCGTGCGTCCTCCACCGTGGCGGTGTGCACGATCTCGCCGCCGCGCACCATGGGTACGGACAGCTCCCGCACCGTGTACGGATCGGTCGCGGGCAACGGCGCGCCGGCCTTCGTCACCAGCTCCTCGACGACGGTGCCCGTGCTGCGGGCCAGGCGGACGGCGCGCTTGCGTCCACCGCGCGACTCCTTGTGCGAACTGCGCTTGGCCACGGGGATGCCGTCGACCTCGACCAGTTTGTAGACCATGCCGGCGGTCGGTGCGCCCGATCCCGTGACGACGGACGTGCCGACGCCGTAGGTGTCCACGGGCTCGGCCCGCAGCGAGGCGATGGCGTACTCGTCCAGATCGCCCGAGACGACGATGCGGGTGCGCGTGGCGCCGAGGTCGTCGAGCTGCCGACGGACCTGCCGCGCCAGGACACCGAGATCGCCCGAGTCGATGCGCACGCCGCCGAGCTCGGGCCCGGCGACCTCGATGGCCGTCGCGACGCCGGCGGTGATGTCGTACGTGTCCACCAACAGCGTGGTGCCCACACCGAGGGCGGCGATCTGCGAGCGGAACGCCGCGGCCTCGTCCGGCCCGTCGACGCCCGTGTGCAGCAGCGTGAAGGCGTGCGCACTGGTTCCGGCGCCCGGAATGCCGTGGCGGCGGACCGCTTCGAGGTTGGACGTGGCCGCGAAACCGCAGATGTACGCGACGCGCGACGAGGCCACCGCCGCTTCCTCGTGGGCGCGTCGAGAGCCCATCTCGATGAGCGGCCGGCCGTCGGACGCGGAGACCATGCGGGTGGCCGCGGCGGCGATGGCGCTGTCGTGGTTGTAGATCGACAGTGCGAGCGTCTCGAGGATCACGCACTCGGCGAAGGTGCCGCGCACGGACAGGACGGGGGAGCCGGGGAAGAACAGTTCGCCCTCGCGGTAACCGTCGATGTCTCCGCCGAACCGGTAGTTCCGGAGCCAGTCGAGGGTGTCCGCCTCGAGGAACGACAACGACGCGAGTTCGTCCTCGCCGAAGCGGAAGTCGCGAAGAGCATCGAGGAAGCGGCCCGTGCCCGCGACGACGCCGTACCGCCGCCCGTCGGGAAGCCGCCGGGCGAACACCTCGAAGGTGCAGGCGCGATGCGCCGAACCGTCGCGGAGGGCGGCCGACAGCATGGTCAGCTCGTACTGATCGGTGAACAGCGCAGTGGAGGTCACCACTGCACCCTAGAGCGGTCACCGTGTCACGGGGCGACCGATGTACGCCGTATCCTGGGCGCCATGGCTTCGGATCTCACCGCGACACTTCCGCAGGCCACGCCCGACGAGGCTGTGGAGGTGTCCGAGGACACCGCGACGGACACACCCTGGGTCACCATCGTCTGGGACGACCCGGTCAACCTGATGCACTACGTCACCTACGTCTTCCAGAAGCTGTTCGGCTACAGCAAGGACAAGGCGACGGAGCTGATGATGCAGGTGCACTCGGAAGGCAAGGCGGTCGTCTCGAGCGGGCCCCGCGACAAGATGGAGATCGACGTGCAGAAGCTGCACGCGGCGGGCCTGTGGGCCACCATGCAGCACGACGTCTGACTCTCGAACACTCGTCTCACCCACTCTGGAAGGACCGTCGTCGTGCGCATGTGGACCCGGAAGAACGCGCTGGGCGGCGTCAAGTTCAAGTCGGAGATGGACGGCCGCGAGGTGGCCGTCCTGCGGTCGCTCGTCGAGTCGGTGGTGGGGCTGCTGGAGCGACGGGGCGCCGAGGCGCCGACCGACGACCTGGCCGAGCTCACCGGCATGCGATCCGGCAACACCTCCGCTCCCGAGGACCCCACGCTCGCGCGGTTGCTTCCCGATTTCCACCGGCCCGAGGGCGCAGACACGGCCGAGTCCGACGCGCTCGCCGAGCAGGCCGACCTCAACGGCGCCCTCCGCAGCCTGTACGAGCCGGACATCATCGACATCAAGCGCGCCGCAGGCGCGACCATCCTGTCGACGCTGCCGAACGGCGGCGGCAAGATCGTTCTCACCCGCGAGCAGGCCGACTCCTGGCTGACCGGGCTGAACGACGTCCGGCTGGCCCTCGGCACCACCCTCGGCATCGACGCGGACACCCCCGACCAACTCGAGGAGGACGATCCGCGAGCACCGCACCTGGACGTCTACCACTGGCTCACCTGGATGCAGGACTCGCTGGTCCAGGTACTCATGCCGTGATGCGCGACCTGCTGTCGGACGTCGCCGGACTGACCGTCGGACACCACCACGTGCTGGATCCCGAGGTCACGCTGTCCGACGAGCACCACGACGGCGTCGGACGCGCGACCGGCTGCACCGTCGTCATGACGGACGCGCCGGTCACCGCGGCCGTCGATGTCCGCGGCGGCGGGCCGGGTACCCGCGAGACCGACCTGCTGGATCCGTCCCACGCCGTGCAGCAGATCGACGCGGTGCTGCTGACAGGCGGTTCCGCCTACGGTCTCGCGGCGGCGGACGGAGTCATGCGCCACCTCGAGGAGCATCGGCGCGGCGTGCGGATGGGCCGAGACGACCGTGTCGTCCCGATCGTGCCGGGCGCCGTGATCTTCGATCTACCGATGGGGGACTGGTCCGTGCGACCGGACGCGGAGTTCGGACGAGCAGCTGCGGCAACCGCGTCCGCCGACTTCGCGCTCGGATGCGTCGGCGCGGGGACGGGCGCACGCGCCGGGCTCCTGAAAGGCGGCGTCGGCAGCGCGTCGACACGGATCGAGACCGGCGCCGCGGCGGGTCTGGTGGTCAGCGCGTTGATGGTCGTCAATCCCGTCGGATCGGTCTTCGACCCCGCGACGGGTGTCCTGTGGAGTGCGGCGTCCGTCCCGGAGGTGGGCCTGCGAACCCCGAGTGCGGACGACGTGCGGGCGGCCGCCGAGCTCGCGCCGAAGGACACCTCCCTCAACACGACCATCGGCGTCGTCGCCACGGACGCGCAGCTCACCGAGTCGGAGTGCCGGCGGGTGGCCGTCGCCGCACACGACGGGCTCGCACGCGCGATCCGACCGGCCCACTCGCCGCTGGACGGCGACACGATCTTCGCCATCGCGACGGGACGGGCGGCTGCCCGCCCCGCCGAGGTGGACATGCCGATGATGATGCCCGATCTGGCCGTGCTCGACGGAGTGTGCGCGGCGGTCGCCCCGGTGGTCGAGCGCGCCATCGCGCGGGCGATCCTCGCCGCGACGGCGGTGGCCGGGGTTCCCGCCTATCGGGACGTGTTCCCGAGTTCCGGCGCGTGAGCCCGACCCGCACTCTCGAGTATCGTCGAAACCGGACATCACCTCTCGCCTCACGATCGGGAACGCCATGACCCTCGGAACCTCCGGCGCGCAGCCGGCCACGCAGCCGCGACGCTCGCGCTGGGCGAGCGCCGCCATGGTGATCGGTGGCTTCGTCGCCGTTCTGTACGTCATCGAGGCGGTGGACGTGGCGTCCGGTCTCGCCCTCGACCGGCACGGCATCGGCCCCCGATCGGTCGACGGTCTCCAGGGCGTCGCCTTCGCCCCTCTGCTCCACCACGGGTGGGACCACCTGTTCGCCAACACCGTTCCGCTGCTGGTGTTGGGATTCGTGCTGATGCTCTCGGGCATCGCGCGCGGTCTGGCCGTCACCGCGGTGGTGTGGATCGTGGGTGGGCTGGGCACCTGGCTGACGGGCGAGACCGCGTCCCTGCACGTCGGCGCCTCGATCATCGTGTTCGGGTGGTTGTCCTACCTCATCGTGCGCGGCGTCTTCGCCCGCGATCTCGGGCAGTTGCTCGTCGGGGTCCTGGTGCTGCTCGTCTACGGCAGCGCGTTGTGGGGGGTGCTCCCGACGCAGGAGGACGTGTCGTGGCAGGGCCACCTGTTCGGCGCACTCGCGGGAGTGCTGGCGGCCTGGATGTTCGCCGGTGCCGCACGCCGGGAACGCGCCGCGCGCACGCTCCCGCCGTCGCCCACACTGCACCGGTGACAGGAGCCGTGCGCACCCTTCGGACATCTCACGACACGGTGTGTCGCCGAACTCTCTCGGACCTCTCACCGCGCGTGGCAGCATGACACCCATGCGTCTCACGGTTCTGGGTTGTTCGGGCAGTGTCTCGGGTCCGGACTCGCCGGCATCGGGATATCTCATCGAGGCGCCAGACACCGCCCCGCTCGTCATGGACTTCGGCCCCGGTGTTCTCGGTGCCCTGCAGAAGTACGTGAACCCCGCCGACGTGCACGTGCTGCTGTCGCACCTGCACGCCGATCACTGCCTCGACGTCCCCGGACTGCTGGTCTGGCGCCGGTACGGCCCCACTGCGGTGGAGGGCCGTGCCGTGGTCCTCGGGCCGTCGGACATGGCGTTCCGTCTGGGCGTGGCGTCCGCGGAGAGCGGTGGCCGGATCGACGACATGTCGGACACCCTCGATCTGCGGTACCTCCGAGACGGTTCCGTGGTGACGTTCGGTGCGCTGACCATCGAGCCGCGACGCGTGTACCACCCGCCGGAGTCCTACGGCATGCGCATCACCACCGAGAGTGGAACCGTCCTGGCCTACACCGGGGACACCGGAATGTGCGACGCGGTGGTTGAACTGTCGACCGGGGCCGACGTGCTCCTGGCCGAGGCGTCGTGGACACACGCCGCGGATCGCCCTCAGGGCGTACACCTCTCGGGTACCGAGGCCGGCCGGCTGGCGGCCATGGCGGAGGTCTCGGAACTGCTGCTCACCCACATCCCGCCGTGGACGTCACGCGAGGACGTCGTCGCGGAGGCGAAGGCCGAGTTCGGTGGTCCGGTGCATGCCGTCTCACCCGGCTACGTCGTCGAGGTCTGACCGCTCGCACGTCCCTCGGGGCGCGGCAGTCCGTCCCCGGGCCGTGTCGGCGACCCGACTAGGGTGGCAGGCGTGTCCACACGTGAAGACGGCAGAGCAGACGACGAACTCCGCACCATCACCATCACCCGCGGTTTCACCTCGCACCCGGCAGGATCGGTGCTGGTCGAGTTCGGCAACACCCGGGTGATGTGCACCGCCAGCGTGGAGGAGGGGGTGCCGCGGTGGCGCAAGGGATCCGGGCTCGGCTGGCTCACCGCCGAGTACGCCATGCTTCCCGGCGCGACGCACACCCGCAACAGCCGCGAATCGGTGAAGGGCAAGGTCAGCGGACGCACGTCCGAGATCAGCCGACTCATCGGGCGCTCGCTGCGGGCCTGCATCGATCTCGCCGCTCTCGGTGAGAACACCATCGCCCTCGACTGCGACGTGCTGCAGGCCGACGGCGGGACGCGCACCGCGGCGATCACGGGTGCCTTCGTGGCACTGTCCGATGCAGTCACCTATCTCGCGGCTCACGGCAAGCTCGCCGATCCGCAGCCCATCTCCTGCGCCATCGCTGCCGTGTCGGTCGGCGTGGTGGACGGCCGCGTCCGGTTGGACCTGCCGTACGAGGAGGACTCCCGCGCCGAGGTGGACATGAACGTCGTGGCCACCGACACCGGAACACTCGTCGAGATCCAGGGCACCGGCGAGGGCGCGACCTTCCCGCGGTCCACCCTCGACGCCATGCTCGACAATGCCCTCGCCGGCTGCGAGCGCATCTTCGCGATCCAGAAGGAGGCTCTCGCGGCCCCTTACCCCGGTGAGCTGCCCGGTGCCTGACGTACGGCTCCTCGTCGCCAGCCGCAACGCGAAGAAGCTCGCCGAACTGCGGCGGGTGCTCGATGCCGCGCAGGTCGGCGGCGTGGAACTGGTGGGGCTCGACGAGGTCGCCGAGTACCCGGAGACTCCCGAGACCGGGGCGACCTTCGAGGAGAACGCTCTGATCAAGGCTCGGGACGGCGCTGCCGCGACCGGGATGCCTTGTGTGGCAGATGATTCGGGGATCGCGATCGACGCACTGAACGATATGCCCGGAGTGCTGTCGGCGCGATGGTCGGGGCAGCACGGCCAGGACGAGGCGAACACCGCGCTGGTGCTGGCGCAACTGGCCGACGTGCCGGACGAGCGGCGCGGTGCGGCGTTCGTCTCCGCCTGCGCGCTGGTGCTGCCGGACGGACGTGAGCACGTGGTCCGCGGCGAGTGGCGGGGGAGTGTGTCGAGAACCCGTGCCGGAAGCGGTGGATTCGGTTACGACCCGATCTTCGTTCCGGACGGTGCCGGGCAGTCCGCTGCCGAGATGACGCCTGCGGAGAAGGACGCGTCGTCCCATCGCGGCGTCGCGCTGCGCCGGTTGCTCCCGGAGATCACCGCGCTCACGCAGTAGGTCGGACGGTGAAGTCCCGCTTCACCTGCTGGGTGCGGCGGTGCTCGATGACGAACGACAGGAACGGCACGGTGCCGGCGAGGAGCGTGCCGATGGTGCGGCCGACGGGCCAGCGCACCTTCACGGCGAGGTCGAGCGTGACGATCAGGTACGCGAAGTAGACCCAGCCGTGCACGATCGCGATCCACCCGGGCAGGTTCTCGACGCCGAAGACGTACTTGGCCACCATCTCCGCGGTCAGCACCAGCAGCCATACGCCGGTGGCGTAGGCGAGAACGCGATAGCGCAGAAGCGCGGGCTCGATCCGCCGGTCGGTCGGCCGACCCCCGGTGCTTCGAGCGGCGGGACGAGGTTCTGCGGTGCTCACGAAGTGCTCCTGTCGTTCTCGCGGCCGGCGTCCAACTCCGCGAGATAGCTGTTGTACTCCCGCAGTTGACGAGTCTCCTCGTCGTCGGCAGTGTCGTCGGGCAGGCGGGTCGTCCGAGCTGTCGGGCGCTGCGGGAGGAGATCGGTGGGGATCTCGGTGATCACCGTGGACTCCACCGGTTCGTCCACGGTGTCCTCGAGTTGGACGAACCGTCGGTAGGCGAACACGACGAAGGCGGCGAAAAGGGGCCACTGGAAGGCGTAGCCGAGATTCTGACCCGTGCCGGACGACGATTCGAATCGTTCCCACTGCCAGTACCCGAGCGCCAGGCATCCGCAGGCGGCGACGATGACCAGCACGATGAGCGCTGGGCGGCGCGTCCTGGGGGTGGTGTCCCGGCTCTGATCCACACCACGACGGTACCGGACCGCGCACGGTCAACGACACCGCGTCGTAGGGGTCGTGGTGGGACTCACCTGCTGGTGCGCGAGGGGGGACTTGAACCCCCACGTCCGTCGGACACCACATCCTAAGTGTGGCGCGTCTGCCATTCCGCCACTCGCGCGTGCAGGTGAGTCTAGACGACCTCGGCCGGCACCTCGCGGGTCCGCGGCCTGCGGACGAGCGAACGCTGGTAGCGCCACACCGCGTGCCGCAGCGTCGCGCGGTCGGTGTCGAGGTCACCTGCGACCGCGTCCAGGACGGCACTCCGGTCCTCGACTCCGTCGACGGTCACGGCGAGTGTCACTCGCAGGAAGTCGTCGACCCCGGCGTCGCTCAGCGGTGACGCGACGCCGAGGGCGCCGAGAAAGCACTCCCATGACAGCTCGCCGACACCTGCGACGGAGACGAACGCGTCGTGTTGCGTCTCGGACCCGTCCACGTCCGTCGCCCTGGTCACCCCGACTGCGAGCAGTGCGGCGGCGACGGCCCGCGCGGCGTCGGCCTTGGTCGAGTGATTCCCCGGAACCCGCTGCCGGTTGGCCACGACGTCGGCATCGAGCGTGGTGAGAGCGCGGAGATCGTCCACCGCGCCGCATCGCGAGCGCCGCCACGCGGCGATCACCCGGCGCACTCCCGTGGTGGGACCGCCGTACGTCGCTCTCGACGAGAACACGGCGTCGAGGAGAGCGGCCTCGACGTCCCCCGGCCCACCCCGGAAACCAGAACGGCCAGGTCTCCCGTGGAATCACCGCGTCGACGGCGGTAGCGGTGGCAGTCTGCGTCGAACGGTCGAGGATCGCTGCGATGGTGTCGGTCATGTGAGTCCCCCCGGTCTCGGTGCACGACGTGTGCGATCAGGAAGATAGACGGACGGTCCGACAGGAACCGCCCGTCCGCTCGTATAACGAATTGGTAACGATGAACACGAGGAATCCCTCAGGTTCCTCGCCCGCGGAAACCGCCCTGGTCTGCAGCGATCGACCCTACTTTCGGGTCAGTTGAGCCGCCGTTCCTGGCCACGATCACGACGTACCCGCGGGTAGCACTAGGACGTCAAACAGAACGTGAGGAATTCCTCATGATTCCGTGTCATCCTTGAGCCCACGAGATGCGAGTGGTCCGTCGATGACGACTGCCCACCGTCTCGGGCTCCCGGAGTCTCGTGTCGCCGGTGGCCCAGCAACGTCGAACAACTCAGCCACGTCGAACGAGCCCAGCGTCAGAAGTACCCAGCACCTCGCGATCCGAGGTAGGAGAGGACACGCACGCGTGACCATCAACGAGAGCACTCCCCCCAACCGCCAGCGCTCCACCGATCGGGCGGAGTCGCTCGCGGAGCGGTTCGTCGCGGGTGAGCCGTACGCGTTCGCCTTCGGTGGCCAGGGTGCGCCCTGGTTGCCCACTCTCGACGAGCTGACCCGGGACTGTGCACTCGAGCCGCAGATCACCGATCTCGTCAACACCGCGGCCGACATCCTCGCGCCCGTGTCGCAGGAGCTCCTGGTCGTGCGGCCCCTCGGCTTCGATCCCATCGCCTGGATGCTGGAGCAGGAGCTCGCCGACGATCCGTCGGCCGGGCCGTCCACCGCGGCCCTCGCCTCCGCGGCCGTCTCCGTCCCCGGCGTCCTCCTCACCCAGATCGCCGCACTGCGCGCGCTGTCGGTGCAGGGACTGGACTGGACCGCCACTCCGCCCTCCGCCGTCATCGGCCACTCGCAGGGTGTCCTCGCCGAGGCGGCAGTCGCCGATCTGGGACGCAGTGACGCCGAACTGCTGGCCGTCGCGCAGCTCATCGGTGCCGCAGCCGGTCTCGTCGGCCGCCGCCGTGCCCTCATCGGCTCGGGCGAGCGGGCTCCCATGATCGCCGTCTCCGCCGTCGACCCCGTCCGTCTGCAGGCCATCGTCGACGAGGTCGCGGGCGACGACGCCACGACGTCCGCCGTCGTCGCCATCCGCAACGGTCGCCGCCGCGTCGTCCTCAGCGGTCCGTACACCAAGCTCGTCCGCGTGCAGCAGCGCTGCGAGGAGATCTCGGCCACCGAGACCCGCGAGCGTGACGCCAAGAAGCGTGGCGGCGCGATCTTCGCTCCCGTCTTCGAACCCCTCGACATCGAGGTCGGCTTCCACCACCCGCAGATGGGTGAGGCCGTCGACGTCGTCGGCCAGTGGGCCGAGCGCTGTGGCGTCGACGTCTCCCGTGCCCGCGCACTCGCGCAGGCCATCCTGGTCGATCCCGTCGACTGGGTCGCCGCGACCGAGTCCGTGGTCACCGCCGGCGCCTCGTGGATCCTCGACCTCGGTCCCGGTGACGCCCTCACCCGCCTGACCGCATCGAACATCAGTGGCCACGGCGTGGGCGTCGTCGCCGCGTCGACCCGCACCGGGCACCGCAACCTTCTCACTCCCGGCGCCGCACCCGAGGTGGACCGGCCGTGGAGCGACTTCGCCCCGTCCGTGGTCACCCTCCCGAACGGGTACACCGCCGTCGAGACGTCCTTCACCAAGCTGACGGGTCGGTCGCCGATCCTGCTCGCGGGCATGACCCCGACCACCGTCGACCCGAAGATCGTCGCCGCCGCGACCAACGCCGGCCACTGGGCCGAGCTCGCCGGTGGCGGACAGGTCACCGAGGAGATCTTCGCCGGCCACGTCGCCGAGCTGCAGGAGCTCCTCGAGCCGGGCCGGTCCGTGCAGTTCAACTCGCTCTTCCTCGACCCCTACCTGTGGAAGCTGCAGCTCGGCGGCAAGCGCCTCGTGCAGAAGGCCCGCACGGCGGGTGCGCCGTTCGACGGCGTCGTCGTCACCGCGGGCATCCCCGAGCTCGACGAGGCCGTCGCGCTCATCGAGGAGCTGACCGAGGTCGGCATCAGCCACGTCTGCTTCAAGCCGGGCACGGTGGCGCAGATCCGCGCCGTGATCCGCATCGCCAACGAGGTTCCGGACTACCCGGTCATCGTCCACATCGAAGGTGGCCGCGCCGGTGGCCACCATTCGTGGGAGGACCTCGACGACCTGCTGGTAGCCACCTACGCGGAGCTGCGGTCGCACGACAACATCGTCATCTGCGTCGGCGGCGGCATCGGAACTCCCGAGCGCGCAGCCGACTACCTCACCGGACGCTGGTCGGAGGCCGCCGGCTTCCCGGCCATGCCGCTCGACGGCATCCTCGTCGGCACCGCCGCGATGGCCACGCTCGAGGCGACAACGTCCCCCGAGGTCAAGCAGCTCCTCGTCGACACCCCCGGAACGCCCGACTGGGTCGGTGCCGGCACCGCGATCGGTGGCATGGCCTCCGGCCGCAGCCAGCTCGGCGCGGACATCCACGAGATCGACAACGCCGCCTCGCGGACCGGTCGTCTGCTCGACGAGGTCGCCGGCGACGACGAAGCCGTGGCCGCCCGCCGCGACGAGATCATCGCCGCTCTCGACGCCACCGCGAAGCCGTACTTCGGCGACGTCGCGTCCATGACGTACCTGCGCTGGCTCGAGCGTTACCTCGAGCTCGCCGTCGGGCACGACATCGACACCGACACTCCGTGGCTCGACGTCACGTGGCGCGTCCGCTTCCGCGACATGCTCCAGCGCGCCGAGGCCCGCCTGCACCCCGTCGACCGTGGCCCCGTTCCCACCCTCTTCGCCGAGGACGACATCCTCGATCGCCCCGCCGATGCCCTGCGGGCACTCGTCGCGGCCTACCCCGACGCCTCGACGGTCGAGCTGCACCCGGCCGACGTGCCGTTCTTCATCTCGCTGTGCCGCATCCCCGGCAAGCCGGTCAACTTCGTTCCCGTCGTGGACAAGGACGTCCGCCGCTGGTGGCGCAGTGACTCGCTGTGGCAGGCCCACGACGCGCGGTACTCGGCAGACCAGGTCTGCGTCATCCCCGGCACCGTGGCAGTCGCCGGCATCGACCGGCTGAACGAGCCGGTCGGCGATCTGCTGAACCGCTTCGAGAAGGCCACCGCGGATCGCCTGCTCGGCTCCGGCGCGGACTCCGTCGCCGTCGCCACCCGCCGTCATCCCGACATCGCGGGCGGTCTCGTGGGCATGGTGCTCGCCGCTCCGGACATCACCTGGGCATCGCGCCTCGCGCCCAACCCCGTTCGTCGACTCGGTGCACTGTCCGAGTGGGACGTCGTGTCCGACGAGGCCGCCACCCACGCCCGTACCGGCGCCACGCTGACCGTCGCCGGCTCGGACCAGGTGCTCCTCTCGGTCCCGCTCTCGCCCGGCAAGAGCGTCGACATCCGCATCACCGTCCCCGCCTCGGCGGTCGACGGCGGAGCGCCGCTCGTCACCGACGCGGACGCCGAGTCGTCGATGTCCGCACTGCTCGGAGTCGCTGCGGGACAGGAACTCCCGACGGTCAAGGGCGGCGCTGCTCGCCTCAACATCGCCTGGTCGCCCGACCTCGTCGCCGACCATGCGGGTGTCACCGGCTCCGGCCTCCCCGCGGACTACGGCGTCGGCCACTCGGCCGTGCCCGACGTCCTCGTCGGAGCGTGCTGGCCCGCCGTGTTCGCCGTGCTCGGCTCGGCGCGTACCGCCGACGCCGGCTCCGTCATCGAGGGCATGCTCGACCTGGTGCACCTCGACCACCGCATCGATCTCATGGGCACGCTCCCGGACCACCACAGCATCCTGGTGGTGAAGGCGCAGTCGGGCGAGGTCGTCGACACCGATCTCGGCCGCGTGGTCGAGGTCTCCGTCGAGATCGGCGCCATGCTGGGCGAGGGCCTCGACGCTCCCGTCGTCGCCACCCTCGTCGAGCGGTTCGCCATCCGTGGCCGCACCGGCACCGGCACGCTGTCGGATCCGCCGCGCGCCGGCGGGTCGGTCACCGACGCGCTGGTCGAGACCCCGCGCCGCCGTCGCCGCGACACCACCATCACGGCTCCGCGTCACATGGGTGCGTTCGCTCAGGTCTCCGGCGACCACAACCCGATCCACACCTCGGACGCCGCAGCACGTCTCGCCGGTCTCGGCGATCCCATCGTGCACGGCATGTGGCTCTCGGCTGCCGCGCAGCAGGTGGTCACCGCCGTCGATCCGGCCGCGACGACTCCGCCGCGTCGCCTCACGGCGTGGACCACGCGCTTCCTCGGCATGGTGCGTCCCGGCGCCTCGATCGACGTCCGCGTCGATCGCGTCGGCTACGAGGCCGGTTCCGAGATCGTCGAGGTCTCCTGCAAGGTCGACGGCGACATGGTCATGATGGCCACCGGCCGCATCGCCGCACCGAAGACGGTCTACGCGTTCCCGGGCCAGGGCATCCAGCAGCCCGGCATGGGACTCGACGCACGGGCTCGCTCGAAGGCCGCCCGTGAGATCTGGGAGCGAGCGGACAAGCACACCCGCGCTGCCCTGGGCTTCTCCATTCTCGCTGTCGTGCGGGACAACCCGACCGAACTGCGGGCCAGGGGAGTGACCCACCGTCATCCCGACGGCGTCCTGCACCTGACCCAGTTCACCCAGGTCGCGATGGCCGTGCTCGGTGTCGCCCAGGTGGCCGAGCTCCGCGAGTCCGGCGCGTTCGTCGAGGACTCGTTCCTCGCCGGCCACTCCGTCGGTGAGTACAACGCTCTCGCCGCCGTCGCCGGGGTCTTGCCGCTCGAGGCCGTCCTCGAAGTGGTCTTCCAGCGCGGCTCCGCCATGCACCAGCTGGTCCCGCGTGATGCGAAGGGCCGCAGCCAGTACCGCATGGCCGCTATCCGTCCGTCCCAGGTCGGCCTCGCCGACGACGACGTCATCGGATTCGTCGAGTCCATCGGTGAGCGCACCGGCGAGTTCCTGCAGGTGGTCAACCTCAACCTGCGCGGCTCCCAGTACGCCATCGCCGGCACCGTCGCGGGTCTCGAGGAGCTCGAGCGCGAGATCGACCGTCGCCGTGCCGAGTTCGGCGGCAAGCGGGCCTTCATCCTGGTCCCCGGCATCGACGTCCCGTTCCACTCCACCGTTCTGCGCGGCGGTGTGGACGACTTCCGGGCTCGTCTCCTCGAGCTGCTCCCGGAGACGATCGACCCGTCGATCCTCGTCGGCCGCTACATCCCCAACCTGGTTCCGCGTCTGTTCACGCTCGATCGTGACTTCGTGCAGGAGATCGCCGACCTGGTGCCGTCCGAGCCGCTGGCCGACGTCCTGAGTCGGTGGGACGACTGGGCCGCCCGCCCGGCCGATCTGTGCCGCGTGATCCTGACCGAGCTGCTGGCATGGCAGTTCGCCAGCCCGGTCCGGTGGATCGAGACGCAGGACCTGCTGTTCGCCGACGAGTCGGACGGCGGACTGGGCATCGAGCGTTTCGTCGAGGTGGGTCTGGGATCCGTTCCCACGGTGGCCAACCTCGCGACCAACACGCTCAAGCTTCCCGGTCGCATCGGCCACCCCGTCGAGGTGCTCAACATCGAGCGCGACGCGGCCGTCGTCTTCTCCACGGACACCGACCCGGAGATGGTGGACGAGCCCGAGTCCGAGACTCCCGCTGCCGATCCGGCGGCTGCCCCGGCAGCCGTCGCCGCCCCGGTCGCTGCTCCCGCGGCCCCGGCCGGTGGACCGCGTCCCGACGACATCGCGTTCACGGCGTCGGACGCCACGACCGTGCTGATCGCCCTGTGGACCAAGCTCCGCATCGATCAGATCGGCCCCGCCGACACCATCGAGGCACTGTGCGACGGCGTCTCGTCCCGGCGTAACCAGCTGCTCGTCGATCTCGGTTCCGAGCTGTCGCTCGGCGCGATCGACGGCGCGGCCGACGCCGACATGGGTGCCCTCGCCGGCACCGTCAACAAGCTGGCACGTACCTACCGTCCGTTCGGGCCGGTGCTCAGCGACTCGGTGAACGATCACCTGCGCAAGGTGTTCGGACCGTCGGGACGTCGCCCCGGCTCCATCGCGGAGCGCGTCGCCAAGGTGTGGCAGCTCGGTGACGGGTGGGCCCACCACGTCACCGCCGAGGTCGCCCTCGGCACCAGGGACGGCGCATCGATCCGCGGCGGCGACCTCGGTGGTCTCGCGGACGGTGCCGTCGCCGACGGTGCCGCGGTCGACGCGGTCATCGACGCAGCCGTGACTGCGGTCGGTCAGCGACGCGGCATCCAGGTGTCCATGCCCTCCAGTGGGGGCAGCGGCGGCGGTGGCACCGTCGACGCGGCCGCCCTGGGTGAGTTCACCGAGAACATCACCGGGCGCAGCGGAGTGCTGGCCTCGGCGGCCCGCTTGGTCCTCGAGCAGCTCGGATTCGCCGAGAACCTCACCCTGCCCGAGGCGGACGCGAGCGAGGCCGAGCTGGTCGACCTGGTGTCCACCGAGCTCGGCACCGACTGGCCGCGTCTGGTCGCTCCGTCGTTCGACGCCCGCAAGGCGGTGCTGATCGACGACCGCTGGGCCAGTGCGCGTGAGGATCTCGCCCGGCTGTGGCTGGGGGACGAGAAGGCGCAGGCACTCGCTGTCGACACCTTCGCCGGAACCGGCACGGCGGTCGCGTCCCAGGCGAGCTGGTGGCAGCAGAAGGCCGACGCCCAGGGGCGCGGCGACCTGGCGGCCACCTACGGCGCCATCGCGTCGGCTGCGGCGCAGTCGACCGAGGCGTCCACCCGCTGGACCGGCCAGGTCGCGGTCGTCACCGGCGCCAGCAAGAACTCGATCGCCGCTGCGGTGACCGGGGAACTGCTCGCCGGCGGTGCGACCGTCTTCCTCACCACCTCGCGTCTCGACGAGAGCCGAGTCGGGTTCTACCGTGAGCTCTACCGCACGAATGCCACTGCGGGAGCAGCCCTCTGGGTGGTCCCGGCGAACATGGCCTCGTACGCCGACGTCGATGCCCTGATCGAGTGGATCGGCAGCGACCAGATCGATTCGGCCGGTGGCGCGAAGAAGCTGGTCAAGCCCGCCGTCACCCCGACGATGCTGTTCCCCTTCGCGGCACCGCGGGTCGCCGGCGAGCTGTCCGACGCCGGTGCCCGCGCCGAGATGGAGATGCGCGTCCTGCTCTGGTCGGTCGAGCGTCTCATCGGTGGTCTGTCGAAGATCGGTCACGACCGCGACGTCGACACCCGTCTGCACGTGACACTTCCCGGTTCGCCGAACCGTGGACTGTTCGGTGGCGACGGTGCCTACGGCGAGTCCAAGGCAGCGCTCGACGCCGTGGTGAACCGCTGGAAGGCGGAGCGCACCTGGGCCGAGCGAGTCACGTTGGTGCACGCCCGTATCGGTTGGGTCCGCGGCACCGGCCTCATGGGTCACAACGACCCGGTGGCCAACGCTGCCGAGGCAGCCGGTGTGCGCACCTGGTCCACGGCGGAGATGGCCGAGCAGCTGCTCGCCACCTGCGACGAGGAGTCCCGGACCGCCGCCGCGCAGGCACCGCTCGAGGTCGATCTCACCGGCGGCCTCGCCGAGGCGGGCCTCGATCTGGCCGCACTCGCCAAGCAGGCGGCCGACGAGGCCGTCGCGGACGACGCCGTCGCCGAGGCACTCGCCACCGTCGACGCGCTTCCCGCGCCGCCGCGGCTCGACGAGCAGCCCGCAGCACCCGCGTGGACCGCTCTGGACATCGAGCCGTCCGAGATGGTCGTCATCGTCGGAACGGGCGAGCTCGGGCCGTACGGCAGCGCACGCACCCGCTTCGAGATGGAGGTCGACGAGAAGCTCTCGGCGGCAGGCGTTCTCGAACTCGCGTGGAACACCGGCCTGGTGGTCTGGGAGAACGATCCCAAGCCGGGGTGGTACGACGCCGAGTCGGGCGATCTGGTGCCCGAGGCGGAGATCGCCGACCGGTACCACGACACGGTCGTCGAACGCTGCGGTATCCGGCAGTACGAGGACGACGGCGCGATGGTGAACAACACCGCGCCGCTGCTCACCTCGGTGTTCCTGGACAACGATCTGACGTTCGTCGTCGGCAGCGAGGCGGAGGCACGCGCCTTCGTCGGTGCCGATCCCGAGCGGACGGTCGTGAACCAGAACGCGGAGGGTGACTGGCAGGTCACGCGCAAGGCGGGCACCGAGATCCGCGTACCGCGTCAGATGAAGCTGACGCGCACGGTCGGTGGTCAGATCCCCACGGGATTCGACGCCACCAAGTGGGGCATCTCGCCGGACATGGCGAGCTCCATCGACCGGGTCGCGCTGTGGAACATCGTCTGCACGGTCGACGCGTTCATCACCAGCGGCTTCACCCCGTCCGAGCTCATGCGCTGGACGCACCCCTCGCTGGTCGCCAATACGCAGGGCACCGGTATGGGCGGCATGGAGTCGATGCGCTCGCTGTACATCGACACCCTGCTGGGCGACGCTCGTGCGAACGACATCCTGCAGGAAGCACTGCCGAACGTCGTTGCGGCGCACGTGGTGCAGTCGTACGTCGGGTCGTACGGCGCGATGATCCACCCGGTCGCGGCCTGCGCCACGGCGGCGGTCTCGGTCGAGGAGGGCGTGGACAAGATCCGGCTCGGCAAGGCGACGTTCGTCGTGGCCGGCGGGTTCGACGACCTCAGCACCGAGGGCATCATCGGCTTCGGCGACATGTCGGCGACGGCGGAGGCCTCGGCGATGCACGCCAAGGGCATCTCGGATCGCCGGTTCTCCCGAGCCAACGACCGTCGACGCGGCGGCTTCGTCGAGTCGCACGGCGGCGGAACGATTCTGCTGGCTCGCGGTGACCTCGCTCTGGAGATGGGCCTGCCCGTCCTCGGTGTCGTCGGGTGGGCGCAGTCCTTCGGTGACGGCGTGCACACGTCGATCCCGGCTCCCGGTCTCGGCGCCCTCGGCGCTGCCCGCGGCGGTCAGGACTCGGCGATGGCGTTGTCGCTCAGCGCACTCGGCGTCTCCGCGGACGACATCGCGATCGTCTCCAAGCACGACACGTCGACCAACGCGAACGATCCCAACGAAGCGGAGATGCACACGCGTCTGGCCCGAGCACTGAGCCGCACGGAGGGCAACCCCCTCTTCGTGGTCTCGCAGAAGTCGCTGACCGGACACAGCAAGGGCGGCGCTGCCGCCTTCCAGCTGATCGGTCTCTGCCAGGTGCTGGCCGAGGGCGTCGTGCCGCCGAACCGCAGTCTCGACTGCGTCGACGACACGATGACCGAGTTCGAGAACCTGGTCTGGGTACGCGAACCGCTGCGCTTCGGGGAGCGGCTGCCGTTCAAGGCCGGTCTGCTGACCAGCCTCGGTTTCGGCCATGTGTCCGGCATCATCGCCGTGGTGCACCCGCAGGCGTTCCTCGAGGCGGTTCCGGCCGCGCAGCGCGAGGAGTACACGGCGAAGGCGCAGGCACGTGTGGTGGCCGGCAAGCGGCGGCTGATGGAGGCGATGTGCGGCGGATCCTCGCTGTACGAGCGTCCGGAGGATCGCCGACTGGGCCACGACGGCACGTCGAGCGATGCGAAGCACGAGCTCGAGATCGATCTGCTGCTGAGCGAAGATTCTCGCCTCGGCGCGGACGACGTCTACCGTACGGTGGCCGAGTGAGCATCCTGGGAGTCGGTCTGGATCTGGTGTCGGTCTCGGAGTTCGCCGAGCAGATGGAGAAGGTCGGGACCACCATGGTCCGCGACAGCTTCACTGCCGGCGAGCGCCGCCACGCCGCCACGCGCAGTGCGGATCCCGCGCGGCACTACGCCGCGCGGTGGGCCGCGAAGGAAGCGGTGCTGAAGGCTTGGGCCGCATCACGTTTCGCTCGTGCGCCCCAGATCGGCGACAACCCGTACCCGCTGATCGAGGTCGTCAACGACGCGTGGGGACGTCCGTCGATCAAGCTGCACGGCATGGCCGCGGAGTTCCTGCCGACGGTCAAGATCCACCTGTCGCTGACCCACGACGGCGACATGGCGGGAGCGGTGGCGATCCTCGAGGAGTGATCGTCAGACGAATGACGGAGAAGAGGAGAGCCGACGCGATCAGCGTCGGCTCTCCTTTTCTGCCACCAACAGGTAGGCGCCCATCAGGCGCTTCAGCTCGGCGACGGCGTCGGCGTGACTCTGACCGTCCTGCACCGAGAAGTTGAGCATGGAGTAGACGACGTGCACGAGCACCTCGGCCATGAGGTTGCGGCGGGCACGTGGGGTGCGGGGTGTGAGCGGTGCGAGCACCCGCTCCACCTGGGCGGCGAACGCCTTCTCGTGGATCATGCCGGTGGCGCGTGTGGCCGGGGTGGACTGCATCGCCAACCACACCTCGCGTCGGGACGGATCCGACGTCCACAGGCTGGAGAGATGGTCCAGGAAGTCGTCGAGGAAGCGTAGCCAGTCGAGTGACGGAACCTCCCCGTCGAAATCGGCGAACTCCTGGCGCACGCCTGCGAGATCCTGGCGACCCAGTTCGCACACGATGACGTACTTGTTGGCGAAGAACTGGTACAGCGTGCCGATGGGCAGCCCGGCGCGGGCCGCGACCTCCTCGCACGTGAACGACTCGAACCCCACGTCGGTCAACAGTTCGCGCGACGCCGTCAACAATGCGTCGAACTTCCGTTTGCTGCGCTCCTGGGTGGGGCGGCGACGGGGGAGCAGCTCGACGGGCTCGTTCTCGTCCGCGTTCTCGCTGGTGTCGGCCCCGTCGCGGACATCGGTCTCGTCGTGAAGGCCCTGTTCGTGCGCCGTCTCCTCGGTGATCGGGGTGCTGCGCCCCGGTGCTCCGTCGGTCGACTCCACGTCACCAACAGTATCGGTCGACCCACCGTTCTCGAACAGCGAGCTACCGTTCGGCCGCATTCAATATGAACTTACGGTATGTTTAGAGACTGTTACAAGACGCATCGTTCACTGACGGAGCATGTAGTCGATCGTTCAGGCCGGTCTCGGGGGAGTCACGACGGCTGTGTCGGCTTCCGGTTCGTCTTCGAGAAGAGGAGGCACATCATGAACGACACCCCCCGCAACAGCAGCGCACCCGAGACCCGTGGTGACACCACCGTGGTCTCCGCCGTTCTGCTGTATCACCTGGACGGGTCCACGGTGACGGCGTCCCTGCTGTCTCCCATCGACGGGTCGGACCTCGGCGTCGCCGAGTCGATCGACCTCGAGGACTTCTCGCCCGAGCAGATCGGGCTGACGGTGCCGATGCTGTGGGACCTGGTGGACGTCGCCGACGCCTGTGTCATGTCCGTCGTGACCTCGGGCGCTGCCGCTGACATCGACGTGGCTCCGCCCATCCTCGAACTCGCGTTCGGTGTTCCCGTCTTCGACTCTCCCACCCCGGTCGTCGCGGACACGCCCGCCGACGGCACGACACTCGACGACGACGCCACTCCTCCTGCCGACGATGTCGCGCCCTGGCAGCGGACCACACCCTCCGCTGTCGCCGCCGCCGCAGCGGCAGCCCGCCCACCTCTGCGCCCGACGCGTCCCGTCCCGGCCAAGCCGGTACGCCGGTCCGCGACCGGTGCGGGGAAGTCCGGCGTCGTGAAGTCGGGCGCGTCCGCGTCGCCGATCTCGAAGTCCGCAGCGGCACGTGCCGGTGTGGCAGGTGCCGCCGCCGCGGCTGCTCGCCCCCGAGTCGCGTCCGCCGACGAGGTCACGCCCGTCGACAAGGCCGTTCCTCCCACGACGTCGTCCGACACCGACACCGAGGTGTTCCCCGCCGTCGTAGCGCCTGCTGTCGTCGATCCGATCGACGATGCTCGGACCGAGGCCATCCCGGTGGTGACGGCCGCGTCCGTCGCTCCCACCGGTCGCCGCTCGCGCCGTTTCGTCGGGTTCGCCGGCGCTGCTGCAGCAGCAGCGCTGGTCGCGGCGGGCATCGGTACCGCTGCCGTGATGTCCGGTGGATCGGACAGCGTGCCCCAGAACACCGCCGCTGAGCAGCAGGCCCCGAACGGTGGCTCCGCGTCCCCGGTGGCAGATGCTCCCGCAGCCGCGGCACCGGTGGTTCCCGCTGCTCCGGCCGCGTCGCCGGCCCCCGCTGCTCCGGCAGCGCCGGTTCCGACAGAGGACGCCGCAGCAGACGCCGCGGCCTACGACTGGACCGCGCCGTCGGCAGCACCCTGGTCGCCGACCGCCGCTGCGCCGGCGCCCACGCCGTGGACCACCACGCCGCCACAGCAGCAGTCGTCCTCTCCCAGTGCGGTACCCGCTCCGCAGTTCACCGTCCCGGTGCCCGAGCAGGATCCGAACAAGTCCCCGCAGCAGCTGCAGGACGAGGCGTGGGCAAAGCACTGGCAGCAGACCGGGCAGTGGCTGAACCAGGAGTTCCCGCAGTAGGTCGACGCGTCGAGGTGTCAGACTGTTTTCCATGACCTCTGGTACCGATGCGCAGTTGTCCGAGCTCCGAGACCGCGTGCGTGCGAGCATGCCGCGAGTGCGCGCCGAACTGGCAGACCTCGTCGCCTTTCGCTCCATCGCCGATCCCGAGCAGGCGCCGCCGTCCGAGTGCCGCTCCGCCGCGGAGTGGGTGCGAGACGCGTTCCGCGACGCCGGCGTGACGGGCACGGAGTTGCACGAGACGTCCGACGGATCGGCGGCCGTCATCGGTCGGCGCCGCGCTGCGGACGGTGCTCCGACGGTCCTGCTGTACTCGCACTACGACGTCCAGCCTGCGGGCGACGAGTCTCTCTGGAAGAGCGCGCCTTTCGAGTTGACCGATCGGGACGGTCGCTGGTTCGGACGCGGTTCGGCCGATTGCAAGGGCAACGTGCTGATGCACCTCGCGGCGCTCCGTGCGCTCGGCTCCGACTCCGAGGTGGGCATTGTGGTGGTGTGCGAGGGCTCAGAGGAGACCGGGACCGGTGGCCTCGAGGACCTGGTGCACGATCGTCCCGAACTGTTCGCGACCGATGTGATCGTCATCGGCGACACGGGCAACATCGCCGTCGGAACGCCGACGCTGACGACGTCGCTGCGCGGCATGGCGATCGTGCGGGTCGACGTCGAGACACTCCGCGGCGCAGTGCATTCCGGCATGTACGGCGGTCCTGCGCCCGACGCACTGGTGGCCCTCGTCTCAATGCTCGCCACGCTGCACGACGTCAACGGAGACACCACCATCGACGGGGTGGACGGTTCCGGCGTGTGGGACGGTGCCGAGTGTCCGGTCGAGCGTTTCCGGACGGATGCGGGCGTGCTGGACGGTGTGGAGCTCACCGGGAGCGGGTCCATCGCGGACCATCTCTGGGCCCGGCCATCCGTCACCGTCATGGGCATCGACTGCCCACCCGTGGTGGGAAGCGCCGCCGCCGTGGTGCCTCGCGCGTCCGCGCGCATCGGACTGCGCGTACCGCCCGGCATGGACGCCGAGAAGACGCGTGATCTGCTCGTCACTCACCTGACGAATGCGGCGCCGTGGTCCGCGCGGGTGACGGTCACGCCGGATGCCGTCGGATCACCCTTCGCCGCCCGTACGGACGGCCCCGCGTACGGCACGCTGATGACCGCGCTGAGCGACGCCTACGGCGAGCCCGTGCAGTTCGCCGGGCAGGGCGGTTCCATTCCGCTGTGCACCGCGCTGCAGCGCGCGGTGCCGGATGCGGAGATCGTCCTCATGGGCGTCGAGGAGCCGCTGTCGACCATTCACGCACCGAACGAGAGCGTCGACCCCAGCGAGATCGAGACCATCGCGGTGGCCGAAGCAGCGTTCCTGAGCCGCCTGCCCGAGCAGTGGCGGCTCAGAGCTTCAGATCGCGGATGAGCTTGGCGACGTGGCCGGTGGCCTTCACGTTGTACTGAGCCACCTCGACCTTGCCGTCGGCGTCGATGACGAACGTCGAGCGGATGACGCCCGTGACGGTCTTGCCGTACATCGACTTCTCGCCGAACGCGCCCCACGCCTGCAAGGTCGACTTCTCCGGATCGGAGAGCAGCGGGAACGTGAGGCCCTCGTCGTCGCGGAACTTCGCCAGCTTGGCGGGCTTGTCCGGCGACACCCCGATCACCTCGAGGCCCGCATCGTTGAGCTGCGCCAGGCTGTCGCGGAAGTCGCACGCCTGCTTCGTGCACCCCGGCGTCGCCGCGGCGGGGTAGAAGTAGACGACCACGCGTCGGCCGGCGTAGTCCGCCAGCGACACGGTGTTGCCGTCGGCGTCGGGGAGGGACAGGGCGGGAGCAGCGTCGCCTGCGGACAGTCTCGAGGTCGTGGTCACGATGCCAAACTTAGCCGACTCGTCCGAGCCGGGCAGGCGCGCCGGGCGTCGTGCTCTAGGCTCTGAGGCGACCGCAGAAGTTCTGCATCTTCGTCCAGCCGGGAGGGCTTTCGTGGCACGCAACACCGACAACATCGAGCGCGACATCGAGGCCGCACGCGACCAGCTCGCGTCGACCCTGGACGAGCTCAGCGTGCGCGCCAACCCGAAGCGGCTGGTCGAGAACACCAAGCGCAGCGTCGTGGGCACCCTCAACGAGCCCGCCGTGAAGTTCTCGCTCATCGGCGTCGGCGCCGTCGTCGCCATCCTGGTGATCCGCAAGATCGTCAGCTGAGCATCTGCGCAGGTCAGTGACTCGATTTCACTCCCTGCGCGCCAGGTGTTAATGTCTTTCACGCACCGAGGAGCGCGAGCCGCTCC
This sequence comes from Rhodococcus sp. SORGH_AS_0303, assembly GCF_030819335.1. Classification (NCBI taxonomy): domain Bacteria; kingdom Bacillati; phylum Actinomycetota; class Actinomycetes; order Mycobacteriales; family Nocardiaceae; genus Rhodococcus; species Rhodococcus sp. SORGH_AS_0303. The sequence continues at coordinate 1,489,296 of NZ_JAUTBO010000001.1, forward strand.
GACCATGCGCCTATAGCTCAGTTGGTAGAGCAAGTGACTCTTAATCACTGGGTCCGGGGTTCGAGTCCCTGTGGGCGCACCAAAAAGGGCCCCTGATCAGCGGTTATGCTGATCAGGGGCTCTTCTGGTTTCGGTGCCACTCACTACTTATTCATGACTTTCAACTCGAAAACTCGCGTGTTCGGGCTCTCCGGGCAGAGACTGACGGTGCATTACCGCTGGTCAGGGCGTCGCCATCTGGTCTGTACTGGGTCCAATGGACGGTAATCAAGAGTCATGTAGCAACGGACGTCCACCACGGGCCGCGCTGAGGGCTGTCGCCCGCCATCTGACATGGGGCGGCCGGTAGTCGTGCCGCCAGCGACCATTACCCTTTGGCGTTCACCACCGAGCTCCCCACTCGTGTGCCGCACCCGGGCGCGAAGTTCCGAGCGCGGTGACGTGATGGTGGGTTACCTGGTCTGGCGCGCCCGAAACTGGTCGCTGCCGCGCGCGGTCACCGGTCGTCGGGCATTGCTCTGCTCAGTTGCAGGGCGACGCCGTGACGGCCATGGCCCGTGAGCACACCCCTGACGTGGTGGTGATGGACGTGCGATGCCGTGGGTCGACCGCGTCGCCGCGACCTCCGACCTGCGCCGCAACCTCGAGGCGGACGGACCCGCGGCGCTGGTGCTGACGACTTCGACATCGAGGAAGCAGCCTGGTCCGGCATCGAGCCGCGCCGACTGGCTCGTCCTCGAGGACGCGGAGACCGAGTTTCTCCTTGTCGCGAGCGGTGCACACCGGATCCCAGGTCGTTCCCGCTCCGGCGACCCGTCGCCTCCTCGCCCGGCACCGCACCCACGATCGACCCGGCCCAGAGTCAGGACCCACGTGTTCGAGCCGCTCGGCGAACTCGACCTGCAGGACTGTGGCCAGCTCGCGATCTACGTTCGCCGCACGAATTTGCTGTGATCGGGTCCGAGCATCCGGAGGACGTGACAGATCGACGTGCGGTCACCGGCTACTGTCGGCCGATCTGCCTGCAGCCCGCAGCATCTCGAGAGCGGAGCCCACTGCGCGAATGGTGTCGTCGTCGAGAACCGCGCCGATGCGCCGGTCGAGTTCGCGGTCGAACACGACAGTTCCTGCCGCGAGAATCTCGCGGCCGGCCGGTGTCAGTGCGACGAGTGAGGACCGGCGGTCGTCCGGGTTCGCTCGGCGGGCGCAGTAGCCCGCCGCTTCGATGCGGTCGACGACCTTGCTGGTTCCTCCGACGGTGATGGCGAACTCGGCGGCGATGTCCTGCACCCGGACACCACCGTCATGAGCGTCGATCAAGCGCAGGATTTCGAACCAGGTCAGGTGCAGGTCGCACTCGGCCTGCAATGCCTTGTCGATCGCGCTCCAGAGGTCGATCTCGTACCGGACGAGGTTGTCGAAAAGGGCGGTGTTGTCGTTCGTCATGGCCGTTCCGTGTTGTTTGTGGGCGGGTGCGCTCGCGATGTGCGAGCGCACCCGAGGTGATCAGGTCAGTCGGCCGCCACACCGTCGAACGCGCTGACCTTGTCGATGCGTCCGTGCACGGTGACGATGCCGGGTCCGCCGTTGCGCTCGGAGTACTCGTCGACGCGATCGTCGCCCATGTACTGGGCGCCCAGCCTGCCGGCCCAGCGTCGAGCTTCGGTCGGGTCGTGGTCGATGCGGGCGGTGCCCTGGAACATGACGAACGAATACGGCGGTCGGTCGTCGTCGACGACGAGCGCGAACCGTGGGTCGCGGGCGAGGTTGCGGCCCTTCACCGAGGTCGTCTCGGTCTGGAAAACCAGCTCCTTATCGTCGAGGAGGAACCACAGCGGTGCGACATGGGGGCTGCCGTCTGCTCGGACGGTGGCCAGTTTCCCGGTGCGCGTTCCAGCCGAGACGAACACGCGCCACTGGTCCTCGGTCATGATGGGCATGGTGGTGATCCTGTCGTCGCACGAAGGGGGCTGGGTGTTGTACCCCGGTGAGGTGGTCAGCGACCCCAGAATGCGTCCTCGGCGGCGGCGTCGGCGGAGAACAACCACATCTCGACGATCTTGCCGTCGGCCACGCGCAGGAGGTCCACCCCGTCCATGGCCATGCTCTGCTCACCGCGGCGGCCGGAGAAGTGGATCGACGCGGCAACCAGGTCGCCGTTGTCCATGTACGAGTTGACGGCGTCGATGGCGAACGTGCCGGCGCTGGTCTCCATCATCGCCCCGAGGAGCGCGAAGACGGCATCACGGCCGGTGTGGTCGCCGGAGAATCGGTGCGAGCCCGGCTGGTGCCAGACGATGTTCTCGGCCAGCAACTCGCCGAGCGTGGTCATGTCGCCGGTCTGGACGGCGGTGAAGTAGGTACGGGCGAGGTCGGTGGTGGTGCTCATGAGTGGGTGTCCTTCGTTCGTGTGTCGGGACAGCCCTCGTGTCGGGGCCGTGGAACAACCATGGCATATGTATTCCATGGAAGCAACTTCCAGGTACGTGTATTCTTGAATCACGTCGGAGGCCCAATCGCGATGCGTTCTTCATGGAGCCGTCCGGGCGCGCCACCGCACTGCATCACCCGATCGAGGAGAACCGATGACGCACGACGAGATCCCCACCACCACCGTGCGCGAGAGCGGCGGAGTGCTCGCTCGGCGGCAGCCCGCCGCGGCGCACGAGCAGCCGGCAGCGATCGAGGTGCGCGGCGCGAAGGTTCACAATCTCGCCGACATCGATGCGTCGATACCCCTGCACACGCTTGTCGCGGTCGCGGGGGTGTCGGGGTCGGGAAAGTCGTCGTTGGCGATGGGGGTTCTGTACGCGGAGGGCTCGCGCCGCTACATCGAGGCACTCTCGACCTACACCCGCCGCCGCATGTCGCAGTCCGCTCGCGCCGACGTCGACAGTGTCGAGCACGTGCCGGCCGCACTGGCCCTGCGCCAGAGACCCGGCGTGCCCGGCGTGCGCAGCACCTTCGGCACGTCGACCGAGCTACTCAATGTCCTGCGATTGATGTTCTCGCGTTTGGGTTCCCATTGTTGTCCGAACGGTCACCGACTCGACCCCACGGTCGAGGTCGCCCTCGACCACGACCTGACGTGCCCGGTCTGCGGAACCACCTTCCGCCCTCCGGGCGCCGAGTCGCTCGCCTTCAACTCCGACGGCGCCTGCCCTCGGTGTTCGGGCAACGGCGTTGTGCGCGAGGTGGACCAGAGTTTGTTGGTGCCCGATCCGAGCCTGAGCATCGACGCCGGTGCGGTGGCTCCCTGGTCGATGTTCGGTCTCACGGTGATGCCTCGCGTCGTCGCCGAGATGGGTGTACGCACCGATGTGCCATATGAAGAACTGCGCGCCGAGGAACGCGACGTCGTCATGCACGGCCCGGCGGAGAAGCGGCACATCACCGTCCCCACCCAGAACGGCAAGCTGTTCGAGATGGACTTCACCTACCGCAACGCCGTACGCGCGGTGGAGGAAGCGCTGAACAAGGCGACGAGCGAGAAGGGGCTGAGCCGGGTCGACCGTTACATCAGCACCCACACCTGCCCCAGTTGCCACGGCGTCCGTCTCAGCGACTCGGCCCTCCGATCGCACATCGGCGGCATCGATCTCGGCCAGGCCACCGCCAAGACTCTCGACGACCTCACCGGCTGGGTCACCACCATCGAGACGTCCCTGCCCGCGGACATGACGCAGATGGCGCGCAACCTCGTCGACACACTCCTCGAGATGGCCCTGCGGCTCGTCGGGCTCGGCCTGGGCTATCTGACACTCGACCGCGGCAGTGCCACCCTCTCCACGGGCGAACGGCAACGCGTCCAACTCGCGCGCGCGGTGCGAAACAGAACCACCGGAGTGCTCTACGTGTTGGACGAACCGTCCATCGGACTCCACCCGTCCAACGTCGACGCCCTCCTCGACATCATGCGAGACCTCCTGCGGGACGGGAACTCCGTGGTGTGTGTCGACCACGACGTCCAGGTCCTACGCGACGCCGACTGGATCGTCGAGATGGGGCCCGGCGCGGGCAGAGACGGCGGACACGTGGTGGCGACCGGCACTCCCGCCGACCTGGGGGACGATCCGGCCTCCCTGCTCGGCGGCTTCCTCGTCGGTCGCGAAGGCATCGTCGTGCGCGATCGCGCACCGTCCGATCAGATGTTCGCCCGCGGACGGATTCACCTGACCACCCGTCCCCTGCACACCGTTCACGCTCTCGCAGTCGACATCCCGTCGGGGCGTATCACCGCGGTGACCGGCGTCTCCGGGTCCGGCAAGACGACGATGGTTCTCGACAGCCTGGTGCCCGCACTGATCGCTCGCGGCGCCGGCGGACGTCCACCCGCACACGTCACAGCATTCGACGCACCGGGCATCACGCGCGTCAACGTGGTCGACGCCACCCCCATCGGAATCAACGTGCGCTCCACCGTCGCCACGTACAGCGGGATCCTCGACGACCTGCGCCGCGCCTTCGCATCGACACCGGCAGCCGCAGAGCGCGGTCTCACGGCCGCCGACTTCTCGTACAACACAGGGTCCCTGCGCTGCCCCCGGTGCGAGGGAACCGGCCAGATCTCACTCGATGTGCAGTTCCTGCCGGACGTCGACATCGACTGCCCCGACTGCTCCGGCACGCGTTACTCCCCGGCCGCCCACGAGATCCGCCGACCTGTCCAGAATGCCTCCGGTCCACCGGACATCTCGCTCCCGGACCTGCTCTCCTGCACGGTGACCGAGGCGCTCGAGCTCACCACCGACCTCCGGCGCGTCCACACCCGCCTGCAGACCCTCGTCGACCTCGGATTGGGCTACCTCACCCTCGGCGAAGCCACACCCGCTCTCTCCGGCGGCGAGGCGCAGCGCCTCAAACTGGCAACCGAACTACGTCGCGACCAAGCCGACACCCTCTTCGTTTTCGACGAACCCAGCGTCGGACTGCACCCACTCGACGTCCGCACACTGCTCACCGTCATCGACCGCCTCAACGACAACGGCGCCACCATCGTCGTCATCGAACACGACCTCGACATGATCGCCAACGCCGACCACATCATCGACATGGGCCCCGGCGGCGGTGACGCCGGCGGACGCATCGTCGCCACCGGCACACCCGACGACGTCGCCGCCGACCCCTCCAGCATCACAGGCCGCTATCTCCACGAGCACCTACGAGCCGGAGTAGCGAACAACGGCCCCCGCGGTCGGGACCGGTGACACATTCGTCGAAACTAACGGGCTCTCAAGTTCTTTCGGCTGCCGCATCCTCCGACTGCCTACCTCGTGAATAAGACCGGGCCGCTCTCACTCGGTCCCCGCACCGAACGGAGCACCACCGCCGACGGGCGTGGGTGCGGATCATCAGGCGGTCGCACGGCAGTGCCTCGCACCGGGCGATCGATCCTGCAAGAGGGCCGGTGACGAGTTCGGCTGCGTCCTCTGCGATATGAGCCATCGCGTACTCGACGAGCTGAGTGACCGGGTGCTGCTGAACACGCGGTATGACCATGACCGTCGCACCACACTCCGGCACCGCGCCGTTCACCCTCTCGGTCCTCGACAACGCCCTCACCGGGGTCGGCCAGACGGCTCAGCAGGCCTACGCAGAGATCATCGAGCTGGCGAAGACGTCGGAACGGAGCGGGTATCAGCGGTTCTGGATGTCCGAGCACCACGCCATGCCCGGCGCGACCGCCTCCTCGCCGCAAATGATGCTGTCCAGACTGACCGGCGAAACCGAACGCATCCGCCTGGGGGCAGGCGGGGTCATGCTGCCCAACCACTCACCACTGGTGATCGCCGAACAGTTCGGGATGCTGGACACCCTCGCGCCGGGACGAGTCGATCTGGGACTCGGGCGCGCACCGGGTACCGATCCGGCGACGGCGGAAGCGCTGCGGCGGACCACGAACGGCGACGACTTCCCCTCTCGGGTTGCCGAAGTGATCGGATTTCTGGGCGACGACTTCCCCCGCGGCCATCGTTATGCGAACGTGCACGCCGTCCCGGGCCCGTGGCAGGCGGATCAGAACAGGGTTCCTCGACCGGCCACAGCGCCACAGGTGTGGATCCTCGGCTCCTCCCCGTACTCCGCCCAGTTGGCGGGCCGACTGGGCCGTCCGTACGCGTTCGCGTTGCAGTTCGGGGACGCAGACGTCGACGGTGCCATGTTGTTGTACAGGAGCACTTTCCGACCGTCCGACGTCCTGGACGAGCCGTACAGCCTCGTCAGCGTCGGAGTCGTCGCCCACGACGATGCGGAAGAAGCGAGCCGCCAGACCACATCCGCTGCCATGGCCATGCTCCGCATGCTCCAACGCAAACCGTTCGCACTGATCCCACCGGCCGAAGCTGAGGCCTACCCTGCGACCGCTCAGGAGCGGAACGTTCTCGACCACTACCGGCAGCAGTACGTGCACGGCACCGTCGGCACCGTCGTCGACACCCTCGAACAGCTACAGAGTAGAACCGGTGTCGACGAGGTCATGCTCGCCGTTCAGGGACATTCGCGCAGCGCCATGTCCCGCACCGTCGAACTGATCGCCGACCACTACGACATGGCCGAGTCGACCCTCGCCGCGGCCGCTCGGTGATCTGACGCGGCGGCCCGACCTCGACCCCGTCAGGCACCGGCGGCGGTGAGGTGGTCTCGGCAGTCGAGGTACTCGAGATGGTACTGACGGTGGTGAGTTCACCCGGTGATGGATCCGGTCGGGCGGCCGGGGGAGAGCATGGACGGTCGCGACCACCCGGCGCAACACGTGTGAGGTGGGGGCGGTCACACAGCATCGGATCGAGTGCACAGCCCACACCACTCCGGGTGGAAAGTTGTCCGTCCGCTGACACTTCCCTGACGCTGCGCTGGCAATCGCATCGCGATGCTTGATCTGTCACCGAAAGTGGTTCGGTGACAACAGATCGAGAGGGAAGACCATGCGCACCAAGACCGTCGTCCGCGCCACCTCCGTCGCTGCCGTCGCCTCAGTCGCCATCGTTCTGGCGGCATGCGGCACCGGGCAGGCATCCACGCCCGCCGCAGCCGACACCGACACCGCCGCAGGCACCAACGCCTCCGCCCACGCGGTCGGCGAACTCACCCTCGACCGCATCGAGGACCAGTTCGATACCTGGCTCGATACCGTCGCGCAGGGCGACCCCCAGGCGATCAACGCTCTCTACCGAGAGGACGCGGTACTTCTTCCGACGTTGTGGGCAGGGGTGTACAACAGCTCCGACGAGCGACTGGCCTATTTCACCGACTTCGTCACCAAGAAGCCGACCGGCGAGATCGACGAGTCCGTGCCGCAGCTGCTCAGTCCCACGTCGGGGTCGCTGTCGGGCCTCTACACGTTCACCATGGGCGAGTCCGGGGACAAGGTGCCGGCGCGCTTCACCTTCGTCTTCGAGCTCGAGGATGACGGGGACGTCGTGATCGTCGACCACCACTCCTCGAAGCTGCCGGCCTGAACCACCTGACACGGCGCACACCGCCGGGATGGGACCATGACCCGTGCGTGTACTCCTGGTCGAAGACGACCCGTCGATCTCCGACCCTCTGACCGCGGGTCTGCGGCGATACGGCTACGAGGTGCAGCAGGTGACGACGGGGGCGGACGCACTCGCGGCTCCGCTGCCCGACGTGGTTCTGCTCGACCTTGGGCTACCCGACATGGACGGCTTGGACGTGTGTCGTGAAATGCGGCGGAACTCGGCGGTACCCATCGTGGTCATCACCGCACGAGACGACGAGATCGACACCGTGGCCGGTCTCGAGGTGGGTGCGGACGACTACGTCAGCAAGCCGTTCGGGGTGCGCGAGATCATCGCCCGTATTCGAGCGGTGATGCGGCGCACCGGGTCCGACTCCGCGACGTCGGTGGCGGCGCCCCAGTCGCTCGGGCTGATCCTGCTCGACCGTGCTGCCCGCCGAGTGAGTGTGGACGGCGTCGAGGTTCTGCTGGCGCCGAAGGAGTTCGACCTCCTCGCTCACCTCGCCGAGTCGCCGGGCGCGGTGTTCACCCGCGAACAGCTGATGGAGGCGGTGTGGGACGAGCACTGGTTCGGCCCCACGAGAACGCTGGACGTCCACGTCGCTGCGCTCCGGCAGAAGTTCGGCGACGCGCTCGCTCTGACGACCGTGCGCGGCGTCGGTTTCCGCCTGGAGGTCTGATGGTCCGCCGTCTCGTCGCGTCGTATCTCGCACTGGTGGCACTCGCGTTGGCGCTGTTCACCGTTCCCGAGGGCATCGGACTGGTGAACGCCCTGCGCGGCAACCAGGCGGAGGTGGGACTGCGTGAAGCGCGTACCGTCGCGGTTCTGCTCGCGACCGCCGATGCTGCCGACCCCGACTCGGCGGCGGGAGCGGACCTGGCGCTGCTCACCCTGCGCAGCAACCTCGAGGAGCAGACGGGTGGCCGGGTGGAGTTGCTCTCCGCGGACGGGCGTCCCGCACTGGGACGTCCGGTGTCGAACCCTCTCGGAGTCGACATCGGCGCGGCGCTGCAGGGGCGGGAAACCGTGACGCGTACGGACGATTCCGTGCTCGGTGAGCCCGGTCTGCAGGTCACCGTGCCGTCGAACGATCCGAACGGTACGACGGTCGGAGCGGTGCGTCTGACGTATCCGTCCGCTCCCGTCACCGCGCAGATCAAGGAGCTGTTCGGGTTCCAGCTGATCGTGGCGTTGGCGACGCTGGGTATCGCGGCGGCCGCGGCGTGGTGGCTCGCCCGGTCGATGACGCGTCCGTTGCGGCTTCTCGACGGTATGGCTCGGTCCCTGTCACGCGGGGACTTCGCCGCCCGCACGGATCCGTTGGACGCAGGGCCGGAAGAGACACGTCGGGTCGCCGAATCCATGAACGATGCCGCTCGGCGCATCAGCGACCTGATCGACGCGAAGAGGCAGTTCGTGGCCGACGCGTCGCACCAACTCCGCACACCGTTGACCGCTCTGCGATTGAGTCTCGACAACCTCCAGGACGAGGTGAGCGACCCCGACGCACGGGCGGCCGTGGACCGGTCGATCGCGGACACCGTGAGGATGACGCGACTGGTGCATGACCTGTTGACCCTTGCGCGCGCCCAGAAGCCGATCGACCGTCCGACAACGGTCGACGTTCAGGCCGTCGTCGACGAGCGCCTCGCCACCTGGTCCGCTGCGGCGAGTGCGCATGGCGTGGAACTGGTCTCGTGCGTTCCCGCCGGTACTCGGGCGGTCCTCGGCGACGGTCACCTCGAACAATTCCTGGACAATGTTCTGGCCAACGCGGTCGACGTCGCCCCACCGGGCACCGACATCGTCGTCGACGCCGCGGTCGGGGGTGAGTCCTTGCGCCTGACGATCACCGATAGAGGGCCGGGACTCTCGGCGGAGGACCGGCGCCGTGCGCTCGACCGTTTCTGGACCCGACGCCCGGGTGGATCCGGCCTCGGATTGTCCATCGTCGATCAGCTCGCCCGCGAGAACAGGGGGAGTCTTTCGCTCGAACCGAACGCGGACGGGGGACTGATCGTGGTGATCACGCTACCGACATCGACCCCGCTCCGCACTCGTCCGCGACCGTCCGGTTCGAGCGGCAGCACGTCGTGACCCGGGCCGACGCTGCCACCGTGGGAGGTAGCGGGCGCTCGGTATCGCCGAGTCGGCCGGGTTCGCTGATGTCGAATGGTGCGTCGACGGTCACATCACCTGCCTCCTCGAAGGTGACGGAGATCGAGGTTGCGTCGAAACTCCATCGCGCTTCTCACACGCGTGCACTACGCGAGCGGAAGCCGGCGACGAGGTCGACGGCGAGGAAGGCGAGCAGGGACAGACCCAGGAGCGGCACGAACCACCCCACGGCCACGTTGGCGACGACGAGTCCGACCGCAGCGACGGGCGGGATGCGCCAGAGGGCTCCCCGCTGCGGCGGCCGGCCCACCGGGGATGCGCCACTACGAACAGGTCTGCGCTGGAACCACATTCGATACCCGGCGACGATCATGGTCACCAGGACGGCCGCCAACGCCAGCAGGGCGAGTTGGCTGACGAGCCCGAACAGCACCCCCATGTGCAGGCTGATGCCCCAGGTGGTGAGTTTGGCGGCAAGGGGCCAGTCGGAGAAGCGCTGCACGTCGACGACTCTCTCGGATGCCCCGTCGACGGCGATCGAGTCGGTGGAGAACACCCACGGATCACGGAGTTGCGCCACCGTGAAGGCGGTGTCTCTCGAAGTGGGGATCGATGCTTCGACGGCGCCGGTGACGTCGTTCGCACGAGCGACGGCGAGGACACCGTCGATCTGACGGACGTCCACCGGCTCGGCTGTCGTCGCGGCATCCGACGTGCCGTGTCCGGTGTGGTCTGCGTGCTGGTCGTCCGAGTGACCGGCGTGACCGGTGAGATCAGTGTCGACGGCGGGGGTTGTCCAGCTCAACGCGGATCGTAGGTCGTCGATGTTGGATCCGGCGTGGTTCGACCACGTCAGTCCGGTCGCGGACAGGAATACCAGCCCGACGACGATCCACGCTCCGCTCGCCCCGTGCAGGCCGAGCGTGCGCCGTCGACCGCGGGCGGTGCGGTCGACGGTGAACAGGCGTGCATTGTCGGAGTTCCGACTGCGCTGGCGTCGGTAGCGCTCCACCCAGAGGAATACCCCGCCCAGCGCGACGACGCCGAGCCAGGACGCGGCGAGTTCGCTGTAGAGGCGGCCGGTGTCGCCGAGGTGCAGGGTGCGGTGCAGCTCGCTGAGGCAGGTGCGCAGCGGAAGCGAGCCCGACGAACCGTAGACCGTCGACTGCCCGACGGGGGCGGCGGTGACGGGGTCGATGAACACGGCGGCGCGCTCGGACTCGCCGAGGCTCGGATCGGTGAACAGGACGCGGGTGGTGTCGCCCGGCTCGGTGGCCGGTCGGACGGCGGCGACGGTGAGATCGGGTCGCTCCTGCTGCGCGGAGAGGATCTGGTCGGACACCGGTAGTGCGGGTCCGGTGCTGTCGGTGTGGAGCAGGTCGCGGTAGACGACGCTCTCGAGTGTGGGTGCGATGGCATAGAGGCCGCCGGTCACCGCGGCGACGAGGATGAACGGTGCGATGAAGATGCCGGCGTAGAAGTGCAGGCGCAGGATCAGTGGTCGCCACGCTGACGTGGGCGGCGCTGGGGAAGCCGCGGTGGGCTCGGTCTTCTCGGGTGTGGACATGGTTGTGCTCGATTCCGGTGGTGGCGCGCGCGAGAGCGCCGAGTCTCGACACACGAGATCGGCGGTCGGCGAGGCAGGATGCATCACCCGACGGCGTGCTGCGTCGGGCGGCTGTCGAGGAAGGGTTACCGGAGTCGGGCGGGTGGGCCGCGGGTGCCGCGCCCGGAGAGGTCGAGCAGACGCGCGGGTGCGTCGACCCGGGTGACGGGTCGGGCTGGGCGGACCGTGTCGGTGTCGACGGCCGCCACGGCGAGGACGATCGGGAGGATGCGGCGCATCGCTCGTGCGGCGGCGATGATGCCGCGTTCGGCGCCGTGGACGGCGACGGCGCCGATACCGACGGCGCCGAGGTGGGCTGCGGCCATGCGGGGGTCGAGGAGCGGACCGTGGTGATGGCCGTCCACGACGGTCAGGGTGAGGTGTCCGAGCACCTGCGCTGCGACGAGGGCGACGACGAGGCGGCTCCTGCCGGCCGGCACTGTCGAGACCATCCACCCGACGCCGGCGCAGACCGCGAGCAGCGCGACCGCGGCGGACTGAGAGGGCAGTGCCGCTCCACCGAGATCATGAGCGGCGGCGACGACGAGCACGGACAGAGCGCCGACGACGACGCCGCGCAGAGGCGCACTGGTCGCCGGGGTGCTCATCGCCGACACCCTACCCGGCTGCTACGCAACGTAGTAGTTCTCGCGGTCGGATCGGCACTCCTGTTCTGCGTCTGCGGACCGCGGTGCTGCCGGCCGGACGCCAATTTCCACGCGCTCGCACTGCTCGCGGTGCAACCCCTGTCGCACCGCTGATCCGCACCGTCGTCTCGGTACAGGCGACGAGTCACGGCCGATAGTGTGACCACATGGTCGACCGAGTTCCCCTGAGCCCCACGACGGCACTGCTGGCAGTGGCCAAGGCGTGGGAATCCACGCTGAACGAGGCGCTCAAGGCCATGGGGTTGACTGCTCGCAAGTACGGGATGCTCGCTCACATCGGATCCGCGCCCGGCATCTCGTTCAGTGAACTCGCCCGTCGATCGTCCATCACGGTGCAAAGTGTGCACGTCACGGTCGCCGGTTTCATCTCGTCCGGATTGGTCGATGATCACACGGCGCATTCGGGATCTGCAGCGCACCTCAGTATTTCGAGTGACGGCGAGAAGTTGCTGGCTCGTGCCGCCGACGTGATGAGAACGGTGGACGAGAAATTCTCCGCGGCTGCGCCCGATCTGGCCGATGCGCTGCGCGTGCATGCGGAGCGATGGGCCGCCCGCGATCAGTAGACCTTCAGCTATATTGAAGGTGTGGAAGACCTCATGCTGTCCGCTCACGTCGTGGTGGGCACTCTGTTCGTGGGACCCGTGGCGGTGGTGACGAGCCTGTTCCCCCGGTACGCCCCGGTGTCGATCCCGTCCGTCCGCGAGTCCGGCGAGCGCAGTACCGACGTTGCTCGTGTGCTGCATCGCGTGACTCGCGTGTACGGCACGCTCGCGCTGGCCGTGCCCGTCACGGGTCTGACGCTGGCGCTCGTCCAGGGAAGAACGACCGATACGTGGGTGATTGCGGCGATGGCTCTCACTGCAGTAGCCGGTGGCTTGCTGGCCTTCCGGATCGCTCCGCTGCAGCGAGAGGCGCTGACCTCACCGGACACGGGTGCGCGTCTGCGCCGAATCGGGATGTCGACCGGTGTCTTCAACCTGGTGTGGGTCGTCGTCGTGGTGTTGATGGTCGTACGGCCCGGTGAGACCGCGTAACTCCCGGGCTGCTGCGTGCGTTGTCGATACTCTCGGTGATCGAAACAGTCACCGTCGTAGTACTTCTCGTCAATGTGGTGACGTTCGACGGCAGAGGGTTCTCGCTGCGTACACGAGTGCAGGCTCTGATTCCCGTCCTCAGCGGACCTTTGACGTACCGCAATGTTGCACGTGAGCGTCGGCGCCACAACGCTGCGCCGCGCGACACGTGAGCGTTGCGGTAGAGCCGCGATTCACCCGCGAGAGTTGTCTCCAGCGACCAGTCCTGCTCGTAGGTGGTCGTGGAGATAGTGGCCGGTGATGCTCGAGGGGTCGGCGGCGACGTCGTCGGGTGTGCCGGTGGCGACGATGTGCCCGCCGGCCTTCTCGTCGCGTGTCATCGCTCCCCCTTCGTCGAGTGGTGCGGTGCCGTGCAGATGCCCGTGAGGCCGACACCGAAATGTCTGTATGTCGAAGCTTCGGACAGTGTCCCGCGGCTTCGCCGAGAAGTCGGTACTCCACCTCAAGAATTACGCTGAGCTTGTCTGCTGGCACGTATTCCGCGAAGTTCGCGTGGCCGTGAGAACCTCGGTGGATACCCTGAACGCGCCGGGGGGCACGGGGCACCTCGACGACATTCTCGGGGGCCGCACATGACCGTTCGCACCACACTTTTCGCCATCGCCACCGCGGCACTGACGGCGATGGGCACCGTTGCCGTAGCGACCCCGGCGGTGGCTGCGCCCGGGCTCACGGACGTGCTGTTCGTGGCCAACAACTGGGACGGGACCGCGGACTACCTCACCCCCGACGGCAACCTGACCAGACTGGGTCGGTTGAACGTCGTGCCGGACAAGGAACAGCGCCTCGCGGAGGTCTACCGGAATCCAGTGCGTGCCGCGTTCTACTTCGGAATCCGGCAGCTGGTGGGCGAGGGTCACGACCAGTACGCCGACGACATGTACACATCGAAGGACGGCAGGAAGCTGATCGTCTCGCGGCCCAGCTTCGCCGATGTCGTCTCCCTCGACATCGCAACCGGTGCGATCGATTGGCGGTTCGCCGTCGACGGCCAGCGCGCCGATCACATGGCGATCTCGGACGACGGCACCCAGGTCGCTGTCTCGGCGTCGACGGCCAACACGGTGCACATCCTGGATACGGCGAACGGCCGCGAGATCGGCAGATTCCCCACCGGCACCTCCCCGCACGAGAACGTGTACACGAAAGACGGCCGCTACATCATCAACGCGAGCATCGGCCGCGTCGAGACACCCCTCGACGCGCCCGCTCTCGGCGTGACCAAGTTCCCGCGCTGGATCGCCTTCTACGACAGGACCACCGGGGCCGTCACGCGCCAGATCGACATCGGGCGCAAACTGGCCGAGGCCGGGCACCCCGACATGAGTTCGTCCGTCCGCCCGATGACGCTCTCACCGGACGAACGTTTCCTCTACCTGCAGGTCTCTTTCTTCCACGGCGTCGTGGAGTACGACCTGCAGCAGGACCGGGTCACGCGCGTGGCGGATCTTCCCATCAGCCCTGCGGCGGCGGCACTTCCGCGCGAGTCGTACCTGCTCGACTCGGCCCATCACGGCATTGCGATGAACACCGCCGGCACCAAGATGTGCGTCGCGGGAACGATGTCGGACTACGCCACCGTGGTCTCGCGGGACACCCTGACGGCGGGGCCGCTGGTGACCTCCGGTGAGAAGCCCTACTGGTCCACGCGCAGTGCCGACGGTCAGTACTGCTTCGTGTCGTGGGCGGGAAGTGACAAGGTCTCGTCCATCTCGTTCGACACCGGTCTGGAAGTGGGCAGCGCCGTGGTCGGCGACCATCCGCAGCGGATGCGTACCGGCGTCGTCAGCAGCTCGATCATCGGCTGAAGCTTCGCTGGACGCGCACGCAGTGCGTCAGACGTCCAGGTCCGTCAGCCATTGCTGCACGGTGCGCGGGGTGATGCCGAGCAGGTGCTGCGCGGACCTGTCCGGGGTGATGACCTCACCGGACATCGTGTGTCGGTGGTGGTAGGACTCCACGACGGGCCCGGCGGCTCCAGCGCCGAACAGGGGAGTGATGAGGTCTCCGTAGTGGTCGGGGGTGATGGCGCGGAAGGTCACGGGCCGGTCGAGGTAGGCGGCAAATCCTGCGGCGACGTCGGCACCGACGAGGCCTGGCAGTGCACCGACCGACACGACGCCGGTGACGGTGTGGTCGGTGAGCAGACGAACGGCGACGTCCGCGATGTCGAGGTGTGAGCTCCAGGACACGGCGTAGTCGTCCCGGATCGGGTACATGAGGACGCCGTCGTCACGTACCGGACCGAGGGAAACGGGGAGCAGGAAGTTCTCGAGGAACACGCGGGGCTCGATCACGGCATGGGACACGCCGCTGTCGGCGAGCTCGCGGGCGAGGACCTCGGGAGCCGACGTCGGCGGGGTCGAGTCGTCGATGGTGGATCCACTGGTGGAGAACACGACTCGGGCAGGGCGCGCGCGCCGGACGGCCTCGGCGACAGCGTGGGCCGCGGCCATCTGGACATCGAGGGGACCGATGGGAATATGGACGAAGACGCCGTCCACGCCGGTGTAGGCGTCGACGAGCGAGTCGACGGAGGTGTAGTCGACGGCCACCGCCGGGCCCTCGACGGACGAGGTGTCGCGGACAGCGGCGGTGCCGGAGTGGCCGGCTGCGGTGAGTGCGGCGAGGACGGGAGAACCCTGAGCGCCCGTGGCGCCGTGAACGATGTAGGTCATGAACCCATTAGTGCATGCGATGCAGTGGTTACATCAAGTGCACTGGCTGTAACGTGGGGATACATGAGGCCGATCGCGTTCGAGGACTGCTCCGTCGAGACCTGCGGAGTGACGCGGTTCCTGAGTCTGCTGGACGGCCCGTGGGCCACGTTGATCGTGCGCGAACTGTTGGGTGGTCCCCACCGGTTCGGCGAACTGCTCACTGCACTCGACGGAATCAGTGCCCACACGTTGACCAATCGTCTGCGCAAGTTCGAGACCCACGGGTTGCTCGTACGGACGGTGTACCCGGAGATTCCGCCGCGGGTGGTCTACGAGCTCACGCCGCTGGGGCAGGGGCTCCGGCCGGTGTTGGACGCCATGAACGAGTGGGCCATGACCGTGCCGATCGCCGGTGTTGGCGAACGCGCCTAACCCGTGTCGGAGCCGACTTCGCCGACCCCGGCGATCAACTGTTCACGCGCACGCGCGACCCGTGAGCGGACTGTGCCGATGGGGCACCCGCACACATCAGCCGCCTCCTGGTAGGACAGCCCGAGCACCTGCGTCAGGATCAGTGCCTCGCGTCGGTCCGCGGGCAGATCGGCCAGCATCATGCGAACTTCCACCAGGTCCTCCGCGACGTTCGATCCCGTGGAGGCACTCTGCGCGGAATCCGCCACGGCCACCCAGTCGTCGCTTCCGACGAGCCGCGGGCGAGCCATCGCCGACCTGACCTGATCGACCACCACGCGTCGTGCGATGGACAGGAGCCAGGTGCGCGCGGAGGACTGCGCCGCGAACCGCGGGAGGGATGTCATCGCGCGGAGGTACGTCTCCTGCGTGAGATCGTCCGCGGCGGACGGGGAGCTCAGATGGGCGACGAATCGCCACACGTCACGCTGTGTCTCTCGAACGAAGGACTCGAGTGCGCGGTGATCACCTCGGCCGGCGGCGAGCGCCAACTCGGTGGTGTGCGCGTCGTGCTCGGCTCGGGAACTCACACCTTCAGTATAGTTGATGACCTTCAGTGTTATTGAAAAGGCCCGTCGGGAACTTTTCCGCAGTCCCGGGCGACCATTGACTCGTGGACTGCACACTCGCGCGAGAAGCGTTGTCGGCGCGCATCGACGGCGAACGGGAGCCCGTACCGTCCGCCCGGACCGACGAGCACCTGGAGTCCTGCGCCCGGTGCCAGAACTGGTACGCCTCCGCGAC
The DNA here is from genome assembly GCF_030819335.1 of Rhodococcus sp. SORGH_AS_0303. NCBI lineage: Bacteria > Bacillati > Actinomycetota > Actinomycetes > Mycobacteriales > Nocardiaceae > Rhodococcus > Rhodococcus sp. SORGH_AS_0303. The sequence continues at coordinate 1,506,141 of NZ_JAUTBO010000001.1, forward strand.
CGAGCTGACGCGCAGTCTCCGTGTCGGGTCCGCCCCACGCACCCCGGATCTGACACCGCAGATACTCGACGCCGTCGGCCTCCGTGCGCCGCGCGGTCGTCCCCGTCGCGTGGCGCGGTGGGTGTGCCGAGACCATCCGTGGAGAGCCGCCCTCGTTCTCGTGGCCATGGCGCAGATCTCGCTCGGCGTCGTACAACTCCTCGGAGTGGGACACACCCCTGCGGCCGACCCCATGGCGATGGGTCACGAGTCGATGGCCGGACACCTGTTCAACGAGAGCACCGCGTGGAACATCGCTGTCGGGATCGGATTCCTCGTCGCCGCGTGGCGACCGGCAGCGTCGGCAGGCTTGATGCCGGTCCTGGTCGCCTTCACCGGGCTGCTGGCGGTCTTCGTGATCACCGACTCGATATCCGGCCAAGTGACCGTCCAACGCGTCGCGTCCCACGCCATCATCGCCGTCGGTGTCGCGGTCACCGCGATGGTCCGGCGCAGCGCGAACGGGTCGACATCACCATCACCGCAACGCTTGTCGCACAGCGACGACGAGGGCGTCATCGTTCCGGACGGCGCGCGCCAGGGGCGCCGACGCGGCCACCTGCGAGACGCCGACGACTCCGCCGCGTGACATCCCCACTCCACCGAAACCGCAGTGTCGAACGAAAGAGCTGATCACCATGTCCGTCGGCACCCACCAGAACACTGACATCGCCGACGATGCGACGTCCGTGCGTGTCGCACTCGCCGTCGAGGGCATGACGTGCGGTGCCTGCGCCAACCGGATCGAGCGCAAGCTCAACAAGGTCGACGGGGTGAAGGCCTCGGTGAACTACGCCACCGCGGTCGCCACCATCGAGGCTCCGCCGTCCGTCACCACAGCAGACCTGTGCGGGATGGTCGAGGCCGTCGGATTCACAGCCGCGGAGTTCACCGACGACACCCGCGTCGACACCACGGCCGAGGACGCGCATTCCCGAGACCTGTTCCGCCGTCTCGTCGTCGCCCTGGTTCTGTTCGTTCCGCTGGCCGATCTGTCCATCATGTTCGCCGTCGTGCCCGACACACGCATCACGGGGTGGCAATTCATCCTGCTGGCGCTCGCTGCCCCGGTCGTCCTGTGGTCGGCGTTGCCGTTCCACCGGGCAGCGTTGTCCGGATTCGCGCACCGCACCACCACGATGGACACGTTGGTGTCCACGGGCATCATCGCCGCCACCGGGTGGTCCGTCTACTCGATGTTCTTCCAGACCTCCACGGCGGATCAGACCCGGGGCATCTGGGCGGCCATCACGTCGAGCGATGCGATCTACCTCGAAGTGGCAGCCGGCGTCACAGTGTTCGTACTCGCCGGCCGCTACTTCGAGGCAAAAGCCAAACGCCGCGCCGGCGGCGCCCTTCGAGCTCTCGCCGCTCTGGGAGCTCGGGATGTCTCGGTGCTCGTCCGCGGTGGCGGCGAACTACGGATTCCCGTCTCGGAACTGAAGGAGGGGCAGCAGTTCGTCGTCCGTCCGGGGGAGGTGATCGCCGCGGATGGTCTTGTCGTGGACGGACACTGCACTGTCGACACCAGTGCCATGACCGGTGAGTCGCTTCCCGTCGACAAGGAGGTCGGCACGGCGGTGACCGGCGGCACCGTCGTGCTGGACGGACGTCTCGTCGTCGAGGCCGCCGCGGTCGGGGCCGACACCGCGCTGGCCGGCATGATCAGGTTGGTCGACGCCGCCCAGTCGGGCAAGGCCGATCTGCAGCGCCTGGCGGACCGCATCTCCGGCATCTTCGTTCCCGTGGTGTTCCTGCTCTCGGCCGCGACATTCGCCGGATGGGTTGTCGGCAGCGGCGACATGAACGCAGCGGTCAGCGCTGCACTCGCGGTCCTGATCATCGCCTGTCCCTGTGCGCTGGGCCTGGCCACACCCACAGCGTTGATGGTGGCCTCCGGCCGCGGGGCGCAACTGGGGGTGTTCATCAAGGGACATCAGGCGCTGGAGGCCACACGCACGGTCGACACCGTCGTCTTCGACAAGACCGGGACCATCACCACCGGAGCGCTGACGTTCGAATCGATCGTCGTCGCTCACGGGGAGAACGAGGACGATCTGTTCCGACTCGCCGGAGCCGTGGAGGTCGCATCCGAGCACGCGATCGCGGCCGCGATCGTCGGCGCCGCTCGTGACCGACTGGGGACACTTCCGTCGGTCGACGATTTCGTCGCGCTCCCCGGACTGGGGGCACGAGGGCTCGTGGACGGCCGAGCCGTGGAGATCGGACGGCGGCGATTGTTCGAGGACAGGCAGTGGCCCGTTCCCGGAATTCTCGCCCGTGCACAGCACGAGAGTGAGCAACTCGGAGCGACAGCCGTCTATCTGGCAGTCGACGACCGAGTGCGGGCAGTTCTCGTCGTCTCCGACACGGTCAAGCCGTCCGCCGCGGCGGCCGTCGCGCAGCTGCACGCGCTCGGGCTCCGCACTCTGCTCGTCACGGGAGACAACGCCTACGCCGCGCAGGCAGTCGCCGACGCCGTGGGCATCACCGACGTCGTCGCCGAGGTGCTCCCCGAGGGCAAGGTCGAGATCGTCTCGTCGCTGCGCGAGAGCGGCCGCACGGTCGCCATGGTGGGCGACGGCATCAACGACGGACCGGCCCTCGCCACAGCGGACCTCGGTCTGGCGATCGGTGCAGGGACCGATGTCGCCATCGGTGCCGCCGACATCATCGTCGTCCGGGACGACCTCGGCGCCGTGGTGGATTCCCTGGGCCTGGCGAAGGCCACGCTCGCGACGATCAAGGGAAACATGGTGTGGGCGTTCGGCTACAACGTCGCCGCCATCCCCGTCGCAGCGGCCGGACTGCTCACTCCGCTGCTGGCCGGGGCGGCCATGGCGTTCTCCTCGTTCTTCGTCGTCTCGAACTCTCTGCGACTACGCCGTTTCACAACCTCCAACTCGGTCACCGGCGAGCGGGAATCGCCGCGCTGAGGGTTCGCGGGAACTTTCTCGATGGAGCGGCCGACTTCTCTTCCATCACCACTCCACGAAAAGAGAGAACCACATCGTGTCCAAGACCGACCGTGTCCAGCGTAATGCGCTGGCGGAAGCCGAACGCAGACGTTCGGTGCTCATCCGCGCCGGAATCACCGCCGCCCTGGTCGTTTTCGCGCTGGTCGTGGGCATCGTGGTCATCTCCGGCCGCGACACCCCCGGCGCAGCGGCTGCGCCGGCGTCGGTCACCGACACCGGCGCCCTGCGCGCAGCCGAGCCCGACGTCGAGACCCTCGGCGGCGGGCAGACACCCACACGAGTCCTGACGATCTACGAGGACTTCCAGTGCCCGAGCTGTCGAGCCTTCGAAGCCACCTTCGGTAGTGCTCTCGACGAGCTCCGCACGAGCGGGGCCGCGGCGATCGACTACCACCCGATCGCAATTCTCGACAGGATGTCGACCACCGACTACTCCACACGCGCTGCCAACGCGTCCCTGTGCGTGGCTGATTCGTCGATGGACAACTGGCTGCGCTTCCATTCGTCAGCCTACGAACAGCAGCCCGCCGAAGGTGGTGCCGGACTGACGGACGATCAGCTCACCGAGATGGCCGTGGCGGCGGGTGCACCCGAGACGGTCGGCGAGTGCATCGCCGACGGAACCCACACCGACTGGGTCGCCTCCTCCACCCAGTCGGTGCTAGAGACCAACGTGAATTCGACTCCGACCGTCCTGCTCAACGGCGAACCCCTCCAGCTGACAACCCCCGAGGCGCTGACCGCCGCCGTGCTCGCGATCTCGTGACCGACGTCCTCGCGAGCACCGAGGTGTCCGGACGCCCCCCGCTCGGCCGCATCGCGGGCGGGGGGATCCTCGTCGCCGGGGCGATCGGACTCCTGGCGGCGCTGGTGTTGGTCATCGAGCGATATCGGCTGTTGCTCGATCCCAGCTATGTACCGTCCTGCAGTCTCAACCCGGTTCTGTCGTGCGGGTCGGTGATGACCACGCCGCAGGCCGAGCTGTTCGGCTTCCCCAACCCCATCCTGGGAATCCCCGCGTTCACGGTGGTGGTGGTGACAGGCGTCCTCTGTCTCGGCGGTGTCCGTGTCCCGCGGTGGTACTGGGCAGGGTTGGCGATCGGACTGTCGGCCGGGGTGGTGTTCGTGCACTGGTTGATCTTTCAGAGCCTGTACCGGATCGGCGCACTGTGTCCCTACTGCATGGTCGTGTGGGCGGTCACAGTGCCGCTGTGGGTGGTCGCGGTCTCCCGCGCGACGCAGTGGGCACCGTTCGTCAGATGGAGATGGACCATCGTCGCCCTCTGGTTCACCGCAGTGATCCTGCTGTGCGGGGAACGATTCCTCGACTACTGGCAGACCCTGCTCTAGCTCGGATGCGGCACTGTCCCGGCCGCATCGACGGCCACGACCACCGCGAGCAGGGCAATCGCCAGGATTCCGACCAGTCGCGCGTCCCGCCGGTGTTCGACCCGTGCTCCCAACCACGACGCCAACGCGACGAGAACGACGAGAACCACGAGATGGACGTCGATCATGCGCGCACGTTCACCTTCGCGTTCTGGACAACTGGGCCAGCATCGCGTTGTAGGCCGCGAGCTCGTCGTCGTCGGTGCGATCGGCTGCCCGGTCCTCCCGCACCTCGGTCTTCCTGTCCTGGCGCGCCCACTGCGTCACCAGAGCGAGGACGACCATCACCAGCGGGACCTCGCTCGACGCCCACGCCAAGCCCCCGCCGAAGCGCTGGTCACTTGCGAGGTCCTGGACCCAGGGGAGGTCGAGGTATCGGTAGAACGTACCGCCGATGAGACGGTCCATCGTCATCACCGCGATACCGAAGAACGCGTGAAAGGGCATGGCCGCGAACAGCAACGCCAGCCGACCGAGGTGCGGTAGACGCTTCGGGCCCGGATCGATCCCGATGATGACCCAGTAGTAGAGGTATCCGGTGACGATGAAATGGATGTTCATGAGTTCGTGACCCCAGTGGTACCGCACCAACTCGTCGAACAGTGGGCTGAAGTACACCGCGAACGGCGAGAGCACGAACAGTCCGACGGCGACAGCCGGGTTGGACAGAACCCGAAGTAGCGGTGAATGCACGACCATGACGATCCATTCGCGCGGCCCGGGGGCGCTGCCGTCCCGCGCGGCCGGCAGCGCACGGAGCGCGAGAGTGACCGGCCCGCCGAGAACGAGCAGCACAGGAACGAACATGTTCAACGTCATGTGCACGCCCATGTGGACGCCGAACATCGCCGAACCATAGGCGCCCACCCCGGAACTGGTCGCCACCAACAGGGTCAGGCACCCTGATGCCCAGGCGACGGTGCGTCCGAGCGGCCACATGTCGCCGCGCCTGCGCAGGCGGACGACGGCCCACCCGTACAGCCCGGCCAGCAGTACTGCGCCCGCACCGGTGACGAAGTCGAAGCGCCAGAACGACGCGAACTGCGAGAGTGACGGGGGACCGGTGGGCTGAAACCCGAGGAAGACGTCGTAGACGGTGGACGCGGTGATCAGAAAAGCCGGAGCAGGCCGCACGGCCATGAGCACGACCAGCGCCCAGACGGACACCAGGATCACCGACGACGCCTGTGCCGACACTCGCACGTACCGATCGGACGGAGGGCGCCGAACAGCCGCAGTCACGGCGAGGACCGAGGAGACCAGGACGAGTGCTCCTGCCACGAGGGCGAATCGGCCGTACTCCGACGTGAACACAGCTGCCGGCGGAAGGAGGATGACGGCCACCACGATGGCCGGTCCCACGGTGAGAACCGCCGCGCACGAGGCGACGACACGATGCCGGGACACGGCCAGGTCGCATTCGCGCGCGTCGCGTCCGTCCACGCGCAGGATCATCGAGCGCAACGAGATCGCGGCGCCGGTCCACACGGAGAAGGCGACCATCGCCACGATGACTGCGCTGGTACCGATGTCGTGATCGCGGCCCTGCCCGGCGTTGCCGATCACCCAGGCCGGGAGAATCCCGATCACGGAGACAGCGGCCGACGCGGCTAGCGGTACCCAGTTCAGAGTCCAACGCGTGAGGACGACCACGGCGAGAGCGGCGACTGCGCTCACCATCCACGCCTTCGGTGCCTCGTTCGGCGCCACGAGGTCGAGAAGTGCGCCGCGCCGCACGGCATCGCCCAGACCGATCCCGGTGGCATCCGCCGCGGACACCGGAATCAATGCTGCGGACGACATCAGCCAGACGGAGCTGGAACGCGCGGCGATCAACAGTGCCGCATAGCCCTCCGGGCCGATGCGCCCGGACTTGGTGACCCGTGTGCAGGTGAGTGCGTGCACCAGCGCCCCGAGCGTGACCGCGCCGGACAGGGCAGCGACGAACCGCAGCACCACGTACAGCTGGGAGGTGACGATGCCGGGATACGAGTCTCCGCTCGCGAGGTAGCGGGTGTCACCGGAGACCGCGGTGACCGACACGACGAGGCCGACTGCGACGACGATCGTCGCAGTGAGCACATGGGTCGACAGTGTGCGAGAGGGCCGCGACGACGCGTCTCCTGACGAACGCATCCCCGGTGTCATCGGCCGCTGCACTGGTCACGGTGGGTCGAGGAAGACGTCACATCACTCCCATCATGATGGCCATCCCGCCGGCCATGGCCACCTCGCACGCGGCGGCGACGGTCTGCGGCTGGTACACGCGTCCCACGGTGGCCACTGCACCGCGCTCCGCGGTGGTGGGGGCCAGGGCGGCGTCCTGTTCGACTGCGAACATGCGGTGGAGCCAGAGGATCGCGGCCGCGGCGAACGCCAGCGTCAGAGCGAAAGATACGAGGGAGACCCACTCCGAACCCGCGCTCGTCCGAGCAGAAGTCTCCATCGCCGCGTGATGGGCGTGCGCGGACGCGTCACCAGCCATCGAATCGCCACCGGAATGATCGTGTGCGGCGGTGTCGGGCAACCACCCGGCCATGACGACCACCATCCACACCATCGCGGCCATCATGAATGCGTGATAAGCGGCCATCACGGGACCATGACGACCGACGTCCACCCGTCGCCGCACACTCGCGAGAACACCCTGCGCGGCCGTGAACACGAACCACAGGGTGGCCGCACCGAAGAAGACGCCCTGGGGGAGCAGGGGTACACCGAGGCCCCACGGCCACGCCATCGCGATCATCGCCACACACATCGCCAGGTGCAGGCCATGATCGATCACACCGCGGGTCCGCCCGACGTGGGCCAGCCGCGACACGCAATAGCCGGCGGCGGCGACGAACAGGGCCGTACAGATCCAGCGCAACGTGCCATCGGCGATCACGACCGGTCCTCGTCCACGATCGAGGTGGGCATCACACGTGGCTGCATGCGCGGTTCGTTCCTCTGCTCGGGCCGCACGGGCGCGTAGGCCCGTGATCGTCCACCAGTGGTCGGGTGCCGCGTACCGAAAGTTCCCGACAGTCCCGGTTCGACTCGACGACCGCGCTCTCGAAGCCGAAACCGATGCACCACAACCGCACTCGTCCGGACGAATTCCCGACGGAGGGGAACCCGACCGCGCCCACAGCCGACTACCGAGGCATGAACACTCGTACCTTCTCGACGGCGCTCGTCGCTGTGGCCCTGGTGGCGTCCGCGTGCACACGGACCGTGGACGCACCCGATCCGACGGCGGACGGAGGTGCCGTCCGGCCCGCGCCCTTCCCCGTCACGGTGGCGGACTGTACCGGTGAGCCCACCACGTTCGACGGGCCACCGGCGACGGTGGTGACAGCCAATCTGGCCGCACTCGAGCTGGTGATCCGTCTGGGGCGGGCGGACAGTGTCGCCGGAACCGGGTGGGCGTCCGGAGTGTCCACGCTCCCGGACGACGTCCGCGAGGCCGCGGAGACGGTTCCCGTGTTGTCGACCGGTGGCATTCCCAAGGAGGTCCTGCTCACCACCGGAGCGCAGGCGTACATCGACGCCTTCGGATCGATGCAGATGATGGGGGGAGACGGATTGTCCGAGGAGGAGATGACCGCTGCCGATATGCGACACGTGGTGCTGTCGTCGAGTGCCTGCGCAGCGACACTCCAGGGTGCCCGCACGGACCTGGACGCCGTCTACCGCGACATCGAGAGCATCGGCGCGATCCTCGACGCATCTGCCCCCGCAGCCGACCTCGTGGCCGACATGAAGGACACGATCGCCGAGGTCGCCGTCGCACATCCACCGCGGGACGACCGACCGACAGTGTTCTACTACTCGCCGGACCACACCACGCAGGGGATGACCACGGTCGGCGGTAAGCAGATCGCGAACGCCATCTACGAATTGGCCGGAGCCCGTAACGCATTCACCGACGATGCGACGAGCATGCGACCCGTGTCCTGGGAAGACGTCATCGCCGCCGACCCTGATTTCATCCAGATCGCTGTCAGGAACAAGGCATCCGCCGCGGAGCAGTCCGCCGCGTACGCTGCAGCGCTCGAAACTCTCCGCAGCGATCCGCGAGCGCGTGACCTTCGCGCCGTCCGCGAGCAAAGTTTCATCGACCTGGGTGCGGAGGAGACCACGCTCCCCGGCATCGCCAACGCGGCCGCCGTGGCGACCATCGCGAACGCCGTCGATGGTTCGTGACCGCGGTGCCGCGCTGCTCACCGGCGCCACCACGGTCCTGCTCGTCGCGGGATTCACACTGGCGGTGAGCTACGGATCGACGTCGGTTCCCGTGTCGACCGTGTGGTCGACCGTTCGAGGAGGTCTGCTCGGTACACCCTTCGCCCCCGGCACGATCGATCTCATCGTGTGGCAGGTGCGCATTCCACGCCCCATCCTCGCCGTCGTCGTGGGTGCCGGTCTCGGGACGGTCGGGGTCGCCGTGCAGGCGCTGGTGCGCAACGATCTCGCGGATCCGTACCTCCTCGGTATCTCCTCGGGAGCCTCCGTCGGTGCCGTGTGGGTGTTGGTGTTCGGGGGTGGCGTCGTCGGGACGCTCGCCGGCATCATCGGATCCGCGGTGGTCCTTCCCGTTGCGGCGTTCCTCGGTGCTCTCATCGCCCTCGCGGTCGTGTGGTCGGTGACCAGAGCCGCGGGCGGCATCGGCGGAGCCTTCGGGCCCACCCGACTCGTCCTGACCGGAGTCACCGTCGGCCAGATCCTCACCGCGATCACCAGTTTCATGGTGCTGCAGACCGACGACCAGGCGCAGACCCGCAGTGTCCTGTTCTGGCTGATGGGCTCGCTCGGCGGGGCCACCTGGTCGCAGCTACCTGTCACCGTCATCGGGGTCGCACTCGGCGCGGCAGTGCTCTACGGCCGTGCCCGCCACCTCAATGCTCTCGCGCTCGGCGACGAGACCGCGTCCTCTCTGGGCATCTCCGTGCTCCGTGTCCGCCGGGAGGTGTTCGTCGTCGTAAGCCTGATGACGGGGGTCATCGTCGCCGTGTCGGGAGCGATCGGATTCATCGGGTTGCTCGTCCCTCACCTGTGCCGCTTCGTCGTCGGCGTCGACCATCGCCGGCTGCTTCCCGCCGCGGCTCTGGTCGGGGCGACGCTGATGGTGTTCGTCGATCTGTCGTGCCGTGTCGCAGCGCGTCTAGTTCATCAGGAACTGCCCGTGAACGTGGTCACCGCCGCGCTCGGAGGCCCGGTCCTGCTCGTACTTCTCATGACACGGACCGGCCGCCCATGACCGACACCGGACCACCGCCCGTGCCGCTGTCGATCGAGAAGTTGTCGGTTCGACTGTCCGGCAACGACATCGTCTCCGATGTCTCCGTCCTCGCTCGGGCAGGGTGCATCACCGGGATCGTCGGACCCAACGGCAGCGGCAAGTCGACCCTGCTCCGCACGGTCTACCGCCACGTGTCACCGACGCACGGGCGCATCGTCGTCGGTGATCGCGACCTGTCGACCATGTCCACCGAAGCGTCGGCCCGCCTCGTCGCCGCGGTACCGCAGGAACGACAGGGCGCACCGGGTGCGACCGTACGTGACGTCGTCGCCCTCGGCCGGATCCCGCACCAGTCGAGCTTCCGCCGCGAGTCGTCGGAGGACCGCGCGGTGATCGATCGAGCTCTCGCCGATGTGGAGATCGAGGATCTCGCAGCCAGGACCTTCCAGTCGTTGTCCGGTGGGGAGAAGCAGAGAGCGCTGCTGGCTCGATGCTTCGCTCAGGGGGCCGGGGTGTTCGTGCTCGACGAGCCGACCAATCACCTCGACCTAGCTGTAGTTCTTGTTGAGGTTGTGAACGGCGTGGCGTGAGTCGATGAGGGAGGGCCTCCGGTATCGGTGTGGTTACCACACACACCCCGACCACCAGAGGCCCTCATGACACACGCTAACGCCTACCTCACCCCTCGGGGACGGTTGGACCTGGCACGCACCATCGTCGACACCGGCTGGACCGTCCGCCGCGCCGCCGAACGATTCCAGTGCTCACCCGCCACCGCATCGAAGTGGGCGCGGCGTTACGCCGCCGGCGGTGCCGCGGCGATGGGCGACGCCTCCAGCCGCCCACACCGCAGTCCCACCCGCACCGACCAGCGCACCGAACGCCGAATCATCAACCTGCGCTTCACCAGGCGGTGGGGACCTCACCGCATCGCCTACCACCTGCACCTGGCCCGCTCGACCGTCGAAGCAGTACTGCGCCGATACGCGATGCCGTTGCTGTCGCACCTGGACCAGAACACCGGACTACCCGTCCGCCGACTGCGGGCGCAACGCTACGAACACCCCACCCCCGGCGATCTGGTGCACGTCGACATCAAGAAACTCGGCCGCATCCCCGACGGCGGCGGGCACCGCAAGTTCGGCCGCACGATCGGAAACCGGCACAACAAGAAGCAGAGCCTCGGATACTCCTACGTCCACCACGCCGTCGACGACCACTCCCGGCTCGCGTACTCCGAGATCCTCACCGATGAACGCAAAGAGACCGCCGCAGCGTTCTGGACCCGCGCCCAAGCGTACTTCGCAGCGCACGGCGTCACCGTCACCCGAGTGCTCACCGACAACGGATCCTGTTACCGCTCAACACTGTTCGCCGAAGCGCTCGGAACTGTGGTCCACAAACGGACCCGCCCGTACCGGCCGCAGACCAACGGCAAAGTCGAACGGTTCAACCGCACCCTCGCCGCCGAGTGGGCCTACGCCCACACCTACTTGTCCGACGAAGCCCGCGCAGCGACCTACCAGGACTGGATCCACACCTACAATCACCACCGACCCCACACCGGCATCGGTGGCCAGTCACCTATCGACCGCGTCCCCGTACGCAACGTCCCCGGGAACTACACCTAGCGCACCAGGTACAGATGCTGGCGCTGCTCGAGCGCACGGGCTGCACGTGCCTGATCACGCTGCACGATCTCGGCGTCGCCGCTGCGGTGTGCGACGAGGTGCACGTGTTGTCGAAGGGCGCCATCGTGGCGTCGGGTCCGCCCTCGGCGGTCCTGACCGGTGCGCTGCTCCGAGACGTGTTCGGCGTGCGTGCGGCAATCGGAAGACATCCGCTCACCGGAGGCGTCCAGATCTCGGTGGACTATCTGAGCGAAGCGACGTGACGGTGAGCCCGATCGTCCGCAGCGGTGACCGTTGGATCGTCGTCGTCGCTGCCGGGATTCTCTCCTTCACGGCGATGATGGAGATGTCCGCGTTGAATCTCGCACTGCCGGCGATCGCCCGACACACGGGGACGACGACGACGGTCGCGCAGATCGCCATCATCGGATATCAGGCGATGCTGACGATCTGCCTGATTCCGGCCGGGCGTTTCCTCGCCGCGCACGACGCGCGCCGCACTGTCCTCGGCGCACTGACTCTCTTCGCGGCCACCGGAGTGCTCGCCGCGTTCGCGCCCGGCGACGAGATCGGCATCGTGTGGACCACGGCGTGGCGAACGCTGCAGGGTGCGGCGGCGGCGGTTCTGTTCGTCTGCATGCCGCTGCTGTCGACGGGAGCGGTGTCCCCGCAGCGTCGAGCTCGTGCCCTGAGCGTGACCACAGGACTCGGGTCACTCGGGATCGTGATGGGCCCGGTTCTGGCCGGTCCGCTCATCGACAATTTCGGTTGGCAGTCCGCGCTGCTCCTCAAGATTCCGGCGTGTGTCGCCGCCGGGTGGATTCTCGCGCGGACGCCGCCGGGGTCGCGCGCCGGGGCACGTGGCCGACCGCCGCGGAGCGACGGTGGCCGGCCCGAGGACGAGTCGCCGACGAAGTACATCGTGCTGGCTGTGGGTCTGGTCGCGAGTGCTGCATCCGTGGTCCCGCTGGGGGTGTCGATCGCCCTGCAAGCGGCAGGCGGGTCCGCCACCGACGCAGCGATGGTCATCATCGTCCAGGCGGCCGCCATGGCTGCGGTCGGTCTCGTCGCGGGCATGCTCGCCGATCGCATCGGACCGTCTCGACTCGTCGTGATCGGGGTTGCGGCGGTGACTGTCGGACTCGTCGCGATGGTCCTGCACCGCGGCGACTGGAGCATCGGCGAGCTGGCATGGCGATTGGCGCTGGTCGGGGTAGGCATGGGGCTTTACGGAGGCCCTGCGCAGGCGTGGGTGATGTCCTCGGTCGCTCCGGCACGGGCCGCGATCGTGGCATCGCACATGCAACTCGCCAGAACCACAGGCTTCATCGTCGGGCCTCTCATCGCGGCGTCGCTCTGGACGGCGCCCGTCGTACCCAATCCCGCTCTCACCGTCGCCGCCGCGGTCGCCGCGTGCGCCGCCATCCTGCTTGCCCACCACCGAACTCACCATCGCACCACGTCACGAGAGGACACCCGATGACAGACCGCACCCTGCTGGACGGATCTCGCTACCGCGCCGACCCGTATCCGCTGTTCGCAACCCTGACCTCGTCCGGGACCGTGCACGCGGTCTCCTTCCCGGCGCTCGACGCCTGGCTGATCACCGGACACGCCGCTGCACGACGTGCGCTGACGGACCAACGACTGGGGAAAGACCACGTCAGAGCGAACTCCGAGTTCCTGGCCAAGGCGTCGATCATGCCCGAGCCGCAACGATCCCGGCTGCAGAAGCACCTGCTCCACAGGGACGAACCGCACCACACACGGATGCGATCACTGGTCACAGACCACCTCTCGGCACGCCGATCCGAAGCCCACCGCGATGCGATCAGAGCCGACATCGATGCTCTGATCGACGCGATGCCGGCGACGGCCGACGATCGATCGGTGGATCTGGTCGCTGCCGTCGCCGAGGCGCTGCCGATGCTCGCCCTCGCTCGCGCGATCGGGCTACCGGATCATCTGCGGGACCGATTCGAGCCCGAGTGGCGGACCGTCGTCGCTCCGGTTCCGCCAGGACACCCGCGACGAGAGCGCTACGAGAACAACCTCGTGGAACTGCAGGACTACATCGACGACGTGGTACGCGAGGCCCGTGACGAGACCGTGCTCGGCGACATCGTTCGCGCCGCCGACGCAGCGATCATCACTGTGCAGGAACGAGACTCGATGATCTTTCAACTGTTCGCCGCCGGCCAGGATCCGGTGGCCGCACAACTCGAACTGGCCCTCGTCGGAGTACTCGAACGCCCGGCCGTTCTCCAGCAGCTTCGGAACCACCCCGACCTCGTACCGTCCGCCGTCGAAGAGCTGCTCCGCCACGATTCGGCCTTCAATCTGACGACGTGGAGGTTCCTCGAGGCGGACGATCACATCGAAGGTGTGGCGGTGCCGGCCGGTGACTCGGTCATCGTGGCTCTGGGAGCGGCCAATCGGGACCCCGAGGTCTTCGAGTGTCCTCACGACGTGCGCATCGACCGATCGCCGAATCCGCACCTCGCATTCGGATACGGGCGTCATGCGTGCCCGGCAGCGGGTCTGGCGCGCGTCGAGCTGCAGGAAGCGTTGACGGCATTGATCATTCGCTTGGACGGGCTCATGCCTGCTTACGACCGCAACGACGACCTCGACTGGTCGAGTTCACCGATCACCCGGGCTGTCGCCGCGCTGCCGGTGCACTACTCGTGCCGACGGAGTGCGAGCGCATGACCGTCACGCTTCCCCGTCATCTGAGAGACGACGTGACGATGGCGGAGAACATTCTCGAGATACTTCTCGGTCGCCGCCGCGCGGTGCCCGGCGAGGCACCGACCGCGGTTCCGGCAGCGCTCGAGGCGTCGACGCAGTTCGCGCAGATCATGGCTCACGTTCTGCAGCAGCGTCCCATTCGGATGACGCTGCCCGCCTTTCCCTGTAAGTCGCCGAGTCCGGACAAGGTGTGTGGAGTTCTGCCCGACGAAGGAGAACGTCTCGCCCTGATGGAGCTCGATGATCTGTGTCGGCGCATCGGCGAGATCTACGAACCGGGGGCGACACTGACCATCTGCTCGGACGGTCACGTCTTCGCCGACCACATCGGTGTGGACGACGGCGCCATCACCGAGTACGGCACCGCCCTGCTTGCACTCCTCGACGCCCAGCGCCTCGGCCATCTCGAATGGTTCGATCTCGGCGCACTCTGGCCGGGTCGCACCTTCGAGGACAAACGAACACTGCTCGACACCGCCTGGTGTGACGGACCCGAGGAGGTTCGAGCACGCGCCAGACACGACGAGGCAGCCGCGCGGCAGCTCAGAGGGGTGATCAAGTTCCTGGCCGAGGACGCTCCGAGCGGTGACGGCCACACCAGGTCGTACCGACATCGCCGAGCGAAGATCGCTGCGCGACACGTCGTGTCGCGAAGTCAAGGGTGGGGTCGGGTGATCGCCGCGCACCTTCCGAATCACGTGCGTCTGTCGATTCACCCGCAACCGCGCGGAGCGGACAAGCTGGGGATTCGACTGCTCGACCATGCTGATGCGTGGACCACGCCGTGGCATTCCGTGGTTCTCTACAACGCCGATGGAATGCCTGAACTGGTACGCCACGAACACGCGCGGCGCTGCGGCATCCCTCGATTACGCGACGGACGCATCTCGCACTACGTCGTGACGTGACTCAGACAACCCCTTCGGCCGGTCCTGCAACCGCCCCCTGCGGCGGTTGCAGGACCGGCCGAAGGGGGCGTTCGTGACAATCCGCGGGGATGTGCTGTCAGGAACCGGCCCAGACGCAGTCGATGAAGAACCGCCATCCGCCGTCGGATCCGCGGTGGGCCACGTCTGCGCTTCGTCCCGTCGTCTCGGCCGAGGTTCCGTCCGGCCCCACCGCGGTGATCGTGTAGTCGTTGAGAACGAGGGCGTGGTCACCTACCTGTTGGACCCACGTGACAGTCGACTTCACGCTCGGTGGCGGATCGACCATGGCGGTCACCACTGCCCTGATCTCGTCTGTTCCTCGTGCCACAGTCCCGCACTCCGGTGAGAACGTGGCATCGTCGTCGTACATCGACATCAATCCTTCGACGTCGCCTGCATTGAGGTACTGCGAGTAGATGCGCACCAGGTCGGTGGGTGTCGCAGCCTTCTCGTATGTGACTGGGGGGTGGACATTCAGTTCCCTCTCTCATCGGATGGACGGTGTAGGTGGTCGGCTCAGAAGTAGGGGTCACGTGCGGGCGGCTCCAGGCCGAGTTCGAGGCACCGTAGAACTCGCCGACGGTCTGGAAGTTGAAGACGACATGGGTGGCGATGGCATGGGCGTCTCGCCATGCTCGCTGGATCGGGTTGCTCACGTACATTCCGCGCGCCCCGGCCATGCGCTGCATTCGATCGAGGGCAGAGAGGATCACCTTGACCGAGTAGACGTTGTCCCGTCGGCACTCGACGCGCGTCTTCAGATCCAGAGCGGCGGGATTCAAAATTCGACGGCCGGTGCGCTCGAGCAGCAGCTGAGCGGAGTCGAGTTCGACTGCGGTCTCCGTGAGTTCCGCCTGTGTGGAGGGATGCTCGGCAACCCCGGCGCCGGTCACGCTGGAGGCGCGGGACTTGGTCCATTTCCCGGAGGTACTCGTAGGCGCCGCGGGCCGCGCCGAGTGCGACGTACGCGGCGTTGTACGAGAAGCCGGGGGCCAGGGGAACCTGGTACAGCGAGCTTCCGAGGGACTCGACGCCCGGTCCGACGCCGTCACGGGCCCACTCGAACGGCATGACCCGGTGGGTGGGAACGAACGCATTCTCGACGACGGTGTCGTGGCTGCCGGACGCGGACAGGCCGACGTTGTGCCACGTGTCCTCCCACGTGAAATCGCCCGGGGCGATCAGGAACATGTGGAGCTTGGGCGGTGTCTGGCCTTCGATGAAGGCCCCCAGGATGGTCCACTCGTCGTGGATGATGCCGCTGCTCCACGGCCAACGGCCGTCGAGCACGTAGCCTCCGTCGACGGCTTTCGCCTTGCCCATCGGAGCGAAGATTCCGCCGATGCTGACATCGGGTCCGTCGGACCAGACGTCGGCCTGTGCCTGCTCGGGGAAGTGGGACAGAAGCCAGGAATGGGCACCGAGGAACGAGGCGAGCCATGCAGACGAGGTGCAGCCTCGGTACCCCCGACGGGGGACTGCTGCGCGGCGGTGTCCGAGGAACACGACACGGCAGCGACAGCCAGAACGACGAATACCGCTGCGACAGGGGCGCGTCCGGCGGCAGTGCGCGAGGAGGGAGTGGGAACGGTGACGGGCGGTGTCCACCGGTACGCACAGTTGTTCCCAGGTGCTCAGTGGCGACCGAAGTCGGGACCACTCGGGTGCCGTAGATGCCCAACCTGCCGTGCGACGGTTGGGCAGCTCGTGATGATCAAGCCCACGGTCAGAGATCGGCCACCAGCGGTGCGACCTCCGTTCCCAGTAGCTCGATGCCGCGGAGCAGATCACTGTGAGCCAAGCGGGGATTGGTCATCTGCAGGGACAGCCGATCCACACCGCCGAGCTGTTCGCCCACTCGCGCGATCTTGTCGGCCACCGTCTGCGGGTCACCCATGAAAAAGGCACCGTTCGGTCCGGACGTGGCATCGAATTGCGCTCGGGTCGGTCGCGCGAATCCTCGCTCCCGCGAGATCTTCGTGAACATTTCGTTCCACCCGGGGTAGATGGTGTCCGCCGCCGCCTGCGTGCTCTCCGCGACGAACCCGAACACGTGCAGGCCCACCTTCAGCTTCTCCGGCGCATGACCTGCCTGTGCACCCGCGCGGCGGTACAGATCGACGAGCGGCGCGAACTGGCGCGGCTCACCGCCGATGATCGCGATCATCAGCGGCAACCCCAACAGACCTGCGCGAGCGAATGATTCGGGACTGCCGCCGACACCCACCCAGATCGGCAGAGGATCCTGCATGGGACGCGGATAGATGCTCTGCCGCGTCAGCGCCGGCCGGTGCTTGCCCGACCACGTCACCTCGACGTTGTCCCGGATCTGCAGCAGCAGCTCGAGCTTCTCGATGAACAGCGAGTCGTAGTCGGCCAGGTCCAGACCGAACAAGGGAAACGACTCGGTGAACGAGCCGCGGCCCACGACCAGATCCGTCCGCCCCTTCGAGATCAGATCCAGGGTGGCGAATTCCTGGAAGACTCGCACCGGATCGTCCGCACTGAGTACCTTGACCGCACTGCCCAGCCGGATTCGTTCCGTGCGAGCTGCCGCGGCCGCCAGGATGATCGACGGAGCGGAATCGTAGTACTCGCTGCGGTGGTGCTCGCCGATCCCGAACGAGAAAAGACCCACCCGGTCGGCGAGGGTGATCTCCTCGAGCAGATGCTCCATTCGCTCGGCAGCGCCGATCACGCGGCCGTCGGTCGGGTCGGTCACGGAGGACACGAAGCTGTCCACACCTACATGCATTGCTGAACCTCTCGGTCGGGGCCACGACGTCGACCCTGGTTTAGTTTACAAGTCAACCATCTCGACCGAGAAACTGTTCCCAGGGCTACCCACCTCTCCGCGCCCCTGATCGGCACGGCTGCTGATCAGGGGCCCTTTGTGGTGCGCCCACAGGGACTCGAACCCCGGACCTTTACTGACACTCGACGGCTATGCCGCCCCGCAACCTGGCACCCGGGGCGCCAACTGGGACAAGAACACAACACAGCTCGACGAGCACCGCCTCGCGCAGTACAGCCAGACACAGCTACCTCTACCGAGCCGGAAGAAACACTCCATGACCGAGCCTCTCAGCTTCAAGGTCGTGGTATCGAGACGGCGGCGATACGCCGCAGCGACGGATGGACCGTGTACAGCCCTTCTCGGGCTGAGCGCACTGATCGGTCGGTTCCCGAGCAACGCCACAGCGAAAGACAAGTGTTCTACGCCCGCTGCGCCAGTTGGTGTTCACCTTCCAAGCAGCCGCTGCACCGCTGGAAGGTCAGGTCAAATCAGGCGGTGGCGTGGTGGGACGGCCGGCAGCAGTGTCGCGAAGCCACTGCGGTACCTCTCGTCCGCTTCGCTCGCGGATGGCGATGGAGGCGCGGGCAGCGGCAGCAGCCACCCTGGGCCGCTCGGCCGGTCGGTCACTGCGTTCCTCGGTGGCGGTCATCGGGGGTCCTCCTGCTGCTCGCTCTGGCTGTCAGTGTCCTCGGTTTCGGTCGGCGGCACCAGCGCCCGCCGTGCCGCTGCACGGTCGGTGACAGCGACCAGAACGTCTTCCTCGGTCCTGGTGGTCAGCGCCGAGTCGGTGACCGTGGCGTAGATGTCCCGGCCGAGTTCGGCCTCGTCGCCGTTGTCACTGGTGTGCGTTCGAGGCACCATGTGATGCGTTGCCAGGCCTGGGCGCGCTTGTCTGCGACAGTGCGTTGTCGGACGGTGAGAGGAACGCCGACGACGGCGAGGACCAATAGACGAGATGTGGTACGTCGTCTCCATGCACGTCGCTGGGGTCCGGTCGTACCCGAGGGTGTCGGCGTGGTCATGGTGGCGTCCTGTATTCACTCGGCCGCGGCCCGAACGGCCTCGCTCGCAGTGCGTTTGGGTGGTCTTGCTGTTCCGTCTGTGGGCGATCGCCTTGATGATCGGAGCTGAGCTGCGAGTGATCGGCACACCGGGATGCCGGACGGCGGTTCGCCGTCCAGGGTCTGTTGTAGTCGCGAGGAGAGTAGGGTTCGCGCCGCGGCTCCGTCGT
This sequence comes from Rhodococcus sp. SORGH_AS_0303, assembly GCF_030819335.1. NCBI lineage: Bacteria > Bacillati > Actinomycetota > Actinomycetes > Mycobacteriales > Nocardiaceae > Rhodococcus > Rhodococcus sp. SORGH_AS_0303. Next base: position 1,525,113 of record NZ_JAUTBO010000001.1, read on the forward strand.
GGCTCACTGCGCTGCACTCGATCGTGTCATGGTGCTCGCCACAGGGAGTCTCGATCGATGCTGTCGGGTGAGCAGTGGCCGGCGAGTGCCATGACGAGGTCGAATTCGGCAACGATATTGGCGACGACGTCGGCGGCACCGGCGGCACCGGCCAGAGCGAGTCCGTACATGTGCGGTCTGCCGATGCACACGGCGTCGGCGCCCAGGGCGAGTGCCTTGAACACATCCGACCCTGATCGGATTCCGGAGTCGAACAACACCCTCACGCGTCCGTCGACTGCGTCGACGACCCCCGGCAAAGCGTCAGCGGCTCCGATCGCTCCGTCGACCTGTCGTCCCCCGTGGTTGGACACCACGATTGCGGCGACGCCGAGATCGACGGCGCGTCGGGCGTCGTCCGGATGCAGAACGCCTTTCAAGACGATCGGCAGGGACGTGCGGTCCTGCAGTCCGGCGATGTCGTTCCAGTTCAAGCTTTCTCGCGAGTAGATGTCGGTGAACGTCGTCACCGCGGTGCGCGGCTCGGGCGACAGGAGATTGGCCACGGTGCTGCCCGGTGCGTTCCGTGCGATCGAGAACAGGGTGGACAGCGCGGACAGTGCACTCGACGGGCCCGTGATGGGGAGATTCGGCTTTTCGGCGCCGGCCGCCAGGCGCTCCGCGACGATCGAACGGAACCGAGCATCCGAGGTGTATTGGCTGATGCCGATGCCACGTGAGAACGGTAGCGATCCAAGGTTGAGGTCCTGTGGTCGCCATCCCAGCAGTGTCGTGTCGAGGGTCACCGTGATCGCGCTGGCACCGGAGCGCTCGGCCCGCGTGAGCAGGGAATCGACCAGGTCGTCGTCGGTCGACCAGTAGAGTTGGAACCACCTCGGGGACCCGGGCGCGATCCGGTCCATGCCGGCAGCGACCTCCTCCATCGCGACGGACCCCTGGTTGGAGAAGATGTAGGGAAGTCCCAGTGTGGCGGCGGCTTGGCCGATCAACAGATCTGCCTGTCGATGAACTGCGCCCCCGGCTCCGACCGGAGCGAACAACACGGGTGCCGGAAGCGTGAGGCCGAGGAGTTCGCTTTCGGTGGTTCTCGCAGACACGTCCCGAAGGACCCGAGGCACGATGTTCCACCGATCGAGAGCGCGGCGGTTGTTGTCCATCGTGGTGCCGGAGCCGGCCCCACCCGCAATGTAGGCACGCGCTCGGTCGGACATCTTCGTGAGTGCACGCCGTTCCAATCCCGGGAAATCCGTGGGAACAGTCGGTGTTCGTCCGGCCACCCCCGCTGTGTAGATGTGGTTTTGGCGTTCGCGTCCGGTGGAGAGTGGCATGTGCGGATCCGTTCCCGAGTCGTGGCCCACTTGGTCGGCATTGCCGTCGACCGATCGATGGTGCGTCGGCATGGCGGGGACGGTACACGAGCTCGGATTAGCGAGGAATGCGCAGCTCAAGGGTGTGCAGCGGCACAAATTCGGTGAGGTGCCCGTGTGCGCGGTTGCCCTTGCGTCCTCGTCCGCCTCGTCGTTCACCTACAAGGTTGTGCGCCGTCTCGTCATGAAAGCCGTTGCCCGTGCGACCGGGGTACCTGACAGCAATGATTCCCGACTGCTATTGCGGTCTCATCGGAACCGTGATGGTCCCACATGGTCATGTGACTCTTGATCCACGCTACTGAGGTGGGATTCATGGTCCCACTGGATTACCGAGTTCGGCCGGGGACAGTCACTGGGTCCGGGGTTCGAGTCCCTTCTGGTTCAGATGCTACTCACTACTATTTTTCGAGACCGTGGACCACAGGTCTGACGGCGAGGTGCCGATGTGACGTCGACACGGCGTGCCTGTCCGGTGATGAGTTCGGCAGCGCACCCGAGTCGACACGGCATGACTACACACACGCTCGCCGTTTCCGGCGCCACCATCACCTACGACGTCCATGGTCCACTGACCTCGGATACACCCCTGTTGCTCATCGGTTCACCGATGGATGCGAGTGGGTTCACTACGCTCCGTGAGCATTTCATCGATCGACCGGTCGTGACCTACGACCCACGCAACACCGGCCGCAGCGTCTGTGGCGAACCCACGGCTGCGGTCACGCCGTGGCAGCACGCCGCCGATCTGGATGCGTTGATCACAGCGCTGGGGTCCGGACCTGTCGACGTGTTCGCGTCGAGCGGCGGCGCGGTCAACGCCCTCGTCTGCGTCGAACGCCGGCCGGGCGCGATCCGAACTCTCGTCGCCCACGAGCCACCCGCCGGTGGTGCACTCGCTGACCACAACCACATCTCGGCTGCCTGCACGCACATGGTGGAGTCCTACGACGCGGCGGGGACGGGGCCGGCGATGGCCGAGTTCATCCGCCTGGTGATGCACCGCGGTCCTGTCGACGACGCGTACCTCGCATGGCCGGCGCCGGGCCCGGCGCAGTTCGGACTCCCGACCGAGGACGACGGTTCTCGTACCGATCCGCTGATGTCGAACATGCGTGGACTGGGCGTCGATTACGTGCCCGACGTGGAGCGTCTGACGGCAGCGTCGACTCGCATCGTCATCGCGGTAGGCGAAGAGTCCGGTGGGCCTGAGGACGGCGAGATGGCCGGTCGCGCAGCGTATGCGGTCGCCCGGCTGTTGGGCCAGGACGCTGTCGTCTTCCCCGGCGGACACCAGGGGTTTCTCGGTGGTGAGTACGGTCAGACGGGCCGGCCCATCGAGTTTGCCGCAGCGCTCCGGACGTGGTTGGACTGTGCTGGATGAGGCGTGCCCGAGTCTGGGTGCGGCAGCAACGGCAACTGCAGCACAGTCGGATTCTCAGAGCGAAAAGCACGCGAAGTGACCCGGCAGTCGGAGAACCTGCGCACGAGGTTCGCGCTCATTGCCGAGTGATCGTTACTGCTGCGAACAATATCGTCGAAACGTTGACTCGGTCCCGATACGAGGTCGATTCTGAGTAGATGACAACCACCAACGAATCGGAGCATCTCGCGGCGGTGCAGGACCGGCTCACCGCCGCCCTGCCCGGGGTGAGCCGACACGACATCGAACAGACCGTGGCGGCTGAGTACGCCCGCTTCGAGGGACGCTCGGTGCGCGACTTCGTGCCGCTGTTCGTCGAGCGCAACGCACGAGAGGCACTGCGCTCCGTCGCACCGCACTGACACCACCTGTCGCACAGCAATACACGGCCGCCCAGAACGCGGGCGACCGTGCACGGTGCGGCCATTCACCGATCGGATCGCGCTTGCTGCGGCGCGGATCAGATCGGCCCGGGGTGTGTCAGCTGAAGAAGCTGAGTCCGTCGAGGAAGTCGCCGCTGCCGCCGAAGATGTCGGACAGGGCGCCGAGGAAGTCGACGAAGCTTGCGAGGTCGGTGATCATGGGAGCTCCCGTGGTCGAGTGGTGGTGGCAGGAATGCCTGTTCATTGGTACCGAGCATTGGTGAACGAACGGTGGATCATCGGTTGTCCCAATGGGGTTGCCGCCGTGAACGGTTCCGATCAGACCGGGGTGATCACCAGCAGCTGAGCCCAGTACGCGGCGGTATGCTCACCGAGGTAGGGGAGCAGGGTGTCGAAGAGGATGTAGGACAACGGGGGACTCCTCGGGTCGGGTCGTGGTGGGGCTGCGCCGAGTGAGGGGTGCCCGCTCCGCGGGTAGTCGGAGTGGCGGTGCGGTGAACAGCGGGTGTCGACTCGGCTCACCGCCGGGTGGGACGGCTCGTCGGCCGCGATGATGGTGCGATGAGCACGAGTCAGGCCGAGGGCCTTCGCGGGATGATCGAGTTCGCGCGTCGGTGGTTGCCCTACGGCGGCGGTCCTGACGAGGAAATCCTCGTGACGTTCGGTGTCCCCGGGTATCAGTTCCACGAGCGGCTCGCTCGTGTCCTCGACAGCGGAGACCCGACGGTGGCGCAGGCGTTGTCGGCGCCCGAGATCGCGGCGCTGCGCCTGCAGTGCCGTACCCGCTCGCTGCATCGTCACAACGTCCCCGCCTGGCAGTGACCCACTGGTCCTCGAAACGTTTCGTCAGCTGCCGCTGAGTCGTCCTCGGCGAGACTCACCGCGACTGCGCGAGGTGGGATGCTTCCGGCCGTGACCGGTCGACATGTGGGACTCGCGTTGTTTCTGGTGGTGACGGTTGCTCTCGCGTCCTACGGCGTCCTGACCACTCCTGAGCCGAGGTCGGTCGCCGAGATCGGTTCGGCCGATCACTTCGTCTGCGCGTTGCCACAGGACGTCGGCGGCTATCTGGCGCCCCCGCCGCCGCAGCAGAGCGTCGCTCCCCGTCCGGCGCGGGGCACGGTGCCCGAGGGGTTCGAGCCGGTGGCAGCCGTGGTGTGCGACATCGGTATCGGAGACCATGTCGAGGCCGACGGGACCGTGACCTACGTCGAACGCCGCTACGCCGGGGACTTCGGCAGCGCCGTGCGGGAGCTGAACGGGCCGCCCACACGTCGCTCGATCTTCGACGCCGAATGTCTGGCGTCCGTGCTCGCTGCGGCGCCGGTCGACATGTGGCTCGTCGACGTGGACGGCCGCGCCGTACAACCGTCGTACCCGCGTGGTGACTGCGGCCTGGACAACACCCTGGGACTCGCCGAGGTTCTCGAGCTCCCGAAGGTAGAGGCCACCGAACACAGCGTCCGCCTCGATGCTGCCGGTATCACCTACTTCTACTCGTGCTCGCCGATCGTCTCGACACCGGTGCCGGGGTCTCGGTCGCTACTCGACCTGACGTTGACACCGTCCGGGTTCTGCCGCTTCGACACCGCCGGACCCGATCTGATGTTCACCGGAGCGGATCGGTACGAATCCGAGCCGTCCCTCGACTGGAACGCCGCCCTCATCGACGTCGAGCCCGCCGGTCCCTGCGGTGAACGCGGGACATCGCTGGCGACCACCTCGACGCAGTCCACGATCGGGGACGAGTTGGTCATGATCGACGTCCACATCGAACTCGACGGGTGCCGGCGCATCCTGGGCGACGGCTTCACTCCGTTGTCGGCGCCCGCCTCTGTCGTCGACTCGATCGTCAGCGCAGCGTCGTGACCTGACGTCTGTCGGCCACGTCGGGTCGAGCCCTGACGGCCGTGGTTTCCGTTGATCGCCGTTCACAGAGCAGAACGTGGTTGGGGCGCACGTTTCACCACTCGACGCCTGCATGGTTGCGCGTCGACCACGACCGTGGCATCGGATCACGCCAGTCCGGCCAGCAAAGCTCTCAGTCGAAGATCCGCCGACGGACATTGGTGTCCGCGAGGTCCACGAGTTCGTCGGCCCGGCCGGACAGGATCGTCCGAATGCCGTACAGCGTGAACCCCTTTGCCTGCTCGAGGGTGATCTTGGGAGGAATGGAGAGCTCCTGTGCCGCGGTGACGACGTCGATGACGGCGGGACCGTCGTACGCGAACGCGTCGATCAGAGCCGCCTCCAGATCCTGCGGCTTCTCCACTCGTCGGCCGAACATCCCCAGAGCCTGTGCCACAGCGGCGAAGTCGGGGTTCTTCAGGTCGGTGCCGTAGTTGACGATGCCGGCAGCCTTCATCTCGAGTTCGACGAAGTTCAACGACGAATTGTCGAAGATGATGACCTTGACCGGCAGACCGCTCTGCATCAACGTGATCAGCTCACCGAAGCCCATCGTCAACCCGCCGTCGCCGGCGAAGGCCACCACCTGCCTTCCGGGCTGAGCGGTCTGCGCACCGATCGCCAACGGGAGCGCGCAGGCCATCGATCCGTGATTGAACGACCCGAGCAATCGGCGCTTGCCGTTCATCGTCAGGTACCGGGCGGCCCACACGACAGGCGACCCCACGTCGACGGTGAAGACGGCGTCGTCGTCTGCCAGCTCGTTCGCCATGCGCGCCAGATACTCCGGCCGGATGGGTGTGCGGTGCCGGTCGTCCACAGCGAACGAATCGAGATTCTTGCGTGTCTTGCGATAGTGCTTGACCGATGTGTCCAGATGCTTGCTGTCCGTCTTGGCGTGGACACGGGGGAGCAGAGCGTCCACGGTGTCGGCGACGGTACCCACCAAGCCGACGTCCAGGGTCGCTCTGCGGCCCAGGTTCTGGCCGCGGATGTCCACCTGGATGATCTTTGCGTCGTCGGGATAGAAGTTGCGGTACGGAAAGTCGGTGCCCAGCATGAGAAGAACGTCGGCATGCGAGATCGCGCGGTACCCCGAGGCGAAGCCGAGCAGCCCCGTCATCCCCACGTCGTAGGGATTGTCGTATTCGACGTGCTCCTTGCCGCGCAGTGCGTGCACGACAGGAGCCTGCAGCGCGCCGGCGATCTCGAGCAGTTGTCGATGCGCACCCGCCACACCGGCGCCGGCCAGAATGGTGATGTTGTCGGACGAGTTCAGGATCGACGCCGCCTCGTCGAGCGAGGCATCGTCGGGACGCACGTGGGACGTGGTCGCGCGGATGGCCGGGGTGGCCTTTCTCTGTTCGGCATGCGCCAGCAGCACTTCGCCCGGGACGACGACCACTGCGACACCGCGTTCTTCGATCGCCGCCCGCATCGCCATCGCGAACACGTGTTCCGCCATCTCCGGGTCACTGACCAGCTCGCAGTAGACACTGCATTCCTGAAAGAGGTTCTGGGGGTGAGTTTCCTGGAAGTACTGCGATCCGATCTCGCTGCGCGGGATGTGCGCCGCGATCGCGAGCACGGGGACACGGCTGCGGTGCGCGTCGAACAGCCCGTTGATCAGGTGGAGATTGCCGGGCCCACAACTGCCGGCGCACACCGCGAGTTCGCCGGTGATCGCCGCGTCACCGGCTGCGGCGAAGGCGGCAGTCTCCTCGTTGCGGACGTGCTGCCACGTCATGCCGTCGTTCCGGCGGATCGCGTCGGTGAAGCCGTTCAACGAATCGCCCGGAAGACCGTAGACGTGGGTCACGCCGCTCTCGGTCAGGGTCTGCACGAAATGGTCTGCCACGGTCGCCATGGCGAACAGTATGCGCCGGATCCGCACCGGAAGCGTCGTGGAACGAGTGACCGATCGTCCTGGCTCGGACACTCGTGGAGATCGGTGAGGACCGGGGAAAGCGCTGTGGGCGAATACGCAGCAGGTGCCCGGGCGAGCTCCGGGGACAGCCGGGCCTATGTCGTCCCGGGGAGCGTCAGAATGGATCCATGCAGAGAAAGACGACGAGCGGAAGGCGGTGAGCAGCATGACGAACGACGCGCCGACCGATCGTGGGCCCGTGTTCGACGGTGTCCGCATCGGTAGGCCTGCGACGGGCGCGTTGATCGACGCCGGGTATCGCACGGTGCTCGACCTTCCGGCGGACCTCGCGGTGTTGTTCGCGCTGCACGGAGTGGGGCCGTCGGTGATCAGGCGGTTGGCCGAGGCGCGCTACGATCGGCGTTGACGGGAACGATCCCTTCCACCTCCAAGATATAGCGCACGGTGGGGCTTGCGGCAAGCCCCCGCGGTCGGCGCAGAATGGCTCGCTCGATGCCATGAACTGCACGTTTCCCCGATCGGAGCCGACCTGTGGACACCGTGTTCGCCCTGCCCCCGCACCGCCGAGCCAAGGCCGACCCCGCCTCGATCGCGGCGGATGATCGACATCTCGCCAGAATCGACGCGGCCCTGCGTCGGTCCCTCGCGGATCTCGAACGACGCCTCGCCCGGACTCGCGCCGCCCCTGGCCGATCCGGCCAGGACGCGATGGAACGCGACCTGGAGACACATCGGCTCACCGCCGAGATTTGCGCAGTGCGACGTGTCGGGCGGGACATGTGTCTCGGGCGACTCGTGCCGGCGGACGGAACGGAGCCGGTGTACGTCGGGCGGCGCGGACTCCTCGACGAGGCCGGTCATCCACTGCTCGTCGACTGGCGCTCACCAGCAGCAGCACCGTTCTTCGCCGCGACCCCGGCACGTCCGATGGGTGTTGCCTGGTGTCGTCGCTACCGGTGGACCGGAGGACGAGTGAGCGACTTCTGGGACGAGGTGTTCACCGCCGAGATCTTGCACGGCGCCGTGGCATTGGACGATCGGTCGGCCTTCGTCGCCGATCTCGGGGCGGCGCGGTCGTCCCGCATGCGCGACGTGCTGGGCACCATCGCCGCGGACCAGGATGCGATCGTCCGCGCTCCGTCCCGAGGAGTGCGTGTGGTGGACGGCGGCCCCGGAACGGGAAAGAGCGTGGTCGCGCTGCACCGTGCGGCCTACCTTCTGTACGCGGATCCGCAGGTCGGGCACCACCGCGGCGGGGTCCTGGTGATCGGACCGCACGAGCCCTACCTGTCGTACGTCGCCGACGTGCTTCCTGATCTCGGAGAGGACGGTGTCCGGGTGTGCCTGCTCGACGAGATGGTTCCCGAGGGCCGGAATGCAGTCGCAGAGAGCTCGCCACGCGCCGCCGCGGTGAAAGGCTCCGCGTCGATGACGGAGACGATCGATCGCGCGATCCGCTTCTACGAGACACCGCCCGCGAACGACATGGTCGTCGAGACCGAGTGGGGTGCAGTGCTGCTCCGGGCAACCGACTGGGCGGAAGCCTTCGCGGCACCCGACGCGGAGACTCCGCACAACGATGCGAGAGAGGAGATCTGGGCGGCGCTGGGCGACATCGTCGTCGACCGCCTCGCCGGCGACGTGTCGGACGCCGAGCTGACGTCGTCGCTGCGGGAGATCGACGAGCTTCGCGACTGCGTCGAGTCGTCGTGGACGGTGATCGATGCTCCCGATCTCGTCGCCGACCTCTGGGCCGTGCCGGCATACCTACGCCAGTGCGCGCCCTGGTTGGACGAGGACGACAGGGCCGCGGTCCGCAGAGACCTCGGTGCTCCCTGGACGACAGCGGATCTCCCTCTTCTGGACGTCGCTCGTCGCCGCCTCGGAGACCCACGGGCGACGACGATGCGCGTGCGCCGTGCCCTGACGATCGCCTCCGAGCGTGCGCGCCGACGCGCGGTGGTCGACGATCTCGTCGAGTCCGACGATTCGGAGCTTCGCGTCATGTCGATGCTCCGCGGCGACGACCTGCAGAACGTGCTGGACGAGACCGAGTTCTCGACGGGCGAACCGGATCGGCTTGCTGGTCCGTTCTCCCACGTCGTCGTCGACGAGGCCCAGGAACTGACGGATGCGCAGTGGCAGATGGTCCGTGCCCGCTGCCCGTCGGGCAGTCTCACGGTGGTGGGTGACCGGGCGCAGGCCCACAGCGGTTTCCCGGAATCCTGGGAGGCGCGGCTGGCGCGTGTCGGATTCACCGACGTGGCGGTGTCCACGCTCGACGTCAACTACCGCACACCGGCCGAGATCATGGCCGCGGCCGAACCGGTCATCAGAGCGGTCCTCCCCGACGCGAACGTGCCTCGTTCGGTCCGCAGCACCGGGGTGGGCGTTCGCCAGGCCGGAGTGGACGACCTGGACGCGATTCTCGACGAGTGGGCCGCGGCCGGTGAGGGCGTGGCATGCGTCATCGGTGTGCCGGCTCGGCCGGACACCGAGCGGATCCGTTCTCTGAGCGCACGGTCGGTCAAGGGGCTCGAGTTCGATCTCGTCGTCCTCGTCGAGGGGCCGGGTGTGGACAGCGCCGTCGACCGATACGTGGCGATGACGCGGGCGACCCGGCAACTCGTGGTGCTGAGCTGATCGACTGGTGCGGGTGGGATGGTTCCGAGACGGCATTCCTGGTGTCCCTCGTCGGTCGAGACCTCGTCTGTCTCAGGGTGGGGTCGGGGTGTTCCCGGATGTTCGGGCGAGCGGAACGTTCCTAGTGTCGATCGTGTGCAGACACCCTCGGGAACGACACGCATGAGAATGCCTGCGGCGGTGGCCTTTCTCCTCGCTGCGGCAGCCGGGCTGCTGCATGCGGCCGCGAGCGCGTACTGGGCGGTGGGTGGTCGATGGCAGCTCGCCTCGGTGGGGGACTGGGCGGTGACCCTGGCCGACGACCGACCGGTGGCGAGCGGTCTCGCGCTCGGTGTCGTCGCTGTCGTGAAGGCCGGCGCTGCTGTCCTTCCGTGGGTGAACGAGCGGGTCCGAGGCCACGGTCATCGGCAGGTCCGCATGTGCGGGTGGTGCGCGGGCGGTGTGCTTTCCGTGTGGGGCGCAGTGTCGACGGTGTCCGCGGCAGCGGTGCTCGCCGGCGTCATCGTGCCCGACGGCGGGTACGACCGGACCGCGATGATCGGGCATGCCGTGGTCTGGGATCCGCTGTTCACGGTCTGGGGAGCAGCGCTGCTGACCGGGTTGTGGTCCACCACGCACCGGGCCACAGCGCTGACGGGAGTACGACGATGACCGCGGCACGACGAGTCGTCGCCGTGTTTCTGGGCGCCCTGACACTGCTCGCACTGTCGATCTGCCCGGCGGCCGGTCGAGGGCACGACGAGGAGTCGTTGCAGGGCCTCGTCACTCGGTGGGCCTCGGAGATCGGTGCACCGGGCATGGCCGCACGGATCGTCGACAGCGACGGTGCACGGTCTGCGGCATTCGTGGGAGTCGACGGGGACGGTCACGACATCGACGGGTCGACCCCTTTCGTCTGGGGGTCGGTGTCGAAGCAGTTCGCGGCAGCGACAGCGAGGGGCCTCGGGCGCGAGGGTGTTCTCGATGCGACCAGCCCTGTCGTCGAGGTGGTCCCGCAGGCTCGCCGAGTGCTCTCCGACCCCGCAGTGACCGTCGACGACCTCGTTCATCACACCAGCGGGCTGCCGCACGACATCACCGTCACCGACGAGTGGACCCGAAGGGGTTCCGCGACAGACGCCGTCACCGCCCTCGACGCGCCGAAGGGGGCCGGTCCTCGTGGTGAGTTCCGGTACTCGAGTCTGAACTACCTGCTCCTGCAGGCTGTGATCGAGCAGGCGGCAGGGTCCTCCTACGCGGACGCCGTGCGCCGCGTCGTACTCGATCCCGCCGGCAGTGACGCCATCACCGACCCGCAGTTGTTCGTCGACAGTGTTCCGCGGGGACACGTTCCGTTCTTCGGTTCCACCCGCCCGGTCGACGTCGGTGTCGATTCGGCGGGGTTGGGATACGGCTACCTCGCCGGTTCCATCGATGACCTGGGACGCTATGCGTCGTGGCGACTGCGGGAACGTCACGGCGGCGTAGCCCGGTATCGCGAGGTGCCGACGGCTCAGGGTTCGACCTACGGTGACGGCCTGTTCCACGAGAGGATCGATGGCCACGATGTCTGGTGGCATGCGGGTGCGGTGCCCGGCTACTACACCTACGTCTCTCTGATTCCGTCCCTGGACACAGCAATCGTGGTGGAACCGATACGGTGAAATCGAGGCCGAGCGACTCGCGGCCGTCGGTCGGAACCTGACGACATCGGTGACGGGTGGACGGACGAGCGAGCTTCCCGACTCCTCGGCGTCCACCGTGCTCGGAGCGCTCGCTGCGATCATCGCGACGCTGGTGGTCGGCATCGGCGTTCACGCGGTCCGCATCGTCTCGGGCAGGACGCCCCAGCGGACCAGAGGAGTCGCCGTCGTGCGCGGGGTCGTTGCGGTCGGGGTAGGGACAGCGGCCGCTGTCGCCGTCCTGTTCGGACTGTCTACTTCGACCGGCGCGGGGTTGTCGGTGGCAGGCAGGTGGGCGCCGGACGTGGCTCTGCTGGTGTGGGTATTGCTCGTGGCGATCGCTGCGGCCGCCGTGGTCGACGTGCTCGGGCAGGTCGTGGGGTGCCGACGTGTCCGTGGGGCGCAGTGAGGTCAGGCATCGGGAGTGTCGCTGGTGTGCACTCGCCGACGCCCTGTCCGGCGTTCACACGAGGTCGCGGCGGCGCAGAGCCCACGATCCGATGGCCAGAAGTGCTGTGGCCACGACGATGAGGATGACTGCGGCGGTGAGTGGAACCGGCGCGCCGACGTCGGCGGGAAGATGCGTGTGCGGTGCTGTGTCGCGCAACCACTGGGGAGCGCCGATGAGGGTACCGAGCGGCCCCAGCAGCAGGTCGAGGACGACTGCGGCCCACCCGACTGCGATCCACCGGCCTCCGAATCCGTATGCGGCGTAGGCGATCGCGGCGACAGCAAGGGTTGCCGGCAGCTGCGACACCGCTCCGACGAGCACGTCGACGACACCGGGGCCGTCTCCGCCGACGGCAGCAGCCCCGGTGACGAGCCCGACACCTGCCAGAAGCAACACGAGGGTTGCCGTGACTGTCGCCGTGGCGGCAGCGGCGAGCAGACGAGACAGCGGGGAGACGGCGGTAGCGAGGAGCATTTCCGCGCGACCCGTCCGGTCGTCCTCGCGCAGGTGCCCGACCACGGTGCCACGCCGAACTCGTGGGCGAAGGCAGCGATGATCCCGCTGCTGGTGCTGTAACCCACTGCTGCCGTGTCGGCGAGGTGTGTCCCCGCTCGAGAAGGTCGGCCGCAACGATCATTCGAGCGCGTGTCCGCCAGCATCCGTAGGTCAGTCCCATATCGGCGGCGAATGCTCGCCGGATCGTTTTCTTACTGACTACGGCACCAACAGGAGCTTTCAGCGCTACACGAGAGCGATCAACGCTTTCGCCGCGGCCCTGGACAATTCCACCGTGTCGGAAGGACAGTAGAGCCGGACTGCCCGGACGCACCGATGCGTCACGTACGGCGTTCGCTCTGTCCGAACACACGTCGACGAACGACGGCGCCGGCGACACTACACACCGCAGCGCAGACAAGGCCGCTCGCGACGGCGACGCCCGGTGCGAGGGAGGTCAATCCCGCAACGAGTGACACCCATGCGAGGACCACTGCGCCGGTCTCCAGGCGCGCCGCCAGGACTGGCCCTGTTCTCCGTCTGTGCGCCGACACCGCCTTCAGGTACAACCCGTAGGCGGCATAGACCGTGGTGTACGCACCGATGCAGAACGCGAACACACCCATCGCGAACCACCCGGGGACAACGTCGTAGGGAGCGTCGCCGAGGGCGGACATTGCGGCGACCGAGATGGGCACCACCAATGCCGTTCCGATGTACAGGAGGACGGCGAGGCCCAGCACCGAATCCTTGGGCGACGACGTCCACGACATCGCACCACTGTAACCAACTGATCGGTCTAGATCGTGCTCGCCGCTGCCGCGCACGGGCGGGTCACGGCGTGTCCGTGCGAGACCTGACCGAGAGAATCGCCGCGACCACTGCTCCGACCAGCAGGAGGAGGACCACGTCGTCGCTGCGATCGGCCGCCGACGTGCCTCCCCAGGTCGCCACGCGCACGATCACCGCAAGTAGGTAGAGGCCGATCGCGGCGGTGCGTGGATTTCCCATGACGGCACCGTATGCCTGTATCGACGCCGCATCAACGCCGAAGGCGAATGAGTGGCATCGCACGAATGGTCTATCGCTCGACGGTGTCAGATCCGGTGCGCTGCCCCCCTGGGAGAACTTTCGGCCGAATGTGCCGATCCTGCTACGGGTATCGGCACCGACTCTTGCGCTGCGTCGCGCGACGTGTCATTCTCGGACACATGACAACCGGAAAGGCGGACACCGCCACCCTCGCGTGAGCGCCGCAGCAACACCCTTCGCGGTCAGGGCAAGAACCGCATCGTCTTCGATTCATCAGATGGCATCCGTACCCACGTTGCGGGACACGTGGCTCGCGCTGGGTCTGTCCACTCTGCCGTCCGACAGGCCGACCGCCGAGGCCGCCGTAGCGGATCTGTACAGGCATGCAGGGTTCCGTTGTCCCGAGTTCGTGTGGGTACCGTCCCCACCGGCTGGCGCCGAACTGATTGTCTCCGAACAGTTGTCGGGTACGAACTCTCTGACGTCCGGTGCTGCCGCTCGAATCGCGTCGACCGTCTCACGGTCACGCGAACGTATGGACAACCGCACGGGCGGGGTGTCGCGACGATGGCCTTCCGACAGTCGCTCCCTCTGGGCTGCACGCACGCAGCCACTGGCGGAGTCCGCGCGGCAGGGGATCGCGCCCGACGAGTTGCTGCGAATCGCGGTGTGGGATTCGTTGCGCACGAGCCTGTTCGATGGAGTGGCGGCCGCCGTGCGGTCACTCGTTCAGCGACCGACGGGAAGCGTGGCGTGGTACGGGCAGCAGGAAGCGCACCGGCTCGCGTACTACGACATCCATCGCACACTGGGCATCTCTGCCTTCCGCGGTACGGATCACGCCATCCTCGATACTCAGACAGCCCTCGCGGGGGCGACCGGCTGGTGGTGGGCATTCGACAGTGTCTGCGTCATGTCCGAGCGACCTGGAATTCTTCAGACCGAACCTCTTCCGGGAGCGGTGCACAACGAACGGCGACTGCACGGACAGAACGAGCCCGCAGTCCAGTTCGCCGACGGACGATCCGTTCATGTCGATCACGGGACCATCGTTCCCGAGTGGGTGATCACCGAACCCACCGTCGAGCGCATCGCACGCGAACGGAACATCGAGGTACGACGGTGCGCCATAGAGCGCATCGGGTGGGACGTCTACATCGACGAGGCCGGACTCGAACTCGTCGACCGGACGGACGATCCGGGAAATGCCGGCGCCCCGCTGTCGCTCTACGCCACGCCGACCAGCTGGGTGGACGACGGCCGAATTCTGCTCGTGGTCAACGGTTCTGTCGAGCGGGACGGTCGGCGGCGACGCTACGGGTTGCCGGTTCCGAACGGTATGACGTCCGCACTCGACGCCGCCGGATGGACCTACGGCATCACCGGCGACGACTACTCCCGTCTCGTGCGCCGCACGTGACCACATCCCGCCGACCCGAGGTGACTTCGATGACCACGACCATGACTCTGTCCACACTCACGGCCCTGACCGGCCTCGACGTCTTCGACTATCTCGATCGAGACGTGTCGATACCCGTCGTCGACGGGCTTCAAGCTCAGGGCGACCTGATCGTCGTGCCGCGTCCGATGATCCTCCACGTGCAGGCAGTTCGGGGCACGCGGGCCGACGACGTGCCCCTCACCGGCGTCGAACTGCTTCGCAGCGCCGCCGGCGGCAACCCTCACAGCCTCGTCTGCGAGGAAGGCCATTGCATGTGGTCCACTCCGGTGTTCGATCCGAACGGCCTTGCGTTGGGCATCCTCGACACCGAGGTCACGGCGTACCTGATTCATCCCGAACACGGTGCGACAGGAATTGCGCCCGGCTCCTACGTCATCAGCAGGCAACGCGAGCGTGGAGTGGGTCGACACTTCCGATCAGCGCGGTTGGTCGCGGATTGACGCACGCGACCAGCCAGGGGCGCGGCTGACACCGCGCCCCTGGTGACGACAGGATCAGTCGGTGACGGCCACGAACTCGTTCGGAGTGACGTCGAGTTCGCTGCTGACGGTGACGTCACCGGTGGTCAGATCCACGGCGTGGATGCTGTCGGTGTCCGGTTCGGTGACGTAGGCGGTGTCGCCGGTGATGGAGATGCCGGGGTGTGCGTCCTGGTACTCGCTGGGGCCTTCCCACTCACCGATGACAGGGTAGGAAGCGGTGAACTCGCGCGTCTCGGGATCGAAGACGTGCAGGGCGCCGTCGGTTCCGATGATGTAGGCCTTGTCGTCGGGTCCACGGGAGACCCCGCGCCAGGTGTACTCGGCACCGTCGGGCATCTGGACGACGTCCAGCGTCTTCGCCACGGTGTCGATGACGGTGACCGCCTGCAGCAGTGAGCCTTCCGCGTCTGCGTCGTTCTTGTAGTCGCCGACGACCAAGGGACTGGTCTCGCTGACGTACGCGTTGCCCGTACGCCCGTAGGGCTGGTCCGGAGCGTCGAGCTTGGTGATCTCGCCCTTGTCGTAGACCAGGACACCGTTCTCGCAGCCGAATACGACGATCTCGTTCTGTGCCGTTCCCTCGCCGTGGACGCCGGGGCACTGATCGTTGCGCGCGATGACCGCACCGGCGGCATCGCGCACCTCGATACCGGTGCGTCCGTTGGCATTACCAACGGTGGTGAGGAACGTGCCGTCCTCGAGAACGACCGAGACTCCGTGATGCGCCTCCACACCGGGAATGCTCTCCACCTCGGGGAGACCGTCGCTCGACTCCAGTGCTGCCGTGTCGAAGATCGTGGTGTCGCTGGTACCGTCGGCGTACAAGATCGTCTTGCCGCCGTGCCGGACGACATGGCCCGCCTTCTCCGCCTCGAAGACCGTGTCCGTGAGCTGTGGTGCGTCCGTGGTGCCCGCGGCGGTGTCGAGAACTTGGAAGCCCTTGCTCGTGGTCACCATGACGTTGCGCCCGTCGCCGGCGAGGTTGAGGCGTGTGTAGTCCTCGGAGTCGAAGTCCGCGACGGTCTCGAGGGTGGCGGCGTCCAGCACCTGTACGCCGCCGTCGTAGGAGACCGCGACACGAGGGCCGGCCTGCATCGCTGCGGTGGTGCTCGTGGTGGAGTCGGCGGCGGTCGTGGTGGTTCCGGAGGAGCACGCCGCGAGAGTGACGACCGCGCCGAGCGCGAGCACAGTGGAGCCTGCCCGCCGGAAGTGATTGAGACGCATGTGAATCCTTTTCTGTGTGGGAACGATACCGATCAGGGGGAGAGGCCGGCGGCGATGCGTTCGGTGTTGACGCGCATCATCGTCAGATAGTCGGGGGCGCCGCCGTCAGGACCGGTGAGCGACTCGGTGAACAACTGCACGACGTCCACGCTGATGTCGGCTTCACTGGCGAGTGCCTGAACGAGTCGGTCGGGCGAGGACGATTCTGCGAAGACGGTGCGGACACCGGTGGAGTCGACGGCATCGACGAGATCGGACAGGTCGGACGCCGACGGTGCGGCGAGGGTGGTGCCGCCGGGAATGACCGCCCCGACGACCTCGAAGTCGAAACGGTCAGCGAGGTAACCGAAGACATGGTGGTTGGTGACGAGCGCACGCCGTTCGTCGGGGATCGCGGCGAACAAGGCGGACATCTCCTCGTCGAGACTCTGTAGCTGTCCGCGGTACTCGGCCGCTCGTGTCGACATGGTGGCCGGATCCACTCCGTCGAGATCGCCGAGCACCGGTTCCAAGGCATCGACGACGGCGATCATGCGGGCAGGATCGGTCCAGAAGTGGGAGTCCGGGCTGCCCGCCGCGTCGCCCTCCCGGTAGTCGAGCACGTCGATGACGTCCCCGGCGACGAACGTCGGAACCTTCTCTGCGGCTGCGGCGTCGAGATGCTGCTGTAGTCCCTCCTCCAATCCCAGCCCGTTCGAGACGACGAGGTCCGCCGAGCGTAGACGCGCGCCCTCCTGCGCGGAGATCTCGAACGAGTGTGGGTCGGCGTTCGGCTTCATCAGCGTCACGACCTCTGCCTCGTCGCCGACGAGTTCCTCGACGACGTCGCCGAGGATGTTCGTGGAGACCATGACCACCGGACGGTCATCGGCTGTCGCCGAACATCCAGCGAGAAGGGCCACCACAGCCACTGCCGCCGCGGCCAGGAGACTGCCCGTCCGGTGTCCTCGCATCATCAGCGTCCCGTCTCGGCCGTGAAGGCCGGTTCGGACGCGGTCTCGAACGTGCGGGAGACGCGGGCGTCGTCGGCGTAGTCGATCTCGTACAGCTTCCGTTCGGTGGGCGCGCTGAGGTAGGCGCGCTGCTGGTCGGCGATCAGAGTGGGTGTCTCACCGGCGGCCTGTGATGCGGCGACGAGCGCGCCCGTCTCGGCAACGACCGAACCGTCGGCTCCGTCCAGCACGAACACGCGGCCGTCGGCCGAGAGGCTGAGAAGATGGTCGTCGCTGTCGTCGACCGCCGACACATGCGTCAAGCGAGTGGGAGCGGGAAGGAGCGTCCACGACCTCTGGCGGGTGTCGAGTAACCAGATGCCCTGATCGCCGGCGAGGCCGGCGACGGTGGGGCGGCCCTCGCGATTGTCGAACGACGTTGCGGGAGGGGCGGACACGTCAGTCGGGTACGGGATCTTTTCCACTGTGAGTTCGTCTCCGGTGGCGGACGCGAGCAGCGCGCCGTCGGAGCAGCCGATCACGGTGCCGACACGCGTGGTGATGGTGCCGGCGGCGTCGGGGCACGACTCGACGAGACCGGTGCGCTTTCCGTCCGAGGTGTGTCCGACGACTGTCCGTGAGGGGCCGACCCCGTCGGTGACGAGGGCGAACGATCCGACGGGCACGACCATGCCGTCTCCCGGCGGGTTCTGCAGCCGGAACGACTCGGAGATCTCGCCCTTCGACAACGCCGCGGTGTCGAGCAGGACGGCGTCGCCGGAGTCGGGGAAGTAGAGCCCGGTTCCGCCCGAGGTGGATTGATTCGACGTGGCCACGGTCGCGTCGCCGGCGCCCTCGACGGTGCCGAGGAGCCGGGGTTCGGCGCGGTAGTAGTGGAAGTGGTCGACGTGGTCCCAGGTCCAGACGCCACTGTCCACGATCTCGATTCCCGCGTCCGTCCCGGCGAACAGGTAGCGTCCGTCGGTGCTCATCGCCTCGGGTGCACCGATGGTGCCGAGGTCGGACACCGATTCGTCCAGTAGGTCCAGGTGCGAGATCGAGCCGGTGGGATCGATGGTCGTGAGGCCGAGTCGTGGCTCGGCGAGTTCCGCGGCGTCGGCGATCGCTCCGTGGCCTTCGGCGGGTACCTCGTCGGCGGGGATCGTCGGAGCCTGCTCGGTGGAGCACGCGGTCAGGCCGACGACGAGGGCGAGAGCGGTGGTCGTGATGTGTTGTCGCACAGTGTCCTTTCGGGTGGATCGGGTCGGCCGGTGTCAGACGGAGAGCGCCGGCGCTGATGTCGTGCGTCCGATCGACGCGGTCGCCGCCCTTGCCGCCACCGACAGGCCCGACAGCGCGATCGCCGTCGCGGCGACCGTGGCGCCGGCCGCCGTGGCCGCGTGCCACGAGATGAGCAGACCGACGAACACCGACAGCACACCGATCGAGGCGGCCGCCACCATTCGAGTCGGTATCCGAGTGGTCCACTGCCCGGCGGCGACGGCAGGTGCGAGCAGGAGTCCGACGACCAGAAGCGAGCCGACAGCCTGGTAGGAGGCCACGACAGCAAGCGTCACCAGGGCGACCAGAGCAGCCTGTGCCGCGCGGGGAGCAAGGCCCAGTACCGACGCGATGCGGGGATCCAGCGCGAGCGCCACCAACGAGCGGTGGAAGCCCGCGGCCACCGTCATGCCGACCACCACAGCGACGGCCAGGAGTGCGATGTCCACGGACGTGATGGCCAGGATGTCTCCGAACAGGATGGACGTGGCATCGGTGGCGAAGCTTCCCGAATGGGAGATGATGATGACTCCCAGTGCCAGCATCGAGACGAACAGCATGCCGATGCTCGTGTCGTAGGAGAGGGATCCGCGACGCTGGAGCGCAGCGATGCCGAGGCTCATCACGACCGCGCTGAGCGCGCCGCCCACCAGCGCGGGCGCCCCCAGGACCGTCGCCAGGGCGACCCCGGGCAACATCCCGTGCGCGAGGGCTTCTCCCAGAAAAGCCATGCCTCGGATGACGACCCACGTACCGACGACCCCGCACAGCACCGCCACGAGTGCGCCCCCGACGAGGGCGCGTTGCACGAAGGCGAGCGAGAAGGGCTCGACGAGCGCCTGAATTGTCACGCTTGGGATCGTAGCGATAATAATAATGGTTTTCAAAGTCGGTAAGGTGAGTCCATGAGCCAGATCGACACGACCCGACTCGCTGCTCGGCTGCGCAGTGCCCGTGTGGAGTTCGACAAACACGTGGCCATCGACGGGGTCGACCTCGATGTCGTCGCGGGAGAGGTGACGGCGATCGCAGGTCCGAACGGTGCCGGCAAATCCACACTGCTGGAGATGATCGCGGGAACGCGTGCGCTGACGTCCGGCACCCGAGTCGCGACGCGGGCACTAGGATTCGTTCCACAGCGCGCGGCGGTCCCGGACCGACTGCCGGTGACGGTGCGGGACGTCGCGACAGTCGGCGTCTGGGGCGGGAGGCGGGCGTGGCGCCGTCTCGATGCCGAGTCTCGCCGTGTCGTCGACGACGCGCTCGATCGCCTCGGTATCAGCGAGCTCGCAGACAGGCCCTTCTCCGCGTTGTCAGGCGGTCAGAGACAGCGGGCGTTGCTCGCGCAGGGCCTTGCGCGTCGCGCTGATCTTCTGCTTCTCGACGAACCCACGACGGGTCTGGACGCGACGAGCGGGGATCGCATTCGGGACGTCATGAGGGCTGAAGCCCGGCGCGGCGTGGCAGTCGCCTGCGTGTCTCACGATTCGCTCGTGATCGACATGGCCGATCGGGTCGTGAAGCTCGAGGCGGGGCGGGTGGTCCGCTGATGGGCGTTCGAGTGTCACCGATCGACCGTGGATGCCGAACGGGTCATCGATTGTGGACTGTCGCCCCCGTCCACCGGGGTCGGAAGTCCACGACCGCTACGACTCAGGAGGGGCTCTGCTGCTTGTGGTTCCGACGGTCGACACGTGCTGCAACGCCCGCTGCGACGACGGCCGCGAACATGGCCACCACGACCGCGAGTACCGAGCGGGAACCCACGGTCCCGGGTTCGAGAACGAGAATCCGGTCGGCACTACCCGTCCATCCGAACTCGTACGGACGGTCCGGCGGAGCGGACAGTGTGACGACGGCGAGCATGGTCGGGATCAGCAGGCCCACGGAAGTGATCGTCGGATCGGACGGTCGGGACGACAGTAGCGAATAGACGATGGCAGCAGGCAGGACCACGGCATACCCGACGGTGGACACGAGGCCGTACGGGAACAGAGCCGACGCGCAGACGAGCGCGAGGATGCAGCAGCCCACCGGAGTGGAGGGTGCCCACCGCGCTGCGAGGGCGCCGACGGTGAAGCCGGCGATCGCGAGGAGAACGAGCCACCACGCGTTCCACACCATTCCTCCGACGAAGGTGCAGGCCACGGCAAGCCCTGCGCACAAGAATGCACCGCTGTCCGCGGAACCGATGGCTGCCCCGACGATCACGACGACCGTCGCTGCCGCGGCCACTGTCCACTGACCGACGGACACACTGTAGTCACCGAGGAGCGCGTACACGACCCACAGCAGACCGACCGCAGCGGCCATGCGCCAGTGCACAGTTCGGGGACCACGGGTCACGACGTGCGGCATCGAGATCGTGCTCGCGAGTAGCACTGCGGTCACCACGAGCACCGGGATCGGCACGACCGGCTCGGGGAAGAATGCGTCGCCCGGCAGACTCACCGACCATCGGAAGTGGTCCGGATACTGCTGCGCAACGAGTGGGGAGAAGCGGTAGGCCGATGCGGCTCCGAGAGCCAGAGCGACGAATGCGGTGCGACTGGTGTGGGCCAGTGTCACCGCCGTGACGAGGATCAGTCCGGATCCGACACCGGCCACAGTCACGGACCACGCCGTGGAGATGTCGACCGCCGCCGGCGTTGCCAGGACGGCGGTGCCCGCCGCGCCGACACCGGTGATCAAGCCCCGCCGCGAGTGAGTGAACGCCACACGGACAGCCGTCAATACCACCACGACTGCGACGACGCCGGCCCACGCGGGACTGAGGAACACAGAGCTGACAGGAGAGTCGCGCTCTGCCACCATCAGATCGGTGGGCGGGGTGGACATCACCGCGAGACACGCTGTGAAGGCGCCCGTTCCGGCGGCGGCGCTCGCCCGAGGGTCGTACTGTCGCCACTGCACGGCGACCAAACTACCGCGGTGACACACGGAGGCAGCGATGAGTACCGACCACGAGCAGCCGGACGACCCACGCGCCCACTGGCGCGTTCTGCCGCAGACGGTGTCACCGACAGACGACGGAGTGCAGACCCAGACGACGCAGGTCGATCTCGATGTGCCGCCGTCGTTCGATCCGATTCAGGGAATGGTGCGCACGTACCGCTGACGACGGCCGCTGCCGCCGGCCGACTCAGTCCCGGCGACCCACCACCGGGTTGAGCTCGGACTCCGCGAGTCCGCCGGGCTCGATGCCGGGGAGGAACTCGCGCCACGTGCCGCTGATCAGGGTCGGCGATTCCACGACACGGGTGCCGTCGGCGAAGTACGTGGTGGCGAGTGCTCGACGCGGCTGCGTCGTCCGGTTCGGGCCCGCGGTGTGGAAGCACAGCGCGGAATGGAACGACACGTCTCCCACCGCGAACGGCTCCGCTTCCACCGCGACGTCGCGCTGGAGGAAGCGTTGGGTGACGGCCTCGTCGTACGACGTGCCGACCTTGTCGAACTCCAGATCGGCGACCTCGTCCAACACGTCCCGGCCGCGGGCGAAGGACAGCGGACCCATCCGGCCCGGGATGGCCGACATCGGCATCCACGCGGTGACGGCGTCGGTGGTCTGCAGGGGGAAGTGTTCGGCGTCGTGATGCCACGGCGTGCGCCCGCAGCCGGGCTCTTTGGACAGCGCATTGTCGTGGTACAGGCGAACTCCGGGCACGTCGAGCAGTGCCGCAGCCAGACCGCCGATGCGGGGCGAGAGCGCCACGGTGCGCATCAGGTCGTCGTGGAGCCACATCTGCTCGAGCGCGGTGAATCGCCCGGCGACGTCGTCACCGTGCTCCGCGCGCAGCAACTCCTCGAGTCGCTCGGCGAGGCGGCGCACCACCGCCGGCGACAGCACTGCGGGCAGTCGCACGAAAGCCTGCCGTGCGAAGGCCTCGACGGAAGCGGGATCGAGGGCGTAGGGCTCGGCCAGCTCGCGCTCGATCTGCTCGTCCGTGGCGGCCTCGACATCGGGCAGGCCGGGACCCTCGACCAGTTCGGCGGGCGCCGCATCGTTCGCGGCCAGGGTGACGTACCAGTCCCACCAGTCCTGATCGTCGCCTGCCCAGTCCTGATCGATACCGCCGTCCCGGTTCTGTTCGGGCAGGCGATCATTGGTGGTCGAGTCGTTCAGAGCCACAGCAGCGCCGCCTCGTGCGAGAAGGTGTAGGAACCGGACGCGTCGCGGCAGGAGGCCAGGTACTCGCCCAGCACCGGAGCGGCTTCCATCTCCTCCAGCGACACCGAGTCGTCGAACGCGCAGCGCTGGAGAAAACCTTCGGCGATGCCACGGTCGGAGGTACCGGTCGTGTAGGTGACGCGCTGATCGCGTACGTCCGCGCCGGCTCGTGTCAGTGCGTCGCGCACCTGCTCGGCGGTCGTGTATGGCGTCGCCTCGCGCACCCCGGCGCGGAAGGCGTCGTAGAACGCGAGGTAGTGCGAGGCCGCCGTGGCCTGTGCGATCAGGCCCAGGCCTCCGGGAGCCAGTGCGGCCACGAATCGTTCTGCTGCAGCGTCCAATTCGTCCGGCGGCAGTGCGTAGAGAGCGTGGGTGGCCCAGACGACGTCGTAGCCGGCGTGATCCGCGGGGAGGTCCTGCAGGGTCATCACCAGGTCATGCCGGGCCGCGAACGGCGCGCCGAGCGCGCCGCGTGCCTCGGCGACGGAGAACGCGGACGGGTCGAGAAGGTCGTAGGCCAGCTCGGGAACCGCCGACAGGTCGGTGTAGCGGCGCAGCGCGGTGGGGAACTTTCCGCTGCCGCATGCCACGTCGAGCAGCGACCAGCCCTCGTGCGCGCGGTCGCCGAGGAGCGTCGGCCAGTCGGCGGCCAACGCCAGCTGCCGGTAGTCCTCGGTCGCGAGAGCGTAGAACGCCTCCATGCCCGTGCGACCGGCTTCGCTCCAGTGCTTGAGGCTGCGCTCTGCTGTGTCTCCGCTGCTCATGTCACTCCTCCTGAAAGGAGCCGACCGCAACACACCGGATGAGGCGTCGTGATTGACTCGTATCTGATGTCCAACATAGCTGCGCCACCGCCCACCGAGCTCGCCGCAGTGCTTCTCGACGGTGTGCGCGCCGTGCGGCGGGGAGCTCCGGCCCTGGCCGGCCTCGAACCCGACTCCTACGCCCGCCTGCATTCCGCTTTCGAACTGCTCTCCGATCAGCGCGATCTGATCGCCGAGCACCTTGCCGGCAGGCTGGGTACCAGGGGGGACGGACCGATCTCGGTGCTGTCTGTGGGATGCGGTGACGGCGTGCTGGACGTCCGTCTCGCCGCCGGTCTGGTGTTGGCGGTGCCAGGGCGCCCCGTGCGGTACGTCGGAATCGATCCGTGGATCGGCAGTGTCGAGCGCTTCACCGCCACGATGGCCGCGCTGGGTGCCGACGAGCTGAGTGCCGACGGCCACGTGGCGTCGTTCGGTGACTCCCCGGTGGACGACGAGACCTTCGACGTCGTGATGTTCGTGCACTCGATGTACTACGTCGCCGATGTCGGGGCGACCCTGCGCGCTGCTCTCGCGCTGCTACGTCCCGGCGGCGAACTGTGTGTGGCCGTCGCACCGTCGGCCGAGCTGAACGCGCTGGTGGGAGTTCTCGCACCTCCGCTCGAGGGTCATCGACAGTGGTTCAGCGGTGACGTCGGAGACGCCTTCGTCGACGCCGGGATCGTCGTCGACGACGTGGCCACTCTGCACGCGCTGGTCGATCTGGCGTCCGCGAGCGACGAGGTGCTCGACTTCGCGGTGCAGGCCAGGCTGACCCCCGATCTACAGGGCCCGGTGCGGGCCTACCTCGACGCGGTGTCGGTCCCCGGCGCGGACGGAGGCCTTCGAGTGCCGCATCCAGTGGACGTGTTCACCGCGTCCCGTCACTGACCCCGTCCCGCAGTGCGTCGTTGATCGTCTCGCCCACGGCAGCCGCGCCCACGGCGGTCATGATCGTGCCGGCATGATCGAGGCCGTCCAGTGCTCTGACGGACGTCAGCTCGAGAGCGCCGATGTCCTGCGGCGAGTACATCGGCGGAGACCCTGCCCCGACGCTCCACTGCGCGTGCAGGAATCGGATCGGCACCGTCAGGTCGCGGAACCGCGAGTCGCCGAAGAAGACGTCCGTGGCGTCCGCGACGACCGCATCGGTCGACAGCCGGATCGCACCGTCGGCCAGATCATGAGCGGCGTACTCCCGGAGGAGCGGATCGTCACGGTCCAGCAGCGGTAACGACGTCGACACCAGTAAGTCGAGGTAGTCGTCGAGGTCGTCCCATCGCTGCCGCGTTCGCGCGATCCTGTCCTCGAACACGGCCGCGACGGTGTCTCGGGTGAGACCGGCCGGCGGTTCCACCGGCACGCCTCCGTCGACGAGAACGAGACTCTTCGCTCTGGACGGGAACCGCGCTGCGAATTCCACTGCGGCGAATGCACCCATCGACATGCCGCACACGTGCACGGAGTCGAGTCCCAGGGCCTCGAGAACGGCGTCCAGATCGTCCGCGTGACGGGCGAGCGACGACGCGCCCGTGACGTCGACGCTGTCACCGCGGCCGCGGAGGTCCGGCGCGACGAGCGTCAGGTGTGGCGCCTCCGCGTGCAGCCAGTTCCACAGCATGCGCTGGCTGGACACCCCGTGGATCACGAGGATCGGATCGGAGCTGCCCATGAGTGTCTCGACGGTGATGTGTCCGCCCGACACCGGTACTCGTTCGACGGTCATGGTGCAGACACTAGGAGGTCGGACCCCGTGATGACGGTGGAAGTACGTGCGCTGCACGTTTCGCTGTCCGATTCGGGTCACGGTTGTACCGTCGCAGAGTCACGAGGCCACGAGGGATGCACCTCGACGGCCACACACCGTCGAAGAAGGGGCCTCATGCCCGACACGTCACCGCGCAGGCACCACGAGATCGTCATCGTCGGCGGAGGCTTCTCCGGCCTGGGTACCGCTATCGCGCTCCGCAAGGCCGGTTTCGACGATCTTCTCATCGTCGACGACGGTGACGGTCCCGGCGGCACGTGGCAGTGGAACACCTATCCGGGCGTGGCGGTCGACATCCCGTCCTTCAGCTACCAGTTCTCGTTTGCTCAGCGATCCACCTGGTCGCGCAGCTACGCCCCCGGCCGCGAGTTGCGTGCCTACGCCGAGCAGATCGTCGACGAGTACGGCCTGGCGCCTCATCTGCAGTTCGGCACGCGCGTACACGGGGCCTCGTTCGATGCGCCGTCCGCGACGTGGTCGATCTCGACCAGCGCCGGCGACGTGACGGCACGCTGGTTGATCCACGCGGGCGGGCCGCTGAGCCAGCCCAAGCTCCCCGACATCGAGGGCATCGACACCTTCGAGGGCGCGACGATGCACACCAGCCGGTGGAACCACGAGGTCTCGCTGGCCGGTAAGCGGGTCGGCATCATCGGTACCGGCGCGACGGCGGTGCAGGTGGTCCCGGAGATCGCACCGGAGGTGGACCATCTGACGGTGTTTCAACGCACGCCCATCTGGTGCCTGCCGAAGCCGGACTTCCCGCTCGGCCGGATGGGACGGGCGAGTCTCGAGACAGTCCCCGGAGTCCGGCAGATCGCCCGCCTGGCGAGCCAGGCGTTCGTCGAGGCGACGTTCCCGGTGCTGGCGCACTTTCACAAGTGGGTTCCCGCCACCGCGGCTCTCCAGGTCGCCGCGCGTCGGTACATCGCCGCACAGGTACACGATCCGGCCACACGGGACGCCCTGACTCCGACCTACGCGCTCGGGTGCAAACGGCCGAGTTTCCACAACTCGTATCTCTCGACGTTCAACCGGGACAACGTCTCTCTGCAGACGACGTCCATCGAGGCGATCACGCCCGGCGGCATCCGCACGAGCGACGGCGTGCAGCACGAGCTCGACGTGTTGGTCCTCGCCACCGGATTCAAGGTCACCGACAGGGACGCACTGCCGACGTATCCGCTCACCTCCGCCGACGGCACCGATCTGGCGGAGCACTGGGACGCCGAGAGGTTCCACACCTATCAGGGCGTCGCGACTGCGGGCTTTCCGAACTTCTTCACCGTCTTCGGCCCCTACGGATACAACGGCGCCTCGTTCTTCACCCTGGTCGAGAACAGTGCCGCGCACATCGTGCGTGTCCTGACCGAGGCTCGTCGACGCCGGGCCACCTTCGCCGAGGTGACCTCGGCGGCGCAGGAGCAGTACATGAGCGCGATACTGGCACGTCGGTCGTGGCAGGTCTTCACCGATCCGACGTGTGCCGGCGCCAACAGCTACTACTTCACCGCGAACGGGGACGTGCCGTTCCGGGCGTCGACCACTCCCGAGGCGGCATGGCGCAGCCGCCGATTCCCCCTGGCCGACTACGCCTTCGGTGGACGGGCGGGCTGATCGCCGCCGAGGTCGAACTCAGCTCGCGCGCAGAGCCGCGACGACCGGCGCGAACATGGTGGTCTTGATCGCGCCGAGGGTGCCGCGGTCCTTGCCGGCAATGGGCGTGATCCGCTCGATCGCGGCACCGACGACCTCGTCGTCGGGGGCGATGGCGTCGACGAGTCTCGCGGCCAGTGCGTCGTCGCCGCCGTAACGGTGCCCCGTGGTCATCGCGACGACGGCGTCCTGCGGTGACAGCTTCGCCTGGATCAGCGCCGCCATGCCCGGGGTGAAAGGAATGTCGATGTCGACCTCGGGGAAGCAGTAGTAACCGCGATCGGCTCGCATGGTGCGGAAGTCGTGCGCCAGAGCGAACATCGCGCCGGCGCCGAAGGCATGGCCGTTGACGGCGGCGACGGTGGGGAGCGGGAACGTCAGGATGCGGGCGAATAGAGCGTGCACGCGGCCGACGTACCAGTCGGCGCGCTCGCCGTTGGCCATGAGCCAGTCGAGGTCGAGTCCGTTGGAGTAGAACTTTCCGGTGCCGACGGTGACGAGTCCGCGGGCGTCGGCTTCGACCGTGTCGAGCTGGGCGCCGACGGTGTCGAGCCAGTCCGGGGAGAAGCGATTCTCGTCGTCCCCGAGGGTGAGGACGGCGATGCCGTCGCGGAGGTCGAGGGTGGCGGTCATGAGGAGGCCTTTCGTGTGGGCGGGGCGTGATCCGTGGTCGGTGGGGGCAGGGCGAGAATGCCGCGGACGGCGGCGGCAAGTCGTTCCCGGGCGGCGATGTCGGGTGATGTGGTGCCGCGCAGCAACAGTGCTGTCGGGAGCCCGACGACGCAGTCCTTGACGACGGCGACGCTCTCACGATCGGCGCGGTTCCACAGGGCTCGGGAGAGTTGGACGAGCAGTGCGGCCAGTGTCTCGTCGAGGGTGCGCAGGTCTGCGGCGACCTCGTCGGGCAGGTCGTCGGTGCCCAACAGCTCTCGCCGCGAGACCGTCATGAGAAACCGTGCTGCGACGGGTGATTCGGCAAGGAAGGCAGCCGGTGCGTCTGCGGCCGCCACGACGGCCCGGACGGCGGAGTCACGTCCGGGTCGGTGCTCGAGTGCCGTGGTCACCGCATCGTTCTGCAGAGTGAGCATCCGACGTGCGTCACGGACCCACACTCGTCCGAGGAGGCCCGCTCGTGACCCGAACGCATGATAGATGGCGCCGTTGGAGATCGAGGTGCGCTCCGACATCGCGCGGATCGTGACGGCGGAGGCGCCGGAGTCGACCGCCAGCGACTCGGCGGCGTCCATCAGCGCGTCGAGGTCGTGGAGGCGGGGGCGAGGCACCACCGAACCATACCAGAGCATGTGCTCTGTTACGGCACGGTGGTCGCCGGCGGGCTGCCTCAGGCGGGTGGTCGGTAGCCCGGGGGATTGGGCTCGTCGACCCAGATGTCCACTGCGAGTTCGCCTCCCGGCGTGCAGTCGTATGCCGACAGGTCGGTCACGCCCGACTCCAGCAGGACGTCCTCGCACAGCAGAGTCTGTCCCGTGTAGTCGCGGGCCGGTCTGCTCAGCACCGCGTACGCCGCGTCCGCGTAGATCTCGGGCTTCCGTGCCTCGCTCATCGCCTTGTCGCCGCCGAGCAGGTTCTGCACCGCGGCGGTCGCGATGAACGTGCGAGGCCACAGCGTGTTCGATGCGATGCCGATCTCCCGCATCTCCTCCGCGATTCCCAGGGCGCACAACGTCATCCCGAACTTGGCCATCATGTAGGGGGTCGGCACGAGCCACCGTTGTTCGAGGCGCAAGGGCGGTGAGAGCGTGAGGACGTGCGGGTTGTCGCGGCCCTTCATGTGGGGCAGGCACGCCTGCGACACGGCGTACGTCCCGCGCACCTGGATGCCGTTCATCAGATCGAACTGTTTGAGAGCAACCTCGTCGATGGATCCGAGGTTGATCGCCGAGGCGTTGTTGATGCAGATGTCGATGCCACCAAACTGCTCCACGGCGGCGCCGACGGCGGCCTGCACCGCCTCGCCGTCACGAACGTCTCCGACGATGGGCAGCGCCTGCCCGCCCGCCTCCTCGATCTCCGCGGCCGCGGTGTGCACGGTCCCGTCGAGCTTGGGGTGGGGTTCGGCAGTCTTGGCCAGCAGCGCGATGGTGGCGCCGTCCGCTGCGAGGCGCTTCGCGATGGCCAGCCCGATTCCGCGGCTGGCCCCGGAGATGAACACGGTCTTACCCGAGAAAGTCATGAGGCATCCGTCCTTCGTCGATGTCGCGGTGAACGGTGAGTACCGCGGACACCTCGGACCGTAGCAGAGCGGATGCTCGGTTACTCGAACCCCGATCAGCGTCCCGACATGCGCAGGACCCGTAGGCTGGGGGTGATCACAGTCGCTCCGTAGTCGAGCGGCGGCGGACCAACCCCGGAAGTCCGTCGGAGAGGGTGGCGTGCAGCGCATCGTCGATCCCGAATCCCGCGCGGTCGAGGCCGTCCTGGCGGACGTGTGGGGAGCGCGATCGGTGTATCAGCCGATCGTCGACCTGGACTCCGGGGTGGTGGTCGGTTACGAGGCATTGGCTCGGTGGCCCGCGGTACCCGGTGTGGATGTCGGACGGGTATTCGACGAGGCGGCGGATCGAGGTGTGGTGCGTGAGCTCGACTGGGCATGCCGACTGGCCGCACTCTCCGGTGCCGCGGAGGCCGGTCTGAGTACCGAGTACAGCGTCTTCATCAACGTCGAACCGCACAACGGGCCCGTCATACCCGACTTCGCACGGAGAATGCTCGACAGCTTCGACCGGCCGATCAACGTCGTGATCGAACTGACCGAGAGGTCGCTGCTGTCCGATCCCGCCACGTTGCTGGCGGTGGTCGACGCTGCTCGACGACTCGGGTGCTCGGTGGCCCTCGACGACGTCGGGGCCAACGAGGCCACGGTCACCATGCTGGAGTTCGTGGCACCGGACATCATCAAGTTGGACTGCACGCTGGTGCAGTCCGATCCGAGTCCGGCACAAGCGCGTGTCATCGCTGCGGTGCGTGCGCACGCCGAGTTCACCGGCGCGACGATTCTCGCCGAGGGTGTGGAGAACGAGGAGCATCTGGCCCGTGCCAGAGCGCTCGGTGCCACCCTGGGGCAGGGCTGGTTGTTCGGCCGACCCGCGGCGTTGCCGTCCGACACGTCGCGACGCCGCGACGTTCTCGACCGGACGCCGTCGGTGGTGTCACGTAGACGGTCGTCGGCCGGTTCCGCAGTGCCGGAGGTGCCGTCCGACCTGTTCGGGGAGATCCCACCCCTGGTGGGGCGAAAAGCGTTCGTGCTGAGCATGGCTCGTGAGATCGAGGACCACGCCCGCGGCGCTGTGGACCCACTCATCGTGCTCTCGGCATTCCAACGTGCCCGGTGGTTCGCGCCGAACGTGGTCGACCGGTACGCCGATCTCGCGGCCCTGCACCCGTTCATCGCCGCGCTGGGGGTGGGCCTGCCGGACGAGCCGGCCCCCGGAGTGCGCGGTGCCGCACTGGATGCAACAGAACGATTCTCGGGCGAGTGGACGGTGACGGCGGTGGGCCGGCACTACTTCGCGGCGCTGATCGCTCGCGACCTCGGCGATGTAGACGTTCCCGACGCCGATCGGCGATTCGAGTTCATCCTCACGCACGACCGTCGTCTGGTCGTGTCGGCGGCACGGTCGCTGATGAGGCGCGTGCTGCCGTCTCGCGGATGATCCTCACGCGTCCTCGACGTGACCTTCCGCGTCGGAGACCCCCGGCAGCACATCGGCGAATCGAACGAGGAATTCGCTGATCGCGTCCACGGTGTCGGCGTCGTAGTCCCCGAGTGCAGTGTCGAGCGCCGCCGAGGACCGTCGAAGAAAGGGGTCGATCCGCTCGTGGGCGGCCTCGGTGGCCCGCAGCGTCACCGATCTGCGGTCTCTGCTCTCGCGGTTGCGGGAAACGAACCCCCTCTCTTCCAGCCGGTTGATCAACGCCGTGGTGGCACCGGAGGTGAGGCCCACCCGCCGCGACAGCGCCGCGGGAGTCAGCGGGCTGCCTTCGCGTTCGGCCCAGATCACCTCTCCCAGTGCGGTTCCGTCCGTGGTCGGCAGGTCCATCCAGCGGGCGAGGAGATGCGCCGATTCCTGGTACCTCACCGCGTACAGCCGGAGGGCCTGGAGAACGCGCGTCTGGGGTGAGGTCATCGGTGGGTGGTCTTTCCCGCGTGGGCGATGTCAGGCACGGAGATGAGGGTATTCCGCGAGGCGGGGAACATGCTTCTCGCTCGTCAGGAGGGTCGACTGGAACAGTCTGCGCACCGGCGCCGAAGCCGCCACGCGGTGGCCGACGCGGAGTGCCCGCACTCCCGTGGGAGACATCGGATGCAGCAGCTTCGCGCCGCCGCGGGGGAGTCCTTGCGCGCTGTCGGCGTAGCCACGCATGAGCTCCTCGTAGCGAGCGAAGGCGAGGTCCGGTCGATCGGGGTGCGCGGCCAACTCGCCGGTGAGGATGTGCGCTCCGACCAGGGAGAGTGTGGTGCCCATTCCGGTCGGACCCGAGCCCCACGCGGCATCCCCGACGAGCGCCACCCTGCCCTTGCTCCAGGTGGAGACGAGTACCTGTTCCATGCGCTGGGTGTAGAACTCGTCCGGCCGGGCCGCGAACCCCGCCACGATGCGGTCCGTCTGCCATCCGGCACCGCGGAACCGTTCACGCAGAATCTCCACTTGGGTTGCCACGGGCAGTTTCTCGAAGCCGAACGGCTCGGACCGGAAGGACATGCTCGCTCTGATGGTGCCCTCGTTGTCCGGCCTGACGGACGCGACGCGTCCGCGGGTCGCCGTGTACCAGTCCCACGTGTTCACGTCCTCGGGACGCCGATCGAGGGTGCCGTAGGTGATGCTCACACCGAAGTCGCGCAGTTCGGTCTCGGCTCCGAATATCAGGCGCCGTGTGCGAGAACTGCGTCCTTCGGCGACGAGCACCAGGTCGAAGCGCTCGGTGGATCCGCTGTCGAAGGTCACGTCGACACCGGAGGCATCCTGCTCGACGGCGGAGATGAAGTCACCGAAGCGGCGTTCGACACTGTCGGGGACCGCGTCGACGAGGATCTGCGCCAGTCGGCCCCGCAGGATCTCGATTTCCGCGGTGGGGCCGTCGCGACCCTCCTCGCGAGGGAAGACTGCGGAGGGTTCTCCGCGCTCGTCGACGAAGCGGGTGCCTTCTTCCCCGGTGAGGTGCTCCATGATCGAGTGATCGACACCCATGCGTCGGACGATCTCTCGGCCGAGGCCGCGAATGTCGATGTTCTGTCCCGTCTCACGCGGCGACGCCGACCGTTCGAGAAGGGTGACGTCGAAACCGGTGCGTGCAAGCCCCCATGCGAGGGTCGGGCCGGCAACACTCGCGCCGGTGACGAGGACGCGGACGGGGTGCTGCTGTGAGGCGGTCACGGTCGAGCCTTTCGATGGGGGGTCGAGGCCGACCCGCCACCACTATAACTTCACTGTGAAGTAACTTCACCATGAAGAGTATTTTGCGACCTCGTCTCGGTCAGTCGGCGACGCGTCGACGGCTGCGTTCCACTCCGTCGACGATGGTCGCCGTCAGTTCGTCGTACGCCTCCCGGGTGTCCAAGTTTCCCGCAGCTGCTTCTGCCGAGAGTGCCTCCGCTGCACCGAGAACGGCGGTCAAGGTCGACGCCGGAAGCACTCCCTCGGCGAACGGTTCGAGGAATGATCGACACCGATCCGAGTAGGCGGCGTCAGACCGGCGCTTGTAGTCGGCCAACTCGGGTGCGCCTTCCAGGGCCGCGGCGACGCCCGCCAGTTCGCGCCCGTGGGTGACCACGCAGTCGACGTGCGCCGTGGCGATGGCGCGCGCTCGCTCGGCGAGTGAGTGCTCGACCGCGTCGAGCGCCTGCTCCAGTGCGAGTGTCTGCGTCGCGTCGTACGCCTCGAACAAGGCCACCAGCAAGGCTGCGCGTGAGGGAAAGTGACTGTAGACAACAGGTTTGGTGATACCGGCCGCGTGCGCGAGTCGACCCAGCGTCAGTGCGTCGGCGCCTTCCTCGCGCACGATCGTCCAGGCCAGGGTCACCAGTTGCCCGTGGCGATCCTCTCTCGTCATTCGCACCCGTGTCATCGACACCGCCCCGTCTCCTATGTACCGTTGGTAACCTACCATCGGTAACCTACTGATGGTACATCCCGACCGAGAGGATCGTCATGACCGCGCTCGTCGTCGTCGCTCACCCCGACCCCACGTCCTTCACCCAGCGTCTCGCTCGCTCCGTCGCCGACCGACTCGCCGAGGACGCCGTGTCCACCGCTGTCGCCGACCTTCATGCCGAGGGCTTCGATCCACGGTTCTCGCTCGAGGACCGCGCCGGATATCCGGCGGGTGGGACTCCTCCTGCGGATGTGCTCGCCGAACAGCGTCGCCTGGACGGTGTCGACGACCTGGTTCTGGTCTTTCCGGTCTACTGGTGGTCGATGCCCGCGCTCCTCAAGGGGTGGGTCGATCGCGTCTTCACCGACGGGTGGGCATTCGACACCGGAGTCACGCCGACCGGACGCAGGCTCGACCACCTGACCGTGCATCTGGCCATGGTCGCGGGGGAGGACGCCGAGGGCTTCGCGAAGCGCGGCTACGACACCGCCCTGTCCACCCAGATCATCACTGGCATTCTCGGATACACCGGCGCGCGAACCGGGCACACGGGAATCGTCCACGACGCGGAGTCGCGCTCACGTGACTCTCTCGCCCGGGAAGCGCGGGCGATCGTGGACGGCGTGGCGGCCCGGGTCCGTTCCTCGGCGGCGGAGGCTTCCGGTGCGCGGGCGTGAACTCGGTGGCTAGGTGTTCTTCGCGGGGAGGTTGTGGACGGTGAGTCGCTCGATGGGTGACTTGCCGTCGATGCCTGTGTGGGGTCGGTGGTGATTGTAGTGATGGACCCAGTCCTGGTAGGTCGCTGCGCGGGCTTCGTCGGAGAGGTAGGTGTGGGCGTAGGCCCATTCCTGGTTCAGGGTGCGGTTGAACCGTTCGACTTTGCCGTTGGTCTGCGGCCGGTAGGGCCGGGTGCGCTTGTGCACCACCGATCCGAGTGCTTCGGCGAACAGTGTTGACCGGTAACAGGATCCGTTGTCGGTGAGCACTCTGGCGATGGTGATGCCGTGGTCGGTGAAGTACGCAGCGGCGCGCCGGTAGAACCCGGCGGCGGTCTCCTTGCGTTCGTCACCGAGGATCTCGGAGTAGGCGAGCCGAGAGTGGTCGTCGACGGCGTGGTGGACGAACGCGTAGCCGCGGCCTTGTTTCTTGTTGTGCCGGTTGCCGATCGTGCGGCCGAGTTTGCGGTGCCCGCCGCCGTCGGGGATCCGGCCGAGTTTCTTGATGTCGATGTGGATCAGGTCGCCGGGGGCCGGGGTGTTCGTAGCGGCGGGGTGCGGGGCGGCGCACCGCCAGGCCGGTGTTCTGGTCCAGGTGGCGCAGCAGCGGCATCCGGTAGCGGGCCAGGACCGCGGAGACGGTGCTGCGCGGCAGGTGCAGGTGGTAGGCGATCCGGTGCGGTCCCCACCGGTTGGTGAAGCGCAGCGCCACGATTCGTCGTTCGGTGCGTCTCGGTGTGCGCGCGGGGCTGCGGCGGGGCCGGCTGGACCGGTCGATCATCGCCGGCGCCCCGCCGGCCCGGTACCGGTCGGCCCACTTCTTGGCGGTGCTCGGTGAGACCTGGAAGCGTTCGGCGGCCCGCCGGATGGACCAGTGGTCGTCGACGATCGAACTCGCGAGCTTCAATCGTCCCTTAGGGGTGAGGGAGGCGTTAGCGTGGGACACGAGGACCTCTCGGTTGTCGGTGCAGTTGTGGTAACCACACCGATACCGGAGGTCCTCACCTATCTGTTGTCGCCACGCCGTCCACAACGTCCCTGGCCATTACAGCTAGGCCACCGTGAAGCGAACCGTGTTGCCCGCGGGGTCGAGCAGGGTGGTGTTGAGTGGAGCGTCCGTGGTGAGGGTCAGTCCCGCTCGGCCGGAACCGATGTCGATCGCGATCTGCTCGGTCCACTTCCTGCCCGCGGGTGGGACCGTGCCGATGGCGGCCGACTCGAGATGGACCATCCAGGTCCCGCCTGTCGGCTTCGCGCCGCTGTAGGGATCCACGCGAGGTGCGTCGGTGTTGTTCAAGTTCACGTAGACGGCCAGTGGGCACGCGTCGGTGACGAACGTCCTCCAGGTCAGAGTGACTACGGCGATGCCGGGCCTTTCGTGGGGTGTGTACACGTCGCCATCCACCTCGCCGGCGCACGGCAACGACATTCCCCGGCCCAGTGAGATGTTGTACGGGAAGGGTGTGAACTCCTGGTGGTGGGCCGATGCGAGGCCGGGTTATGTCGCGAGTACGCCGACGACTGCGGAACCTGTGACGGCCAGACGTCTGAACCACGAGGAAGACGCGAGTGGCACGATACGGGACGAAAGGGACCAGGGTGGTGGGTGAGCGCGAGTCCGGTCGGCGTTGCGGTGTCGTTGACGCATCGTGACCGTTCACACATGCTCGGGCCCGAGCTGGCACCACAATGCTGTCGGCCACCTCGCTACGGTGAGGCGTGCATTACCAATCCTTTACCAAAGTCTTCGCAGTTGCCGGTGCCGTCGCGGTGCTGACCGCCTGCAGTGCGGACGTCTCGGCCGACGACGCCACGGGCCGCACGGTCGACACCAGCCTGGGGGCCATCGTCGTCCCCGACGAGATCCAGTCGGTCGTGGTCATCGACGGGCGTCGGGATCTGGACATCGCCCTGTCCTTCGGCCTCCCTGTCGTCGGCATGCCCGTCGAGTCCGAGGCTCCGCCGGAGATCCCGGGGCCGTTGACGGCACCGACCCGAGACCTGCTGTCGCGGGGAGTCGCGGAGCTGTTCCCGCGCAACAGCATCGACATCGAAGCCGTGGCCGCAGCGGATCCCGACCTCATCATCGCGCGTGACGAGGTGGTCGAGGAGATCTACGACCAGTTGAGCGCCGTCGCGCCTGTGCTCCCCGTGGGGTCGACCGATTCCGGGGTGTCCTGGCAGGACGACGTGACCAGGGTCGGTGCGGCACTGGGTCGCGAGGACACGGCCGCCACCCTGCTCGACGAGTACTCGGACCGCGTCGCCGCGCTCCGACAACAACTCGCAGGACCTCTCGGTGACACGACGGTGCTGTCGATCGCCACCGGAGACGGCGGTGGCATCTCGATCAACAGGGAGCGAATCACCTCGCTGGTGCTGGAGGACGTCGGAGCTCGATTCGGACAGGCCTGGCAATCGGCTCGTCCCGAGGCCGACTTCGCAGCGGAGAACATCCCTGTCGCAGCGGATTCGGACGTTCTTCTCGCGGCCATCACGTCGAGTGACGATCTACGAGCACTGGAGTCGAATCGACTCTGGGCCGATCTGCCGGCTGTGCGGGACGGGCGGGTGGTGCGAACGGACAAGTTCACCAACGACGGTGGGCCGATCACAGCGCAGTGGTCACTCGACCTCGTCGAGCAGATGTACGGGTCGGCCGGCTGAGCGGTCACCGGCGCGGAGTGCTCGGCACAGGCGTCGTCGACCAGCTGCACGGGTCGCAGCGCACCACACCCCCTCCAGCCGGCTGAAGGGGGTGTGGACGACGTGGAACCCGTGCGGCGTCCCTCATGTCGAGCGACACTGCCGACTGGAAGCCCTACAGCGTCTCTCGCTGGAGGTCTTTCGCATCAGCGGCAGGC
Source organism: Rhodococcus sp. SORGH_AS_0303 (assembly GCF_030819335.1). Lineage (NCBI taxonomy): Bacteria > Bacillati > Actinomycetota > Actinomycetes > Mycobacteriales > Nocardiaceae > Rhodococcus > Rhodococcus sp. SORGH_AS_0303. Next base: position 1,561,834 of record NZ_JAUTBO010000001.1, read on the forward strand.
GCGTCTGCCTCCGTCACGAGTCTCGCAGCGATTCGTCGGGGGTCGTCGGCGGGCAACGAGGCGATGAGGGTGCGGACGGGGTGCGAGGACGGTCCTGTCACCAGGTACTTCTGGCCCGGCCGTATCCGCTCCGCCTGCTCGATCATCTCGTCGGTCACGACGGTCTTCGGGGTGGTGTCGTGGAGTGCGTTGCGCACGATGCGTCGTGGGTCGTACTGCCGTAGGTCGAGCGACTCCCACTCCGAACGGTGGAGCGGCACGCCCATCTCCCGCTCCGCCGTGGCGCGCGTCGTCTCGACGAACTGCTTCAGCGTTCGAATCGCGCGGGTGAGGTGGTGTGCGGAGCCGGGCAGCCGGCTCGGTCCGAGGACGAGGCCGGCGATGACGGCGACGAAGAACATCTTCTCGAGAGTCAGTCCGAACATGGGGTTCTCCCGATCGTGGTGGGGTTCGAGGTGAGTGCCCGCCGGTCGTGCACGGTGGTGATGGCCACGGCGGCTCCGAAGAGCGCCGACATCGGCAGTGCGACGAGAAACATCGACAGCACGTCGGCCGCCGGCGTGACGAGCGCGCTGAAGAGGGCGATGACGACGACGATGGTCCGCCAACTGCTGCGTAGCCGGTGGGCGGACAGGACTCCGAGGCAGTTGAGCATCACCAGCAGCACGGGCAGGACGAACGCGACCCCGGTGGCGAGGACGATCTTCATGACGAAGTCCACGTAGTAGGAGGCGTCGAGGATGGTGCTGTCCTCCTCGGAGGAGAAGCTCGCGAGGACGGTGACCATGCGGGGGAAGATGAGGAAGCCGAAGGCGCACCCGGCGGCGAACAGTGGCACCGCCGCCGCGGTGAAGCCGAGGACGTACTTCTTCTCCCGAGCCGTGAGGCCGGGGGTGAGGTAGGCGAACAGTTCTCGCAGCCAGACCGGGCTAGACAGGATGATTCCCGAGAAGAGGCCGATCCTCATCTGCAGTTCGAAGGCCCCGGTGACGGTGTCGTAGTTGAGGCTGGCCTGACGGGACTGCGCGAGTTCCTCCACCGGTGTGCGCAGGACGTCGAGGATCTGGTCGGAGAGTACGAAGCCGAGAATCACTCCGACGACCAGCGACACCGCCGCGCGGGTCGCGCGGCGGCGTGCCTCGCTGACATGCCCGGCGAGGGGCATCGTGCCTCGCGCGGCGGTGGTCGTGGTCATGAGGCGTGTCGGTACGGCACCGGGACGCCGTCCGCGGCGGTCGTGGTCGAGTCGACGGCGTCGACGCGTCCCGTCGACGGCGTGGGGGTGTCGTCGCGGACCTCGTCCTTGAGGATGCGCATGGACTGCCCGACGCCTTTGGCGAGGGAGGGGAGCTTGGTCGAGCCGAAGACGAGAAGCAGGATGGCGAGGACGATGAGTGCGTGCCAGCCGGTCAGGTTGTGCAACATGATGATTCCTTCTGTGTGAGTGGTCAGTTGGACGGTGCGGCGGGAGGGGTCCCGCCGCCCATGGGAGGTTGTCCGCCGCCGCCGGGCCCGCCCCCTGCGGGTGCTGCGCCGGCGGCGGGTTCGGTGGTGGTGTCGACGGCGACGGCCAGTGATCCGACGTAGCCGGAGGTGGGGTCGCCGGTGAAGGTGCCCATCTCGAGGCTGTGTCCGTCGCCGAACACGTTGTCGTTGTCGAGACTGCCGATCTGCGCGAGGTTCTCGGTCGACCCGGCGTAGGTGTCCAGCTGGTAGACGGCGTCGAGCATGTCCTGGGGGAAGGCGACCTGGGAGGTGGCTATCGCGTTGTCGGCGGTGGTGGCGGAGGCGACGTCCGGGTAGACCTCGAAGTGGATGTGCGTCCAGCGGCCGGAGTAGCAGGCCGGGACGATGGTCGTGAATGTCACGACGCCGGCGGCATCGGCGACCTGGACGCCGCGCAGATATGTTTCGTCCTCGATGCCGTCGGAGTACATCGAGTACTTGCCGGCTGCGTCGCAGTGCCACAGGTAGACGGCGGCGCCGGTGAAGGGGTTGTTGTCGTTCGCGAGGTCGGTGACGGTGAAGGTCATCGACAACGGGACTCCGGCGGCGACGGTGCCGCCGTCCAGGCTCGAGGTGACGTCGGCGCGGACGATTCCCGATTCCTCGAGGACGTTGACGCCGTTGCTTCCGTCGGCCGGGTAGGGGCCGTTGGTCTCATCGGGGATCTCGTTCGTGGCGACTGCGGCGGTGGCGACAGCGGTGGCGGTCGTGGTGCTCGCGGTGTCGGACGACCCCGAGCACGCGGCCAGGGCCAGTGCTCCGGCTCCGGCGCCGACGACGCTGAGGACTCTGCGGCGTGTGACGAGAGTGGCGATGTCGAAACCGACTCCCTGATCGACGACGTCATCGTCGGGCCGGGGGAGTGGGCGCCCGGCGTAGGTGGGCCCGTCGGGTGTGGGGGTGGGTTCCGGAACGGTGCTCATTGCGGTGGCTCCTCGGTTGTCGCGGTGTGCGTTTCGGTGTGGAGTCGATACTTCGTGAGGTTCCGGGGAGCGGCCTGCACGCCAGCTGTGAGGCACCCGGGAGTGTGTGTGGTCCGGCCACCACTTGACCTTCACCTCGGGGCAGGGCTGATTCTCGACGCATGACCACCACAGATGCTCCCGACGTCGTTCTCCGCTACCTCGACGCCGCCGACCGCGACGACAGCGACTCACTCACGTCATGCTTTGCTCCGGACGGAACTGTGACGGACGAAGGCCACACCTATCGGGGCCGCGACGAGATCCGCGCGTGGCGTGAGACCGTGGCCGGCCGCTACACCTACACCACGACTGTGACGGGGTCCGAGCTCGTCGATGCGAGGAATCATCGAGTCTCGGTTCGTATCGCCGGGAACTTCCCCGGTGGGGTGGCCGACCTCGTCTACCGATTCGAGCTCGCCGACGGCGTGATCGCACGGTTGACCATCGGTGGATGAGAGACTGGGTCCGTGGCGGCGCGGGTGACCATCGGCGAGTTCTCGACGATGACGAGACTGACGCGAAAAGCGTTGCGGCTCTATCACGATGCTGGCCTCCTGGCACCGGTCGACGTCGATCCGTCGAGCGGGTACCGCTATTACGACGTCTCCCAGGTCGCGAGTGCACAAGTGATCAAGCGACTGCGCGACCTCGACATGCCGCTTCCTGATGTGCGGTCCTACGTCACCGCCGAGAACGACAGTGTTCGGCGCAGTGTGCTCACGCAGCACCTCGATCGCCTGGAGTCGGAATTGCGGCGGACGCACGACGCGGTGTCGTCTCTCCGTGCACTGGTGAACGAGTCGACGACGTCGCCGTCGATCGAGATGCGGACCGACCCCCCGATCGTCGCCGTGGCCGTCAGCGGCACCGTGACGCTGTCCGGCGTCGCGGACTGGTGGAATACCGCGCACCACACCCTGATCGAGCGCCTGAGTAGTGCTGGGATCGAGGCTGTCGGGCCGCTCGGGGCCGACTTCGACAAGGAACTGTTCGCGGACGAGACGGGCTCCGCATCATTGTGGTACCCCGTCGACGCGGCGCGTGCCGCTCGGTGCGCTCTCGACGTGGTGACGGTTGCCGGAGGCCACTTCGCCGTGGCGCTGCACGACGGTCCGGACGCCCGGATCGACGAGACGTACTCTGCGCTCGGCACCCATGTCGCAGAGCACGGCATCGGACGAGAAGGACCCGTGCGTGAGCGCTATCCGCGAGGCGTCGTCTTCGAGGGTGAACTGGTGACGGAGATCGGCTGGCCGGTCCGGGACCCCACCGCGCTGTGACCGCGACCGTCAGGGTCCGGTTGCGCGCGTTGCGTGATGACGATTGTGAGTGGTGGTGATGACCACGCTCGGAACGTAGAGGGCGAGGACGTGTGGCCGACATTCACGGCGGACACCTGGAAATCGGTCCAGATGCGCAGCGCCGCAGCGACGACGAGGACGAGTGCTGCCGCGATCACGAGGTCACCCGACCCTCGACGGCCGAATTGTGGCGGCGTGTGATGACGACGTGGGGAAGAAAGTAGCCCATCGTCAGCACGGCCGCGCTCAGCGCGATGGGTCCCGCGAAGGAGTGTGGCCACAACGCCGGTCCGAGGTAGAAGCTGCCGAGCATCAGCGCGAAGACGCCGAACGCGCGAAGCAGGCGAATTCTCGTCGTGATCCGAGTCGCGGTGTTCTCATGTGTGAGCGACACAACGACTCGCGGGTTCTCCCGAGCCGTGACCTCGGCACCCACTGCAGCAAGAGTGCTGCCGATGACGACGAGCGCGACGGCCGGGATCACGGTCATCTGCTTCTCCTCACGTGGCGGATCTCCTCAACGTACCGATCGGTTCGTACGGCGGCTCCTCATGGCCCGTCTGTGGGCGGACGCCGCGCGGCGTCCACCAACAGCGATGCCTCGCGTAGCCCCAGCCCGGGGTGCGTCTCCCTCAGTGCTTTCACTGCCATCACTCTGGACGGCGCCGACGCCACGGCAGTATCGACGTCAGCACGCGGAACCTCGGCTTAATCGAGGGCAGGCGTTCGCCTCGTCGACCGGGCGCTGCCACCGAGGAACCACGCCCTGACGAGAGCCGTACCGGCGTTGGCGACGAGGACGACGCACGCTGCTGCTTTCGCGACATGCCACCACGACGGCGCCGAGACGAGCTCGGAGACCGCGTCGGGGAGGACGAGCGCGGCGAAGAACACCAGGAAAGAACGTCGTGCCCGCTTTCTCCACAGCAGGTCGTTCGAACCACGGGCGATCTGTCATACGTCCACCATCACACACGGCATCAGGTTCGCGCGGCGGGTACGAGCCTCGGAACCAGTCGCACGTAGACCACCATGCCGAGCAGCTCGACCAGTGTCTGTGTCACCACCACGATGGCAGCGAGGTCGAGTGCCGGCGGAAGGGCGAGGGCAAGGGGGAGAACGACGAGAGAGTTACGAGTCGCACCCGAGAAGACGAGTGCCCGTGTCGACGGCACGTCCTGACCGAACACCCGACCCACGCCGATGCCGGCCGGTGCCATGACCACGAGAAACGCGACGAAGACGAGGGCCGCGACGATGAGTCGGTCGAACTCGCCTCGGACCGAATCGATCTGCGACGCGACGACCACCGCGAGCGTCGCCATCATGAGGGGCACCATCGCGGCGGCCATCACGTCCATCAGCTGCAGGCCGACCCGATGCCGTCGGGCGAGTGCTTGCGTCAGTGCGGCCACCGTCAGAGGGACGACGATGAGCAGGATGAAGGCCTCCACGAACGGTGCCACGTCGATGACGGCCACCGTCTCGGATCCGGCGAACACCCACAGCCAGAGGGGAAGCAAGGCGACCTGCAGCAGCATCAGCAAGGGAGCGGCAGCGAGAAGCCGCGTCGACGCGGCACCCGCGAGCCCACTGAACACGATGACATAGTCGATACACGGAGCCAGCAGGACGAGCACGATGCCCACGAGTACCGCACTCTCGTCCGCGACGACCCGCGTGAGGGCGAGGACGACCACCGGGACCACCACGAAGTTGAGGACCGCGACGGCTGCGAGGAAGCGGACATCGCGGAGGGATCGACCGATCTCCGCGAACGGGACTGCCAGGAACGTCGCGTAGAGCAGGGCGACGAGTACCGGATCGATGGCGTGTTCGAAGGTCGGGGCGGTCTGCGGGAAGGTCAGCCCGGCAACGGCTCCGACGGCCAGTGCCGCGAGATACAGGCCGATCTGGTGTCTGTCCCACCACTGTGCGGCGGGGCTGTTCGCCCAGTCGGTCATGCGTCGACACTAAGCGAGGGAATCACTGATCAGCAATCCATGAATTCAGAATCAGCTGTACTGTGTCGCCATGGACGTTCTCACCCCGGTGGCCGCACTGGCTCGTTTCGGCCAGGCTCTGTCCGACGAGACTCGGACACGCGTGTTGCTCGCGCTTCGTGACGGACCCCGGTATCCCGCTGAGTTGGCGGACGAACTCGAGGTGAGTCGACAGAAGCTGTCCAACCACCTCGCCTGCCTTCGTGGCTGCGGTCTCGTCGTCGCGGTGCCGGACGGACGGCGATCACGGTACGAATTGGCGGACGCCACCGTCGGCGCGGCGCTGGGAGAATTGATGACCGTGGTTCTCGCAGTGGACCCCTCGCTGTGCGCCGCCAGCGCCGAGGACGGGTGTTGCTGATGGACACGAACGCCGACACGCTGTCGCGACGGCAGGTGGTGACTCGACGCGTCCGGTGGCTCGTCGCGGCCACCATCGCCTACAACATCGTGGAAGCCGCTGTGGCCGTCACAGAGGGTGTCCGGGTCTCGTCGACCGCGCTCATCGGGTTCGGGTTGGACTCCGTCATCGAGGTGTCCTCGGCCGCGGCGGTGGCATGGCAGTTCTCGGCGCGCGACCCCCGTGCGCGCGAGGCGATCACGCTCAGGGTCATCGCCTTCTCCTTCTTCGCGCTCGCGGCCTATGTCGCGGTCGACGCGGTGGCATCGTTGCTGGGTTCGCGTGACCCCGAACCGTCGACGGTCGGAATCGTGGTCACGGCGGTGAGCGTCGTGGTCATGCCGATGCTGTCGTGGGCCCAGCGACGAGCCGGTCGCGAACTCGGTTCTGCCACGGCGGTGGCCGATTCGAAGCAGACCCTTCTGTGCACGTACCTGTCGGCCGTCGTCCTCGTCGGGCTGGCGCTGCATGCGACTCTCGGATGGTCGTGGGCCGATCCCGTTGCTGCTCTTGTCATCTCGGTTCTTGCGGTGCGTGAGGGCAGAAATGCATGGAGGGGCGACGTCTGCTGCGAGTCACCGCGGTCGGGGTGTGGCGCAGCCACCAGCAGATGACCGCCATCACCCCCTCGAGGTCGACGCAGTCCACCATCCTTCCGGCCCGATCGGACCTTCCGGTCAGGCCGGGAGGTGCGCCCGATCGCGTGAGGTGAAGTGGCGGCGGTACTCCGACGGCGTGGTCGAGAAGGAGACGGCGAAGCGTTGACGAAACGTCACCGGGCTACCGAATCCGCACGCGGACGCCACGGCGTCGATGGACCAGTCCGTCGTCTCGAGCAGCCGCCGGCTCTCGTCGAGCCGACGTTCGAGAACCCACCGCGCGGGCGTCGCGCCCGTCGAGCGCGCAAAGTGACGAACGAAGCTGCGGCGGCTCATGCGCGCATGATCGGCCAGGCGGTCGATCGACAACTCCTCGTCGAGATGGCCGAGGATCCACTCCTGGACATCGGCGATGGTCGTGTCGGCGGCAGGTTCGCCGAGAGGCCGTTCGATGTACTGCGCCTGCCCACCCTCGCGGTGCGGTGCGATCACCAGCTGCCGCGCGACCCGAGTGGCGGCGGCGGCGCCCAGATGTTTTCGGACGAGGTGCAGACACGCGTCGATCGAGGAGACGGTTCCTGCCGAGGTGACGACGTCGCCGTGATCGATGTAGAGAACGGACGGGTCCACGGTGCTGCCGTCGCTGCGCTCCGCGAGGTCGGCGAGTGCAGCCCAGTGCGTCACGACGGAGCGTCCTTCCAGGAGGCCCGCATCGGCCACGGCGAAGGCGCCCAGACACAGGCCGACGATCACGGCGCCGCGCGAGTGTGCCTCGCGGACAGCGTGTCCGACGGTGTCGCCGAGACGCGGGAGCGACGTGTGCCAGGACGGCACGATCACGATGTCGGCCGTGGTGGTGACATCTGGACCCACCACGTCACCGAGCACGTATCCCTCGGAGGTCCTGATGCTGCCGGGCGAGTCCGACCACAGCGTCGTCTCCCAGTCGGATGCCAGACCCAGCCGCTGCACCTCGCCGAACACCATTAGCGGGGCGGCGAGGTGGAACATGGTGACGTCGTCGAACGCGTAGATCGCGATACGCACGGGTGACTCCTCCGATACAGAACTCGAGTTGGCTCGAATCCATCGTAAGCGTGCATACGTGCCACTGTTCTGCGACCGAAGGCGGGAGAACACTGAGGTGGTGGGTCGGCCCGGTCGGGCAGACCACGTCACACACCGTCAGGAAAGAGGAGACATGACACCACGCCGGGCACTGATCGTCGTCGATGTGCAGCAGGAGTACTTCTCGGGGCCCCTCGAGATCGCCTACCCGCCTCGCGTCGAGTCGCTCACCAACATCGTGTCGGCCATCGAAACGGCCGTCAACGCAGGAATTCCCGTCATCGCGGTACAGCACAGCATGCCCGAGGGTGCACCGGTCTTCGCCCCGGGCACCGACGGCTACGCCCTGCACCAGGACATCGAGTCGGCGCTGCCTGCGGGCGTCACACGCGTGCAGAAGCAGTACGGCAGCGTCTTCGCGGGAACGGACGTGGCCGAACAGCTTCGGGCCCGAGACGTCGACACGATCACGATCGTCGGCTTCATGACCAACAACTGTGACCTCGCGACTGCCGTCGAGGCCGAAGGTCTCGGCTTCGCGGCAGAGATCCTGTCGGACGCGTCCGGTGCGATCGACCTCTCCAACGCGGCGGGAACCGCGTCCGCGAAGGTCGTGCACACGACGCTCATGACGCTGCTGCACTCGAACTTCGCGGCGGTGGCCACGACGACCGCATGGTCCGACGCGGTGCGCGCAGAGACGCCGCTCGACAAGAGCAATCTCGTCGAGTCCGCGATGACCGGCCGTGACGCCGTGCGAGTCTGATCACCGACCACCTTCCTCGAGTCGGGAGCAGACATGACGCAGTTGTCGAGAGTGCAGAACTTCACCGTGTCCCGCGACGGGGTGGCCGCCGGCGTCGAGCAGAGCCTCGAGAACCCGTTCGGCCTGGACCATCGTGAGCTCATGTCGTGGTATCTCGGCACCGCGAGCATGCCGGGACGCCCCGGATCCGGCGGTACGCGCGGCCTCGACGACTACTTCGCTCGGGACTTCGCCAACAACATCGGTGCCGAGATCATGGGGCGCAACAAGTTCGGCCCACAACGCGGACCGTGGACCGATCACGAATGGCAGGGATGGTGGGGTGACGAGCCGCCGTTCCACACGCCGGTCTTCGTGATGACGCATCATGTGCGGCCGTCCCTCACCCTGTCCGACACCACGTTCCATTTCGTCGATGCCGGCCCGTCCGATGTCCTGACGCAGGCGAAGGCTGCGGCGAACGGTCGAGACGTCCGGATCGGTGGCGGTGTCACCACGGTCCGGGAGTTCCTCGACGCCGACCTCGTCGACACGCTGCACGTCGCGGTCGCACCCGTCGATCTCGGACCGGGCCTGGCGCTGTGGGAGTCCGCGGACGATCTGAACGATCGCTTCGAGCACGAGGTCGTTCCCAGCGCGAGCGGTGTCGTGCACCATCTGTTCTGGAGGCGCCATCAGACGTAAGGTTCCCGCCGACCCGGGATAACTTACAACTGTGTCGCTTCCTTCTCGTGCCGTGATCCGGCTCATCGGATCGCCGCGGGTGGAGAGCGACGCGGGCGTCGTCGACGTCCGGGCCTTCGGCGGACCTCGGTGTGCGACGGTGTTCTCGTATCTGGCGATGAATCACGGACGCGGTGTGGTGTACGGCGAGCTCGCCTCGGTGATCTGGTCGACCGATCGACCCACCACCTGGTCGTCGGCCGTTCGGAGCGTCCTGTCCAAGGTCCGCGAGCTGCTGGCGACGAGTGCAGCGCTGGCGGGCACCACCGTGTCCAGTCGATCAGGAGCGGTGACACTGACGCTCGGCCCCGCGGTGATCGTGGATCTGGACCTGGCGCGTCGGCACCTGGATCCCGATCACCACTCGGCGGATGCGCGTGCCGATCGCGCCGGTGAGTTGCTCGGCCTGCTCGACGCTCCACCTCTGGACGGCCTGCACGGAACCTGGGCCGACGAGGTTCGCACCGTGTTCGGCCGCATCCGTCTTCGTGCACTGGAGGTGGACGCCGCCGCCTCGCTCGAACTCGGTCGCCACGAGCACGCGCTGGCCCGAGCGCAGGAGCTGCTCGACTCGGACCCTTTCTGCGAGGCCGCCTACCGGGTCGCCATGCGTGCGCACGACGCCCTGGGAAACCGCGCTCGCGCCCTCGGTGTCGCCGAGCGGTGCCGCACCGTGCTGGCCACCGAACTCGGCGTGGAGATGTCCGCGGAGACCCAGCGAGTGTTCGTCGAGTTGCTCCGAGATCCCGACGCGATCGAGGTGACGACACCGTCGTCGTCGCAGATGGTCGTCGTCCCGGCTCGACGAGCGGAGGTGGACCGCGTCGGGGCCACTCCTCCGAGCGATTCGCCCTTGCTCGTGGGACGTACCAGGGAACTCGACGTCATCGCGTCGGCCGTCGAGGCGGCCGCGGGTGGGGCCGGTCAGCTCGTCGTCGTCTCCGGCGACGCCGGCGTCGGCAAGTCGACGGTGGTGACCGCGGCGCTGAACCGTGCCGACTCCGCCGGCGCCGACGTGCTCTACGGGCGGTGCAGCATGGACACGGTCGTCCCGTTCGAACCGTTCATCGACGCACTCGGGCGCGAGAACGACCGGAACGACGATGCTCCCGCCGCCTCCGCCGTCCGCGAGATGCTGACGACCGGGTGGGTCGACACGGATCGGTGGTCGGCCGAGGGACCCGACGCGGATCATCGCGCGATGCTCTCGTCGGCGATGGAACGGTGGTTGACCGGTCCCACCCGTCGTCGGGTGACGGTGTTCGCGATCGACGATCTGCAGTGGGCGTCGCAGGCCACGCTCTCCGTGCTGCGATTCCTCGTACACGCGGCGGGGCGCCATCGCCTCTGTGTGGTCGTGACGATGCGCGGAGCGCAGCTCGACGGTCCTGCGGCGGACCTGCGGTCGGCCCTACCACCGTCCTCGGTGCACACGGTATCGATCCCGGCCCTCACCCTCGAGGACGTGCAGGACTGGACGCGCCGGCGCGGCAGCACCTTGGACCCGATCTGGTTGCACGGCTGGACATCCGGATCACCGATCTTCCTCGAGGCCGTGTTCGACGCGCATCGGCGCGAGCCGGACGGACCGTCACCGGCGTCCCTGGCGGACGCCGTGCTGTGGGTCCTTCACCGCCTGACTCCGTCCGCGCGGGAGATCGTGACGCTGTGTGCTGTCGCGGGAGTCAGCGCCACGCGCGTCGTCGTGCGCACCGCGCTCGCCACCCTCGACGACCGTTCCTTCGCTCGGGCGCTCGACGAACTGGCCGCCGCCGGTCTGGTGATCGAGGAACGAGCGCAGGACGTCCTGCACCTACGCCACGCGCTGATCGTCGACGTCGTCGACGCCACGCTGTCCGGGGCCGATCGCGCAGCGGCGCATTCTGCCGTCGCGGCCGCACTCATCGGCTCGGGGGCCACGTCCACCGTCGACGAGCTCGCCAGGACCGCAGGTCACCTCGAACGAGCGCTCGACGCCGACCGGTCGGCGGCAGCGGAGTATCTCCGTCGTGCGGGCGAGAGGTCCTACGCCGTCGCGGCGTACGAGGACGCCGCCGAGTTCTTTCAGAGGGCGTCTGAGCGCAGCGTTCCCGGGGGCGACACCCGCGCACGATGCGAACTGTTCATCCGGCAGGGGCGTTCGCAGCGGCGTGCACTGGACCGCGGCTACGGCGCGACCCTGCTGGACGCCGCCGAGATGGCGCGCCGACTGGGCGATCTCGATCTGCTGCTGGACGCGCTCACCGCGGACGTCATCGACGGCATCGCCCTGTTCCAGCTCTACGAACCCGACCCGAGGCGGACGGAGCACCTGCGGACAGGGCTCGATGCTCTCGAGAGGGGCGGGGCGCGGTGCTTCCGGAGCTGCCTCCGAGCTCCTGACCCAGATGGTGGAGGAACTGGCATGGACCTCGACCGGATGGTCGGGTCGTGCTGCAGACCTCGCGCGCGCGGCCGACATGGCGCGCGGTGCAGGAGACGACGACGCCCTCGCCCACGCTCTGCGCGCCGTTCTCACCGGCCTGCGGCTGCCTCGCTTCCGGCAGCAGCGGGCCGAGGCGCTCGCCGAGCTGGTGCGACTGGTGGACCTCGGACCGGGGCACCTCGATCCGTCGCTCGCCGTCACCATGGCGCGGGCGCACATCGAGTCCGGCGAGCCGCGCGAGGCCGCCGCGGCTCTCGACGCCGTGTCGGCCACGCGGCTCGCGCTGGACGAGGAGGCACTCTGGACGGTGCAGTGCATGCGGGTCGGACTTCTCGTCACGACGGGTGAGTTGCGCCGTGCCGCAGAGGTTCTCGAGGGCGACGTTCGCCGCCCGCCGCCGGCGCCGATGGGGCGGCACACGTGGGGCCGGGAGATGAATGCCGTCTTCCTGCTCGGGATGTTCCGAGACGGGCTCGGCGAGTTCGCGGCGATGAAGCGGGACATGGAGCCACTCTTCGAGGCTCTCCCCGCCTATCGAGCAGCCTTCGCGTTGTCCGCCGTGGACAGCGGCGACACGGACGGCGCCCGATCCCTGGTGCAGTGGTTCGAGAACGGCAGACTGGCGGCGCTCTCCGTCGACACCTTGTGGCTCATCACCGTCGTCCTGGCGGCGCGCGCGGCCGCGGCGACGGCATCCACCGCGGTGTGCGAGGACGCGCTCGCACTGCTGGCTCCCTACGCCGATCACACCGTCCTGCTGACTCCCGGTGTCCTCGGAGTCGTTCACCACCATCTCGCCGACCTCTGCGCGGCACTCGGACGGTGGGACGACGCGCACGCTCACGTCCGGCGTGCCCGCGCCGCGCACGCCGCTCGCGGCTATCGGATGTGGGAGGCCGAGAGTGTGCTCCTCGCCGCGCGCATCGCGGTGTCCCGCGGCGAGCCCGTCGACGCGGTCGACGTTCGTGCGGCCCGGTCGACGGCGCGAGAGTGCGAGGCGGCGGCGTTGCTCGACCGTTTCGAGGAGATTCCGCTCGGCCCGGGCACTCCCGATCGACGGCCCCGACAGCCCTGAGGACCACGTCGGACTTGATAGCGTGTCGCTGATCGGGCAGTCGCGCGGCGCAGTGCCGTCGTCACCTCAGGAGCAGCAGTGGCGCATCGTTACCGGGTCAGAGAGATCGCGCAACAAGCGGAGTTGAGCGAGGCCACGGTCGACCGTGTGCTCAACGATCGCCCCGGTGTCCGCCCGTCGACACGGGAGATGGTGGCGCGGGCGATCGCCGATCTCGACGGCCAACGAGAACAACTGCGGTTCAGTGGACGCAAGTACATGCTCGACGTCGTCATGTCTGCGCCCGACCGTTTCTCGAAGACCTTCAAGCGTGCGGTCGAGGCCGAACTGCCGAGTCTCGAACACCCGCCACGGTGCGCGCACGGTTTCATCTGCAGGAGAGCGCCACCGCCGAGGCGGTGGTCGCGCGGCTGAACAGGCTGTCGGGCAGCGGATCTCAGGGCGTCATTCTGAAGGCGCCTGCCGTACCGGACGTCGCCGCCGCGGTCGATCGCCTCGTGGCCGCCGGGATTCCCGTGGTGACCTACGTGACCGACATTCCAGGGAGCCGACGGTCCGGGTACGTGGGAATGGACAATCGTGCAGCGGGGGAGACGGCCGCCTATCTGATCACCACGATGATGGCCGATCACCCGGGTGACGTCCTGATCACGCTGAGCAGCAACGCGTTCCACGGCGAGGAGGAGCGGGAGATGGGCTTTCGCACCGCGCTGCGACGACTACCCGGACCTGTGCGGACGGTCGTCGAGATCGCGGAGAACGACGGGCTCGACGATCGCGTGGAGTCGCTGGTTCTCGACGCCCTCGACCGTCACCCCACCATCTCCGCCGTCTACTCGTGTGGCGGCGGGAACTCGGCCATCGTGCGGGCCTTCCGGACGCTGGACCGACCCTGCCGGGTGTTCGTCGCGCACGACCTCGATGCGGACAACCGGGACCTGCTGTATCGCCGACAGATCAGCGCGGTGCTCGAGCACGACATGCGCGCGGACGCTCAGCGTGCGTGTCGGATGGTGCTGCACGCGCGCGATGCCTCGACCGCGGTCCGCGGATCCTCGTCACCCATCCGCATCGTCACCCCGTTCAACATGCCCTGACCGCTCGGGCGGGTCCCGTCTCGAGGGGAAACTGAGGGTTCGAAGCCTTGTCTCGAGGTGTCCGCGCCCGGCAGGCTCGACCATGACGACAACGGCCATCGGGACCGAGGAGCAGGTATGACCAGCAACATCAGCAGCCACTCGCACCGCGCGGATCGCCTCCGCGCGGCCGACTGCGACATCGAGGAGTTCCGGGCACTGGTGTCCGAGAGCACCCAGCTCGCCGACCACCCCCACGCGTCCGACGTGGTGCAGAACGTGCTCGTGTACGACGGACCGGAGCTCGCGCGGCGGGCGACCGACGACCAGGTGCGTGCCGACATCCAGGACGAACTGGCGAATGCACTCCTGAACGGCCCCGGCATCGTGGTGTTCCGCGGTGCCTTCACGGCCGACCACGCGGTCGCGGAGACCACCCGCACGTACCGGGACGTCATTCGTGGCCAGCACGAGAGCGGTGTGAGCAACGGTGACCACTTCGCGAAGCCGGGAGCGAACGATCGCATCTGGTCGGCCCTGCAGAAGTTGGCGGTCGCCGAGCCCGAGCAGTTCGCTCGGTACTACGCCAACGATCTCCTGGCGCTGGTGGCGGAGGCGTGGCTCGGGCCGATGTATCAGGTCACGTCCGCCATCAACGTCGTCAATCCCGGTGGCGCCGCCCAGAATCCGCATCGTGACTACCACCTGGGGTTCATGTCGACCGACACGGCCGCGGCGTTCCGGGCGCACATCCACCGCCTGTCACCGGCGCTGACACTGCAGGGAGCGGTGGCGCACTGCGACATGCCGATCGAGAGCGGCCCGACGATGTATCTGCCGCACTCACAGAAGTTCGAGGCCGGCTACATCGCCTTCAACCTCCCCGAGTTCCGGGAGTACTTCGCCGACAACCACGTTCAGCTTCCGCTTCGGGAGGGCGACGCCGTGTTCTTCAATCCGGCGCTGTTCCACGCGGCAGGGCACAACACGTCGACCGACATCTTCAGGATGGCGAACCTGCTGCAGATCTCCTCGCCGTTCGGCCGCGCGCTCGACAGTGTCGACCGGCAGGCGATCGTGTCCGCCCTGTATCCGACGCTGGTGGACTGGGCGGCGCAGGGTCGTGAGCGGGACGTCGCCAACGTGATCGCGGCGTCGGCTGAGGGCTACGCGTTCCCGTCGAACCTCGACCTCGACCAGCCGATCAGCGGTCTGGCGGGGGAGACGCACGCCGAACTGGTGCGGCGCGCGCTGGCGAGCGGGCTCGACGCCGCCGAGTTCGACGCCGCCGCGGCGGATCTGTTCGCCCGCCACCGGGCGTGACTCACACCTCGGTCGCGGTCCCGCAGATTCCGCACACCTCGAGCACGCGCCGCTTCCAGCGTGCGACGGGGATGAATAAGACGCTGAGCTGCGTGTACTGCCGCATCCGCTCCCACTGGGTGGTGTTGTGGCAGCGGGGGCACGTTCGGGTGCTGCCGGCGCCGAGCGAGGACCGTTTCGTGCCGTATCCGAAGAGGAAGAACATCGGACCAGACTAGAGGCCACCGAACACCCATGTGTGCGCACGTGCGCACACATGGGTATGGTCGTCGGCATGGGTGTTCTGCAGGTTCGATCCGAGTCCGTTCTCGCGGTCCCGGCGTTTCGCAGGCTCTTCACCGCACAGGTGGTGGCACTGGTCGGCACCGGTCTGCTCACCGTGGCGCTGGGACTTCTTGCCTACGACATCGCCGGTAGTTCCGCCGGCGCTGTCCTCGGTACGGCGCTGGCCGTCAAGATGGTCGCCTACGTCGGGGTGGCTCCGGTCATGTCCGTGCTCACCGGCCGTCTGCCACGCACGACCGTGCTGGTGTCCGCGGACGTCGTACGGATCGTGATCGCGGTACTGCTGCCGTTCGTGACGCAGGTGTGGCAGGTGTACGTGCTCGTGTTCGTCCTGCAGGCGGCCTCGGCCACCTTCACGCCGACCTTCCAGGCCGTCGTTCCCGCGGTGATCTCCCGCGACGATCAGTACACCCGCGCGCTCTCGCTGTCCCGGCTCGCCTACGACCTCGAGTCGCTGGTGAGTCCGATGCTCGCCGCGGCGCTGCTCACCGTCGTGTCGTACCACTCGCTGTTCGTCGGCACAGCAGTAGGTTTCGCGCTGTCGGCCGTCCTCGTGGTGAACACCCGAATTCCGGACAGAGAGCCCCGGTCCGCTCCGGACGGGTCTCGGTCGTTCGGTGACCGACTCGTGGCCGGAGTGCGCCGCTTCGGTGGCCGTCCGTCGCTTCGGGGGCTGCTCGCACTGAACCTCGTCGTCGCGGCCGGAACGTCGTTGGTGATCGTCAACAGCGTCGTCTACGTGCGCGACATCGTGGGTGGGCCGGCCAGCGCCCTGGCCGTGGCCCTCGGCGTCTTCGGCGGCGGGTCGATGATGGTGGCGTTCGCAGTTCCCCGCATTCTCACAGTCGTCGACGACCGTCGGCTGATGCTCGCCGGTGGTGTGGTCGTCTCTCTCGGGACGACGGGTGCTGTCGCGCTCGCCGCTCTCCGTCCGAACGGTGCCGCGGGCTGGGCGTCACTCGCCGTCGTCTGGGCCGTGCTGGGCGCCGGAACGTCGATGATCTCCACCCCGTCTGCTCGCGTGATCACCCGAGACTCCGACGACGGTGACCGGGACGAGCTCTTCACGGCGCAGTTCTCGCTGTCTCATGCGTGCTTCCTGCTCACCTATCCGGTGGCGGGCTGGGTGGGCGCCGAGGTGAGCCAGGTCGTCGCCGCGTCGATCATCGCCGTCCTCGCTACACTTGCCGCGCTGGGTGCCGGTCGGCTCTGGACTCCGGCATCGACGGTGGGCGCGCCACCGACCGAGTAGACGGAAGCGGCGATATGACGGCATCGGACGAGAAGCGGGCTCACGCGAGTCTCGACCATGCCGACCGCCCGGACCGCGCGCGTCTCGAGGCCGCCGGCGACACGTTCCGCATGCTGTCCGATCCCACTCGGCTGCACCTGCTCTGGACGCTGAGCCACGGCCCAGCCGACGTCACGGCACTCACGGAGGAGACCGGCGCGTCCCGCACCGCGGTGAGTCAGCATCTGGCGAAGCTGCGCTTCGTCGGCATGGTCGAGACCGAACGCAGCGGCCGCAACGTCATCTACCGACTCGCCGACGGCCACCTGGCCCGGCTGGTGCGAGAGGGTCTCAACTTCGCCGACCACACCGTGACCGGCGAGCCTCCGCATCACTGATCGGGTCTAGATCCACCCGTGGCGCCGGGCGATCGCGCATGCCTCGTGGCGATTGGCGGCGCCCAGTTTGGCCGCGGCGGCCGAGAGATAGTTGCGTGCCGTTCCCGGTGAGAGATGTGCGCGCTGGGCGATCTCGGCGATCGTGGCTCCGTCCGCGGCGAATTCGAGCACGTCCGACTCGCGCGGTGTCAGCGGCGAATCGCCCGCGCCGATGGCCTCGGCCGCCAGGCTCGGATCGACGTAGCGTCCGCCGCTCACCACCGTGCGCACCACCTCGGCGAGGGTCGCCGCGGACGTGGTCTTCGGGAGGAATCCGCCGACGCCGGCAGCGAGCGCCTTCTTGAGGTATCCGGGCCGGCCGTGGCTGGTGACGATGATCGACCGGCAGTCGGGAAGCAGCGCGGCGATGCGTTGGGCCGTCTCGATACCGTCGATCCCGCCGAGCTGCAGGTCGAGCACCGCGACGTCGGGGGTGGTCCGCGCGGCCTCGGTCACCGCCGCCTCGCCCGAGTCCGCATGTCCCACGACCTCGATGTCGTCCTCCAGATCGAGCATCGTGCCCAGGGCCACCCGGATGAGGTTCTCGTCGTCTGCCAGCAGTACCCGGATCATGGTGTGCCCTTCGTGGGGGATGTCGTCGTCGGTGCGAATCCGACAGCGAGGGTGAAGGTGTCGGATCCGGCCTCGACGGTGAGGGAACCTCCGACCGCAGCCAGACGCTCACGGAGACCGGCGAGACCGGTGCCGTCGCCCGCACGTTCCGGCGACGTCGGCCGGTCGTTGACGATGCGGAGCCGGTCGTCACCGAACTCGATACGGCAGTAGGTGGCACGTGAGTGGCGCAGGATGTTCGTGACGCCTTCCCGCACCACCCACGCGGCCTGTTCGGCTACTGCGCCGGGGATGTCGGCAACAGTCCCGGTCAGCTCGGTCCGGATGCCGGCGGCGGACAACAGGGACTGGGCGCCGCGGAGTTCCGCCGCGACGTCGACGGAACGGTAGCCGCGCACCAGCTCCCGAGCGTCGGTCATCGACTCCCGGGCGAGCACACGTACCTCGTCCATCTGCGCGGCAGCTCGGTCGTCTCCTCGCCGAGCCAGCGCGGCGGCGAGCTCGCTCTTGACCGCGATGGCGGACAGCGCGCGACCGACGACGTCGTGCAGGTCCCGGGAGAAGCGCAGTCGTTCCTCGGCGACCGACAGGGCGGCGGCGGCGTCGCGGGTGGTGGCCAGCTCGGTGACGATGCGCAGCAACCACATCGACAGGCGCACCGTGGTGGCCATGGCGACGATGCAGAAGGCCAGGAGTGTGATCTCGAGGGCGGTCGAGCCCGATGCGGCGGCGACCACCGGGGCGACCACCGCGGCGCCGAGAGACCAGCGCAGGTCCACCAGTGCCGCGATCGGTGTCGTCACCAGGATGGCCACCCACAGGAGGTTCGGTGCGGCGCCCACCACGACGAGCACGGCGGCCGCTGCGATCTGTACGCACAACGGTGCCCGGACGTCCGCACTCGAGGCGCCACCGAGTGCGGGAATACGGTGCAGGACAACGAGTGCAGACACCACGCACACGAGCGCGGCGGCGGTCGAGACCGCGTCACCCGCCCGCGCCGAGGCCGCCATCGAGGCCACCGCGACCGCGACGACGATGAGCTGGAAGGACTGCCGGGTGTAGGTGCGAACCTTCTCGACGTCGCTGCTGCCCCGCCATCCGAGTGTCGGGTCGAGATGATCGCGCAGTCTCATGGTCTCCAGCCTTGCAGATCGGACGGTCGGTGGCGGGACGTCAGGAGCGCGGTTCCCAGCGGAAGTGGGTCCGGGCGATCAGGACGCTGCCCGCGATCCAGGCGAGCATGACGAGAGCCGGCTGACCAGCCTCCGCGAACGTCGACGCGAAGCCCACCGAGTCGGCGCCACCGGCGGCATCACCCACCGAGGTGGTGCCGAACCACCCGAGGTTCAGGAGATCGCTGACCGCGGCCATCGGTGTCAGAGCCACCACGTCGGCGAGGGACTCGGGTACCACGTCGCGTAGGAGTGACGATCCGAGCATGGCCAGCAGGATGACGGGCAGGCTGGTGATCTGTGCTGCTTCCGCGTTGCGGGTGAAGGCGGACGTGATGAGGGCCAGTGCGGCGAAGAGCGCCGCACCACCGACCAGTGCCGCCGCGATGAGCAGGACGTTGACGGGAGTGCCGCCGCCGAGGACCACCACGACCACGCCGACGATCACTCCGAGGAGGAGTGTCAGGAGGAACGACGGCACCGCGGGTCCGAGAAGGATCTGTGCGTCCGTGCTCTCCCCGGTGCGGAGACGTTTGAGCACCAACTCGTCTCGACGCGTCGCGTAGACCGACAGGAGGTTGTAGTAGACCAGGAACACCAGCAGGAACAGGGCGAAGATCTCCAGCGCGGCCGACACGCCGGCGTCGGTGAGCCCACCGTCTCGACCCGCGACGACCAGAAGGACGATCGGCAGGACGAGGGGCATGACCAGAGCGTTGAAGAGAAGGACGCGGTTGCGTCCGAGGAGCGTGAATTCCGCTCGGGACAGTGCGGTCATCGTACTCATGCCGTGATCACCTCGGGGTCGTCGAATGTGTCTGCGATGGAGAGGAACACGGTCTCGAGGGACGCGGCTCGCGCGTCGAGACCG
Source organism: Rhodococcus sp. SORGH_AS_0303 (assembly GCF_030819335.1). Lineage (NCBI taxonomy): Bacteria > Bacillati > Actinomycetota > Actinomycetes > Mycobacteriales > Nocardiaceae > Rhodococcus > Rhodococcus sp. SORGH_AS_0303. Next base: position 1,581,636 of record NZ_JAUTBO010000001.1, read on the forward strand.
TGCAGGGTGACGCCGCTGTCGCGGGCCCACACGAGCAGCTCGGTCAGCGTCTCCTGTACCGAGTTCGTCGTGATCGACACCGTGTCGCCCTTCCGGTCGACGTCGGCTCCCGGGAGTTGCGGCAGTGCGGTCCGCGGGTCCTTCAGCTCGATGCGCGCCGGGTGACCGGCGACCACGTCGTCGACCGTTCCGCTGCGAACGACGCTGCCGCGGTGCATGATCGCCAACCGATCGCACAGCGATTCCGCCTCGTCGAGATAGTGCGTGGTGAGCATGATGGTCACCCCGGAGTTCTTGAGCTCCTGAATGAGCTGCCACGTGTTGCGCCGACTCTCGGGATCGAGTCCGGTGGTCGGTTCGTCCAGGAACAGGACTCGCGGTCGGCTGATGATCGCGCAGGCGAGATCGAGACGACGCTGCTCGCCGCCCGACAGGAACTTCACTCGGGTGTCCGCACGGGCTTCGAGATCGACGCGCGCCAGGACGTCGTCGACAGGCAGTGGATCGCCGCACGTGCCGGCCCACATCCGCAGGCTCTCGGCCGCGGTCAGGTCCTGCGGTAGTCCACCCTTCTGCAGCATGATGCCCAGGGCGGGCCGGACCTTTCTCCGATCCGCCACGGGGTCGAGTCCCAGGATGCGGACCGTGCCCTCGCTGGGACGCGACAGACCCTGGATGACTTCCAGGCTCGACGTCTTGCCGGCGCCGTTGGTGCCGAGCAGTCCGAACAGTTCGCCCTCCGCGATGTCGAGGTCGAGGTTGCGGACCGCGTCGTACGCTGTCTTGCCGGAGCCGTAGCGGCGGGTCATTCCCGACACCTCGATGACGGTCATGACGCTCGCCCCCAGTGCCGACGCCCGACGGCGACGCGGACGGCGAGGAACGCGGCGACGACGGCAGCCGCTGCCACGGTCGGCACCGAGACTCCGACGATCGCGATCAGCACCGCGATGAGGGCCACCGAGATGACGGCCACCACCAGTTCGCGGGCCGGGGTCGGCGCGGGTCCGATCTCCATGAGGTCGGTGAAGAGGTTTCCTTCGTCTGGTTGCTTCATGAGAACAATTCTTCGGATCGTGCGGCAGGACCGGCAGTGCCAGGATGCATCGGTCGAGGTGACACCGTCACGGTCGAGCGATGACAAACGTCATGAACCGGACGGCCGAGTAGCGTGTCGACCATGAACGGATGGTTCGTCGTCGCGCTGCTCGGGGTGCTCGGTCTGGCGGCGATCGTTCTCGGCGGCGCCGACGATTCACCGGGACTCCAGTTTCTCGGGCTGATCCTCGTCGTCAGCGCGGTCGTGACGGCGGTTCGCCGTCGCCGTATCTCCTGATCGCACCCTCCCCTCGATTCTCGTCGCGAGTTCATGGTGGCACTTGTTGAACGTGTTCAACTTCGCTACGGTCGTTGTTGAACACGTTCAAGATGGGAGTCCGACAGTGGTGCGAGACACGGCGACGCGGGAGCGGTTGGTGGAGGTGGCGCTTCGACTCTTCCGGGAGGACGGGTTCCAGGCGACCACGATGCGGCGCATCGCGACCGAGGCGGGCGTCTCGCTGGGCAATGCCTACTACTACTTCGCCGGCAAGGACGAGTTGGTCCACGAGCTGTATCTCGTCGTCCAACGCGAGCATCGGACCCGCGCTATACCCCTGCTCCGTGACGGCGCCTCGCTGGCGGACAACCTCTCGGCGGTGCTGCACGCCGGTCTCGACGTGATGCACCCTTACCGAAGCTTCGGCGGCTCGTTCCTCCAGTCGGCGCTTCCCCTGCAGTCGACCTCCAGTCCCTTCTCGCCCGAATCGTCCGCCGCGCGAGACATGGCCGTGGACCTCATGCGACTGACTCTGCAGAAGTCCAAGCAGCGCGGACCGGCATCGCTGGAGAGTCGTCTCCCCACGTTGCTGTGGGTCGCGTACCTGGGTGTGACCCTGCACTGGGTCACGGACGGATCCGACGACCAACGCCGCACCCGCGCGCTCGTCGACGGTCTCGTTCCCGTCGTCACGAAGACGATCAGCCTGTCCCGACTGCCGGTCGCGCGAGGACTGCTCGGCGACATCGTCGGGCTGGTGGACACCATGACATCCGAGAAGGGAAGCGGGCGATGACGAGAGACGTACGGACCGTCGTGATCTGTGGAGCGACGGGATACATCGGGCAGTACCTCGCGAGGGCGTATCGGGAACGGGGAATCGACGTGAGATCCGTGGGCCGCGGCGCCGTCAACGACGCGTCGTGGTCGGACCGTGACCGGTTGACCCGTGTCCTCGACGGAGCCGACATGGTGATCAATCTGGCGGGCCGTTCGGTGAGCTGCCGCTACACCAAGAGTACCGCCGACGTCATCTTCTCCTCGCGGGTGGAGACGACGGCCGCACTGGGCCAGGCCCTCTCGCGTGTGGACCGCGCTCCGGACGTGTGGTTCAACGCCAGCACCGGAACCATCTACCGCGATGCTCGTGACCGGCCGATGACGGAGCGGGACGGGGACGTGGGGACGGGTTTCTCCGTCGAGGTGGCCCGCGCGTGGGAGCGCGAACTGTTCGACGCGCCCACCGGCGTCCGCAAGATCGCTCTGCGCATGGCGATCGTCCTGGGTGCCGGTGGCGGCGCCGTCAACCCCCTCATCGATCTGGCGCGGCTCGGACTCGGCGGCCGGATGGGTGACGGCACACAGATGTTCAGCTGGATCCACGTCGCGGACGTGCTCCGGTCCATCGACCATCTGTACGCGCGTGAGGACATCGCGGGACCGGTGAACCTCGCGACACCGTTCGCCGTGGACAACGCCACCATGATGCGCGAGGTCCGACGTCACCTGGGACGGTCACGAGGTGTCGCGACCCCCGCATGGTTGCTGCACGCCGGCGCCGCTGTCATCCGCACCGAACCGGAACTGGTCCTGAAGAGTCGGTGGGTGGATCCCGAGGTGTTGCGGCGCAGTGATTTCGAGTTCGAGTATCCGCGCCTCGGTCCGGCGTTGGAGCAGATCGCTCGCCACACGTCCCGCGGTCTGCTGCCGGTCACCCTGGGCTGACGCGACGTCGTACGCGCCGTTTCCGCCGACGGTCCGCGGGTAGCCGACACCGACGCGATCCGTGCGACGAAGGAGCAGCGATGACGACCGTGACGGACCTACTGGCCACCCATCCCCTCGATGGTGATCGTGCACTGGTGGCGGCCTGTGTGGAGGCGTGTCTCGACTGTTCGACGGCGTGCACCGTCTGTGCCGACGCCTGCCTCGCCGAGGATTCCGTCGCGCGACTCAGGTCGTGCATTCGACTCGATCAGGACTGCGCCGACCTGTGTGCCGCGACCGCCCGGATCATCACGCGGAGCGGTGCCCGGTCCGAGACGGCACGCGCCGCGCTGATCGCCTGTGCGTCCGCGTGCGACGACTGTGCCGACGAGTGCGCCCGGCATGCGGGGATGCACGAGCACTGCGCCGCGTGTGCGGACGCATGTCGGCGATGCGCGCGGGCGTGCCGCGACCTGCTGGCCGCGCCGGGCATACCGATGTGACGAGCTGGCGAGGAACAAGCACATCGGTTTCGGTCACCTCCGGTGTTCGGTGACGCGGTCGGGCACGGGTACGGCGGTCGGACCGACCGAAACTCCCTGATCGAGGATCTGACGGCGTGTTTCGACGCGACGATCGCGGGAACACGGGCGCCGCAGCACCACCGTCGGGTGGGGCTCGGTTGTCCGGTGACCCGTGGAGGAACTCAGTGTCCGATCTTCAGCCGTTCTACGACGACGTCCAAGCTCACTACGACCTCTCGGACGAGTTCTTCAGGCTCTTCCTCGATCCGACGCAGACCTACAGCTGTGCGTACTTCGAGCGCGAGGACATGACACTCGAGGAAGCGCAGCTCGCGAAGATCGATCTGTCGCTGTCCAAGTGCGACCTCCGTCCGGGCATGCGTCTGCTCGACGTCGGCTGCGGGTGGGGCGCGACGCTTCGGCGAGCGGTGGAGAAGTACGACGTGAACGTCGTCGGTCTGACCCTGAGCAGGAACCAGTACGAGCACGTGTCGGCGATGCTGAACGGGCTCGACACGGGACGCACCACCGAGGTGCGGCTGCAGGGGTGGGAGGAGTTCGACGAGCCGGTCGATCGCATCGTCAGCATCGGCGCCTTCGAGCACTTCACCTCCCCCCGCTACGACGACTTCTTCGCCCGCGCTTACTCGATCCTGCCCGGGGACGGCCGGATGATGCTGCACACCATCGTGCAACTCGGCCGCGACATGTTCCGGCAGAAGTCGCGCGTGACGCGGGCGGACATGGACTTCGCCGACTTCATCGGCCGCGAGATCTTTCCCGGCGGCGAGCTCCCGATCCCGCAGGTGGTGATCGAGAAGGGCGAGCGAGCCGGCTTCCGCGTGGAGAAGGTCCAATCGCTGCAACAGCACTACGCTCGAACGCTCGATCTGTGGTCGGCCGCGCTGGAGGCGAGGAAGGACGAAGCCGTCGCCATCGCCGGCGAGGCGATGTACCAGACCTACATGCGATACCTGCCCGGGTGCGCCGACTTCTTCCGGCGTGAACTGATCGACGTCCGCCAGTTCACGATGGTGAAGTAGACGCCGTCGCCTGGTCGGGGGCGTCGATCTCCGCGATCACGACGCCGATGTCGTCGGCGCTGTAGGGAAGTCCGAGGACATCCGTCAGAGCGGCAGCTGCCCGGCTCGCGACGAGATCGCCGGCCTCCTGGAGATCCGTGCCGTAGGCGGCGATCACCGTCACCAGACCGCCCGTGCACCGGTGACCCTCGGTGTAGAGCGAGATGTCGGCGGGCTCTGTGCCCGCCACCTCGGCGACGGCGCTGCGGACGGCGATGCGGACGACGACGTCACTGACCCGAAGGGTGTCGGCGTCGACGTCCACTCCCTCGACGACGCCCTCGTCGGGGTAGCGGGCGTCGAGGGGCCACGTCCGGACCCCGACGGCTCGCACGCGTGAGAGGGCGGCGGCGCTGATGTCCACCCACCCGTGGACGGGCGCGTCGCGCAGCACGCTCGCGGCTCGACGGAGCGTCGAATCCGTCTGCGGCGGTGTCGAATCAGGCTGACCCGACGTCATCTCCACGTCTCCAATCGTGTCTCGAGTGTGGCGCGTGCACGCGTGAGGTGGCCGCGGACGGCACCGGGGGAGAGGGCCATGACCGTGCCGATCTCGGTGTGCTTCATGCCCTCGACCTCACGGAGCAACCAGCAGGCCCGCTGGCGATACGGTAGCTCAGCGAGGGCATCGTCCAACGCGGACAGGAAGTCGGCGTCGGACACGGTGCGCGACGGGTCGTCCCTCGGGTCCTGGCTCGGCCTCTCGAACATCCAGTCCTCGACGGGCGCGATGCTGCGGCGCCGCCGATGATCCGTCACCTTGTGGGAGACGACGCTGAACAACCAGGTGCGCAGCGACGAGTCGGAACGGAAGTGGCGCAGTCCGCGCCAGGCGTCGACCAACGCGTCCTGGACGATGTCCTCGGCAGCGCCTCGGTCGGACAGGAGGTGGGTTGCGTATCGCAGCATGTCCGGTCCGAGTCGGCGCACGATCTCCTCGAACGCGCGTCGGTCGCCCATGCCCGCGGCGGCGGCGAGGGCGCGATCGCCGAGCTCGCGGTGGTCGGCGGCGAACGTCGGACGAGTGGACGTGTCGCGGTCCGCCGACGGTGCTGCGATGGACGGGAGGCTGACATCACCGGCCACGTCGGGACTGCCGGGATCGGGCGCGATCGACGGACGACTGAGCACTGTTCCCCCCGAACCGCCGTCGGAGTGACCCACCCCGAAGATTGATGAAGCAACTACTTTCCCCGACGTGACTGTTCCCGCGCAGGATCACGCGCAAACCGATGTGATGCGCATCACTTGATTTCCGACGTGCGTTTTCGTGGTGAGGACCCGACTCAATGACTGTGACGAGCCGTCACAGTCCAGAGAGAGGACCTGAAGTGAACGCCCCGCAGACTGCGACAGGAAACGCCGTGAGGACGTCCGTCGCATCGACCGTCGACCACAGTGACGACCGAACCGACCGCAGAAATCGCGGCCGCACAGTCGTCGCGGACGCCGTGGTCGCCACCGTCGCCGGCATCGCCGCACGAGAGGTACCGGGCCTCCACGCCCTGGAACCGGCCGGTTCTCGTGCGCTCGACGTACTCCGGTCCGCAGTGGGCGTCGACGGGGCGAGGCACACACAGGGGGTGTCGGTCGAGGTGGACGACCGCACCGCAGTCGTCTCGCTCGATCTGGTGGCGGACTACGGAATATCCATCGCCGACGTCGCAGCGGACGTCCGCCGCAACGTCTCCAGTGCGGTGACGGCACTGACCGGACTCACCTGCAGCCGCGTCGACGTCGTCGTGCACGACGTGCAGGTCGGTGGCCACCGCACGGCCGCCTGACCACAGTCTCGTCCGACCACACGCACCGACTCGCACTCCGCGGGCCGGTCGAAGAGAGGAACCATGATGACCACGATCGAGAAACGCACCGACGAGGTGCGCGCATGAGCGCCCGTCGGAGCCTGTCCAGCCGACTCTTCGAGGGCCTGGGCCGCGTGACGTGGGGCTACGCCAAGCGCAAGATCGACGAGCGCCGCACCCGACGAGGAGGACGACGATGACCAAGTTCACCGTCTACATCGCCGAGGCCATCGGCACCGCCGTTCTCGTGATCGGAGGTGTGGGCACCGCCGTCCTGGCGGGCGACGACGTCGGCACCACCGGAATCGCGCTCGCCTTCGGCCTGACACTGCTCGCGATGGTGTTCGTGCTCGGACCCGTGTCAGGTTGCCACATCAACCCGGCGGTCACGCTCGCGTTCCTCGTCACGGGCCGCATGACGGCCGCCCGCGCCGCCGGATACGCCGCCGCACAGGTGATCGGCGGACTCGTCGGCGCCCTGGTGGTCTACGCCATGGCGACGGGTCGACCCGGATACGACCGGACGGTCGACGGTCTCGGCGCCAACGGATACGGCGACGCATCGGCAGGAAACTACTCGCTTCTCGCCGTCGCGATCGTGGAGATCGTGGCAACGGCAGTTCTCGTGCTGGTCGTACTCGGCGTGACAGGGCCGCATTCCGTTGCGGCAGCCGGGGTTCCGATCGGACTGACGCTCGCGTTCGTGCATCTGCTCGCCATCGGGGTCGACTCGACGTCGGTCAACCCGGCGCGCTCCATCGGGCCTGCGCTGATCGCCGGCGGAAGCGCACTCTCGCAACTGTGGGTGTTCCTGGTCTTCCCGTTGATCGGTGGTGTTGTCGGTGCACTCGCCTACAAGGCCGTGCGGCCCGCCGAGGCGGTCGCCGCGCACTGACTCTCGTGTGCGACGAGCCCGTTGCTCGCCGGGTGCACCCGGGGCATGATGCGACGGTCGGTCGTGGGGGCCGTCGCACATGGGGGTGGGTCATGAACACGGTACGTCGTACGCCAGGTCTGCGCGCGATCCTGGACGACTATCGACGCTGGCGCGCGATCGGGCCGGGCGGGCTCCCAGACAATCCGGTCGGCTGGGTGGTCATGACCGCTCTACGCCCCCTCTGTCGAGAGACCATTCGACTGCGCGACAACGATATCCGGGCCGCCGTCGGTGCGCTCGAGTTGCCGGACCGCGGCAGTCGACCCGTCATGGCACCGTTCCCGATCCCGCACCGGCAGGTGGTGTCCGACGGCGATCCCGTCAGTGTCCGGTCGTTGCAGGATCACCTGACGATCCTGAGCTCCACCGACGGATGCCACAGCGCGCGTAGCCATCTGGAACGTCGAGGCGACGCGCTCCACGTCGATCACCCGCGCAGCGCCGCCGCTCGGCGTGCTCGCGGAGAGATCGCCCACGTGCACGACGCGCAGGGGTCGATGCACGTGGTCGCCGATCCGCGGGACGTCGCCGAGATCGTCTCGCGTGGCTGGGGAGAGCGGCATCCGCTGGCCGGGCGTTCCCTCGTGGGACTGCCGGACAGCTATCTCTACCTCTACGCACCTCGGAACGAGGCAGAGCAGCAGCAGCTGCGGCGCATCGTGGACCGAGCGATCGTCTCTGCTGGAACGTGATCGGTTCCCGGGGTCACGGGCCGTGCGGTGTCCAGACTTCGACGACACCGGCGCTCGCGGGCGGCACTCGCACCTAGTCTGAGCGCCATGAGATTCGACGAGTATCGGGCCCACGACGCGACCGGGCTCGCCCAGCTGGTCGCGTCCGGCGACGTGACGGCCGCGGAGTTGGTCGAGGTCGCGATCATGCGAGCGCGCGAGGTGGATCCCACCCTGAACGCCCTCGTGCAGTGGCAGGAGGATGCCGCGCGAGTGCGGGCCGCGGGCGCCTTGTCCGGTCCGATGGCGGGAGTGCCGTTCCTGCTCAAGGATCTCTTCCAGGCTCAGGCCGGGATCGTCGAGACGTCGGGGTCACGCTCGGGGGCGTCGTCCAGGCCCCGGGTCACGGACACCGTGGTGCAACGGTGGCTCGACGCCGGGGTCATCGTCTTGGGACGCACGGCCGTACCCGAATTCGGCGCCAAGGGAGTCACCGAGCCGCAGGCGCACGGTGCGACCCGCAACCCGTGGGATCCCGCTCGCACACCGGGTGGCTCCTCCGGTGGTTCGGCCGCCGCGGTGGCGTCGGGCATCGTGCCCGTCGCCGGCGCCAGTGACGGCGGCGGCTCCATCCGCATCCCCGCGGCGTACTGCGGCCTGTTCGGACTCAAGCCTGGCCGGGCAGTCGTCCCTGCCGGGCCCCGCGCCGGGGAGATGCTCTTCGGGAGCGCCGTCACCGGTGTGCTCACCCGCTCCGTGCGCGACTCGGCCGCGTTCCTCGACATCGTGCGCGGCGCGGACGACGACGCGCCCTTCGAGTTCGCGGCCCCGTCGACGCCCCATGTGGAGGCACTCGGCCGGCCGGGTCCTCGGCTTCGGATCGGGGTCGCGGCGCGATCGGCGCTGAACGACGCACCCCACCCGGACGTCCTCGCCGCGCTCGACCGCGCCCGCGACCTGCTCGTCGAACTGGGCCACACCGTCGAGGAGGTCGCCTCGCCGTTCGACGAGGAGCAGCTGGCCAGAGACTTCCTCGTGCCGTGGTTCGTCCACCTCGCCGCCGAGGTGTCGTCCGCGTCGGCCACGGCGCGGCCCACCACGACGGAGTTCGAACTCGACACGCTGGTCCTCGCCGAGATCGGGCGCGCCACGAGAGCGGTGGATCACGATGCGGCGCTGGCACGCTGGCAGGACCACGTCCGCGCCATCGCTGCATTCCACCGCCGCTTCGATCTGCTCATGACACCCACGACGGCGGGTCCCGCGCCGCTGATCGGCGCCTTCGACACCCCGTTCGTCGAGAGGGTGGGCGCCCGGCTCGCGCTCGCGCTGCGACTCGGACCGATTCTCGGACGGCTCGGCGCGGTGCAGGACGCGGTGATGCGCAGCCTGTCCGCTGTCCCGTACACGCAATCGGCCAATCTGACCGGGCGGCCGGCGATGAGTGTTCCGCTCTCGGCGACAGTCGACGGTCTGCCAGTCGGCGTGCACTTCCTGGCGCCACCGGGTGGGGAGACTCGGCTGCTGGTGCTCGCCGCGGAGCTCGAGGTGGCGCGGCCGTGGTTCGACAGGATCCCCGCGGACGTGGTCAGTGAGCGAGTCGGATGACGCCGTCGACGATCTCCACCTGCGCGGTGGTGAGCGGTACGGCGCGTCCGACGGCGGCTACCACTGCGGAGTAGGGCGGGAAACCGAAGATCACTCCCTTGGGCCCGGACACCATGGACCCGTCGGTCACGTCGAATTCCGCCCTGTGCCAGGGGCACTGGAGGCAGCCGTTCTCGGTCACCCGCCCGCGCCGAGCTTGGCGAGTTGGTGTCGGCACGTGTTCCCGACGGCGAACGGTGTCCCGTCGGGCCGGATGCCGACCGCGAGCACCCCGTGGTCGTCGGTGCGCACCTCGGCCACGCCCCTCTCGTCCAGATCGGCGACACGCACGAGGTCGCGCCCGCGTGCCCGGATCGGCTGATCGTGGAGCACGGGTGGGAGCACGCTGCGCGGTCGCGGGGCGGGGGCGCGGTCGTCGGCCATGGGCGGGGGTTACCCGGACGGCGGCCGACTACGCGTCGTCGGTACCGGGCCTCGGGACGTCGGTCTCCCAACGCGCGCGGCGTTCGTCGTCGGACTGTTCCCACCACGGCGTGCCGCGTTCGCCGAGAGCGACCTTGGCGGCCTGTACACCGGCGCGGGACTCCGCGGCGCCGCCGGTCCGGCGGACGTCGCGTCGCCACGCCATCAGGATCGACCGCAGTTCGGCGCCGCGCTCCTCGGGAATGTCGGGATCGGTGGCGCGCCACTTCCGCCCGTCGATCACGATGTGGTGGCCGTCCTCGGTGTACTCCCGGCCGTCCGTCATGACACCGATGCTAGCGACGACTTCGGGATGTCCCGTCGGGTTCCGGCCCGAAGACGCATCGTGACGACAGTGATGGCCACGAAGGTCAGCGCCAGACCGATCGCGGTGAGGGCGGTGAACGGCTCGCCGAAGAGCAGGGCGCCCCACACGGTGGTGACGGGCGGTACGAGGAACATCAGAGCGTTCACCCTCGTCACCCCCACCCGGTCGAGCAGATACCAGTACAGCCCGTACCCACCGAACGTCGCGAACACCACCAGTCCCGCCGTCGCCGCCCAGAAGTCGAGTGTCGTCGGCGGTACCGCGGTGCCCGTCGCGACCGCGCCGGCGGTGAAGACGACGGCCGATGTGGCGCAGTGGATTCCGAGGGCGCTGACGGGTGCCGGTCGCTGGGCGCGACGGTCGACGAAGGTCGCGGCGACCAGAGACATCATTCCCACCAGTGGAACGAGGTAGGCCCACGCCGGGGTGGTCGCGGTGGTCGCCGTGGCGTCCGCAACGGTGGCGAGCGCGACGCCGAGAGCACCGATCAGGAGCCCGATCCATTGTCGGCCCGAGGCCGCCGCGTTCAGCAGGGGGCCCGCCAGCGCTGCCGCGACGAGTGGCTGCACTCCGTCGACGAGGGCCGTGGTGCCGGTGGAGACCCCGAGGCCGATGGCCCAGTACACAGTGAGGAGGTAGCCGGACTGCGACAGAAAGCCCACGATCACCTGCCGCCGAAGGTCCGGGCCTCGAACTCGGCGAGACCCGAAGAGCCACGTCGGTGCGAGCAGCAGGGCGAGGGGGAGGAACCGCCACATCAGGACGGTGGTGACGGCAGCGTGCTCACCGCTGATCTTCGCGCCGATGAAACCGGACGACCAGCAGAGTACGAACGCCGCGCCCGCCAGTACCGACCCGACGGCAGTGCGTCGATCCACAGGTATACCGATCTGTCTACTCATGACAGCAGACTACACAGATCGGTATAGTTCGAAACATGACATCCGAGGTCGCCTGGACGCCGAAGGCACGTGCCGTGCTGGCCGCGGCCGACGAGCTGTTCTACGAGCTGGGCATTCACGCGGTCGGCGTCGACACGATCGCGGCGCGAGCCGGCGTCACGAAGAAGACGTTGTACGACCGTTTCGAGTCCAAGGAACGGCTCGTCGTGGAGTACCTGCGGGAAAGAGACCGTCAGTGGCGCGAGTTCCTCGCCGTCCGGCTGGGTGCCGTCTCCGCCGACGACGCCGGCGATCGGATCGATGCGGTGCTCGTCGCCTCGGCCGAGTGGACGGCGCAGCGAAGTGGCAAGGGATGCAGCATGGTCAACGCGCACGCGGAGATCAGCGACCCCGCCCACCCGGCCTATCCGGTGATCATCGGGCAGAAGCGCTGGATGGCCGATCTGTTCGTCGACATCCTCACGGCCGCAGGCGTGCCTGACCCGGTGGGCACGGCCGACCTGCTGATGCTCGTGCACGAGGGCGCGCTGGTGTGCGCGGGAATGGGAGTGGTCGAGCGGCCCTTCGACCGTGCGCGTGCTGCAGCGCGTCTACTCCTCGAGCCCACCGGCCGGTGACCACCCGAGCGCCGGCCCGAGCGTCGTCGCCATGTCGGTGAGAATCTGCACGTAGTCGTCGTGGTCGAAGCTGAAAGGCAGAGCGAACGCCACCTCGTCGATCTCCCGGAAGGCTGCGCGCGCCTGCAACTGCTCCACGAGCTGCTCGGTGGTGCCCACCAGATCGGGAGCGAACAGCAGGCGGGCCGGGCCGACCGGTGACAGGGTGCGGCCCAGACGGGCATCGGCGTACTCCTGGTAGCGGGCACGCTGGCTCGGTGTGGCCGAGTCGGTCGGAATCACCACCAAGCCCTGCGAGACCCGAGCACCGTTCCCCGCCGAGTGTGCCGAGCGGAACGCCTCGATGTGGGAGAGCTGGATGCGGTCGAAGTCGTCGTCCTCCTCGGCCTTCACGACGCTGCTCGTCAGGAAGTTCATACCGTTCGCGCCGGCCCAGCGAGCCGACCCGAGCGACGCGCCGCCGTACCACATCCGGGACGCGAGACCGGGCGAATGAGGCTGTGCGCGTGAGGAATGCACCTCGATGCCGTCCATCCCCTCGAAGTCCGTCAGACGATCGCCTCGGATCGCGGCGAGGAGCCGCTCGACCCGGGCGTAGCTGAAGTCCTCCCGATCGGCGGTGTCGGGGTACAGCGCATCCCTGAGCCGGTCGAAGTTCATCGGCGGGCCCACGCTGACCCCGGGATTCAGGCGCCCGCCGGACAGGATGTCGACGGTGGCGAGGTCCTCGGCCAGCCGCACCGGGTTCTCCCACCCCAGCGGAGTCACGGCGGTGCCGAACTCGATCCGCGAGGTCCGCTGCGATGCGGCGGCCAGCACGGCGACGGGGGAGGAGATGCCGTACTGCAGGTGGCGATGCCGCAACCAGGCGCTGTCGAAGCCGAGACGTTCGCCCAGCTCGATGATCGCGAGCGTCGACTCGTGCCCGGCCGCGGGGTCGTCCCCGTCGAACAGTCCGATCGTGAGAAAACCCATCCTGCGCAGCGGTCTCGGGTGCATGGGTCCATGATCCCCCCGTGAGCCTTTCGCGCATCCCCGAGTACGCAAACCGCGCACGGGGGCGAAGCCCTATGATCACGCGATGACCGATCACGATCATGTTGCCGCTCGCCGAGAGATCACGTCCGCCCTACTGGCGGCCTTCGAACGTCGTCACGAGGTGCTCGACGTCATCGTCGAGGCCGAGACCCGGCCCGACGCCGTGGAGGCGATCGCCACCCTGCTCGGCACGTCACGGTTGGGCGGCGAGGCCGTCATGGGCATGTCGTTCTCCAGCCTCACCAAGGACGCCCGCCGGAGCAACGCCGCCGAGCTCGAGGACCTGGACAGTCGCCTGAACTTCACGTTGGCCGAGCGTCCCGCCAGCGCGGGAGAGACCCTGGTGCTGGAAGCGTTCTCGGACGACGACCGCGACCTGTTCGCCGCCCGCCTCGCGGACGTCGGTTCCGCGGGTGACGGATCCGGCGGAGCAGCCGGTGATCTGGACACCGAGCTGGCGGCGGCACGGGACCGCCTCGACTCCGAGCAGGCCGCGTGGTTCGTCGCACGCGAGGGCGCGGAGAAGGTGGGCATCGTCTTCGGCGAGCTCGCCGGTGGCGACATCGATCTCCGGGTGTGGATCCACCCCGGACACCGGAAGAAGGGCTACGGCACTGCGGCGCTGCGGAAGTCGCGCGCCGAGATGGCGGCGGTGTTCCCGGGGGTGCCCATGATCGTGCGCACCCCCGGGGTCCAGCCGTCCTGACACTTCTCGTGAGAGGCGATCAGGCCCGGTACTTCTCGACGTACCGGGTCATCGTCTCGAGCTGGTAGCGGGAGACGTCGTGGGCGTTCTCGTTCTCGGCGAACACACTCGACACCATGACGGTGTCGTTGTCGTAGAACCCGAGTGAGCCGAGACCGCCGAAGAACTGGTCCCAGTCGACGTCTCCGTCCCCGATCTTCAGATGCTGGTGCACCCGCACCGCGTTGCCGGGTGGGTTGGTGATGTACCGCAACCCGTGCGAGCGGTGATGATCCATCGTGTCCGCCACGTGCACCAGACGCACCATGTCCCCGGCGGCGGCCATGATCGCCGGCAGGTCACCACCCATGTGGAACTGGTGGCACGCCACGATGACCATGCCGATGTTCGGGGAGTTGATCCCGCGGATGGTGCGGATCGCGGCGAGCCCGTCCTCGACGAAATCGTCCGGATGCGGATCGATCAGGACGTCGAGACCCTCGCGCTCGATGATGGGGACCAGTTCCTCCATCGACCGGTAGAACGCCCGTTCGGACTCCTCCGGCTTCTCCGGTCGCCCGGAGAACTCGGTGTTCATCGTCGACACCCCGAGGTCGACGGTGATCTGGATGGCGCGTTTCCAGTAGCGGACGGCCGCCTCGCGGGCGTCCTCGTCGGGACCGGACCAACCGCAGCACCGGCAACACCGAGGCGATCCCGACGCCGGCGTCCGAGCACGCCTTGCGGAACTTCGCGACCAACCCGTCATCGGCCTTGGGATGGTTGAAGAACGGGATCATGTCCACGTGCGGCGTCAGCTGCAACCACTCGTACCCCAGATCGGCGACCACGGCGGGCAGCTCGAGCAGCGAATGCGAATGATGGAACGGCGTCGGATCGAGCGCGATCTTCATCTCAGGCTCCGACGATGGACGAGCGCTGCACCATCTCGACGGCGACCGGGGCACCGGACTCGAGCGACTTCACGCCGGCCTCGCACACCGCGGCTGCAGCGTATCCGTCCCACGCTCCGGGGCCGTCGACGTAGTTGCCCGTCTCGGCGCCGGCCTTCACCGCGTCGACCCAGCGCTGGATCTCGGTGTCGTAGGCCTGGCCGAAGCGCTGCACGAAGCCGGGAGTGATGGTGCCGCCCCAGGTTCCGGGAGCGGACTTGCGGACGAGGCCGACGTCGAGACCGATCATCGCGCTGCCGTGCTCGGCCACGACCTCGGTGCGCACCTCGTAGGCGACGCCGGTGGTGACGAACACCTCGGCGTCGACGTGTCGACCGGACTCCGTGGTGAAGATGGCGATCTGCGGATCCCGCAGGCCCTGCGGTGCCGACGGATTGGCCGACGGGCTGATGATCTGCACCGACGTGATCTCCTCGTCGAGGAGGAAGCGCGTGACGTCCACCTCGTGCACCAGCGAGTCGCGCACGATCATCGCGCTGTCGAAGTGCGGCGGCACGGCGGGGTTGCGGTGTGCGCAGTGCACCACCAGCGGACGGCCGAGCTCGCCGGAATCGATGAGTGCCTTGAGCTGGTCGTACTCGGTGTCGAAGCGGCGCATGAATCCGACCTGGATGAGCTTCTTGCCCAGCGCGGCCTCAGCTTCCACGACGGCGAGGGACGTGGCCACATCGGTGGTCAGCGGCTTCTCGCACATGACGGGCTTGCCGTGCTCGAGACACGCGAGAAGCTGCTTCTCGTGGGTCGGGCCGGGAGTGGCCAGGACGACGGCGTCGACCTCGGGGTCGGCGATCGCGTCGAGGGGATCCTCGACGACGCGGCAGCCGGGGATGGTCGCGGCGAGCTCGTGGGCCTTCGCGCTGACGTAGTCGTTGATCACGGCGACGCGGGCGCCGGTGATCTTCGAGGTGATGCGGGCGACGTGATCGGCACCCATCATGCCGACACCCAGGACCGCGATGCGGAGTTCGGTGGTCATCGTGTCAATCCGTTTCTGTAGGTGCGAAGTGTGGTCAGGCGAACGTGACGGCGGGAATGCCGCAGGAGCCCAGGTACTTCCGGGTGCGCTGCGCGATCGGCAGGGGAGCGTCGACGGCGCACGGGTACATGTCCTGCTCGACGATCGCGAAGATGTCCGCGGTGAGCTTGCCGTCGTCCGCGAGGCGCTCGATGGTCTTCAGGAGCGGGGGCATGTCCGGGATGCCGAGCGGCGGTTCCGTCATGGCGCCGAGCTTGACGGCCTCGCCGAACGGCAGATCCTCCGCTGCGACCCTGGCGCGGACCTCCTCGTTCACCTGCTTGAGGTGGAGGTACCCGATGCGCTCGGGTGCCCGCTCGATGATCGCGATGTTGTCACCGCCGCAGTAGCTGATGTGGCCGGTGTCGAGGCACAGGTTCACGAACTCGCTCGAGGTGCCGTCGAGGAAGCGGTACACGTTCTCTTCGGTGTCGACGTGGCTGTCGGCGTGCGGGTGGTACTGCGCCTTGACGCCGTACTGCTCGAACATGCGCTTGCCGAGCTCGTTCATGCCCTCGGTCTTCTTGCGCCACTGGTCTGCCGTGAGGTCGCGGTCCTCGAGCACCGCGCCGGTGGAGGGGTCACGCCACATCTCGGGGATGACGACGACGTGCTTGCCGCCGGCGGCGGCGGTCAACTTGGCGACGTCCTCGATCTGCGTCCACACCGCGTCCCACGCGTCGTCCTGATGCAGGTGTTCGAACACCGTGCCGGCCGACAGCTTGAGACCCCGAGAGCCCAACTCCGACAGCAGCTTCTGCGGATCAGTGGGCAGGTAGCCGTACGGTCCCAGTTCGATCCACTCGTAGCCCGACGCCGACACCTCGTCGAGGAAGCGGCCGTACGGGGTCTGCTGAGGATCCTCGGGGAACCACACTCCCCAGGAGTCGGGGGCGGATCCGACGCGAATCGTGCTCATGTCTCGGGGGTTCCTCTCGAAGAATGTCCGGCGCTCGTGCTTTGGCACTAACGCGCTTAAGTAACGCGCTTAAGCTACTATGAGGTGGATCACGCTTCCGTGTCAAGCCCCGTCCCAGAGGAGTGCCGGTGTCCACGCCGCCCCGCAGCCGCAAGACGACGATGAGTGACGTCGCCGCTCTGGCGGGAGTGTCCCGGACCCTGGTGTCGTTCGTCCTCAGTGGCAAACCGGGTGCGAGTGACGACACTCGCGACCGTGTCCTCGCCGCTGCGCGCGAACTCGACTATCGACCCGACAACGCTGCGCGACTCCTCGCGCGCGGGCGGAGCAGGACGTTGGGGGTCGTGATCGACGTGCGACAGCCGTTCCAGGCCGATCTCGTGACCCACATCTATCCCGTGGCCGAGGCGGCCGGGTACGAGGTGTTGCTGTCCGCGAGCGCGCCCGGCCGGGACGAGACGAAGGCGATCGAGGCGCTGCTCAGCCATCGCTGCGAAGGCGTGATCCTGCTCGGTCCGTCGTCCTCACCCGAGTACGTCGCGCATCTCGAGGAGCGGGCGGTGGTGGTCATGATCGGACGGGCCCTGCCCGCCACCGACTTCGACATCGTGCGCAGCGCCGACGACCACGGAGTGCGTCAGGCGGTCGACCACCTCGTCGGTCTCGGGCACGTGGACATCCACCACGTCGACGGTGGTACCGACTCCGGTGCGACCGAGCGTCGCGCCGCCTTCCGTGCCGCGATGGACGAGCGCGGTCTCCCCGCCGTGGTGTGGCCGGGTGCGCACACCGAGGAGGCGGGCAGTGCCGCCGGAACGCGCATGGTGGCCGAGCGGCGGGTGCCCACCGCGGTGATGGCCGGCAACGATCTGTGCGCGGTGGGACTGATGGACGCGTTCCACCGTGCCGGAATCGCTGTGCCCGATGATGTCTCGGTAGTGGGATACGACGACAGCGAGCTGGCGCACCTCTCGCGCATCGATCTCACGACCGTCCGGCAGGACGCCGAGGGTCTGGCCGCGACGGCGGTGCGGTTCGCCATCGCCCGCCTCGAGGACGAGAGCCTCGCGCCCGCCGAGCTGGTGGTGGAGCCGTCACTCGTCGTGCGCGGGAGTACCGGGCCCGTGCGCACGGTCGCGCGTCAGACGGCCCGGCGCACCTGACGCCGTTCGCGGGCGGTCAACCCGCCCCACACTCCGTACGGTTCGGCGGACTCGAGAGCCACTTCGCGGCACCGAGCGATCACCGGGCAGTGTGCGCACAGCCTCTTCGCGATCTCCTCGCGTTCGCGGGCAGCTCGTCGTCCCTCTCCGGCGGGGGAGAAGAACAGGTCGCTGCGCTCGCCGCGGCACACCGCGGCGAGACGCCACTGCCCGGAGTCGGTGGAGCTCGTCTCGACGGAGATCGTCATGACACACGATGCTGTCGCAGTGAGAGGGGTCGGCACAGGGTTCGACTCGAGCAGGTCGCAACTCCGCAGAGGCACCCTCGTTTCGACGCGGCCCTCGTCGGTCACCCTCTCGAAATGCAGACGTTCCTCCCCGACCCCGGCTTCGCCCGCAGCGCACAGCTGCTCGACGACAAGCGGCTCGGGAAGCAACGCGTCGAGACCTTCCAGATCCTGCGCGCCCTGGTATGGCCCTCCTACGGGTGGAAGAACCACCCGGCGGTGGTGATGTGGCGGGGATTCACCCCGGCGCTCGTGGCCTACGGGATCGCGACCTGCCGGGAGTGGGCGGCCCGCGGGCGGGCGGAGGCCCTGGAGGCACGGCTCCTCGACTACAGCGACGGGCGTGCGTGGACGTACGACGAGTTGCGCGACGACGGCCGACTGCCGCCCTGGCTCGGTGACGACTCGGTGCACGCGAGCCATCGTCGCGCCCTGGCCGCGAAGGCGCCGCAGGCGTACCCGGCCGACTGGGCGGGGGAGACCGGGTACGTCTGGCCCGGATCCCTCTTCCCGCGCTGGCCTCTGACGGTCGGCGACACCACGCCCAGTGCCGTGGTGTCCTCGATGATCGAGATGGGCGCGCCCGCAGAGCTGTTCGACCCGGGTACGGAGGAGTGGTCCGCCCTGCGGGCCCTGCACCGTGGCCGATCCGCGCAGGTGCGGACGACGAGCCACCGTCTGCTGACGGTCGCTGCAGCGCTGGTGCGGCCGGGCCGCACGGCTCTCCTGCTGGACACCGACCCGCTCGCTCCCGACCTCCCGCTGCCCGAACCGTCCGCCGAGCCGGGTGGCACGGTGTCGGCGTCCGTCGCGCGCGAGCCGACCCCCGAGGACGTCGAGGCGATGCGGGCAGAGGGCCGCGATCCCGGGCGTCTGCGCGTGTTCCGCCGTGGCGCGACCGTGCGCGATGCCGGGGAGTACGCGCTGGTGGTCACGTCCGATGCCGCGGTGCCGGGCGAGCTCGCGGCTGTTCCGTCGCTCCGTCTGACGACGTGAGGACTAGCGCCCTCGCCACGCGGACCAGAGTTCGGAGTACCGGCCGCCGGCCTCCACCAGGTCCCGGTGCGGCCCCTGCTCGACGATGCGGCCGTGCTCGAGCACCACGACGCTGTCGGCGCTCGCCGCCTGGGTGAGGCGGTGGGCGACGACGATCGTCGTCCGTCCGCGAGTGGCGGCCCGGGCGGCCTCCTCGAGGTCGCGCGCGCCGGCGCTGCCGGCCTCGGCGGTGGCTTCGTCGAGGACGGCGACCGCCGGATCGGCCAGGACGATGCGGGCCAGTGCGATCTGTTGCGCGCGAGACGGAGTCAGCTCGACGCCGCCCTCGCCGACCACCGTGTCGAGACCGTCCTCGAGGGTGCTCACCCACGAGTGCGCGCCGACCGTCCGCAGCGCGTGTTCGACCGTCTCCCGATCCGCGTCCGGTGCCGCGAGCCGCAGATCGTCGATGAGCGGTCCGGCGAACACGTGCACCTCCTGGCTGACGATCGCGACGTGCCGGCGCAGTCGATCGGAGCCGATGTCGTCGAGCGACACCCCGCCCACCCGGACCGATCCGGAGTCCGCTCGCATCGAGCCCGCCACGAGCGCGGCGATGGTGGACTTGCCGGCGCCGGTCGAGCCGACCAGCGCCACCGTCGTGCCGTCGTCGATCCGCAGATCGATCCCGTGCAGGACGTCGTCGACCCCGTCGTAGGAGTGGCGGAGGTTCGTCACGACGACGGTGCCGTCCGCGGGCTCCGCCTCGGTCCCGGGGGAGCGGTCGTCGGGCAGATCGATGACGCCCACCAGTCGTGCGAGGGAGGCCCCGGCCGACTGGATGTCGTCGAACGAGTACAGCAGCATGCCGATCGGGTTGAAGAGTCGGTGGAACAGCAGTGCCGCCGCGGTGGTCTGACCGACGGTGACGGCGTCCTCGCGCACCAGGAGGAAGCCGACGGTGAGGATGACCGAGAGGCCGACGCACTCGGCCCGGTTGCTGCGCGAGCCGAACCGGGTGAAGAGACGGAAGACGGTGACGGCGATGTCGCGAGCCTTGCCGGACGATGCGTCGATGCGCGCGAGGTGCTCACCCTCCATGCCGTACGCCCGCACGGTGCGGGCCCCCTGCATGCTGCTGACCAGAGACTGGGCGCGCTCGCCCATCGCGACGCGCTCGGCGGCGTACATCGGGGCGGACCGCGGCAGATACCAGTGCAGGGCCATCACGTACATCGGGATCGCGACCATGCCCGCGAGTCCCAGACGCCAGTCGAGCCCGAGCATCGTGATCAGACTGAGCAGGACCAGCAGCACGGCGGCGAGGATGTTCGGCACCACTTCGCCGAGCGATTTCGCCATCACCGCGATGTCGTCCCCGACGCGGGAGAGCAGGTCTCCCTTGCCGACTCGCTCCAGTG
Organism: Rhodococcus sp. SORGH_AS_0303; assembly: GCF_030819335.1. Taxonomy (NCBI): domain Bacteria; kingdom Bacillati; phylum Actinomycetota; class Actinomycetes; order Mycobacteriales; family Nocardiaceae; genus Rhodococcus; species Rhodococcus sp. SORGH_AS_0303. The sequence goes on from NZ_JAUTBO010000001.1 coordinate 1,602,074, forward strand.
TGCTCACCGGGAGGTGGAGTGCGCGACCGAGGACGCGCTCGCGCAGCGAGGCCAACATCTTCTCGCCGAGCAGACTGACGGTGTAGGCGCCGATCCCGGTGAAGACACCGCCCGCGACCGCCGCGGCGCCGATGACCGTCACGACACCGACGATCGTGGACGTCGGTGCGCCCTCGGTCACCCGATCGACGAGCATGCCGAAGACGTACACGGGAATCAGCGCCATCGCCGCCGCGACCACGCCGATGGCGACGGTGAGCGCGACCGATCCCCGCCGCGCACGGAGTTCGCCGCGAAGGAACGTCCAGCATCGCCGTCCACTCGCGATGGGCAGCAGTGCGGTCGGTTCGGTCATCGCAGAACCGCCTCTCGGTAGCGCTCGTCCGTCTCCGCCAACCCGTGGTGGGTGCCGACGGTCGCGACGCGCCCCTCGTCGAGCACGACGACGCGGTCGGTGACCGCGAGGAGCGCGGGGCTGGTGGTGATGAGCACCGTCGTCTGGGTGCGGGCGTCGCCGTCGTGACGCAGTCCCGCGATGCCGGTGGCGATGGCGTGTTCGGTCACCGCGTCGACGGCGGTGGTCGGATCGTGGAGGACGAGTACCGGTGGCTGCGCCGCGAGTGCGCGGGCGAGGGCGACTCGTTGGCGTTGCCCACCGGACAGGCTGGCACCGCGGTCGGTCACCGGATGGTCGAGACCGCCGTCGTGCATGGCGACGATGTCGGTGACGGCGGAGGCGGTCACCGCGGCGTCGAGGTCGCTCCCGCGGTCCAGGGCGATGTTGGACCGCACCGTGCCGGCGAACAGATCCGACGTGTGCGGTTCCACCAGCACGGTGCGGCGGACCTCGGGGAGCGCGAGCTCGGTCACGTCGACGCCGCCGACCGTCAGCCGTCCGGTGACGTCGTCGGGCGACACCTGCCCGGAGAGGACGGCGGCCAATGCATCGGCGTCCTGCGGCCGGTAGGCGACGACGCCGACGATCTCGCCGCGCCCTAGATGCAGGTCGAGATGCGTCAACGTCCCGTAGGACAGGTCGTCGAGTCCGACGGACGAGGTGTCGGGGGACCGCGTACCGGTGGAGGTGACCACCGGGTCGGCGCCGAGAACCAATGCCAACCGGTCCGCTGATCCGCGGATGACCGCGAGGAAGCCGGGAAGTCGGGAGAGCGAACTCAGCGGCTCGATGAGGAATTGCGCCAGTCCGACGACAGTGATCAGCTCGGCGACGGAGATCCGGCCCTCGAGAGCGAGGAACCCGGCCGTGCCGGCCACGGCGGCGGACAGCAGCGCGCCCACCGTCGCCGAGACACCGAGGTACACGCTGTTGCCACGGGCCAGACGCATCGTCGCGGCCAGTGCACGTCGGCTCGACTGGACGAACCGCCGGGACGCGACGTCCTCGGCGCCGATACCGCGGAGGGGCCGTACGCCGCTGACGAGATCGGTGGCGAGACCTGAGACGCGGGCCACCTCCGCCTGCTGATCGGTCGCGGCGCGGGTGAGGAACGGCGCACACAACTGGAGGAGAAGGAGAAGGACAGGCGTGCCGATGACGACGGCCAGCCCGAGCGGCACATCGATGACGAGAAGTGCCACCGCCGTGACGACGAGGGCGGTGACCGCGGCGGCGACCCGGGCGATGGCGTCGAGCGCCCACGAGGTCTTCTCGGCGTCCGAGGTGCTGACCGTCAACAGCTCGCCGGAGCCGAGATCGACCTGGACGCCGCGCGGGTCGAGCACGCGTCCCGCGACCTCCACGCGTAGCAGGTGTGCTTCCCGCTCGATCGCGACGACGATGATGCGGGCGCCGATGCGGTACGCGTAGGAGAGGACGACGAACAGGCCCGCCAGCCCCAGCAACGAGACGATCATCGCGGTGACGTCGCCGGTCTCGACCGCGCGGCCGATGATGAGACCGATGGCGACCGGCACCATCGTCTCGCAGAACTGGTGCACACAGAACAGGGCCGACGAACCGACGAGTCGCACACGGTGGCGCCGGGTGGTGCGGCGCAGGATGGCCCCGCCGGTCGACGGAGGTGCGTCATGCATTAGCCGACCCTAACCCACGTGGCCGACCGGTCGGGACGACGCGTACGCGTCAGTCGTGCTCGGGATTCCTGGTGCGACGGGCGGCGTCGCGCTGCTGCTGAGCGCGTTCCCGGCACCGACGCAGGAACTCCTCGTCGGACTCGGAGTTCGTCGCGACCGCGCGGCCGGGACGGACGTCGTACTCGGGGAAACGGGTCGCTCTCGGTCGGCGTCCCGCGTCGGGACCGCCCCAGATGCCGCCGCCGACGGGCCGGCCCGCCACGAGCCAGGCCACGGACCCGGCGAGAGGAAGGAACACGACGAGCAGGAGCCAGACCGTCTTCGGGAGGTGACGGATGCCACCCTCGTCGGCCGTGATGACGTCGATGAGGCAGAAGATCCAGAGCACGGCGACGATCAGGCCGAGATAGGGCACGGGCGCGTCCTCACGTAGAGCGGTTCACGTCCCGATTCACGAACCGCATGGTCTGTTGACGCGCTCACCCTAGCTGTTCTTCGCGGGGAGGTTGTGGACGGTGAGTCGCTCGATGGGTGACTTGCCGTCGATGCCTGTGTGGGGTCGGTGGTGATTGTAGTGATGGACCCAGTCCTGGTAGGTCGCTGCGCGGGCTTCGTCGGAGAGGTAGGTGTGGGCGTAGGCCCATTCCTGGTTCAGGGTGCGGTTGAACCGTTCGACTTTGCCGTTGGTCTGCGGCCGGTAGGGCCGGGTGCGCTTGTGCACCACCGATCCGAGTGCTTCGGCGAACAGTGTTGACCGGTAACAGGATCCGTTGTCGGTGAGCACTCTGGCGATGGTGATGCCGTGGTCGGTGAAGTACGCAGCGGCGCGCCGGTAGAACCCGGCGGCGGTCTCCTTGCGTTCGTCACCGAGGATCTCGGAGTAGGCGAGCCGAGAGTGGTCGTCGACGGCGTGGTGGACGAACGCGTAGCCGCGGCCTTGTTTCTTGTTGTGCCGGTTGCCGATCGTGCGGCCGAGTTTGCGGTGCCCGCCGCCGTCGGGGATCCGGCCGAGTTTCTTGATGTCGATGTGGATCAGGTCGCCGGGGGCGGGGTGTTCGTAGCGGCGGGGTGCGGGGCGGCGCACCGCCAGGCCGGTGTTCTGGTCCAGGTGGCGCAGCAGCGGCATCCGGTAGCGGGCCAGGACCGCGGAGACGGTGCTGCGCGGCAGGTGCAGGTGGTAGGCGATCCGGTGCGGTCCCCACCGGTTGGTGAAGCGCAGCGCCACGATTCGTCGTTCGGTGCGTCTCGGTGTGCGCGCGGGGCTGCGGCGGGGCCGGCTGGACCGGTCGATCATCGCCGGCGCCCCGCCGGCCCGGTACCGGTCGGCCCACTTCTTGGCGGTGCTCGGTGAGACCTGGAAGCGTTCGGCGGCCCGCCGGATGGACCAGTGGTCGTCGACGATCGAACTCGCGAGCTTCAATCGTCCCTTAGGGGTGAGGGAGGCGTTAGCGTGGGACACGAGGACCTCTCGGTTGTCGGTGCAGTTGTGGTAACCACACCGATACCGGAGGTCCTCACCTATCTGTTGTCGCCACGCCGTCCACAACGTCCCTGGCCATTACACCTAGCGCCCGACGTCGCCCTCGTCACTCCGTACGAGCCGTCGCGGGGGTAGGTGGTTCCGAATGCCCTCTGTGAGCGCCCACCGACCGGGTTTCCCCCGGCGGTCCGACGGGCATGCACGGATGTATCGACGAAAGGACAAGTCGTGGTCGCGCAGAACGAGAACGAGCAGCCGCAGGATTTCGCACGCACCACGCGTGCGCACGCCGGTGAGGCCATCACCGACAGCCGCGCATGGCCGGGCTACTTCCTGATGGCGCTGGGCTTCGTCGCGCTCGGACTGGGCCTGACCGCAGCGGGCGGCGGCTTCGAGGGATGGGTGCTGGTCGCCGGCATCGCCTGCCCGGTTCTCCTGCTCGCCGGCCTCGCCGTGGTCCTGCTCGAGCGCAAGCGCGTCAAGGCGGCCGAGGGCAAGTCCCTCACCGATCCCGGTGGTCACTGACCACGATCACGTGACGGGTTCCGATGCGTCGGAACCCGTCGTCATCGTGCCGAGAACTCGCACGCAGTACTTCCGTGCGTGGTCCGAGCTGCACGGAGGGTACGACGTGCACTCGTCGGCACTGGTGCACGGCTGGCTGACCATCACGTACGTTCTGGCCCGCCCGCTCGCGCGGGCGCGCGTCGCCCCCACCGCGGTCACCGCTGTGGGGGTTCTCTTCGCTGTCCTGGCTCTCGCCGTCGCGGGTTCCGGTCCGTGGGGTGCCGGCGCGGCGGCACTGCTTCTCGTCCTGTCGGCGCTGGTGGACAGCCTCGACGGCGCCGTCGCACTGCTCCGCGGTCGATCGACGGCATTCGGCTACGTTGCCGACTCGGTGGCCGATCGACTCTCGGACATGCTCGTCTTCGCGGTTCTCCTGGTGCTGGGAGCACCCGCACCCCTGGTGGTCGCGGTCGCGCTGCTCACCCTGTTGCACGAGACGGCGCGGGCTCGCGCGGTGTCCGCGGGGATGGCGTCGATCGGAGTCGTGACGGTGTGGGAGCGCCCGTCCCGCGTGATCGCCGTCGTGGTGACTCTCCTGGGAGCCTCGGTGGTGGACACCGGTCCGCTGTTCGGCACCATCGGTGCCGCCGTGTCCCTGATCCTCGCCGTCGTCGGCTTCAGTCAGATCAGCGTGTCGATCCATCACGCTCTGAGTGCGCTTCCCGCTCCGCGACCCGGTCGCACTCGAGAGTGAACACCCAGCCGATCAGCACGATGATGTGCAGCAGGAACAGCCACAGCACCGTGGCGACGGCCGCTCCGACGGGTTCGAGGCCGCCGAACGGGCCCGACCAGTCGATGGGTATCGCGAGGAACAGCACGTAGCCCTGCAGGAATCCCGAGACGAAGGACGCGGTGGTCAGGGCACCGATCGCGACTGCCGTACGCGAGAGGGTGGTCGGCGCGACCACCCGGTACGTCCATCCGATGGGTACGGCGAGCACCAGCCAGACGGTGACGAATCCGAGCCAGACGCGGAACGCTCCCGCGCCGATGCCGCCGTTCACCGAGGCGAGTGCGTTGCCCACCACGAGAACGGGGATGGTGAGCAGCGGCGTGACGATCAGGACCGGGAGCGCCGACGCGCGACCGCGCCAGCCGACGAACGATTCGCGCACGGGCTCGTAGACGAGCAGGGCCCGTCGCATGCCCTCGCCATAGAAGGTGGCGGGCAGGATCGCGACCAGGCCGCCCAGCCACCCGAGGTGGGTCCCGGCGTCGAACAGGGTCCGCACTGCACCCGGGGCGCCCGCCGCGCCCGGCAGAAGTCCGGCGATGGCGTCTCCGTACCCGACGACGGTCTCCTCACCCAGCAGCAGCGTGGTGAGGCGCAGACCCAACAGCAACATCGGCACGACGGCGATGCCGCCGTAGAACGTGATGCCCGCCGCCACCAGGGCCGTGTCGCGCGCCGCCAGCCGACGTCGCATTCCCGCCGCGACGGCCGTTCGTTCACGCACGATGCGTCGAGTCGTGCGGACGCCCGTCATGGGGCATGTCTACCCGGTGGCCCGTGCGCTCAACCTGCACCGTTTCGTCCGGGCGGTGCGCGGGTAAGAACGCTGGGACCCGCACGACTTCCGTGGGTGACTTCCGGTCCCTCCACGAGCTGGACCTACGACAGAGAACTGGTGCCATCAGTGACACGACAGCCTTCCACCCCCTACCCCCCGGGTGTCAGTCTTCGACCCGACGGGAGCGCGAACGTCGCGGTCTACACCGAGACGGCCGAGTCGGTGACCGTCGTCACGTACGACGAGAACGGTACCGAACTGTCGTCGACGACACTGCCCGAGTACACCGGCCACGTGTTCCACGGCATCGTCGAGAACATGTCCGTCGGAACGCGATACGGATTCCGGGTCGACGGCCCGTGGGATCCGGCCGCCGGGTTGCGCCACAACGCCGCCAAGCTCCTCCTCGACCCCTACGCTAAAGCCGTTGCGGGGTCCGTGGAATGGGACGAAGCGGTGTTCTCCCACCATCACGACGAGCCCGAGACCCGCAACGACGCCGATTCCGCGCCCTTCATGCCGCGGTCCGTGGTCGTCGACGACTCGTTCGACTGGGGAGACGACGCCGCGCCGAGAATCCCGTTGTCCGAGTCCGTCGTCTACGAGGTGCACGTCAAGGGGTTCACCCAGCTCGACGAGAACGTGGACGAGGCCGTCCGCGGGACCTACGCGGGCCTCGCGCATCCGTCCGCCATCGAACACCTGACACGGCTGGGCATCACCGCCGTCGAACTGCTGCCCACGCATCAGTTCGTCCAGGACTCGCACCTGCTCGAGGAGGGTCGCCGGAACTACTGGGGATACAACTCGATCGGCTTCCTCGCGCCGCACAACGAGTACAGCAGTGCGGGCGACACGGGTGGGCAGGTCACCGAGTTCAAGTCGATGGTCAAGGCGCTGCACGCGGCCGGCCTCGAGGTGATCCTCGACGTGGTCTACAACCACACCGCCGAGGGCAACCACCTCGGACCCACCCTGTCCCTCAAGGGAATCGACAACGCGTCCTACTACCGGCTGGTCCCCGAGGACCACAGCTCGTACTACGACACGACGGGAACGGGCAACAGCCTGAACGTCGGCCATCCCGCCGCACTCGCCCTCATCATGGACTCGTTGCGCTACTGGGTCACCGAGATGCACGTCGACGGCTTCCGCTTCGACCTCGCGAGCACCCTGACCCGTCAGGACGAGGACCTCGACCGACACAGCGCGTTCCTCGACATGGTGCATCAGGATCCGGTGCTCGCCCCGGTGAAGTTGATCGCCGAGCCGTGGGACACCGCCGGCTATCAGGTCGGCGGCTTCCCGGCGCGCTGGTCGGAGTGGAACGGTAAGTTCCGCGACGACGTCCGCGACTTCTGGCGCGGCGAGGAGGGTAGCCTTCCCGCTCTGGCGCAACGTATCTCGGGTAGCCCCGACGTCTACGAGAACGATCGCCGGCCCACCCTCGCGAGTGTTAACTTCATCACCGCGCACGACGGCTTCACTCTCGCCGACCTCACGATGTACGACGAGAAGCACAATGAGGAGAACGGCGAGGACAGCCAGGACGGCGAGTCCGACAACCGGTCGTGGGGATGCGGCGCGGAGGGTCCGACGGACGATGCGGACGTCAACGCGCTGCGCGATCGCCAGCGCCGCAACTTCCTCGGCACGCTGCTTCTCTCGGCCGGCGTTCCGATGCTCCTGGGAGGCGACGAACTCGCGCGCTCGCAGGGCGGCAACAACAACGCCTACTGCCAGGACAACGAGATCTCGTGGTTCGACTGGGCGGTCGCCGACGACGCACTCGTCGAGTTCACCACGGCGCTGATCACACTCCGCCGCGAGCATCCGGCGCTGCGTCCGGTGTGGTTCCGCCACGGCGAGGACGACACCACCACCGACACGAGCGGCGGTCGACCCGACACGATCGACTTCCAGCGCGCGGACGGCGTCGCGATGGGTGACGACGACTGGACCACCGGATCGAACAAGTCGATCGCCGTGCTGTTCAAGTCGTCGGCCGAGGACACCGTGTTCCTGTGGCTGATGAACGCCTCCGACACCCCGGTCGAATTCACCCTGCCCGACGAGACGTGGTCGCTCACGATCTCGAGCGACCCCGAGCAGGAGGTGGGCGAGGACCCGACGTCACTGCTGGTACGAGACAGGTCGTTCACGCTGCTGCAGGCTCAGTAGCCGGTCGCGGCACGGCAGATCCGACGCGGGCCCCGATCACCGATGTGGTGATCGGGGCCCGCCGTCGTCCACACCCAGCATCGCGGTGATCACCGCGGCGAGCCGGCGCTCGTCGACGTGCCGTGACAGGTCGTCCACCACCGTGAACGCTGCTTCGACGAGAACCGACGACTGTGCCCGCGAGCGTCCCGGCATCGTCGACGCGAGGAGGTGCACCCACTCTCCGCGCTCCTGGCGAGCCATCACGGTGAGCTCGCGTGCCGTCGCCGGACCGGTCGAGAGGCCGTGGCGCCGGAGTACCCGCAGTGCCGGCGCCCGCGTCGCGAGGGCCACGCGCCGCCGCGCCAGTCCGGCCAGCGCCTGGTGCGGCGTGTCCGACCGGGCGAGCACACGCGCCGTCTCGTCTGCCGCCCGGCGCGCGGCGCCGAGGCACACCTCGTCCAGCACCACGGTCTTGCCGCCGAACCAGCGGTACGTGCTCGATGCCGCGATGCCCACCGAGGAGGCGATGGCCGCCATCGTCACGTCGGCGGGCTCGTTCTCGTCGAACAGCGCCGCGGCCGAGCGCAGGAGTGCGTCCCGTCGCCCGACGGGCGGGACGCCGCGCGGGAGATCCGGATCGTCGACGGCGTCCGGCAGGTCCGCCGAGAGGACCGCGGCGCACGCGGAGTCGAGAACCTCGAGCACCGCGGCGGCGGGGACGGCGAGGCGGTGCGTCCCGATGCTGGAGAGGGTGGACAGCACCGCCCGAGTCGTGACGTCGGAGTCGCGAGAGGGCCGAAGGATCGGATCGGCACGACGTGCTGCCGCGGTGACGGCATCGAGAACCGTGGTCACCGTACCGATGTCGGGGTCGTGCAGATGCGGGCGGTCGCGGCGCAGCGTGCCGAGCGAGCGGCGCACGGTGAGGGCGCCGAGAGCGAGCGCGTGGTGATCGGCGGGAGCGCCCTCCCGAGCGATGCGCCGTTCGAGGCGTGCGACCGCGGTCAGATGCAGCGTGCGGAGCAGGTCGTACTTCGAGTCGAACCACCGATACACCGACGGCCCCGAGACGCCCGCGGCCGCCGCGACGTCGTCGATGCCGACGGCCGCGTAGCCGCGGGCGCCGAACAGATCCGCTGCCGCGTCGAGCAGTCGCCTCGGCCGTGGCGACCCACCGGTCACCGCGGTGTGGGCGCGCCGGGAGCCGCGGCGTGCAGTGCCACCTCGCCGGCCTTGACGACGAAGTGGACGCGACGGCCGGGCACGAGGTCGAGTTCGGTGGCCGCCGCGACGGTGACGTCGGCGTGCAGCGCGGGCAGACCCGCGGCCGCGGTGGACGTGATGCGGACCGACGAGCCGGTGGACTCCACGTGGCCGATCTGCACGGGCAGCACGTTGCGGGGGCTGCCCCGCGGTGGGTCGACGAAGACGGAGACGGCGGTGGGATGCAGCAGGGCCACCGCCGATGAGCCCGCGTCGAGAGGATCCGGGGCGCGGCCCTGCACCGCGACACCCGACGCGGTCGTGAGCGTGTCCGGAGCGGTGATGGTGCCCTCGATCGAGTTCACTCCGACGAGGGCGGCCGCGAACCGGGTACGCGGAGCCGTCAGAACGTCGCGGACGGTGCCGTGTTCGACCACTCGTCCGGCGTCGACGACGGCCACCTCACCGGCGAGCGTCAGGGCGTCGACGCGGTCGTGGGTCACCAGCAGGGTGGTGCGCGAGGTCTCGGCGAGCACCTCGCGGAGCACGCGGCGCATGGCCGGTGCGGACTCGGCGTCGAGGGCCGCGAACGGCTCGTCGAGCAGGAGCACGTCGGGGTCCGCCGCGAGTGCGCGGGCGAGGGCGACGCGTTGGGCCTGTCCGCCGGACAGTGCGCGCGGCCGCCGATCGGCGAGGTCTGCCGCGTCGACGGCCTCGAGCCATCGGCGCGCGAGTCGCTCGGACTCGGCTCGTCCGGCACCTCGTGCGCGGGGAGCGAAGGCGACGTTCGCCAGCGCGGACAGGTGTGGGAACAGCAGCGCGTCCTGGGCGAGGAGAGCCACCCGTCGGCGATGCGGCGGGACGTCGATGCGCTGCGCGCTGTCGGTGAGGGTGCGCGCTCCGATGCGGACCACGCCGTCGTCGGGCCGGACGAGTCCGGCCACCATCGACAGCAGCGTCGACTTCCCGGCACCGTTGGGTCCGAGGATCGCCACCACACCGCCCGACGGCACCGTGAGCGTGAGGTCGGCGCCGCGTGCTCGGTGACGGACGTCGAGGACGACCGAGGTGTCGGTGGGTGTCACAGCACGCCTGCCGGACGCCGACTGCGAGTGAGGATCACGATGACGATCGCGACGACGATGAGGACCAGCGAGAGGGCCACCGCCGCATCGGGATCCGTCTCGCGCTGGAGGTAGATCTCGAGCGGGAGGGTGCGGGTGACGCCCTGGAGCGACCCGGCGAACGTAAGGGTGGCGCCGAACTCGCCGAGCGCACGGGCGAAGGAGAGCAACGCACCCGACGCCAGCCCGGGCAGGACCAGGGGGAGGGTGACCCGCAGCAGGACGGTGCCGGGTGAGGCCCCGAGGGTCGCGGCGACGACCTCGTACCGCGTGCCCGCCGTGCGCAGTGCGCCCTCGAGACTGATCACGAGGAAGGGGAGGGCGACGAACGTCTGCGCGAGGACCACCGCGGTGGTGGTGAAGGCGATGTCGATGCCCCACGCCCGCAGGTGTTCACCCAGCAGTCCCTGCCTGCCGAACGCGTAGAGCAGGGCGAGCCCACCCACGACCGGGGGCAGGACGAGGGGGAGCAGGACGAGTGCGCGCACGACGGCGACGATCCGCCCGGTCGACCGCGCGAGGACCAGGGCCATCGGCACCCCCAGCAGGATGCAGAGGACAGTGCTTGCGGCCGCCGTGCGCAGGCTGAGCAGCAGCGCGGCCCGGGACGACTCCGAGGTGACGAGCGGAACGAAGCGAGCCACGTCGACCGAGAGCAGCATCGCCACGAGAGGGAGCACGACGAGCGCCGTGCCGAGGCTGGCCGGCACGAGGATCCAGGCGGGCGGACGCACCGCGTCGCGGTGGCCGCGCGTCCCGCCCGCGAGGACGGAGATCACGGTGTCTCGACGATGACGGTGGTCGCCTTGACCACCGCGACGGCGACGCTGCCGGGTTCCAGTCCGAGTGTCCGCACCGATTCTGCGCTCATCAGCGACGTCACGGTGAACGCGCCGCACTGCATCTGTACCTCGGCCATCACCGTGTCGACGACCACCGAGGTGACGAGTCCGGCCAGACGGTTGCGCGCGGAGCTGACCGTGCCGCTCGGATCCGGCGGTGCGGCGGCGCGGGCCCGAGCGTGCGCCGCGAGCGAGGCGCCGTTCACGACGGTGCGTCCGGCCGAGTCCTTCGACGTCTCGACGACACCACTCTCGATCCACCGGCGGACGGTGTCGTCGCTGACACCGACCAGGGCGGCGGCGTCTCGGACACGCAGATCACTCATCGGGTCGCACGCCGGAACGAGACGGGGCGCGGCGCAGATGCGGACGACGTGGGACCGAGGGCGCGCATCCACGTGATGCTAGCGGCCGGGAACAGACTCGGGGGTGTCGGCGTTGCACAGCTCGACGGAGTCGGATCCATGCCCCGGGTACCACCCCTTTCGCCGCTACGAGCGGCCTTCTGCCGAGAGGCGCACGGCCGACTCCGTCCTCGACGCCGCCGAGTTCACGCTCGGCGGCGTCGTGCTGTCCGGGGTCGCTTGTGACGCACACCAACAGCACCCGCGATCATCGAAACGGGACGCCCGGTCCGCATTCCCGCTGGCAGAGGCTCCGGACCGCTGGTGAGGAGCCGGGTCGATGCTCGATCGGTACTCGACCGTGACCGTGTTCCCCAGCTCCGGAGTGGTGAGAAATCCCAGGTGGATGGCATCATGTGCGTGATAGCTGATGGTTCGGGCGCAGGTGAGTGGAGTCGAGAGAATGACGATGTCGTGGGGTAGGACCCGTCGTGGGCGCTCGACTCTGGTGGCCGCGATGACGGTGCTCGCACTCTCCGCGGCCGGGTGCACGGCGGGGTCGGGTCAGACACCGACGGCGGCTCCCGCACCGATCGACTCCAACCCGTTGTCCGAGCTCATGAAGCCGAAGGTGTCGTTGCCGGCGCCCGACGCGTCCGTCGGATTCTCCCCGAGTGCTCCGGTCGCGGTGACCGTGGCGGACGGCACCCTGTCCGAGGTGACGCTCACCGACGACGCCGGCACCCCTGTCCCCGGAGCACTGTCCGAGGATCGGTCGTCCTGGACGAACAGCGAGGTGCTCGACTACAACGGCACCTACACGTTGCGTACGCGGGCCTACGGTCTGGGCGGTGAGGCGTCGTCCGTCTCGTCCTTCACCACCAGTTCGCCGGACAACGTCACCAAGCCGTACCTGCTGCCGTCCGAGAACGAGATCGTGGGCATCGGCCAACCGGTCGCCGTGCAGTTCGACGAGCCGATCCCCGACAAGATCGCCGCGCAGAACGCGATCACCGTCGTGACGGACCCGCCGGTCGAGGGTGCCTTCTACTGGGTCAACCAGAAAGAGGTGCGGTGGCGCCCGCAGAACTACTGGGCTCCCGGCACCCGCGTCACCGTGACGGTGGACGTCTTCGGTCGCGACCTCGGCGAGGGACTCTTCGGCCAGGAGAACGCGTCGTCGTCCTTCTCGATCGGTGACGCCGTCATCGCCACCGCGGACGACGCCACCAAGCAGGTGACGTTCTCCGTCAACGGAGTCGACGTCAAGACCATGCCGACGTCGATGGGCAAGGACAGCTCGCCCACCGACAACGGGGTCTACATCATCGGTGACAAGTTCGCGTCCATGGTCATGGACTCGTCGACCTACGGCGTCGCCGTGGACTCCGCGCAGGGCTACCGCACTCCGGTCGACTGGGCGACGCGAATGTCGTACAGCGGCATCTTCTTCCACTCGGCGCCGTGGTCCGTCGGATCACAGGGCTATTCGAACGTCAGCCATGGTTGCCTGAACCTGAGCCCGTCGAACGCGAAGTGGGTCTACGACAACACCAAGCGTGGTGACATCACCGTCGTGAAGAACACCGTGGGTGGAACGCTGTCGGGTACCGACGGACTGGGCGACTGGAACATCCCGTGGGACGAGTGGAAAGCCGGCAACGCCCAGTCCGTCTGAGCCGCTAGACCTTCAGGCCCAGAGCGGTGAGGTAACCGACCGGGTCCACGGCCTCGCCGCCGCGTCGCACCTCGAAGTGCAGGTGCGGGCCGTTGGAGTCGCCGGTACTGCCGACCGCGCCGATGGCCTGACCGGGAGCGATGGTGTCACCCACGGCGACATCGATGCGACTCTGGTGTCCGTAGAGGACCTCCGTGTCGCCCTTCTGGATCTTCACCAGGTTGCCGTACCCGTCGCCCGCGTCACCGGCCTGCGTGACGGTGCCGCCGGTGACCGCGTAGATCGTGGTGCCCTGCGCGGCTCCGAGGTCGATGCCCTCGTGGTTCTGCCGTCCGCCGCCGGTCGGGTTGTTGCGCCCGCCGTAACCGGACGTGACCTCGAAGGTGCCGGGCGTCAAGGGGAGTCGTGATCCGCCGACGCCCAGCGGGGCCGCCTGGAAGGGCGACGTGGCGTCCGGCGCGGCGTCGGGAGTCACCGGGGTGAGGGTGATGTCGCCGAGAACGAGCCCCGCGACCTCCTGGACCAGCACGCCCGTCGCGTCGAAGACGGCGGCGAGGATCGCCGCCTGCTGCTTGGCGCTCAGCGGAACACCGGGAATCTGGAACGCGGGCAGAGCGGGGAGCGGCGGAAGCGCGGGTGCTGCTGCGGCCGTGGGTGTCCCGGCGAAGAGCAGAGCTCCGGTGGCCGCGACGCCCACCATGGCGGCGGATCCCCAGCGACCACGGCGGCGCACCGGTGACGGCGATGCGTCCACGGTGTCCTGTGATGCGGTGTTCGAGTGTGATGTTCGGTGCACGAGCTACCTCCGTATGCGCCCACGGGCGTCGCCATTCGGTCTGCGCCGACCCGGGGGAGGAGTCCCGTCGCTGCTGCGCTGTCCACGGCGGTACGGCCGTCGACGTCCCTCTGTCCCGCACCGGTCTCACCGACCGGTACCGGACGAGCAGTCGCCCACGGCGCACCGCTCGGCGAAGTCGAATGCCCTTCCCTTGGCATTCACGTCCGTCGAGCGAACAACACGAGTAACACACGGCGCACCTTCCCCAAGAGCGCCACGGGTCACTCTACGGGACAGCAGTATCGCTCGGTAACACGAATGCTCAATTACACCAACGTAATTCGGTTGTGCCGACCTACCTGCGAAAACACATACATGTAATTCGTCGGTGGGGCCGTCCCGGTGCGGAGATCGGACCGTGTCCGGACTGGTACCTTGCGTTCGGGGGCGGGTTACTGCCGCGTGTGGCGCGACTGTGGGGGATGTTCTGTATGCGACGACAACGGGCGATGGCGGCTGCGCTGGCACTGGCACTGGTGGGGGGAGTGAGCCTGGTGCTCGCGCCCGTGGCGGCGGCCGAACCGTGTGGAGGACTGCCCGGTACCGGGATCGACGGAACAGGTTTTCCCGGTCAGCCACCTGCGGGACGGCAGGGTCCGGTGCCCGCCTACAACGGGCCGTCGACGTCCACCGTGGGGTGGGTGACCGGTCAGGAGAGTGTGAACCGGACGTTCGATCGTTTCGGAATCTCGGGGACCGATCTCGGCATCAGTTGGGACAACGGAGCCGGTCAGACCCTCATGGCGTTCGGCGACACCTTCGGGAACTGCGCGGTCCCGGGCGGGCAGTGGCGGCACAATGTTCTGTTGCGCAGCAACGACACCGACCTGTCGGACGGCATCACGTTCGCCGACGGTGTGCCCGGTGACGTGAACTCCGGTGCGGTGGTGGCCGGGAACGATCCGCGATTCGCGACCCAACTGCTCTCGGCTCTCGGGCTCTCACCTGTCGAGTACACGATCGTTCCCACGTCGGCGATCGCCGTGAACGGCGTGCAGTATCTGCACTTCATGTCGGTCCGCGAGTGGAGCGGCTCGGTGTGGTCGACGAACTACGCGGGAATCGCGACGTCGCGCGACAACGGGCAGACGTGGTTCCCCGAGCCCGGCACGATCCGGTTCAACAGCGGCGTGGCCGTCCCCGGTACGGAGCAGTTGGACGCCCGCTTCCAGCAGGCGGCGTTCGTCCGCGGCCAGGACGGGTTCGTGTACCAGTACGGGACACCGAACGGCCGTCTCGGTGCGGCCTACCTGGCCCGCGTCGCACCCGACGCGATGCTGGACCTCACCCGGTACGAGTACTGGAACGGTGGGTCCTGGACCTCCGACCTGGCCGCCGCCGCTCCTGTGGTCGGCCAGCCGGTCGGGGAGATGTCCGTCGCGTGGAATGCGTATCTCGGTCGCTACATCATGCTGTACGGCAACGACGTCGAGGGCCGCATCATGGCGCGGACCGCGTCGGCGCCCGAGGGGCCGTGGAGCGCTCCCACCGCGCTGGTGGTGAACAACGACATCGGCAACTACCCGGGCGGTGGCCTCTACGCGCCCTACATCCACCCGAGGTCGGCCGGTGACTCGCTGTACTTCACGGCGTCGCAGTACTCGTCCTACAACGTCATCCTCATGCGGACGGACCTCGACGCGCTGCCCCGCTGAGCCCCACGCACGACGAAGGCCCCCGACTCGCGAGTCGGGGGCCTTCGTGTTCGGGGTGGACGACGGGACTCGAACCCGCGACAGCCAGGATCACAACCTGGTGCTCTACCAACTGAACTACGCCCACCATTGCTGCACACCCTGCGGCGATGCAGCGCGTTCGATACTAGCGTGACCGATACGCGGGAAGCCAATCGGTTCCCTGTGTCACGCGTCGCCACCGGTCAGCGTCGTCACGACGGCGCTGATCTCCTCGGTGGTCGGTCCCGGAGCCGCCACGAAGGCCGTCTGCCGGTAGTACTTGAGCTCCCGGATCGACTCCTCGATGTCCGCGAGTGCCCGGTGCGCGAGGCCCTTGGGAGGCTGACCGAAGTAGATGCGTGGGTACCACCGGCGGCACAACTCCTTGATGGAGCTGACGTCGATCATCCGGTAGTGCAGGTAGTCGTTCAGTTCCGGCATGTCCCGCGCGATGAAGCCGCGGTCGGTGCCGATCGAGTTGCCGGCGAGCGGCGCGGTGCCGGCGGGAACGTGCTGCCGGATGTACTCGAGCACCTTCTCCTGCGCCTGCTCCATCGTGACCGTCGACGCACGGACCTCCTCGGTGAGCCCCGACTTGGCGTGCATCTCGGTGACCACGTCCGGCATCGAGGCCAGTGCGTCGTCGTCGCAGTGGATCACGATGTCCACGCCGTCGCCGAGAACGTTGAGGTCGCTGTCGGTGACCAGGGCCGCGATCTCGATGAGCTTGTCCGAGCCCAGCTCGAGGCCCGTCATCTCGCAGTCGATCCACACCAGTTTGTCGTTCACGCACATCCTCGGTATCCGTCGTGTCCATCGGTACCGCTGCCACAGTAGACCCGCACGTGTCGGTACCGGCGATAGAGTTCAGCCCGTACCGCCGGCGACACGAGAACGGGAGCACGAGTGACGATGACGGAACCGACGGAGGGTGGCCGCGCGGCCGCGATCGCAGCGGGGTACGCCACGGAAGGTCCCGCCATCGAACTCGGCAGTGTGGTGCTGGACGGCGTCGCGGATCCGACCGCACGGGTCCGGTTACCGCTGAAGATGGTGAACCGTCACGGCCTCGTGGCCGGCGCCACGGGAACCGGCAAGACGAAGACCGTGCAGGTGATCGCCGAACAGCTCTCCGCGGCCGGTGTTCCGGTGGTGCTGGCCGACGTCAAGGGCGACCTCTCGGGACTGTCCGCTCCGGGCGCCGACTCGGACGGCCTGCGCGGCCGGGCCGGCGAGACCGGCGCGGACGGGTGGGCGCCCACGGGATTCCCGGTCGAGTTCCTCTCCCTCGGTACCGAGGGTGGCGCGGTGCCGGTACGCGCGACCATCACGGCGTTCGGCCCGATCCTGCTCAGCAAGGTGTTGCAGCTCAACGCGACTCAGGAGTCGACCCTCGGACTGATCTTCCACTGGGCGGACACGCAGGGGCTCGCGCTGCTCGATCTGAAGGATCTGCGTGCCGTCATCACGCACCTCACGAGCGACGAGGGCAAGGCCGACCTGGAGGGCATCGGCGGCGTCTCGTCGTCCACCGCCGGTGTCATCCTGCGGGCACTGGTGAACCTGGAGGCCGACGGCGGCGACACGTTCTTCGGTGAGCCGGAGATGCGGACGGAGGACCTGATCCGCACCGCACCGGACGGACGCGGCATCGTCACCCTCTTCGAACTCGGCGCTCTCGCAGCGCGTCCCGTCATGTTCTCCACGTTCCTGATGTGGGTGCTGGCCGATCTCTTCCAGACCCTGCCGGAGGAGGGGGACCTCGACGCACCGAAGCTGGTGTTCGTGTTCGACGAGGCACATCTGCTCTTCGCCGACGCGTCGAAGGCGTTCCTCCAGCAGGTCGAGCAGACCGTGAAACTGATCCGCTCCAAGGGTGTCGGCATCTTCTTCTGCACGCAGCTGCCGTCGGACGTTCCCGGGCCGGTGCTCTCCCAACTCGGCGCGCGGGTGCAGCACGCGCTGCGCGCCTTCACCCCGGACGACCAGAAGGCGCTGACCAAGACGGTACGGACGTATCCCAAGAGTGCGGACTACGACCTGGAGGAGGCACTCACCACCCTCGGGACCGGCGAGGCGATCGTCACGGTGCTGTCCGAGCGGGGCGCGCCGACCCCCGTGGCCTGGACCAGGATTCGTCCGCCGCAGTCGCTGATGGACACCATCGGAACGGACGCGATCACGGCCGCCGCGACCGCCAGTCCGTTGTACGCGACGTACGGCACCACCGTCGACGGCGAGTCCGCGTACGAGTTGCTGAACGCACGGATGGCCCCCGAACCGACGCCGCAGCAGCCGGAGTTCCCGCCGCTGCCGCAGACCTACGACCTGCCGCCGCTGCCCGCGCCGGAGCCGGAAGGGCCGTCGGCCGCAGAACGCATCATGGCCAACCCCGCCGTGAAGAGCTTCCTGCGGTCGGCAGCCAGTGCGGCCGGTCGCGAGATCTCACGGAGCATCTTCGGGACCGGACGCCGCCGTCGGAGGTAGAAGGTCAGGAACCGCCGAGCTTCTTGTAGAAGCTGCCGATGATCGGAGCGCTGATCGAGCGCGGACTGTACTGGCCCGCAACGGACATGCCCTTGCTGAGGATTCCGGGAACGATGCGCATCTTGTTCTTCTCGAGCCCGTCGAGAGACAGCCGTGCCGTGTACGCGCTGTCGATCCACAGGAAGTCCGGCACCAGCTTGTCGACGATGGAGGCGTCCGTGGGATCGGGCGTCTCGGTGCGGACCGGGCCGGGTGCGAGGAGCGTGCAGTGCACGCCGGTGCCGGCGAGCTCCGATCGCAACGACTCGGAGAACGTGTTCACGAACGCCTTGGTGGCGGCGTAGGTCGCATTGTTGGGGATGGCCATGTTGCCCGCGGCCGAGCCGGTGACGAGGATGCCGCCGGCGCCGCGCTCGATCATGCCGGGCAGGACCGCCAGCGTGAGATCGTGCACCGCAACAGCATTGAGCTGCACCTGGGCGCGCTCGTAGGCGGGATCCAGCGCCGACACCGGACCGAAGGTGGCGATGCCGGCGTTGTTGCAGAGCACCGAGATGTCGCGGCCGGCCAGTTCGTCCGCCAGGGTCTGGCGTTGAACGGGATCGGACAGATCGTTCACGCGGACCTCGACGGTGACGCCGTGCTCGGCGGTCAGCTTCGCCGCCAGCGCCTCGAGCAACTCGCCTCGACGGGCGACGACGATCAGCGAATGACCACGGGCGGCGAGTTCGGTGGCGAGTGCTTCTCCGATGCCGGACGACGCTCCGGTGACGACGGCACGGGACTCTGCGGTGGGTGCGGGGAGGCTCACGGTCACCGAGGCTAGCGTGACGCTGCGGAGCACGCGACGTCAGAGGGCGGCCGCGAGGCGGGTCCCTTGTTCGATCGCCCGCTTCGCGTCCACCTCCGCCGCCACGTCGGCGCCGCCGATGACGTCAACTACTGTTCCCGCAGCTGTGAGATCGTCCAGAAGATCGCGCACCGACTCCTGACCGGCGCACACGACGATCGTGTCGACCTCCAGTGCGCGTGTCCGTCCGTCGACGGTGATGTGAAGTCCGTCGTCGTCGATCCGGTCGTACCGCACCCCCGACAACTGCGTCACGTTCCTGCTTCGCAGGGCAGCGCGATGCACCCAGCCGCTGGTCTTGCCGAGTCGCGTCCCGATCCGTCCCGCCGTCCGCTGCAGCAGGTACACCTCGCGAGCCGCGGGGGGAGCGACGGCGGTGGCCACGGCACCCGCGGCCGCCGGATCGTCGGTGACTCCCCATTCCCGACGCCACTCCGCGGTGTCCAGAGTCGAGGAGTGTTCCGTGGTGAGGAACTCGCAGACGTCGACACCGATGCCGCCTGCCCCGATGACGGCCACGCGCCTGCCGACGTCCCGTTGGCCGAGCACCGCCTCGGCGTACGTGACGACGCTGGGGTGATCGATGCCGGGAATGGACGGGATGCGCGGCACCACACCCGTGGCCAGGACGACGCGATCGAAGTGCACGAGGTCCGCGGCGCCGGCCGTCGTGCCGAGCCGAACGTCGACCGTCGCTGCGGCGAGTGCGTGGGTGAAGTAGCGGACCGTCTCGGCGAACTCCTCCTTGCCGGGGATGCGCTGCGCGATCGCGAACTGGCCGCCGATCTCGTCGCGCGCCTCGAAGAGGGTGACGCGATGACCACGCTGCCCCAGTGCGACCGCGGTGGCGAGTCCCGCCGGGCCGGCGCCGACGACGGCGACCGTTCTCGCGGAGCGAGTCGGGGACAGCACGAGTTCGGTCTCCCGCCCGGCCCGCGGATTGAGCAGGCAGGACGCCTTGCGGTGGACGAAGACGTGGTCGAGACAGGCCTGGTTGCAGGCGATGCACGTGTTGATCTCGTCCCGTCGGCCGTTCCTCGCCTTGAGCAGCCAGTCGGGATCCGCCAGCATCGGGCGGGCCAGCGACACCAGGTGCGCGCTGCCGTCGGCGAGCAGCAGGCGTTCGGCGACCTCCGGCATGTTGATCCGGTTCGCCGCCGCCACCGGCACCGTCACCACCTCGGTGAGGCGGCGGGTGAAGTCGATGAACGCGGCCCTCGGTACGGACGTCACGATGGTGGGCACGCGCGACTCGTGCCAGCCGAAGTCGGAGTCGAACAGATCGATCCCGGCTCCTTCGAGTTCGGTGGCGAGTGCCACGATCTCGTCCCACGTCTGACCGTTCTCGACCAGATCGGCCAGCGAGATCCGGAACGAGAGCAGGAAGTCCGGTCCGACCGCTGCTCTGATGCGACGCACGATCTCCACCGGAAGGCGGCGCCGGTTCTCGGCGGACCCGCCCCATCGATCGGTGCGACGGTTCGTCCTCGGTGCGAGGAACTGGTTGAGGAAGTAGCCCTCGCCGCCCATGATCTCGACGCCGTCGTAGCCTGCGCGCTGCGCCAGGCGCGCGCACCGGACGTAGTGGCTGATCTGCCGTTCCACGCCCCGATCGGTGAGGCCGCGGGCGCGGAACGGGGTGATCGGCGACTTCCCACCCGACGCACTCACGGAGAGCGGATGGTAGGAGTAGCGGCCCGCGTGCAGGATCTGCAGCACGATCCGACCACCCTCGCGGTGCACGGCATCGGTCACGCGTCGGTGGCGACGGGCCTCGAGACGGTTGGTCAACTTGGCCGCGAACGGAAGCAGCCAGCCGGTGCGATTGGGGGAGTAGCCCCCGGTGACGACGAGTCCCACACCACCTCGGGCGCGCTCGGCGAAGTACGCGGCGAGCTTCTCTACGTCCTTCGCCCGATCCTCGAGTCCAGTGTGGATCGAGCCCATCATCACCCGGTTGGGCAACGTCGTACGACCGACCGTGATCGGCGACAGCAGAACAGGGAAGTCGGTCATCTCGGCACCCTATGCTGCGAGACATGGTGGTCGTGGGCGCGCCCGGTGTCGTGACGAAGAAGCAGGTGCTGGCGTGGGGTTTCTGGGACTGGGGCGGCGCCGCCTTCCAGGCCGTGATCCTCACGTTCGTGTTCTCGGTGTACCTGACCGACTCGGTGGGTGCCGATCTGCCCGGCGGAGTGTCCGCCACGTCGTGGTTGGGGTGGTCGCTCGGCATCGCCGGAGTTCTGGTCGCGGTCCTGGCTCCCGTCTCCGGTCAGCGCAGCGATGCCAGAGGTCGCCGCAAACGGCTCCTCTTCGTACTGTCGACCGCGACCGTCGTGTGCATGGCGGCACTGTTCTTCGTGAAGGACGACTACCACTACCTGTGGCTGGGCCTGATCCTGCTGTCCGTCGCCTCGGTGCTCTTCGAGGTGGCGCAGGTGCCCTACACCGCGATGCTGCGTCAGGTCTCGACGCCCGACAATCTGGGTCGGGTGTCCGGATTCGGCTGGGCAATGGGCTATTTCGGCGGCATCGCCCTGCTGTTGATGTGCTACTTCGGGTTCATCGCCGGCGACGGCGACGAGCGCGGCCTGCTGGGCATCACCACCGAGGACGGCCTCAACATCCGGCTCGTGGCGCTGCTCGCGGCGGTGTGGTTTCTCGTGTTCTCGCTTCCCGTGCTCTTCGCGGTTCCCGAACTCCCCGTCACCGACCCCGAGGCGGCGGCCGCGCGAGCCGGCTACCTCGAGTCGTACCGCGTGCTGTGGCGCGACGTGTCCGAGCTGTGGCGCACCGACCGCCGCACCGTGTGGTTCCTCGTCGCGAGCGCTCTGTTCCGTGACGGTCTGGCCGGGGTCTTCACCTTCGGAGCGGTGTTGGCCGTCACCGTGTACGGCATCTCCAGTGCCGACGTGCTGCTCTTCGGGGTCGCCGCCAACGTCGTCGCCGCACTCGGCGCCGTCGTCGCGGGGCGTGTCGACGACGTGCTGGGGCCCAAGCTCGTCATCGTCGTCTCGCTCGTGTCGATGATCGTCGCCGGGCTGGTCCTGCTCGCCGTCTCGGGTCCCCTGATGTTCTGGATCTTCGGACTGATCCTGTGCCTGTTCGTCGGACCCGCACAGTCGGCGTCGCGCACCTTCCTGACCCGCATAGTCCCGCCCGGCCGGGAAGGCCAGATGTTCGGCCTCTACGCCACGACGGGACGCGCGGTCTCGTTCCTCGCTCCGAGCCTCTTCGGACTCTTCGTCTTCCTCTTCGACGCGGATCGGGCCGGCATCATCGGCATCGTGTTGGTGCTGGCGGCCGGGCTACTGGCCCTGCTCCGCGTCGCGGCACCCGAGGGTGATCGGGGGAGGGACGCGGCGGCGTGAAGGTCGACCACAAGAAGGAGATCGCGACGTACAGCGCTCGACTCGGGGTGTTCGACGTGGTCGAGGTGCCGCCCCTGCAGTACCTCACGGTCGACGGGGACGGTGATCCGAACACGACCGCCTGGACCGACGCGGTGTCGTCTCTGTATCCGCTCGCGTACGGCCTGAAGTTCCTCGGCAAGCGCGAACTCGGCAGAGACCACGTGGTGATGCCGCTCGAAGCGCTGTGGTGGGCGGACGACTGGGCGTCGTTCACCCGCGAGCGGGACCCGTCGCGATGGCGATGGACCGCGATGATCATGACCCCCGACTGGATCACGGCCGAGCATCTGGAGACCGTCCGCGAACAGAAGGCGGGCCCGCGGACAGGCGACGTGCGCCTGATACGTCTCGACGAGGGGCTGTGCGTGCAGACGCTGCACGTCGGGTCCTACGACGACGAGGCGCCGGTGCTCGCGCACATGCACGACGTCGTCGTCCCGGCGCACTCGCTCCGGATGACGGGACGTCATCACGAGATCTATCTCGGCGACCCACGGCGTGTGGTGGCCGACAAGCTGAGAACGATTCTGCGACAACCGGTCACGCGCTAACGCGCGAGGATCTCGTCCGCCAGTCGGTCCGGATCGTCCTCGGGCACCCAGTGGCTGACACTCAACTCGACGAACTCGTACGGGCCGGTGACGTGCTGGGTGCACCGCTCGGCGGCGGCGCGGCCGACCGCCGTGTCCTGGTTACCCCACACGTAGGTGGTCGGCACCTCGACGGACGGGAGATCCGCGAAGTCGCGCGTCATGGCGCGGTACCACTCCAGCGCGGCGGTGAGCGTCTCACGCCGGCCGACCACCGGAAGATGCTGCGAGACGATCGTCGGATCGGCGGCACCGGAGAACATGGCGATCAACCGGCGGGCGTCGTCCTCGAGCAGCAGATCCTCCGCCTTGCCGGGCTGACGGAAGAGAGTCATGTACTCGCTGCGCTTCTTCTGGTCCTCGTCTTCGCGGATCGCCCATCCGAAGGCGGCCGGGTGCGGGACGGACACTGCGGTGAGGGTGCGCACGCGATCCGGATGCAGCGCCGCGACGTACCAGGCGACGATCGACCCCCAGTCGTGCCCCACGAGATCGACTGCCGCGAAGCCCAGTTCGTCGAGCATTCCGATGACGTCGGCGACCAGCAGGTCGATGCGGTAAGCGTCGGTACCGGTCGGACGGGCACCGGGGGAGTACCCGCGCTGGTTCGGCACGACGACGTCGCGGCCCACGTCCGCCATGCGGATCGCCACGTCGCGCCAACTCGCGGACGTCTCGGGAAAACCGTGCAGGAGAAGGGCCGGGCGGTCGCCGGGGGTTCCGTAGCGGTCCGCGTCGAAGGTCAGGTCACCGACTGAGATCTGCATGGGGAAAGGCTATCGGGTCCTCACGCTCCGAGGGCGGCTGCCGACGTCCGTGCGCCGCGGACGTTCCGAGGCTGCCACTGGCCCATTCCCAGCATGATCACGCGCAGCTGGGACAGCGCGCGTTCGACGATGTCGCGTTCGGCCGCGCCGGCGGGCGTCACCTCGACCAGGTCCACCACCGTCGCCAGCATTGTGTTGACGATGAGGTCGGCGACCATCTCGAGATCATCGCCGGGCCACGACGACAGGGCGGGGATCCGGGACAGGTCCTGAGTGAGCTCGTGCACGATCATTCGCAGCTCGGTCTCGATCGCGCGCCGGACCTCCACCACCCCGCCGGACCGCTCGCGGATGAGGAAGCGGAACTGGACGTCGTGTTCGCGGATCTCGCCCACCAGCAGTTCGAGCGACTCGCGCGCGTTGTCCGCGGACGGGTGACGACGGACGTCGCGCAGGATCTTGCGAAGGACGCGCATGCTGTCCTCGACGACCGCGACTCCGAGGTCCTCCATCGACGCGAAGTGGCGGTAGAAGGCTGTCGGCACGATTCCTGCCGCGCGCGTGACCTCCCGCAGGCTCACGCTGGAGAAACTGCGGTCCGCGATGGCGTCCAGCGTTCCGTCCACGAGTGCCCGCCGGGTGCGTTCCTTGCGTTCGGCCCTGCTGGCCGTCGTGGAACCTACGGAATTCTCGGACATTCCTCGACATTAACCGACATCGGTGTATGGGTGTGCACTTCCGCCGCGCGAGAGCCTGGCGGGTCACTGCTGCTCACGGTACGTGTCCGTCGTCACATTGGCCTTGAAAGTTGCCGGTACGGGCTGTCACACTCGGTTCCAGTGAACGAGTGTGCACTGGAGAAGTGATCCAGTCACCGGCCCGTCATTCGAGGAGGACGACTTGAGCATCGCCACCACCCCCACATCGCGCGGCCGTCGCAGTTCGCTGCTGTCCAGGTTGCGGCCCCGGTTGCTCGAGACGCTGACGACGCCGCACGCGGTCGATCGGTACCTCGAACTCGTCGACCCCATGATGACTGTCGACGACATGCGCGCCGAGGTGGTGGCCGTCCGTCACCAGACTCCCGACACCGTCACGCTGACGCTGCGCCCCACGTGGCAGTGGAAGGGGTTCTCCGCCGGCCACTTCGTGCAGATCGGCGTCGTGGTCGACGGCGTCCGGCACACGCGTTGCTACTCCCCGGCAGGTACCGCCGGAACCGACGACGACACGATCGAGCTCACCGTCAAGGCTCAACCCGACGGCATCGTGTCCAACTACCTGGTCGCCTCGGCGAAGCCCGGTCTCGTGGTCAATCTCGCGCCGGCCACGGGCACCTTCGAGCTCCCGAGCCCGCGGCCGGACCACGTTCTGCTGATCAGTGGTGGAAGCGGCATCACCCCGGTGATGTCGATGCTGCGCACGCTGGTGCACGAGGGGTACACCGGACGCGTGGCGTTCCTGCACTACGCCTACACGGAGAACGACGTCTGCTACCGCGCCGAACTCGACCGCATCGCGGCCGAGAACGACAACGTGGACGTTCTGTACGCGTACACCGATCAGCAGAACGGTGGTCATCTGCACGGATTCTTCGACACCGAGCATCTGAACGTCGCAGCACCCTGGCACGCCTCGGCGCAGACGTTCCTGTGCGGGCCGCCCGGGTTGATGAAGGGTGTCAGGTCGGTGTTCGACGAACTCGGACTCTCCGAGTCGTTGTTCTCGGAGGAGTTCGTCACCGCAGTTCCGGTCGTCGACGGGGATGCCTCGGGAACCGTGTCGTTCTCGGGTTCGTCCGTCGAGGCGGAGAACGACGGCGCCACCCTCCTGGAGCAGGCCGAGAATGCCGGGCTGACACCGGAATTCGGCTGCAGGATGGGAATCTGCTTCACCTGCACGGCAATCAAGAAGTCGGGATGCACCCGCAACGTCAAGACCGGTGAGCTCGACTCCGATCCGGACAACGAAATCCAGCTCTGCATCTCCGTCCCCGTGGGCGACGTCGACATCGACGTCTGACCCATCCACATACTCGAAGAGGAGGTCACCATGTTCGGACTCTCACTGTCCTTTCTCCCGTTCATCGGTTCCAGCTCGGCGCCCGACACCGCGACGTCCGGCGTCGACGTGATGGACGAGCCGGGAACCGACGGACCTGTCGTCCTGAGCTACGAAGCCGTGGAGGAACTCGGACGCAAGCTCGACGACCTGCGCGCCCGCACCGTCGCGGATCTGGGTCAGGAGGACCGCGACTACATCTTCAAGATCATCAAGGCGCAGCGCGGACTCGAGGTCGCCGGTCGCGGACTGATGTACTTCGGCTTCTTCCCGCCGGCCTGGATCGCCGCCGTCAGCGCCCTGAGCCTGTCGAAGATCCTCGACAACATGGAGATCGGTCACAACGTCATGCACGGCCAGTACGACTGGATGCGTGAGCCGGGCCTGAACTCCAAGGTCTTCGAGTGGGACAACACCTGCCCCGGTGACCAGTGGCGCCACTCGCACAACTACATGCACCACACGTACACCAACATCCTCGACATGGACCGCGACATCGGTTACGGCATCCTGCGGATGGACAGCGCGCAGAAGTGGAACCCGTACTACCTGGGCAACCCGATCTACGCGTTCCTGCTCATGACCTTCTTCGAGTGGGGCGTCATGATGCACGACCTGGAGGCCGAGAACGTCATCCAGGGCAAGCGCAAGTGGCACGACGTCAAGCCCCTGCTCGAGGGCTGGTGGAAGAAGGCCGGACGACAGGTCCTCAAGGACTACATCGTCTTCCCCGCGCTGACCGGGCCGATGTTCGTTCCGACGCTGGTGGGCAACTTCACCGCCAACATCGTCCGCAACGTGTGGGCCTACTCGATCATCTTCTGCGGCCACTTCCCGACGGGCGTGCAGACGTTCACCGTCGAGGAGACCGCGCAGGAGACCCGCGGCCAGTGGTACGTGCGTCAGATGCTCGGCTCCGCGAACATCGAGGGTGGGGACCTGTTCCACATCATGTCCGGCAACCTCTCGCACCAGATCGAGCACCACCTTTTCCCCGACCTGCCCGCGCACCGCTACCCGCAGATCGCACCCGAGGTCAAGGCGCTCTGTGAGGAGTACGGCCTTCCGTACAACACTGGTGGCTTCTTCCATCAGATCGGTACTGTGTGGGGCAAGATCTTCCGACTCGCCCTTCCCGACCGGTTCACCGGTGTGGACAAGGTGACCGGTGTGATCATCGAGCGCGAAAAAGCTGCAGCCTGAGAGGTAGTGCCATGGTCGGCAAGTTCGAACGCAACAAGGACACCGTGCAGGAACTGACCGAGTCCGCGGCGACTCACGTCGGACGCATCGCGGTCATCATCGCCACGGCAGTCCGCGACGTCACCCGCGAGATCGGTGACCTCGTCACCGACGGCATCGAGATGAGGGAAGCGTCGCGCCGGGCACAGTCCGACACGCGCACCTTCGAGGTGATCGAGGGGGACTTCGAGGAGTCGTCCAGGCGGTCGAACGGTCGCTGACCCGGAGCCTCACGACGGCGCCGCACCCATGACGGGTGCGGCGCCGTCGTCGTGTGTGGGTGCCGGCTCGGTAGTTGCCGTTGGGCTGGGCTTCGCGCACCGCGGTTCGTCCCGTGCACTCCCCATCGGGGGAGCACCACGCGAACTGCGCCGCGGGGTATGTGCGCCCGGCATGGGTGCGCACGGCGGCGGGGTCGGTCACACTGTCCCGATGAAGGTGACGGACGAGGAGCGGCGCAGAATCCTGGTGCGTCGGCATGCCGTGGGTCTGGGGTCGTCGCTGACACCCGAGGACGTGGTGCAGCGCATCGTCGCGCTCCACGCCACGGATGCGGCGAGCGTGTCGTTGCAGGTTCTGGCGCGATCGACCACCGCGACCCTGGACGACGTGCGCGACGCTCTGTACACCCGCCGCTCGCTGGTGCGGGTCATGGCGATGCGCCGCACCCTTTTCGTCATCGACAAGCAGTTCATGCCCGTCGTGCAGTCCGGTTCGAGCGCCGGGGTGGCCAGAACCCTGAGAACGCGTCTGGCGAAGCAACTCTCGACCCTGCCCACCGACCCGGTGATCGATGATGTGCCGGCGTTCCTCGACCATCTCGAGTCGGGTGTCGATGCGGCACTGGCTGCGTCGGGCACCGCGACGGGAGCCGAGTTGTCCACCGCCGTACCGGAACTGCGCACCGCGTTCCTCCCGACCACGGACAAGAAGTACGACGTCCGTCGCTACGTGACGTCGTCGTTGCTGACGTTGCTGTCGGCGGAGGGGCGCATCGTGCGCGTGG
The DNA here is from genome assembly GCF_030819335.1 of Rhodococcus sp. SORGH_AS_0303. NCBI lineage: Bacteria > Bacillati > Actinomycetota > Actinomycetes > Mycobacteriales > Nocardiaceae > Rhodococcus > Rhodococcus sp. SORGH_AS_0303. The sequence continues at coordinate 1,629,974 of NZ_JAUTBO010000001.1, forward strand.
AACCGCGGGGGAACTGGACCTCGCGCCACCACACGTGGGCACCGGTGAGCGCGTGGTGGCCAGACGGTGTGCCGCCGATCGAGGAGGCGGATGCGCGAGTTCGCCTGGCGCGCACCTGGCTGGAGGCGTTCGGTCCGGCGACTCCCGAGGACCTCCAGTGGTGGACCGGATGGAACAAGGGTCACACCGTCAAAGCCCTCGCCGCTCTCGACGTCGAGGAGGTCGAGCTGTCGTCGGGTGGGGGAATCATGCTGCGCGGCAGCGACATGAGCGGTGCCGACGGGGGTGTGGCTCTGCTGCCCGCGCTGGATCCGACGCCGATGGGGTGGAAGGATCGGCGGTGGTTCCTGCCGGACGAGTACCGACCGGATCTGTTTGACACATTCGGCAACGTCGGCCCCACGGTGTGGTCGAACGGCCGGGTGGTCGGCGGTTGGGCCGTACGGGGCGCCGGTGAGGTGGTGTTCCGGTTGTTCGAGAAGGCCGACGAGGAGCAGGTCGCGGCGGAAGCTGCACGTCTCGAGGCCCATCTCGACGGCGCGTCCATCACCCCGACCTTTCCGACTCCGCTCGAGAAGGCGCTGCGGACAGGATCAGGGAACTAGGCCTGCACGCCGGGCGGCGTGCGCGGCTTCGTGTCTGGTCGACGCGTCGAGCTTGGCCATGATCGACTTCATGTAGCTCTTGACTGTGGACACGGTGAGGCCGAGCTCCTCGGCGATGGCGATGTTCGACCGGCCCAGCGCCACCAGCGACAACACGTCCCGTTCGCGGGCCGTCACGTGCGGAGCGGACGGTATCGGTGCGGCGGGTTCCAGGAAGGCGCGCATCGAGTCGAGCACGGACGTGAGCTCGGGTGCGTCCGACCGTGCCGCGACCGCCCGCAGCCGCGTGTACGTCTGACGGACGTCCTCGCGCAGCCGGTCGGCATCGCGCCGCGCCTCGTCGACGGCGAGGTCCTGGCCCAGAACCCCCGCTTCGAGGGTCAGCACGTCGAGCACGCGATCCCCGATGTGGCCGGCCGTGTGCATCGCGCCGTAGAGCACGCCGACGGCTGTCCGCCCGACGACGACGGGGGCGGCGATCATGGCGCGCAGGCCCTCGGCGGAGATGATGGCGTCGTATCGGTGGCTGATCTTCGGAGTCCGCATGTAGTCGTCGAGCGCGACGGTGCGATTGACCTGCAACACCTTGCCGCCGAGACCGTGACCTGCCTCGAGTTCGACACCGTCGAGCGCCCCGACGGACTGCCCGGCGAAATGGCGCAGCGTCAATCGCCGTCCCGCGGTCATGACTCCGCCGAAAGCGAGCGTGACGCCCGAACCGGCGCGCAACCGGTCCACGGCGGCGTCGAAATGTGTGTCGATCATGGTCTCCGTCTTCCTACCCTCTTCGGAGGGTATCGGGCCGCGAGTGTTCCGCGCCACACTCTCACCATGACGACCTTGACCGACGATGTCGCACGCCTGCTGGCGACCTACGGATCCGCCGACGCCGACCTCGCCGCCCTGCTGTGCGACGACCACGACCCGGCGGCGATCGCGTTCACCTTCATCGAAGGCGATCTCACGGCGCGCGACCTCACCTACGGCGAGCTGCACGAGCTGTCGGCGCGATTCGCGACGGGCCTCGCCGAGATGGGCGTCGGCCGGGGTGACCGCGTGGGAGTGTTGATGAGCAAGCGGCTCGAACTGGTCGTCGCCCTGCTCGGGCTCTGGCGACTCGGCGCGGTGCACGTCCCGCTGTTCACCGCCTTCGCTACTCCGGCGATCGCGATGCGCGTCGAGGCCGCGCAGGCGCGCGTCGTCATCACCGAGACCGACCAGCGCGAGAAGCTCGACTCGATCGAGGGCATCACGGTGATCGAGACGGGGGAGGGCTTCGACGCTCTGGTTCGTGAGCACGAGCCGATGGCGGCCTCGGTGGCCGTGGGCGGCGACGGTGTGATGATCCAGCTCTTCACCAGCGGCACGACGGGAAAGCCGAAGGGCGTGCCGGTGCCTGTGTCGGCGCTGGCGTCGTTCGTCGCCTACATGACCTACGGCCTCGACGTGTCCGAGGACGACGTCTTCTGGAACGCCGCCGACCCCGGCTGGGCCTACGGGCTCTACTACGCCATTCTCGGCCCGATGGCGATGGGCCGTCGCAGTCTGATGCTGCATGCCGGCTTCACCCCCGCGCTCACGGTCGCGGTGATGCAGAAGTTCGAGGTCACCAACTTCGCGGCGGCGCCGACGGTGTACCGGAGCCTGAGCAAGGACCCGTCGGTCGGTGGCATCACGTTGCGACGGGCGTCGTCGGCGGGGGAGCCGCTGACGCCGGACGTTCTGGTGTGGTCGGAGACGGCGCTCGGCGTGCCGGTGCGGGATCACTATGGCCAGACCGAGCACGGAATGGTCATCGTCAACGCCTGGCACGACGCGGTGCGTGAGCCGCTGATCCCTGGTTCGATGGGAAAGCCGTTGCCGGGCTTCACCGCCGGAGTCGTCGAGGATCAGATCGGCTTCGAGGTGGCGGGCAGCCCGCTGATGTGGTTCACCGGGTACGTCGACGCTCCCGACAAGACAGCCGAACGGTTCACGGAGGACGGGTCCTGGTACCTGACGGGCGATGCCGGACGAATCGAGAACGGCTCCTACTTCTTCTCCGCGCGTAACGACGACGTCATCATCATGGCCGGCTACCGGATCGGGCCCTTCGACGTCGAAAGCGTTCTCGTGGAACACCCGTCGGTCATGGATGTGGCGGTGGTGGGCCAACCCGACGACATCCGCGGAGAGGTGATCGAGGCGTACGTCGTTCTGGCGGAGGGCGTCTCGGGTACCGCCGAGTTGGAGTCCGAGCTGCAGCAGCTGGTGAAGTCCAACTTCGCCGCGCACGCCTACCCGCGCACGGTGCACTTCGTCGACGCACTGCCCAAGACGCCCAGCGGCAAGGTGCAGCGCTTCCTGCTGCGCCGGAGCCGTCAGCCGGGCAGCAGCGCTCGGAACTCGGGGCAGTAGGCGCCGATCGCGGTACCGACGATGGCGCCCGCGGCGCTCTCGTCCCATTTGCCGCGGCTGCCCGTCGTGACGGCGTCCACCTCGGCGATCACCGGCTGCCCCTGCTGCAGTTCGGCGCAGATGCCGCGTCCGAGAATCTTCATCGTCTCCGGGTCGGTGTACTCGATGGCGCCACTGTCCAACCCTGCGATGAAGAGGTCGTCCGCGGCGACGGCGTCGGGCCCCGTCGGCACGGAGGGACCGGCCACCGACGGCGTGCTGGGCGCCTCGGACGTCGAGGTCGCCGGAGCCGGGTCGTCGGCCGGGGGTGTCGCCGGGTCACCGCCGCACCCCGCCACGCTCAGAGTCGCGAGGAGGAGAAGGGTAGCGGTGCGGCGGGTCACCGGTCCGACGTTACCGCTCTCGTGGTGATCCAATGACCGCGTGAAGCGCACCCACGACCGCCGCCGCGATGCCCACGTGGCGCTGGGTCTCGCCGCTGTGGCGGGCTTCGTCGACGCCGTCGGCTTCCTCGCTCTCGGCGGCTTCTTCGTCTCCTTCATGACGGGCAACACCACTCGGGCGGCCGTCGAACTCACTGCGGGACATGTCGGTGCGGCGTCCGTCGGGCTCGTGGTGATCGTGTCGTTCGTGGGCGGGGTCGTCACCGGGTCGCTCGTCGGCGACCTCGCCGGCCGGCGTCGTAAGACCGTCGTCCTCCTGCTCGTCGCGGTACTGCTGGCGGCGGCCGGCGTCGTGCACCTCGGCGGCGGCGCGACCCTGGTGTCCGCTCTGATCGTGGCGGCAGCGATGGGCGCCGAGAACGCGGTGTTCGAGCGGGACGGCGGCATCAGCCTCACGTACATGACCGGGACGCTCGTGACCATGGCACGCACGATCGCCGCTCGGATCCAGGGGCGCAGCTCGGAATCCTGGGTCCGCCCGCTGTTGATGTGGGCGGCGCTCGCGGGCGGAGCGATTCTCGGCGCCGCGGCCTTCGCGATCGTCGGACTCGGCGCACCCGTGGTGGCGCTGATCGCGGTGCTCGTGGCTGCCGTCGTCGTCTTCTCGATGGGCGAATGAGCGCCGTGGTGCCCCCGGCAGGATTCGAACCTGCGACCAAGGGATTAGAAGGCCCTTGCTCTATCCCCTGAGCTACGGAGGCGTGCATCGGTGTCCGATGCGCCGTCGAGTGTAGCGAGGCGCTGCGCCCTGCCCGGGCCGGAGGTGCGGCTTAGACTTCTCGCTCCGAGGGAAGGCATCAGGCGTGCAGGACGTGATGGACCAGGTGCTCGCGGCGTGGCGCGCGGGGGAGTCCGTGGGCGTGGGCACCGTGGTGCGCACGTTCCGATCGGCACCGCGTCCGCCGGGTGCGTCGATGGCTGTGCTCGCGGACGGCAGAGTCGTCGGGTCGGTGTCCGGTGGCTGCGTCGAGGGCGCGGTGTACGAGGCCGCGCAGAACGGTGAGGCGGGTCTGCATCGCTACGGAGTCAGCGACGACGATGCGTTCGCGGTGGGTCTGACCTGCGGGGGCATCCTCGACGTCTTCGTCGAGACCGTGTCCCGATCGACCTTTCCGGAGTTCGGCGCGGTGGCGTCGGCGATCGCGGAGCACCGGCCGGTCGCGGTGGCCACTGTCCTCGAGCACCCCGATGCTGCGCGGGTCGGTTCTCGCCTGGTCGTCGACCCGGTGGCGGCGTCCGGCACGCTCGGGTCGCCCCGTGCGAATGCCGCGGTGATCGACGACGCCCGTGGTCTTCTCGAAGCGGGCCGCACCGACGTCCTGCACTACGGCCCCGACGGTCAGCGGCGCGGCGAGGGAATGACGGTGTTCGTGAACTCCTTCGCGCCCCGTGCTCGCATGATCGTGTTCGGTGCGATCGACTTCGCGTCGGCGGTGGCGCGTCAGGGTGCGCTGCTCGGCTATCGCGTGACCGTCTGCGATGCGCGGCCGGTGTTCACGACAACCGAGCGATTCCCGACGGCCGACGAGGTGGTCGTCGAGTGGCCGCACCGCTACCTCGAGCGACTGCAGGCCGAGGGTGAGATCGACGAGCGCACCGTGATCTGCGTACTGACCCACGACCCCAAGTTCGACGTGCCGCTGCTCGAGGTGGCGTTGCGGCTGCCCCGCGTCGGCTACGTGGGTGCGATGGGGTCGCGGCGAACCCACGACGATCGGGTCGCGAGACTGCGCGAGGTGGGAATCGGCGACGACGAGCTCGCGCGACTGTCGTCCCCGATCGGGCTCGACCTCGGCGCCCGGACACCGGAGGAGACGGCGGTGTCGATCGCGGCGGAGATCGTCGCGAGGCGGTGGGGCGGGAACGGACGGCCGCTGGGGGAGCGCGAGGGACGCATTCACCATTGACGCCCCTCGCGAGTACGTCCGAACTGCTGCTGCAGCACGGAGGATCACGACGTTTCCGGCGTACTCGCCGGAGGGGGTGACGTGTGAGTTGCGCGTCTACTACGTCCCGTAGGTGCTGCGATGCCGGTCACCTCCTACCCTGGAGGTATGGCAACGACTGAGGCACCGCGTTCCGCGACCGCGGAACCGGACGGTGGGGCGCGACGAGCCGGATCGGCAGGCGTGTTCGCGAGTGCCGGACTGATCGCCGCGGTGGTGGCCGGCCTGATCGTCGCGCTGTCCGCATCGCAGGCGTTGGTCCTGCTCGGCATCCCGGATCCGGGTCCGGTGACGACGTACGGTCTGCCCGCTGTGCGCGCACTCGGGGAGGTCGCGGCCGTCATCGCCGTGGGCTCTCTGCTGCTCGCAGCCTTCCTCGTGCCGCCGCAGAGATCGGGCGTCCTCGACATCGACGGCTATCGCGCGCTGCGCACCGCGTCGTCGGCGGCAATCGTGTGGGCGGCCTGCGCGATCGTGCTGGTGCCGCTGACCCTCTCGGACACGTCCGGTCAGCCGGTGTCCGAGGCGCTGCGTCCCGAGAACCTGTGGTCGGGCCTGTCGCAGATCGAGTTGGCCCGCGCGTGGCAGTGGACCGCGATCATCGCGATCGTGCTCGCACTCGGGACACGTGCCGTGCTGCGGTGGTCGTGGACGCCGATCCTGCTGGTGGTCGCGCTCGGCTCGCTCATGCCTCTCGCACTGTCGGGGCACTCGTCGTCCGGTGGATCGCACGACGTCGCCACCAACAGCCTCATCCTGCATCTTCTCGCCGCGTCGCTCTGGGCGGGCGGACTGTTCGCCGTCCTGGCGCATGCCCGTCGCGCCGGCGCGCACACCGATGTCGCGGCGCGCCGCTTCTCCGCGGTCGCCACGGTGGCGTTCGTGGTCATGGGTGTCAGTGGAGTGGTCAACGCCTTCGTCCGCGTCGAGCCCGCAGATCTGTTCGACACCACCTACGGCCGACTCGTACTCGCCAAGGTCGTCGCCCTGGTCGTCCTCGGCGTGTTCGGCTACACCCAGCGTCGACGCGCCCTGCCCGCGCTCGCCGCGGACCCGACGTCGCGCGCGAATCTCGTGCGTTTCGCCGGTGCCGAGGTACTGGTCTTCGCGGCCACGATCGGGCTCGCGGTCGGACTCTCCCGGACACCGCCCCCGCTGGGGAGCGCTCGGGAGCTGACGCTCACCGAGGCGGAATTGGGATACGACCTCACCGCGCCCCCGAGCCTCGGGCGTTTCCTCTTCGACTGGCGGTTCGACCTGATCTTCGGCACCGCCGCCGTCGTCATGGCCGTCGTCTACCTCCTCGGCGTTCGTCGACTGCGGGCCCGTGGCGACGCGTGGCCGGTGGGTCGCACGATCGCCTGGGTCCTGGGCTGCGCGACGCTGCTGTTCGCGACGTCGTCGGGTGTCTACCGCTACTCGATGGCGATGTTCAGCGTGCACATGGGCTCGCACATGGTGCTGTCGATGCTCACCCCGGTGCTGCTCGCGCTCGGCGGCGGCGTGACCCTGGCCCTACGGGTGCTGCCTGCGGCCGGCCGGGACGGTGTGCCGGGACCGCGCGAGTGGATCCTCGAGGCCCTGCACAGCCCGGTGTCCCGGTTCCTCACCCAGCCACTGGTCGCGGCCGTCATCTTCGTGGGTGGCTTCTACGCGCTCTACCTCGGCGGCATCTACGGCGCGACCGTCGACTCGCACGGCGCCCACCTGCTGATGAACGCTCACTTCCTGCTGAGCGGCTATCTGTTCTACTGGGTCGTCATCGGCGTCGATCCGGCACCGCGTCGACTGTCGCCCGTGACCAAGCTGGCGATGGTGTTCGGATCGCTGCCGTTCCATGCCTTCTTCGGTATCGCGCTGATGAGCACCGAGACGGTGATGGGCCAGACCTTCTTCCGCGGCCTGTCGCTGCCGTGGAACTCCGACCTCCTGGCCGATCAGCGACTCGGTGGCGGCATCGCGTGGGCGACGGGCGAGATCCCGCTGATCCTCGTCATGCTGGCGTTGCTGGTGCAGTGGTCCAACACGGACCGGAAGGAAGCGGTCCGCACGGACCGGGCGGCCGATCGCGACGACGGTGCGGACCTCGCGGCGCACAACGCGATGTTCGCGGAGCTGGCGCGCCGCGAGCGTGAGCGCAGTTAGAAGACCAGACCGCGCAGGGCGAGGAAGCGGAGCCCGCCGACGAGGGCGGTGACTCCGACCAGGATCAGGGCCGACAACGCGGCGCCGGCGGTCGGCAGTGCGACGTCGAGCGCGGTCAGCGCTGCGGTGCTGGCGCCCAGACCGATGAGTGCCAGTCCGCCGCCCTCCCACTGCGCGGTGAACCAGCCCACCCGATCGGCGGCGTGGAACGTGAGACGGCGGTGCAGTTCGTTGGCGAGAACGGTCGACGCCACTGCTCCGACGGCATTGGCCACGATGGAACCCTCGCTGTGCATCGCGACGAACACGGCGACGTAGAGGACGTTGCTGAGCCCGCCGACCAGTGCGAAGCGGACCAACTGGGGGAACGCTCCGTCACTGCGCAGCGCCACCAGCATCGGATGCCCGGGGTGCGAGGGAAGCACGGGGGAGACCACGTTGTCGATCACGACGCCCTCCCGTGCAATCTGCTCTTGACGCTGACGATCTCGTCCGGTGTCAGCGCTCGACCCGGCAGGGGCACCGACCGATCCGGCACCGCCGCGAGGGAATCGATCACCAGGGCGAAATAGCGTCGCCAGTTGTCCTCGTCCACCTCGTCTGCAACCTCGGCGCCGGCCACGATCATCCGCACCAGGGTGAAGAGGTCGCCGGGCTGCACGTCCGGGCGGAGCTTCCCGGCCTTCTGGGCGCGCTGGATGAGAGTGTTGATGGTCGGTTCGAGCTTGGACCGGACTGCCGCGATGCGGTCGAGGCCGTCGTCGCACCCGAGGACGACGTGACCGAGACCACGGTCCGCGGCCATGTGTCGACACATGAATTCGAAGAAATCGACCATCGCAGCCCAGGGATCGTCGGCCTCCGCGGCCACCTCTGCGCGGCTGAGCACGTCGACCAGACGCTGCTCGAGGATGCCGTCGATGAGTTCCTGCTTGTTGGCGAACCGCCGGTACACGGTGCCCACACCCACCCCGGCGCGCGCAGCGACATCGTCGAGCGTGATCTCGAGACCCTTGCGTGCCAACAACTCTCGCGCACAGTCGATGATCTTGAGCTTGTTCCGCTCGGCGTCCGCTCGAAGCGGCTTCGCCGCTGTGGTGGGTTTCACAGTCCGTTTCGTCCTGGTTCGTCGGTTAACCGGAGGGCATACCTCCGCATCGCTGCTATCGTCGTGCTATCCGGAGCGTACGCCTCCGTATAGCTCCATTTCACGCCGTACCGAAGCGAGGATCAATGTCTTCCACCACATCCGACGTCGGAAACGTCCAACCGACGATTCGGTCGAGCGCGCACGACGCGCCCGACCGCACTCGCTGGCTCATCCTGGGCGTACTCGGCCTGGCCCAGCTGATGGTCGTGCTCGACGCGACCGTCGTGAACATCGCGCTTCCCGCCGCACAGCTCGATCTCGGCTTCGACAACGCGGACCGCTCGTGGGTGGTCACCTCCTACGCTCTGGCATTCGGCAGCCTCCTGCTGCTCGGTGGTCGACTCAGTGACCTCTTCGGTCGCCGCACCACCTTCCTCGTCGGACTCGTCGGCTTCGCGGTGATGTCCGCCGTCGGCGGCGCAGCCGTCAACTTCGGCATGCTGGTCGCGGCCCGTGCGGGACAGGGTGTCTTCGGCGCCCTGCTCGCTCCCGCAGCGCTGTCCCTGCTGACCACGACGTTCACGGATCCGAAGGAACGTGCGAAGGCGTTCGGCATCTTCGGCGCGGTCGCCGGTGCCGGCGGCGCCATCGGCCTGCTTCTCGGCGGTGTGCTCACGGAGTGGGCGAACTGGCGCTGGAGCCTGTACGTCAACTTGATCTTCGCGGGAATCGCGTTCGTCGGCGGCTTCCTCCTGCTGGCCAAGCACCGCGCCACCGAGCGTCCGGTACTCGACATCCCCGGCACCCTCACCGTGTCCGCGGCGCTGTTCTCCATCGTCTACGGATTCGCGCACGCCGAGTCCGACGGGTGGAGCAATGCGGTGACCATCGGTTTCCTCGCGGTCGGTGTGGTCCTGCTCGGTGTCTTCGTCTACCTGCAGACGCGGGCGACGCATCCGCTTCTCCCGCTGCGCATCGTGCTCGACCGCACCCGCGGCGGCGCGTACCTCGCGGTGTTCGTCATCGGTGCCGGCATGTTCGCCGTGTTCCTGTTCCTCACGTACTACCTGCAGAGCACGCTCGGCTACACGCCCATCACCACCGGGTTCGCGTTCCTGCCGATGATCGCGACCCTCGTGGTCACGGCCACCGTCGCGACGTCGGTCATCCTGCCGCGCTTCGGGCCTCGCGTTCTCATGTCCGCCGGCATGCTGATCGCGTCGGCCGGCATGGCCCTGCTGACCCAGATCTCGATCGACAGTTCCTACGCCGCGCACATCCTGCCGAGCCTGCTCGTCATGGGCGTGGGCATGGGCGCCACGATGGCCCCGGCCATGCAGGGCGCCGTGTCCGGAGTCTCGCCGGACGACGCCGGCGTCGCCTCCGCGACCGTCAACACGATGCAGCAGATCGGCGGATCCATCGGTACGGCGCTGCTCAGCACCATCGCGGCGACGGCAGCGACGAACTACGCGACCGACAACCAGGCGGCCGTGGCTCAGGCCGCGGATCCGCAGGCCGCCGCGACGCTGCTCCGGATGAACGCGGAGATCGCCAGCTACACCACGACGTTCTGGTGGGCGTCGGGCATCTTCCTCGCCGGCTCGGTGATGGCAGCGCTGCTCGTCCGCTCGGGCAAGCTGCCCGACGGACCCGAGGGTGCCACCGTCGTCGCTCACTGACGTACACAGTCACCGGATCCGGTGCAGAGAACCGTGTCAGACGCGGTTCTCTGCACCGGATTCGTCGTGGATGCGGGTGAGCAGGTCGGTGAGGGTCGCTCGGTCGTCCGCGCTCAGGCCGGCGAACATCGCCTCGGACGCGCTGCGCTGCGCCTGCGCGATGGTGTCCGCGAGTGCCCGCCCCTCGTCGGTGAGGTCGAGGAGAACCGCGCGACGATCGGTGGCATCGGCGTGCCGTGCGACGTAGCCGGCCGACTCCAGCGCGTCGACGACATCGGTTGCCGATCGGGGTGCGATGCGCAACCGTTCCGCCAGATCTCCGGGCCGAAGTGGTCCCGCCGCGCCGGACAGCACGCGCAGTGCCCGTCCGTGTGAGGGCGAGAGTCCGAAAGGTTCGAGTGCGGCCATGTGGCGGCGCCGCATCGACCTGGCCACCATCATGACCAGATCGGCCGGATCCTTCTCGTGGGAATGCACGGGACGATACTAGCGTTGCAGCGGTCGACCTCATAATGAGGTAACCTCAGTTCTACCCGATCAGGGAGGTCATATGCGTTCCTCCACCACACCGGCAAGGCCGGTGCAGTCCCCCGTGACATCTGCGGACCACCAGCCCGCACCGCTCGGGCGCGTCGTCGCCCTCTTCCGGCCCTATCGCGGCCGGGTCGCCGCGGTGAGCGCGGTCATCACCCTCAGCGCCGTCGTGGCACTGGGATCGCCGCTGCTCCTGCGCGACATGCTCGATCACGCCATCCCGAACGCCGACGTCACGCTGGTGACGATCCTCGCGGCCGGCATGATCGCGATCGCCGTCGTCACCAGCTGTCTCGGCGTCGCCCAGACCTGGATGTCCAACAGCATCGGGCAGGCCCTGATGCATCAGCTCCGCGTGCAGGTCTACTCGCACCTGCAGCGTCAGTCTCTCGGCTTCTTCGCGCGCACCCGCACCGGCGAGGTGCAGTCGCGCATCGCCAACGACATCGGCGGCATGCAGTCCGTCGTCACCAACACGGCCACGTCGATCGCTCAGAACGCGACAACCGTCATGGCCACCGTCGTCGCGCTCTTCCTGCTCGACTGGAAACTGGCCCTCTTCTCGCTCGCCATCCTGCCGGTGTTCGTCCGCATCGCTCGGCGGGTCGGCGACGAGCGTCGCCGTATCTCCACCGTGCGGCAACGCCTGCTCAGCGATCTGTCCGTCCAGGTGGAGGAGTCGCTCTCGGTGAGCGGCATCCTGTTGGGCAAGACGACCGGCGCGTCGTCGGTCCTCACGAATCGGTTCACCGAACGCTCGTCCGAGGTCGCCGACGTCGAACTCCGCTCGATGATGGCGGGCAAGTGGCGCATGGCGACCATGTCGATCAGCTTCGCCGCGATGCCGGCCCTGGTCTACTGGTTCGCCGGCATCACCATCGGCAACGGCAGCGCGTTGACGGTGGGAACGCTGGTCGCGTTCACCACCCTCCAGACTCAGCTGTTCCGCCCCACGATGATGCTGCTCAACACCGGCGTCGAGGTGCAGAGCTCCCTGGCTCTGTTCGGCCGAGTCTTCGAGTACCTCGATCTCCCGGTGGACATCGACGAACCCGCCGTACCGACGCCGATCGATCCGACGGCCCGACGCGGTGAGGTGCGCTTCCGCCACGTGGGCTTCGACTATCCGGGTGCGGCACATCCGACGCTCACGGACATCGACCTCACGGTCCCCGCCGGGAGCACCCTGGCGATCGTGGGAGCGACCGGCGCCGGCAAGACGACACTCGGGTATCTGACGGCGCGGCTCTACGATCCGACGTCCGGGTCGGTCGAGGTCGACGGTGTCGATCTCCGCGATCTCTCGCTCGCCGACGTGTCCGCGACGGTCGGGGTGGTGTCGCAGGAGACCTATCTCTTCCACGACACGATCCGCGAGAACCTCCGCTTCGCGCGGCCCGACGCCACCGACGCGGACATCGAGAATGCCGCTCGCGCAGCGCAGATCCACGATTTCATCGCCTCGCTCGACGACGGCTACGACACGATGGTGGGGGAGCGTGGCTACCGGTTCTCCGGCGGCGAGAAGCAGCGCCTCGCCATCGCGCGCACCGTACTGCGCAACCCGCCCGTCCTCGTTCTGGACGAGGCCACCAGCGCTCTGGACACCACCACCGAACGTGCTCTGGCCGACGCGATCGACCAGCTCGAGCAGGACCGCACCACCATCGTGGTGGCCCACCGACTCTCCACCGTGCGGTCGGCCGATCGCATCGTGGTGCTCGATCACGGGCACGTCGTCGAATCGGGATCCCACGACGAACTCGTCGCCCGCGGCGGTGCCTACGCCGCACTGCTGGCGGCGTCCGGCGACTCGCTGGTCACTGCCTGACCACTCCTCCTGTCAACCCCCGCGGCGCTCCTGTGGACGGCCGTCCACAGGTGCTCGCGGGCCCTTCTGTCCGCGGTGCGAGCGGCGCAGAGTCGGGGGCGCGGTCGGTACCGGATCGACCGCGAGAGGGGGGAACGATGTACGAGTCGTATCTGACCGTGGTGGGCACCGTCATCACCGATCCGATCAAGCGCACCACGCCGTCCGGCGACGAGGTGCTCAGCTTCCGCGTGGCCAGCAATTCGCGCCGCATGGACCGCGAGAGTGGGGAGTGGCAGGACGGGGACACGCTCTACGCCTCGGTAAGCTGCTGGCGACGTCTGGTGTCGGGGGTCGGAGCGTCGCTGATGAAGGGCGATTCGGTCATCGTCTTCGGGCAGGCGCACACCAACGAGTACACGACCAAGGAGGGCGTGGGCCGAGCCGATCTCGAGATCCGAGCCACCGCGGTGGGACCCGATCTCGCTCGGTGCCACGTCAAGGTGGACCGGCCGCGTCAGGCGGCCGAGCGGCAGGAGTCCGGCGAGACCGTCGCCGAGGCCGCGGTGGACACGGCCGAGCCCGAGCCGGTGCCGGTGGGCTGACCGCGAACGGTTTCACGGGCACCGGTCGGTCCCGGTAGACTTCCGCGTCGAGCACATCTCCCAGTTGTCGGCCCCGTCGTCGGCATCTCAGCCGGCGCGATCCGCCCGGCACACACGCTGGTGAGCACATCGAGAGGAACTCGTGGCGGAATTCATCTACACCATGAAGAAGGTGCGCAAGGCGCACGGCGACAAGGTCATTCTGGACGACGTGACGATGAGCTTCCTGCCGGGAGCGAAGATCGGCGTCGTCGGCCCCAACGGCGCCGGCAAGTCTTCGATCCTCAAGATCATGGCCGGGATCGACCAGCCCGGAAACGGTGAGGCGTTCCTCGCGCAGGGCGCCACCGTCGGCATCCTCATGCAGGAGCCCGAGCTCGACGAGAACAAGACGGTTCGCGAGAACGTCGAGGACGGTCTCGGCGAGACGATGGTCCAACTCAAGCGGTACAACGAGATCGCCGAGCTGATGGCCACCGACTACTCCGACGAGCTGATGGAGGAGATGGGCGAGCTGCAGGAGAAGCTCGACCACGCCGACGCGTGGGAGATCGACTCGCAGCTCGAGCAGGCCATGGACGCACTGCGCTGCCCGCCGCCGGACGAGGGTGTGACCCACCTGTCCGGTGGTGAGAAGCGTCGTGTGGCGTTGTGCAAGCTGCTGCTGAGCAAGCCGGACCTGCTGCTGCTCGACGAGCCCACCAACCACCTCGACGCCGAGTCGGTTCTCTGGCTCGAGCAGCATCTGGCCGCGTACCAGGGTGCCATCCTGGCCGTGACCCACGACCGGTACTTCCTCGATCACGTCGCGCAGTGGATCTGTGAGGTCGACCGTGGTCGCCTCTACCCCTACGAGGGCAACTACTCCACCTACCTGGAGAAGAAGGCCGAGCGTCTCGAGGTCCAGGGCAAGAAGGACCAGAAGCTGCAGAAGCGACTCAAGGACGAACTCGCCTGGGTCCGCTCCGGCGCCAAGGCTCGCCAGGCCAAGAACAAGGCACGTCTCGATCGCTACGACGAGATGGCGGCCGAGGCCGACAAGATGCGCAAGCTCGACTTCGACGAGATCCAGATCCCCAACCCGCCGCGCCTCGGCGACGTCGTGGTCGAGGTCAAGAGCCTCGACAAAGGCTTCGACGGCCGCGTGCTGATCAAGGACCTGTCGTTCACGCTTCCGCGAAACGGCATCGTCGGTGTCATCGGCCCCAACGGCGTCGGAAAGACCACGCTCTTCAAGACCATCGTCGGTCTCGAGGAGCCGGACGGCGGCGAGGTCAAGATCGGTCAGACGGTCAAGCTGAGCTACGTCGACCAGAACCGATCCGGCATCGATCCCGCCAAGACCGTGTGGGAAACCGTGTCCGACGGCCTGGACTTCATCACCATCGGTACGCAGGAGTTCCCGTCGCGGGCGTACATCAGCTCCTTCGGGTTCAAGGGTCACGATCAGCAGAAGGCGGCCGGAGTCCTGTCCGGTGGCGAGCGCAACCGCCTCAACCTGGCGATGACGCTCAAGCAGGGCGGCAACCTGATCCTGCTCGACGAGCCCACCAACGACCTGGACGTCGAGACCCTCGGTTCACTGGAGAACGCCCTCGAGGAGTTCCCCGGTTGCGCCGTCGTGATCTCGCACGACCGGTGGTTCCTCGACCGGACGTGCACGCACATCCTGGCGTGGGAAGGTGGATTCGGCGACAACGAGGCCGCTTGGTACTGGTACGAGGGCAACTTCGAGGGCTACGAGGCCAACAAGGTCGAGCGCCTCGGTCCCGACGCCGCTCGCCCGCACCGCGTGACGCACCGGAAGCTCACGCGCGACTGAAATGTACTGGTAAGTAACCTATTTTCATCGCACGCCACGTCACCGCGGTGTTCGGCTCCCGGCCTCGCGAGGCTAGGGTCGGGAGCCGAACCCCACGGACAACGTCGCCCCGACCGGTGGATCCGCCGCTCGTGGTGATCGAAAGGCGACAGCGATGACTTCAGCGGGAGAGCACTCCGAGGCGGCAACGGCGCCGAACTCGGTGCTCGATCGGGCGGACGACCTCCGCGCGGTGTACTTCGGGCACGTCGATCTGGACGTGTTGCGGACCACCACGGGAGCCGACCCGACCGCAGTGGTGCACCGACATCTCGAGCTCGCCGAGCGTCGTGATCCCGGCGTCGCCTCTCTCGCCCTGCACCGCGGACCCGACAGCACCGTCGGCGTGGCCCTGCAGATCGTCACCGACGACATGCCGATGCTTGTCGAGTCGGTCACCGCCTGGCTCACCGGAGCCGGCATCGCGGTCGTCGAGGTGGTGCACCCGATCCTGCGCGTCGTGCGCGACGAGTCCGGCACGCTCCTCTCCATCCGAGGCGGAGCCACCCCGTCCGATGTCGAGACCGGCGATCTCGCGGACGGCAGCATCCTCGAATCGTGGATCCACGTGGCTCTGCACCCCGCGGCGAGCGAGGAGGCCTTCGCCTCGCTCGAGAGCTCGCTGGCCGACGTGCTCGCCGACGTCCGTCGCGTCGTCGACGACACCGAGGCCATGCAGCGTCGCCAGCTGGAACTGGCCGATCGTCTGGAACGACCACGCCGCGGAGACGCGGACGGAACCGAGTCCGTCACCCCCGAGGCGCGGCACGACGCCGCCCGCCTGCTGCGGTGGTTGTCCGAGGGCAACTTCCGCGTGCTCGGCAGCCGCCGGTACACCGCGACGGAGGCGGGTCTCGAACCCGTCGCCGAGTCCGCGCTGGGCATCCTGCGATCCGACGATCCGGGCGCCGTCGCGGGCTTCGACCTGCCGATCGACCGAGTGGTCGCTCGCGAGGACCTTCTCGTGCTCACCCGCGCATCGAGCTCCACGTCGGTGCACCGCGCCGTGCACCCCTACTTCGTCGGTGTCCATGACCTGGACGACGAGGGAAACACGGTGGGAGAGCACCGGTTCACGGGGCTGTTCACCATCTCCGCACTGCACGGCAACGTCCTCGACATCCCGGTCGTGGGTGATCGCGTGCGCACCGTCATCGAGCGCGCCGGGCACACCCTGTCGTCGTACTCCGGCCAGGCCATGCTCGAGTCGATCCAGTCCTTCCCGCGCACCGAACTCTTCTCGGCGGACAGCAGGTCGCTCTTCGACACCATCTCGGCCGTGGAGCGCAGTGCCCTGCGCCGCGAGGTGCTGCTCTTCCTGCGCCGCGACGGGTACGGCCGGTTCGTGTCGGCGCTGGTCTACCTTCCGCGCGACTCCTACACCACCCGCCTGCGTCTCGAGACCCGCAGGATCCTGCTGCACGAGCTCGGCGGTACCGACGTCGAGTACGAGGCACGCGTCTCGGACAGCCCACTCGCGTTGGTGCACTTCACCGTTCGCTTCGACGGACAGAGCGCGGACGCCGTCGACGTCTCGGACGCCAACCGCGACCGCATCCGGGCCCTGATCGCCGACGCCACCCGCACGTGGGACGACGCTCTGCGTGAGGCGGCCGCGGCCGACCCGTCGGTGTCGCCCGACAACGCGGCGCGCTATGCCGTCGCCTTCCCCGAGGCCTACAAGCAGGACTTCGACGCGGACCGGGCGCTCGTCGACATCGCTCGACTCGACGCGCTCGTCGGCGACGACATCGACATGTGCCTGTACCGCCCGCGCGACGCCGAGGCGGGTCACTGGCGTTTCTCCCTCTACGTGACCGGCAGCGAGGTCTCGCTGAGCCAGGTGCTGCCCGTCCTGCAGAGCCTCGGTGTGGAGGTGGTCGACGAGCGGCCGTACGCCGTGGTGCGCAAGGACGGAACGCGCTGCTGGATCTACGATTTCGGCCTGTCCGCGGAGCCCGAGGTCATCGAGGGCGCCGAGAACCAGACGAGTGTGGTCAGCCGACGATTCACCGACGCGTTCGCTGCCGTGTGGAACGGCCACGCGGAGGCCGACCGCTTCAACGAACTGGTTCTGCGGGCCGGTCTCGAGTGGCGCCGCGCGGTGGTGCTGCGGGCGTACGCGAAGTACCTGCGCCAGGCCGCATTCCCGTTCAGCCAGACCGGCATCGAGGGTGTTCTCCTCGCCAACCCGGTGACGGCTCGACTGATCGTCGACCTGTTCGACGCGCAGTTCGATCCCGCCTCGGCGTCCGAGGAGCGTGCCGACGAGATCGCGTCGGAGCTCGCCGAACTGATCGATCAGGTGGTCAGCCTCGACGCCGACAGGGTGCTGCGTGCCCTGTTCACCCTCGTGCGAGCGACGCTGCGCACCAACCACTTCGTCGTCGACGAGCAGGGTCGCGAGCGCGATTTCCTGTCCCTGAAGTTCGACCCTCGCGGCATCGACGTGCTGCCCAAGCCGCGCCCGCGTTTCGAGATCTTCGTGTACTCGCCGCGCGTCGAGGGCGTGCACCTGCGCTTCGGCACGGTCGCGCGCGGTGGTCTCCGCTGGTCCGACCGGCGCGAGGACTTCCGCACCGAGGTGCTCGGACTGGCCAAGGCGCAGGCCGTCAAGAACGCGGTCATCGTGCCGGTGGGGGCGAAGGGCGGCTTCGTCGTCAAGCAGCCGCCGTCTCCGACCGGCGATGCTGCGACCGACCGCTCCGCGACCACCGCCGAGGGGAGAGCCTGCTACCGCATGTTCATCGCGGGGCTGCTGGACGTCACCGACAACCTCGACCGCGCCACTCGCGCCGCGATCCCACCGCAGCGCGTGGTGCGACGTGACGACGACGACTCGTACCTCGTGGTCGCGGCGGACAAGGGCACTGCCACGTTCTCCGATCTCGCGAACGAGGTGTCCGCCGAGTACGGCTTCTGGCTCGGCGACGCCTTCGCCTCGGGCGGGTCGGTGGGGTACGACCACAAGGCGATGGGCATCACCGCCAAGGGTGCCTGGGAGAGCGTGAAGCGTCACTTCCGCGAGTACGGCATCGACACGCAGTCCGACGAGATCACCGTGGTCGGTATCGGTGACATGAGTGGCGACGTGTTCGGCAACGGGATGCTGCTCAGTGAACATCTCCGCATCGTCGCCGCGTTCGACCACCGGCACATCTTTCTGGATCCGGCACCCGACGCGGCCGCCTCCTTCGCCGAGCGACGGCGACTGTTCGAACTGCCGCGCTCGTCGTGGGCGGATTACGACACCTCCCTGAACAGCAGGGGTGGCGGAGTACACGAACGCACCGTGAAGTCGGTGCCGGTCAGCGCCGAGGTGCGCGCGGCTCTCGGACTGGCGGACGACGTCACCGCCCTGTCACCGCCCGAACTGATGCGCGCCATCCTCACGGCGCCGGTGGACCTGCTGTGGAACGGCGGCATCGGCACCTACGTGAAGTCGCGCACCGAGAGCGATGCCGACGTGGGCGACAAGGCCAACGACCCGGTGCGCGTGAACGGTGCGGACCTGCGGGCGCGCGTGGTCGGAGAGGGCGGCAACCTCGGGGTGACCGCGCTCGGCCGCATCGAGTACAGCGCCGCGGGCGGCAAGATCAACACCGACGCCGTGGACAACTCCGCCGGCGTCGACTGCTCCGATCACGAGGTCAACATCAAGATCCTGCTCGATTCCACCGTGACGTCGGGTGACCTGGCCGCGGAGGACCGGGAGTCCCTGCTGGCCTCCATGACGGACGAGGTGGGCGCCCTCGTTCTCGAGGACAACGTCGCGCAGAACGAGCTGCTGGGTGTCTCACGGGCACACGCCCCCGAACTGCTGGGCGTCCACGCTCGACTGATCGCCGACCTGGTGGCGTCGGGGCGGGTGGACAGGTCGCTCGACGCGCTGCCGACGAAGTCGGAGATCTCGCGACGCCTGCAGAACGGGCTGGGTCTCACCTCGCCCGAGCTGTCGACTCTCATGGCTCACGTGAAGTTGGCGCTGCAGGAAGACCTGCTGGCATCGGATCTGCCGGACAACGACGTGTTCGCCCCGCTCATGACGGACTACTTCCCGACGCCGTTGCGCGAACGTTTCGCCGGTGCCATCAAGGCGCATCCGCTGCGCCGGGAGATCGTGGCCACGCGGGTGGCGAACGAGACGGTCGACCACGGCGGCATCACCTACGCCTTCCGCCTCGCGGAGGACTCGGGAGTCGGGAGCACGGATGCGGCGCGAGCGTTCGCGGCGACGAGCGAGATCTTCGGTCTGCACGACATCTGGGCCGCGATCGCCGCGGCCGACATGCCCACGGACGCGTCCGACGAACTGGTGCTGGAGTCTCGTCGCCTCCTCGACCGAGGATCCCGCTGGCTGTTGTCGAACCGGCCGCAGCCCATCGCTGTCGGTGCCGAGATCACGAGGTTCGCGCGCAAGGTGCGGATCCTGGAATCGCAGCTCCCGACCTGGCTGAAGGGTCGGCAGGCACGCAGCGGACTCGACCGTGCCACGTCCGCCATCGAGAAGGGCGCGCCGGAAGAGCTCGCGCACAGAGTGTTCCGGCTCCTCGACGTGTTCTGCCTGCTCGACGTCATCGAGACGGCGGACATCGCGAACGAGGACGACGAGGTGATGGCGAGCCTCTACTACGCCCTCAGCGAGCACCTCGGCATCGACTGGCTGCTGTCTGCGGTGTCCACGCTCGAACGCGGCGACCGCTGGCACTCCCTGGCGCGGTTGGCGTTGCGGGACGACCTGTACTCGTCGCTGCGTGCCCTCACGCTCGACGTGACGGGCGGCGGCGAACCGGGGGAGACGGCGGACGAGATGATCGCCGACTGGGAGTCCACCAATGCCTCCCGGCTCGCTCGTGCCCGAGCGGCCCTGACGGAGATCGGCGAGTCCGGAACGCTGGATCTGGCGACGCTCTCGGTGGCGGCGCGGCAGATCCGCAGCATGGTGCGAGGAGCGGGTGCGCGGACCGACGTCTCGCGTTGACCACGCCCGGGGGACGGACGTGCCCGGCCCGGCGCCGCGCCGGGCCGGATAGGTTGGGGGCGTGACAGACGACGAGCTCATCGGCTTCCACTGCCCCGTCGAGGTGCGCTGGTCGGACATGGACGTGTACCAGCACATCAACCACGCACGCATGGTGACGCTGCTGGAGGAGGCCCGAATCCCGTGGCTCATGGCCGACGGTGTTCCCACCGCGACCCTGCGGAACAGTGCGGTGATCGCCGACCTGCACGTGCGCTACCGCGGCCAGTTGCGCCACGAGGACACGCCTCTCGACGTGTTCATGTGGGTGGAGCAGTTGCGGGCCGTCGACTTCACGGCGGGATACGAGGTGCGCCCGCACGGCGCACCGATGAGTACTCCGCCGGCCATCGTGGCGTCGACGCAGATCGCAGCCTTCGACATCGACACCCAGCGCCTGCGCCGGCTGTCCGGCGACGAGCGTGAGTACCTGCAGCGCTGGCAGCGGCCGTGACGGGTGCACTGGCCGAGCGGTCGGTGACCGTCCCGGACTCGCGGGACCGGGACGATCTGTCGACCTTTCTGACCCACGCCGCGCGGCTCGACCCGGGCGCGGTGGTGCGCCTCCGGCGCCGCGGTGACAGTCACGTGGTCGCGTGGATCGAGACCGGATTCGACGTCCTCGCCGCCCGCGTGATCCGCGCCCGGGTGCTGCCGTCGGACGTCACCGTGGCCGCGGACGGGCTTCTCTCGGCGATGCGATCCGCCGGACCTGCACCGTTCGATCCCGGCTTCGGCATGGACTCCGCCTGGCGCGGCCCGGTGCCGCCGGACGTCGGGTGGACCCATGTGGACGACGTCCCCGGTCCGGTGTTCGTGGAGCTGGCCGAGCGTGGTGTCGCCCTGGCCCGCGAACACGGAACCGATCACGGCCCGCCCGTGTCGCTGCTCGATCAGGACGTGGTGACCGTCGAGGCCGACGGCGAGGCGGTGCCCGTGTCGATGCGCATGATCTTCGCGCTCAACGCCATGAAGTTCGTGCCCACGGTGTCCGACTCGTCGCGGAGTGCGGACGACGCGCGCGTCCGGGTGCGAATCGCTCGGTCGTGGATCCGGCTCGACGCCCGCTACGGATCGGTGTTCCGCAGCCGGGGCGCCACGATCCCGCTCATGGTGTCCTGACCGACCCGCACCGCGACTCGTTCAGACGAGCCAGGCCGCCGCGTCGGCCGGAAGCAGCCCGTCCTGCAGCGGTGCGCTGGCGAGCAGCAGCGCTCCCGGCGGCAGGGTGATGGGCTCGGACGTGGTGTTCAGAGCGCAGATGACGCCGCCGCGGCGCCGGAACGCCAGACACCCGGGAGGGCTCCCGTACCACTCGACTCCGGGCTCGCTGAACTCCGGCCGCGCGGCCCGCAGGCTCAACGCCGTCCGATAGAGGCTCAGCATGGAGTCCACGTCCTCGAGTTGGCTCTCCACGGTCAGCGGGGCCCACTCGGCGGGAATCGGCAACCAGGTCTCCCGCGCCGTCGAGAATCCGAACGGCGGCTCGGTGCCCTCCCACGGCAGCGGGACGCGGCACGCGTCTCGTCCGCGTTCCTGGCCGCCGGATCGGAACCAGGCGGGATCCTGCAGAGCGGAGTCGGGGAGGTCCGCGTTGGGCAGCCCGAGCTCGGAGCCGTTGTAGACGAACACGACACCGGGGAGCGCCAGCAGGACCAGGGCCATCGCGCGTGCGCGCTGCAGACCCTGCTCACCTCCGCCGTACCGGGTGACCTCGCGGTCGACGTCGTGGTTGGACAGGGTCCACGTCGGCGTGCCGCCGACACGGTCGACCGCGTCGAGCGAGTTGTCGACGGCATCCCTGATGGCCGAGGCGTCGAACGCGGACTCGGCCAGCCGGAAGTTGAAGCCCAGGGTGAGCTCGTCGGGACGGATGTAGCGACTGAAGCGTTCGTTGTCCTGGACCCACACCTCGCCGACCGTCATCGCGCCGTCGTACTCGTCCACGACCCGGCGGATGGCGCGGTGGATCTCGTGCACCCCGTCGTCGTCGAAACGGGGGTCCCCGTCCTCGTTGCGCATCAGCTCGTTCACGGACAGATCCATGTCCGGAAGATCCGCCGGCTTGGCCATGCCGTGGGCCACGTCGATGCGGAACCCGTCGACACCGCGGTCGAGCCAGAACCGGATCGTCGCCTCCAGGTCGGCGAGCACCTCGGGTTCGGTCCAGTTCAGATCCGGCTGCTCGGGCGCGAAGATGTGGAGGTACCACTGACCGGGTGTGCCGTCCGCCTCGATGACGCGGTGCCACGCGGGACCGCCGAAGATGCTGGGCCAGTTGTTCGGCGGCTCGGAGCCGTCGCCCTTGCCGTCCCGGAACACGTAGCGGGCCCGCTCCGGGCTCCCGGGCGCCGCGGCCAGAGCGGCCCGGAACCATTCGTGCTGATCGCTCGTGTGGTTCGGGACCAGGTCCATCGTGACCTTCATGCCCCGCGCGTGCGCCTCCGTCACCACGGCGTCCATCGTCTCGAGAGATCCGAACAGCGGATCGATGTCGCGGGGATCGGACACGTCGTATCCGTGGTCGACCATCGGCGACCGCATCACCGGACTGAGCCAGAGTGCATCGACGCCGAGCAGTTCCAGGTATCCGAGCTTGTCCCGGATGCCACCCAGATCACCGATCCCGTCGCCGTCGGAGTCCGCGAACGAGCGGGGGTAGATCTGGTAGAAGACGGCGTCGGACCACCAGGGGGCCGGGGCGGACGGGCCGTCGGCGGGGGACGGGCCGGCGGACGCGTCGATCGGAGTGCTCACAGGCGCAATAGTGCCAAAGGCCGAGCCGCGAGGGGCGGTGCGCCCGTCACCACGACCCCTCCGGCCTGCCCGGCCTGTCCCGACGACCGGCCTCCGGCCTGCCCGGCTCCCACGAGAATCACCACGCGTCCGCTGTTCATGCCATGGGGAGGTCAAGAAAATCGGAACGATCGGCGTGAAAACTACCCAAAGTTTGTTTGGTGGGGTATTTTCAGGCGGAACTTCAAGCGACGGTAAAGGAACCTCCATGACGACTCCTGTTTTCGAAGCCGTGAGTCTCGACTCCGTCGAGCTCCTGCCGGCTCCGATCGATCCTTCGTGGATCCTCGAGGGTGCTCCCGTCGCGCGCAGCGGTCAGTGGTCCTGCAGCCCGGACACCACCACGTCGTCGTGGGTCTGGGACTGCACCGCCGGCACCTTCAACTGGTACTTCGAGCAGGACGAGACCATCCACGTGATCGAGGGCGAGGTCGTCGTCCAGTCCGCGGGCAACGAGCCCCGCGTGCTCCGCGCCGGGGATGCCGCTCTGTTCTACGCCGGCACCTGGGCCGAGTGGCACGTGCCGCACTACGTGCGCAAGCACGCCATCCTGCGCCCCCACATCCCGCGTCCCCTGTGGTTCGCGATGCGTGTCGCCCGCAAGCTGCGGGGCAAGAGCCGCTCCGGCGCCCTCGGCTGAGCGCGCAGCACTACAACGGCGAGTTCACCATCGAGTTCGCCGCCATCTCGATGTAGTCGACGAACTGCTGTCGATGCACATCGTCCATCGTGTCCGAGTCGATCGACGCCAGGGCCGTGTGCATCGCGCGCAGCCAGGCGTCGCGCTCGAACGGCCCGATGACGAACGGCGAGTGCCGCATCCGCAGACGCGGGTGGCCGCGCTCGTCCGAGTAGGTACGCGGACCACCCCAGTACTGCTCGAGGAACATGCGCATCCGGCGCTCCGCCGGGCCCAGGTCCTCCTCCGGGTACAGCCGCCGCAGAATCTCGTCCCGCTCGACCTCGGCGTAGAAGCGCGCGGTCAGGGTGCGAAACGTCTCCGCACCGCCGACCGCGTCGTAGAAGGTCTGTGCCGGCTCGGTCATGGCTCCATTGTTCTCCACGATCACGTGCTCATACTCGGGGCGGGTCCGAAGGGCCGCCCGTTGGGGTAGGGCGCCGCGATGCCGGACTCGTCGAAGGCGTCCAGGATCTGACGATGCAACTGGCGCTGCACGGCCCACTGCCGGCCGGGTCGGACCTTGATGGTCAGGCGCAGCGTCACCGTGTCCGACGTGACGGCGTCGACGCCGAGCATCTGCGGGGCCTCGAGAATGTCCTCCTGGAACTCGCCACGCTCGATGGACTCGCGCGCCGTGCGCTCGGCCACCTCGCACGCGACGTCGATGTCGGCGGAATGACTGACGGGGAGGTCCAACACCGCGACGGCGTGACCCTGGCTCATGTTGCCGACACGCAGCACCTCGCCGTTGCGGACGTACCAGAGCGTCCCGGAGATGTCGCGGACCGTGGTGACCCGCAGGCCCACGGTCTCGACCGTGCCCGATGCCTCGCCGAGATCGACGATGTCGCCGACTCCGTACTGGTCCTCGAGCAGCATGAAGATGCCGGAGAGGAAGTCGCGGACGAGGTTCTGCGCGCCGAAACCGAGCGCGACACCCACGATGCCTGCGGACGCGATGAAGGGGGCGACGTTCACACCGACGATGGAGAGCGCGGAGAGCACGAACCAGACCAGGATGCCGACGGAGACCGCCGACTTGAGCACCGAACCGATGGTGCGGGCGCGCTGGTTGCGGCGCTCGTTCAGGATGGTGGTGGTGACGCCGGCGGGGGCACGTTCGCGCAGCGGCCTCAGCAGGGGCGGTTTACCCGCAGCGCTGCGACCCGCGCCGGGTGAGCGGCTGGTGAACCGGTCGATCATGCGGTGCAGGATGTAACGCAGAACCACGGCGAGCAGGGCGTACCCCAGAACCTGGAGCGGGCGTTGGATCAGCCAGTCGCGACCGGTGTCGGAGAGCGAGAGGGCGAGGACGTCGTTCGGGTCGAAGGAATACACCCGAAAAGTCTACGGATCTCCTCGGCGCACGCCACCTGTCACCACCCGTCTCGGCACCCACCCCGCCACCCGTGCGGGGGGACACCCGGAGTTCACCGCGTGGCCGTCGGCCGGACCTCGAATGAGCGTGCGAACGGCACCGATTCGTGATGCACTGTGGTTGGTCTTCACGTGCGGGCGGTGGCTGTAGCAAACCAGTGGTAGTCGCGCCGCGCGCAGTGGTCACTGGAGGTGGCATGAAGAAGAGCGGGACTGTCGCGAAGGTTCGGGCCGGGCATCGACAACTGTCGCCCACCGACGCCGTGCAGGGCGGCGCGTCGGGGGCGCGACCCCAGTCCGAACACCCTGTCGTCTTCGGCGGCGCGTCGTTGCACGCCGTCACCGATCACTCCGATCCGGCCGACGTCGACGGGCACCTCGATCACGAGGACGCCGTCCCCGCCTGGGTGAAGCGGCGCGTACTCCTCCTGAACGCCACGTTCGAACCACTCACCGCGCTGCCCATGCGGCGTGCCGTCGTCCTGCTGGTCTGCGAGAAGGCCGTCGTGGTGCACGACGACGACGACGGTCCCGTCGTCCACTCGGCGGACATCGCTCTGCAGGTGCCGTCGGTCATCCGCCTCCGCTCGTACGTGCGGGTGCCCTACCGGGCGCGCATCCCGATGACGCGGGCGGCTCTGATGCATCGGGACCGTTTCCGGTGCGCGTACTGCGGTTCCAAGGCCGAGACCATCGACCACGTGGTGCCGCGCAGTCGCGGCGGCGGTCACTCCTGGGAGAACTGCGTCGCGTGCTGCGCTTCCTGCAATCACCGCAAGGCGGACAAGATGCTCAGCGAGCTGGGGTGGACCCTGCGCGCCGCGCTGGTCCCGCCGAAGGGTCCGCACTGGCGACTGCTCGCGAGCATCAAGGAACTCGATCCCACCTGGCTGCCGTACCTGGGTGAGGGCGCGGCCTGACACCCGTCCACTAAGGTGATGGGCGTGAGCATCCTCGAAACCGCGCTGATCTTCGGACTGATTCCGTTGGCACTGTTCCTCGCGCTCTTCGTGTTCGCGAAGATCACGTCGACCGATCCCGCGCCGCGTCCCGCCCCCTACCGACTCGGGCAGCAGTGGGACCACGCCCCGGTGCTGTGGTCGGCCACGGGCGAGGTGACGCCGTACTCGCAGCACGCTGCGCATTCGACACACGCCGAACTCACCGCGGGTTCGGCTTCGCTGGTAGGAGGCCGGGCAAGTGGCAAGTGGTGAACTCTCGACCCGTCGGATCGACGAGGAGAACCTTCCCGTCGGCCATGTGGTGACCGCGAGCGGTCGAGTCTCCGGTGTGCACCAGGTGGGCACCGTCAACCCCGACCTGTCCCCGTTCGCGACCGACGAGCTGATCCAGCTCGACGAGTCGCTCATCGAGGCCACCCGCCGTACGGGCATCCGCTTCAACGTGCTGGTCGGTGACCTCGGCCCCGACACCGCCGCGGGTGCGGACGCCGCTCTCGCGGGAACGCCCGAGGCCGAGTACTCGGTGCTCATCGCGGTCTCACCGAACCAGCGCGCCATCGAGGTTCGTTCCGGTCGAGGCGTCGCCCATCTCGTCGACGACCGCATCGCGCAGCTCGGTATCACCGCGGCCACGGGATCCTTCCGTGACGGCGATCTGATCGACGGCCTCGTCGCCGCCGTGCGCGTCATGAGCGCGGCGATCACCGGCCCGTCCGCCTGACACGGCGCCACCCCGGCACAGAGACAAGGGCCCATCATCCGCGAGGATGATGGGCCCTTGTCCGTGCGCGAGTCAGGTGCGGTCAGGCACCGTCCGCCGCTCGAGCGGCGAGCGACCGCACCACGGACGCGCGACCCTCGACGACGAGGCGCGCGAGGGCCGGCGGGTGGTCGCCCGCCAGGAACTCGTCCGCCGCCGCCACCGACTGCTCACTGATGGACCAGGTCGGGTACAGACCGACGACGACGGTCTGCGCGACCTCGCTGGAACGACGTGCCCACACATCGGAGATGGCGTCGAAGTAGCGGGAGACGAACGGCTCCAACAACTCTCCCTGGCCCGCACCGGGGAACGCGCCGATGATGGCACGTGCGGTGATGTTGGGTAGGGAGTCGTTGTCGATGACCGTGGTCCACGCCTCCTCCTTGACCGAGGCCTGCGGGCGGGCAGCTCGCGCCGCCGCCGCGTTGCGGGCACCGGCCGCGGTGTTGTCCTTCTCGGCCTCGGCGTCGATCACGGGTGTGTCGGACCCCGTGTCGATCGCGCCGCTGCGAGCCAGAGCGGTGACGAACCGCCAGCGCAGATCGGTGTCGACGGTGAGGCCGCCCAGATCCTGGCCGTCCACGTCTCCGTCGAGCAGCGCCTGCAGCACTGTCGTGTGGCGCTCGGCCAGCACGGACGAGGCCAGCGCGTTGACGTAGGCCAGCTGATGATCCGACCCACCGTCGGCCGCGCGCGCCAGCTCGAGGAGGCGGTCGGCGAACTCGGGCCATCCCGTGGACTGCGCCCACCCCGGCTCGGCATAGCTGCCGAGCGCGGTCTGCGCCTGCAGCAGGAGCCGCTGCACGACTCCGACCTCGGTCTCGGAGGTGATGCCGCGCTGCACCAGTGCGACGAAGTCGCGTGCCTTCAGATCGGCCTGCCGGGTCATCTCCCACGCCGCCGACCACGCCAGGGTGCGGGGAAGCGACTCGGTGATGTCGCCGATGCGCGCGATGAGCGTCTCGAGCGAGGTCGGATCCAGCTGCAGCGAGCAGTACGTCAGGTCGTCGTCGTTGACGAGCACCAACCGGCCGGCGGGCGTGCCCACCAGCGCGGGAACCTCGGTGCGCTCCTGCGGCTCGACGTCGAGCTCGACCCGCTGGGTGCGAGTGAGCGCGCCGGAGTCGTCACCGTCGTAGATGCCGACGGCGATGCGGTGCACGCGGCGCTCACCCTTGCCGGGTGCCGCGGCCCCCTGCACGACGGAGAAGGACGAGTAGTTGCCGTCGTCGTCGATCTCGAATTCCGGTGTCAGGGTGTTCAGGCCGGTGGTGCGCAGCCACTGATCACCCCAGTCCGACAGGTCGCGACCGGACGAGGCCTCGAGAGCCGACAGCAGATCCGAGAAGGTCGCGTTGCCGAAGGCGTGGTCGCGGAAGTAGCTGCGCAGGCCCGCGAGGAAGTCCTCGAGCCCGACGTAGGCGACGAGCTGCTTGAGGACGCTGGCGCCCTTGGCATAGGTGATGCCGTCGAAGTTGACCTCGACTGCGGCGAGATCGGGAATGTCCGCGGCGATGGGGTGCGTCGACGGCAACTGGTCCTGGCGGTAGGCCCAGCTCTTCTCGACGTTCGCGAACGTGGTCCACGCGCTGGTGTACTCGGTGGCCTCCGACTGGCAGAGCACCGACGCGAACGTGGCGAAGGACTCGTTGAGCCACAGGTCGTCCCACCACCGCATGGTCACGAGATCGCCGAACCACATGTGGGCCATCTCGTGCAGCACGGTCTCGGCGCGGCGCTCGTAGGAGTAGCGCGTCACCTTGGACCGGAAGACGTAGTCCTCCAGGAAGGTCACCGCGCCGGCGTTCTCCATGGCGCCCGCGTTGAACTCGGGCACGAACAGCTGGTCGTACTTGCCGAAGGCGTACGGGACACCGAAGTTACGGTGGTAGAACTCGAAGCCCTGCTTGGTCTCGGTGAAGAGGCGATCGGCGTCCATGTACTCCGACAGCGATGCGCGGCAGTAGATTCCGAGCGGAATGGTGCCGTGGTCGTCCGAGTAGGAATCGGTCCACTGCGCGTACGGGCCGGCGATGAGCGCGACGAGGTAGGTGCTCATCACAGGAGTCGTCTCGAACACGTGCGTCGTGGCACCGGACGCCTCGGAGGTCTCCGCGGCAGCCGCGTTGGAGATGACGGCCCAGTCCTTCGGTGCCGTCACCGTCACGTCGAAGGTCGCTTTGAGATCCGGCTGGTCGAAGCACGCGAACATGCGCTTGGCGTCCGCGGTCTCGAACTGGCTGTACAGGTAGACGGAGCCGTCCGACGGATCGACGAAGCGGTGCAGGCCCTCACCGGTATGGGAGTAGACGCACTCCGCGACCACGGTGAGCTCGTTGTGCTCCGCGAGGTCGGTGAGCGCGATGCCCGTCGACTCGTCGTAGGAGGAGACGTCGACGTCGGTTCCGTTGAGCGTCGCGGAGCTCACCGAGGCGGCGACGATGTCGACGACACTGGAGGCTCCGGCGGTCGCGTCGAAGGTGACGGTGGTGGTCGAGGAGAAGGTCTTCTCGCCCGGGCCACCGGCTCCGTCCGTCAGGTCGAGAGTGATGGAGTAGTGCGTGACCGTGAGCAGCGAGGACCGTTCCTCTGCCTGGTCCCTGGTCAAATTGGGGGCAACCACGTGCACCCTTTCTGTCGATTTCTTCTGCCACCGCCGAACTGCGGTCGCGGCTGTGTCCATCCCATCATGACGCCGGTCGCCGCGGGCGGGTAGAACAGGTGTGCAGAGTTCGTGTCACCGGCCCACTGTGCGGGACGCTCCGCAGACCAGCCGAACACCGAGCACTACCCGACGACGAAAGGACCGACGTGAGCGATAGCAAGGACGTGGCAGATTTCTGGTTCGACCCGCTCTGCCCGTGGTGCTGGATCACCTCGCGCTGG
The DNA here is from genome assembly GCF_030819335.1 of Rhodococcus sp. SORGH_AS_0303. Taxonomy (NCBI): domain Bacteria; kingdom Bacillati; phylum Actinomycetota; class Actinomycetes; order Mycobacteriales; family Nocardiaceae; genus Rhodococcus; species Rhodococcus sp. SORGH_AS_0303. The sequence goes on from NZ_JAUTBO010000001.1 coordinate 1,659,578, forward strand.
ATTCTCGAGGTGGCGAAGGTTCGCGACATCGAGACGAACTTCCACGTCATGAGCCTGGCGGTCCTCAACGAGGGACGCGATCTTCCCGACGAGTACCAGGACATGATGAAGAAGGCGTGGGGTCCCGTCCGCGTCGCGATCGCGGCCGCGCAGGAGAAGGGCGACGAGATCCTCGCGCCGCTCTACACCGAGATGGGGACGCGAATCCACAACGAGGGCAACAAGGACTTCCCGGACGTGATCCAGAAGTCGCTCGCTGCACTGGACCTCCCGGCCTCGTTGGCCGAGGCCGCCGCGAGCAGTGAGTTCGACGACGCGCTGCGCAAGAGCCACCACGCGGGAATGGACAAGGTGGGCAAGGACGTCGGCACGCCGACCATCCACGTCAACGGTGTCGCCTTCTTCGGTCCCGTGCTGTCGAGGATCCCGCGCGGCGAGGAGGCCGGCAAGCTGTGGGACGCGTCGGTGATCTTCGCGTCGTACCCGCACTTCTTCGAGCTCAAGCGTTCTCGCAACGAGGACCCGCAGTTCGACTGAGTCGACCGCGCACCCCGTCGGTGATGCCGGCGGGGTGCGTCAGACCACGATGAGGTCGGGACGGCCGCGGCGATCGCGAGTGCCGTCCCCGAACTCCAGTGCCTCGCCGCCGAGCCAGCGGCGCGCGGACCAGGCGGCCGCCACCGCGTCGAGTACGTCGTCCATCGCGGGCCCGTCCTCGATCGCACTCGTGGCCTCCAGCAGCGCCGGCACGTCCACCACCACCGAGAGTGCTTGCAGCCGTTGCGCGATGCCGCGGGCTCGTTTCTTCGACGTGAAGCGGGTGGCGGGGGCGAGTGCCCGGAACGACGATTCCGGGTGCACCTCGATCACCCGCGCGATGTCGGGGTCGGCCGCGTCCCAGGCCCGGATGTGGTCGGTGAGGTACCAGGACTGCTTGCTGATGGCCTTGCCCGTGCGGGCGCGGGCGATCACGCAGGCGTCCTCCCAGGAGGCCGCCCACACCGCGTCGCGTACCGGCGTGGGGAAGAGCGACGATCGCGCCGGGCCCAGGAACGTCCGAACCTGGAGTTCGCTCGCCCGCACTCCGGCGTCGGGAACGGTCAGCGGCATGTCGACCCCGACGGCCGCGCAGTCCCGGGTGGTGTCCAGGACGGCCGCGACGGTGTCGACCAGGGTCAACGACACTCGTCCCTCGTGGAGGCGAGCCACCACCCACCGGCCCGCGGCGCCGTCCACCCCGGCGACGGGGCCCCACCCGCACGGTGGCGTCGGGGCGGAGGGGGGCACCTGTCAAACTCTAGCCATGCGCGTATACCTGGGTGCCGATCACGCCGGCTTCGAGTTCAAGAATCAGATCATCGACCACCTGCGGGAATCGGGACACGAGCCGATCGACTGCGGTGCGTTCACGTACGACGCGGTGGACGACTACCCGGCGTTCTGCATCGAGGCGGCTCGCCGCACGGTCGCTGACCCGGAGAGCCTCGGACTGGTGCTCGGTGGCTCCGGCAACGGTGAGCAGATCGCGGCCAACAAGGTCCCCGGCGCGCGGTGCGCTCTCGCCTGGAGCGTCGAGACGGCCCAGCTCGCGCGTCAGCACAACAAGGCGCAGCTGATCGGCATCGGCGGCCGCATGCACACGCTGCCCGAGGCGCTCGCGATCGTGGACGCGTTCCTCGAGACCCCGTGGTCGGGCGAGGAGCGCCACCAGCGCCGCATCGACATCCTGTCCGAGTACGAGCGCACCGGCGACGCGCCGGCCGTTCCCGGTGCACCCTCGGCCGACGGCGGCTCCGAATAAGAGGGTCCGCACCACAGCCCGAGTAGTCAGGTACCACCCATGCCCGAGGGGCACACTCTCCATCGTCTGGCGCGACTGCACCAGAAGCGTTTCGGCGGCCAGGTCATCGAGGTGTCCAGTCCGCAGGGACGTTTCGTCGACGGTGCCGAGTGGGTCTCCGGGCATGTCCTGAAGCGTGCCGACGCCTGGGGCAAGCATCTGCTCCACCGGTACGACAACGGGGCGATCGTCCACGTCCACCTCGGGCTGTACGGAAAGTTCGGCGAGCAGTCCGTTCCCATGAAGGAGCCCGTCGGCCAGGTGCGGATGCGCATGGTGGGGGAGGAGTACGGCACCGATCTGCGCGGCCCCACCCGCTGCGAGATCTTCGACGACACTCAGGTCGACGCGCTGGTGGCGCGCCTGGGTCCCGATCCGCTGCGCAAGGAGTCCGACCCGGAGAAGGCGTTCCACCGGATCCACAAGTCGGCCATGGCGGTCGGCGCGTTGCTGATGGAGCAGGACGTCATCGCCGGCATCGGCAACGTCTACCGGGCCGAGCTGCTGTTCCGGCACCGCGTGAGCCCGTTCCGCACGGGCAAGCACCTCGACCACGAGGAGTGGGACGAGATGTGGACGGATCTCGTCGAGTTGATGAAGGTGGGCGTGCGACGCGGGCGCATCATCACGCTGGACAAGGAACACGACTCGGGCACAGGGTCGCGTGGACCGGGACGCCCGCGTTCCTACGTCTACAAGAGGAACGGCCAGCCGTGCCTGATCTGCGGCACGACGATTCTCACCGCGGACATGAAGGGCCGCAACCTCTTCTGGTGCCCGACGTGTCAGGCGACGTGAGGTCGGTCGAGCACTGATCCGTCCGCACGAGTTCCGGGGGGCGCGCACCCGGTTCCGCTGACTGGACGGGGTGCACGGCACCGGGGGGTGTGCGGACCGGCGCCCGTGGAGGTCAGAAACCTCCGAAGTCGCCGCCGCCCCCGAAGTCGCCACCACCGCCGAAGTCGCCACCGCCATCGAACCCGCCGCCGTCGTCGAACCCGCCGCCGTCGTCGAACCCGCCGCCGTCGGAGTCGCCCCCACCGTCGTAGCCCCCGTCGCTCATGTCGGTCCCGTCGCCCTCACCGCTGGCGAAGTTGTCCGCCCCGTAGCCCACGCCGGCCATCCCGGAGAACATCGCGGAGAACAGGAACATGGATCCCATGCCCCACGCGCCGGCCACGAGGGCGGGCTTCCACCACGGCTCGGAGTACCAGCCCGCAGGGACGGGGCGACCCGCCACGCGTCCGCCGGGGTAGTAGTTCGGCGTCTTCTCGGACGGTCCGGGGCTCGCGGTCACGGCCCGACCCTCGTAGTCGACGGTGCGTTCCTCGGTGACCTCGCCCGCGGACTTCTGTCCGTCGATGGTGGGGACCTCGGGGCCGGGGTCCATGCCCATAGCCAGCCGGGCAGCGCGGATGTAGTAGAGCCCTTCCAGCGCAGTCTGTTTGGCCAGACGCGCCTGGGTGGGGGACTGCGCCTGATCGATCTGTGAGCCCGCGGCCGTGTAGCGCTCGGACGCGTCGGCCAGAGCCTGCTTGGAGGCAGTGTCCGAGCCCACCAGGTTGTACACCTGGCCGCCGAGGCGCTCGATGGCCTGACGCGCGTCGGCCTTGGCGTCGTCGAGCGACTCGAGACTCCGTCGGCCGGACCTGCGCTGGGACACGACGACGACGCCGACGACCAGAGCCACGACGACGATGATCAGGAGCAGAGGTTCCATGGTCCCAGTGTACGGAGAGTCCGGTTCCGGTCGCGGATCACGACGCGGGGCGCAGCGACTCCCGGCCGTTGCTCCACGCGTCCATGAGATGGTCCGCCAGGACGTCCTCGACGTGGTCGATGGCGCGCATCCCGAAGACGACGTCCGCCTCGAGTTCCGGTTCGCGCGCGATGAGGTCGCCCACCACGTCATGTCGCATGACCTGCTCGTGCACCGCGTCCGCCTCGACGTGCTCGGCGTAGAACGCGACGCACTCGGCCGGGAACTCCAACCGCTGCAACGCTTTCACCAGCCGCTGCGATCCGGGTGAGGAGGTGATCTCGGTCGCGGCGAGGTGTCCGACGGCGGCACCCCGCAGCGATCGGTGCAGACCGAACATCGACATCAGGTTGACCGGTGCGAGGGTCGGTGCACCCACCCGGTCGAGGTAACCGAGGTAGGTCGCGTCGAGTCCCGCCGCTGCCAGGAGGTCGCGAAAGAGGTTCTGGTGCATCCGGCTTCCGCGCCCGCCGCCGAACTCGTCGAACTCGACGGCGACGTAGGAGGCCTTTGCCTGACCCTGCAGCCGCGGGATCGTCCACGCGTGGGGGTCGGCCTCCTTGAGGTGGTACAGCGACCGGTGCGCGAGGTACTCCCGCATCTGCTCGGCGGTGCCGGTGTCGCGGAGGTGGAAGGACGGGCCGGACCCGTCGACGTGCTCCGTCGACAACAGGTCCATCTCGTCGGCCGCCGAGCCGCCCACCGTCACGTGCGCACGGACGTCGGCGAGGAAGGCGCTCTCCATCTCGGCACGCAGACGCAGGAGGTCGGGATTCCACTCCCAGGCGTCGTCCACACCGGGGAGCCCGCGGTAGTGCAGTTCGTAGCAGAGGTACAACGCGAGATGAAGGTCGTCGCCGTAGGGATCGGCGTCCGTGACGGGGGCGACGACGCTGCCCGCGTCCGACGGGGACTGCACGAGTGCGGACAGGACGGCGGAGGACAGCGGCCCACGCGCCGTCGGCAGCGCGGCTGCGGTCGGCGGGGTCGAGGTGGTCGGGGTGTCGTTCAGCATCGCGGTCACCTCGTCCGACTACCCGTTTCGACCGTGTCCGAACATGCGTGGCGGTCGCTGGGGTCCGAAGACGGGCAGCGGACCCGATCCGGGTTCGGTCGGTACGGGCGTGGTGCGGCGGAGCAACAGGGTGGCCGCGTCGAGCACCAGTTCGCGGTCGTACGTCAGGCGGTAGTCGAAGACCGGGTCCGACTCGGTCGATCCGCCGCCGTCCGCTTCGGCTCCGATGACGGCGGCAGTGAAGTGCGGGCTCACGACGATCACCGACAGTTCCCGCAACAGCGGGTCCCCGGCCGGCAGCCTCATGGCGTGCAGGCCGGGCACCGGCGGTGTGGTCGCGGCGCCGCCTCGTCCGAACAGGGCGACGAGCGTCCCGGACGCGGCAAGGTGCGCGGCCTGATGCATCTGCTCGGCGGACACCTCGAACGAGTGCGGAACCGTGGCCAGCACGATGGTCGACGGTCCGGTGGCCGCCGCGTGGAGCGCGAACTGGTCGATGATCGTGGAGAGCAGGGACAGACGCCCGCGGCGGATGCCACCGGTGGCCGCGGCGAGTGCGAAGGGCGTCGGCGCGGACGGCATGCGGTGGGTGAGCCCGACGGCGAAGGGGGAGTCCGACGGCAGGTCGGCGGCGGTCGGGCCGGCGTGTGGCTCACGGCGCGGCAACGGAGCGGGCGTGCCGAAGAGCCAGCCCTGGCCGAGAGCAGCGCCCATCTCACGCGCGAGATGGAGGTGTTCCTCGGTCTCGATGCCCTCGGCGAGGACCACCGCGCCCGTGCGGTCGGACTCCGCCGAGACCGCCGCGAGCACCCGCGCGGTGTCCGCCGTCGCCCGCTGCTGGGTGAACGTCATGTCCAGCTTGATGATGTCGGGCCGCAGGAACGGCAGCAGGGCCAGGCTCGCCGTCTCGGCTCCCACGTCGTCCACCGCCACGAGCCACCGTCGGTCGCGCACTCGTTCCACTGCCTCGAGCAGCGATGCGGGGTCGGCGAGCAGGTCACGTTCGGTGATCTCCACGACCACCGACAGTCGCGACGCCTCGGCGAGTAGAGCGGCCACCCCCGCGGGAGGCGCGAGGTTCATCGCGCTGGGTTCCATGTTGACGAACAACTGCAACCCGGTCGGCAGATTGGCCTCCAGCGCCCCCCGGAGCGCACTGACGCGGCACATCCAGTCCAGCTGACCGACGGTCCCGTGCGCACGCTCCGACTTGAACAGTGCAGCGGGTGACTCCCAGGGTGTGCCGACGGGGCCGCGGGCGAGGGCCTCGTAGCCGACCAGCGCGCGCGTCGAGAGGTCGACGACGGGTTGGTAGAGGGAGTGGACCGTCAGGCCTGCGGGGATCTCTTCCACGCCCGGTCCTCTCGTCGGCGGACCGAGTCCGCGTGCCTGCAGCATCTGAAACAGTAGGCCGATCACCCCTCGCGAGGGCGAGGACGGATCAGACGGGCGACGGCACGACGGTGACAGGGACGTCCACCGAGTGCATCACGGCTCGGCTGGTCGATCCCAGCAGAAGCGAGGTGAATCCACCCCGCCCGCGGCGACCCACGACGACGAGGTCCGCCTCGGCCGATCTGGCCACGAGTTCCCGCACCGGCCGGTCCTGGACCACCACGCGCTCCACCTCGACGTCGGGGTAGTCCTGCGACCACCCGGCCATCGTCTCCGCGAGGACGGCCTCCTCGTCCTCGGCAGACCGACCGCGGCCGCCGGGAACGTCGATGTCGCTCCACGCGTGCACGGCGATCAGCGATGCCCCACGTGACGAGGCGATCTCGAACGCCCAGCGGACGGCGGGCACGCTGTTGTCCGTGCCGTCGACGCCGACGACGACGGCGTGTCCCGTGCCCTCGTTCGGCGGCGTGTCCAGAGGCACCACGGTGACGGCGCACGAGGCGTGTGTCGCCACCGCCGTGCTCACCGACGCGGAGAGTCCTCCGGTGAACTCGCCGAGCCCCCGCGTCCCCACGACGATCATCGCGGCGTCCGTCGATCGTTCGACCAGTACTCCGGCGGGGGTGCCATGGTGGGTCTCGGTGGAGACCGACACGTCGGCCGCCACGGCCCGCGCCGCGTCCACTCCGTCGGCGAGAATGCGGTCGAGTGCACTCGCTGCAGTGTCGTCGACGTCCGCGAAGGCCGGCGCGGACACCGCCGTGACCAGCACGAGGGGCAGGCCGCGAGCGGTGCAGAGCCGCGTGGCCCATCGCACGGCCGCGAGCGCTGCGGACGATCCGTCGACTCCGACGACGACGGGGTGGGACACGGGCATGCAGGCCTCCAGCGGTTCGAGCGGACGGTGCCGAGATGACCACAGTGTTCCCGACGCGAGGCGATGTCATGCCCGGAACAGGCAGTTGAGTCTGCAACGGCGTTATCTCGATGTGCTGTGAACGTTATCGGATCGTGATGCTCTGCACGCAGCCTCGTCACTCTGGCGGGCGAATCTAAGGCAGACGCCGAGGAACGAGATCGACGCACACGAACCGGGAGACACAGCAATGACCGCACACGGACTCGACACCCACTTCTCTTTCGACGCTGCCGATCTCACCGTCCTCGAATACGAACGCGGCGACGTCGCCGTGGTGTCGGTCGGCGGCGAGATCGACATGAGCACCACGCCCGAACTCCGCGAGGTCCTGGCACGCGTGGCCGCTCGCGGCCACGAGGACGTGGTTCTCGACCTGTCGGACGTCACCTTCCTGGGCAGCGCCGGCGCCGTCCTTCTCCTCGGCGCGGCGTCCTCGCTGTCGGTCCGTCCGATGGTGCTGGTGGCCACCGATCCCGCAGTGCGGCGCCCGCTCGAGCTCCTCGGCGTCTGCTCGCCGATCACCGTGTGCGGAAGCATCTTCGAGGCAGTGTCGCTGGTCACCTCGGCGCGCGACGGCGCCGGAGTCCTGTCCGACGCCGGCTGACCCCCGAACACACGAGAGCCCCCAGATTCGGTGAATCGGGGGGCTCTCGCGTTCGTGGAGCGGGCGACGGGAATCGAACCCGCGTAATCAGTTTGGAAGACTGAGGCTCTACCATTGAGCTACGCCCGCATGCCTGCGGCGGTGCTGGGATCGCCAGCTCCTGCCGCCTGCGTTGAGGAACTGTACCGAACGTCGCGCGCGATCGAGAAATCGGCCCGCCGTCGGCGCCTCCGCGATACCGCCGTAGGATCGTCGGCGCACGTCGCTGTGGCCTTGCCGGTGCGAATCGCCACGATCGAGGGTGACGGCGTGCACGAGGAACGGGATGTGGCGCAGCTTGGTAGCGCATCCGCTTTGGGAGCGGAGGGTCGCAGGTTCGAATCCTGTCATCCCGACAGACGTCGGTCGCCGCGATCGAATGGTCCAGATCCACCTTCCCACCGGAACCACCCCGCACCACCACAGTCCGACACCGAGTCACTGCAGTCGAGCAGATGAAGGAGCACGTTCGTGAAGAGCACTGTCGAGCAGCTGAGCCCGACGCGAGTCCGTATCAACGTCGAGGTGCCCTTCGAGGAGCTGAAGCCTGATTTCGACCGCGCCTACAAGACGCTCGCGCAGCAGATCCGCCTGCCCGGGTTCCGGCCCGGCAAGGCGCCCGCGAAGCTTCTCGAGGCACGCGTCGGCCGCGCGAACGTCCTGAACCAGGTGGTCAACGACGCGTTGCCCGCCAAGTACAACGACGCGCTCAGCTCGACCGAGCTGAAGCCCCTCGGCCAGCCGGACATCGAGATCACCAAGCTCGAGGACGGCGAGGAGATCGTCTTCACCGCCGAGGTCGACGTGCGTCCCGAGATCACGCTGCCCGACTTCTCGAGCGTCACCGTCACCGTCGACCCGGTCGAGATCACCGACGAGGCCGTCGACGAGCAGCTGCTCTCGCTGCGTCAGCGTTTCGGCACCCTCACCGGTGTCGAGCGCGCTGCGCAGACCGGCGACTTCGTCTCCATCGACCTGTCGGCCACGGTCGACGGCGAGGACGTCGCGGAGGCCTCGACCGAGGGCCTGTCCCACGAGGTCGGCTCCGGCCAGCTCATCGAGGGTCTCGACGACGCGATCGTCGGCCTGTCCGTGGGTGACTCCAAGGAGTTCCCGACGACGCTGCTCGCCGGTGAGCACGCCGGCAGGGAAGCGCAGGTCACCGTCACGGTGAAGTCGGTGAAGGAGCGCGAGCTGCCCGAGCCCGACGACGAGTTCGCCCAGCTGGCGAGCCAGTTCGACACGTTCGACGAGCTGATGGCCGATCTGCGCGAGCGCGTGGCCCGCGTCAAGAAGGTCGAGCAGGCCGGACAGATCCGCGACAAGGTGCTCGAGGCTCTGCTCGAGTCCGTCGAGGTCCCGGTTCCCGAGGCCTTCGTCAAGGCCGAGGTCGATTCCGCGCTGCACGACGCGATCCATCCGCTCGACCACGACGAGGACAAGCTTGCGCAGCAGCTCAAGGCCGCAGGCTCCTCGCGCGAGGAGTTCGACACGAACGCGCGTGAGAGTGCCGAGAAGTCCGTGCGCACCCAGCTGTTGCTCGACACCATCGCCGACGCCGAGTCGGTCCAAGTCGGACAGGAAGAGCTGACCCAGAACATCGTCTTCCAGGCGCAGCGGTACGGCATCGCGCCGGAGGAGTTCATCCAGCAGGTCCAGCAGGCCAACCAGCTGCCCGCACTGTTCGCCGACATCCGTCGCAGCAAGGCGCTCGCCGCGATCGTCGATCGCGTCTCCGTGACCGACACCGCCGGTGCGAGCGTCGACACCAAGGAGCTCTTCGGAGATCCCGAGGACGAGGCCACCGACGAGACCGAGTCGGCGGAGATCGAGTCGTCCACGGACGAGTCGGCTGCGGACGATTCGTCTGCGGGCGAACAGCAGAAGTAACGCTCACAGCGAACGACGGCGGTTCCGGGACTCCGGGGCCGCCGTCCTTCGTTAGTGTCGGTGACAGAGAACGTGAGCGTTCCGTCCACAGGGAACGTTCGCGCTCACGGCGAGAAACTCGTTCAGGCGAGACCACATCGAGCACGAGAAGGCAGGTACCGTGACCACCACGAACCCGGCGACCAACACCGACCAGGCAGGGCCGTCCCGTCAGGCAGGGTCGATCGTGACCGCTCCGGCCATGACGTCCGCGACCGCCGGACTCAACCTCAGCGACTCCGTCTACGAGCGTCTGCTCCGTGAGCGCATCATCTTCCTCGGCACCCAGGTCGACGACGACATCGCGAACAAGCTGTGCGCCCAGATCCTCCTGCTCTCGGCAGAGGACCCCACTCGCGACATCGCGCTCTACATCAACTCGCCCGGCGGTTCCGTCTCGGCCGGCATGGCGATCTACGACACGATGAACTTCGCCGAGTGCGACGTCGCGACCTACGCGATGGGCCTGGCGGCGTCGATGGGCCAGTTCCTGCTCACCGCCGGGACCAAGGGCAAGCGCTACGCCCTGCCGCACGCCCGCATCATGATGCACCAGCCGTCCGCAGGAATCGGCGGCAGCGCGGCGGACATCGCCATCATGGCCGAGCAGTTCGCCCTCACCAAGCGCGAGATGGCCGAACTGATCGCACAGCACACCGGCCAGTCGTTCGAGCAGGTCACCGAGGACTCCGACCGCGACCGGTGGTTCACGGCGCAGCAGGCCCTGGAGTACGGCATGGTCGATCACGTCATCACACGCGCCGAGCAGGCCGGCGGAACCAGCGGAGCCGACAACTGATCGGACCGGACAGCGCAGCGCGCGACGCGCTCGCTCCTGTCGGTCGTCCGATCTCTTCACCCACACCCTTGGAGTACTGATGTCCCAGCTCTTCGATCCCCGTTCTCTCCCCGGCTCCAGCTCGCCCGCCGGGCCCGATTCCCGCTACATCCTCCCGTCCTTCGTCGAGCACTCCAGCTACGGCGTCAAGGAGTCGAACCCGTACAACAAGCTCTTCGAGGAGCGCATCATCTTCCTCGGCGTGCAGGTCGACGACGCCTCGGCGAACGACATCATGGCGCAGCTGCTGGTGCTCGAGGGTCTCGATCCCGACCGCGACATCACGATGTACATCAACTCGCCCGGTGGCTCGTTCACGTCGCTGATGGCGATCTACGACACGATGCAGTACGTGCGCGCCGATGTCGCGACCGTCTGCCTCGGTCAGGCCGCGTCGGCCGCCGCCGTGCTGCTCGCAGCGGGTGCCCCCGGCAAGCGTGCGGCACTGCCGAACGCTCGCGTCCTCATCCACCAGCCGTCCACCGGCGGTGTGCAGGGCCAGGTGTCGGACCTCGAGATCCAGGCTCGGGAGATCGAACGCATGCGTCGTCTGATGGAGACCACCCTCGGTCGCCACACCGGCAAGGACGCCGACGTCATCCGCAAGGACACCGATCGCGACAAGATCCTCACGGCCGAGGAGGCCAAGGACTACGGGATCATCGACACCGTCTTCGAATACCGCAAGCTCTCCGCACGCAAGTGACGCCGGCCGGCCGGAGGCCGCTCCCGACACGCCCGGACGACGGGTGGTCGACGGGTGGCTCCGGCCGGTTCCGAGCCCCCGGACTGCATCGATTCACCCACGTCCGAGGGGGTGCGACGCCGCTCCGACATGCCTGCTCGGGTTGCGTCAGAAGTCGACCTCCGACCGCGAAGGCGGGTACGGTCGCACGCAGAGATTCTCTTTCACTAGTGAGGACTAACGCTCATGGCACGCATCGGTGACGGTGGTGATCTGCTCAAGTGCTCTTTCTGCGGAAAGAGCCAGAAGCAGGTCAAGAAGCTCATTGCCGGACCAGGTGTCTACATCTGTGACGAGTGCATCGATCTGTGCAACGAGATCATCGAGGAAGAACTGGCCGAGTCGAGCGAGGTCAAGCTCGACGAGTTGCCCAAGCCCGCGGAGATCCGCGACTTCCTGGAGAACTACGTCATCGGTCAGGACACGGCGAAGCGTCGTCTCGCCGTCGCGGTCTACAACCACTACAAGCGCATCCAGGCCGGCGACAAGGCCCGTGACGCCCGTGGCGAGACCGTGGAACTGGCCAAGTCCAACATCCTGATGCTCGGCCCCACCGGTTGCGGCAAGACCTACCTCGCGCAGACGCTGGCGAAGATGCTGAACGTCCCGTTCGCCATCGCCGACGCCACCGCGTTGACCGAGGCCGGGTACGTCGGTGAGGACGTCGAGAACATCCTCCTCAAGCTGATCCAGGCCGCGGACTACGACGTCAAGCGTGCCGAGACCGGCATCATCTACATCGACGAGGTCGACAAGATCGCTCGCAAGAGCGAGAACCCGTCGATCACGCGCGACGTCTCCGGCGAGGGTGTGCAGCAGGCCCTGCTCAAGATCCTCGAGGGCACGCAGGCCAGTGTCCCGCCGCAGGGTGGACGCAAGCACCCGCACCAGGAGTTCATCCAGATCGACACGACCAACGTGCTCTTCATCGTCGCCGGTGCGTTCGCCGGGCTCGAGAAGATCGTGTCGGACCGCATCGGCAAGCGCGGCCTCGGCTTCGGCGCCGAGGTCCACTCCAAGGCCGAGATCGACACGCAGGACCACTTCGCCGAGGTCATGCCCGAGGATCTGATCAAGTTCGGTCTGATTCCCGAGTTCATCGGTCGCCTGCCGGTCGTCGCGTCGGTCACGCATCTCGACAAGGAGTCCCTCGTGACCATCTTGTCGGAGCCGAAGAACGCTCTGGTGAAGCAGTACACGCGCCTGTTCGACATGGACGGTGTCGAATTGGAGTTCACCCCGGACGCGCTGGACGCGATGGCCGAGCAGGCCATCCATCGCGGCACGGGCGCTCGTGGACTGCGCGCGATCATGGAGGAAGTGCTCAACCCTGTCATGTTCGACATTCCCAGTCGTGACGACGTGGCGAAGGTGGTCGTGACGGCGGAGACCGTGAACGACAACGTGCTCCCCACCATCGTGCCGCGCAAGCCGGACCGGCCGGAACGGCGCGAGAAGAGCGCCTGACCCCCTCAGCTCGATCGAGAGCCCCGACGACCGATGGTCGCCGGGGTTCTCGTGCGTCGGGGCTCTGGAGCGTCGGGGCTCTGGAACGTCGGGGGTAGGGTCGCCGCCATGCGCGTCGCGATCACGTACTGCACCCAGTGTCAGTGGCTCCTGCGAGCCGGATGGATGGCGCAGGAACTGCTGCAGACTTTCGGATCCGACCTCACCGAGGTGGCGCTGATTCCCGGCACCGGCGGAGTCTTCCGCGTCGTGGTGGGGGAGTCCGTGGTGTGGGATCGCAAGGAGCGCGGCGGTTTTCCCGAGATCACCGTCCTGAAGCAACTCGTTCGAGACGAGGTCGACCCGGAGCGCGACCTCGGGCACGCGGACCGTCCCTAGACGCGCTCGAACACCGCCGCGAGTCCCTGGCCGCCGCCGATGCACATCGTCTCGAGGCCGTACCGCACGTCTCGTCGCACCATCTCGTGAGCGAGGGTGGTCAGGATGCGTGCGCCGGTCGCGCCGACCGGGTGGCCGAGGGAGATGCCCGAGCCGTGCGGGTTGAGCCGAGGGTCGGCGGGGTCCATCGACCACTCGGTCAGCACCGACAACACCTGGGCGGCGAACGCCTCGTTCAGTTCGACGACGTCCATGTCGTCGAGGGTGAGGCCGAGCCGGCCGAGAACGGCGGCCGTCGCCGGGACCGGGCCGATGCCCATCGTCGCCGGCGCGACACCGGCCACCGCCCATCCGGCGAGTCGGACCAGGGGTGTCAGCCCCAGCGCTGCGGCCCTGTCCGCCGTGGTGACGAGGCAGAGCGCGGCGCCGTCGTTCTGGCCGCTGGCGTTGCCGGCGGTGACCGTCGATTCCGGATCGATCGTTCCGCGGATCGGGCGGAGCCGGGACAGCGACTCGAGGGTGGTGTCTGCTCGGGGATGCTCGTCGTCGGTGACGACGACGGGATCGCCCCTGCGCCGAGGCACCGTGACGGGCACGATCTCCTCGGCGAAGACGCCGCTCCGTTGCGCCGCGACGGCGCGCTGGTGGGACTGCACCGCGAAGGCGTCCTGGTCGGCGCGTGGCACACCGTACTGCTCGCGGAGGTTCTCGGCCGTCTCGATCATCCCACCGGGCACGGGAAAGTGTGTGCCGCCGGCCGTGATCCGGGCCCGTGCGAGCCTGTCCTGGAGGGGCACGGAGTCGGCGCCGACGCCCCACCGCACACCGTCGGTGTAGAACTCGGTGGAGCTCATCGACTCCACGCCGCCCGCGAGCACGACGTCGCTCACGCCCGTGGAGACCTGCATGCAGGCGTCGAGAACGGCCTGCAGCCCGGACCCGCAGCGGCGGTCGACCTGGCGGCCGGGGACGCCGATGCCGAGCCCCGCATCGAGTGCGGCGACGCGTCCGATCGCCGGTGCCTCGCCGTTCGGTGCGCCCTGCCCGAGGATCACGTCGTCGATGTCGGCGCCGGACAGCCCGGTGCGCGAGAGGATCTCGATGATCACGGCAGACGCGAGGTCCGCTGCGGGAACGGTCTTCAGGGCCCCGCCGAAGCGGCCCACGGGGGTGCGCAGCGGAGCGCAGATGACGGCGTCGAGCATGGCGTGGTCTCGTCTCGTGTGTCGGTGGTCGGGTGGGGGGAGAGGTCAGGAGGTGCGGGCTGCGTCCGACCGCGACGCGACGCGGGCGAGATCGGCGTCGATGGCGGCCGCGGTGCTCAGCAGCGCCGGCACGACGGTGGTTCTCAACTCGTCGAGCGAGTAGCGCGCCGCGGGAGTGCTGATGTTGACCGCGGCGGTGACGGCGCCGCCGTGCCCGTGCAGCGGCGCGGCGATCGAGCGGAGTCCGATCTCGAGTTCCTGGTCGACGATGCAGAAGCCCTGTGTCCGAACGAGATCGAGTTTGGCGCGCAGGCTCGACTCCGTCGTCACCGTCCGTCCCGTGAGGTCGCGGAGGTCGGTGCGCGCGAGAAGGTTCGCGAGAGCGTTCTCGTCGACACCGGCCCACAGGACTCTGCCCATCGAGGTGGCGTAGGCGGGGAAACGGGTGCCGATGGTGATGGACACGGTCATGATGCGGCTCACCGGGACCCGGGCGACGTAGACGACGTCGAGGTCGTCCAGGACGGACACCGACGAGGACTCGTGCACGCGCGCGGTCAAGGCCTCGAGATGCGGTCCGGCGATCTCGGGGAGCGAGAGCGACGAGAGGTACGAGTAGCCGAGATCGAGGACCCTCGGAGTCGGCGCGAAGGTGGTGCCGTCGGTGCGGACGTACCCGAGTTCGACCAGGGTGAGCAGGAAGCGACGGGCAGTGGCGCGGGTGAGATCGGTGGCTCGGGCGACCTCGGACAGCGTGCGACGGGGATGGTCCGCGTCGAAGGCCCGGATCACCGCGAGTCCGCGGGCGAGGGACTGCACGTGATCCGCGGCGGCAGCGCGGGTCTGCGGCTGTGTGGGCTCGGTCATGGGGTCCTCTCCTCGTCGGCTCGGATGCGCGTGTCTCATTGAAGCACAGTGTTCGCATCACGGACTTCTGTTCACTTGTCGAACAGTGCGTTAGGGTCACGGTCATGATGAACAAGGTGGTGGCCTCGGCCGCCGAGGCGGTGGCCGACATCCCGAGCGGATCGTCGATCGCGGTGGGCGGATTCGGTCTGGTCGGTGTGCCGGAGCTTTTGATCGCTGCACTGCTCGATCAGGGTGCGACCGATCTCGAGACCATCAGCAACAACTGCGGGACCGACGGCTTCGGGTTGGGAATCCTGTTGGAGCAGGGCCGGATCCGCAGGACCGTCAGCTCGTACGTCGGGTCGAACAAGGAGTTCGCCCGCCAGTACCTCGGCGGTGAGCTCGAAGTGGAGCTGACACCGCAGGGCACGCTCGCCGAGCGGCTGCGAGCGGGCGGCGCCGGAGTCCCGGCCTTCTTCACCCCCGCGGGGGTGGGGACCCAGGTCGCCGAGGGCGGGCTGCCACAGCGGTACGACGGCGCCGGCGGGGTCGCTCTCGCCTCGGCCCCGAAGGAGACGCGCGAGTTCGACGGTGTCACCCATGTCCTCGAGCGCGGGATCGCCGCCGACTTCGCACTGGTGCACGCCTGGAAGGGTGATCGGTACGGCAATCTCGTCTACCGGGCCAGCGCCCGCAACTTCAATCCACCGGCAGCGGAGTCGGGGCGCATCACCATCGCCCAGGTGGAGCATCTGGTCGAGCCGGGGGAGCTGACGCCCGAGGACGTGCACACGCCCGGAATCCACGTTCAGCGCGTCGTCGTCGTCGGGCCCGTGACGGTCGGGATCGAGCGCAGGACGGTGCGGTCATGACCCCGACTCCCCGCACACGGGACGAGATGGCGGCACGGGTGGCCGCCGAACTCGAGGACGGGCAGTACGTGAACCTGGGCATCGGTATGCCCACGTTGATCCCGGCCCACATTCCCCCCGACAGGACCGTGATCCTGCACTCGGAGAACGGAGTTCTGGGCGTGGGCCCGTACCCCACCGAGGACGAACTCGATCCCGAGCTGATCAATGCCGGCAAGGAGACCGTCACCGTGCTCCCGGGGGCCTCGTTCTTCGACTCGGCACAGTCCTTCGGCATGATCCGCGGCGGCGCCGTGGACGTCGCCGTCCTCGGCGCGATGCAGGTGGACAGCCGCGGTGATCTCGCCAACTGGATGATCCCCGGCCACATGGTCAAGGGGATGGGCGGCGCGATGGACCTGGTCCACGGAGCGCGACGCGTCATCGTGATGATGGAACACGTCTCCCGCAGCGGGGAGCCCAAGATCGTCGAGAGGTGCACGCTCCCGCTCACCGGTCGCGGCTGCGTGCACCGCATCATCACCGATCTGGCGGTCATCGACGTCACGGCGGACGGGCTCGAACTGATCGAGACCGCACCCGGCGTGGGGGTCGACGACGTCCTCGCGGCGACGGGCGCCGAGGTCCGCGTCCGGACGTAGCGTTACCGTTTCCTTCTCATGGTCGACTCACTCACCGACGGACTGAAGGTCCGCCATCTGACGATGATGGGCCTCGGCTCCGCGATCGGCGCCGGGCTGTTCCTGGGCACCGGCGCCGGCATCGCCGCCGCGGGACCCGCCGTCCTCCTGTCCTACGCCATCGCCGGCTTCCTCGTGATCCTCGTCATGCGCATGCTCGGCGAGATGGCCGCCGCCTCGCCGTCGTCGGGATCGTTCTCGACCTACGCCGAGATGGCGTTCGGCCGCACCGCCGGCTTCGTCACCGGCTGGCTGTACTGGTTCACCCTCGTCATGGTCATGGGTGCCGAGATGACCGGCGCCGCAGCCTTCATGGGTGCATGGTTCGGTGTGGATCCGTGGATCCCCGCCCTCGTGGCCATGGTCGTCTTCGCCGCGATCAACCTCGCGAAGGTGTCGAACTTCGGCGAGTTCGAGTTCTGGTTCGCCGCCATCAAGGTCACCGTCATCATCGGGTTCCTCGTCGTCGGGACGTTGCTGGTGTTCGGCCTGCTCCCCGGTTCGGACCCTGTCGGCGCCGCCAACTTCACCGGTCTCGGTGGGTTCGCGCCCAATGGCGTCTCGGGCATCGCCGCGGGGCTGCTGGTCGTGGCGTTCGCCTTCGGCGGCATCGAGATCGTGACCATCGCGGCGGCCGAGTCGAAGGACCCGGCCCTGTCGGTGGGGCGCGCGGTGCGCAGCGTCGTGTGGCGCATCAGCGTCTTCTACCTCGGGTCGATCCTGGTGATCACGTTGCTGCTGCCGTGGAACCGTCTCGACGAGGCGCAGTCGGCCGCGGAGAGCCCGTTCACGCTGGTGCTGCAGCAGGCGAACCTCTCCGGGGTGGTCGGCTTCATGGAGGCCGTCATCGTGCTGTCTCTGCTCAGTGCCTTCAACGCGCAGGTCTACGCGACCAGCCGGATGATGTACTCGCTGGCGCTGCGGGAAGGCCGGAGGCCGGCCGGTGGTGGGCGGGAAGGCCGGAGGGGGCCGTTGGCGCGGGTGGATGCGTCGGGGGTCCCGCGCGCCGCGCTGCTCGTCTCGGTGTTCTTCGGCTTCGTGGCCGTGCTGCTGAACTATCTCGACCTCGACGGTCTGCTGACGTTCCTGCTCAACGCCGTGGGCGCGTCCCTGTTGGCGATCTGGGCGATGACGGTGGCATCGCAACTACGACTACGACGCCGTCTGGAGGCGGCAGGTCCACTGCCCGTTCGCATGTGGGCGTTCCCGTACCTCAGCTGGATGGCGCTCGCGCTCCTCGTGGGCCTGACCGTGCTCATGCTGACGGACGCGTCGTCCCGTCGTCAGGTACTCGCCACCCTCGCGGTGGTCGTGCTGTTGACCGTCGTCGGTCTGGTCACCGGGCGTCGTCGGGCGGCGGCTCGCTGATCACACGCTGGGCGTGGGTGTAGACGTTCATACCGTCTCCGCGGAGGAAGCCGACGACAGTCAGGCCGGACTCGTCAGCGAGGTCGACGGCGAGCGACGACGGCGCGGACACCGCGGCGAGGATCGGGATCCCGGCCATGACGGCCTTCTGCGCGAGCTCGAAGGATGCGCGTCCGCTGACCATGAGCACCGTTCCCGTGAGGGGAACCCGTCCTTCGAGCACCGCCCACCCGATCACCTTGTCCACGGCGTTGTGTCGGCCTACGTCCTCCCGCACCGCGAGAAGCGTGCCGTCCGTGTCGAAGAGCGCGGCCGCGTGCAGCCCGCCCGTGGACGCGAAGATGCGCTGGTGCTCGCGGAGGGTGTCCGGGAGCGTGGTCAGGACGGTCGTCGTGACTGTCGCGCCGTCGGCTCCGGGGGAGTGGCGGGTCTTGAGCCGCACCGCATCGAGTGACGCCTTGCCGCAGACGCCGCAGGACGACGTCGTGTAGAAGTTCCGTTCGACCCCGGGGTCGGGTGGTGGGACGTGCGCTGCCAGAGCGAGATCGAGCACGTTGTAGGTGTTGAGCCCCTCGTCGTCGACACCGTCGCAGTACCGTGCGGCCAGAATGTCGTCGCGGCCGCCGATGACGCCCTCGGTGGCGAGGAACCCGTGCGCGAGTTCGACGTCGTGTCCGGGCGTACGCATGGTGACGGCCAACGCCTTGCCGCCGACGCGTAACTCCAACGGTTCCTCGGCGACCACGGTGTCGGGCCGTGACGAGCGGTGCGGTCCGCGGATGCGGACGACCGGTCGGCGGACGGTGGCGCGGCCCATCAGTGGTGGCTCTCGTGCGACGTGCTCATCACTCCATAGTGGACCCGCGTCGGCCCGGCGCGCGGACGGACCCGTGTCCGAGGCGGCGGTGCATAAGTTAGCCTTGCCTACACCAGGGGGGCTGGGTCCCCGCCGTCCATCGAAGGGACCACCTCACCATGGCCATGTCGGCCGGCGTCTCACGTCGTTCTTTCCTCCTCGGTGCCACCGGCGCGATCGTCGCGGTGGCCGCTGCGTGCAGCAGTTCGGACTCCGGCGGATCGCAGGACTCCGGCGCGACCGTGTCCACGAAGTACGGCGAGGTCAGCGTGCCGTCGGACCCGCAGCGCGTCGTCAGCGTCGGGTACAACGACCAGGACACCCTGCTCGCGCTGGGTGTCGTTCCGGTCGGAGTGTTCGACTGGTACGGCGACTACCCGTCCGCGACCTGGCCCTGGGCGCAGTCTGCGCTGGGGGGCGCCGCACCGGCGATCGTCGGGACCGCGTCCGAGGGCATCGACGTGGAGAAGGTGGCGTCGGCAGGCCCCGATCTCATCGTCGGTACCTATGCCGGTATCACGCAGTCGGAGTTCGACTCGCTGTCCCAGCTCGCCCCGACCGTCACCCAGCCGACCGGTTTCGTCGACTACGGCATTCCGTGGCGCGACCAGACCGCACTGCTCGGCCAGGCGCTCGGTCGGGCTGATCAGGCGAGCACGCTGATCACCGATCTCGAGCGCGAGTTCGCCGACACGGCTGCCGCCAACCCGTCGTTCGCCGGCAAGACGGTGCTGCTCGGAGCGCTGCAGGGGCCCGGACAGTTCGGTGTCTACGGCGCGCAGGACCCGAAGGTGCGCTTCCTCAACGAACTGGGCTTCGTGAATCCGCCGGTCGTCGACCAGGTGGGCGAGCGCAACTTCGCCACCGTGAGCACCGAGCAGTTGTCTCTCGCCGACGTCGACGTGCTCGTCTGGTACGCCGGTGGCGGCTTCGGTGACAAGCTTCGTGCCGAGCTGGCGGCCACTCCCGTCTACCAGCAGCTGTCCGCCGTCCAGGAGAATCGCGTGATCATTCTCGAGGACGAGGCGGCCGAGGCCATGGCGTGGAGCACCGTGCTCAGCCTGCCGTTCGCGTTGCAGGAGATCCCCGGTCGGCTGGCACCTCTCGTGCGCTGACACGCCCGGTCGCGGATCGGCCGGCGGTACTGTCGGCGGCGTGACCGTGCTGATCATCGGCGACGCCGACCGTCTGGACTCGGCCGGTGAGAGCCCGGGCCGATTCGCGGTGCGAGGTCCGGAGTCGGACGCGTGGTTCGACGCCGAGACGGACCGTGCGGTGGTCGGCTGGCGCTGTGTGCTGATCGGTTCCGCAGCCGATGTCGCGGTCTACCGCGAGCGGGCGCTGCGGGCGGGCGCAGAACCCGACGAGATCTCCGTCGTCGTCACGCAGGACGGCAGTGTCGACGTCTACTGCCCGGTGTGCGGAACGGTCGGACCGGCACCGCCCTGTGGGTCCTGCGGTGCGAATCTCGTGGTGACCGACCATGTCTCGAGCCGTCTCGCTGCTCGCCTCGGCGTTCCGGACGCCGCGTCGTGACACTGCGGGTGGTCCACTCGACCGCGGTCACTCCGGACGGTGCGGTGCGGCGCATCGACCTCGCGCCGCTGCGCTCGGGGGACGCGCTGCCGTCGTTCGTGCCCGGAAGCCACGTGGTGGTGCGCTGCGGCGACGACGCGTCCGCCCCGTACAACGCCTATTCCCTGATCGGGCCGCCGCACGCCCCGTCCCTCTACTCGTGCGCGGTACTCGCCGTCGGCGCCGGGTCGCGATGGCTGCAGAGCCGGCGCCCGGGTGACGTCGTCGAGGTCGACACTCCGCGCAGCACCTTCGCTCCGGTTCTCCGTGCGCGGAGGCACCTGCTGGTGGCCGGCGGGATCGGCATCACGCCGATCCTGTCCCTGGCGCGGTGGCTCGGGTCGACCGCCGAGGTGCACTACGTCCACCGGCCGGAACGCGGCGCGTTCGCCGAGGACGTGGCCACGTCGTGCGATGCGCGGATCAGCACCACCCGCGAGGACTTCACGAGCGGACTGGCGGACGCGCTCACCCGGCAGCCACTGGGAACTCACCTGTTCGTCTGCGGGCCACCCTCTCTCGTCGAGGCGACGCTGACTGCCGCGCGTGCGGTGGGCTGGCCGGAGAGCCGTCTGCACACCGAGGCGTTCATCCGCCCCGATACTCCTCGCCGGTCGTTCGTGCTCGAACTCGCGCGCAGCGGTCGCACCCTGCCGGTGTCGGCCGACGAGTCGGTGCTGGACGTCCTCGACACTGCCGCCGTGTCCGTCGACCGGCAGTGTCGTCACGGTGTCTGCGGTCGGTGTCGGACGCCCGTGCTCGCGGGCGCCGTCGATCATCGCGACCTGTTCCTGTCCGACGACGAACGCACACGGTCGGATTCGATGATGGTCTGCGTGTCCCGCGCCGCGGGGGACCGTCTGGTGGTGGACCTGTGACCGACCTACGGGCCTTCCCGTTCCCCTTCGACGGTGACACGTACCGGTACAGCACGAATCTCGAACCGGCGCGCACGGCTCATCGGACCGCCGCGGGCGGCTGGGGTGAGCACGTCGTCGAACCGGGCACCGACTATCGGGGCGCGCTGGCCGAACGCGCCCGCATCCTCGCACGGGACCCCCGGCGAGCGGTGTCGTTGCCGCACATGGCGGCCGGCCGGGTGGGACGCGCTCGAGACGGTGCTGACCGAACTGCACCGCAGCGTGCCCGACGAGACGACGCTCGATCTCGACGACGGGCGTGTCCGTTTCTCGAACAGATTGTCCGGCACCAGCATCGACGTCGCCAGAGGTGACCCGAGCGTCGACCCACTGCTGCTGGCGGCGGGGGAGACCCCGGACGATCTCGTCCTGCTCGACACCCGCAGGGGCGAGCTGTTCGCCGACGCGGGCGTGGTGACGTTCGCGTCGGGGTGGTCCGTGAACTTCGCTCTGGGTGCGAGCTTCGAGGACATCCACGGTCCCGTCCCGCGTGTGCGGGAGGAAGGGGTCGTGGCGCGGGCGCGCGCGTTCCTCCTCGGGCTGGGTGCGGGAGCGATCGTGCGGCGCACCAACTGGTCGCTCGGTGTCGATCATCGGCTCGACGCCTCTCTGGAGACGCGCGGGGAGTGGGCACCCGCGCGACGGCACCTCGAGACCGCGTCCGTCGACGAGGTCGGCCGGCGCCTCTGCCTGCGGGTCGAGGTGCAGCACCTGACGCGCCTCGCTCCGTCCGGTGCGATCCTCTTCCTCATCCGCACCCATCAGGCCTCGCTCGACGAACTCGCCGCGGTGCCCGGCTGGGCGGAGCGCGTCGTCGCGGTCACCGCGGAGCTGCCGCGTGACATGGCCGACTACAAGGGGCTGACCGCGCTGCGACCGGCGATCGACCGCTGGTGGCGGAGCAGACGTCGCGCGGTGCTCGGGTGATCGCCTAGGTTCGGGGGCATGACCGACGCGAGCGCTTTCCGGACTCCCGACGCCTACCTCGACCTTCCCCGCATCGCGGGCCTCGCACTGTCCGTCGACGGAGCGTCGCTCGTCACCACGATGTCCGAGCTGAATGCCGCACGGACGAAGTACGTCTCGAGTCTGTGGTCCATCGCGACGGACGGCACGTCGGCGCCGCGCCGGCTCACCCGGTCCGCCACCGGTGACTCCGCACCGACCTTCGCCGCGAACGGCGACCTGCTCTTCGTGCGAGCGGAGTCCGGTGACGACGACGCACCGTCCGCGGTGTGGGCGCTGTCCGCGCGGGGCGGAGAGGCCCGCAGAGTCGCGCACCGCGGCGGAGGGGTCGGGGGAGTCGTGGCCGCGTCCGACGCGCCGGTGTTCGCCGTCTCCGGTGAGGTTCTGGGCGACGTCGACCGTGACGAGACGCTGCGCGCGCTGCGGAAGGACAAGGCCGTCTCCGCGATCCTGCACAGCGGATATCCGATGCGGCACTGGGACAGCGACCTCGGTCCGGCGTCCACGCACGTCTTCGTGGGGAACCTCGGCGACACCGAGGACACCGACGTCGCTCTGCGGACGGTGACGCCGCGACCCGGCGGCTCGGCGGGCGGCGGCGCGTACCGCGACACCTCCGTCGCGGTGGCTCCCGACGGCTCGTGGCTGGTGGCCACACGCAGGGTCGCGGGAGCCGATGCCACCACACGGCACGTGCTCGTCCGGATCGACACCTCGGACGGTGCCGACGCCGTGCTGGTCGACGACCCGGTGGCCGACGTCGGTGCCCCTGCCGTCTCGCCGGACGGAACGCGCGTCGCCTATGTGCGCGAGACGCATCCGGAACCGGATGCGGCGCCGCGGACCACGCTGCACGTCCTCGACCTGACGACCGGGCTGCCGGAGCAGTGGGCGGCCGGGTGGGACCGGTGGCCGTCGTCGCCGGTGTGGTCCGCCGACGGGCACAGCATCCTGGTGACGGCGGACGACGACGGCCGGGCACCGATCTTCGTCGTGACGCCCGACGCGGCCCTCCGCCTGACGCACGACGACCACGCCTACACCGACCTGCGCCCGGCTCCGGACGGTGATGTCGTCCACGCGCTGCGCTCGTCGTATCTCGTTCCGCCGCATCCGGTCCGGATCACGCTCGTCGACGGTGCGGTGACCGAGCTGCGATCACCGGCCGCCACGCCGACACTGCCGGGCACCCTCGAGGACGTCGAGACCACCGCCGAGGACGGCGTGCGGGTGCGCGCCTGGTTGGCTCTGCCCACGGGCACGTCCGCCGACTGGCCCGCGCCGCTGGTGCTGTGGGCGCACGGCGGACCGCTCGGATCGTGGAACGCCTGGTCGTGGCGCTGGAATCCGTGGATGCTGGTGGCACAGGGATTCGCCGTCCTGCTCCCCGATCCGGCACTGTCCACCGGGTACGGACAGGCGTTCGTGCAGCGCGGCTGGGGCCGATGGGGGACGGAGCCCTACACGGACCTGATGGCCGTCACCGACGCCGTCGAGCAACGCGAGGACATCGACTCCACGCGCACGGCGATGATGGGCGGCTCGTTCGGCGGCTACATGGCCAACTGGGTCGCAGGTCACACCGACCGCTTCCGGGCGATCGTCTCGCACGCCGGTCTGTGGGCGCTGGACCAGTTCGGTCCCACCACCGACGAGGCGTCGTACTGGGCGCACGAGATGACGCCGGAGATGGCGTTCGAGAACTCACCGCACCTGGCCGTCGCGGACATCGTCACCCCGATGCTGGTGATCCACGGCGACAAGGACTATCGCGTGCCCGTGGGCGAAGCGCTGCGGTTGTGGTGGGAGCTGTTGTCCGAGTCCGGTTCTCCCGCCGACGAGAACGGGGAGACCGTGCACCGGTTCCTGTACTTCCCCGACGAGAACCACTGGATCCTCTCGCCGCAGCACACCGCTGTCTGGTACGGCGCCGTGCACGCCTTCCTGGCCGAGCACGTACTCGGACAATCCACTCCGATGCCCGAGATCCTCGCGGCGCGACCGGGCCGGACCGTCGATCCCGACGCGCACTAGAATCACCCGGTGATCAGATCGACGACAGCGCCCGACGAGAACCCTGCCGACCGCCTGCCCAAGGCCTGGAATCCCGGTGACGTGGAAGCAGGCCTCTACCAGGGATGGGTCGACTCCGGGTACTTCGTCGCCGATCCGGACAGCGCGAAGCCGGGGTACTCGATCGTGCTCCCGCCGCCCAACGTCACCGGCAGCCTGCACATGGGCCATGCCCTCGATCACACACTGATGGACGTCCTGTCCCGTCGCAAGCGGATGCAGGGCTACGAGGTGCTGTGGCTTCCCGGCATGGACCACGCGGGCATCGCCACGCAGTCGCTCGTGGAGAAGCAACTCGTCGCCGAGGGAACGTCCAAGGACGAACTGGGCCGGGACGCCTTCATCGAGAAGGTGTGGGAGTGGAAGCGTGAGTCCGGCGGCACCATCGGCGAGCAGATGCGCCGGATCGGTGACGGCGTCGACTGGAGCCGCGAGCGGTTCACGATGGACGAGGGCCTCTCGCGTGCCGTCCAGACCATGTTCAAGCTGCTCCACGATCGTGGCCTGATCTACCGCGCCGAGCGCCTCGTCAACTGGTCGCCGGTGCTGAAGACGGCGATCTCCGACATCGAGGTCAAGTACGAGGACGTCGAGGGCGAACTGGTCTCGCTGCGCTACGGATCGTTGAACGACGACGAACCGCACGTGGTGGTCGCCACCACTCGTGTCGAGACGATGCTCGGCGACACCGCCGTCGCCGTTCACCCCGACGACGAGCGCTACCGGGACCTGGTGGGAACGACGCTTCCGCACCCGTTCCTCGACCGCGAGATCCCGGTCGTCGCCGACGACTACGTCGACCCCGAGTTCGGCACCG
This sequence comes from Rhodococcus sp. SORGH_AS_0303, assembly GCF_030819335.1. Classification (NCBI taxonomy): domain Bacteria; kingdom Bacillati; phylum Actinomycetota; class Actinomycetes; order Mycobacteriales; family Nocardiaceae; genus Rhodococcus; species Rhodococcus sp. SORGH_AS_0303. The sequence goes on from NZ_JAUTBO010000001.1 coordinate 1,684,690, forward strand.
GCGCCGTGAAGATCACGCCGGCACACGACCCCAACGACTTCGAGATGGGTCTCCGGCACAGCTTGCCGATGCCGTCGATCATGGACACGTCGGGCCGGATCGCCGACACCGGAACGCAGTTCGACGGTATGGACCGCTTCGAGGCTCGTGTCGCCGTGCGCGAGGCACTCGCGGAGCAGGGCCGCGTCGTCGCCGAGAAGCGTCCGTACGTCCACAGTGTCGGCCATTCCGAGCGCAGCGGCGAGCCCATCGAGCCGCGACTCTCCCTCCAGTGGTGGGTGAACGTCACCACGTTGGCGGCCTCCGCCGGCGACGCCGTGCGCGACGGGCGCACCGTGGTGCACCCGAAGAGTCAGGAACCGCGGTGGTTCGCCTGGGTCGACGACATGCACGACTGGTGCATCTCGCGCCAGCTGTGGTGGGGGCACCGCATCCCCATCTGGTACGGACCCGACGGTGAGACGGTCTGCGTGGGCCCCGACGAGACGCCGCCCGAGGGCTGGGTGCAGGACCCGGACGTGTTGGACACGTGGTTCTCGTCCGGCCTGTGGCCCTTCTCGACGATGGGCTGGCCCGACCGCACTCCCGACCTCGAGAAGTTCTATCCCACCAGCGTTCTCGTCACGGGTTACGACATCCTGTTCTTCTGGGTCGCCCGCATGATGATGTTCGGCACCACCGTCGGCGACGAGCTGCCCGGTCCGGTGCCGTTCCGCGACGTGTTCCTGCACGGGCTGGTGCGTGACGAGTTCGGCCGCAAGATGTCGAAGTCGAAGGGCAACGGCATCGACCCTCTCGACTGGGTCGACCGATTCGGTGCGGATGCACTGCGTTTCACGCTGGCGCGCGGCGCGCATCCCGGCGGTGACCTCTCGGTCGGCGAGGACAACGCGCAGAGTTCGCGCAACTTCGCCACCAAGCTGTTCAACGCCACCAAGTTCGCGTTGATGAACGGCGCTGTGGTGCAGGATCTCCCGGCCCGCGAGACGCTCACGGACGCCGACCGCTGGATCCTCGACCGGCTGGCGACGGTACGCGCCGAAGTGGACGACGCGCTGGACCGCTACGAGTTCGGCAAGGCGTGCGAGGCGCTGTACCACTTCGCCTGGGACGAGGTCTGCGACTGGTACCTCGAACTGGCCAAGGTGCAGTTCTCGTCGGAGAGCGCGGCGGAACCCACTCGTATCGTCCTCGGTGTCGTGCTCGACTCCATTCTCCGCCTGCTGCATCCGGTCGTCCCGTTCGTCACCGAGACGCTCTGGAAGGCGCTCACGGGCGGCGAGAGCATCGTGGTCGCACCGTGGCCGAAGGAGACCGGGGTCGGAGCCGATCCCGTCGCGTTGCAACGCGTGTCCGACATGCAGAAGCTCATCACCGAGGTGCGCCGCTTCCGCAGCGACCAGGGCGTGAAGCCGAAGCAGAAGGTCCCGGCGCGGCTGCTCGGGGTCGAGGAGGCGGACCTCACGGCACAGATCCCCGCGACCCGTGCGCTCGCCTTCCTGACGGAGCCGGAGGAGGACTTCGCCGAGACGGCGTCCATCGAGGTTCGACTCTCGCTCGGTACCGTCGTCGTCTCCGTCGACACGTCCGGCACCGTCGACGTGGCGGCCGAGCGCAAGCGCGCCGAGAAGGATCTCGCGGCCGCGGAGAAGGAACTCGCCGCCACCACGGCCAAGCTGGGCAACGAGGCCTTCATCGGCAAGGCCCCCGAGGCGGTCGTGGACAAGATCCGCGCACGGCAGCAGATCGCCCGCGAGGACGTCGAGCGCATCACCGCACGTCTGCGTGAGATGGGGCCGGCGTGAGCTATCCGGGAAACTCCGGGCCGGAGGGGGTGACGGGACCCTCGCCGGTCGATCTCGCCGAGTTCACGCTGGTGGAGTCCGAACTGGACCAGCGCTGGGGCGAGACGACCATCGAGCCGTCGCTCACGCGCATCAGTGCGCTGATGGACCTGCTCGGGTCCCCGCAGGCGAGCTACCCGTCCATCCACGTCGCGGGCACCAACGGCAAGACGTCGGTCACCCGGATGATCGAGTCGCTGCTGCGGGCGTTCCACCGGCGCACCGGTCGCACCACCAGCCCCCACCTGCAGTTGGCCACCGAGCGGATCGCGGTCGACGGGGTGCCGCTGACCCCTCGCCAGTACGTCGACACGTACCGCGACATCCTGCCGTACGTCGAGATGATCGACGCGCAGTCGGAGGCCGCGGGCGGGCCCAGAATGAGCAAGTTCGAGGTGGTGACCGCGATGGCGTTCGCGGCGTTCGCGGAGGCCCCGGTCGACGTCGCCGTCGTCGAGGTGGGTCTCGGCGGGCGGTGGGACGCCACCAACGTGGTGGACGCGCAGGTCTCCGTCATCACCCCGATCGGTATCGACCACATCGAGTACCTCGGTACCGATCTGGCCGGTATCGCCGAGGAGAAGGCCGGCATCATCAAGAAGGCCCCCGAACGGCTCGATCCGGTCGACACGGTGGCGGTTCTCGACGAGCAGCAACCCGAGGTCACCGACGTCCTGTTGCGGCGTGCCGTGGAGATGGACGCGGCGGTGGCCCGCGCCGGGTCCGAGTTCGTGGTCCTGGCCCGTCGCGTCGCGGTCGGCGGTCAGCAGCTCGAGCTCCGCGGCCTCGGCGGCGTGTACGACGACATCTTCCTTCCGCTCCACGGTGAACACCAGGCGCGCAACGCCTCGCTGGCCCTCGCGGCGGTCGAGGCGTTCTTCGGCGCGGGTGCCGACCACGGACTCGACGTCGAGACGGTGCGCGAGGGTTTCGCCTCGGTGGTGAACCCGGGCCGACTCGAGCGGGTGCGCAACGCACCGACGGTCTTCGTCGACGCCGCGCACAACCCGCACGGCGCCGCCGCACTCGCCGCGACGCTGACGGCCGAGTTCGACTTCCGCAAGCTCGTCGGCGTCGTGTCCGTGATGAAGGACAAGGACGTCGACGGCATCCTGCAGGCACTCGAACCCGTACTCGACGAGATCGTCGTGACCCACAACGGCTCCCCGCGCGGGCTCGACGTCGAGGCACTCGCCGACGCCGCCGTGGCCAAGTTCGGCGACGAGCGTGTCGTCGTCGCGGAGACGCTCCCGGACGCACTCGAGATCGCGATCGGCATCGCGGAGGACGTCGCGGACGAGGGTGAGGCCGTCTCCGGTGCCGGCGTCGTCGTCACGGGATCCGTGGTGACCGCCGGTGCGGCACGCACTCTCTTCGGGAAGGACCCGGTATGACAGTCCCCGAGGCGGGCCAGGTCCCGCCGCCCGCACGCGATCCGTGGAAGGGGTTCCGCGGCGTCTGCGCCGGCACCCTCGTCCTCGAGGCGATCGTCGTCTTCCTGTCCCTCCCGGTCGTCGCGACCGTCGGCGGCGGACTCACGTGGATCAGTGGGACGTACATCATCGCGCTGGGCGTGGTCATGCTGCTCGGTGCAGGACTGCAGGGTCGGTCGTGGGCTCTGTCCTTCGATCTCGCGCTGCAGGTCCTGGTGATCCTCGGCTTCTTCGCGCACCCGTCGATCGCCGTCGTGGGCGTGCTGTTCCTCGCCGTGTGGGTGTACCTGCTGTATCTGCGCCGCGATCTCCGCAAGCGCATCGCCGAGGGCCGGTTGCCGAGCCAGCGAGAATGACGCCGGTGCTCCGGGGCCGATCGAGGGTCCTCTAGGCTCAGCGCTCGTGACCGAACGCACTCTCGTACTGATCAAGCCGGACGGCGTCGAACGTCGCTACGTCGGCGACATCCTCGGCCGTATCGAGCGCAAGGGGCTCGACCTCGTCGCCCTGAAGCTCCTGACGGTGGACCGCGAGGTGGCGGAGAAGCACTACGCCGAGCACGCCGAGCGGCCGTTCTTCCCCGACCTCATCGAGTTCATCACCTCGGGACCGCTCGTCGCGGCGGTGCTCGAGGGTCCTCGTTCCATCGAGGCCTTCCGTCAGATCGCCGGTGGCACCGACCCCGTGGCCAAGGCGACGCCCGGCACCATCCGCGCCGATCTCGCGCTGGACGGACAGAAGAACCTGGTCCACGGCTCCGACTCGCCCGAGTCCGCTGCTCGTGAGATCGCGCTCTGGTTCCCCGAGCACGGCTGACGCTCCACCTCGAGTACCACCCCCGACCGCCGGGCCGCACCGCGAACCCCGCAGTGGCACGCGGCGGTCGGGGAGTGTGGGATACTGGCCTAGGTCGCGACGCGCACCACGCGAACGTGACCGGATGACAATCACGGACCGAAGCCCGTCATCGCGAACACGCGCAGGCATCGATGCGAGTCTCCTTCTCGCACCGCCGACGCGTCCCGCTGAAGATCAGGTGCTCGGATCGGCCATCCGCCCAGGCAGTGCGGTGACAGTCGCCGACCGTTCCGGTCGACGACCTGACGCAGTGCGAACCCGCTTTTTCGTCGGATCGTCCGATCCCGCGAACGAACCATGACTCCCGCGTGGCCGCGTGCCATTCGACGGACGACGCCCGATCGGGCACCTCGACCGTGGATGTTCGCGCCCGGGAGCCCGAGGAGAACACGTGGCCGACACCGTGCCGCCCCAGGAGCCGCTCGATCAGGGCGCCCCCACCTTTCCCGAGCGCATCCGCGTTCACGCGCTCGCCAAGCTGCTGGGAGTGACCAGCAAGCAGGTCGTCGCCCAGCTGGCCGAGATGGGCGTCGACGTCCGCAGCGTCCAGTCCAGCGTCGTTCGTGACGACGCGCAGACCGTCGCCTCCGCACTGGGTGCTCCGGCGCTCGACGCCGCCGACGTGGCAGGTCTGCCCGCTGCGGAGAGCGCACCTCCCGCCGCCGAGGAGACCAGCTCGGCGTCCACGGCCGACGAGAGTCCGGCGTCTCCCACCGAGCCGGACCTCTTCACGAACATCGAGACGGCCGAGGCGACGGCCCCGTCGTCCGCCGACCCCGCCACCGCGCCGCTGTTCCTGCAGCCCGAGGTCACCGAGGCGCCGAAGGCTCCCCGGACGCGGGCACGTCGCGCTCGATCCGCGCCGAAGAAGGCGGAGGTCGACGAGACCACGACAGCGGACGCACCCGAGGCCGAGGGCACTGCCGACGTGTCCACCCCTGTCGAGGTGTCCGCCCCCGCCGAGAGCACCCCCGCCGTCGAGACGGCGACCGAGTCCGACACCTCCTCGTCCGATGCCTCCGCGTCCGACGAGGGCACCGACGACGACGCGAACGAGCAGGACGGATCGTCCGGTCCTCGCCGCCGCCGCCGTGGCCGTCGTGGCCGTGGTCGTGGACGCGGCGACAACCAGAACGACGATCAGAGCGACGACGACGAGTCGGACGAGTCCGCCGCGGATCGCTCCGATGCGCCTGCCGCCGAGAACGCGACGGCGGAATCGGAGACCACGGACACGGATGACGCCGCGGAGGGCGACGACGCGCCGAAGCGCTCCTCGAGCCGCCGCTCGCGCAGCCGTCGTGGGTCGCGGGCGGACACGTCCGCCGACTCGGACGCGCCAGAGACCACCGATTCGACCGACGCGTCCAGCACGACCGACACCACTGCCGCCGAGACGGAACCGTCCGCGGAGGACACCGACGGTGCCTCCGGGGAGAACGACGGCGCCTCCGGGGACAACGACGACGACTCGACCGGGGACAGCGCGAGCCGTCGCCGGCGCCGCCGTCGTCGCCGCAAGAGCGGTGGCGAGAGCGCGGACGCCGAGACCACGACCGACGACGATCCACCCAACACGGTGGTGCACGAACGCGAGCCACGTCAGCGCGCGGCCAAGTCCAAGGACGAGGTCCAGGGCATCACCGGGTCGACCCGGCTCGAGGCGAAGCGTCAGCGTCGCCGCGACGGTCGTGACGCCGGCCGTCGCCGTCCGCCGATCCTGACCGAGTCCGAGTTCCTCGCGCGCCGCGAGTCGGTGGACCGGACGATGGTCGTGCGCGAGAAGTCGCTGGCCGGGCACCCGGACCTGACCCAGGTCGCGGTGCTCGAGGACGGCGTTCTCGTCGAACACTTCGTCACCAGCACGGCCTCGGGCTCCATCGTGGGCAACGTCTACCTCGGCCGCGTGCAGAACGTGCTGCCCAGCATGGAAGCCGCGTTCATCGACATCGGCAAGGGCCGCAACGGTGTGCTGTACGCCGGCGAGGTCGACTGGGACGCCGCCGGTCTGGGCGGCAACAGCCGCAAGATCGAGCAGGCGCTCAAGCCCGGTGACCAGGTGCTCGTGCAGGTCAGCAAGGATCCCGTCGGGCACAAGGGCGCCCGGTTGACCACGCAGATCTCGCTCGCCGGCCGCTTCCTGGTCTACGTGCCCGGTGGCTCGTCCACCGGCATCAGCCGCAAGCTGCCCGACAACGAGCGCAAACGTCTCAAGGACATCCTGCGCGACATCGTCCCGTCCGAGGCCGGGGTCATCATCCGGACCGCGTCGGAGGGCGTCAGCGCCGAGGAGCTCGAGCGCGACGTCACCCGTCTGCAGGCGCAGTGGGCCACCGTCTCGGAGCGCTCGACGGGTGCCGAGGCGTCCAAGTCGTCGGCTCCGGTCACGCTGTACGAGGAGCCCGACCTCCTGGTCAAGGTGGTCCGCGATCTCTTCAACGAGGATTTCTCCAAGCTGGTCATCGAGGGCGACCGTGCCTGGTCGACGGTGCAGAACTACATCGAGACCGTCGCCCCCGACATGCTGCCCCGCGTCGAGCGGTACACCTCGGAGTCCAAGGACGTCGATGTCTTCGGTGCCTTCCGCATCGACGAGCAGCTGGCCAAGGCGCTCGACCGCAAGGTGTGGTTGCCGTCCGGCGGCACGCTGGTGATCGACCGCACCGAGGCCATGACCGTGGTCGACGTCAACACCGGCAAGTTCACCGGTGAGGGCGGCAACCTCGAGGAGACCGTCACCCGGAACAACCTCGAGGCGGCCGAGGAGGTCGTGCGGCAGATGCGCTTGCGCGACATCGGCGGCATGATCGTCGTCGACTTCATCGACATGGTGCTCGAGTCCAACCGCGACCTGGTGCTCCGTCGCCTGACCGAGGCCCTGGGCCGCGATCGCACACGGCACCAGGTGTCCGAGGTGACGTCGCTCGGACTGGTCCAGATGACGCGCAAGCGCATGGGTACCGGTCTCATCGAGGCGTTCTCCACGACGTGCGAGCACTGCCACGGGCGTGGGCTGATCATGCATCAGTTCCCCGTCGAGCCGGCCAAGGACGAGGGTGGGCGCTCCCACTCCCGCTCCGATCGGTCGCGGTCCGACAACTCCCGTTCGGACACCACCTCCCGCTCCGACAGCCAGGCCTCCGAGGGCGGCTCGCGTCGCAAGCGCGGCGGCCGGGACCGTTCGGAGAATCGAGTCGACGAGACGACGACGGCCGAGACCACCGAGTCCGAGTCGGGAAGCGACACGGCTGTGCGTCGTGCTCATCCCGTCGCTCTGGCCATGGCGGCGCACCTGCATCCGGACGATGTCGCCGAGGTGGCGGACACCGTGTCGGATCCGATCGAGGACGCGACGGCCGCCGTGGCAGCGGTGCGCGACGCCGCCGGCCGCAACGGCCGATCGGACTCGGCCGCCGAGGTGACCGAGACGTCGGACACGCCGTCGACACCCGATTCCGCCACACCCGAACCCGCGGCGCCGGAGCCTGTCGCTCCCGAACCCACCGCCGCGACGCGTCCGCGCCGCAGTCGTCGGGTGTCCCGAGCGGCGTCCGCGCCGGCCGGGGACTCCGCCGGCACGGTCATCGTGGTGCCCTCGGCACTCGAGACGTCCACGGCAGCACCGACTTCCGGCAGCGGCGACGAGGGCGGCGCTGCCGAACCCGTTGCAGTGACCGTCGGGGGCGGCGCCTCCGTGGAGCCCGTCGCACCGGTCCGGCGTCCGCGCCGTCGGGCAGCGGGTCGGCCGGCCGGGCCGCCGGTGGACGACGAGGCCTGAGCTGCGGCCGAGCACCGGGCCCGGCGGTTTGACCGGGCCACGGGCTCTACCGTAATCTTGGACAGTCGCTGCCGGCGACGTGGCTCCGTCCTGTCCTCCGCGAGGTGAGCGGGCGCAGCCACCCGAACTTCGGTTCGCCGGCGCAAGAGTGTGACCAGCAGGGGCTGCGGAACCGCAGCCACGAGACCAGTCACGTCCCCGACCAGGGACGTGAGAACGCATCAAAGAAGCAAGGGGTAGCCCTCCGATGGCAACGTACGCGATCGTCAAGACCGGCGGAAAGCAGTACAAGGTCGCTGTAGGTGACCTCGTCAAGGTCGAGAAGATCGAGGGAGCGCCCGGAACGGCTGTCTCGCTTGCTCCCGTTCTCGTCGTCGACGGGTCCGAGCTGACCACCGGGGCCGACAAGCTGGCCGGCATCACCGTCACCGGTGAGGTCGTCGAGCACACCAAGGGCCCGAAGATCCGCATCCACAAGTTCAAGAACAAGACCGGGTACCACAAGCGTCAGGGACACCGGCAGAAGCTGACCGTCCTGAAGGTCACCGGCATCAAGTAAGCCCTGACACCGGTCTCCATCCGGCGTCTCTGCGTCACCACGGCTCGTTCCACCAGGGCTCGTCCATCACGGCACCGGCTCCACCAACCCCGGGAGGGTTTCTCATGGCACACAAGAAGGGCGCGTCCAGCTCACGCAACGGTCGCGATTCCAATGCTCAGCGTCTCGGCGTCAAGCGCTTCGGCGGACAGTCGGTCAGCGCGGGCGAGATCCTCGTCCGTCAGCGCGGCACCCACTTCCACCCGGGTGTGAACGTCGGCCGTGGCGGCGACGACACGCTCTTCGCCCTCTCGGCGGGTGCAGTTCTCTTCGGCACCAAGCGTGGCCGCAAGACCGTCAACATCGTCCCGGCCGCCGCGGAGGCCTGATTCTCCTGCGGCGCCCGCGAGGCCCGGCTTCGGCCGTTCCTGCGACGTCAGTGCACGTTCCCGTCAGGGGCGGTTCGGAGGGCTCGTCCTCCGTCCGCCCCTGACGGCGTTTCACCCCTCGGCGCCCTGTCGGCCGCCGATCTCTCAGCAGTTCAGCATCATCTGCCTTTCGGAAGGACCCTCCACCCATGTCGCGTTTCGTCGACCGTGTCACCCTGCACGTCAGTGCGGGAAAGGGCGGTAACGGGTGCTCCTCCGTCCACCGGGAGAAGTTCAAGCCCCTCGGTGGTCCGGACGGCGGCAACGGCGGCCGCGGCGGCGACGTGGTCCTCGTGGTGGATCCGAGCGTGCACACCCTTCTCGACTTCCACTTCCACTCTCATGCGAAGGCAGGAAACGGCACGCAGGGGGCCGGCAGCAATCGCGACGGCGCCGTCGGCGAGGACCTGATCCTGGGTGTCCCGGACGGCACCATGGTTCTCGACAGCGACGGCCGGATCCTCGCCGACCTGGTGGGCGAGGGCACGCGTTTCGACGCGGCGGCCGGCGGTCGCGGCGGCCTGGGCAACGCCGCCCTCGCATCACGAGCACGCAAGGCGCCCGGCTTCGCGCTGCTCGGCGAGGACGGGGTCGAGCGCGACCTGGTCCTGGAGCTAAAGTCCGTGGCCGACGTCGGTCTGGTCGGCTTCCCGAGCGCCGGAAAGTCGTCTCTCGTCTCCGTGCTCTCGGCCGCCAAGCCGAAGATCGCCGACTACCCGTTCACGACACTGGTCCCGAACCTCGGCGTCGTCTCGAGCGGCGACACCACGTTCACCGTCGCCGACGTCCCCGGCCTCATCCCCGGCGCCAGTCAGGGCAAGGGGCTGGGCCTGGACTTCCTGCGTCACCTCGAGCGCTGTGCCGTGCTCGCCCACGTCGTCGACTGCGCGACCCTCGATCCGGGTCGCGATCCCGTGTCCGACGTCGACGCTCTCGAGGCCGAACTGGCCGCGTACACGCCCGCCCTGTCGAGCGACGCCGGCCTGGGCGAGTTGGCCGATCGCCCGCGCATCGTCGTGCTCAACAAGGTGGACGTTCCCGAGGCGCAGGAACTGGCCGACATGGTGCGCGAGGACTTCGAGGCCCGCGGCTGGCCCGTCTTCGCCATCTCCGCGGTGAGTCGGGAAGGTCTGCGTCCCTTGACCTTCGCTCTCGCGGAGCTGGTCGCGCAGTACCGCATCGATCATCCCAAGGCCGTCGCGCGTCGGCAGGTCATCCGGCCCGTCGCCACCGACAAGGCGGGCTTCAGCGTCATCTCCGATCCTGACGAGCCGGGCGGCTTCATCGTGCGCGGCGAGCGCCCGGAGCGGTGGGTCATGCAGACGGCCTTCGACAACGACGAGGCCGTCGGTTACCTCGCCGACCGACTCGCTCGTCTCGGTGTCGAGGCGGAACTGGTCAAGCAGGGCGCGCAGCCCGGGGCGTCCGTGACCATCGGCGACGTCAGCTTCGAGTGGGAGCCGCAGACCCCCGCCGGTGTCGACGTCACCATGACCGGCCGCGGTACCGACTCGCGCATCGACCAGGTCGAGCGCATCGGCGCGCCCGAGCGCAAGCACGCCCGCCGTGTCCGTCGAGGGCTGGAGAGCGACGAGCAGTGACCGCGACGCAGCCGCACGGGAGTACGCGGGAGATCATCGCGTCGGCGCGCAGCATCGTCGTGAAGATCGGGTCGTCGGCTCTCACCAGCATGGAGGCCGGACTCGACCTCGCCCGGCTGGACGCGTTGGCGGATGCGATCGAGGCGCGGATGCGTGCCGGGTCCGACGTCGTCGTCGTGTCGTCCGGAGCGATCGGTGCCGGTATGGCGCCGTTGGGTCTCAAGCAGCGGCCTCGTGACCTGGCGACGAAGCAGGCCGCGGCCAGTGTCGGCCAGTTGGCGCTGGCGCACGCGTGGGGCACCTCCTTCGGCCGCTACGGTCGGACCGTCGGTCAGGTGCTGTTGACGGCGGACGACATCGCCCGTCGGTCGAATCACCGCAACGCTCAGCGCACCTTCGACCGACTGCGCTCACTCGGCGCCGTGGCCGTCGTCAACGAGAACGACACCGTCGCGACGGCCGAGATCCGCTTCGGCGACAACGACCGTCTCGCAGCCCTGGTCGCGCACCTCGTCGGCGCGGACGCGTTGCTGCTGCTGTCCGACGTCGACGGCCTCTACGACGGCGACCCCCGCAAGGACCCCGACGCGACCTTCGTCCGCGAGGTCGCGAGTCCCGAGGATCTCGACGGCGTCGTCGCCGGATCGGGCGGCTCCCTCGGCACCGGCGGCATGGCGTCCAAGTTGTCCGCGGCCCGCCTGGCAGCGGACGCGGGTGTTCCCGTCCTGCTGGCGGCGGCGTCCGAGGCGGCCTCCGCGCTCAGTGGCGGACCGGTGGGGACCACGTTCACCGCGCGCCCGAACAGGTTGTCGGCCCGCCGATTCTGGGTTCGTCATGCCGCGGACACCGCCGGCGCCCTCACGCTCGACGACGGCGCCGTCACCGCGGTGATCGGCCGGCGACGCTCGTTGCTGTCGGCAGGAATCGTCTCGGTCAGTGGCTCGTTCGACGCCGGCGACGTGGTGACCCTGCACGGCGTCGACGGCACCGTGGTCGCGCGCGGAGTCGTCGCGTACGACGCGGCGGAGCTCGCCGGCATGATCGGTCGCTCGACGGGCGATCTCGCCCCCGAGGCCCGACGCCCCGTGGTGCACGCGGACGACCTCGTCCCGGACTGAGCGACCGGTCAGGCCGGAGCCGAGGCGGCGAGCACGCGCCGGAGTGCGAGGGCCAGCAGCGCCACCGCGACACCGGCCGCAACCATCGACCACAACGCCCAGCCGAAGCCGGTCAGCTCCGCGAGAGAGCCGAACGCGACGGGTGCCAGCAGCACCCCGATCCGGGCGATCAGCGACACCACTGTGAGGGCCGTGCCCGCGGTGATGCCGGGGAGTCGTCCGGCCAACCCGAACGCAGCCGGAAAGATCGGTGCCGCACCGAATCCCGCGACGGCGAACATCACCGGGGCGATCACGGGCGAACTCACCACGGGTGCCGCCAGGAACGCGGCCGCGATGAGCAGTGCGCCGCCCATCAGCACGGCGTGGCGTCCGACGCGGTCCACCACGGCGTCACCGACGAGGCGTCCGACGAACATCGCGGACGAGAAGGCCACGACGGTGAGACCCGCCAGTCCCGGCCCGGCCCCGAGATCGGTGGAGTAGATCGCACCCCAGGACTGCGGCACGTCCTCGACCAGGGCGCACACCAACACGAGCCCTCCGAGCGACGCCAGGGCGCCGGAGAACACGCGCCGTGGCCCTCGGCCGGACGGTCGAGGGACGGTGTCGGGCACGGCGCGTCCGTCGGGAACCAGCGAGCGGTGAGCCACCAGCGCGAGCGCCAGCAGGACCCCACCGACGAGAGCGAAGTGGACGAGCACGGCGAGTCCGATCCCGGCCGCGGCGGCGCCCGTGAGGCCGCCGGTGACGGCCCCTGCGCTCCACGCCGCGTGGAATCGGTTGAGAAGCGAACGCCGCCGGTTCTTCTCGACGATCACCCCCTGCGCGTTCATCGCCACGTCCATGACGGCGTCGGCCCCGCCCAGGACGGCGAGAGCGAGTGCCAGTGCCCACCACGTCCCGGCGAGTGCCGGGAGTACGAACGCCAGGCACAGCACCGTCGCGGAGAGCAGGACGACTCGGTGACTGCCGAGCCGCCGGATACCGACGGCGGCCAGGGGAGTGGCGAGAAGGCCGCCGGTGCCGACTCCCGCGAGCGCCAGACCGAGCACCGACGCGTCGAGTTCGAGAGCATCGCGGATCGCAGGCAGGCGCGGCGCCCAGTTACCGAGCACCGCACCGTTGACGAAGAAGATCGCCGCGACGGCCCACGGGGCACCGCCGACGGTCCTGCCGTCCGTCACAGAAAGGACGCCAGGACCTCGGAGCAGCCGGCCTCGATCTTCTGGGCGGCGAACTCGTCCCCGCGGGTGCGTCCTCGGTTGACGATGAACACCGGGATGTCGTTCTTCCACGCGTGCCGGACGAAGCGCAGTCCGGACATGACGGTGAGCGAGGACCCCAGCACCACGAGCGAGCGCGCGGCGTCGACCATGTCGTAGGCGCTCCGGACGCGCGGCTTGGGCACGCTCTCACCGAAGTAGACGATGTCGGGTTTGAGGATGCCGCCGCACACCTCGCATCCGACCATGCGGAAGTGGGCGGTGCTCTCGATGATCGCGTCGGCGTCCGGGGCGATCTCGACGCCGTCGGCACCGACGACGGACTCGATGAAGCCGGGATTGGCAGCGGTCAGACGTTCGTCGAGAGCCACGCGGGAGACGAGGCGATCACAGTCGAGGCAACGGACCCGGCCGTACACACCGTGCAGGTCGATCACCGAGCGGGAGCCGGCCTTGGTGTGCAGCATGTCGACGTTCTGCGTGATGACGCCGGAGACGGTACCCACGCGCTCGAGCTCGGCGAGGGCGCGGTGCCCGGCGTTGGGGCGGGTGGCGTCCATGTGGCGCCAGCCGACGTGGTTGCGAGCCCAGTAGTGACGTCGGAAATCGTCGTCGCCGATGAACTGCTGGAACGTCATCGGGTTGCGCGGCGGAGAGTCCGGGCCCCGGTAGTCGGGAATTCCCGAGTCCGTGGACATCCCGGCACCGGTCAGCGCGACGACGCGGCCGTCGGCCATCGCGTCCTGTAGAGAGAGGGCGCTGCGCGGCGACCGATCGAGAGAGCGTGGGGAAACCGAGGTCACGTCTCCAGAGTAGGTCGCCGCGCGGGCTGGGGTGGAGCGGCGGGGTGGGATGTCCGGTCGGCCCGTGGCGTCAGGCAGGAACCTCGATCAACGGGTAGACGCCGTTCTCGTCGTGACGCTCGTTGCCGACGACGGGCGGGTTGAACACGCACAGCATCCGCATGCGGGTCCGCGTCTCCACCGTGTGACGCTCGTGCCCGTTCAGCAGGTACATCGATCCCGGACCCAGGTCGTACGTCTCACCGGTCTCGCGGTCGGTGAGCGTGCCCTCGCCCTCGATGAGCCAGACGGCCTCGACGTGGTTGGCGTAATGGAAGTTGTTGACGGTGTTCGGCTCGATGGTGGTCTCGTGGAACGAGAACCCGACCTTGTCACCGCCCAGGACGATCCGCTTGGACCGCCACTGGCCGTCCTCGCTCGCGATGTCGCGCTCGGTTCCGGTGATGGCCTCGGTGGTGCGAACGATCATGTGGTCCTCCTCGTGCTGTGCGGACGTGCGGAACGCGATTCGGTCAGGAGCAGACGGTCGCGGTGGCGTCGGCCAGGATGCCGAGGCCGTGATCGAGATCCTCCTCGGTGATGGTGAGCGGCGGAAGCAGCTTCACCACCTCGTCGGAGGGTCCGGACGTCTCGGCGAGCAGGCCCTTGTCGTAGGCGAGCGCGGTGACCTTCGACGCCTTCTCCGCGTCGTCGAACACGAGACCCTGGACCATGCCGCGACCGCGGGTGCTCAGACCCTCGAAGCGGGCCGAGAGATCGATGAACGCGTCCTGGATCCGCTCGCCCTTGGCCAGGATCGACGCCTCGAACGCGCCGTCGGCCCAGTAGTGGTCGAGCGCGGCCTTGCTGGTGACGAAGGCCGGGCTGTTGCCGCGGAACGTGCCGTTGTGCTCGCCGGGACCCCAGACGTCGAGTTCCGGGCGCATGAGCGTCAGTGCCATCGGCATGCCGTAGCCGCCGATCGACTTCGACAGCGTGACGATGTCCGGCACGATGCCGGCGTCCTCGAAGGAGAAGAACGGCCCGGTGCGGCCGACGCCCATCTGCACGTCGTCCACGATGAGCAGGATGTCGCGGCGCTTCAGCAGATCTGCGAGCCCGCGCAGCCACTCGGCACGGGCGACGTTGACGCCGCCCTCACCCTGGACCGTCTCGACGATGACGGCCGCGGGGCGGTTGATGCCGCTTCCCGAGTCGTCCAGCACTCGTTCCATCCACTGGAAGTCGTCCGTGGCACCGCCGAAGTAGTTGTCGAACGGCATCGGGGTCGCGTGGACCAGCGGGATGCCGGCGCCGGCGCGCTTCATGGAGTTGCCGGTGACGGACAGAGCGCCGAGCGTCATGCCGTGGAACGCGTTCGTGAAGTTGATGACCGAGGAACGGCCGGTGACCTTTCGCGCCAATTTGAGCGCGGCTTCCACGGTGTTCGTTCCGGTGGGTCCGGGGAATTGCACCTTGTAATCCAACCCGCGGGGCTCGAGAATGCGCGTGGTGAACGACTCGAGGAATTCACGCTTCGCGACGGTGGACATGTCGAGACCGTGCGTGATGCCGTCCCGCATGATGTAGTCGACCAGTGCCTGCTTGAGCACGGGATTGTTGTGGCCGTAATTGAGCGCACCGGCTCCGGCGAAGAAGTCGAGGTAGCGACGGCCGTTCTCGTCGGTGATCCACGAACCCTGCGCGGTGTCGAACACTGCGGGCCACTGTCGGCTGTAGCTGCGGACCTGCGACTCGCGGGCCTCGAAGATGTCGGTGGTGGTGTCGGTCGGGGTGATGCTGGTGGTCATCGAGGTCCTTCGGGTGTGGTCGTCGGAAGTGTCGGCGAGCGTGCCGTCGAACGGGCCGACCGTGTAGAGGTCCTCCGGCTCGTGGCTGTCGGGAAAGTCGTTCGCTGCGAACAGATCTCGTCGGGTGATGGTGGTGTCGCGTCGTCGCGCCAAAGATGTGAAGAGGGCGATCGACGCGTCGTTGTCGGGGCTGATGGTGGTCTCGAGGAGGCGTGCTCCGCGTGGGGTGGTGCGGTCGACGAGGCCCTGCAGCATGCGCACGGCCAGGCCGTGCCCGCGCTGGTCGGAGTCGACCGCCACCTGCCAGACGAACAGGGTGTCGTCGGCGTCGGGACGGATGTATCCGGTGACGAAGCCGACCGGACGGTCGTCGGCGTCCACTGCCACGATCGAGGTGTCGGAGAAATCGCGGCACCACAGCACGTACGAGTAACTGGAATTGACGTCCAGTACTCGGGAGTCCCTCGCGATCTCCCACAATCGCGTCCCGTCGGCCACGCGTGGTGGGCGGAACGAGAAATCGATGTCGTCGGTCGGGGCGGCTCTCTGTAACACTGGCGTCATATTGCAGACGAACGTAACAAGGCTGACCGGACATGTCAGGCGCCCTCGTCGTCAGGCACGAGAATGGCACGCCTATCGCCAGTACGTTCGCCCCTTGTGAGTGTGGTCACACGACGATGCGTTCGCCGGCGACTCGGGGGCCTGCCGCGGCCCGCGGGAGGCGCGGGAACCCTCGCAGCGGCACCGCGGCGTGGGGCTGCTGTGACCAGTGTGAACAGGGTGATCAAGACTGAATGGTCTCGACGACGGTGAAATAAATGGTCAGAGCCCGGCGAGGCACCCACCGTTCCCGTTCGGTGATGGCTAATGTCCGGCACACTATGACTCCCACGGTCAGACTTCCCCGGCCCGCCCGACTGCGAGGCGCCGCTGCACGTGTCGGTGCAGCCAGCTCGACCCCCGTCGCGATGGTGCTCGCCGTTCTGCTCCCCACCGTGGCGGCCGGAGTGTTCTGGGTCACGCAGACCGATCGCCCCGCCACCACCGGCACCGTTTCCGTCGCCGCCACTGCGGGCGGGTCGACGACGGACCCGCTCGGGTCGAGTCGTGCCGCCCTGACCAACACGGTCCTGCCGCTGCAGATCCTGAGTGGCGGTATGGCCGAGCTGTCCGACGGCAGCGTGGAGCTGGACGACGGCGCTCACCAGATGTCCGACGGCCTGCACCAGGCCCGCGACGGCTCGGCCGAACTAGCCGACGGCATGACCCAGCTCCGAGCCGGCCTCTGGCAGCTCGGTGACGGCTCGTCGCAGGTGAGCGGAGGAGTGGATCGCGTGGTGGGTGCGCTCACCGGCGTCGGAGCCGCGCAGGGCCAGATCGAACTGATCGTTCAGCAGACTCTCGACTCGCTCGCCGCGTCCACCGATCCGGGCGCCGCCGCGTCCGCGGATCAGCTGCGGCCGGTCCTCGACCTGCTGCGCACCCAGGGACTGAACGCCGGGGTGATGACCGACCTGCAGACGCTGCGCGACGGTGCGCGCACCGTGGCGTACCAACTCGACGACCCGTCCTCGGAGTTCGTCGACGGCATGGTGCGTGCCACCGACGGATCCGCGCAGCTGCGCGACGGCCTCGTCCTGCTCGACGACGGCGGGGTACGCCTCGTCGACGGCACCACGCGCCTGGTCGGGGGAGTCGGCCCGATGGAGACCATGTTCTCCACCCTGCGCACCAACGTGGAGAAAGCGTCCACCTCGCTGCCGGCAGCAGAGCGGATCGAACCCGACCCGGCCGGCGGCGGTACCTCGTACGTGGTGCGGTCCGCCTCGGACGCGTGGCCGTACCTCGCGGCGGCGTTCGCGCTCGTCGCAGCAGCGCTCGTCGGATTCTTCGTCCCGCGCGCCCGCGCCGCGGTCCTGGGGGCGGTGGCCACCGCGTCGACGATGGTGCTGGCCCTGACGTTCGCCGACACCGGCGCGAGTCTCTCGGGCTCGATGGTCTCGACCGTCCTGATCGGAGTCTGGGTCGCCGCGGTGGCCACTGCGGCGCGTGCACTGCGCACCGCACTCGGAGCCGTCCGTGCCGGAGTGGTGCTCGGGGTCCTCGGGCTCGTCCAGGTGGTGCTCGGCGGGTTGGTCCTGCGCGGGGTCGGTGGTCTGCCCGACACGGTCGGACTCTTCACCCCCCTCGGCCAACTGGTCCGGTCGTTGGAGAACGCCGCCGCGGGCGGAAGCATCGTCACCTCGCTCGTGTCGGTGATCGCCGCACTGGTCACGGTGGCTGTATCGGTGGCCGTCCTGGCCGCGCATCGCACGATCGACGACGCGGAACCGGTCGACCACGGCGCCGATGCGGCTGTCGAGAACGACGCCGACGAGGCCGACCGAACCGAGGACGACAGCGTCTCGTCCTCCGTACGCTAGGACCACCGGCCGGACGATCCCGCGGCAGGAATACCTGTCGGCGCCGGGTGGGCGGAGGAGCGTGACGTGCTGCTCGACGGAGCCAACGCACTGATCTACGGGGGCGGCGGTGTCGTCGGGAGCCGGCTGGCCGTCGCCCTGGCCCGCGACGGAGCGCGCGTGCACCTCGCGGGCCGCTCCCGGACGAAGATGCAGCACGTCGTCGACATCATCCGCGCGGACGGTGGCCACGCCGAGGCGGCCGTCATCGACGTGCTGGACGAGGTCGACGTCGACGAGTACGTGGACGTCGTCGCCGCCTGCTCCGGGAGCATCGACGTGTCGATCGACGTCATCATCCCTGGCCGGGCGTCGCGTTCGACCCACTCCGAAGCGTCGGCGCGTCGGCTCGATCGCACCGAGGTCGCGGATCTCGAACGTCCGGTCCTGGACGCGCTGCGTGCCCACTTCATCACCGCGCGGGCGGCCGCACGGCACATGGTGTGCCAGCACTCCGGTCTCATCCTCGTTCCGCGCTGCCTGCCGACCGCAGGCGACGCGGGGCTGGACGCGTCGTCGCTGGCCTCCGTCGTCATCGATCGGCTCGCCGCGCAACTTGCCGGCGACCTGGTCGGCACCGGGGTGCGCGTCACCGCCGTCGACACCGATCCGACGTCGGCCGACGAGACGGCCCGACGGCTGGTGGCCGCGGCGTCAGACGGCGATACGTAGCGCCTCGACGAGATCCCGGTACAGGGTGTCGGTGTCGAGCAGCTCGCGGTGCGTTCCCTTCGACCGGACACGTCCGCGCTCGAGCACGAAGATGGTGTCCGCGTCGATGACCGTCGACAGGCGGTGCGCGATGGTCACCACGGCACCGTGCACCGACAGGTCGCGGATGGCGTCGTGGATGGCGGCCTCGGTGATGCCGTCCACCTGCGCGGTGGCCTCGTCCAACAGCAGGATGTCCGGTGGGCGGACGATGGCACGGGCCAACGCGATGCGCTGACGCTCGCCGCCCGAGACCGCCGAGTCGCGCAACTCGGTGGCGAGACCGGCCGGCAACAGCTCGATCTTCTCGGCCAGCCGCACGCGTTCGAGTGCCGCCCACAGCTCGGCGTCGGTCGCGTCCGGGTGGGTGAGCCGGAGATTGTCGGCGATCGTGCCCGGCAGTGTGGGTGTGGCCTGCTCGACGTAGCCGATGCGCGCGCGGATCTGACTGTGGGACAAGGCCGAGTACGGGACACCGTTCAGGGCGAGTTCGCCGTCCCGCGGTTCGAGGAAGCGCAGGATCAACGAGAACAGCGTCGTCTTGCCGGCGCCCGACGGCCCGACGACGGCGGTGTGGCCGCGCGACGGAATGCTCATGTCGATCGCGTTCACCGCGGCGCCCTCGTCGCCGTACCCGGCCGTGACCCGAGTGAGGGTGAGCGCCGAGACCTCCGCGCTCGCCGGCAGGTCCGCGACCGCGGTGGGCGCCTCCTTCTCGAGGTCCATCACCTGCACCTCACGAATGCGGGCCGCGGCGGCGATGCCGCGCTGCAGCTGCGAGACGTAGAGCGTGAGCTGGGCGACCGGGCCCACCAACTGGAACGCGTAGAGCAGGAACGCGACCAGGCTGGAGACGGCCAGCGCTCCCGAGCTCACCCGATACGCGCCCACGCCGAGCACCGCGATGATGGTGAGCTGGATCCCGGAACCGGTGATGGTCCACGCCCAGGCTTCGAGACGCACTGCCCGGATACCGTAGGACGCCGAGACGCGGGCCTCCTCGATGACCAGCTCGCTCGAACGACTCTCCGCCCGACTGGCCTTGACCGTGCGAACGGCGCGCAACGCGCCCTCCAGGATGCCGCCGAGCCGACCCATCGCCTCCTGTGCATTGCGTTGAGCGCGAGCCACCTTCGGCATGAGGAACCCGGCGGCGACACCGATGAGACCGATGCCGAGCAGAGCCGTCCCGAGGAGGGGGAGGTCGAGGGTCGCCATGAGCACGATGACACCCACGATCGCGATGCTGCCGTTGACGATCTCGACCAGCGCCCAGGACGACGCCTCGCGGAGCAGCATCGTGTCGGACGTGACCCGCGTGAGCATCTCGCCCGCGGGACGAGCGGTGACCGCCGGGATGGTGGCGCCGAAGAACCGCCGCACCATCGATGATCGCGCCTCGAGCACGACGCGTTCGGCCATGGTTCCCAGGAGCAGGCGTTGAGCCAGACCCACGATGATCCCCACGACGAGGAGCCCGACCAACAGGACGATGGCCGACCGCGTGGCGCCCGGGACGTCGAAGGAGTCCAACAGTCGTTTGGTGACCAGCGGAGTGGCCAGGGACGACGCGGTGACCAGCAGACCGAGAAGCAGACCGAACCGGAACAACCGGCGATGCGGGCGGATGAAGGTCCAGAGGAGGCGGAGATTGGGGAGCCGACCAGGTGCATCGGGAGTAGCTGTCGTCACCTCGTCACACTAGTCGCGCGCCGACAGACACCCCTTCTGTCCATCCTCGGCCTACCTGCCCGTCCCCGGCCTACCCGACCACCCGCGGCCGGCCTCCGGCCTACCCGCGACCGATCAACGCGAACGGAAGCACCGCATCGGCCCCCGCCTGCCGGAGCGCCCGCGCCGCCACGGTGAGCGTCCACCCGGTGTCGGTGGAGAGATCGAGCAGCAGGACGGGTCCGCGATGCGCCGTCAGATCGGGTGCCTCGAAGGCGTCCACCAATGAGGCGACGCGGAACGCGGAGTTCGCGCCCGAGACGGGCCGGGCATCGGGCCGACGGTGCAGAACGCCCAGTGGCTCCAGCCTGCCGACCCTCGCCAGACGCTCCCCGAGGTCGTTCAACAGCGCCGGTCGGGAGTCGCTCTCCATGACCATCAGCCCGGTGGGCCGCTCGTCCCACGTCCACTCTGCGAGGACCTTGATGCACGCGGCCTCCAGCCCGTCGGGTGCCGGACCGTCCTCGCCGTCCGTCAGCGCGCGCAGGCGTGGTCCCCACACCGGGTCGGTGAGGCGGCCGAGGATGCGGCCGGTCTCCGGGCCGTCGCTGATCTTCCCCGACAGCTCGACGCCGACCTTCTTCAGTCCTGTCGGCCACTGCTTGCGGATGGCGAGGTCCAGCCCGGGTCGATCGAGACGCCGCCGGGTCGACTCCACGTGATCGGCCGACACGTCCGCGGAGAGGTGCTGCCCGGTGCAGTTGTCGCAGCGCCCGCACCGGTCCGCCTCCGCATCCCCGGTGAGGGACGGATCGTCGAGTTGCCGGCGCAGGAACGCCATCCGGCACTCGTCGGTGCTCTGGTACTCGATCATCGCGCGCTGCTCGGACAGCCGTGCCTCGTCGAGTCGTTCGTAGCGCTCCCGGTCGTAGTGCCAGTGTTCCCCGGTACCGAGCCAACCGCCCTTGACCCGCCGGACGGCGCCGTCGACGTCGAGGACCTTGAGCACCATCTCGAGCCGAGTGCGTCCGAGCTCGACGAGCGGTTCGAGAGCCTGGGTGGACTGGGCGCGCTCGGTGTCCAGCACCTCGAGCACCCGACGTACGACGTGTTCGCGAGGGAAGGCGACGGACGCGAAGTAGCTCCAGATCTCCCGGTCCTCCGGACCGGGCAGGAGGACGACGTCGGCGCGCTCGGTGGCGCGTCCCGCGCGGCCCACCTGCTGGTAGTAGGAGATGGGCGACGACGGTGCACCCACGTGCACGACGAACCCCAGATCGGGTTTGTCGAAACCCATGCCCAACGCCGAGGTCGCGACGAGCGCCTTGACACGGTTCTGCAGCAGATCCTGTTCCGCCGCTTCGCGTTCCGTCGGATCGGTCTGGCCGGTGTAGGCGGCCACCTCCATTCCTCGATCGCGCAGCAGCGCCGCGAGGTCGTTGGCTCCCGCGACCGTCAGCGAGTAGACGATGCCCGAGCCGGGCAGGGTCTCGAGATGGTCGGCGAGCCAGGCGATGCGCGCCGTCGGATCGGGGATGGTGACCACGGACAGGTGCAGCGACTCGCGCTGGAGACCGCCACGCAGGACGGTGGTGTCGGCCCCGCCGACACCGAGCTGTGCCGCGACGTCCTCGACCACCCGATCGTTCGCGGTGGCCGTGGTGGCGAGAACGGGGACCCCCTCGCGCAACTCGGCGATGAGCGACCTGATGCGGCGATAGTCCGGCCGGAAGTCGTGACCCCAGTCGGAGACGCAGTGCGCTTCGTCCACCACGACGAGCCCCGCGTCCGCGGAGAGCGAGGGCAGCACCTGATCGCGGAAGTCCGGATTGTTCAGCCGCTCCGGGCTCACCAGCAGCACATCCAGTTCACCGGCCGCGACGCGTGCGTGGACGTCGTCCCACTCGGTGACGTTGCCCGAGTTGATGGTGGCGGCGGTGACCCCGGCGCGCTCGGCCGCAGCGACCTGGTTGCGCATGAGCGCGAGCAGAGGCGACACGATGACGGTCGGTCCGAGCCCCTGCTCGCGCAACAGGCGTGCGGCGATGAAGTACACGGCCGACTTTCCCCACCCGGTGCGCTGCACGACGAGTGCGCGTCGATGATGGACGACGAGCGCCTCGATCGCCGTCCACTGGTCCTCACGGAGAACGGCATCGGGGCCGGCGAGGTCGGTCAGCAGCTCCTGTGCGCGCTCACGGGTACTCATGCGTCACGCGTCCCGGCGAGAGCCCGGTCGACCTCGGTGACGGTGGGAGCCGAGGACCCCGCGCCGTCGCGCGTGGTGGCCACGGCCCCTGCCGCACACGCGCGCCGAACCGCGGCGGCGGGGCCGTCGCGCCACGCGGCGGCCAGCGTGCCGGCGAAGACGTCGCCGGCGCCCGTGGTGTCGACGGCCTCGACGGCGGGCGAGGGATGGGCGGTGACGACGCCGTCGGCGCTGCGATGGCGGGCACCGTCGGCCCCCAGCGTGGTGACCACGTGCGGAATGCGGGCGAGTGCGTCGACCCCCAGGGCGTTCTCCTCGTCGCGGTTGACGATCGCGACGTCGACGAGAACCAGCAGATCGTCGGAGAGCGGTTGCACCGGTGACGGATTGAGGAACACGAGCGTGCCGTTGGCCCGCGCGTGTCGCGCCGCCGCGACGACCGTCGCGACGGGCGTCTCGAGTTGGCACAGCAGGACGTCGGCTTCGGCGACGGCAGCCAGTTCCTCCGCCGTGAGCTCGGTCAGGGTCTCGTTGGCACCGCCCACGACGACGATGGAGTTCTCCGCGGCGTCGTCGACCGTGATGACCGCGACGCCACTCGCGCCCTCGACCTCGCGCAGCAGCGACGCGTCGACCTCGGCCCCGACGAGGGTCTCGCGCAGTTCGAGCGCGAAGGTGTCGGAGCCGACTGCTCCGACGAAGACCACCTCGGCGCCGGCCCGAGCGGCGGCGACCGCCTGATTGGCGCCCTTGCCGCCGGGGGAGGTGCGGAACGCGCTGCCGAGGACCGTCTCACCCGGTGCGGGCAGCGTGGGGGTGCGGGCGACGAGGTCCATGTTGATGCTGCCGACGATGGTGATGCGGGGACGTGCGGTGTCAGGATCGGCCATGGTGCACGACACTAACGGGTGGTTCGGACACCCGAGCCGTCTCGACGAGCGGGCGGCCAGTCCACGAACGACTTGCTCCGCGGCGGCGCGAACGTGCGCACCTTGGACGTGCGGAGACCCTGCCGGACCAGCCCCTCGGCGACGGTGATCGCCGCGGTCACCCCGTCGACGACGGGAACGTCGACCCTGGCCCGCACGGCGGCGTCGAGACCGGACATTCCGCCGCACCCCAGGACGATCACCTCGGCTCGGTCGTCGCGCACCGCGCGCTCCGCCTCGTCGACGACGGCGCGCACCGCCGCGTCGGGATCACGGTCGAGGTCGAGCACCCCGAGGCCGCTGGCGCGGACCGACGCGCAGCGGGTGTGCAGGCCCGCGACGAGCAGTCGGTCCTCGATCAGCGGGACCGTGCGATCGAGGGTGGTCACCACCGAGTACGAACGCCCCAGGAACATCGCGGTGCTCGCCGCGGCCTCGGTGATGTCGACGACGGGAACGTCGAGCAGCTCCTGCAGGCCCTCGCGGCCGTGCTCGCCGTAGCCGGCCTGCACGACGGCGTCGAACGGTTCCGCGTACGCGCGGACGGTCTCCATGACCGCGACGGCGGCGAGGTACGACTCGTAGTTGCCCTCCACCGACTCGGCCCCGAACGCCGGCGTCAGCGCGACCACGGTGGTGCCCGGCGACGCGATCTCGCGGGCGCGCGCACCGATGGCCTCGGTCATGGATCGCGTCGTGTTGACGTTGACGACGAGGATGCGCACGGCAGCTCCGGAGTTCGACGGGAACGGGGTTCGGCGTCGCTCAGAGTAGACCCGCTCCGCAGGCCGGAAGATATATCGCGAACTCGGTTACGTTGGCAGCGCACGAGCGTGAACCGAACGAGAGGACCGGACCCACACCATGGCCGAACTGTTCTGCAACGGAGGCGCCATGCGTGGCGGCAACCTGCACCACAACGTCTCCAGTCACACCTTCCTCGGCTCGGTGCGGACGGCGCCGAACTACCGGTTCTTCGCGGTGCGCGACGAGTTCCCCGGCCTGCTGCTGACCGAGACCGGTGGCGCCTCCATCGCCGGTGAGCTGTACGACGTCCCGATGGAGAACATCCGCACCGACTTCCTGCCGGAGGAGCCCGTCGAACTCGAACTCTCGGTCATCGAGCTCGCCGACGGACGGTCGGTGATGGCCGTGGTGCTGCGACCGGGCCTGGTCGACTCGCTGTCCGCCGAGCTCACCGAGATCACGGATCTCGGTGGGTGGCGTGCCTACCGCGGGCTTCCCGATCCGGACGAGACCGTCTCTGCGGGAGCATGAGTCGTGTCCGCCGCTGCTGACTTCCTCCTCTTTCCCGATCTCGCCTCGCGCGCTCTGGGCGGGTCGGTGAGCGCCGCCAACGACGAGTTGTTCGCGCAGCGCGAGAACCTGATCAAGCCGACGGCGCCGTTCTTCGATCCGTCGGAGTTCGGCCACAAGGGCAAGGTGTACGACGGCTGGGAGACCCGCCGCCGACGCGACGACGGGCACGACTGGGCTCTCGTGCGGCTGGGTGCGGCGGGCATCGTGCACGGCGTCGTCGTGGACACCGCGTTCTTCCGCGGCAACTATCCGCCGTTCGTGTCGGTCGAGGCCGCGTCCGTCGAGGGCTACCCCTCGGCCGAGGAACTGTCGACGGTGCAGTGGCACACCATCGTCGAGAAGTCGCGGGCCGACGGCGACACGGCGAATCTGTATCCCGTGACCGACACCCGTCGCTGGACCCACGTCCGGTTGTCGATCTATCCGGACGGGGGAGTGGCGCGGTTGCGGGTGCACGGCGAGGTGGTGCCCGACCCGCGGTTCCTGACCGGAACGGTCGATCTGCTGGCGGCGGAACACGGTGGGCGGCTCGTGGAGTGCTCGGACGCGTTCTACGCGTCTCCGGCCAACATCATCCTGCCCGGCCGTGCCCGGAACATGGGTGAGGGGTGGGAGAACTCGCGTCGGCGAGGCGGCGGAAACGACCACGCGACGTTCGCTCTCGGTGTCGCCGGGGTGCCGCGGCACGTGGAGGTGGACACGTCGTACTACGTCGGCAACGCCCCGGGCTGGGTGCGACTGAGCACCGTCGACGATCGGGTCGCCGACGTCGCGGATCCGTCCGCGTGGGCCGAGGTCCTGCCGCGTACGGCGGTCCAGCCCGACACGCGGCACCTGTTCCATCTCGACGGCGCCCCTGCCGCAACACATCTGCGCCTCGACGTCTACCCGGACGGGGGTCTGTCCCGGCTGCGGTTGTTCGGCGATCCGGACGAGCGTGGCCGCGTCGACGCGCGCGCCGCCTGGTGGGACGGGCTTCCCGCCGAACACCGCGCACTCCTCGCCGAGCAGGCCCCGGCATGAGCGCGTGGGATCTCGCGTTCCGCGCGCGCCGTGCGGTCGTGACCGCGGCCGACGGTTCCCGTACCGAGACGGCGTGCACGGTGGGGGTGCGGGACGGCCGCATCGTCGCCGTCGTGGGTCACGACGATCCCGTCGATGCGGACGTCGTCGTGGACCTGGCCGACGACGAGGTACTGCTCCCGGGTCTGGTGGACACCCACGTGCACGTGAACGAGCCCGGTCGCACCGAGTGGGAGGGTTTCGCGAGTGCGACGGCCGCCGCGGCCGCCGGGGGCATCACGACCCTGATCGACATGCCGCTCAACAGTATTCCGTCGACGGTCTCCACCGACGCACTCGACGTCAAACGAGCGGTGGCCGAGCCCGAGGCTCGCATCGACGTCGGCTTCTGGGGTGGCGCCGTACCCGGCAACGTCCCGGACCTGCGCGCGATGCACGAGGCCGGTGTCTTCGGCTTCAAGTGCTTCCTGCTGCACTCGGGTGTCGACGAGTTCCCGCCTCTCTCGCCCGACGAGCTCGAGGAGGCGATGCGGGAGATCGCCTCGTTCGACGGACTGCTGATCGTGCACGCCGAGGACGCGCAGATCATCGCCGACTCCGAGAACGCCGGCGGCCGGGACTACGCAGGTTTCCTGGCGTCGCGACCGCGCGCCGCGGAGAACACGGCCATCGCCGACGTGATCGCGGCGTCGCGGCGGACGGGATGCCGCGTCCACATCCTGCACCTGTCGAGTGCCGACGCCGTGCCGCTCGTGGCGGCGGCGAAGAAGGACGGTGTGCGGATCACTGCCGAGACCTGCCCGCACTACCTGTCGTTCGCGGCGGAGGAGATCGCGGACGGGGCGACCCAGTTCAAGTGCTGCCCGCCCATCAGGGAGGCCGACAACCGGGACGCGTTGTGGCAGGCGTTGTCCGACGGCGTGATCGACACGGTGGTCACCGATCACTCGCCGTGCACCACGGAGCTCAAGCGGTTCGACATCGGCGACTTCGGTGTCGCGTGGGGCGGCATCGCCTCGCTGCAGGTGTCCTTGGCCGCCGTGTGGTCCGAGGCCCGTCGGCGTGGGCACTCTCTCGCCGACGTCGTCGGGTGGATGTCCGCGGCGACGGCGGCTCAGGTCGGACTGGAGAGCAAGGGCGCGATCGCGGTGGGCAAGGACGCCGACCTGGCGGTGTTCGCACCGGACCAGGAGTTCGTGGTGCACGCGGAGGAACTGAGGCACAGGAATCCGGTGAGTGCGTACGACGACCGCACGGTGACGGGCTGTGTGCGCTCGACCTGGCTCGCCGGACGACGCATCGATTTCGACGGTCCACCGCAGGGAAGGCTGCTGACGCGCGGCTGATTGCAGATTGTTGACAATCGGACGATCGTCCTCGACAGTGAGGGCATGACTGCAGCAGCATTCGTGCCTCGAACAGCCGACGCCTCCACCAGTGCTCACACCGCTCGGCTGTCGCCCGCCCTGAAGCAGGCCACACCCATCGTCGTGGATCACGCGTCGGGAAGTTGGATCACCGGGACCGACGGGCGCCGCTACCTCGACTTCACCACGGGTATCGGCGTGACCAGCACCGGACACTGCCATCCGCGCGTGGTCGCGGCGGCGCGCGAGCAGGTCGGCAAGATCATCCACGCGCAGTACACGACCGTCATGCACACGCCTCTGCTCGAGTTGACCGAGAAGCTCGGCACCGTCCTGCCGGTCGGCCTGGACAGCGTGTTCTACGCCAACTCGGGGTCCGAGGCCGTCGAGGCGTCGATTCGTCTGGCGCGCATGGCCACCGGCCGCCCGAACATCATCGCGTTCCACGGCGGCTTCCACGGTCGCACCGTCGCCGCGGCGACACTCACCACAGCCGGGACCAAGTTCCGGTCCGGCTTCGCTCCGATGATGGGCGGCGTCCACATCGCGCCGTTCCCGTACGCGTTCCGATACGGCTGGGACCTCGACACCGCGGTGACCTTCGCCTTGCGCGAGCTCGACTACCTGCTGCAGACCGTGTCCGCCGTCGCCGACACCGCGGCGTTCATCATCGAGCCGGTCCTGGGCGACGGTGGTTACCTTCCCACCCCGCCGGCGTTCCTGGACGGACTCCGAGAGCGAGCCGATCGGCACGGCATCGTGCTCATCGTGGACGAGGTCCAGGCGGGAGTGGGCCGCACGGGGAAGTTCTGGGGTCACCAGTTCTCCGATTCCACCCCGGACGTTCTCATCACGGCCAAGGGTCTCGCCAGCGGCTTCCCGATCTCCGCGATCGCCGCCTCGACCGCCCTCATGAGTACCGCCCTGCCGGGATCGCAGGGCGGCACCTACGGCGGGAACGCGGTGGCCGCGGCGGCCGCCGTCGCCACGCTCGACGTGGTCGAGGACGAGGGCCTGGTGGAGAACGCCCGTCTGCGCGGGGAGCAGCTTCTC
Organism: Rhodococcus sp. SORGH_AS_0303; assembly: GCF_030819335.1. Classification (NCBI taxonomy): domain Bacteria; kingdom Bacillati; phylum Actinomycetota; class Actinomycetes; order Mycobacteriales; family Nocardiaceae; genus Rhodococcus; species Rhodococcus sp. SORGH_AS_0303. The sequence goes on from NZ_JAUTBO010000001.1 coordinate 1,712,855, forward strand.
GGTGGACTGCGTGAGATCGCGGCTCGGCACGACGAGATCGGAGATGCCCGCGGGCTCGGTCTGATGGCGGCATTCGAGTTCGTCGACGACGCCGGGGACGCCGATCCGGGCGCCGCGCTCGCTCTGCAGAAGGCAGCTCTGGACCGCGATCTCCTGTTGTTGACGTGCGGTGCGCTGGGCAACGTGGTGCGCATCATCCCGCCCCTCGTGGTGACGCGGGACGAGGTCGAGCTGGGACTCGAGCGCATCGCGGAGGCGTGCGACGCGGCGCTGGGAGTTCGGTCGTGACGACGACGGTCGACCGACCCGTGCCGGTGGCCGATCGCAGCATTCTGATCGGTGGTCGATGGCGGGACGCGGTGGACGGCCGCACGTTCGACGTCGAGAACCCTGCCACCGGCGAGACCATCGCGCGCGTCGCCGACGGGGGGCCCGCCGACGCCGCTCTGGCGCTCGATGCCGCGAGCGCCGCCCAGTCTGCGTGGGCGGCGACGTCGCCGCGGGAGCGGAGCGTCGTGCTGCGCCGTGCGTTCGACCTCGTGGTCGAGCGGACGGAGGACCTCGCCGCCGTGATGACCGCCGAGATGGGCAAGCCGCTCGCCGAGGCGCGCGGCGAGGTCGCCTACGCAGCCGAGTTCCTTCGCTGGTTCTCCGAGGAGGCCGTCCGCATCGCCGGCGATCACACCCTGACCGGCGACGGGTCGACGCGCATGGTGGTCACACGAGTACCGGTGGGACCGTGTGTGCTGGTGACGCCCTGGAACTTTCCGCTTGCCATGGGTGCCCGCAAGATCGGGCCCGCTGTGGCCGCCGGATGCACCATGGTGTTCAAGCCGGCCGAACAGACACCGCTCACCTCGCTCGCTCTGGCCCGCATCTTTCAGGAGGCCGGACTGCCGGACGGCGTCCTCAACATCGTCACGACCTCGGACGCGGGTGGCGTCGTCGAACCGTGGTTGCGCAGCGGTGTGGCTCGGAAGCTGAGTTTCACGGGCTCCACCGCCGTCGGCAGGCTGTTGCTCGGCCAGGCGGCGTCCACCGTCATGCGGACGTCGATGGAACTGGGCGGGAACGCGCCCCTCGTCGTCTGTGCGGACGCCGATCTGGGGACGGCGCTCGACGGAGCCATGATCGCCAAGATGCGCAACATGGGGGAGGCCTGCACCGCCGCCAACCGGTTGTTCGTCCATCGGTCCGTCGTCGACACCTTCGCGGAGCAGCTGACCGCGCGGATGGCCGAGCTGACCGTGGGAGACGGTGCGCACGAGGGTGTCCGGGTCGGCCCGCTGATCGATGCGGAGGGCCGCGCGAAGGTGCAGCGCCTCGTCGACGACGCGGTGAGACGCGGGGCGCGAGTCCTGACCGGCGGTGCCACGCCGGAGGGGCCGGGATACTTCTACCCTCCGACGGTGCTGGTGGACGTTCCACCCGACGCCGAGATCGTGCACACCGAGATCTTCGGGCCGGTCGCCGCGATCATCACCTTCGACGACGAGGACGAGGTGGTGCGCATCGCCAACGACACCGAGTGGGGTCTCGTGGGCTACGTGTTCACTCGTGACGTCGACCGGGCCTTCGATCTGGGCGAGCGTCTCGAGGTGGGCATGGTCGGTCTCAACACCGGGCTGGTGTCCAACCCCGCGGCACCCTTCGGCGGGGTCAAGCAGTCCGGACTGGGACGTGAGGGCGGGCGTCTCGGCATCGACGAGTTCCTCGAGGTGAAGTACTTCGCCGTGCCGCGTCGGCCGGGGCGGACGCTGTGACGGCCACTCGACGGCTGACGCCTCTCGACGCCCGCACCACGTCGATCGTCATCGCGGACCAGTTGCGCGAACGCATCATCGACGGATCGTTCGCACCGGGGGAGCAGGTCCACGAGGCGACGGTCGCGACCGAACTCGCCGTCTCCCGCGGACCCGTTCGCGAGGCGCTGCAGCGGCTGAGTCAGGAGGGGCTGCTCGTCTCCTTCCGCAATCGCGGCGTCTTCGTCGTCGAGCTGGGTGAGTCCGACGTCGCCGAGATCTACCAGGCGCGCGCGGCCATCGAGATCGGTGCCGCGTTCACCGTTCTGCGGCGTGGTGACTCCGGACGCGTCGCGGACGCGTTGTCGCGCATCGTGGTCGAGATGCAGCCGGCCATCGACCGGGGCGACTGGCGGTCGGTGGCGGAGCGGGATCTCGCGTTCCACACCGCACTGGTCGCGGCGACGGGCAACAGCCGGATGGGCCGGATGTACGCGACGCTCGCCGCCGAGGCCCGCATCTGCATGGCCAACCTCGAGACCGCGTACCACCGGCCCGACGCGTTGATCGAGGAGCACACGCTGCTCGTCGATCTGCTGCGAGCGCAGGACTGGGCCCGGCTCGAACCTGCTCTGCGCGAACACATGGACACCGCCGTGCACGATCTGACGGCGTCGCTACGTGAGTCGGCGGAGACCGCGTAGTCACTCGCGCTGCGCCCGTGGGTGCGAGCACCTACGCTCGCTCCAGGAACCCGGATAACCTCGAAACTGTCAGGGGTACAGCATGATCGACACGATCAGTACGGCCGAACACAGCTCCCGCCTCGCTGCCGTGCGTGCCGTCATGGCCGAGCGGGGTCTCGCGGCGCTCATGATCACCGATCCGTCGAACATCTACTATCTGACGGCCTACAACGCCCTGTCGTTCTACACCCCGCAGGTGCTCTTCGTGCCGGCCGAGGGCGACATGCTGTTCTTCGCCCGCGCCATGGACGCGCACGGCGCCTCACGCACGTCGTGGCTTCCCGACGACCAGGTGTTCGGCTATCCGGAGACCCTGGTCCAACGGCCGGACACCCATCCCTTCGTCTGGGTGGCCGACACGCTGCGCGGACTGAGCCTGGTCTCGAACTTCGAGCACGGCCAGGTGGGGCTCGAGATGGACTCCTACTACTTCAGCCCGAAGGCGTTCGAAGCACTCGTGAAGTGCCTGCCGGAGTACCGGTTCGTCGATTCGCGTGAGCTGGTGAACTGGGTGCGGTCGGTGAAGTCGGACACCGAGATCGAGCTGATGCGCGGGGCGGCGGCGATCTGCGAGAGCGCCATGGCGACCGCGATGGACGCGATCGCCGTCGGTGTGCGCCAGTGCGACGCCGCCGCGGCGATCTCCGCGGCGCAGGTGCGCGGCACGGACGACTTCGGCGGCGACCACCCGGCCATCGTTCCGATGCTGCCCACCGGTGAGGGTGCGGACACCCCGCATCTCACCTGGACCGACCGGCCGTTCCGGGACGGGGAGTCGACCGTGGTGGAACTGACCGGGGTGTTCCGCCGCTACCACGTCCCGATGGCGCGGACGGTCTCGCTCGGGCGACCGGACCCGCGCATGGCCGGTCTCGCCGCCGCCACCGACGACGCACTCGGAGCCGTGCTCGCGGAGATGAGGCCCGGAGTGCAGACCAGTGACCTCGCGGCGACGTGGAACCGTGAACTGGGCCGGGCGGGATTTCACAAGCCTTCCCGCATCGGGTACTCGATCGGCATCGCGTACGCGCCGGACTGGGGCGAGCGCACCATCAGCCTGCGCAGCGACGACGCCACGATCCTGCAGCGCAACATGACGTTCCACGTCATCGGCGGTATGTGGCTCGACGGTTACGGATACGAGGTGTCCGAGTCAGTGGTGGTCACCGACACCGGTATCGACACCTTCACCGCCTACCCGCGATGCCTGACAGTCAAGGAGTGACGGACATGCACGCACAGACGTACGAGACGACCACGCTTCCGTGGGCGCTGCGCACCGATCACCTCGTCGGGTCGATGATCGACTCGTCGACCTCGCTGCTCGCCGCGCAGAAGCACGACATCGTGCGCTTCGCCATGGGATCGCCCGCCGCCGAGGCGGTTCCGCACGCGGCGATGGCGGAGATCGCGGGCCGGGTCCTGACCGCAGATGCCTTCGACTACGGTGCGACAGAGGGTGATCCGGCTCTGATCGAGCAGCTGGTGGCCTTCTGCGACGCCTTCGGTGAACCGACGTCTCCCGATCGGTTGGTCATCACGTCGGGTGGCATGCAGGGGCTCGATCTCGCGTGCACGCTGTTCGTCGACCCCGGCGATCTGGTGATCGTCGAGAGCCCGACGTACACGAACGGCACCGCGACCGTGCTCAGCTACGGTGGCGACATCCTCGAGGCGCCGATGGATTCCGACGGGCTGATCGTCGAGGCGCTTCCCGAGTCGGTCGCCCGCGCGGGCCGACTGCCCACGATGATCTACACCATCCCGACGTTCCAGAATCCGTCCGGGACGACCATGTCGCTGCCGCGCCGACTGGCGCTCCTGGAACTCGCCCGCGAGTGGGGCGCCGTGGTGCTCGACGACGACCCCTACGGCCACCTCCGCTTCCAGGGAGATCCGGTTCCGAGCCTGCGAGCGCTCGCTCCCGACGACCCGCTCGTGTTCTCCGTACGCACGTTCTCGAAGCTCATCGCCCCCGGTCTGCGCGTCGGGTGGGTGGACGCGGACCCCGCCGCTCGCCGGTTGATCATCAACGCGAAGCAGGCGATGGACACGTGCACCAACGTGCCGAACCAGCGGATCGTGGCCGAGTTCCTGCGACAGGGACTGCTCACCGAGCACCTGGCGTCCCTCGCGGACATCTACCTGCCCCGCAAGATCGCGATGCAGACGAGCCTGGAGCGGCACCTCGGTGGGAGGGTGCGCACCACCGATCCCGAGGGCGGTTTCTTCCTGTGGGTCACGCTGGTGGGTGACGACGCCGCTGTGGACACGCGGCGGCTGTTCGAGATCGCACTCGCGCACGGTGTCGCCTTCATCCCGGGTCCGGCGCTGTCCGCGAACGGCCTCTTCGGCGATGCGATGCGACTGTGCTTCGCGTCCTCGACGCCCGAGCGCATCGACGTCGGGGTGCAGCGGTTGGCGGGTGCGCTGGACGCGGCCCGAGCCGAACTGTGACGGCGGCCGACCTCCAGCAGGATCGCGCGTCGACCGACGTCGCGACGGTCGAGCGGATCACGAGAGCGCTGATCGACGCCGGTCCCGACGAGTCCGCCGTGGTGGCCGAGATCTGCCGCATCGCAGAGAGTCTCGGTCTGCAGACCGTCGTCACCGACGCGTCGCCGGGGCGGCCGAACGTCGAGGTGGTCCTTCCCGGCGAGCCCGGCCCGGGCCTGCTGTTCCTCGGGCACTCGGACGTGGTGCCCGCCGGGGAGGGCTGGAGCGGGAACCCGTTCCGCTCGCGGGTGCACGACGGTCGGATCGTGGGACGCGGCGCCTGCGACATGAAAGGTGGTCTCGCCGCGGTACTCGCCGCGATGGGGTCACTGGCCCGGCGCGGTGTGGTCCCGGCGCGCACCGTGACACTCGCCTGCGTGGTGGACGAGGAGGACACGGGCCTGGGCATCCGGGCATGGGTGTCCGACCGTACCGACCAGACCGGCCGGCCTCCGGCCTTCAGGGTCGATGACGGCCGGCCTCCGGCCTTCACGGGATGCGTCGTGGCGGAACCCACGGCCGGCACCGTGATCGTCGGGTGCCGCGGAGCGGCGAACATCGTGCTCACCGTCACCGGTCGGAGCGCGCATGCCGGCCGGCCCGAGAACGGTCGCAGTGCCGTGGTCGCGGCGGCCCGCGTCGTGGGCGAGATCGACGGGCTGCACGCGGAACTGGCCACCGTGCCGCACCCGGTGCTCGGCGCCGCGTCGTGGAACGTCGGCCGGATCGACGGTGGGACCGGACCGTCGATCGTCGCGGGCCGCTGCCGGCTGGAGATCGATCGTCGCCTGCTGCCGGACGACGACGTGGACGCCGTCGTCGCGGACCTGCTCCGCCGGGCCCGCCTCGTCACGGATCTGGACGTCGACGCGTACGTCGAGATGGAGATGCCGGGATTCCTCACCGACGAGTCGAGCCCGCTCGTCGAGTCGGCGCTGGCGGCGCTGCGCTCCACGGGTGCGCCGGACCCGTCGACCGCGGTGTGGACGGCGTCCTGCGACGGGGGGTTCGTGGCCCGTGACCTCGGAGTGCCCACCATCGTGCTGGGTCCCGGTGATCTCGAGGCGCAGGCCCATCAGCCCGACGAGTCCGTGGACCTGCTCGAGGTCGCTCGCCTCTCCCGGGCCTACGCTCGACTGATGACGGAGCAGCGACCGTGAGCCCCTCCCGCACGAACGGCGGAGCGAGGCCGATCATCACCGTCCTGCACGACGGGCTCCTTCCCGACCGGGTGCAGGAACTCGACACCTCGTACGAGGTGCGGCATGCCACCGCCGACACGTTCGGCGATGCGGTCGACGGCGCGCAGGCGGTCCTGCTGTGGGACTTCTTCTCGTCGGCGCTCCGGGACCAGTGGTCGCGCTGCTCCGCACTCGAATGGGTGCACGTCGCCGCAGCAGGGGTGGACAAGCTGTTGTTCGACGACCTCGCGGCGTCCGACGTCGTGGTGACCAACGCGCGCGGGGTGTTCGACGTGCCGATCGCCGAGTTCGTGCTCGCGTCCGTGCTCGCTCTGGCGAAGGACGTGCGCGGCACCGTCGAACTCGGCCGGCAGGCGCGATGGTTGCGCCGGGAGACCGAGAACATCGCGGGGCGTCGAGCTCTGGTGATCGGCACGGGCAGTATCGGCCGGGCGACGGCGCGCATGTTGCGTGCCGTCGGTATGGACGTCTCCGGGGTCGGACGGAGCGCTCGTGCGGGTGATGCGGATTTCGGAACCGTCCACGCCAGTGCGGATCTCGCGTCGGTGGTGCCCGGCGCCGACTACCTCGTTCTCATCGCACCGCTGACACCGTCGACACGGGGCATGGTCGGCCGCGACGTGCTCGCGGCGGCCGATCCCGGGGTGCGCGTGATCAACGTGGGTCGTGGCGAACTGCTGGACACCGACGCGCTGGTCGACGCTCTGCGCGGCGGCCACGTCGGGGGAGCTGCCCTCGACGTGTTCGACACCGAGCCGCTGCCACCCGAGCACGTGCTGTGGACCCTCGACCACGTGCTGCTGACCGCACACATGAGCGGTGACACCGTGGGGTGGCGCGACCGGCTCTACTCCGGTTTCGCCGAGAATGCCGAACTATTCGCGGCCGGCCGACCGCTGCGCAACGTCGTCGACAAGTCCCTCGGGTTCGTCGCCGGGTGACCCGGTGACCGCGGGCGTCCGGTCGTATCCCTTGCGGTCGTAGATCGCGATCACCAGAGCGCCGAGGACCAGGCCGATGACGAGCCCGAGCAGCGTCATGCCGAGTCCGTGGGCGAGACCCGAGTTCCAGCGTGAGTCGAAGTAGAGGATCGAGCGCACGGCGAGATACACCTGATGCATCGGTTCGAATTGCGCGAGCCACCCGAAGAGCGCAGGTGACGCTTGGATCGGGATCGTGGCGCCGGCGGACGGCAGTCCCAGGATCACGAAGACGACGAGGTTGAGGATCAGCCCCGGAGTGCCGAAGATCGACAGCACCGACACCGCGGTGATCCCGACGGCCGAGATCGCCAGCACTCCGAAGAGCCACAGGCCCAGCGCATTCGGGATCGGCATGCCCAGTGCGGTGGCGATCGCGACGTAGAGACCGGACACCACGAACCCGATCACCACCATCGTCAGCCATTTCGCGGCGAGCACGCGCAGGCGACTGTCGGTGGATCGGCGACGCTGCAGGAAGGTGGGGCCGAACTCGAGCGGCACGAAGCCGAGTGCGCCGTCGACGAGGGCGCTGGCGATCATCGCGCCGGTGAAGCCGGCGAGCACGAGCAGCAGGGCGTAGTAGAAGGCGGACAGCCCGAGCCCCGTGCCGTCCGGAAGTGGGTCGTAGGGAGTGACGACGATGTCGACCGGCGCAGCCAGTGTGAGGGCCGCGGCCCCGGAGAGGGTGGCGCCCGCGGGCAGTGCCTCGGTCACTTGCGTCGTGAGTCGTTCTCCCAGAGTGCCGTTCGCGGAGTCGAGCGCCGTGTCGCCGATGGTGGTCATGAGGGAGGACCCGAGTGTGCCGGCACGCGGATTGGTCATGATCGTCACGATGGGTCGCTCGATGTCGCCCGCCACGACGGAGCCCTGCGTCAGGATCGACACTCGTTTGGTGAAGTCGCTCGGCACGACGATCGCGCCGTAGACGTCGCCGTTCGCGAGGAGGTTCTGCGCCTCCGCGATACCGACCTGCTTCAGATCGATCTTCTCCGCGTCGATGCCGTCCGCGATGCCCTGGCCGATCTGCTGCCCCAGGTTCGCCTGCTCACCGTTCGGCAGCACGTCGCCCTCGTCGCTGACCACCAGTGCCACCGGGAAGTGGCGGAGGTTCTCCTTGGGGTCGAGGATGCCGCCGAGGTACAGCGCCGCGAGCAGCGACATGACGACGGAGACCGCGACGACCGGCAGCACCCAGGTGGTGGGGCGCCGGAATGCGGGCGCAGCGGCTTCGGGGGACATGGCGGGCCTTCCGTCGGCAAGTTCTCGGTGACCGATACACATCTGTATCGTCTCGTTCGATATGATAGTGCATCATGGCGGCGACTTCAGGCAACGTGACCGCGAGAACAGGCAGGACCGCCACTCGCAGCAGAGCACAGACTCGCGAGCGAGTGCTGGACGGCGCCCTCGAGGTGTTCGTCGAACGGGGCTTCGGGCGATCGACCCCGGAACAGATCTGCGAGCGAGCGGGATTCACTCGCGGAGCGTTCTACTCGAACTTCTCGTCGATGGACGAGGTCTTCCTCGAACTGTGGACGCGACAGGCGTCGGGACTGATCACGCGGGTACGCGGAGTGGTCGACGCCCTGGAGTACGACGCGTCCGACGGGCGGTCCTTCGAGGAGATCGTCGTGGCAGCGCTGAGCGGACTGGTCGGCGACGTGTCGTGGCACGTACTCATGGCGGAGTTCGGCGCCCACGCGGCGCGGAACCCGGGGCTGGCGGCCGTGGTGACCGGGCACCGGGCCGCGCTCCGTGACGCCCTGCGTCCCATGATCGTTCACGGTCTCGCGACCCACGGGCGCGAGGTGGCGGTGGACGACGACACCCTCGGTCGGGGTGTCGTCGCCGCCTACGAAGGAGCGATGGCCCAGGCGATGATCGAGCCGGCCAACCCGGTACCCGCGCGACTCGCCCTCGAGCTCGTGGCCGCGGTCATATGGTCGTTCTCGCGCGAGCGCTGACTCCGCACATGGTCGTTCTCGCGCGAGCGCTGACTCAGAACGCCCGCTCGTACTGCGGAGGTGTGGCCGGGGTGATGTCCGCGCCGAGCTCGCGTGCCGCACGACGGGCCCAGTAGGGGTCGCGCAGCAGTTCGCGCGCCAGGAACACGGCCACGGCCTCGCCGGACCCGATGATGTCCTCGGCCTGCTTGGGCTCGGTGATCAGTCCGACAGCGGCCGCGGGGATGCGCGTCTCGCTCTGGATGCGCCGGGCGAACGGCACCTGGTAGCCGGGTTCGACGGGGATGGACGCCTTCGCGACGTTGCCACCCGTGGAGACGTCGACGAGGTCGACACCGTGATCCTCGAGCTGCTGGGTGAGCAGAACGGTCTGGTCGGGCGTCCAGGCCTCGGAGTCGACGCCGCGCTCCTCGCCGGTCCAGTCGGTCGCGGACACGCGCACGAAGACGGGCTTGTCGGCCGGCCACACCTCGCGGATCGCGTCGACCACGCGCAGGGTCAGGCGGACACGACCCTCGAAGCTGCCGCCGTACTCGTCGGTCCGGTGGTTGCTGGCCGGGGACAGGAACTGGTGCAGCAGGTAACCGTGCGCCGCGTGCACCTCGGCCACGTCGAAGCCGGCGGCCAGCGCGCGTACCGCGGCGGAGCGGAAGTCGTCGACGACCTTGTCGATGTCCGCGGTCGTCATCTCGCGCGGAGCCGGGTAGTGGCCGAACTCGACAGCGCTGGGTCCGACCGTCTCCCACGCGAGGGAGTCGTCCGCCGCCAGCGGCTTTCCGCCACGCCACGGTGCGTCGGTGGACGCCTTGCGACCGGCGTGGGCCAACTGGATCGCGGGCACACTGCCGTGCTGCCGGATCTCGGTGACCACCTCGGCCAACGCGTTCGCCTGCTGGTCGTTCCAGATGCCGAGGTCCCACGGCGTGATGCGGCCCTCCGGGCTCACCGACGCCGCCTCGGTCATCACCAGGCCGACGCCGCCGACGGCACGCGAGACGAGGTGAGTCCGGTGCCACGGTGTGACCGCGCCCGTCGAGGGTCCCTCCGCGTCCGCCGAGTACTGGCACATCGGCGACATCCACACCCGGTTGGGGAAGGTGACCTCACGCAGGGTCAAGGGCTCGAACAGCAGGCTCACAGTCATCTCCTCGTCTCGTCCGACACGCGCGCCGTCCACGACGACAGCGCTCAGGATGAACGAACAATTCGGCCGGGCGATCATTCCCGTCGGCCGGATCGTCCCGGGTGCGCTCGGGCGTACGGGCTGGTGGGAGCGTGACCTACCCTGGACGGCGTGACTGCCACCACCAGCGCCGAGGTGTCCACCCCCGATGCTCTCGAAGCGGACGTGCACGCCGCTGCTGCCCGCGCCCGGGTCGCCGCGCGCGCACTCGCTCTGCTGACGACCGCGCGCAAGGACGACGCGCTGCACGCCGCGGCGGACGCCGTCCTGGCCTCCGCCGACGCGATCCTCGCCGCCAACAGCGAGGACCTCGCACTCGCCGAGGCGTCCGGCACCCCGCCCTCGCAGCTCGACCGACTGCGGCTGACCCCCGACCGCATCGACGGCATCGCCGCCGGACTGCGCCAGGTGGCGTCTCTGCCGGATCCCGTGGGGGAGCTCCTCGAGGGTCGGACCCTGCCCAACGGACTCGAGATCCGGCAGCTCGCGGTGCCGCTCGGCGTCGTCGGCATGATCTACGAAGCCCGGCCCAACGTCACGGTCGACGCGTTCGGGCTCACTCTGAAGTCGGGCAACGCCGTCCTCCTGCGGGGGTCGTCCTCCGCCGCGCGATCGAACGCCGCGCTGGTGGGTGTTCTGCGGGCGGCCCTGTCGGCGCTGGACCTTCCCGCCGACGCCGTCCAACTCCTGTCCAGCGAGGATCGAGCGACGGTCACGCACCTCATCCGGGCTCGCGGACTCGTCGACGTCGTCATCCCGCGCGGTGGGCCCGGCCTCATCTCGGCGGTGGTGCGCGACGCGACGGTGCCCACCATCGAGACCGGTGTCGGCAACTGCCACGTCTACGTGCACGCGTCCGCGGACCTCGAGATGGCCGAGCGCATCCTGCTCAACGCGAAGACACGTCGAGTGAGCGTGTGTAACGCCGCGGAGACGGTGCTGATCGACGCCGCCGTGGCCGACGTGGCGGTGCCGCGTCTGGTGCAGGCGTTGTCGGACAACGGCGTACGTGTCCACGGCGATCTTCCCGGTCTCGTTCCGGCCACCGAGAACGACTGGGCCGACGAGTACCTGTCCGACGACATCGCCCTCGCCGTCGTCGACGACCTGGATGCCGCCGTCGCGCACATCGACAGGTACGGCACGGGACACACCGAGGCGATCGTGGCATCGGATCTCGCTGCCACACGGGCGTTCTCGGCTCGGGTGGACGCAGCGGCCGTCATGGTCAACGCCTCCACCGCGTTCACGGACGGTGAGCAGTTCGGCTTCGGAGCCGAGATCGGCATCTCCACCCAGAAGCTCCACGCCCGCGGCCCGATGGGGCTGCGGGAACTCACCTCGACCAAGTGGATCGTGCAGGGCGACGGGCACATTCGTCCGGCCTGACCCGCCTCCACCACCTCTCTGGAACAACCGAAAGGCCCGGCGTGACGCAGACGTACTCCGACATCGTTCCGTTCTTCTCTGACGTCGACGACGTGGCGACCCGCCTCGCCGCCACGGGGTACCTCGCCGACAAGGCGACCGCCACGGCGGTGTTCCTCGCCGATCGTCTGGGCAAGCCGCTGCTCATCGAGGGCCCGGCAGGTGTCGGCAAGACGGAGCTGGCTCGCGCCGTCTCGCAGGCCGCGGGAGCCGAACTGGTCCGCCTGCAGTGCTACGAGGGCGTCGACGAGGCGCGGGCACTGTACGAGTGGAACCACGCGAAGCAAATCCTGCGCATCCAGTCGAGTTCCGGCGCGGGGTGGGACGAGACACGCCACGACGTGTTCTCCGAGGAGTTCCTGCTGTCGCGGCCCCTGCTCACGGCGATCCGTCGATCGGATCCCACCGTGCTGCTGATCGACGAGACCGACAAGGCGGACATCGAGATCGAGGGCCTGCTCCTCGAGGTGCTCAGCGACTTCGCGATCACCGTGCCGGAGCTCGGCACCATCTCGGCGACCAGGCGGCCGTTCACGGTGCTGACCTCCAACGCGACACGCGAGTTGTCGGAGGCGCTGAAGCGTCGCTGCCTGTTCCTGCATCTCGACTTCCCGGACGCCGACCTGGAGCGGCGCATCCTGGCCAGCCGGGTCCCGGAGCTGCCGGAGGCGATGGCCGAGCAGATGGTGCGCATCGTGCAGGTGTTGCGGGACATGCAGTTGCAGAAGTTGCCGTCGGTCGCCGAGACCATCGACTGGGGCCGCACCCTGCTGGCTCTGGGCATGGACGAGGTGAGCGACACGGCCGTGCGGTCGACGCTCGGCGTCATTCTCAAGCACCGCTCCGATCAGGACCGCGCCGTCGCCGAACTCCGACTCGGCTGACCCGTGACCGGGACGGTGGACATCTCCGGCATCCCCGCACACCTGGTGGGGTTCGTGGAGGCGCTGCGTCGCCGCGGTATCGACGTCGGCCCGTCGGAGACGGTCGACGCGGGCGCGGTGCTGGCCGTTCTCGACATCCTCGATCGGGAGGTGGTGCGGGAGGGTCTCGCGTGCGCGCTGGTGCGCCGACCCGGCCATCGCCCCGCGTTCGACGCGCTCTTCGATCTGTGGTTCCCGGCCGCGATCGGTGCGCGGACCGCCGACGAGGAGAACACGGTCGGCCCGCCTCTCGCCGAGGACGGCACCGTCGATCTCGACGCTCTGAAACACGTGCTGGCGGAGCTGCTCGCGGACGGTTCCGCGGAGGCCATGGCGCAGGTCGAGCGCCTGGTGGGCGACATCGTCGAGACCTACGGCAAGTACAGCTCCAGCCGCGGCGAGTCGTTCTCGGAATACCAGACGCTGCGCACGGTGGAGCCGTCGACGCTGCTGGCGAAGATTCTCGACGGACTGATCGGCCGCTCCAGCGGTCCCGGTGCACCCACGACCGGCGAGTTCGAGTCCGAACTGGCCCGTCGGACGGCCGCGGTCCGCATCGCGGAGTTCCGGTCGATGATCGAGAAGGAGACCCGTCGCCGCACCGCCGAGGTGCTGGGCAAGGAACGGGTGGCGTCCTACGGCGTCCCGCGCCTGGTCGAGGACGTCGACTTCCTCCGCGCGTCCGAGTCGGAACTGGCGGCCCTCCGCAAGAACGTCGCTCCGTTGGCGCGGCTCCTGGCGAGCCGACTGGCGGCCCGTCGACGGCGGTCGCGAGCGGGGTCGATCGACCTGCGGCGCACCCTGCGCAAGTCCTTGTCGACGGGCGGCGTCCCCATCGACCTGGTCAACCGCAAGCCCCGCACCGCGCGGCCCGAACTGGTGATCTTCTGCGACGTCTCGGGATCGGTCGCCGGCTTCAGCCAGTTCACCCTGCTGCTCGTGCACACGTTGCGCGAACAGTTCTCCCGAGTGCGTGTCTTCGCGTTCATCGACACCGCCGACGAGGTGACCCGGTTCTTCGACGCCTCGGCCGGACGCGCGTCGCTCGCCGAGTCGATGTCGCGCATGATCACGGAGTCGGAGCTGATCACCTACGACGGCCATTCCGACTACGGCCACTCCTTCGAGACCTTCACCGCGCATCACCTCGATGCCATCGGTCCTCGGGCGTCGCTGTTGATCCTGGGCGATGCCCGCACCAACTACCGCGATCCGCGCACCGAGTCCCTCGCCCGCATGGTCACCGTCGCCCGGCACGCGCACTGGCTCAACCCCGAGCCGAAGGCGCAGTGGGGGACCGGCGACTCGGCCGCCGACGTCTATCGGCGGGTGATCTCGATGCACGAGTGCCGGTCGGCGGCGCAACTGGCCGAGGTCGTGTCGCGGCTCCTTCCCACGGGATCCTGACGTCTCTCGGTTCGGCCGAATCCTCTGTTCGGGGCAGGTCCACGTAGAGTCGTCACTCGTGCAGGAACCGACGACGCCGCCCGAGGGCCGACGCCCGCGACGTCTCGGCGTCATGGGTGGCACGTTCGACCCCATTCACCACGGGCACCTCGTGGCCGCCAGTGAGGTCGCCGACCGGTTCCAGCTCGACGAGGTCGTCTTCGTTCCCACCGGCCAGCCCTGGCAGAAGCAGGACCGGACGGTGAGCCCGGCGGAGGACCGCTACCTCATGACGGTCGTCGCCACCGCGTCGAACCCTCGCTTCTCCGTCAGCCGCGTCGACCTCGACCGTGCCAAGCCGACGTACACCGTCGACACGCTTCGCGATCTCGCCGACCAGCATCCCGGTGACCAGTTGTTCTTCATCACCGGGGCCGATGCTCTCAGCAGCATCATCGGCTGGCAGAACTGGCAGGAACTGTTCGAGCTGGCCCGCTTCGTCGGCGTGTCCCGCCCCGGGTACGAACTGGGTGCCGACCATCTGGCCGAGTACCTCGATCGGTTGCCGAAGGACGTCCTGACCCTCGTGGAGATCCCGGCCCTGGCCATCTCGTCCACGGAATGTCGACGGCGTGCCGCCGAGAACCGTCCCGTCTGGTACCTCGTGCCGGACGGCGTCGTCCAGTACATCTCGAAGCGGGACCTGTACCGCCCTGCCGGGGAGGAGCGTCACGACGGCATCGCGACCGTCTCCGAGCCCGCACCCCAGCACACCGGCACTTCCGCCACCACCGCATCAGCCCTACCAGGAGAGAACACCACGTGAGCGCTACACCCGAGGCCATCAGGGTCGCCAGCATCGCCGCACTCGCGGCGGACGAGAAGCTCGCCGCCGACGTCATGGCCCTCGACGTCTCCGACCAGCTGGTCATCACCGACTGCTTCGTCATCGCGTCGGCACCCAACGAGCGCCAGGTCAACGCCATCGTCGAGAACATCGAGGAGAAGCTCCGCGAGGCGGGCAGTCAGCCCGTTCGTCGTGAGGGCACCCGCGAGGGCCGATGGGCACTGCTCGACTACGTCGACGTGGTCGTCCACGTGCTCCACAACGACGAGCGTCACTTCTACGCCCTCGAGCGTCTGTGGAAGGACTGCCCGGTCCTCGAGATCGAGGGTCTCGGAGCCACGGACACCTCGACGCAGTACGGCACCGACGATCACGGTGTCGACGACGCCCTCGACCACGGTGTCGATCGCGTCACCGAACCGGACGAGTGACGTCCGTTCGTCGGTTGGTGCTGCTCCGGCACGGTCAGACCGAGTACAACGCGGCCTCGCGCATGCAGGGTCATCTCGACACCGACCTGACCGAACTGGGTCGCACACAGGCCGAGGTCGCCGCTCGAGCGTTGGCATTGCTGCAGCCACACCGCATCGTCTCGTCCGATCTGCGACGGGCACACGACACGGCGACCGCGCTCTCGACGGCCACGGGTGTTCCCGTCGAGCTCGACGAGCGGCTCCGCGAGACGCACCTCGGTGACTGGCAGGGGCTGACGCACCTCGACGTCGACGACGTCTCACCCGGCGTCCGCGAATCGTGGCGCGCCGACGCCGAGTTCCGTCCGCCGGGCGGCGAGTCGCGCGTGGACGTCGCCGAGCGCTCGATGCCGCTGATCCAGGAGCTGCTGAAGGACCCGGAGTGGACCACGGCGCCCGTCGTCGTGGTCGCCCACGGTGGAACCATCGCCGCGCTCACGGCCGCACTGCTCGATCTGCCGGTCGACCGGTGGCCGGTGCTCGGGGGACTGGGGAATGCCAGCTGGGTGCAGGTCGCCGGACACGGAACGGACGACGTCTCCTGGCGCCTGGACGTGTGGAACGCGACGGCCGCCGTGGCAGGTGACGTTCTCTGATGTCCGCCGCGGATCGCCCGGTCCTGCTCGTCCTCGCGGATTCGCTCGCGTACTACGGTCCCGAGGGCGGTCTGCCGGCCGATCATCCCCGCATCTGGCCCACCCTCGTCGCGCGCGAACTGGGGTGGGACGTCGAGCTCGTCGGTCGCATCGGCTGGACCTGCCGCGACGCCTGGTGGGCTCTCACCCAGGATCCTCGCGTGTGGGCGTCGATACCGCGTGCCCGCGCTGTGGTTCTCGCGACCGGCGGGATGGACTCTCTTCCGTCGCCTCTGCCGACGGCTCTGCGCGAGCAGATCCGCTACGTCCGGCCGCCCGTCCTGCGACGCGGTGTGCGCGCCGCCTACGGCTGGCTGCAGCCGCGGCTCTCGCACCTCGGCCGTCCGGTGGCCCTGCCGCCGCATCTGAGCGTGGACTACCTCGAACAGATCCGGGCCGCCCTCGCGGCCGTGCGTCCGGACGTCCCCGTCATCGCGACGCTCCCGTCGGTACATCGGTGCGACGCCTACGGACGTGTGCACGCCGGTCGCGAACCGGCCGTGCGGGCGACCACGGCGTGGGCTGCGGAGCACGATCTCCCGCTCGTCGACCTCAAGGCCGCCGTCGAGGAGAACATCGCGTCCGGTGACGCGAATCCCGATGGCATTCACTGGGGTTGGGACGCACACGTACGCGTCGCCGAGTCCGTCGTCGCTGCCGTGCGCGCCTCCGCCCGCATCTGATCCACAGGGTCGTGGCCGTCCACAGATGAGCCCGGCGGCGGCTCGTCTCGTCCTGGCCCGGGCCTACCGTCGCGGGCATGGCACCCGAGATCGCTGCTCCCGAGCCGGCCGACCCCGACGGCGGCCGGTCCGACGCGGTGCATCGCCGCGCGGGTCTCGTCGGCTCGCGCTTCCGGATCGATCCGGGGTCCCGCGGCGTCCGTGCCCTCGCCGTGGCCGCCGTCCTTCTCGTGGGCGCCGTGGGGGCAGTGGTGATGCGAGATTCTCCGCAGGTCACCGCGGTGCCGCCGCTTCCCCCTCTGATCACCGAGTCCGAGACGCCGACGACGTCGGCACCGGAATCCGCGGGAGTCGTGGTCAGCGTGCTCGGCGCTGTGATGCGCCCGGGACTCGTCACCGTTCCCCCCGAGTCCCGTATCGCCGATGTCGTCGCGGCCGCGGGTGGGCGCCGGGACGACGCGGACCTCTTCGGGCTCAATTGGGCGGCGAAGGTGTCGGACGGTGACCAGGTGGTGGTGGGGTCGACGACGGGGTCGGTACCGCTCGCTCCGGCACCCGTGTCCGTGGCCGGTGAGGGGTCGTCCGATGCCGGCGGGAAGGCCCCGGGTCTGGTGTCGCTGAACGAGGCGACGGAGGCGGAGCTCGATGCCCTGCCCGGTGTCGGTCCGGTGACCGCGAGCGCGATCGTGCAATGGCGCACCGAGAACGGCGGCTTCACGTCCGTCGATCAGCTGTCCGAGGTGAGCGGCGTCGGCCCCGCTCGGCTCGAGAAGCTGACGCCCCTGGTCACGGTGTGACCGACGCACCTGCCGTAGATCTGCGGCTCGTCCCGAGTGCGGTGGGGGCGTGGGCTGCGACCGTGGTGGCCGTCGGCGCGGGGTGGCGGCCCGCGGCGGCTCTGGCCGCGGTGTGCGTGCTCGTGGCGGTCGTCGGCTGGTGGTGCCGGCGTCGGCACGGCTCGGGATCGCTGGTGATGCTCGTCGTCGTGGCGGCCTGCTGCGTCACCGCGGCGTTCGCGGCGACGTCGTCCCTGCGGATGCACGAGGTGACGACGGGCCCGGTCCGCGAGGGCGCGCTGCGCGGTGCGTACGCGACGGTCGAGGGCGTCGTCACGGACGATCCACGTCCGATCACGGGCTCGTTCGCGGATCAGGTGCTCGTGCCGATACGAGCGAGCCGAGTGACGCTGCGCGGCACCGTCGTCGATGGGTCGGCCCGGATCACCGTGTTCGCGCCCCCGGATCCGTGGCGGGCACTGGAACCGGGTGTGTCGGTGACGTTCCGGGCGCGGCTCGCGGCTCCCGATCGTGTGGGCGCGGTGGATGCCGTCGCACGTGCCACCGGGCCACCCGAGGTGGGGAGCGCGCCGGCCCTGCTCCGGTGGTCGGGCGTGGTGCGACGTGCTCTCGCGGAGGCCGCTGCCATCGCTCTGCCACGTGAGGAGGCGGGGCTGCTCCCCGGGATGGTGGTGGGGGACAGGTCAGGACTCGACGTCTCCGTCCAGGACTCGTTCACGGCGGCCGGTATGTCCCACCTGACCGCTGTGTCGGGTGCGAACTTCACCTTCGTCGTCGGGTGTGTCGTCCTCGGCGCTCGGCTGCTCTCGGCCGGCCCTCGAACCACCGCGGCGCTCGCGGGAATCGTCCTCGTCGCGTTCGTCGTGGTGGCGAGACCGTCACCCAGCGTCCTGCGTGCGGCGGTCATGGGTGTGCTGGGTCTGCTGGCGGTGATGACCGGCCGCCGTCGCCATGTGATGCCGGCCCTGTGCACCGCGGTGCTGGTGCTGCTGGCCGTCGATCCGGGACTGGCGGTGTCGTGGGGGTTCGCGCTGTCGGTGACCGCGACGGTCGCTCTCGTGCTGCTCGCCCCGGTGCTGACGGCGATGGTGAGCCGCGCCGACGCACCGCCCGGTCGCCGACGTCCGGTGCTCGACGCCGTGGCCGTGGCGCTGGCGGCGCACCTGGTGACCGCACCGCTGGTCGCCGCCATGGCTGGAACGTTCTCCGTCTACTCGGTGGCGGCGAACGTGCTCGCCGCACCCGTCGTCGGGCCGGTCACCGTGATCGGCGCGCTGGCGGCCGTGGTGGCCGTCGTGAGCGTGGAGGCCGGGGCTGTCGTCGCCGGGGTGGCGTGGGTGCCGCTGCGGTGGTTGCTGGCCGTGGCCGCGTACACGGCGGACGCTCCCGGTGCGACGGTGCTCACTCCGACCGGGCCTCGGGGCGCCGCCGTCGTCGGGGGATGTGTCCTCGTCGCGGCGGGCGCGGCGGTGATGGTCCGGCGTCGGTGGCTGTCGGCGCACCGTGGCACCATCGACCGGTGAGTTCGACAGCGAGCAGCACCCGTCCCGAGCCCCTGCACCTCGTCCTGGGCGACGAGGAGCTCCTCGTCGAGCGTGCGGTGTCGTCCATCGTGGCCGCGATGCGCGCGGCAACGGTGGGGGCCGGGGCCGAGGTGCCGGTCGACCGTCTGCGGGCGGGGGACACGACGGTCGCCGAGCTCGCGGAATTGCTCAGCCCCTCCCTCTTCGCCGAGGATCGCGTGGTCGTCTTCGAGGCGGCCGCGGAGGCCGGTAAGGACGCGATGACGCTGGTTCTCGACGCCGCGGCGACGCCGGTGGACGGTGTGGTCCTGGTCGTTCTGCACTCGGGTGGAGGCCGGGCCAAGGCCATGGTGGGGGCGCTGCAGAAGTCCGGTGCCGTGGTCCACGAGTGCGCGAAGCTGTCCAAGGCGTCGGAGCGCGTCGACTTCGTGCGGGCCGAGTTCCGCTCCCACTCGGAGACACGCGTCGCTCCCGACGCCATCGCCGCACTCGTCGACGCGGTGGGGTCGGATCTCCGCGAACTGGCCGCTGCGTGCTCGCAACTGGTGTCGGACACGGCGGGCAAGGTCGATGTCGCGGCCGTCCGCCGCTACTACTCGGGCCGTGCGGAGGTCACGGGCTTCGACATCGCCGACAAGGCCGTGTCGGGTGACCGCGCCGGCGCTCTCGAGGCACTGCGGTGGGCGATGCTGGGCGGCACACCGCACGTGCTGCTCGCGGACGCACTGGCCGAGGCCGTCCACACGGTGGCGCGGGTCGGTTCGGCGGGCCGCGGCGATCCGTTCCGGATGGCGTCCGAACTGGGGATGCCGCCGTGGAAGATCAAGAAGGCGCAGGCGCAGGCCCGCATGTGGGATCCGCAGCGCATCGCCGAGGCACTGCAGGTGGTGGCCGCGCTCAACGCGGACGTCAAGGGCCAGGCCGCCGATGCGGACTACGCGGTGGAACGGGCAGTGAACGTGGTGGCGGGGCTGAGTTCGCGCTGACAGCGCCGCCCGGGCACACGACTACGCCCCGGGCATCGTGCTCGCCCGGGGCGTAGTGCTGACAAGCTACTGCACAGGAACTCTCGAGAAGAACTGCACAGGGACTCTCGAGAGGAGCCGCGAGGGCTCGGGAGAGATCAGAGCTTGTTGAAGGCCAGCGACAGTGCCGACTTCTTGTTGGCAGCCTGGTTCTTGTGGATGACGCCCTTGCTGGCTGCCTTGTCGAGCTTGCGGCTCGCAGTCAGCAGGATCTCCTCGGCCTTGGCCTTGTCGCCGGCTTCGGTCGCCTCACGGAAGGAGCGAATCACGGTGCGGAGCGACGACTTCACCGACTGGTTGCGCAGGCGCTGACGCTCGTTGGTAGCGATTCGCTTCACCTGGGACTTGATGTTGGCCACGCGTAGTTATCCTTCGTCTCTTCTCGGTCCGGGACGGCTGACTCCGGGGAACACTCTCGAGCCGTACGTGCAGTGCTTGTGAAAGCTGGTGACGGTGGGTGCGCACGAGCGTGCCCACGTCCGACGTACGAGACTACCAGCGTCGGTCCGGTAACCCAATTCGGTGATCTCGCTGCAGGGAGTCGGTGTGCACGTGACTCGTGAGGTTGCATGGAATTAACGTGTCCACCGTGCTCCAGTGGTACCTGTGAGGCAGCATGGCGACCATGAGTCCCCGATCAAGCGCTGCACCACAGGCGAAGAAGAGCCGTTCGCAGTCGCAGTCCTCGTCCGGGCCGAGCGTCTTCGACGGTTACCGGGACATCGGGAAGTACGGACTGGCGTTCGACGAGATGTTCGACGGCGACGGCGGGCTGCGTGGACCGTACAAGGGAATCCACAAGGCGCTCGCGCCGTCGGACGCCGCGGAACTGGACGCCCGCTCGGACGCCCTCGGCCGCGCCTTCGTCGATCAGGGCATCACGTTCGCGCTCGAGGGGCAGGAGCGTCCGTTCCCTCTCGACCAGGTGCCCCGGGTCATCGCGGCGTCCGAGTGGAACAAGCTCGAGCGCGGGATCAAGCAGCGGGTCAAGGCACTCGAGTTCTTCCTGGCGGACATCTACGGGGAGCAGGAGATCCTGCGTGACGGCGTGGTCCCGAAATCTCTGGTGACGTCGTGCGAACACTTCCACCGCGAGGCGTTCGGCATCGTGCCGCCCAATGGTGTGCGCATCCACGTCGCCGGTATCGACCTGATCCGGGACGCCGAGGGCACGTTCCGTGTCCTCGAGGACAACCTGCGCTCGCCGTCGGGGGTCTCGTACGTGATGGAGAACCGCCGCACCATGGCGCGCGTGTTCCCCGACCTGTTCGCCAGCCACCGGGTGCGTGCGGTCGGTGACTACGCCACGCACCTGCTGCGCGCCCTGCGTGCCGCTGCCGCGATCAACGAGGCGGACCCCACCGTCGTCGTCCTCACACCCGGCGTCGCGAACTCTGCGTACTTCGAGCACTCCCTCCTCGCCCGGCTGATGGGCGTCGAGCTGGTCGAGGGCCGCGACCTCTTCTGCCGCGACAACGTCGTCTACATGCGCACCACCGAGGGCGAGCGCCAGGTCGACGTGATCTACCGCCGCATCGACGACGACTACCTCGACCCCATGCAGTTCCGACCCGACTCCGTTCTCGGTGTGGCCGGACTGGTCAACGCCGCACGTGCCGGCAACGTCGTCATCTCCAGCGCCATCGGCAACGGTGTCGGCGACGACAAGCTCACCTACACGTACGTGCCGACCATCATCGAGTACTACCTCGGCGAGAAGCCGCTCCTGGCCAATGTCGACACGTATCGGTGCTGGCTGCCGGACGAGTGCGAGGAGGTGCTCGACCGTGTCGACGAACTGGTGATCAAGCCCGTCGAGGGCTCCGGCGGATACGGCATCGTGTTCGGTCCGGACGCGTCGCCCAAGGAACTGGCCACGATCAGCAAGAAGATCAGGGCTGATCCGCGCGGGTGGATCGCGCAGCCCGTGGTGCAGCTGTCGACGGTGCCCACCAAGATCGGTGACCAGCTCGCGCCGCGGCACGTCGACCTGCGGCCGTTCGCCGTGAACGACGGTGACGACGTGTGGGTGCTGCCCGGCGGACTGACCCGAGTGGCGCTGCCCGAAGGGTCCCTGGTGGTCAACTCGAGCCAGGGCGGCGGCAGCAAGGACACGTGGGTGCTGGCCGGCCGCGCCACCAAGGAGGACGAGCGTGAGCTCGGCGGGGCGGAGATCGTGTCCGAACCCCCGTCGTCACCCACCGCGGAGCAGGGCCCCGAGCTCAACAGCCAGCAGATTCAACAGCAGCAGCAACAGCTGACCCACTCCCCGAAGGACGGTGCCCGCTGATGTTGGCTCGTAACGCCGAATCGCTGTACTGGATCGGCCGCTACGTCGAACGCGCCGACGACACCGCGCGCATCCTCGACGTCACGGTGCACCAGCTGCTCGAGGACGCGACCGTCGATCCCGACCACACCTCCCGAGTCTTGCTGCGAGTGTTGGGATTCGAGCTTCCCGACGAGCGCCTGGACGTGTGGTCGCTGACGGAACTCGTCGCTTTCTCCCGCGAGGGCAACGGCTCCATCGTCGACTCGTTGTCCAGCGCCCGCGAGAACGCTCGCGGCGCACGCGAGGTCACCTCGAGCGAGATGTGGGAATGTCTCAACACGACGTACAACGCACTGGGTGAACGCATCCGAGCGTCGAAGCGTCTGGGCCCCCACGAGTTCCTGGGGTTCATCGAGGAGCGCGCAGCGATGTTCGCCGGCCTCGCCGACTCGACGCTCAGCCGCGACGACGGCTACCGGTTCCTGCTGCTCGGTCGCTCCGTGGAACGCATCGACATGACCGTCCGCCTGCTGCTCGCCCGTGCCGGCGACCGACCGTCGTCGCCGGCGTGGGTCACGGTGCTGCGGTCGGCCGGTGCACACGACACGTATCTGCGTACCTACCGTGGCGCTCTCGACGCTCAACGCGTCCTGGAGTTCATGCTCCTCGACCGGCTGTTCCCGCGCTCGGTGTTCTACGCACTGAGCGAGGCCGAACACTCGCTCGACAGCCTCGACCATCACCCCGACATGCGCGTCGGATCCCGTGCCGAGGCGCAGCGACTTCTCGGCCGCGCTCGCAGTGAACTCGAGTTCCTGCAGCCGGGTGTTCTGCTGGAGGACCTGCAGGACCGTCTGATGTCGTTGCAGGAGACCTGCCGCGAGGTGGGTGAGGCGATCTCCAAGCAGTACTTCCACGCAGCGCCCTGGGTCGCCTGGACGGACGCCGGAAGCCGAACGGACGAAGCACAATTGGAGGGTGAACTGTGAGCTGGCGGATGCGCGTCGTGCACACCACGGGGTACAACTACGACGCACCGGTCACGTCCTCGTACAACGAGGCGCGACTGACGCCGCGGAGCGACACCCGGCAGAACGTCATTCTGAACCGCGTCGAGACCGATCCGGCGACGAGGTCGTACCGGTACACCGACTACTGGGGCACCGCGGTCACGGCGTTCGATCTGCACGCTCCACACACGTCCCTCGAGGTGGCCGGGTCCTCCGTCGTCGAGACGGACGCGTTCGTCCCGCCGGAGGAGACCCTCGACTGGGAGGACCTGGCCGCAGACCCCGTGGTGGACAGGTTCAACGAGCTGCTCGGCCACAGCACCTACGTCCCTCGGAACCGTCAGCTGACGTCCGTCGCGAAGAAGTTGGCGAAGGATCTGGGGCCGTACGACGCCGTGGTGGCCGTCTGCGACTGGGTGAACCAGGAGATGTCCTACGTTCCCGGCACCACCGGGGTGCACACGTCCGCGGTGGAGGCGTGGGCCGAGAAGAAGGGCGTCTGCCAGGACTACGCACACCTCACGCTGGTGTTGCTCCGCAGTATCGGCATTCCTGCCCGCTACGTCTCGGGCTACCTGCACCCGAATGCCGAAGCGGTGGTCGGTGATTCGGTCGAGGGTCAGTCACACGCGTGGATCGAGGCGTGGACCGGATCGTGGTGGGGCTACGACCCGACCAACGGTGTGCCGGTGAACGAACAGCATGTCTCGGTGGGAATCGGACGCGACTACGCCGACGTGCCACCCCTGAAGGGAATCTTCTCCGGTGGCGGGTCCACGGAACTCGACGTCGTCGTGGAGATCACCCGGCTGGCCTGACGCCAGATTCGCCCAACAGCGAGCGCGTCAGTCTCTGACGCTCGTCCACGCAGGCGGTGAGCACCGCGGCGACGTCGTCGTCGGTGATCACCGTCGGGTGCCCGTCGGCGCCATGGTCGTCGCGTTCGATCGCGGCCACCACGGTGCGGCGCACGAGTTCTCGGACGTACGAGGCGGTTCCACCCTCGGTCGCCTCCACCAGCGGTGTGAGATCGGCTGCCACGTCCACGGCCGACAGGTAGAGCCGTGCCAACCGTTCGCGACCGCGGGTGTCGGGCAACGGGATCTCGACCGCGAGGTCGATACGGCCGGGCCTGTCCCGGACCGCTCGCTCGATGGAGTCCGGTCTGTTGGTGGTCAGGACGAACGTGACGTCCGCGTCGCCGTCCATGCCGTCCATCGCGTCGAGCAAGGCGAACAGGAGCGAGTTCACACCCGTTTCCTCGCGCTCCCGGGCGATGAGATCGACGTCCTCGACCACCACGACCGACGGGCTCAGGCGGCGTGCAAGGGTGGTGGCCTCGGCGATGTGCCGCATCGCGGACCCGGTAAGTACGATCACCGTGCTCATCGGCACCAGTCCCAGCAGGTGACGGACGGTGTGGGTCTTGCCGGTTCCGGGCGGTCCGTACAGCAGTAGTCCGCGGCCCACATGCTGGCCGGCCTCGCGGAGCCGCGCCGCGGAGGACCCGACGGTGACGAGATGGCGAGTCATCGCCTCGAGGGTGCCGTCGGGAAGGATCAAGTCCTCGCCCGCGACGGTGGGCCTCGCCATGAACCTCACGAGGCCGTTGCCGCGTCCACCGCTCCCTCCCAGGGTCAGGACCTGCCCGCGCATGACGTCGTGGTCGGTCATGAGCGAGAGGAGGGCGTCCAGCGTGCTCGCACCGGCGTCTCGATCGCCGGACAGCACCTCGATCTGGAGTGGGGCCTGGTGGGCCGGGTCGGGAATGTGGAGCGCGACCGCCACGGGAATACCGCCGGGAGAGTGGGTGTCGAGCAACCCGAACACCGGGACGGACATCGTCGACGCGGGACCGACGTCCACCGACCGGTACTCGACCGGTGCGCCGCGACAACTGCCACCGCGACGGCAGGAACTCAGCATGGCGACGAGATCGTCGTGGTACCGCTCGTGGCCACGAACCGACGACCACCGTTGTGCCGCAGATGAAGTCGACTCCTCCGGGCGGTCATCGGCATAGGCCTCGACGGCGAGGACGAGGGTCGCGGCCTGATAGGCGGGGAGTGAGCGGCGATGCGAGATCACCGCATCCGGAGGCGCCGCCAGGTGCGAGAAGATGTGCAGCGCAGGCTCTTCGAGCGGACCGGTGTCGAGTGTCCGGGCGCGATGGGAGAGATGGGACAGGGCTCCGCTGACGATGTCGAGGGAGTCCGGGGAATGCGTGAGGGTCACAGTGAACGCACTACCAGTGCGGATGGTTCGAAGGAATGTGACGCGGGATGTGGCGCCCGTGAGGAAGGGGAAGAGGGGGGCGGAGAATCACATCCGCACGGACACGGTAGCACCGCGGCATGGATGTGCGCCAGAGCCGGCCGGAGCTGACGACCCTCGCGGCGTCCGGGCGGAGGTGATTCACTGGAGACCATGTCGGCCACCGGATGGTTCCTCGTCGCCCTGATCGTTCTCGTCGCCGCCGTTCTCGCGTTCCGACTTCTCGGACGCGCCGCATCCGGCAGGCCCACGACCTCCGGCGAGGTCGGAACGGTCGGCCTGGACGACGGTGCTCGCGCCGAGATTCATCGACTGCTGGCCGCCGACAAGAAGATTCAGGCGATCAAGGTCTATCGGGAGCGAACTGGCGCCGGACTGCGCGACGCGAAGGTGGCGGTCGAGTCCCTCGAACGCGGTGAGTCCCTCACGCCGGGCCCGGCGCAGTGGGACGACCTCGTTCCACGCCTCACGGCACTGAAGAACGAGGGACAGGCGATCGTCGCGATCAAGTTGCTCCGCGAGCGGACCGGGTTGTCGCTGCTCGAGGCCAAGAACGCCGTCGATCGACTGTGATCCGAGTTCAGTGCCAGGAGAAGTCGGAGCGCAGGCGCTGTGCCACCAGGTCGAAACGATCACGGGGGAGGACGGCTCCCTCTCGTCGGATCCCGCCCTCGGGAACGTCGAGCACGCGGTCGAGACGGACCCAACTCGGGCGTCCCTGCGCGTCCCACGGCCCGCCGCCGAGGCCGAGCCAGTCGCGGTCGCCGTCGTGCTTGCTCTGACTCGAGAGCATGAGGCCGAGCAGAGTGGAACCGTCGCGGCCGACCACGAGCACCGGTCGATCCTTGCCCTGCGACGGATCCTCCTCGTAGGCCACCCACGTCCACACGACCTCGCCCGGGTCCGCGGCGCCGTCCAGCGCGGGGGAGTACTCGATGCGCCGTGCGCGCATGGCGGTGGGAACCGAGGTCGACGTCACGGGCCGTCCCGACGGTGCTCCGGTGGGTGACGTGCCACCGGCACCGGACGCGCCGATGCGTGAACCCAACGACTGCGTCACCTTGTCGAGGGCGCCGGACCGCTGCAGCTGCCGGAACAGGCGCGGGCCTTCCGCTACTGCGAGTCGTCCCAGTTTCTTGCCGATCGACGCCAGAGTTGCCATGCCGACCAGGCTACCGAGACCCGAGGACGTAGCTCACCACCTTTGAGTGAGGTTCGGCTACCCTAAGTCCGTTTTCGGGAGATTCCCGATGTGAAAGAGGGTTGTCGTGAGGCGTGGAAGTGTCGGACGTGTGGGTCGCCGCACGGTGGTGGCCGTCGGACTGAGTGTCCTGGCGCTGGTGTCGGCGTGCTCGTCCGACACCGAGAGCGGATCGACCGAGGGGTCGGTGACCGTGACTCACGCCTACGGCGAGACCGTCGTGCCGGCCGATCCGCAGCGTGTGGTCTCGGTCGGACTGACCGAGCAGGACACCCTGCTGGCTCTCGGCGTCGTTCCCGTCGGTGTCACGGAGTGGTACGGAGAGCAGCCGGACGCGACGTGGCCCTGGGCTCACGATCTGCTGGGTGACGCCCGGCCCGAGGTGCTCACCCAGGACGACGGCATCCAGTTCGAGAAGGTCACCGCCCTCGAACCCGACCTCATCATCGGCACCAACGCCGGCATGACGCAGGACGACTACACCCGGTTGAGCGCCATCGCCCCGACCATCGCCCACAGCGACGTCGATTCCCCCTACTTCGAGCCGTGGGATCAACAGACCCGCACCATCGGAGCCGCGCTCGGCAAGCCCGACGAGGCGGAGGCGCTCGTCGAGAACGTCCGCACCCGGTACCGAGAGGCTGCCGAGGCCCACCCCGAGTTCGCGGGGAAGAAGGCCGTCCTCCTGCAGAACGCGATCTACGACGGCAACGCCATCGCCTATCAGGACGGTCTGAGCACGGACTTCCTCACCTCGCTCGGGTTCGAGATCCCGTCCGAGCTCGACGCCTTCGTCCAGGAGGAGGACGCCCAGGCGTACATCCCGTTGGAGAACCTCTCCGTGCTCGACACCGCCGACGTGCTGCTCTGGGCCACCGAGTCCCCGGAGGACCGCGCGACCCTCGAGGCCGACCCGGTCTACTCGTCGTTGCAGGAGGTGCGGGAGAACAGGCTCGTCTTCACCGACGCGATCACGGCCGGCGCCATCTACTTCACCTCGCCGCTGAGCCTGCCGTACCTGCTCGACTCGCTCGTACCGGCATTCGAGAGCACCCTCGCGGGTGCCGGAGCGGCCACCACCACGGCCCCCGCCTGACCCCTCCGGCCTGCCCGCCCCACCTGCACGACCGGCCTCCGGCCTGCCCGCCCCACCTGCACGACCGGCCTCCGGCCTGCCCGGGACCCCGGCCTCGGTGACGTGCAGATATTCTGTACGTCACCACGGCCGTCTCGTCAGGAGTACCCCATCACCAATTTTGCGGACACGACGTTCACGGATCCCACCAGGATCCGTAACTTCTGCATCATCGCCCACATCGACCATGGCAAGTCGACGCTGGCCGACCGCATGCTGCAGCTCACCGGTGTCATCGACGACCGGTCGATGCGCGCGCAGTACCTCGATCGCATGGACATCGAGCGTGAGCGCGGCATCACCATCAAGGCGCAGAACGTCCGCCTGCCGTGGAAGGTGGGGGACACCGAGCACGTCCTGCACCTGATCGACACCCCCGGGCACGTCGACTTCACCTACGAGGTGTCGCGTGCACTCGAGGCGTGCGAGGGTGCCGTGCTCCTCGTCGACGCTGCACAGGGCATCGAGGCGCAGACGCTCGCGAACCTCTACCTGGCACTCGAGAAGGATCTGACGATCATTCCGGTGCTGAACAAGATCGACCTGCCCGCGGCGGACCCCGACCGCTACGCCGCGGAGATCGCCCACATCGTCGGCTGCGAGGCGGACGACGTGCTGCGCGTCTCGGGCAAGACCGGCATGGGCGTCGAGGCATTGCTCGACGAGGTGGTCCGTCTGGTCCCCGCGCCCGTCGGCGACGCCGACGGCCCCGCACGGGCCATGATCTTCGACTCCGTCTACGACGCGTACCGCGGCGTGGTGACGTACGTGCGTGTGGTGGACGGCAAGATCCTGCCGCGCGAGAAGGTCACCATGATGTCGACCGGTTCGACGCACGAGCTCGTCGAGGTGGGCATCGTCTCGCCGGACCCCAAGGCGACGAAGGGCCTCGGCGTCGGTGAGGTGGGCTATCTCATCACCGGCGTCAAGGACGTGCGTCAGTCGAAGGTGGGAGACACCGTCACCAGCGCCCGCAACGGCGCGACCGAAGCGCTCACCGGATACCGCGAGCCACGGCCGATGGTCTACTCGGGTCTCTACCCGGTGGACGGGTCCGATTACCCCGATCTGCGCGACGCCCTCGAGAAGTTGCAGCTCAACGACGCCGCCCTCACCTACGAACCGGAGACGTCCGTCGCTCTCGGGTTCGGGTTCCGCTGCGGATTCCTCGGTCTGCTGCACATGGAGATCACCCGCGAGCGCCTCGAGCGCGAGTTCGGGCTCGACCTGATCTCGACCTCGCCCAACGTCGTGTACCGGGTGGAGATGAACGACGGCGCCGAGCACATCGTCACCAACCCGTCGTACTGGCCGGAAGGCAAGGCGCGCGCGGTGTTCGAGCCGATGGTCAAGTGCACCATCATCTCGCCGAGCGAGTTCATCGGGTCCATCATGGAGCTGTGCCAGAGCCGCCGCGGTGAGCTCGGCGGCATGGACTACCTGTCGGAGACCCGCGTCGAGCTGCGCTACACCATCCCGATGGCCGAGATCATCTTCGACTTCTTCGACATCCTCAAGTCACGCACCCGCGGCTACGCGAGCCTCGACTACGAGGAGATCGGCGAGGAGTCGGCCAACCTGGTGAAGGTGGACATCCTGCTGCAGGGCGAAGCCGTCGACGCGTTCTCGGCCATCGTGCACGCCGACGCGGCCGGTGCCTACGGCAACAAGATGACCACCCGACTCAAGGACCTGATCCCGCGCCAGCAGTACGAGATCCCGATCCAGGCGGCGATCGGGTCGAAGATCATCGCGCGCGAGAACATCCGTGCGATCCGCAAGGACGTCCTGGCGAAGTGCTACGGCGGTGACATCAGCCGTAAGCGCAAACTGCTCGAGAAGCAGAAGGCCGGCAAGAAGCGGATGAAGACCATCGGTCGTGTCGACGTGCCACAGGAGGCGTTCGTCGCCGCCCTGTCCACCGACGCGTCCGCGGACAAGAAGAAGTAGGTCCGCGGTCGCTCCCGCGGGGACACCCATGACCAGGACCCCGCCGGCCGGCACCGGGTCCGCCGCCGACGACGATCCGCCGTCGCTGGCCGACGCGGACCTGCTCCGTACTCCGCCGGCGACGCCGCGCGGAGTGCGCACGCGCGCTGCGCTCGTCGCGGCGGCGCGGGTGGTGTTCGAGCGTGCCGGGTACCTCGACGCCCGTCTGGTGGACATCACCGCCGAGGCTCGCTGCTCGTCGGGCACGTTCTACACCTACTTCGCGAGCAAGGAAGAGATCTTCGCGGCGGTGCTCGAGGTGTCGCAGGACGACATGATGCATCCCGGTACCGAACACGTGCCGGACGACGGTGATCCGGTCGCCGTCATCGAGGCGAGCACGCGCGCGTACTTCGAGGCGTACGAACGCAACGCGAAGCTGATGGAACTGCTCGAACAGGTGGCGGCCATCGACATCCGGTTCCGGCGGCTCCGACGCAACCGTGCCGACGCGTTCGTCCGTCGCAACGCGCGCAGCATCGCGGGTCTCCAGCGACGAGGCCTGGCGGACAGCGGCGTGGATCCCGTCGTCGCATCACTCGCGTTGTCGGGCATGATCTCCCGGCTGGCGTTCACCCATTTCGTGGTGGAGCCGTCCCTCGGCGAGCCGCCGACGTGGTCGTCGGATCAGCTGGTGCACGCGGCGACGCGCCTGTGGGTCAACGCCCTCCGACTCGACTGACCGTCACGAGTGCGCATGGCCGTGGGCGGGCTGGAACTGCCCGGCCTGCGCTGCCTCCTCCGCCCGGATGACGTGCACCACGGCGTTGATCAGCGCGAGGTGGGTGAACGCCTGCGGGAAGTTGCCCAGGTGCCGACCCGTCTTCGCGTCGATCTCCTCCGCGTAGAGCTTCAGCGGGCTCGCGAACCCGAGCAGCCGTTCACACAGTCGCTTCGCGCGGTGCAGTTCGCCGATCTCGACCAGTGCGGACACCAACCAGAACGAGCAGATGGTGAAGGTGCCCTCCTCGCCGGAGAGCCCGTCGTCCGTGGTGTCGACGCGGTAGCGCAGTACCAGGCCGTCCTCGGTGAGCTCGTCGGCGATGGCGAGCACCGTCGCCCGGACGCGCTCGTCGTCCGACGGCAGGAACCGCAGGAGCGGCACCAGCAGCAACGAGGCGTCGAGTGAGTCGTCGCCGTATCGCTGGGTGAAGACTCCGCGCGAGTCGACGCCGTGCTCGAGAACGTCGGCCTTGATCTCGTCGGCGATGCTCGACCATTCCTCGGCGTACGCCTTCTCGCCGTGCAGCACAGCAAGTTTCGCTCCGCGGTCGAGCGCCACCCAGCACATCACCTTGGACGACGTGAAGTGCTGCGGTTCCCCACGTACCTCCCAGATGCCCCGGTCGGGCTCGCGCCAGTGCTCGATCGCTTCCTCCACCTGACGCTTGAGCAAGGGCCACAGCGACTCCGGAACATTCTCCCGCGAGCGCACGTGCAGGTAGACGGAATCGAGCATCGTGCCCCAGATGTCGTGCTGCACCTGGTTGTAGGCACCGTTACCGATGCGCACAGGGACGGCTCCGTCGTACCCGGAAAGGTGTCCGAGCTCCTCCTCCTCGAGCGTGCGTTCGCCGCCGATGCCGTACATCACCTGCAGCGGAACGGGTTCGCCGTCCGGGCCCGACGTCACGTCGGAGATGAAGGCGAAGAAGTCGTTGGCCTCGCGATCGAGGCCGAGCGTGTACAGACCCCACAGGGCGAAGGTGGAGTCGCGTACCCAGGCGTACCGGTAGTCCCAGTTCCGCTCTCCGCCCGGCGTCTCCGGCAACGACGTGGTGCTCGCGGCGAGCAGCGCGCCGGTCGGTGCGTACGTGAGACCCTTGAGGGTGAGCGCGCTGCGCTGCAGGAACCCGCGCCACGGATGGTCGGGAAAGCGGCCGATGGTGATCCACTGGCGCCAGCACTCCGCCGTCTGCCACATCTTCTCGGCTGACTCCTCGAAGGTGCGGGGAGGATCGAGCGTCGACCACGACAGCGCGACGAAGACGTTGTCGCCCTCCGTCATCCGAGTCCGGGCGCGGGCCTCTCGCCCCTCGAGGCCGATGCGCAGATTGGTGGTCAACTTGAGAGTGGGTTCGGTGCCGTCGCCCGCCGTGGCGGTGGCCGTCGCCTCCTCGTAGACGTTGCCGGTGTACTCCCACACGGCAGGCTTGCGGTGGTAGTCGAACGCGGGCTCACAACTCATCTCGAGCTCGACCGTTCCACTGACGCACTTCACGCTGCGGATGAGGCAGTGCTCGGCGTCCCAGTCGGACGGGGCCCGGCGGTGCGTGCGGGAGCGCTCGTCCGTGTTGTGCCACTTGCCCATCACCAGAGCGTCGCGGACCACCAACCATCCGGTCTCGGTCTGCCACGTGGTCTCGACGATCAGACCGCCCGGGAGATAGCGCCGCGCCGCGGGCACGTTCTGACCGTAGGGGCCGATGCGGAACTGCCCGGCACCGCGATCGAGCACCGCTCCGAAGATGCTGGGGGAGTCCGGTCGCGGAATGCACATCCACTCCACCGCACCGTTGCGAGCGATCAGACACGTGGTCTCGCAGTCCGACAGGAAGGCGTAGTCGTCGATCGGCGGAAACGTCGTGCGATGCGGCAGCCAGGTCTGGGCCGTGCCGGGAACGGTGTCGAGCGCGCCGCCCTCCTCGGCCGGCTCGGCCGCGCCGGGGCCGAAGACGGCTTCCCCCGCGCTGGCGACGCGGGGGACCACGGACTGTTCGTCGAACGGGCTCATCCGCCCATCATGAAGCCGTCCGGCGCCCCAGTCCACCGCGGAGAGCGAGGGACTACTGTCGTGAGGTGTGAACGCAGTGGCCACGTGGTGGGACGGAGTCGAACTCTGGATCGCCGGGTTGCCGTTCGTGCCCCAGGTCGCCGTTGTCCTGCTGGTGGTCGTGCCGGCAGCGGCACTCACCGCGTACGTCGTCGACATCGTGTTGTCTGCGCTCTTCGATGCCAGGCGGCGCTACTTCCGCCGGACGCCCGCCGACCGGGATCCCGCAGCCGTGACCACCGGCAACTCCGACCCCCGAGAGAAGTGACACCGTGCCCCGCTCCCGTGTGACCCTGGCCCTCATCGCGCTGATCGTGCTGGTGATCGTCGCGTGGCTGCTGACTCGGTAGCAGGCTCTCTCCGACTTTCTGCTAAATTCTCGGCTGTGTCCGACGCAGCCCCGCACCCGATCCGCCATGAACTGGCGCTGATCGCTGTCGGCATGCTCGCGGTCGCTGACGTCGACTGTCGCTGACCTCACACGGCGCGCCCTCACCGATTCCGGCGCGCTCCGCTCGTCAGTTCCGTCCATCACCGCTGTTCATGTCCGTGCCGCCGCGCGATCGCGTGTGCCGCACTCCTCGAGAGGTCCACCGTGTTCCCATCACGTCGTGTCCGCCTGCTGTCCGCCGCCGCCGTCGCGGCCGCCCTCACCCTGACCGCGTGCTCCACCGGGTCCTCCGACACCGTCGGGGAGACCGCCGCGTCCACGTCCGGTCCGTCGCTCACCCTCGTCGGGTACGCCGTGCCCAAGAACGGGTGGGATGCCATCGGCGCCGCGTTCGCCTCCACCGAGAACGGTGACAACGTCACCATCAACGCCGACTACGGCGCCTCGGGCAACCAGTCGCGCAAGGTCGCCGACGGCGCACCGGCCGACATCGTCAACTTCTCGGTCGAGCCCGACGTCACCCGACTGGTGAAGGCCGGCAAGGTCGACGAGGCCTGGAACCAGAACCGCCTACGGTGGCGTGCCGTTCGGCTCCGTGGTGTCCATCGTGACGCGACCGGGCAACCCGAAGAACATTCGCACGTGGGAGGACCTGATCCGCCCCGACGTGCAGGTCATCAGCCCCAGCCCGCTCAGCTCCGGCTCGGCGAAGTGGAACTTGTTGGCGCCCTACGCCTCCGTGAGCAACGGCGGCCAGGATCGCCAGGCCGGCCTGGACTACGTCACCGAACTGGTGAAGCACTTCCCGGTGCAGCCCGACTCCGGCCGCTCCGCGTCCGAGGCGTTCCTCCAGGGCCAGGGCGACGTCCTGCTCAGCTACGAGAACGAGGCGC
Source organism: Rhodococcus sp. SORGH_AS_0303 (assembly GCF_030819335.1). Classification (NCBI taxonomy): domain Bacteria; kingdom Bacillati; phylum Actinomycetota; class Actinomycetes; order Mycobacteriales; family Nocardiaceae; genus Rhodococcus; species Rhodococcus sp. SORGH_AS_0303. The sequence goes on from NZ_JAUTBO010000001.1 coordinate 1,746,829, forward strand.
TGTTGCTCGAGGGGCAGGGTCAGCCGGTGGAGCACATCGTTCCGGACCAGACCTTCCGCATCGACAACCCCGTCGCGGTCGTCAACTCCAGTGCGAATCTCGAGCAGGCCAACGCCTTGAACGACTACCTCTACACCGCGGAGGGCCAGAAGATCTGGGCCGACAGCGGTTTCCTGTCCCGTCGACCCCGCAGTCGCCGCCGACTACACCGACAAGTTCCCGACGCCGCAGAAGCTGTACACCATCGACGACCTCGGTGGCTGGGCTGCGGTGGACAGTGACCTGTTCGGCGAGAACGGTGCCATCAACGCGATCTACAAGGCATCGAGCTGACCATGACGACAGAGGTCGCCGGTCGGCGAAAGTTCCTCCCTCGCCGGCCGGCCTCCGGCCTTCCCGCCTCTCGCCGGCCGGCCTCCCATCTTCCCGGGGGATCGCTCACGCTCGGCACCGTCGTCCTGTGGCTCTCGATCATCGTCCTGCTGCCCCTGGCGGCCGTGCTGAGTCGCTCCCTGTCCGACGGACCCGCCGAGTTCTGGGACGCGGTCACCGATCCGCGGGCGCTGGCCACTCTGCGCGTGACGGTGCAGGTCTCGGTGGTGGCGGCGCTGATCAACGTGGTGATGGGCACCGTCATCGCCTGGGTGTTGGTGCGAGACGACTTCCCGGGCAAGTCCGTCGTCAACGCCCTGATCGACCTGCCGTTCGCCCTGCCCACCATCGTCGCGAGCCTGGTGCTCCTGTCGCTGTACGGACCGATGAGTCCGGTGGGCATCACGTTGAACGCCACCAAGGCCGGTGTCGTGCTCGCCCTCGCCTTCGTCACGCTTCCGTTCGTCGTCCGCGCGGTGCAGCCGGTCCTCATCGAGCTCGACCGGGAAGTGGAGGAAGCGGCCGCCTCGCTCGGTGCGAGCAATCTGGTGATCTTCCGGCGGGTCGTGCTGCCGGTGCTGCTGCCGTCGATCCTCTCGGGTGCCGGACTGGCCTTCTCGCGGGCACTCGGCGAGTTCGGATCGGTCGTCCTCATCGGTGGCAACATTCCCGGCGAGACGCAGATCGCGTCGCAGCTCATCCGCGAGCAGATCGAGACCGATCAGCCCGTCGACGCGGCCGCGATCTCCGTGGTGCTGTTGCTCATCGCCTTCGTGGTGCTGTTCGTGCTGCGCATCGCCGGTAGCCGCCTCGCCCGGCGGGAGGAGCAGAAGTGAAGCTGTCCACCGGAACTCGACTGAGCCTCCGTACGGTCGCGCTGCTCTATCTGGCCGTGCTGGTGGTGTTTCCGCTGGGTGCGATCCTGTACCGCACGTTCGAGAACGGCATCGTCTCGTTCTTCCAGCTCATCACCACACCGGCCGCACAGTCGGCGTTGCAGTTGTCGCTGATCATCGTCGCGATCGTCGTGCCGCTGAACGTGGTGTTCGGCGTCGTCACGGCCCTGGCTCTCGCGCGCGGCAACTTCCGTGGCAAGGGTCTCGTGCAGGCGGTCGTCGATCTCCCGTTCGCGGTGTCCCCGGTCATCGTGGGTGTCGCGCTCATCCTGCTGTGGGGTGCCGGCGGCTGGTTCGGCTTCCTCGCCGAGTGGGGCATCACGGTGATCTTCGCGCTGCCCGGCATGGTACTGGCCACCATCTTCGTCACGCTGCCGTTCGTGGTGCGCGAGGTGGAACCGGTGCTGCACGAGATCGGACAGGAACAGGAGGAGGCCGCGGCCACGCTGGGCGCGACGTCGTGGCAGACCTTCTGGCGCATCACACTTCCCGCCATCCGCTGGGGGCTGACGTACGGCGTCGTCCTGACGGTCGCCCGCGCGCTCGGCGAGTTCGGTGCCGTCATCATCGTCTCCACCAACCTGCCGGGCATCTCACAGACGCTGACGCTGCTGGTGAACGCCAGGTACGAGGACTTCAACCAACCGGGCGCGTACGCCGCGTCGACACTTCTCATGGTCGTCGCCGTCATCGTGTTGTTGCTGATGACGGTTCTGGACCGCAAGCGAACCAAGGAATGAGCACCGTGACGACGACGACCACGACGACAGAGGAGCGCACGGGCGGCATCGAGATCTCCGTCCGGGGAGCGCGGAAGAACTACGGCGACTTCGCGGCCCTCGACGACGTGTCCCTCGACATCCCGTCCGGATCGTTGACGGCGCTGCTGGGGCCCAGCGGGTCGGGCAAGTCGACACTGTTGCGGTCGATCGCCGGACTCGAGGAGCTGGACTCCGGCGTGGTGGTCATCGCCGGCGACGACGTCACGACCGTCAGTCCGCAGAAGCGCGACATCGGATTCGTCTTCCAGCACTACGCCGCGTTCAAGCACCTCACCGTGCGCAAGAACGTCGCCTTCGGGCTCGAGATCCGCAAGCGGCCCAAGGCCGAGATCGACGAGCGCGTCGATCAGCTGCTCGACATCGTCGGCCTCTCGGGTTTCCAGACGCGCTTCCCGGCGCAACTGTCCGGTGGCCAGCGTCAGCGCATGGCCCTGGCCCGCGCGCTCGCCGTGGATCCGCGGGTGCTGCTGCTCGACGAGCCGTTCGGTGCCCTGGACGCCAAGGTGCGGGCCGATCTCCGCACGTGGCTCCGTCGACTGCACGACGAGGTGCACGTCACCACGGTGCTCGTCACGCACGATCAGCAGGAGGCGCTGGACGTCGCCGACCGGATCGCGGTCATGAACAAGGGCCGGATCGAGCAGGTGGGCGCTCCTCGCGATCTCTACGACACCCCGGCGAACGATTTCGTCATGTCCTTCCTCGGCGAGGTGTCGCGGCTCAACGGCCAGCTGGTCCGTCCGCACGACATCCGGGTCGGCCGCACACCGGATCTCGCGAACGCGCAGCAGACCGGCACGGCCGAGAACGCGGGGGTGTTGCGGGCGACCGTCGAGCGTGTCGTGCACCTGGGCTTCGAGGTGCGGGTGGAGCTGCGCAACGGCGCCACCAACGAGCTGTTCTTCGCGCAGATCACCCGCGGCGACAACGAGGCGCTGGGGCTGCAGAGCGGGGAGACCGTGTACGTGCGTGCCACGCGCGTGCCGGTGATCCCCGGCTGACTCACGCGCGGTCGACGCACCCCGACCGGACACACACGGTCGGGCCACGGAACGCCGGATCACCGCATCGCGTGACCATCGCCAGCACGTCGCCGGCGTGGATGTCCGACGGCAGGTCGAGCGCGGGGCACACGCAGCGCCCCGACCGGGTGCAGAGGCAACACGGAACCGGTCGGCACACCGGATGGCGCGAGGCGAGGCGGACGGACACCGGGGCGACACCCGAGTCGGCACCGGTCGTGACGACGCGGAGGAGCCCTCGGTACACGTCCACCGACCGGACTCGGGTCACCGTGACCACCGCGGTGCCCGCTCGGACGGCCACGGCGTCGCCGTACTCGTCGCACAGATCGTCGAGGAACGTCTCGGCGCGCCCGTCGCTTCGGACACACAGCCTGCCCCCGTGGGTGTGAATCTCCCCGGGCCACAGCGCACGAGCATCGTCCGGAGACGACAGCGACGGCAGTAGTTCACGCAAGGTCATGACTCGACCCTGCATGCTCCACTGCCGTCGTCGGCGGTTCCTGACGTCGTCTCGACGCGGGGGCGTCTCTTCCTTACGCGTTCGATGCGCGCAGCACGGCTGCCGCGACCTCGGCCGGCGTCGCGGTGTCGTCGGCATCGACGTGGTGATCGGTGACCGGGATCCCGGCCGCAGCGATCTCGACTCGCGCGGCAGCGAGATCCTCGCCGTCCGCCGACGAGATGGGCACGATCGCGACCACTCCGGCATCCGCGAACAACCGGGCCAACCGGGCGAGTTGCACCGTCGCGGCGCGGGTTCCGGCTGCGGCGTCGATGTCGAGGACTCCGCGGACGTTGTCACCGCCGACGATGTAGGCGGTGCGACCGGAGGCGGTCAGTGCGTCCTCGAGCGCGACGGCGACGGCGGCCTTGTGCGAGGACGGGTGGCCGGTGAGCCAGATCGTCGCACCGTGCTGACCGGTACGGCGGACACGCTCGTCGCGGGTGATCGACGACGGAACCCAGGACGGGGTGTCCGAGCGGTCGAGCACCGCGCGGGACCCCTCGATGATGCCCGCGGCCACGGTGTCGTTCGTGTGCTCGTCCAGCAGGATGAACGCACCGGAGTCGCGGTTGTCCGCGTAGTCGTCGGTCACGATCACCGCACTGGTCCGCAGCGTCACCCGTGCGATGTCGTTGAGCGACAGGTTCTCCGAGCCGGGATGCTCGTCGAGCGTCTCCGGATCGAGTCGCGAGTGGATGCGCTGCACCGTCGCGCGCACCGTGGTGGTGGTGTGCTTGATCGCCAGTCGGTCGCCGACACCGAGAGGTGCCTCCGCCAGCCAGCACACGGTGGCATCGAATTCCCGTGCGAGCGTGGGCAGGTGGGCGTCGGGCTCGCCACTGACCAGGACGTCGCCGCGGGCCACGTCGATGTCGTCGGCCAGTTCGACGGAGACGCTGAGCGGAGCCACGGCGACGTCGCGGGCGTCGTCCAGCGTGTCGAGCGCCGTGACCACACTGCGCGATCCGGACGGCAGCGCGACGATCGAGTCGCCGATCTGCACGGTGCCGGCGGACAGCCGGCCGGTGTACCGACGGCGTTCGCCGTCGGTGGGGCGAGAGACCCACTGCACGGGCAACCGCAGCTCCGTGGCGACCGGTGCGGGAGCGACCAGGTCGATGCTCTCGAGGTGATCGAGCAGAGTGGGGCCGGTGTACCAGGGCATGGTCGAGGACGGCCGAACGACGTTGTCGCCCAGCTTCGCCGCGATCGGGATGACCAGGATCTCCGTGCCGAGGCGGGCACCGAGGTCGGCGAGCTCGCGCTCAACGTCACGGAAGCGGGACTCGTCGAAGTCGATGAGATCCATCTTGTTGACGGTCGCCACCAGGCGGTCGACACCCACGAGCGTCGCGATCCGGGCGTGACGACGCGTCTGCCGCAACACGCCGGCGCGGGCGTCCACGAGCAGGATGGCGACGTTCGCGTTGGAGGCTCCCGTGAACATGTTGCGCGTGTAGCGCTCGTGTCCCGGGGTGTCTGCGAGGACGTAGCTGCGACTCGGCGTGGAGAAGAAGCGGTAGGCGACATCGATGGTGATGCCCTGCTCGCGCTCGGCACGCAGACCGTCCGACAGGGCGGCGAGGTCGGCCACGCCCTCCTCGTCGGTCACGGCGTCGAGGTGATCGAGCGGAAGACTGTCCGTGTCGTGCAGCAGCCGCCCGATGAGGGTGGACTTGCCGTCGTCGACGGAGCCGGCTGTGGCGATGCGCAGCAGCTGACGCGGGGCGGTGGGAGCCGGGGACACCGGAACGTCCGACACCGGAAGCGGATTGGTGATGGTCATCAGAAGTACCCCTCGCGCTTGCGATCTTCCATCGCGGCTGTGGACGTGCGGTCGTCGGCGCGGGTCTCGCCGCGCTCGGACACGGTGGCCGCGGAGATCTCCGTGATCACCCCGGCGATGTCGGTGGCGTGCGAGCGCACGGCGCCGGTGATGGTGAGGTCGCCCACCGTGCGGTAGCGCACCATCTCGACGGCAGCGGTCTCGTGCTCGGTCGGGGAGGTGAACTCCGAGGTGGCGAGCAGGATGCCGTCGCGCTCGAACACCTCGCGCTCGTGGGCGAAGTAGATGGACGGCAGTTCGAGCTGCTCGAGCTCGATGTACCGCCAGATGTCCAGCTCGGTCCAGTTGCTCAGCGGGAACACGCGGACCTGCTCACCGCGCTTGATGCGGCCGTTGTACAGCGACCACGGCTCGGGGCGTTGGGCCCGCGGATCCCACTGGCCGAACTCGTCGCGGAAGCTCAGCACACGCTCCTTGGCGCGCGCACGCTCCTCGTCGCGCCGCGCACCACCGAAGGCGGCGTCGAACTTGTTCTCCTCCAACGCGTCCAGCAACGTCCGGGTCTGGAGACGGTTGCGCGAGCCGGAGGACCCGCCGACCTCGCGGACGCGACCGGAGTCGATCGACTCCTGGACGGACGCGACGACGAGGCGATGGCCGCCCTCCTCGAGTCGTCGGTCGCGGAACTCGATCACCTCGGGGAAGTTGTGTCCGGTGTCGACGTGCATCACCGGGAAGGGAACGGGGGAGGGGCGGAACGCCTTCTCCGCCAGGCGGAGCAGGACGATGGAGTCCTTGCCCGCCGAGAACAGCAGTACGGGTCGTTCGAGCTCGGCCACCACCTCGCGGATGATGTGCACGGACTCGGCCTCGAGTGCCCGGAGCTCGTCGACGTGGGTGACGTCCACGCTCGTGGCGGCTGTCATCGGGTTCCTTCCTCGGTCGAGTGCAGTCCGCACTCGGTCTTGGTGCTGCCGGCCCAGCGACCGCTGCGCGGGTCCGCTCCGGGAGCGGGCTTGGCCGTGCACGGTGCGCACCCGATCGACGGGTAGCCCTCGTCGACGAGCGGGTTCACGAGGATGCCGTGCTCGTCGATGTAGGACTGCATCTCGTCATCGGACCACGCCGCGATCGGGTTGATCTTCACCAGGCCGAACGCCTCGTCGAAGGAGATCAGCGGCGAGTTGGCGCGCGTGGGTGCCTCGACGCGGCGGATGCCGGTGACCCAGGCGCTGTAGTTCGCCAGCTCACGCTTCAGCGGCACGACCTTGCGCAGTGCGCAGCAGCGTGCGGGATCGCGGGCGAAGAGATCCTTGCCCTCGAGCCTGTCCTGCTCGGCCACCGACACGGTCGTCTTCGCGTCGATGACGTTGACCCCGTAGACCGACTCGACGGCGTCACGAGTACCGATGGTCTCGGCGAAGTGGTAGCCGGTCTCCAGGAAGAGCACGTCGACACCCGGATGCACCTGCGCGGCCAGATGGACCAGCGCGCCGTCCTGCATGTTCGACGCGACGATGTAGTCGTCGCCGAAGGTGTCCTCGGTCCAGCGCATGAGCTCGTCCGCCGAGGCGCCGTCCATCTCCCGCGCACCCCGCTCGGCGATGGCGCGGAGCTCGGACTCGGTCAGGTGGCGATGGGTGGCGACGCTCATGAGACAACCTTTCGCGGGCGGACGGTCCAGGAGACAACGCGAGGGCGGGACACGCGATTCCCGTGCTCGCTCACTGCAGATCCGCGTCGTCGGCGCGTACGGCCCACTGCGCGAACCGCTCGCCCTCGTCGCGCTGCTTGACGAAGTTGCGGACGACCCGGTCGATGTAGTCGCCCAGCTCGGCGCTGGTGACCTTGTGCTGGCGCAACTTCCGGCCGAAGGCACTGTCGAAGCCGAGGCTTCCACCGAGATGGACCTGGAAGCCCTCCACCTGTCCGCCGTCACCGTCGTCCACCAGTTGGCCCTTGAACCCGATGTCGGCGACCTGTGAACGAGCGCACGAGTTGGGGCAGCCGTTGATGTTCACGGTGATGGGGACGTCGAGTTGCGCGTTGACGTCGGCCAGCCGCTGCTCGAGTTCGGGGACGAGCACCTGCGAACGCTTGCGGGTCTCGGCGAAGGACAGCTTGCAGAACTCGATGCCGCTGCACGCCATCAGGTTCTTGCGCCAGATGGACGGCCGCGCCGGCAGACCCAGCGCGTCCATCTCGGCGATGAAGTCCTCGAGCTTCTCGTCGGAGATGTCCAGGACGATGAGCTTCTGGTACGGGGTGAACCGGATGCGATCCGACCCTGCCCGCGCGGCCGCGTCGGCGACCTTCGTCAGGATCGTGCCGGACACGCGGCCCGCGATGGGGGCGAGTCCGACGGCGTTGAGGCCGTTCTTCAGCTTCTGGACCCCGACGTGGTCGACGGGCCGGGTCGGCTTCTCCGGGGCGGGGCCGTCGAGAAGCGGCCGCTTCAGGTACTCGGTCTCGAGCACTTCCCGGAACTTCTCCACGCCCCAGTCCTTGACCAGGAACTTCAGCCGCGCCTTGTTGCGCAGACGCCGGTACCCGTAGTCACGGAAGATCGAGACGACGCCTTCCCACACGTCGGCGACCTCGTGCAGCGGCACCCAGACCCCGAGCCGCTGCGCGAGCATGGGGTTGGTGGACAGACCGCCGCCGACCCAGACGTCGAGGCCGGGACCGTGCTCGGGATGGTTCACCCCGATGAAGGCGATGTCGTTGACCTCGTGGACCACGTCCTGCTGGCCGGAGATCGCGGTCTTGAACTTGCGGGGGAGGTTCGAGTACTCCGGCCGGCCGATGTAGCGCTCGACGATCTCGTCGATGGCGGGCGTGGGATCGAGGACCTCGTCGAGCGACTCGCCGGCGAGCGGGGAGCCCAGCACGACGCGCGGGCAGTCGCCGCACGCCTCGGTGGTCTTCAGACCGACAGACTCGATGCGCCGCCAGATCTCGGGGACGTTCTCCACCTCGATCCAGTGGTACTGCACGTTCTCCCGGTCGGACAGATCGGCGGTGTCGCGGCCGAACTCCTGCGAGATCTCACCCAGAGTGCGCAACTGCAACGCGCTGAGTGCGCCGGCATCGCAGCGGATGCGCATCATGAAGTACTTCGCTTCGAGCAGGTCGATGTTCTCGTCGCCCGTGAAGGTGCCGTCGTAGCCCTGCTCGCGCTGGGTGTAGAGCCCCCACCAGCGGAAGCGTCCGCGCAGATCGGCCTTGTCGATGCTGTCGAAACCCTGCTTCGAGTAGATGTTCTCGATCCGCGCGCGGACGTTGAGCGGGTTGTCGTCCTTCTTGCTCTGTTCGTTCGCGTTGAGCGGTTCCCGGTAGCCGAGTGCCCACTGGCCCTCGGACCTCCGCTTGGCGGGACGGGTCGACCGTGCGCGCGGCGCAGCGGTGTCGGGGGTGTTCGTCATGGGCGCTCCAAGGTCGGGCGCCGAACAGGAAGGGGTGTCTCGGAGGGCTGGTCCGCACACCTCGTCCCTGACCGGCCGGGGGGTGTGCGGGCTGGCGGGAGGGTCAGACGAGCGGCCTCAGACAGCTGCAGACGCGTGCGAGATCGACGTGGCGCCGAGCCACGAGCATGATCTCCACGACTGTCATGAGCCCCATTCTGCCACGACGCGGGTGCCTCCCCCGACCAGGGCGTCGACGAGGAGGGAGGAGGACACTGGTCCGGTGATCCCCGTTCCACTCGCTCCTCCCGCTGTCGGTGTGCTCGCACCCGAGTCGTTCGTCGATCGTCCGGCCGCGCCGTTCGGCCTCTACCTCCATGTGCCGTTCTGCGCGACGCGCTGCGGTTACTGCGACTTCAACACCTACACCGCCGGGGAGCTCGGAACGTCGGCGTCACCGCAGTCCTGGCTCGACGGGGTGCGCCGCGAGCTCGACCTCGCCGCGGCGACGTTCGCGCGGGAGTCGGGCAGTGTGCCCAGCGTCGACACCGTGTTCGTGGGCGGCGGAACACCGTCGCTGCTCGGCGCCGACGGCCTCGCCGATCTCCTCGGTGCCGCGCGCTCGTCCTTCACGTTCTCGGCCGATGCCGAGGTGACGACGGAGTCGAATCCCGAGTCGACGTCGCCGGCCTTCTTCGACGGAATCCGCGCGGCCGGCTACACGCGCGTGTCGTTGGGCATGCAGTCGGCGGCACCGCACGTGCTCGCGATCCTCGACCGCACCCACACCCCGGGACGCGCCGGGGACGCGGCACGGGAAGCGGCGGCGGCCGGGTTCGACCACGTGAACCTCGACCTCATCTACGGAACGCCGGGAGAGAGTGACGACGATCTCGACGCGTCGTTGACGGCGGTGCTCGACGCCGGTGTCGACCACGTGTCCGCGTACGCGCTCATTGTCGAGGACGGGACGGCCCTGGCGAGACGGGTGCGCCGGGGCGAGCTCCCGGCTCCGGACGACGATGTGCTGGCGTCGCGCTACGAGCGGATCGACGCGCGTCTCGGCGCGGCCGGCTTCGGGTGGTACGAGGTGTCCAACTGGGCGCGGGGCGACGGTGCGGAGTGCCGGCACAACCTGGGGTACTGGGACGGCGGTGACTGGTGGGGCATCGGTCCCGGCGCACACAGCCATGTGAACGGGACGCGGTTCTGGAACGTCAAGCATCCGGCGCGATACGCGGAGACGCTGGCGAACGGTGCGCTGCCGATCGCGGACAGCGAATCTCTCACGAGCGACGAGCAACACATGGAACGTGTCATGTTGACCGCGCGGCTGCGGGCGGGAATGGCCGCTGGTGATCTGTCGACGGACGAGGTGGCCCGTGCGGACTCGATCGCGTCCGACGGACTGCTCGTCCGTCTGGGCGATCGGTACGTCCTCACCGACCGTGGGCGGTTGCTCGCCGACGGGGTCGTGCGCGACATTCTCGAGTGAGTGCCGCTCAGGCCCCGATCGCGTCGTAATCGAACACCCGCGCGTGCAGGACGACACGGTTTCGCAGCGCAGCCCGCACCGCCCGGTGCAGGCCGTCCTCGAGGTACACGACGCCGTGGTAGTGCACGGCATGGGGAAACAGGTCCCCGTAGAACGTGCTGTCCTCGGACAGCAGACGGTCGAGTTCGAGCACCTTCGTGGTGGTCACGATCTCGTCGAGGCGCAACTGACGTGGCGGAATCTTGGACCAGTCGCGGAGCGACAGACCGTGCTCCGGATACGGCTTGCCGTCGCGCACTCCCTTGAAGATCACACCGGTCACAGTAGTGACTCGGGCGAGCGGAATGGGGCACCCGCGCGTCGCCGACTAGAATCGGCTGGTCCCGCACAGCCACCGGTCCCGAGCGTAGGAGGGTTGCGATGTCGAGTACGGAGGATCGACGTTTCGAGGTCCTGCGTGCCCTGGTCGCCGACTATGTCGCGACGCAGGAGCCCATCGGATCGAAAGCACTGGTCGATCGACACAATCTGGGAGTGTCCAGCGCTACCGTGCGCAACGACATGGCCGTGCTGGAGGCCGAGGGCTACATCACGCAGCCGCACACCAGCTCGGGTCGTATCCCCACAGACAAGGGCTACCGGCAGTTCGTCGACCGCATCGCCGACGTCAAGCCGCTCTCCGCGGCGGAGCGACGGGCGATCCTGCAGTTCCTCGACACCGGTGTCGACCTGGACGACGTGCTGCGGCGCGGTGTTCGCCTGCTCGCCCAGCTGACCCGTCAGGTCGCCGTCGTGCAGTACCCGACCCTGTCCGCGTCGTCGGTCCGCCATCTCGAGGTGGTGGCCCTGACGCCGGCGCGACTGTTGCTGGTGCTCATCACCGACTCCGGCCGCGTCGATCAGCGCATCGTCGAACTCGGCGACGTCATCGACGACGAGGACCTCTCGCGTCTGCGGTCGCTGCTCGGCGGCGCGCTGGAGGGCAAGCGTCTCGCCCTGGCGTCGGCCGCGGTGGCCGAACTCGCCGAGACGGCGCCCGAGGATCTGCGCGACGCCGTGGTGCGCTCGTCGACCGTGCTGGTCGAGACGCTCGTCGAACACCCGGAGGAGCGGCTCGTGCTCGGGGGGACCGCCAACCTGACGCGCAACGCCGCCGACTTCGCCGCGCTCAGTGGGTTCCCGGGGTCGCTGCGCTCCGTGCTCGAGGCGCTGGAGGAACAGGTCGTGGTGCTCAAGCTCATCGCGGCGACCCAGGACACCGGCCGAGTGACCGTCCGGATCGGCGAGGAGACCATGGCCCCTGAAATGCGGGGCACCTCGGTGGTCTCCACCGGCTACGGCTCGGCGGGCAACGTGCTGGGCGGTATGGGTGTGCTCGGCCCCACTCGCATGGACTACCCGGGAACGATCGCGTCGGTCGCGGCTGTTGCTCGATACATCGGAGAGGTGCTGGCCGAACGATGACGGCCGGTGCACTCACCTGCCCCACCCGAACTTTTCCCGACCCACCTTCCACCAAGAGGATATGAGTACACACGTGGCACGCGACTATTACGGAACTCTGGGCGTCGACAACAAGGCGTCGGACCAGGAGATCAAGCGCGCGTATCGCAAACTCGCGCGTGAGTTCCACCCCGACGTCAACCCCGACGAGTCGGCCCAGGCCCGCTTCAAGGACATCAGCTCCGCGTACGAGGTGCTGTCCGATCCCGAGAAGCGACGCATCGTCGATCTCGGTGGCGATCCGCTCGAGAGTGGCGGCGGAGGCGGAGCAGGCGGCTTCGGCGGTGCCGGCTTCGGCGGCGGACTGGGCGACGTGTTCGAGGCGTTCTTCGGCGGCAACGGCGGCGGCACCCGCGGACCCCGCGGTCGCGTCCAGCCCGGCTCGGACTCGCTGCTGCGCACCACGCTGACGCTGGAGGAGTGCGCCACCGGCGTCACCAAGCACATCGCCGTCGAGACGGCCGTGCTGTGCGACGTGTGCACCGGTTCCGGGACCAACGGCGACTCGACGCCGGTCCGCTGTGAGACGTGCAACGGTGCCGGCGAGGTGCAGTCGGTCCAGCGGTCGTTCCTCGGACAGGTCATGACGGCGCGTCCGTGCCCCACCTGCCGCGGCGCGGGCGAGACGATCCCCGATCCCTGCCGCAAGTGTGGCGGCGACGGGCGCGTGCGTGCCCGCCGCGAACTGGCCGTGAAGGTGCCGGCCGGTGTCGGCAGCGGGATGCGCATCCGCCTCGCGGCGCAGGGCGAGGTCGGCCCCGGCGGCGGTCCCGCCGGTGACGTGTACGCCGAGGTGGTCGAGAAGTCGCACGACGTGTTCGTCCGCGACGGCGACGATCTGCACTGCACCATCCGCGTGCCGATGGCGGACGCCGCCCTGGGCACGTCCGTCAGCGTCGACGCGATTCCTCGACGGTCCCACGACGATCACCGTCGACCCCGGCACGCAGCCCGGCTCGGTGCAGGTCCTGCGCGGTCACGGCATGCCCAAGCTGCGCAGCGGTGTCCGCGGCGATCTGCACGCGCACCTCGAGGTGGTCGTCCCGGCCCGCCTGGACTCCACGGAGACCAAGTTGCTGCAGCAACTGCGCACTCACCGCGAACGCGACAACGCCGAGGTGGTCACCACCGCATCGCAGCACACCGGGGGACTGTTCTCCCGTCTGCGCGACGCCTTCAGTCGCTGATCGGGCGGGGGACCACTGGTGGCGGCGACCGTCTACTTCCTCGATCCGCTGCCGTCTCCGGGGGAGTCGGGCGCGTTGGACGGGGCCGAAGGTCGGCACGCGGCCACGGTGCGCCGGACGACCGTCGGTGAGCGGCTGGTGCTGTCGGACGGCCGCGGCTCGCTCGCGGCCGTCGAGGTCACCGGCGTCGAGAAGGCCCGGCTCTCGTTCACGGTGCTCTCCGTCACCACCGCGGAGCCGCCCCGGCCCACGGTGACCGTGATCCAGGCGCTCCCGAAGTCGGAGCGCTCGGAACTGGCCGTCGAGACGGCGACCGAGGCGGGTGCGGACGCGATCGTGCCGTGGCAGTCGCTGCGCTGCGTGTCGCGATGGGACGGCCCGAAGGCCGTCAAAGGTGTCGCGAAGTGGCGGAACGCTGCCTCCGCGGCCGCCAAGCAGGCGCGGCGTGCCTTCGTTCCCGACGTCGCCGACCTGCACGACACTCGGATGGTGCGCAGCCTGGTCGAGGGCGTCGTCGCACGTGGGGGCATCGTGGTCGCGCTGCACGAGGCTGCGCCCGGGGCCTTCGCGGACCTCCCGTTCCGCGGCGCACCCGAGGTGGTGCTCGTCGTCGGACCCGAGGGCGGGCTCGACGACACGGAGATCGACATGCTCGTCGGTGCCGGCGCGACGCCCGCGCTCCTGGGGCCGACCGTCCTGCGGACATCGACCGCGGCGGCCGTGGCGTTGGGCGCGCTCGGCGTCCTGACCGATCGCTGGTCCGGCGCGCCCCCTGCTTGATCTGCGGCGCGGGCCGCTGGTGCACGTGCTCCGGTTTCCGCAACCCGCTCCTGTTGTGACCGGAGCAGGTTGTTGCAACCGGAGCACCTGGCGCCGCCCGGCCCGTGTGCGGGAAGGGGCAGCTACGAGGGTTGCGCGCGACATACTGGAATGCGCTTCTCGGGGGAGACGTTAAAGTGGTGAGAGGTTCCCGTCGCGGCGGACCGAGTATCGAAACCCGAGAGAAGGCCATAGCCACCACGTGAGTGACAACATCCCTTTCGTCGGCACCAGAGGTGACGATGCGCAGGACACCACTCGTGCGTCCCGCGCGCAGAAGCGGCAGTCCTCACGCCCGGTTCTGACCGAGGCGCGTGTGACCGAGTCCATCGAACTCGACCCCGCCGTGATGTTCCCGCTGCTCGGGTCCGCCGACGGTAACCTCCGGGCGCTCGAGCAGGTGCTCTCCGCCGAGATCCACGTACGCGGCAACGTCGTCACGTTCGAGGGGGCACCGTCCGACATCGCCGTCGGCAAGCGGGTGCTCACCGAGCTCGCCGCCGTCGTGGTCGCCGGCGGACCGGTCACTCCGGACGCGGTGCGGCGCACCGTCGCGATGCTCAGCCGCGGCGTGAGCGAGTCTCCCGCCGAGGTCCTGAGCCTGGACATCCTGTCCCGACGCGGCAAGACCATCCGGCCCAAGACGCTGAACCAGAAGCGCTACGTCGACGCGATCGACGCCAACACCATCGTGTTCGGCGTGGGTCCCGCCGGAACGGGCAAGACCTACCTGGCCATGGCCAAGGCGGTGCAGGCTCTGCAGGCGAAGCAGGTCAGCCGCATCATCCTCACGCGCCCGGCCGTCGAGGCGGGGGAGCGACTCGGGTTCCTCCCCGGCACACTGCACGACAAGATCGATCCGTACCTGCGTCCGCTCCACGACGCGTTGCACGACATGATGGACGTCGAAGCCATCCCGAAGCTCATGCAGGCGGGCATCATCGAGGTCGCACCGCTGGCCTACATGCGTGGCCGCACGCTGAACGACGCGTTCATCATCCTCGACGAGGCGCAGAACACCACGGCCGAGCAGATGAAGATGTTCCTGACCCGCCTCGGCTTCAACTCGAAGATCGTCGTCACCGGTGACATCACCCAGGTGGATCTCCCCGGGGGATCGCGTTCGGGACTGCGTGCCGCCACCGAGATCCTGGTGGACATCGACGACATCCACTTCGCCAAGCTCGACAGCAGCGACGTGGTCCGGCACCGACTGGTCTCCGACATCGTCGACGCCTACGACCGTTTCGACGCCGCGGACGCCAAGTCCGCCAACCGCGCTGCGCGTCGCAGTGGCGGTCCCCGCGCCGCGCACCACTGATGTGGGCGTGCACGGGCACGGGGGCGTCGCCGCGCACTAGTACGGTGTTCGCATGAGCATCGAGGTCTCCAACGAATCCGGGATGGACGTCGGAGAAGAGGATCTGATCGCGGTCGCGCGCTACGCCATCGCGCAGATGGACGTGCACCCGGCAGCCGAGCTGTCCATGGTCCTCGTCGACTCCGCCACCATGGCCGATCTCCACATGCGCTGGATGGACCTGCCAGGTCCCACCGACGTGATGTCGTTCCCGATGGACGAGCTCGAGCCGGGCGGTCGCCCGGACTCACCGGACCCCGGTCCGTCGATGCTCGGAGACATCGTGCTGTGCCCGTCGTTCGCGGCGGACCAGGCCGAGAAGGCCGGGCACCCGCTCGAGCACGAACTCGCACTCCTCACCGTGCACGGTGTGCTGCACCTCCTCGGCTACGACCACGCGGAGCCGGACGAGGAGAAGGAGATGTTCGGCCTGCAGAACAGCATCCTCGAGGACTGGTACGAGAGTCTGCGCCAGGCCGAGCGCGACGCTCTGTCGGCTGCGCGAGACGCGAAATTGTTGGGCAGCACCGGCTTCGCGAATCCCCGGACCGATGCCGGTGGTGAGTCGACCCGGTGACCAGCGCTCCGGCACTGATCGTGCTCGCGGTTGTCCTCGTCCCTCTCGGTGGCCTCTTCGCCGCCATCGACTCCGCCGTCAACACCGTCTCCTCAGCACGCGTCGAGGAGATGGTGAAGGAATCTCGGGGCGGGGCGAGCGAACTGCTCCGCATCCTCGAGGATCGTCCGCGGTACGTCAATCTGATGGTGCTGCTGCGCATCCTGTGCGAGATCGGGTCCACGGTTCTGCTCGCCGGAGCGTTGCTGGACCTGCTCGCGCCGGCGCAGGCGCTGGCCATCGCCGCCGGCGTCATGGTGGTGGTCGACTACGTCGTCATCGGCGTGGGGCCCCGCACACTCGGCCGCCAGCACGCGTACTCCATCTCGCTGGGGTCGTCCTACCCGCTGCGCGCCATCGGCATCCTGCTCGGCCCGGTGAGCCGCTTGCTCATTCTCGTCGGCAATGCGATCACGCCCGGCCGCGGCTTTCGCAACGGTCCCTTCGCCTCCGAGATCGAACTGCGGGAACTGGTCGACATGGCGCAGGAGCGCGGCGTGGTCGCCGACGACGAGCGCCGCATGATCCAGTCCGTGTTCGAGCTCGGCGACACCTCCGCACGCGAGGTGATGGTGCCGCGCACCGAGATGGTGTGGATCGAGCGTGACAAGTCCGCCGGACAGGCGACCACCCTCGCCGTGCGGAGCGGGCATTCGCGGATCCCGGTGATCGGCGAGAACGTCGACGACATCCTCGGCGTCGTCTATCTCAAGGACCTCGTGCAACAGACGTACACGTCGTCGGACGGTGGTCGCAGCGTGCGTGTCGACGAGGTCATGCGTCCCGCGGTGTTCGTCCCGGACTCCAAGCCGCTGGACAGCCTGCTGGCCGAGATGCAGAGGGACCGCAAGCACATGGCCGTCCTGGTGGACGAGTACGGCGGTGTCGCCGGCCTCGTCACCATCGAGGACGTGCTCGAGGAGATCGTCGGCGAGATCGCGGACGAGTACGACACCGACGAGGTGGCCCCGATCGAGGAACTCGAGGACGGCCGCTTCCGGGTGTCGTCCCGGCTCCCTCTCGAGGATCTCGGCGAACTGTTCGACATCGAGATCGACAACGACGAGGTGGACACCGTCGGCGGCCTGCTGTCCTACGAGATCGGGCGCGTCCCGCTGCCGGGCGCCCGTGTCGAGGCACACGGGTTGATCCTGGTGGCCGAGGGCGGCTCCGATGCGCGCGGACGAGTGCGTGTGAGCACCGTGACCGCCGAGAAGCTTCCCGAACCGGACGCCGACGACGAGGACTCCGAGTCGTCGGACGAGAGAGACGAGATCGACCATGACCGAGACTGACGATTTCCACTCCGGGTTCGTGTGCTTCGTCGGACGGCCCAACACCGGCAAGTCCACCCTGACGAATGCCCTGGTGGGGGCCAAGATCGCCATCACGTCCTCCCGGCCCCAGACCACACGCCACACCATTCGGGGCATCGTGCACCGGGACCACGCGCAGCTGATCCTCGTGGACACCCCGGGCCTGCACCGGCCGAGGACCTTGCTCGGGCAGCGTCTGAACGACCTTGTGCGCGACACCTACTCGGAGGTCGACGCCATCGGTCTCTGCATCCCGGCGGACGAGAAGATCGGCCCCGGCGATCGCTGGATCCTGGAGCAGGTCCGCCACAACGCGGGCAGGACAGCGCTGGTCGGTCTGGTGACCAAGATCGACAAGGTCTCCAAGCAGCGCGTCATGGAGCAGCTGATCGCCGTCTCGAACCTGCTCGGTCCCGACTGCGAGGTGGTCCCCGTGTCCGCCGCGTCCGGCGAGCAGGTGGAGGTCGTCGTCGACGTCTTCGCGAAGGTGCTGCCGCCCGGGCCTGCGTTCTACCCCGACGGTGAGCTGACGGACGAGCCGGAGGAGACCCTCATGGCCGAGTTGATCCGGGAGGCAGCGCTCGAGGGAGTGCACGACGAGCTCCCGCACTCCCTCGCCGTGGTCATCGAGGAGGTCGGGCCCCGCGAGGGGTCGGACACGATGCTGGACGTGCACGCCATTCTCTACGTCGAACGTCAGTCGCAGAAGGCGATCGTCATCGGCAAGGGTGGGGCCCGACTGCGCGACGTGGGCACCGCGGCTCGCGGTCAGATCGAGAAGCTGCTCGGCACCCGCATCTACCTCGACCTCCGCGTCAAGGTGGCCAAGGACTGGCAGCGCGATCCCAAGCAGATGGGCAAGCTGGGCTTCTGACCCCGCGCTACCGTGCCGCGATCGATCGTCGCGACACGGTAGCCGGGTGCAGGTTCAGGACAGGTGCTCAGGCTCCGTCTGGGTCTTGTGGTGCTCGTCGGAGCGCATGGCGTCCTGGCCGCCGTGCCCCACTCCCGGGCTGCCGGCCCTGGCCGGACTCAACGAGACGACGATCGACTTCGA
This sequence comes from Rhodococcus sp. SORGH_AS_0303, assembly GCF_030819335.1. Lineage (NCBI taxonomy): Bacteria > Bacillati > Actinomycetota > Actinomycetes > Mycobacteriales > Nocardiaceae > Rhodococcus > Rhodococcus sp. SORGH_AS_0303. The sequence goes on from NZ_JAUTBO010000001.1 coordinate 1,764,952, forward strand.
CGTGGGGCAGTTGCTGTCGGTCGCCGACGAGTCCAGCGGAACCAGCGGGTTGGTCTCCGGGTAGTAGGCGGCTGCGGACCCCTTGGGCGTCTGGTACTCGACGATCCGGAAGTTCTCGGCGACGCGCACCACGTCGTCGTCGTCCCACTTGGTGGTGATGTCGACGAAGTCGCCGTCCTTCATGCCGAGTTCCGCGATGTCGCCGCGGTTGACGAACACGACGCGGCGGCCGCCCTCGATTCCCCGGTACCGGTCGCTGAGTCCGTAGATCGTGGTGTTGAACTGATCATGGCTCCGGAACGTCTGCAGCAGAAGATGTTTCGGCGGCACCTGCAGAGCCTCGATGGGCGAGACGAAGAACTCGGCGAGGCCGGACTCCGTCTGGAAGGTCCGCGAGTCCCGCGGCGGGTGGGGGAGGACGAAGCCTCCGGGGCGCCGAGCGTTGACCTCGTAGCCCTGGCATCCCGGAACCACCCGCGAGATGTGCTGACGGATGGTGCGGTAGTCGTCGCGCATGCCCTTCCAGTCGAGACCGTAGCGGTCGCCGATCGTGGCTTCCGCGATCTGCGTGATGATCTCGACCTCGGACTTGACGTGCGGGCTCGGCGGATCGAGCGGACCGCGGGAGGAGTGCACCGAGCACGTCGAGTCCTCGACGCTGATCCACTGCGGCCCGCTGGCCTGGATGTCCTTCTCGGTGCGGCCCTTGGTCGGCAGGATCAGCGCCACGTCCCCGGTGACGAGGTGCGAGCGGTTGATCTTCGTCGAGATGTGCACCGTCATGTTCGTCTTGCGCATGGCATCGAAGGTGACGGTGCTGTCCGGCGTGGCCTGGGCGAAGTTGCCGCCGAGACCGAGGAAGAACTTCACCTTGCCGTCGCGCATCCCGCGGATCGAGTCGATCGTGTCGAGACCGTTCTCGCGGGGCGGATCGAAGCCGAACTCGCTCTCGAGTGCGTCGAGGAAGTGCTTCGGTACCCGCTCCCAGATGCCCATCGTGCGGTCGCCCTGCACGTTCGAGTGACCGCGCACGGGCAGCACACCCGCGTTCGGCTTACCGATGTTGCCCTGAGCGAACGCGAGGTTGGTGATCTCCTTGACGGTGTTCACGGCGTTGCGGTGCTGCGTGATGCCCATGGCCCAGCAGAAGACGGTGGCCTTCGAGTCACGCAGGAGCTTCGCTGCGTCTGTGATCTGGGCTCGGGAGAGACCGGTGACCGTCTCCACCTCGTCCCAGTCGACCGCCGAGACGTGCTGCTTCCACAGATCGAAGTTGTTGGTGTACTTCTCGATGAACTCGTGATCGAGGGCGTCCCACTCGACCAGCAGCTTGCCGATGGCCTGGAAGAGCGCCAGGTCGCCGTTGATGCGGATCGGCAGGTGCATGTCCTCGAGATCGGTGCCGGGTCCCACCATGCCGCGCGGGGTCTGCGGATTCTTGAAGTTGATGAGGCCGGCCTCGCGCAACGGGTTGATCGCCAGGATCTTGGCGCCGTTCTGCTTGGCCTTCTCCAGCGCGGACAGCATGCGCGGGTGGTTGGTGCCCGGGTTCTGTCCGGCCAGGATGATGAGGTCCGCGCCGTACACGTCGTCGAGCACGACGCTGGCCTTGCCGATGCCCATCGACTCCTGCAGAGCGAACGACGTGGACTCGTGACACATGTTGGAACAGTCCGGCAGGTTGTTGGTGCCGTACGCGCGAACGAAGAGCTGGTACACGAACGCGGACTCGTTCGACGCGCGGCCCGACGTGTAGAACGTGGCCTCGTCCGGGTGCAGCGAGCGCAGCTCCTCGCCGATGAGGTCGAATGCCTCGTCCCACCCGATCGCCTCGTAGTGGGTGCCGCCCGACCGCTTGACCATCGGGTGCGTGATGCGTCCCTGCTGACCGAGCCAGTGCTCACTGTGCGAGTCGAGGTCGGCGATGCTGTGGCGCGCGAAGAACTCCGGGGTGGCGCGGCGCTTGTCGGCTTCCTCGGCGACGGCCTTCGCGCCGTTCTCGCAGAACTCCGCGGCGTGACGGTGACCCGGATCCGGATCGGGCCACGCGCAGCTCATGCAGTCGAAGCCCTCGGCCTGGTTCAGGTCGAGCAGGGTCCGTGCGGTCCGCACCGGGCCCATGCGCTCGAGCGAGCGCTTCATCGAGACGGCGACGGCGGTCGGACCGGCGGCATGCGTCTTCGGCTTCTCGATCGACAGGTCGGCCTCGTCGTAGTCCCGAGAGTCGTGTGTGCGTGTCATCGATCCGTCACTCCATTCATGTCGCGCGTGCCCCTCTGGTCGAGGGTAGTGCGCGGCGCCGACACGACCGGTCGGACGACGCGCTTCCACTCCTGTCTACCCGCGCCGACGATTCCGTACCCGTCGCCTAGCGTGAGGCCATGACGAGAACTCGCACCGTGTCCGATCACGTCGACGTCGCGGCATCGCCCGACGAGGTCTACGCACTGGTCAGCGATCCGACGCAGACGCATCGGTGGAGCCCCGAGAACACGGGAGCGGTGGTGGACGAGCCGCGCCGTGGAGGTACCTACGAGGGCATGACGTTCGTCGGCCGCAACAAGCGCGGCCGGGCGACGTGGAGCACGCGGTGCGTGGTGACAGCCGCCGAGCCCGCACGGCGATTCGCGTTCCGGGTGGAGGTCATCGGACCCGGCAAGCCGATCGTCCGCGCACGGAACGCGAGCTGGGAGTACACCTTCGCGCCAGTGGACGGCGGCACCCGCGTCACCGAGACGTGGACGGACGATCGGCCGTGGCCCGACGCGGTGGCCGCGCTGTTCGACAAGGTGGCCACCGGGGGCAGTTCCTTCGCGTCCTTCCAGCGCCGCAACATCGCGCGGACGCTGGCGAATCTGCAGGCCGAGCTCGGCGCTCCCTGACCTCGCCCGGTCGTCCTGCGTGGGACAATGACACGGTGCCGGCGAGCAGAGGTGGAGTGTGAGGTCGTATCGCGATCATGCCGTCGTCCTGCGCCAGCACAAGCTCGGTGAGGCCGACCGCATCGTCACGCTCCTCACCCGCCGCCACGGACTGGTGCGCGCAGTAGCGAAGGGGCGTGCGCCGCACGACGTCGAAGTTCGGCGCCCGGCTCGAGCCGTTCGCCTACATCGACGTGCAGCTGTATCCCGGTCGCAACCTCGACATCGTGACCCAGGTACAGACCGTCGAGTCGTTCGCGTCCGACATCGTCGCCGACTACGGCCGCTACACCACCGGGTGCGCCGTCCTCGAGACCTCCGAGCGACTGGCGGGTGAGGAGCATGCTCCGGCGCCTCGTCTGCATCACCTGACCGTCGGCGCGCTGCGCACCCTGGCCTCCGGGGCTCGCGACTCGGAACTGGTGCTGGACGCGTTCCTGCTGCGGGCGATGAACTTCGCCGGGTGGGCTCCGTCGCTGGACGAGTGCGCGACGTGCGCTGCGCCCGGTCCGCATCGCGCGTTCCACGTCTCCGCCGGGGGAGCGGTGTGCACCCACTGTCGCCCCGCCGGGTCCAGCACACCCTCGGTGGGTGTGCTCGACCTGATGTCGGCCCTGCAGAGCGGCGACTGGGCGGGTACCGAGGCGTCGACCGACTCGATGCGCGTGCAGGCGAGCGGTCTGGTGGCCGCGCACCTGCAGTGGCATCTCGAACGGCAACTCCGCACCCTCCCGTTCGTCGAACGCAGCGGCGGGTCCGGGACCGCCGGGTCCGCACCCGCCGGAGAAACTCCGGTCGGGCAGGATGAGACCCGTGATCCGTCGAAGTCCACGCGAGCAGCCCACTCGGCGTGAGGTCCGCGCGCCCGATCCGCACCCGTCCGGTGCCCGCGCGCCGATCCTGCAGCCCGAGCTGATTCCCCGCCACGTGGCGCTCGTCATGGACGGCAACGGACGCTGGGCGCAGGATCGCGGACTGCCCCGCACCGCCGGTCACGAGCGCGGCGAGGCCGTCCTCATGGACACGGTCTGCGGATGCATCGACATCGGCGTGCGGTGGCTGTCCGCCTACGCGTTCTCGACGGAGAACTGGCGCCGCAGCCCGGACGAGGTGAAGTTCCTCATGGGCTTCAACCGCGACGTCATCCGCCGCCGCCGCGACGAGATGCACGAGATGGGGGTGCGCGTCCGCTGGGCGGGGCGCCGACCTCGTCTGTGGCGCAGCGTCATCAACGAACTCGAGACGGCCGAAGAGCTCACGAAGGACAACACCGTCATGACGCTGACGATGTGCGTCAACTACGGCGGCCGCGCCGAGATCGTGGACGCAGCCCGCGAGATCGCCCGTCGCGCAGCAGCCGGACAGCTCGATCCCGACAAGATCTCCGAGGCGTCCTTCGCGAAGTACCTCGACGAACCGGACATGCCCGACGTGGACCTCTTCCTGCGGCCGTCCGGCGAGCAGCGCACGTCCAATTTCCTGATCTGGCAGTCCGCCTACGCGGAGATGGTGTTCCAGGAGAAGCTCTTTCCCGATTTCGATCGCCGCGACCTGTGGGCCGCGTGCGTCGAGTACGCCTCGCGTGACCGCAGATTCGGTGGTGTGAAATGACGGAGCAGGACATCGTGGCGGCCCTGCAGGACCGTGCCCGGCTGGCACTCGGACAGTTCGCGGACGTGTCCGTGGGCGACGACGGATCGCTCGGGTTCAGCTACGCGGGCGCACTCTGCTCGCTGCGTGCGGTCGCTCTGAGTCCGGGACTCGAGGTGCTCGCTCTGACGGCCGTGCTGGCCTGGGACCGTCCGTCGTCGGGAACGCTGCGGGCGCGAGTGGCGGTGCGCAACAGCGAGTCCCAGTTCGGCTCGATCTCGCTCACGACGCACGGGTCGCAGGCCGACGTCGTGATGCGCTACACGTTCCCGGCGTCGGGTCTCGACGACGAACCACTCATGACGATGCTCGTCCTGGTGCTCTCGGGTGTGGAGAAGGCGCGCGTCGGCCTGGTGCCGTGACGCCCCGCAGCCCGTCCTCCGGGCGCAGCGTCGGCGACATCGACGCGGAGCACGTATGGCATCCGTACGCCGGGTTCCCGTCACCCCGGCCGCTCGTGGTCACCGGTGCCGAGGGGGTCCGTCTGCATCTCGAGGACGGCCGCTCGCTCGTGGACGGGATGAGCTCGTGGTGGGCGGCGATTCACGGCTACCGGCACTCCGTGCTCGACGCGGCCGTCACCGAGCAGCTCGGCGCGATGAGTCATGTCATGTTCGGCGGGCTCACTCACGAACCGGCGGCCCGACTGGCCGAGGTGCTGGTGAACATCACCCCGCCGGGTCTCGATCGCGTGTTCTTCGCCGATTCGGGCTCGGTGTCCATCGAGGTGGCGGTCAAGATGTGTCTGCAGTACCAGCGGGCACTCGGCCGTCCCGAGAAGCGTCGGCTGCTGACGTGGCGCGGCGGCTACCACGGCGACACGTTCACGCCCATGAGCGTGTGCGACCCGGAAGGCGGCATGCACTCGGCGTGGACGGGAGTGCTGGCGGAGCAGGTCTTCGTGCCGCCGCCCCCTTCCGACTTCCGCCCGGAGTACGCGGCAACCCTGGCGGACGCGGTGGCGAGGCACGCCCACGAGCTGGCCGCTGTCATCGTCGAGCCTGTGGTGCAGGGCGCGGGTGGAATGCGGTTCCATGACCCGCGGTACGTCCGCGTGCTGCGAGAGGCGTGCGACGCCCATGACATCCTGTTGATCCTCGACGAGATCGCCACCGGATTCGGCCGCACCGGAACCATGTTCGCGGTCGAGCAGGCGGGAGTGTCACCCGACGTGCTCTGCGTGGGCAAGGCGTTGACGGGCGGCTACCTCACGCTGGCGGCCACGCTGTGCACTGCCGAGATGGCGTCGGTCATCAGTGCCGGGCCCGCCGGCGGCCTGATGCACGGACCGACGTTCATGGCCAACCCGCTGGCGTGCGCCGTCGCGGTCGCCTCGACGGAACTGCTGCTCTCCCGCGATTGGCTGTCGGAGGTGTCCGGGCTCGAGGCGGGTCTCGTGACCACTCTGGCGGCGGCGCGAGATCTGCCGGGCGTCCGTGACGTGCGCGTGCTCGCCGGGATCGGTGTCGTCGAACTCGATCACGACGTCGACGTCCCGCGTGCGTCGGCCGCGGCCGCGGCTCACGGGGTGTGGATCCGGCCGTTCCGGAACCTGGTGTACGCGATGCCGCCGTATGTGTGCGCCGACGACGACGTGCGCAGGATCGGAGAGGCGCTGGTGCTCGCCGCCGCGGCGGGCTGAAACTTGAACACCGTTCAAGTCGGTGCGTAGGCTGCGCGGTCATGAGCGAAAGAGCGCTGTCGTGGCTCGAGGTCGAGGCCTGTCGGCGCAGCGCGGCAGGTCTGCGCCGCGTCGTGTCAGCCCGGACGACGGGCGACCGGATCATCGATGTGGCGTCCAACGACTACCTCGGTCTCGGCCGTCATCCGGCCGTCACGGCGGGTGCTCGCGAGGCCGTGAACCGGTGGGGAGCGGGCAGTACCGGGTCGCGTCTCGTCACGGGGACGACGGCCGATCATCTCGCGCTCGAGCACGAGCTGGCCGACTTCGTGGGAATGCCCTCGGGCCTCGTGTTCTCCAGTGGGTACACCGCGAACCTCGGCGTCGTGACGGCGCTCGCCGGGGCCGGGACGCTGATCGTCTCCGACGCCGCCTCCCACGCGTCACTGGTGGACGCGTGTCGACTGTCCGGCGCCCGAGTCGTGGTCACCCCGCATCGCGACGTCCGCGCGGTCGACGCCGCACTGGCCGCGCGCACCGAGGCGCGGGCGCTGGTGCTCACCGACTCGGTGTTCAGCGCGGACGGTGCGCTCGCACCGCTCGCGGAACTCCACGCCGCCACCAGGCGCCGCGGCGCCGTACTGGTGGTCGACGAGGCTCACGGACTCGGTGTCCGCGGCGACGGCGGCCGCGGTCTGGTGCAGGAGTGCGGACTGGCAGGCGCTCCCGATCTGGTGATCACGGTCACACTGTCGAAGGCGTTGGGGAGTCAGGGTGGTGCCGTGCTCGCGAACCACGCTGTGCGGGAACATCTCCTGAACACAGCCCGTACGTTCGTCTTCGACACGGCGCTGGCGCCAGCGTCGGTGGGCGCCGCCCGCGCCGCGCTGGGAGTGCTCGTCGGCGACCCCGCGCTCGTGGCGTCGGTGCGTCGGCACGCCACCCGGCTCGCGCGGGAACTCGGCCTGGTGAACGCACCGGCGGCCGCGGTCGTCCCCGTCGTCGTCGGCGATGCCGCCACGGCGGTGCGCGCCGCGTCGCGATGCCTGGCGGACGGTGTCGCGGTGGGGTGCTTCCGCCCGCCGTCGGTGGCGCACGGATCGTCCCGGCTCCGACTCACCGCGCGCGCGGACCTCACGGACGACGAGGTGGCCACCGTCGCGGCAGTCGTTCGCGCGGCTGTGCGCGGGAAGGTCTCCGTATGACCGTCGTCGTCGTGACCGGGACGTCGACGGACGTCGGCAAGACGGTGGTGACCGCCGCCCTCGCAGTCGCGCTCGAGCACATCGGACTGACGGTGGCCGTCTGCAAGCCGGCCCAGACAGGGGTCTCGCCGACCGGGGCCGGTGATCTCGACGCCGTGGCGCGGTTGTCCGATCCGGATCGTCGCCGACACCACGTCGAATGCGTTCGGTACCCGGATCCGCTGGCGCCGAACGTCGCTGCTCGTCGGGCCGGCCTTCTCCCGCTGCGCATGTCGGACGCGGTCGACGCGATCACCGCTGCGGCCTCGAGTGCCGATGTGGTGCTGGTGGAGGGAGCCGGTGGCGTCGCCGTGCGCTTGGACGATGACGGACTCACGGTGCTCGACCTCGCCCGCGCGGTGGGTGCCTCGGTCGTCGTCGTGACGGAGTCGGGGCTCGGCGCTCTGAATCACGCCGCCCTGACGGTCGATGCCGTTCGCCGAACGGGCGCGTTCTGCCCGGGGCTCGTCATCGGCTCGTGGCCCTCCGTCGCCGGGCTCGCCGACATCACCAACCTGGCCGAACTGCCTGCGGTCACGGATGTTCCGATCCTCGGCCGTATTCCCGAGGGCGCCGGCGCGCTGCCATCGGAACGGTTCGTCTCCGCCGCACCCGACTGGTTCGACGTCGACTTCCTGCATCACCCCGATTCTCACAAGGAGCTTCCATGACGACCGTCCACACCGTTCTCGACGACGCCGAGCGCATCGTTCTCGACGAGGGCACGCCACTCGACGTCGAGAGGGTGCTGGCAGTGCTCGAACTTCCCGACGATGCGGTCGCCGACGCCCTGGATCTCGCGCACCGCGTCCGGATGCGCTGGTGCGGTGCAGAAGTCGAGGTGGAGAGCATCATCAGTGTGAAGACCGGCGGGTGTCCCGAGGATTGCCACTTCTGTTCGCAGTCGGGACTGTTCGTCTCGCCGGTGCGCGCGGCACGGCTCGACATCGCGGAACTGGTCGAGGCGGCGAAGCAGACCGCGAAGACCGGCGCGAGCGAGTTCTGCATCGTCGCGGCGGTGCGAGGTCCGGACGAGCGACTCATGAGTCAGGTGGAGGCGGGCATCGCCGCGATCCACGCGGAGGTGGACATCGACATCGCCTGCTCGCTCGGCATGCTGACGCGGGAGCAGGCGGAACGCCTCGCGAGTTGGGGCGTGCATCGGTACAACCACAATCTGGAGACGGCGCGCTCGTTCTTTCCGACGGTCGTCACCACGCACACGTGGGAAGAGCGGCAGCAGACGCTGACGACCGTCGCCGACGTCGGCATGCAGGTGTGCTGCGGCGGCATCCTCGGAATGGGCGAGGGTCTGCGTCAGCGAGCGGAATTCGCGACCGAGCTGGCGGCGGTGAATCCGCACGAGGTGCCCCTCAATTTCTTCGATCCGCGACCCGGAACCCCGTTCGCCCACCTCGCGGTCCTGCCCGCAACCGATGCCCTCCGCGCCATCGCGGCATTCCGACTCGCGCTCCCGCGCACCACGTTGCGTTTCGCCGGTGGCCGCGAGATCACGCTCGGCGACCTCGGCGCGCGACAGGGGATCCTGGGCGGCATCAACGCCATCATCGTCGGCAACTACCTGACGACGCTCGGTCGTCCGGCCGAGTCCGATCTCGATCTCCTGGCGGAGCTGAAGATGCCGGTCAAAGCGCTCGATGCCGCCATCTGAGTCCCCGGCGTTCGATGGGTGGACGGGCGCACCGCTGGCAGACGGGGCGCGACCACGGCCTCGAGACCTGGAGCCACCGCGGTACTGCGCATGGTGCGGCCGCCGCATGGTGGTGCAGGTGTTCCCGTCCGGGTGGTCCGCGCACTGTTCACGGCATCCACTGATCGAGGGATGACGAGCGTTCAGCGAGCGGCGCACTCGCTGCAGGTGCCGAAGATCTCGGCCGTGTGGCTGACGTCGCTGAACCCGTGCTTCGAGGCCACCGACTTGGTCCAGCGCTCCACGGCGGCACCTTCCACCTCGACGGTGAAGCCGCAGTCGCGGCACACCAGATGGTGGTGGTGACCGTCGGAGCACCGGCGGTAGACGGACTCACCGGAATCGGTCCGCAGGACGTCGATGGTGCCGGCGTCCGCGAGGGCCTGCAGGGTGCGGTAGACGGTGGTGAGGCCGATACCGTCGCCACGCTTGCGCAGTTCGTCGTGCAGCTCCTGCGCCGACCGGAACTCGTCGACGGTCTCCAGCAGTTCGGAGATGGCGCTGCGCTGCTTGGTCGAGCGCACACCGATGGTGCGGGGAGCGGTCACGAGTGGTTCTCCTCCTGAGCGTGGGCGACGGCGTCGACGACGATGTGGGCGAGGTGGTCGTCCACCAGGCGGTACAGGACCTCGCGTCCGGCACGCTCACCGCGGACGACGCCCGCGGCCTTGAGGACACGCAGGTGCTGGCTGATGAGGGGCTGCGTGACGCCCAGTGCACCGACCAGCTCGTGCACACACCGCTCCGACTCGCGCAGTTGCAGCACGATCGCGATGCGCACCGGAGCGGCGAGTGCACGCAGCAGGTCGCCCGCTCCGCCCAGCACGTCCTTGGACGGCAGCGGAACGGGGCTCGGAGCCGCGGGAGGGACCACCGTGTCGTCGATGCTCATGAAGGTCCTCCTGCACTGTCGGGTGGCGCTTAATGGAAACAGTAACCACTTTCGACATCTACTCTGATATGCGCGGACGTGCATGTCAACTCACCGGTGCTCGAAGACCGGGACGTCGCCGGATAGTCTGATGTGTCGCGAGCAGAGGGACACCCCCTCGCTCGGCAGTACTACCGACCACCCGAGATGGAGAGCTGGCCCCGTGGCACCGAAGTCCAAGATCGATACCGTCGCCAACCTGGCCAAACGCCGGGGACTCGTCTACCAGTGTGGCGAGATCTACGGCGGAACCAAGTCGGCCTGGGATTACGGCCCCCTCGGCGTGGAGCTGAAGGACAACATCAAGAAGCAGTGGTGGCGCAACATGATCACCAGCCGCGAGGACACGGTGGGTCTCGACTCGTCCGTCATCCTGCCGCGCGAGGTGTGGGAAGCGTCCGGCCACGTCGAGACGTTCTCCGATCCGCTGGTCGAGTCGCTCCACACCCACAAGCGCTACCGCGCCGATCACCTTCTCGAGGCGTACGAGGAGAAGCACGGCCACCCGCCGGAGAACGGACTCGCCGACATCCGCGATCCCGAGACCGGCGAGCCCGGTTCCTGGACGGAGCCGCGCGCGTTCTCCGGACTGCTCAAGACGTTCCTCGGACCTGTCGACGACGAGGCAGGCCTGCACTACCTCCGCCCCGAGACGGCGCAGGGCATCTTCGTCAACTTCGCCAACGTGCTCACCACGTCGCGCAAGAAGCCGCCGTTCGGCATCGGCCAGATCGGCAAGAGCTTCCGCAACGAGATCACGCCCGGCAACTTCATCTTCCGCACCCGCGAGTTCGAGCAGATGGAGATGGAGTTCTTCGTCAAGCCCGGCGAGGACGAGCAGTGGCACCAGTACTGGATCGACTACCGCATGAAGTGGTACACCGATCTGGGCATCGACCCGGAGAACCTGCGCCTGTACGAGCACGCGCAGGAGAAGCTGTCGCACTACTCCAAGCGCACCGTGGACATCGAGTACCGCTTCGAGTTCCAGGGCAGCGCGTGGGGCGAGCTCGAGGGCGTCGCCAACCGCACCGACTTCGATCTGTCGACGCACTCGAAGCACTCGGGCACCGACCTGAGCTTCTACGACCAGGCCAACGACGAGCGCTACACCCCCTACGTCATCGAACCTGCTGCGGGACTGACTCGTTCGCTCATGGCCTTCCTCGTCGACGCGTACCACGAGGACGAGGCGCCCAATGCGAAGGGCGGCGTGGACAAGCGGACGGTGCTGCGACTCGATCGTCGTCTGGCGCCGGTCAAGGCCGCCGTGCTCCCGCTGAGCCGCAACGCCGACCTAACGCCCAAGGCCAAGGACCTCGCGGCGACTCTGCGACAGAACTGGAACGTCGAGTTCGACGACGCCGGCGCCATCGGTCGCCGCTACCGTCGCCAGGACGAGATCGGCACCCCGTTCTGCATCACGGTCGACTTCGACACGCTGGACGACCATGCGGTCACCATCCGCGAGCGCGACAGCATGGCACAGGAACGGATCGCCCTCGATCAGGTCGAGGGCTACCTCGCCACCCGCCTGCTGGGCTGCTGACCGCTACTTCTGCAGAGCAGCGGTCATCTGCTCCTCGGTCTCTTTCCCGACCCGCTCGAAGGCGATGCCGGCGAGCGGGTCGGCCAGTTTCGCGAGGCCGTTGAACTCGATGTTCGCGTGATAGGTGATCTCGGTGGAGGTCGGGCCGGCTTCGTTCAGCGTGATGTCGTCGGTGCTCGTAGCCGTCTTGTTCGTGCCCTTCAGGACGATGTGGCCGGGCTCGTCGACCTCGAGACGGTAGGTCAGCTCGGTCGAGATGCCGTACAGCTTCGACGTGTTGTTCCATTCCGTGCCGACTGCGACCGGTCCGGGCGTGGACTGCGTGCACTCCACGGTGCCCGGATCCCATTCGGTGGCGTTCGCGAAGTCGCGCAGGTACGCGGCCACGTCCGCCCGTGATCGGGTGACGGTGAAGGTGCGGGTGACATCGACCATGGGTGGGGCTCCTGATGCTAGGTGGGTGACTCCAGAGTGCCCGTTCGCGCGCAGTACTGAAACACCACGTCAGCGGACACAGGAGTGCTGCTGGTACTCCACCAACTGGCGCTGCACCGACACGGGTACCGGGATGCGGGTGTAGACCGGCACACCGTCACCCACTGCGATCCACGCGGGGAACACGAAGGGCTTCCTGGCGTCCGCGATGACATGCGGTTCGCAGGACGCCGTCGACAGAGTGACCGGGACGTCGATGCTCGCTGTTCCCGACGCCAGCGTGACCGGCACCTCCTCGCTGCTCAGCGCGTAGAGGAGGCTGCCGCGAATCTCGTCGAGGCGCAACGGGTCGTCACCGCCTCGGCGATCGAGGGTGAGCACCGCCGACAGAGGCGCCGCGGGGTCCGCCGGTGGAGGGCCGGGAACCAGGGTGACCGCGACGATGTCGGCGAGTTCGGCGGCGGCACATTCTTCGGCGTGGATTCGGTTCAGGGTGTCGTTCTGCGACGCGAGCGGCACCTCGACCGCGATGTCGTCACTCGTCTCGACGACCGCTGTCGCCGGTTCCGCTCCGACATCGCACAGCGCTGTTCCGTACGGCACGGTGACGTCGATGCGGGAGCCGCGGTCGAGCGTGATCTCGCGAGGTGTCGCGTCGAGAGTCTCGAAGCCGGGAGAACGCAGTGCGACCGACCGGACGGTGACCGGCTGCTCCGACGCGCCGGTGAGCGTCACCTGAAGCTGTCCGCCCACCGCGTCGTCGTCGCGGCTCCGGTAGGTGGATGCGCTCACGGGGGCGCGGACCTCCGGCGGCGACGGTGCGCAGCCGACGAGGAGAGTCAGGGCGAGGGCGCTTGCCGCGACCCGAGCGGTCACCGGCTCAGAAACGTCCGCCGGACGAGCGTCCGATGCGTCCCGAGCTGCCGGAGCCGCCGAACGAGCGCGGACCGCCGCCGAATCCGCCGTAGCCACCGCCACGACGGTTCCCGTACGAGCGGCCCCCGGAGAAGCCGCCCCGCAGCACGCTGTCGATGAGCACGCCGGTGAGGATGCCGCCCGCCGAGGACGAGCCGCCGTACCCACCGCTGTGCCGAGGGCGCTGTGTCGCCTCCCAGTCGGCGACGTCCGCCTGAGCGAGGTGCGACGCCTGCGCAGCGAGGGACAGGGCGGCCGCGGCGTGCTGCAGAGCGCGTGGCGCGTCCGTGGCACCCAGCTGCTGGGCGGCTTGGACGTGCCGTTCGGCCTCGGCGAGCCGCGTACGCGCCTGGACCTTCACCGCGCCGCTGCGGGCGCCGATGTACTCGCTCGCGGCCCGCACCTGTGCCTGCGCCGACGCGAGGTCCCGGTCCAGTCGAGCGCGGGCATGGTCGTCCTGTTCCTTGCTCTGTGTGGCGACGGCGAGTGCGGAGTCGAGTTGCGCGTCGGCTGCGACGAGGGCGTTCATACTGCCCAGCGGATCCTGCGTGCCGCGGGTCCGTGCCCGACCCAACGCCTCGGCGACGGCGGCCCGTGCCGCGGCGAGTCGGTCTCCGCCGTGCGAGGCGAGGCGGTCCGCCGATGCGATGTCGGCTTCCGCGTCGGCCATCGCCGCGTCGAGCCCGGAGCGCGCGGCCTCGATGTCGGCGTCGGCGTGCTCGACGGCGTCGAGCAGCGATCGGGCGCGCGACAGCGCACTCTCCGCGGTGCGCACCGCGGCCACCACCGGTCCCTGGTGACCCACCGGTTGCGCGGCGGCATCACGCCCCTCGTCGATGCTCGCGTCGGCGAGCTCGAGCTGTTCCTTCGCCAGGTCGACGTTGTTCGCCACCGGCGCGAGGACGGAGCTGTCGTACCGCCCCGCGAGGCTCGTCAGGGTCGTCGCCGCCGCGTCCAGCCGCGCCGTCTGCTCCACCTGCCCGCGCGTGAGCGCGTCGAGACGGGAGTCCGCGTCGATCAACAGGTTCCGGATCTCGTCGAACTCGGCGACCTTCTCGTCGAGGTGCCGGTCCGCGTCACTGCACGAGGTGATGATCGACAGGAGCATCTGGCGCCGCTCGTCGGGCGACTCGGGGATCGCGTCGTCCAGACGCTGCCTCGTCTCGAACGCGGCCGCGAGCGCGCGGCGGGCGCCGTCGAGAGCCTCGACGAACGGGCGAGCCGCGGCCTGTCCCAGTTCGCCGACGGCAGTGGACAACTCGTCGGCACTGGCCCGGATCGCCTCGTCGGTCTCCACCAGCAGAGCGCGGGAACGCTCGTCCAGGACGTCGAGCGGGAGAGCGGCGAAGGCCGCGGGGTCACTGCCGTCCAACTGCTCGGCGGCCTCCAGTGCATCGGCTCGCCGCCGCCGTGCGCGCAGCCGAGTGAAGGCGAAGGCGCCCAGTACGAGGACGAGGATCACGCCGACGGCGACCCAGAGACCTGCCGATCCCGAGCCGGTGGTCGACGCCGCCTTGCCCAGGCCGGTGGCTGCCGCCGTCGCCGCGCCCGCCCAGTTCTCCTCGCGCAGCGCCGGTTCGATCGAGGCCTGCTCGAGTTCGGAGATCTCCGAGTCCGAGATGCTCGACAGCGCCTGGGGAACGTTCAGGACGTACGAGCGGGCCTGCGTCGCGACCGCCATGAGCACATCACGGTCCCCGAAGTCGCTGGTGGACGCCGTGCGCTCACCCCACGAGGTGGCAGCCTGGCCCGAGAAGTCGTCGACGAAGACCACCCAGAGCCGGAAGCCCTGCTCGTCGTAGAGGGTGTCGACGGCGGACTGCACCTCGGACACCTCACCGGCATCGAGTGCGCCGGCCTGATCGGTGACCTGCTCGGGCACTCGGAACGGTTCCTCGGCGGAGGCGGGCACGCCCACACCGACCACGGCGAGGACGAACAGGATCGCGGTGGTGGCGGCACGCAGGAGCACTCGGACCCGGGTCATGGTGGGAACCTACCGGGAGCGTGGCCGAACGGTGCGAACGAGGACGAGAGACCCGTGACAACTGTCATGCCGCGGTCGTGACGCACGAACGAGGGTTCGTCCCTCGCATCGGAGCAGTGTTCTTCTCATGACCACACCAGCGATTCACCTCGACCATCTGCGGAAGTCGTTCGCCGGGCCGGGCCACACCCGTGTCCAGGCCGTCGACGACCTGTCACTCGTCGTCCACCCGGGCGAGATCGTCGCGTTCCTCGGGCCCAACGGCGCCGGCAAGACCACCACGATCGACATGATGCTGGGCCTCGGTCGACCCGACGAGGGCTCCGTCGCCCTCTTCGGCGGATCGCCCGAGGACGCCGTCGCGACGGGCCGCGTGTCGGCGGTGATGCAGAGCGGGGGACTGCTCGAGGACATCACCGTCGAGGAGACCGTTCGCCTCATCGGCACCCTGTACTCGTCCACCCGGCCCGTCTCGGAGGTCCTGGCACGCGCAGGCATCGCGGACATCGGGGGCCGGATGGTGGGGAAGTGCTCCGGCGGTCAGCAGCAGCGGTTGCGGTTCGCGCTCGCCCTGCTCCCGGATCCCGATCTCATCGTGCTCGACGAGCCGACCACGGGCATGGACGTGGAGGGCCGACGTGAGTTCTGGGGCGCCATGCGCGAGGACACCTCGCACGGACGCACGGTCCTGTTCGCCACGCACTACCTCGACGAGGCGGACGCCTACGCCGACCGCATCGTGCTGCTGCGCGACGGGCGCATCGTGGCGGACGGCACCGCGGCCGAGATCAAGAACGTGGCGTCCGGCCGGCGGGTCTCGGCGATCCTGCCGGGCGCGCGGGCAGCCGATCTGCTGGCCGTTCCCGGCGTCGACGACGTCGAGATCCACGGTGACCGGCTCACCGTCCACGCGACGGACTCGGATGCAGCCGCTCGATACCTGTTCGCACACACCGCAGCTCGCGAGGTGGAGATCGTTCCCCACACTCTCGAGGACGCGTTCCTGACCCTCACCACCGACACCACCGGGAGCCTCGCATGACCGCCACCGATTCGACCACCACCACCACTGTCCGGACGCTGCCGGCTCGGGGCGGATTCAACGCCGGCTTCCTCGCACTCGAGATGCGCCGGATGTTGCGGAACCGCCGCACCGTCGTCTTCGCACTCGTCGTGCCGCCGATCTTCTTCCTCATCTTCGGGCTGCAGGGTGATCTGAAGACCGAGTCGGCAGGATCGGCGAACGTCACCGGCTACGTCATGGTGAGCATGGCCCTCTACGGTGCGATGCTGGCCACCACGAGTGGCGGCGCCATGGTCTCGATCGAACGCGGACTCGGATGGAGCCGTCAGCTGCGGCTCACCCCGCTGACCCCCACCGCGTACATCGCGGTGAAGGTCGTCGTCGCCATGGCGCTCGGGCTCGTGTCCGTGGCCGTCGTCTTCGCCGTCGGTGCGGCGACAGGCGCGACTCTTCCCGCCGCGGCATGGGTGGAGTGCTTCGTGCTCGCCTGGATCACCTCGATCGTGTTCGCGGCGTTCGGCCTCTTCATGGGGTACCTGCTGCCGTCGGAGAACGTGATGCAGATTCTCGGACCCGGTCTCGCTGTGCTCGCGTTCGCCGGTGGTCTCTTCGTCCCGGCGAGTGGATGGTTCGCGACCGTGGCGAAGTTCGTCCCCACCTACGGGGTGGCCACGTTGGCGCGGTCGCCGCTCGGGGACACCTCGTGGACGTCGCTGGTGGAGGCGCTCGTCAACGTCGCGGTGTGGACGACGATCTTCGTGATTGGCGCGATGACGATGTTCCGCAAGGACACCGCCCGCGTATGACACGTCCGGACACCAGGGGGTCTAGCGTGGCGGCGGTGAGCAGGACCACCGCCGCCGCGCTCGGCCGTCGTCAGGGCCTCGTGCAGTCACTTCGGTCGCACTTCGTCATCGAGCCGCGCGAGGTGAACGTCGACGACAGCGAGGGGACGCGACTGCGCGCCGCCGTGCGCCGAGGCTGGGTCTTCAGTGCGGTGTGGCTGGCCTACCTGATCTATCCGGTACGGGCGGTGTGGAGTTACGACGGGCCCGTCCACTGGCAGGTGGCCGCAGCGCTGTGTCTGCTCGCCTTCGCCGCGGTGTTCCTGGGTGGTTTCCGCGACTTCCGGGGACGGCTGCATGCCGAGGCGCAGGTGCGGGTGCCCCGACAGTGGGCTGTGGTGGTGGCGCTGATGCTGCTGCTGGTTCCGGTCGCTCCCGCAGCCGGTGACTCCGTGTTGACGGGATGCGTGTTCGTGGCGGTTCTCGCCGTCATGACCCTTCCTCGCCGGTCGGGTCTCCTCGTGCTCGCTGCGAACGTCGCCGCGGTCGAGGTGCTTCCCCGTGTCGTCCCGAGTTGGACCCCGGACGATTCCGCCGGGTTCACCGTGGCGGTGGCCGCGTTCGCCGCCTGGGGAATCAGCCAACTCGTCGCTCGCAACATCCAGCTGACCGAGGCGCGCCGCCGCCTGTCCGACCTGGCCGTGGTCGAGGAGCGCGAGAGAGTCGCTCGCGACGTCCACGACATCCTCGGCCACTCGCTGACCGTCATCACCATGAAGGCCGAGCTGGCCGGGCGACTCGTCGAGGTGGATCCGGCGCGTGCCGCCGTCGAGATCGCCGACGTCGAGAGCCTCTCGCGCGCAGCGCTCGCCGACGTGCGATCGACGGTGGGCGGGCTGCGTCACCTGCGACTCGACACCGAGATACGGGGAGTGCGCAGCGCCGTCGAAGCGGCAGGGATGACACTGCACATCGAGGGGTCGGTGCGTGACGTGGCGGAGGAGTTCCGTGAGCTGTTCGCCTGGGCGCTCCGGGAAGCGGTGACGAACGTGGTGCGTCACAGCGGCGGAACCGAATGCCGGGTGCGACTCGACGCCCGCCGGATCACCGTCGCGGACAACGGCATCGGGCCGCAGGGCGAGTCCACGGGCACCGGCCTGCGGGGACTCACCGACCGCGCGGACGCCCTCGGCGCCGCCGTCCGGGTCGCACGGGGAAGTGACGGCGGGTTCACTCTCACGGTGACGGCGCCGTGACGATCCGACTCCTGCTGGCCGACGACCAGGCCCTGGTCCGCGGCGCTCTGGCCGCCCTGTTGGGACTCGAGCACGATCTCGACGTCGTCGCGGAGGTGGGGCGCGGCGACGAGGTGGTGCCCGCAGCGCTCGAGCACCGTCCCGACGTGGCGCTTCTCGACGTCGAGATGCCCGGGGGAGACGGCATCGCGACCACCGCCCTGCTGCGGGCGGCAGTCCCCACGTGTCGCGTGCTCGTGGTCACCACCTTCGGACGGCCCGGGTACGTGCGGCGGGCCATCGACGCCGGTGCCGGCGGATTCGTGGTCAAGGACACGCCCGCTCGCCAGCTCGCCGAGGCGGTCCGGCGGGTCCACGCCGGGATGCGCGTCATCGACCCGGCACTGGCGACGGAGACGCTGACGGCCGGGAACTCGCCCCTGACACCGCGGGAGCGGGACGTCCTGTCCGCGGCGCGCTCCGGGACCACCGCCGGGTCCGTCGCCGCCGCGCTGCACCTCTCCGAGGGCACGGTGCGGAACCATCTCTCCGCCGCCATCGGGAAGACCGGTGCCACCACGCGCGCCGAGGCCGTGCGCATCGCGGAGGACAACGGGTGGTTGTGAGGCGCGCCGGACCGATCTCCGCGGGTGCGGCTGGCAGAATCGACGTGTGAGTACCGACTACCGCTACGACGACCCGTACGTGCCGCAGCCCGATCGTCTCGGCTTCGGCGGCACCGTCGCGCGCTGGCTCCGTCGGCTCGTCGCGGGCGTGGTCCTCGTGGGAGTGCTCCTCGTCGGTGGGACCGCTGTTCGGGTCTGGCAGGTGGCTCGGATCGACGATCACACGCCGTCGGACGCCATCGTCGTGCTCGGCGCGGCCCAGTACGACGGCGTCCCGTCGTCGGTCTTCGAGGCGCGACTCGAACAGGCGTCGGCGCTGTTCTCCAGCGGGGTCGCTCCGCTGATCGTGACGGTCGGTGGCAAGCAGGTGGGCGACAACTACACCGAGGCGGCGTCGGGTCGGAACTACCTGATGGACCAGGGTGTTCCGGGCGAGGACATCGTCGCCGTCGAGGAGGGGTCGGACACCCTGCTCAGCATCGAGGCCGTCGCGGCGGAGTTGCAGTCGCGAGGACTGACCGACATCACCCTGGTGAGCGATCCGTGGCACTCGCTGCGCACCCGCACCATGGCGCGCGACGCCGGTCTGGACGCGTGGACGTCGCCCACCCGCCAGGGCCCCGCCGTGTTCACCCGCGAGTCGCAGATCCACGGGATCGCCAGGGAGACAGCGGCTCTGCTGTGGTACCAGCTGACGCACTACTCCGCGGACTTCCAGTACACGGCCAGCCAGTGACGCAGTACGACGCGGCGGACCTCGAACGACTGGTGGCGGAGGGGCCGAAGACGGCCGCGCTGGTGCTCACCGAGACACCCGGCGATTCGCGAGGACACTTCGCCCGTGATCGCGCCCGGGTGCTGCACTCGGCCGCGTTGCGACGCCTCGCCGACAAGACTCAGGTCACCGGTCCCCGTGAGGGCGACACGCCCCGCACCCGATTGACGCACTCTCTGGAGGTCGCCCAGATCGGGCGCAGCATCGCCGACGGCATCGGGTGCGACCCCGATCTGGTGGAACTGGCCGGGCTGGCTCACGACATCGGCCACCCGCCCTACGGACACAACGGCGAGCGGGCCCTCGACGAGGTGGCCGAGTCCTGCGGCGGGTTCGAGGGCAACGCTCAGAACCTTCGGATCCTCACGGTGCTGGAACCGAAGGTCCTCACCGAGGACGGCGCCAGCGCCGGGCTGAACCTCACTCGTGCCTCGCTCGATGCCGCGATCAAGTACCCGTGGCTGCGGCCGCGGCCGGGCGCGAAGTTCGGCGCCTACGACGACGACGCCGACACCCTCACCTGGATCCGCGAGGGCGCACCCGAGGGTCGTCAGAGCCTGGAGGCGCAGGCGATGGACTGGGCCGACGACGTCGCGTATTCGGTGCACGACGTGGAGGACGGCATCATCGCCGGGCGCATCGACCTCCGGTCGCTGGCCGACCCCAGCGAGCAGTCGGCCCTCGCCGAGATGTCGGTGAGCGAGTTCCGCGGCTTCGACCGTGACCACATGCGCGAGGCCGCTCAGCGGTTGTCGGAGATGCCGGTGGTCACCGATGCGTCAGGCTACGACGGCACTCTCGTCCGCTCGGTGGCGCTCAAGCGGATGACGAGCGAACTGGTGGGCCGATTCACCACCGCCGCCATCTCCAGCACCCGGGAGGCGGCCGACGGCAGGCCCGTGCGGCGCTACGAGGCCGATCTCTCCGTCCCGTCGCTGGTCCGAGCGGAGGTGGCGTTGCTCAAGACGATGGCGCTGCGTTACGTGATGTCCGACGCCGGGCACCGGCTCCGGCAGGACCGTCAGCGCGATCGCATCCACCGCGTCGCGGCCTGGCTGCTGTACTCGGCACCGACCTCGCTCGATCCGATGTTCGTTCCCGTGTGGAACGCCGCCGCGGACGACTCCCAGCGCATCCGCGTCGTGGTGGATCAGATCGCGTCCTACACGGAGTCGCGGCTCGAACGGGTGGACAAGAGCAGCCTCGGAGCGCAGGCGTCCTGGGGTTAGCGGGTCCGGGTCGGTACGGCGGGGAGCCGTGTCGGACCCGGCACTAGACTGGGCTCGTGGCCGGCCGGATACCTGAACGCGATGTAGCCGCCATTCGCGAACGCACTCGCATCGAGGACATCGTCGGCGAGTACGTCGCACTGAAGGCTCCGCGAGGCGACTCCATGAGCGGGCTCTGCCCGTTCCACGACGAGAAGAACCCGTCGTTCCACGTCCGGCCGAATCACGGCACCTTCCACTGCTTCGGCTGTGGTGAGGGCGGCGACGTGTACACGTTCCTGCAGAAGATCGAACACATCACGTTCGTCGAGAGCGTCGAGCAACTCGCGGATCGGCTGAGCTACTCCATCTCGTACGAGGGTGGCGGCACCTCGGTCCAGCGTGATCGTGGGACCCGGTCCCGCCTCGTCGCGGCCAATGCGGCAGCGCAGCAGTTCTACGCCGAGCAACTCGGATCACCCGAGGCGCAGGCGGCGCGGGACTACCTGACGCAGCGCAACTTCGATGCCGCCGCGGCACAGGAGTTCGGGTGCGGGTTCGCCCCGAGTGGGTGGGACACGCTCACCAAGCATCTGCTGAACAAGGGCTTCGAGTTCAAGGAACTCGAGGCGGCCGGGCTGTCCCGCGAGGGCAAGCGGGGTCCGATGGACCGGTTCCACCGTCGCTTGCTGTGGCCCATCCGCAACCTGTCCGGTGACGTCATCGGCTTCGGCGCACGCAAGATCTTCGACGACGACACGATGCCGGGAAAGTATGTCAACACTCCGGAGACGTTGCTGTACAAGAAGTCTCAGGTGCTGTTCGGCCTCGACCTGGCGAAGAAGGACATCGCCAAGGGGCATCAGGCCGTCGTCGTCGAGGGCTACACCGACGTCATGGCCATGCACCTGGCGGGAGTCAAGACGGCGGTCGCCTCGTGCGGTACCGCTTTCGGTGACGAGCACCTCGCGCTCCTGCGTCGGCTGCTGATGGACGACAAGTTCTGGCGCGGCGAGATCATCTACACCTTCGACGGGGACTCAGCCGGTCAGGCCGCCGCGATGAAGGCCTTCTCGGGAGACCAGAAGCTCGCCGGCCAGACGTTCATCGCGGTGGCTCCGGACGGGATGGATCCGTGCGACCTGCGCCTCGAGAAGGGGGACGCGGCAGTACGTGATCTCGTCGCGCGTCGTACCCCGCTCTTCGAGTTCGCCATTCGCGGCGCTCTGTCCGAGTGCGATCTCGACACCGCCGAGGGACAGGTCGAAGCCCTGCGCCGCACCGTGCCGATGGTCGCGCAGATGAAGGACCGTGCGCTCCGCGACAACTACGCGGCTCGGCTCAGCGGCTGGGTGGGCTGGATAGACGAGCGCATGGTGGTCAACCGGGTGCGCGAGGAAGCGGCCAAGATCGCGAAGGGTGGCGCTCCGGCGCCGCTCCGGCGGCCGGTGCGCAGTACCGAGACCGAGAAGGCCGCGCCGGTCGGACCGGCCCATCCGGCGCGCAACGACCCCACGCTGTGGCCGCAGCGCGAAGCCCTCAAGGCCGTCATGCAGCACCCCGGTATCGCCGGGTCCGTGTTCGATTCGCTGCCGCCCGAGACGTTCGGGCACCCGGCGTACGCCGCGGTGTCCGAGGCGGTCCGCGAGGCCGGTGGAACGGCCGCGGGGCTCGGGGGCGGGGAGTGGCTCGACGCCGTCGGCAAGAAGGCGGAGCCGAAGGGATTGCGCTCCCTGGTCACGGAACTGGCCGTCGAGGCCATGCCCATCTCCGACGAGGCGACCCCGCGCTACATCTCGGGGGTGCTCGCGCGTCTGCAGGAGGTGTGGGTCGGCCGGCAGGTCGCGGAACTGAAGTCGAAGCTGCAGCGCATGTCACCCATCGAGAAGCCGGACGACTACAACGCGCTGTTCGGCGACCTCATCGCGCTCGAGCAGTACCGCCGCAGCCTGTTGGAGCAGGCCGTCGGCAGCACCACGGACGCGGAGTTCCCCGCCGTCTAGAGCTTGTCGTGCGGGATGTAGAGCTGAGTGTCGTCGACCTGCTTCATCGGCTCGAGCTTCGGCTGCGTGCTGAGGGTGTCGGCCAACTTCTGGCGTCCGGCCGACACGACCTTCTTCGTCGCGGGGCTCGACGCCACCGCCTTCGTCGCGCGGCTGATCTGTTCGTAGCGCGCCCGCCCCGCCTTGGTGCCGAGCACGTATCCGGCAGCGATGCCGGCCAACATTCCCATCATGTGAGCGTGAGTCCTTTCGAGACGTCTGAGACCATCCTGCCCGACGTGACCGGGCACGGCGAACTCCCCGGGGCGGGTGCGGCGAAACGAGAAGAGCCCGTGACCGACAACGGTCACGGGCTCTGCGTGCTCCCCCATCTGGACTTGAACCAGAAACCCTTCGATTAACAGTCGAATGCTCTGCCAATTGAGCTATGGGGGAATGTTCGTGGCTCCGACAGCACCCTCTCGGATGCATCCTCGCCGAGAAGAGACTCTAACCCATGGCACCCGTCGACCACCAAATCGCCTCGTCCTGGCATCACCACACCCGGCCTGGTCAGGGTAACCTAACTCGGAACGACGACCTCGACTGCGGGAGCACCGACGATGACCGACGACACCGAGCCGACCTTCTACTGGGCCGAGGTGGTGGACCGGACGACACTGAGCCCCAACCTCGTTCGCCTCACCTTCGGCGGAGAGGACCTGCGCCGGTACCGCCCGGCCGGTGTGGCCGACGAGTGCGTCGCGCTCTACTTCCCGGCTCCCGGCGACGCTCGGCCGCCGGCCATGCAGTGTGTCGACGGGGTGTGGTGGTACCACGACGACGCCACCCGTCCCGAGGGACGCAACTACACGGTGCGACGGGTGACGGACGCCGGTGAGCTGGTGATCGACTTCGTCGCCCACGACGGCGGGGTGGCCGCGTCCTGGGCGCTGTCGGCGCGACCGGGCGACGTCGTGGTCGTCACTCCGCCGCGGCACTGGTTCGCGCCGCCGGCGGACACCGCGTGGTTCCTCCTCGCGGCGGATCTCGCCGGGCTTCCGGCGCTGGGCCGAGTGCTCGAGGAGTTGCCCGCGAACACTCGGGCCCATGCGATCGTCGAGGTTCTCGACGAGGCCGACGTGCAGACGTTCGAGTCGGCGGCCGAGGTGACAGTGCAGTGGTGCGTCGGGTCCGGTAACGGGCACGGTCCCGGAGTGCTGCCGGACGCGGTGCAGGCGTGGGAGTTCCCGCCGGGCGAGGGTTACGTCTTCTTCGCGGGGGAGGCCGCGGACTCGCGTGCCGTCCGCAAGTACGTGCGCCGCGAGCAGGGTATGGGCGTCGACCGTTTCGACATCATCGGCTACTGGCGCGTGCGAGCCGAGCAGTGGCTAGCGAAGTACACGGCGGTGGAGAAGGAGGTGTCCGCCGTCTACGTTGGCGCGCTGCAGGAGGGCCGTTCGGAGTCCGAGGCGGCTCTGATCTACGACGAAGCGCTGGAGAAGGTGGGGCTCTGACGCACTCCTCGGCGCGCGAACTCCAGGAGCACCGCACCCGAAGCAACCCCTGCCACGATGTCGATCCACATCCGGTCCGACCCGGCGACGGCCAGGACGAAGCCGAGCACCCCGAGAACCGTCAGCACCGCGCCCAGGACGTCGAACAGTCGCAGGTGCCACAGGCGCGCCAGGACGACGAAGTGCACGCCGACCACGACGGCCACCCAGGCGACCCCGGCCTCGGGCAGTCCGAGAGGCCCCGCCACGACGCGGATGCCGACGAAGAGCAGCACCACCTCGGCGAGCACGATCATGGCGTAACCGCGTCCGAACGGTGTGACACCCGCGGGCACCGTGGCCACGGGATTGCGCGCGATTCCCACGAGAACGGTGATCGCGACCGCCGCAGCGGCCACACAGAACGCGAGACGCAGGAGTGTCGGCGACGACGCCGAGTTGACCACCACGAACACGAGTCCGAACACGGCGCCGATGAGGGATCCGAGCTTCTGTGGGGGCAACCGGCGTCGGGTGGTCATGGACTCAGTGTGGACGGTCTCCGGTCCGCGCGGTCACTTTCCGCGGGGGAGGTGCGGTCCTGGAGTGGAATACATTGCCCTCCGAATCGTCTTTGGGCTCGCGTGCGATGCCGAAACGCCACATCAACGGCCCCACGAGTCGATCGAAGACCGCCGGCACCAGCGAGTAGCCCGCCGACGCGAACTTGTTGACGAGGCCGAACACCGCATCGGCGTCCCGCTCACGCTGTGGGCGCCGGACGACCGCCGCGACGGCACGGGCGATGACCTCGGGCTCCGCGACGGGGGGAGGCGGCGACCCCGCTCTGCCGACGACGGTGGCGGCCTGCTCGTAGATCGGCGTGTTCACGGCACCGGGTGCGACGGCGCTGACGTGCACGCCGGGGTACTGCCGAACCTCCTGCTGGAGAACACGGGTGAGTCCGCGCAGCCCCCACTTGGACGTGACGTAGGTGCCCATCCACGGCACCGCGATACGGCCCAGCAACGAGCCGATGACCACGAGGTGGCCGTGCTCCTGGTCGCGGAACACCGTCAGCGTCGACCGTGCGACGTTCGCGGACCCGAGCAGGTCGACCGACACGGCGTGATCGAACACCTCTGCCGGGGTGTCGAGGAACGTCCCGTAGGACATCACCGCGGCGGAGTGCACGCAGACGTCGAGGCGTCCGAACTGCTCGACGACCTCGGTGACGACCTTGGTCACGTCGTCGCCGCGCACCACGTCGACCGGTTTGACGGCCACCGCGGCGGCGCCGCGTTGCAGGCATTCGTCGGCCACGGCGGCCAGACCGTCACGGCCACGGGCACACACGACGATGGACCAGCCGCGCTCGGCGTAGAGGTGGGCGGTGGCGCGGCCGATACCGCTGGACGCGCCGGTGATCAGGATCGTCCCGGCGGAGCGACGATCGGTGGGAGAGATGGACTGGGTCATGGATCACCTCGAGTATCGACGCGCTGCCGACGTCGGCGCGCGTCCGGAGAGTCGACGGCCGAGACCGTCGATGGTGACGCCAGTTCTCGACGCCGTCGACGCCGCGGATGTGACCGGCGGCGTCCCAGAGCAGTACCCCGAATTCGGAGTCACGAGCAGGACGAGACCGATCAACGCCGATATTTCTCGCGATACATCGCGTTGTCCGCCCGCCTCATCAGTTCGTCGAGGTCCGGGCCGACACCGCCGGGGGCGGGGTTCCACACCGCGACCCCCGCACTGACGGAGAGCTGCGCGGAGCCGAGCCCGTCGAGGGCGGTCGCCCCGAGGTCGAGGACCTCCTGTTCGCCGGCCCCGGGGAGGACGACCACGAACTCGTCGCCGCCGACGCGGGCGATCAGATCGTCGGAGCGAAAACTTCTGTGGAGAATGCCGGACAGTCGTACCAGCGCCGTGTCGCCCGCGTCGTGGCCGGCTCGGTCGTTGATCTCCTTGAGACCGTCGAGATCGAGATAGAGGACACCGACGGGCACGGCATCACGTTCGCAGTCGGCGAGCGCGGGCGAGGCGCCCCGCGCGAGACCGCGCCGGTTCAGCAGCCCCGTCAGGTCGTCTCGGTGAGACAGCGAATCGGCTCGAGCGCGTGCTCGATCCACCGACCTGTAGCGCTCCCACAGCAGACCGATGGTGCGGATCCGCACGTAGTGGATCAACCCCGCCACCAGAACGGTGCGCACGATCGCGGCCGCGAAGGTGCGCACCCCGACGTTTCCGATCCCGTTGACCGAGGCAAGGGCGATCCAGGCCAGTACGCCCCCGGTGACGACGACGACAACGTGCCATCGTCGTTGCAGCAGCGCGGCGGCGGCGACGATGGAGAGCGCGAGTCCGAAGGCGGGGAAACCGGAGTCCGCATCGGCGTTGCCCAGAACGGGACTGGCGATGATCAGGGCTGCGGCGACGAACGTCACGACGTCCGTGTGACGGTAGAACCACACGGCCCGCGGCGTGTGCAGTGCCCAGAACGTCGTGGCCGCGAGCGCGGCGACCAGCAGGTTGTAGGACTGAACCCACCAGTGGACCGCGTAGTGGGGGTCCGTCACCACCCACAGGAACACCGCTCCGTACAGAACGGTGCTCAGCACGCAGATCGCGGCGAGGCCCTGGACGACCACCACGTCCGATCGCACCGGATCGCCGTCGTGGGCGCTGTCGCGCCACTGCCGACGCGCTCGGCGTGCGGACGCCACCAGCGCGCCCGCCCCCGTGTCACTCACTCGCGCAGACCGCCCTCGCTCCGGGCTCCCATGGCCCGTGTCACCACCACGCTACCGGGCGGACGAGTCCTCGCCGTGGGAGAGGCGCAGGGCGCGACCACGTTCGACGTGTTCGCGATCGGTCTCCTCGTTCTTCTCCGAGACGCGCGTGTCGCGCGGTGGAAGCTGCAGATGGTCCTCGGCCTCGATGCCGGCCTGGAGTTGGCGGCCGCGTTCCAGCTCGGAATCGAGTTCCGCCCCGAACAGCAGAGCGAGGTTCGTGATCCAGAGCCACAGCAGGAAGATGATCACGCCGGCCAACGAGCCGTAGGTCTTGTTGTAGCTGCTGAAGTTCGCGACGTAGAAACCGAAGAGCACGGACGCGAGGATCCACACGACGATGGCCATGCCGGCCCCTGTGCTGATCCATCGGAACTTCGGCTGCTGCACGTTGGGTGTGGCGTAGTAGAGGATCGCGACGGCCAGGACGATCAGCGCGAGGACGACGGGCCACCGCGCGATGTTCCACACCGTCAGTGCGGTGTCGCCGGCACCGATCGCGTCACCCACGGCCGTGGCGACGGGACCGCTGACGGCCAGCATGAGTCCCGCTGCGGCGATGCAGATCAGGCCGACCAGAGTGACGACCAGCATGACCGGTCGCAGCTTCCAGATCGGTCGGCCCTCGTCCACCTCGTACATCCGATTCATGGCGCGGCCGAACGCGCCCACGTAGCCGGACGCCGACCATAGGGCGCCGGCCAGACCGATGATCAGGGCGAGTCCGGCGGTGGGCGCCTGCACGAGCTGCTCGACCGGTCCGCGCAGTGTGTCGACGGCGGACGAGGGCCCCAGGTCGGACACGATGTCGAGCACCGCGGTGACGGTGCGCTCGCCCTGCCCGAACACGCCGAGAAGGGACACGACGGCGAGAAGAGCCGGGAACAGCGACAGCACGGCGTAATACGTGAGAGCAGCGGCCAGATCGGTGCACTGGTCCTTGGAGAACTCGCGCGCGGTCTTGCGCAGGACGTAGAAGAACGACGGCGTGGTGAGATCGGTGGGTGAATCGGGCTTCCGAGGATCGTCCGGGTCCGCGTGGGCCGGGTCGTCACCCGTCGTCTGCTCTCGGGTCATGGACTGCGGACTACCCGCACTCACCCGACGCAAACCGCCGCCGGGTCACGCGGACAGCGGCGGGGTCGGGGCGTCCTCCACCTCGTGCACGCCGCGGACGAACTCGGCGAGAGCGTCCTGCGCGGTGTGTCGAGGCGCCCACTCCAGCAGGTCGCGGGCGCGACCGGAGTCCATGATGGGAAGCCGCAGCACCGCGTCGAACAGGCCGGGGTCGGTGGGAACGAGGCGTGCGGTGAACAGAGCATCGAGGGCGAGTCGCACCGCGGACGCGGGCAGAGGGATCAACCGCGCGCGGAGAATTTCCGCGAAGGTGGCCGGGGTGATGACGGGGTCCGCCGCGAGGTTGAACGCGCCCGACACCTCGCGCACCGCCGCCGCGGCGAATGCTCGTCCGACATCGCGGGAGTGCACTCCCTGGAACACCAGATCCGCGATGTCAGGGAAGACCGGGACGAACGCGGGTCGCACCAGCCGGGCCGGGACGATGGGTCCGCCGAACAGTCGACGCTGTTCCGTGGACGCCGACGCCTCGAAGACGAAGGCCGGGCGCATCCGGACGACCCGGAGGTCGGGATTCCGCGTCTCCACCCGGTCGAGCACACGCTCGAGATACGACTTCTCGCGCGTGTAGGCCGCGCCCTGCCAGCCGTGCGTCGGCCAGTCCTCGGTCACCCGAACGTCTTTCGATCCCGGGGAGTAGGCACCGACCGACGACGCGTGCACCAACGCGCTCACTCCGGCCGCCGCCGCGGCGTCGAAGACCCGCATCGCGCCGACGACGTTGACGTCCCAGGTCTGCACCGGATCGCGCGACGGCTGGAACTGCCACGCCAGGTGTACGACGACGTCGACTCCGTCGAACAGCGGAACCAGGTCGTCCCGTGCGATGTCCGCCTCGACGAACGTCGTCCGTGCGGGAGCCCACGCCGGACGACCGTTCGTCGGCACGGGCGAGCGCCGCGCGATCGCACGGACTGCGGAGACCGCCGGGTCGACGACCAGCGCGTCGACGACCGAGGTCCCGAGGTTTCCCGTCGCTCCGGTCACGGCCACGACGAGCCCACTGCGTTGTTCCGGCATGTCGTGGCGATACCCGTGCGTCGGGGAGCCAAACGGGTATCCGGCTCCCGCGTCGCCGTTCAGCGCCGTGACTTGACCCGATACATCGCGTTGTCGGCGCGCCTCGTCAGGTCGTCGAGATCCGGCGCGTGTGGTCCCGGACTCCACACTGCCAGTCCGACACTGACGGACACCTCGGTGGTCATCGAGAGATCGCGGATGGACGCGCTCAGATCCAGCGCCACGGTCCGGTCCGTGTCGGGGAGGACCACGACGAATTCGTCACCGCCGACGCGGGCGACGATGTCACTGCCGCGGAACGCGGTCCCCAGCATCTCGGCGAGTCTTACCAGTACGGCATCTCCGGCATCGTGCCCGAGGGTGTCGTTGACATCTTTGAGACCGTCCACGTCGAGGTAGAGAACGCTCACGGGCCGAGACTCTCGTCGGCACCGATCGAGTTCGGTCGCCGCACGTCGCTGAAGGCCGCGACGGTTCGCCAGGCCGGTCAGATCGTCGACGTGCGACAGGGAGTCGGCCCTGGCACGTTGCTCGTCGACCATCCGATACTTCTCCCACAGCAGGTCGATGGTCTTCATGCGGAAGTAGTGGATGACCGCGACGACGAGAACGGTTCGCAGCACCGACACCGCGAAGGTCTGCACGCTCACGTCGGTGCCGTGAGCCACCGCCAACGCCGTCCACGCGCACACCGCCAGCGTGGTGAACGTGACGATGTGGGCGCGACGTTGGAGTATTCCGGCGAAGGCCACGATGGCCAGAACGAGTCCGAAGGCCGGGTACGCAGACCCCGCGCTGGCATAGGCGAGGACCGGACTGCCGACGACGAGAATCGCGGCCACCAGGGTTACCGCGTCCGTGTGCCGGTAGAAGATGCCGGCACGCGGGGTGTGCAACGCACACCAGGTGACTGCGGCGGTCACCGTGACCCCGAAGGTGTAGGTCTTCGACCACCAGGAGAACGCGTAGTCGTCGGCCGTCGTCATCCAGACCAGGACAGCGCCGAACAGGAGCGTGCAGAGTGCCGTGATGGTGGCGAGTCCTTCGACGATGACGAGGTCGGAGCGCACCGGATCACCCGCGCGCGCCGTGGATCGCCACACCGTCCGTGAGTGCTGCGCACGGTCCGTCCACGAACCGGGACCGGTGATTCTCGCCATGTAGACCGTCCTCGTGACCAGCCCCCGTCACCCGCTTCCAGGTGAAATGTACTCGACCCGACCCGTTCGTGATCCCGTTCGCCCGACCTGCCGGAACCGGACGTCAGGGAGCGTCGGTGAGGTACCCGCCGCCGCGGGGGAAGTACTCCGCAGCAGGGATCGTGCGGTCGTCGTCCTCGGTGCGCACCGCGTCGATCACGAGCGCTCGGTTACGGCCGAGGTGGGCGTTCGGGCCGGAGACGATCGCCATGCCGTCACCCTCGTGGATGAAGACGCGACCGGGTGTACCGCCGTAGATGCCCTGCGACACATGCGCTTCGACGATGCGGAGCCGACGGCCACGGTGATGGGTCCACGCGTTGGGGTAGGGGTCGGACTGAGCGCGGACCAGACGGTCGATGTCCTCTGCCGGCCACGTCCAGTCGATACGGCTGTCGATGTCCGCACGCTTGTGGAAGAACGTCCGCTGCGAGAGGTCCTGCGGGGTCCACACCGCGGTGCCGCTCTCGATCGCGCCGAGTGCCTCGAGCAGTACCTCGGGAATGAGGTCGATGGTCGCCTGCACCAACTGGGTCGCGGTGTCGCGCGGGCCGATCAGAACGGACCGCTGGATGACGACGTCGCCAGTGTCGAGTTCGTCGTCCATACGGTGCGCGGTCAGGCCGGTCTCGGCCGCGCCGCTGATCAGCGACCAGATCACGGGGGAGAAACCCGTGAACCGGGGCAGCAGTGAGTCGTGCAGGTTGAGGGTGCCGTGCGGCGGCATGTCGTAGATGGACCGGGGCAGCTTGGTGCGCCAGTTGTTCGCGACGATGATGTCCGGCTTCGCCTCCTCCAACGCGACGCGCAGCGCATCGTCCGGAGTGAGGGCGAGGTGGACCGGCACGTCGTGGGCGCGTGCCAGATCTTCCACGGAATCCGACCAGATCGACTCGTACGAGTGCTCACTGGGAGGATGGGTGACGGCCAGGACCACCTCGTGATCGGACTCGATGACCGTCCGAAGCGTCGTGTGTCCCCAGGTCTGATAGCCGAACATCGCCACTCGCATGCTGGTTAGCCTAACCTTCCCCGGCCACCTCTCGGCATCAGCCCCTGAGCATCACCGGGACGCCCTGGTAGGGCTGCAGGGTCATCGGGAAACTGCCCAGCTCGTCGACGACGGCGATGTCCTGGTCGGTGAACAGGTCCACCACCGTGGCCCCGCCGGTGAGGTGCTTCGACTGCACCGTCGCGTGGATCTCGTCGCCCGTGAAGTTCAGCACCGTCGCCGAGATGGATCCGTTGCCCAGCTGGTGCACCAGGACGAGCAGCCCCTTGTGCGACACGGACGGGACGTCGAGCTGGGTGGCCGTCGCGATGCCGTACCTCGTCCGCACATCGAGGATGCGGGACAGCTGACGCGCGAACGACGTCGAGTCCTTCATCTGCTCCGGCAACGAGCCGTAGAGACTGCGGCCTCGGGGGATCCCGGACTCCGACCGGGTGGCGTCGGGCGAGGTGTTCATGAGGTCGTGAGCCCCACGGTTGATCCAGCGGGTGTCGCCCTCACGGATGAGATCGGCGACCTCCTCCGCCGGCACCGGGAGGATGCCGGTGAGGTCCCAGCCGGACAGCGCGAACACGCCCGGTTGCAGCGCGTTGTACATGGCCAGCATGAGATGGGCGCGCTTGACCGTCTCGATATCGGTGTCGTCCATCCGGTCGAGGTCGCGGATGCCCAACGACGCCGTGATGACCGACGCGGTGGTGCAGGCGATCCCGTTGTTGGTGAACGTGCGGTTGTACGGCGCCCACCGGCCGGTGAGTCGTTCGCACAGTTCGGCGCGGATCTGGTCACCCAGATCGCCGCCCTTGATCACGTCGCCGCCGTACGAGAATTCGTCCTCACGGTGCAGGGTCGCGAAGTGCACCAGCTCGAAGGTCATCTCGTCGTGATTCTGCAGCGCGTGCACCAGCGAGGCGGTGTCCACACCGTGGTCCCGCGCCAGATTCATGGTGAGCCTGAGGAACTCGGTGTTCCCCATGACGAGCGCGTGGTGATAGGCGGGGCGGTTGATGAAGTCGTAGGACAGATCGGCGCCGCTGCTTCCCATCGCCTTGATGTCGTCGATGGTGAGGTTAAGCTCCTGGAAGGTGAAGCCACCCATCTTGCGCACCACACTGGAGATGAGGTGATTGGCGGCCTCCGAGAGCGGGTGGCCCTCGGACCATCCCGGACCCTCGGTCCGGCGCTCGACTCCGAGGAACCCGTTGGCGTCGAGACGCAGTGCGCCGGCGCCGAGGTCCGCGATGGAGTGGCAGGCGTCGCCGATGACGAGGCGCATACCGGCGAACGAGGGATCGAGCCAGTTGATGGAGGGCTGACCCGCCTTGAAGTAGTGCAGGTACACCCAGCGGCGCTCGACCCCGTCGACTCCGCGGATGACCGGCGTGGCACTCCAGTTGGTCTCCTTGACGCCCATCTCGTAGAAGATGACGCGCTGGAGCTGGCCGACGATGTACCCGGCACGAGCGAGATTGGCCTCGGACTCGGCATCGATGTTCACCGAGTCCTGGCCCGCCTTCACGCGGGGGAGCAGGTGCCAGTCCTGCGGTTCGATCTCCACCATGTGGTAGATGCCGGGGTAGTCGGAGACGTTCATCTCCGCCAATCGGAAATCGGCGCCCTTGCCGGTGTGTCCGGGGACGATGTCGTCGATGACGATGCCCTCGTAGGCGGACGCGACGACGCACAGCCGCCGGAACTCCTCCTCGGAGCCGAACGCCGGGTCGATCTGCATGCTGACGCGGTCGAAGTGGCCGTCGACCGACGGTGTGGCATGCCACCCGTGCAGTCCGCCGGCCTCCTTGACGGGGCCGGTGTGCACGGCCGTGATGCCGATGTCCGAGAACACCTGCCACAGAGCCTCGTCGCCGAGCGTGCCGAGAAAGCTCTGTCCTGGAGCCGCGATGAGCGAGATGGGATACGCGGTGAACCACACGGGTGCGCGCTCGACGGCTCCGCGCGGATCCGGCGACGCGTAGGGGTTCTGCCACATGCTGCCCTTGCCGGACAACTGTTCCGCGATCAGCTTGGCATCGTGCAGCATCGACCGGTCGACGAGCCACGACACGTACTCGGGATTGGAGGCGTCGGCGTCACCCTGGGGCAGCGCGCCCGCGGTGCGGTACGCACGACGCACCGACGGCTTCAACGGGCGAGGCCTGGCCGGGTAGAAGCTCTCGTCGTACGTGATCTCGCTGGGTTCGTGCTGAACTTCCGGATCCACTGTTCCTCCGATGTGACGGGACGCGCGGACATCTTCGATGGGAAGCTCCCACAGGCGTGCCTGGTCTGCATGCCGTCCGGGGAACTACCCGAGGGTCGACGAACCGAAACGCCGACCGCACCTCAGACTACGCACGGACCGACGGAGTGTGCCGAACACGCCTCGGTGGATCGGCGGGCGTGTGATCGAATGGTGCAATGGACACGGAAGGGCGGGCCGAAGGTGGCCTGACACCCGAACGACTCGGTGAGATCGTCGGCTCGCTGGGTCGACGCATCGAGGACACGGACGAGCTCGGCGAGTTGCTGCAGCGGTCGGTGGATCTCGCGCACGACGTCATCAGAGGCGCCGACAGTTGCGGCGTGACAATCGATTACGACGGCACCACGTACACGGCGGTCTACACCGACAGCACCACCCTCGCGGTGGACGAGATGCAGTACGAGACCGGCGAGGGTCCGTGCCTGGAGGCGTCCCGTACCGACACCACGATCGTCGTCGACTGCGACAGCACCGAGCAGCGGTGGCCGGAGTTCGCGGCCGCGGCGCGCACCGAGGGTGTGCACTCGTTCCTCGCCTCGCCCATCAGGACCCTCGACGGCGTGATCGGCTCGTTCAACCTGTACGGCTCGTCCGCCGACGCCTTCGACGACATGGACGCCGACATCCTGGACAGCCTCACCACCACGGTGGGACGGGCCATCGGAGAGCATGCTCGCTACACCGACGCCACCACCACGGTGAGCGGACTGCGTGACGCCATGGCGCGACGCGCCCCCATCGAGCAGGCCAAGGGCATTCTGATGGCGATGCGCGGTCTCGACGCGGACGCCGCGTTCGACGTGCTCTCGCGTGAGGCGCAGCGCCGGAACGTGCGAGTTCGCGAGGTGGCCGCCGACTTCGTGCGCGACGCCACCAGGACCGATCCGGCCGGCTGACGGTCAGCCGGCGCGTCGCTCCAGCAGCATCGAGGTGACCTCGTTCGCGCTGGCCGGGTGGGCGAGCCAGAAGCCCTGGGCCAGATCGCAACCACTGTCCCGTAGACGGTCGAACTGGGCCTGTGACTCGACACCCTCGCCGACGACGGCGACGTCGAACGCGTGTGCCAGGGACACGATGGCGGACACGATGGCCTCGGGCTGCTTGCCCGGCATGGCCTGGATGTACGTCTGATCGATCTTGAACGCCTCGATGACGGGATACCGGCTGAGGTAGGTGACGGAGCTGTGGCCGCTGCCCAGATCGTCCAGGAGGATGGACACGCCCATCTCGTGCAGTTCGGTGAGGGCGTCCCGCACCTGCGCCGTGTCCGCGAGCCACACCGTCTCGGTGATCTCCAGGCCGAGTCGGCCCACCGGCAGACCGGAACTGGCGAGGATGCGGGCGACGCTGGCCACGAACTCGGGCTGGCGAAGCTGCAGGGCACTGACGTTGACCCGCACGCCGACGTCCGAGATGGCCTGCCACTCCGCCGCCTGCACGCAGGCGGTGTGCAGAGCCCACAGGCCGAGGGTGTTGATCTGGCCCGTGCGCTCGGCGATCCGGACGAAGGTCTCCGGGCTCACCGAGCCGAGGGTGGGGTGCTGCCACCGCGCGAGTGCCTCCACGGCGGTGATGCGGCCGGTCGCGATGTCGAAGATGGGCTGGTACGCGAGCGTCAGGATCTGGCTGTCGAGAGCCGACCGGAGATCGGCCGACAGAGCCAACTGGTTGCGGCGGTGCTCTCGATCGTCGGTGTCGAACACCGCGACGTTCCCGCGACCGGTGTCCTTCGCGCGATACATCGCCACGTCGGCGCGGCGAATGAGCTCGTTTCCGGGCACGGTGTCGTCCGCCAACGCGACGCCGATGCTCGCGGTGATGCGCAGTTCGTTGCCGTCGACGACGATGGCCGCCCGCACGGCGTCCGCGTAGGCCTGCGCCACGGCGATCGACTCCTCCGGACCGGAGAGGTTCTCGCAGACCGCCACGAACTCGTCGCCGCCCAGGCGAGCCACGGTGTCGCCGGGGCGCGATGCCCGAGTGAGGCGGTTGCCGATGGACACCAGAGCAGAGTCGCCCGCCTCGTGCCCCAGCCCGTCGTTGATGGACTTGAAGTCGTCGAGGTCGATGAGCATGACGGCCGTCGTGGTGGCCTTCGCGACGCCCCGCTCGACGGCGGACTCGATGCGGTCGTACGCCAGCGCGCGATTGGGGAGCCCCGTCAGCGGGTCCCGGAGGCTGCGGTAGCGCAGTTCACTCTCGACGCCGACACGATGCACGGCTGCGGACACGACGTCGGACACCGTGTCGAGGGCACCGGTGTCGAGCATCGGATTGTCCGGGACCAGAATCGGCGGCCCCGCCGTCGTGATGTCGATGATCGGCACGGACGACCCGGTGGCGGAGGAGAGGTAGCGCGAGTCGACCCCGAGGACGGTCAACACACCCCACGGCTGGCCGGTGCCGTCGATCGGCACGGCGACCGCGTTCTCGACACCACCCGCGACGAGGGCGGCGACGTCGAACCTGGACTCGTGCGCGTCCCCGGACCACACGATCCGGGTGGCCGATCGGCTGGCGAACGCGGTGATCGAGGAGGACGGTCCGGTGGCGCACAGATCGTGCGGTGCGTCGTCCCCCGTGGCGGCGACGATCTCGAGAGTGGCAGGCAGGTCGTGCGCGCGGGTGATGACGGCGCACCGCGCCCCGTACAGCGTCACGACGGCGTCGGTGGCCGCCGACAGAAGGTCGTCGAGCCGGCCGCGCAGAGCGAGCCTGCTCAGCTCGGCGACGACCCGCTGCTCGGACGCCCGGAAGGTCGACGCGTCCAGAGCCTTCTGCAGGAGATGGTCGTCGGCATTCTGTGCAGAGGCGTCGCGATGGATCGAGACGACCAGGGACGAGTCGTCGTCGTGGCCGCGTACGGCGAATGCTGAGGTGGACACCGCGAGCCTTTCTCCTGTGAGGTGATGCACCAGTTCTGTTCGGCCGAGCCAAGTTCCGTGGAGCTGGACAGCCGAGAGGATGTCCGTGAGCGTCGTGGGGGGAGTGGGGACGACGACGGCGTCCACGGTCGGATCGTCCGACGGCCCGTGCTCACCGCCGTCGAGTCCGAGAGTCCTCGACGCCTCGGGATTCGCGTGGACGATCCGGCCGTCGGACGTGGACACGAGCACCACGTCGGGGGAATGGTCGAACACCGTCGCGAGACCGAGTCGCGAGGACATGAAGGCCTCCGACAGCGTCGGGCGCGGGTCTGATCCATCCTCGTCGGGCATCATCGTCGTTCCTCACGGCTCTGCCGTCGGTCCTGCCTCTCTCGTCACCGTTCGGAGTCGACGAACAGACGGGTAGCCGGGTCGATCGCTTCGAAACAAACCTAGAGTTCAAAATATAGCAGACGAACAGCCGAAACGACGGTGTGTGCGTGTCGGGACAACGGTGTCCCGGCGAGGGGGACGTCCTGGCCTGACGACCGAGGTGTGGGAAGGCGAAGGGTCCGAGTGGGGCGGGCGGGGCTCGAACCCGCGACCAATGGATTATGAGTCCACGGCTCTAACCGACTGAGCTACCGCCCCCGGCGCTGACGCGCGCTCACGATACCTGGGCAGGATCAGCGACGGCGGCCGCGGGTACGCGTGCCGCATGACCGAACCGAACGGCGACTCGCCCGTGTCCGACGAACCCTCGACCTCCTCGGAGAGGCCCTACGACTCCTCGCGCGACCCCGACGCGGACCCGTCGGAACTGGACGACGCGGCCGGAACGCAGCCCGATCAGGCGGAGGGCTGACGTTCAGCTCGGTGTGAGCGTTCCGACTCGCAGCATCTCGAGGACGACGTCGGCGGGCTGGGGGCGGGCGTAGAGGTACCCCTGCGCGCGCGAGCACCCCAGTTCCAGCAACACGGCACGGGCGTCGACGTCCTCGAGCCCCTCCGCGATGAGGTCGAGGTCGTAGGCCCGAGCGAGGGCGGTGACGGCCTCGACGATCGCGCGGTCGTCCCTACTGGTCGCGAGGTGGGTGACGAACTCGCGATCGATCTTGACGGCGTCGACCGGCAGCGTCTTGAGATGCGAGAGCGAGCTGTACCCGGTGCCGAAGTCGTCGATGGCCACGCGTACCCCGAGTGCACGGATGTCGCGCAGAGCCCGTGCGGCCAGGACGATGTCGTGGACCACCGCCACCTCGGTGATCTCGATGCACAGGTACTGCGGCTCGAGGGAGTACCGGGACAACGCCTCTCGTACGGTGTGCACGAAGTCGAGCGAGACCAACTGTGCGGGTGACACATTGACCCGCAGTGCGATGTCCAGTGTTCCCAACGTCGAGCGCCACGACGCGTACGTTCTGCACGCGGTGTGGAGCACCCACCGTCCGAGGTCGGTGGCCAGGTTGACGGCCTCGGCGATGGCGATGAACTCGACGGGCGGCAGCATGCCCCGGGTGGGATGCTGCCACCGCACCAGGGCCTCGACCGCGGTGATGCGGTCGGTCGTGAGGTCGATCTCGGGTTGGAAGTACAGGAGCAGTGACTCGCCCTCGATCGCTGCGCGCAGATGCAGCTCGATGTCGTTCTGCAACTCGTTGCGTTCGCGGATCTCGGAACTGAACAGCGAGACCTGATTGCCCCCGGCCGTCTTGGCGGCCAGCGCAGCCTGGTCGGCGTCCGCGATCACCGAATCGACCGTACCGCTGCCGGGGATGCCCAGTGCGACACCGATACTGGCCGTACGTGAGACGTACTCGCCCGCCATGTCGACCCGTGCGGTCACCACGGTGAGAATGCGGCAGGCCTCGGCGTACGCGTCGTCCTCCGTCATCGGACCGGGAAGAACGACCACGAACTCGTCGCCGCCCCACCGTGCGAGAAGAGTGTCCGCGTCCGAATGCCGCTGCAGCCGTGCACCGACCGTGCGGAGGAACGTGTCACCGGCCGAGTGCCCCAGGAAATCGTTCAGGGCCTTGAGGCGATCGAGGTCGAAGTAGAGCACCGCGAATGCGTCACCGCCCCCGGCGAGTCGAGCGGACAGCAGCTCCGAGACACCCCGCCGGTTGAGCAACCCCGTCAACGCGTCGTGCGTGGCGGCCCACTGCAGGTGCTCCTCGGCGTCGATCCGAGCCTGCAGTTGGGAGAAGAGGGTGGCGATCGCCTCGAGCGCGTCGACCTCCTCGTCCGACCACTCGCGGTCGCCCGACGCCACGAGTCCGATGACCCCGGTGGTGATGTCGTGAGATAGCAGGGGTACGGACACCATGGAGGTGCTCGTGTATCCCGAGGCCGCCTCCACGCGGTGCCGATAGTCCTCCATGGCTGGGTCCGGACGAAAGAGAAGCGGCTCACGGAGGAACTCCGCGGCGGCGAAGACCGGGTCCGCGTCGGCAAAATGTACGACTCCGAGTGGATCAGGATCCGGAACGTCGACCCTGTCGGGCCACTCGGCCACCATGTGTGTGGCTCGACGGGACCGATCATGATGTCGCAGGAACCCTGCGTCGACAGCGAAATAGTCGACCAGGTCCTCCAGCGCGGACCGATATCCTGCAGCAACCGTCGAGGCGTTCACGCCGATCAGGTGGGTCGCCACCCGGGTCACCAATACGTCGAAGCTCGGACGGCGCTCCAACGTCGGGTCTCCTCGCGTGGCTGCGGAGCGCTGGACTGCACTCGTTCAGCCGACTGTACCGCGAAGAGTGCCGTCAGCGAGGTCGACGCCGACTTCGAACGGCGGGAATTGCGCAGTGAGACAGTCGCAATACGAGGCCGACCGGTTTGTCTCGCGGCTGACCAGCGGTATCGAGGAAGCGGTGACGCAGTGCGCGTAGTCGCTCGGCGTAACGCGGGGACAGAGCGTCGAATTCGTGCTCCTCCGAGGCGTAGAGGAACACGGGAGACACGGGATGGACTGCCAGACCGTGCAACTCGGCCGTGATCCACGCACGCTCCACTGCACCGCCGGCGACGACGTGATCGCGGCCGGTGGTTCCCGGCGCGAACACGACGAGTACCGCGGACGTGGTCGCCATCCGATCGCGCGTGTCGTCGCCCAACGCCGTGCCGGCGTCCCAGTCCGCGAGAAGACGCATCACGTCGGGTCGTCGGGCGACGTCGAGCTTGACCAGGTCGGTGGCGTCGAGGGCCAGAGTGGCGACATCGATACCGGTGTCCGGGTCGTCGTCTCCGGGCCACCGCAGTTCGGACATCATCTCGGCGTGCAGCGTGGTGGTGAGGTAGCGGAGTCGGTCCGATTCCGCCAGGATCTCGCCGATCTCGGACAGCGCCGCCCGATCCGTGATCACGACCGCTGAGCCGTCCTCCGCTTCAGCCGCCGCGCACAGGTCGCGCACGACCTCGTCGGCCAGGGCGGTCGGTGTGCCCGGGTGACGGTTCGTCGAACGCCGCATCATGGCCTCGTGGAGGGGAGCGAGGGCAGTGTCCGGCCTTCGCGCCACTGTCAGGTCGACGCGTACGCGACCGTCGCCCTCGTCGACGACGGTCGGCACCGCCGTGAGTCCGGCTCGGGCCGCGGCGACCCGAGCGTTGAACACCGCGGCGCCCACGGCGATTCGGCTCCCGCGGTGCGCGACATCGAGACCGGTGGTGCGCAGAGGATCGAGCGTGATCGTGACGACGTCGTCGGACGTCGTCACGATCCACGGCTGAACGTTGCCGCCGGACGGTGCGCGCCGAGCGGCCTCCACCATCGAGTCCACGACCGAGGTCGGTGTCGTGGGCGCCGTCGTCGGTGCCGGCTCGTCTATGGGGTCCCCGGCGCTCTCGGTCGTTCCGAGGGTGTCGAGCGCGCCGTCGACGTCGATACGAGTGCGACCGGACGGCATGGATTGCCCCAACACGATGCGCCGCACCACCGCTGCGACCGTCGCTCCACCCAGAGCGACGTCGCTCCCGAGCTGCGGCCACGTCGAGATCGTGCGGTCGACTTCGACCATGGACGCGGCGAACCGCGCGGACACGTCGGATGCACCGAGGATCGACATGACGTGGGGTGCCTTGTCGCGCGTGCTGAGACCGGTGAGGGCGCCCGACGAGAGCGTGCCGACAGCGCCGTGGAAGATCGGACGATCGGGCTCGAGATCGAACCGTTCCACGTCGAGAAGACCGCGGTCGCTGGTCTCCATGATCACCGGGATGCGATGCCGCTTGGCGGCTTCACGCAGCAGGACCTTCACGTCGAGGGAATCGCATTCCTCGATGACGATGTCGAGGCCGTCCAGGAAGTCGTCGACCGTGTCGGCGGTGATGCCGCGTGCTTCGACGCGCACGGACAGGTAAGGGTCCAGCTCGGCGATGCGCCGGGAGACGATGTCGGTCTTGCTCTCGCCCAGGTCGAGAACGGTCGACGGGATCCGGTTGAGGTTGGAGAGCTCCAACTCGTCGAAGTCGGCGACCCGCAATTCCCCGCACAGTCCCTCGAGGGCCAGGGTGTGCGCGACCGCGTGCCCCACGCTGAGACCCACGACGCCGATCTTCGCCGCGCCGAACCGGTCCTGCTCCTCGGCGGTGATCTTGTTGCGGTTGCGGTCGAGCCGGAGCCGCCGGAACCCGCGAGGCCCGAGAACGCGGACGAGCGTGCGGCGCCACGGATAATGCACCCAGCGAGGGGATTCGTCCAGAACGTCGGCATCGGGCCGAGGGACCAGAGCGGACAGTCCCCGTGCCTGGGCGTCGAGTGTGTCGAGAACGACGGTCACACCGTCGCCGAGCAGAGACTCGACGACCACTCGGTCGCTCGGGGACCGCGGGTCGAGAATCGTGGGTGTGGCGTCGTCCGCCCGAGTGGGGTCCACCAGCATGTCGGTCACCGAGTTGGGCTCCTCGTCGATCGGTCGGGTACGGCGGTGGCCGCCCACGAATGTGCCAATTGGGCTGCTGCGTCGTCTATTCGGCGCACATGGCGTGGATCGGCCCGGTCGCGATAGCTCTCGAGATCCCACCACAGAGCGCGGGTGCGATAGCGATCGTCGGGGTAGACGGCCGGTTCGACGGACTCAGCTGTGACGGCGCCGGTGCTCTGCCACATTCGCACCACATGATCCGCTGCCGTGACCAGCGCGTAGCGGGCGCCCAACAGCGAGCAGCCCAGCGGTCCGGCGTACCCGATGACGTCGGCGAGGTGACGATCGCGTGCCGCCGTCGACTCGACCCAACCAGTCTTGAGCTCCACGACTCCGCGCCCCAACCGCTCGTCGACCATCTGCCGCAGTACCATCCGGCCGATCGGGTGATGCCGCCACTCGATGTCGGCATGCGTGTCTCGCGCGTCGGTGTAGGGCCCCTGCAGTCTGGCACCGGCGAGCATCGCCCCGGAGGTGTCCAGCGCGCAGAAGAACAGAGCGGTGGTCGAGCCGTCGCGGATGGTGTCGTGTTCCAGCGCCGGCAGAACGTCGTGGTGGGTGTAGCTACGGTGTGCACCCTTGAGGAAGCGAGTCCACAGATCAGGTCTGCTGGAAGGCGTCGTCGCGATGATCGTGCAACCGAAGTGTCTGTCGACGTAGTGACCCTGAGTGTGCGCCCGGACCGGGGAGAAGGGCAACGCTGACGGGGCCGACATGAGGCACTCCTGCGTCGTGAGGGTGAGCCGAGGGAAAGTCAGGCGACCGCGTCGACCGGGGTCGACTCGACCATCAGGTAGCGGCGGTCGCCCACCACCATGCGGGACATGGCCATGTCGACCTCCACTGCCCGGCCGTCCTTGCGGACCAGCCGGAGACGCGTGGCAACGGACCCTGTGAAGTACGCGCGCTCTGTCGCGTTAACGAGGGCTGCACTGTCCGCAGGATGGAGGATGGAGGACGACGGCACGGCCGCGAGCTCGTCCGCCTCGTACCCGAGCAGGCTGCTGCAAGCGGAGTTGTAGAACGCCAGGGCTCCCGAGGAGTCGTGCACGGTCGTCGCTCGCGTCGATCGGACGACGCGGGTGTAGAGACTGGACAGTTCGGACTGCGTGGAGCGGCGCATCAGCGTCGTGTTGACACGTGCATCGATAGCTTCCGTACCCGACATGTGATCCATTGTGGCACAGTGCCTTACGGAAGTGCTTGGTCGTCCACCAGGGAAAACCGGCACGAAACCCATTTTGTTGTGGGATGTCATGAGTTGCAGGTCACGTCGTTTTCGGATCAGATGGTGTGCAGAGTGCACTACGACGCCACTCGAGCTGCGACATCGGCGGGCGGTGTGGCGTCGATCGTGGGGGTAGGGCGCCGCAGCGGGGGCATGCGTCGTCCGGGGGATTTCAGGAGAAGTCATGGAAGCGATCGACGGCTCGGCGCATGTTCGGCGTCCGCTGAATGCGTTGGTCTCGGAACTCGCGACCCGGCTTCTCGGCGCAGACGCCGCCAACGTCGTCGTCGCGTATCGCCGACTGCTCCGTGATCTCGCAGTCGACTTCGAGATGGACACCTGTTTCCTCCGCCACAACGACTCCGACGTCGATGCCACTGTGCTCGTCGCCGAGTGGCCGCCCCGTCCGGTCGTACCGGTTCCAGATCCTCTCGGTGTCGTCTACTTCGCCGATGCCGATCCGGTTTTCGCCGTCACCCGGGAGCAGGATCGAGTCCAGATCTACCGGCCGAACGATCAACCCGAGAATTACCGAGAGCGGATCGAGAACGGATCCGGGGTGTCGGCCACGACGGTGGTGACGGTCCCTCTTCTCGGCGACGGCCGCACCCTGGGCGTCCTGGGTTTCGTTCGATTCGCCGACCGCCAGTGGACCGCGGAGGAGCTCGAGGCCGTCACTGCGGTCGGAGCGATGCTCGCTCAGGTGCAGAGGCGCGTGGCCGCGGAGAACGAACTGCGCCACACCGCGATGATCGACGAACTGACCGGGCTGATGAACCGTCACGGGCTGACCGAGCTGCTCGACGGGCGCGCCGGCGACGGCACCGCGGTGGGCGTGCTGTTCGTGGACATCGACCGGCTGGCCGCTCTCAACGACTTCCTCGGCCATCGCATGGGTGACGAGTTCCTGCGCACCGTCGCGGACCGCATCCGCCGCCGACTGCCGGAGGGGGACGTGGTGGCGAGGCTCGGCGGGGACGAGTTCGTCGTCGTCCTCGGTGGTGCGCCCACGGCCGAGGACGGTGCGGAGCGTGCGGAGATGGTCCGGTCGGTGGTCGCCGAGCCGATGGTGGTGGGGGACGACAGGGTGACCCGCACCGCGAGTATCGGCGTGGCCGTGGGAACCGCGGATCCGTCGGAGATGCTGCGCCGGGCGGATCAGGCGGCGCTGCACGTGAAGTCGTCGGGTGGCAACGGCGTCGTCCTCTACTCGGACGAGATCGCGGCGACCAACGACCTGCGGACCGACGTCGAGCTGACGCTGGGCCATGCCATCTCTCACGACCGGTTGGTGCTGCACTTCCAACCCGAGGTGGACCTGCGTTCCGGTGAGATCACCGCAGTGGAAGCTCTCGTCCGCTGGCCGCATCCGACCCGCGGCATGCTCGGGCCCGACGTGTTCGTGCCCATCGCCGACGCGGCGAACCTCGCCCCGGAACTCGGGCGCTGGGTCATCGATGCGGCGTGCCGGGCGTATGTGAGCTGGCGGGACGCCACGGGTCGCACCGACCTGGTTCTGCGCGTGAACATCTCACCGGTCCACCTCGCCGTGCGCGACTTCGCGCAGGAGGTGGCGGACGTCCTGCGGACCCACGGGATCGCCCCGGCCTGCTTCTGCCTGGAGCTGTCCGAGGTCGCGGTGGTGGATTCGGTGGCGCGATCGGGCGCAGCCCTGACCTCCCTGCGCGACAAGGGAATCAGGACGGCCATCGACCACTTCGGTGTCGGGTA
The DNA here is from genome assembly GCF_030819335.1 of Rhodococcus sp. SORGH_AS_0303. Lineage (NCBI taxonomy): Bacteria > Bacillati > Actinomycetota > Actinomycetes > Mycobacteriales > Nocardiaceae > Rhodococcus > Rhodococcus sp. SORGH_AS_0303. The sequence continues at coordinate 1,809,227 of NZ_JAUTBO010000001.1, forward strand.
CTCGTCACTGCTGCATCTCAAGAGGTTGCCGCTCGACGTGCTCAAGATCGACAGGCACTTCACCGACGGGCTCGGCGTGGACGGCGACGATCGTGCGCTCGTCTCGGTCATGATCGGACTTGCTCGGTCACTCCGGCTCGACGTCGTCGCCAACGGGGTCGAGACGTCCACGGCGGCGCGCACTCTGGTCGAGCTGGGCTGCCACCGCGCGCAGGGTCACGCCATCTGTCCGCCCGTCGACGAACCCACCCTCCGCTCGCTGCTCGTCGACGGGACCCGGCTGCTCGACGTGTCCTGATCGTCGGTCCTGACGAGCCGGAGCGTCACCGGGACACCGTTGAGGACGGCATTTCCCGCGACGCCCTCGACGCGGTCCGGATCGGTGAGGTCGTTGACGCTCGGTCCGCGGACGTCGCGGGCCACCGTCAGTCGCACACCGTCGCGGTCATGCCCGAAACCGTGCGGGATGCTCACGACGCCGGGCATCACCGAGTCGCTCGCCGTCACCTCGATGCGCACGGAGCCGGCGGCGGACACGACCTCGACGGTGTCCCCGTCGGCGATGCCGAGACGGTCGAGATCGGCGGGATGTGCCAGCAGACCGTGGCGCGGCTTGCCCTTCACGAGACGCGGCGCGTTGTGCATCCACGAGTTGTTGCTGCGAACGTGGCGGCGCCCGATCAGGAGCAGTTCGCCGTCCGCGGACGGCGTCGCGGCGAGTAGAGCGCTCCGCAGTCTGTCGATGTCCGGGGTGATCACGTCGTGCATCAGACCGATACGCCGATCGCGGGTGAGCAGCTTGCCCGGCAGTCCGGGACGCAGCGGACCGAGGTCGGTGCCGTGCGGGTTTTTCCGAAGTGTCCGCAGAGTGACCCCGCGAGCGCGCAGCAGCAGGAGTTCGACTGTTCGGGCGGGGGACAGCCGAGTGCGCACCTCACGGACCACGGCCGCGGCGTTCACCCGACCCAGGGTCCGCGCGCGCGTTCCGCGGCGGCGGACGGCGGCGTAGCGCAGACTCAGATCGCGGAAGATCTCCCAGTCGTGGCGCGCGTCGGCCTCTTTCGGCAGGACGGCCGGATTGAACTTGGCGGTGTTCCGCACCGCGAAGGTCGAGAAGATCAGGTCGTAGTGGTCCCGCTCGAGGGCCACCGTGGACGGCAGGATGATGTCGGCGTGGCGTGAGGTCTCGTTGACGTAGATGTCGAAGGACACCATGAAGTCGAGCCCGGCGAACGCGTCGTCGAGTCGGGGGCCGCCTGGCATCGACAGCACCGGGTTGCCCGACGCCACCACCATGGCGCGGACGCGCCCGGGCCCGTCGGTGGTCATCTCGTCCACGAGGGTCGACGCCGGGAGCTCGCCGCTGAACTCGGGCAGATCCCGCACCCGGCTGCGCCACTTGTCGAAATGACCGCGGCCGGTGATCTTGTTCGCGATCAGGTCGACGGCCGGATCGGTGAACAGCACGCCGCCGACCCGGTCGAGATTGCCGGTCAGGATGTTCAGGACGTGCACCGCCCACTGGCACACGGTGCCGAACTCCTGGGTGGAGACACCCATCCGGCCGTAGACCGCGGCCGATCCGGCGCTCGCGAGATCGCATGCCAGCGTGCGGATCACGTCGGCGTCGATACCGATGAGGGGTGCCACGGCCTCGGGCGTGAACGCCGCCACCGCCTCGGTCACACCCTCGACGCCGTCGACGTACGGGGCGGGGGTTGCGGCGCCGTCGGCCAGGACGACGTGAACGAGCGCCAGCAGCAGATGAGCATCCGTGCCGGGACGGATGAAGTGGTGGGTGTCGGCGACGTCCGCCGTCTCGGTGCGCCTCGGGTCGATCACCACCATGCGCCCGCCACGTGCGCGCAGTTCCTTCACCCGCTTCCCGAAATCGGGCACCGTCATCATGGATCCGTTCGACGCCATCGGGTTGGCGCCGAGGACGAGGAAGAAGTCGGTGTTGTCGATGTCGGCGATCGGCTGACGGAGCTGATGCCCGTAGAACAACATGTTGGTCAGCTGGTGCGGCAACTGGTCCAGCGACGTGGCGGAGTACCGGTTGCGGGTGCGCAGCATCGACAGGAACGGGATGCCGTGGGTCATGGCGCCGAGACTGTGCACGTTGGGGTTGCCCGCGTAGACACCCACGGCGTCGGCGCCGTGCTCGTCACGGATGGCGGACAGGCGTCGCGCCACGAGGTCCACCGCCTCGTCCCACCCGATCTCGCGCCACCCCGACTCGGTGCGATGCAGCGGTCGGCGGACACGGTCGGGGTCGTTCAGGATGTCGACGAGCGCGGTCGCCTTGGGGCAGATGTGTCCGCGGGACAACGGATCCTTCTTGTCCCCGCGGACGGACTGCACACCCTCGTCGGTCACCGTGTACTCGAGTCCGCACATGGCCTCGCAGAGGGTGCAGGTGCCGTGGGCGGTGCGGGTGGTTCCAGCCGAGGTCATTCCACGCACGCTAGTCGCGTGTACCCGGACGCATCGAGATTCTGTGACGAGTGTGAATTACAGTCGGGCTCGTGGTCACCGGCAACGCATCCGAGATTCTGTCCTCACTCACCGACTGGCCGGTCCCGGCGGTGTCGGCCGCGGTGATCACCGACGGTCCCGACGTGGCCGCGCGGCACGGTGATCGGGACCGCGTGCAGGAACTGGCCTCGGTCACCAAGCTCCTCGTCGCCTACGCGGCGCTCGTCGCGGTGGAGGAGGGTGCCGTCGAGCTCGACGAGGCGGCGGGACCCGAAGGATCCACCGTCCGACACCTTCTCGCCCACACCTCGGGAGTCGCGTTCGACGATCGACGGCCCACCACGGCGCCGGGGACGAAGCGCATCTACTCGAGCGCCGGCTTCGAGATCCTGGCGGAGCACGTGACCGAGCGTTCCGGCATCGAGTTCGGGGAGTACCTGTCCGCCGCCGTGCTCGAACCGTTGGGTATGACCTCGACCGAGCTGCACGGGTCGGCCGGCCACGGAGCCCGCTCCAATCTCTGCGACATGGAGGCGTTCGCGGCAGAACTGCTCGCACCGACGCTCGTCTCCCGCCAGACCGTCGACGAGGCGACGAGCGTGCAGTTCGAGGGACTCGGAGGCATCCTCCCCGGGTACGGGTCGCAGCGACCCAACGACTGGGGTCTGGGCTTCGAGCTCCGTGACCACAAGTCGCCGCACTGGACGGGGGAGACGAACTCGGCGCGCACGTTCGGGCACTTCGGGCAGTCGGGAACGTTCCTCTGGGTGGACCCCGAAGCCCGCGTCTCGTGCGTCGTGCTCGCCGACCGCGCCTTCGGGGACTGGGCCAAGCCGTTGTGGACCGCGTTGGGTGACACGGTGCTCGCGGGCGTGTGACCCGCCGCGACACGCCGCCGGAACCCACCCGACACACCGAACGACTGGTGTAACAGGGGTAACTCGAGGCACACTGGTAGAAGCCGTACATCAGCAGACGCGTCAGGCCGTTGGGGAAGACGTCCCTCGTCGAAGCTGGAGGCAACGGTGAACGCACTGAACCAATTCGCGGACTCGACCACGGGTGTCGTCTACATTCACTCGTCGCCGGCCGCGCTGTGCCCGCATGTCGAATGGGCGCTGTCCGATGCGCTCGACTGCCGAGCAAATCTCAAGTGGACCGCGCAGCCCGCATTCGACGGTCAACTGCGGGCCACCACCAACTGGACCGGCCCCGTGGGCACCGGCGCCCGGTTGGCCAGCGTGCTGCGCTCATGGCAGATGCTGCGTTTCGAGGTCACCGAGGACCCCAGTGAGGGTGTCGACGGTGAACGCTTCGCGCACGTGCCCGGCCTCGGCCTGTGGCACGGCGCCACCAGTGCCAACGGCGACGTCATGGTGGGCGAGCAGCGGCTGCGGTCGATCCTCGAACAGGGACGCGGCGACGTGTACGCGCAGCTGGATCACGTTCTCGGTACCGCCTGGGACGCGGAGCTCGAACAGTTCCGTCTCGGTGGAGTCGGCGGAGAGGTCACCTGGCTCGCGAGTTAGTGAGCGACACCACTCAGAGCGGGATGTTCTTGTGGCGACCACGGCGCGCCGGGGCGTCCGCCAGCGCGCGGGTGAGAGTGCTGCGGGTGGCGGCCGGATCGATGATCGCGTCCACGACGCCGATGCCCACGGCCCGCTCGACACCACCGGCGATGGCCTCGTGCTCGGCCGTCAGACGGTCGTGCAGCGCCTCGCGCTCGTGATCGGGCGCCGCTGCCAGTGCCTTCTTGTGCAGGATGCCCACGGCCGCCTTGGCGCCCATGACCGCGACCTCGGACTCCGGCCAGGCGTAGACGGCCGTTGCTCCGAGAGCCCGTGAGTTCATCGCGATGTATGCGCCGCCGTAGATCTTGCGGGTCACCAGTGTCACGCGGGGCACGGTGGCCTCCGCAAACGCGTGCAGCAGTTTGGCGCCGCGGCGGACCACGCCCTCCCACTCCATGCTGACGCCCGGGAGGTATCCCGGGACGTCCACGACGACGACGAGCGGTATGCCGAAGGCATCGCACAGGCGGACGAAGCGGGCGGCCTTCTCGGCGGACTCGGAGTTGAGGCACCCACCGAGGCGGATCGGGTTGTTGGCGATGACACCGACCGAGCGACCGCCGAGGCGGCCGAGCCCGGTGACGATGCTGCGCGCCCAACCACCCTGGAACTCCTCGAAGGACGACTCGCCCTCGACGTTGTCGAGCAGCTCGTTGATGACCGGGTGCACGTCGTACGCGCGGCGGTTCGACGCGGGCAGGAGTGCCTTGAGATCGGTGTCGCCGTGCTGGGCGGCGGCCAGGTCGAACTCGCCCTGCTCACTGAACATCGACACGAGCCGACGTCCCCGTGCGAGGGCGTCGAGTTCGTCGTCGGCGACGATGTGGCAGACGCCGGACTTGCGGAAGTGGGTGTCGGGCCCACCGAGCGAGGCCATGTCGACCTGCTCGCCGGTGACGCTGCGCACCACGTCGGGACCGGTCACGAAGACCCGGCCCTCGGGGGCCATGATCACGACGTCGGTGAGCGCGGGTCCGTACGCGGCGCCGCCGGCGGCGAATCCGAGCACGACCGAGATCTGCGGAACGGTGCCCGACGCACGCACCATGGCCTCGAAGACCAGCCCGACGGCGTGCAGAGCCTCGACGCCCTCGGCGAGACGGGCCCCACCGGAGTGCCAGATGCCGACGATGGGCGCTCCCGAGTCCAGGGCCTCGTCGATGGCGGAGACGATGTGCTTGCAGCCGTCGACTCCCATGGCGCCGCCCATGACGGTGGCGTCGGAGCAGTAGGCGATGGTGCGGACTCCGTCGATCTCACCCGAGGCGGCCAGCACACCGGACTTGTCACGGTCGTGCAGCGGGGTGGTCGTACCGGAGTCGAAGAGCTTCTCGAGACGAGCGAGGGGGTCGCGCGGGTCACGCGACGAGGAGTGGCGGGTGTGCGGAGCGAGGACGGTCATCGTGTTCTCCCCTTCATACTGCCGCTCCCGGCAGGGGAGTGGTGGTGCGGGCGAAGACCCGGCGACCGCGGTCGCCGGACCTCCGCCCTCGTGCGCGTACGACTGTCACGCCGTGACGGCTGCGGAGCCGTCAGTGGCGTCCGAAGGCGAGCGCAACATTGTGCCCACCGAATCCGAACGAGTTGTTCAGTGCGTACTCGATCTCGCCGCGACGGGCCTCGCCCGACACGACGTCGAGGTCGATCTCCGGATCCTGGTTGTCCAGGTTCAGCGTGGGCGGAACGATCCCGTCCCGGATGCTGAGCACTGTCAGGATCGACTCCAGGGCGCCGACAGCGCCGATGGAGTGCCCGAGGGCCGACTTCGGTGCGTACACCGATGCGTGGTTGCCCACCGCAGCGTTGATCGCGGTGGCCTCGGCCGTGTCCCCGATGGGAGTGGCCGTGGCGTGGGCGTTGACGTGCGAGATGTCCTGCGCCGTCAGTCCCGCCGTCTCGATGGCCCGGCGCATCGCACGCGCCGCACCGGTTCCGGCAGGATCGGGAGCCACCAGGTGGTACCCGTCCGAGGTGATGCCGGCGCCGAGAAGGCGAGCATGGATCGTCGCGCCGCGAGCCTTGGCGTGCTCCTCGCTCTCGATCACCATGAGCGCACCGGACTCGCCGAAGACGAAGCCGTCACGATCCTTGTCGAACGGCCGCGAGGCCGCCTGCGGATCGTCGTTGCGTGTGCTCATGGCACGCATCATCGAGAAGGCCGCGATCGGCACCGCGTCGATGTGTCCCTCGACCCCACCCGTGACCATGATGTCCGCGTCGCCCATGACGATCATCCGCCATGCGTGAGCGATCGCTTCCGATCCCGACGAGCATGCCGAGACCGGTGTGATGACACCGGCGCGTGCACCCAGGTCGAGCCCCACGACAGCCGACGGTCCGTTCGGCATGATCATCTGCACGGCGAGCGGGGACACCTTGCGGTACCCGCCCTCGCGCATCTTCTTGTCGGCGTCGAGCAGCGCGTCTCCGCCGCCCAGGCCGGTGCCGATCGAGACGCCGAACCGCTCCGAGTCGACCTCGGGGCTGCCGGCGTTCTTCCACACCTCCTTGCCCAGGACGTATGCCATCTGCTCGACGTAGCTCATGCGTCGTTGTTCGACGCGAGAGAGAAGAGTTGATGGATTGACGGCCAGATGGCCGCCGATGCGAACCGGAAGATCGAACTCGGTGACGAAATCGTCCTCGAGCACGTCGATGCCGCTCTCCCCGTTCAGCAGTCCCTTCCACGTCGCGTCGACGTCACCGGCGATGGAGGTGGTCACCGCCAGGCTGGTCACGACGACGTTGCGGAAGCCCCCGTTGGCTGTGCTGGGCGTGGTCACGGTCGTGCTCACTCGCCTGCGGAGTCGCTCTGGTTGTCGAGCTTCGCCTTGATGGCCTCGGCGGCCTCGGGGTTCTCGGCTTCGAGCTTCTGGATGTAGTTCACGGCGTCGCCGACGGTGCGGAGGCTGGCGAGATCCTCGTCGGGGATCTTGACGCCGTACTTGTCCTCGGTCTGCACTGCGATCTCGACCATGGAGAGGGAGTCGATGTCCAGGTCGTCGACGAACGACTTCTCGACGGTCACCTCGGACGGCTCGATGCCGGTGACCTCTTCGATGATCTCGGCGAGTCCGGCGATGAGTTCTTCCTGCGTGGCCACGGAGTGGCTCCCTTCGTGTAAGGAACTGTGCACACGGCGCGACTGTGCGCCGGTGCGGATGCTGTCTCGACGAACGCTCGTTCTCGAGTCGGGCCGGCTACGTACCGGCCCCGCTCACCTCACGACGTGTGGTGAGCGATGCGCATCCCCGGCCCGGTCCGTGACGGACCGGCGGGGTTGCGCGCAGTAACCTAACCGACCGATACCGGGGCGGTGAGGCCGGAGACGTCCTCCGGAGTCTTGAGGGCGACCGTCGGGGTGCCGCGCATCTCGCGCTTGGCGATCCCGACGAGGGTGCCGGCCGGCGGGAGCTCGACGATCGAGGCGACCTCGGCCGCGCGCAGCGTCGCTGTGCACAGATCCCACCGGACGGGCCGGGTGACCTGGCCGGCGAGCTTGGCCAGTGCGTCCGCGCCGGAGGTGACCTCGCGGCCGTCGAGGTTGGAGAGCAGGCGACGCGTCGGATCGGACGGCGTGATGGAGGCAGCTGCGGCGACCACGGCGTCCTGCGCGGGTGCCATGAAGCGCGTGTGGAACGCGCCGGCGACGGGCAGCGGGCGAATGCGTGCCTTCTCGGGCGGGTTCGCGGCGAGCTCGGCGAGGTCGGTGAGGAGACCGGCGGCCACGATCTGGCCGGCGGCGTTCCGGTTGGCGGCCTCGAGGCCGAGCTCGGTCAGACGCTCGAGGACCGCGTCCTCGTCGCCACCGAGTACGGCGGACATGCCGGTCGGAGCCAGTGCGCAGGCCTTGGCCATCTCGGCGCCGCGGATCGCGGCGAGAGCGACGGCGTCGTCGGCGGAGATGACGCCCGCGACGGCGGCTGCGGCGAGTTCACCGACGGAGTGGCCGGCGACGACCATGTTCTCCGGCAGTCCGTGCGTCCGCTCGATCTCCTCGAAGGCGAGGAGCGCAGCGGCCACGACGAGCGGCTGGGTCACGGCGGTGTCGGTGATCTCCTCCGCCGTGGCGGTGGTTCCGAGCCGCGTCAGGTCGAGGCCCGACGCCTGCGACCAGAGGGCGAGACGATCCGCGGCCCCGGGGAGTCCGAGCCACGGCACGAGCATGCCGGGTGTCTGAGAGCCCTGTCCGGGCGAAAGCACTGCAATCACGGAACTAAGAAAACACTGTGAAGGCCGTTTCAGGAGATGTTCTACGCGATGAACCTTGTCGGTCGTATTTGTCAGAACCCTACAAACGCCCTGCAGGATGGGTCGCATCGTTCCTGGCGCAAGATCCGTTACTGTATGAGATTCCCAAATGTTCCGGCTGTGACTGTTGTTATCGGTGATGGGCTTTCGTTATGGGATTGCGACAGGCGACCCACTGTTGCCGCGATTCTCAGGACGTACGCATCACGGGCATTGGTCGGATCCCGACCAGTCACCTCCGCGATTCGCTTGAGCCGATATCGCACAGTATTTGGATGAACAAACAGTGACCTGGCACACGTCTCGACCGCTCCGCCGCAATCGAGATACGCATCGAGCGTGTCCGAGAGTGCCGATCCGGCAGCCTGGAGCGGCTGGACGATGAGCTCGTTGAGCGACGTGACCGCCGCCTGATCGCCCAGCAACGCTCGTTCCGGCAATAGTTCACCCGCGTGCACCGGCCGCGGTGCTCCTCGCCATCCGACCACCGCCTGCATCCCCGCGAACGCCTCCACGGCACTCGAGTGCGCGGCGCCGAGGGTGCGGGTCGTCGGGCCGATGACCACCGGGGTGTCGGAGAAGTTGCGCATGAGGTCGTCGAGGAAGGCGGCACTGGTCGGGTCGCCGGAGAGATGACCGGAGACCACCATGACCAGACGCGTGCCCTGCACGACGGCGAGCGCGGCGCGATGGTGGCGCTGCGCCACCGTGTGCACGGTCCCGACGACGGAGACGCCCTGATCCGGTGGAGGCGATCCGACGAGCACGGTGGCCGGCGCGGTCGCGTCCCAGTTGAGGGTCGCGGCACGCGAGAGCATGTCCGAGCCGGTGTCGCCGCGGACGACGGCGTCCACCACGAGGGCCTCGAGCCGGGTGTCCCACGCGCCACGCGACTCGGCCGCGCTCGCGTACACCGACGCGGCGGCGAATCCGAGCTCGCGCCCGTAGCGCAGCACTGCTTCCGTGAGCGCGACGAGTTGCTGATCGTTGCGCGCCAGGGCCGGGAGCCACTGCTCGAAGAACTCCATGGCGACCCGCACCATGTCGACGGTCTGCCGCAGAGTCAGGCGCCGCGCCAGATCCTGCGGGATGACCTGGAACGCGTCGAGGCTGAAGCGGATGTCGCTGTCGGGGTTCTGCAACCACTCGAGGAAGTTGACGACGGCCGTCTGCACGAGCATCTGCACACTCGCGCGCTGCGACGCATCGAGGTCGCTCACGAACGGCAGCTGATCCTGCATCTGGGTCAGCGCCTCGGTGGAGAGCCTGCTCGAGAACTGCTTGACCCGACGCAGCAACGCGTCGGGAAGCGGGACTCGTTGTTGTCTCGCGCGGATCGCGCCACCGGGTCGGTGGGCCTCCGCGGCGGCGCGGCGGAGCTCGCGGCGTTCCCGGACACGCTCCGATTCCCCCTCCGGCGAACCGTCGGGGGAATCGGGAGCGATGTCGGCCATGGACAAGAACCTACGCGCCGCTGCTGGTGGAACCGTCAGGCAACGCCCGGGTCGGCCGTCGAGATCGGTGCTGCGAGGACGTCGTCGATCTGGTAGCGCTCGGCTGCCTCGACCGCCTTGTCCTTGTCGACCTCGCCGGACCGGCCGAGTGCGGACAGCACGGCGACGACGATGGACTCGGCGTCGACGTTGAAGTGGCGACGAGCGGCCGTGCGGGTGTCGGAGAAGCCGAACCCGTCGGTGCCCAGCGTCGTGTAGTGACCGGGAACCCACTGACGGATCTGATCCGGAACAGCACGCATCCAGTCCGACGCGGCGACGAAGGGTCCCTCCGCCTCCTGCAGCTTGCTGGTGACGTACGGGACTCGCGGCTCGTCGCCGGGGTTGCGCAGGGCCTCGGTCTCGGCGTCGACACCGTCGCGGCGGAGTTCGCCCCAGCTGGTCACCGACCAGACGTCCGCGGACACGCCGTAGTCCTCGGCGAGGAGTTCCTGCGCACGCAGCCCGGACGGCATGCCCACACCGGAGACCAGGATCTGTGCCTTCGGGCCGTCGGCCTTGCCCTTCTGGAACAGATAGATGCCCTTCAGCAGACCCTCGACGTCGAGGTTCTCGGGCTCCGCCGGCTGGCGGTACGGCTCGTTGTACAGAGTGATGTAGTAGAAGATGTTCTCTCCACCGAATCCCTCCACACCCTCGGTGCCGCCGTACATCCGGCGCAGACCGTCCTTGATGATGTGCGCGATCTCGAACGAGAACGCCGGGTCGTACGCGACGGCCGCCGGGTTGGTCGCCGCGAGCAACAGCGAGTGTCCGTCGGCGTGCTGCAGGCCCTCACCGGTGAGGGTGGTGCGGCCGGCGGTGGCGCCGAGCACGAAGCCGCGGGCCATCTGGTCGGCAGCGGCCCAGAGGCCGTCGCCGGTCCGCTGGAAACCGAACATCGAGTAGAAGATGTACAGCGGGATCATCGGTTCGCCGTGAGTGGCGTACGACGTGCCGACGGCCGTGAAGGACGACGTCGAGCCGGCCTCGTTGATGCCCTCGTGCAGGATCTGGCCGGTGACGTTCTCCTTGTAGGCGAGCATCAGTTCCGAGTCGACCGAGGTGTAGAGCTGGCCGTTGCGGTTGTAGATCTTGAGCGACGGGAACCACGAGTCCATACCGAAGGTGCGGGCCTCGTCGGGGATGATCGGCACGACGCGATGGCCGATCTCCTTGTCGCGAAGAAGTTCCTTCATGACGCGGACGAGCGCCATGGTCGTCGCGACCTCCTGCTTGCCGGAACCCTTCATGATCGACTTGTAGGTCGAGTCGGGCGGCATGGGCAGCGGCTTCGCCGACGTGCGACGCTCCGGGACGTATCCGCCCAGGGCCTTGCGGCGATCGAGCATGTACTGGATCTCGGGGGAGTCCTCGCCCGGGTGGTAGTACGGGGGCAGGTACGGATCCTTCTCGAGCTCCTCGTCGGAGATCGGGATGTGCTGGATGTCGCGGAACGCCTTGAGGTCGTCCAGCGTCAGCTTCTTCATCTGGTGGGTCGCGTTGCGGCCCTCGAAGTGCTTGCCCAGCGTGTAGCCCTTGATGGTGTGCGCCAGGATCACCGTCGGCTGGCCCTTGTGCTCCATCGCGGCGGCGTACGCGGCGTGGACCTTGCGGTAGTCGTGGCCACCGCGCTTGAGGTTCCAGATCTCGGCGTCGCTCAGATCCTTGACCAGTTCCTTGGTCCGCGGATCGCGACCGAAGAAGTTGTCGCGGACGTAACTGCCGTCGTTGGCCTTGTACGTCTGGAAGTCGCCGTCGGGCGTGGTGTTCATCAGGTTCACCAGCGCGCCGTCGCGGTCCTTGTGCAGGAGCGTGTCCCACTCGCGGCCCCACACGACCTTGATGACGTTCCAGCCGGCGCCACGGAAGAACGACTCCAGTTCCTGGATGATCTTGCCGTTGCCGCGCACCGGGCCGTCGAGGCGCTGCAGGTTGCAGTTGACGACGAAGGTCAGGTTGTCCAGCCCCTCGGTGGCAGCCACGTGAGCGAGGCCTCGCGACTCCGGCTCGTCCATCTCGCCGTCGCCGAGGAACGCCCACACGTGCTGATCGGTGGTGTCCTTGATGCCGCGGTCGGCGAGGTAGTGGTTGAAGCGCGCCTGGTAGATGGCGTTCATCGGGCCGAGGCCCATCGACACCGTCGGGAACTCCCAGAAGTCCTGCATCAGACGCGGGTGCGGGTACGACGGCAGGCCGCCGCCCTGATCCGCGTGGCTGTACTCCTGGCGGAAGCCGTCCATACGCTCGGCCGGAATGCGACCCTCGAGGAACGCGCGGGCGTAGATGCCGGGGGAGGCGTGGCCCTGGATGAAGATGTGGTCACCGCCGCCCGGGTGGTCCTTGCCGCGGAAGAAGTGGTTGAAGCCCACCTCGTACAGAGCAGCGGACGAGGCGTACGTGGAGATGTGGCCACCGACGCCGACGCCGGGGCGCTGCGCTCGGTGCACCATGATCGCGGCGTTCCAGCGGATCCAGGCGCGGTAGCGGCGTTCCATGGACTCGTCGCCGGGGAACCACGGCTCGTTCTCGGTGGGGATGGTGTTGACGTAGTCGGTCGACGTCAGCGCGGGAATGGACACACGCTTCTCGCCGGCACGCTCGAGCATGCGCAGCATCAGGTAGCGGGCGCGCTGCGGCCCGGAGCGCTCGAGGAGCTGGTCGAAGGATTCCATCCACTCGTCGGTCTCGTCACTGTCGATGTCCGGAAGGTACGACGCCACCCCCTCTCGGATGACGCGAACACGGCCGTCCGTGCTCGCCTTCCTGGCGACAGCGCCCATCGCGGCGTCTGCCGCGTCGGTGCGCTCTTCCTTCGTCGATTCCGACAACGTGTGTTCTCCTCGATGTGGCGGGAGCATGGTGTGCTCCCGGTCCAGTGCGAGCCGGTCCTGTGACGCCGGCCCGCTGTGCAGCTTCACGGTGATCTGGGTCAATCTCGGGTGATCGAGGTCAATCCTGCCCCATCGGACCCCGCTTGGTGCAGGTGGTTCCCGATTGGGTAAGCGTGAAATCAATGCAACGGAAAAACGCGCAGATCGCCGCGTCGGCTTGCGCCGGGGCGCCCGACCCTGTTCGCTTTGACTACTGCACACTTTGCTGTATCGCCCGGTCGGTCTCGATCGGGTTCACGACTCGAAGGAGGACACGACCGTGGTCGCCGCGGCGGACGCCCAGAACTATGCCCAGAAGCTCGGAGTCACCCGCGACATGGTCGTGCAAGAGTTGGGTTGGGACGAGGACACCGACGACGACTTGCGGGCCGACGTCGAGGAGATGATCGGCGGCGAGACCGTCGACGAGGATTCCGACGAGGTGGTCGACGTCGTGCTGCTGTGGTGGCGCGACGGGGACGGAGACCTGGTCGACGCCCTCATGGACGCCATCACCCCCCTTTCCGACGACGGTTTCGTGTGGGTCCTCACTCCCAAGACAGGCCAGTCCGGCCATGTCGAGCCCAGCGAGATCGCCGAGTCCGCACCCACCGCGGGCCTCACCCAGACCTCCACCACGAACCTCGGTGCGTGGATCGGCAGTCGGCTGGTGCAGCCCAAGGCTCAGCCCACGAAGCGCTGATGACGCTCGAGGTGGGAGTCGAGGCTCCCGACTTCACGTTGAAGGACCAGAACAACCAGCCCGTCACGCTGTCGGACTATCGCGGCACCAAGAACGTGCTGCTGATCTTCTTCCCGCTCGCGTTCACCGGCACGTGCCAGGGTGAACTCTGCCGGGTGCGCGACGAGCTGCCGAAGTTCGAGAACGACGACACCGCGGTGCTCGCCGTCTCGGTCGGTCCGCCTCCCACGCACAAGATCTGGTCCGCCGAGCAGGGATACACGTTCCCGCTCCTGTCGGACTTCTGGCCGCACGGCGCCGTGGCGCAGCAGTACGGCGTGTTCAACGAGGACCTCGGGTTCGCCAACCGCGGAACCTTCCTCATCGACACGTCCGGAGTGGTGCGGTTCGCCGAGATGATGGGTCCGGGCGAGGCCCGTGACCAGGGGGCTTGGGAGAAGGCCCTCGCCACGCTAGATTCTTGAGCGCGTTCCCCGGCTCGGTCGGGGAACGACGGGGCGTATAGCTCAGCGGTAGAGCTCTGGTTTTACACACCAGCGGTCGGGGGTTCGAACCCCTCTGCGCCCACTCGAATTTCTTCAGGCGACAATGTGTTTTCCCAGCTCAGGCCGTGCCCACAATTACGCGCATCATGCCGGTGGGCACATTTTGGGCACACTTGCTTCACGTGCGTGGTCCAGCGCGGCGCCCACGGCGTCGAGATCGTCGTCGAATAGGTCCGCGTACACGTCCAATGTCATGGCCGCCGACGCGTGACCGAGCATCCGCTGCAGCGCCTTCACGTTCGCGCCGGCCTGCACTGCCAGGCTCGCCGCTGTGTGCCGAAGGTCGTGTGGCGTCACTCGGGGGATATCAGCCGCTTGGACGCCTTTGTCGAACCACCCGGATATGTTGTGCGGCCGCGGAAGGTGCCGACCGTCGCCGTCAGGGAACAGCAGATCCTCCCGGACCTTCCCCTCACACTGCACCGCCAGCATGGGCACGAGGAACGCAGGCAGCGGGACCGTCCGCCGCTTGTGTCCCTTCGTTGTGCCCACGATGATCTCGGAGCCCACCGCGACCGCGTTCTCGTCGACCGTGGCGCGCTTGCGTAGGAGGTCCAGGTCCTTCACCCGCAACCCAGTCGCCTCACCCCACCGCAGCCCGCAGTACGCGAGCATGAATACCAGCGTCGACCATTCGCCAGTCGCCGCCGCGAACTGGTCGACCTGGGTGTGCGTCAAGTAGACGTTCCGCTTCCGCGTCTTCCTCGGTAGGCGAGTGCCGGCGGTCTTCCCGACTCCACGAGCCGGGTTCGCCAAGATCAGCCGATCGCGTACGGCGTCATCAAGGATGCTCGCGAGCACGCCGAACGTGCGGATCACGACGGTGGCGCCGACCGTCTCGCCAAGCTCGACCACCCACGCCTGAACATCCGTTGGGCGGATGTCCACGAGTCGAACGTCGCCCCACCGCGGCTCGACACGCAGACGCCACGCCACCTCAAGAGGAGCCCAGGTTGACCGCTTCAGGTGGCCGCGCTGTCGCTCCAGCCAGTCGGGACCGAGCTCACCTACTGTGCGCCGGCCATCGGCGGGGGAGATGTACTCGCCGCGGAGCTTCGACACCTCCACCGTATTCGCGAACGCCTGCGCGTCGCGCTTAGTGGTGAACCCACGACGCTTTGTCTGTTTGTGATCCGGTGTCCGATAGCGAACCTGGTAACGGCGGCCGGATTTGGTCTCGTAGGGCTCAATCGTCGCCATCGGATGCCTTCTTCGCCTGCCGGTCTTTCTGATAGTCGTCGACGAATAGGTCGAACAACTCAAAGAGCTTCGACATCCGTTGTTGGTCCATTTTCATGATGGAGGACATCATGTCGGCCACCTCGTACGGGATGATCCATTGGCCGTCTTCATCCCTGGTCACACCGACGCCATCCTCGTCACGGTCCTCCCATTCCGCGGTTTGCTGCGGCGCCCAACTCGGAATGAATAGGCACTTACCCCAACTCCAAAGCACGCCGAGCCGCGTCGTGCCGATACCTGTGGCTTCGACCTCGATCCGCGCTTTATTGTCCCTTTTTCCTTTCGGACTCTGCGGGAAAAGAATGGCGAGAGGGGAAACGCCCAAAGCAACCGAGAGGACCATCAGGTCGTCGACATCCACCCGCCGCCGGCCTTGCTCAATCTGATTGATAGAGCCGTGTCCGAGTGGGCGATTCGATTCCTCGGTCCTGGCTGCAAGCGCCCTCAGGCTCAAACCTCGCTTCGCCCGAAGGCGCGCAACGTTGTGCCTGACCGTCTCCCCAGTCGGCCCACGGAGGACCTCGTCTGTTGCCATATGCGACACGCTACGGCGTGGTCTTGCGACAGTCCAGATCCTGGGTTAGCTTGTGATGAATACCGAGACAAGGTGTTATCAATTCAGAACAGGAGACACGGTGAACCATCCAGACGCGGTTCTCGCGCCGTCCCCCCTCGCCACGCCGAAGGAGGCAGCGGCGTTCTTGCGTACGAGCCCAAACGCGTTGTCACAGATGCGGTACCGAGGGGAAGGGCCGACGTACGTCCGCACCGGACGTCGCATCCTCTACCGGCTCAGCGACCTGCAGGCATACGTCGAAAGCAACACGGTGTGTGCAGCGAACAGGACGGGTGCCGCCTGATGCCCGCCAAGGGTGTGCGCCTGGCGCACAGCCCCACGACGAAGAACGCCCCCGACGCCGGCCAGGGCATCGAGGGCAGTGATCAGAGAACCCTCAGTAAGGAGAAGAACCTGATGAACGACATGGTAGACCAGACCACCCACGACGCGCCGATCGACCTCGACGCCGACCTCACCGAGTTCGAGCAGTACGCCCGCGAATACTTCCCGAAGGTCTCACCCAAGAGTCCGTACTACCGGGCCGAAGAGCGTGCGTACGAGTACAGCACGTGGGTTCCCCACAACAAGGTGCACGAGGAGGTCGCACCGGGTGTGACCACGCCTGTCTGGCACCACGAAGACAGCGCGGACGAGTCGTGGCGGCCGACCCCGTACAGCAACGGTTTCGTCAGCGGGACCCACCTCGTTCGCATCAGCAGTGAGCTGGGCGCCACCGACGTCGAGGGCATCACTTTCCCCTCGTTCGCCGCTCGGATCATCCAGGGGTTCAACATGCGTGAACCGGTGATGGAGACATGGGTTTCGTGCGTAGGAAGCGAGGGCGGCGGCGACTCGACAGCGATGAAGTGGCTGCACAAGTCACGGATGCGCCTCACCCTGGATGAAGCCGCCGAGGTGGCCAAGCTCCTGCTGCTCCTGGTTGACGTCGCTCGTGACACGACCGTCCAGGGTGGTGAGTGATGTTCGCTTACACCACCGAAGACGTCCTCGTATGGGCCGTCCGCAAGGCGATCAACACGCTCGACTGGGTTCCGGACTCACTCAGCGGGAACGGTACCGATACCGAGGGACCTGAATTTGACGCCCTGGATACCGCCCGCATGGATCTGATCGCCGCAGCGAAGCTGGTTGACCACTACTCCGACGGGCGTCCGATTGAATCCCGCATCGACATCGAGGACGGCGTCTTCACCACACACGTCTGGCCGTACCGGGCCACGAATCTCGGTGAGCAACTCCTGTACACGAATCGACGATCGGCAGATCCCGGTGAGGACCACGGCGCCTACTCCGTCTTCGCGAACGAGTCGACGTGCACCTTGCGCGTGGAACTGCACGAGCCCCGCCCACGTCACCTGAGGAGGGTCTGACATGGCGTTCATCGTCAACGACGAAGTGTGCGTCGACCCGGTTCGAGCTCACAGCACTACCGGCAAGTCCATCACCGTGACGTGGGGCGGTACCTCAGTCCGCTTGTCGATCACCGAGGCGGTTGACCTGGTTGATGCGGTGGCGTCGGTATTGGCCGACCTACCGAGGTCGCCGGCAGCCGCAACTGCGCCGAGCCTCTCGAAGGTCATCGAGCGCAATGAAGACGCGGTGCGCGCCGCCGCAGAGATCAGGGAGAGCCTGTGATGTCTGAGACCGAACCGGCAAATAGCGGCCTCCAGAAAGCGATCGAGAACGCATCGGAATGGGATTTCACGCCCGCTATGGAAGCCGTGCGCTACCTCGCGTCAACCGGGCAGGAGTTCGAGGCGTTCGATGTCACCGAGCAGTGCGGCGTGGAGCTCGACCACCCCAGTAGGTGGGGCGCACTGTTCGCCGAGGCCAAACGCCGAGGTGTGATCGAGCACTGCGGCTACGGCCGAGCCCGTCGGCCAGGGCGTTCTGGTGGTCTCACTCGCTTCTGGCGGGGGTGCGCACGCTCATGACCGATGCACGCCTACCCGAGCGATACCTCATGGACCGGCGGATCCATCGGCTCAGCGCTGACCACTTCCGGGCGTTCGTGATGAGTTTGGTGTGGAGCGTGTCCAACCGTACGGACGGCGTGATCCTGCCCGAGGACCTGGTGTTGATACCAGGCTTCGGGCGGGACGCGCCGGCCGCGCTGGTCGGCCAGAAGCTCTGGGAGGAGCGCCCCGAGGGGTGGCTGATTCTGGACTACGCCGCGCACCAGACCACGCGAAGTGAGCTCGAAGTTCTGGAGAACGCACGCCGGCGGGACCGGCTGAAGAAGCAGAAGCAGCGTGCGAACAAGAGTGCAGGTAGTGCCTCTGTCCCTGGGGACGTACCGGGGGACGAGTCCCCGGCGACTGCACAGGAAGGACAGGCAAGGACAGGACAGGCAAGGCACGTTAGAGAACCAGACCTAAAGCGAGACTCTGCGGAGAAGCACTGGAAGCACAACGTGAAGCCTCGTCGTCCCTGCGGGTGGTGTAGCAACGGTTCAGCGTTCTCGACTGAGGACGTGTGCCCTCAGTGCCACCAGCATGGGGAGAAGGTGGTGGCGTGACGAGTCCGTGGGATCGATTGGCGGAGGCGTTGTCGGCGGCGCCGGATCTGCCCGAGGCGTTGTGCGCGGGCCGTCACGTGTTGTTCGACGGCTTCGATGCCGAGAGCGGTGAGACCCGTGAGGATGCGGCCTACCGGCACGCTGCCGCTGTGGCTCTGTGTCGTCGTTGCCCGGAGCTGAGACCGTGTCGGGAGTATTCGGTGAAGGCGTTCCCGTCCCCACTCACAGCGGTAGTCGGGGGGAGAGTTCCTTCCAGGAACCGGCCTTCCGACAAGGCCGTACAGAAGGAGGCGTCCTGATGCGTGCCATCAACAACCGTGACCGGGAACGAGCGATGCGAGCCGCACTCGCCGTCCTCCAGGGTGAGGCCGACCGACTGCCGCTCCTGTTGGCCGAGGTGGATCGCGACGCACAAAACGGTGACCCGTACGCAGGTGTTGCTCTCATGTGCGCGCTCGCCGGATCGGCAGCGGTTCTCGCCCGTGACCTCTACGGCGACGAGGCCGAGGACTGGGCAATCGGAATTCTCGACCAACTGCACCGGGAAGACACCCCGTGACGTCCGGCGCCGAACCGTCGATGGAGGTGCGCATCGCGCAGTGCCTCACCTCCGACGGTTCGGTGATCGTCCCCCCGAGAATCGCCCGGTGGCTCGACGGCCAGTCGGGGATGACCGCGGATCGACGTATCCGGCTCCGCACCACAGATCGCGAGGCGTATGTCGTGCTGACCGCCCTCTACCTAGCGGCCATCGGTTCCGCAAACGGAACGAAAGATGATGCATCGCAACGGTATAGGCAAGACTATAACCAGTGGGTGAGCACCAAGGAAGCAGCCGCGATGCTGGACGTGACCGACCGATGCATCCGGAAGTGGTGCGCCACAGGCCGGATCCACGCCGAGCAAGTGGGCGCCCGGTGGTTGGTCGACCCCAACAGCATCGACATTGCCGACAGCAGGAGAATCGCATGAGTCTCACAGACCTCCACGCCGAGGTAGCCGAATACCGAGAACAGGCCGGCGCACTCGCCGAGGAGTTCTCCCGCATCCACACCGAGGTGACCAGCGACCGCAGTCTCACGGCCGTCGGCCAGCGGGAACAACTCGAACCGCTGCACGCCGAGGTCGCCGAGAAGATGCGCGCCCTCCACGCCCGTGAGAAGGCCGCAGTCCAGGGACTCAAGGAGAACCTCGAGCGCCGCGTGTTCGGCCTCTCCCCATCAGCCAGCACCGACCCCTCACGCCTCGTCAGCTACCGCGATGCCGCAGCCCGAGCACGTCAGCTCGACAACGGTGACGACGCCACCGAGCTGTACGAGTCGGCCAAGCGATCCGGCGACGACATCCTCGCCACCGCAGTGATGGAGAGGGCGATGGTCAGGGGTTGGTCCACAGTCACCAACGACTACCTCGACCGCAACCCGGCAGCACGCGATGATCTCGGTGACCTGACATCCCTCGCCAAATACAGCGACAACGGCCTCATGTCGACCGTTCACTACGTGCCGCCGCGCTTGGACTTGCCACGCAGTGCAGGGTTCCCGAAGCTCGGTGGACAGACCACCCACGCACCAGCACCCAGTGCCCCCGACCTCGCCGGCAAGATCACCGGATTCCTCAGCGGCGGCGAGCGCCGAGGTGTCGACCACCTCCTGGGGTCGAATTGAGCAGCGGCGTCGGTGTCCAATCCCGACTTCATCCTTTCCAGGGCAAGGGCTCCATCACGACGCCGGCAACAACCGGCGCCCAGAGCACCCTGCACCGGCGCCGCACTCACCACGGGCATGTCACGATAAGCGGAAACCGGGCCTCAGACGCTCTGAGAGCACACCGGCGTCGCTCGAACCGCCAGGCCCGCTCACAGGTCCGCCACGGTGCGACACAGGCCCGACACGGGCAGGGGGGGTGCCCCTCGGCCACCGGCACGGCGCCCCTCGTAGGCATACGCCATTGTGTGTGTCCCACCCCCCTACCCCCCTGGCCCGGAAGGTGACCTGATGACCGACTACACGACACTCAGCGCCGCGATGGACGCCAAGGACGACCTCGCCGAGGTCGAGCTCCGTTACAGGTTGCTTTCAGAGACGTTCGAGAGCGTCCCGCAGTTGCGGGCGAATCTGAACCCAGCGTTGGAACGGGCGAAGGCTGAGATCCTGCGTCTCCGAGCAGCATCGGGGGCACGCAGAGACATCGGATCCACCGATGGTGTGTCCGCACAGGTAATCGCGTTCGATTCGGCGCGGTTCCAGAAGGCGGGCGAGAAAAAGTCCACCAAGAAGAAGTCCACCACCGCGGCTGAGTCCTCCTCGTCCGCGTAGCTTGATCCCGTTCGCAGGGCCGCTCCACGCACTCGGCGAACATCGTTCGACCGGGTGCGCTGAGTCCGAAGGACGCGCCCCGTGGCTGTAGAAATTGCCTCCGCTTATGTGAGCTTGTCGGTCTCCACGGCCAACATCCCCCGCCAGATGCGGGCCGCGTTCGCCAACGCCGCCCCCGAAGCTGAACGCGCCGGCCGTGACGCCGGTCAGCGCATGGGTGCCGGCCTGCAGAACTCGCTTGGATCCTCCCTGAAGACCCTCGCCGGCGCGGCCGGTCTCGCCACCGGCGTGGCTGCCATCGCCGCCGGCTTCAAACAGGTCATCTCGGTCGGGAACGACTTCACGACCTCGCTCAACACCATGTCGGCCGTGTCCGGTGCGACCGAGGCGCAGTTAGCAGCCGTCTCGGAACGAGCGCGCACCCTCGGCAACGACATCTCCCTACCGGGAACATCCGCTGGAGACGCAGCCGCGGCGATGACCGAACTCGCCAAGGGCGGGTTCTCCGTCGAGCAGTCCATGGACGCCGCCAAGGGCACCTTGCAGCTCGCTGCAGCGGCTCAGATCGACGCCGCCTCCGCAGCCACGATCCAATCCCAGGCGTTGCAGTCCTTCGGTCTGAACGCGGACTACGCGGCGAAGACTTCCGACGTTCTCGCGAACGCCGCCAACGCATCCTCAGCAGAGATCACCGACATCGCGAACGGACTGCAGCAAGCCGGCGCTGTGGCGAATCAGTTCGGTCTCACGATCGAGGACACCGCCACCGGTCTTGCGCTGTTCGCGAACGCCGGCATCACAGGGTCAGACGCGGGCACGCTCCTGAAGTCAGCACTGCTGGCGCTGACCGATACCTCCAACCCCGCCCAAGGCGCGATCGAAGAACTCGGGCTCACCGTCTACGACGCACAGGGTCAATTCGTCGGCCTGTCATCGCTGTTCGGTCAGCTCGACGATGCCGCCGCCAGCATGACCCCGGAGATGTACCAGGCCGCCACCGCAACGTTGTTCGGTTCCGACGCCATGCGCCTCGCAGGTGTTGCCGCTCAGGTCGGCTCCGAGGGCTTCGATTCCATGCAGGTCGCGATCAACCGGCAGGGCGCTGCCGCTGAGGTCGCCGCGGCGAAGACTCAGGGTCTTCCCGGTGCCATGGCCGCGGTCGGCAACGCAGCAGAGACCGCCGCCCTGCAGATCTACGACTTGGTCGACGGTCCACTCGAAGCGCTCGCCGGGAAGTCCGCCGACTTCATCTCGAGCAACTCACCGAAGTTCGTCGACGGACTCACCGAGGTCGGTTCCGCTGCAGGGTCCACGGTCTCCGCGCTGTCATCGATCCCTACCGAAGTTCAGGCCATCGGGGCGGGTCTGCTCATCGGACAGTTGGCCGCTCGACGGTACGGCTCCTCCCTCACCACCATGGGCGGCAACGCCACCAGTGCAGCCACCGCCATGCGCCAGATTGCTACCGCCAACAACCTTGCGGCCTCCGCAGGATCGGCCGGCAGCGTGGCAATGGGACGGTTCGGATCGTCCATCGCACAGCTGGGAACGCATCGCCCCGCCGTCGCACAGATGCAGACCGCGTTCCTCGGGGCAGCGTCGAGCGCCGAGCGGTTCGGACGAGCAGCCGGTACCGCAGCCGCGGCCGGCCAGGGAATGCGACTGGCAGCGTCCGGTGTCGTCGGCGCCCTCGGTGGTCCGGTGGGCTTGGGATTGACGGCCACCGCCATCGGCGCGACCGTCGTCATGGGCAACCTCGCCAAGTCGCACCGCGAGGCCGCCGCGGAAGCGGAAGCACAGCGAGCAGCAGTGCAGTCCCTGCAGCAATCACTGGAGGAGAACACCGGTGCGGTGACTTCGGAGACCTACCAGAACAAAGCTCAGGAACTCGCAGCCGGCGGGCAGCTCGACTCCGCTCAGGACTACGGGATCCAGGGTCGCGACTATGTGGCCGCGA
The DNA here is from genome assembly GCF_030819335.1 of Rhodococcus sp. SORGH_AS_0303. Lineage (NCBI taxonomy): Bacteria > Bacillati > Actinomycetota > Actinomycetes > Mycobacteriales > Nocardiaceae > Rhodococcus > Rhodococcus sp. SORGH_AS_0303. Next base: position 1,831,759 of record NZ_JAUTBO010000001.1, read on the forward strand.
CCCTCGGGTTCGAGGCGCCGCTGCAGCGAGTGAACGACCTGCTGCAGTCGAACATCGACAAGTCGGTGCAGGCGTCGGGAGTGTTCCGCAACAACATCGACGTCTACTCCGAACTGGGGATCACCGCGGACGACCTCACTGCGGCACTGTCCGGCAACTCCGCGAAGTACGACGAGATCACCTCGAAGGTGGACACCTACAACGCCGCGCAGACCACGGGTCGCAACGGTGTCGCATTGACGGTCGCCGGTCTCGACGATCTCAAGGCTGGTCTCGACACAGCGGGCCAGGGCGCGATCAACCTCTCGAACACCGTCAACACCTCGAACGGGCAGTTGACCGAAGCGCAGCAGATCCAGCGCGACTATGCCTCCGCACTCGTCGGGACTGCCGGTGAGACACAGACCCTCGCCGGCAACGTCGCGGTCCTCGGTCAGACGGTCATCGACGTACCCAATGAAAAGACTGTCCGCATCGAAGCGCCAACGCAGGAACAGCGTGACCGCCTGCTCGGTCTCGGACTGACGATCGAGCAGATCCCCGGATCGAAAGATGTTGTCGTGCGGGCAGATACAGTCGACGCAGAGAACGCAGTCAACGCGTTCGTGCAGAAGCAACGCACCGCCATCATCACCCTGCAGACGGTGGAGAAGGAGCGTGTCCCCGCCGCAGTGTTCCCCGGTGGACGTGCGCACGGCGGACGGCTCCCCCTGACCGGCCCGGGGACAGGCGTCACCGACGGCATCCTCGGCGTCACCGGTGCAGGGATGCCGATCGCCCGCGTCGATGCCGGGGAGTGGGTCATCAACGGCAACTCCTCAGCCAAGTACGACCGCGAACTCGCAGCTATCAACGCCGGTACTTTCCCGAAGCTCCCCGGCTATGCTGGCGGTGGTGTCGTCGACGCTATGACCGCGCTGGTTCAGAAGCGTTGGCCTACAATGGAAATGACGTCGGGCTACCGGGACGAGCCGGGGTCGTTCCACTACACCGGGCAGGCCGGGGACTTCTCCAACGGATCCGGTGACACCCCCGAGATGCAGGAGCTTTCGAACTTCATCGCCGACAACTACATGTCCGCGACCGCCGAACTGATCCACGCACCCTTCGACCGGAACATCGACAACGGGCAGAGCGTCGGCGACGGGTACGCGTTCTTCGGTTCCGACACCATGGGCCAGCACTACAACCACGTGCACTGGGCAATGACTACACCGCCGTCCGAGCCCGCCACTGCAGCGCCCACGGACACCCGCAGTGACCGCGACCGCATCGTCGACGACATCGTCGCGGAGGGCCGAGACCGCGGCATCAGTGACCGCGGCATCACCATCGCGCTCGGCGCGGGCCTCGTCGAGTCCGAGCTGCAGAACCTCGACTACGGCCCCGACTCCTCGACCGGGGTGTTCCAGCAACAGGACAACGGCGCCTGGGGAACAGCGGAGGAGCGGATGACACCCCGCGCAGCAGCGGGCATGTTCTACGACGAGCTCTCGAAACTCGACTACGAGAACATGGACCCCGGCGCCGCGGCGCAGGCAGTGCAACGCTCCGCCTACCCGGACAAGTACGCCCCACGGATGGCCGAGGCGGAGCAGTTGCTCGCAGCATCCACCGGTCGCGCCGTGGTCGTTCCCCCCGCCCCGCAGGACGTCGTCACAGCGGCAGAAGAGGCCGCACCGGCGGTCACCGAGCCGGCAGAGCCGACGAGCACCACCACGCCGGAGAAGGCGCCACAGCCGGAGGTGAAGACCTTCAGCATCTCGGACCGGTTCCGGCAGTTCGGCTCCGAGGTCGGCAAGATCGGGGCGCAGGCCCTGCTCGACCAGTTGCCCTTCGACCTCGGTTCGTCGCGGTTGCTGACGATGCAGTTGCCTGACTTCTCGCAGCAGCCGGGCCAGGTGGAGGGCGGAACACCGCCGCCGGATCCGAAGACGTGGGTACCTGGGATGCTTGAGACCGGCCAGTTCCCCGGACCCGAAGCGACCGGCCTGCAGCAGGAGTCGCCCGTCGTGGAGTACCTGCGGCGCTTCCGCGAATCGCTCAACCAGGTGCCCGTGTTCGATCAGGGTGGCTGGGTCAAGCCCGGCCTGAACCTGGTCAACAACCAGACAGGAGGACCGGAGCTGCTGCGGAACGCGACCAAGGAGAAGCCGGTGCCGCAGCCGAGTCTGACCGCGGACGCCATGTCACAGATGCTCGCTGATCGCCCCAACGTCCAGTTCAACGTCACCGACATCGACGAGGCGCTGCGCAAGTACACGCAGCACCAGAAGCAGAATGCGCTGACTTTTAGCCGGCGGTGAGGTTACGGGGCTACTCGCTCTCAGCGAGTACCCCTCCGGCGCCTTATAAAAATTTGCCAATCAACTCCAGGACGGAACTATGACCACCGTTTTCGACACCCTTGAGAACATCGGACGTGAGCCTGCTACGGGCCAGATCACGTTCTTGGTACCGCATACCCGAACGTCCAAATCGGGTGAGTCCATCGTGATGATGCAGCGCCACTCCGCCGCTTTGAACAACAGCGGATCGTTCTCGACGAACCTGCATCCAGGTCTGGCGTTGGTGCAACTCAGCGGCAAGAGGCGCGAGTTCGTTGTCCCTGACTCTGGGGAGCACCGACTCCACGATCTCCTCGACGCGTACCTCCCTCCGACGACTGAGCCGGATCTCGTGCAGCATGCGGTTGACCGCTACCTTCAGCAGAACCCAGTTGACACCGTGAAGGGCGACACCGGCCCGACTGGTCCGGCGGGTGTCGCCGGCGCGAAGGGCGACACCGGACCGGCAGGCGCAAAGGGCGATACCGGAGCCGCCGGCCCGATGGGTCAGGGCATCCAGATCAAGGGTCGCGTCGCCACGTACGCCAACCTCCCCACCTCGGGGAATGTGTCGGGTGACAGTTGGGTCGTCACCGCGGACGGGTTGCTGTACATCTACGGCACCTCAGCCTTCCCCTCTAACGGCAGCGGTGTCCCGTTCAAGGGCGACCGAGGAGACAAGGGCGATCCGGGCACGACGTCCTGGAACGGATTGGCGGACAAGCCCACCACGTTCCCGCCGGCCACCCACACCCACGCCACCACCGAGGTGACCGGACTGTCTACCGCGCTCGCCGCGAAGGCCGACCTCGACGGAACCGGGAAGGTTCCGCAGGCGCAGATCCCCGCCGTCGCCATGACCGACTTCCTCGGCGCTGTCGGCACGCAGGCAGCGATGCTCGCACTGGTGGGGCAACGGGGCGACTGGTGCACCCGCACCGACCGCGGTACCGACTGGCAACTCATCGCTGAACCCTCGACCACGTTGGCGTCGTGGCGTGAGAAGACGTACCCCGCATCACCTGTCTCTTCGGTAGCGGGCCGAACCGGTGCGGTGACGCTGTCCTCCACGGACATCACCGACGCCACTGCTACCGGTCGAGCAGTCGTAAAGGCGACGGACGCAGCAGCAGTGCGTACCGCAATCGGCGCGGCCGCCGGGTCGGTGACGATCGTGTCCGTGACAGAAGCCGAGTACGCGGCCCTACCCTCCGCCACGAAGACCGCTGCTGGTTTCGTGGCGGTGATCCGTCCATGAGCGTGAGGTCCGCAGACACACGGGCAACACGTGTGTTGGTAGGTACCGGGTCAGCAGATGTAGCCGCGTCACGCATCATGGTCGGGACCGGAACGGATGCCGTCCTCGCATGGGGGAGACGTACACCGTCAATTGTCGGCTACGCCGGCGCGGGGACCACCAGCGGTGTCAGTGTGTCCGTAGCTAGCTCAACCCTCCCCATACTGCAGAACGGTGACTTTCTTGTCGCGGTTCTGCGCTCCGGTCAGTCGTCTGCGACATCAGGGTGGGAGAGCAGCGGCTTCGTGATGCTCAATGATCCCGTCAGTATCGGAGGCGGCAACCGCATCAACGCCACACTTGGGCACGCCGTCACCGATGTCGCATCCGAGCCCTCCACGTACACGTTCCAGTACAACGGCACCGGCCTCCGCAACGCCGTCGTCCTGCTAGTCCTCCGCGGCGTCGACCTCGCCAACCCGATTGTCGGCACGCTGTCGGCAAACCCCACCGACGGGTTCGCCGCACCCACGGGGTCGCTGATCCTCGCGCAGGTCGCGAACGAACTGACCGCCGGCAACTCGAACACCCCCACCGTGACCGACCCCGACTACTCCACCCTCACGGTGCAGGGCTCGGCCACGGGGACGAGCGGCACCCGCACAGCAGTATGGGTCGGCACAGCCACCGCCGCCGCGGACTTCGCACCCTCGGCGGGGGACACGACATGGTCGGCCAACGCTGCCCGCACGTTCTGGTACGTCGCGATCCAAGGCGCTTACTCGTAAGTCAACCGGCGTCAAGCTCACCCCGGCCTGCTGGTGATGCAGGTGCAGGGGATGTATGGGTCGGGTAGGCGGCATCATCACCTTTCGGCCGCCAGTGACCTGCCCAGCGCCGCATGTACCGGGCCTAGGGCCTAGACGAACGTGGCCATGCTTGCAGGGTTGCGGACTTCCTCGATGACAAGCCAGACGAGCGGGGGGTACGTGACGACGACGTTGTCCTCACGGTGAATCTGGAGGCAGCCGTTCTGCATGAGCGTGTAGTGGTCCCTGTCCGTGTAGCTGGAGACCGAATGTCCGGTTGGATCATCGATGGTTCGGATCGTCACGTTAAAAGCCATGTCCGGACCGTAACCGACCAAGGGGTGCGTTGTGTGGGGCAACCGGCTGCGATAATGGCGACATGGCGATCAATGTGACGTTCACCGATGGTCGATACACGGAGTACGACGATCGCACCTGGTGGGACGTGACCGACGGCGGCGTGTTGCGCATAGGGGGTCAACAGGGGGTTCCCGACGTGCTCATCTCGCCAAGTGCGTGGTCGACGATTGACATCGCGCGATAGGGATGTGTGAGTCACATCACACTATCCTGTGCGGTGCTTTGTTCTCGGGGCTAGCATGTCCCTATGACCGCCGCACTTGCTCCGATTCCGTACGGTGACGACTCGTCCATCGTTGAGGCGGATGAGGCCTCAGAGCTGCGCGTTGGCGGAGGCTTGCCCCACGCCCGCTACGTCAAGACGGTGGATGCGTCTGGCGTGATCCGTCTTATCCCGCTGGCTTCTCTTCACGAGTCGGAGCGGGCGATTCTTGAAAGTTCACAGCTTTATCGGGACACTCGCAAGGGTGTTGTCGACGCTCTCGAAGGCCGCCGATCGTCACTGGACTGGATGTTCGACGAGGAAGAGTGAGTCGCCCGGCGTATGTAGACGCCACCGACGACGTCAACGAGTTCTTGAAGCTCGCCAAGGTGACTCCCCGTATGCAGGATAAGTACAAGAAGTGCCTCAAGACGGTGAAGCTGTTAACCGAGGTCGGCCCGACCCACCCGAGCCTCAATACCCATCGAATGCAAAACTTGCCTGGCCCCGACGGTCGCGCCATATGGAATTCGTACGTTGAGAGCGCAACCGCGAATGCTTGGCGAATGTACTGGATCTGGCAAGACGATGGCGGAATTACTGTCATCTCAGTCGGCCCGCACACCCACACGCCCGGCACCCAGTTGCAGTTGACTCGCAAAGGCACTATGCCGGACAAGTAGTCGACACCTTCGTCACTCAGTCCCGGTACAGCTTCTCCAACTACCCGCGCTCGCCGGTGCCAACAAGTGTGGCCAAGGTCGCGAGTCTCACACCGGGAGTGCGGACCGAGTGCTTCCCGAGATCGCCGGGGTCGGTGACCTCCACCCGGTCCGCGGAGGTGACAGTATCAGCATGTCGAACACTTGTGCGAACATATAGTAAGACGACGATTTGTCGGCGTCGGCAAGTCATCCAGCAACCGAGGTGGACATGACCCTGGTTGCACCAGGTTGTCGGCGCCGACATCCTGGCTGATCAGGTGCGGAAAGTCCGCACCTGCAGAGTCGCATTCGAAATGCGCCCCTTCGACATCAAGTTGTCGAGGCCGACATCTTGGTCGTGCACGGAGTTCAGCTCCGCCCGTGCGGCCGAATCGAGGACGCCGCTACGTGGCGAACTTCACCACGCAGCCACAAGTCCACGTCGTCGCGGTGGACACGCCACGTTCCACGAGGAGCCACATGCTGATGGCCGCGCAACTCACCAACCTGCAGGGCGCGGTACACGATGTTCTTGTTCGTGCGCCCGTACTCGCACACCTCGGGGACCGTCATCCACGGTGATGCAGGATTGCCTCCACTTTGGAACTCCGTCATGACGACAACCTACGAGGCGTAGCGTCCTGGCCGCATGGACAACCTCATCAATATCGAAGATGTAGCGACCCGCACCGGACTCAGTGTCGGACGGATCCGCAACCTTCGCACCAACGCTGAGATCGCGAAGAACGGTCACCACCCGTTGTTCTCTCTCGGGTTCAAGGTCGGCTTCGGTGTGAACTCGCGCCTGCTCTGGCGTGAGTCCGACGTGGACGATTTCCTTGAGGCTCGACGCGGTGCGGCTGCATCGTCCCGCTGACCGGGTGGGCACATTTTGGGCACAAAGTGTGGATGCAACCGGGAATGTGCTGTGACCCCCAGTTACCATTTTTCGCAGATCAGAGCGCTTTCGGAGCTACAGGCAGGAGCTCGCTTAGGGTTCGAACCCCTCTGCGCCCACATCATGGACATGCGGCCCAACTGCGAACGGTGCGACGTGGATCTGTCACCGTCGTCCGTCGACGCGTGGATCTGCACGTACGACTGCACCTTCTGTACCGCCTGCGTCGATCGACTGTCGAACGTGTGCCCCAACTGCGGTGGCGGCTTCGCCCCGCGTCCGGTTCGACCGGCTCGCGAATGGCGGCCGGGGTTGTCGGTGGCGCTGCGACCCGGATCGACCGTGCGAGTGCACACGCCGTACACCGAAGCGGAGCTCGACGAGTTCGTGGACCGGGTGAAGGGTGTGCCGCCGGCTGAGCGGTGAACGGGGCTGACCGCCGGGCGCAGCCCGCGGCGGACTAAGCAAGCGCGGCGCAGCGACCCGGGCAGCGTCAGAACACCTGTCGGTACAGCTCCTCGATCTGCTGGGCGGTGGGGACCACCGGGTTGTTGTTCGGCGAGCCCGAGGCAAGTGCCTGCTCCGCCATCAACGGGACGAGCTTCTCCCACTTGTCCGCATCGAGACCGTGCGCGCTCGGGGATGGCACTTCGACCGTCGCGCAGAGGTTCTCGATGTAGGTGACCAGTGCTGCCGAGGCCACGTCGTCGCCGTCACCCTCATGTGCGGCGCCGAGTTGCCGCGCGCACTCCGCGTACCGCTCCGGGGCGCCGGGGATGGAGAACGCGGTGACGGCGGGCAGCAGCATCGCGTTCGACAAGCCGTGTGCGACATGGAAGTGGCCACCGATGGGTCGGCTCATGCCGTGCACCAGACACACGCTGGCGTTGGAGAACGCCATCCCGGCCTGGGTGGACGCGGCCATCATCGCGGCGCGCGCCTCGGCGTCGTCCCCGTCGGTGTACGCGCGTACGAGGAACCGTCCGATGGTGCGCATGGCGTTGAGGGCCAACGCATCGGAGATCGGGTTCGCCTTCTTGCTGACGTACGCCTCGATGGCGTGGGTCAACGCGTCGACACCGGTGTCCGCGGTGAGGCGTGGCGGCATGGACATCGTGAGTTCGGGGTCGACGACGGAGGCGATGGGGAGGAAGGACAGGCCGGGGCACAGCATCTTCTCGTCCGACTCGCTGTCGGTGATGACGGTGAACTGCGTTGCTTCCGAACCGCTTCCGGCCGTGGTCGGGATGGCGATGATGGGCAGCGCCGGTCCGGTGTACGGACCGGGTGCCTTGTAGTCGCGCATGACGCCGCCGCCCTTGCTCAGCACCGACAGTGCCTTCGCGGTGTCCATGGGGCTCCCGCCGCCGAAGCCGATGACGGCGTCCGCGTCGTGCGCTGCGACGGCGGCGACCCCGGCGGTGAGGGAGTCGGTGGTGGGGTCGGGAACCGTCTCGGCGAACAGCGCGCCGGTCTTGCCGGCGGCCGCGATGATGCCCATGACGCGGTCCGCTGCACCCGTGCTGACCATGAACTTGTCGGTCACGAGGAGGGGGCGCTCGACTCCGAGGTCGTCGAGTACCTGGCCGAGGTCCTCGACGGCGCCGGGTCCCATACGCAGGAAGCGGGGAAAGGAAATGGATGTCGACATCGTCGTCGTGCTCCTTCTCGTGGTCGGGCGGTGCGTGATGCGGAAATGCCGATGCCGCACCGCCTCCCGAACTGCGGAGAGACGATGCGGCGCGGCGTGGACCTGACTAGTCGTTCTCGGGGAATCCCAGGTTGATGCCGCCGTGGCTGGGGTCGAGCCAGCGGGAGGTGACGGCCTTGGCGCGGGTGAAGAAGTGCACGCCCTCGGTGCCGTGGGCGTGGGTGTCGCCGAAGAGGCTGTTCTTCCAGCCACCGAAGCTGTAGTAGGCCATGGGAACCGGGATCGGCACGTTGATGCCGATCATGCCGACCTCGACCTCGTTCTGGAAGCGTCGAGCGGCGCCACCGTCGTTGGTGAAGATGGCGGTGCCGTTGCCGTAGGGGTTGTCGTTGATCAGCTGCAGCGCCTCGTCGTACGTGTCGACGCGGACGACGGAGAGCACCGGTCCGAAGATCTCGTCGGTGTAGATGCTCATCTCGGGGGTGACGTGGTCGATGAGGGTGGGTCCGAGCCAGAAGCCCTCGTCTCCGCCGTCGGCCTTCACGGTGCGGCCGTCGACGACGATGGTGGCGCCGGACTCCTCGCCCGCGTCGACGTAGGACGCGACCTTGTCGCGGTGCGCCTTGGTCACCAGCGGGCCCATGTCTGCGCCGCGGGTGCCGTCGCCGGTCTTGAGCGGGGTGGTGCGCTCGGCGATCTTGGCGACCAGCTCGTCAGCGATGTCGCCGACCGCGACGAGGGCGGAGATGGCCATGCAGCGCTCACCGGCGGAGCCGAAGCCGGCGTTGACCATGGCGTCGGCAGCGAGGTCGAGGTCGGCATCGGGGAGCACGATGGCGTGGTTCTTGGCGCCGCCCAGGGCCTGGACGCGCTTGCCGTGCGAGGTGCCCGTCGCGTAGACGTACTGCGCGATGGGGGTGGAGCCGACGAAGCTGATGGACTTGATGTTGCGGTTCTCGAGCAGCTCGTCGACGGCCGTCTTGTCACCCTGGAGAACGTTGAAGACGCCGTCGGGCAGGCCCGCTTCCTTCCACAGCTCGGCGATCCAGATGCTCGCCGTCGGGTCCTTCTCGGACGGCTTGAGCACGACGGTGTTGCCGGCGGCGATGGCGATGGGGAAGAACCACATCGGCACCATGGCCGGGAAGTTGAACGGGCTGATGATGCCGACGGGTCCGAGCGGCTGGCGCAGGGAGAAGACGTCGACTCCGGTGGAGGCGTTCTCGGTGAAGCCGCCCTTGAGCAGATGCGGTATACCGCAGGCGAATTCGACGACTTCCTGGCCGCGGCTGATCTCGCCGAGCGCGTCGGAGAGGACCTTGCCGTGCTCGGCGGTGATGATCTCGGCGAGTTCGCCCTTCTTCGCGTTGAGCAGTTCGCGGAAGTTGAAGAGGATCGCGGTGCGCTTGGACAGCGAGGTGTCGCGCCAGGCGGGGAAGGCGGCGGTGGCCGAGTCGATGACGACGCGGGCATCCTCGACGGTGGCGAGAGCGAGCTCGCCGGTGACCTGACCGGTGGCCGGGTTGGTGACGGGGGAGGTCTTGTCGGAGGTGCCGGCGAACGGCTTGCCGTCCACCCAGTGCGTGATCGTGTTCACGGAGATTCCTTCGGTCGAGTGCTGGCCTGTGACCTGAGTCTCCCTAGCAGAATTGCGTCTGTCAAAGGCCAAAGGCGCACTCTCGCGTGCAGATCTGCACGTCGTGGGTACGCTCACGGCATGTTCTCCGCCGATCATCTCCGCTTCTTCCTGGAGGTCTCGCGCCACGGGCGCCTCAACGACGCCTCGCGAGTGCTGGGTGTCGACCACACGACGGTGGGCCGCCGCATCACCAGTCTGGAGAAGGCGGCGGGCCATCGACTCTTCGATCGCACGCCGTCGGGCTGGCGGCTGACGGAGGCGGGTCGGCGCCTCGTGGGCTACGCGGAGACGGTGGAGTCGACGCTGATCGCGGCGTTCGAGGACCAGACGACGTCCGTGGGCTCGCTGACCGGCTCCGTGCGGATCGCCGCCCCGGACGGTTTCGGTGCCTTCGTGCTCACGCCGCAGCTGACGCGGCTGCGCCGGGACCACCCCCGACTCGACGTCGAGCTGGTCACCGCCACGGAGCACGACGCGCTGAGCACCCGCGGCTTCGACGTCGCCGTGAGCCTGGAGCGGCCGTCGCCGCGATTCATGTCATCGCGGAAGCTGGCGTCGTACGAGCTCAAGCTGTACGCGTCACCGTCGTACCTCCGCGCCGCGCCCACACTGGAGAGCCTCGACGACCTGCGTCGGCACGTCCTGATCTGGTACGTCGACGCGCTGTTGGACGTGGTGCCGCTGCGCATCCTCGACGCCATGCATCTCGACGGTCGACCGCAGTTCCAGACCAACAACATCACCGGGCACTGGCTCGCGGCCCGCCACGGGCTCGGGATCGCACCGTTGCCCAACTACATCGGCGAACCGGACGACCAGCTGGTCTGTGTGTTGCCCGACGAGTTCGCCGTGCGCCGCGACTACTGGACCGCGATGCCTCGCGACCTCACGCGACTGGCGCGGGTGAAGGCCGTCGACGAACTACTGCGATCGATCGTCGCCGACGACGTGCACCTGCTGGCACCGGATGCGGACGATCAGTGAGCCCGTCGCGGTAGTGCGAAGACCAGGACGAACGCGAGCACGGCGAATCCGGCGCTGACTCCCATGGCGTGCGCCGCGCTGTCGGTGAACGCCGTCGCGACGGCGTCCTCACCGGGGCCCATGACGTTCAGCGAGCCGAAGAGGACGCTGCCGATGATGGCGATGCCGATCGCGCTGCCGACCCGCTGCATCGTCGAGATGACACCGCTGGCGGCGCCCGCGTCGGGCCGATCGACCGTCGCGACGATGAACTGCGCATTGGGAGCGATGAAGGCGCCGTTGCCCAGGCCTGCGATGAACAGGGGCAGCAGCAGCTTCCAGTTGGTCAGGGCCGACGCATCGGTGAACAGCAGGACCAACCAGGCCCACACGAGTCCCAGGGTGACGAGGGCCGTGCCGAGCACCAGGACATTGCGGCCGAGACGTTCGGCCAGCCTGTTGGACTGCGACGACGAGATGATGCTGCCGATCGCGAACGGGATCGACACCACGCCCGAGGCGAGGGCCGAGTTGCCGAGACCGGTCTGCCACAGGATCGAGATGGTGAAGAAGATCGACGTGAAGGCAGCGAAGTAGACGAGGGCGAGAATGACCCCGCCGGTGAACGCGGGCCGGGTGAACAGTCGCGGCGGGACCAGGGGGGTGCGGCCGGCACGCGAGTAGCGCACCTCCCACGCGCCGAACAGCCCGATGAGCACGATGCCGGCGCCGAGTGTCACGTACGTCCATGTCGGCCATCCGGTGTCCTGGCCCTCGATGAGGGGGACCAGGATGGCGACGAGACCTGCCGTGACGAGTGCGAGACCCACCCAGTCGATACCGCGCGCGGGGGCGTCGGGGGAGTCGATCTCGGAGCGGGTCGGCAAGATCTTCGCGGCCAGGATCAAGCCGATGAGTCCGAACGGCAGGTTGACCCAGAAGACCAACCGCCATCCGCTCTCGCTGCCGGCGGCCTCGATGATCAGACCGCCGATGATGGGGCCCAGTGCGGACGAGACGCCGATGACGGCGCCCATGATGGCGAAGGCCTTGCCCCGCATCTGCGGCGGGAACAGCAACTGGATGTAGGCGGTGACGGCGGGGACGAAGATGCCGCCCGCGAGTCCCTGCACGATGCGCGCCGCGACGAGCTGCAGATCGTTCTGCGCGAGTCCACACGCGAGGCTGGCCACCGTGAAGAGGGCGAGTCCGGTGAAGAACACCCACTTGTGGCCGATGCGGTCGCCCACCCGACCCGCCGGGATCAGTGCCAGGCCGAACGCGAGCGCGTATCCGGAGATGATCCAGGACAGGGTGGCCTCGGACGCGTCGAGGCTCGTGCGGATGGTGGGGAGCGCGACGTTGACGATGGTCGTGTCGAGCAGGGCGATGAACATGCCCATGAGCAGGACGATCAACGACTGCCAGGCGCGTCGGGAGACCGCGGGGGCCGCGTTGTCGGCCGAGGTGGAAGTGGTGGACACCCGAGAAACCTTTCGCACAGGACAGTAACTGACGACCGTATTCGGTGAAGACGTGAGTCTCGGACCGGTCGTGGCCGCATTCTCTAGAGTTGCGTGCACCACGGAGCGCGGCGCACGGGGTGCAGCGTTCCCCGCGGGACGCGCACGCAATCACCGCTTCGCCGGTGACGGAAGCGAGGGGGATCTTCGATGACACATGCGTTCACGGACGATGCGTTGGGGCGCGACGACGCGGTGGGGCTCGCGCTGCGAGTGCGCAGGCGCGAGGTCTCCGCCGCGGAACTGGCGTCGGCGGCACTGTCGCGCATCGAGAAGACGGCCGAGTTGGACGCGCTGGTGGGGCCACCACTGACGACTCCCGTCGTCGGCGACCAGGCGGGGCCGTTCGCGGGTGTGCCGACGCTGATCAAGGACAACAGCGACGTCCGAGGGCTGCCGACGGGCCAGGGCTCCGAGATCATCCGTGCTCGTCCCGCGGACCGGCACGGTCCCGTGGCCCGCGAGATGCTCTCGATGGGGTTCGGTGTCATGGCCAAGACGACGCTGCCGGAGTTCGGTCTCAGCGCGTCGACCGAGTTCCCGACCCGGCCGCCCACCCGGAACCCCTGGAACACCGAGTACTCGACGGGCGCGTCCTCGGGCGGATCCGCGGCGCTGGTGGCGGCGGGGGCGGTTCCCCTCGCACACGGCAACGACGGCGGCGGCTCGATCCGGATCCCAGCGGCCTGCACGGGGCTCGTGGGCCTCAAGCCGTCGCGCGGCAGGTTCGTGCTGCCGGCGCTGGAGAAGCTTCTGCCCGTCGCGATCGTCTCCGAGGGCGTGCTGACGCGCAGTGTCCGTGACACCGCCGCGTTCTGGGCCGCGGCCGATCACGCGAGTGCACGACGCCTGCGACCGATCGGCACCGTGACGGGCCCGTCGGCGCGGCGACTGCGGGTCGGTGTGATCCGGCAGTCGCCCGCGGGCGGCCCCACCGACGTCGAGACGCTCGCCGCGCTGGACGACGCCGCCGCGCTCCTCGAGCGCCTCGGTCACACGGTGGACGAGATGACCACCGTGCCGATCGACCCACGCTTTCCCGAGGACTTCGTCGAGTACTGGTCGTTCCTCGCCTACGTTCTGCAGAAGACGACGCCGCGTCTCGAGGGCCGCACGGAACGCGACTTCGACACGCTCACCGCGGGACTCGCGGACCGCTTCCGTCGTACGCGGTACCGATTGCCGTCGGTGGTGCGTCGACTGCGCAGGGCCGGTGCCGACTACGCCTCGATGTTCGCGAGCGTCGACCTGGTGCTGTCCCCGGTGCTCGGGCACACCACGCCGCGGCTGGGGCATCTGTCGCCGCACGTGCCGTTCGACGAGTACCTCGAGAGGCTCACGTCCTACGCCGCGTTCACTCCGCTGCACAACGTGGCGGGAGCGCCGGCGATGTCGCTGCCGCTGGGGCGCTCGAGCGCCGGACTGCCGGTGGGGGTCATGTTCTCCGGTGTGCAGGGCGACGAGCGAACGCTGCTCGAGGTGGCCTTCGAGATCGAGGGCGCGGCACCGTGGCGTTCCCTCGCCGACTGACACGAGAACGTCGCCCGTTCTCCGTGTTGCGACCCCCGACGGGCCGGCGGGTGCCTAGTGTTCTGGGACAGGGGGGCGACCCGAGCCCGCTGACAGGCACGAACGTCGGAGGAACACATGTCCGCAGGGCTCGTCGACATCCTGATCCGCATCAGCTACCTGTTCCGCGGCTGGAGCTTCTAGTCAGGCGTTCGGGTTCGCCACGTTCTGCAGTCGCACCTGACCGCGGGCGATCTCCTTACCTGAGTCGGCGCTGGTGATGATCACCTGCCAGAGCTGCTGTACCCGACCCTGTTGCAGCGGGGTGGCGACCACGTCGACCCGCCCCTCGGTCATCGACCGGAGGAAGTCCGTTCCGTTGTGGACGCCGACGGCGAACTGACCGCGGTCCGAGACCGCCACGCTCGCACCGATACTCGCGGCCGATTCGACGGCCGAGGCGTAGACGCCGCCGTGCACGACGCCCCACGGGGTGTGATGATCGCTCGTCAGATCGATGTGTCCGCGTACCTCGGTGCCGGTGGCCGTGGTGACCTGCAGCCCGGCTGCGGCGGTGAAGACGGTGTCGGCGAAGTTCTGTAGGTCGGTCATGGGGTCTCCTGTGTAGGCGGACCCACAGTCAACCCCAACGAGCTCAGCGTCGGTCGACGTGTCCACCGAACACGATGGAGGCGTCGGCGAGTGCCACGCTCACGGTCGGCGTGCGTCCGTGCAGGTGACCCAGCGGACCGTCCGATGCGAACGTCCACGTCGTCGACAGCGCGCGGGTGGTCGCGTAGATCGTGTTGCGGGACACGACGGTGCGACCGCCGAGGTGCTGTGCGGTGGTGAGCGGAATGCGCGGCGTGCCCGGTGTGAGTCGGCGCCCGACCCGCGCGTCGAGCGCCGCGACGGGGGCACCGTCGAACGTCATCGACGCGGTGACACGCGGCCCGCTCGTCTCGCGGCGGAATTCGCCCAGATGCTTCGGTATGGACCACAGTTCGCGCCCACCGGTGCGGGACTGCGGACTGTCGACCCAGATGTGCGGGATGGTGGCCATGACGGTGAGGCCGTGCCGGACGAGTACCGAGCCGATCAACTCGTCGTAGGACAGGACGCCGCCCGAGGTGTAGCGCACGAAGGCCGCGGAGACGACAGCGTGCCCGCCGACCGTCACCAGCCGGGCATCGGCGTCGGACACGGCGGACACCACGTCCTGCGGGAGCTCGTGGACGGGAACGCGGTAGACCGACACCAGCAGGGTGCCGCCGAGGTACCAGGGCTCCGGCGGATACAGCTCGCCGTCCGCGCCGGTGTGCCAGTCCTGCGTCCGCGTCGACTCCGTCATGCGCACAGGGTAGCCGAATACGTGGACGTCCGACTATCTGACCGTGACGCGGCGGATAGGATCGCAGACGATGATCATCGCACCCGCCGTCGGAATCGTGTCCGGATACCTCGCCGACCTGATGCTGGGGGATCCACGACGCCGTCATCCCGTGGCCGCCTTCGGATCTCTCGCCGCCGCCCTCGAGACGCGGACGTACCGGGACGACCGACTCGCCGGAACCGTCCACACCGCACTGCTCGTCGGTGGAGCCATCGGCGCGACGGCCGCGGCGGATCGACTCGTGCGCGATCACCCGGTTCCGCGTGTAGCGCTGACGGCCGCCGCGGTCTGGGCGTGTCTCGGCGGAACGACGCTGGCCCGCACGGGTCTCGCGCTGGCCGACGCCCTGGACGCCAACGATCTTCCGGCCGCGCGGGCGATTCTGCCGTCGCTCTGCGGGCGTGATCCCGCTCTGCTGGACGACGCGGGCGCGGCGCGGGCGGCGCTCGAATCGGTGGCCGAGAACACCTCGGACGCGACGACGGGCGTGCTCTTCTGGGCCGCGGTGGCAGGGGCTCCTGGCGCCGTCGGCTACCGCGCCGTCAACACCCTCGACGCGATGATCGGCTACCACTCGCCGCGCTACGAACGGTTCGGATGGTGTGCCGCCCGGCTCGACGACGTGGTCAACCTGATCCCCGCCCGACTCACCGGACTCCTCACGGCAGCATCGGCGCCGACGGTGGGTGGGACGCCGCGGGACGCCCTGGCCGCGTGGCGCGCGAGCGCGTCCGACCATCCGAGCCCGAATGCCGGAGTGACCGAGTCGACCGCCGCGGGCGCCCTCGGAGTACGGCTCGGCGGCGAGACGGCCTACGCGCACGGTGTCGAACAGCGGCCCGTCCTGGGCCGGGGAAGCGTCCCCACGACGAACGATCTGCGGCGTGCGGTGCGCCTGTCGGCCGCGGTGCAGGCGAGCGCCGCGGCGGTGTCAGCGCTTCTTGCCGTAGCGATCGGTCAGCAGCGTCGTCGACTCGGCCGCGGGCGCCGACTTCCTTCGTAGGCCTCGCCGCGGCTTCAGCAGCGCGTCCAGTCCGTCGTCGTACTCGTCGGGAGCGGCGGTGGGCTCGAGATCGTCGCTCGGTTCGAGGTCGTCACTCGACTCGGCGTTGCCACGCCGCCGTTCCTTGATCTCGGCGCGCACGAAGTACGCCAGACCCAGCAGAGCCATGATGCCGAACGCCAGCCACTGCAACCCGTAGGACAGGTAAGGCCCGGCGTCGAGCTGCGGCAGCGCGAGAACACCGAGACCGCCGGGCTGCGCGTCGGCGAGCTGCACGTACCCGTCGACCGGATCGGTGCCGGTCAACTCACCGACCTGGGCGGGCGTGATCGTGTAGACCTGCGGGACCCCGGGGCCGGCGACGGCGGGCTTGTCCGGAACCGACGGTTCCGAGACGCGCAGGCGGCCCTCCAGCGTGACGGTGCCGGCCGGCGGGGGATCGAAGGTCGGGACGTCGATACCCGTGGTGGGCAGCACGTAGCCGCGGTTCACCAGGATCGTGGGCCCGGCGTCGGTGACGAACGGGGTGAGGACCTCGAAGGCCGGGGTGTCGTCGACGCTGCGCAGGCGGACCACCACATCGCTGTCGGCGTCGTACGTCCCGGTGACCACGACCCGTCGCCAGTCGTCCTCGGGGGCGACGACCTGCTCGGTCAACAGGTCGGCAGCATCGACCGGTTCCGCGTCGAAGGAGCGGCTGATCTGCTCGTTCCGCGCCGACGTGGTGGTGTTCTTGCCCAGTTGCCAGGGCGCGAGAACGGAGAAGCAGAGGTACGCGAAGAGGATGACGACAGCCGCGAGTGCCAACCACCCGGGACGGAGAAGGAACGACAGTCGGCGCACGACTACACAGCGTAGTCGTCGCGTCGCGACGGGGGTGTCAGTGCTGCGTGAGGGCCTCGAGTAGACCGGGGACGGCCGCCTCGATCTGCTCGCGCACCGTCTGGAAGTCGCCGTCGTCGCCGTAGTACGGATCGGCCACCGAGTCGGAATCGGCGTGCGGGTCGAACGAGCGCAGCAGTGCCAGCCGGTCCGCGGGGACGCCGAGGCGACGGAGGTCGCGCTCGTGAGTTCGATCCAGCGCGACGACGAGGTCCGCACCCAGGATCTCGGCATCGACGGTGCGGGCGCGATGGGCCGACGGGTAGCCGTGCGACTCCAGCTCGGCAGCGGCGCGCGGGTCGGCGGCGTCGCCGACGTGCCAGTCGCCCGTGCCGGCGCTGGTGACGCGCACCCGGTCGTCCATCCCGGCATCCGCGAGGGCCTGCGTCACGATCTTCTCGGCCATCGGCGACCGACAGATGTTGCCCGTGCAGACGAAGGTCACGTGCACCGTCATGCCGCGTCCGTCGTGAGCGAGGAGAGCAGCGTGGTGAGTTCCGCCGCCGATCCGACGGACCACGAGGCCGCGTCGTGCTCGGACTCGAATCCGTATCCCCACCGGACCAGGACGACGGGGATGCCCCAGTGCCCGGCGCCGAACACGTCGTGGTCGCGGTCGCCGACCATCACCACCGACGCGGTACCGCCCTCGGCCGTGGACCGAGCCGGGCGCCCCACCTGCTCGAGTGCGCGCGCGACGACGTCCGCCTTGGACCGGCGGCTGCCGTCGTCGCTGGCGCCCGCGATGAAGCGGAAGTAGTCGGCCAGGCCGAAGTGTTCGAGAATGCGCCGTGCGAATCGTTCGTTCTTCGACGTCGCGACCGCCATCGGGACACCGGCGGCCACGAGCGCGTCCAGCACGTCGACGATGCCCTCGTACACCCGGTTCTCGGACCAGCCGCGGCTGTCGTAGTACTCCGTGTAGGCGGCGCGGGCGCGCTCGACCCTGTCCTCGTCGAGACCGAGGGACCGGAACGTGTCGATCATCGGCGGACCGATGACGTGCGCCCGGACGTCGTCGCCGGGCGGCGGGCTCCCCACCGTCGCGAGCGCGTGATCGAAACCGGCGAGGATGCCGGGTGCGGAATCGGTGAGGGTGCCGTCGAGGTCGAAGAGGACGAGGTCGACGGCTGTGGTGGACATGGGGGTCAGTATATGGAGCGCCTACAGTCACCCGAGTGACAGGCGACGCCCGTATCGATCCGCTGCTTCGCCACCACGGCGACGTGGAGGTCGAGGCGGGCATGCTCGACTTCGCGGTGAACGTTCGTGGGTCCCGGCCCCCCGAGTGGTTGCGGCGCAAACTGATCGAGGCCGTCGACCGACTCGCGGCGTATCCGTCCGAGGCCGAGGACCGGCGGGTTCGCGACCGAGTGGCGTTGCGCCACGGTCGATCTCCGGACGAGGTGCTGTTGCTCGCCGGAGCGGCCGAAGGATTCGCGATGCTGCCCCGGCTGCGCCCGCGCCTCGCCGCGGTCGTCCACCCGTCCTTCACCGAGCCGGAGTTCGCCCTGCGCAGTGCCGACGTCCCGGTGCATCGGGTCGTCCTGCCCGCGCCGTACCGGCTCGTCGACGCCGCCGTTCCGCACGACGCCGACCTGGTGGTGCTGGGCAATCCCACCAACCCGACGTCCGTCGGCCATCCCCGCGCGGACGTGCTCGCACTCCGGGCGGAGGGACGCGTGCTCGTCGTGGACGAGGCATTCGCCGACACCGTGCCCGGCGAGCCCGAGTCCCTGGCGTCGCAGTCTCGTCCCGACGTGGTGGTGCTGCGCAGCCTCACCAAGTCGTTCGCCCTCGCGGGGCTGCGGTGCGGGTACGCGCTCGGAGCGCCGGACGTCCTCGCCACACTGAACCGGGGCCGACCCCACTGGCCGCTGGGCACCCTGCAGCTGGCCGCGATCGAGGCGTGCTGCGAACCCGACGCCGTCGCGTCCGTGGACGCCGACGCGCTCGTGCTCGCCCGCGAGCGGCAGTACCTCGTCGAACGGCTCCGCGTACTCGGGGTGGAGGTGTCGGCACTGGCGACGGCGTCGTTCGTGCTCGTCCGCGCGGAGAACGGCGCAGCGATCCGGGCCGCGTTGCGGGACCGCGGTGTCGCGGTCCGCCGAGGCGACACCTTTCCCGGCCTCGGCCCGGATCACCTGCGGATCGCGGTGCGGGGCGCGGACTCCGTCGACCGACTCGCCGACGCGTGGGGTGACGTGGTGCGCGAGATGGGCACACCTAGGGTCGAGTGATGGCATCGACGGGAACCGCAGCGCCCACCCTGGCCGAGATCATCGACGTGCTCGACGCGGCGTACCCGCCCCGGCTCGCCGAGAGCTGGGACTCGGTCGGTCTGGTGTGCGGCGATCCCGCGAACTCCGTGACCACCGTGATGTTCGCCGTCGACGCCACGGCCGCCGTCGTGGACGAGGCGATCACCGCCGGTGCCGATCTGCTCGTGGTGCACCACCCACTGCTGCTGCGCGGTGTGGACACGGTCGGTGCCCACACGCCCAAGGGCGCGTTGGTGCATCGCCTGATCACGGCGGGGTGCGCTCTGTTCACCGCCCACACCAACGCGGACTCGGCGCAGCCCGGAGTGTCCGATGCGCTGGCGACACTGCTGGGCCTCACCGATCTGCGCCCCCTCGACGAGAAGTCGGGACGGGGGCCTCGACAAGTGGGGTGTGTACGTCCCGGTGGCCGACGCCCCCGCCGTGCGGCAGGCCATGTTCGACGCGGGCGGCGGGTCGATCGGCGACTACCGCGAGTGCAGCTGGAGCGTCGTGGGCGACGGCCAGTTCCGTCCCGTCGACGACGCGCGGCCGGCGATCGGCACCGTCGGCACCGTCGAGTCGGTCGAGGAACGGCGCGTCGAGATGGTCGCTCCGCGCTCTGCGCGCGCGGCCGTTCTCACCGCGCTGCGCTCGGCGCACCCCTACGAGGAAGTGGCGTTCGACGTCGTCGAGACGGCCGGGTTGCCGACCGACTGCGGGCTGGGCCGGATCGGGACGCTGGCCGAGCCGATGTCGTTGCGCGCCTTCGCCGACCGCGTCGGCAGCCGGCTCCCGTCCACTGCCTGGGGAGTGCGCGCCGCCGGCGACCCGGACGCGACGATCCGGCGGGTGGCCGTGTGCGGTGGATCCGGGGACTCGATGCTCGGCGCCGTCACCGCAGCGGGTGTCGACGCCTACGTGACCTCCGACCTGCGACACCACGTGGCGGACGAACACCTGCGGGCCGGCGGACCCGCGCTGATCGACGTCGCGCACTGGGCGGGGGAGTTCCCGTGGTGCGCCCAGGCGCGCGACCTGCTGGACAGCGCGTTCGGTGATCGCGACGGCTGGACCACCCGGACACTGACGATCAGAACGGATCCGTGGAGCATCGGCGTCCGTCCCCCGCAGGACTAGTACCGTGACACGCGTGAACGTCGACCCGAAGATCCAGCTCTCCCTCCTCGACCTGGCCGCCATGGACACCGAACTGGCCCAGCTCGCACACCGTCGACGCACTCTTCCCGAGCAGGTCGAGCTCGATGCACTCGAACGCGAGCGGATCGACCGCAAGGACGCAGCCGTGGGCGTGCAGATCTCGCTCGACGATCTGGACCGCGACATCCGCAAGCTCGAGGGCGAGGTCGACGCCGTGCGCCGCCGCGAGGAGAAGGACCGCGCTGCGCTGGCCTCCGGCGCGGCTCCCGCGAAGCAGCTCAGCGAACTCCAGCACGAGCTGGGCAGCCTCGAGCGCCGCCGCGGCATCCTCGAGGACGAGTTGCTCGAGGTCATGGAGCAGCGCGAGGCGTCGCAGAGCGACTACGAGCACGCCGGTGCCAATCTGACACAGGTCGAGGACACGATCGTCGACGCCACCCGTCGACGCGACGACGCCCTCGCCGACGTCGAGAACGCCGAGCGCACTCGGTCGGCGCAGCGCGAGGAGCTCGCCGCGCAGCTGCCCGCCGAGGTGTCCGCGATGTACGAGAAGCAGCGTGAGCGGTCGGGCATCGGTGCCGCCCTGCTGCGTGGTCGGCGCTGCGGTGCGTGCCGGATCGAGCTGGATCGCGGCGAGATCGCGCGCATCGCCGGCACCGCGCCCGACGTGGTCGTGCGGTGCTCGGAGTGCAACGCGATCCTGGTGCGCACCAACGAGTCCGGTCTGTGAGTCCCCAGCTCGACTCCGTCCTGGTGGAGGCCGACGGGGGATCGCGAGGCAACCCCGGGCCCGCCGGCTACGGAGCCGTCGTGTGGGACGCGGCGCGAGCCACGGTGTTGGCCGAGCGCCGCGAACACCTGGGAGTGGTGACGAACAACGTCGCCGAGTACCGCGGACTGATCGCCGGTCTCGAGGCGGCCCGCGAACTCGGGGCCTCGCGCGTCTCGGTGCGGATGGACTCCAAGCTGGTGGTCGAGCAGATGTCCGGCCGCTGGAAGGTCAAGCACCCGGACATGATTCCGCTGCGCGCGCGAGCAGCCGCTGTCGCGGACACGTTCGACGACGTGCAGTACGCGTGGATCCCGCGCGCCGAGAACTCGCATGCCGACCGGCTGGCCAACCAGGCGATGGACGGTGAGGACGCGCTGCTCACCGGTGCGGCCGAGGTCGCGAGCGCACCGACGCCGGTGTCGGAACGGCCTGCCTGGCAGTCCGTCTCGGGTGCCGCGACCCGCACGATCCTGCTGCGGCACGGCCAGACCGCCCTGTCGGTGGATCGTCGGTACTCCGGCCGAGGCAACCCGGAGCTCACCGAGCTCGGGCGAGCGCAGGCAGCGGCCGCGGCGCAGCGTGTCGCACTGCTGGGCGGCGTCGACGTCGTCCTGAGCTCACCGCTGGGCCGGGCGCACGACACCGCGTCGGCCGTCTCCCGCGCGACCGACGTCCCCGTCACCGTCGTCGAGGACCTGACGGAGACGGACTTCGGCGAGTGGGAGGGCCTCACCTTCCTCGAGGCCACCGAGCGCGATCCCGAGCTGCATCGGCGGTGGATGGGCGACACGTCCGTCGCGCCGCCCGGCGGCGAGAGCTTCGACGCCGTCCTCGAACGGGTGCGCCGGGTCCGCGAACACATCGCGACCGAGTACGCGGGGAAGACCGTCGTCGTGGTCTCGCACGTGACGCCCATCAAGACGCTCCTGCAGCTCGGCCTGGACGTCGGCCCGTCGATCCTCTACCGGATGCACCTCGACCTGGCGTCCATCAGCATCGTCGACTGGTTCGACGACGACGCGGCCTCCGTACGCCTGGTGAACGACACGTCCTTCCTCTGGGCCTGATGGAGGAACCGACACGTCGTTCCTCTGGACCCGACCATCACACCTGCAGGGCGAGCCACAGGGCGACGGTCGCCGCGACCACGGTGATCGGTGTGGTCACCAGACCCACCACGGTGAACGTGCGCAGGCTCGGCGGCTCGCCCTCCGCGCGAGCCACGCGGCGCCACAACATGATCGCGAGCGACCCGACGTAGGTGAGGTTGGGCCCGAGGTTGACGCCGATCAGCATGGCGAGCAGCGCGCCCACCGGTGCAACGCCTGTCGTCGACGTCAGTGCGGCGAGCAGCAGCAGCGTCGCGGGCAGGTTGTTGAGCACGTTGGAGGCGACCGCGGCCACCGCGGCGACGGTCAGGAGCGCGAGCAGCGTGGACGACGTCGGCAGGATCTCGGTGACGGCCTCGCCCACCGGACCCCCGGCGAGTCCCGCGACCACCACTCCGAGCGCGAAGACGAACACGCAGAACCACAGATCGAGTGCACGCACGATCGCGACGGGAGTCGTCTCGGACCGGCGCAGCGCAGGAACGGCGAGCACGATCGCGGCCGCCGCGGCCACCCACACCGGTTCGAGGCCGAGCGACCCACTGATCGCGAAACCCACCAGAGCGCAGCCGATCACGACGAGGGCGAGCGTCGGCGCCGCCACGGACGGACCGTCGTCGTCCGGCGGGTTCTCCACCTCGCGCAGGTCGGCGCGGAACAACCAACGGAACGCCGCGTACTCGAGCGCGATCGCGACGACCCACGGCGCTGCCATCAGCGCGGTGAAGTGCAGGAACGACAGACCGGTGGCCGAGAACACCAGCAGGTTGGTCAGATTCGAGACCGGCAGCAGCGTGGAGGCCGAGTTCGACAGGTGTGCCACGGCATACGACGCCGGCCGTGGCGACATCCCGGCGCGGCGGGCGGCGGCGATGACGACCGGGGTGAGCAGGACGACCGTCGCGTCGAGACTGAGCACTGCCGTGGTGAGGGACGCGGTGACGAACACGAGCATCAGGAGCCGCGTGGGGGAGGATCGCGACCGGGCGTGCAGGACGGACGCGATCCACGTGAACACACCGTGCGCGTCGGCGAGGTGAGCGAGAGCCAGGATCGCCGCGAGGAACGCCACCGTGGGGGCGAGCTCCGCCGTCTCCTCGAGTGCGTCGCTCGTCGACACGACTCCGAGCAGGATCGCCAGTGCCGCGGCCGGAACGGCGATGGTGGCTTCGGGGAGTCCGCGAGGGCGAGCGATGGCGAAGACCAGGACGGCAGCCACCAGCAGCGCGGCCACGACGGTCCGCGCGGTGGAATCGGTGATCACGCGAGGATCTTGCGCAGCGTGCGGAGGTTTCGCGTGGTCGTCGTCGACTTGTAGGACGCGCGCGCACTGGCCTTGCCGACGACACTGGACAGGGTGTCACCGCGCACGACCTCCCAGAACAGGACGTGATGCGGCCCGAGTGTCGACCTCTCGACGACGGGGTCGGCCGTCTCGCCGATCGCCGCGAGATCGGTGGTGGACACACCGTCCGTCGAGAAGATCACGTACGGGTGGCGTACCGCCTCGTCGGTCTCCCACGGGAAGGCGGCGACGATCTCGGCGAGCTGCTCCACGGTCACGACCACCACCCACGCCTCGTAGCCGAAGGCCTGCCGCAGGACGCCCTCCACGTCGGAGCGCACCACGGCCGGGTCCTGCGTCGTCGCGGTGAGCACCACGTTGCCCGACGCGAGAACGGTGCGCACCGCGGTGTATCCGGCGTCCTCCAGCGACGACCGCAGGGCCGCCATGGAGATGCGGATGCCGCCGACGTTGATGCCGCGCAGGAGGACGACGAAGGTCATGCGCGTGACTCTAGATCCCCGGTCCGACCATCCGTCCGCTCGGCACACCCACCCCCCGCGAGTACGTCCGAACTGTCGTGATCGGGGCTCGCCCAGCGACGGTTCGGACGTACTCGCGGGGGTCGGAGCGGGGGTGGGACGGGGGTGGCGGAGCGGCTACCATGACGGGGCGGACGAGTTGGCCGGGCGGCCGCGGCACGGAGAACTGACGACCGGCGTCGTCAAGCTTCGAGCCGAGGAAAGTCCGGACTCCACAGAGCAGGGCGGTTGCCAACAGCAACCCGAGGCGACTCGCGGGACAGTGCCACAGAGAAGAGACCGCCGACCGGTCCTCGGATCGGTCGGTCAGGGTGAAACGGTGCGGTAAGAGCGCACCAGCACCCCGGGTGACCGGGGTGGCTCGGTAAACCCCGCCCGGAGCAAGATCGAAGGTCGCACCGCCGTTCGCGGTGGTGCGTCTGCGCAGGTGTTCGAGGGCTGCTCGCCCGAGCCTGCGGGTTGATCGCTCGAGGTACCCGGCGACGGTGTGCCCAGATGGATGGTCGCCACCCGGGATTCGTCCCGGGGACAGGATCCGGCTTACACGCCGACTCGTCCGCGCACACGACCGGTCCGACCGCCCTGTTCGAGGGCGGACTAGAACATATGTTCGATGTCCTCTACAGTGAGTCTCGGCGGGCCGGCGGTAGGAAACTACGGGAAGCGTCGGCCCGCCGCCACGTATCGAGTCCTCCTGAACGACGAAAGGCCCCGTCCTCGATGAGGGCGGAGCCGTTCGTGAGCAGAGTGGATCAGATGGGGTCGACCACCAGCAGGGTGGCCCAGTACGTCGCGGCGTCATGGCCCATCAGCGGCAACAGTTGATCGAAGAGAAGGGTCGACATGTCGTACTCCTATCGGGTGCGTGGTCCGGCTCCGGTCCGGCGTGTGTACCCGGACATGCGAGAAGTGTAACGCGGCCGCTGGTCCCGCGGTGTGTGCGGTCGGCGCGTCGCCGACCGTGAATCGCGGGGCCGCAGAACGCGAAGTCTGTTCCGTCGGGGCGGATCTGGGGCACACTGTCGATCATGAGTGACGACGACGATCAGTGGTACTTCCGTATCAGCGACAAGGCTGTCGTGCAGGGCAAGGAGGCCGGTGCGATGGACCGCATGGGCCCCTACCCCGACAGGGCCACCGCCGAGCGCGCCCTCGAGATCGCCGCGGAGCGTAACAAGGCCGCGGACGACGCCGACGACACCTGGTCTTCGTGACCGCATCGGCGCGCTCGTGACCGCGTCGGTATCGAGGCGGGCCGTTGCGCCTCGGGTCGACGGTGTCGACTTCTCGGCTGTGCGCGCCGAGTTCGACCTGCCGACCGGGTACCCGCCCGACGCGGTCCCGGTGGCGGACTCTCGTCCGACGCGGCGCGACGCGACCGACCTGGAGTTCGTGACCATCGACCCGCCCGGGTCGATGGATCTGGACCAGGCTCTCGTCGTCCACCGCACCGACGCGGGTTTCCGCCTGTACTACGCCATCGCCGACGTCGGTGCGGTCGTCGCGCCGGGAAGCGTGCTGGACGAGGAGGTGCGCCGCCGTGGACAGACGGTCTACCTCCCGGACGACAGCGTGCCGCTGCACCCTCGGCAGATGTCCGAGGACGCGTCGTCCCTCCTGCCGGACCGGGTACGGCCGGCCGCGCTGTGGACCATCGACACCGACCCCGCGGGGACGGCGACGTCCTGGCACGTCGAGCCGGCGACGGTGCGCTCACGGCAACGGTTCACCTACGCCGAGGTGCAGTCGGCTGTCGACTACGGCACCGTGCATCCGTCGCTGACGGCGCTGCAGGATCTCGGTCGGGCGCGGCGGGCCCTCGCGGTCGCGCGCGGCGCCATCGAGCTCGCGCTTCCCGAACAGGAGGTCGTCGCCGACGGTTCCGACCGCGGCGGATGGCGCCTCGAGATCGCGCCGCGCACCGAGGCCGACGCGTGGAACGCCGAGATGTCCCTGCTCACCGGAATGTGCGCCGCCGCGATCATGCTCGAGGCGAGGGTCGGCATCCTGCGCACTCTCCCGCCGCCGGGCGCGTCGGACGTCGAGGCACTGCGGGCGGTGGTGCGGGCACTGGGCCTGCAGTGGCCGACCGGTGCCTCGCCCGGCCAGGTTCTTGCCGGCCTGGACCCGGCGGCTCCCACGACTCTCGCCGTGATGACCGAGGCGACCACGCTGTTGCGCGGTGCCGCGTACGTCGCCTTCGACGGTGAGACACCCGAGGAGCCGGACCATTCCGGGATCGGTGGCCCGTACGCCCACGTCACCGCGCCGCTGCGTCGGCGCGTCGACAGGTACGCCACCGAGGTGTGTCTCGCGCACTGTGCCGGAACCGCTGTCCCCGACTGGGTGCTCGCCGAGTTCGCAGAGCTGCCCGACGCGATGCGGCGCAGCGATTCGCTGGCGTCGAAGGTGGACCGTGCGTGTATCGACCTCGTCGAGGCCAGGGTGCTGGCGGACCGCGTCGGCGACACCGTCTCGGCCGTCGTGCTGCGCGGACGAACCGACAAGCGGCCCGCCGAGGTCTTCGTTCCCGAGTACACCGTCGTCGGCCGGTGTTCGGGAGACCCGGCCGAGGGCACGACCGTCACCGTGCGGGTGGGGCCGGTGGACGTCGCGACCCGGCGAGTGGAGTTCTCGGTCGGGTAGGCCGGAGGCCGGTCGTCGGTGGTCGGGTAGGCCGCTCAGGTTGTCAGCCGAGCGAGGCTGCGCGGCGCCGCAGCTTCGTCCACGCGCGGGGGAGCGGCTCCAGCGCGTCCGCGCTGTCGTGTCCCTCGTTCGCGTACAGGACACCGAAGGTGAAGGTGTCCTCGCCTCGCTCGGCCGCGGAGGCGGCTTCGGTCAGGATCGTGGCGCGCGACACCGCACTGTCCTGGACGTCGCCGAGGACGGACTGCACCTTCTTCGCTGCCTTCGCGACGTCGGCGGCCGTCGTGCGTACTGCTCCGTCCGAGAGTGCGCCCGCCGCTGCCTCGGCCGCGTAGCGCAGCTTCTTGGCGTTCTTGCGCACGTCGTGCAGAGCCTCGGCACGCTCGTCGCCGGTGAGCGCGGCCGCGTGAGCCTCGGCTCGGGCGATCGTGCGGTACTGGCCGCGAAGCACCTTCCGGAAGACCTTGTCCGCGCGGCCGTCCGAAGGACCGACGGTGGGTGCTGCCAGGAGTGCATCGAGTGCGTCGAGCAGGGCGAAGTAGCGCTCGCCGCTCAACTCCCGCACAATCTCCTCGTGCGCGAGCGTGTACAACCGTCGCTGGGTGCCGACGAGGGTCTCGACCACGGGACCGCGCACAGCGTCGGACGGCAGCGCCGAGAGCGACGCGTCGTAGCGGGCCGCCAGCACCTCGGCGTCGCGAGCGGTGCCGAGAATGTCGGCGAGCCAGGACAGTTCGCTACGGACCGCGTCGACGGACGGTCGGTCGAGCAGGTCGCGGTAGGACCGCAGCACGCTGCGCAGTCGCCGCGTGGCGACGCGCATGGCGTGCACCGCGTCGTCGTCGTTCTCCCGCACACGCGGATCCGCCGCGAGGAGAGCGGACACGTCGGTGGCCAGGGCGGCGAGCAGCGCGGACCCGGCGGTGCCGTCGGGCGTGGCATCGCCGGTCCGGAGATCCGCCAGGCGGGATCCGAGCGCCCGTGCGAGCTTCGACGGTGAGGAACCGGGGTCGGCGCCGTGGGAGAGCAGGTAGGTGCTCACCTTCTCCAGGGTGCGGCGGTCACCGTCGATCAGCTCCACCTCCCATTCACGCCAGCGAACAGTGGTGTCGTCCAACAGGTTCCGGGCGGTGACGGTGTCGTCGCACAGCTCCGCGGCGGTCTGGTGCCGCTTCGTGGCCACTACGGTGACGATGCGGCGGGTCTCGATGCTCGCGACGGGCACGAGCGGTTTGCCTCGCACGTGCGCCGTCACACGATCGGCGACCTCGGCCGGCACGCGAGCGGTGTTGCCGCCCGCGGACAGCGGGCTCCGCAGCTCGAGACGCTCGTCGGACGAGACGGGCATCTTGATGTGCCATCCCGCGTCGGAGCTTCCGGTCCGTCGACGCACCGTGATGCGTCGACGCGCCAGGTCGAGATCCGGGGTGTCGAAGTACGTGGAGACCGGGTGTGTCAGCTCCGGCGCGGACGCGGACACGATCGACTTCGCCCCCGTGAGCTCGGGAACCGGCGTGTCCATGCCGACGTCGAACTTGGCCTCGATCTCCGTGTGCGCATCCGCACCACCTGAACTCATGGTGACATCTTTACCACCTGCAGGTGAACGGCCGGTTCGTCAGCGGCGGAAGGAGTCCGTCGCTTCGACGAGGTGATGGATGATTCCCGGTTCCGCGGCGGAGTGCCCGGCGTCGTCGACGATGTGGAGTGTCGACGACGGCCAGGATCGATGCAGATCCCAGGCGCTCGTGGCCGGGCACACCACGTCGTAACGGCCCTGCACGATGACACCGGGGATGTGGGCGATGGAGTCCATGTTCGCCAGCAACTGATTCTGTTCCAGGAACCCCTGGTGCACGAAGTAGTGATTCTCGATGCGCGAGAACGCGAGTGCGAACCGTGCCTCGGAGTTCTGCTCCACGCGTTCCGGTTTCGGGAGCAGGGTGCTGGTGGCGCCCTCCCACGTGGACCACGCGACCGCCGCGTTCAGCGCGGTCTCCGGGTCGGACGAGTGAAGGAGTCGGTGGTAGATCTCCACGGGGTCGCCGTCGCGCTCCGCCGCCGGGATCGGGGCGAGAAACTTCTCCCACAGTTCTGGGAAGAGGTGTCCCGCGCCGCCGCGGTAGTACCAGTCGATCTCCGACTCACGCAGCAGGAAGATGCCGCGCAGCACCAGTGACGTGACGCGGTGCGGGTGCGCCTGGGCGTACGCGAGCGACAACGTCGATCCCCACGACCCGCCGAACACCGACCACGTGTCGATGCCGAGATGCTCACGCAGGACCTCCATGTCGGCGATGGAGTGTCCGGTGGTGTTGACGGAGAGATCGGCGCCGTCGGCGACGTGCGGCGTGGACCGACCGCACCCGCGCTGGTCGAACAGCACGATCCGGTAGGCCTCGGGATCGAAGTAGCGACGCTGATCGGGACCCGTGCCGCCGCCCGGTCCGCCGTGCACGAACACCACCGGAGTGCCGTCGGGGTTGCCGCTGACCTCGAAGTGGAGGTGCTGCCCGTCGCCGACGTCGAGCATCCCCGAGTCGTGCGGGTCGAGTTCGGGGTAGAGGGACCGGCGCGCCGTCATCGTCACAGCCCCACGAGGCCCGACGCGAGATCGGGAATCTCGAGGATGTCGACGACCTGGCTCCGGACGTCCGAGCACGCGTCGGTCGCGGCCGTGTCGACGATCCCGCGGTTCTGGATCACCGCGGCGTTCAGTCCGTAGCGTGCCGCCCACGTCTGCACCAGGATGTTCAGGCCGCCGCGGCCCACGGTCGGGCCCTGCACGCGCCAGTTCGACAGCTGTGCCTCGAGGTCGGTGCACAGCGACTGAGCCGAATCCTCGGACACCGTCGGGGTGGCCGCAGCCGCCGACGTGGTCGTCGTGGGAGCGGCCGTCGTCGTCGACGCAGTGGTGGTGTCCGTCCCGCCTGCGCACGACGTCAGGGTCACGGTCGCTGCTGCCAGAACACCCGCCGCGGCGAGTCCATGTCGCATCATCATGGCCCCGAGTGTGCCACCCGGGTGCTTCCCCGACCGGCTCGCCCGCGTCGCTCGCCCGGGGTCGCAGTCCTAGAAGCTGTGCTCCTGCGCGGGGAAGGCCCCCGACCGCACCTCGGCGGCGTAGTTCGACGCCGCGGCGCGCAGCTGGTCGCCGACGTCGCCGAAACGCTTGACGAACTTGGCGGTGCGACCGCTGGTGAAACCGGCCATGTCCTGCCAGACGAGAACCTGGGCGTCGCACTCCGGACCGGCACCGATGCCGACGGTGGGGATCGTCAGCTTGCGCGTCACCTGGCCGGCGAGATCGGCGGGCACCATCTCCATGACGACGGCGAAGGCGCCGGCCTCCTGGACGGCGATGGCGTCGGCCACGAGCTGCTCGGACGCGTCGCCGCGGCCCTGCACGCGAAAACCACCGAGGCCGTTGACGCTCTGCGGGGTGAAGCCGATGTGCGCCATCACGGGGATACCGGCGGCGGTGATGGCGGCGATCTGCGGGGCGACACGCTCGCCGCCCTCGAGCTTGACCGCGTTGGCCTGGCCCTCGCGCATGAAGCGGACAGCGGTCTCGACGGCCTGCTGCGGAGAGATCTCGTAGGTGCCGAACGGCAGGTCGGCGACCACGAGTGCATTGGGGGCGCCGCGGACCACGCCGCGGACCAGGGGGATGAGCTCCGCGATGTCGATGTGCACCGTGGTGTCGTAGCCGTAGACGACGTTGGCGGCCGAGTCGCCCACGAGCAGGACAGGGATGCCGGCCTCCTCGAAGATGCGCGCGCTCGAGTAGTCGTAGGCGGTGAGCATGCTCCAGCGGTCGCCGGAGGCCTTCATCGCCTGCAGGTGGTGGGTGCGGGTCTTGCGGCCCGTGGGTGCGGATCCGTACAGCGGGGTCTCAGCAGCAGACATCGAGCGTCCCTTTCGTCCTCGAGGCCCGCTCGGCGGGTCCCCGGGTAGAGGTGATGACGCGTTCAGTCTGCCACCGCCGGGTTCCGCGGCACGAGTGCGCTTGGTCACACACCACGCCGTGCCACCATCGAGAGGTGTCCTCCCGTCGCGCGTCCGTCCGTCTCGCCGTCTCCCTCTCGGTTCTCGCAGTGCTGGCCGCGGCGTGCGGCTCCGATGTCGGCGGTACTCCCACCGACGACGAGGGTGGGTCCGTGCCCGTCACGACGACGGAGACGCGTGCCGATCAACCGTCGACGCTGGACGCCTTTCGGGCGCAGCGTGTCACGTGGAGATCGTGCGAGGGATTCGTGACCGACGGATCCGAGCTGGACCCGAGCCTGCAGTGCGGCCGGGTGACCGTGCCGATCGACTACGACGATCCCGCCGGGCCCACCGCCTCACTGGCGCTGTCCCGGTCGGCGGCGACGGGGGAGAAGGTGGGCTCGATGCTCGTCAATCCCGGCGGACCCGGCGCGTCGGGCCTCTCGACTGCGACGGTGGCGCGGGGTACCGCCGTCGAATCGTCCTTCGACGTCATCGGATTCGACCCTCGGGGCATCGGTGCGTCGGTGCCGGCGGTGCGCTGCGACACTCCGCGGGAGTTCGACGCCGAGCGTGCGGACAACGACGTGGACACCTCGCCCGCCGGCATCACCGAGACCGAGAAGGAGAATCAGGACTACGCCGCGCGGTGCGCCGAGCGCAACGATCCGGTGTTGCTCGAACACCTCACGTCGGCCGACGTCGCGCGGGACATGGACGTCGTCCGGTCGGTGCTCGGCGACGATCAGCTGACGTATCTCGGATTTTCGTACGGGACGCGGCTGGGCTACACCTACGCCGAACTCTTCCCCGAGAACGTGCGCGCGATGGTGCTCGACGGCGCTCTCGACCCCGCTGCGAACGCGGCCGACGAGGTGGTCGCCCAGGGCGCAGGCTTCCAGTCGGTGTTCGACGCCTTCGCGGCCGACTGCGCGGGACGGTCCGACTGTCCACTCGGTACCGACCCGGCGGGAGCCGTGGGTTCCTTCCGGGCCCTGGTCGATCCGTTGGTGGACCGGCCCGCGAGCACCGAGCTCACCGGGCCGGAGGGTGCCCGCTCGCTGAGCTACGACGACGCCGTGACCGGAGTGCAGCAGGCGCTCTACAGCACTGAACTGTGGGGACCGTTGCGGCGCGGACTGACTCAGCTGGAGAACGGTCAGGGCGACATCCTGCTCTCGCTCGCCGATCTCTACAACGGGCGCCTGAGCGACGGCACGTACAGCAATACCAACGACGCGTTCACCGCCGTGCGGTGCGTCGACGATCCGCGGGTGACCGACCGGGCGGAGGAGGGCGCGCTCGACGCCCGGTTCCGCGCCGCCGCGCCGTTCCTGGACGACGGCCGGGGCAACGGCACCGCGCCGCTCGAGCCGTGCGCCTTCTGGCCGGTCCCCTCGGCGGCCGACCCGGGGCCGATCTCGATACCGGGACTCGCACCGACCGTGGTGGTCTCGACCACCGACGATCCCGCCACCCCGTACGAGGCCGGCGTCGCTCTGGCCGCGCAGCTGGGCTCGTCGCTGGTCACCTACGAGGGGAATCAGCACACCGCCTCGTTTGCCGGGATCGCCTGCATCGACGACGCCGTGTCCGCCTACCTCGTCGGCCTGACGCCTCCACCAGCAGGTCTGCGCTGCTGAGTCGTGACCTCACAGTCGTCGCCACCGCGCTGTGAGGTCCAGAAAGTGCGACCGGTTTCACGATGTAACACGGATTTAATGCAACGTGCCTAGCCTGACGGTCATGGATCGCCAAAAGGAATTCGTGCTTCGCACTCTGGAGGAGCGCGACATCCGGTTCGTCCGTCTGTGGTTCACGGACGTGCTCGGCTACCTCAAGTCCGTGGCCATCGCTCCGGCCGAACTCGAGGGCGCGTTCGAGGAGGGCATCGGCTTCGACGGCTCGGCGATCGAGGGCTTCTCACGAGTCTCCGAGGCCGACACCGTGG
Source organism: Rhodococcus sp. SORGH_AS_0303 (assembly GCF_030819335.1). Lineage (NCBI taxonomy): Bacteria > Bacillati > Actinomycetota > Actinomycetes > Mycobacteriales > Nocardiaceae > Rhodococcus > Rhodococcus sp. SORGH_AS_0303. The sequence goes on from NZ_JAUTBO010000001.1 coordinate 1,864,576, forward strand.
CCAAGCCCGACCCCACGACGTTCCAGATCCTGCCCTGGACCACCAGCAAGGGCGAGCAGCACTCCGCCCGCATGTTCTGCGACATCGCGATGCCCGACGGGTCGCCGTCCTGGGCCGATTCCCGGCACGTGCTGCGTCGACAGCTCTCCAAGGCCGCGGACCTCGGATTCAGCTGCTACGTGCATCCCGAGATCGAGTTCTTCCTGTGCAAGGAACTGCCCGACGACGGTCGGCCCCCCGTCCCCGCGGACAACGGCGGCTACTTCGACCAGGCCGTCCACGACGAGGCGCCGAACTTCCGGCGCCACGCCATCGATGCCCTCGAGTCCATGGGCATCTCGGTGGAGTTCAGCCACCACGAGGCCGCGCCCGGTCAGCAGGAGATCGACCTGCGCTACGCCGACGCCCTGTCCATGGCCGACAACGTGATGACCTTCCGCTACCTCGTCAAGGAGGTCGCGATCGACGAGGGCGTGCGCGCGACGTTTATGCCCAAGCCCTTCAGCGATCAGGCCGGCTCGGCCATGCACACGCACATGAGCCTGTTCGAGGGTGAGACCAACGCCTTCCACAATCCGGACGACCCCATGCAGTTGTCCGAGACCGGCAAAGCCTTCATCGCGGGCATCCTCGAGCACGCCAACGAGATCAGCGCGGTCACCAACCAGTGGGTCAACTCCTACAAGCGTCTGATCCACGGCGGCGAGGCCCCCACGGCCGCGTCCTGGGGTCCGTCGAATCGCTCTGCGCTGGTACGCGTTCCGATGTACACGCCGAACAAGGCGTCCTCTCGTCGCGTCGAGATCCGCAGCCCCGACTCGGCGTGCAACCCGTACCTCACCTTCGCCGTGCTGCTCGCGGCCGGACTGCGCGGGGTGGAGAAGGGGTACACGCTGCCGCCCGAGGCCGAGGAGGACGTGTGGTCGTTGACCTCCGCCGAACGCCGCGCCATGGGCTACCGGGAGCTGCCCAGCAGCCTCAACGAGGCGCTCGCCGCCATGGAGGGCTCCGAGCTGGTGGCCGAGGCGCTCGGCGAGCACGTCTTCGACTACTTCCTGCGCAACAAGCGTCGTGAGTGGGAGTCGTACCGTTCGCACGTGACGCCGTTCGAGCTCAAGACCTACCTGGGTCTGTAGGGCCGGCGAGACTGCGCGATTGTCGAGTGGACGGGGCTGTCGAGTAACGTCGACACGCCATGAACATGTCGGAATGCACCACCGTCCCGAGATTCGTCGACCCGCGGTTCGTCCACCCGACGTTCGCTGACGCCGACCCGGCGGTCGACTCGTACACCGTGGTGGAGGCTCGCCCGTGATTCCGCCCAGTTCCCGTTCCACCGTGCCCAGCCCCGGACGGCTCGGTCTCGTCGAGGCGTCGGCCCCGGCGAACCTGTCGCTGCTGGGCTGGACCGACGAGGACAGCACCGAGCTGCTGTGGTCGCTGTCGCGCTCGCCCGACGCCGATCTCGCGCTGCGCACTCTCGCGCGCCTCGCCGAGGATCTCGGTGACAACTGGTCCGACCTCGACGCCCGCCTGCGCACCGACAAGAGTCTGCGCGGCCGCATGTTCGCTCTCGCCGGATCGTCCAGCGCTCTCGGTGACCACCTGGTGTCCGAGCCGGAGAAGTGGCGCCTGCTCACCACCTGCACGGAGTCGTTGCCCACGGCCGACGAGCTGCGCGACTCGATGCTCGCGAGCGTCGGTGCCGTCGCGGAGACGGGCGACGACGCCCTCGGTCAGGTGTTCCGGGCCGAGCTGACCGGACCCAAGGCCATCATCGCGCTGCGTACGGCGTACCGCGACCACCTCATGATCCTGGCCGCCGCCGATCTCGCGGCGACCGTGGAGAACGAGCCCGTCGTGCCCTACGAGGTGGTCGGTCGTCAGCTGTCCGATCTGGCGGACGCGGCGCTCACCGCGGCACTGTCGGTGGCCGTCACCGTCACGTTCCCCGACGGGCCCTGCTCGGTCCGACTCGCGGTCATCGCGATGGGCAAGTGCGGTGCGCAGGAACTGAACTACGTGAGCGACGTCGATGTCGTCTTCGTCGCCGAACCCTCCAACTCCCTCGCCACCCGCATGGCCGGCGAGATGATGCGCATCGGCTCGTCCGCCTTCTTCGAGGTCGACGCCGCACTGCGTCCCGAGGGCAAGCAGGGCGAACTGGTCCGCACTCTCGACTCGCACCTGGCGTACTACCAGCGGTGGGCGAAGACCTGGGAGTTCCAGGCGTTGCTCAAGGCGCGCGCCATGACCGGTGACGCCGAGCTGGGCCAGGCCTACGTCGACGCGGTGACGCCGATGGTGTGGGTGGCCAGTGAGCGCGAGGACTTCGTCCCCGAGGTGCAGGCGATGCGCCGCCGCGTCGAGGAGATGGTGCCGGCCGAGCTGCGCGAGCGCGAGATCAAGCTGGGGCGCGGCAGCCTGCGTGACGTCGAGTTCGCCGTCCAGTTGCTGCAACTCGTGCACGGACGAGCCGACGACTCCCTCCACGAACGCGGTACCGTCGCCGCGCTGTCCGCTCTCGCCACCGGCGGCTACATCGGGCGTGACGACGCGGCCAACCTCACCGCGTCCTACGAGTTCCTCCGCCTCATCGAGCACCGGCTGCAGCTGCAGAAGCTGCAGCGCACGCACCTCCTGCCGCCGGACGACGACGACGAGGCGATGCGGTGGCTCGCCCGCGCCGCCCACATGCGTCCCGACGGCAACCACGACGCGACCGGCGTTCTGCGCCAGGAGATCCGTCGCAACGCGCAGCGGATCCGGCGATTGCACGCTCGGCTGTTCTATCGCCCTCTGCTCGAATCGGTGGCCCGGCTGGACAGCGACTCGCTGCGCCTGAGTTCGGATTCCGCGATCCGGCAGCTCTCGGCGCTCGGCTACTCGGCTCCGCAGAACGCGCTCGGGCACCTGAGCGCACTCGTCGGCATGGGTGCGCGCAAGGGTCGCATCCAGTCGCTGCTGCTGCCGACGCTGCTCGAATGGCTGGGCGACACACCGGATCCCGATGCGGGCCTGCTGGCCTACCGACGGCTGTCCGAGGAGGTCGCCGAGCAGTCCTGGTTCCTGCGGCTGGTCCGCGACGAGGGTCCGGTGGCGCAGCGCCTGATGCAGGTGCTCGGGTCGTCGGAGTACCTGCGCGGTGTGTTGGTCAACGCGCCGGAGGTCATCCGGCTCTTCGCCGACGGATCGACCGGCCCCAAACTGCTCGACGTCGATCCCACCGAGACGTACGGCGCCATCCTGAAGTCCTCTGCGCGCTACGACGATCCGGTACGCGCGGTCGCGGCGGCGCGGTCCCTGCGTCGCTACGAACTGGCGCGGGTCGCCTCGGCGGACATCCTCGGACTGCTCGAGGTCCCCGAGGTGTGCCGGGCGCTGTCCTCGGTGTGGGCAGCGGTCATCAACGCCGCCCTGGACGCGGCGGTCCGTGCGTCCGTCGCCGAGCGCGGCGGCACCGCTCCCGCGTCGATCGCCATCATCGGCATGGGTCGACTCGGTGGTGGTGAATTGGGCTACGGGTCCGACGCCGACGTGTTGTTCGTGTGCGAGCCGGCCGAGGGCGCCGACGACAGCGACGCCGTCAAGTGGGCCAACGCCATCGCCGATCGTGTCCGCAAGCTCCTGGGTTCGCCGAGCCAGGACCCGCCGCTGGAGGTGGACACCGGACTGCGTCCCGAGGGGCGCAACGGGCCTGTCGTGCGCACACTCTCGGCCTACGACGCGTACTACTCGCAGTGGGCGCAGCCGTGGGAGGTGCAGGCCCTGCTCCGCGCCCACCAGGTCGCCGGCGATCAGGACCTGGGAATCCGGTTCCTGCTCATGGCCGACCGCATCCGGTACCCCGAGGGCGGAGTCTCCGAGGACGCCGTCCGCGAGATCCGGCGCATCAAGGCCCGGGTCGACGCGGAGCGACTGCCCAAGGGAGCCGACCCGAAGACGCACACCAAGCTGGGGCGCGGGGGACTGGCCGACGTCGAGTGGACCGTGCAGTTGCTGCAACTGCGTCACGCCCACCGCATTCCGGCGCTGCACAACACGTCGACCCTGGAGTGCCTCGACGCGATCGGCGCCGCGGAGCTCATGAGCCCGGGCGACGTCGACCTCCTGCGCCAGGCGTGGCTCACGGCCACGAAGGCCCGTAACGCGCTGGTCCTGGTGCGCGGCAAGCCGACCGATCAGTTGCCGGCTCCCGGCAAGGTGCTGTCGGCCGTCGCGCAGGTGGCCGGCTGGCCCAGTGGCGACGCGGGGGAGTTCCTCGACAACTACCTGCGTGTCACCCGTCGGGCCAAGGCGGTGGTGGAACGCGCGTTCGGTTCCTGACCCGTACCGGTTCTGCACAGAGAACGACCCCGCTCGGCCGACTGTGCCGGGCGGGGTCGTCTTCTGTGCAGTAGGTGTACCTCGGTGTCAGTCGGCCCCGGCGGTGACGAAACCCTGCTGCACCATCCAGTCACGCGCCACCTCGGCGGGTTCCCGGCCGTCGACGTCGACCTGCTTGTTCAGCTCGGTGATGGCGTCGATGGTGAGCGCCGCGGACACCGGCGCGGTGATCTCCGCGATCTCCGGGTAGCGGTCGGCGATCTCCTGACGCAGGTTCACCGTCGCGTTGTAGCGCGGGAAGAACAGCTTGTCGTCCTCGACGACCACCAGGTCGAGGCCCTTGATGCGGCCGTCGGTGGTGAACACCTCGCCGAACTTGCACTGCGAGCCGTCCGCCGTCGCCTGATAGATGATGCCCGTCTGCAGGATCTGGCGGTTCACCGCGTTCGCGTCGAAGCCGTACGCCGCCGCCATGCCGGGGAAACCGTCCTGGCGGGAGTTGAACTCGGTCTCCACGCACACCGCCGCGGCGGCGGGATCACGCTGCACCAGGGCGGCGTAGTCGGACAGCGTCTTCACGCCGGTCTCCTGCGCCGTCTGCTGGTTCATCGCGAGTGCGTACGTGTTGTCCATCGGCGCCGGGTTGACCCAGACGATGCCGTTCGCCTTGTCCGCGTCGCGCACCGCGTCGTACTGCTCTGTCGCGTCGGGAATGGGAGTCTCGTTGCCGAGGTAGTTGATCCAGCCGGTGCCGGTGTACTCGTAGGTGACGTCGACCTGGCCGCTGATCATGGCCTGCCGCGTGCTGTTGGATCCCGAGATGTTGGTCAGGTCGCGGACGTTCGCCCCCGCCGCCTCGAGCGCGAACTCCAGGATGTAGCCGAGGATGATCTGCTCGGTGAAGTCCTTGGAACCGACGGTGAGCTCGGCACCTTCGAGACCCGGCTGCGCCGTGATGCTTCCGGGTTCGACGGCCAGGGGCACCGCGCTGCCGGACTGCAGCCCGCAGCTGGTGAGGGCGAGGGTGGAGACCGCGCACAGTGCGATCAGGGTACGGCGCATCAGCGCAGTCCTTTCGGTCCGAGGAAGGCCTCGGCGAGAGCGCCCAACCAGTCGACGAGCAACGCCAACGCCACCGCGAGCACGGCGCCCACGACGAGGATGAGCGGCTGATTGAGCTTGTACCCGGTGTCGATGAGCACGCCGAGGCCGCCGGCGCCGACGAGGAAGCTCAGCGTGGCGGTACCGACCGCCAGCACGAGAGAGGTGCGCAGGCCGGCGAGGATGTACGGCACCGCGAGTGGGAACTCGATGCGCCACAGGATGCCGGAGCCCGACATGCCCTGTCCGCGTGCGGCATCGATGTAACTGGCGTCCACCTGCTGGAACCCCAGCATGGTGTTCCGCAGCACCGGGAGCAGCGAGTAGAACGCGATGGGCAGGACACCGACCCAGAACCCGGTGCTGCCGGTCGCGAGGAACAACAGGACGAGCAGGCCGACGGCAGGCGCTGCTTGACCGATGTTCGCGATACCGATGAAGACGGGAGCGAGCCGTCGATAGCCGTTGCGAGTGAGGATGATTCCGAGGGGCACCGCGATCAGCACGACGAGTGCCGTCACGACGAACGTGATCAGGACGTGCTCCAGAACGCGCTGGGAAATCGTGGCGACGTTGATCGTCGCCGCCTGCGTCGCCGTGAGATCACGCGTGAGGGCGTAGACCAGCGTGACCACCACGAGGACGAGAACCAGTGCGGGCTGGACGACCAGACGGATCCGTTCGGCTCGCCGGGCTGCCCTGGCCGCGGACTTCGCATCGCCCTCGGCGTCGGAGGGATCGTCGACGACGGACGCCTCGACCGACGCCGTCACGACGACGCGCCCGAGACGGACGCCGCGCCCGCGTCGACCACGTCGTCGTGGTCGTGCGCGTGCTGCGAACGGATGGTCTTGATGGTGTCGATCAGTGCCTCGATGGTGACGGTGCCGACGTACTCGCCGCGCTTGCCCGTCACGGTCGCCGTCGCGTTGCCCTCGGCGAGCAGGGCCTCGAGCGCGTCCTGCAGCGTGGACTGGATCGACACGAGCTCACCGATCGGCACACCGACGTCGCGGAGGCTGCCCACGCCGGCGAGGTGACGACGGTCGGTCCACCGGATGGGCCGCTTCCGGGAGTCGAGGATGAGGCCCCACGCCTCCGGATCGGTGCCGAGCGCCCGGTTCATCGTCTCGACCGGCTCGTCCTCACCGAAGGCGGGAACATCGCTGAGCTCGATGTCGCGCACACGCATGAGGGTGAGCTGCTTGAGAGCCGCACCGGCGCCGACGAAGCCGGCCACCGTCTCGTCGGCGGGATTGGCCAGCACGGCCTCGGGGGTGTCGTACTGCAGGATGCGGGACTGGTTGCCCAGGACGGCGATCCGGTCGCCCAGCTTGACGGCCTCGTCGAAGTCGTGTGTCACGAAGACGATGGTCTTGCCCAGCTCGGCCTGCAGGCGCATCAGCTCGTCCTGCAGGAGGCCGCGGGTGATGGGGTCGACGGCACCGAACGGCTCGTCCATCAACAGCACCGGGGGGTCGGCCGCCAGAGCGCGGGCCACACCCACGCGCTGCTGCTGCCCACCGGAGAGCTGGCGCGGGTAGCGCTCGCGGTACTGGCCCGGATCGAGTCCGACCAGATCGAGCATCTCGTCGGTGCGGTCGGAGATCTTCTTCTTGTTCCACCCGATGAGCCCGGGGACCATGCCGACGTTCTGCGCGATCGTCATGTGCGGAAACAGGCCGGCCTGCTGGATCGAGTAGCCGATGGTGCGTCGCAGCTCGTTCGGATCGATGGACAGCGCGTCCTTGCCGCCGATCGTGATCCGTCCGGACGTGGGCTCGATGAGGCGGTTGATCATCCGCATCGTCGTCGTCTTGCCGCAGCCCGACGGTCCCACCAACACGACGACCTCACCCGCGGGGATGGTGAGCGACACGTGGTCGACCGCGGCGGCCTTCTGGTTGGGGTAGGACTTCGTCACGTCCTCGAGGACGATCTCTGCTCCGGTGGTGGTGCGAGTCGTGTCAGTCACGGATACCCCTCGAGGTGGTGAGTTTGCCGATCAGGACGTAGATCCCGTCGAGGATCAGCGCCAGGATGACGATCAGGACGGTGCCGGTGAGGGCCTGGGGAACTGCGGTGGGGCTGCCGACGCGGGCGAGGCCGGAGAACAGGAGATTGCCGAGGCCGGGGCCCTTGGCGTACGCGGCGATGGCGAGAATGCCCATCGCCATCTGGGTGCTGACGCGCATCCCGGTGAGAATCGACGGCCACGCGAGAGGAATCTCGATGCGACGCAACACGGTGGCTCGGCTCATGCCGATACCGCGTGCCGCATCGCTGACCGCCGGATTCACCGCGTCGAGTCCGACCACCGTGTTCCGGATGATCGGCAGCAACGAGTACAGCACCAGCGCGGTGACGGTCGGCTTGACGCCGAGACCGAGAATGGGAATCAGCAGTCCCAGCAGCGCGAACGACGGGATGGTGAGCACCGTGCTCGCGAGAGCGGTGGCGACGGCGGAGCCGGCGGGACTGCGGTAGACGAGAACTCCGATGGCGACACCCAGGATGGTCGCGATGACGACACACTGGACGACGGCGGAGACGTGAAGATAGGAATCGATCGCGAGCTGCCTTCGGCGGCCGACGATGAAGTCCCACAGAGCATCCATCAGGTGCAGATCCTTCGCTCGGCGACAGGAGAGACGCGACTGTGGTGGTGCCACGACGTCCGGCGGCCGGGTGGATCGTCACCCGGAACACAGCGGACACCCGTGTCTACCCCGAAAGTGCGGAGTTCAATCCAGCTTTCGGTCGAGTCGTGTCCGCATCGTTCCCGAATCGTCCCGGAAACGACGCGAGCCCGCGCCGGACAGGGTCCGGAGCGGGCTCGACGTGGTGGAGCGTGACTCAGCAGTCGTAGTACAGCTGGAACTCGTACGGATGCGGGCGGAGGTTCACCGGCGCGATCTCGTTCTCACGCTTGAGCGAGATCCAGGTCTCGATCAGGTCGGTGGTGAAGACGCCACCGGCGGTGAGGTACTCGTGGTCGGCCTCGAGGCGGTCGATCACGGCAGGCAGCGAGGTGGGTGCCTGCGGGATGTTCTTCGCTTCCTCGGGCGGGAGCTCGTAGAGGTCCTTGTCGACGGGAGCGAGTGGCTCGATCTTGTTCTTGATGCCGTCCAGGCCGGCCATCATCTGCGCGGCGAACGACAGGTACGGGTTACCGGACGCGTCGGGCGCGCGGAACTCGAGACGCTTGGCCTTCGGGTTGTTGCCCGTGGTGGGGATACGGACGGCGGCCGAGCGGTTACGGCCCGAGTACACCAGGTTGATGGGGGCCTCGTAGCCCGGCACCAGGCGGTGGTACGAGTTGATCGTCGGGTTCGTGAACGCCAGCAGCGACGGCGCGTGGTGCAGGATGCCGCCGATGTAGTGACGAGCGAGATCCGACAGACCCGCGTAGCCCTTCTCGTCGTAGAAGAGCGGCTTGCCGTCCTTCCAGAGCGACTGGTGGACGTGCATGCCCGAGCCGTTGTCACCGAAGAGCGGCTTCGGCATGAAGGTCGCGGACTTGCCGTGCTGCCAGCAGGTGTTCTTGACGATGTACTTGAACAGCTGCAGGTCGTCGGCTGCACGCAGCATGGTGTTGAACTTGTAGTTGATCTCCTGCTGACCGCCGGTGCCGACCTCGTGGTGGCCGCGCTCGAGCTCGAAGCCCGCGTTCTGCAGGTTGGTGGAGATGGCGTCGCGGATGTCGACGTAGTGGTCGTACGGCGCGACGGGGAAGTAGCCGCCCTTCGGGCGGACCTTGTAGCCGAGGTTGGGGGACCCGTCGGCCTCGGTCTCGGCGCCGGTGTTCCAGGCGCCGGAGCTCGAGTCGAGCTCGTAGAACGCGCCGTTCATCTGGGAGTCGTAGCGCACCGAGTCGAAGATGTAGAACTCGGCCTCGGGACCGAAGAACGCGGTGTCGGCGATGCCGGTGCTGGCGAGGTACTCCTCGGCCTTGCGCGCGACGTTGCGGGGGTCGCGGCTGTAGGACTCGCGGGTGTACGGATCGTGGACGAAGAAGTCCATGTTCAGCGTCTTGGCGTGACGGAACGGGTCGATCTGAGCGGTGCCGTAGTCGGGCAGCAGCATCATGTCCGACTCGTGGATCGACTGGAAGCCACGCACGGACGAGCCATCGAACGCGAGACCGTCTTCGAGGGTGTCCTTGGTGAACGCCTTCGCCGCGATCGAGAAGTGCTGCTGGATACCCGGGAGATCGGTGAAACGGATGTCGACGTACTCGACGCTCTCATCCGCTATGTACTTGATGACCTCTTCGGCCGTGGTGAAATCCACGCTGGAACTCCTTCTTGTCGAGTGCTGGTCCGCGACGTCTGTGTGAGTGCGGCAGCTGCGCCACGCCGACGGTAGGGAAGTGGTGTTGCCTCACCGTCAAGTCCGTGTTTCGTCGGTGTTACGCGTCCCGTCGTCGCAGCTGGTGGCTGGTGGGAAGACCCTCCCGCCGGGGCGACACCTATCCTGGAGCAATGGCCCCGCACTCACACCAGTATGGAGAACACTCATGGCACGGATGACCGGATCGTGGCTCTCGGGCCCCGCCGCCGCGCTGCCCGACGGTGACCACGAGCAGCAGGCCTACCAGGGCGAGTACCTGGGACTTCCCAAGGTGGGGCCGGGTTCGCTCGCGCCGACACCGAGGCGTGTCGCGGCGTTGGCCATCGACTGGCTGATGTCGATGGGTGTGTCCGCGCTGTTCCTCGGCGGCAGTGTCGCCGGGGGCAACCTGTCGACCCTGACCCTGGGAGTGTGGTTCCTGCTCGGATTCGTGTCCGTGAGCTTGTTCTCCTTCACGCCCGGTCAGTTCTGCATGGGCATGCAGGTGGCGCGCATCGACGCTCCGGGCCGCGTGGGAGTCGTGCGCGCGCTGGTGCGTCAGGTCTTCATCGCCTTCGTGGTGCCCGCCGTCATCACCGACATCGACAGCCGCGGCATGCACGACCGCGCGACGGGCACCGCACTCCTCATGTCCCGGTAGTGGGGCTCACCCCTCGTGCGCCCTTTGCGCATCCCTGGACACGCACAAGGCGCACGGGGCCGGAGGCCACTAGCGACGCTTGATGGTGCGCTGCACACCCTTCATCTTCGCGCCGCCCGGCATCGGTCCCTTGGGGAGTGCCGGGCCACCGCGGGCGCCCAGCGCCGAGAGCCGTGACTCGATGGTCTCCATGCGCTTGCTGTCGATGTTCTTCGGCAGCTTGGTCAGGTACTTCTGCAGCTGCGAGAGCGGCACCTGGCCCTCGTCGTTGCCGACGACGACGTCGTAGATCGGGGTGTCGCCGACGAGGCGTGCGGTCTTCTTCTTCTCCTGCGCCAGCAGTGCCTTCACGCGCTGCGGTGCGCCCTCGGCCACCAGGATGACGCCGGGACGACCGATGACGCGGTGCACGGCGTCCAGCTGCGTGGTGCCGGCGATGGCGGTCTTGACACGCCACCCGCCCTGCAGGTTGTCCAGTGCCCACGCGGCGGCGCCGGCCTGGCCCTCGGCCTTGCCGTACACCGACTTCTGCACGCGGCGACCGAAGATCACGAACGCGATGAGCACACCGATGAGGAGCCCGAACGGCAGCAGGAGCCACTCGATCCCGAAGATCAGCCCGATCAGGAAGAACAGCACCGCCATACCGACGACCGATCCGATCATCAGCGGCAGGAGGAGCTTGTCCTCCTTGCGCTGCATCTGGAAGGCCTGCCACAACTGGGAGCGCCGTTCCTTCGACGCCTGCTTGCGTGCTGCCTTCGCCGCGGCCTTCGCCTCTTTCGAGGCCTTGCCCTTGCCTGCTGTACCGCCGTTCGCCATGGCTCCCAGGATAGGCGCAGACGCAGCGCGACCCGCCATCCGGTAGGACGGCGGGCCGCGTGGTGTCGCTGGGGGTGTGGGGTCAGCGGGCTGCCAGGCGCGCCATCAGCGAGCTGGCTTCCTGGGACGCCTCGCCGCCGTGCTCGAGGTGGGACATGTTCTCGGAGATCGCACGGCCGTGGTGAGCCATGGCCTGCGCGTAGAGGCGACCCGCGCGGTACGAGGAGCGGACCAGGGGACCGGCGAGGACGCCGGCGTAGCCCATGGCCTCGGCGGCCTTGGAGTGCTCGACGAACTCCTCCGGCTTGGCCCACCGGTCGACCGGATGGTGCCGCGGCGACGGGCGCAGGTACTGGGTGATGGTGAGGATGTCGCAGCCGGCGTCGTGCAGGTCCTGCATCGCCTGCGTGACTTCCTCGTAGGTCTCGCCCATGCCCAGGATCAGGTTCGACTTGGTCACCAGGCCGGCGTCTCGCGCCGCGGTGATGACGTCGAGGCTGCGCTGGTAGCGGAACGCGGGACGGATGCGCTTGAAGATGCGCGGCACCGTCTCCACGTTGTGCGCGAGCACCTCGGGGCGCGAGGAGAAGACCTCGGCCAGTTGGTCGGGGTCGGCGTTGAAGTCGGGGATCAGCAGCTCGACACCGGTGTTGGGGTTGAGGCGCTTGATCTCACGGACGGTCTCGGCGTACAGCCAGGCGCCGCCGTCTTCGAGATCGTCGCGGGCGACACCCGTGATGGTGGAGTAGCGCAGACCCATCGCCTGCACCGACTCGGCCACGCGGCGCGGCTCGTCCCGATCGAGGTCGGCAGGTTTGCCGGTGTCGATCTGGCAGAAGTCGCAGCGACGGGTGCACTGCTCACCGCCGATGAGGAACGTGGCTTCGCGGTCTTCCCAGCATTCGTAGATGTTGGGACACCCGGCCTCTTCGCACACCGTGTGCAGTCCCTCGCGCTTGACGAGTCCCTTGAGTTCGGAGTACTCGGGGCCCATCTTCGCGCGGGTCTTGATCCACGACGGTTTGCGTTCGATCGGGGTCTCCGCGTTTCGGATCTCGAGGCGGAGAAGCTTGCGTCCGTTCGGAGCTTGTGCAGGAGAGTTCTCGGGTGCGACGGTCACCGCATCGATGCTACTCGCGGGGGGTCATCCGCCGAAGTTCACCGTGGTGAAGCGTGGCGTGGGTGCGACGGGCGTTCTGTCCAGATCGTGCACCGCCAACGGCAGGGCACCGTCGAGTGCGTCCAGGATGCGCTGCGTGACCGCCGGAGTGACCTCGTCGACGGTCACGTCGCGGCCGAGTTCGTCCGACAGTGTGGTGACGCCGGCGTCCGCGATACCGCACGGAACGATGGTGCCGAAGCCCTCCAGGGACGCATTGCAGTTCAGGGCGAAGCCGTGCAGAGCCACACCCCGCTGCACGCGGACCCCGATGGCAGCCACCTTGCGTTCGGGCTGCCGTCCCGGACCAGAATTTCGGGCTCCGCGCACCTCGCCGGCCGCGAGCCAGACGCCGGAACGACCGTCGATACGCCCGACCTCGAGGCCCAGATCGGTGCACACGGCGATGAGTGCCTCCTCGATCAGCCGGACGTACCGAACGACGTCGACGGGCTCCGCGAGCCGCACGATGGGATAGCCGACCAGCTGCCCGGGACCGTGCCAGGTGATCTTGCCGCCACGGTCGACGTCGATGACGGGGGTGCCGTCGCGCGGCCGATCCTCGGGAGCCGTACGCCGACCCGCGGTGAAGACGGCGGGATGCTCGAGAAGCAGCAACTCGTCGGCGCCGTGGTTCTCGGCACGACGGCCGGCGACCTCGCGCTGGATCTCGAGAGCGTCGAGGTAGTCGATCGTGCCGAGCGAACGCACGAGCATCGGCCGGGAGTCGGCGCGGGCGGAGCGGGTGATCATGACATCGAAGAGTACGCCGCCGGGTCAGCCGACGGTGTCCGCGAGCGCCTCTCCGATGGTGTTGTGCTCGAACGTGAATCCGTGCTTCTCGAGCACCGCGGGGATGGCTCGCGGATTGTGCAGGATGGCCTCGTTCGCGAACTCGCCGATGATCGCGGAGATCGCGAACCCGGGCACCATCCACGGTGCCGGGCGATGCACCGCTCGCGACATGGCGCTGTTGAACTGGGCGTTGGTCACCGGTGCGGGCCCCTGGAGGTTGACCGGTCCGGTGATGTCCTGATTCTCGAGGGTGAAGACGATCGCCCGGACCTCGTCCGTCAGTGAGATCCACGGGAAGTACTGGCGGCCGCTGCCGAGCCGACCGCCCAGCGCGAAGAGGTACAGCGGGCGGAGCTTGCCCATCATGCCGCCGTGCCGGGACAGGACGGCAGCGCTGCGCAGGAACACCACCCGGACGCCGTTCGAGGCCGCGAAGGACGTGGCGTCCTCCCAGTCGCGACACACCTCGGCGAGGAAGCCCGTACCGACCGGCGCCGTCTCGTCGACCACGGTGTCGCCGGTGTCACCGTAGAAGTTGATGCCGCTGGCGTTGACGAGCGTCGGCACCTTCGCCTCGACGACGGCGCGGGAGATCACCTCTGTGGGGACGATGCGACTGTCGCGGACGGCCTGCTTGTACGCACCGGTCCACCGCTTGTCACCGATCCCGACACCGCACAGGTTCACCACGGCGTCGGCGCCCTGGAGAGCCTCCGGGTCGAGTGACCCGGCGGTGGGATCCCAGCCGATCTCGTCCGGTCCCGCGGGTGCACGGCGGACGAGGCGGAAGACGTCGTGCCCTCCGCTGCGCAACGCCGCCACGAGCGACGTGCCGATGAGTCCGGACGAACCTGCGATGACGATGCGCACGAGTGACTGCCTCCTGGGACGGCGACGGGGGCACCCACTGCACGGTGTGCAGCGAGTGCCCCCTCGTTCGACAGGTCACAGATTCCCGGAGGTCGGGGCTGCGAAGTGTCGGGGACTTCCGAGATTACCGAAGAAGCGTCAGAGGCCGAGGTCGGCTTCGAACGCGCCCTCCTCGAGGCGGTGCTTGATGGTGGTCAGGAAGCGACCCGCATCGGCGCCGTCGACGAGACGGTGGTCGTAGGTGAGCGGCAGGAACGCCATGGAGCGGACACCGATGGACTCGCTGCCCGAGGCGTCGGTCACCACGACCGGGCGCTTGACGATGGCCCCGGTGCCCAACATGGCGGCCTGCGGCGGAACAAGGATCGGCGTGTCGAACAGGGCGCCCTGGCTGCCGATGTTGGTGATGGTGAACGTGCCACCGGACAGCTCGTCCGGCTTGAGGCCGTTCGACCGTGCCCGTGCCGCGATGTCCGCGATGGCGCGTGCGATGCCGGCCAGCGACAGGTCGCCCGCGTTGTGGATGACGGGGGAGAGGAGGCCCTGCTCGGTGTCCACCGCGATGCCCAGGTGCTCGGCGTCGTGGTACGTGATCTCCTTCTTCTCCTCGTCGATGCTCGCGTTCACGTTGGGGTGAACCTTGAGCGCCTCGACGACGGCCTTCGCGAAGAACGGCAGGAACGTCAGGTTGACGCCCTCGCGCTCCTTGAACGTGGCCTTGGCGCGGGTGCGCAGTGCGGCCACCTTGGTCAGGTCGACCTCGAACACCTGCGTGAGCTGCGCCGACGTCTGCAGCGACTCGCGGGTCTTCTTGGCGGTGATCTGCCGGATGCGGTTGATCTTCTGCGTCGAACCGCGCAGGTGCGCGAGTTCGGGCCGCACGCCGGCAGTGGACGGTGCCGAGGGCGTGGCGGACGCGGCGGGAGCTGCGGCAGCCGGAGCAGCCTTCTCCTCGGCCGGTGCCTTCTTCGCCTCTGCGGCGGCGAGGACGTCCTGCTTGCGGATGCGCCCACCCACGCCGGTTCCCGACACGGAGTTCAGGTCGACGTCGTTCTCCTGCGCGAGCTTGCGCACGAGCGGCGTGACGTACGGGCTGGAACCGCCGGCGTTCGATCCGCCGGCCGGCGCCTCGGACTCCGACTTCGAGGAGTTCTCGGACTTGCTCTCGGACTTCGGCTCCGGCGTGTAGACCTCGCCGGCGGGCTCGGGATCGGCCTGCTTGGCGGGCTTCTCGGCGGGCTTCGCCTCCGCCTCGGGCTCCGGCTTCTTCTCCGGCTCGGGCTTCTTCTCGGGCTCCGGCTCGGGCTCGGGCGCGGACTCCTTCTTCGCGGGAGCACCGGAACCGATGACGGCGAGCTGGCCGCCGACCTCGACGGTGTCGTCCTCCTCGGCGCTGATCTCGAGCAGGGTGCCGGCGACCGGGGACGGGATCTCGGTGTCGACCTTGTCGGTGGAGACCTCGAGGAGCGGCTCGTCCACGGCGACCTCGTCGCCGACGGCCTTGAGCCACCGGGTGACGGTGCCCTCCGTGACGGACTCGCCCAGTTCGGGCATCGTGACGGGAGTGCCGTCGCCGCCACCGGTGGAACCGCTGCTCGCACCGCCGTCGTCGTCGCTGTCGGGTGCGGGCGCGTCGGCCTCGCTCTCGCCCTCGACGGACGCCTGCTCGGCGGCGTCGGACGGGCCTGCGTCGGCTTCGTCGCTGCTCGAGTCGTCGCTGCTCGAGTCGTCGCCGTCGGACGGTGCCTCGTCCGCGTCACCGATGACACCGAGCTCACCGCCGATCTCGACGGTGTCGTCCTCCTGCGCGACGATCTTGGTCAGGACACCCGCTGCCGGAGACGGAATCTCCGTGTCCACCTTGTCGGTGGAGACTTCGAGCAAGGGTTCGTCGACTTCGACCGTGTCCCCCTCCTGTTTCAGCCACCGTGTGACAGTCCCCTCGGTGACGCTTTCACCGAGAGCTGGCATCTGGACGGAGAAGGTCATGTCTGTTGACTCCTCGACAAGTTGTAGTACGGGTGTAGCGGCTCGTGGTCGCTAGCGGGTGTGGTGTCTAGCCGGTCGCGGTACGTGGACCATTGTGGCCGCGTCGCACCGTTCTCGCGGCGAGTTGTGCCGGTAACGGGTGACGCGCACCGTGAGATGGTTCACGCGATGCCCGATCATCCTGTCACTTCGTGAGACGGTTCGCGCTCGGTGGGGTCGGCGTGCCGTCCGGATGATGGTGTGGACCGGATTGAGTGCATTTCGTGCACGCGAGAGTCGCGTGCACTGCTCGGCGGATGGAGGAGACACCGTGGGACTGTTCGACAGATTCAAGCGCCCGAGTCGATCCCGAGGCGGAGCGTCCTCGTCCGACAGAGCGCATCTCGCCGACTGGACGGCCGCCCGCATCGGCGTCGAGGCCTACGTCGAACCGGAGACGACGGTCACTCCGATCACCGTGGTGCTGGTCGCGAACGACGGTGAGTGGACCCGCCGCGCGGTGGGCGGCGAGAAGGGCGCGCGCAAGCTGGGCGAGGACCTGAAGATCCCGGTCTACGACGTGCGCAAGACCGGGTATCCCCAGCGGATGCGGGACCACGACGCCCGACAGAAGATCATCCGGAGGCGCGAGCAGGGAGCCTGAGCTCCCCGCTCGCGCGAGCGGGTCAGCCCTGCTCGGCGATGTCCTCGAGCACCGAGATCATCGTGCGCACCGGGACACCGGTGCCGCCCTTGCTCGTGTAGCCGTGCGGCCCGCCGGTGTTGAAGGCCGGCCCGGCCACGTCGATGTGCGCCCACTGGACGCCCTCGGCGACGAACTCCTTCAGGTAGAGCCCGGCCGCGAGCATGCCGCCCCACCGGTGGTTGGTGACGTTGGCGAGGTCGGCGACGCGGGAGTCGAGATCGGGTCGCAGTTCGGCCGGCAGCGGCATCGCCCAGGCGTTCTCGCCGATGCGCTGCGAGATGGCGGCGACGCGGTCGCGGAACACCTCGGTGCCCATGACACCCGGGGTGCGTGTGCCGAGGGCGACCATCTGCGCTCCGGTGAGGGTCGCGGTGTCGATGAGATAGTCCGGCTCGTCCTCGCAGGCGCGCACGATGGCGTCGGCGAGAATGAGGCGGCCCTCGGCGTCGGTGTTGATGACCTCGACCGTGGTGCCGCCGTACTGGGTCAGCACGTCGCCGGGACGCTGCGCCGTGGACGACGGCATGTTCTCGGCCATCGGCACCGTCGCGGTGACGTCGATCGGCAGTTTCAACTTGGCCGCCAGCACCACCGTCGCGACGACGGCGGCCGCGCCGGCCATGTCCGAGGTCATGTTCTCCATGCCCGCCGCGGGCTTGATCGAGATGCCGCCGGTGTCGAACGTGATGCCCTTGCCGACGAGAGCGACGGTGGGGGACTTCTTCTTTCCGCCGGACCAGGACAGCCGGACCAGACGCGGCGGGCGGGACGAGCCCTTGCCGACGCCGACGATGCCGCCGTAGCCCCCGCGCTCGAGTGCCTTCTCGTCGAGCACCTGCACGGTGAGGCCGGCCTCGGTCCCGAGGGCACGGGCGCGCTCGGCGAACTCGGCCGGGAAGAGGTGGCTCGGGGGCGTGTTGACGAGGTCACGCGCGGTGGCGACCGCCTCGGCGACGGCCTCGGAGCGCGCGAGTTCGGCGCGAGCCTGCTTGTCGCGCGGCGATCCGACGAGCAGATCCACCCGCGTGATCGGTGTCGCGTCGTCCTTGGGCGCCGACTTCTGCTTGTACTCGCTGAACTGGTAGGCGCCGAGGTAGAGGCCCTCCGCGGCGGCGGCGAGGCCGACGGCGGACAGGGTCGTCGCGACGTGGCCGATGCCGGTGAGCGCGCGCGCCGCCGATCCGGCCGCACGACGCAGCACGTCGTCGGTGCGCTCGGCGGCGGTGCCCAGACCGACGGCGAGAACGCTGGCGGCGGGCAGGGACGAGGGTGCGGGAACGCGGGTGACCTGATCGGCCCGGCCGGTGGCGCCGAGGGCCGTGACCGCGGCGAGGACGTCTGCGGCGGCGTTCCCGAGGAAGTCCTCGCCGACGATGCGGACACCGTCGTCGGTCTTCTCGAGTCCGACGACGACGACCTCGACGGCCTTGTCGATGGTTCCGGCGAGGACCAGTTCGGGTCCGAGTGTGCGCTGCGACTGACTGGTCACGTGCTGCTGCTCCTGATGGTCGGGGACGGTCGGTGAGGGTGGAGCGACGCAGTCGATCGTATGCCGACCCCGACATCGGGCTCGTCTGAGTTAGCGTTCCCCACCATGAGCGAAGAGTTGTTGCACGGTCCGGTCCACGAGGCGCACGTCGCCCTCGGAGCCACGTTCGCCCCCTTCGGCGGGTGGACGATGCCGGTGTCGTACGCGGGCACCGTCTCCGAGCACACGTCGACGCGCACCACCGCGGGGTTGTTCGACGTGAGTCACCTGGGCAAGGCGGTCGTCTCCGGTCCCGGCGCCGCGGCGTACGTCGACTCGGTGCTGACCAACGCGCTCGACCGCATCGGGCCCGGCCAGGCGCAGTACACGTTGTGCTGCACCGAGAACGGCGGAGTGGTCGACGACCTCATCGCCTACCTCGTGTCCGACGACGAGGTGTTCCTCGTGCCCAACGCGGCCAACACCGCCGCCGTGGTCGAGGTGCTCGCGCAGGGTGCCCCGGCCGGCATCGAGGTCCGCTCGGCCCACCGGGAGTACGGCGTCCTCGCCGTGCAGGGACCGCGGTCGGCCGACGTCCTCGCCGCCGTCGGGCTGCCGTCCTCCCTCGATTACATGGCGTTCGAGGACGTCGCGTTCGGATCCGGCTCGGTACGGGTCTGTCGCACCGGCTACACGGGGGAGCACGGGTACGAGCTGCTGCCGCAGTGGGACACGGCCGCGTCGCTGTTCGAGGCGCTGCTGGGCGCGGTGCGCGAGGTGGGCGGCGAGCCCGCCGGTCTCGGAGCGCGCGACACGCTGCGCACCGAGATGGGCTACCCGCTGCACGGGCACGAGCTGTCCGTCGACATCAGTCCGCTGGAAGCGCGCTGCGGCTGGGCGGTGGGCTGGAAGAAGGACGAGTTCCGCGGACGCGACGCCCTCGTGGCGCAGAAGGAGGCGGGCGCACCCCGCACCCTCGTCGGCCTCCGCGCCGTCGGACGCGGTGTGCTGCGTCCGGATCTGACCGTCCTGCGCCCCGGGAATTCGGTCGGCACCGGAGAACCGGTCGGTGCGACCACGTCCGGCACCTTCTCGCCGACCCTCAAGGTGGGCATCGCGCTCGCGTTGCTCGACACCGCGGCGGGCGTCGCCGTCGGTGACGCGGTCGACGTGGACGTGCGTGGTCGGGCGATCGCGTGCGAGGTGGTCAGGCCGCCGTTCGTCGAGGCGCACGTGCGGTGAGATGCCACACCACGCTGCTTTAGAGTGTTCGGCATGACTGGCCTGGAATTCACGCGTCACGAGCACCCGTCGCCCGCCACCGCGGAAGCGCGGGCAGCGGTGTTGCAGGCGCCCGGGTTCGGCGTGCACTTCACCGATCACATGGTGGCCATCGACTACGACGCCGGCACCGGGTGGCACGACGCGGTGGTGACGCCCTACGCGCCGTTCCCGATGGATCCCGCGGCCATGGTTCTGCACTACGGCCAGGCCATCTTCGAAGGTCTCAAGGTCTACCGCCAGCCCGACGGCAGTCTCGCGTCGTTCCGCCCCGGCGCGAACGCGGAGCGCCTGCAGAGCTCGGCCGCGCGGTTGGCGATGCCGGCCCTGCCGGTGGAGCTGTTCCGCGAGTCCATCGAGCAGCTGCTCGCCGTCGACCACGAGTGGGTGCCCGTCGCCGGCGGCGAGGACGCGCTCTACCTGCGGCCGTTCATGTTCGCCACCGAGGCGGGGCTGGGCGTGCGCCCGTCGTCCTCCTACCGCTACCTCCTCATCGCCTCGCCCGCCGGCGCGTACTTCCCGCGCGGGGTCAAGCCGGTCAGCGTGTGGCTCTCCACCGAGTACGTGCGCGCCGCGCCGGGCGGCACCGGAGCCGCGAAGTTCGCGGGCAACTACGCGGCCTCCCTGCTGGCCCAGGCGCAGGCCGCGGACCAGGGCTGCGACCAGGTCGTGTGGCTCGACGCTCTCGAGCGCCGCTACGTCGAGGAGATGGGCGGGATGAACCTGTTCTTCGTCTTCGGCTCCGGACCCGACGCGCGGTTGGTCACGCCGTCCCTGTCCGGCTCGCTGCTGCCCGGCATCACGCGTGACTCGCTGCTGGCGCTCGCCACCGACGCGGGCTTCGCCGTGGAGGAGCGCAAGATCTCCACGGACGAGTGGCAGAAGAAGGCGGAGTCGGGCGAGATCACCGAGGTCTTCGCGTGTGGCACCGCAGCCGTGATCACCCCCGTCGGCAGTGTGAAGTCGGCCGAGGGCGACTTCCGCATCGGTACCGGAGAGCCCGGCGAGGTCACCATGGCGCTGCGCGACACACTCACCGGAATCCAGCGCGGCACCTTCGCCGACACCCACGGCTGGATGAGCACGCTGCGCGACTGATCGCTCAGCCGACGAGGCAGAGCACGAGCACCACGGCGGTGGTCAGCTCGATGCTCGCCCCGAGCACGTCACCGACGAGACCGCCGAATCGCCGAACGCAGTGCCGGGCGAGCAGAGTGACGGCAGCGAGTGCCACCGCGACGGCTGCCACTCCCTGCAGCGGGACGCCGGGGACGGCGAGCAGCCCGGCGGCGAGTGCCACGAGGACCCACAGGGTGACCACGGCGGGTGACTGCGACGCCGCGACGAGTGAGCCGAAGCCACTGCCGGTGGCGGCGGGCACCGAGCGGCGGCACACGATCACGACGGCGCACCGGGACACGACGGCAGCGACCACGATCGCGAGAGCGTCTCCCCGAGAGACGAGTTCGCCCATGGCCACCGCCTGCACGCCGAGAATCAGAACGAGGGTCGCGGCCCCGAACGGTCCGGTGGACCCGGACTTCATGATCGCCAGCGCACGCTCGGCCGGGCCGTAGGACCCGAGTCCGTCCGCGGTGTCCGCGAGCCCGTCGAGATGCATTCCGCGGGTCAGCAGCGCCAGGGTGCCGACGCCCAGCAGTCCCGCGAGCGTCGGCGGCAGGTCGGCTGCGGCGCACGACCAGACCACCAGTGCGGCCGCGCCGCCCAGCGCCAGGCCCACGAGCGGGACGATCCCGATCGCGCGGCGTGCGTCGTCGCGATCGACGGCGTCCGGACCACGCACCGGCAGCACCGTCAGCCAGGAGAACGCCAGGCGCACCGGGTCCAGGAACATCAGGGCCGCGTGCTCACTCCGGCATCGGAGAACGTCGCCATGTCGGCGAGTGTCGCGACGGCACCGGACAGGATCGGCAGCGCGACCATCGCCCCCGAGCCCTCGCCGAGGCGCATCGACAGGTCGAGCAGGGGATCGAGTCGCAGGTGTGCGAGCGCCAAGGCGTGTGCCGGTTCCGTCGACCGATGGCCGGCCAGCCACCACGACGAGGCGCCGACCGAGAGATCGTTCGCGACCAGTGCCGCCGCCGTGACGACGACGCCGTCGAGCAGCACCGGTGTGCGACGCACCGCGGCCTGCACCAAAAAGCCGGTCATCGCGGCGAGATCGGCGCCGCCGACGGTGCGCAGCAGTGCGATCGGGTCGCGGGTGACGGGACGCGCACGCCGCAGGGCGTCACGGATCGCGGCGGTCTTGCGGATCCACCCCGCGTCGTCGATGCCGGTACCGCGGCCGACCGCCGCCACCGGTTCGGTGTTGGTGACGGCAGCGATCAGCACGGTGGCGGGGGTGGTGTTGCCGATGCCCATGTCGCCGGCGATCAACAGGTCGGCGCCGCCGTCGACCTCCTCGTCGGCGATGTCACGGCCCGCTGTCAGGGCGGCGATCACCTCGTCCTGCGACAGTGCGTCCTCGCGGTCGATCGACCCACTGGAGCGACGCACCTTGTGCGACGACACGGAGTCGTCGGTGTCCGCGTCGACCGCGATGTCCACCACTCGCACGGTCGCACCGGACACCGTCGCCAACGCGTTGATCGCGGCACCGCCGGCGGCGATGTTCGCGACCATCTGCGCCGTCACCTCGGGCGGGTACGCGGAGACCCCACCGCGGGCGATGCCGTGATCGCCGGCGAAGACCACGGCGCGAGCCCGAGCGAACCGATGCGGAGGGCTCACGCCCTGGCACGACGCGACCCACACGGCGAGGTCCTCGAGACGGCCGAGCGAGTCCGCGGGCTTGGTCAACGACGACTGCCTGGCTCTCGCCTCGCGGGCGATCTCGGCGTCGGGTGGATCCACCGGACGGAACAGTGCGGAACTCTCGGTCACCACGTGCCTCTCGATCGGTCGGTGGGTCGGTCACTCGGTCGGGTGAGGGGGACGGACAACCCGGCCACCACCAACGTCACCGCGTCACACACCTGCGCGAGACGGGCGTTCGCGGCACCGATCTCGTCGCGGAAGAGTCTGCCCGCCCGCGACTCCGGGATCACGCCCAGACCCACCTCGGGGGAGACGAGCACCAGCGGACTCTCGAACCGGTCGACGGCCGTCACCAGGTCGTCGACCGCGGCCACCACCGTGCCGCGCGGCGAGTCCCACGCGCGCAGATCGTCCAGCGCGCCGGTGAGCCAGGTCCCCAGGTCGTCGACCAGTGTGGGCACGTCGTCCCGCAGGGCCTCGGACAGTGCCGAGTACGAGGTGATCTCTACCGTGGACCAGTGCTCCGGCCGCGTCCGTCGATGCGTGTCGATGCGGGCGTCCCAATCGGCGTCCGCACTGTTCCGCCGCCCGGTGGCCACGTACCGGACCTCGGCGTGACCGGCCAGCAACGACTCCGCATGGCCGGACTTGCCGGACCGGGCACCTCCGAGGACGAGCGTGCGCGTCACCGCGGGTGCGCTCAGACCGCGTCGCCGGGGCCGACGCGAGGCTTGGGGGCACGCATCTTGCGGACCTGCGACGCGCGGACGAACGAGTACCAGCCGAGCTTGAAGCCGCCGTCCGGAGTCTCGGGGAAACGGTCCCGCACCTTGTTGTTGACGCGGCGGCCGAGCAGATAGCCGTCGATACCCATGAAGATCATCATGATGAACAGCGCGAGCGTGACGATCGACTGCACCTCGGGGCTCAGGAACAGTGCCACGAGAAGGATTAGGGCCATCGGCATGAAGAGCCCGACGAAGTTGCGACGCGAGTCGACCAGGTCACGCGCGTAGGCGCGGACGGGGCCCTTGTCGCGGGGGAGGAGGAACTTGTCCTCGCCGGCCATCATGCGGGCACGCTGGTCCGCGGCCTTCGCGCGACGCTCGGCCGAGGCGGCCTTGCGCTCGTCCTTGCTGCCCCGCGTCGCCTTGCGTCGCGCCCGGGCCTCCTTGGCCGTCAGCGGTGCCGGTGCGACCGGGCCACGGCGGCGGCCCTCGGCCTCACGCCGGGAGGGCGTGGGACGGCCCTTGCCGAGGCTGACGTTGCCGCGGGTCTGCGCCGTGCTCTCGTCCAGGCTCGTCGACTCGTGGTCGACGGGGGTCTGGGTGTCGGACTTCTCACTCGACTTACCGAAGGGCAGCTTCACCCCCACAGGTTATTCGACGTTCACCCCCGCGCGAACACCGCAGTCGTGGGCTCTCACGACCGGCGCTCCTCGTTAGAGTGTTCCGATGCGAGTTCTCATCGCCCCCGATTCCTTCGGAGACACCCTGACCGCGGCCGAAGCAGCCGACGCCATCGCGGCGGGGTGGTCGAGCGCGCGCGACGACGAGCTGATCCTCGCGCCCCAGTCCGACGGCGGACCCGGGTTCGTCGACGCACTCGCGGCCGACGGAGGCGAGGTGATCGAGTCGACCGTGTCCGGACCTCTCGGCGACGCCGTGACCGCGCACTGGTTGCTCGACGGCGCGACCGCCTACGTGGAGGTCGCGCAGACCGTCGGTCTCGGACTGCTCGGTCGTTCGCCGGATCCGGAGTCGGCCGTCGCGGCGTCCAGCAGGGGAGTGGGGCAGATCGTCGCGGAGGCGCTGACCCGTGGTGCGACCACCGTGGTGGTCGGTCTCGGTGGCAGCAGCTCGACCGACGGCGGCGCGGGCATGATCGAGGCTCTCGGGGGACCCGACGCGGCGGTCGCGGCTCTCGCGGACGTCGACCTCGTCGCGGCCACGGACGTCGACAATCCGTTGCTGGGTCCGGCCGGTGCGGCCGCGGTGTTCGGACCGCAGAAGGGTGCGGACGCGGACACCGTGCGTGTCCTGGAGGAGCGGAACGCCGACTGGTGCGTCGAGCTCGATCGCGTCGCCGAGCGCGCGGTGGCGGACCTGCCGGGGGCGGGTGCGGCCGGCGGCCTGGGCGCCGCGTTGCTCGCGCTGGGAGCGACCCGCACGTCCGGGGCCGATCTGGTGGCCGAGCGCACCCGTCGCCACGAGGTGATGCCGACGGTCGACGTGGTGCTGACGGGCGAGGGGAAGTTCGACTCGCAGTCGTTGCGCGGAAAGGTGGTGACCGCTCTCGCGGGGTCGGCTCGCGAGCACGGTGTGCGCACGGTGGTCCTCGCCGGTCAGGTGCGTCTGGGCGAGGACGACATGCGCGCGGCGGGCATCGAGTCGGCGCACTCGGTGACCGATTTCGCCGGATCGGTCGACCTCGCCATGTCGGACGCGCGTGCCCAGCTGACCGGACTCGCCGCGGACGTCGCCCGCACCGGCTCGTGGGCGTGACCGCCCCGGCGATCGTGTGGAATAGCGGGGTCGGGAGTACCGTTGACTGTGTTCGCCGGCGTTGTCGCCGAGAGGGCACGAACGATAGGGAGAACCCATGACTGTGCAGAACGACGTCGCCACCAGTGACGTGACCACCACCGACACCGAGACGCACGCCGTCCTGATGACCGAAGCGGCCTCGTCCAAGGCCAAGGCACTGCTCGATCAGGAAGGCCGCGACGACCTGGCGCTGCGCATCGCGGTTCAGCCCGGCGGGTGCGCAGGGCTGCGCTACCAGCTGTTCTTCGACGACCGCTCGCTCGACGGCGACCTGGTCAAGGACTTCGGCGGCGTCACGCTCGCCGTGGACCGGATGAGCGCGCCGTACGTCGAGGGCGCATCGATCGACTTCGTCGACACCATCGAGAAGCAGGGTTTCACGATCGACAACCCCAACGCCACGGGTTCGTGCGCGTGCGGTGACTCCTTCAACTGAGTCCCGAGTAGTCTCCCGCCGGCCCCGGCACCCTGCGTGGGTGCCGGGGACGACGTGTGTCCGGGGTGCGTCGTCCCGGGGCGTCCGTCTGATGGGGTTCACCCACTCGTCACCCGGGTAAGGTTCACAGCAGTTCTCCTCCACCTGCTGCGAAAGGCCCTCGGACGTGACCATTGCGGTGTCCGGCTCCATTGCTACCGACCATCTGATGCGGTTCCCCGGTCGGTTCGCCGACCAGTTCCTCGCCGATCAGCTGGCACACGTCTCGCTGAGCTTCCTCGTCGACGACCTCGTCATCCGCAAGGGCGGGGTGGGCGGCAACATCGCCTACGCCATGGGTGTTCTGGGCGGCGCACCGCTGCTCGTCGGCTCGGTCGGTCCCGACTTCGCCGAGTATCAGACGTGGCTCGAGGACAACGGCGTCGACTGCTCCGCCGTCACCCTCTCCGAGACGGCTCACACCGCGCGTTTCGTCTGCACCACCGACGAGGACATGGCACAGATCGCCTCGTTCTACCCCGGCGCGATGACCGAGGCCGGCGACATCTCCGTCCACACCGTGGCCGAGGGTCGCGACCTGGAACTCGTCCTGGTCGGCGCCAACGACCCGGCCGCGATGATGCGCCACACGGCGGAGTGCCGCGAACTGGGCATCCCCTTCGCCGCGGATCCGTCACAGCAGCTCGCACGCCTCGACGGAACGCAGGCCACCGAGCTCATCCAGGGTGCCGAGTACCTGTTCACCAACGAGTACGAGTGGGGCCTCCTCCGTCAGAAGACCGGGCTGACCGAACGCCAGATCCGCGACACCGTCGGCCTGCGCGTGACCACGCTCGGCAAGAACGGCGTCGAGATCGTCGGCGCCGACGGCACGGACATTCGCGTCTCCGTGGTCCCGGAGACCAGCAAGGTCGACCCCACCGGTGTCGGTGACGCGTTCCGCGCCGGCTTCCTCGTCGGCCGCGCCAACGGGCTGGGCCTCGAGCGCGCCGCCCAGCTCGGATCGTTCATCGCGGTGCTCGTGCTCGAGACCACCGGCACCCAGGAATGGACGCTCGTCCGTGACGACGCGATCAAGCGCCTCACCGACGCGTACGGCGACGTGGCCGCGGCCGAGATCGCCGCGATCCTCCCGCAGTAGTTCGCGTCTGCCGGCTAGAGCCGAACCGGGTACGTGGGTTCGGCGATGGCCGGCACGATGCGCTTCTCGACGAAGATGCCGTGCCACACCATGAAGATGAGCACGGTCCACAACCGGCGGCTGTGATCGCTGCGTCCCTCGCGGTGGTCGTTCAGCATGCGGGTGATCGCGGCCTTGTCGAGCAGGTGATCGGTCTGGGAATCGGCGATCTGCTGGTGCGCCCAGTCGAAGAGCTCGGTGCCCCGCAGCCAATGCCGAAGCGGCACAGGGAAACCCAGCTTCGCGCGGTTGAGCACATGATCGGGCACGATGCCGTCGAGTGCCTTGCGTAGCGCGTACTTCGTCGTCGACTTCGTGATCTTCTGCTCCAGCGGCAACTGCTCCGCCACCCGGAACACCTCGTTGTCGAGGAACGGCACGCGCAACTCCAACGAGTTGGCCATCGTGATCTTGTCGGCCTTCACCAGGATGTCGCCGCGCAGCCACGTGAACAGGTCCAGATGCTGCATCCGCGCCACCGGGTCCCAGCCGGCGGACTGCGCGTAGATCGGCGCCGTCACGTCCTGATGGGTCCACTCGGGCCGGAACTCCCGCAACACCGACCGCAACTGCGCATCGTTGAAGCTGCGCGCATTGCCGTAGTAGCGCTCCTCCAGGCTCATCGACCCGCGGTGCAGGAGACTCTTGCCGCGGGTGCCCTCCGGGATGCGCTCACTCAGTCGACCGGCGGCGCGTCGTAGGGAGGGTGGCAGCTTCTCGAACGGTGCGAGCGACAACGGTTCCCGGTAGATGGTGTAGCCGCCGAACAACTCGTCCGCACCCTCGCCCGACAGCACCACCTTGACGTGCTTCCGTGCTTCCTTGGCGACGAAGTAGAGCGGCACCAGCGCCGGGTCCGCCACCGGATCGTCGAGATACCAGACGATCTCGGGGATCGCCGCGGCGAACTCCTCGGGCCCGACGACCTTGATGACGTGCTTGGCGCCGATCGCGGCGGCCGACTCGGCCGCGACGTCCACCTCGGAGTAGCCCTCACGCTCGAAACCGGTGGTGAAGGTGACCAGATCCGGGTTGTGCCGCATGGCGAGCGCGGCGATCGCCGTGGAGTCGATGCCGCCGGACAGGAACGAGCCCACGGTGACGTCGGCACGCATGTGCTTGGCGACGGAGTCCTCGAGCGCCTCGGCGATCTCGCGGTAGCGCGCCGCCTCGGTGCCCGACGGGACGGGACGCACAGGGAATGTCGGCCGGAAGTAGCGGGTGACGGTCGGCTCCGAGCCGGGAGTCAGGCGAGCGGTGCAGCCGGACTCCAGGCGACGAATGCCCGCGTGGAGCGTCTCGGGTTCCGGCACGTACTGCAGCACCGTGTAGTGCTCCAGGGCGCGGGGGTCGAGCTCGTCGGACACGCCCAACGACTCGAGGAGCTCGAGAATGCTCTTCTTCTCGCTCGCGAACGCGGTGCCCGCGGCGCCCGTCGAGTAGAACAGCGGCTTGATGCCGAACGGGTCACGCGCGAGGAACAGTTCCCGCTTCTCGGTGTCCCACAGCGCGAAGGCGAACATGCCCCGCAGGCGTCGAACGGCGTCGTCGCCCCAGAAGTGGAACGCGGCGAGAATGGCCTCGCCGTCACCCTCGGTGGCGAACGTCGCGCCGTGCTCGCGTGCAAACGTCTCGCGCAGTTCGAGGTAGTTGTAGATCTCGCCGTTGAACACCAGCGCGTAGCGCTCCGGACTCTCCGCGGGACCCCAGCGGAGCGGCTGGTGCGAGTGCTCGATGTCGATGATCGAGAGCCGGTTGAAGCCCAGCGCCAGATCGTCGTCGTGCCAAGTTCCCGGCTCGTCCGGCCCGCGGTGTCGCATGCAGTGCGACGCGTGGCCGACGGCATCGACGACATCTTCCGCGGATGCGTTCGACGTCAGCAGTCCCAGCAGTCCACACACGGTCGGTACGCCTCGTTTCGTTCGGGTGTCGGCCCGGTAGCGGGCCTGGTCACAGGCGTCGCCGGGACCTCGACGGCCCGACGCGCATCGGTCCGAGTATGCCGCAGTGCGGCGGGAACGCCGAAGTGACCGGCCGGGCCCGGTGTCGCCGCCCAACTCGCACCCGACCCGACACGAGAACCGAGCCCGCTTTGGTCTACGCTGCGTAGTACACGAGTACCTCGTGCGTGTGAGCGACTTCGGTGGCTCGTCCGGACGGTTCTCGTACTCTCCATCTGGCAATCAGGAAGGCGTGATCGTGGCGCAGCGTGGTGGTGGATCCGGTCGTCGGACGACACGACGAGTCGGATTGGTGGCCTCTCTTGCAGTGGCCGCCGTGGTGCTGTCGGGCTGCGGCATCGACAATTCCGTACTTCGATTCGGATGGCCGTCGGGCGTCACGCCGCAGGCCGAGCGGATGCGCGAGCTGTGGACGTGGTCCGTCATCGCGGCGCTCATCATGGGCGTCATCGTGTGGGGCCTGACCTTCTGGACGGTGGCGTTCCACCGCAAGAAGAAGGACTCGCCGGAGTTCCCGCGCCAGACCGCGTACAACGTCCCGCTCGAGCTGTTCTACACGGCCGTGCCGTTCGTCATCATCGCCGTCCTCTTCTACTTCACGGTCGTCGTGCAGAACTACGTCCAGGAGAAGCAGGACAACCCCGACGTGGTCGTCGACGTCACCGCGTTCCAGTGGAACTGGAAGTTCGGCTACCGCACCGTCGACCTCAAGGACGGGCAGCCGCTGTACGACGGCACCGACCAGGAGCGCGAGCAGGCAGCAGAGGAGGCCGGCACCCCCGAGGGTGAGGAGCCGGGCCCGCTGTTCGGCCGCGAGAAGTCCGACCAGTCGTACCTGCACTACAACGAGGTCGAGACCGTCGGCTCCAGCTCCGAGGTCCCGATCCTCGTGCTCCCCACCGGCAAGCGCATCGAGTTCGAGATCGCGTCCTCCGACGTCATCCACTCGTTCTGGGTTCCCGAGTTCCTGTTCAAGCGCGACGTCATGCCGAACCCGGACGAGAACAACTCCGACAACGTGTTCCAGATCAGCGAGATCGAGCGTGAGGGTGCCTTCGTCGGGCGCTGCGCCGAGATGTGCGGCACGTACCACGCGATGATGAACTTCGAGGTTCGCGCGGTCAGCCCCGAGGCCTTCGAGAACTACATGGCGGCGCGTCGCGACGGCCAGACCAACGCTCAGGCGCTGGAGTCCATCGGCGAAGAGCCTCGCGCGACCTCCACCTCGCCGTTCAACACCGACCGCACCGTCAAGGCTGCGACCGTGGCAGAAGGAAACTGACATCCCATGAAGATCGAAGCGAAACTCTTCGAGATCCTGACCGGGTTCTTCATCCTCGTCGGAATCCTCTACGGCGTGTTCACCGGCTTCTCGCGGACCGGCATCGAGTGGGCCGGCCTCACCGCCATCGCCCTCTCGGCGGGCCTGACGCTGATCGTCGGAACGTACTTCCGGTTCGTCGCTCGTCGACTGGACACCCGTCCCGAGGACTACGACGACGCGGAGATCGCCGACGGTTCAGGCGACCTGGGCTTCTTCAGCCCCGGTAGCTTCTGGCCCATCATCCTCGCCGGATGCGCCGCCTTCATGGCCCTGGCGTTCGCGTTCTACGAGCCCTGGATGCTCGCGGTCGGCGCCCTCGCCATCATCGCCGCCGCAGCCGGACTGGTCTTCGAGTACCACGTGGGACCCGAGAAGCACTGACACAGCTCCACCCCGAACGCCCCCGGCCTGTGGTCGGGGGCGTTCGGCGTCGCTGGGGTGGGATAGCGCCCCTCCCTGGCGGGCTTCTCGCGCCTCCGGCGTTCCCGCACCCACGTTGCCGTCGCACATCGCACGTCGCCTTGCCGAGCAACGCGCATGCGTGACGCGACGAAGGGTGCGGGAACTGGTGCCCTGCCGGCCGCTCGCGCGATGATGACGACGTGTTCGAGAACTTCGACGAATCGATGATCGAGGTCGAGGCCGCGTCGATCCTCACCCGGCACTGCGGCGCGGGCGATCTCCCCGTGCTGTTGCTGCACGGGCACCCGCGTACGTCGGCGACGTGGCACCGTGTCGCCCCACTGCTGGTCGACGCAGGACATACGGTCGTCTGTCCGGACTTGCGCGGGTACGGCCGCTCGCAGGGCCCGGCGCCGACACCCGACCACTCCGCACACTCGAAGCGGGCGATGGCCTCGGACATGGTGCAGGTGATGGCCGCACTCGGGCACCGACGCTTCGCCGTGGTCGGACACGACCGTGGAAGCTACGTGGCCCTGCGCCTGGCCCTGGACCACCCGGGCCTCGTGGCCGCGCTGTCCCTGCTCGACTGCATCCCCATCAGCGAGCACCTCGACCGGGCGGACAGTCGATTCGCGACCCGATGGTGGCACTGGTTCTTCTACGCCCAGCCCGACCTCCCCGAGCGCGCCATCACTGCCGATCCCTCTTCGTGGTACCGCGGCGATCCGGCCCTCATGGGAGTGGAGAACCACCGTGAGTGGCTGACGGCGATCCACGATCCCGATGTCGTACGCGCGATGCTCGAGGACTACCGAGCGGGACTCACTGTCGACGCCGACCACGAACGCGCCGACCGAGCGCAGGGGAGGACGTTGGCCGTGCCGGTGCAGGTGCTGTGGTCCACACGGGACGACCTCGAGGAGTTGTATGGTGACCCGTTGACCATCTGGCGTGCATGGGCGCCGGGCGTCGTCGGGCACGGCATCGATTCGGGACACCACATGGCCGAGGAGGCCCCGCACCACCTCGTCGACGCGCTGCTGCCGTTCCTCGCCTCGGCGGAGCGGTGGGATTCAGTGCAGTAGCCCGCGCTCCACACGGTCCAGTGCACCGGATCTGCTGGGGCGGGGTGTTCGTGTGCAGTGATCCCGCGGTGGGCGCGGATCACTGCACACAAGAGTGGTGGGTGGCATCCCGATCCGCCGGCGCGGATCTCGGACTGCGCTGACACCCCGCCTCGCCGAGCGACGACGGGTGCGGGAACGAGCGGTGGGGGAGGGGACAGACGAAAAGAGGCGCCACCCGAGTGGGTGGCGCCTCTTCTACCGTTCAGCGGGTCGCTCAGTGCCCGTTGGACTCCGGTCCGTGACCGTTGCCGTTGGACGAGCCGTTGCCGTTCGAGTGGCCGTTGGACGAGCCGTTGCCGTTCGAGTGCCCGTTGCCCTGCGACAGGATCTTCGCCTGGTAGGTGCGGAGCATGGTGAGCTGATCGTGCTCACCCTCGTGCGACAGACGCTCGTGCAGCCGGTGCTCCTCGTCCGAGTCCGGAGTGAAGATGCTGCCCGAGCCGGGCTTGCCGGCGGAACCGAGCTTGTTCATCTTCTTCGGGATCGCAGCACCCTGGTACTCGAGCGAGATCGGGTGGCCGTGATCGTCGACCGGGCCGAGGGGCTGGTGGATCTCGACGTAGGCGCCGTGGGGCAGACGCTTGATGACACCCGTCTCGATGCCGTGCTCGAGCACCTGGCGATCGCTGCGCTGGAGACCGATGCAGAAGCGGTAGGTCAGCAGGTAGACGATCGGAGGCAGGACCACGAGGCCGATGCGGCCGATCCAGGTCATCGCGTTCAGGGAGATCGAGAACTTGTACGCGATGATGTCGTTGACGCAGCTGAGCGTCAGGACCACGTAGAAGGCGATCGCCATGGCGCCGACCGCGGTACGCACCGGAACGTCGCGGGGACGCTGCAGCAGGTTGTGGTGAGCGTCGTCCTTGGTGAAGCGCTTCTCGATCCAGGGGTACGCGATCATGATCGCGAACACCGCACCCATGATGACGGCGACCCAGAAGACGGCCGGGACCATGTAGTTGCCGATGTAGAGCTCCCACGCGGGCCATAGTCGAGCCAGGCCGTCCGTCCACATCATGTAGAAGTCGGGCTGTGAGCCGGCGGAGACCTGCGACGGGTTGTACGGGCCCAGGGCCCACACCGGGTTGATCTGCAGTACTCCACCCATGACCGCGAGGACACCGAAGGTCATGGCGAAGAAGGCGCCGGACTTGACCGCGAAGACCGGGAGGATGCGGACACCCACCACGTTGGTCTCGGTGCGGCCGGGGCCGGGGAACTGCGTGTGCTTCTGGTACCAGACGAGCGCGAGGTGAGCCGCGATGAGCGCCAGGATGATGGCGGGCAGGAGCAGCACGTGCGCGACGTACAGGCGCGGGATGATCAGCGTGCCGGGGAAGTCACCGTTGAAGATCAGCCAGTGCATCCACGTTCCGATGACCGGGATGGAGATCGTGATGCCTGAGAACGCGGCGCGCAGCCCGGTACCGGACAGCAGGTCGTCGGGGAGCGAGTAGCCGAAGAAGCCCTCGAACATCGCCAGGATGAGCAGCAGCGAGCCGATGACCCAGTTCGCCTCACGCGGGCGACGGAACGCACCGGTGAAGAAGATGCGCATCATGTG
This sequence comes from Rhodococcus sp. SORGH_AS_0303, assembly GCF_030819335.1. Lineage (NCBI taxonomy): Bacteria > Bacillati > Actinomycetota > Actinomycetes > Mycobacteriales > Nocardiaceae > Rhodococcus > Rhodococcus sp. SORGH_AS_0303. The sequence goes on from NZ_JAUTBO010000001.1 coordinate 1,897,392, forward strand.
CACGATGATCGAGCAGGCGAACAGCAGAGCTGCCCAGTGGTGGATCTGGCGGATGAACAGACCGCCGCGCACCTCGAAGGACAGGTCCAGCGTGGTGGCGTACGCCTTGGTCATCTCGACACCGCGCAGGGGAGCGTAGGCGCCCTGGTAGGTGGTCTCCGTCATGGAGGGGTCGTAGAAGAGGGTCAGGTACGTACCGGACAGCAGCAGGATGACGAAGCTGTACAGCGCGATCTCGCCCAGCAGGAACGACCAGTGGGTGGGGAAGACCTTGTTGATCTGACGACGCATACCCGCTGAGAGGTGATAGCGGGAGTCGACGTCCTCGGCTTGCTTCGCAGCGAGCGTGGCGATGGATGGACTCATCGTGAACCTTCCGATGACGACGCAGCAGAAGCGCTCTCCTGCTCGTGTACTCCGGCCGGACGTTCCCAGTAGGCGGGTCCGAGCGGCTCGATGAAATCGCCCGCGGCGACGAGGTAGCCCTCGTCGTTGACCGTGATGGGCAGCTGCGGAAGAGCGCGGGCGGCCGGTCCGAAGATCGGCTTGGCGTACTCCAACGCGTCGAATTGCGACTGGTGGCACGGGCACAGGATCCGGTTGGTCTGCTGCTCGTACAACGATGTGGGGCACCCGAGGTGGGTGCAGATCTTCGAGTAGGCGAAGTAGTCGCCGTAGTTGAAGCTCTCCTGGCCCTTCCGCTTGATGGTGCGGTCGGCGTCCTCGGTACGCAGACGGATGAGCATGACCGCGTTGCGGATGCCCTTCAGTGCGTGCGAGAGCTCCTCCTCGTTTCCACGCTCCGACTCACGGAACGGGAAGACGGTCTCCATGGCGCCGGCGTCGAGATCCTCCGGGCGGACGAGAACGATGTCGTCGACGCGTCCGGTGTAGCGACGCAGGTAGACGGTCTCGCCCTCGTAGTTCGGCGTCCAACCCGAGACCCAGAGCGAGGACTCGTCGCCCTCGGCCCACGGGTTCTTGATCAGACCGCCGAGCGGGAGGATCGACATGACGCCGAGCGCGCCGCCGCCGAAGACGAGGCTGCGCTTGATCATCTTGCGTCGACCCAGCGTGGAGGTGTCGAAGGAGTCGCTGAGTTCGGCGACGACCGTCTTCTTGTCCACCTCGCTCGATCCACCGTCGTGGCGGTCCTGGATGGACACCTCTTCGGGAATGAACTTCTTGGTGAACTGCACGGCGCCGACTCCGACACCGATGATCGCGAGACCCATGGTGAGACCGATCAGCGGTGTGTACAGGCTGTACAGCCCATAGCTGTCCTCGCCCATGCCGGCGTACTGCCACGGCCAGAACAGGTAGATGGCGATGAAGGCCACGGCCGACACACCCGCGAGGAAGAACCAGAGGCTGACGCTGCGCTCGGCGCGCCTCTCGGCCTTGGTTCCGGGGACGGGCCAGCGTGCGCGACGGAACGCCACGTCCACGTGGTCGAGGTTGGTGCCGAGTGCGACGAGCTCGTCGCGGCTCATGGCGGCCAGTTCCTCGTCCGTGTACTTGCGGTCCGGGTCGAAGCCCTCGGGGAACTTGTTCGGATCGCCGGGCACGCCGTCGTCCTTGCGGTTGTCGTCGCTCATGACCTCACTCCGATCCACAGTGCTGCTGCGACGACCGCTCCGATGCCGACCACCCAGATGGCGATGGCTTCCGTACCGGGGCCGAAGCCGCCGAGTCCGTATCCACCGGGAGGCTGCGTCTCGGAGGAGGACTTGACGTACGCGATGATGTCTTTCTTCTCTTCGGGCGTGAGCTGGCGGTCCGAGAACTTGGGCATGTTCTGCGGGCCGGTGACCATCGCCTGGTAGATCTGCTGCTCGTTGGCCGGGTCGAGGATCGGCGCGAACTTGCCCGAGGACAGGGCGCCACCGCGACCGGTGAAGTTGTGGCAGGACGCGCAATTGAGGCGGAAGAGTTCACTGCCGCGAGCGATGTCATCGCCGCGAAGCGACTCCTGCGCGATCTCACCGTTGTCGGTGCGCACCACCGTGGGTCCGCCGCCGTTGGCCTGGATGTAGGCGCCGAGGGCGTCGACCTGCGACTGGTTGTACTTCGGGGGCTTCCGCTCGGCCTGGGCCTCGTTGCGCGCCATCGGCATGCGACCGGAGGAGACCTGGAAGTAGACGGCTGCTTCGCCGACTCCGATGAGGGACGGTCCGCGGTCCTGGACACCCTGGAGGTTGGCGCCGTGGCACGTCACGCAGGACGTGTCGTAGATCTGCTGGCCTTCGCGCACCATGGCCGCGCTGTCTTCCTGCGCGGTGGCGACCTGAGCGTCGGGGGTGAGGGCTGCGGCGAGGAAGCCCGCGCCGACGAGGCCCATGAACAGCGCCATGGCGCCACTGACCCGGCGACGGGTACGACGCTTGCGACGCGCCTTGGTCGCCGAGGCGTCCGGCGTACCGGCGGACACGACGGTGCCGTCGTCGTCGGGAGTGGCGGGGGGAGAGGAACTCATCTGTATCCCTTGTCGTGTCGGGACGGCTTGTCGGATGCGACCGATGAGGCTGTCATCGGGTATTCGACGCCTGCTCGGTCAGCGGATGAAGTAGATCGTCGCGAACAGCGCGATCCAGACGATGTCGACGAAGTGCCAGTAGTACGACACGACGATGGCGGCGGTGGCCTGGGCCGGCGTGAACTTGCTGACCAGGGTGCGGGCGATCAGGAAGACGAAGGCGATCAGACCGCCGATCACGTGCAGGCCGTGGAAGCCGGTGGTGATGTAGAAGACGGAGCCGTAGACGCTGCTCGAGATCGAGGTGCCCTCGTGAACGAGGTGGTAGTACTCGTAGCCCTGGCCGGCGACGAAGAACGCGCCCATGGCCAGAGTGATCGTGTACCAGCGGCGCAGTCCGAACACGTCGCCACGCTCGGCGGCGAACACGCCCAGCTGGCAGGTGAAGGACGATGCGATGAGCACCGCGGTCACGGGGACGGCCAGCGTCAGGTTGAGCTCGGTCGGCTCCGGCGGCCACTGGCCGGGAGCGGCCTGAGCCCGCGCGACGAAGTACATCGCGAAGAGGCCTGCAAAGAACATCAACTCGCTGGACAGCCACACGATGGTGCCCACGCTGACCATGTTCGGTCGGTTCAGCGAGTGGACACGCTGGGTGATGGCGGATCCCGAAGTACCTACTGCGCTCGTCACATCGAGAAGTATGACTCGTCGTAGTACGGATGGCATAGCCGGGGCGGTATTGGCGAGTCGAGCATCGTTCGCGCGCGCGTGACACAGAATGCCTCCTCGTGGTCCGGTCGGCCCGTCTTCCTGGACTTTCTGTTCAATAGTACTCGTCCGTGCACGTCGGACCGGGTTCCGTCGACCCCCGCGCCCGTGATGTATCCCGCACGCCGGAGTCTCGACCCGAGCTTCAGACTCGATGGCTCCCGAGCGACTCCGGGACCGGTTCCGGCGGCATCTGGCACTGTCGTGACATGACTTCGGGCTCTGGTCGTGGGCGGACACGGTGGTGGCAGCGGCTGTTCGGCCGGGCGGCTCCGGAGCCCCTCGACCCCACTCGCACCGACCTCGTCGTGGTCGCGTCGTGCTTCGACGACGTGGAGGCGTGCTCGACGACCCTCGAGCGCGCGGCGCACACGGACCCCCTCTGGTCCGCGGACGACGACGTGGTGTTGCGCCACCACCTGCTCCTCCCCGCCGATCAGATCGCCGACGCGGTGTCGGTGGCGGCGCAGGACGGATACAGCGAGGCGACCGCAGGTCCCATGGCGCAGACTCCCGGGCATCTGCCCGGCGGTGTCTCCGACGCGACCGTCCTGGTGCTGCAGCGGGTGCAGGTGCTCGACGCGCTGCACTGCTCGCAGGAACGGTCACGGATGGCGGGGTTGGCCCAACGGCGCGACGGGGTGGTACTGGGCTGGGACGCCCTCCAACCGGCTGCCGAGGACGCATCGCCGGAGCACTAGGCTTCCCGCTCATGAGCGCTGGGGATGGCACGCGTACATGGGCACAGGTCCTCGGGGCCCTGGCATCACGCCAGGACCTGACGGGTGCCGACACGGCGTGGGCGATGGACGAGATCATGTCGGACAACGCCACCGCGGCCCAGATCGCTGCCTTCGGTGTCGCCCTCAAGATGAAGGGCCCCACGTCGGACGAACTGCGCGGACTGGCCGACTCGATGCTCGGCCACGCCAAGCGCGTGCCCGTGGACGACGACGTCGTCGACATCGTCGGTACGGGCGGCGATCGGTCCCACACGGTGAACATCTCGACAATGGCGTCGGTGGTCGTGGCGGCCGCGGGAATCCGGGTGGTCAAGCACGGCAACCGGGCCGCCTCGTCCAAGAGCGGCGGAGCCGACGTGTTGGAAGCGCTGGGCGTGCGTATCGACCAGGGACCGGAGCGGGTCGCGGCGAGTGTCGCCGAGCTGGGCATCGGGTTCTGCTTCGCGCCCGTGTTCCACCCGGCGCTGCGCTTCGCTGCGGCGCCTCGCAAGGAGATCGGCATCCCCACGGCCTTCAACGTCCTCGGGCCGCTGACGAACCCTGCGAGTCCGCGCGCCGGTCTGGTGGGATGCGCGTTCGACGATCTGATCGACGTCGTCGCGGGCGTGTTCGCGGCGCGCGGCAACTCCGTCCTCGTGGTGCGCGGCGACGACGGGCTGGACGAGATCACCACGTCGACGACCACCTCGGTGCGCATCGTCCGGAACGGTGTCGTCGACCACGCGGTGCTCGATCCACGCGATCTCGGTATCGAGCGGGTGTCCCTCGACGCCCTCCGAGGCGGGGACGCCGCACACAACGCGGACGTGGCGCGTCGGGTGTTCGGCGGCGAACGAGGCCCCGTGCGGGACGCGGTGCTGCTCAATGCAGCAGGTGCCATCGCGGCGTTCCGCGGCGTCGACGGTTCGCTCGAGGACGCGATGGCCGGTGCGTTGACGACGGCAGCCGCCGCGGTGGACGAGGGAGCCGCTCAGACGCTGCTGACGCGATGGGCGGCGTTCACGTCGGCCTGAGTCACTCGCCGATGGAGAAGCCCGCGTCGACGTCGGCGCTCGAGTAGGACTTGAACGCGATGTGCGTGTCTGTCCGCACCACGCCGGTGACGCGGTTGACGCGCTCGGTGATCACCTCGGCGATCTCCTCGTGCGTACGCACCTTGACCACGGCGATCAGGTCGACGTCGCCGGCGCACGAGTACACCTCGGACACACCCGGTACGTCGGCGACGGCACGCGCGGTCTCCGGAATGGAGTGCACCTCGGCGTGGATCAGAACGATGGCGGTGATCATGGTGAACCTTCCGAACTGTCGTGAGAGGGCGAACTGCGGGTCAGCCTAGTTCTCGGCCGTGCGGTCATCCCCAGGCCATCGTGCGTTCCTTCTCGCGGCGTCCGACGTCGCGCACGGCGGCGCACCACTGTGCCCATCGCCCCGCTCCGTGCGCCGGTTCGCACCATCCGTCCGTGGTGTCGACGATGCGGACGCCACCCGACTCGAGCCACCGCGCGATCAGCGCCACCTCCTCCGGCGTGGCACCGCGTAGGGGAGTAGCGTCCGGCACGACGGTCTCCGCACCGGCGACGAGTGCTTCCACCACGGGCATGGGCGCGACGCCGCGGCGGGAACGACCGGCACTGGCGAGACGTCCGTGCCGGACGACGACGAATTCCCACCCGCCGTCGTCGGCGCGGCGCGCGGCGATCAACTGCTCGATGGCCGCGAGTGCCTGCAGCCGCTGCACCGACCGCAGGGCCGTCAACAGGGTGGCCGCGCGGTCGCGCAGGCGGGCCGCGGACTCGAAGAGCAGATCCTCGGACAGTGCGTCGATCCGGGCGGCGACGGCATCGAGCACCGCTGCGTCGGCACCCTCGGTGAGAGCGCGGAAGGCGACGGGCGCGTCGGCGTACTCCTCGGGAGTGAGCGGGCTCGCCGTCGCCGCCGTGCATCCACCGACGGCCTCGGTGGAACAGTCGTGCACCGCCGAGGCGGCGATGCGGTGGGTGCAGGAGCGCAACCGGGTGTGCTCGGCGACGAGAGCGGCGGCCTCGGCTGCCGCCCCGCGAACGGAGAACGGTCCGAGCGCGCCGGGCGCCGGTGTCCGGACGATGGAGATGCGCGGGAACGCCTCGCTCGTCAGGGTCAGCCACCAGCCCTTGCGGGGGTACTTCGATCGACGGTTGTACGGGGGCGTGTGCGCACTGATGAGCCTCAGTTCGCGCACGCCGGCCTCGATGGCATGGCTGCACTCGACGTGGTCGACCCGGGTCGCGAGGGCGACCATCTCCTTCATGCGTCCGCGGGTCTCGGATCCCGTGAAGTAGTTCCGTACACGGCGGTGGAGGTTCCGTGAGGTGCCGACGTAGAGCACCTCGTCGGACGGTCCGCGGAAGAGATAGACACCGGGGGCGTGCGGAAGGCCCGCCGCGAGCGTGCGTTTGGCGCGGTGCGCCGAGGACACCGTCGGCAGGTAGTCGACGAGTTCGGCGTAGCTGTGGACGCCCTGGTTGCCCACCCGTTCGATCAGCCCGTGCAGGACGTCGACGGTGGCCCGGGCGTCGTCGAGTGCCCGGTGGGTGGGCCTGGTGGACACCTGGAAGAGGGTGGCCAGCGAGGACAGCTTGACCGACGGTGCCTCGTCGCGCGTGAGCACCCGCCGGGCGAGCGTGACGGTGCACAGCACCCGGAACGACGGCCACGCCAGATCCATTCGCGTCGCCGCCGCGCGGAGGAACGCGGTGTCGAAGCGCGCGTTGTGCGCCACCAGCACGCTGCCGCGGGCGAACTCGACGAAGGTGGGCAGGACCCGCTCGATACGAGGGGCGTCGAGAAGCATCGCACCGGTGATGCCCGTCAACGCGACGATGGCGGGCGGAATGGACCGGCCCGGGTCCACGAGCGTCGCCATCTCACCGATCACCCGGCCGCCGCGAACCTTGACGGCACCGATCTCGGTGATCGCGTCCTCGCCCGGTCGGCCTCCGGTGGTCTCGAGGTCCACCACCACGAAGGTCGTGTCCCGCAACGACTGGTCCAGTTCGTCGAATGCGAGCTGCACACCGCGTGCATGCCCCGACACCACAGTCGCCCCATCAGTCACGTGCGTCACCGTAGGTGGTCCCACCGACAGGAACCCGGTCCGTCCACGACGAGCACGCCGTGTCGGTGCACGTCGTTAGCGTCCGTTTCCGAGGCGTGATCGAGCGTCGGATCGGGTGTGATCCGGGCTGAACATCACGGCGAGAGACCGTGAACCACAATGAGACGGAGATCACATGATTGTCGATTGCGGCGAGTGCACCGTGCGCGGAGACGCGTGTTCGGACTGTGTCGTCTCGGTGTTGCTGGGGGTGCCGGGCGTGCCCGCGGCGTCGGCCGGCGGCCCGCGTGACACCCCCTTCGCCACGCGCAGAATGCGTCTCGAGCAGGACGAACAGGAGGCGATGGCCGTGCTGGCGGAGGGCGGGTTGGTGCCCCGGTTGCGGTTGGTCGGCAGAGAAATTCCCTCGCCGCAGGAGACCGGCCACGACCGACCCGCTGCGGGGCCGGAGCACGCCGCGGGGTGAGTCGGACCGTGATCGTTTCGCGACACGAGTCGGCTGGGCTCGACATCGGGGATGCCGTTTCGTAATCTTTCCGAGACATTGCGGAGTCGAGCAGAGCCACCAGGGACTGCGCCGCAAGGTCACCGCCTAATCGGCCACCTCTTCCGGGTGGTCGTACCGGGAACCCACCGTTACACCGGGGTGAATCCCGTCGCAGTCGCACCAGCGGCTCGTCGGGTAGGGCTGATCTTCCCAGCCCGAACCCGTCAGCTAACTCGGTCGGCGGATATCAGGAAGAAACGGAGCACATCTTTTCGTGGCGAAACACCGCAAACCCAGCACTGCCTCGCGGCCGGTCCGCAATGTTCTCGTCGCCGGCGCGCTCACCGCAGGCGCTGTCGCCATCCCCGCCGCCCCCGCCTTCGCGGCACCGGTGGAGATCCCCGGTATCGGCACCTTCGAGGTCCCGGACCAGATCCTGAGCCAGCTTCCCCCCATGCCGCAGGTCCCCGCGCTTCCCGGCCCGGCCGCACCGCAGTCCAGTGCCGCGCAGGTCGCCGTGCAGGCAGCCGAGAGCAAGGTCGGCGCACCGTACGTCTACGGAGCCGCAGGCCCCAGTGCGTTCGACTGCTCCGGTCTCATGAAGTGGGCGTACCAGCAGGCCGGTATCGAGCTTCCCCGCACGAGCTACGACCAGGCCGCGGCCGGCGTGCCCGTCTCGCAGGCGGATCTGAAGCCCGGCGACGTCGTGTCCTTCTACGGCGGCTCGCACTCCGGTATGTACGTGGGCAACGGCAACGTCGTCCACGCGTCCACCGAGAGTCAGCCCGTCAAGATCGCTCCGCTGTCGTCGATGCCCTTCGACGGCGCACGTCGCTACGCCTGACGCAGCGACACCGTCGCTCGACACCCTGACGCCGCACGAAACCGATCGCCCGGTCGGTTCCGTGCGGCGTCAGTCGGTGAATCCGCCGTTTTCGACGGGTTCTCGGGCTTCGTGGACAGAACCATCGTTCGCGTCGTAATCTTTCCGTGACGTCCTCGGCCATCATCCGCGCCGCCGAGCGACCCGGACTCGTCCAGATCGGAGAACCGTTCATCGTGCCGTCATCGGTCCACCCCCGCGTTCGTCCCACTTCTCGTGCGAGACTGCGTGGACTGGTGATCGCGAGTGCGATGACAGCGGCGATCGCCGTCCTCCCCGTTGGTCCCGCCGGCGCCGACCCGGTTCCCGGCGCGTCCGCCTCCGAGGCGGTCACGAAGCTCACCGATCTCTCGCGCGAGTCCGAGCAGACCACCGAGGCGATGCACAACGCCCAGATCGAGCTCGACGCGAAGCTCGCCGCCCAGCAGGAGGCGGACGCTCGACACGACGCGGACCGTGCCGCTCTCGACGCGGCCACGGCGCAGATCGACACGGTGCGGCCCGCCGTCGACAAGATCGCCCGTGCCAACTACCAGGGCGCTCGGACGAACCGGCTCTTCGCGGTCATGGTCAGTGATTCCCCGCAGCAGTTGCTCGACCAGATGTCCGCTCTCGACATCATCTCCACCGACGCGGCCGCCACCGTCGGCACGTTCCGGGAGGCCAGCGACGCCGCAGCGGCAGCCGAGGCGGCGTCACAGCAGTCCGCCGACGCGGCCCGGGTGGCCACGGAGCAGGCGAAGGCTGTCAGCGACGACCTGCAGGGCAAGCAGAGCCGTCTGCAGAGCGAGATCGCCGATGTCGTCGCCGCGTTCGGTTCGCTGTCCGACACGGAGAAGCAGGGGCTGGCCGGCGCCGCGTTCCCGCCGGGCTTCGATCCCTCCGCCATCCTCGGCGCCCTCCCGCCGGGATCGCAGGCCGGAGCACTGTCGGCCGCGTTCACGCAGATCGGCAAGCCGTACGTGTGGGGTGCGACCGGCCCGGACGGGTACGACTGCTCGGGCCTCGTGGTGTGGGCCTACAAGCAGATCGGTAAGACTCTCCCGCGGTCGAGTCAGGCGCAGGCCGCCGGCGGCACCCCCGTCGACAAGGCGAACCTCCAGCCCGGCGACGTGGTCCTGTTCTATCCCGACGCATCGCACGTGGGTCTCTACGCCGGTAACGGCAACGTGGTCCATGCATCGACCTTCGGTGTTCCCGTTCGTGTCGAGTCGATGGCATCGTGGCCCTTCTACGGCGCTCGCCGCTACTGACGGTCCGCGCCCTGGCGGCGCTGGGCCTGGTTCTCTCCCTTCTGGTGGCGTGTTCGCCGTCGGCACCCGACGAGCAGACGCCCACGACGACTGCGGGCCCGGACGCCCGCACCGTCGGTGTCACGGCACTGCTCGACTCATGGACGGCCGCACTCCGCTCCGACGACGAGGCCGCGCTGCGCGAGTTGATCGACTCCGACGCTGACCCGGGATTCGCTGATCGCGAGATCGCCCGCGCGCAGGCGCTGCGCGGTCTGCCGCTGTCCGACTTCGGCTACGAGATCACTCCGGGTCCGGAGACTCCGGTGCCGGTCGATCGGGCGGATGCACTCGCGGCCACCGAGGTGTGGGCGCCGAACGTCGCACTGCGCTACGCCTGGGCCGACGCCGACATCGGTTCCACGAGTCGCGACATCGCACTCGTCGTCGCTCGTCGGGGCGACACGTGGCGTCTGGTCTCCGATGCCGACCTGCCGCAGTACGGGCGCACCACGTGGCGTGGCCCGTGGGACTTCGGGCCGGTGGTCACGGAGCGGGTCGCCACCGGGTCGACCACGTCGCTCGTCGTGGGTCACGAGGCGCAGCGCGCCTTCATCGACGACCTCGCCGCGGAGCTGCCCTCCGCGGTGGCGGCCGTGACCGAGTTCGCCGGGCTCGGATGGTCGCGCCGCGCGGTCCTGACGGTCACCGGTTCCGATGCCGAGTTCATCAGTGCGGCAGACGGATTCACGTCCACCGATGTCGCGGCCTCGACGATCGCGGATCCGGTCCGCGGGGGCCTGGTCACCGGCCAGCGCATCGTCTTCGGCCCGACTGCGCCGGACCGGCTCACCGACTCGACCCGCCGCACCGTGCTGCGCCACGAGCTCACCCACGTGGCCATGCGCGCGGTCACCGGGGAGGACGCGCCCCTGTGGATGCTCGAGGGTTTCGCCGACTACTCGGGCTATCGAGGCTCGGGACTGTCCTTCGACGAGATCGCGCCCACCCTCGCGGCCGTGGTCCGCGCGGCGGGACCGCCCAGGGTCCTCCCGGAGGACTCGGACTTCGCCGCGGGTGGCAGTCGCGGATCGATCGCGTACGAGTCCGCCTGGTCGGTGGCCTCGTTCGTCGCCGACCGGTTCGGGGAGCCGGTGCTCCGGCAGCTGTACGACCGTTTCGCGGCCGGACCGACCGATCCCACCGTGACCGACTCGGTCTTCTCGGCCACGCTGGGCTTCGGCACCGTCGACTTCCTCGCGCAGTGGGGGCAGTGGGTGGCGGAACAGGCCGCCGGGCAGAGCTGACGGCGGTCTCCGTCTACGGTGGTCCCATGCGTCGAACGCTGCTGGTGACCAATGACTTTCCTCCGCGGCGCGGCGGCATCCAGTCGTATCTGCACACCTTCGCCCAGCTGTTGCCCGCGGACGAACTGGTGGTCTACGCACCGCGGTGGCGTGGCGACTCCCACGTGCGGTTCGACGCGGAGCAGCCCTTCGAGGTGGTGCGGCACCCGACGACGTTGATGCTTCCGACACCGGCCGTTGCCCGTCGGGCGGCCAGGCTGGTGGCCGACCGACAGTGCGACACGGTGTGGTTCGGGGCCGCTGCTCCGCTCGCCGTGCTCGGACCGCACCTGCGCCGTGCCGGAGCCGAGCGTGTCGTGGCCTCCACCCACGGTCACGAGGTGGGCTGGTCGATGCTGCCGGCGGCGCGGCAGGTGCTCGGTCGTATCGGCTCGACGGCGGACGTCGTCACCTTCGTCAGCCGTTACACGCGGGGCCGATTCGCCGCGGCCTTCGGGGCGGACGCGGCCCTCGAACACGTGCCGCCGGGGGTCGACTCGACCGTGTTCGCGCCCGACACGTCGGCACGGGAGACACTGCGCGCGCGCTACGGCCTGGGTGATCGGCCGACCGTCCTGTGCCTGTCGCGGTTGGTGCCGCGCAAGGGACAGGACATGCTGATCCGGGCGCTACCGGGGATTCGCGCGGAGATCGACGGGGCCGTGTTGGTCGTCGTCGGCGGCGGTCCGTACGGCGACACCCTGCGGGCTCTGGCGCAGTCGTGCGGGGTGGCGGATCACGTCGTGTTCACGGGGTCGGTGCCGGCCGAGGACCTGGCGGCACACCACACCCTCGCCGACGTGTTCGCCATGCCGTGTCGCACCCGCGGTGCCGGTCTGGACGTCGAGGGCCTGGGCATCGTGTTCCTCGAGGCGTCCGCGTCCGGCGTGCCGGTGGTCGCGGGCCGGTCGGGTGGAGCGCCGGAGACCGTCGTCGAGGGCGTCACCGGCACAACCGTCGACGGCACCTCGGTCGACGACGTCCGGCGCGCCGTCGTGGACGTGCTGTCCGATCGTGACCGCGCCGCGGCGATGGGGGCCGCGGGACGCGAGTTCGTCTCCACCGAGTGGCGGTGGGACGACCTCGCCGCCCGACTGGCTCACTTGCTGTAGATGGCCTCGATGTCGCTCGCGTAGGACTTCTGGACCACGGCGCGCTTGAGCTTCATCGTCGGGGTCAGCTCGCCGCCCTCCTCGGTGAAGTCCGCCGGCAGGATCCGGTACTTCTTGATGGACTCCGCGTGCGAGACCGTCTTGTTGGCTTCGGCCACGGCAGCATCGATCTCCGCGACGAGGTCGGGATCCTTCGTCAGGTCGGCGACGGTGGCGCCCTCGTCCTTGCCGTTGCGCTGCTTCCAGCCGGGGAACGCGTCGGGATCGATGGTGATGAGCGCGCCGATGAACGGCTTCTGGTCACCGACGACCATGGCCTGACCGATGAGCGCACTGGCCCGCAGCGAGTCCTCGAGGCCGGCGGGTGAGACGTTCTTGCCACCCGCCGTCACGATGATCTCCTTCTTGCGCCCGGTGATGGCGATGAAGCCGTCCTCGTCCACGGCGCCGAGATCGCCGGTGTGGAACCACCCGTCGGTCAGCGCCTCGGCGGTGGCGTCGTCGTTCTTCCAGTAGCCCTCGAAGACCACGCCGCCCTTGAGCAGGATCTCGCCGTCGTCGGCGATGCGGACGGCGTTGCCCGGCAACGGCTTTCCGACGGTGCCGATGCGCTGTTCGTCCGGCGTGTTCACCGCTGCCGCGGCGGTGGTCTCGGTCAGGCCGTAACCCTCGTAGATGGTCACACCGATGCCGCGGTAGAAGTGCGCGAGGCGCTCACCCAGCGGGGCGCCGCCCGAGATGGCGAGTTCGCACTGCCCACCGAGCGCTGCGCGAAGCTTGCCGTAGACCAGACGGTCGAACACAGCGTGCTTGGCGCGCAGCACGATCGACGGGCCACCGGTGTCCCGCGCCGCGCTGTAGGCGACGGCGGTGTCGGCGGCCGCGTCGAAGATCTTGCCCTTGCCGTCGCCGTGAGCCTTCTGACGCGCGGTGTTGTACACCTTCTCGAACACGCGCGGGACGCTGAGGATGAAGTGCGGTCGGAACGAGCCGAAGTTGTCGACGAGGTGCGGGATGTCGTGGGTGTGCCCGAGTGTCGCGCCCTGGTCGAAGGCGGCGATGGACACCGCACGTGCCAGCACGTGGGCCATCGGCAGGAACATCAGGGTGGTGCGTCCCTCGGTGAGCATGCGGCCGATGGAACTGGCGGCGATACCGCGGGACTCGGCGATCAGGTTGGAGTGCGTGAGCACGCAGCCCTTCGGCCGTCCCGTGGTGCCGGAGGTGAAGACGAGCGTCGCCGGGTCCGAGGAGCGCAGCGCCGCGACGCGGTCGGCCACCGTCGCGTCGGTGATCTGGGCACCGGCGTCGGTGAGGACGTCGATGGCGCCGGGCCGCTCGGCGGAGGCGTCGATCTGCAGTACCGTCGCGACACCCGGCAGCACGGGAAGGATGTCGGTGAGGATGTTCGTGTGGGCCACCGTCTCGGCGATCATCGCGGCGGCGCCCGAGTTCTCGAGGATCCACCGCACCTGGTCCGACGACGACGTCTCGTACACCGGAACGGTGACGGCGCCGGCGGACCAGATCGCGTAGTCGAGCAGGGGCCACTCGTAGCGGGTCGACGACATGAGGGCGACCCGGTCGCCCTGCTTGACGCCGGATGCGATGAGCCCCTTGGCCACTGCGCGAACCTGGGCCGCGAAGTCCGCTGCGCGGACGTCCGACCACCCGTCGCGGGTGGCGCGGCGGTACACCACGACGTCGGGCCGGGTCTTCTCGTGCGCGAACACGGCGTCGACCACCGACGCGTCGTCCTCGATGGTGAATGGTGCCGGGACGGTGAACTCGCGCACGGATTCCTCCGATGTCGTAGCGGTTTCGGACGAGGCTTCACAGTAATCCTGTCCATTCCCCGGATGTCACCGGCACGTGCTCCTCGACCGAGGTCGTCGACGCCGTCGACGAGGGCACGTGGGATTCTGGTCCGCATGAGCAGTGTGCAGGTCGCCGACCAGACGTTCGTCGCAGCACGGGCCGAGGACGTCGCGGCGCTCGTGTCGGACACCCGTCGATGGCGGGCCTGGTTCCCGGGTCTCACCGTCACGGTCCAGGAGGACCGGGCCGAGAAGGGTGTCCGCTGGGTCGTCGGGGGACAGCTCCAGGGAACCATGGAGGTGTGGCTCGAGCCGATGCTCGACGGCGTCGTACTCCACTACTTCCTGCACGCGGAGCCGACCGACGGAGTGCAGGAACCGTCCACCCACCGCCGACGAGTACTGGGCAAGCAGATGTCGTTCGAGATCAAGGCGCTCCTCGAGGCCGGGCGGGCGGCGGGAGAACCGCCGGTCCCGGGGCTTCGGTCCTGACTCGCGGGTACTCGCGGCGACAGGAACCGACCCCGCCGTTCGGGCGGTGCCACCGGACGGTCGATCATGTGGGTACACGGACGCCGATCAGGTGACGGCACGCGGCGCGGAGGGAACGAGTTCCATGGCAGACAAGACCACGAAATCGATCGTCGTCGGAGCGGCGCCGGACGAGGTGATGGCGGTCATCGCCGATTTCCCCAGGTATCCGGAATGGGTCACCGCGGCCAAGTCGGTCGAGATCCTCGAGGAGGGGGAGTCGGGCCGGGCTCGCCGGGTCCGGTTCGTGCTCGACGCGGGCATGGTCAAGGACACCTACGAGCTCGAGTACGACTGGCGGCCGGACGGCACCGCGGTGTCGTGGACGCTCGTCGCGGGGGAGATGCAGAAGTCCCAGGTCGGGTCCTATGTGCTCACCGAGAAAGGTGCCGGAAGCACCGAGGTGACCTACGAACTGACGGTCGATCTCGCCATTCCCATGATCGGCTTGTTCAAGCGCAAGGCGGAGAAGGTCATCACCGACACCGCGTTGAAGGAATTGAAGAAGCGAGTCGAAGGCTGAGCGATCGCGTTCCCGAGACCGCCGCGCGGATCACGTTCGTCGTCGGAGCCGGCGGTGCGGGCAAGTCCACCGTCGCCGCGGCCCTGGCCGTCGACGCACACCGCGCCGGTCGGCGTGTGCTTCTCGCGTCCGTCGACGGCGCGGATCCGTCGGACCTGGTGCCCGACGTCGCCGTCGAGGTGCTGCGCATCGACCCCTCGGCCGTTCTCGAATCGCAGTACCGCCTGCTGACCACGGCTCTGGCGATGGCCGGACGCCACGACCACGGCGCCGGTCCGACGCTGCCGGATCCCGAGGAGCTGACGTCGCTGCCGGGCGCCGAGCCGCTCACCGCGCTGCTCGAGGTGGTGCGCGTCGCCGACAGCGGCGAGTGGGACGACGTGATCGTCGACTGCCCCGGACCGATGTCCTGGCGGGAGATCGTCGCGACCCCCGGAGCTGTCGCGGGGTACGTCGAACGCATCTGGCCACGTCATGCCCGCGTCGTGGCCTCGACGGGCCAGGACGTCCGCGCGGCCGTCCTGGTGGAGCTCGTCGATCGTGTCGTGGCGGCGGCGACGTCGGTCACCGCCGTGCTCGAGGACGACGGACGGACCTCTGCGGTCGTCGTCTCGCGTCCGACCGCGCGGTCCTTCGCAACGGCGCGAGAGCTGTTGGCAGTCACCAGTTTCCACGGCGTCCGCGTCGATCGTGTGGTGGCCGTGGGGGTGATCCCGGACCTCGGGGCCGGGGCGCCGTCGTCCGTGCTGGGCACGCATCCCGGCGTGTTCTGGATGGACCGGGCGCACGCGGAGCATCGCGCGGCGCTGGCGGAGTTCCGCGGCGCGGTGGGCGACCTCCGCGTCGACGTCGTGTCGGCCCAGCCCACCGAGCCGGTAGGGTCGACTGCTCTGGGGGCCGTCGCGGCCGACCTGAACGGGCAGGTGGCGGCCGGACACGGCGGCGCGCTGCCCGCGCTGTCGCCGCGGGTGCGGCACGAGTCCGGGCAGGGCCTGGACTCGGTGTACGTGATGGACGTCCCGCTGCCGTTCGTCGACACGGACTCGGTGGCGGTGGGTCGGGTGGAGGACGACGTGATCGTGAGTGCGCAGGGCAGTCGACGACGACTGCGGTTGGCGTCTGTGCTGCGTCGGTGCGTGGTCACCGGTGCCGGCGTCGACGACGGCGTGCTGTCCGTGACCTTCGCCCCCGACCCGGCGTTGTGGCCGGAGAACCTGCAGAAGGCGGACGTACCGGGGGAGTCCGGCGATGGATGAGGGCCGGCGGGACCTGGCGGCCGAGCTCCGGGTGCTGGCCGAGTTGCTCATCGACCGGGTCGAGCCGGTGCTGCGCCGCCTCGACACCGAGGACGCGCCCGAGTGGCAGGGCTGCTCCTGGTGCCCGTTCTGCGCTCTCGCCGCTGCCCTGCGCGGGGAACGCCACGATCTGCTGACGCTGGTCACCGGTGAGATGGACGGTCTGATCGACGTGCTCCGGGACTTCCTGCAGACCCACGGTTCGGGGCGACACACGCCCGGCGACGCGGAACGAGCCGACGCGCCGGAGGGCGCTGCGCCACCCGTCGTTCGCCCCGCGAGCTATCAGCCGATTACGGTGACCAGGACGCGTGAACCCGACCCGGCACGCAGACCCGATCGCGACCGGTGACACCGGTCGCCCGCCACCACGTGAGGATGCCGCAGACGTGAGCGCCCAGTCCCGGTCCAGCCGGCCTCTGACCATCGGCATCGACGTGGGCGGCACCAGCATCCGCGCGTCGGTGGTCGACGTCGACGGTCAGGTGCTCGACTCCACCCAGGCGCCCACGCCGCAGTCCTCCCGCGCACTCGAGAACGGCATCGACCGGGCCGTGCGCGAACTCGCGAGCCGCCACGACATCGCGGCCGTCGGTCTCGCCGTCGCCGGGTTCATCAACTCCGACCGCACCGTCGTGCGCTTCGCCCCCCACCTGCCGTGGGTGAACCGCCCGGTCGCGCGGGAGATGACGGAACGCCTCGGCATCCCGGTCATCCTCGAGCACGACGCCAACGCCGCCGCGTGGGCGGAACACCGCTTCGGTGCGGCCGCGGGCGGTGGGAACGTCGTCATGATCGCGATCGGCACCGGCATCGGCGCCGCACTCCTCATCGACGGCAAGCTCTACCGCGGCAGCTACGGCATCGCGCCGGAACTCGGCCACCTGCAGGTGGTTCCCGACGGGCGTCAGTGCGCGTGCGGCAAGCGCGGCTGCTGGGAGCGCTACTGCAGCGGGACCGCGTTGGTGGACACGGCGATCGAGCTCCTCGCCGCCAACCCGCGGGGATCGACGGTGCTCGCGCGTGAGGCCTTCCTCGATCCCGGATCCCTCACCGGTCGACGCATCGCCAACGCCGCGCAGGACGGTGACCTGGTGGCCATCGAGACGATGTCCGAGTTCGCACGGTGGCTCGGCATCGGTCTGGCGCTGGTGTCGGACGTCTACGACCCCGACCGCATGGTCATCGCCGGCGGCGTCGCCACGTCGTCCGCGCTGTTCCTGGACACCGCCCGTGAGCACTACGCCGCGCAGATCACGGGCGCCGGCCACCGGCCCCTCGCCCGGATACGCGGAACCCAGTTGGGGGAGGCCGCGGGCATGATCGGCGCGGCCGAGCTGGCGCGCGTCGAGGTGGGCGCGGCACGCGCCTGACCGCCTCGGCGGAGGGATTCGTGTCCGGCCGATGGCCGGGTGATGACAGCGGTGTGAGATGTGTCCGAGCTGACGCTCGAACTGTGGCTGGTGTCATAAAGCCCCGGTACAGTTACGCCCACGAGATGTCCGAGCGGGCCGCGGGCATCGCGGTGCGGGTCGCGGGTACTTCGAGAAAGGCATGTCGGGCATGTGGTACTGGATATTCAAGTACGTCCTTCTCGGGCCGGTGTTGCAGGTGATGGGCCGTCCTCGCGTGGAGGGCCTGGAGAACATCCCCGACGACGGGCCGGTGATTCTCGCCAGCAACCACCAGGCGGTGTTCGATTCGTTCTACGCGTGCCTGGTCGTGCCGCGTCGCATCACGTTCCTCGCGAAGAGCGAGTACTTCACCGGCAAGGGCCTCAAGGGCCGCTTCCAGAAGTGGTTCTTCTCGTCGGCGGGACAGGTCCCGATCGATCGCACCGGTGCCTCCGCCGCGCAGGACGCGCTCGACGCGGGACTGCGCGTGCTGGCGAAGAACAAGGTGCTGGGTATCTACCCGGAGGGCACGCGCTCGCCGGACGATCGGCTCTACAAGGGCAAGACGGGTATGGCGCGTCTGGCTCTCGAGAGCGGCGTCCCGGTGATTCCGGTCGCGATGATCGGCACCGCGAAGATGAATCCCATCGGCTCGCGGATTCCGCGCCCCACCAAGCTCGGCGTGAAGTTCGGTAAGCCACTGGACTTCTCGCGGTACGAGGGCATGGCCGGCAACCGGTTCGTCGAGCGCGCCGTCACCGACGAGGTGATGTACGAGCTCATGAAGCTGAGTGGTCAGCAGTACGTCGACGTGTACGCGGCGAGCATGAAGAAGACGCCCGCCCCCGTGGTGGATCCGGCTCCGTCGACCGAGGCCGCGCGCATCCCCGACACCCGCGCGGGCTGAGTCAGACCGCCTCGGCGGTCACCCCCGGGCGTTCGGGACTGCGTCGATCGCGCAGCGGCACCGCCGCCACCGCGATCACGAACACCAGTCCCCACCACACGTAGGACGAGGCCTGGATCTGGTCCCACAGGGGCCAGCCCAGGCCGTTCCATCGTCCGGGCGCGAGGCGCCAGTGCGACGGATAGTGCAGCAGCACTGCGCCGATCACGGCGAGGGCCACCAGTGCGGGGGCGCGCCGCGTCACGCCGACGTGCACCAGGACCATCAGCATCGGCACCGTCCACACCCAGTGATGCGACCACGACACCGGTGAGACCAGCAGGCCCAGAGCGGCATTGACGCACAGGGCCAGCAGGTACTCGTGTGCCGCCAGAGCGCGTCGCATCGCGACGAGGGCCACCAGCCCCACGACGGCGCTGCACACTATCCAGACGATCGTCCGCGGGCCGTCCGCGAGACCCAGCCGCGCGAGCATCCCGGTGAGGGACTGGTTCGAGATGTACCCCGGCCCGCCGATGCGGTCGGAGTCGAGCAGCACCTCGGTCCAGTACTGCACCGAGTCGCGGAACGTCGCGACGAATCCGAGTGCCGTGAACCCGAGGAACGACAGGCCGGTGACCACGGCCGCCCGGTACTGCCTGCGCAGCAGGAAGTAGAGGACGAACACCGCCGGCGTGAGCTTGATGGCCGTGACGAAGCCGATGAGCAGACCGCGCGGCCACGGGGTGCGCTTCAGCAGGACGTCGAGGACGACGAGGCACATCAACACGACGTTGATCTGCCCGTAGTCGAGGGTGGACCACACCGGTTCGAGCGCGAACGCCATCGCGGTGATGCCGCCCGTGACCCACGCCGTCGTCCCGGCCGACAGGTGCACCAGAGAGCGCAGGCACACCGCCACCGTGACGGCGAGCAGGATCATCGTCATCGCCGTCATGATCAAGGAGGCCGCCGGCAGCGGGAGGACCGCCATCGGCGCGAAGGACACCGCGGCCATCGGGGGATAGGTGAACGGCAGCGGGATGTTCACCGAGGTGCGCGGCAGGACTCCGTAGAGATTCACGCCGGCGAGCAGAGCCCGGCCACCGATGCGGTACACGTCGAGGTCGAGCCGGTAGATCGCACCCCACTCCCGCAGCGGGGGCAGACCGACCACGTTGAACGCGATGCCCGCCACGAGCCCGACGCACACCGCGACCTTCGCGATCACGGCGACCGGTCGGGGCAGCGACGCCCCCGGCCCGGTGTAGGGAGGGGCGGACGGCAGAGTCCACGTCATGGTCGGGGTGGATCCTTTCGGTGACCTAGGCTCGCAGACGTGCGTTATTTCTACGACTGCGAGTTCATCGAGGACGGCCGCACGATCGATCTGGTGTCCATCGGGATCGTGGCGGAGGACGGGCGTGAATATTACGCCGTGTCCACGGAGTTCGATCCCGAGCGCGCGGGCACCTGGGTCCGCCGCAACGTCCTGCCGAAGCTCCCGCCGTTCTCGTCGCCGCTCTGGCGCTCGCGCAGCCGCATCCGCGACGACATCCTCGAGTTCGTGTCGGCGCCGCACGGCACCGTCGGACCGACCGTCGAGATGTGGGCCTGGGTGGCGGCGTACGACCACGTCGCGCTGTGCCAGCTGTGGGGTTCGATGACGGCGCTCCCGCGGATCATGCCGCGGTACACGCGGGAGTTGAAGCAGTACTGGGAGGAGCACGGGTCGCCCGCGCTGCCGCCGGTGCCGGACGACTCGCACGACGCGCTCGCCGATGCCCGGCACAATCTCGCGAAGTTCCGGGCCGTCGAGGCCGCGAGAGCGTGGTCCGGTCGGGAGTGACACACCGCTGGTCCCGGCCGTCGGAGCGGGCGACTACTCTGTACGCGTGAACTGGACTGTCGACGTTCCGATCGAACGCTTGCCCGAGCTTCCCCCGCTGCCCGAGTCGATGCGCGAGCAACTCGACGTGGCGCTGGCCAAGCCGGCGGCGCAGCAGCCCAGCTGGCCCGCCGATCAGGCGGAGGCCATGCGCAAGGTCCTCGAGAGCGTGCCGCCCATCACGGTCGCCAGCGAGGTCGAGGCGCTGTCGGAGAAGCTCGCGTCCGTCGCCCGCGGCGAGGCGTTCCTGCTGCAGGGCGGTGACTGCGCCGAGACCTTCGTCGACAACACCGAGCCCCACATCAAGGGCAACATCCGCACGCTGCTGCAGATGGCCGTCGTGCTCACCTACGGCGCGTCGATGCCCGTGGTGAAGGTCGCGCGCATCGCCGGCCAGTACGCCAAGCCCCGCTCTTCCGACGTGGACGCCCTGGGCCTGAAGTCCTACCGCGGCGACATGGTCAACTCCCTCGTGGCCGACGACGCCGTCCGCCAGCACGACCCGTCGCGCCTGGTCCGCGCCTACGCCAACGCCAGCGCCGCGATGAACCTGGTGCGCGCGCTCACCGGCGCCGGCATGGCCGACCTGCACAAGGTGCACGACTGGAACCGCGAGTTCGTGCAGAACTCGCCGGCCGGTGCCCGGTACGAGCAGCTCGCCTCCGAGATCGACAACGGTCTCAAGTTCATGGACGCGTGCGGCGTCACGGATCCGAACCTGCACCAGGCCACCATCTACGCCTCTCACGAGGCGCTCGTGCTCGATTACGAGCGCGCGATGCTGCGTCTGGACAACGACGACGAGCACGCCAAGCTCTACGACCTGTCGGCACACTTCCTGTGGATCGGCGACCGCACGCGGCAGCTGGACGGCGCGCACATCGCGTTCGCCGAGCTGGTCTCCAACCCCATCGGACTGAAGATCGGTCCCAGCACGACGCCCGAGATGGCCGTCGAGTACGTCGAGCGGCTCGACCCGACCAACAAGCCCGGCCGGTTGACGCTGATCTCGCGCATGGGCAACGGCAAGGTTCGGGACCTGCTGCCGCCCATCATCGAGAAGGTGCAGGCCACCGGTCACCAGGTCATCTGGCAGTGCGACCCCATGCACGGCAACACGCACGAGGCGTCCACCGGCTACAAGACGCGCCACTTCGACCGCATCGTCGACGAGGTCCAGGGCTTCTTCGAGGTGCACAACGAGCTCGGGACGCACCCGGGTGGCATCCACGTCGAGCTCACCGGTGAGAACGTCACCGAGTGCCTCGGCGGCGCCCAGGACATCTCGGACCTCGATCTGTCCGGACGGTACGAGACGGCCTGCGACCCGCGACTGAACACGCAGCAGTCCCTCGAGCTGGCCTTCCTCGTCGCGGAGATGCTGCGCGGCTGATCGCCGGAGCAGAACTCAGGGCAGCGCGGTCAGAGTGACCGTGCTGCCCTTCTGCACTCGGTCGCCCTGACCGGGCGACTGGGCGATGACGAGCGAGCGATCCGTCTGCGCGACCTGGCGCACCACCACGGTGAGCCCCAGGCGTTCGAGTTCCGACCGCGCCGAGCCGACGGTACGTCCGAGCATCGAGGGTACCTCCACGGCCGTCGACACCCGCAGCGTGACGGTCGATCCCGCGGTCACGGACGTGCCGCTCGCCGGGTCGGTCCCGATGACACGGCCACCGTCGACGTCCTCGTCGAAGACGGAGTCCACCGTCGCCACGGTGATGCCGACCCGATCGAGTTCTGCGCGCGCCTGCTGCTCCGTCTCGCCCCGGACGTCGGGAACGTCGACGGGGGGAGCGCCCTTGCTGGTCACCACCCGGACCTCGCTGCCCACCGGCAGGACCGTCCCGGGCGCGGGGTCGAGTGCGGCGACCGCACCGACGGGTGCGGCGCTGCTGAAGGCGTCACCGCCGTCCACGGGGACGAACGTCCGCTCCCGCAGTGCCGCCTCCACCGTGGTCGAGTCCGCGTTCCCGAGGGCCGGAACGGTGGGCCTGCCCTGAGAAACGAGAAGGGTCACGGTCTCGCCCCGGGCGATCCGTGACCCTGCGGGAGGATCGGTTCCGAGTAATCGGTCCACGGGATCGCTGTCGGTGTAGCGGCCCTCGACGGTCGCCGAGAGATCGGCCGCCTCGATGGCGGAGACGGCGGTGGATCGGTCGAGCCCGTCGATGGCCGGCACCGCGGTGAAGCGGCCGGACCCGGCCCACCAGCCGACGGTGCCGAGCAGGACCGCCACGATCACGACGATCGCGAGCCACGTGAGTGCGACTCGACGCGACCTGCGCTTGTCCGCGTCGAAGTCCGGGAACGCGAAGGCTTTCCGGTCCACCGGCTCGGCGGCGGTGGACCGCGGTTCGTCGGCGCCGCGGGGAGTCGCGGTGGTCACCATCCGCGTGTGCTGAACGCCGCCGGTGGACGGCTGCCCGCGGTCGGAGGTGGTGGAGAAGTCGTCCGCGGGGACCGACACGATCTCCGTCTCCGGAGTACGCGGAGCCTGCGGAGCGTAGGGGCGCGGAGCGTTCAGCGTCTCGGCGCTCAGATGCTCGGCCGACCGTGACGGGGACGGCACCCGGTAGTGGGGCAGAGCGAGGGTCCTGGTGACCGAGCGCACCGCGTCGCCCATCGTGCCGGCGTCGCGGAACCGCTCCTCGGGCCGCCGCGCCGTCGCGTCGCGCACCAGCGCGTCGAAGTGGGGCGGCACCCCTGCGATCACCGAGCTCGGCGGCGGAACGTCGTTCTCGATGCGCTGGTACGCGATCGAGAGAGAGGTGTCTCCCTGGAACGGCGTGCGTCCGGTCAGCAGTTCGAAGAGCAGGATGCCCGCCGAGTACACGTCGCTGCGCGCGTCGGCCGATCCGGTGGTCACCTGCTCGGGGGAGAGGTAGGCGGCAGTGCCGAGGATGACGCTGTTGGACGTCGTCGTCGACGCGGCCACGGCGCGCACCAGACCGAAGTCGGCGATCTTGACCTCGCCCGCGTCGGAGATCAGCACGTTCTCCGGTTTGACGTCGCGGTGCACGAGGCCACCGCGGTGCGCGACCGCGAGTCCGTCGAGTACGGGTTGGAGAACGGCGGCGACGGCGTGCGGGGGCATGGGACCGCGTTCGCGGAGCAACTCGCGCAGAGTGCCGCCCTCGACCAGTTCCATGACCAGGAAGGCGTGCTGACCGTCGCGACCGTGATCGTGGACGGCGACCAGACCCGGGTGGCTGAGCCGGGCGACAGCGCGCGCCTCGAACTCGAAGCGACGCACGAACTCGGGGTCGGCGGCGAACTGGGGATCCATGATCTTGATGGCCACGGGCCGGTCCAGACGCAGGTCCAGACCCCGGTAGACCGTGGACATACCGCCGCGGGCGATCGGCGCGTCGACGCGGTAACGACGGTCCAGCAGCGCGCCGAGCAGCGACGGACCTGACGTTGTCACCTGCGTCCACTCTCCTGTCGTGTTCTCGCATCGATCGATGCCGATCATCCGATGGTAGCCAGTGTGACGGATGAGGTAGCAGTCACGTGTGCGGGAACACGGCGCGGGAGGCGGGCGTCGGCGAATTGTCCTGGCGGCGGGCCGTGACTACCTTTGACCGCGTGAGTGCCATTCCCTACTGCGACGACGTCCTGCCTGCCGACGAGGCCGTGATCGCGATTCCCGACGCCGCCGAGATCATGGGCGTCCCCGTGACGAAGCTCTACCAGATGGTGCGTGAGCACAAGCTGATCGCGGTGCGCCGCGATCGAGTGGTCTCGATCCCCGCGAAGTTCGTCGGCGAGGACGGCGAGCCGATCAAGTACCTCGCCGGTGCGATCGCGGTTCTGCTCGACGGCGGCTACAACCACCCGTCGATTCTGCGGTGGCTCTTCACCCCGGACGACAGTCTGCCGGGCATGCCGGCCGACGTGCTGCGCGGCGACCACGCCCGCGAGATCATCCGCCGCGCCCAGGCCATGGCCTTCTAGCGTTCGATCGGATCAGGCGGCGCGTGACCCTGGCCGCGGGAGCCGTTCTCCGGCTCTGACGAGAAGACCCCGACCGGCCGCGGTCGCGGCGACACGAGCGCGCCGAGGAGTGCCCACGCGAGAGCGGACGGACAACGACCGGTAACCGTCGTTCTCCACGGCCTCGAGGATGTCCTGGTACAGCGCGAACGCGACCCGGATGCCCTCGCGCGCCCGCGGTTCCAGCAGGGCGATGCCGGGCTCGGCGGTGCGGTAGAGCGCGCGGGTGGTGGCGATGATGTCGGCCAGAGCGCGGCGGACCCTCGGGTCGACGGAGTCCGTGCGGCGGCACCACCACAGCAGGTCCTCGTCGACGCCGTAGGCGGTGAGCACGTCGCCGGGCAGATAGATGCGGTCGCGCGCGAGATCCTCGCCCGCGTCGCGAACGAAGTTCGTGACCTGGAAGGCCTCGCCGAGAGCGGACGCCGTCGGGCGGGCCTCCTCGACCGGACACACGGTGCCGAGGACGGGGAGCATCTGCAGCCCGATCACGGCGGCGGAGCCGTACATGTACGTCGACAACTCGTCCATGGTGGCGTAGCGATCCTTGTAGATCGCCGAGTGCGGTACGTCCATGAGCATCGACGTCATGAAGGCTGTGAAGTACTCGGACGGGATGTCGTAGCGACGTGCGGTGTCGAACAGGGCCGCCAGGATCAGCTCGTTGCGCCGGTCGGGTCCGGGCGGGACCGACGTCGGCGGGGCGATGGTCGAGGCGAGACCCTCGTTCAGTCGCTCCTCGATGCGGGTGAGCAGCGCCAGGTCGAGTGCGACCGCCGTGTCGTCGCCGCGTTCGGCGATCATGTCGACGTCGATGATGTCGTCGACCATGCGTGCGAACGCGTACAGCGCGTGCACCGCGGGCCGACGGTCGGTCGGCAGCAGGCGGGTGGCGAGGAAGTACGTCTTACCGTGTTCGGCTGCCACGTCCCGGCACAGCGCGTAGGCCTCGGGAAGATCGGTCACTCGGTCAACTCCTGGCTGGGCTGGTCCGGACGGGGCTGGTCCGGGCGGGCGGTCTCGGCGCGGACGCGCGGGGCCGGGACGAACGTGTTCTCGTGCTCCGGGTGTGTGACGGCCCGCAGGCGGAGGGGATCGACCGTCCGGAGCGACAGCGCGGCGACCACTGCGGCGAACGTCGCCAGCACGACGTGCGGGAACGTGTAGAGACCGATGGACCCGTCCGGCTGGAACACCAACATGAGCCAGGCGGACAGGCCGACCAGCACGGTCAGAGTGGTCGCCGACATGGTGAGACCCGCGGCGACGGCGAGAGGCCACGAGTAGTACCAGGGGAGAGCGGCCGGGGACAGGATCACGATGGCCACCAGCGACACGAGGATGCCCAGCAGTGCGCCGCGCTCCGAGTGGCGAGATCGCCACCACGCCGTGGCCAGGATCGCGGCCAGAGCCACCGCGCACAGCATCCTGGTCACCTCGAGCACGGGGCCGAGCCGAGCGCCCGTGAACCACCCGGTGAAGACCGTGACCAGGTGGGCGAGGATGGTCGGCAGCGAGAGCCAGTTGATGATCTTGGCCGAGCCCGAGAGCGCCGTCAGCCAGCCGATGCCGACGCCGGCCACCAGGGACGCGACGACGAACACCGCGACGAACACGGCGAAACCGATACCTGCGGTCTTCGCGAACACCAGCAGGACGTGCTGGCGTCGCGGCGGGTCACCACGCTCGGCCCGCGCCTCGTTCTCGGTGCGGAGCCGGTCGCGCTCGTGGAGCATCCAGATCCACACCAGGAAGGGCAGCGCGATGCCCGCGGTGGCCTTGATCGCCACGGCGACCGCGACGAGCCCCATCCCGGCGACGTGGTGCCGGTCGAGGACGGCGGCGATGCCGGCCGTCATGAGACCGACCATGAGCATCTCGTTGTGGACGCCGCCGATCAGGTGGATCAGGACCAGGGGATTGAGCACGGCGAGCCACAGGGCCACGGCAGGATCCGCGCCGAAGTGTCGGGCGATGCGGGGGACCGCCCACATGGTGAGGGCGAGCCCCGGCAGCATGGTCAGGCGCAGGAGCATCGTCCCGGCGATCACGTTGTCGCCCGTGAGCGAGGTGATGCCCTCGCCCAGCAGGAGGAACAGCGGGCCGTAGGGCGCGGTGGTGGTGGTCCAGACGTTGCTCACGTTGTCCAGCAGCACACCGGGATTGGCGACGGGACCGACGGCGTACGGGTCGAACCCGTCCCGGAGGAGGGCGCCCTGTGCGAGGTAGGAGTACGCGTCGCGGCTGAACATCGGGACCGCGAGCAGGAGCGGCGCGATCCAGAGCGGCACCACCCAGCGCAGCTGCCGCACCGTGGTCCGGTGACCGAGAGTGGCGCGTCCGAGACGGACCCACGCGGCGATCATGAGCAGCACGCCGATCCACACCATGACGGTCGACAACACGAGTCCGTGCCCGAAGCGGAGCCAGGACAGGTGCATCGCCTCGAGCAGCGGGTCACGACGGCGCACGGCACCCGAGCCGAAACCGCCGAAAGTGATGAGCGCGGACCCGGCCAGACCCACCAACGTGGCGCGGCCGGCGCGTCCCCCGAAGAACCGTCGTGTCGATCGCCACGACGACTCGTCGGTGGCGTCCGCGGCCCGGAGTGGGGAGGACGTCGTCATGTTCCTCCCCGGAAGACGCGACATGCCGGCGACCGTGCGGAAGCCGGGCTGAACTCACGTGAGTTTAGAGGCTCCGGACCGGAAGACGAACCGGCCCGCCGTCAGACGGCCACACGGGCCGAGCGACGCACGGACGGATCGATGCGTTCGGCGGCCAGTCGACCCGAGATCAACACCGTCGGCACACCCACTCCGGGGGTGGTCCCACACCCGGCGAGGACGACGTTGTCGATGCCCTTGACCAGGTTGCGGCGCCGGAACGGGCCGGTCTGGCGGAAGATGTGCGACGCCGAGAACGGGGTTCCCGCGACCATCCCCTGCGCGAGCCAGGTGGCCGGCGTGTCGATGTGGTCGATCTCGAGGTGCTCGGACACGCCGGTGTAACCGCGGCGATCCATCTCGAGCAGGATCTCCCGCACGTAGGGGTCGGTGATGGCGGACCAGTCCAACGGCGCGCTGTCGAGATTGGGGCAGGGCGCGAGGATCGAGATGGGCTCCTGCTCGACGCCGTCGTGCGTGACGCGCAGAGCCGGATCGGTCAGCGAGGTCCGGGTGATGAGCAACGACGGGTCCGACATGAGTGTGCCGCGCCCGCGCGAGGCGGTGAGCTCCTCGAACGTCTCGTTCCAGTTGTGCCCGAAGTCGATGACGTGGTGCGAGCGGGACGACCACCGCGCGGTGACGTCCACCGGCACGCGGCCGTGCACCACGACACAGGACGGTGACGCCCGGATCTTGCGGCGCACGGTGATGCCGGCGGTGGCGAGAAGGCGATTCGTCACCAGGAGATCCGGCGTGAGGATCAGGGAGTCGCACGTGTGCCGCTCGCCGTTCTCGGTCACCACCGCGCGAGCGCGGGTCCCGCCCTTCTCGATGGCGGCCACGCCGGTGGAGAGCAGCAGCGTGCCGCCCGCACTCACGAACGCATCGGCCATCGCGTTCGCGATCGACTGCATTCCGCCGTCCGGGAACGACACACCCAACGACGTGTCCATGTGCGAGATCGCGGAGTAGACCCCGAGAGCTTTGGCGGGCGCGACACCGGCGTAGAGAGCCTGGAAGGTGAAGATGCGGCGCAGTCGCGGGTCGTCGATGAGCTTGTCGATCCGCTTTCCGAGTTTTCCGAACCCCCCGAGACGCAGCAGGGTCAGCGTGTTCGCTCGCGCCCTGCGCTCGCCCACGAGGTCGAGCGGTGAGTCGAAGTTGTCGTCGATGTAGCGGTCGAACTCCGCGTCGAACATCGATCCGATCCACGCGCGGAGCGTGCGGTAGCGCCGAGCCTCGTCCGGCCCGCACTTCTCGCCGACCTCCGCGATCATCCGCTCGGGATCGGAGTGGACGTCGATGGTGGTGCCGTCGGCGAAACGGGTGTGGTACGCCGGATGCAACGGTGTCAGACGCAGGGGAGGCGTGGTGGACTCGCGGGTCGCACCCACCGCGGCGAGCGCCTGATCGATCAGGTCGGGCATCGTGAGAACGCTCGCGCCCGTGTCGATGCGGTAGCCCGGCGCCGCGACGGAACCCACCCGGCCGCCGACGGTGTCGGACCTCTCGATCACGGTGACCTCGCGACCGGTGCCGCGGAGGTGGAGCGCCGCGGCGAGGCCGGACAGACCGGCGCCCACGACGATCACGTGATCGGTGGGTCCGGACACGGTGGCATGCGTCATGAGGTTCTCCTGGTGGCGGTGTAGGCCATGGCCGTGAGCCGCCTCTTGGCGTCCTCGGTGACATCGGACGCGTTCAGCGCCGCCAGGGCGCTGTCGGTCAGTGTGGTGATGCGGCGCTCGACGTCGTCGACGGCACCGAGATCGATCATGTGCGCACGCAGGTCGTCGACGGCAGCCTCGGAGAGGTCCGTGCCGATTCCCGCGCGCAGAGCAGCCGCGGTGGCGGGATCGCGTTCGTCCGCCGCGTCCAGGGCTGCGGCGAGGAGCACCGTCCGCTTGCCCTCACGCAGATCGTCGCCGGACGGCTTGCCGGTCACGGACGGATCCCCGAACACTCCCAGCAGGTCGTCCCGCAGCTGGAAGGCGATGCCGATGTCCGCACCGAACGTGCTGTAGACCTCCAGCAGGTCGGGGCCGGCGCCGGCGAGCGTGCCGCCGATGAGGAGAGGGCGTTCCACCGTGTAGGCCGCCGTCTTGTAGCGGTCGATCTGGAGCGCGGCCTCGACGGAATCGTCTCCACTGGCCTCCACGGCGATGTCGAGCAGCTGTCCGCCGAGCACCTCGGTGCGCATCGCGGACCACACCGGAGCGAGGCGTGCCGACGTGGCGGAGTCCAGTGCCGCCGCGCGGACGAGATCGTCGGCCCAGCAGAGCGCGATGTCGCCCAGCAGGATCGCGACCGACTCGCCGAACTTGTCCGAGTTCCCGCGCCACCCGGCCGCGCGGTGCCGTTCGGCGAAGGTGACGTGGACGGTGGGGAATCCGCGACGGGTCGAGGACGCGTCGATGATGTCGTCGTGCACCAGCGCGCACGCCTGAACGAATTCGAGGGCGGAGCACACGTCGAGGACGGCGTCGGCCTCGGCGGCGTGCGGATCGCCGCCCGCACCCAGGAAGCCCGTCCACGCGAAAGCGGGGCGGATCCGCTTGCCGCCGCGGAAGACGAAGGAGGTGAGCTCTGCCACGGCGTCGGTGTAGATGGGACCGACCGAGTCGACCGTGGCCTGTTGCGTCGCGACGAAATCGCGCAGGGACGTCTCGACCGCATCGACGAACGTCCCCAGCGGCCACTGATCACGGTCGTCCGCGGCGGACTCCACGTCGAGCGGTCGGTGGGCGGCGGGGCTGTGCGGTGCGGCGGACAGAGTTTCCTCCGGTGTTCGGGGCGGCGGACGGTGTCCGCAGGCAGTCGGTCGGCATGCGGTCGGGTCTCGGGCGCAGCGTCCTGGCACCCCCGACTCTATCCGGGTATTCGGACACGGCGCCGGTGCGGACGACCTGGGGGCCCGAGCAGGTCGGCGCGGGAATCTATGCTGTGAGGCGTGACAGACGAATCCTCCCGCGCGCGGGTCAGCCGCACTCCGTCGGTGATCGACCGGTTGAATTCCGCGGCGCACGGGAGTGTTCCGTTCTCCGTCGAGTTCTCGCCTCCTCGCGACGAGGCCGCCGAGGACCGCCTGTGGCGTGCCGTGCGCACCTTCGAGCAGATGCATCCCGCCTTCGTGTCCATGACGTACGGGGCGGGCGGATCCACGCGTGATCGCACGGTGCGGGTCACCGGCGAGCTGGCGGAGGTCACCAACCTGCTGCCCGTGGCCCACCTCACGGCCGTGGGGCACAGCCGCACCGAGCTGCGCGCGATGGTCGGGGCCTACGCGGACCGCGGCATCTCCAACATTCTCGTGTTGCGCGGCGACCCTCCCGGCGATCCGCTGGGTCCGTGGGAGAAGCATCCGGACGGCGTCGAGTACGCGGAGGAACTGGTGCGGTTGGTCTGCGAGCTGGGCGACTTCCACGTCGGTGTCGCGTCGTTCCCCGAGGGACATCACCGCGCGCCCGATCTCGACCACGACACCCGCCATCTGGTCGCGAAACTGCGTGCGGGCGCCGAGTACTCGATCACCCAGATGTTCTTCGACGTCGAGGACTATCTCCGCCTGCGTGACCGTGTCGCCGCGTTCGATCCGGAGCAGGGCGCCAAGCCGATCATCCCCGAGATCATGCCCATCACGTCGCTGCGCAGCGTCAAGCGTGCGATGGAGCTGTCGGGATCTGCGCTGCCCGCATCCGTCGAGAAGCGCCTGTCCGCCGCGGCCGGGTCCGACCCGGACGAGAACCGGGCCGCCGTGCGCGCGGTGGGCATCGAGATCGCCACCGAGATGGGGGAGCGACTGATCGCCGAGGGCGCCCCCGGCCTGCACTTCATCACGCTGAACTTCGCGAAGGCCACCAGTGAGGTCGTCGGCAATCTCGGGCTCGCCCGCCCGGTTCCGGAGGGCACGGGTGGGATCGGTACCGGATCAGTGCCGGGTGGCCAGAACGCGCGACTTCCACACGAGAGTGCCCTGGCGGCGTCCCCGGTCCGATGAGGCCAGCAGCGCCGAGCCCGCCGCGATGGACAGTGGGTGCAGCGCCGAGGTGACGACGTCGCGGGCCAGCGAGTCGTCGCTGCCCTCCGCGCGCCGCGCAGCGATGCGCGACACCCATCCCGCCAGGTACCCGGCGACTCCCCACCGGCGGGTCGATCCGCGTGCGGCCATCGCGATCGGTGGCAGGACCCATACGGCTGTGGCGATCGCCGAGACGGCGAGAGTGCCTGCAGCGCCGCCGAACTGGGACCAGAGCCACTTCGCGTGACCGGCACGCACCTGCGCGGCGTCGGTGTACATGCGGCACGTCGCGACGCGCCCGCCGTACGCCACTGCCGTCGGGAGACCGCGGGAGCGGACGTGCCGCACCAGCGTCAGATCGTCGGCCACCGCGAAGCGTGTGCACTCGTGTCCGCCGACCACGCGGTAGGACGGTGCGTCGAGCACGAGGAACTGCCCGTTGGCCACGCCCATCGACGGCCGACGGCCTCGATTGGCGGCCCGGACGAGGAGGGTCACCGACCACGACCACGACAGCAGAGGCTGGACGACCCGCTCGATCGTCGTCACCGCCGTCTCCGCGGGCCACGGGCAGAGCATGGCCACGTCGTGCTCGCGGAGAACGGACGCGGCGGCGTCCAGTGCATCAGGATGCAATCGCACGTCCGCGTCGAGGAAGACGACGAGGGTCGGATCGGTGGTCGCGAGCGCGCGGCGGCCGAGGTCGAGGCAGGCGAGGGACTTGCCCATTCCCGGCGCGTCGGCCGGCTCGGTCGTGCGGCCCGCCAGGATCCGGAAACGCGGATCGTCACCCACGACGGCCCGGGCGACGTCCGCGGTCCCGTCGGACGAGTCGTCGTCCAGCACGAGCACGGTCATCGCGGACCGGGAGCGCTGAGCCATCAGATCCCGCAGCAGGTCGGGGAGACGGTCTGCCTCGTCACGGGCAGGAATGCAGACCGTGATGCGCTCACCGGCCCGCACCGTCGCCGCGGACGAGGGCAGCACGCGGGGTGCGGTCGCTGCGTTGATCAGGGCGATGCCCGCGGTGGCGATCGAGGCGAGAGAGCCGACTCGAACCGCGTTCCGGGCTCGGCGCCGGGCGGTCACCGGCGGCCGGCCGACTCCGCATCGCGTCGGCGTCCGCCGGAAGCGTCGCGGGCGACGTAGGCCATGCCGCCGACGATGGCCGCGATACCCACGGTGACACCGAAGACGATGCCGGCCCACCCGGCGAAGCTGCGCGTGTTCGGATCCGAGTAGCGCACCTCGGCGCGCAGGGTGCTGCGCTCGCCGGCGGGGAGCTTCCAGGACACCACGTTGTCGCCCTCGCGGGCGCCGTTGGTGGTGGTGACACGAGCGGGGAAGGCGATGGTGAACTGCACGTCGCTGCCCTCGGCGGGTACGGAGCTCAGATCGACCTGGCCGGCGAGAGTGACGAGGTCACCCGCGCGGACCAGGGACAGCTGGTAGAGGCCGACCGACTGGTCGGACAGTGCCGCGAGCTGCTGCACGTCACCGAACGTGAGGTCGCTGAACAGCGCCTCGCTGCCGACGTACCCGTCCGAGTCGTACGGCTGCACCCGGATCTTGCTGCCCAGGCTGTCGGGGACCTCCATGCCCGGTCCGGTGTCACCCTCGGCCGTCGGCACCGTCGCGGCGACGATGCGGCCGGACACCCGATCGTTCGAGGACACGCCCATGGACACCTGTGCCCGGAGGCACCCGGCCAGCAGCGGAACCGTCAGCAGGGCGAGCACGAGGACGGAGACCACGCGGCGCGGTACGGAAACGCGCGGCGACGTGCGAGGAGCAGCGGGGTGGGGCACAGCGGTCATCGTGCCAGGCCGCCGCGACACCGTCAGTGAACGGGTCGGTCAGCGCGGCGTGGCGCGTCGCGAGCGATGTCCGACCGGGGTCGGGACAGGGCGAGGAGGAAGGGGACACCGACGACGCCCATGGCGACGAGGCCGTACAGAGCGGACCAACCGAGGTCCGGCAGGAAGACCGCATGGGCGAGAGCAGAGCCGAGCCACGTCCACACGAACAGCCCCCACGGCACCAGCGGGCTCACCGTGGGCGTGCGCATCGGTGACCGCCCCAGGACCTCCATGGCGGCGGCCATGAGCGCCGCGACGAGCAGCCATCCCACATAGTTGGTCCACGGGATGCCGTCGAGCCCGGGCAGGGGAGCGAAGGGACTGCACCAGGTCCACTGACCGTCGGCCACCATCTGAGGGTCGAGATACAGATCCCACCCCACGACGCCGACGGTCGTGAGTCCCACGCGGGTGAGCACCGGTCGGCGCATCCGCTGCGCGACGACGGTGGCGGCGCACCACACCGGGTACAGGCCGGCCGTCCAGGCGAACGGAACCACCACCGGCACGTGGGCCAGGGAGGGTCCGATGCGGTCCTGCGCGTACTCGTAGCACCCGAAGGGCATGCCGGTTCGCGTGCCGATGATCTCGGCCGTCAGACCGATCCCGGCGGTGAGCAGCACCATGAGCGTGGCCCACCCGGCCCCGCGTGCGCTCGCCGCGTGCGTGACGCAGGCGGCGGCGAGCAGAGCGACGACACAGAACGTCACGGCGTCCTTGACGCCGCCCGAGACGAGCGGGTAACTGATCTGCGCGAGGACGGCCGCGACGGCGAAGCCCACCGCGACGGGTGTGGCTCGCCCCGACGCGCGGAGAGTGTCTCCCGACCTCATCGGCGGCCCGGGAGAGCGGCGCCCAGACGCGACGCCACGCGCTTCAGAGGACTGCCCGCGCGTTCGGCGATCGCGAGCCGGGCGGCACTGCGGCCGCTGGATCCGGAGACACCGCCGCCGGGGTGCATCGAGGCGCCGGTCAGGAAGAACGACGGGGCTCCGGGCACGGTCATGTCCGCGAGCGCCGGCATGGGGCGCCACATCATCATCTGGTGCAGTGACATCTCGACGTGCATCACGTTGCCCCCGACGAGCCCGAGTTCCTGTTCGAGGTCCCACGGGGACTGGGTGTGCCGTTGCAGGATGCTGTCGGCGAAGCCGGGGGCGTACTTGTCCACCTCGGCGACGATCCGATCACCCTCGAGTTCCGCCACCTCGGGGCTGCTACCTCGCCAGCTCCGACCGTCGGCCAGTCGGTACGGGTGCCACTGCGACCACAGCGAGACCTGGTGTTCGCCGGGCTTCGCGATCGACGGGTCGACCGCGCTGAAGCTCATGGCCAGCACCACCGGCGCCGGCGGGAGATCGCCTGCCGATGCCGCTCCGTGCGCCCGACGGAGCTGGGCCCGGTCGTGTACCAGCAGTTGCAGTCCGCGGCTGGACGACTCGACGCCGGGAGCGCCGGGATACTGCGGCAGCGACGACGTCGACGCGCGGACCACCATGCCGATGCCCGGCCCCACGTCGATCTGCCGTCGCCACGACTCCGTCGTCGCCGTGTCGAAACCGCCGGCGTCGAGGAGGTCGAGCGTGGTCAGAATGTGGCACCCGGCGATGACCGTGCGTGCGCGCACCTCCTCGCCACTCGCGGTGCGGACCGACCATCCGTCTCCGACACGCGTGACCGACACGACGGCGTCACCGAGGGTGACGGTGCCTCCGTCGGCCTCGATCTTAGTCTGCAGCGCGACGCTCAGCGCTCCGCTGCCGCCGACGGCGCGGCCGGGCGGGGTCGTGTGCATCAGAGCGTTGAAGGCCACCATCGGGGCCGTGCCGGGCTCGGACATCGGCGGACCGGACTGGGCGCCGAACCACGCGAGAGCCGCTTTCAGTCGCTCGCTGTCGAACCACCGGTTCAGTAGCGAGTCGCCCGACGCGAGGAACTCGCGTGACAGTGCCGCCGCACCGTCGCTCGCGTCCATGCCCCAGAAGGAGGACAGCAGAGCCCTCCCGGTGGGCGGACTCCCGAACGACGTCATGACACGTGCGCTGCGGGGCCCCCACAGTGCGACGAACGCGCGGTACGCGTCCGCGTCCTTGCGTCCGCACGCCGCCTCGATCGAGGCACAGGTGGCGTCGAGATCCACGGAGAACACGATGCCCGGCTCGTCGGTGCCGGGCGGAGGCGGCGCGAACGCCCACGGGTCGCAGTCGAGATAGCGCAGGCCGTGATCGGCGAGACGCAACTCCTCGATGATGCCGGTCTGCCGGATCATGATGTGCGCGGACGAGCCCCGATCCACCTTGTGGCCGGGGAAGCGCTCGACCGTGGAGGCCGCGCCTCCGACGACGGTGTCTCGTTCGAGGACGCGGACGGACCATCCGGCATCGGTCAGGTAGGCGGCGGAGACGAGTGCGTTGTGACCCGATCCGACGACGGCGGCATCGATCACGTGGTCGGCCCCTCTTCTGTGGTGGTGTCGGGACCGAGTCCGGTCCCGGGTGTCAGGGGTAATTCGCGGCCGAGCACCGCGAAGGGTCGGGCGTCCCCGGCGAAGTGGAATCGGCGCACGACGTCCTGGAACCCCGTCCGCCGGTAGAGACGCCATGCTCGATTGTCCTCGCCGGTGACCTCGGGGGTGGAGAGCAGCACGGAACTCTCCCGGCGGCCCGCCATGAGGGCGAGCAGGAGCCGTTCGCCGAGACGGTGCCCCTGAGCCTCGGGGGAGACGTGCAGCTCGGTCAACTCGACGTAGTCCGAGAGGACCCGCTCGGCGTTCTCGGCGGACCACCCCGCTCGTCGCATCCCGTCGCGGACCTGCTGATGCCACCACTGATGTGGCGCTCCGCGATAGCAGTAGGCGATCGCCACCAGGTGGTCGTCGTGTGAGACTCCTCCCACCGCGCCCCACCCCGGCCGCAGGATGTGCTCCGCCCACATCGGCGCCCGATGCAACTCGGTTCCGCGCGGGTAGCCCATCGCGGCGACGTAGACGGACAGGGCTTCGGTCAACCGTCGGCGCATGTCCTGCGGGGTGAGTTCGATCAGACGAATGCCCTCGTCGGAGGGGCCGCCTCGGGCGTCGTGAACGGTACTCACCTCGATCCCTCGCATCGTGTCGGACGTCCGCGCTACAGTGAAGTCATCGAACACGCGTTCGAACGAATCGACCTCGGGTCGATCGGCCCGACATCGGGTCGATCGCGCGAGACGGTCCGGAGAACATGTCCGACCTCCATGCTTACATCGCGCTCGATCGGCCCGCTCAGGGGAGTAACCGACAGGCCGACGGTGTTGAGAAGGACGTGGGACGCCGATCGGTTCACGTGTCGGAGAGGGAGGTAGCGCAATGGCTCGGAGCACGGGTGGTCACACTGCGGCACGCCGCAGCTCTGCAGACCGCACGGAGGGTGGTGAGACGATGACGAACGGCACGGTGGTCTCGTTCGACGCCTCCGCGGCGCCGTCGCGCACGCACGCCCGCGCCCGCATGTTGCTGCGTCGTGCGGACGCCATTCTCGGTGACGCGGCCGGTGCACCGTCGGCGGCCGACATGTTCCTCGAGTCCTACGTCGCCGCGTTGCGCGGTGCCGGCGCCCTGCTCGACGCGGTCGATCCGGTGCCCAAGCGTGGGGCGTCCCGCAGCGCCTGGGTGCGCATGCGGACGGCTGCGCCGGAGTTCACGGAGTGGGCGTCGTACTTCGCCGCGTATTCCACGCTGCGTGCGTCCATCGAGGCGGGCTCGGCCGATCGGCTCGACGCGGCCGAGGCGGACGAGTTCTTCTTGCAGGTGGGACGCTTTCTGCACCGCGTCGAGGACCGTGTGACCTCGCGGTCCGACGCGGTCGCGGTGCCCGCGTAGACCTGGTCGCCACCACGGAGCGACTTTTTCTCGCATACTGGTGGTGCAGGTAGGTGGCTCGCCGCCGATTCTGCTCGTATCATCGACAACAGGTAGCCGGACCGATCGGCTACCTCTCACTTCTGGCCAAGAAGTGAGAGCCACCATCCAGTGCCGGGGGAGGTACCGTGCCACTCTCCGAGCACGAGCAGCGCATGCTCGACCAGATCGAGAGCGCTCTCTATGCCGAGGACCCCAAGTTCGCGTCGACCGTGCGCGGCGGACGGATTCGAGCCGCATCCACGCGGCGTCGTTTTCAGGCCGTCGCTCTGTTCGTGATCGGCCTCATTCTGCTCATTGCAGGCGTGGCCCTCCCGTTCAAGCCCGGTGGATTCCCGATCATCAGTCTCGTCGGCTTCGTGTTCATGTTCGGCTCCGGCGTTCTGCTCTTGCTGCGCAAGCCCACCGCGCCCCAGTCCGAGCAGTCCGAGGGCGACAACCCGCCGGCACCGGGAAGCGGCCCGCGCCGTTCCGGTTCCGCACCGCGCCGAGGTCCTCGCAAGGGATTCTCCTCGCGGATGGAGGATCGTTTCAAGCGACGGTTCGACCAGGAATGAGAGAGACCGGAGCGGTCACATCGATCGCTCCGATTCTCGCGTGAGGGGCAGCACGCCTCTCACACCGATGCTGTGACACATCAGCGCGGCACCCACCACGGGTGCCGCGCTGATGCCGTTCAGGGACCCGTGGGTGTCGATCCCCCCACCGCGCCCCACCGAGGGTGGTCTCGGCCCCCGGATCCCCACCACGCCCCACCCGGCACCCCTTGCGACTCTGCCGCGCGCGGTCACCCGGGCCCGTGACGCGCGAACGTGCCGTTCGACCTCGGATTATCCGGTTCACGGGTGCCGCGGAACGGTGGGGGAACACCTCCACCACGCGCACGTGGGTCCTCCCGCTGCCGGACCGACTTCGCTGCTCTTTGTGCGTACGACCTGGCCCTTTAGTGACGAGTCACTGAAATGTTCCGCCGTGTCGATTGAATGTGGGGGAAAGTGGGGTAATGTGGCGGACAGCGGGGATCGATGGAGTCCCGCGAACTGCACGACACAGGGTCGAGGAGGTGCCGAGTGTTTCTCGGTACCTACACGCCCAAGCTCGACGACAAGTTTCGACTGACGTTGCCGGCGAAGTTTCGCGAAGACCTGGCGGGAGGAGTGATGGTGAGCAAAGGGCAGGACCACAGCCTGGCCATCTACCCCCGTGACGTGTTCGCGGAGCGGGTGGCGAAGCTGTCGAAGGCCTCGCGGTCGAACCCACAGGCGCGCGCGTACATCCGCAACCTCGCGGCCGGTACGGACGAGCAGCGGCCGGATTCGCAGGGTCGCATCACCATCGGGTCCTCGCACCGCGAGTACGCGGCGCTGTCGAAGGACTGCGTCGTCATCGGCTCGATGGATCATCTCGAGCTGTGGGACGCCGCGTCGTGGGAGCGGTACTCGCAGGAGCACGAAGAAGATTTCTCGCAGGCAGTGGACGAATCGCTCATGGACATGTTGTAGCCACACCCGGCCGGCGGCGAGTGCCGCGTGGCCTCTGCCCGAACCGGGCCTTGACGTACTTCCCCAACGCCAAGTACCGGTCGGACCCTGACGTACTTCCCCAACGCCAGGTTCCACTGTCGGACAGAGACCTCGACGCACTCACCGCTCCACCTGGCACGACACACAGCTCGAATGCGAATCAGGCGGGAGATCACCACCATGGCGGAGGACGAGCAGGCATCCGCCTCGCCTTTCTCGCACGTTCCGGTCCGTCTTCCTCGGGCCGACGAACTTCTCGGACCGGCGTTCGTCGCCGCTGCTGCGAACGACCGCGATCCCGTCTACATCGACGCCACTCTCGGCCTCGGCGGTCACGCCGAACACTTCCTCACCGCGTATCCGCGGTTGCGTCTCGTCGGTCTCGACCGCGACCCGGACGCGTTGGCCATGGCCGGAGAACGGCTGGCTCCCTTCGGTGACCGCGTCTCGCTGGTCGCGACCACGTACGACGGTATCGAGGACGCGCTGGCGTCGGTCGGCCTCGGCGCGACGGACAGCGTCGACGGGATCCTCTTCGATCTCGGCGTCTCGTCGATGCAGCTCGACTCCACCGATCGTGGCTTCGCCTACTCCGTGGACGCACCGCTCGACATGCGGATGGATCCCACGACGGGTCGGACCGCCGCGGACATCCTCAACACCGCGTCGCACGGTGAGATCGCCCGCATCCTCAGCACCTACGGCGAGGAGCGCTTCGCCGGCCGCATCGCCTCGGCGATCCTTCGCCGCCGGGAGACGGAACCGTTCGTCACCAGCGGGCCTCTCGTCGAACTGCTCTACGCGAGCATCCCGGCGGCGACGCGTCGCACCGGCGGACATCCGGCGAAGCGGACCTTCCAAGCACTGCGGGTCGCGGTGAACGAGGAACTCGACTCGTTGCGAGACGCCATCGCACCGGCTCTCGACTCGCTGGTCGTCGGGGGACGCATCGTCTTCATGTCGTACCAGTCGCTCGAGGACCGCGTGGTCAAGCAGGAGCTGACACCGCGCACCCGGTCCACCACTCCGGAGGGGCTCCCGATGGAGCTGCCGGGAAGCGGACCCGAGTTCCGGCTGCTCACTCGCGGCGCCGAGAAGGCCTCGCAGGACGAGATCGACGACAACCCCCGCGCGGCTCCGGTCAGACTGCGCGGCGCAGAACGCATTTCCAGGAGGTCGTCATGAGTGTTCCGGTGGACGTGACCGGATCGGACGGCAGCCGCCGCGCCGGGTCCTCGCTCGAGACGGTGCGCGCACCGCGGCCTCCCGCTCGCACGGGCGCGGCCAAGCGCGCGTACGACAAGCGTCGCCAGCGTGCGATGTCCCACGAGTCCGACCCGCGCGCGCATCGACCCACCCGATCCGTCGCGGCTCGGATCCCGTTCGTGGCCAGCATCATCGGGCTCCTCGCCATCGGACTCGCCTCGACACTGCTGCTGAGCACACGCGCTGCGGAGGACTCGTACCTGCTCAGTGCGGGGCGTGCCACCAACCAGGAGCTGACGGAACGGGCCGCCGCGCTGCAACGTGACGTGGAGACAGCGAACTCGGCTCCCGAGCTGGCCCGTCGCGCGACCGCACAGGGAATGATCCCGACGAAGGACGTTCCGCGACTGGTGGTCCTGCCGGACGGCGTCGTCCAGGTGATCGGTACGCCGGCACCGGCCGCCGGTCCACCGGCTCCCGACTTCGCGGCCGCCACCCCGTCGGGCGGTGCGGCGACTCCGAGTGCGCGCCCCGGGGCACCCGCGTCCGGCGGGGAGGCGCTCACACCCGTCGGGCGCCCGGGTACGTCGCCGAGTGCGTCCGCGACCCCGACCACGTCGGCACCGGCAGCATCCACCACGCCGGCCCCCACGACGTCCGCACCCGCGGCACCGACGACCACGCCAGTGCCGGAGAATGCTGCGCCGCAGCCTCTTCCGGCTCCCACCGCCGCGGTGGGCGAGCAGCAGGTACCCATCGCAGGAGGCGCTCGGTGACCACTCGACAGCCGTACCGGAGCACTGGCCGCGACCACGGCGACCCACGCGCTCGGCCGGCCACCGGGTCCGGTCCTCGCGGTCCTCGTCCGCCGCGTCGACAGGGTCCACGCAAGTCCGAGACGTTCGACTTCCGGTTCCGCTACGGCCGTTTCGCGATGTTCGCGATCCTGGGCGTCGCGACGCTGCAGTTGCTGTGGATCCAGGGCATCGACGCCCCGTCGCTGTCGGCGCAGTCGGCCAGTCAGCGCACCACCACCATCGTCGATCCGGCGACGCGAGGGTCCATCACGGACCGGGACGGCAATCCCATCGCGTTCACGATGGAGGCGAAGGCGCTGACCTTCCAGCCGCAGCGAGTGCGTGTGGAGCTCGAGGAGGCGAAGGCGAAGGACGACACGAAGCCGGATCCGGACGATCGCATCCGCGAGGTCGCTGCCGGTGTCCACGGCATCCTGGGCGACCTGGTGTCGGAGAAGGACCTTCTCGACAAGATGACCGGATCCTCGTCGTTCGAGTACCTCGTGCGCAGCATCGATCCCGCCGTCGCGGCGACCATCGCCGAGCAGTACCCCGAGGTCGGCCTCGAGCGGCAGGACATCCGCGAGTACCCGGGTGGGGCGCTCGCCGCCAAC
Source organism: Rhodococcus sp. SORGH_AS_0303 (assembly GCF_030819335.1). Classification (NCBI taxonomy): domain Bacteria; kingdom Bacillati; phylum Actinomycetota; class Actinomycetes; order Mycobacteriales; family Nocardiaceae; genus Rhodococcus; species Rhodococcus sp. SORGH_AS_0303. The sequence goes on from NZ_JAUTBO010000001.1 coordinate 1,938,453, forward strand.
ATCGTCGGGGCGACCGGCTGGGACGGCCACGGCCTGCTCGGCCTCGAGGACTCCCTCGACCCGGTGTTGGCCGGTACCGACGGCTCCCGGACCTACGACCGCGGCAGCGACGGCGCGGTGATTCCCGGTAGTTGGCGCGACCAGCAACCCGCCATCGACGGCTCGAACGTGGAGCTGACGCTCGACAGCGACATCCAGTACTACGTTCAGCAGCAGGTCCAGCAGGCCAAGGATCTGTCGGGCGCCAAGAACGCGTCGGCCGTCGTCCTGGACTCGCACACCGGCCAGGTGCTGGCCATGTCGAACGACGGCACCTTCGACCCGGCCATCGGCGTGGGCAACAACTCGCCGACGGCGCAGATGGGCAACCTCGCGGTGTCCAGCCCGTTCGAGCCGGGATCGGTGAACAAGATCGTCACGGCGGCGGCCGCCGTCGAGGACGGTCTGACGAACCCCGACGAGGTGCTGCAGGTTCCCGGCAGCATCACGATGTCCGGTGCGACGGTCAAGGACGCCTGGGATCACGGCGTCGCGCCGTACACGACCACCGGTGTGTTCGGTAAGTCCTCCAACGTGGGCACGCTGATGCTCGCGCAGCGGGTCGGCGAGGATCGCTACGCGGACATGCTGGACAAGTTCGGGCTGGGACAGCGCACCGACGTGGGCCTGCCCGGCGAGAGTGCCGGCAGTGTCCCGGCCCGCGACCAGTGGTCCGGCGGCACGTTCGCGAACCTCCCGATCGGGCAGGGCCTGTCCATGACCCTGCTGCAGATGACCGGTATGTACCAGGCGATCGCCAACGACGGCGTGCGCATCCCGCCGCGCATCGTGTCGGCGACCGTCGGCAAGGACGGTCAGCGCACCGCGGAGCCGCAGCCCGAGGGCGTGCCGGTGGTCAGTGCCGAGACCGCGCGCACCGTGCGCGACATGTTCCGGGCCGTCACGCAGAACGACACCGGCAACCAGCGCGGCACCGGTGTCGCCGCCGGTATCGAGGGATACCAGGTCAGTGGCAAGACCGGCACCGCGCAGCAGGTCGATCCGGAGTGCAAGTGCTACTCCAACTCGAACTACTGGATCACCTTCGCCGGCATCGCGCCGGCGGACGATCCGCGCTACGTGATCGGCATCATGCTCGACGCCCCGACCCGCAGCTCCGACGGATCGGGCGGGCAGTCCGCCGCTCCGCTGTTCCACTCGATCGCGTCCTGGATGCTGCAGCGTGACGCGGTGCCGCTCTCGCAGGAAGGTCGTCGGCTCCTCCTGCAGGCGGACTGATCCGACGACGGTGCAGGGCGTTCACCTGCACCGGGGCGGACTTCGCCATGGCACGTCTCGTGGCGTGCCGACTCGCCGGTAATCTGATGCGTCGGCCGCCGACCACCGGTCGGCGGCACTCGCATGTTCGGCGCCGAGGCAGTCACCGCACCGGCCCGAACACCCACCGTCCGCCCGTCACCACAGCAGAGGAGCGTCTCGAAGTGCCCAGCTCGACTCTCCGCCCGCAGCGGCCCACGGTCACGTCGGCGACCGAGCTGGCCGGAGAGATCGGTCTGCGCCACGGAGTGCTCGTCGACGGTGCGCTGGTCGACGCGACGGACGACGTCGGCGTCACGGGCATCGAACTGCGCGCGCAGAGCATCCTGGCGGGCGATCTCTTCGCGGCCCTGCCGGGCGCTCGGTCGCACGGCGCCGCCTTCGCGGGCGAGGCGCTCGAACGCGGAGCGATCGCCGTGGTCACCGACGACGAGGGTGTGGCCCTCATGATCGGTTCCGGCGTGCCCGACGGCACTGCCGTCCTGGTGCATCCGCAGCCCCGCTCGATCCTCGGCACGCTGTCCGCGGCGGTGCACGATCGGCCGTCCGACAAGATGACGGTCATCGGCATCACCGGCACCTCGGGGAAGACCACCACGTCCTATCTGGTGGAGGCGGCGCTGCGCGCTGCCGGACGCACTCCCGGGCTCATCGGCACCATCGAGACCCGTATCGGCACCGAACCGGTGCCGTCCGCGCTGACCACGCCCGAAGCTCCGAATCTGCACGCGATGTTCGCGGCGATGTACGAGCAGGGGGTGGACACGGTCGTCATGGAGGTGTCCTCCCACGCGCTGTCCCTCGGCCGGGTCGACGGCACCACCTTCGCGGTGGGCGCGTTCACGAACCTCTCGCAGGACCACCTCGACTTCCATCTCACCTTCGAGGACTACTTCGCGGCCAAGGCCCGGTTGTTCGCCGAGGACTCGCCGGTCCGCGCGGATCGCGCCGTCGTCTGCGTCGACGACCGGTGGGGCCGGCGCATGGCGGAGATCGCGGCGGCCGGGGGCCGAGCCGCCCCGCTCACCGTGGCGACCACGACCGAGGGGACGGCCTCCTGGTCGGTGACGTCCTGGTCGTCCGGGCCGGACGGCACCCAGCAGTTCGAGGTCGCCGCACGGGACACCGTCGTGTCGGCGTCACTCCGGATGCCGGGGCGCTACAACGTCGCCAACGCCGTGGTCGCCGCCGCCGTGTGCGCGGAGGTCGGGGTGGATCCGGCGGTCGCCCTCGCCGCGATGGCCGAGGTCGACGTGCCCGGCCGCATGCAGCGCGTCGAGCGTGGTCAGAACTTCCTGGCCGTCGTCGACTACGCCCACAAACCCGCCGCACTCGAGGCGGTGCTGGCCACTCTGCGCGCTCAGACCGACGGCCGCATCGCCGTCGTCGTCGGCGCCGGCGGAGACCGCGACGCCGAGAAGCGGCCGCTGATGGGCGAGGCCGCGGCGCGCGCCGCAGACCTGGTCGTCATCACCGACGACAACCCCAGATCCGAGGACCCGGCCGCCATCCGCGCGGCCGTTCGGCGAGGCGCCGACGCCGTCGGCGGTAGCGCCGAGGTGCGCGAGATCTCTCCGCGCGACGAGGCGATCCACGCCGTGGTGCAGTGGGCGAAGGACGGCGACGGGGTCCTGATCGCCGGCAAGGGCCACGAGGTGGGGCAGGACGTCGGCGGCATCAAGTACCCCTTCGACGACCGCCGTGTGCTCGCCGACGCCCTCGACCGACAGAAAGGCTCGATGTGATCCGACTGTCCCTGTCCGCCGTCGCGGACATCGTGGAGGGCACACTGCACGACGTCCCCGATCCCTCCGTGGAGATCACCGCCGGCGTCGAGTTCGACTCCCGGAAGATCACCGAGGGCGGACTGTTCCTCGCTCTGCCCGGCGAGCGCGTGGACGGCCACGATCATGCCGCCGGTGCCGTCGCCGCCGGTGCCGTCGCGGTGCTCGCAGCGCGGCCGGTGGGCGTTCCCGCCATCGTCGTCGAGCACGAGGACGGACCCGGCGCGGCCGTTCTGGACGCACTCGGGAAGCTGGCCGCGGCGTCCGTCGCCGAACTGGCCGCCGGCGATCTCACCGTCGTCGGTGTCACCGGAAGCTCGGGGAAGACATCGACCAAGGATCTGATCCGCGCGGTGCTCGAGCGTGCGGGCACCGTGGTCGCACCGCCCGGCTCCTTCAACAACGAGCTCGGGCATCCCTGGACCGTGCTGCGCGCGGACGCCTCGACACGGTTCCTCGTCCTCGAGCTGTCGGCGCGGGGACGCGGCCACATCGCCGCGCTAGCCGCGATCGCACCGCCGCGGATCGGTGTGGAACTCAACGTCGGCACCGCGCACCTCGGCGAGTTCGGCTCGCGCGAGAACATTGCCGAGGCCAAGTCCGAACTGGTGCAAGCGCTTCCGGCTGCGGAGGCCGGTGGTCTGGCGATCCTCAACGCCGATGATCCGCTGGTGGCAGCGATGGCGTCGAAGACCACCGCTCGCGTCGTCACTTACGGGTCGGACACCAGTGCCGACGTCCACGCGCTGGACGTCCGCCTCGACGAGACCGCGCGCGCGTCGTTCACCATGGTCACGCCGTCGGGGAGCGCTCCGGTGTCGCTGCTGGTCCACGGCGAGCACCAGGTGGGCAACGCATTGGCGGCGGCGGCCGTCGGCCTGGACTGCGGCATGGACGTCGAGACCGTCGCGGCCGCGCTGTCGGGCGCGGAGGCCGCCTCGGCCCGGCGCATGGACGTGCGCACGCGCGCCGACGGCGTCACCGTCGTCAACGACTCCTACAACGCCAACCCGGATTCGGTACGCGCCGCGCTGAAGGCGCTCGTCACGATGGCGCGCAGTGGCCGCGACAGGGGTCGGCGGTCCTGGGCCGTGCTGGGTGAGATGGCCGAACTCGGCGACGAGTCGGTGATCGAGCACGATCGGATCGGGCGCCTCGCGGTGCGTCTGGCCGTCAGCAAGATCATCGTCGTGGGAACGGGTCGCCCGTCGCACGGCCTGTACCAGGGTGCCGTCATGGAAGGGTCCTGGGGCGAGGAGGCCCACCTGGTTCCCGACGCCGACGCCGCGATCGCGCTGCTGCGCGACGAGGTGGAGCCGGGTGACCTGGTGTTGGTGAAGGCGTCCCAGTCGGTGGGGTTGTGGACCGTCGCGGAGGCATTGCTGAGCGAGCAGGGGGAGACTCGGTGAGACAGATTCTGTTCGCGGGCGGTATCGCGCTGGCGGTGGCGATCCTGCTGACGCCCGTGTTGATCAAGGCGTTCTCGAAGCAGGGGTTCGGCCAGGAGATTCGGGTCGAGGGTCCTGCGAGCCACCAGTCCAAGCGCGGCACGCCCACCATGGGCGGCGTCGCGATCCTCGCCGGTCTGTGGGCCGGCTACTGGGGCTCGCACCTCATCGGCATCGGCTACGACGCGGACGGGCCGTCGGTGTCGGCGCTCCTGGTGCTGGGTCTGACGACGGTGCTGGGCGTGGTGGGCTTCCTCGACGACTTCATCAAGATCCGCAAGCAGCGCAACCTCGGACTGAACAAGACGGCCAAGCTGGTGGGTCAGCTGTTCGCCGCGGTGATCTTCGGTGTCCTCGCACTGCAATTCAACGGTGCCGGCGGACTGACGCCGGGCAGCGTCCAGCTGAGCTACGTGCGCGACATCGCGACCGTCTCCATGGGCGGCATCGTCTTCATCCTGTTCTGCTACCTCCTCGTCAGTGCCTGGTCCAATGCGGTCAACCTGACCGACGGCCTCGACGGACTCGCGGCCGGATCGATGACCCTCGTGCTGGGTGCGTACACCGTCATCACGTTCTGGCAGTACCGGCAGGCGTGCACCACGAGTCCGGGACCCGGCTGCTACGACGTCCGTGATCCGCTCGACCTGGCCCTGATCTGTGCCGCTGCGGCGGGTGCGTGCATCGGCTTCCTGTGGTGGAACGCGGCGCCCGCCAAGATCTTCATGGGCGACACGGGCTCGCTCGCGCTCGGTGGCCTGCTCGCCGGCCTGTCCATCGTCACCCGGACCGAGCTGCTGATGGTCGTCATCGGTGCGCTCTTCGTGGCCGAGGCCGCGTCCGTCGTGATCCAGGTGGCGGTCTTCCGGTCGAGCCGCCGACGAGTGTTCCGGATGGCCCCGTTCCATCACCACTTCGAGCTCGGAGGATGGGCCGAGACGACGGTGATCATCCGTTTCTGGTTGTTGGCCGCCATCTCGTCGGCAGTCGGACTGGCTCTGTTCTACAGCGAGTACCTCTCGGCGATCGGCGACTGACGTGGTGTTGCACGATCCCCGCGAACCCCTCACGTCACCGCTCGACCTCCGGGGTCGCCGGGTTCTCGTCGCCGGTGGTCGGGTGTCCGGTCGCGCCGTGATTCCCGCGCTGCTCGAGGTGGGAGCCTCGGTGACGGTGGCCGACTCGGACACGTCCTCACTCGAGGCCTGCGCCGATCTCGGCGTGGACACGGTGTCGATGGACGCGATCGCCACCGACCGCGACGCGGTGGCCGAGAGCGCCCTCGTCGTCACCAGCCCGGGATTTCGCCCCGATTCGCCGTTGCTCACCACCGCGCTCACGGTCGGCGTGCCGGTGTGGGGCGACATCGAGTTCTCCTGGCGTATCGATCAGGCCGAGGTCTACGGGCCGCCGCGCACCTGGTTGGTGGTCACCGGGACCAACGGCAAGACCACGACGACGTCGATGCTCGCGGCCGTCCTCGACGCGGCGGGAGTGGCGTCCGCGGCGTGCGGCAACATCGGCGTACCGGTCGTGGACGCGCTGCGGCGCGACCCCCGGGCGGACGTGCTCGCCGTGGAACTGTCCTCCTTCCAATTGTTCTGGGCGCCGTCGGTGCGACCGGCGGCCGGAGTGGTGCTCAACATCGCCGAGGACCATCTCGACTGGCACGGCGGCATGGAGGCCTACGTCCAGGCGAAGCTCCAGGCGCTGCACGGCGACGTCGCCGTGGTGGGGCTGGACGACGCGATCGCGTCCACGCTGCGAGCGCGCGCCGCGGCTCCGATCACGGTCGGGTTCACTGCGCACGACCCCGCTGCCGGCGATGTCGGTGTCGTGGACGGCACGATCGTGGACCGTGCGTTCGGTGACGCCGAGTCGCTGGTGGAGACGGACGCCATCGAACCCGCAGGGCCCGCGGGACTGCAGGACGCGCTCGCCGCGGCGTCGCTCGCGCGCGCGGCCGGGGTCTCGGCCGAGCACATTTCGGCCGGTCTGCGGTCGTTCCGCGTCGGACCGCACCGCGCCGCCGTGGTGCGTGAGCTCGGTGGGGTGCTGTTCGTCGACGACTCGAAGGCCACCAATCCGCACGCCGCGAGGTCGTCGATCCTCGCGCACGAGCGCGTCGTGTGGCTCGCGGGCGGTCTGCTCAAGGGCGCGGAGGTCGACGATCTCGTCGCCGAGGTCGCCCCGCGGCTCGTCGGTGCCGTGGTGTTCGGCCAGGACGGCGACGTGATCGCGGCAGCACTCGGGCGACACGCGCCGGATGTGCCCGTGGATCGGGTGCCGCCGGGAGACGATGCTGGAGTGGCCGATGCGACTGATGTGACTGACGGTGACGAAGTGATGGCACAGGCGGTGCGGGCAGCCGCGCGCCGCGCCGAGCCGGGAACCACCGTGCTCCTGGCACCCTCGACCGCCTCGTTCGATCAGTTCCGGGACTACGGGCACCGCGGTGACAGCTTCGCCGCCGCCGCCGCGAGCCTCGGCCCCCACGATCTCGCTCCCACCGCCGACCACGGCACGCCGGCATGAGCCCGGCCCGCGGCGCCACGACACCCCCGTCGCGCGCCGGCGGACCCGTGACCGAGCCGGTCACCTCCGCCCGCCCCGGCCGTACGGCTCCGCGTCGACGACCCGTCCGCGCAAAATTCGAGACATGGGTGGACCGGCCCCTCGCGTCCTTCCACCTCATCGTCACCGTGGCGGCGCTGCTCACCATCCTCGGACTCGTCATGGTGCTGTCCGCGTCGTCGGTCGAGGCCTACGCCGAGGACGGTTCCGCGTACACGATGTTCACCCGGCAGGCCATCTTCACCGTGGTCGGCCTGGTGCTGTTCGTCGTGGCGCTGCGCCTCCCCATCCGGATCTTGCGCAAGATGTCGTTCCCGATGTTCGTGGTGTCGGTGATCCTGCTGGTGCTCGTGCTGATCCCCGGCATCGGAACGGTCGCGCAGGGCACCCGCGGATGGTTCACCATCGGCGGAGTCGGACTCCAGCCGTCGGAGATCTCGAAGGTGACCTTCGCCGTGTGGGGCGCGCACCTGCTGGCGTCGCGCCGGGCGGAGCGTGCCGACCTCAAGGGTCTGCTGATTCCCCTGGTGCCCGCCGCGATGGTGATCTTCTTCCTCATCGTGATGCAGCCCGACCTCGGTACCACCGTGGCCCTGGGCATCATCCTCATGGCTCTGCTGTGGTTCGCGGGTCTGCCGGTCAAGGTGTTCGGATCGGTCGTCGGCGGCCTCTTCCTGGCGGCGGTGGTGCTCGCCCTGACGGCTGGGTACCGCTCCGCGCGTATCCAGCAGTGGCTGAACCCCGGCAGCGACCCGCAGGGCACCGGATACCAGTCGCGGCAGGCGCTGTACTCCCTGGCCGACGGTGGGTTGTTCGGTCTCGGCCTGGGTCAGAGCCGAGCCAAGTGGAGCTATCTTCCCAACGCGCACAACGACTTCATCTTCGCGATCATCGGCGAGGAACTCGGCCTGGTCGGGTGCATCGCGGTCATCGGACTGTTCGGGCTGCTGGTCTTCACGGGCCTGCGCATCGCGGCGCGGGTGCCCGATCCGTTCATGAAGATCCTGGTGGCGACGTTCACTGTCTGGATCCTCGCGCAGGCCGCCATCAACATCGGCTACGTCATCGGGCTCCTGCCGGTGACGGGACTGCAGTTGCCCCTGGTGTCCGCGGGCGGAACGTCCACCGCCATCACACTTCTGGTGCTCGGGCTGCTCGCCAACATCTCGCGACACGAGCCCGAGGCGGTGGCAGCACTCGCGTCGGGTCACGACGGGAAGTTCGGCAGACTGCTCAGACTGCCGGTGCCCGAGCCCTACTCGCCGGTCAAGGCGTCGCAGGCGCGAGGCGGACCGCGTGGTCCGGGCCGACAGGGGGTGGCGGGACCCGCTGCGCGCCAGGCGTTGCCGCCACAGGCGCGACGACGCGAGTCCGAGGCCCGCGCGGCACGCCCCGCTCCCGAGCGACACACGTCCGGACGCCCGTCCGCGCGGGATCCCCGACGGGGCGCCGCGGACATGGCACGCAGCGCCGCTGCCCGCGACGCACGATCACGAGAACGGAGACATCACCGGTGACAGGCTCTTCCGGCGTGTCAATCGTCGTCGCCGGCGGCGGCACGGCGGGACACATCGAACCAGCTCTCGCGGTGGCCGACGCCCTGCGGGAGCTGGACCCGTCGATACGGGTGACGGCACTCGGAACCGAACGCGGGCTCGAGACGACGCTGGTGCCCGCTCGCGGTTACGAGTTGGCGCTCGTTCCGCCGGTGCCGTTGCCTCGCAAGCTGACCCGGTCGCTGTTCGCGTTGCCGGCGAACGTCGTGCGATCGGTCCGCGTCACGCGTGCGGTCCTGCGCGACGTCGACGCCGACGTGGTGATCGGCTTCGGCGGGTACGTCGCGCTGCCGGCCTACCTCGCCGCTCGCGGCACGGTGCCCGTGATCGTGCACGAGGCGAACGCGCGCGCCGGTATCGCGAACAAGGTGGGCGCCCGCCTGGCGACGAGAGTCCTCGCCGCCGTCGCCGGCTCCGGGATCCACGGCCGCGGGTCGTCGGAGGCCGAGATCGTGGGCATCCCCGTCCGGCCGACCATCACCGAGCTCGACCGCGCCGGACTGCGCGCCGAGGCGCGTGCGCACTTCGGACTGCCGCAGCACGGTCCCGTGCTGCTCGTGTTCGGTGGGTCGCAGGGCGCCCGATCGCTCAACCTCGCGGTGTCCGGCGCGTCGGCCGCGCTCGCGGCCGCCGGCGTGTCGGTGCTCCACGCGCACGGCCCGAAGAACACCCTCGACGTCGCCACGGCCGATCCGGACGCCCCGTACGTGGCGGTGCCGTACCTGACCCGCATGGACCTCGCCTACGCCGCCGCCGATGCCGTCGTGTGCCGGTCCGGCGCGATGACCGTCGCGGAGGTCTCGGCCGTCGGTCTGCCCGCCTTCTACGTACCCTTGCCCCATGGCAACGGGGAACAAGAACTCAACGCGGGCCCGATCGTCGCGGCCGGCGGTGGTGTCGTGATCGCCGACGCCGACCTCACGCCGGAGTTCGTGGCCACCGACGTGGTGTCGCTGCTGACCGATCCCGATCGCGTGTCGGCCATGAGTGCGGCCGCCGCGGGCGCGGGTCATCGAGGCGCCGCCGCGGAGGTCGCGCGCATCGTTCTCGAGGTCGCCGGACGAGGTGGTCGGGCATGACGCGACACACCGTCGACGCGACCCTGCCGCCCGAACTGCAGCGCGTGCACATGGTCGGCATCGGGGGAGCGGGCATGTCGGGGATAGCCCGGATCCTGCTCTCGCGCGGTGGCCAGGTGTCGGGCTCCGACGCCAAGGAGAGTCGCGGCGTGAAGGCGCTGCGCGCCCGCGGTGCCCAGATACGGATCGGGCACGACGCGTCGGCGCTCGACATGCTCGAAGGCGGCCCGACGGCGTTGGTCACGACGCACGCGGCCATCCCGAAGACGAACCCGGAGCTGGTCGCGGCCGCCGAGCGTGGTGTGCCCGTCCTCCTGCGTCCGGCCGTGCTCGCCTCGCTGATGAAGGGTTTCCGCACCGTCCTGGTGTCGGGGACGCACGGCAAGACCTCCACCACGTCGATGCTCGTCGTCGCGCTGCAGCACTGCGGTGCGGATCCGTCCTTCGCCGTGGGCGGCGAGCTGAACGAAGCGGGTACCAACTCTCATCACGGCACCGGCGAGGTCTTCGTCGCGGAGGCGGACGAGAGCGACGGGTCGCTGCTGCAGTACGACCCCGACGTCATCGTCGTCACCAACGTGGAGGCGGATCACCTCGACTACTTCGGCAGCGAGGACGCCTACGTCCAGGTGTTCGACGACTTCGCCGCTCGTCTGTCCGCCGGCGGTGCCCTGGTGGTGTGCACGGACGACCCCGGGTCGCGGGAGCTGGCGCGTCGGGTCGCCGCTAAGGCGACCGACGGTGTGCGGGTTCTGACGTACGGCTCCGAGGACGCGCAGGTCGACGGCGCCGAGCTGTCCGCGACGCTGCTCGGGTGGGAGCCCGAGGACACCGGCGGCGTGGTGCAGTTCCGGCTGGCCGGCGAGGACCGTGCCCGCACCGTGCGCCTGGGTGTGCCCGGCCGGCACATGGCGCTGAACGCGCTGGCCGCCATCGTCGCCGCGCGCGAGACCGGGGCCGGAGTCGACGAGATCATCGAGGGGCTGGCCGGGTTCGCCGGTGTGCACCGACGGTTCCAGTTGCAGGGCCGTGAGCGCGGCGTGCGCGTGTTCGACGACTACGCCCACCATCCCACCGAGGTCCGCGCGGTGCTCGGTGCCGCGGCGGACCTGGTGCGCACCGCGGACACCGCGACCCCCGGTCGCGTGATCGTCGTGTTCCAGCCCCACCTGTACTCGCGCACGGTGACCTTCGCGGACCAGTTCGCGGCCGCCCTGGATCTGGCCGACGAGGTGGTCGTGCTCGACGTCTACGGCGCGCGCGAGGAGCCGGTTCCCGGTGTCAGCGGAGCGACGGTGGCCCGGTCGGTGACCAAGCCGGTGCACTACCAGCCCGATCTGTCCGCCGTGCCGCGTCAGGTGGCGCACCTGTGTGTCGCCGGCGACATCGTGGTGACGATGGGCGCGGGCGACGTGACCATGCTGGGAAGCCAGATCCTCGACGCTCTCCGCTCCACCCCGGCGCGGCGCTGAGTTCGGGACGTGACATGGCAGGACGACAGACCGTGAACGCGCGCGGTACCGGCCGCACCCGACCCGCGGCCACACCGCGTCGTGTCGGTGCGGAGCGGTCGACGCGGTCGCGCACGTCGACGCGGGCGCCGGCGCGCGAACCGCGTGTCGGTCGCCGCGGCAAGCTGTTGATCCTTCTCGCGCTCGTCGCCTCGGTCGCCTTCGTGGCGGTGTCGTACTTCGGTCCGCTGTGGGCGGTCTCCTCCGTGCAGGTGAACGGCAACGCCGCGGTCTCGCGCGAGCAGGTCGTGCAGACGCTGCAGGTCGCGGAGGGGACACCCCTGCCGAGAGTGGACACGGATGCTGCCGCGGCGCGGGTCGCCGCCATCCCGAAGGTCGCGTCGGTCCGGGTCCAGCGCGTGTACCCGTCCACGGTGCGGGTCACGGTCGAGGAGCGCGTTCCCGTCGTCTTCTTCGACGCGGCGGACGGTACCCATCTGATGGACGCCGAGGCCGTCGACTTCGCGGTGGAACCGCCCCCGCCGGGGGTGGTGCGCATGGTGGTGGCCAGCCCGTCCTTCGGCAACCTCGAGACCCGTGCGGCCCTGTCGGTGCTCACCGCGCTGCCCGGTCCGCTGCGATCGCAGGTGGCACAGATCGACGCGCCGACCATCTCGGCGGTGTCGTTGACGTTGTACGACGGCCGGGTCGTGGTGTGGGGGAGCAGTGAGGACACGGAGTACAAGGCGTCCATCGCTCTGCCACTGCTCACTCAGCCGGGTCAGACCTACGACGTGTCGAGTCCGGATCTGCCGACCATTCGGTGACGGTGACGTCCCACATATTTTTCCTGCGCGTGTCGGCGCGCCTAATGGAACCCGCCGAGCGGTGTCTCTAGCGTTTCACCCAGTCGATCACTTGACATAACTATGAACCTATGGTTCAGGTTGAGGGTTTGCCTCGACTGCATCATGCACACCAACCACGGAAGGCGAGAGCCCATGACGCCCCCGCACAACTACCTCGCCGTAATCAAGGTCGTCGGCATCGGCGGCGGCGGCGTCAACGCGGTCAACCGCATGATCGAGCAGGGACTCAAGGGAGTCGAGTTCATCGCGGTCAACACGGACGCGCAGGCGCTGCTCATGTCGGACGCCGACGTCAAGCTCGATGTCGGTCGCGAACTCACCCGAGGCCTCGGCGCGGGTGCCGATCCCGAGGTGGGCCGCAAGGCCGCCGAGGATCACAAGGACGAGATCGAAGAGGTGCTCAAGGGTGCCGACATGGTGTTCGTCACCGCGGGCGAGGGTGGCGGTACCGGCACCGGTGGAGCCCCCGTCGTCGCGAGCATCGCGCGCAAGCTCGGCGCCCTCACCGTCGGTGTGGTGACACGCCCGTTCTCCTTCGAGGGCAAGCGGCGCGGCGGTCAGGCCGACGTCGGCATCCAGGGTCTGCGCGAGTCGTGCGACACCCTCATCGTCATCCCGAACGACCGGCTGCTGCAGCTCGGCGACGCGGCCGTCAGCCTCATGGACGCGTTCCGCTCCGCCGACGAGGTGCTGCTCAACGGTGTCCAGGGCATCACCGACCTCATCACCACTCCCGGCCTCATCAACGTGGACTTCGCCGACGTCAAGGGCGTCATGTCCGGTGCGGGCAGCGCCCTCATGGGCATCGGGTCCTCGCGCGGCGAGGGGCGCGCCATCAAGGCGGCCGAGTCGGCCATCAACTCGCCGTTGCTCGAGGCGTCCATGGAGGGTGCACGCGGAGTCCTCCTCTCCATCGCCGGCGGATCCGATCTCGGTCTGTTCGAGATCAACGAAGCGGCATCGCTGGTGCAGGAGGCCGCGCACATCGACGCCAACATCATCTTCGGCACCGTGATCGACGATTCGCTGGGCGACGAGGTGCGCGTCACCGTCATCGCCGCCGGTTTCGACGGCAGCGGTCCGGCCCGTCGCCCCATCGAGGCACCGCAGAGTCAGTCTCGCGGCGCCACCGTGGGAACGGCCCGCGCGGGCGAGACGCGTACCGAGGACGACGGTCCCGCCGTCTTCCGCGACGCGCCGTCCTCGTCTCTTCCCCCCATCGGCGAGCGCGCCGCGCGTGCCACCGGACATCCCGTCCGGGTGGAGGACGAGGGCGACGACGACGTGGACGTGCCCTCCTTCATGCGTCGGTGAGCATCTCCGACCGCGGCTACCGTGTCCGGCGCGTGACGACGTCACGCGCCGGAGGCGTGTCCGAACCGCCCTACGATTCCTTCAATCTCGGTGATCACGTCGGTGACGACCCGGCGCACGTGGAGGCCAATCGGCGTCGTCTCGCCGAGAAGATCGGTCTGTCTCCCGAGCGTCTCGTGTGGATGGACCAGATTCACGGTCGATCCGTCGCGACGGTGGACGGACCGGTCTCCGGACCGGTCGAGGCCACCGACGCCCTCGTCACCACCCAGCGCGACCTCGCGCTCGTCGTCCTGGCCGCCGACTGCGTGCCGCTCCTGTTGTCCGACGATGCCGCGGGCGTCGTCGCCGCCGTTCACGCCGGCCGCGTCGGTGCTCGGATCGGCATCGTCCCGCGCGTTCTCGACGCCATGGTGGCCGCGGGCGCCGCCGTCTCCCGGATCGAGGCGTTCCTCGGCCCGGCGGCCGGGGGAGACGACTACGAGGTGCCGCGCACCATGCAGATCGACGTCGAGACCCACCTGCCGGGCAGTGCGACGCGTACTCGCAAGGGCACACCCGGTCTCGACATCCGGGCGGGCCTGCGTCGCCAGTTGCTCGAGGCCGGCGTCGCCGGAGTGGCCGCGGATCCGCGCGAGACCATCACGGACCGTTCGCTGTTCAGCCACCGCCGGGGGTCGCCCACGGGGCGGCACGCCGGTGTCGTGTGGATGGACACGACCTCGTGACCGCGCCGGACGATCGGCGGACGTATCTCGAGGACCATCTCGCCGAGGTCCGCGATCGGCTGTCGCGCGCCTGTGCGGCCGCGGATCGCGCACCCGATTCCGTGACCCTGCTTCCCGTCACCAAGTTCTTCCCGGCCTCCGACGTCGCACTGCTGCGCGAGCTCGGGTGCACCGAGTTCGGCGAGTCGCGCGAGCAGGACGCGTCTCCCAAGGTCGCCGAGATCGGCACCGACGGTGTGCGCTGGCACATGATCGGCCGCCTGCAGCGCAACAAGGCGAAAGCTGTTGCCGCCTGGGCACATGCGATCCACTCGGTGGACACCGACCGTCTGGTCACCGCACTCGGCAAGGCGGTCGCGGGTGCGGTGGACAACGGTGACAGGACTGCGGATCTGGACGTCTACGTGCAGGTGAGTCTGGACGGTGACACGCATCGCGGAGGCGTGGACCGCGAAGACCTGGAGGCACTCACCGCGCAGGTGTCCGAGACCTCGGGTCTGCGACTCGCCGGGCTCATGGCGGTGCCACCGTTGGGTGCGGACGCCGACGCGTCGTTCGAGGATCTGCAGCGTCTTCACACGCAGGTCCTCGCCTCGCATCCGGGCGCGACCGGACTCTCGGCCGGGATGACGGGCGACCTGGAAGAGGCTGTCCGACACGGGTCCACGTGTGTGCGTGTCGGAACCGCAATCCTCGGTCCACGGCCGATAACCTCGCCTTGACGACATGAACACCATCGTCACCACGGACTTACTCCAGTCACACGAGTACCAGCCACACCGCCACGCCAGGAAGGTCGACCGATGAGCACGTTGCACAAGTTCAAGGCTTACTTCGGCATGGTCCCACTCGACGATTTCGAGGACGACTACCTCGACGACACGGATGCGCCCGTCGCATCCCGGTCGTCGCGTGGCGGATACGGAAAATCGATGGACGACCATGACTACGCCGATCGCGACTACGCCGAGCCGGCGTTCGTCGGTGGTCGCCGGGACGAGGACGACGACTACGAGCGTCCCGAGCCCCGGCACAGTGCTCGGGTGGCGCCGCTGTCGTCGCGCTCCGGTGGCGGATCCCGCTCCGGCGGCGCGATGCGTACCTCCACCCGCGGCGCCCTCGCGATGGACACTCGCATGGACCCGCACTCGGAGCTGCGTCGCAGCGAGCCCCGTCACGCCGAACCGCGCGTGTCCGACCGCCGCCAGGCCGCACTCGACGACGGGGGCCCCATGTCGACCATCACCACGCTGCGTCCGCGCGACTACAGCGAGGCGCGCACGATCGGCGAGCGCTTCCGTGACGGCACGCCCGTCATCATGGATCTGGTCGAGATGAGCAACGCCGACGCCAAGCGCCTCGTCGACTTCGCCGCGGGCCTCGCGTTCGCGTTGCGTGGTTCGTTCGACAAGGTCGCCACGAAGGTGTTCCTGCTCTCACCCGCCGACGTCGACGTCTCCGCCGAAGAGCGTCGCCGGATCGCCGAGACGGGCTTCTACAACCAGCAGTGACGTCTCACACGGCGCGGTGGGCCGGTCTCGCGGTGCGAGATGGCCTCCCCGTGTCGCGAGATGGCCTCCCCGTGTCGCGAGATGGCCTCCACGTGTCGCGAGATGGCATTGTGGTGTCGTGCGTGATCAGAAAGTTGTGTCGGTGTCGGTCTCTCCTGCGTCTCGCAGGACGGTGAGCTGAGTGTTCGCGGTCCTGTACTTCATCCTCTTCGTCTTCTGGCTGTTGCTCATCGGCCGGATCATCGTCGAGTTCATCCGTTCGTTCGCACGTGACTGGCGTCCGACGGGTGTGGTCGTGGTCGTACTCGAAGCGATCTTCACGGTCACCGATCCGCCGGTCAAGCTGCTGCGGCGCATCATCCCGCCACTGAATCTGGGCGGTGTCCGGCTCGACCTGTCCATCATGGTGCTGCTCTTCATCGTCTTCATCCTGATGCGCGTGGTGCAGGGCGTCGGCTGACGGTGAGTTCCGTCGACGGCGACAGTGTCCCGTGTGACAGAATGTTGCTCGAAGGTGCACGATGAGTGACCATCGCTCTTTGTGCGATATAACTGAATGTCCTGGTTGCCCCCACTACGGCAGCCGGGTGCCACTGCCACTGTTGATCGAACGAATGCTCGCGTACATCGCTTGTCGATGCTCCACCGCTCTCGAGACGCGTGAAGGGACCCTTCCATGCCGCTGACTCCCGCCGATGTGCACAACGTCGCGTTCAGCAAGCCGCCCATCGGTAAGCGCGGATACAACGAGGACGAGGTCGATGCATTTCTCGATCTCGTCGAACAGGAGCTGTCGCGCCTGATCGAGGAGAATGCCGACCTGCGTCAGCGGGTCGGAGAGCTCGATCAGGATCTCGCCGAGGCCAAGAGCTCGGCAGCGTCGCGTCAGAGCACCCCTGCCCCCGCGCCTGCTCCCACCCCCGCACCGGCACCGCGTCCGGAGCCCGCCAAGCCGGCACCGGTCGTCCAGGCCGCTCCGGCACCGGCTCCTGCCCCCGCCGCGGCGTCGTCCGCCGGCGATTCGAACATGCAGGCTGCGAAGATCCTGGGTCTCGCCCAGGAGATGGCCGATCGCCTCACCGGTGACGCGAAGACCGAGTCCGAGCAGCTGCTCGGGAGCGCTCGCGCCAACTCGGACCGTCTGGTCAGCGAGGCGCAGAGCCGCGCCGAGTCCCTCGTCTCCGAGGCTCGCCAGAAGGCCGACGCACTGCTGTCCGACGCACAGACGCGCTCGGAGACCCAGTTGCGCCAGGCCAAGGAGAAGGCCGACGCGCTCGAGAGCGATGCCGAGCGCAAGCACACCGAGATCATGGCGACCATCAACCAGCAGCGTTCGGTCCTCGAGGAGCGCATCGAGCGCCTCAAGACGTTCGAGCGCGAGTACCGGGTCCGCCTCAAGTCCTACCTCGAGTCCCAGCTGCAGGAACTCGACCAGCGTTCGTCCGCACTGCCGGTCGACAGTGGTCAGGATCCGTTCAGCAAGGACAACGGCCAGTCGTCGAACTTCGGACAGTCGTACGCCAAGGGCAACAACTGATCCGTCCTCGTCGAGGCTGTTCCGGGGGGGAACCAGCGGGGGGATCGAGGGTGAACGGATGAGTGCGTGCTTGTTCTGACGCTGGTTCTGGCGGGCGTCGGGTTCGCGTTACTCGTCGTCTCGCTCGTCACGGGATCCGTGGTGTGGGCCTGGGCCTGCATCGCGGTGTGTCTCGTGGGTGCGGTCCTGCTGCTCGCCGGTGCCCTCGCGGGACGGCGGCGGTAGACTGCCTCACGTCGAAGTACAGGTAGGTCCAGCGATGATCCGGCCATCACCGGGGAGCTGTCCGGAAGAACGGTCTCGGCCCGCACGGGTCGGTGCTCAGTAGAACCGGACGGGTCGAGCCCGTCACAGCTCGATCGGAGAGTGGGTCGCCTCGGCGGCCAAGCGGGGTGGTACCGCGGCTTCCGGCGCAGAGTGCCGGTCGTCGTCCCCGTGCCGCATCGAACGGGCACAGGAGCACCGCAGCCATGACCACCACCGACGACACCACGACGCCCGACGCGGGGTATCCCCGCGTCCGCTACGTCTCGGAGTCCGGCAGTCCCGATTTCCCGGCTCTCGAGCAGCAGGTCCTCGCGCACTGGGACGCGGACGGCACGTTCCGAGCCAGCGTCGACGCGCGTGCCGACGCGGATGAGTTCGTCTTCTACGACGGGCCGCCCTTCGCCAACGGCCTCCCGCACTACGGCCATCTCCTCACCGGCTACGTGAAGGACCTGATCCCGCGTTTCCAGACCATGCGCGGGCGCAAGGTGGAGCGACGGTTCGGCTGGGACTGTCACGGTCTCCCCGCCGAGCTCGAGGCGGAGAAGCAGCTCGGCATCACCGACAAGAGCCAGATCGACACGATGGGTCTGGCGGAGTTCAACGCGTACTGCAAGCAGTCCGTTCTGCGGTACACCGGCGAGTGGCGCGACTATGTCACGCGCCAGGCGCGGTGGGTGGACTTCGACAACGACTACAAGACGCTCGACCTGGACTTCATGGAGTCGGTCATGTGGGCGTTCAAGGAACTGCACGACAAGGGCCTGGTGTACCAGGGCTTCCGCGTGCTGCCCTACAGCTGGTACGAGCAGACGCCGCTGTCGAACCAGGAGACCAGGCTCGACGACGCCTACAAAATGCGTCAGGACCCAGCGGTCACGGTGCGGATGACGCTGAGCACGCCCGGCTCCCCGCTCGACGGTGCGGACGCACTGATCTGGACCACCACCCCGTGGACCGTGCCGTCCAACCTGGCGATGGCCGTACGCCCCGACATCGACTACGTGCAGATCGAGGACGGCGCGGGCGGCCGTGTCGTGCTCGCCCGAGATCGGGTGTCGCACTACGCCCGTGAGTTCGGCGACGAGCCCGTGGTGGTGTCCGAACACACCGGTGCCGATCTGATCGGTCTCGCCTACGCGCCGCCGTTCGATTTCTTCCTCGGTCACGAGAACAGTCACCGTGTGCTGTCGGCCGACTACGTGACCACCGACTCCGGTACCGGAATCGTCCACCTCGCACCGGCTTTCGGTGAAGAGGACATGGACGTCGCCACGGCCAACGGCATCGAGGTGGTGCAGCCGCTCGATGCGGGCGGCAAGTTCACCGCGATGGTGCCGCCGTACGAGGGGCTGATGATCTTCGATGCCAACCCGGTGATCATCAAGGACCTCAAGGCGTCGGGAAAGCTGGTGCGGCACGAGACGATCGAGCACTCGTACCCGCACAGCTGGCGTTCGGGTCAGCCGCTGATCTACATGGCGGTGCCGTCGTGGTTCGTCTCCGTCACCAGTTTCCGCGACCGGATGGTCGAGCTGAACCAGGACATCACGTGGGTGCCCGAGCACATCCGCGACGGCCAGTTCGGCAAGTGGCTCGAAGGTGCGCGTGACTGGAACATCAGCCGAAACCGGTACTGGGGCAGCCCCATCCCGGTGTGGGTGTCGGACGACCCCGCGTACCCGCGCACCGACGTGTACGGCAGTCTCGACCAGATCGAGGCGGACTTCGGCGTCCGTCCGAACGACCTGCACCGGCCGTTCATCGACGAGCTGACCCGTCCCAACCCGGACGACCCCACGGGCCGGTCCGTCATGCGTCGAGTCCCCGAGGTACTGGACTGCTGGTTCGAGTCGGGCTCGATGCCGTTCGCCCAGGTGCACTACCCGTTCGAGAACGCCGAGTGGTTCTCCACGCACAACCCGGGCGACTTCATCGTCGAGTACAACGGTCAGACGCGTGGGTGGTTCTACACCCTCCACGTCCTGGCGACGGCGCTGTTCGACCGGCCCGCCTTCCGGACGGTCGCGGCACACGGCATCGTGCTGGGCGAGGACGGGCTCAAGATGAGCAAGTCCAAGGGCAACTACCCGGACGTCAACGAGGTGTTCGACCGCGACGGCTCCGATGCCATGCGGTGGTTCCTCATGTCGTCCCCGATCCTGCGGGGCGGCAACCTGATCGTCACCGAGCAGGGCATCCGCGAGGGTGTGCGGCAGGCACTGCTGCCGATGTGGAACGCGTGGAGTTTCCTGCAGCTGTACGCGTCGAAGCCGGGGACGTGGCGGACCGATTCCACCAACGTGCTCGATCGCTACATCCTGGCCAAGTTGGCCGAGACCACGCGCGTCATCACCGAGGCGTTGGAGGCGGTCGACATCGCGGGGGCGTGCGACGAGTTGCGTCAGTTCTGCGACGCGCTGACCAACTGGTACGTGCGGCGTTCGCGTCAGCGCTTCTGGAACGAGGACGCCGACGCGATCGACACTCTGCACACGGTGCTCGAGGTGCTCACCCGCGTCGCGGCCCCGATGCTCCCGCTCGTCAGCGAGGTCGTCTGGCGGGGACTCACCGGTGGGCGCTCCGTGCATCTCGCGGACTGGCCGGTGGTCGGTACCGAGTTGCCGGCCGATCCCGAGCTGGTCGCGGCGATGGACGAGGTCCGCACCGTCTGCGGCGCGGCACTGTCGCTGCGCAAGGCGAAGAACCTGCGCGTCCGCCTGCCGCTGCAGGAGCTCACCGTCGCCGCCGACGACGCCGAGCGGCTGCGCCCGTTCGCGGACCTCATCGCCGACGAGGTGAACGTCAAGCGTGTCGATCTCACCGAGAACGTCGACGTGCACGGCCGTTTCGAGCTCGTCGTCAACGCCCGCGTGGCCGGTCCGCGTCTGGGCAAGCAGGTGCAGGCGGTCATCAAGGCGGTCAAGGCAGGGGAGTGGAGCGAGACCGACGGCGTCGTCACGGCAGCAGGTCTCGAGCTGCTGCCCGAGGAGTTCACCCGGCGCCTGGTCGCGGCGGAACCGGAGTCGACGGCGGCGCTCCCGGGCAATGCCGGGCTGGTCGTGCTCGACTCGGAGGTCACCGAGGAGCTCGAGGCCGAGGGGTGGGCCAAGGATCGCATCCGCGAGTTCCAGGACGCCCGACGCTCCGCGGGTCTGGACGTGTCCGACCGCATCGCGGTGACGGTCGACGTTCCCGCCGAGCGCCGGTCCTGGTTCGACACGCACCGCGATCTCATCGCCGGCGAGATCCTGGCCACCGATCTGCAGGTCGGCGATCCGGGTTCGGCAGCAGTCGATCTCGGCGACGGAGTGCGGGCATCGCTGGTGAAGGCCTGACGGTGTGAGCGGCGGGTCGGCCGAGCGCAGCAGACGCTGGGTGTTGCATCTCGACATGGACGCGTTCTTCGCGTCGGTCGAGCAGCTCACCCGGCCGACGCTGCGGGGCCGACCCGTGCTCGTCGGCGGTGGCGGTGGTCGAGGCGTCGTGGCGGGATGCAGCTACGAGGCACGCGTGTTCGGTGCCCGGTCGGCGATGCCGATGCACCAGGCTCGACGACTCGTCGGATCCGGTGCGGTGGTGGTGCCGCCCCGCGGCAAGGTCTACTCGGCTCTCTCCACCGTCGTCTTCGACACCGTGCGGCGCGTCGTGCCGGTGATCGAACAGCTCTCGCTCGACGAGGCGTTCGGTGAGCCCGCGGAGTTGGCGGGAGCGACCGTCGCCGAGGTGGAGGAGTTCTGCGCCGCGCTGCGTGCGTCAGTCCTGGACGCGTCCGGGCTCGTCGCCTCCATCGGAGCAGGAGCGGGCAAGCAGATCGCGAAGATCGGCTCGGGTCTCGCGAAGCCGGACGGCATCCGGGTGGTCTCTCCGGCGGACCAGGCCGCTCTCCTCGAGACTCTGCCGGTGCGGAAGTTGTGGGGCATCGGGCCGGTGGCCGAGGACAAGCTCCGCCGACTGGGAGTGCACACGGTCGGTGCATTCGCCGCGATGCCGGAGGCGGAGGCCGCGTCCGTACTCGGTTCCGCCGTCGGCCCCAGCCTGCACCGTCTCGCACGTGGTCTCGACGATCGACCCGTGGCGGAACGCGCCGAGTCCAAACAGGTCAGTGCCGAGACCACCTTCGCCACCGACATCGTCGACATGGCCGGGTTGCGATCCGCCATCGTCGCCAGCGCGGAGGCCGCCCACACCCGATTGACGAAGGACGGGCGGGCGGCCCGCACCGTCGTCCTCAAGCTCCGCAAGTCCGACATGAGCATCGTGACCCGTTCGGCCACACTGCCGTACGCGACGGTCGATCTGGCGACGATCGTGGCCACCGCGCAGCGGCAGGCTCTCGATCCGCGCGAGCTCGGCAGTATCCGACTTGTGGGCGTGGGCCTCGCCGGGCTGTCGACGGTCCGGCAGGAGTCGCTGTTCCCCGAACTCGACCAGGAGGGCCTCGACGTCGACTCCTCGGTCACCGCGGCCGAGCCCGCGCCGGTCGTCACGAGCGACGTCCTGCTCTGGCGGCCGGGGCTCGACGTCCGACACGACGAGTACGGCCACGGGTGGGTGCAGGGCGCAGGGCACGACGTGGTGACCGTGCGGTTCGAGACGCGGAGCACGGGCCCCGGGGTGGCGCGGACCTTCTCCGGAGACGACGAGCACCTCGCGGTGGCGGATCCGATGGACAGTCTGGCCTGAGGCTCACCGATCGAGTCCTGTGACCCATCCGCGGGGCGCGCACCGCCGAATACGCGTGACTGCGGCGTCTGTCGCCGCACCCGTACGACGAGGAGTGCCCGTGCCCGGCACCGAGTTCACGCTGCGAGCCTCGCTCCCATGGTGAGCGATCAGCGGCACCCGCTAGCGGGTCTGCGCGGAGCCGAGTGGGTCGCCGTCTGTGCAGATCTCCTGCACGCGGACGGAGCGACCGCAGTACTCACCTCCGCGCACGCCCCGGACAGCAGGCGCGTGCTGTACCCGACCGCCCACGATGCCGTGCAACTGGCGGATCTGCAGTACCTCCTGGGCGAGGGACCCCACGCGGAGACGATGGCGGACGGTCGGATGCACAGTGTGTCGGTCGACTCGGCGGCGGATTGCGCGCGATGGCCCCTGCTGGTCGACTGTCTCATCGAGTCTGGGGTGCGATGGGTCCGGACCGTCGCGCTCGGAACAGCCAGCCGGGTCGGCACCCTGCAGTGCCACGGACGCGGTCCCCTCGGCACACCCGACGAGAGGACCGTCGCGGCGGTGGGCAGACTCGCCGATGTGCTGGGCGACGAACTGGTCACCTCCGGCCTGGCAGGCGTACCGGCGGATCCGGGCGGTGAGTGCGACCTGATCGACGCGGCCATCGGTGTCCTGGCCGGTCGTCACCGGATCGACGCGCCCGCGGCGTCGGCCGTGCTGCGGGCGGCGGCGTTCGCGGCGGATCGCACGGTGGCACTCCAGGCCCGAGCCGTTCTCGGCGTCTGAGCGGTGTGTCGGCAGCATCTGTCGACGCCCGGGACGACACGAGGAGGTTTCGGCGTCCGAACTGCTCGTCGTGACGGTCTTCCGGCGCTCGTTCCTTCCGTGTCTTCGGCGTTACCGGTGACATGCGGGAAATGCGTTCGTGCAATTGTGATGTGTGCGAACAAGTACTGTCACCCGACATTTCCGTCCGTTACTGTGACCGAGTCCACTGACCTTCGGGGAAAGGCTCGTCATGAATGTCAGACTTCTCGCTCGGGCGTGTGCAGCGGCGTCTGTCGCCGCTGCGGCCCTGGTCGTTCCCAGCGCTGTGGCCACCGCGGCGCCGTGTACGGACGTCGACGTCTCGTTTGCACGCGGGACCGGTGAACTGCCCGGACTCGGCATCACCGGTGGACCTTTCACCAGCAGTGTCACCTCCACGCTCGCCGGACGGTCCGTCAGCACCTACGCCGTGAACTACGCTGCCGACTTCTCGCAGGCCAGCGCCGGGCCCGGCTCGCGTGACCTGGTCGCGCACATCACCTCCGTCGCAGCAGCATGTCCTGCAACGCAATTCATCATCGGTGGGTACTCACAGGGTGCCACTGTGGTCACCAATGCCGTGGGTCTGCGCACCCCGAGCAGTCTCACCGGTTCCGTGCTGCCCGCCGGCGTCGCCGACAGGGTCAAGGCCGTCGTCGTGTTCGGCAACCCGTTCGGTCTGACCGGGAGGACCATCGAGTCGGCGAGCGGAACCTACGGCCCGCGCGCCCGCAGTTTCTGCAACTTCG
Source organism: Rhodococcus sp. SORGH_AS_0303 (assembly GCF_030819335.1). Taxonomy (NCBI): domain Bacteria; kingdom Bacillati; phylum Actinomycetota; class Actinomycetes; order Mycobacteriales; family Nocardiaceae; genus Rhodococcus; species Rhodococcus sp. SORGH_AS_0303. Next base: position 1,962,121 of record NZ_JAUTBO010000001.1, read on the forward strand.
GAGACCCGGTGTGCCAGATCGGCGGATTCAATTCCTTTGCGCATCTCACCTACGCGAGCAATGGCAGCGCGGGTCAGGGTGCGACATTCGCAGCCTCCCGAATCAGCTGAATCGCTCATTGTTCGACTGATCGGAGCTCGGTGGACTGAATGTGCGCGGTGCATGCAGGTTCGGCGTCGAACCCGGCATCCTCCACCCGGCCAGGGGTTCGCCCCGTGCGCAGCGCGCGGTGTTCTGCGCAGGATGCAGAGTGCGCGCTACCCCGTGCGGTGCGCGCGGCGGCCACCGCGCCGGCCGACGCCGCCCACCCTGTGACCCCTCTCGAGGGCGCGACGAGCTTTACCGTTTCCTCAGAACTGGTCGGTAAGGTCTGGCCCGACGCTCGACACCGAGTCAACTCACGAGATGTAAGGACGTACACGTGAAGCTTCCCCGTACCGGACGCGCACTGGTGGCAGGCATGGCAGTCGCCGCCGCCCTGACGATGACGGCGTGCAGCAGCGGCGAGGACGGCGGCACCACCGACGCCACCACGTCGGCAGCCACCACCTCCAGCGCAGTTGCCGAGGCACCGTCCGATCTCCCCCCGGTTCCCACCGCCGAGGAGCTGAACACGCGCCTGCAGGAGAGCCTCGATCCCAACGTGCCGCTCGAGCAGAAGGTCCAGTACGTGCAGGGCGCGGAAGCCGATCCGGAGCTCATCAACAAGGTCGCCGAGGCCGCTCGCGTGAACAACGCGAAGATTCAGGTCCTCGACGTGACCGATCTGGGCGACGGCACGCTCAGCTCCAACGCCACCATCGATCTCGGTGGCCAGGTCAATCCGCTCCAGGTCGCCTACGTGGCCGAGGACGGGGAGTGGAAGCTGTCGAAGGACAACGCTTGCGCGATCGTGTCGCTGGCGCAGCTGACCTCGCCTGCCTGCACCGCCTGACACCGCAGTACCGACCACACGACGCCGGCATCACCTTCGGGTGGTGCCGGCGTCGTCGTGTCTCAGCGCAGCCGGTCGGCGGCGGTGCGCGCGAGCGTCCGCACCAGGTCGGGGTCGACGGGCTCGGTCCCGGTGGCCACCAGTTGGCTCAGGGTGGATCCGGAGACGGTGAGGATCGCGTCCGTCGTCAGGGACACGCCGTCGCTGCTCACCGCGAGTCGCACCGCCACGGAGGCGTCGCCGATCGGGGCGACGTCGGTGAGCAGGGTCGAGGAGCCGACGCGGTAGTCCACCCGCACACCGTCGGCGTCCGTGCCGCTGAAGGTCGCGCATCGTGTGAGCGAGTCCTGCACGGCCGCGAACGCGGTGAGGGCGCCGGGACCGTCGTGGCTCGCGGCGTCCTGGTCGATCGACGAGAAGTCGGGTCCGCCGTAGGAGACGGATGCGGCGCTGATGACGCCGGGCACCTGGGTGGCGATGGGCGCCAGCACCGCGGCGCACTCGGCGGGGTCGGTGCTCGACCGGTCCTCGGCCGTCGCGCCCGGAGCGCTGGGGTCCAGCGGAGGCAGGTCGTAGCCGGTGTAGCCGGGTGGGAGGTCGGCGATGCTCAGGAGCCGACCGGCGAGCAGAGCGTTGTCGGTGATCGGGCCGGTGCCGGTGGCCGACGGCGGAGGGACCGGAGTGAAGGCGGGGAGCTCGACGGTGGGCGCCTCGGGCGTGGCCTCGCTCGGCGTGTCGCCGACGTCCCGACCGGTGCCGCATCCGACGAGCACCACCGCGAGCGCTGCCGTGACCGCGCCCAGTCGTCTCAACTCCACGTCACCGTGTTGCTGGTGGTCTGCTTCAGCGTCGTCTGGCTGTTGGCGTCCCGGTAGACCTGGTCGCCGCCGACGGCGACCGTGCCGCCCAGGGGAAGCGGCTTGGACGGATCGATCCGCAACTGCCCCTGGCCGGTCATCACGAACGACTCGATGTTCAGGGTGCCCTGCTCGTCGGGCAGCTGCCAGATCGGTTCCTCCGGCGACTGGGTCACGGCGACGTCGACCGTCGCGACGCCGTCGTCGAACGAGGTGAGTGTCGCCGTCGTCGTCTGCAGCAGCGAGATCCCGCTGACGACCTCCTGGGTGACGGTCCATCTCGCGCCGACGCCGATGGGCTCTGCCGGGAACGGGACGGCGCGGTACACCGCCTGGGACAGCGCCTGCTCGACGGCTGATCGAGCGATGTCCCGGGCGTCCGGCGACGGATCGATGGTGAGTGCGGTGACGGCACCCGACGGCGTGGTCGCGAAGCCTGCGGACGATCCCGCGGTGGGCCCGAGGCTCGCCTGCAGGGTGGCGTCCGACGTGGTGGCCGCACCGAGTGTCATGTCGACCTGGAGTCCGTCGGACCCGGCCGCCGAGCGTGAGGTCGCCGTCATCGGCAGCGTCAGCGGCGGGGTCGAGAAGTCCTGCGACTCGGCAGCGTCGATCTGCTGGCTGATGGTCGACTCGGCCACGAGGGTCGCGGTCTGCTCTGCTTCCGACGGGGTCGCGGTGACGACGGTCCGCGGCTCGGCTCCGGCATCGACCAGCGTGGTGGTGACGGCGGAGACCGGGAGAGTGACCGCGGACGTGCTGGGGGTCAGCTCCTCGGTCGCGGGTACGTCGGTGTCGGTCCCGCACGCCCCGAGCGAGAGGACGACGGTGACCGCTGCCGCGGCGACGAGGGTGGTGGAGCGTCGGCGGGGTCGTGTCGAGAGCAGTGTCACGCGCCCGAGGTTAGCGTCGGATCCTGAGCGGCCGGTGAGCGGTGAGGGCAGGTAGTGGACAATGGTGGGGTGACCGACGTGGAGAATCCGGACCGACCCCTGGCCCGACGTACCCGACGGCTGTTCGCTGTCGCGGCGGTCGTGCTCGCCCTGGACCTGCTCACGAAGATCGTCGCGGTCGCCGTCATCGAGCCCGGTCGACCGATCGAGATCATCGGTGACACCGTCACCCTCCGCATGGTGCGCAACGCGGGCGCGGCGTTCTCGATGGCCACGGGCATGACCTGGCTGTTGACGCTGGTGGCCGTCGCCGTCGTGGTGGGTGTGATCCGCATCGGACGCACTCTTCGCTCCGGCTGGTGGGCCGTGGGCCTCGGCCTGGTGCTGGGCGGCGCGCTCGGCAATCTGATCGACCGATTCTTCCGCTCGCCCGGCCCGCTGCAGGGTCACGTCGTGGACTTCGTGTCCATCGGCTGGTGGCCGGTCTTCAACGTCGCCGATTCCTCCATCGTCTGCGGGGCCGTCCTGCTGGTGATCATCACGCTGTTCGGGATCGAGCCGGACGGGACTCGCCGTGCCGACGACAAGGGTGACGACCCCGCGGTGACCGAGAGCGCAGCGGCGACGGAGTCGGAGAAGAAGGCGTGAGGGAGACACGGTCGATGCCCGTTCCGGACGGGCTCGACGGCATGCGCGTGGATGCGGGACTGGCTCGGCTGCTGGGGTTGTCGCGGACCGTCGTCGCGACCCTCGCCGAGGAGGGCGCCGTCCAGGTCGACGGTTCCACTGTGGCGAAGTCCGACCGTCTCGGCGGCGGCACGTGGCTCGAGGTGGAACTGCCCGAGCCCGCGCGTCCGTTGACCATCGAGGCACAGCCGGTGCCGGGCATGGAGATCCTGTACTCGGACGACCACATCGTCGTCGTGGACAAGCCGGTCGGAGTGGCCGCGCACGCGAGCGTGGGCTGGACGGGACCGACGGTGATCGGTGGTCTCGCGGCCGCTGGATTCCGCATCTCGACGTCCGGGGTCCACGAGCGTCAGGGCATCGTGCACCGTCTCGACGTCGGGACGTCCGGCGTGATGGTGGTGGCCACGTCGGAGCATGCGTACACCGTGCTCAAGCGCGCGTTCAAGGAGCGCACCATCGACAAGCGCTATCACGCTCTGGTGCAGGGACATCCGGACCCGAGCAGCGGAACCGTCGATGCGCCCATCGGACGACACCGCAGCAACGACTGGAAGTTCGCCGTCACGGCCGACGGCAAGCCCAGCATCACCCACTACGACACGGTCGAGGCGTTCCAGGCCGCGAGCCTGCTGGACGTGCACCTCGAGACCGGGCGCACTCACCAGATCCGGGTGCACTTCTCGGCGCTGCGGCATCCGTGCTGCGGTGATCTGACCTACGGTGCCGATCCGCGCCTGGCCGAACGACTCGGCCTCGAACGCCAGTGGCTGCACGCCCGCGCACTCGGGTTCACTCATCCCGGTGACGGCCGCTACGTGGAGTTCTCGAGCCCGTACCCGGCGGATCTGCAGCACGCACTGGACGTGTTGAGAGCGGGCTGAGACGCGTGCGCGCCGTGTCCGCGGCGTCGGTCGTCGCGTTGATCGTCGCGGTGCTCGTGCTCGGTGTCCTCGACCCGGTCCGTGGTTCGTCGGTTCGCACCGATGCCCTCGGTCCCGACAACGACGAGACCGCCGCGCAGTACGTGGCCCGGGTGGACCCGCCCTCCGGCGACGGAGATCGGTGGGCGCTGGTGTCCTTCACCCGGTCGATGCGTGCCGACGAGATCGCGCCCACCGTCGACGGAATCAGGGTCTCGGTCGTCTATGCGCACGTGCCGATCGACCGCGTGCAGACCCCGCTCGTGGTGGTCCCGGTGCCGGACACCGACTCCGTGCTCGCGTCGTCCGTCCGTCTCGCCGCCGGCCTCGTTCCGCCCGGACGTGACGAGCGCGGGACGGCGATCGCGACGGTGGTGCGCGCACGCCTGCAGGCCGACTGTGACTGCGCCGCTGGAGTTCTGGTACGTGCGAGTGTTCCGGAACTCGCCGCGCTCGCGGGCCTGGACGGCATCCGCGCGGTCGAGGCATTGCCGGGGGACGCGGTCTACGGCCGGTTCGCGGTGGCACCGCTGTATCCCGAACGCGACGGCGACGCGGTGCAGCCCGACGACGGCCCGGTTCCCGCCTCCTGACCTCAGGACCCGAGTAGGCCGAAACCGAGCACCGCCGAGTCGTCCGCCCAGTCCAGATCGTGAATGCGGATCCCGCCCATCTCGTTGCCGCCGACGGTCGTGACCGTGTCCCCGTCCACCGCGACCACGATGTTCGTGTGCTGGCCGACGAGCAGATCCCCGACGGGCCCACCCGACTCGTACAGGACGACGTCGCCGACCGCGGGGGAGTGGTCGCCGACCGGCGCGAAACGGCCCTGTTCCTGGTAGTACTCCGTCAACGTGTAGACACCGGGAATGCGCCACCCACCCGAGTGCGGATTGGTGAACGGCTGTCCGGCCTGGCGCATCACGTGACTGACGAAGTCGGCGCACCAGGCCTCGTCGACGCCCTCGGAGTAGAACGTGGCGGGACGGGGATCGCGATACTCACGCTCCACCACCTCGAGCACACGCTGCTGCGCAGGGGACAGGGACGCGTCGGCCGCGGGGAAGTCGGCGGTGTCCCACGGGTACCACCGCTCGGGCGCGGTCCACAGCACCGCCGCGACGGCGACCACCGCGAGGGCGACGACGCCGGCGACGGTACGGCGGACGCGGGTGCTGGTGGGCATGCCTCGACGCTACCGAGCCGGGTCTCCGTGGTCAGGATCGCGGCGCCGATCTTCACGGAACCCTCACATGATGGACTGGGGACATGAGACGTGTGGGGCGCCGACATCTGATCCGTGCCGTCGGCGGGTCCGCCGCCGCGGTGCTCGTCGTCGTGCTCGGATCGGCGGCGTGGGTCGCCGCCTCGTCCCACGGTCGGCTGTACACGGCGGACACCGCGCCGCGCGCTCCCGTCGCCATCGTGCTGGGCGCTCGGGTCCAGGAGGGCGAACCGTCGTCGTTTCTCGCCGGTCGTCTCGACGCGGCACTCGATCTGGTGCGTCGCGGTACCGTGCGCGCACTTCTGTTGTCGGGCAACGCCGCCGGCACATCGGGTGACGAGGTGGAGGTGATGACGCGCTACCTGGTGCGCCGCGGCGTCGATCCCGACCGCATCGTGGCCGACCCGTACGGTCTGACGACCCACGACACGTGTCGACGCGCCGTGACGACGTACGGAGTGTCGACGGCCCTGATCGTCAGTCAGGACACCCATGCCGCACGTGCGGTGGCCCTGTGCCGAGCTGCGGGGATCGATGCCGGCGGTGTCGTCGCTTCCTGTGACTGCTCCCGGCGCTCGCTGCTGCGGCAGTTCGTACGCGAGATGCTCGCGCGTCCCAAGGCCGTGCTGGACGTGCTCCGCGGCTCCGCGCCCGCGGTGCAGTCGCCACCGACCGACGCGGTGCGCCGCGCCGTCGAGATCGGCTGACCCGAGTCACTCGGATCACCTCGAGCCCCACCCTGTTCGCACCGTCGCACCGCGAGCAGTCTGGAGGCCCGAGCGCGAGTGTTCCTGTCGCGATGCTTGCGGCGACAGCGCCGGCGCATCGAGCTCAGTCCGTTCGTCTCGCGGACGACGTCGTTGCGCGGCTTCGTGTTCGACGTGGCGACCGGTGCGCTGCGTGAGGTTCAGCCGGCCTGATCGAGCGTGTCGGTCAGCCTGCGCTGCCGCGGCGGGCCTTCTCCAGCGCGGCCAGTGTCGACATGACGGTGGCGCGCTGACGTTGCAGGTCGCTGAGCCGGGCACGCGCGGGCAGACCCGACGACGCCTCGGCGTCGGCGATGCCGGTCTCGATGGCGGTGAGCTGCTCGAGCAGACCGGTCACGCGATCGGCGAGCACGGCGACGTCCACCGTGCTGACGGCACCCGACGGAGCGGAGGACGACGAGCGGGACGGGGTGGTGCGGACGGCGGCGGACGCACCGGCGCGGGCCGAGGCCTTCCGGACGTCGGCGGCCGCGGGACGCTTCGGCAGGCGGACCCGGTCGAGAGCGGCACGCGCACTGCGAGCCGCGGTGCGGTGCTCGAGCTCCTCGTCGTCGTCGGACGTCACCGCGCCGCCCAGGGGACGCAGGCCGTACATGCCGATGAAGCGACGCGCCGCGTCGATCGTGTTCTCGTGTTCACGGCACTCACCGCACCGGGGCTCGTCCCGGTAGATCTCGATGTCGGTCCGGCTGCCGCACCACACGCAGCCGCCGGGACTCCACCGCCGGGTGACGGGGGTGTCGTCCGCAGCGGTGTCGTGGGGTGAGGTGGTGGTCATCGTGGAGGAGGCGCCGGAGCCGAGATTTCGATCGTCGATCACGTCGAACCAGCGTAGTGCACGACACGAGGCCCGAGGAGCGGGAGCGGCTGTCGCCTCGTGCTTTTCGCGTCGTCGGTGACCAACGTCATGACACACCCGGCTCCGCTCGGTCGTGTCATCGGCGTGTCGCATCAGCAGACTCGTCGGTCTTCCCCCGGGGCTCCCGACCGTCCATACTCGGCAGTCGTGAGCACACTCGAAGTCACGACCGTCGCCGACGGCGTGCACGTCGCGTTCGGGCCGGACGTCAACTGGACACTGGTGGTCGACGGCGAGGACGTGACGCTGGTCGACTCGGGATATCCGCGGTACGTCGGTGCGGTCGTCGAATCGCTCCGTCGTGTCGGTCGGCGTCCGGAGGACGTGCGGGCGATCCTGCTGACACACGCGCACATCGACCACATCGGCGGTGCCGGCCACTTCGCCTCGACCTACGGCACGCCGGTGCTCACCTCGGACACCGAGGCGCGGCATGCCCGACGTGAGTATCTCGAACAGGCATCGCCGCTCGACGTGGCGCGTAACGTCTGGCGGCGCGGTGCGCTCGCATGGACGGTGCGCATCGCTCGCGCGGGCGGAACCGAATGGGGCGCCGTCGCCGACGCCGAGGGGTTCGACTCGGTCGTCGGATCCGTGCCGGGTGGGCCGCTGGACCTGCCGGGCGGGCCGGTGCCGCTCGACAGTTCGGGTCACACGTCCGGTCACACCGGGTATCACGTGCCGGGTGCGGGGGCCGTTCTGTCCGGTGACGCTCTGGTCACCGGACACGCTCTGAGCGTTCGGACCGGACCGCAGATGCTGCCGCCCCTGTTCGCGCACGACCGGCCGCGGGAGTTCGACGCGCTCGACGCCTTCGTCGGCCTGGACGCCGACGTCCTGATTCCCGGACACGGGGGAGTGCATCGCGGGTCCGTCGACGACGCGGTGCGGCGGGTACGGTCCGCACGCGCCTGAGTCGACTCCGGGTCAGCGGGGTCGCCGAATGCGGATGGGGCCCTTCGCCGTCGACGGGTCGACCACGTTCCCGCCCTGCGTGATCTCCGCCTCGCCCGCGGCGACGAGGCGGCGGGCGGCGCGGCGGACGGGTTCCATCAGGGGGCGCCAGTCGTCCGGCGCCACGTCGCGAGCCACGTCGGAGGGGCAGATCGACGAATCGCGGGCGCGACTGTCGAGCAGCCGCCGGATCGCGTCCTCGAGGCCGTCGTCGGCTCCCGCGGAGCCGGTGCGTCGGCACGCGTCGCTGCAGTACTTCACCGAGTCCCAGTCGCGTTCCCACTTCTTGCGCCACTCGATCCGTCGACCGCAGACGGCGCAGGTCTTGTCCGCCCGAGCCTCGGCCTCGCCGCTAGGCGCCTTCTTCCTGTGTGCCACCTCGTCGATTGTGCACCGCTCGGGGATAGCGTGAGCGCGTGCGCAGTCTCACGTCCTCTCTCGGCTCCCGGCGCGGTGGAGCTCCCCGGTCGTCCTCCAGCGTCGGCATGGCCAGCGGTGTCGGTGCGTACGGACTGTGGGGACTGTTCCCGGCCTTCTTCGGCGTGCTGTCCTTCGCCGGACCCGTCGAGGTCCTCGCGCACCGCATCGTGTGGACATTGGTGCTCATGCTCGTCGTCCTGGCGGTGTTGGGACGACTGTCCACGCTGCGCGGTCTCCCGGCGCGCACGTGGGGTGTGGTGGCGTTGTCGTCGGCGTTCATCTCGATCAACTGGGGCGTCTACATCTTCGCGGTCTCGCAGGACCGTGTGGTCGAGGCAGCCCTCGGATATTTCGTCAATCCGCTCGTCAGTGTCCTGCTCGGCGTCGTGGTGTTCCGGGAGCGGTTGGGCCGTGCGCAGATCGCGGCCCTCGCGCTGGCCTTCGTCGCGGTGGTCGTGCTCACCGTCGACTACGGACGGCCTCCCGTCATCGCCCTCACCCTGGCCTTCTCGTTCGCGCTGTACGGCGTCATGAAGAAGGTGGTCCGGCTCGAACCCACCACGTCGCTGACCGCGGAGGGGCTCGTGGGGGCGCCGATCGCGATCGGTTACCTGGTGGTGCTGGGCGTCACCGGGGGAGCGAGCGCCCTCTCGCTCGGGGTGCCGCACGCCCTGCTGCTCGTCCTCGCCGGGCCCGTCACCGCACTGCCGCTGCTGCTGTTCGGGGTTGCCGCGCAGAAGCTGCCGTTGGTCACCCTCGGTCTGCTGCAGTACCTGACACCGGGCCTGCAGCTCGCGTGGGGAGTGCTGGTGCTGAACGAGGACATGCCCGCGTCGCGGTGGATCGGTTTCGCGCTCATCTGGTGCGCGCTGGCGATCTTCACGGTCGACTCCGTGCGGCGTCTGCGGGCGCATCGCGTGGCGTCGGTGCCGGTCGAGGCGGCGTCCGCGGACACCCCGCGCTAGTCCTCATCCGTCACAGTCGTCACACGCCGCGTGTGCGGAGAATGTTGTCGGCCCGACGACCTAGAGTGGCCCCCGTGTCGGACTTCGTTCATCTCCACAATCACACCGAGTACTCCATGCTGGACGGGGCGGCGAAGATCGCGCCGATGTTCGCGGAGGCCCAGCGCCTGGGGATGAGCGCGGTCGGGATGACCGACCACGGCAACATGTACGGGGCCAGTGAGTTCTACAACGAGGCCAAGAAGGCCGGGGTCAAGCCCATCATCGGGATCGAGGCCTACATCGCGCCGGAGTCCCGTTTCAACAAGAAGCGCGTGCTGTGGGGAGACCGCAGCCAGAAGTCGGACGACGTCTCGGGCAGCGGCGCGTACACGCACATGACGATGGTGGCGGAGAACGCGACGGGTCTGCGCAACCTGTTCAAGCTGTCGTCCCTCGCGTCCACCGAGGGTCAGCTGGGCAAGTGGGCGCGCATGGACGAGGAGATCATCGCCAACCACGCCGAGGGCATCATCGCCACCACCGGTTGCCCGTCCGGCGAGATCCAGACCCGGCTTCGTCTGGGCCACGAGCGTGAGGCGCTCGAGGCGGCGGCCAAGTGGCAGGAGATCTGGGGCCCCGACAACTTCTTCCTCGAACTGATGGACCACGGTCTGTCGATCGAGCGGAGGGTGCGAGAAGGACTGCTGCGCATCGGGGAGCAGCTCGGCATCCCGCCGCTCGCGACCAACGACTGCCACTACGTCACCAAGGACGCGTCGGTCAATCACGAAGCGCTGCTGTGCATCCAGACCGGTAAGACGCTGAGCGATCCCACCCGGTTCAAGTTCGACGGCGACGGCTACTACCTCAAGTCCGCGGAGGAGATGCGCGCCCTCTGGGACGACGAGGTGCCCGGCGCGTGCGACTCCACGTTGCTCATCGCCGAACGCGTCCAGTCCTACGACGAGGTGTGGGAGCACCGCGACCGGATGCCGGTGTTCCCGGTGCCGGAGGGCTACACGCAGGGCACCTGGCTCCGCAAGGAGGTCATGGACGGCCTGCACCGCCGCTTCCCCGACGGTCCGACGGAGGAGTACCTCTCCCGTGCGGACTACGAGATCAGCGTCATCCTCGAGATGGGCTTCCCTGCCTACTTCCTCGTCGTCGGTGACCTAATCAACCACGCCAAGGAGGTCGGCATCCGCGTCGGCCCCGGTCGAGGTTCGGCGGCCGGGTCGCTCGTCGCCTACGCGATGGGCATCACCAACATCGACCCGCTCCCGCACGGTCTGCTGTTCGAGCGGTTCCTCAATCCCGAGCGCGTCTCCATGCCCGACATCGACATCGACTTCGACGATCGCCGACGCGGCGAGATGGTGCGCTACGCCACCGAGAAGTGGGGCAGTGATCGTGTCGCGCAGGTGATCACGTTCGGCACCATCAAGACGAAGGCCGCCATCAAGGACTCGGCCCGCGTGCAGTTCGGGCAGCCGGGCTTCGCCATCGCCGACCAGATCACCAAGGCACTGCCCCCGCCCGTGATGGCGAAGGACATCTCGGTCGCGGGCATCACCGATCCGACGCACGAGCGGTACAAGGAGGCCACCGAGGTCCGCTCGCTGATCGACTCGAACCCCGACGTCGCGAAGATCTACCAGACCGCCAAGGGTCTCGAGGGGCTGATCCGCAACGCCGGCGTCCACGCCTGCGCGGTCATCATGTCCTCGGAGCCGCTGACCGACGCCATCCCGGTGTGGAAGCGTCCGCAGGACGGCGCCATCATCACCGGCTGGGACTACCCGTCCTGCGAGGCCATCGGCCTGCTGAAGATGGACTTCCTGGGGCTGCGCAACCTCACGGTCATCGGTGACGCCATCGACAACATCAAGGCCAATCGCGGCATCGACATCGATCTCGACGCCCTGCCTCTCGATGATCCGGCGACGTTCGAACTGCTCTCGCGCGGAGACACTCTCGGCGTGTTCCAGCTCGACGGCAGCGCGATGCGGGACCTGCTGCGCAAGATGCAGCCCACCGGATTCGAGGACATCGTCGCCGTCCTGGCGCTCTACCGGCCCGGTCCGATGGGCATGAACTCGCACAACGACTACGCCGATCGCAAGAACGGTCGTCAAGAGGTCAAGCCGATTCACGCGGAACTCGAGGAACCGCTGAAGGTCATCCTCGGCGAGACGTACGGCCTGGTGGTCTATCAGGAGCAGATCATGCAGCTGGCGCAGAAGGTCGCCGGCTACTCGCTCGGCCAGGCCGACCTGCTGCGGCGCGCCATGGGAAAGAAGAAGCTGTCCGAGCTGGAGAAGGCGTACGCCGGATTCCGCCAGGGCATGCTGGACAACGATTTCTCCGAGGCCGCCATCAAGGCGCTCTGGGACACCGTGCTCCCGTTCGCCGGCTACGCGTTCAACAAGTCGCACTCGGCGGGGTACGGGCTGGTGTCCTACTGGACGGCGTATCTCAAGGCCAACTACCCGGCCGAGTACATGGCCGGACTGCTCACCAGTGTCGGCGACGACAAGGACAAGGCGGCGATCTATCTCGCCGACTGCAGACGGCTCGGCATCACCGTGCTGCCGCCGGACGTCAACGAGTCCGAACTCAACTTCGCCTCGGTGGGCGAGGACATCCGCTTCGGCATGGGCGCGGTGCGCAACGTGGGCGCCAACGTCGTGGCGTCCATCATCTCGGCGCGCAAGGAGAAGGGGAAGTTCACCGACTTCTCCGACTACCTGGCCAAGATCGATGCGACTGCCTGCAACAAGAAGGTCACCGAGTCTCTCGTCAAGGCCGGTGGTTTCGATTCGCTGGACCATCCACGCAAGGGTTTGATGCTGATCCACGCCGACGCGATCGACTCGGTGCTGGGCACCAAGAAGGCGGAGGCCATCGGCCAGTTCGACCTGTTCGGCGGCGTCGACGCCGACGAGTCCATCACCTCCGTCTTCAACGTGAAGATCCCGCCCGAGGAGTGGGACAGCAAGCACCGTCTCGCGTTGGAGCGGGAGATGTTGGGGCTGTACGTGTCCGGGCATCCGCTGAACGGAGTCGAGCACGTGCTCGCGGCTCAGTCGGACACCGCCATTCCCACGATCCTCGAGGGCAGTCTGAAGGACGGCACGCAGGTCACGGTGGGCGGCATTCTGGCCTCGGTCAACCGACGGGTGAACAAGAACGGTCTGACCTGGGCGTCCGCCCAGCTCGAGGATCTCACCGGCGGTATCGAGGTGCTGTTCTTCCCGCAGGCGTACTCCGTGTTCGGTGCGGACGTCGCCGAGGACGCCGTGGTGCTGGTGAAGGCCAGGGTGTCGGCTCGGGACGATCGGATCTCGCTCATCGCGAACGACATCGCGGTTCCCGATCTGTCGTCCGTCGGTGTCGCCAAGCCCGTCGCCGTCAGCTTGCCGACGCGTCAGTGCACCGCGGACAAGGTCGGGGCGCTCAAGCGGGTGCTGGCCAGCCATCCCGGTACCACCGACGTGCACCTGCGCCTCATCAGTGGCGACCGGGTCACCATGCTCAAGGTGGACGAGAAGCTGCGCGTCACACCGTCGTCGGCGCTGATGGGCGATCTCAAGGCGCTGCTCGGACCCGGCTGCCTCACCGTCTGACGACGGCCGACCGCTCGACGGCTGCCGCGAGGTAGGCATCGGGCTCGACGCCGAACGGGTTGTCCCGCAAGCCCTCCGCGATGACGTCGCGGTAGCGGTCGGCCGGCACTCCGCGTTCTCGCACGTGGCTCGACGTCAGAGTCATCGCCGGGACGCCGTCGATGTCGTCCAGGCGCAGCGCCGCGTCGTACTTGCCGCGGTGCGGCTCGGGCGACACCTCGACCGGCAGCAGCGCCCACGCTCCCGGCCGTGTCGGTAGGGACGCGCGGACGTCGAGTGTCTGCTCCGTCTGCGCGTTCTCCACCGTCGAGATGTGGTCGAGGGCGGCCCAGTCGAGCAGGTAGGCGCGGGCGATGCTGTCGGAGTCGGGGGAGGGTGTGAGCGAGAGGAACGCGGACGCTCCGGTCCACCGGGCCGAGACGCCGGCGAAGTACACCGCATGCGGCACGGTGATCCACCGGTGTTCGCGAGGAAGCGAGAGTGTCCGCGGGGCGGCGTGCGCACCGAATCTGCTGTCGGCCGCGGAGCCGCCCAAGTAGGCGTCGAGGCGTGCGGGCAGGGTGTTCGAGCCGTAGCCGACGTACCAGACGAGTTCGTGACTGTTCACAGGGACGGACGGTACCGTCGGATCGTCACGTCGAACTCGACCGAGAGGGATGATCCCATGATCACGAACTTCATCAACGCCGTGCTCGAACTCGTCGGTGGCATCGCCGCCGGAAGCAGCGGTCTCTACCTGGCCCCCGGTGTCCTGCCGTTCGGTTCCTGACATACGGCCGGACCACACGAACGCCGACGGGGCGCCCACGTGGAGTGGGCGCCCCGTCGGCGTCTGTCCGTGATCAGTGTCGGGTGCGGAACCGCTCGGTCGCGCCGAGGGCCCACCACAGCGTCACGCCGACAGCGGCGGAGGTGAGGACAGCCGTCTGCATGCTGACTGTCAGTGCGAGAGCGGCGAAGAGGATGACGGCGACCATGATGCTCTCGAGCTTGTAGAGCGGCCAGTCGGTGCCGGCCACGTCCACGGTACGAACGCTCGTCGAGTGCCGCGGGCGTGTGAACTGCAGGTCGACCGTGGTCATATTCGCCTCCCGAACCATTCGTGTTCCGTGTGCCGTGCGTTGGTCCCCAGGCTACACGTACATGGAAGTTAGGGCGACCGAAACCTCCTGATCACCCTGCGGATGGTTGCCGGAGACCGCCGAGGTGTGTGTACTGGGATCATGCCGCTGCACGGAGAGTACGAGCCGAGTCCGTCCACCTGGGCCGCCGATCAGGCCGACCTGTACGAGAGCTCGGGAGGGACCGAGGGCACCGAGATGCGGGGGATGCCCGTCATCCTCCTCACGACCATCGGGAACAAGACGGGCAAGCTCCGTCGGACCCCTCTGATGCGCGTGGAGCACGACGGTGCGTACGCCGCCGTCGCGTCGCTCGGCGGCGCGCCGAAGCACCCCGTCTGGTACTTCAACGTGCTCGCGAACCCCCACGTCGAACTGCGGGACAAGACCGAGAAGTGGGACATGGTCGCGCGCGAGGTCCACGGCGAGGAGAAGGCGCAGTGGTGGGAGCGCGCGGTCGCGGCCTACCCCGACTACGCGGACTACCAGAAGAAGACCGACCGCGAGATCCCTGTCTTCGTGCTCGAGCGGGCCTGAGCGCAGATTCGTCACCCCCGCCGGCGGCCGCTCCGCAGGTGAGGGTGGGTCGGTGGTCGTCGCACCACCGTGGCAGCATGTCCGTGTGACCGAGACGACGAGCCGTACCGACGCCGCTGCGCCGACCGCAGACGACATCGATGCCGCGGCCGTCCGGCTGCGGGACGTGGCCACCCGCACCCCGCTCGAGTTCTGCGAGCGGTTGTCCGAGCAGACGGGTGCGCGGATCCACCTCAAGCGCGAGGATCTCCAGCGCGTGCGCTCGTACAAGTTGCGCGGCGCGTACAACCTCATGCTGCAACTCGACGACGACGAGCGTGCGGTCGGTGTCGTGGCGGCGAGCGCCGGCAATCACGCGCAGGGTGTCGCGTTCGCGTGCCGGGCGCTCGGCATCCGCGGTCGCATCTACGTGCCGACCAACACCCCGAAGCAGAAGCGCGATCGCATCGCCTTCCACGGCGGCGACATGGTGCAGGTCATCAGCGTCGGTTCCACCTTCGATGCGGCCGCGGCGGCCGCCCTCGCCGACGTCCGCACCACCGGGGCCACCATCGTGCCGCCGTTCGACGACCCGAGAACCGTGGCGGGACAGGGAACCATCGCCGCGGAGATCCTGGAGCAACTCGGTGCCGCTCCGGACGTCGTCGTGGTCGCGGTGGGCGGTGGTGGGTGCATGACGGGCATGTCGGCGTACCTCGCCGAGCGGTCGCCGAACACCTCCGTCGTCGGTGCGGAACCCACCGGCGCCGCATCCATGGCGGCGGCGCTCATGGCCGGCGGCCCCGTCACACTCGACGAGATCGACCCGTTCGTCGACGGCGCCGCCGTGCGCCGGATCGGCGATCTCCCGTACCGGGTCGTGTCGTCGCTCGGCGCGACCGTCGCCTCGCATGCCTCGGTGACGGTCGGTGCGGGCCACGACGGACGCGGGTCGGTGGTGGTCACGCAGGTGGACGAGGGTGCCATCTGCACCGCGATGCTGGATCTGTACCAGAGTGAGGGCATCATCGCCGAACCCGCCGGAGCGCTGTCGGTGGCCGCGCTGTCGCAGATCGACATCCCGGCCGGCTCGTCCGTCGTGTGCCTGATCTCGGGCGGTAACAACGACGTCTCGCGCTACGGGGAGATTCTCGAACGGTCGCTCGTGCACAAGGGGCTCAAGCACTACTTCCTCGTCGATTTCCCGCAGGAGCCGGGCGCACTGCGCACGTTCCTCGACGTCGTTCTCGGTCCGGAGGACGACGTGACGCTGTTCGAGTACGTCAAGCGCAACAATCGCGAGACGGGTGCCGCGCTGGTGGGTATCGAGCTCGGTTCGGCCGCGGGCCTGTCGTCCCTCCTCGAGCGGATGGAGACGTCGCCGATGCACGTCGAGCATCTCGAGCCAGGGTCTCCCGCATACCGCTACCTGACCTGAGTCATCCGGCCGACCCCTGACCGCTCGGGTCGACACTGCTCGAACCGCCACCGAGGAGCCGTTCGACCACGTCACGGTGCAGGTCGGGCGGTGTGTGGGGGAGGCCGAGCAGCGCGGCGAGATAGATGCCGTCGCCCACCAGCCGCACGATCTCGGCCTGCACCGGATCGGTCACCTCGCGCTGCAGCGCGCGGTCCCACATGCCCATGACGTCGATGACGGCCTGCTGCACCTCGCCGGGTCTGCCGTCGATGCTGCGCAGCGCGGCGAGAGTGGAGCGGTAGAGCGCCACCTCCTCGGCGGACGAGGCGTCCGGTGGCTGGAGATACCACTGCGCCAGCGAGGTGCCGGCGGCCTCCGCCTCGACGCGTTGGACGTCGGATCGTTCACCGAGGCGACGCACCAGCGCGGCCATCATCGCGTCCTTGCTGGGGAAGTGGTACAGCAGACCGCCTTTCGAGACGCCGGCCCGAGAGGCCACCGCCTCGAGGGTGGCCTTGTCCGTGCCGTCGTCGAGGAGCAGCGTCTCGAGGGCGTCCAGGATGCGGTCGCGTGTGTCGGCTGCCATGACACGCACTGTACCGGCCGGACGGTTGTTGCTACGCTGTCGGTGTCCGTCGACTGTACCGTCCGGACGGTAAACGAAAGAGGTGCCTCGTGTCCGTGTCCCCGGCAGCGTCCGTGCAGCCGAATCCCGACGATCTCGTACCGGCCGGCGCCACCCGCCGCGACTGGCTCGGTCTGGTGGTGCTGGCCGGTGCCGTGATGCTCATCGCCGTCGACGGCACCGTCCTCGACATCGCGCTGCCGTTCCTCAGCGCGGATCTCCGCCCGAGCAGCACCGAGCTGCTGTGGATCATCGACGTCTACTCGTTCGTCCTCGCCGGCCTGCTGGTCACCATGGGCACCGTCGGCGACCGCATCGGACGACGGCGGTTGCTCCTGATCGGCGCGGTCGGTTTCGGGCTGTCCTCGGTGCTCGCCGCCTTCGCGGTCGACCCCGCGATGATGATCGCGGCCCGTGTGCTGCAGGGCATCTCGGGTGCCACGTTGATGCCCGCCACCCTGGGCCTGATCCGCACGATGTTCCAGGTGCGCCGTGAACGCACGCTCGCGATCGGTGTCTGGGGTGCCATGGCCGGCGGCGGCGCGGCGGCGGGTCCTCTGGTGGGCGGGTGGCTTCTCGAGCACTTCTGGTGGGGCTCGGTCTTCCTGATCAACGTGCCGATCATGATCGCGCTGGTCGTCGTGGGTCCGTTCACCATCCCGGAGTCCAAGGATCCGGAACCGGGCCGATTCGACGTACCCAGCGCCGCGCTGTCGATCCTGGCCATCGTTCCCGTCGTCTACGCGATCAAGGAGACCGCGGCTCACGGGCCGCACCCGTCGATGATTCCGGTCGCGCTGGTCGGTCTGGCCGCGGGCACCGTCTTCGTCCGCCGGCAGGGCCGACTCGCCGCTCCGATGATCGACCTGACGCTGTTCGCGCAGCGTCGCTTCGCGACGGCCGTCGCGACGAACCTGCTGTCCGTCTTCGCGCTCGCGGGAGTGCTGTTCTTCGGCTCGCAGTACCTGCAGTCGGTTCTCGGCACGTCCCCGCTGGAGGCCGGTCTGATCATGCTGCCGGGAACGGCGACGAGCATCGTCGCGTCGCTCGCCGCCGCACATCTCGTACGCCGCTGGGAGGCGGGCACCGTTCTCGCCGTGGGACTCGGGGTCTCCGCGGCGGGGGCACTGCTCCTGACACGTCTCGGTCAGACCGACGGCATCCCCGTGTTCATGGCGTCGTTCGTCCTGGTCGGTGTCGGCGCGGGCCTCGCGCTGACGCTGACGTCGGATCTGGTGGTCGCCTCGGTTCCCGCGCCGCGCGCCGGCGCAGCGTCCGCAATCTCCGAGACGGCGTACGAACTCGGGATCGCCCTCGGCGTCGCGTTGCTCGGTTCGGTGGTGATGGCCGTGTTCCGTGGCGGTATCGACACGTCGGCGCTCGACCCGGACACCGCGTCGGGTGCCCGCGAGACCATCGGCGAGGCGGTCTCGCTCGCGCGGACGCTACCGGCGGAACTCGGTGACGCTCTGACCAGTTCGGCCGGCGCCGCCTTCGTCGACGGGATGCACGTCGCGGCGGTGGCCACCGCGATCGTGCTCGCCGCCAACGCTCTCCTCGTGGCTCTGGCTCTGCGTGGCTCGGACGCCGGCGACGCGCGGGCCGAGCCGGAAAGTCACTCCAGCAATACTCACTCCAGCACGACGAAGGAGTGACCCGGAACGGTCGTCGCCGACGCGGTCGCGTTCGGCGTCGGCTCGTCCCACCACAGCAGCGGTGAGCCGCCCACCGGCACTGTCACCGGCGAGTCGGTGAGGTTGCACGCGATGCTCAGACCACGGCCCGCGGTGGGGTGCGCCCGGTGGATCACGATCCATCGGGCGTCCTCGTCGTAGTCGACGTGCACGCCGGTCAACCACGGGTTCGTGATCTCGGTGCGCTGGGCGCGCAACGCCAGAAGTGCTCGGTAGCAGTCGAGTACGCGGGCGTGATCACCCTCGGTGACCTCGTCCCAGTTCAGCTTCGAGTTCTCGAACGTCGCGGGATCCTGCGGGTCGGGGATGTCCTCGCTGTCCCACCCGTGGGACGCGAACTCGGCCTTGCGGCCCTTCGCGGTGGCCTCACCCAGCTCGGGTTCGGGATGGGAGGTGAAGAACTGGAACGGGGTGGAGGCGTCGAACTCCTCACCCATGAAGAGCATCGGGGTGAAGGGGGACAACAGGATCAGCGCCGCCTTGACCGCCAGCTGCCCCGGCGTGAGTGAGAAGCCGGGACGATCGCCGATTGCGCGGTTGCCCACCTGATCGTGCGTCGTGGTGTACGCGACGAGCGAGCTCGCCGGGAGCACCCGTCGGTCCAGGGGTCGACCGTGCACGCGGCCACGGAAGGTCGAATACGTCCCGGCGTGGAAGAAGCCCTGCGTGATGGTGGTCGCGAGGCACTGCATCGAGCCGAAGTCACCGAAGTAGCCCTGACGTTCGCCGGACACCGCTGCGTGCACGGCATGGTGGACGTCGTCGTTCCACTGGGCAGTGAGGCCGTACCCGCCGCCCGCCCGGGGAGTGATGAGCGTCGGGTCGTTGAGGTCACTCTCCGCGACCAGGCTCAGGGGTCGACCGACGTGCGCCGACAGAGCCTCGGTCTCCACGGCGAGCTGCTCGAGGATGTGGGTGGCCGTGGTGTCGGCCAGGGCGTGCACCGCATCGAGACGGAGCGCGTCCACGTGGAACTGCTCGAACCACCGCAGTGCGTTGTCGATGATGTAGCGACGCACCGTGTCCGACTCCGCGCCGGCCACGTTGACCGTCTGTCCCCAGGAGTTCGCACCCTCGGACATGTACGGGCCGAACTTCTCGAGGTAGTTGCCCGACGGACCCAGGTGGTTGTAGACCACGTCGAGCGTGACGGCCAGCCCCCGGGCGTGGCAGGCGTCGACGAACCGCTGGAAACCCTCCGGACCGCCGTAGCCCTCGTGGACGGTGTACCAGAGGACGCCGTCGTAGCCCCAGTTGTGTGTCCCGTTGAAACCGTTGACGGGCATGACCTCCACGAAGGTCACGCCGAGGTCGACGAGGTGATCGAGTCGGTCGATCGCCGCGTCGAACGTCCCCTCCGCGGTGAAGGTGCCGATGTGCAGTTCGTACAGCACGCCGCCCGCCAGCGGGCGACCCGTCCACGCGTCGTCGGTCCACGCGAAGGTGTCCGCGGAGTACAGCGCCGACGCCTCGTGCACGCCGTCCGGCTGCCGCGGCGAGCGCGGATCCGGGATCACCGCATCGTCGTCGTCCAGCACGAAGCCGTACCGGGCACCGTCGGCGGCGGGCACCTCGGCGCTCCACCACCCGTCCTTCTCGGTCATCGGGTGCAGGTCGCCGTCGAGGTGCAGTCGGACCCGCTCGGGTGTGGGTGCCCAGACCGCGAACGTCCGGGGTCCAGTGGTGCGGGAAGCGGCGCGAACCGGAGTGCTCATGGACGCATCCTTACCCAGTAGCCGGGCCACCGACACCGGACCGGCGGGGGAGTTGCACCACACCCGGGTCGTCGGGTTCTGTCGCGGTGGTCGCGGTGAGTGCATGCTGGTGGTGTGGACGACGACATGCACGCCCGGTCCGACGACATCTACGAGCTCCCGATGTTCCCGCTCGGCTCGGTGGTACTTCCGGGGGACGACGTGCCGTTGCACGTGTTCGAGCCCCGCTACCGCGCGATGGTGCAGCACTGCCTGGACACCGAGTCGCACTTCGGGGTGGCGCTCATCGAGCGAGGCCACGAGGTCGGCGGCGGGGACGTGCGCGGCGTGGCCGCAGTGTCGACCCGGATCGACCGCGCCCTCCCCACACCGGACGGGCGCTTCGTGCTCGAGTGCCGCGGAGTCGACCGGATCCGCGTGCTGGAGTGGCTGCCGGACGATCCGTACCCGCGGGCGCGTGTCACCGCCTGGCCCGATCTCCCGGCGGGCGACGAGTCGCTGGACGAGGTGTACGACCTCGTGCAGGAGCGCACCGACCGGTTGTTCGAGATCCTGACCGGCATCGCACGCTCGCGCGATCTGCCCACACCCGAGGCGCCGCGTGTCGACGCGGACGGAACGCGCTCCGTCGCCGAGGTCTGGGAATTCGCGTCGTCTCTGCCGCTCGGCTCGTCCGATCGCGCGAAGGTGCTCGCGGCGGAGACGGTCGGACGACGACTCCACGTCCTCGCGACCGCCCTCGAAGACGTCATCGCGATCGCCGAGTTCTCCGCGCTGCCCGATCTCTGACCGTCCGACGACGCGGTCGGGGTCTCGATCCGACAGTCGTGGTCCGCGGTCGTTGCTCGCCCACTAGGGTTCTCGGGGCGGGGGTACGCAATCGACACAGGAGGACCCGAGTGGCTCACGAGCGAGCGGGACAACGGGCACAGGCATCGGATCTGGTCGATCTGTCGCATCTGGTGACGGCCTACTACAGCGTGAAGCCGGACGTCGAGAATCCCGATCAGCAGGTGGTCTTCGGTACCTCCGGACATCGTGGATCGTCCCTGGACGGCGCCTTCAACGAAGACCACATCGTGGCCACGACACAGGCCATCGTGGAGTACCGGTCCGCGCAGGGCACCACGGGACCGCTCTTCCTCGGTCGCGACACCCACGCGCTCTCCGAGCCCGCGTGGGTCACCGCCGTGGAAGTTCTCGCGGCCAACGACGTTGCGGTGCTGGTGGATTCGGCAGACCGCTACACGCCCACCCCGGCGGTGAGCCACGCGATCCTGCGTCACAACGCCTCGGGTCCGTCGGCGCTCGCGGACGGCATCGTCGTCACGCCGTCCCACAACCCGCCGCGCGACGGCGGTTTCAAGTACAACCCGCCGAACGGTGGACCCGCCGACAGCGACGCCACCTCCGTGATCGCGGCGCGCGCCAACGAGATCCTGCGCTCCGGTGTGTCGTCCGTGAAGCGCGTGTCTCTGGCGTCGGCACTGGCCGGGTCCGTGCAGAAGTACGACTTCCTCACCAGGTACGTGGACGATCTCCCGTCCGTCGTCGACATCGATGCCATCCGGTCCGCGGGTGTGCGCATCGGCGCCGATCCGCTGGGCGGTGCGAGCGTCGACTACTGGGCGGCGATCGCCGAGCGACACCGCCTCGATCTGACCGTGGTCAACCCGCTCGTCGACGCGACATGGCGGTTCATGACCCTGGACACCGACGGCAAGATCCGGATGGACTGCTCGTCGCCCAACGCGATGGCGTCGTTGATCGGCGCCCGGCACGACTACGACGTGTCGACGGGCAACGACGCCGATGCGGACCGGCACGGCATCGTCACCCCCGACGGCGGACTGATGAACCCGAACCACTACCTCGCGGTGGCGATCGACTACTTGTTCTCGCACCGGCCGGGATGGCCCGCCGAGGCGGCGGTCGGCAAGACCCTCGTCAGTTCCTCGATGATCGACCGCGTCGTGGCCTCGCTCGGTCGCACCCTGCTCGAGGTGCCCGTGGGGTTCAAGTGGTTCGTGCCCGGTCTCGTCTCCGGTGAGATCGGGTTCGGCGGCGAGGAGAGCGCCGGCGCCTCGTTCCTGCGGACGGACGGATCCGTCTGGACCACCGACAAGGACGGCATCATCCTGGCCCTGCTCGCCTCCGAGATCACCGCGGTGACCGGGAAGACACCGTCGACCCGCTACCGGGAGCTCACCGAGCAGTTCGGTGACCCGTCCTACGCACGCACCGATGCGCCCGCGACGCGCGAGCAGAAGGCCGTGTTGGCGAAGCTGTCGGCGGAGCAGGTCACCGCGACCACCCTGGCGGGGGAGGACATCACCGCCACGCTCACCTCGGCTCCCGGCAACGGGGCGGCTCTGGGCGGACTCAAGGTCACCACGGACAGCGCCTGGTTCGCCGCTCGGCCGTCGGGTACGGAGGACGTCTACAAGATCTACGCCGAGTCCTTCCGCGGTGCGGATCACCTCGCCGAGGTGCAGAGCGCCGCACGCGATCTCGTGTCGTCCGTCCTGACCGGGGAGTGAGCGCCGCAGCAGGGGCCGGTGCCGGGACGCGGGGGACCGCCCCCGATCCCACCCGCGACATCTGGATCCTCGTCTCGGCCGCGTTCGTCATCGCACTCGGCTTCGGCATCGTCGCGCCCGCGCTCCCGGGGTTCGCGCTCGCCTTCGGGGTCGACGAGTTCGCGGTCACCGTCATCATCAGTGCCTTCGCGGCGACACGGCTGATCTTCGCGCCCGCCAGCGGATCGCTCGTGCAGCGCATCGGCGAGCGCCGGGTCTACCTCACCGGTCTCGTCGTCGTCGCGGTGTCGACCGGGTTGTGCGCACTGGCCCAGACGTACTGGCAACTCCTCCTCTTCCGGTCGCTCGGCGGTATCGGGTCCACCATGTTCACCGTGTCCGCGCTGGGACTGCTCATCCGGATCGCCCCGCCCGATCGCCGCGGGCGCGTCTCCGGCATGTACGCGTCGAGCTTCCTGGCCGGCACAGTCCTGGGCCCGTTCGTGGGCGGCATCGTGCTCGGTGTCGGAGGTCTGCGGGCGCCGTTCGTCTTCTACGCCGTGACGCTGGTCGCGGCCGCCGCCGTCGTCGCGGTGGGCCTACGAACACCCGCCGCGACCACGGAGGCCGATCGGGACGCGGCGGTCGTGCTGCGGTTCGCCGACGCCCTGCGCTCCCCGACGTACCGGTCGGCCCTGCTGTCCAACTTCGCCAACGGATGGGCGGTGTTCGGCGTGCGCACGGCCATCGTGCCGCTGTTCGTCGTCGCCGCGCTCGGACGCAGCGATTCCATGGCCGCCGTGGCCCTCGCGGTGTTCGCGGTGGGCAACGCGGTGGTGTTGGTGCCGGCGGGGCGATGGTCCGATCGGTACGGGCGCAAGCCGTTCCTCGTCGCCGGGCTCCTGCTGTGCGGCGCATCGACCGCGACCATGGGCATCTCGGGATCGACGGAGGTGTTCCTCGTGATCACCTTCGTCGCCGGGCTCGGGTCCGGGCTGATCACGCCGACCCAGCAGGCGGCGGTGGCCGACATGATCGGCTCGCGCGCCCGCGGAGGCCCCGTCCTCGCCGCATTCCAGATGGCCATGGACGTGGGCTCGGTCATCGGGCCGCTGGTCGCCGGTGTACTCGTGACGGAACTCTCCTACGCGGCCGCGTTCGGGACCTCGGGCGCCATCCTGCTGATCGCCGCGGTCGGTTGGATGGTGGTACCCGACACGCGGTCCGGGCGGGTGTCGCTGACCGGGAAGCCCAGCGCGGTGACGATCGATCCGGACGGCGACTCAGGCGGTGCCGACACCGATGAGGGATCCGACGGCGTAGGTCGCCGCGACGGCGAGTGAGCCGAACAGTAGTTGGCGGAGCGCTCCGACGACGGTCGACCGCGAGGTGAAGTGCGCGGCGAGCGCGCCCGCGATCATGAGGCCCACGGCGCCGCACGCGAGCCCGAGGGCGAGGACGTCCGATCCCAGCAGGAACGGTATGAGCGGAATGATCGCGCCGATCGAGAACAGGACGAAGGACGAGCCGGCCGCCACCCACGGTGACGGCTTCTCGGTGGGGTCGACACCCAACTCCCGCGAGATGTGCAGATCCACGGCACGATCGGCGTCCGTGTGGATCTCGCGCGCGGCGACCGTGGCCGTCTCGGTCGACATGCCCATGTCGGTGAGCATGCCCACCAACTCCGCCTGTTCGGCCTCCGGGTACTTCGTGAACGCGGCGCGCTCGGTGGTCACCTCGGCATCGATCTGCTCGTTCTGGGTGGACACGGACGTGAACTCGCCGAGTGCCATCGAGAACGCTCCCGCGACGAGGCCGGCGATGCCGCTGAGGACCAGCGTGTGCGTCGAGACGCCCGCACCGCCGACTCCCGCGATGAGCGAGGTGTTGGTCACCAGTCCGTCCATGGCCCCGAACGTGGCGGCCCGGAGCCAGCCTCCCGAGACGTCGGCGTGTGTGTGATCGATGTCGTGGGGCAGGCCGGGCCCTCCCTCGACGGGCACGGCGGACGCCTGCGGATCACGGGGCTCGATGTGGGTCACGGGGCGAATGTACGCGCGCCGGAACGTCTCTACCAGCAAGCATTGGCATACCTGACATCCAGTTCTCAGCACACTGTCAGTCGCGCGTGACACAGTATTCGCGTGAATGCCTCGAAATCGTCGTCATCGAAATCGTCGAGCAAGTACACGCCACAGAAGTCGTCGAGCACGTCGACCTATGTTCTGGGCGGTCTCGCTCTCCTGGTCATCGCGGCCGTCGTCATCGGCGGAGTGTTGTGGCAGAACTCCCGCAGCCAGCCGCGCGCCGACGGATACGGGTCCGTGCAGAATGCGGCGGTCACCTCCTCGGTCGACGACGACGGCGTGGTGCGGCTGGGTCTCCCGGAGGCGACACGCACGGTCGACATCTACGAGGACGCGATGTGCCCGTACTGCGCCGAGTTGGAGAACACCTACGGCCAGGAACTCGCGCAGAAGATCGACGAGGGCACCATCGCGGTGCGCTATCACATGCTCGACTTCCTGAATCAGTTGTCGCCCAGCGGTGACTACAGCACCCGTGCGGCCGCCGCATCGCAGTGCGTCGCCGCCACGGGCGACGGGCCCGCCTACTCAGCATTCCACTCGGCCCTGTTCTCGCCGGACTTCCAGCCGGAGGAGAAGGGCAGCGCGGACCACACCGCCGACGAGCTCGCCGCCCGCGCCACGGAGGCGGGAGCCTCCGACGAGGCGGCACAGTGCATCACCGACGGAACGCGAGTGGCGGACGCCGCCACCGACGCTGCGACGGGAAGCGCGGCGCTCGCAGCTGCCGGCGCGCGAGGCACTCCCACCGTCATCGTGGACGGCGCGATCGTCGACACCACCACCAACTCCGCCTGGGTGTCCGATCTCGGCTGACGCTGATTTGGACCTCGTCGAACCGATGGTGTAACTTCGGTCGAGCGTTCTTCGAGCGGTGCGAAACACTCTTTCTCACGGTCAGAAGAGCACGGGGCTATGGCGCAGCTGGTAGCGCACCACACTGGCAGTGTGGGGGTCAGGGGTTCGAGTCCCCTTAGCTCCACCGAGTAACAGCTCCACCGAGTAACAGCTCCACCGAAGTTGGCAGACACGCGAAAGGCCCCGTACCGGTCAGGTACGGGGCCTTTCGCGTGTGATGTGGTGTCAGTGCGCTGCGTCGTACGCGCTCTGCACCTCGGAGGGAATGCGCCCGCGGCTCGACACCGTGAATCCCGCGTCCACGGCCCATTCGCGCACGGCCCTGGTCTGTTCGGGACTGCGTCGTCCCATCGGCTTCGTGCTGCGTCGTCCGCTGTGCGTTCCGGCCGACACCTTCGCCGCGTGCTCGATGTAATAACCCAGAACACGTCGGAACTCGGCGGCATTGTCGGGCCCGAGGTCGATCTCGTAGTGCGTGCCGTCGACCGCGAACGTGATGTGTTCGCCGTCGTCCTCGAGAGGTGTTCTGTCGATGTCGTCGACCAGCTGAACAACGACCTTCTTCGCCATGTCTTCTGCTTTCGTCGCTGAGCTCGGTTAATCACGCTTTGCCGAGACCATACCGTGTGAACCGCCCTTCCAATTCGGTCGGGGGCGCCGCGATACACGTCATTTTCTCGGGGCGCGGAGCCATTGTGCACGGATATCGCGATTCACGCTGTCCGGACTCGCGAACGGTCACGACGGGGTCACGGACGGCTACCGATCATCACACGTTCAACCAATTCGCCGTGCCATTCTTGGAAATCGCGAGAACATCGTGTCGGCGCACGTGCGCCGAGGTGGGAAGTGGGGCGTATGCGATCGTCGGTTGCACGACACTGTGGTGTCTCGATCCTCGCGGTCGCACTGGTCTTCGTGGCCGTCCCGCCGGGGGCCGCTGCGATCCCGGTGACACCGGACGCACCGCTCGCGGGCACCGTGATCTTCCTCGATCCCGGACACCAGGGAACGGGCCACGGGGAGAACCTCGCAGCGCAGGTGGACGACGGCCGGGGCGGTACGAAGGACTGCCAGACGAGCGGGATGACGGCGCTCGGCGGAACGCCGGAACACACCATCGTCTGGGACGTGTCGCAACTGGTGGCCTCGCGCCTCGAGAGTCTGGGTGCCGAGATCGTGCTGAGCCGGCCGGACGACACGGGATGGGGTGGGTGCATCACCGACTGTGCGCGGGCGGCGAGTGCATCGGGCGCCGCGGTGGCGGTGAGTGTTCACGCCGACTCCACCTCACTCCGGTCCGACGACGCGCATCACGGATTCCACGTCATCGTCCCGGCGCTGCCGGTGCCGTCCGCCGACGTCGACGAGGTGCAGTCCGGTGAGGGACGGCGTGCATCCACCGCCATGCGGGACGCGTACGAGCGAGCCGGATTCACACCGGCGAACTATGCGGGGGTGGACGGGCTGCAGGTGCGATCCGACGTGGCCGCCCCCGCTCTCACGACCGTCCCCGTCGTCTTCCTCGAGATGGGCAACGGGTCGAACCCGTCGGATGCCGCCGAGCTCGAGAGTGCCGAGGGTCGCGCGTCCCATGCGGCGGCGATCGCGACCGGGATCGTCGATTTCGTGGCGGGAAGGCCGGAGG
Organism: Rhodococcus sp. SORGH_AS_0303; assembly: GCF_030819335.1. Classification (NCBI taxonomy): domain Bacteria; kingdom Bacillati; phylum Actinomycetota; class Actinomycetes; order Mycobacteriales; family Nocardiaceae; genus Rhodococcus; species Rhodococcus sp. SORGH_AS_0303. The sequence goes on from NZ_JAUTBO010000001.1 coordinate 1,989,419, forward strand.
CCGGTCGGTAGGGACGAACAGGTGGGGCCGGAGCCGGCTGACGTACCCTGACGCGGTGTCTCGCAGCGCTGTTCCGGTCGTTCTCGTCGCCGGGTACCTCGGATCCGGTAAGACGACGTTGCTCAACCATCTCCTCCGCCGCAATCACGGCATTCGAATCGGTGTGGTGGTCAACGACTTCGGCGCCGTGGACATCGACTCGATGCTGGTCGCCGGGCAGGTCGACTCGATGATCACCCTGGGCAACGGCTGTCTGTGTTGCGCCGTCGACACCGAGGATCTCGACGAGATGTTCGGAGCCCTCACCGCGACCAGTGCCGCCGTCGACGCGATCGTCGTCGAGGCCAGCGGTGTGGCGGAGCCACGTGCTCTCATCAGGATGGTCGTCGCGAGCACCGACTCGCGGATCCGGTACGGCGGCATGGTGATGGTCGTGGAGGCGCTGCACGTACTCGAGTCGACGGCCCGGCACCAGCACCTCGCTCAGCATCTCGGACTCGCCGACCTGGTGGTGGTGAACAAAGCGGATGCGGTGGGACCCGGACGCATCGACGAGGTGCTCACGCTGGTGCGCGACGCGGCTCCCCCTGCCCCGACGGTGGTGACGTCGCACGGAGCCGTGGACGTGTCGCTCCTTCTCGATCCGCCGGAGCGCCCCGACGACGGGCCCCGGCAACTCGCGCTCGACGATCTGTTGCGGGAGCAGGACGATCCTCACGACCACCTGCACGCGAGTTACGAGACGTTCAGCGTCGAGACCAGCGACTGCCTCGATCCGCGGGCGTTCTTCGAGTTCCTCGAGAACCCGCCGCCGGGGCTGTACAGATCCAAGGGATTCGTTCGATTCGGCCGTGGCGCGGCGCGATTCGTCGTCCAGACGGTCGGCGTCCACATCGACGTCGAGACCGCCTCGTCCCGTGGAGACACCGCGCTGGTCTTCATCGGCTCGGGACTCGACGTCGCGGCGGCGCGTGCCCGGATCGAGGCGATGATCCGCACCGAGAGTGCGACCGACGCAGAATCACTCGTGGTGCACAGGTTCCTGCGCACCAGCGACCGCTAGAGCCCCACCCACTCGCTGGTGCCGCCGGGGAACTGCTGGCGCTTCCAGATCGGCACCTCGGTCTTGATGCGATCGACCAACGCCTGCAACGCTGCGAATGCTTCGGCGCGATGGGGAGACGCGACCGCGGCGACGAGAGCGGTGTCACCGATCGTCAGGTCGCCGACGCGATGCACGGCCGCCGTCGGCAGGCCGGACGACGCGGCCGCGTCCTCGCAGCAGCGACGCAGGAACTTCTCGGCGTCGGGGTGGGCTCGGTATTCGAGTGCCGACACCGACTCGCCGTGGTCGTGGTCGCGGACGACTCCCCAGAACACCAGCACGGCACCGTGTTCGGGACCCGAGACGGCGTCGGAGACCTCCGCCGGATCGATCGGATCGCTCGAGATCCGGGCGAGAACCGTTGTCATTCGTGAGCACCGCCTCCGCGTACCTGGGCGACGAGATGGTCCACGATCGGATCCAGCACCGTCAGTCCGTCCTTCACTCCGCCGGGTGATCCGGGCAGGTTCACGATCACTGTCTTCCCAGCGACGCCCACCAACCCGCGGCTGATCGAGGCGTGCACGGTGGCTGCCAGTCCCGTACGTCGGATCTCCTCCGCGACGCCGGGTAGTTCGCGGTCGAGCAGTGGCCGGGTGGCGTCGGGTGTGGCGTCGGTGGGGGAGACGCCCGTGCCGCCGGTGCTGATGATCAGGGCGGGTCCGCCGGTGAGGGCGTCTCGTAAGCCCGCGGCCACGTCGGCGTCTGCCACCACGAGAGGCCCCCGAACGTCGAAACCGCGGTCACCGAGCCACGACACGATGCGCGGTCCCGTGGTGTCCTCGCGCGTCCCGGCTGCGCCGCCGGTGGACGCGACGACGACGACCGCAGTTCGATCACCGAGAGGCGTTGCTGTGGAGGAGGTGTCGGGCTGGTGGTCGTCGCGCGTCCACACGCCGCGCTTGCCACCCTCCTTGCGGATCAGACGCACCGACTCGATCGACGCTGCCGGATCCACGGCCTTGACCATGTCGTGCAGCGTGAGCCCGGCGATGGACACCGCCGTCAGTGCTTCCATCTCGACGCCCGTCCGCCCGGTCGTGACGGCTGTGGCCTCTATCGTGATCGTGTCGTCGGTGAAGCCGAAGGACACCGCGACCGAGGACAGCGGAAGCGGATGGCACAGCGGAATGAGATCGGACGTCCGCTTCGCTCCGGCGATGCCGGCGATGCGCGCGGTCGACAGGACATCGGCCTTCGGCATGCCGTCGGCACGCACCAGGGCGATCACGTCCCGAGTCGTCCGCAGGGACCCGGCGGCGACCGCGGTGCGCGTGGTCTCGCTCTTCCCGCTGACGTCGACCATGCGGGCCCGGCCGTCGGAGTCCAGGTGCGAGAGCCCTGTGGAGGAACTCCCGGATGAGTGCGCAGCGAATGAATCGTTCACAGCGGCCACACTCGCACATTGTTGCCCGCGGGCACCTCGACGGTGTCCGCGGGGACGTCGACCAAAACATCGGCGGCGGCCATCGACACCACCAGGTGCGACCCCGGTCCGGACGACACCACGACGCCGGTCTCCGTGAGTCGGCCCCGCAGGAACTGACGCCGTCCGGGCAGGGATCGGACTGCCTCGTCGGCGATGCGCTCGGTGACGGTCGGGTCGGGGAGGCCCGAGAGCCTCCGGATCGCCGGACGGGCGAAGACGAGGTAGGACACCAGGGTGCTCACGGGATTGCCGGGGAAGCTGATCACCGGGGTGCCGTCGAGGTCGGTCCACCCCTGTGGCCCACCGGGCTGCATCGCGACGTGGGTGAAGGTTCCCCCGCGGGGGCCGAGCACGTCCCGGACCACCTCGAAGTCTCCCATCGACACACCCCCGGAGGTGATGATCACGTCCGCGTTCTCGGCGGCCTCGGACAGCATCGCGGAGAACTCGGCGGCGGTGTCGGTACTGCGGCCGCGGAACGTCACCACGGCCCCGTCCGCGGTCACCGAGGTCGCGAGCGTGAGACCGTTCGAGTCGTACAGCTGACCGGGTCCGAGTGCACTGCCCGCCTCGACGAGTTCGGCGCCGGTCGCGATGACCGCGACCCGCAGCCGGGGGCGGACGGTGACGTCGGATCGGCCGACGGCCGTGAGAGCGCCGAGGTGACGGGGGCCGAGCGTCGTGCCGGCTGTGACGACGACCGACCCCGCCGCGATGTCGCTGCCCTGCTCCCGCACGTACTCACCCGAGCGCCGTGAGCCGAGGACGCGGACACCGTCCCCGTCCATCTCGGTGTCCTCGACGGGGATCACCGCGTCGGCGCCCTCGGGTACCGGAGCGCCGGTCATGATCTTGCGTGCCGTGCCCGACCGATGCCGTTCGTCCCCGGCGTCGCCGGCGGCGAGAACACCGGTGACCGGCAGTGTGACCGGTACGCGGGCAACCGATTCCGCGTCGACCGCGTATCCGTCCATCTGGGAGTTCCGGAAGTTGGGGACGTCGATGAGGGCCTCGATGTCCGCGTGCGTCACGCGGCCGAGCGCATCGGTGAGCGGAACCGTCTCCGGGGGGCGAGCGGACCACGCGCGGGTGATCATCTCGTCGATCCGAACGGCGTGATCCTCGACCGAGCGTGCAGACGTCGTGTGCGCATGGCCCATGCGGTCATCCTAGAGCGGGAATGAGGACGGTCGGGTTCCCGTTGCCCGGAACGGGCATACTGACGTGAACGGCGAGTGGAGGTGATCGAATGACGACGGTGAGCATGGGAATTCCCAGCCTGCCCGGTGTCGTGCGCGCGCCGTCCGCCCTACCGCGTCCGCAGGACATGATGGTCGGCCGTCCGGACGTTCCGCACCTGCTGGACAGTTTCGGTCGCATCGCGCGGGACCTGCGCATCTCGGTCACCGAGAAGTGCTCGCTGCGATGCACCTACTGCATGCCGGCCGAGGGGCTGCCGAACCTGGAGTTCGAACAACTGCTCACCGCGCAGGAGATCGCCCGCCTCGTCGGCGTCGCCGATCGACTCCTCGGGGTGCGCGAGGTCCGCTTCACCGGCGGCGAGCCGTTGGTCCGCAAGGACATCGTGGACATCATCGCCCTGACCTCTCAGCACGCACCCGGTGTCGAACTGTCGATGACCACCAACGGTATCGGCCTCGAACGCCGAGCGGAGCGTCTTCGCGAGGCGGGTCTGACCCGGGTCAACGTCTCTCTCGACACGATCGACCGCGAGCACTTCGCATCGTTGACCCGGCGGGACCGGTTGCCCACGGTGCTCGCCGGTATCGACGGTGCCCTGGCGGCCGGTCTGACGCCGGTCAAGATCAACGCCGTTCTCATGCGCGAGACTCTGCACGGCGCTCAGGACCTGGTGCAGTGGTGCCTGGACCGAGGTGTCGATCTGCGGTTCATCGAGCAGATGCCGCTCGACGCCGACCGGGAGTGGGCCCGTTCGACGATGGTGTCGGCGGCGGAACTGCTCGATCTGCTCGGGGAGCGGTTCACGCTCACCGAGATCGGGCGCACCGATCCGTCCGCGCCCGCCGAGGAGTGGACCGTGAACGGTGGCCCCGCCACGGTGGGCATCATCGCCTCGGTGACCCGGTCCTTCTGCGCCGACTGCGACCGGACCCGGTTGACGGCGGAGGGGACCGTGCGGTCCTGCCTGTTCAGCGACTCCGAGACCGATCTGCGGGTGGCGTTGCGCGGGGGTGCGACCGACGAGGAGATCGCGGACCTCTGGCGTGGAGCGATGTGGAACAAGTGGGCCGGCCACGGGATGGAACGTGAGGACTTCGTGCCGCCGGAACGCTCGATGGGTGCCATCGGTGGTTGAGTCCGTGACTGTGGACGTGCGGTACTTCGCGGGGGCCGCGGACGCTGCGGGCACCACCCGGGAGTCGTACGACCTGAGGGTCGGCGCGACCGTGGCGGACGTGAAGTCGGCGCTGCGTGGACGCCACGGGCAGAAATTGAATCGTGTGCTGGACGTGGCGGTGTTCCTCATCGGCGACGAGATGGTCCGCGACGAGGCCTACCCCGTCGGTTCCCGGATCGACGTCCTCCCGCCCTTCGCCGGCGGCTAGAGATGGCGTTCGTCAAACGGCGTGAGGACGCGCATCCCGACTTCTTCGCCGCCGAAGCTGCAGGTCTGCGGTGGCTCGCCGACGGGGGAGCGCCGACGGTCGACGTCCTCGAGGTCGCGGCCGACCACATCGTTCTCGAACGCCTCGACTCCGTCCGGCCGACGCCGGACGCTGCTCGCCGCTTCGGCGCACTGCTCGCCCGCACCCACGACAGCGGTGCCCCCCGGTTCGGCTCGCCGCCTGCAGGTTTCGACGGAACGCTGTTCATCGGATCGCGCACCATGTCGTCGGTGGAGCACGACCGCTGGGGTGAGTTCTACGCGCAGGAACGGGTGCTGCCGTATCTCCGCGTCGCGGTCGACGCCGGCACGGTCACGCGGGACGAGGCCGACCTCGTGGAGCGTGCCTGCTCCGTCGTCGCGGACGGGTCGTTCGACTCGACCGACCCTCCGGCGCGTCTGCACGGCGACCTGTGGACCGGCAACGTGCTCTGGACGCGCGGCGGCGTGACGGTCATCGACCCCGCGGCGCACGGCGGACACCGCGAGACGGACCTCGCGATGCTGTCTCTCTTCGGCTGTCCGCACCTCGAGCACCTTCTCGACGGCTATCAGGAGCAGCACGCGCTCGCTCCGGGTGCCGAGGAACGGGTGCCTCTGCATCAGCTGCATCCCCTCGCCGTGCACGCGGCGGGTCACGGCCGGAGCTACGGCGTGGCACTGGCCGACGCCGCGACGCGAACCCTCGCGCTGGCCTGAGATCAGGCGGAGGCGATGCGGCGGGCGAGATCCTCCCAGCCGCCGGCGAGGCGCTCGGTGGTCATTCCGGCGTCGCGTTGCAGGTGCAGCACCAGAGTGGCCTCGAGCGGGGCGAGCAGCGCGTAGGCCAGCAACGTGACATCGCCCGACACGCCGATCTGCCGCAGCAGTGTGCTCACGTGGGTCAGGCCGACGGCGTGGGCGGGCGCGGAGAAGCGCGAGACGGGCGAGTTCTCGGCTGCCCGCAGCACCTCACCCTGCACGGCGACCAGGTCGAGGCGGGCACGGCCGAACGCGACGAGTCGATCGAGCGGTGGTGCGCCGGGGCCCAGCGGGGGAGGACCGAAGAGGAAGGCCTGTTGGAGTTCGGTCTCGGTGTGGTCCAGAAGAGCGAACATCAGACCCGCACGACTGCCGAACCGACGGAACACGGTGCCCTTGCCCACACCTGCGCGGGCTGCCACGGCGTCCATGGTGACGGAGTCCGCTCCGCGCTCGTCGACCAGCCCGATCGCGGCGTCGAGGAGCAGACGGCGGTTGCGCGCGGCGTCGCAGCGCTCGCTGTCGTCGGCCGCCATCGGCAGAGGGGCATGTGTCACACCGTCAGGATAGCGCGTCACGGAAGAAAGTGGACTACGGTCCGGTTGTAGATCACGGACACACTTCGTCGAAAGGACCCACCCATGAGCCGCGTCATCGCACTCGTCGGCAGCCTCCGCGCCGCCTCCATCACCCGTCGTCTCGCCGAGACCGCCGCGTCCGTCGCACCCGAGGGCGTCGAGGTCGTCATTCACGAGGGCCTCGGAGGCCTTCCGTTCTACAACGAGGACATCGACACCCCCGAGTCGGTCGCCTCGCTCGACACCGTGACCGCTCTGCGCGCGGCCGTCCAGGACGCCGACGCCGTGTTGCTGCTCACGCCCGAGTACAACGGCACCATCCCCGCAGTACTCAAGAACGCCATCGACTGGCTCTCCCGCCCCTACGGCAGCGGCGCCATCTCCACCAAGCCGACCGCCGTCATCAGTTCCTCGCCGAGCTCGAACGGCGCCCGGTGGGCCAAGGAGGACACGGAGAAGGCGGCGCGGATCGCCGGCGCGAGCGTGCTCGACGACGTCGATCTCGCCATCGGTGGCGTGGTGGCCGCGATCGACGGGGGCCATCCCCGTGACAACTCACAGATCGCCGCGGACATCGCCGAGGTAGTCACGGCGCTCACCCGCGCGGAGCTCGTCGACGCCTGAGGCTCGAGGCCCCGTCCGCAGCGCGGTCTCGCGACGCGCCCGAGGGGTCGCGACACGCCGGAGTTTTCCGGGTCCGACCAGGTAATTCCACCAGTGTCATTACAAAGTGTGGTGTTGCCTTGCACTGTCGGACACTAGGTGTAGTGTCTTGAACACCGAGAGGCCACAACGGCTCGAGGCCCGCATCACCCCCTTTTCGGAGGGGTGGATGCGGGTCCGGCCCGGTCTCTCGGACACGTTGTCAGTGGTGTGCACGGCAGAGTCGGCGGGTCTCGCTTTCTCCAGTGCGATCCCACAGCAGCAGTGCAGGACAGCTCTCGGGCGAACAGCGAGCGCATCCGGACACAGGATGCGGAGAAGAGGATTCATGAGCGCCACCACCGTCACCGTCTACACCAAGCCCGCCTGCGTGCAGTGCAAGGCCACGTACCGCGCTCTCGACAAAGAGGGCATCGAGTACGACGTCATCGACATCTCGCAGGATCCCGAGGCACGTGACTACGTCATGGCGCTCGGCTACCTGCAGGCACCTGTCGTCGTCGCAGGCGAGGACCACTGGTCCGGCTTCCGTCCCGACCGCATCAAGACCCTCGTCACCGCCGCTGCCTGAAGCGCGTCCGCCGCGCCTTCCGACGAGGAGGCCGGCTCGGGTGAGTTCCCGACTCACCGCTGACGGCCGACCCACCCGGTCCGCGCCGTCGCGAATGTCGAAGAAGTGCGCAGAGTCGGCGGAGGATGGAGCATCGTGTCCGAATCGCTGGTCTACTTCTCGAGCGTCTCGGAGAACACCCACCGGTTCGTGGAGAAGCTCGAGATCCCCGCGACGCGCATCCCCGTTCGCTATCCCCGCGACGACGTGGAGATCGACCGTCCGTACGTCCTGATCCTCCCGACCTACGGCGGCGGCACCACCGCGCTGGGGCGCGACACGAGTTACGTCCCCAAGCCCGTCATCCGGTTCCTCAACGACGAGCACAACCGGTCCCTCATTCGCGCCGTCATCGCCGCGGGCAACACCAACTTCGGCGATTCGTACTGTTTCGCCGGGGACGTGGTCTCGGCAAAATGTCAGGTCCCGTTCCTCTATCGCTTCGAAGTCATGGGTACCCCGGAGGACGTGGAGCGGGTCCGCACCGGACTCGCCGAGTTCTGGGACCGGCTCGACGCGACCTGCACCATCTGATCGTCCGCACCAGTACCGCCCATCATCGATCTCAGGAGTACGCACATGGCACCGACCATCACCGACTCGTCTCCCGCCGTGTCGCGCCGTGACGACTCGGAGCTCGACTATCACGCTCTGAACGCGATGCTCAACCTGTACGGGCCGAACGGCGAGATCCAGTTCGAGAAGGACCGGGACGCCGCGCGGGCGTACTTCCTGCAGCACGTCAACCAGAACACGGTCTTCTTCCACAACCTCGACGAGAAGCTCGACTACCTGGTGGAGGAGAACTACTACGAGGCAGAGGTTCTCGACCAGTACTCGCGATCCTTCGTCAAGGGTCTGATCGAGCACGCCTACTCCAAGAAGTTCCGGTTCCCCACCTTCCTGGGTGCGTTCAAGTACTACACGTCCTACACACTCAAGACGTTCGACGGGAAGCGCTACCTGGAGCGCTTCGAGGATCGGGTGTGCATGGTCGCGCTGACGCTTGCCGCCGGCAACGAGACTCTCGCGACCGACCTGGTCGACGAGATCATCGCCGGCCGCTTCCAGCCGGCAACTCCCACGTTCCTCAACTCGGGCAAGAAACAGCGCGGCGAGCCCGTCTCCTGCTTCCTCCTGCGCATCGAGGACAACATGGAGTCCATCGGTCGCTCCATCAACTCGGCACTGCAGCTGTCCAAGCGTGGTGGCGGAGTCGCGTTGCTGCTCAGCAACATTCGTGAATCCGGTGCGCCGATCAAGCGCATCGAGAACCAGTCGTCGGGCGTCATCCCCATCATGAAGCTGCTCGAGGACTCGTTCTCGTACGCGAACCAGCTCGGAGCGCGGCAGGGCGCCGGCGCGGTGTACCTGCACGCGCACCACCCGGACATCTACAAGTTCCTCGACACCAAGCGCGAGAACGCCGACGAGAAGATCCGCATCAAGACGCTGTCCCTCGGCATCGTCATCCCGGACATCACGTTCGAGCTGGCGAAGAAGAACGAGGACATGTACCTCTTCTCGCCGTACGACGTCGAGCGCATCTACGGCAAGCCCTTCGCCGACGTGAACGTCAGCGAGACATACCACGAGATGGTCGACGACGCACGCATCCGTAAGACGAAGATCAAGGCGCGCGAGTTCTTTCAGACCCTCGCCGAGCTGCAGTTCGAGTCGGGCTACCCGTACATCATGTTCGAGGACACGGTGAACCGGGCAAATCCCATCGAGGGCAAGATCACGCACTCGAACCTGTGCTCCGAGATCCTGCAGGTCTCGACGCCGTCCACGTTCAACGAGGATCTCTCGTACAGCCATGTGGGCAAGGACATCTCGTGCAACCTGGGTTCGCTGAACATCGCGAAGACCATGGACTCGCCCGACTTCGCGCAGACCATCGAGGTCGCCATCCGCGGCTTGACGGCCGTGTCGGACCAGACCCACATCTACTCGGTGCCGTCCATCGAGCAGGGCAACAACACCTCGCACGCCATCGGCCTCGGCCAGATGAACCTGCACGGCTACCTCGCTCGTGAGCGCATCCACTACGGCAGCGAGGAGGGTGTCGATTTCACCGACATCTACTTCTACACCGTGCTGTTCCATGCGCTGCGGGCCTCGAACCGTCTGGCGAAGGAGCGCGGCAGCTACTTCGGAGGCTTCCCGCAGTCCAAGTACGCGTCGGGCGAGTTCTTCGACAAGTACACCGAGCGCGCCTGGGAGCCCAAGACAGCGCGTGTCCGAGAGTTGTTCTCCCAGTCGGGAATCAGCATCCCGACGCAGGACGACTGGGTCGAGTTGAAGGCATCGGTGCAGCAGCACGGCATCTACAACCAGAACTTGCAGGCCGTCCCGCCGACCGGCTCCATCTCGTACATCAACTACTCCACCAGTTCCATCCACCCGGTGGCGTCGAAGATCGAGATCCGCAAGGAAGGCAAGATCGGCCGCGTCTACTACCCGGCGCCGTACCTGACCAACGACAACCTGGAGTACTACCAGGACGCGTACGAAATCGGCTACGAGAAGATCATCGACACGTATGCGGCAGCGACGCAGCACGTCGACCAGGGCCTGTCCCTCACGCTGTTCTTCAAGGACACCGCGAGCACCCGCGACATCAACAAGGCGCAGATCTACGCGTGGCGCAAGGGAATCAAGACGCTGTACTACATCCGGCTGCGCCAGATGGCCCTTGAGGGGACCGAGGTGGAGGGTTGCGTCAGCTGCATGTTGTGACCTGACAAAGATGTGAGGGGCCGGGCACTGTCATGCCCGACCCCTCTAGCCCCAGCGAACTGAGACCACCCTCTAGGGATCTCAAGGTTACAGGAGCAGACTTCCGGCACGCCGTCGGGCCTCCTGCTGGGGCGCAACCTCCCCTGGAGGTGAGCCTTATGGCTCGATCGGTAAGTAGAAGTGCTGGCACGGGCCGTTTCGTCAGTCGAGCGGCCGCCGCGCGGTGGCCGTCGAAGACGACGACCGAACGCGTCGGAAAGGGAACGTCCAACGGCACGTCGGTCAGCAGGTCGGCATCAACCGGAAGGTTTGTGACCGAGTCGACTGCTAGGCGAAATCCCGACGGAACGATCACCCAGCGCGTCTAACGCCGGTGAAGGCGGTGACGAAGCAATCGCTTCGTCACCGCCTTCTTTGTGTTGCAGGCATTTTCGCGCTTTCTGGCTTAGTCGAAGACTACTTAATTCATGGGCCCAGCCTGACGCAGATTACGTGGCTGTGAGCTACCCTGAAGTTGTACCCGTTCAAGCTCCCGCGACATGCGTGTGGAGACTTTGCAAGATCTAGTGCCGTCCGTGCAACGCACGCCAGTGATTCGCCTAGATTGTTGTAGCGGACCCCGATACTCGCTCACACATACGATGGGGATGAAATGACGGTCGCACGGAACGCTCCCAGCCCGGCTGGTGTAACGCCGCTCAAGCTCATCGATCGCGTCTCCGCGATCAACTGGAACCGCGTCGTCGACGACAAGGATTCCGAGGTCTGGGATCGGCTCACCAGCAACTTCTGGCTGCCCGAGAAGGTGCCGATCTCGAACGACATCCCGTCCTGGGACACGCTGACGGACCACGAGAAGCAGCTCACCATGCGCGTCTTCACGGGTCTGACGCTGCTCGACACGATTCAGGGCACCGTCGGCGCCGTGTCGCTCATCCCGGACGCCATCACTCCGCACGAGGAGGCGGTGTACACCAACATCTCGTTCATGGAGTCGGTGCACGCCAAGTCCTACTCGTCGATCTTCTCGACGCTGTGCTCCACGCGCGACATCGACGATGCGTTCCGCTGGTCGGAGGAGAACCCGAATCTCCAGCGCAAGGCGTCCATCGTCATGGACTACTACAAGGGCGACGACCCGCTCAAGCGCAAGGTCGCCTCGACCCTGCTCGAGTCGTTCCTTTTCTACTCGGGCTTCTACCTGCCGATGTACTGGTCCTCGCGGGCCAAGCTCACCAACACTGCCGACCTCGTGCGCCTGATCATCCGCGACGAGGCCGTGCACGGGTACTACATCGGCTACAAGTACCAGCGCGGACTCGAGACCCGCTCGCCGGCCGAGCGCGAGGAGCTGAAGAACTACACGTTCGATCTGCTCTTCGAGCTGTACGAGAACGAGACCGAGTACACGCAGGACCTCTACGACGAGGTCGGCCTCACTGAGGACGTCAAGAAGTTCCTGCGCTACAACGCGAACAAGGCGCTCATGAACCTCGGCTACGAGGGCCTGTTCCCGAAAGACGAGTGCGACGTCAACCCGGCCATCCTGTCGGCGCTCTCACCCAACGCCGACGAGAACCACGACTTCTTCTCGGGTTCGGGCAGCTCGTACGTCATCGGCAAGGCAGTCAACACCGAGGACGACGACTGGGACTTCTGACCCACCTCACCTCACGGCACCGTCCGCATTGCGGGTGGTGCCCTGAGTCATGTCTGGTGAGCACGTCTCGAGTGCGAGGTGCTTCGGTTCCCGCAAACCGCTTCGGTTGTAGCAGGAGCGGGTTGCGGAAACCGGAGCACGTGCGCCGTTGCGCCCTCCTGCAACGGTTGTAGCCACCTTCACCGGTTGTGACCGGTGAAGGTGGCCGAAATCGGTGAGGGTGTGCGGGCGCGCCGGACACTGAGCAGCGGTGCACACAGGACGCGGCAGGACGGCACGGTCCGGCGCCACCTACCGCCGGAACCAGGCCTCCGGGCCGTGGTCCAGCGCCTTCGCGATGCGGAGAGTCGAGGTGTCGGTGATGTCCGCGGGCAGCGCATCGCGCGCGAACCACTGCACGTCGAGGTTCTCGTCGTCCGCGACCCGCGCCTCGCCGGCGACGTACCGGGCGAGGAAGCAGACGTCGAGGTACTGGGTGCGGTCGCCGTTCGGGTAGACGATGGGCTCGGTGACGTCGACACTCGTCAACCGCACGAGCTCGGCCGTCACGCCCGTCTCCTCCAGGATCTCCCGGAGGGCGGCCGGTCCGGGTTCCTCGCCGGGCTCGAGGACGCCGGACACCACGGCCCAGAGCTCGTTGTCCTTGCGACGCGTCAGCAGCAGCCGATCGTCGGCGTCGAGCACGACGGCACTGACACCGGAGAGCCAGAGCGGATCGTGATCGATCTTGGCGCGCAGGGTGGTGATGAACTCGGGTATCGGCACTCCCGGAACGCTACCGCCGACGCGTCAGACGTAGCCGTTCAGCGTGTTCGACACGTCGGTGAGGACCGCGCCCGCAGCCACGAGGCCCTCGCCCGACCACACCGTGTCGTCGACGCTGAACACGCGACTGTCCGTCGCGGCGCCGAGGTCCTTCCAGGCGTCCGAGTCCATGACCTCGGTGCCGCGTTCCAGCCCCGCCTGTCCGTCGAACATGACGTAGATCAGGTCGCCCTCCGCGTCGGACAGATCGTCCTGCGGGAGTGCGCGGGTCTCGCCTAGCTGAGGCCCCGGTCGTCGCACGCCCGCCTGCGCGAGTACCTGCCCCGCGAAGCTGTCGTCGCCGAGCAGTTGTGTGCCGTCGGCGCCGAAGCGCACGAGAGACGCCTCGGTGATGCGGGAGTTCTGCTCGCGGCCCACGGTCTCGGCGCGTGCGCGGTACTGCTCCGTCGCACGGGTGGCGGCGTCACGTCGTCCCATCGCCGCGGCCGCGAGCGTGGACCGTTCGAGCCACGACGACGACGCGCGCGTGAGAACGGTCGGGGCGATGCCGTCGAGTTGCGCGGTGACGGCGGGGTCGAGGGCGTCGCCGCCGATGATGACGTCCGGAGCCAGTGCTCGGATCGCGTCGACGTCGGGGGAGCCCTCGGGTCCGACGCCGGCGATCTCGGCGATGCCGGTGCCGAGGTAGTCCGGGCGCAGCAGGCCGGACGGGGGAGCGGTGGGAGCGAGCGGCGCCGTGGGTGCGCCGACGACGCGCTCCCAGGTGCCGACGGCGCACGACGCGTCGAGTGCCGTCATGGTGAGAACCACGACACGTTGCGGATCGGCGGGCACCGTGGTCGCACGGCCGCTGCCGACGACGAGCCGGGTGTCACCTTGCTGACCGACCGAGTCGACCGGCTGCGGGAGCGCGCACAGGCCGGCGGTGTCACGTTCGATGCCGACGACGCCGGCTCCGGCCACGTTCGTGGTGGTCCGCACAATGGTGGAGGCGTCGTCACTCGAGGTGTCGCCGCAGGCAGAGAGGGCGAGCATCGCGGGAATCGTCGCGAGGGCGACGACCGATCGAGCGTGACGACGAGAGCGATCCGACATGGCCGAGACCTTACGGGCAGTCCGGAAGCCGGTCGCTCGGCGAGTGGCGGGCAGGCCGTGCTCCGGTCGTGGAGGCCTTCGGAAGAGGGCCTCCCGCGGGCCGGAAAATGCGACACCCGGGTGGAAGTACGACACTTCGTAGGACCCGTGCCGCAGTTCGTGTGTCATGGGGTTACGATCCATAGAGCGCACGAATTTCATGCGTCCACCTCGGGCACGGGGAGACGCGCTTTCAGGAGGATCAGTGACTGCCCTAGCGCCCCAGCCAGTCCCCGAGCTGACGGCTTCACGGCCGTACCCGCCCCGTATGGGGCCCAAGGGATCGTTCATCCACAAGATGGTGACGACCACCGATCCGAAGACGCTCGGGATCATGTACATGGTCACGTCGTTCGGCTTCTTCTTGTTCGGTGGCGTCCTCGCACTGCTCATGCGTGCGGAGCTCGCCCTCCCGGGCATGCAGTTCCTGTCGAACGAGCAGTACAACCAGCTCTTCACCATGCACGGCACGATCATGTTGCTGCTGTACGCGACGCCCATCGTGTTCGCGTTCGCCAACTACATCCTCCCGCTGCAGATCGGTGCGCCCGACGTGGCGTTCCCACGTCTGAACGCGTTCAGCTACTGGCTGTACCTGTTCGGCGCACTCATCGCCTCGGCGGGCTTCATCACCCCCGGGGGCGCTGCAGACTTCGGCTGGACGGCCTACACGCCGCTCACCGACGCCGTGCACTCGCCGGGCGTGGGCGCGGACTTCTGGATCATGGGCCTCGCGCTCTCGGGCCTCGGCACCATCCTCGGTGGCGTGAACATGATCACGACGGTCATCTGCCTGCGTGCCCCGGGCATGACCATGTTCCGGATGCCCATCTTCACCTGGAACATCTTCGTGACGATGATCCTCGTGCTGCTCGCCTTCCCGCTGCTCACCGCGGCACTGCTGGGACTGGCGGCCGACCGACACCTGGGTGCGCACCTGTTCGATCCGGCCACGGGCGGTGTGTTGCTGTGGCAGCACCTGTTCTGGTTCTTCGGTCACCCCGAGGTGTACATCATCGCGCTGCCGTTCTTCGGCATCGTGTCGGAGATCTTCCCGGTCTTCTCCCGTAAGCCGCTGTTCGGTTACACGGGCCTGATCTACGCCACCATCGCCATCGCGGCGCTGTCCATCGCCGTGTGGGCCCACCACATGTACGCGACCGGTGCGGTGCTGCTGCCGTTCTTCTCCTTCATGACGTTCCTCATCGCCGTCCCGACGGGTGTGAAGTTCTTCAACTGGATCGGCACGATGTGGAAGGGCCAGCTGACGTTCGAGACGCCGATGCTGTTCTCGGTCGGCTTCCTGGTCACGTTCCTCTTCGGTGGTCTGTCCGGTGTGCTGCTCGCCAGCCCGCCCATCGACTTCCACGTCACCGACTCCTACTTCGTGGTGGCGCACTTCCACTACGTGCTGTTCGGCACGATCGTGTTCGCGACCTACGCCGGTATCTACTTCTGGTTCCCGAAGATGACGGGCCGGATGATGGACGAGGCTCTCGGCAAGTGGCACTTCTGGGCCACCTTCGTCGGCTTCCACGCCACGTTCCTGGTGCAGCACTGGCTCGGCGCCGAGGGATTCCCGCGTCGCTACGCGGACTACCTCCCGTCCGACGGCTTCACGGTGCTCAACTCGATCTCGACGGTCGGTGCCTTCGTCCTCGGCGCCTCGACGCTGCCGTTCCTCTGGAACGTCTTCAAGAGCTACCGCTACGGCGAGGTCGTCACGGTCGACGATCCGTGGGGCTACGGCAACTCCCTGGAGTGGGCGACCAGCTGCCCGCCGCCGCGCCACAACTTCGTGGAGCTCCCGCGCATCCGCTCCGAGCGCCCCGCGTTCGAGCTGCACTACCCGCACATGGTCGAACGCATGCGAGACGAAGCGCATGTGGGACCGGGCCACGGTGGAGGCAAGACCACCGAGGTGCTCGAGCAGGCACGCCGCGCGCCGATCGCGACCAGCGATCACGAAGGTTCGGGCGACCGCGACAAGTAGTCCTCTCGTTCCACGACCGTTCCAGCGACGAGCCCCTCTCCTCACGGTGAGGGGCTTTTCGTGTGACAAGGAGATACCTCGATGGTGGAGACACCACCCCCGCCGACGTCCGTGCTCGTGACGGTCACCGGCGGTGACAAGCCCGGTGTCACATCCGTGCTCTTCGCCTCGCTGGCGCGACACGACGTCAGCGTCGTGGACGTGGAGCAGGTGGTCATTCGCGGTCGCCTGACGCTCGGTGTCCTGGGCAGTTGCCCCGGGGACGTCGAGAGTTTGCAGGAGCACCTCGAGGAGGCCATGGGCACGGTGGGTGTCCACGTCGACGTCGAGGTCGGGGGAGCGCACGGTCGTTCGCCCCTCTCCACCCACGTCGTCGTCGTGTTGGGACGGCCCGTCACCGCGCGAGCCATCAGCGTGCTGTCGAGCGAACTCGCGCGACAGGGCGCCAACATCGACTCGATCCGCGGTATCGCCGACTACCCGGTGACGGGACTCGAGCTGTTGGTCTCGGCCCGTCCGCAGGAGGAGGGCGGGCTGTCGAGCGACGAGGCCGACGAGGCGTTGCGGTCGGCGCTCGCGACCGTGGCTGCCGGAGTCGGTATCGACGTCGCCGTCGAACGGTCCGGACTGGCTCGTCGAGCGAAGCGCCTCATCGTGTTCGACGTCGACTCGACGCTGGTGCAGGGCGAGGTCATCGAGATGCTCGCGGCGCGGGCCGGAGTCGAGGACGAGGTCCGAGCCGTCACCGAGGCGGCCATGCGAGGCGAGATCGACTTCGCGGAGTCACTGCACCGTCGAGTCGCGACCCTGGCCGGGTTGGACGCATCGGTCATCGACGACGTCGCCGAGGATCTCGAGCTCACGCCGGGCGCGCGCACCACCATTCGGACGTTGCGACGACTCGGCTATCACTGCGGCGTGGTGTCGGGCGGTTTCCGGCAGGTGATCGAGGGCTTGGCGCACGAGCTCGAACTGGACTTCGTGAAGGCGAACACCCTGGAGATCGTCGACGGCAAGCTCACCGGGCGCGTGATCGGCGATGTCGTCGATCGCGCGGCGAAGGCGGTGGCGCTGCGCCAGTTCGCCTCACAGGTCGGCGTGCCGATGGAGCAGACGGTGGCGGTCGGCGACGGTGCCAACGACATCGACATGCTCACCGCGGCGGGTCTCGGCATCGCCTTCAACGCGAAGCCGGCGCTGCGCGAGGTCGCGGACGCGGCGCTGTCCTATCCGTTCCTCGACGCGCTGCTCTTCGTCCTCGGTGTCACCCGCAGTGAGATCGAGGCCGCCGACTCCCTCGACGGCGGGGTTCGCCGCATCCCCATCCCGTGATCGACGAGGGTCCCCTGGAGGACGTCCGGCCGTCCACCCTCGAGGAGCGCCACGCGGTGCTGGTGGCCGGGACGAGTGCGGCCGGTTCCTACGGCTCGCGAGTCGATCCGCCCGATCCTGCCGACGTGCGCGCGATGCCGCTGGTGCTCCACATCCCCAAGGTCGATCCGCCGGCCCGGTCCGACCTGCTGGCCGCGGCGGCGTCCGCGACGCTGCAGGTGTGCCTGGACGAGCGCATCGCCCCGGGCGGTCCCTGGCACGAGGAGTACACGGCGTGGCTGGGTGCGCGGATCCGCAAGGTGTCCCGTCGCGCGCGGGGCGCGCAGTGGACGGCGGCGCAGGAGGTGGACGGCGTGACCGTCGACGTGGGCGGGGCGTCGGCTCGGGCCTATGTGCCGTGCCGTGTGGGTGATCTGGACCCGAGGCTGCGCAAGCTCCAGGTGGGAGGCACCGACCTGCCGGCCGACGACCCGGGATCGCACGCCGAGGGTGCCGTGCGGCTCTGGGTGGACGCGGAGCTCGAGATGACCGTCGGCAAGACCGCCGCCCAGGTGGGACACGCCGTGATGCTCGCTGCCGGTGCCATGACGGTCGAGGACGTCCGGGCGTGGCAGGACGCGCAGTGGGCCGTCAGCGTCCGTGATGCCGATGCCGAGACCTGGTCTCGCCTCGTGGCCGAGTGCGAGCGCGGCACCGCCGTCGGCGTGCGGGACGCGGGTTACACGGAGGTCGCCCCCGGGTCGATGACCGTGATCGCCGAGCTGGACGTCCCGCGCACCGCCTGAGTCAGGACGGGATCGTCGAGATGTAGACGAGCACGATCGGACCGGCCACTCGGACGGTGCTTCCCGCGGTGACGGGCGACGCGTCCACCGGTCGACCGTCGGGTGTCGCGGAGTCGAAGACGGGAACGTAGCCGGGAGCCTCGTTCGGCCCGTGTCGACGGTGATCGGGGAGGACGATGTTCGCATCGCCTCCCGAGTGCACCACCAGCAGAGCCGAATCGAAGGTCTCCGCCTCGACCCCTGCGTGTCGGAGCGCGGGGATGCGCACGTCGGATCCGTCGACCCAGGCCTGCAGGGTACGGGCGTGATCGTCGTTCCACCGATCGCCGACGATCTCGGCCCCGTCGTGGTCGAACCACATGAGATCCGGTTCGCCGCTGGGTGTGTCACGACCGGCGAAGAACTCCTGTTGGCGCAGAACGGGTGCCGATCGACGCAGCCGCAGTGCTCGTCCCAGAGTCGCCGTCAGGGCGTCGTCCCGTCTCGACCAGTCGATCGCGTGCGCATCCGCGGCCGATGTTCCCTGCGGCACGCAGTAGGCATTGTTGTTGCCGTGCTGCGTGTGTCCCAGTTCGTCGCCGGCCAGGAACATGGGTGTCCCGGTGGACAGGGCCAGGGTCGACAGCAGCGCACGCACGTGTCGATCGCGCGCCGCGAGCACGGCGGGGTCCTCGGTCTCGCCCTCGACGCCGTGATTCACCGAGAGGTTGTTGTCGGTGCCGTCGCGGTTGGACTCGCCGTTGGCCTCGTTGTGCTTGGCGGTGTAGGACACCAGGTCTCGCGCGGTGAAGCCGTCGTGAGCGGTGACGAAGTTGACGGACGCCCACGGCCTGCGTCCGGTCGGCGCGAACAGATCCTCGGATCCCGCGAGGCGGGACGCCAGCTCACGCACACCGCCGTGCCCGGCGAAGAAGCGGCGCAGCGTGTCTCGGTAGCGGTCGTTCCACTCGCTCCACACGCCGCCGAACCCGCCGACCTGGTACCCGGGCCCGGTCGCGTCCCACGGCTCGGCGATCAGCTTGGCACGGCACAGGATCGGGTCGGCGGCGATGGCGCTCAACATCGGGGCGTGCGGATCGAAGCGCCATCCGCCCGGCCTGCCCAGAGTGCTGGCGAGATCGAAGCGGAAGCCGTCGACCCCCAGTTCGGTGACCCAGTACCGCAACGAGTCGCAGACCATCCGGACGACGGCCGGGGACGCGGCGTCGACGGTGTTGCCGCATCCCGTCAGATCGATGTCGTGACCGCGGGCGTCCAGCAGGTAGTACCCGCGCGCGTCCAGGCCGCGCCACGAGAGGGAGGGGCCGTCGACACCGCCCTCGCAGGTGTGGTTGTAGACGACGTCGAGGATCACCTCGATACCCGCCTCGTGCAGCGTGTCCACCATCGTGCGGAACTCGGTGACCTCGGCGCCGGGGACCGAGGCGTACGACGGTTCGACGGCGAAGTACGAGCCGGTGCTGTAGCCCCAGTGGTTGCGCATCCCTCGGGCGCGCACACCGGGTTCGGTGAGGCACGCGTGCACCGGAAGCAGTTCCACCGCCGTCACACCCAGCGTACGAAGGTGCTCGAGCACCGCAGGGTGAACGAGTCCGAGGTAGGTGCCGCGTAGATTCTCGGGGACGTCCGGATGGGCACCGGTGAACGACCCGACGTGCACCTCGTACACGACGGTGCGGTCCCAGTCGGTCTCGAGTCGCGGTGCGTCCGAGGCCGCCAGGGGAGCGGTGACCACTGCGAGGGGAGCGTGTCCCAGCGAGTCGACCGTCGACTGCGGTCCGAACGGGTCGTCGCGATACGGCAGGAGGGCTCGCGCGTCGCCGAGGCTGCCGACGATGCGCCGTGCGTAGGGGTCGAGAAGAATCTTGTTCGGATCGAACCGGTGACCGGCCTCGGGATTCCACGGTCCGGAGACGCGGTAGCCGTAGACGGATCCGACGCCGGCCTCGGCGACCACACCGTGCCAGATGCCGTACGTGCGCTGGGTGAGGAGGTGACGCGACTCCCGTGAGTCGGGGCCCGACCCGTCCACCAGACACACCTCGACGGCGTGCGCGTCGGGTGCGTGCACGGCGAAGCAGACGCCGCCCTCCACGGGGTGGGCGCCCAGCGGGAAGGGCCTGCCCGACGCGGCGGCGGACTTCGGTGAGTTCTGTTCGTGCGACACGCGTGCTGATCCTGCCGTGGATGCACCCCGCGCGTGCGGGAAGATGGAAGGCGTGTCCTCTCCTGACCCAGACCTGCTCGTCGAACTCGCCGATGTCTCCGTCGTCCGCGGAGGGACGACCCTCGTCGGCCCCGTCTCCTGGAACGTGGAGCTGGACGAGCGGTGGGTGGTCCTCGGACCGAACGGTGCGGGCAAGACCACGCTGCTGCGCGTCGCCGCGGCGGAGATCTACCCGACCTCCGGCACCGCGCACGTGCTCGGCGAGACGCTCGGGCACGTCGACATCTCGGAACTCAAGCCGCGCATCGGCCTGTCGTCCTCTGCTCTCGCCGGACGCATCCCGTCCGACGAGGTGGTGGCCGATCTGGTCGTGTCGGCGGGGTACGCGGTGCTCGGTCGCTGGCGTGAGAAGTACGACGAGGTGGACGACGAGCGTGCGGTCGACATGCTCGAGACGGCCGGTATCGAGCATCTCGCTCGCCGGACCTTCGGGACGCTGTCCGAGGGCGAACGCAAGCGTGTCCTGATCGCCCGCGCTCTGATGACGGACCCCGAGTTGCTGCTGCTCGACGAGCCGGCCGCGGGTCTCGACCTCGGAGGCCGCGAGGATCTCGTCGCCATCCTCACCGACCTCGCACTCGACCCCGACGCCCCCGCGACGGTGCTGATCACGCACCACGTGGAGGAGATCCCACCGGGCTTCACCCACGCGATGCTGCTCAAGGAGGGCGGAGTCGTGGCGCAGGGTCTCATCGACGACGTCATCACGGAGGAGAACCTGTCCACCGCGTTCAGTCAGGCCATCGCCCTCGAGCGCACCGACGGGCGCTTCTTCGCGCGGCGCAAGCGGTCGCGGTCGTCCCATCGGCGAGCGCGGTGACCGAACCGGTCGCGCTGCGGGACGCCTCCACCGTCATCCTGCTGCGCGATGCGCCGGCAGGGCTCGAGGTCTTCCTGCAGCGGCGAGTCGGACGGATGGCGTTCGCCGCCGGCATGACGGTCTTCCCGGGCGGCGGTGTGGATCCGACCGATCGCACGCCCGCGGACGGGGAGGACCGGTGGGCCGGCCCGTCACCCGCGTGGTGGGCGGTACGGTTCGGCACCGACGACGACGCCGCGGCGCGGGCCCTGGTGCTCGCCGCGGTGCGCGAGACCTTCGAGGAGTGCGGTGTCCTGTTCGCCGGGCCCGACGCGCACACCGTCGTCGCGGACACGTCCGATCACGCCGACCGGCGTCGTGCCGTCGAGAAGCACGAGATCTCTTTCGGTGAGTTCCTGGCCGAGACCCGACTGGTGGTGCGCTCCGATCTGCTGCGCCCGCACGCCCGTTGGATCACGCCCGAGGGCGAGACGACCCGTCGGTACGACACCCGCTTCTTCGTCGCGGCGCTCCCGTCCGGGCAACGTCCCGACGGCGAGACGTCCGAGGCCGTCGACGCCGCGTGGGTGCGGCCCGCGGATGCCCTCGACGAGTTCCGTCGCGGCGACCGCATGCTGATGCCGCCCACCTGGGCGTGCCTGCGGCATCTCGCCGGTCACGGGTCGGTGGCCGAGGCCATGGCCGCAGAGGCCGATCTGGCGCCGGTGCAGCCCGTCATCAGCGGATCGGGTGGATCCGTGCGGGTGAACTTCGACGGCGCCGACGAGTATCGCGCCGACCTCCCCCCACGCACCGAGCGGACGTCGAACAGCTAGCGTGCTGGCCATGGCTGAATTCGTGACTCTCGACTTGACCGACGGCATCGGCACCATCCGGCTCTCCCGGCCGCCGATGAACGCTCTGAACCGCCAGGTGCAGGGTGAGCTCCTCGAGGTGTCGCGGGCCGCCGCCGAGGATCCGGATGTCAAGGCGGTCATCGTGTACGGCGGTGAGAAGGTGTTCGCCGCCGGCGCGGACATCAAGGAGATGGCGGAGATGTCCGCGGGTCAGATGACCGACGCGATCGGCGCTCTGCAGGCCGGTCTCGGAGCGATCGCGTCCATCCCGAAGCCCACCGTCGCCGCCATCACCGGATACGCCCTCGGCGGCGGTCTGGAGGTCGCCCTCGGTGCCGATCGCCGCATCGCGGGCGACAACGCGAAGCTCGGCGTCCCCGAGGTGCTGCTCGGCGTCATTCCCGGCGGTGGCGGCACCCAGCGACTCGCCCGGCTGATCGGCCCGAGCCGCGCGAAGGACATGGTGTTCACCGGCCGTTTCGTCGGGGCCGAGGAGGCGCTTGCCGTCGGTCTCGTGGACGAGGTGGTGGCCCCCGATGCCGTGTACGAGGCGGCGCGCACGTGGGCCGGTCAGTTCGTCCGCGGTGCCTCGCGCGCCCTCGCCGCAGCCAAGGCGGCCATCGACGAGGGTCTGGACACCGACCTCGCGACGGGCCTGAAGATCGAGGCGCACGTCTTCGCCTCGCTGTTCGGTACCGAGGACCGCGCGATCGGC
Source organism: Rhodococcus sp. SORGH_AS_0303 (assembly GCF_030819335.1). Classification (NCBI taxonomy): domain Bacteria; kingdom Bacillati; phylum Actinomycetota; class Actinomycetes; order Mycobacteriales; family Nocardiaceae; genus Rhodococcus; species Rhodococcus sp. SORGH_AS_0303. The sequence continues at coordinate 2,012,201 of NZ_JAUTBO010000001.1, forward strand.
ATGGCGTCGTTCCTCGAGAACGGCCCGGGCAAGGCCGACTTCACCGGCAACTAGCCTCCCGCACTCGTTCAGATAGGGTTCCCTTCCATGACCGCTCGTGAACCGCACACCGACACCGCCGCCTCGACCGCACCGTCGGATCCGGCGCCGCGCCCGCACGCGAGTGCCGAGGAAGTGCAGGCCGCACGGTCGGACACCAAGCTGGCCCAGGTGCTCTACCACGACTGGGAAGCGGAGACCTACGACGACAAGTGGTCGATCTCCTACGACCAGCGCTGCATCGACTACGCCCGCGGCCGTTTCGACGCGGTGGCCGGATCCGAGGCCCTGCCGTACGGTCGCGCGCTGGAACTGGGCTGCGGTACCGGCTTCTTCCTGCTCAACCTCATGCAGAGCGGCGTCGCCGCGACCGGGTCGGTCACGGACCTGTCGCCGGGCATGGTCAAGGTCGCGCTGCGCAACGCCGAGAACCTGGGCCTCGACGTGGACGGCCGCGTCGCCGATGCCGAGACCATCCCGTACGAGGACGACACGTTCGATCTCGTCGTCGGTCACGCGGTGCTGCACCACATCCCGGACGTGGAGCAGTCTCTGCGCGAGGTGCTGCGCGTGCTCAAGCCCGGCGGCCGGTTCGTGTTCGCGGGCGAGCCGACGACGGTGGGCAACTTCTACGCGCGGTGGCTGGGGCGTCTCACGTGGGAGGCCACGACCCGCACGACGCGGTTGCCGTTCCTCGCGGACTGGCGTCGCCCGCAGCAGGAGCTGGACGAGTCGTCCCGTGCCGCGGCACTCGAGGCCGTCGTCGATCTGCACACCTTCGACCCGACGGAGCTCGAGAACATCGCCGTCGCCGCGGGTGCGGACGACGTGCAGGCCAAGACCGAGGAGTTCGCCGCAGCGCTGCTGGGCTGGCCGGTCCGCACCTTCGAGGCGGCGGTGCCGGCGGAGAAGCTGGGTTGGGGCTGGGCGAGGTTCGCGTTCAACGGCTGGAAGTCACTGTCCTGGCTCGACGAGAACGTGCTGCACCACGTCGTGCCCCGTGGCTACTTCTACAACGTGATGATCACGGGCACGAAGCCGGACACCGGCGCGCTCTGACGCGTCGGTGGGATACTCGTTCGACCTCGACGACGTCGAGTACCTGGCCGGGGCGTCCGACGCGCTGGCCGCGGTCGGTGACCGTGCGCTGACACCCGCCACGCTGGTCTCGGACATCGGCCGGATCCGCAGCGCCTTCGGTGACCGCGCCGCCGCGCTGATCGAGACGGTCACCCTGCGCCGCAAGGCCGCGACCAAGCTGCCGTTCGCCGGAACGTGGTTGGTCACCGACGACGCGGTGCAGCAGGCCACCACCGAACAGGTGTCCCGGCACCGGGCCGAGCGGCTGCGCGGACGTCGCATCCACGACGTCACCTGCTCGATCGGCACCGAACTGCACACCCTGCACTCGGTCGCGGACATCGTGGTGGGCAGCGATCTCGATCCGGTGCGGTTGGCCATGGCACGACACAACGTTCCCGACGTGGCCGTGCTGCGTGCCGACGCGGTGGTCCCCACCACGCGCGGCACCGTCGTCGTCGCCGACCCCGGCCGCCGCGCCGGCGGCCGCCGCCGTCACGACCCCGCAGCCCTCGAACCCCCGCTTCCGGACCTCCTCGACGCCTATGCCGGCCGCGACCTGGTGGTCAAGTGCGCACCGGGTCTCGACGTCGACCGTCTCGACCTCACGAGCCGACACACGCGGGCCGAGGTCGAACTCGTCTCCCTCGACGGCGCCGTCCGCGAGGCGTGCCTCTGGCTGGGGGAGGTGGCGGACCCCGCTGTGCGTCGCCGTGCGACGGTGCTCCGGTCGGACGGTTCCGTGTGGGAGGTGACGGACGCCGACTCGGACGCCATCGACGACGATCGTGCCCCGGGCAGGTACATCGTCGATCCCGACGGCGCCGTCGTGCGGGCCGGTCTCGTGCGCCACTACGCCGCGAGACATGGACTGTGGCAACTGGATCCACGCATCGCGCACCTCACGGGAGACGCGATACCGGAGGGGACGACGGGCTTCGAGATCCTCGACAGGTTGCCCTTCACCGAGAAGGTGTTGCGCAAGCGGCTCGCGGAGCTGGGATGCGGGTCGCTCGAGATTATCGTCCGTGGCATCGACGTCGATCCTGCGTTGCTGCGCCCCCGGCTCGATCTCCGGGGCACCGTGCCGCTGGGGCTCGTGATCACCCGGATCGGGCGCTCGGGGGTGGCCTTCGTGTGCGGGCCGCGCACCGGGCCTCAGCGGAACGAGTAGAGGGATCCCAGCGCGGTCGGGACGACCACCTCGCCGTCCGAGCCGACGACGACTCCGGGGCTGTAGCCCTCGGCGCCGGGGAGCGCGTCGGTGTCGACCGTCTCGCCGGTGGCCGTGTCGAAGGTGACGAGTGCGAGCCCGTCACCGTCGCCGACCACCGTGTAGCCCGTGGTGCCACCCGCCAGTGCGGAGGAACCCTGTGTCACGAGATCTGGCCGCTCCCACACCGTTTCGGGTCGCTCGCCCGCATCGCGGATCGCCCGCAGATGCGACCCCGCGCCGCCCGCGGGGACGATGGTGCCGTCCGCAGCGACGGATACACTTCCTGCCGCGCGGTCACCGACGAAGTAGGACCAGATCTCGGAGCCGTCCTCGGTGGAGTACGCCCGCACGGTGCCCTCGACGTCCGTGAGGTACACGCGGTCACCGTCGGGTGACACCACGGGGCTCGATGTCACGGCGGCGGGAAGCAGGGGCGACGACCACGCCTCGGTGAGCCCGGGGGAGTCCCCGCCGGTATAGGAGAGCGCCACGAGCTGGGGAGCGATGGCGCCGGCGCGCCACAGGACGAGGTAGACGGTCGAGGACTCCAGATCGACGGCCGGTGCCGCCGCGACGGCGCAGTCCGGCCCACCGCCCAGGCAGGCCAGCAGACCGTCGTCCGCGGGCCGCAGCGTGGTGTTCGGCGCGTCCAGGGGCGTGGGATTGGGGTTCAGGTCCAGTACGGGTGCGACCGCGTTCCCGGTCTGGTTGCTCAGCACGTTGATCTGACCGAACTGGGTGACCACCAGGACGTTGCCGTCGGGCAGGAACTGCGGGGTGCGCGGTACCCCGTAGACCGGTGTGCGCCAGCGCAGTTGACCGTTCTGGTTGATCGAGCTCATGCTGCCGTCGTCACCGGCGTAGAGGTTGGACGCCGAGTCGGCGACCGCGGTCGACGAGACGCCGGAGGGTCCGAGCGAGTTGCAGAACCGCTTGCGTCCGGTCTCGCCCTGGAACGATCCGAGCGCGCAGCCGGCGTCTCCGGTCATCGTCACCGTGATCTGACCGTTGGGCGCGACGGAGGGACGTGTGGACGTGGGAGCGCCGAGAGGGCGGGTCCAGTCGAGAGCGAGGGAGCGACTGCCCTCGGTGGTCACGGAGGCGGAGTTGTGGGCGTCGGCGAGACCGCCGCGCCAGCCCTCGTCGCCCAGGATGTCGATGGGCCCGGAGTCACTGCCACAGGCCCCGAGGGCGAGGGCGCCGACCGCGAGGAGAGCGGCACCGGCTCGACGAGTGCGCACCGAGGTACGCGGGTTCTCGTCGTGCATGCACTCTCCTGATGTCGGGTGATCGGCTCGCACGAGACTAACGGCTGAAACGATGCGTCACGGTTCCGACCCCCGGTGGTCGGCCCCCGGGTTCCCTGCGGCGGCGCCGACAGTAATGTGCCGCCCATGACCAGCATGTGGAACGCGCCGTTGCGCACCCGGTGGCGAGGATCGCGGCGACGTGACCCCGACCAGGCGCGCTTCCTCACGCTCGCGTCGCTGCGCTGGGTGATCGGCCACAAGGCGTACACGCCCTGGTACCTGGTGCGGTACTACCGCCTCGCGCGTTTCAAGGCCGCGAACCCGCACGTGGTGCTGCGCGGAATGGTGTTCCTCGGCAAGAACGTCGAGATCCACGCGACGCCCGAGCTGGCGCGACTCGAGATCGGTCGCTGGGTGCACATCGGTGACGGTAACGCGATCCGCTGCCACGAGGGGTCGCTGCGCATCGGTGACAAGGTGGTGTTCGGCAAGGACAACGTCGTCAACACCTATCTCGACATCGAGATCGGTGCGTCCACCCTCGTCGCCGACTGGTGCTACATCTGCGATTTCGATCATCGGACCGAGGACATCACGGTGCCGATCAAGGATCAGGGCATCGTCAAGTCGCCGGTGCGGATCGGCCCGGACACGTGGATCGCCGCGAAGGTGACCGTGCTGCGGGAGACCGTCGTCGGTCGCGGCTGCGTCCTGGGCGCGCACGCGGTGGTCAAGGGTCACGTGCCCGACTACGGGATCGCGGTCGGCGCACCCGCACGAGTGGTCCGGAACCGTCGCACCGACTGGGAGGCCGGCGCGGAGGACCGCGCGGCGTACGTCGCCGCACTGGAGGACATCGCCCGCAAGAAGTCGCTCGGGAGCGAGTGACTCAGTCCCGTTCGGGCAGTGGACGTTCGCTGATCGTGGGCCTGCCCAGCGGAAAGCGCACCCGGCGCTTCGCGGTGGAGTAGACCGTGGCGGTCTCGCGGGCCACGGAGTGCCAGTCGAAGTCGGACGTGAGTCGCGCACGTGCCGCGTCACTCCGGGTACGTGCCGCAGCGGGGTCGTCGAGTGTGCGCCGCACCGCCGTCGCCAAGGAGCCGACATCGCCGGGAACGAAGGACATCCCGGTGACGCCGTCGACGACGGCTTCGCCCAGGCCGCCCGCGGTGGAGGCGACGAGCGGTGTGCCGGCCGCGGCGCCCTCGAGGGCGATGATGCCGAAGGGCTCGTATCGACTCGGCAGCACCAGCGCGTCCGCCCGGTGCAGATGCCCGAGAACGCCGTCGTGGCCGAGGGATCCGACGAACGTCACCGCCCGGCGCACCCGGTGCACACGCGCCAGATCGACGAGGTGGTCGAGCTGGGTCCCGTCGCCGACGACGGTGAGCGTGGTGCCGGGGTGCGTCCGTCGGACACGCGGGAGTGCCGCTATCAGATCCTGCACCCCCTTCTCGTACTCCAACCGACCCACGAAGAGCAGGGACGGGGCGCCGGTGCGCGCCGCGCGAGGACGGTACGTCCAGGTCCGGGTGTCGATGCCGTTGCGTATCACGTGGACCGGGGACGGAAGCGGACCGAAGAGGCGGACCACCTCGTCCTCCATTCCCGCGGAACACGTGATGACGGAATCGGATTCGTGCGCCAGCCACCATTCCACGGAGTGCACCTGGCGGTTCACGCGGCCGGAGACCCATCCGCTGTGGCGTCCGGCCTCCGTCGCGTGGATCGTCGAGACCAGCGGGACGTCGTAGTACTCGGCGAGCGCGATCGCCGGGTGCGCCACCAGCCAGTCGTGGGCATGGACGACGTCGGGAACCCACCCCTCGCCGATGCCGGGCTTGGAGAGTGCGAGGCCGGCGCGCACCATCGCGTGACCCATCGCGAGCGTCCACTCCAGCATGTCCACTCCGAAGGTGAAGTGCGCCGGATCCTCGGCCACGGCGACGACGAGCACGCCCTCGGCGACCGAGCTCACGGTGGGGTGGGTCGCCGCGTCGGAACCCGTGGGGCGGCGGGAGAGGACCACCACCTCGTGTCCGGCCGCGGCCAGTTCCACCGCGAGATGGTGGACGTGGCGACCGAGGCCGCCGACCACCACGGGCGGGTACTCCCACGAGATCATCAGGACCTTCACGCCCGCACCTCCCGACCCGTCGGTTGCAGACGCCGCGCATCGAGGTCCGGGAACAGATCGTCCGCCTGGTTCCACCCGGATGCAAGGTCGGCGGCTCGTGCGTGATGCCCGTGCACGCGGGCGTCGGCGATCTCGCGCACCGCGTGAGCGTGCTTGTGGGCGCGGTCGCGGGCGTACTGCGCGGCCGAGTCCTTGCTCACCATGAAGGCCCAGTCGCTCGAGACGGTGAGCATCGTCTCGCGCAGTATCTGGTCCGCGACACGGTCTCGCAGACCGCCGGGGGGTGCCGCGTCGACGGCGTCGAGCGCGGTGGCGGTGACCTCGGCGTTGAGATCGACCAGGTCGCAGACGGGATCGCCCGCCCACACCCGCCAGTCCTTCCCGCTGCCCCAGGAGGTGTCCGGGAGTTCGACGGGGTCACCGACGTAGCCGTCTCGCTTCGCGCCCGCGAGTGTCCCGACGCGGATGCCGGCCTCGGGGAGCGCACGCAGGATGCCGGCCAACCATGCCGGACCCTCGTGCCACCAGTGTCCGAAGAGCTCGGTGTCGAAGGCGGCGACCACCAGTGCCGGGGACCCGCGTGCGCGCGTGTTCGGAGCGCATCCGGCGGCGAACCACGTCGACGAAGTCCTCGACGTGCGAGCGGACGGCTGCTGCGGCGCGCTCCGGTTCGTACGGTGCCTTGTCCGGGCCCGCGACGCTTCTGCCGGTGACCCGGGACGGCTTCAGCCCGGTGTCGTGGTCGTAGGTGTGGAAGTCGCGGTACGCGGAATGACCGGGATAACCGGACTTCGGTGACCACACGCGATAGCTGACCGGGAGATCACGACCGAACGCGACGACGTGGGTGTCGCCGACCGGACGGCCGCACGTCGTGTCTCCGTGCAGAGCCGGGCCGTCGACCATGAAGTGTCCGACGCCCGCGGCGGCGTAGTCGAGTTCCATCCCTGCGGTGAAGGCGCACTCGGGTGCCCAGATGCCCTCGGTGCCGCGGCCCCACCGGCGTACGGCGTCGGCGCGTCCCTCGCGGAGCGCGAACGTCCGCAGTCGTGGGTCGAGCAGAGGTTGGAACGGGTGCATCGACGGCCCACCGAGCAGTTCGACGGCGCCGGAGTCGGCCAGTTCGCGCAGTCGGGGGGCGCCGCCGTGGCGCCAGCGGGTCTCGAACTCGTGCAGAGCGGCAGCCGATCGCCGGTGTTCGCGGTGACCGAGCGCGCGGCGGTCCGGGTCACGGGACCCGGCGGCTTCGGCGGCGCGGAGCTGCCAGTTGCCGAGCCAGTGATGCATCCCGTCGAGGCTGTACGGATCGTCCAGTTGGGCGGCGAGTACCGGGGTGACGCCCAGGGTCAGCAGATCGGTGCGGCCCTCGTCGGCCAGGGTCCGCAGTTCGCGGACCACGGGCAGGTACGAATCTGCCCACGACTGGTAGAGCCACTCTTCCCCGACGGGCCACCGCCCCTGGTGGGCGAGCCACGGGAGATGGGAGTGCAGGACGAGCGCGAACATGCCCGGTTCGTCGGCCGAGGTGGCGCTCGTCACGTGCTGGACGGTTTCCGGGCCACCGCGACGAGATCCAGGCTCTCGTCGATCGCCTCGGCGTGGATGTCGAAGTCGTCGACGGTGATGCCGGCGACGTCGGAGACGAGGGTCGCGGGCCACGGCTCACCGGCGAGCGCGCGGTCGATCTGCGCGTCGATGAACGATCCGCCGTGGGTCGCGTCGAGTGCGCGCAGTCGCTCGCCGTGATGCACGCCGGTCATCGAGTCGATCTCGAATCCCGTGTCGGACAGCAATTCCCGTAGTTCCGCGGCTGCGAGCTCGCGGGTGTGGAAGGGGTTCAGCGGGGTGTCCCGGCCGGGGGAGAACGTGATGCGGTTGGGAGTGCTGACGAGGAGGACGCCGCCGGGAACCAGAACCCGGAGGCACTCCCGCAGGAACTCGGCCTGGTCCCACAGATGTTCGATCACCTGGAAGTTGACGACGACGTCGACGCTCTCGCCGCGCAGCGGCAGCATCGCGAGGTTGCCTCGGGTCATGGCGACCGACGGGTACCGGCGAGCGACGTGTTCGGCGGCGCTGCGGTCGTAGTCGAGACCGATCACCCGTGTCGCCGTCCGCGCGATCATGTCGGCGCCGTAGCCCTCGCCGGAGCCCGCCTCGAGCACCACTCGGTCGGCGCAGGCCGGTGCGAGACGGCGGTACACGACCTCGTGCCGACGGAACCAGTAGTTCTCCTCGGCGATGCCGGGCACGGTGCGCTCGCCGGTGAGCGGGAGGGGTGTCTCGGTCGACACGGTCGTGTCGGTCGCGGCGTCGTTCATCCGGGCGACAGTAGTTCCCACCTGCCCGGTCGAGCGACGCCGGTCGGCGGTCCGAGGGGCCCCGGGGGGTGAATTCTCGGCCCGACAGGAGTAAGTTACCCATCAGTAACCACGAATGGGGTAACGTCCGTGACACGTCGGTTCCGGGGCTTCGGCCCACCGCGCGCAGCGTGAACTCCGAATACGTTTCGGGCCCCGCGCTACGAGATCAAGACCTGATTCACCGAGACAGGACACAGGAGGTCGACGAAGACCCATGACGAACATCGTCGTACTGATCAAGCAGGTTCCCGACACGTGGTCCGAGCGCAAGCTCTCGGACGGCGACTACACGCTCGACCGCGACGCGGCCGATGCCGTGCTCGACGAGATCAACGAGCGCGCCGTGGAGGAGGCACTCCTGATCAAGGAGCGCGACGGCGGCGAGGTCAAGGTCCTCTCGGCAGGACCCGACCGCGCGACCGAGGCCATCCGCAAGGCCCTCTCCATGGGCGCGGACAGTGCTGTGCACGTCAACGATCCGGCCATGCACGGTTCCGACGCCATCCAGACCGCGTGGGCTCTCGCTGCCGCACTCGGCCAGGTGGAGTTCGAGAACGGTGAGGCCGCAGATCTGGTCATCGCCGGCAACGAGGCGACCGACGGCCGCATCGGCGCGGTCCCCGCCATCATCGCCGAGTACCTCGGCATCCCGCAGCTGACCCAGATGCGCAAGCTGGTCGTCGCCGACGGCAAGGTCAGCGGCGAGCGCGAGACCGACGAGGGCATCTTCGGCCTCGAGGCAGATCTCCCCGCGATCGTCAGCGTCACCGAGAAGATCAACGAGCCGCGCTTCCCGTCCTTCAAGGGCATCATGGCCGCCAAGAAGAAGACGGTGCAGGTCCTCACCCTCGCCGACATCGGCGTCGATCCGGAGACCGTGGGCGTCGCGAACGCCGGCACCACCGTCACCACGGTGACCCCGAAGCCGCCGAAGACCGCTGGTGAGCGCGTGAACGACGAGGGAGACGGCGGAACCAAGGTCGCCGAGTACCTCGTCGCGCAGAAGATCATCTAGATCCCCGTCACCAGCACACATTCGTCTCACTGCAGTACAGGAGAAACACCATGGCAGAGGTACTCGTACTCGTCGAGCACGCAGACGGGGCACTGAAGAAGGTCACCAGCGAGCTCATCACGGCCGCCCGCGTTCTGGGTGAGCCGTCCGCGGTGGTCACGGGAGCGCCGGGCACCACCGACGCAATCGCCGCCGCACTCACCGAGGCCGGCGCCGCGAAGATCTATGTCGCGGAGTCCGCCGACGTCGACGGCTTCCTCGTCACGCCCAAGGTCGACGTGCTGTCGTCCCTGGCCGAGTCGGTCTCGCCCGCCGCGATCCTCACGTCCGGTGGCATCGAGGGCAAGGAGGTGGCGGGTCGTCTCGCCGCTCGCCTCGGTGCCGGACTGCACCAGGACGTCGTGGCGATCAACGCCGACAAGTCCGCCACGTACTCCATCTTCGGTGGCGCGTTCACCGTCGAGGCGAAGACCAACGGCGACGTCCCGGTCATCTCGCTCCGCCCGGGTGCCATCGACGCCGAGCCGCAGGCCGGTGCCGGTGAGCGTGTCGACGTCGAGGTTCCCGCGCAGGAGGAGGCCGTCGTCAAGGTCACCTCGCGTGAGCCCGTCGCCGGCGGCGACCGCCCCGAGCTCACCGAGGCGTCGGTCGTCGTCTCCGGTGGTCGCGGTGTCGGCAGCGCGGACAAGTTCTCCGTCGTCGAGGACCTGGCCGACTCGCTCGGTGCGGCCGTCGGCGCGTCGCGTGCAGCCGTCGACTCGGGCTACTACCCGGGCCAGTTCCAGGTGGGTCAGACGGGCAAGACCGTCTCGCCCCAGCTGTACGTCGCGCTCGGCATCTCCGGTGCGATCCAGCACCGCGCCGGCATGCAGACGTCCAAGACGATCGTCGCCGTCAACAAGGACGAGGAAGCACCGATCTTCGAGATCGCGGACTTCGGCGTCGTGGGCGACCTCTTCGACGTCACGCCTCAGCTCGCCGAGGCAGTGAAGAAGCGCAAGGGCTGATCCCCTCAGCAGTACCCGAGAGCCCCGCTACCGTTCGTCGGTAGCGGGGCTTTCGTCGTTCGTGCACCTTCCGGTCACGTCGTGTTGTGAGTGCCGTCGAGTGGGCTCGATAGATCTATGTGCCATGACATCAGATGTGTGCGACTCGGCACCGACCGTCATCACCCCGTCCTCGGCCGACGAGCACGTGCTCGTCTCCGACAAGCACCACTCACTCGTTCTCGGATCCACCCCGGAACACGTGCTCGCGGCGCAGCGGTTGCGCGCCACCGTGTTCGGCTCGGAAGCGGGGTACGAGTCGACCACCTTCGACGGCGGCCGCGACGCCGACCGCTTCGACGACCACTGCGATCACCTGCTCGTCGTCGACAACCGCACCGGCGATCGTGTCGGCTGCTACCGCATGCTCACCCCGGACGGTGCGGAGCGCGCCGGCGGGTACTACACGGCGACGGAGTTCGACATCAGCGAACTGCGTGCACACGAGTTGCGGACGGTCGAGATGGGTCGTGCGTGCGTCCTGGAGGGCCATCGATCCGGCTCGGTGCTGGCGCTGATGTGGTCCGGGATCCTCCGGTACATCGACCTCGGTGGCTACGACCGGGTGATGGGCTGTGTGTCGGTCCCCATGGCACTCGGCGACGGGGAGCCGGACGGCGCGCACGTCAAGGGCGTGTACGACCTCGTCGAGAAGCGGCACCGCTCCGAGGTCCGCGCGTACCCCCGCACCCCCGTGCGCGTCGACGGTGTCGCCCTCGCCGACATGACGGCGCCCGCCCGCACCTCGGTGCCGGCCCTGATGCGCGGCTATCTGCGCATGGGCGCCTCGATCTGCGGGGAGCCGGCCCACGATCCCGATTTCGGCGTCGCGGACTTCGTCACCCTCCTGCACATGAAGGACGCCAACGTCCGCTATCTCGACCGGCTCCGCTCGGCCGCGGCGACCGCGGAGTCGCACGCGTGACGACACACGCCTGGATGCCCGCCAGCCCGTGCGGGACGGGGTGCCATCCGGCGGTCTCGGCGACCGTGGGCACCGCACGCGTGGTGGTGCGCTGCGTCCTGGTGGCGGTGCTGCTCGCCGTGGTCCCGCTCCTGCTGGCGGGCCGGGTGTTGCCGGCGGGCGGTCGACGCGCCGCCGCACGTGCCGGAGCCAGGGGACTCCTCGGCGCGCTCGGTGTCCGGGTGACTCTGGACGGCGACCGCACGGCCGAGCCCACCGGCGTCGGAACGCTCGTCGTCGCCAATCACGTGTCCTGGACGGACGTCCTGGTGCTGGCAGCCTGTTTCCCGTGCCGCTTCGTCGCCCGCGCGGACCTCGTGGACTGGCCCGTCCTGGGTCTGCTCGCACGCATCGTGCGGGTCGTCCCCATCGCCCGTGAGCGACTCCGCTCCCTGCCCGGCACCGTCGACGAGGTGACCGAGGCCTTGCGATCGGGAGCCACGGTGGTCGTCTTCCCCGAGGGCACCACCTGGTGCGGAACCGCCTACGGATCGTTCCGTCCCGCCCTGTTCCAGGCGGCCATCGACGCCGGTGCGGTGGTGCGGCCGATCGCGGTCACCTACCGCGACGTCGACCACCGTCCGACGACGGCCACCGCCTTCGTGGGCGACGAGACCATCGGCGAGTCGATGTCGAGGATCCTGCGGCTGAAGGGCGTCCGTGCCGCCGTGCGGGTGTGCGAGGACATCGCGCCCATCGACGATCGTCGACTGCTGGCGCGCAGCGCGGAGTTGGCCGTGCGCCGACACCAGGACGAGACGGCAGTTCCGCCCCTGCGCGTCACCCGCACGCGACTGCCGCGCCGGGATCGGCTCGCCCAGCCGGTCCGCCTCGGTGAGTACGCCGGAACCGTCGTGCGGGCGAGCTGACGCACGGCAGTTCGGGCGTGCTCGCGCGGGGGAGAGGCGGGGTCCGCGACCGGTTATCCTGGACCACGTCATGCCACAGCCCCCACGTGTGCCCGGAACGCCGGTGTACCTCGATCATGCCGCGACCACTCCGATGGTCCCCGCGGCGATCGAGGCGATGACGGAGATCCATCGGACCGTGGGAAACGCGTCGTCCCTGCACGGATCGGGGCGCACGGCCCGCCGCCGCATCGAGGAGTCGCGGGAGTCCATCGCCGCGGCGCTGGGCGCTCGTCCGTCCGAGGTCATCTTCACCTCCGGCGGCACCGAGAGCGACAATCTGGCGGTCAAGGGCATCTTTTGGGCACGCCGAGCGCGTGATCCTCGTCGCGTCCGCGTGATCACCAGCTCGGTCGAGCATCACGCCGTGCTCGATGCCGTGGAGTGGCTCGAACGTCACGAGGGCGCCGCGGTGTCCTGGTTGCCGGTCGAGGCCGACGGCCGCGTCCTCCCGTCGACGCTGCGCCGAGAACTCGAGCTGCACGCCGACGAGGTCGCCGTCGTGTCGATCATGTGGGCGAACAACGAGGTGGGCACCATCATGGCGATCCGCGAACTCGCTGCCATCGCGGCCGAGTTCGACGTGCCCATGCACAGCGACGCGGTTCAGGTGGCCGGTGTCCGTGAACTCGACTTCGCGTCCAGTGGTCTCTCCGCGCTGTCCATCGCGGCACACAAGTTCGGCGGACCCCACGGCGTCGGCGCGCTGCTGCTCGGACGCTCTGTGCCCTGCGAATCACTGCTGCACGGAGGCGGTCAGGAACGCGACGTCCGGTCCGGGACGCCCGACACGGCAGGTGCCGTGGGCATGGCGGCCGCCCTCGACATCGCCGTCGCCGGACGGGCCGACACCGAGGCGCGGCTCGTGGCGTTGCGCGAGCGTGTCATCGAGGGTGTCCTCGACGCGGTGCCCGGCGCGTCGGTCAACGGTGCCCGCGGCGCGGACAGACTTCCCGGCAACGTGCACGTCACGTTCCCCGGATGCGAGGGCGATTCACTGTTGATGTTGCTCGACGCGTCCGGTGTCGAGTGCTCGACGGGATCCGCGTGCACGGCGGGTGTCGCGCGGGCGAGTCATGTGCTGCTGGCGATGGGCGTCGATGCGGCCGATGCCCGCGGATCACTCCGGTTCTCCTTGGGCCACACCAGCACCGACGCCGATGTCGACGCACTGCTCGAGGTCCTGCCGCGCGTCGTCGAACGTGCGCGGGCCGCCGGCATGGCGTCCAGTTCGAGATGACGAGAACGTCGAGACGAGAAGAGTGGTGACATGAGAGTTCTGGCAGCGATGAGCGGCGGCGTCGATTCCGCCGTGGCGGCGGCGCGTGCCGTCGATGCCGGCCACGAGGTGGTCGGGGTGCACCTGGCGCTGTCCACCGCTCCCGGCGCTCTGCGCACCGGGTCGCGCGGGTGCTGCTCCAAGGAGGACGCCGGGGACGCGCGCCGCGCCGCGGACGTGCTCGGGATCCCGTTCTACGTCTGGGATTTCGCGGATCGGTTCAAGGAGGACGTGATCGACGACTTCGTCGCGTCCTACGCCGCAGGCGAGACCCCGAACCCGTGCCTGCGCTGCAACGAGAAGATCAAGTTCGCGGCGCTCGCCGATCGGGCCGAGGCGCTCGGTTTCGACGCGGTCGCCACCGGCCACTACGCCCGGCTCGAGGACGGCGTGCTGCGTCGTGCGGTCGATGCCGACAAGGACCAGTCCTACGTGCTGGGCGTCCTCACCGCGCGCCAGCTGTCCCGTGCCCTGTTCCCGATCGGGGACACCCCGAAGGCGGAGGTGCGTGACGAGGCCGCCCGCCGCGGTCTCGCCGTCGCGGACAAGCCCGACAGTCACGACATCTGCTTCATCCCGTCCGGCGACACCCGGGCGTTCCTCGGCGCCCGTATCGGCGTGCGCCCCGGATCGGTGGTCGACGCGGACTCCGGCGCGGTGCTCGCCGAGCACGACGGTGTGCACGGGTTCACCGTCGGCCAGCGCAAGGGCCTGGGCGTCGAGGGACCGGCCGCCGACGGCAAGCCGCGGTACGTCACCTCCATCGAGCCCGAGACCGGGACCGTTCGGGTCGGCTCGGCGAGCCGCCTCGACGTGTACGGCATCGATGCGAGCACACCCGTCTGGACGTCCGGCACGGCGCCCGAGGGCGACGTGGACTGCGTCGTCCAGGTCCGGGCACACGGCGGACTCGCGGACGCCGTCGCTCGTGTCGACGGCGACACCCTGCGCATCGGTCTGCGGTCCCCGCTCACCGGAGTCGCACGTGGTCAGGCAGCCGTGCTGTACCGCCCCGACCCGGCAGGCGACATCGTGGTCGGCAGCGGCACCATCGCGGGAACCTCCGCCGAGTCGCCACTCACCGCGTCCGCTCGCCCGTGACGGATCCTGCTGCCGCTCTGGCAGGCGTGGCGACGGGCGTCGGCTCGTGGCCGGGAACGGACATCGCGAACGCCGTCACGACGGTGATCGGCGAGCTCCCCGACCTGCCGCACGTCGTGGAACTCCCGGCGCGAGGTCTCGGCGCCGACATGATCGGGCGCACCGGCGTGCTGCTGGTCGACATCGAGATCGATGCGGCCACCAGCGGATACCGCGTGAGCCGACGGCCGAGTACGACGAGCCGCCGGGCCCGCGACTTCCTGACGGAGGACCTCGACGTTCTCGAGGAGCAGTGGGAACTGGCCGGGCTGCGCGGATCCGGCCGCGCCGTCAAGGTGCAGGCCGCGGGCCCGCTGACGATGGCCGCGGACATCGAGCTGGCGTTCGGTCACCGCGCCTTGACCGACCGCGGTGCGGTGCGCGACATAGCCGGGTCGTTGGCCGAGGGAGTGGCCGCGCACGCCGACGAGGTCGCGAGGCGGCTCGGCGCCGAGGTGGTCGTCCAGTTCGACGAACCTCGCATCGCGGCCGTGCTGGCCGGTCGCCTGCAGGGCGTGACGAGCCTCGAGCAGATCGCCGCGGTGCCGGCGCCGGAGGTGGCCGACCTGCTGGGCTCGGTGGTGCAGCGGGTGAACCGACCGGTGATCGTGCACACGTGCTCCGCCGACGTCCCGTTCGAGGTCTTCGAACGCAGCGGGGTGCACGGCGTCTCGTTCGATCTGTCCCTGCTGCCCACGTCGCGGTACGACGCGGTCGGCGAGTACCTGGAGAGCGGCGGTGTCGCCGTCCTGGGGGCGGTGCCGGGAACCGACCCGGAGAAGTACCCGGCGTGGCGCGAGAGTGCGGCGCCCGCAGTGGAACTGATGGATCGGTTGGGCTTCCCGAGGCGGTACCTCGCCGAGCGCGTCGCCGTCTCACCCACGTGTGGGTTGTCCGGCGCGAGCCTGCCGTGGGCCCGGCACGCTCTGACGGTGCTGCGCGACGTCCGCGCTGCTTTCACCGAGGATCCCGACGCGCTGTGACACCGGCCTTCGTCACCGGGAACGGTGTCGGAGCGCTCCGATAGTCTGCGATCGTGGACGAGATCGAGACACCGCCGGACCTGGTCCCGGCCTCACCCGAGCAGAAGCAGGAGTGGGACGCGCTGGCCGAGGAGGTCCGCGGTCACCAGTTCCGGTACTACGTGCGGGACGCGCCGATCATCTCGGACGGGCAGTTCGACGAGTTGCTGAAGCGCCTGCAGGCGATGGAGGAGGAGCATCCGGATCTCCGGACGCCCGACTCGCCGACGCAGCTCGTCGGTGGCGGCTTCGAGACGGACTTCACGGCTGTCGACCACCTCGAGCGAATGTTGTCCCTGGACAACGTGTTCGACGCGGACGAGCTGCGTGCCTGGGCGCGCAGGGTCGAGGTGGAGGCGGGGGAGAACCTGCACTACCTCTGCGAGGTCAAGATCGACGGTGTCGCGCTCAATCTGGTGTACGAGAACGGCCGACTGGTGCGCGCCGCCACCCGCGGTGACGGACGCACCGGGGAGGACGTGACGCTCAACGCGCGCACCATCGACGACATCCCCGAGGTGCTCACCCCGTCGGACGAGTTCCCGGTCCCGACGCTGCTCGAGGTGCGGGGCGAGGTGTTCTTTCGACTCGAGGACTTCCAGGCGCTCAACGCCTCTCTCGTCGAGCAGGGCAAGCCGCCGTTCGCCAACCCGCGCAACTCCGCCGCGGGGTCGCTGCGGCAGAAGAACCCCGCGGTCACCTCGCGGCGGCGGCTCGGCATGATCTGTCACGGGTTCGGCCGGATGGAGGGCTTCGCCCCCGCCGCCCAGTCCGTCGCGTACGACGCGCTCGCCGCCTGGGGTCTGCCGGTCTCGACTCACACCGCACTGGTGCAGGGCGTCGACGCGGTGGTCGAACGCATGGAGTACTGGGGCGAGAACCGGCACTCGGTCGAGCACGAGATCGACGGCCTCGTGGTGAAGGTCGACGAGATGGCGTTGCACCGCCGACTCGGATCCACGTCCCGCGCACCCCGCTGGGCCATCGCCTTCAAGTATCCGCCGGAGGAGGCGACCACGACGTTGCTCGACATCCGGGTCAATGTCGGTCGCACCGGGCGAGTGACGCCGTTCGCGTTCATGGAGCCGGTGCTCGTGGCGGGGTCGACGGTGTCCCTGGCGACGTTGCACAACGCGTCCGAGGTCGTGCGCAAGGGCGTGCTGATCGGTGACACCGTGGTCATCCGCAAGGCGGGCGAGGTGATCCCGGAGGTGCTCGGTCCGGTGGTCGACGCGCGCACCGGGGACGAGCGGGAGTTCGTCATGCCGACGCACTGCCCCGAGTGCGGAACCGAGCTCGCACCGGCCAAGGAGGGCGACGCCGACATCCGCTGCCCCAACTCGCGCTCGTGCCCGGCACAGTTGCGGGAGCGGGTCTTTCACGTCGCGGGCCGTGGTGCATTCGACATCGAGGTGTTGGGGTACGAGGCCGCGACGGCGCTGCTGTCGGCACAGGTGATCGAGGACGAGGGCGATCTGTTCGATCTCACCGAGGACCAGCTCACCCGGACGGATCTCTTCCGAACCAAGGCGGGAGCGCTGTCCGCGAACGGTCGGCGATTGCTGGACAACCTGGGGCGAGCCAAGGATCAGCCGCTGTGGCGGGTGCTCGTCGGATTGTCGATCCGCCATGTCGGGCCGACCGCCGCCCGCGCCCTCGCCGCCCGCTTCGGGTCGCTCGAGGCCATCCGGGCGGCGACGGAGGAGGAACTGGCCGCCGCCGACGGGGTGGGCCCCACCATCGCCCGCGCAGTCGTCGAGTGGTTCGACGTCGACTGGCACCGCGCCATCGTGGAGAAGTGGTCGGCGGCGGGCGTGCGCATGGAGGACGAACGCGACGAGAGTATCGAGCGCACGCTCGACGGTCTGTCGATCGTCGTCACCGGATCGCTCGCCACGTTCACGCGTGACGACGCGAAGGAGGCGATCCTGGCCCGCGGCGGCAAGGCGGCCTCGTCGGTGTCGAAGAAGACGGCGTTCGTGGTCGTCGGCGACGCGCCCGGATCCAAGCACGACAAGGCGCTCGAACTGGGTGTTCCCGTGCTCGACGAGGACGGGTTCCGCACGCTGCTCGGCGAGGGGCCCGACGCGGCCCGCGCGCTGGTCGCCGGGGCGGACTCAGCCGAGGACGGTGGCGACGATGCCGGCCAGGTAGCCGAGCCGGGCGATCTCTGACGGTCGGAAGTCCGGTCCGCCGGGTCGTCCCAGCACCAGCACGGTGCCCGACGATCCGAGCGGCGCCGCGGCCAGTGTGGTGTCCATGTCCTTCCACGACTGCGGAACCCATGCTCCGGTCGGGTCGAGGACTGCCGGCTTCTCGAGGGGCATCCACGGCATGTCGTCGGCCCGCGACTCGGGCGCCCCGGAGCTGCCGACGATGACTGCCGGACCGTGATCCGACATGCCCACCACGGTGCTCCACCCGACGCGCAGCACCCGCGGCGCACCGTCCACGAGCACCTGCAGACGGTCGTCGTGCGCCGTCGCCACCTGATCGATGAGCTCGAGCTCGCGGTGTGTGTCCAGGATGCCGGCGTAGGGACGGATCGAGTCCACGCGGACGTCGGTGAGCTTCTCGGCCGCGGTGATGAGTGTGTCGGGGAGGGCGCCCGGCGCGACGTCCACCACCAGATCGTCCACCGCGAATCCGGCTCCGCGTTCGATGACGTCGAGCGACAGGATGTCGGCCCCCACCGAACCCAGGGCGACGGCGAGCGACCCGAGACTGCCCGGACGGTCGGGCAACTGGACCCGCAGGAGATACGACACGCCGACATCCTCGCACTCGACGCCGTCTCCATCGAGTCGCACGCGGCTCACGGGAAGGTGGAGGACGGCCGGGCTCGCCGTCCCTCGCCGCGACGCGAGGCCGTGACGGTGGGGTGGTCGCCACGAACTAGGCTGCTCGGCATGCGTTACGAATCGAAGGGGGCCTGACGGACGTGTCTGCCATATCCCGCGACGAGGTCGCCCACCTCGCACGACTGTCCCGGCTCGCGCTCGAGGAGCACGAACTCGATGCGTTCGCCGGTCAGCTCGACGCCATTCTGGGCCACGTGAAGGCGGTGTCGGAGGTCGACGTCTCGGACGTCGACGCCACCGCGAGTCCGCTCGCTGTGACCAACGTCACCCGGCCAGACGTCATCGTCCCGGGTCTCGGCCCGGACAGTGCCCTCGCCGAGGCGCCCGCGTCCGAACAGAGCCGCTTCGCGGTGCCGCGCATCCTGGGAGAAGAGTGATGACCGCCGCCGAGCAGACCGATCTGATCCGGTCCACCGCGTCCGACCTGGCCGCGAAGATCCGTACCCGCGAGGTCTCCGCCGTGGAGGTCACTCGCGCCCACCTCGATCGCATCGCCGAGGTCGACGGAACGCTGCACGCCTTCCTGCACGTCGCGGGGGACGAGGCAATCGCCGCCGCCCAGCGCGTCGACGACGCGTTGGACGCGGGTGAGACGCCCGCGTCGGAGTTGGCCGGCGTCCCGTTGGCGCTGAAGGACGTGTTCACCACCACGGACATGCCCACCACCGCCGGCTCGAAGATCCTCGAGGGATGGGTCTCACCGTACGACGCCACGGTCACCGCGAGGCTGCGTGCCGCGGGAATCCCGTTGCTGGGCAAGACCAACATGGACGAGTTCGCGATGGGGTCGTCCACCGAGAACAGCGCGTACGGACCGACCCTCAACCCGTGGGACACCACTCGGGTGCCGGGCGGTTCGGGCGGCGGTTCGGCCGCGGCGCTCGCGTCGTTCCAGGCACCGTTGGCCATCGGTACGGACACCGGTGGCTCGATCCGGCAACCGGCCGCCGTCACCGGAACCGTCGGGTGCAAGCCGACGTACGGCGGCGTCTCCCGGTACGGGCTCATCGCCTGCGCCTCCTCCCTGGATCAGGGCGGTCCCTGCGGGCGGACGGTGCTCGACACCGCGCTGCTGCACCAGGTCATCGCCGGACACGACCCCCGCGACTCGACGTCGGTCGACGCGGCGGTGCCGGACGTCGTCGCGGCCGCGCGCCGCGGCGCGGGTGGAGATCTGACGGGCGTGCGCGTCGGCGTCGTCAAGGAACTGCACTCGGACGCCTATCAGCCGGGGGTCATCTCCTCCTTCGACGCCGCCGTCGAGGTGCTCACCTCGCTGGGCGCCGAGGTGGTGGAGGTGTCATGCCCCAACTTCGATCACGCCCTCGCCGCGTACTACCTCATCCTCCCGTCGGAGGTGTCGTCCAACCTCGCCCGCTTCGACGCGATGCGCTACGGACTGCGGGTCGGTGACGACGGAACGCACAGTGCCGATCAGGTCATGGCGATGTCGCGTGCCGCCGGCTTCGGCCCGGAGGTCAAGCGTCGCATCATGATCGGGACGTACGCGCTGTCCGCAGGCTACTACGACGCGTACTACGGCCAGGCTCTGAAGATCCGGACGCTCATCGCCCGGGACTTCGATCGAGCCTACGAGAAGGTGGACGTCCTGGTGTCGCCCACCACCCCGTCGACGGCGTTCGCGCTGGGCGAGAAGGTCGACGACCCCATCGCCATGTACCTGTACGACCTCTGCACCCTGCCGACCAACCTGGCCGGTCACCCGGCCATGTCGGTGCCGTCCGGTCTCGCGGACGGTCTCCCGGTCGGGCTGCAGATCATGGCTCCGGCGATGGCGGACGATCGCCTCTACCGGGTCGGTGCGGCGTACGAAGCCGCACGGGGAGAGTTTCCCCAGCCGTCCGCGATCTGATCCGACCGTGCCTCCGCGCGCCGGAGGTAGCAAGATGGTGACGAGCATCGTGCGCGGCGACCCCGCGTCGACACCCGCGAACGAGAGGCACCGACCCATGCGTATCGGAGTACTGACCGGCGGCGGCGACTGCCCGGGACTCAACGCGGTCATCAGGGCCGTCGTACGCACGGCCGACGCCCGCTACGGGTCGTCGGTGGTCGGCTTCCTCGACGGCTGGCGCGGCCTGCTCGAGGACCGTCGTATCCAACTGCGCAACGACGATCGCAACGATCGACTGCTCACCAAGGGCGGCACCATCCTGGGGACCGCACGCGTCAATCCCGAGAAGCTGCGGGCAGGGCTCGACCAGATCAAGCAGACGATGGACGACAACGGCATCGACGTGCTCATCCCCATCGGCGGCGAGGGCACGTTGACCGCCGGACACTGGCTGTCGCAGGAGGGCGTGCCGGTCATCGGGGTTCCCAAGACCATCGACAACGACATCGACTGCACCGACGTCACGTTCGGTTTCGACACGGCACTCACCATCGCCACCGACGCGATCGATCGGCTGCACAGCACCGCCGAGTCCCACCAGCGCGTCATGCTCGTCGAGGTGATGGGGCGGCACGCCGGCTGGATCGCGCTGCACTCCGGCCTCGCGTCCGGCGCCCACATGACACTGATCCCCGAGCAGCCCTTCGACGTCCAGGAGGTGTGCGATCTGGTGAAGAAGCGGTTCCAGCGCGGGGACTCCCACTTCATCTGCGTCGTCGCCGAGGGAGCGACGCCCAAGGAGGGGTCGATGGAGATCCGCGACGGAGGAATCGACGAGTTCGGCCACGTCCGGTTCACCGGTGTCGCACAGCAATTGGGCGTCGAGATCGAACGCCGCATCAACAAGGAGGTCCGCACCACGGTGCTGGGCCACGTACAGCGCGGCGGCAAGCCCACTCCGTACGACCGCGTCCTCGCCACCCGTTTCGGCGTCAACGCCGTCGACGCCGTGCATGCGGGGGAGAAAGGCAAGATGGTCTCCCTCCAGGGCGCCGAGATCGGCCTGGTGGACCTCGAGGAGGCCGTCCGCCAGCTCAAGCGGGTTCCCGAGAGTCGCTACCTGGACGCGGCCGCCTTCTTCGGCTGACGCCGAGGGGGTTCGGCCCACCGGTCCGCAGTAAACTCGGCACCATGACTGCTGCCACCTCATCGCACTCGACGAGCCTGATGGACTACGACGAGGTGATCTCCCGGTACGACCCCGTGCTGGGCATGGAGGTGCACGTCGAGCTCGGTACCGCCACCAAGATGTTCTGTGGATGCCCCACCGAGTTCGGTGCCGAGCCCAACACCCAGGTGTGCCCTGTGTGCCTCGGCCTGCCGGGTGCGCTCCCGGTGGTCAACGCGGCTGCCGTCGAGTCCGCCATCCGGATCGGCCTCGCGCTGAACTGCTCGATCACGCCGTGGGGTCGGTTCGCGCGGAAGAACTACTTCTACCCGGACCAGCCGAAGAACTACCAGATCTCGCAGTACGACGAGCCGATCGCCACCGAGGGCTATCTCGACGTGGTGCTCGACGACGGGTCCACGTGGCGGGTCGACATCGAGCGCGCCCACATGGAGGAGGACACCGGCAAGTCGTTGCACGTCGGCGGCGCCACCGGTCGCATCGACGGAGCGAGTCACTCACTGCTGGACTACAACCGGGCCGGTGTGCCTCTCGTCGAGATCGTCACCAAGACCATCGAGGGCGCCGGCGACCGCGCGCCCGAGGTGGCCCGCGCCTACGTCACCGCGCTGCGGGAACTGATCCGCGAGCTCGGCGTGTCCGACGTGCGGATGGACCAGGGCTCGCTCCGGTGCGATGCCAACGTCTCGCTGATGGAGAAGGGCGCCACCGAGTTCGGCACCCGGACCGAGACCAAGAACGTCAACTCCCTCAAGAGCGTCGAGGTCGCCGTCCGCTACGAGATGCGCCGTCAGGCAGCAGTTCTCGCGGAGGGCGGCGAGATCGTGCAGGAGACGCGGCACTTCCAGGAGGCCGACGGCAGCACGGCGCCCGGTCGCAAGAAAGAGACCGCGGAGGACTACCGCTACTTCCCGGAGCCCGATCTCGAGCCGGTCGCCCCGGACGCGGCCTGGGTCGAGGAACTGCGCGCCACCATTCCCGAGGCGCCGTGGATCACCCGCTCTCGCATCCAGAAGGAGTGGGGCTGGTCCGATCTCGTCATGCGCGACGTCGTCAACGCCGATGCGCTCGGCCTCATCACGGCGACCGTCGACGCCGGTGCGACACCCGACGCCGCCCGCAGCTGGTGGGTGGCGTACCTGTCGCAGCAGGCCAACACCCGCGGCGTCGACCTCGCGGACCTGGCGATCACCCCGGTTCAGGTGGCCCGCGTCGCCGCGCTGGTCGCCGACCGCACACTCACCAACGCCAACGCCCGCAAGGTGGTCGACGGTGTCCTCGATGGTGAGGGTGACCCCGACGCCGTCGTCGAGGCACGCGGACTCGCTGTCGTGCAAGACGATTCGGCGCTCGAGACGGCCGTGTCCGAGGCGCTCGCGGCCAACCCCTCCGTCGCGGAGAAGATCCGCGGCGGCAAGGTGCAGGCCGCCGGCGCCATCGTCGGTGCCGTCATGAAGGCGACCAAGGGCCAGGCCGACCCCGCGCGAGTCAAGGAACTCGTCATCGCCGCCTGCAGCTAGAACGACCTCCGGCCTTCCCGCTAGTCGCTCCCGCCGCCGCCGGCCGGCACCGGCACGATGACCACTCGGTCGTCCGTCGGCCCCGGCTGGCCGCCGTCCTTGTTCACGGTGGTCACCCACACCTGGCCCTGAGCGCCGAGCGACGCACCACGCAGGCGGCCGTACCGGTCCTGTGCGGTGAGGGCCGGCGGCGTCGTCACCGCGTTGGTGTCCGGGTCCACGGGAACCAGTGCCAGCGCACGGGCCCCGGACATCGACACGGCCACCGAGCCGGGTGCGGCCGCGCATCCGCCGACGCCCGGCTTGTCCGGCCACGTCCACACGGGACTGACGACGGCACCCTCGGGCGTGATGCGGGAGAGCCGGTCCTCGGTGGCCGTCGCATCGGTCACCCAGGTGCTGCCCGTGGCGTCGATGCAGACGTCGCCGGCGCGGCCGATGCCGCTCATGACGACGCGGGGAGCCGAGGTGGAGTCGACACGCGGGTCGGTGACGGCCAGAACCTTGCCTGCGAGCGACGCCGGGTTCGCCGCAGCGGCGGGATCGCCCCCGTCGCCGGTGATCACCCGGAGTTCGTCGGGTGACGAGAAATCGAGGGCACCCGAGCTGGTGGTCCCGCGGGGGATGCCGGCGAGCACGGTCTTCGGGACGTCTCCCGCCGCGATGCGCACCACGCGGTTGTCGGTCGCCGTCGTGATGTACGCGTAGAGGAGGCGGTCCTCGTCGTAGGTGGGGGACAGCGTGATGTCGAGCAGTCCGCCGTCGCCGTCGCCGTCGACCGGGACGGTCACGACGGGTCGGGGCGCCTGGCCCGGAGCCACCTGGAAGATGGTGCCGGTGCGACGCTCGCCGACCAGGGCCGATGCCCCGCCGGGGAGGACGACGAGGCCGGACAGGGTGTCGAGACAGGTCGCGACCACGTTGGGATCCGGATCCACGCAGGGGCCGGTGGCCGGCGACGGCGCGGGCGGCGTGCTGGAACCCGGCGCTCCCGGCTCCACCGGTTCGATGTCGGCAGCGCCGAACGTGGGTTCGGGGGAGAACTCCGTCGAGGCGGAGTCGTCGAAGCGTGCGCATCCCGCGGAGGCCGTGACGATCGCCATCACCGCCGCGCCGAGCACGAACGATCGCCGGGCCGCGCGCCGAGTCCCACCCACTGTCATGAGATCCCACGGTACGGGTCGCGCCTGCGCCGGGAACGGGCCCGCCGCATCTACGCTGAAGCACGTGAGTGAGAAGTCCGATGACACAGGCCGTTCCCCGTCCGGTTACGAGCCGGCGGCGAGTCCCTACGACCAGCCGACCGAGCGGATAGGCGGGGGCAGCGGAGCACAGCTCCCGCGCACCGACGACGAACTCGACGCCGACCGGTCGCGTACCGCGCATCCCACCGAGAAGCTCACCGGCTACCCCGGTGACACGACGGCGGCGGGTCGCACCGAACCGGCCTACGACGACAGCGCGACGCGCGCGATCCCGGTGGCAGGAACCGATCGCACGGCGACCCCGGCCGAGGTGCGGCCCGAGGTGGTCCCGGAGCGTCGCGGCACGCTCGATCTCGGACTGCTGATCCTGCGCGTGAGCGTCGGCGCGATCGTGCTTGTGCACGGTCTGCAGAAGCTCACGGGATGGTTCGACGGTCCCGGGCTCTCGGGCTTCCAGGAGATCGTCGCCGGGTCCGGCTACGACCAGGCACGTCTGCTGTCCATTCTCGGTGCGGTCGGCGAGGTCGCCGGCGGTGCGCTGCTGATCCTCGGCCTGGCCACGCCTCTCGCGGGTGCCGCAGTCCTCGCCGTCATGATCAACGCCTGGCTCGTGCGTCAGGTCGGCGAGCCGGGGTTGCAGTTCTTCGCCCCTGCAGGTGTCGAGTACGAGACGCTGCTGGTGCTGGCGTCGGCGTCCATCATCCTCACGGGCCCCGGACGGATCGCCGTGGACGGCGGACGTGGATGGGCGCGCCGCCCCTTCATCGGGTCGTTCCTCGCGTTGGCCATCGGCATCGGCGGTGCTGCAGCGCTGTGGATCTTCCTGAACGGCGCCGACCCCTTCGCCTGATCCGTGCGTCACCGTCCACAACTCGGCCGGATCGACGGGATTCCGTCGATCCGGCCGAGTTGTGGTCGTTCAGGCCCGCGGTTCGGCCTCGTCCTGCTCGACGGCGGACTCGGCCTCGACCGGCTCGTCCTGAGCGGGCTCCTCGACCGGCGACGGATCCGGCACCGCGCCGCCGCTCGCCGCGGACAGAAGCGGGAGCTTGTCGACGGTCACGCCCGGCATCCGGACGGTCGAGCCGTCCTCGAGGGTCGCCTTGCCCCACCCGAGCTTCGGGAACAGCAGTCCCGTCACGGACGACCACGGCACCGTGGTGGAACGGAACGCCCGGCGCGAGACGAACCGCTCCGGAGTGACGGTGGTCCGGACGCGGATGATCCAGTACCCCAGCAGGACCGGGAGCGCGAGCATCCACCCGAAGAGCTCCGGCGCCCCGACCACGGGGAACGTGACCCCGAACAGGAACAGCGCCACGCCGGACAGCGCCAGGGCCGGGATGCGGAACACCGTGGGGGCCGCGGGGGAGGCGTCGGAAGTGGGGCTCTCGGTATGGGAGACTGTCACCGGTGGTTCGGACTGCTGCGAAGACGACACCCCTCCATCTTCGCACTGCGTAACGCCATCCCACATAATGGGACAACGAGTTCGGTAAGTTTGACTGGCACCGCATCACGCGCCTAACGTCACACGCGTGAAGCGTGAAGAGTTCCTCGTAATCGGCAGGCGCGTCGTCGCCTGAGCCGAAACGTCTTCACGCTCAGCCACGACGCGCCACCCTCGTACAGCATCTGCTGGCGAGGGTTTTTTCTTGCCCGGATGAAGTTCTAAGGAAGCACCAGTGAGCGCACCCACCGCCCGGCCCGGCCCGGCACCACGCAAGGCTCCGCCCGCCGCCGATCGTCCCACTCCGTCCGCGACGCCGCAGCGTCGTCCCCTCGCGCCCGAGCGCGTGACCGGAGCGAAGTCCGTCGTCCGCGCACTCGAGGAGCTCGAGGTCGACGTCGTCTTCGGCATTCCCGGTGGAGCCGTACTTCCCGTCTACGATCCGCTGCTCGACTCGGCGAAGGTCCGGCACGTGCTGGTGCGACACGAGCAGGGTGCCGGCCACGCCGCCACCGGCTACGCGCAGGCCACCGGCCGCGTCGGCGTGTGCATCGCGACGTCCGGTCCCGGCGCCACCAACCTGGTGACGCCGCTGGCCGATGCGCAGATGGACTCCGTCCCGGTCGTCGCCATCACCGGACAGGTCGGCCGCGCGCTGATCGGTACCGACGCCTTCCAGGAAGCCGACATCTCGGGCATCACGATGCCCGTCACCAAGCACAACTTCCTCATCACCGACCCGCTCGACATCCCGCGCATGATCGCCGAGGCCTTCTACCTGGCGTCCTCCGGACGACCGGGCGCGGTGCTCGTCGACATCCCGAAGGACGTCCTGCAGGCGCAGACCACCTTCTCGTGGCCGCCGGAGATGAAGCTGCCGGGCTACCGCCCGGTGACGAAGCCGCACGGCAAGCAGGTGCGTGAGGCCGCGCGGCTCATCGCGGCAGCGAAGAAGCCGGTGCTGTACTGCGGCGGCGGCATCATCAAGTCGAACTCGTCGCCCGAGCTCCTCGAGCTGGCGGAGCTCACCGGCATCCCCGTCGTGACGACACTGATGGCGCGGGGCGTCTTCCCGGACAGCCACGACCTGAACCTCGGCATGCCCGGCATGCACGGAACGGTCGCCGCGGTCGCCGCACTGCAGAAGAGCGATCTGCTCATCACGCTCGGCGCTCGTTTCGACGACCGCGTGACCGGGCAGCTCGACTCGTTCGCCCCCGAGGCGAAGGTGGTCCACGCCGACATCGATCCCGCCGAGATCGGCAAGAACCGGTTCGCCGACGTGCCGATCGTGGGTGACTGCCGCGAGGTCATCGTCGAGCTGATCGAGGCGATCCGCGCGGACCAGGCCACCGGCACCGCGCTGGATCTCGCCGACTGGTGGACCTACCTCGACAACGTGCGGCGCACCTACCCGCTGAGCTACGACCGTCCGTCGGACGGTGCGATGTCGCCCGAGTTCGTGATCCAGTCGATCGGCAAGTTCGCCGGACCCGACGCGATCTACTGCGCCGGGGTCGGACAGCACCAGATGTGGGCCGCTCAGTTCATCAGTTACGAGAAGCCGCGGACGTGGCTCAACTCGGGCGGACTCGGCACGATGGGTTACGCGGTCCCGGCCGCGATGGGCGCCAAGATGGGTCTGCCCGACACCGAGGTCTGGGCCATCGACGGTGACGGCTGCTTCCAGATGACCAACCAGGAGCTCGCGACCTGTGCGGTCGAGGGCATCCCGATCAAGGTCGCCGTCATCAACAACGGCAACCTCGGCATGGTGCGGCAGTGGCAGACGCTCTTCTACGAGGAGCGCTACTCCAACACCGAGCTCGGCACGCACGGCGCCGTCCGCATCCCCGACTTCCTCAAGCTCGCCGAGGCGCTGGGATGCGTCGGACTGCGGTGCGAGCGCGAGGAGGACGTCGACGCGGTGATCGCGCAGGCGCGTGCGATCAACGATCGCCCGGTCGTCATCGACTTCATCGTCGGCAAGGACGCCCAGGTGTGGCCCATGGTCGCTGCGGGCACCGGCAACTCCGAGATCATGGCCGCCCGCGGCATCCGTCCTCTGTTCGACAACGACGAGGAAGCGGCGCAGGAGCCCGGCTCGGTCGGCGACGTCACCGAGGCGGCCCAGGGCGCGAATTCGAAAGGCATCGACCTGTGAGCACCAGTCACACCCTGAGCGTGCTCGTCGAGGACAAGCCGGGCGTGCTCGCACGCGTGGCGTCGCTGTTCTCGCGCCGCGGATTCAACATCGCCTCCCTCGCGGTGGGCGGCACCGAGGTTCCCGAGATCTCGCGCATGACCATCGTCGTCACGGTCGACGAGTTCCCGCTCGAGCAGGTGACGAAGCAGCTGAACAAGCTCGTCAACGTCATCAAGATCGTCGAGCAGGAAGCCGATTCGTCGGTCGCCCGTGAGCTCGTGCTCATCAAGGTCCGCGCCGACGCGAGCGTGCGGAGCGAGGTCATCGAGACGGTGAACCTGTTCCGCGCCAAGGTCATCGACGTCTCGCCGGAGGCAGTCACCGTCGAGGCGACCGGTACCCGCTCGAAGCTCGAGGCGTTGCTCCGGATGCTCGACCCGTACGGTGTTCGCGAGATCGTCCAGTCCGGCGTCGTCGCGGTGGGTCGTGGACCGAAGTCCATCACCGCGTCCCGCTAGTCACCCAACCCAGTAGTTTCGATTACCCGGTCACATGCGACCGGGACAGATGTAGGAGGAAACCACAGTGGCAGTCGAGATGTTCTACGACGACGATGCCGATCTCTCGATCATCCAGGGCCGCAAGGTCGCTGTGATCGGATACGGAAGCCAGGGCCATGCGCACTCGCTCAGCCTGCGCGACTCGGGCGTCGACGTCCGTATCGGTCTGAAGGAAGGCTCCAAGTCGCGTGACAAGGCTGCCGAGCAGGGCCTCGGCGTGGGCACGCCGGCGGAGGTCTCCGAGTGGGCCGACGTCATCATGCTGCTCGCTCCGGACACCGCCCAGGCGCAGATCTTCAAGGACGACATCGAGCCCAACCTCAAGGACGGCGACGCGCTGTTCTTCGGCCACGGCCTGAACATCCACTTCAAGCTCATCGAGGCCCCGGCCAACATCACCGTCGGCATGGTCGCCCCCAAGGGACCCGGCCACCTCGTGCGCCGTCAGTTCGTCGACGGCAAGGGTGTTCCCGCCCTCATCGCCGTCGACCAGGATCCGAAGGGTGAGGGCCAGGCTCTCGCGCTGTCCTACGCCCGCGGCATCGGCGGCACGCGTGCCGGAGTCATCAAGACCACGTTCAAGGAAGAGACCGAGACCGACCTCTTCGGTGAGCAGGCCGTGCTGTGCGGCGGTACCGAGGAGCTGGTGAAGACCGGCTTCGAGGTCATGGTCGAGGCCGGCTACGCGCCCGAGATGGCGTACTTCGAGGTGCTGCACGAGCTCAAGCTCATCGTCGACCTCATGTACGAGGGCGGCATCGCGCGCATGAACTACTCGGTGTCCGACACCGCGGAGTTCGGTGGCTACCTCTCCGGGCCGCGCGTCATCGACGCCGGCACCAAGGAGCGCATGAAGGCGATCCTGGCCGACATCCAGTCGGGCGAGTTCACCAAGCGCCTCGTGGCCAACGTCGAGAACGGCAACACCGAGCTCGAGGGCCTGCGCAAGCAGAACGCCGAGCACCCCATCGAGGTCACCGGCAAGAAGCTGCGCGACCTCATGAGCTGGGTCGACCGTCCCATCACCGAGACGGCCTGACTCTCGCATTCCTGACACGGGGCACCCGCGGTCGAGTTCCTCGACCTCGGGTGCCCTGCGTCGGGTCGCGGCTCGGCCACTAGGCTGACGCCCGCACGAATCCGGAACCACACCTCTTCTCCGTCACCTGATCAGGGAGTTCTCCACGTGAGCCAGCCAGGCCGCCCCGTCGTCCTCATCGCCGACAAACTTGCGCAGTCCACCGTCGAGGCTCTCGGCGACGGAGTCGAGGTCCGGTGGGTGGACGGTCCGGATCGTCCGGCCCTCCTCGCCGCGGTCCCCGATGCCGACGCCATCCTGGTCCGCTCCGCGACCACGGTCGATGCCGAGGTGCTCGCTGCCGGTACCAAGCTCAAGATCGTCGCCCGCGCCGGCGTCGGCCTGGACAACGTCGACGTCCCCGCAGCCACCGAGCGCGGCGTGCTCGTCGTCAACGCCCCCACGTCCAACATCCACACCGCCGCCGAGCACGCGGTGACGCTCCTGCTCTCGGCTGCTCGCCAGATCCCCGCCGCCGACGCCACACTGCGTCAGCACGAGTGGAAGCGCAGCAAGTTCAACGGCGTCGAGATCTTCGGCAAGACCGTCGGCGTGGTCGGGCTCGGCCGTATCGGTCAGCTCTTCGCGCAGCGTCTCGCCGCGTTCGAGACGCACATCATCGCGTACGACCCCTACGTCTCGCCGGCTCGTGCCGCGCAGCTCGGTATCGAGCTGGTCAGCCTCGACGAGCTTCTCGAGCGCGCCGACATGTTCTCCGTGCACCTGCCGAAGACCCCCGAGACGAAGGGTCTGATCGGCAAGGCGGCGCTCGCCCGGACCAAGAAGGGCGTCATCGTCGTCAACGCTGCCCGCGGTGGACTGGTCGACGAGCAGGCTCTCGCCGACGCGATCACCAGCGGCCACGTCTTCGCCGCGGGTATCGACGTCTACGCGAGCGAGCCCTGCACCGACAGCCCGCTGTTCGAGCTCCCGCAGGTCGTCGTCACCCCGCACCTCGGTGCCTCGACCACCGAGGCCCAGGACCGCGCCGGCACCGACGTCGCCAAGTCCGTCCTGCTCGCCCTCGCCGGCGAGTTCGTGCCCGACGCGGTGAACGTCTCCGGCGGTGCCGTCGGCGAGGAGGTCGCGCCGTGGCTCGACATCGTGCGCAAGCAGGGCGTCCTGCTGGGTGCCCTGTCGGACGAGCTCCCGACGTCGCTGTCCGTCGACGTGCGCGGTGAGCTGGCGTCCGAGGACGTCGACATCCTCAAGCTGTCGGCGCTGCGGGGACTGTTCTCCGCCGTCATCGAGGACGCGGTCACCTTCGTCAACGCACCGTCGCTCGCCGAGGAGCGTGGTGTCACGGCCGACGTGACCAAGGCCAGCGAGAGCCCCAACCACCGGAGCGTCGTCGACGTCCGTGCGGTCTACGGCGACGGGACCGTCGTCAACGTCGCGGGCACCCTCACCGGTCCCCAGCACGTGGAGAAGATCGTCAACATCAACGGCCGCAACTTCGATCTGCGCGCCGAGGGCAAGAACCTCATCGTGACGTACGACGACCGTCCCGGCTCGCTCGGACGCATCGGCACCGCCCTGGGCGACGCCGGTGTCGACATCGCCGCCGCGGCACTCAGTCAGGACGCGGAGGGCGGTGGCGCCACCATCCTGCTGCGCGTCGATCGTGATGTGGCGCAGGACGTTCGGGACGCCATCGCCGCCTCCGTGGGCGCGACGACCATCGAGCTGGTCGACCTGTCCTGATGTCGACGCCGAACGAGGGGACTTCGATGAAGCTGGGTGTCGTGGCCGGAGACGGCATCGGACCGGAGGTGGTGGCCGAGGCACTCAAGGTGCTCGAGGTGGTCGCGCCCGGTGCGGAGACCACGGAGTACGACCTGGGTGCACGGCGCTATCACGCGACGGGGGAGATCCTGCCGCCGTCGGTGCTCGAGGAGCTCCGCGGACACGACGCCATCCTGCTCGGCGCCATCGGTGATCCGTCGGTGCCCAGCGGTGTGCTCGAGCGCGGATTGTTGCTGACCGCACGATTCGCGCTGGATCACCACATCAACCTGCGCCCGTCCAAGCTGTACCCGGGTGTCGTCGGTCCGTTGGCGGGCAACAAGCCGGTCGACATCGTCGTCGTGCGGGAGGGCACCGAGGGCCCGTACACGGGCAACGGCGGCGCCATCCGCGTCGGCACTCCGCACGAGGTCGCCACCGAGGTCAGCCTCAACACGCGGTTCGGTGTGGAGCGCGTGGTCCGTGACGGCTTCGCGCGAGCGATGGGTCGTCGCAGGCACGTGACCCTGCTGCACAAGACGAACGTGCTGGGGTTCGCGGGATCGCTGTGGAAGCGGACGGTCGACGAGGTCGCCGCCGAGTTCCCCGACGTCGAGGTGGCGTACCAGCACATCGACGCGGCGACGATCCACCTGGTGACCGACCCGGGCCGCTTCGACGTGATCGTCACCGACAATCTCTTCGGCGACATCATCACCGATCTCGCGGCCGCGGTCGCCGGTGGTATCGGTCTGGCCGCGAGCGCGAACATCGATGCGACGCGGACGAATCCGAGCATGTTCGAGCCCGTGCACGGCAGTGCGCCGGACATCGCCGGCAAGGGAATCGCCGATCCGACGGCCGCCATCCTGTCGGTGTCGCTCCTCCTCGCACATCTCGGCGAGACCGAGGCGGCGGCGCGCGTCGAGTCCGCCGTCGCGCAGGACCTGGCGACGCGCACCGCCGGGGATCCGGGCACGACCGCGACGATCGGCGATCGGATCGCCTCACTGGTGTAGTCGGTCTCGCGCTTCTCGCGGAATGGTCGGTACCGCGAGAAGCGCGATCGCCGCGGACACCCCGAACGCCACCGCGTACGACGTATGCGTGATCAGGGCGCCGAACACCGGGGGGACCGCCGACGCGGCGATGAACTGACTGGTGTTCTGCGCGCCGAGTGCTCGCCCGCTCCAGAACGGGCCCGCCCGCTCGGCCACGGCGGTGAATGCGAGCCCGTTGGGTGACACCGTCGCCACCGACGCGACCACGAGTATCACCACCGATACCGCGAGGCCCGCGGCGTCCGCGATCGCCAGCGCGGCCATCACGGCCACGACGCCGACGGTGACCCACCGCATCGGTCCGAGTCTGCTGCCCACCCGGTCCGACACTGCGCCGGCGGCGATGCGTCCTCCCGCTCCGAGGATCTGCGAGACGGTGATCAGGACACCGGCGGCCTCCGGGGACCAGGCCCGTTGGTCCACGAGCCAGACGAGGGCGAACGTCCACACCACGTACTGCGGCACCACCAGCGCGACCGACGCACCGTGTATGCGCCAGAGATCGCGACGCCCGCGGTAGGGGTTGGCGAGGAGATCGGCACTCGAGGCGGCCGATCGGGAGGGCCGCGGCGGATCGAACACACCGACGAGGCAGGCGAGAGCGGAGAGGGCGGACGCGACCGCGGGAAGGAGCATCGCGGTCCCCACTCCGTGATCGCGGGCGATACCGGGAATCAGCAACGCGGACAGTGCGACTCCGAGAGGGAGTGACATCTGCCGGATGCCCATCGCCAGGCCGCGGCGGTGGGGAGGGAACCACCCCACCACCACGCGTCCGGTGGCGGAGTTCACGCTGGCGGCGGCCATGCCGCCGAGCAGCAGGAAGACGGCCAACGCCACCGTGGACTCCGTCGCGGAGGCGCAGAAGGCGGCCATCGACGTCAGCACGGAACCAGCGATCAGGGATCGCCGTTCGCCCACGCGGTCGACGACGGCGCCCCACGCGAACAGCGTCAGGACGATGCCGGCCGTCGGCATCGCCACGATCAGACCCGCCGACGCGAGCGAGAGTCCGCGCTGATCCCGAAGTGCGGGGATGAGGAAGGCGGCGCCGTTCAGAAGCAGTGCCGTGGAGGCCGTCGCGAGCATGCCGATCACGAGCATCGCCCACCGACCCGTCGTGGACGTGGTGTAGCGCTGGACGCGACTCATACCGGCTCCGTTCTCATTATGTGGGACAACATTCTCGCCTGTTGAACTCCCGGTCGCCGATGCTACCCCGTACGTGATCGTCGTTCGTCGCCCGCCGCTGTCCGCTCGACGCCGCTCGATAGACTTCCGCCATGCGTCTTGGTCGAGTAGCGAGTCCCGACGGTGTTGCATTCGTCGCCATCGAAGGCGACGGAGACGAGAGGACGGCGCGAGAGATCGCGGAACATCCCTTCGGCACACCCACCTTCACCGGCCGGAGCTGGTCCCTGGCCGATGTCCGCCTGCTGGCGCCCATTCTGGCCAGCAAGGTGATCTGCATCGGCAAGAACTACGCAGCGCACGCCGCGGAGATGGGCTCGGACGCACCCGAGGACCCGGTCATCTTCATCAAGCCCAACACGTCCATCGTCGGACCCGGTGCGAACATCGTGCGTCCGCCGACGTCGTCCGAGGTCCACTTCGAAGGTGAGCTCGCGGTGGTCATCGGACGTCCGTGCAAGGACGTCCCGGCAGCACGCGCTCTCGACGTGGTGCTCGGCTACACCGTTGCGAACGACGTCACGGCCCGCGACAACCAGCGCCACGACGGTCAGTGGACCCGCGCCAAGGGTTACGACACCTTCTGCCCACTCGGCCCGTGGATCGAGACCTCGCTCGACGCCTCGGATCTCGCTCTGACCACCACGGTGGACGGCGCGGTGAAGCAGAACAGCCGCACGTCGCTCCTGCTGCACGACGTGCCGAAGATCATCGAGTGGATCTCGTCGGTGATGACGCTGCTTCCCGGTGACGTCATCCTGACCGGCACCCCGGAAGGCGTGGGGCCGATCGTGGCGGGCGAGAGTGTGTCCGTCGAGATCGAGGGCATCGGCACGCTGACCAATCCGGTGGTGGACAAGTGACCGCCGCGAGCGTTCCCGCATCCGACGTCCGCGTCCGGTTCTGCCCGTCGCCCACCGGAACCCCGCACGTCGGGCTGGTGCGCACGGCGCTGTTCAACTGGGCGTTCGCCCGCCATCACGGCGGCGCGTTCGTGTTCCGCATCGAGGACACCGACGCGGCACGCGATTCCGAGGAGTCGTACCAGGCGCTGCTCGACGCACTGCGGTGGCTCGGACTCGACTGGGACGAGGGTCCCGAGGTCGGTGGGCCGTACGAGCCGTACCGACAGTCGTTGCGCCGCGATCAGCACCTCGCCGTGGTGCAGCAGCTCGTCGACGCGGGGGAGGCGTACGAGAGCTTCTCCACACCGGAGGAGGTGGAGGCGCGGCATCTCGCGGCCGGCCGGGATCCGAAGTTGGGCTTCGACAATCACGACCGCACGCTGACCGACGAGCAGCGGGAGGCCTTCCGCGCCGAGGGACGCAAGCCCGTCGTCCGGTTGCGTATGCCCGATCACGATCTGTCGTGGAACGACCTCGTGCGCGGCGAGACGACGTTCCGCGCCGGCACGGTCCCCGACTTCGCGCTCACCCGCGGCAACGGTGTCCCGCTGTACACATTGGTGAACCCCGTGGACGACGCGTTGATGAAGATCACGCACGTCCTGCGCGGTGAGGACCTGCTGTCCTCGACCCCGCGTCAGATCGCGCTGTACGAAGCCCTCGTGCGCATCGGTGTGGCAGAACGCATTCCGCAGTTCGGGCACCTCCCGTTCGTGATGGGGCAGGGCAACAAGAAGTTGTCGAAGCGCGACCCCGAGGCCGATCTCTTCCTGCACCGGGAGCGCGGGTTCGTCCCCGAAGGTCTGCTGAACTACCTGGCTCTCCTCGGGTGGGGATTCTCCGAGGACCGGGACGTGTTCTCGCTCGACGAGATGGTGGGTGCCTTCGACATCTCGACGGTCAACTCGAACCCGGCCCGCTTCGACCAGAAGAAGGCCGACGCCATCAACGCCGAACACATCCGATTGCTCGAGCCGGCCGACTTCGCCGCGCGCCTGCGGGCGTATCTCGAGACGCACGGCCATCCGATCGGGGTGTCGGACGCAGCGTTCGCCGAGGCCGCGGAACTGGTGCAGACGCGCATCGTCGTGCTGTCCGACGCCTGGGGACTGCTGAAGTTCCTGCTTGCCCCCGCCGACGAGTTCACGGTCGATCCGGCATCGGCAGCCAAGAATCTGGGCGCCGACGCGGCACCCGTTCTGGACGCGACGGTGAGCGCCGTCGAGGGCGCACCGGAGTGGACTGCGGAGGCCTTGGAGTCGGCTCTCAAGGTCGCGCTGATCGACGAGATGGAGCTGAAGCCGCGTAAGGCGTTCGCGCCGGTGCGCGTGGCGGTGACCGGTTCCCACATCAGCCCACCGCTGTACGAGTCGATGGTGCTGCTGGGCCGGGAGCTGACGCTGGCCCGGTTGCGGTCGGCCCGTGCGTCGATCGTCTGAGGTGACTCGGGGCAGTTCGGGCGAAAGGGTGCGGTGATGAGCTTCACCGATCGGATCGACAGATTTCAGCAGCGGCATCCCGCCATGGGATTCCCGTTGGCCGTGTTCTACAAGTTCTTCGACGACCAGGGTGGCTACCTGGCAGCGCTCATCGCCTACTTCGGTTTCATCTCGCTGTTCCCGTTGCTGCTGCTGTTCTCCACCGTCCTGGGCATCGTCCTGGCCGGTGATCCCGAACTGCAGCAACGGATCATCGATTCGGCCATGAGCCAGATCCCCTTGATCGGTGAACAACTCGGCCAACCGGAAGGGCTGAGCGGGGGGACCGGGGCCATCGTCATCGGTGTCCTGGGATCGCTCTACGGCGGCCTGGGTGTGGCGGTGGCCGCACAGAACGCGATGAACGTCGCCTGGTCCGTCCCGAAGAACGATCGCCCCGATCCCGTCCGGGCGCGGGTGCGCGGCTTCGGCCTGCTGCTGACCGTCGGGACGGCCGTCATCGGCGTCACGGTCCTGAACGGTTTCAACGCGGCGGGCTTCTTCGGCACGGTCGCACAGGTGCTCGTCACGATCGCGGCGATCGTGCTCAACACCGCCACGTTCGTCGTGGCGTTCCGGCTCGGGACCACGCGTGCGGTGAGCGTGCGAGACGTGCTTCCCGGAGCCGTCATCGGCGCGCTGCTGTGGCAGGCCCTGCAGTCCTTCGGTGGGCTGTACGTCCAACGCGTCGTCGGCGGTGCGGACACCACCAACGGTGTGTTCGCGATCGTCCTCGGGCTGCTCGCGTTCCTCTACATCTCCTCGCTGGTGTTGGTGCTGTGCATCGAGGTGAACGTCGTGCGGACCGACAGGTTGCACCCGCGCGCTCTGCTCACCCCGTTCACGGACAACGTCGAACTGACCGACGGTGATCGAGACGCGTACACGGCACAGGCGGAGGCGCAGCGAAGCAAGGGTTTCGAGGAGATCGAGGTCACCTTCGGCGAGCCCGACGGGTCGCAGTCGACCGACTCGGCCCGCTGACCAGCCGATTTGGTGAATGCGGGATGGTGTTTGGTAGTGTTCTCCACGGCTCGAAACGGCCCGGAGAACGCGGCCGGACCAGGCCATTGGGGTATGGTGTAATTGGCAACACAGCGGTTTCTGGTACCGCCATTCTAGGTTCGAGTCCTGGTACCCCAGCAGAGAAACACCCGATTTCGTCGGATGCTCTCGGCCGGTTATGCTCTTCCGGTTGCTCCACCTGATTCACAGATGAAGATCCTGGCCCCGTCGTCTAGCGGCCTAGGACGCCGCCCTCTCAAGGCGGTAGCGCGGGTTCGAATCCCGTCGGGGCTACAACATTCGAGGACCACCGCGATGCGGTGGTCCTCGAATCGTTTCCGGGGAAGCCGTGCCCTCACGCTCCGGTGGTGAGGCCGTGTCGGTGTGTCGTAGGTTCACTGGGTGTCCTCACTACTCATCGCTGTTCCCGTCTACGGCCAGATCGACTACACCCACGCTGTGGTCCAGGATCTGCGGCGCGAGAACGCCACCTTCGTGATCATCGACAACCGCGGTGACTACGTCCCGCTCGCCGACGAGCGCGTCGTCACGCCCGGCCGCAATCTCGGCTGGGCCGGCGGATCGAACCTCGGGTTCCGCATCGCCTTCAGCGACGGCCACACCCATGCGATGACGCTGAACAACGACACGCGATTGTCCCGCGGGTTCCTCGACGCGGTGACCGACCCGCAACTGCCGACCGATGCAGGCATCGTCGTGCCCGTCTACGACGACGCGTACGGCCACCGAGACATGAAGACGACATACTCCGGGCCGGCCGAGGACTACGTTCCGGTCGACCGGTACCGCAAGTGCTACGCCGTGGACGGAACCGCCATGACCATCACCAAGGACACCTGGCTTGCGCTCGGCGGATACGACGAACGCAATTTCGGGTCCACGGGGTGGGGTGCGGACGTCGACTTCTGCATCCGTGCTGCAGCAGAGGGATTCGGCAGTTATGTCACCGAGCGCGCGTTCATCAACCACTTCGGCCGAGCAACGGCCATCGCGATGATGGGGAACCGCAAGTACCTCGCCAAGTCCGCGGTGGGCATGGTGGGCGGTGTGCTGCGCCTGCACCGGGGCAACGTGAGGAACTGGCTGTCCACGCCGCAGCCGACGGTGCACGAGTTCCGGTAGCCCGGCAGAGACGCTCCGCCTCAGAGGCGTTTCTGCACGGCGTCCGCGGCCGCGAGAAGGTCGGCGGCCCAGCGCGCTCCGGGGCGGCGCCCCATGCGGTCGATCGGGCCGGACACGGAGATCGCGGCGACCACGCGGTCGTCGCGTCCGCGGATCGGTGCGGCGACGCTGGCGACGCCGGGCTCGCGCTCGGCGGCGCTCTGCGCCCAGCCGCGCTTGCGTACCTCGGCCAGCACTCGCTCACCGAAGGCTGCGTCGGGGAGGACGCTGCGCTGTAGTGCGGGGTCGGCCCATGCCAACAGCACCTTGGCGCCGGAGCCGGCGGTGAGGGGGAGGCGGGCGCCGACGAGCACGGTGTCGCGCAGCCCGGTGGGAGGTTCCATGGAGGCCACGCACACGCGCACCGTGCCGTCGATGCGGTAGACCTGCACGCTCTCCCCGGTGATCTCGCGCAGCCGTGGGAGCACCGTGGCCGCGGCGTCGAGAAGGGGGTCCTCGGCGGTGTGCGCGAGTTCGGCGAGCGCCGGCCCCGGTCGCCACAGTCCGTCGGCGTCGCGGCTCAGCATGCGGTGCGTCTCGAGTCCGATGGCGAGCCGATGCGCGGTGGCGCGGGGGAGCCCGGTGGCGGAACACAGGTCGGCGAGGCTGCACGGTTCGAGTGACGCAGCCTGCAGAACGCTCATTGCTTTGTCCAGAACGCCGATGCCGCTATGCTGTCCCATGTAGCGATACTAGCGTCTCACAACGTGAGATGGTGATCGTCGTCGGTCGAAAGGTGGAGTCATGGCAGCGAAGACCCTGGCGGAGAAGGTCTGGGATCAGCACGTCGTCGTTCGCGGCGGTGGTGAGGGTGACGCGACCAAGCCGGATCTCGTCTACATCGATCTCCACCTCGTGCACGAGGTCACCAGCCCGCAGGCGTTCGACGGACTGCGTCTGGCCGGTCGGCCAGTGCGACGGCCCGATCTGACGATCGCGACGGAGGACCACAACGTCCCGACGGTCGACATCGACCAGCCGATCGCGGATCTCGTCTCCCGGACGCAGGTGGACACCCTGCGGCGCAACTGCGAGAGGTTCGGCATCCGCCTGCACTCGATGGGCGACATCGAGCAGGGCATCGTGCACATCATCGGGCCCCAGCTCGGTCTGACGCAGCCGGGAACCACTGTCGTGTGCGGGGACAGCCACACCTCGACGCACGGCGCGTTCGGCGCCCTCGCGATGGGCATCGGCACCAGTGAGGTCGAGCACGTGCTGGCGACCCAGACACTGTCGTTGCGCCCCTTCAAGACCATGTCGGTCACGGTGGACGGCGAGCTCGGTGACGACGTCGGCAGCAAGGACCTGATCCTGGCGGTCATCGCACAGATCGGTACGGGCGGTGGGCAGGGCTACGTCATCGAGTACCGCGGCGAGGCCATCCGGAAGATGTCGATGGAAGCGCGGATGACCATCTGCAACATGTCCATCGAGGCGGGCGCGCGCGCGGGCATGATCGCCCCCGACGAGATCACGTTCGAGTACATCAAGGGTCGGCCGCACGCTCCCTCCGGTGAGCTGTGGGAGCAGGCCGTCGCCGACTGGTCGACGCTCGTCACCGACGACGGTGCCGTCTTCGACAAGGAAGTGCGGATCGACGGGTCGGCGCTGACTCCGTTCGTCACCTGGGGCACCAACCCCGGTCAGGGCGCCCCCCTCAGTGCGTCGGTACCCGATCCGGCCGAGATCCTCGACGAGGGCGAGAGTCAGTCCGCCGAGAAGGCGCTCACCTACATGGGTCTCGAGCCGGGCACGCCGTTGCGCGACATCGCGGTCGACACCGTCTTCCTGGGGTCCTGCACCAACGGTCGGATCGAGGATCTCCGTGTGGCAGCGAAGATCTTGGACGGCCGTACCGTTGCCGACGGTGTGCGGATGCTCGTCGTTCCCGGCTCGATGCGCGTGCGCGCACAGGCCGAGGACGAGGGACTGGGCGCGATCTTCACTGCCGCAGGGGCGGAATGGCGCCAGGCGGGGTGCTCGATGTGTCTCGGCATGAATCCCGATCAGCTCGCTCCGGGTGAGCGATCGGCCTCGACGTCGAACCGCAACTTCGAAGGGCGCCAGGGCAAGGGCGGCCGTACGCACCTCGTCTCACCGGCCGTCGCCGCCGCCACCGCGGTGCGTGGACGGTTGTCGGCTCCCGCCGATCTCGGCTGAGTCGACCGAGAATCCGTCCGCCCCGTCCCTCGTACGCCCCGTCAGGAGCTCGTCATGGAATCGTTCACCACGCACACCGGAATCGGTGTCCCGCTGCGCCGCAGCAACGTCGACACCGACCAGATCATCCCCGCCGTGTACCTCAAGCGCGTGACCCGAACGGGTTTCGAGGACGGGCTCTTCGCGGGGTGGCGCACCGATCCCGGTTTCGTCCTCAACACCCCGCCGTTCGACAAGGGTTCGGTTCTCGTCGCCGGACCCGATTTCGGCACCGGGTCCTCTCGGGAGCACGCCGTGTGGGCACTCTCGGACTACGGATTCCGGGCCGTGATCGCGTCCAGATTCGCCGACATCTTCCGCGGAAACGCCGGAAAGGCGGGTCTGCTGGCCGCCGTTGTCGAGCAATCGGATGTGGAACTGCTGTGGAAATTGCTCGACGAGCGCCCCGGGACGGAACTCACCGTCGACCTCGAGACGAAGACGATCAGCGCCGGAACACTGGTGGTGCGCTTCGATATTGACGACTACACGAGGTGGCGTCTGCTGGAGGGGCTGGACGACGTCGCGCTGACGTTGCGCCAGGTAGAGGCCATTTCCGAGTTCGAGAAGTCGCGTCCGGAATGGAAGCCGAAGACACTTCCGGCGCCCGATCAGGCTCGGTGATTCCGGGCCGAAAAGGTCCTTCCCGCGACACTCATTGTGGCTGCGACGATTACAGCCGAACAGACTGTTTTGGCGTGGCTCGTGGACTCGTGCGCATTTCCGGTTTACCGTGGTACTCAGTCGGTCCGACGACGGGCCAATCAGTATGCGGAGGAATCACCGATGAACAAGGCAGAACTGATCGACGCCCTGACCGAGAAGACAGGCGCGGATCGCCGGAGCGCCACGGACGCTGTCGAGAACATCGTCGACATCATCGTGCGCGCCGTGCACCGCGGCGAGTCGGTCACCATCACCGGCTTCGGTGTCTTCGAGCAGCGTCGCCGTGCGGCCCGCGTCGCTCGTAACCCGCGCACCGGCGAGACCGTCAAGGTCAAGCCGACGTCCGTTCCCGCGTTCCGTCCCGGTGCTCAGTTCAAGGCCGTCATCGCCGGTGGCCAGAAGCTGTCCGCCACGGGCCCCGCCGTGAAGCGTGGCGCCTCCGCAGCCCCCGCGAAGAAGACTGCGGCAGCGAAGAAGACGGCAGCGGCGAAGAAGACCGCGGCCAAGGCTCCCGCGAAGGCGGCGACCAAGGCTCCCGCCAAGACGGCGGCGAAGAAGACCACGGCCACCAAGGCACCGGCCAAGACGGCGGCGAAGAAGACCACGGCCACCAAGGCACCGGCCAAGACGGCGGCCAAGAAGACCACCGCCACCAAGGCACCCGCCAAGACGGCAGCCAAGAAGACCACCACGGCCGCCGCGAAGAAGACCACGGCGACGAAGGCACCGGCCAAGACCGCAGCCAAGAAGACCACCCCGGCCAAGAAGGCCGCGCCCGCGAAGAAGGCGCCCGCCAAGAAGGCGCCGGCGAAACGTACTGCACGCAAGTAACGTTCCCGTTCGGCACGAAGGAGCCCCGGACCATCGGTCCGGGGCTCCTTCGTGTTCGTGTCGGCCGTACCGGCAGTTCAGTCGTGCCGGCTACGCGGGAGTGGCGAATCGGTGTAGTCCGCTGCCACCAGCACACCACCGACGAAGCTGAGCACCCAGACGCTGGCCTTGCGTGATCGGGTGCGGGAGAGTTCGACGCCGTCGCTCTCGGCCCACCACTCCATCAGGTTCGGAATCACCTTGCCCTGACTGCAGATCACCGGAACGCCGGACGTCGAGGCGATGATCTCGCGTGCGCGCTGACGTCCCTTGTCGGGATCCTGCGCGTACCCCTCCTCGGTCAGCGTGGGCTCCAGGGCCAGATCGACTCCGACGGACTCGGCCCACGGCGCGATGGTCTGGACGCACCGAGCACGCTCGGCGGTGAATCCGTCGGTGCCGCCGTAGGCCTGGATCAGAGGAACCAGTGCGGCCGCCTGGCGGACCCCGACGCTGTCGAGAGGCCGTTCGGCGTCGTCCCCCTTGTAGCGAGCCTTGCTCCCCGCCCGCGCATGGCGCACCAGCACAGCCGTACTCGTCGGGACCGGGTGCTGCGCGAAACGGCCGACGACGTCCCGGTCCGCCTCGTAGGTCGCGACATCACGAGCCTCGGCGGGTGTGAGCCACCGCAGTTCGTCGACCTCGTCGTTGACGGCGAACTCGCCGTCCACGACTCGAGCGGCCCAGTAGTCCACCTGCTTGATCTTCTTCGAGCGCGGCAGCGGGTAGGTGGTGGTTCCGAGACCGTGTCCGAGAACGCACCGGAAACCGGTCTCCTCCCACACTTCTCGGACGGCGGCGACAGCGGGTACCTCGTCGGCCTCGACCTTGCCCTTCGGAAGGGACCAGTCGTCGTAGCGCGGTCGATGCACCAGCGCCACCATCGGCTCGTCGCCCTCGGGGCCCGGACGCCACAGCACCGCACCCGCGGCCAGGACCGGATCAGGCGTCTTCGATGCGCGTGAGCTGCTCATCGACCCACCTCACGATCCGGTGTAGCGACGCTGGCGCATGAGGGACACCTGGTGATCCCGCACCGTCTCGCCGCTCGCGGGGGACGCCGTCCAGGCGCCGTCGGACTGCAGTACCCAGCAGCGGGTCGTGACGTCCATGGCCGAGTCGAGCATCGAGTTCAGCTGACCGGACAGCTTCGGGTCCTTCACCTGAGCCATGACCTCCACGCGTCGATCGAGGTTGCGGTGCATCATGTCCGCGCTGCCGATCCAGAACTCGTCGATCGCCTCGAAGTGCAACACACGCGAGTGTTCGAGGAACCGTCCGAGAATCGACCGCACCTGAATGTTCTCGCTGAGACCGGGTACGCCCGGTTTGAGAGCGCAGATACCGCGCACGACCACCTCGACCTGGACGCCCTCGGTGGACGCCCAGTACAGC
This sequence comes from Rhodococcus sp. SORGH_AS_0303, assembly GCF_030819335.1. Classification (NCBI taxonomy): domain Bacteria; kingdom Bacillati; phylum Actinomycetota; class Actinomycetes; order Mycobacteriales; family Nocardiaceae; genus Rhodococcus; species Rhodococcus sp. SORGH_AS_0303. The sequence continues at coordinate 2,055,204 of NZ_JAUTBO010000001.1, forward strand.
GCGTCGATCACCTGCTCGTCGACGAGTGCGTTGGCCTTCAGGCGGATTCGGGCTTTCGCGCCGTCCTTGTGCGCCCGCACCTCGGCCTCGATGCGCTCGACGATTCCCGCCCGCACACCGAACGGCGCGACGAGGAGGTTCCGGTACTGCTCCTTGCGCGAGTAACCGGTGAGCGAGTTGAACAGGTCGGTGAGGTCGGCGCCGATCTCGTCGGCGGCCGTGATGAGACCCACGTCCTCGTAGAGTCGGGCGGTCTTGGGGTTGTAGTTGCCGGTGCCGATGTGGCAGTACCGGCGAATGGTGTCGCCTTCGCGGCGGACGACGAGGCACGTCTTGCAGTGGGTCTTCAGGCCGACCAACCCGTAGACCACGTGCACGCCGGCCTGCTCCAGTTTGCGTGCCCAGGCGATGTTGGCCTGTTCGTCGAAGCGCGCCTTGATCTCCACGAGAGTCACGACCTGCTTGCCGGCCTCTGCCGCGGCGATCAGCGCGTTGACGATGGGGGAGTCGCCCGACGTCCGATAGAGGGTCTGCTTGATGGCGAGCACGTGCGGATCGGCTGCCGCCTGCTCGATGAAGCGCTGCACGCTGGTGGAGAACGAGTCGTACGGGTGATGCAGCAGCACGTCCCCGTCGCGCAGCGTGGAGAAGATCGACTTGGGCGTCTCGCGCTCTCCGAAGGCGGGGTGCGTCGCCGGCACGAACGGTGCGTCCTTCAGGACGGGCTTGTCGACGCCGTAGAGCTGCATGAGGCACGACAGATCGAGCAGTCCCGGCACCTGGATGACGTCGCCGGGATCGACGTCCAACTCGCGCAGCAACAGGCTGAGCATGTGGTCGGTCATGTCGTCCGCGACCTCGAGGCGCACGGGCGATCCGAAACGGCGGCGCGCGAGTTCGCGCTCGAGGGCCTGCAGGAGGTCCTCGTCCCGATCCTCCTCCACCTCGAAATCGGCGTTGCGCGTGATGCGGAAGGCGTGGTGTTCGACGATCTGGAGTCCCGGGAACAGAACGTCGAGATGCGCCGCGATGAGCTCCTCCATGGGAAGGAACGCGGGCACGGCGCCGACGTCGCCTCGGTGCAACTGCACGAACCGATCGACGTTGTCCGGGACCTTCACCCTGGCGAAGTGCTCGCCGCCCGTGGTCGAGTCCTTGACCGTCACAGCGAGATTGAGGCTCAGTCCGGAGATGTACGGGAACGGGTGGGCGGGATCCACGGCCAGCGGGGTGAGGACGGGGAACACCTGCTCGGTGAAATACCGTGTCAGACGGGTCCGCTCGTCGGAGGTGACCTCCGACCACCGGATGACCGAGATCCCCTCGTTCGCCAGCTCCGGCAGGATGCGGTCGATGAAGGTGCGGGCGTGACGGTCGGCGATCTCCTGGGTGCGCCGGGCGATCAACGCCAGCTGCTCGCGGGGGGAGAGTCCGTCGGCGGAGCGGACGGACAGGCCGGTCTCGTCGCGGCGCTTGAGGCCGGCCACCCGCACCATGTAGAACTCGTCGAGGTTGCTGGCGAAGATGGCGAGGAACTTCGCCCGCTCGAGCAGCGGAAGCGACGAGTCCTCAGCGAGTGCCAGCACCCGTGAGTTGAAGTCGAGCCAGCTCAACTCGCGGTTGAGATAGCGGTCCTCCGGGAGCAGGTCCACCGGCACCGCGGTGTCCGATGTCGCGGCCGGCGGTGCCGTGGGTGCGGAGGGTGCGCGGCTGGCCAGCGGCGCGCTCCACTCACCGTCGACGGCGTCACCGGGTGCTGCGGAACTCGTGGGGGCCCCGGAACGGGAAGGGGCGTCGGTCGTGTTCTCGGTCGCCTCGTTGGTCACGCGTCGATCATCCCTCACGCGGGCCGTGCGCGAGTAGTCGACCGCGTGCGAATTCGCGACGGGCCTCGCCCGGCCGTGTCAGCGCGCGGCGGTCCAGCCGAGCTCGGCGAGCAGCGCGGCGGTGTGCGGCCCCACCCCCAGGTCGAGGGCGGCGCGGACGTCGTCCGCCGTGTCCACGTCCAGACGCAGACCCGGCCAGGTGCCGCGGAGAGGGAACGCCCCGGAATCGACGTGGCGCGAGGCCGAGTCCGGACCGAACCGTGGTTCGAGGCGCCGGGGGCGACCCCGCACGATCAGGGCCGACGTTCCGGTTCCGGTGTGATCGATCACCACCGAGCGGGTGTCCGGGGGAGCGGCGGCGTAGGCCGCGACCAGTTCCGCGGTGCGCAGGGCGGGGAGGTCGGCCTGCAGGGCGATCACGTCGCCGCCGTGGGCGTCACTGATCGCGTCGTCCGCTGCGGACAGGGCGCGGTTGAGTCGCTCCACGGTGGTGGCGGCACCCGACTCGGGTTCGGACACCGTGTGTCCGCCGAGGGCGACCGCGACGCTCGCGACGCGAGAGTCCGGCGTGACGACCGACCATCCGGTGACGACGTCCGCCGCTGCGGCGGCCGACGCGGTGTCGCGCAACATCGCCAGCACGAGTTCGGCGCGTTCGTCGCCGGGGAAGGTCGTGGACAGTCGGCTCTTCGCGTCGTCGAGGTTCTTCACCGCGAGCACGAGATGGACACCGCGCCGTGGGGCGGTGTCGGTCGGAGGTCGACTGGGCGTGCTCATGACCGTCGATCCTGCCAGCAGTCATTACCGCCGACTTCGTTCGGCAGGCCTCCGACATCGCTACTGTGAGCCGCCAGGGCTGCCGAGCGGGCGACGGCCTCGTGTCGATCGAGGAAAGGCTGGGTCATGGTCAAGGCAGCGGTGCTCGGTTCCGGTTCGTGGGGAACCGCGTTCGCGAAGGTGCTCGCCGACGCGGGCACCGACGTGACCATGTGGGCGCGTCGAGAGGAACTCGCGACGTCCATCCAGGAGAACCACCGGAACGACGACTACCTTCCGGGAGTCGCACTGCCGTCGGCCATTCGAGCGACTCACGACGCCGCGGAGGCGTTGGACGGGGCCTGCACGGTCGTCCTCGCGGTGCCCTCACAGGCCTTGCGCGCCAACCTGGCGGAGTGGGCTCCGCTGATGGGGTCGGACGTCACCCTGCTCTCGCTCGCCAAGGGCATCGAGACGGGGACCCTCATGCGCATGTCGCAGGTCATCTGTCAGGTCACCGGTGCGGACCCGAGTCGCGTCGGCACGTTGTCGGGACCGAACCTCGCCAAGGAGATCGCCGCCGAGCAACCCACCGCGACGGTCATCGCGTGCCCGGACTCCAATCGCGCGATCGCGCTCCAGTCGGCGTGTGCCACCAGCTACTTCCGCCCGTACACGAACTCCGACGTCATCGGGTGCGAGATCGGCGGTGCGTGCAAGAACGTCATCGCCCTCGCGTGCGGCATGGCGGCGGGTATCGGTTTCGGGGAGAACTCGGTCGCCAGCATCATCACCCGCGGTCTCGCCGAGGTGACCCGTCTCGGTGTCGCGCTCGGCGCCAACCCGTCGACGCTCGCGGGTCTCGCCGGGGTGGGTGACCTCGTCGCCACGTGCTCGTCCCCGCTCTCGCGTAATCGCACGTTCGGCGAGCGGCTGGGGTCGGGTGGCTCGCTGGAGAGTGCGCAGGAAGCGGCGCACGGTCAGGTGGCCGAGGGTGTGAAGTCGTGCACATCCATTCGAGCTCTCGCGGAGGCCTACGACGTGGAGATGCCGCTCACCGACGCGGTCCACCGGGTCTGCCACGAGGGCCTCTCCGTTCCGGACGCCGTCCACAGCCTCCTGGGGCGTCGTCACAAGCCGGAGTGAACCGCGGCGGTGCGCGTCACGCCTCGTCCGGGGTTCGCCGGTACGGTGCTCACGTGACCGATCCCATCAAGGTCGCCGTGATCTACGGCGGTCGAAGCAACGAACACTCCGTCTCCTGCGTCTCGGCAGGAAGCGTCATGCGTCACCTCGACTCCGACCGCTTCGACGTGATCCCCATCGGGATCACGCGCGCCGGAACGTGGGTCGAGGGCACCGCCGACCCGACGGAGTTGCAGATCCGGAATCGCGTTCTCCCGTCGGTCGCCGGTGCGGGCGCCCCGCTCGCTCTCGGAGTCGATCCCGAGAACCCCGGTCGCATCACGCGCTCCGTCGACGGGACGGCGGAGGACATCGGTGCGGTCGACGTCGTCTTCCCGGTGCTGCACGGTGCCTACGGCGAGGACGGCACGGTCCAGGGGCTGTTCGAGGTCGCCGGCGTCCCCTACGTGGGACCGGGAGTCCTCGCGAGCGCCGCGGCGATGGACAAGGAGTTCACCAAGAAGCTGCTCGCGGCCGAGGGCCTTCCCGTCGGCCGCCAGGTCGTCCTGCGCCGCGATCGCGAGACCCTGACCTCCGACGAGCGCGACGTCATCGGTCTTCCCGCGTTCGTGAAGCCGGCCCGCGGCGGATCGTCGATCGGGATCACGCGCATCGTCGACTGGGCCGAGTTGGACGACGCGGTGGCCGTTGCGCGAGAACATGATCCGAAGGTCGTGATCGAGGCCGCCATCGTCGGCCGCGAGGTGGAGTGCGGTGTCCTGGAGATGCCGGACGGCTCCGTCCGCGCCAGCGTCGTCGCCGAGATCCGCATGGACGAGGCCTCGGCGTCGGCCGGTGGTGCGACGTTCTACGACTTCGACAGCAAGTACCTCGACGACGTGGTCGAGTTCGACATCCCGGCCCTGCTGGACGACGACGTCTCGACGGTACTGCGGGAGATCGCGGTCCGTGCCTTCGCTGCGCTGGATCTGCAAGGTCTCGCGCGCGTCGACTTCTTCGTGACCGACGACGGTCCGGTGATCAACGAGATCAACACGATGCCCGGCTTCACGGCCATCTCGATGTACCCGCGGATGTGGGAGGCGACGGGCGTCGGCTACTCGGAGCTCGTCGGCACTCTCGTCGACACCGCGCTCGCACGGGGGACCGGACTGCGGTGAGAGGTCGGCCCTGCCGGATCAGTTGATCGGAGCGGGGTCCAGCGGCGTCTGCGGAAGGGCTCCCGACACCGCGGCAGACAGGGCCTGGATCGGTGTGGGGCCCGTGCCGTCGGGGATGGTGGCCGCGGCGTACACGCCCCGGTCGACGACGAACCAGGTGCTTGCGGCGAGGCCCTGATCCGCGCCCGACACCCGGAACCACTGCACGCCGTCGACGACGTCGAGAGCGGCGGCCTGATCGAATTCCGCCGGACGCTCTAGCCCACACCGCAGCACGATGGGGTCGGTGACGTCCTCGGACTGCCAGGCGGCCGCACCCACGGGCGCGGGGTCGGCCAGCTCGGCGCGGGTGAACGAGTCGAACGTCTCGGGCAGTGCGCCGAGCAACGTCGCGCACTGGGTGCTCTCGGCGAGCGGCGAGGGGACCGCGCCGAGAGCGACGGGCTCGCGGACGGGAGTTCTGTTCGCCATGACCGCCGCGACGATGATGCCGACGACGAGCGCGACGGGCAGGGCGATCGCGGTGGCGATCAGAGCGGGGTGCAGACCCGTGGCCGACTCGTCCGTCGCGGTCGGTTCGTCCTGCGTCATCGTGCTCCCTCGTGTCGAACGGTCTCGGCGGAAACGTTACCCGCGCCCTGACCGGGGGGCCCGGATGCGTGACGACGACGAGGCCCCGTGGGATGCTGCACGACGGTGATCCACGACGGTGATGGAGGAGTTCTGTGTCACAGGCGGACGATCCCGCGACCGGGACGGTGGGGGACCTCGGTGAGTTCGCACTCATCGGCCGCGCGACGGCCGGCCGTGTCCACCCCCCATCGGTCGCGATCGGGCCGGGGGACGACGCGGCGGTGATCGCCGCCCCCGATTCCCGCGTCGTCGTCACGACCGACATGCTGGTGGAGGGTCGACACTTCCGCCTCGACTGGTCGAGTCATCACGACGTCGGCCGAAAGGCCATCGCGCAGAACGCCGCGGACATCGCCGCGATGGGCGCGCGGTGCACGGGATTCCTCGTCTCGATGTCGTGCCCGTCGACCACCGCGGTGTCGGACGTGGACGCGCTCACCGCGGGTCTGTGGGCGGAGGCGACGCGAGTCGGCGCGTCGATCGTCGGCGGGGACGTCACGGGAGGGGACCGGCTGGTGTTGTCGATCACCGCGCTGGGTGACCTCGAGGGGCGACCCCCGGTGCTGCGGTCCGGTGCGCGGCCGGGGGACGTGCTCGCACTGTCCGGACCCACCGGCCGGTCCGCTGCCGGGTGGGCACTGTACGAGGCGGGCTCGACCACCCACCCGGATCTGCTGGCGGCACATCGTGTCCCGACGCCCGATCCCGCCGACGGTCCGGCCGCGGCGCGCGCGGGAGCGTCGTCGATGTGCGACGTGTCCGACGGCGTGATCGGCGACGCCGGACATCTGGCGGCGATGTCCGCTGTGCGGCTCGACATCTCGTCGGCCGACATGGAGATCCCCGAGGACGTGGTGCACGCCGGCACCGAACTCGGCGTCGACCCGCTGCACTGGGCTCTCGGCGGCGGGGAGGACCACGTGCTGCTCGCGACGTTCGCCTCCGACGACGTGCCGACCGGCTGGCGCCGGATCGGATCCGTGAGTGCGGGAACAGGAGTCACGGTGGACGGTGTGCGATGGGAAGGACCTGCGGCATGGACGAGCTTCTGACGGTCACGACCACTCGGCTCGACGACCCGGACGTGGTCGCGATGATCGACGAGGTCCAGCAGGAGTACGTGCGCCGCTACGGCGGCCCCGACGAGACGCCGCTCGACGTCCGGGAGTTCCTGCCTCCGCACGGCGTGATGCTGCAGGCCGTCCTGGACGGCGCCGTCGTCGGTATGGGCGGCTGGCGGACCCACGAGCACGGAGGACCCGAGGCGGAGGGCCTGCGCACCGGCGACGCGGAGATCAAGCGCATGTACGTCCGCACCGAGGCGCGCGGCGCGGGCGTCGCGCGTGCCCTGCTGCGGACGATCGAGGACACCGCCCGCGACGCTGGCCGGCTACGACTGGTCCTCGAGACCGGACTGCGTCAACCCGAGGCCATCGGCCTCTACACCTCGAGTGGGTATCGACCGCTCGTACCGAAGTTCGGCCTCTACCGGCACGAGGAGCAGTCGGTGTGCATGGTGAAGGATCTGACCGGATGACATGCTGGAGCCATGACCGTCTACGCACTCGGTGACCGTGAACCCGACATCCACCCCACCGCCTACGTGCATCCCGATGCCGTCGTCATCGGTGCGGTGACACTCGCTGCGGGAGTGTCGGTGTGGCCCGGGGCGGTGCTGCGCGGCGACTACGGGACCATCACCGTGGGGCAGGACACGAACATTCAGGACGGCACCGTCGTGCACTGCACGCCGATCCACCCGACCGTGATCGGCGCCGGGTGCGTCGTCGGGCACAACGCGCACGTCGAGGGGGCGACCATCGGAGACGCGTGCCTCATCGCGTCGGGCAGTGTCGTCCTCAACGGCGCGTCCATCGGATCCGGCGCGATCGTCGGCGCCGGCGCCGTGGTCCCCTTCGACGCCGTCGTGCCCGAACGCCGGATGGCACTGGGGGTTCCGGCCAAGGTCCGCGAGAGCCACGAGGTGGCGGAGGGGCACGTGGACGTCAACGTCGCGATGTACAAGGCCAATGCGGAGTACTACCGGGGCGCGCTGCGCGTGCTGTCGTGACGGCGCCCGTCGCGGATCCGGGGTGGGCGTCCGCGCTCGGTCCGGTGGCCGACGACATCGCCCGGATGGGCGACTTCCTGCGCGCCGAGAACGCCGCCGGGCGAGGCTACCTGCCCGCCGGGGAGGACGTGCTGCGCGCCTTCAGCCGCCCGTTCGAGGAGGTGCGTGTGCTGGTGCTGGGACAGGATCCCTACCCGACGCCGGGACATGCTGTGGGACTGAGCTTCTCGGTCGCGCCCGACGTGCGGCCGGTCCCGCGCAGTCTCGCGAACATCTTCACCGAGTACAGCGCCGATCTCGGCCTGCCGACACCCACCACCGGTGATCTGTCTCCGTGGGCCGATCGTGGTGTGCTCCTGCTGAACCGTGTTCTGACCGTGGAACCGGGCAAGGCGGCGTCGCACCGGCGCAAGGGCTGGGAAGCGGTGACGGCGCAGGCGATCACCGCTCTGGTGAACCGACCCGGCCGCCCCCTGGTCGCGGTCCTCTGGGGACGCGACGCCGCGACGGCCAAGCCGCTGCTCGGGTCCACGCCCACGGTCGAGTCCGTCCATCCCTCACCGCTGTCCGCGTCGCGAGGGTTCTTCGGTTCACGGCCGTTCAGCACCGTGAACGACCATCTCGCGACGCTGGCCGAGGAACCCGTCGACTGGCGTCTGGACTGAGGCGGCCGTCAGTGGCCGAAGGACGGCCGGCGCTTCTCCACGAAGGCGTCGACACCCTCGATGCCGTCCGCGGTGGACGCCTGGTGAGAGATCGAGTCGGTCTCGGCGTCGAGCTGATCGGACAGCGACGCGGAGTCCGAGGCGAGCAGTAACCGCTTGGTCGCACGGGACACCTCGGTGGGCCCGGCCGCGAGAGAGCGCGCCACCCGCTCGGCCTCCGATGCGATGACGTCGTCACCGACCAACCGTGTCAGCAGACCCAGGCGGTAGGCCTCGTCCGAGCCGAGAACGCCGTCGGTGAGCAGGATGTCGCGCGCGCGGCGGGTGCCGATGATGCGGGGGAGAGCCCACGTCAGACCGCCGTCCGGAGTGAAGCCGAGCGCCGGATACGCGGGACGGAGCCGGGTGGATCGACCGCCGATCGCGATGTCGGCGTGACACACGAGCGACATGCCCGCGCCCGCTGCCCAGCCCGGTACTCCCGCCACGACGGGGACCGACACCGAGGTGAGCGCGCGGACGAAATCGTGGAACGTGTCGGCGAGCTGCCGGACGAACGCGCTTCTGTCGGGCGCCCCGTGGAAGGCGCGCACGTCGCCACCGGCGCAGAAGTTGGATTCGGCGCCGACGAGCAGCACGGCGCCCACGGACTCGTCGAGATCGGACAGCGACGCAGCGCCTGCGGCCATCGCCTCGCCGTTCAGCACGTTGCCGCCGCGGGGCGTCGCCACCCGTACGTACAGGACACCGTCCTCGACGGTGACGGGGGACGTGGCCGGGGGGTCGACTGATTCGGTCATCGTTCGAACTTAGACCAGGACCGCTCGGCTCCGGAAACGACAGAGTCGCCGGAGACGACAGAGGCCCCGATACCGAGGTATCGGGGCCTTGCCGTGAAAATGTCGTGCGGGAACGTCAGCCCCGGACCACCTTGCCGGCCTTGAGGCACGAGGTGCACACATTGAGCCGACGAGAGTTACCCGGCGCGACCTGCGCGCGGACGGTCTGGATGTTGGGGTTCCAGCGACGGTTGGTACGGCGGTGCGAGTGCGAAACCGACTTACCGAAGCCGGGTCCCTTGGCGCATACGTCGCAGACGGCAGCCATAGTCGCGAACTCCTTGGTATTCGAGGTGAGACCGGGACACGATTCGAACCGTGGCCGGTGTGGGGCAAGATCTTCGTACAACTGCGCCCGATACCTCCGGGCATGCCGGACGCGTCAGACGCAACCCTGCAAGACTAGCCGCTCGGGTGCCCCGAGTCCAAACCGGCCCGCACGCGCCGATGCCGCAGGTGCCTGGTGGAATGGTCGCACAGATGGCGGCAGCATCAGGACGGGAGCAGCGCGGTGGTTCAGCTCGGTGACCGGCTCGACCACGTACTGGGTCGCAGGGCCGCCGATCCGCTCGAGACGGCGTTCGGTCTCGTCACGGTCGAGGACCTGCTGCGTCACTACCCCTTCCGCTACGTGACACAGGGTCAGGAGCTGGCCCGCAAGGACCCGGACGACGGTGAACGCATCACCGTCGTGGGGACGGTGTCCAAGGCGGACCTCGTGCCCATGAAGGCGCGCAAGGGCCACATGCTCAAGGTCGTGCTCACGTGCGACGGTCAGAACGTCTCCGCCACCTTCTTCAACGGTCACAAGGTGCGTCACAACATCACGGTGGGGTCGCGCGCGATGTTCTCGGGCACGGTCAAGTGGTTCCGGACGTCCTGGTCGCTGAACCACCCCGGTTACCTGATGCTCGAGGGCGACGAGGACGACCTGGTGGGGCGCCCGCACGGCGGCGGCGAGCTCGCCGGCATGGCTCGCGGCGCCACGGACAGTTCCGGTGCGGTGAACATGTCCATGCTGTCGCTTCCGTTCCTTCCCATGTACGCGGCGACGCGGGAGGTCGAGAGCTGGACCTTCCTGCGCTGCGTGCGTCAGGTCCTGGACCAGCTCGATCGCGTCGAGGATCCGCTGCCCGAGACGGTGCGCGCCGAGCACGCGCTGATGAGCCTCGACGACGCACTGCGGGTCGTGCACTTTCCGGAGTCCGAGGACGACATCGAGAACGCGCGCTACCGTCTGCGCTTCGACGAGGCGACGGCGTTGCAGTTGGTGCTCGCCGAACGGCGCCACTCGGTGGCGGTGCGCACGGCGCCGGCCTGCGCGCGCGTGGCCGACGGTGTCGCCGCCGCCTTCGACGAGGTGCTGCCGTTCGAGCTGACCGACGGGCAGAAGGAGGTCGCCGAGGAGATCGAGAGCGACCTGTCCCGCACTCGGCCGATGAGCCGGCTCCTGCAGGGTGAGGTGGGATCGGGCAAGACGATCGTCGCTCTGCGCGCCATGCTGCAGGTGGTGGACGCGGGACTGCAGTGCGCGTTGCTGGCACCCACCGAGGTGCTCGCCACACAGCACCACCGGTCGATCACGCGGCAACTCGGGGCGCTCGCGACGGCCGGGGAACTGGGTGCGCCCGACCGCGCCACCCGAGTGGTGCTGCTGACCGGATCGATGTCGACGGCCGCGAAACGAGCCGCGCTGTTGTCGATCGTGACCGGAGACGCAGGCATCGTCATCGGCACTCACGCACTCATCCAGAGCACGGTGTCGTTCTTCGACCTCGGGATGGTGGTGGTCGACGAGCAGCACCGCTTCGGAGTCGAGCAGCGGGACGCGTTGCGCGCGAAGGCGAGAGAGGGCGTCAGCCCGCACCTGCTGGTCATGACGGCCACGCCCATTCCGCGGACGATCGCCATGACCACGCTGGGCGATCTCGAGACGTCCACCCTGCGTGAGCTTCCCCGCGGACGCGCGCCCATCCGCACCTCGGTCGTTCCCGCCCAGCACAGACCTGCCTGGGTCGAGCGAGCGTGGAGCCGGATCTCCGAGGAGGTGGCGGCCGGCCGCCAGGCCTACGTGGTGTGTTCGCGGATCGGCGACGAGAAGCCCGAGGATCTCGGCAAGGACACTCCGGACACCGCGTCGGCGGTCGATGTGTACGAGTCGCTCCGCGCCGGCGCTCTGTCGAACCTGCGCGTCGGGTTGCTGCACGGGCGGCTGCCCACGGAGGAGAAGGACGAGGTGATGTCCGCGTTCAACGACGGCGACATCGACGTCCTCGTCTGCACCACCGTGGTGGAGGTCGGTGTCGACGTCCCCAACGCCACGGTCATGGTCATCGTGGACGCCGACCGGTTCGGCGTGAGTCAGCTGCATCAGTTGCGTGGCCGCATCGGTCGTGGCGGCCACCAGGGTCTGTGCATCCTGCTCACCGAGCTCGCACCGGGCACCCCCACCTACGCGAGGCTCGACGCCGTCGCGGCGACGACCGACGGGTTCGAGCTCGCCGTTCTCGATCTACGGCAACGCCGGGAGGGTGACGTGTTGGGCGCAGCGCAGTCGGGCACCACGACGACCCTGCGACTGTTGTCGCTCCTCGATCACCTCGACATCATCACCGCGGCCCAGACCTTCGCCCGCGACGTCGTCGATCGGGACCCGGGGCTCGTGGAGCACCCCGGTCTCGCGGCGATGATGCGATCCGCCGTGGACGCGACCAGGGTGGACTTCCTCGACAAGGCGTGAACACGCGACCCGGTCAGTGCATGTGGCTTCCCCCGTTGATGTCCAGGGTGGTGCCCGTCAGGTAGGACGCGTCCTCCGACGACAGGAACGTGATGATCGCGGCGACCTCACGAGCCGTGGCGACGCGTCCCACCGGGATGCCGTCGGCGATCGCCTGCTCCTGCTCGGGCGTGCTCCCCACCCGGATGGCGGTGTCCGCGGCGCCCGGCGTGACAGCATTCACCGTGACACCGGTGTGTCCGATCTCGCGGGCCAGCGCCTTGGTGAAACCGAGAACCGCCGCTTTCGCCGAGGAGTAGGGCACCTTGCCGAACACGCCGCCGCCGCGTTGAGCCGACACCGACGACATGTTGACCACGCGTCCCCACCCGGCATCGATCATCGCGGGGAGGAAGGCCTTCGTGACGAGGTAGGTGCCGGTCGCGTTGACCGCCATCACCTTGTTCCACAGGTCCAGCGTGGTCTCGAGAAACGGCACCGGTGACGTGATGCCGGCGATGTTCGCCAGGGCGCCCACGGTGGGGAGCGATCCCGACTCGACCTCGGCGGCCACGGCCGCACGAGCTCGCTCCACGGACGACTCGTCCGCCACGTCGACCTCGTGACCGAAGGCCCGGACGCCGTACGCATTCGCGATGTCCGCGGCGACCTTGGCCGAGGCCTCCCCGTCGAGATCGAGGACGACGACTGCCCAGCCCTGCTCCGCGTACAACGCCGCGGTCGCGCGGCCGAGGCCCCGTTCCGAGGCAGCTCCCGTGACGACGGCGGTACGGCTGACGGTGGCCGGTCGGGCCAGAGTGTCGAACATGGTGATCTCCGATACGGGTGTGGGGGAACGGCTGTCGAGGCTGGTGTCACGGTTCGAGAGGGGCGACGGCCGGTGTCGGCCGCCTGCGAAGGCTCGTCGTGATGCAGCACACAGTAAGACCCGAACTGCGGTTCAGTCAACTGTTGGAAACCAACAGTTGACTGTTGACAGTGTACGTGTGGTGGGTCACACTCGTAATCGATGACGGCATCCGTCACCCTTTCCTCACACCTCCAACACCTCGAAAAGGGGTAGTCATGAGCAGCGAGACTCTGGCCATGCGCGGGCAGGTCCACGGCACACCCGACGCCAAGCGCGTCGCCGTGGGATCGTCCGTCGGCGCGGTGATCGAGACGTACGACTTCATCGGTTTCGGCACCGCGGCGGCGCTCTACTTCGGAACGGCGTTCTTCCCGGGCCAGAGTTCGGTGGCCGGCACCCTGGCCGCCTTCGCCACGCTCGGCGTCGGCTTCGCGGCACGCCCGATCGGAGGCATCATCGGCGGCCACCTCGGTGATCGTGTCGGGCGCAAGCCCGTTCTGGTGGCGTCGCTCATCGTGATGGGACTCGCGACGTTCGTCATCGGTCTGTTGCCCACCTACGCCCAGGTCGGCGTCGTCGCGCCCGTGCTGCTGGTCATCGTCCGCATCGTCCAGGGACTGGCGTTCGGTGCCGAGTGGGGCGGAGCGATTCTGATGAGCTACGAACACGCCCCGTGGCGGCGCAAGGGCGCGTTCACCGGCATCGTGCAGGCGGGATTCCCGGTGGGTCTCCTGCTCGCGAACCTGGTGTTCCTGTTCAGCGTGCACCTCGGCGGCGACTGGGCCTGGCGCGTTCCGTTCCTCGCCAGCATCGTCCTCGTCGTCGTCGGTCTGATCATTCGATCCAAGGTCCCGGAGTCCCCGGTGTTCGACGAGGTCAAGGAGTCCGGCCAGGTCCAGCGTGCGCCGATCGTCGAGTCCGTGAAGCAGGACTGGCGCAACATCCTGCGGGGTATCGGACTGCGCATCGCCGAGACCGCCGGCTACGCCGTGTCCATCACCTACATGATCTCCTACCTGCACAACGAGGAACTGGCGACGAAGTCCGAGACCCTGACCGCTCTCTGCATCGCGTCGGCGCTGGGCATCGTCGCGACCGTCGGTTGGGCGACTCTGACGGACAGGATGGGCCGCCGACCCGTCTACATCGCAGTGTGTGCCTTCGGGGTGTTGTTCGGAATCCCGATGTTCCTCCTCGTCAACACGGGCACCTTCATCCTCGTCGCCGTCACCTTCGTCCTGGCCTACACCGTGTGCCAGAACGCGCTCGCCGGTGCGCAGGGCGCGTGGTTCCCCGAACTCTTCACGGCGAGTCGCCGAGCGTCCGGAGCCTCACTGGCCTACCAGATCTCGGCCATGGTCTCCGGCTTCACTCCGTTCATCACCACGCTGCTCTTCGTCTCCTACGGCTGGATGGGGCCGGCAGTCCTCTTCAGCGTCTACGCGCTGATCGGTCTCCTCGCCGCCCTGTCCACCCGTGAGACGTGGGGCCCCACCGAACGACGACTCGCACTCCAGGCCGAGCTCGACGAGAACCTCGTCGCGACCGCCACCACTCGAAAGGAATCGCTGTGACCGTCACCGACAACATCACCACCGACCGCACGACACGGGTCCGCGCCGCAGAGCGATTCGCCTACGCCATGCGCCATCACGTCCTCGACATGGGCGAAGCGCAGGGTCAGGGATACGTGGGTCAGGCACTGGGAGCGGCGGACATGTTCGCCGCCGTCTACAGCGGACGGCTGCGCTACCGCCCGGCGGATCCGCACTGGGCGGAGCGGGACCGCTTCCTGCTCTCCACCGGTCACTACGCCATCGGGCTCTACGCGGCGCTCGCGGAAGCGGGCACGGTGAGCGTCTCCGAACTCGAGACCTACGGCTCCGACGATTCGCGGCTCCCCATGTCCGGCATGGCGTCCTACACGCCCGGGATGGAGATCAGCGGCGGCTCGCTGGGACACGGACTACCGGTGGCGGTGGGAATGGCTCTGGGACTGCGCCACCAGGGGTCGCCGTCGCTCGTGTTCAACTTCCTGTCGGACGGGGAACTGGACGAGGGCTCCACGTGGGAGGCCGCGATGGGAGCCGCTCATCACCGACTGGGCAACCTCGTCGCACTCGTCGACATGAACGCACTGCAGGCCGACGGACCCACCGCGGGAGTCCTGGGCATCGAACCGGTGCAGGACAAGTGGGCGGCCGCGGGATGGTCCGTCCACCGTGTCGACGGCAACGACGCGGGCGCGTTGCTGGACGCCCTGGACGACATCGCGGCGCGGACGTCGCCGACCGGCACCCCGTCGGTCGTCGTGTGCGACACGCGGATCGGGTTCGGCGTACCCATGCTCGAGACCCGCGAGAAGGCGCACTTCATGCGTATCGACGAGGACGAGTGGAGCGTGTGCCGGGATCAGCTCACCGCTCGCTTCCACGACGCAGAATTTCACGAGGGAGACCACTCATGACCACCGCATCCGCCCCCAAGCTCAAGACGTCGGCGATGATCGCCTCGTTCGTCGACGAGGGTCAGCGCACCACGGCGGCCCCGTTCGGACACGCGCTCGTCCGTGCAGCGGAACAGGATTCGCGTATCGTCGGCCTCAGCGCCGACCTGGCGAAGTACACCGACATGCACATCTTCGCGCAGGCCTTCCCCGACCGTTTCTTCCAGATGGGGATGGCGGAGCAATTGCTGTTCGGCGCCGCGGCGGGCATGGCGGAGACCGGCCTGGTTCCTTTCGCGTCCACCTACTCGGTCTTCGCGGCGCGCCGCGCGTACGACTTCCTGTGCCTCGACGCGGCCGAGCCGAATCTGAACGTCAACATCGTCGGGGGACTCCCGGGTCTCACCACCGGCTACGGGCCGAGTCACCAGGCGACCGAGGACATGGCGATCTTCCGCGGAATGCCGAACCTCACCATCGTCGACCCGTGCGATGCCGTGGACATCGAGCAGGCCGTTCCCCAGCTCGCCGCGACTCCGGGCCCGACCTACCTCCGGTTGCTCCGCGGGAAGGTCGCGTCGGTACTCGACGAGTACGACTACACCTTCGAACTGGGCAAGGCCAAGGTCATTCGACCGGGCAACGACGTCGTGCTGGTGTCGTCCGGTCTGATGACCATGCGTGCGCTCCAGGCCGCCGAGCGACTCGCGAAGCACAGGGTGGACGTGTCGGTGGTGCACGTGGCGACGATCAAACCGTTCGACGCGGAGACCGTCCTGCGTGAACTCTCGACGGACCGGGCCGCCTTCACCCTCGAGAACCACACCCGCATCGGTGGGCTCTTCGAGACGGTCGCCTCGGCGTGCGTCGAGTCCGGCACGGTGCGTCAGGTGACTCCCATCGCGCTGCCCGACGAGTTCCTGGCCGCCGGCGCACTCCCCACGCTCCACGATCGTTACGGGTTGTCCACCGACCGCATCGAGGAGCGTGTTCTCGCGGCGTTGCGGTGAGCAGTGCCGGATCGACACGGGCGGCCGTTACCCTGAGATCACTGTCGACCGGCAGCTGTCGACATCACCGTTTCGAGGAGGTCTCCATGGCCGCACAGCCCGCCACGCTCCTGGGGTTGCAGAAGACGAATCTGCGCGATCAGGCTCTCGACGCGCTGCGTCGGGCCATCACCAGTGGCGAGCTGCGTCCGAGTTCCGCGCTGGTGGAGACGGAGTTGTCGGAGCGCCTGCAGATCAGCCGAGGCACGTTGCGCGAGGCCCTGCGGCAGCTTCAGCAGGAGGGGCTCGCCGTCATCGGCGCTCGGGGTCGGCTGTACGTGCGGCATCTGGACGACAAGGAGATCAGGGACATCTTCGTCGTGCGCGCCGCGCTCGAGTCCACCGCTGCCGCACTGCTCGCGGAGCGAGACGACCGGCAGGAGTCGGTCGCCGGCCTGTCGAGCGCGCTCGACCTGATGGACGCCGCCGGTGACGGTGATCTCGAAGCCCGGATCGAGTCCGATCTCAGTTTCCACCGACTGCTCTGCCGGCTCACCGGCAACGAGACCCTGGTGCACTCGTGGACGTCCCTCGAGGGTTCGATCCGCATGTCCATCATGTGGGCCGGCAAGTCTCGCGCGGTCGGGAACATGGACACCGACCGACACCGCCGCATCGTCGAGGCGATCGGATCGGGCGACGGCGCGGCTGCCAGCGCCTCGGTGGCGGAACACATGACGTGGGCCGCCGCGAATCTCTCCGCCGACATTTCTGCATAGGAGATGCGAGCGGCGTGGACGTGATCGGCGCTACTGTCCCGGCACCACGACGGCTGCTCGCTGCGTTCCGCACATGTCTCATATCTGGACAAGTCATAGCTCCGTCTCGCCCGTACTGAAGGTAGGTTGACCGGAATGTTCTCCAAGGTGTTGGTGGCAAATCGCGGCGAGATCGCGATCCGTGCGTTCCGTGCGGCGTATGAACTCGAGGCGCAGACGGTGGCGGTGTTCCCGTTCGAGGACCGCAATTCGGTGCATCGGACGAAGGCCGACGAGGCGTACGAGATCGGTGAGCCGGGGCATCCGGTGCGCAACTACCTGTCGGTGGATCTGATCGTCGACGCGGCGGTGCGTGCGGGTGCGGACGCGATCTATCCGGGGTACGGGTTCTTGTCGGAGAATCCGGAGTTGGCGGCGGCGTGTGCGGCGGCGGGGATCACGTTCGTGGGTCCGTCGGCGGAGGTGTTGGAGCTGACGGGGAACAAGGCGCGGGCGATCGCGGCGGCGAAGGATGCCGGGTTGCCGGTGTTGGCGTCGTCGGAGCCGTCGACGGACGTCGATGCGTTGGTGGCGGCGTCGGAGTCGATGACGTTCCCGGTGTTCGTCAAAGCGGTCGCGGGCGGTGGTGGCCGCGGGATGCGGCGGGTGGCGGAGCCGTCGGGGTTGCGTGCGGCGATCGAGGCGGCGGCGCGGGAGGCGGAGTCGGCGTTCGGTGATGCGACGGTGTTCCTGGAGCAGGCGGTGGTCGAGCCGCGGCACATCGAGGTGCAGATTCTCGCGGACACCCACGGTGATGTGATCCATCTCTTCGAGCGTGACTGCTCGGTGCAGCGCCGTCACCAGAAGGTGGTGGAGCTGGCGCCGGCGCCGAACATCTCGGACGAGCTTCGTGCCCGGTTGTTGTGCAGTGACGCTGTGGCGTTCGCGCGGAAGATCGGGTACTCGTGTGCGGGCACGGTGGAGTTCCTGGTGGACCGGGACGGTAACCATGTGTTCATCGAGATGAATCCGCGGATCCAGGTCGAGCACACGGTGACCGAGGAGATCACCGATGTCGACCTGGTGCAGTCGCAGTTGCGGATCGCCTCGGGGGAGTCACTCGAGGATCTGGGGTTGCGGCAGGAGGACATCCGGATCCGGGGTGCGGCGATGCAGTGCCGCATCACGACGGAGGACCCGGCGAACGGGTTCCGCCCGGACACCGGCCGTATCACCGCGTATCGGACGCCGGGCGGTGCGGGCATCCGTCTCGACGGCGGGACGACGTTGGGTGCGGAGGTGTCGGCGTACTTCGACTCGATGCTGGTGAAGCTCACCTGCCGTGGTCGCACGTTCGAGGACGCGGTGGCGCGGTCGCGGCGGGCGTTGGCGGAGTTCCGTATCCGCGGTGTCTCGACGAACATCGGCTTCCTGCAGGGACTTCTGCAGGACGAGGACTTCCGTGCGGGCAACGTCACGACGTCGTTCATCGAGGAGCGACCCGAACTGTTGACGGCGCGGTCGTCCGGCGATCGCGGTACCAAGATCCTGACCTACCTCGCGGACGTGACGGTGAACAAGCCGCACGGCGAGCGTCCGAGCACGGTCTACCCACAGGACAAGCTGCCGGACATCGATCTGTCCGTCGCGCCGCGCGACGGGTCTCGGCAGCGGCTGCTCGAGCTCGGTCCCGAGGGTTTCGCCCGCGACCTGCGTCAGCGAAAGGCGTTGGGCGTCACCGACACCACGTTCCGCGACGCCCACCAGTCGTTGTTGGCCACGCGCGTGCGGACCTCGGGACTGCTGATGGTCGCCCCCTACGTCGCGCGGACCACACCCGAACTGTTGTCGATCGAGTGCTGGGGCGGTGCGACGTACGACGTGGCGCTGCGGTTCCTGCACGAGGATCCGTGGGAGCGGTTGGCGGCGCTGCGGGAGGCGGTGCCGAACATCGCCCTGCAGATGTTGCTGCGCGGGCGTAACACCGTCGGCTACACCCCCTACCCGGAGCGGGTGACGACAGCATTCGTCGAGGAAGCGGCGGCGACGGGTGTGGACATCTTCCGCATCTTCGACGCGCTGAACAACGTCGATCAGATGCGCCCGGCGATCGACGCCGTCCGCGAGACCGGCACGACGATCGCCGAGGTGGCGATGTCGTACACCGGTGACCTGTCGAATCCGGACGAGAAGCTCTACACCCTGGACTATTACCTGCGGTTGGCGGAGCAGATCGTCGACGCCGGCGCGCACGTGTTGGCGATCAAGGACATGGCGGGGCTTCTGCGGGCGCCGGCGGCGACGACGTTGGTGACGGCGCTGCGCAAGAATTTCGACCTGCCGGTGCACGTGCACACCCACGACACCCCGGGTGGTCAGTTGGCGACGTACCTGGCGGCGTGGCAGGCCGGCGCGGATGCTGTGGACGGGGCGTCGGCGTCGATGGCGGGCACGACCAGTCAGCCGGCGTTGTCGGCGATCGTGGCGGCGGCGGCGCACACCGAGCGGGACACCGGGTTGGATCTGGCGGCGGTGTGCGATCTGGAGCCGTACTGGGAGGCGATCCGAAAGGTGTACGCCCCGTTCGAGTCCGGGCTCCCCGCACCGACCGGCCGCGTCTACACCCACGAGATCCCGGGTGGGCAGCTGTCGAATCTGCGTCAGCAGGCCATCGCGTTGGGTCTGGGGGACCGGTTCGAGGACGTGGAGAAGGCGTACGCGGACGCGGACCGGTTGCTGGGCCGGCTGATCAAGGTGACGCCGTCGTCGAAGGTGGTGGGCGATCTGGCGTTGCACCTGGTCGGTGCGGGGGTGTCGATGGAGGACTTCGCGGCGGATCCGGGGAAGTTCGACATTCCCGATTCGGTGATCGGGTTCCTGCGCGGCGATCTGGGCACCCCGGCCGGTGGGTGGCCGGAGCCGTTCCGCACCACCGCGTTGGCGGGGCGCGGCGCCGGGCGTGGGGAGGCGACGTTGACGACGCAGGACGAGGTGCTGCTCTCCGGCACCAGTACCGAGCGGCGTGATCGTCTCAATCATCTGTTGTTCCCGGGGCCGGCGAAGGAGTTGGCGGAGCACCGGGAGAAGTACGGGGACACCTCGGGGTTGTCGGCGAATCAGTTCTTCTACGGATTGCGTCAGGGCGACGAGCATCGGGTGCGCCTGGAGAAGGGTGTGGATCTGCTGATCGGGTTGGAGGCGATCTCGGAGCCGGACGAGGCGGGGATGCGGACGGTGATGTGCATCCTCAACGGACAGTTGCGGCCGGTGTCGGTGCGGGACAGGTCGATCTCGGCGGATGCGCCGACGACGGAGAAGGCGGACCGGGACGATCCGTCACATCTGGCGGCGCCGTTCGCGGGTGTGGTGACGTTGACCGCGGAGGTGGGGCAGTCGGTGTCGGCGGGGGAGACCGTCGCGACGATCGAGGCGATGAAGATGGAAGCAGCCGTCACCGCACCGCGGGCGGGCACCGTCACCCGTCTGGCTCTGTCCGGTGTCGCCCAGGTCGAGGGCGGGGACCTGATCTGCGTCATCGCCGTCGGCGACACCACCGACCGCTCCTGACAGGGTTCTCGCAGTGACCAGGATCGTGGCCGGGACGGCCGGCGGGCGTTCGCTCGTCGTGCCGTCCCGCGGCACCAGACCCACCGCGGACCGGGTCCGAGAGGCGCTCTTCAGTGCGCTCGAGAGCCGGATGTACCTCGACGGTGCGTCGGTGCTGGACCTGTACGCGGGATCGGGCGCTCTCGGCCTCGAAGCGCTCTCGCGCGGAGCCGAGCACGTCCTCCTCGTCGAGAACGACGCGCGCGCGGCGGCCGTGGTCGCCCGGAACATCGAGTCCGTGGGACTGCCGGGAGCGCAGGTGCGTACCGCGCCCGTCGCGGCCGTCGTCGGCGGGACACCGGAGCGCCGCTACGACCTCGTGCTCGCCGATCCTCCGTACTCCGTGTCGGACGGCGCCGTGTCCTCGGTGTTGGACCGACTCGTCGAGGGCGAGTGGCTCGCCGAGGACGCCCTCGTGGTCGTCGAGCGGTCCTCGCGCTCGCCCGCAACGGTGTGGCCCGCCGGGCTCGTCGAACTGAAGGCCAAGCGCTACGGCGAGGCTCGCATCGACATGGCCCGGTTCGAGGTCGCGCAGATCGAGCACCCCGCACGGGGAAGCTGATACGTTCACCCACCATGAGCCGCGCCCTGGTCCCGGGATCCTTCGATCCGATCCACAACGGTCATCTCGACGTGATCTCGCGCGTCGCAACGCAATTCGACGAGGTCATCGTCACGGTGGTGGTGAACCCCAACAAGAGTGGACTCTTCACCGTCGACGAACGGGTCGAGATGCTGGCGCAGGCCACCACTCATCTGCAGGGTGTGCGCGTCGCGACGTGGCAGGGGTTGCTCGTCGACTTCGCGTCGGAGTCCGGGGCCACCGCCATCGTCAAGGGTCTGCGCAACGCCGCCGACTTCGACTACGAGGTGCAGATGGCGCAGATGAACCGGCGACTCACCGGCGTGGACACAGTGTTCCTCGGAACCGACCCGGTGCACAGCAGCCTGTCGAGCTCGCTCATCAAGGAGATCGCGCGATTGGGCGGAGACGTCACGACGATGGTCCCGGCCGCCGTGCACGACCGACTGCTGGCCCGGCTCGCCGAGCGCTCCTGACCGGGCCGGACGGCGACACACCGGGGGACAATCGTGCGGACCGGTGCGCGTACCGGGCACACTGACACCGGAGATCGCGCCCGACGGGTGTGGTCGCCGAACTCAGAGACTGTCGATCGAAGTGAGGGCCGAGCACGGTGTACCGGGTATTCGAGGCGCTCGACGAGCTCGTCGCGATCGTCGAGGAGGCGCGCGGCGTCCCGATGACCGCGGGATGCGTCGTCCCGCGTGGTGATGTGCTGGAGCTGCTGGACGACGTCCGAGACGCCATTCCGGGTGAGCTCGACGACGCGCAGGACGTGCTGGACCACCGCGACAAGCTGGTGTCGGACGCACGGACCGGTGCCGAGAAGACGATCTCGTCGGCCGACGCGGAAGCCACCAGCACGGTGGAGAACGCGCGGGACGAGGCCGATCGACTCCTGGCCGACGCGAAGGCCCACGCCGACCGGATGGTCGCCGAGGCCACCGCGCACGCCGAGAGCCTCGTCGCCGACGCCACCGCGCGCGCCGACGCCACCATCGCGGACGCGGAGCACGAGTACGAGACGCTGACCGAGCGCGGCCGCGTCGAGTCCGCTCGCTCGATCGACGCCGGCAAGGCGGCCTACGAGCGTTCCGTCGCCGAGGGTCTCGCCGAACAGGAGCGCCTGGTCTCGCAGACCGAGGTGGTGCAGTCCGCGCACGCGGAGTCCGCTCGGGTCATCGACGCGGCGCACGCCGAGTCCGATCGTCTGCGTACCGAGTGCGACCTCTACGTCGACACGAAGTTCGCGGAGTTCGAGGAGATTCTCTCCGGCACGTTGCGGTCCGTCGGTCGGGGACGGCAGCAGCTCCGCACCGGCAGTGGCGTTCCGAGTTACGACACCGATTTCGCCGACTCGCGTGGTGAGGGCCGCTCGCGCTACTGACCGCCACGCAGATCCCTCCTCGCAGGGTGGGCTGGTGTGATTTGGCGCTGACCTGACGCTCCCGTATCGTGGAGTGGTTGCCCGCACCGCCCGTGAAAGGATCGTTCGTTGTCTCCCGCTGCTCGTCGCCACTCCGCCGAACCCGTCTCGGGGCTGGTGGTGGACACCCGTCGTCTGGGTCGCCGCGCAGGGTCGATGATGCCGGTCGCTCGCACCGTTCCCTCCCCGTCGCGCATCGGTCTGGACCTGATCGCGATCCAGGAGGGGGCCGACATCGATCTCGATCTCCGGTTCGAGTCCGTGTCCGAGGGTGTGCTCGTCAGCGGCACGGTCGACGCCGACACCGTCGGTGAGTGCTCGCGGTGCCTCGAGCCGTTCACGTCACACGTGCAGCTCCACCTCACGGAGCTGTACGCGTACCCGAACAGCGTCACCGAGGCCACCACGGACGAGGACGATCTCTACCGGGTCGAGGACGACGCGATCGATCTCGAACCACTGATCGTGGACGTGGCGGGGCTCACCCTGCCGCTGCGACCCCTGTGCACCGAGGACTGCCAGGGACTGTGCCCGGAGTGCGGCATCCGCCTGTCGATTGCGGAACCGGGTCATGCGCATGAGACAATTGATCCTCGCTGGGCCGGTCTCGCGGCGAAGCTGCAGACCGACACCGACCAGACCTAGTCGGCCGGCGCACCCTGCGCCTGCACGACCCGTGCTTCACCAGCACGACATTGCACCGAACGAGTACGAGGAGAAGTAGAAGTGGCTGTTCCGAAGCGCAAGATGTCGCGGTCCAACACCCGATCGCGACGCAGCCAGTGGAAGACCACTGCACCCACCCTCATCACCTGCCCCAACCGCGGGTGCGGCGAGAAGACCCTGCCCCACACGGTGTGCCCGAACTGCGGCACCTACAAGGGTCGCCAGGTCACCGCGGCAGTCTGACGGTGACCTCACAGTCGCCAGCGACAGACCGGAGCGGCGAGGACGATCATGCATCGCTTCTCGCCGCTCTTGGCGTGTCTCTGGACCACGACCTGCTCGTCCACGCTCTCACCCACCGCTCGTACGCGTACGAGAACGGTGGGCTGCCCACGAACGAACGCCTCGAGTTCCTCGGAGATTCCGTTCTGGGTCTGAGCATCACCGAGCAGCTGTACAGCGCCCACCCCGACAAGTCGGAGGGCGAGCTGGCCAAGATCCGCGCGAGCGTGGTCAACATGCACGCGCTCGCCGAGGTGGCTCGCCAACTGGGTGACGGCGGACTCGGTGCGCACCTGCTTCTGGGCAAGGGCGAGGAGATGACCGGTGGGCGCGACAAGCCGTCGATCCTCGCGGACGGCATGGAATCGCTTCTCGGCGCCATCCACGTCGAGCACGGCATCGACGTCGCACGCGAGGTGGTGCTGCGTCTGTTCGACGCGTTGCTCGAGCGTGGACCGCGTCTCGGTGCCGGCCTCGACTGGAAGACCAGCCTGCAGGAGCTCACGGCCGAGAAGGGTCTCGGTGTTCCCGCGTACGAGATCACCGCGACGGGACCGGACCACGACAAGGAGTTCACGGCCACCGTGCTTGTCGGCGGATCGCCGCACGGGCAGGGCGTGGGTCGCTCGAAGAAGGAAGCCGAGCAGCGCGCCGCCAGCGCGGCCTGGAACGCTCTCAGTGAATCGGCCTCCGCAGCGCTGATCGCCGGCCCGACCCCGGAGATGTCGTCCGACCGGAATGCCTGAACTTCCCGAGGTCGAGGTGGTGCGACGCGGACTCGCGTCGCACGTCGTGGGGGAGACCCTCGTCGACATCGAGGTCCTTCATCCGCGTGCCGCTCGACGGCATCTCGAGGGAAGTCTCGATCTCCAGTCGCGACTGGCCGGCACCACCGTCGTGTCCGCCGAGCGCCGTGGCAAGTACCTCTGGCTCGTGGTCGCCGCGAACGACGACGCGACCGGGCCGCTCGAGTCGATCGTGGTGCACCTGGGCATGAGCGGGCAGATGCTCGTCCAGCCCGCGGACGCACCCGACGAGAAGCATCTCCGCATCCGCGCCCGACTGGGCAGCGGCACGGATCTGCGATTCGTCGATCAGCGGACGTTCGGCGGGTGGGCCGTCGCCGACCTCGTGGAGGTCGACGGCTCCCGGGTCCCGGTTCCCGTGGCGCACATCGCCCGCGACCCACTCGACCCCCAGTTCGACGCGGAGTCCGTGGTGACGGCGATGCGGGGGAAGCACACCGAGATCAAGCGCGCGCTCCTCGATCAGACCGTCGTGTCGGGCGTGGGCAACATCTACGCCGACGAGTCGTTGTGGCGCAGCAAGATCCACGGCAATCGACTCACCGATTCACTGACTCGCCCGGCGCTGCGCAGGTTGTTGAACAACGCGCACGCTGTCATGGGGGAGGCACTGGCGCAGGGCGGCACCTCGTTCGACGCGCTGTACGTCAACGTGAACGGTCAGTCGGGGTACTTCGACCGGTCACTGGCCGCATACGGCCAGGAGGGACTCCCGTGCCCTCGCTGCGGCGCTCCCATCCGCCGCGAGAAGTTCATGAATCGGTCGTCCTTCAGCTGTCCGAAGTGTCAGCCGGCGCCGAGGGTTCGGCGGGGATGATTCCGGTGCGTGGCGTAAAGATCGCATCAAAGCGCCTGCTCGCAGCGTCAACAGAGCGTCAGTAAGGCCGAGATGGGCGCGTAGGGGGTGGACGCTGGCGTAGCTGCCGAGCATCCGCCGGCAGGTCGTCGCCGTTTCACGAGGATTGCATCCATGGCTGACCTGGCCTACCTACTCACCGCGGCAGCAGGTTTCGCTGCGCTGGTGTTCACCGTTCTTCGACTCGGTCGATCCGCATGACCGCCGCTGGAATCGAGAGCGTGATGTTGATCGTGGTCTCCGCGGCACTTGCGGTGTACCTGCTGATCGCGTTGCTCGACCCCGAGAGGTTCTGAGCCGTGACTCCCGCACTTGCGGCCGGGCTTCAGATCGCGGCCGTCGTGATCGTGCTCGCTGCCGCCTACGTTCCCCTCGGCGACTACATGGCGCGCGTCTTCACCACTCCGCGAGATGAACGTGCTCGTGACGAAGTGGTCCGCTCTGCCGCACGACAGGCTGCGGGATCGACGATCACCACGACCACCACGCTCGACCCGCCGAAGCCGACGAGCAGGTCGGTATCGGCAACGGCGGACTGGCGGGTGGAATCTCTGCTGTATCGCGTGTGCCGGATCGACCCCCGCTCGGAACAGACGTGGGTCGGCTACGCCTTGTCGCTGCTGGGCTTCTCTGCTGCCGGCGTCGTCTTCCTCTATGCCCTCCAACGTGTTCAAGGTGTTCTGCCGCTGAACAACTCGCTGCCGGGCGTCAGCCCGTCGGTCGCGTTCAACACGGCAATCTCCTTCGTCACCAACACCAACTGGCAGTCGTACTCACCCGAGACGACGATGAGCAATCTGACTCAACCTCTCGGCCTCGCAGTACAGAACTTCGTCTCTGCCGCAGTCGGACTGGCTGTGGCCGTCGCGGTGATCCGCGGGTTCGTCCGTGTGCGCAGCGGAGGTGAACTCGGAAACTTCTGGGTCGATCTCACGCGCGGCGTACTGCGGATCCTGCTGCCGTTGTCGTTCGTCGTGGCGCTGATCCTGCTGACGCAGGGCGTCGTCATGTCGTTCCACAGTGGTTTCGCCTCGACGGGTCTGGACGGCAGCTCGATCACGAACGCACTCGCTCCTGTCGCCTCTCAGGAAGCGATCAAAGAGCTCGGTACCAACGGTGGCGGAATCCTGGCGGCCAACTCGGCGCACCCGTTCGAGAATCCGACGCCGTTGTCCAACATCGTCGAGATCATCGCCCTGCTGTTGATCCCGGTCGCATTGACGCGCACCTTCGGAACCCTCGTCGGAGAACGCAAGCAGGGTCTGTCGATCCTCGCCGTCATGGCGTTGCTGTGGGCCGGCATTCTCGCCGTGACCCTCGCTGCGGAATCCGGCACTCGCGGCGTCGCTGCGCAGGCTGCCGGCGCCATGATGGAGGGCAAGGAACAACGATTCGGCATTCCCGGCTCGGCCCTGTTCGCAGTCAGCACCACCGGAACATCGACCGGTGCAGTCAACTCCGCGCACGACGCCATGTCCCCGCTCGGCGGTGGAGTCGTCATCCTGAACATGCTCTTCGGCGAGGTCGCACCCGGCGGAGTCGGGACCGGCCTCTACGGAATGCTGGTCCTGGCCGTCATCGCCGTGTTCGTGGGTGGGCTTCTGGTCGGACGCACGCCCGAATACCTCGGGAAGAAGCTCGGCAGACGCGAGATCACGATGGCAGCGCTGTCGGTACTGGTCATGCCGGCGCTCGTTCTGATCGGGACCGGTGTCACGGTGATCCTCGGTTCCACCAGCGGAGCGCTCGGCAACAGCGGCGACCCTGGAACTCCGGGTTCGATCCACGGGTTCAGCGAGGTGCTCTATGCCTACGCCTCCGCGTCGAACAACAACGGAAGTGCGTTCGGCGGACTGACCGTGACCGACGACTGGTTCCAGACCTCCCTCGGCATTGCGATGCTGCTCGGCCGATTCCTTCCGATCGTGTTCGTTCTGGCTCTCGCCGGCTCACTCGTGACCAAGCGTCGAAGTCCGGCCGGACCCGGCACGCTCCCCACCACGGGACTGCTGTTCGCCGGTCTTCTCACCGGCACGATCGTCCTCGTCGCTGCGCTCACATTCTTCCCGGCGCTCGCGCTGGGCCCCTTCGCGGAGGCTTTGCAATGACCCTCGTCAACGACCATCCCACTCAGTCGGAGGCGACACCCGACGCCGGCGCGCCGGCTCCCGTCACATCCGGCTACTTCAGCCCCACACAGCTGTGGACCTCGTTGCCCACCGCATTCCGCAAGCTCGATCCGCGTCACCAGGCCCGCAACCCGGTCATGTTCGTCGTTCTGGTCGGCTCGGTCATCACCACTGTCATGGCGATCGCCGACCCGTCGGTGTTCTCCTGGCTCGTCACCGGGTGGCTCTGGTTCACCGTGGTGTTCGCGAACCTCGCCGAGTCCGTTGCCGAGGGTCGCGGCAAGGCCCAGGCGGCCAGTCTGCGCAACGTCAAACGGGACACGCTCGCGAATCGTCGGCTGCCCGACGGGTCCGTCGAGAGCGTGCCCGGCACCGAGCTGAAGGTCAGTGACGAGGTGGTCGTCACCGCAGGGGAGGTCATTCCCGGTGACGGTGATGTGGTCGACGGCATCGCATCGGTGGACGAATCCGCCATCACGGGTGAATCCGCACCGGTGGTGCGCGAATCGGGCGGTGACCGAAGCGCCGTCACCGGCGGCACGACCGTGCTGTCGGACCGGATCGTCGTGAAGATCACCGCCGCACAGGGTGAGACGTTCGTCGACCGGATGATCGCGCTCGTCGAGGGTGCGTCGCGACAGAAGACTCCGAACGAGATCGCTCTCAACATCCTGCTCGCGTCCCTGACCATCGTGTTCCTGCTTGCCGTCGTGGCCATCGGTCCCATGAGCATCTACGCGGGGTCGGCGCAGGATCCGGTCAAGCTCATCGCACTTCTCGTCTGCCTGATTCCGACGACCATCGGCGCACTCCTGTCCGCCATCGGCATCGCCGGTATGGACCGACTGGTGCAGCGCAACGTTCTGGCCATGTCGGGCCGCGCGGTCGAGGCCGCCGGCGACATCGACACCCTGCTCATGGACAAGACCGGCACGATCACCTTCGGAAATCGCAGAGCCACGGCACTGCATCCGGCACCCGGGGTCGATGTTCGGGAACTCGCCGACGCGGCTCGCCTGTCGTCGCTCGCTGACGGAACTCCCGAGGGACGCAGCATCGTCGAACTCGTCGCACGCGACTTCGGCGGGGATGTGGATCCCACAGCTGGGGGTGAGTTCGTTCCCTTCACCGCTCAGACCCGCATGAGTGGGCTGGACGTCGACGGTCGGCAGATCCGAAAGGGCGCCTCCGACAGCGTGTTCGCCTGGGTTCGCGAGCAGAGTGGCCACGCCGCCGACACTGCGGTACGTGATTCGGTCGAATCGGTGTCCGAAGCGGGCGGTACACCGCTCGTCGTCGCGGTCGCCGAATCCGGATCGAGCGCCCGAGTTCTCGGAGTCGTCGAATTGTCGGATGTGGTCAAGCCTCACATCGCCGAACGATTCGAACGGTTGCGCGCCATGGGCATTCGGACCGTGATGGTGACCGGCGACAACCCCCTCACCGCTCGGGCCATCGCTGCGGAAGCCGGGGTGGACGACTTCCTCGCCGAAGCGACACCGGAAGACAAACTGGCCTTGATCCGCCGTGAACAGAACGGTGGTCGGCTGGTCGCGATGACGGGGGACGGCACCAACGACGCTCCCGCGCTGGCTCAGGCCGACGTCGGCGTGGCGATGAACACCGGCACGTCCGCAGCGAAAGAGGCGGGCAACATGGTGGATCTCGATTCCGATCCCACGAAGTTGATAGAAGTGGTGGAGGTCGGAAAGCAACTCCTCATCACCCGCGGAGCGCTCACGACGTTCTCGTTGGCGAACGACCTCGCCAAGTACTTCGCGATCCTGCCGGCACTGTTCTCCACGGTGTATCCCCAACTCGACACGCTCAACATCATGCGGCTGGCAACTCCGCAATCAGCGATCGTCTCGGCCGTGGTGTTCAACGCCTTGGTCATCGTGGCGCTGATCCCTCTTGCGCTGAAGGGTGTTCGGTACACGCCGTCCACCGCGTCGACACTGCTCGGCCGCAACCTCGCCGTCTACGGCGTCGGCGGCGCGATCTCGCCCTTCATCGGTATCTGGCTGATCGACCTCGTGGTCCGACTCGTTCCTGGAATGGGCTAGCAATGCGTACATTTTCGGTGTTCTTCAAACAGGTCGTCGCCGGGTTCACGGTCCTGTCGGCGTTGACGGTGCTTCTCGGCATCGGGTACCCAGCGGCGGTGTGGGCGGTCAGCCGGATCGGGTCCGACTCGGCGGAAGGCTCACCCATCCGCGATGCCTCGGGATGTGTTGTCGGCAGCTCGCTCATCGGCGTCGACACCGTGGTCGCAGACGGACGACCCGATCCGTATTTCCACACGCGCGTCACAGGGTCGGTCGCCGACGACGACGCCTTTGCCGCGGGTGACCCCTCCGCCGCTCTCCCTCTGAACCAGGGTCCGAGCAGTGACACTCTCGCGTCGTTCATCGAGCAACGTCGCGCTGCGATCGCCGAGCGTGAGAACGTCGATCCGGCGGCGGTGCCCGTCGACGCGGTGACGGGTTCGGGTTCGGGTATCGACCCGGTCATCAGCCCGGCGTATGCAGAGCTTCAGGTCGCCCGCGTGGCGGCAGCAACAGGGAAATCACAGGACGAGGTGCGCACGCTGGTCGCGGAGAACACCGACGGTCGGCAGCTCGGTTTCCTCGGACAATCGGTGGTGAACGTCGCCACGCTGAACGTCGACCTGGGACTGACTGCACCCGACTGCTCGACCACGGGTGGATGATGAGCAGGTGAGCATGCACGCCGACGCCGCAGACGAACGCACGACTCCGGGGGGCAGGGGAGAACTGCGTATCTATCTTGGCGCGGCGCCGGGCGTGGGAAAGACGTTCGCGATGCTCGGCGAGGCGCACCGTCGCCAGTCCCGCGGGTGTGACGTCGTCGCCGGTGTCGTCGAGACTCACGGACGCACTCGAACGGCAGAGATGCTGGACGGCATCGCGGTACTGGCGCCGAAAATGGTCGAGTATCGCGGAGCCTCGGTGCCCGAACTCGACGTCGACGGAGTCTTGGCCAGAATGCCGGAATTGGTGCTCGTCGACGAACTGGCCCACACGAACACTCCGGGCAGTCGTAACGCCAAGCGCTGGCAGGATGTCGAGGAGTTTCTGGCCGCCGGGATCGACGTGGTGTCGACTCTGAACGTGCAGCACCTCGAGAGTCTCAACGACGTGGTCCAGCGCATTACCGGTGTGGTGCAACGGGAGACGGTTCCCGACGCCATCGTGCGGGCCGCAGCCCAGGTCGAGCTGGTCGACATCACCCCGGAAGCGTTGCGGCGCAGGCTGTCACACGGGAACGTCTACGCGCCCGAGAAGGTCGACGCAGCGCTCAGCAACTTCTTCCGACGGGGTAATCTCACTGCGCTGCGGGAGCTGGCACTGCTGTGGCTGGCCGATCAGGTCGACGCGGCGCTGGCCCGCTACCGTGCGGACAACGCCATCAAGGACACCTGGGAAGCGCGAGAGCGTGTCGTCGTCGCGGTGACAGGCGGACCCGAGTCCGACACTCTCGTACGCCGCGCCAGCCGGATCGCCGCGAAGTCCAGCGCCGAACTCATGGTGCTGCACGTGGTGCGAGGTGACGGGTTGGCGGGGGTGTCCGCCGCGCACATGGGTGCGGTGCGGACCCTGGCCGGCGGTCTGGGCGCCTCGATGCACAGTGTCGTCGGCGACGACGTGCCCATGACGTTGCTCGAGTTCGCCCGCGGGGTGAACGCGACGCAACTCGTGCTCGGAACGTCGCGCCGGTCACGGTGGGCACGGGCCGTCGACGAGGGCATCGGATCGACCGTGGTGCAGAACTCCGGCGCGATCGACGTCCACATGGTCACGCACGACCACGCCTCCACCGGAGTCCGGCGACTGTCGTCGCCGACCGTCCGGCGCCCCGTCGCCTGGATCGCCGCGCTCGCCGTACCGGCGGTGGCGGCGGGATTGATCTCGCTCGTGGACGACCTTCTCGATCTCGGCGGCGAGAGCGCGCTGTTCTTCATCGTCGTGCTGGCGGTGTCCCTGCTCGGCGGTGTGGCCCCCGCTATCCTGTCGGCGCTGTTCTCCGCCCTGCTGCTGAACTTCCTCTTCACCGAACCGCGCTACAGCTTCACCATCGCCGAGCCGGACAACTTCGTGACGACGGTGGTGCTGCTCGTCGTCGCCGTGGCGGTGGCCGTGCTCGTCGACGCGGCCGCCCGGCGGGCACGGGACGCCCGCAGCGCGTCGCAACAGGCGGAACTGCTGGCGCTGTTCGCCGGATCGGTGCTGCGTGGAGCAGACCTGCCCGCTCTGCTCGAGCGGGTGCGCGAGACGTACGGGCAGCGCGCCGTGGCGGTGCTGCGCTCGGGGCACGGCGTCGTCAGTGCAGTGGGGGAGAACCCGCCCACGAGCGTGGACGACGCCGACACCGCTGTGGAGGTGGGCGACGAGGAATTCGCCCTCGTCCTCGCTGGGCACCGCACCCGCGCGACCGACCGGCGTGTCCTCACGGCGGTCGCCAATCAGGCGGTCGGCTTGATCCGCCAGAGCGAACTGGCCGCGGAGGCGAGCACCGCCGCGGCCGCCGTCGAGTCGGACACACTGCGGCGGGCACTGCTGTCCGCCGTGGGACACGACCTGAGGACGCCGCTGGCCGCGGTCAAGGCCGCCGCCTCGAGTCTGCGCAGCGAGGACGTCACCTTCTCGCCCGAGGACACCGCGGAGTTGCTGGCGACGGTCGAGGAGTCGGCGGATCAGCTCACCGCGCTGGTGGAGAACCTGCTCGACTCCTCGCGCCTGGCCGCCGGCGTGGTGCGGCCGGTGTCGGCGCGTGTGTTCCTCGACGAGGTCGTGCACCGCGCCTCGGCCTCCGTCGGTCCGGCGCGGTCCCGCCTGCAGGTGGAGGTGGGAGATCTGTCGGTGCTGGCGGACGAGGGTCTGCTGGAGCGAGTGGTGGCGAATCTGATCGACAACGCGGTGCGGTACGCACCCCACGGCGAGATCCGCGTGTCCGCTCGTGTGGACGACGACCGCGTCCGGCTCGCCGTGGCCGACCACGGGCCCGGTATCGCGGACGGCTCGGAGGAGACCGTCTTCGACGCGTTCCAGCGGCTCGGGGATCGCGACAACACCACCGGCGTCGGCCTCGGACTGTCCGTGGTGCGCGGCTTCGTCGAGGCCATGCACGGCACGGTGTCGACGCAGCGCACCGTCGGCGGCGGGCTGACCGTCACCGTCGACCTGCCGGCGGCGTCGTGACCGAGGACGGGGGAGCGACCGAGACGCCGCGGCCGGGACCGCCGCCCACCCGTGTCCTCGTCGTCGACGACGAGCCGCAGTTGCTGCGGGCGCTGCGCATCAATCTCGGGGTGCGAGGCTACGACGTGTCGACGGCGTCGACCGGAGCGGGAGCTCTGCGCGCCGCCGCCGAGAGGCATCCGGACGTGATCGTCCTCGACCTGGGTCTGCCGGATCTCGACGGCCTGGAGGTGCTCGCCGGACTTCGCGGGTGGACCACCGTGCCTGTGATCGTGCTGTCCGCCCGTTCGGATTCCGGCGACAAGGTCGACGCGCTGGACGCGGGTGCGGACGACTACGTGACCAAGCCGTTCGGCATGGACGAGTTCCTCGCCCGGCTGCGCGTC
Source organism: Rhodococcus sp. SORGH_AS_0303 (assembly GCF_030819335.1). Taxonomy (NCBI): domain Bacteria; kingdom Bacillati; phylum Actinomycetota; class Actinomycetes; order Mycobacteriales; family Nocardiaceae; genus Rhodococcus; species Rhodococcus sp. SORGH_AS_0303. The sequence goes on from NZ_JAUTBO010000001.1 coordinate 2,088,045, forward strand.
GCGGTTCGGCGCGCCGCGCGCACGGCGGACGGCGACGGCGAGGCGGTCGTCGTGACCGACTCGTTCACCGTGGATCTGGCCGCGAGATCGGTGACGCGCGACGGGCAGCCGGTCCACCTCACCCCCACCGAGTGGGGCATGCTCGAGATGCTGGTGCGGCACCGCGGCAAGCTGGTCGGACAGCGAGAACTGCTGCGCGAGGTGTGGGGTCCGGCGTACGAGACCGAGACCCACTATCTCCGGGTGTATCTCGGTCAGCTGCGGCGCAAACTCGAGCCCGATCCGGCGCATCCACGCCACCTGCTGACCGAGGCCGGCATGGGGTATCGCTTCCGAATCTGATGCGCCTCACCGCCGGCGGCCCACCGCTCCGATAGGTTGGCCGGTGTGCTGGTCGACGGAAGAGACATCCCGGTCACCGGGAGCGTCCTGCAACCGTTGACCCGGCGAACGAGCGACATCCTGCGGGTCGTGACCGCGGCGATCGTCCTGGGGGCGATCGTCGTCGGTTCGTTGGTGACCCGCAACGAGTGGACCGCGCTGGAGCGCTCGATCTCCGACATCGTCGGCGTGCTCACCCCGAGCCAGTCCAATGCCGTCTATCTCGTGTACGGCGTCGCCATTCTGGCTCTTCCGTTCACCGTGCTCGCCGGACTGGTGGCGGCACGCCGCTGGCGGCTGCTCGCGGGTTACGTCGCTGCGGCCGTGGTGGCCGCACTGGCGTTGTCGGTCAGTGGCAGCGGGATCTCCGCGCCGAAGTGGCACATCGACGAATCGACGCGCCTGGACACCCTGCTCTCGCAGATCCTCGACGATCCGCGCTGGATCGCCATCGTCGCGGCCGTGCTCACCGTCTCCGGCCCGGGGCTGCCGATCCGCTGGAAGCGGACGTGGTGGGTGCTGCTGCTGGCTTTCGTCCCGATCCATCTGCTCATCAGCACCGTCGTCCCCGCGCGCTCGCTGCTCGGTCTCGCCGTGGGGTGGCTCGCCGGATCGCTCGTGATCTGGGTGGTGGGCACCCCGGCACTCGAGGTGCCGCTCGCCGAGGCCGTCCGTGCCCTGAAGCGCCGGGGAGTCGACATCGCCGGGTTCGTCGTCCTGCGCCCGGCGGGTTCGGGTCCCCTGGTGCTCTCGGGACGGATCGGGCCGGTGGGCCACGACGTCGTCGTCGAGCTGTTCGGTCCCAATCAGCGCAGCCGCGGCGCCCTGCGTCTGCTGCGCCGACTGGTGACTCTGCGGTCGTCGGAGAGCCCGCCCCTGCACGCCTCACAGCGCCGCGCGGTGGAGCATCGCGCGTTGATGGGCATCGCGCTGAACGACCTGGGCGTGGCGGCCTGTGTCCCGACGGCGGTGTCGGCCCTCGAGCGTGGCTGGGTCCTGTACGCCCACAGCGTTCCCCGCGGTCGGCGCGTGGACCCCGAGCGTCCGGAGGATGCGCACGCACTGTGGCGGACTCTGGGAGTGCTGCGCTCCCGGCAGATCTCGCACGGAGACCTCCGGGTCGACGACATCCGGATCGACGAGGACGGCACCGCATTGCTCGGTGGCTTCGACACCGCGGAACTCGGCGCATCGCAGGCCCAGTTGCACTCGGACGCCGCGCAGCTGATGCTGACCACCGCATCGCTGTACGGGCCCGACGTCGCCGTCGACGCCGCGATCGACAGGCTCGGCCCGGCGGACGTTCTCACCGCCTCACGCCGGCTGACGCCGTCCGCCATCCCGACCCGCGTGCGACGGGCGGTGCACGACGCCAAGGGGGTGCTCACGGCGACGCGAGACACGGTGCTGGCCCGGACCGGGACCTCGGCGATCGCCACCGAGCAGGTGACGCGGTTCTCGCGCAACCAGGTCGTGCAGTTGGTCCTGCTCATCGCGCTGGTCTACGTCGCGTATCCGTTCATCAGTCAGGTCCCGACCTTCGCCTCCGAGCTGGCCTCGATCGACTGGTGGTGGGCACTGCTCGGTCTCGCGATCTCCGCCGCGACCTATTTCGGAGCGGCCGCGGCGCTGTGGGCGTGCGCCTCGGGCGCCGTGGGTTTCCTGAACACGACGATCATGCAGGTGGCCAACACGTTCGCGGCGACGACGACTCCGGCGGGCGTCGGCGGACTGGCGCTGAGTGTGCGCTTCCTGCAGAAGGGCGGACTGACGCTCACGCGCTCGACCGCTGCGGTGGCGTTGCAACAACTGGTGCAGGTGATCTCGCACGTCACGTTGCTCGTCGTGTTCAGCGTCGCGGCGGGGCAGTCCGCCGACCTGTCCCGCTTCGTCCCGAGCGCCACGATTCTGTACCTCATCGCCGGTGTCGCGTTCGGCGCTCTCGGAGCCTTTCTCTTCGTGCCCACCCTGCGGCGCTTCCTGCGCACGGCGGTACGGCCCCAGCTCGCGGAGGTCTACTCCGACCTCTCGGAGCTCGTGCGCCACCCGGCACGCTTCACCGTCATCGTGCTGGGTTGCGCCGCAACGACTCTCGGTGCCGCCTTCGCGCTGTGGGTGAGCATCGAGGCGTTCGGCGGGGGCACCACCTTCATCACCGTCACCATCGTCACGATGATCGGCGGAACACTCGCCTCCGCAGCCCCGACGCCGGGTGGCATCGGCGCCGTGGAAGCAGCTCTCATCGGCGGTCTGGCGGCGTTCGGGTTGCCCGCCACCATCGCGGTGCCGTCCGTTCTGCTCTATCGCGTGCTCACGTGCTGGATCCCGGTGTTCCTCGGCTGGCCGATCATGCGGTGGTTGGCGCGCAAGGACATGATCTGATCCCGGCTGTCACGACATCCGCAGTGCCAGGTAGAAGTTCACGCGGTCCTCGAGTCCGGAGAGATCCCGACCGGTGAGTTCCTCGATGCGCTGGATGCGGTAGCGCACCGAGTTGACGTGCAGGTGCAGCCGGGTCGAGCACGCCGTCCACGATCCGTTGCAGTCGAGGAAGGCTCGCAGAGTCGGGACGAGATCGCTCTGATGGCGGTCGTCGTACTCCACGACCGGATCCAGCAGACGCGAGCGGAACAGCCGTCTCATCTCGTCCGGCACGCTCGCCAGGAGCAGCACCAGATCCGCCAGTTCGTCGTGCCCCACTATGCGGACCCCGTCGCTGCGGCCGGCCGCGAGCCGGCGGGCGTACCTGGCTTCGTCGACGGCGCCGCGGAGTTCGCCCGCCGTCACCGCGCCGCTGACGCCGAGCGAGACGTCGCTGCCGGCAAGTCCGGGACCGAGGCGATCCATCCCCGACCGCACTCGCGGCGTCAGGTCGTCGTCGGTGGGAACGATCGCGACCACCTCACCGTCCGTCACACCGATCGCGCCGCCGCTCGGGAGCAACTCGCGCAGGACCACCCGGAGTTCGCCGGGGCGGAGGGGGCCACTCGCGACGGCCGCGGCGACCACCGCGTACCGAGCGTCGGTGTCGAGGCCGACCACCGTCATCTGGGCGAGGGTGTCCGCGACCGATCCGCCCGCGGTGATCACGCGGATCAGCTGGTGTGCCGAGCGTCCGGACGACCCGAGGCGGTCGTCGGTGCGCTCACGTTCGAGCGCGACGATCGACGCCACGTCCTCGGCGAGTGCGAGCCGCTCGGGCGTCCAACTGCGCCAGTCGCTGCGGAAGGCCACCATCGCGTCGGCGACGCGCGACGTCCGGTCACCGTCGACGGCGAGGAGGGACAGGCCGTGGGACACCACGGGAAGTGTTCGTGCCGTGAGGAAGTCGTGCGCCAGATCGTCGGGACGGATCTCGTCGGGAAGCGGATGGGACGAGGCCACGACGCGCCCGCCGGGGGTGAGCACCCAGCACTCCAGTCCGAGATCCTCGGACACCAGGTCGAGAAGTGGCCCGATGCCGTCCCCGGCGCCGGCGCCCGACACCAGGCGGCGGTGCCGGTCGAGGACCGACCGGAGATCGGTCGCGCGCTCGCGCGAGAGCGAGCGCACCACGCTCTCCGTGATCGTCGCGAAGGCCACGGCGGCGGACACCCGGAACAGGGGCAGCCCGTGTCGGCGGCACGACTCGACGAGATCGGCGGGCACCACGCCGTCGTACGAGGCCGCCAGTGCGGCGACGCCGGCACCGGTGATCGCACGGACGAAGACGTCCGAATCCTCGGGTCTGGTGTGCCACATCAGTCCGGTGAGGACCAGTTCTCCGCCCTCGAGATAGCGACCGGGATCGAGCATGTCGGTCGTCACGACCCATCGGATGACCGTGTCTCGTCCGTCGTCGGACACGAGGGGGTCGAGTCCGAGATGGGGCATGTCGAGTAGGTCGTGCACCTTCATTCGGAGGAACCTACAGTGAATCGCGTGTGATGCGGGTCATAGTCTGTCGTTCCTGCGTCTCGTCCGCCGGACGGCGGGCGGGTGTACTTCTCCCATGGACTTTCTTCGGCCTCAGACCTGGGCGGACGCACTCGCCACCGCAGCCGATCGACCCGATGTCGTCCCCGTGCAGGGGGGTACCGACGTCATGGTCGAGATGAACTTCGATCTGCACAGACCGACGGCGCTGCTCGACCTGAACCCGATCACGGAGCTCACCACCTGGGAGGAAAATCCAGACGGGTCGCTCCGCGTCGGTGCCGGCATGCCGTACGTGCGGATCATCGCCGAACTGGGCGATCGGCTGCCGGGAATCGCGCAAGCTGCGCGCACGGTCGGTTCGCCCCAGATCCGCAACAGGGGGACGGTCGGCGGCAATCTCGGGGGCGCATCGCCCGCCGGCGATCTGCACGCGCCGCTGCTCGCCTGCGGCGCGATCGTCGAGGCCGAGTCGGCCGCTCGGGGCACACGCATGATTCCGGCCGAGGAGTTCTACGTCGGCGTCAAGCGTCACTGCCTGGAACCGGACGAGTTGATCCGCGCGTTCCACGTGCCGCCGGCCACCGGGCCGCAGTACTTCTCGAAGGTCGGCACGCGCAACGCCATGGTCATCGCGGTGTGTTCGTTCTCGCTCGCCCTGTTCCCGGCCGAGCGACGTGTCGGGACGGGTATCGGTTCGGCCGCCCCGACGCCGCGGCGGGCCACCGCCGCCGAGGTATTTCTCGCTGCCGAACTGGACTGGGACGGCCCGCTCGACGACGCCGTCGCCCGCCGGTTCGGCGACCTGGTCCGTGAGGCGGCGAGCCCGATCGACGACGTACGCGGTACCGCCGACTATCGGCGACATGCGCTGGCGGTCATGGCGAGACGCACTCTCGCCTGGTCGTGGCGCGACCACAGGAACAACGGAGAGGCGGCGTGAGCATGAGAGTGAACTGCACGGTGAACGGCACCGACCAGAGCGCGGACGAGGTGTGGGAGGGCGAGAGTCTTCTCTACGTGTTGCGCGAGCGCATGGGCCTGCCCGGATCGAAGAACGCGTGCGAGCAGGGGGAGTGCGGTTCCTGCACCGTCTATCTCGACGACGTGCCGGTGTGCTCGTGCCTGGTGGCGGCCGGCCAGGTCGAAGGTCGACGCGTGCGCACCGTGGAGGGACTCTCCGACGGGGAGGCGCTGGGCCCGATCCAGAAGGCCTTCGTGGAGTGCGGCGCCGTCCAGTGCGGCTTCTGCACACCCGGGCTGGTGGTCCAGGCGCACGACCTCGTCGAGCGGGTGCCCGATCCGTCCGATGCGGAGATCCGCGAGGCCCTCGCCGGAAACCTCTGCCGCTGCACCGGTTACGAGAAAATTCTCGACGCCGTCCGACTCGCCGCCTCACGAAGGGCCGATTCCCGATGAGTGTTCGCATCGTCACCAACGCCTACATCGCACCCGTGGTCGGTGCCGAGATCCCGCACGGGTACATCGTCGTCGACGGGTCGCTCGTGACCGCGATCGGCGCGGGTCCCGCGCCGATCGTTCCCGGCGCCGAGATCATCGACGCGCGTGGCGGACTGGTCACGCCCGGTCTGGTCAATGCCCATCACCACCTGTACCAGTGGGCGTCGCAGGGACTGGCGAAGGACAGCACCCTCTTCGAGTGGCTCGTGACCCTGTACCGACCATGGGCGAAGATGGACGCCGAGGTGGTCGGCGGGGCCGCGCTGGCGGGGCTCGGCTGGCTCGCGAAGTCCGGGTGCACCACCAGCACCGATCACCACTACATCTTCCCGAAGGGACGGGGCGATCTGTTCGCCGCCGAGATCGACGCGGCGGCGCGGATCGGAGTGCGTTTCCACCCCTGCCGCGGGTCGATGGACCGGGGCGTGTCGGACGGCGGGCTCCCTCCCGACGAGGTGGTGGAGAAGCTCGACGACATCCTGACCGCCACCGCGGATGCGATCGACACGTACCACGACGCGTCGTTCGGCTCGATGCTGCGCATTGCCGTGGCGCCGTGCTCCCCGTTCTCGATCAGCAAGGACCTGCTCGTGGAATCGGCGAGCCTCGCCCGAACGAAAAGTGTTCGGCTGCACACACATCTGTCCGAGACGGTGGACGAGGAGGAGCACTGCCTCGCCCAGATGGGCTGCACGCCCGTGCAGTACATGGAACAGGTGGGGTGGCTGGGCGACGACGTGTGGTTCGCCCACGCCGTCCACCTGCACGACTCCGACATCACCTCGCTCGCGGCAACGGGTACCGGCGTCGCGCACTGCCCCAGTTCGAACGCGCGACTCGGCGCGGGAATCGCCCGTGTCGCCGATCTGCTGCACGCCGGCGCGCCGGTCGGTCTCGGCGTGGACGGATCGGCGTCCGCCGAGATGGTCTCGCTCGCCGGCGAGATCCGTCAGGCCGTGTACATGCAGCGGGCACGCTACGGGCCGACCGCGCTGAGTGCCCGCCAGGCTCTCGAGGCCGCGACACTCGGTGGCGCCACGGTCCTCGGCCGACAGGACGAGATCGGGTCACTCGAGGTGGGCAAGCTCGCCGACCTCGCGATCTGGCGTACGGACGGCTTCTTCGCCGCGATAGACGATCCCGTCGTCGCGCTCGCGTACGGGCAGACGCCGCCCCTGGGCCACCTCATGGTCGGCGGTCGGACGATCGTGGAGGACGACACGCTGATCAGCGTGTCGCAGGACGAGGCGGCGGCGGCCGGAGCGAACGCACACCGTCGTCTCATGGCTCTCGCGAAGGACGTGCTGTGAGCGCCCCCGGACGGACGCGCCCCGGCGCCTTCCCCGCACCCGTGGACGCACCGGGCCTCGGACGCGTGGGAGACAGTCCGCTCCGCCCCGACGGGACCCTGAAGGTCAAGGGAGAGTTCGCGTACTCGTCCGATCTGTTCATCGACGGCATGCTGCACGGCGCCACCCTGCGGAGTCCGCATCCCCGCGCGCGCATCGTGTCCGTGGACATCTCGGCGGCGCTCGCCCTCCCCGGCGTGGAGGCCGTGCTCACCCACGAGGACGTGCCGGGACGCCCGTGTTTCGGCCTCGACGGCACCTGGGACCAGCCTGTCCTCGCCTTCGGCGAGGTGCGTCACGAAGGCGAGCCCATCGTCCTCGTCGCGGCGGATCACCCCGAGACCGCGCGCCGGGCGATGGAACGGATCGAGGTGGTCTACGAGGTGCTCGAGCCACTGTGCGACGCCCGCCGTGCCGCACTGGATCCGACCTACCCGAAGGTGCAGGAGCGCGGCGGAATCGCACGCCACCAACCGGTGCGCGTCGGCGACGTGGCCGCTGCGCGCGTGCGGGCCGACGTGATCGTCAGCAGCGACTTCTCGGTCGGCATCCAGGACCAGGCCTTCCTCGGACCCGAATCGGGTCTCGCGGTTCCCGGCGACGACGGCGGGGTGGACCTGTACGTCGCGACGCAATGGATGCACAACGACCTCGAACAGATCGGGCCGTGCCTCGGACTGCCGAAGGAGAAGATCAGGATGACGCTCTCCGGAGTCGGGGGAGCGTTCGGCGGGCGCGAGGACCTGTCCATGCAGATCCACGCGGCCATGCTCGCGATGTACACGGGCAAGCCGGTCCGGATGGTCTACAACCGCTACGAGTCGTTCTTCGGGCATGTGCACCGGCACCCGGCGCAGATGCACTACGAGTACGGCGCCACGAGCGACGGCCGGCTGTTGTTCGCGGACGTCGAGATCATCCTCGACGGCGGCGCCTACACGTCGGCCACGCTGAACGTCGTCGGCAACGCTGCGTCGCTGGGCGTGGGACCGTACGTGATCCCGAACATCGAGATCGACGCGTACGGCGTCTACACGAACAACCCGCCGTGCGGCGCGATGCGCGGATTCGGCGCCGTACAGGCATGTTTCGCGTACGAGTCGATGATGGACCAGCTCGCCGAGGCGTGCGGTTTGAGCCCGGTCGAGGTCCGCCGCGTCAACGCCGTCGCTCAGGGTTCGCTCCTCGCCACCGGTCAGGTGGTCGAGGCTCCCGCGCCCCTCGCCGAGATGCTCCTCCGGGCCGAGGCGATGCCCATGCCGGTGCCACTGGACACTTCCGACATCCGCAACCTGCCCGGCGGCGCGTCGCAGACCACGCACGGCGAGGGCGTCGTGCGGGGAGTCGGCTACGGAGTGGGACTCAAGAACATCTGTTTCTCCGAGAACTACGACGACTACTCGACGGCGCGGGTCCGACTCGAGGTCATCGGCGGCGAGGTCACCGCTCTGGTGCACACGGCCGCCGCCGAGGTGGGACAGGGCCTGGTGACACTCGAGGCGCAGATCGCCCGCACCGAGCTGGGGGTGTCGCGCGTGACGATCCATCCTGCCGACACCACCGTCGGCAACTCCGGGTCGTCGTCCGCGTCCCGCCAGTCCTACATGACCGGCGGTGCGGTGAAGGCCGCGTGCGAGGCGGTCCGGGAGGCCGTGTTCGTCCTCGCCGGACTGCATCTCGGTCGCGCCGCGACGGACCTGACTCTCGACGGCGGCAAGGTCGTCTCCCGCACCGACGGCGTCCTGGCCACGATCGAGGACGTTCTCGGCGACCGAGTTGTCGAGCAGACCCGCGAGTTCCACCACCGTCCCACCACCGGCATGGATCCGGTGACCGGGCAGGGCGCGAGCCACACCCAGCTCGCGCTGTGCGTGCACCGCGCGGTGGTCGACGTCGACGTCGAGCTCGGTCTGGTGAAGGTCGTCGAGATGGCCGCCGTCCAGGACGTCGGCAAGATCCTCAACCGGCTCTCCCTCGAGGGGCAGATCCACGGCGGATCGGCTCAGGGACTGGGCCTGGCCCTGATGGAGGAGATCGTCGTCGTGGACGGGCTGGTGAAGAACCCGTCGTTCACCGACTACCTCATCCCCACCATCCTCGACATGCCGCCGATGCAGCTCGACATCCTGGAGAACCCGGACCCGCTGGCGCCGTACGGCCTTCGCGGCGCCGGCGAGCCTCCGACCCTGTCCTCCACCCCCGCAGTCGTCGCTGCCGTTCGCGACGCCACCGGTCTCGCCCTCACACGAGTACCGATACGACCCGAACACATCACGGACCCGGGAAGGCCCTGACCTCATGACGAAACTCGATCCCGCGACGACGGTGGGCAGCGGCGGACGCCGCTCCCGACTCGACACCTTCTTCTCCATCACGATGCGCGGCTCCACGATCACCCGTGAGATCCGCGGTGGCATCACGACGTTCGTCGCGATGGCCTACCTGATCGTGCTGATCCCGCTCATCATCGGCGACGCGCAGGACGTCACCGGTGCGACCCTCGACCCGGCACAGTTGAGCACCATGGTCGCGCTGTCGGCGGGGCTGACGACCGTGCTGATGGGCGTGGTGGGCAATGCGCCGCTCGCCATGGCGGCAGGGCTGGGAGTGACGCCGATCGTGGTGTTCCAGGCCGCGCCGTTCATGACCTGGCCCCAGGCGATGGGTCTCGTCGTCCTCGAAGGTGTCATCATCGTCGTCCTCGCGCTGACCGGTGTCCGCCAACTCATCATGGACGCGATCCCGCGCGTGCTGAAGCAGGCCATCGGAGTGGGCATCGGAGCGTTCATCGCTCTCATCGGTCTCGTCGACGCCGGGTTCGTCGGCTACGGCGACAACGCCTCCACCGCAGTCACACTCGGAATCTTCGGCAAGCTCGCAGGCTGGCCGGTCCTCGTGTTCTGCGTCGGCCTCGTGGTCATGATGGTGCTGTTCGTCCGGCGCGTCCCCGGTGCGATGCTCATCGGCATCTTCGTCGCCACCAACCTCGCCATCGTGCTGAACTCCGTGGTCGACATCGACCCACGCGCATGGGGTCCCGTGGTGCCCTCGGTACCCGATTCCATCGTCGCCACACCGCGATTCGACCTGCTGTTCGAGGTGGACGTGTTCGGCGGCTTCGCCCGCGCCGGCGTCGTCACCGCCTCGGTCGTGCTGTTCACGCTGGTGCTCTCGGGCTTCTTCGACGCCATGGGAACCATCCTCGGAGTGGGGGAGGAGGCCGGGCTCGTCGACAAACAGGGGCGGCTGCCCGGACTGAGCCGTATCCTCACCGTCGACGGCATCGGCGCCATCCTCGGCGGCGCGATCAACGGTTCCGCCAACACCGCGGTGGTCGAATCGGCCGCCGGAGTCGCGGAGGGTGCTCGCACGGGACTGGCCAGCGTGGTCACCGGTGGGCTGCTCACCAGCCTCATCTTCTTCACACCACTCGCCGGCGTCGTCCCGGTCGGCGCGGCAGCTCCCGCGCTGGTCCTCGTCGGCGCGTTGATGATGACTCACGTCCGCAAGATCGACTGGGAGGACACCGAGATCGCGATCCCTGCCTTCCTGACCATCGTGCTCATGCCTTTCACGTACTCGATCACGGTTGGTGTGGCGGCAGGGGTGTTGTCCTACACGATCATTCGCCTGGCCAAGGGAAAGATGCGGCAGACGCACTGGCTGCTGTACGTCATGAGCGCGGTGTTCGTCGTGTACTTCGCGCTGCACCCCATCGAGGAAGCGCTGGGCATCTCCTGATGCGGGACATCGCGGACCGGTTGATCGAATGGCACGACGCGGGGCTGTCCTGCGCCGTTGCGACCGTCGTCGCCGTCGCGGGCAGTGCGCCTCGGTCACCCGGTGCCGCGATGGCCGTCGCCTCCGACGGGCGGGTGGTGGGGAGCGTGTCGGGCGGCTGCGTCGAGGGTGCCGTCTACGCGCTCTGCCAGGAGGTCCTGGACACCGGCGTCGCGGTCCGGCAGAGTTTCGGCTACAGCGACGACGACGCGTTCGCCGTGGGGCTCACCTGCGGGGGCGAGATCGAGGTGTTCGTCTCGCCGGCGCCCGACCCCGCGGTCCTGCGGTCGTTCGACGGCGCTGTCGCCACCGTTCAGCTCCTCGACTCCGTCGGCACGGTCCTGGCCGTGCGGCCGGACAGGCACCTCGGATCGACCGGCTTCGCCGACATTGACCGCATCGCGATCGACGAGGCCCGCGCCATGCTTGACACCGGGACTACCGGAATCCGATCCGTTCGTTGCCGGCCCGGTGTGGAGATGTTCGTCGCGTCGTATGCCGAGTCGCCGCGACTGCTCGTCTTCGGCGCCATCGATCATGCCGGCGCTCTGGCCCGGCTCGGTACCTTCCTCGGCTACCGCGTGACGGTGTGCGACGCGCGCCCGGTGTTCGCCACACGGGCGCGGTTCCCGGACGCCGACGAGGTGATCGCCGAATGGCCGCACTCCTATCTCGCGCGCACGGACGTCGACGCGCGCACGGTGGTGTGCGTCCTGACCCACGACGCGAAGTTCGACGTGCCGCTGCTCGAGGTCGCGCTCAGGTTGCCGGTGGCGTTCGTCGGGGCGATGGGGTCCAGACGAACCCATCGGGACCGGCTGGCACGGCTGCGCGAGGTGGGGATGACCGAGACCGAGCTGTCTCGACTGCGGTCACCCGTCGGCCTCGACCTGGGTGCGAGTACACCCGAGGAGACCGCGGTGGCCATCGCGGCGGAGTTCGTGGCAGCGCGGCGCGGCGGCAGTGGCATGTCCCTGACACTCGGGGACGGCCCGATCCACCACGCGACCGTGCCCGACCGTCGTCAGGCGTAGCCGAGTTGTGTGCAGTGATCCGCGGTGGGCGCGGATCACTGCACACAGGCGGACCGGGAACGACCGTGCCGCCCTGCGCGTCGAACCACTCGTGATCGACAGACTGCTCGCGGCTCAGGACGGCGTGGTCACGTCCGCACACGCTCGAGCTGCCGGCCTGAGCTCGGACGCTCTCGAACGACGAGTCCGCTCGGGACGGTGGCGACGGGTGAGTCCCGGCGTGTACGTCGCCCTCGACCGACCGTTCACCGACACAGCGCGGGTGCGGTGCGCAGTGTGGTCGACCACCAGCGGAGTGCTCACCGGGACGAGCGCCGCGTTCTGGTTGGGCCTGACGACGCATCTCCCGCCGCTGGTCGAGGTCACCGTTCCGCTCACCGCGTCGGGACGCCCCGCGCCGGGGGTTCGGTTGCGCCGCCGCACTCTCGATGCGGCAGACATCGTCGAGGTCCGCCGTGTCCGCGTCTCCGGTCTGGCGCTGACGGTGCTCGAGGCGTCGGTCGTTCTCGGCCAGGAGGTCATGGACCGGCAGCTGCAGCGGCACGCGACTCTTCTGGGCCTACGGCGGGCGCAGGACCGCAATCGCGGACGACACGGCAGCACGGAAGCAGAGCGGTTGTTGCGGGCGGCCGAGTCCGGCGCTCGATCGGAGGCGGAGCGGCTCGTTGTTCGCCTGCTCACCGCATCCGGGCTCCGCGGGTGGGTGGTGAACCATCCGTTCGGCGGGTACGTGCTCGACATCGCGTTCCCGTTGCAGCGCTTGGCGATCGAGATCGACAGGTGGGCATTCCACTCCGACAGCGCGGCCTTCCACCGTGACCGTATCCGGCAGAACGTGCTGAGCGCGTCGTGGACGGTGCTGCTCTACACCTGGCGCGACCTGACCGAGCGTCCCGGCGACGTGATCGCGGAGATCCGCGCGTTCGTCGATCGTGTGCAGTGATCCGCGCCCACCGCGGATCACTGCACACAACTCGGCTACTCGGTGGGACGCGAGGACGACCAGCGTTCGCGGGCCGCGGTGGCCGAGGCGTCGTCGAGCTCACCGAACAGCCGCAGCCGCGACAGTCCGCCGTCCGGGTAGACGTCCAGACGCAGGTGCGTCGCGGCAGGCGAGGCATCCAGGGCGAACCGGTGCCGGGTGTCCGGAGCCACGGCCGTCCGCGGTAGCAGTTCGTGCCACGCGCCCTCGTCATGGACGTCGGCGGTGCGCGCGTCCACGGTGGTGATCCGGACCCACCCGGGCGCGTTGCCGACGTAGTAGCTCGTGTCCACTTCGAGGTGGCGGGGAACACCCGCGGCCGCCAGTGCGAACACCGCGAAGTCGTTGCCTCCGTGTCGTCGTCGCGCGTTCTCCCAGCCCTCACCCATGTTGCGGGCGCGGCCCGGCATGATGATGTTGGCCGGCGAAGAGTAGAACGCGTCGGAGCACTCCGTCAGGACGGCGCCGTTCTCCGCGGCGAGCAGGTCGACCGTCCCCGTCAGGAACCTCGGGTCCGGGACCACCTCGCCGTGCACCCGGAGTCGGGCCACGCCCCCGTCGGGAAAGATGTTGAGGCGCACATGTGTCCACCGGTGATGATCGTCGACGCTGTAGGCGTTCGCGGTGCCGCCGAGTGCCGGCGATCTCTCGACGAGGGTGTGCCAGTCGGCCTTCTCCAGCTCCTCGCTCGACGGGTGGCCCTCGACGCAGGCTCCGTCGACGGACACGAACGGCGGGTAGTTGCCGAGGAAGTGTGCCGTGTCGACGATGACGCCGTGCACGATGCCGGCGGCACCGAGTCGAACGATCGCCCAGTCGTGTCCGTCGTCCCGGCGGCGACGGGTCTCCCACCCGTCGTAGACCTTGCCCTTGTGCCCGAAGTCGTGGGGATCGAAGAACGGGGGTTCCGGCCGGATCAGGTTCTCCCGCTGGGCGAACAGTTCGTCGTTCGCCGCGCTGACGCTTCCTCCCAGGGCGCGGGAGGCGAGGTCGACATGGGCGGTGAACGCAGCGGTGGTCATGAAACTCCTTCGGTGAGGTACGAGGTGGCGATGGTCGCGCCGATCCGCCGGAGCAGCGTCGGAGCGCGGCGCATCGACGCGGCGAGATCGGGTTCGAGATCGGCGAGCGAGTAGGAGCGGACGATGCCGTGGTCGAGTAGGCGATCGGGTGCGAGCGTGATTCGGCCGGCGACGGCGATCACCGGGATGCCTTCGTCGCGGGCGACGTGGGCGACGCCGACCGGGACTTTGCCGTGCAGGCTCTGCTCGTCCAGCGATCCCTCACCGGTGACCACGAGGTCCGCCGACGCCAGTCGGCGACGGAAGTCGACCAGGTCGAGCACGGTGTCGATTCCGGACCGCACCGTCGCTCCGAGCACTGCCATCGCGCCGAAGGCAGTTCCGCCGGCTGCGCCCGCACCGGGCCGATCGGCGTGGGCAGCGCCCGCGACCTCCGCCCATCGCGTCATCGCCTGCTCGAGGACACGCACTGCGTCCGGGCCGGCGCCCTTCTGTGGTGCGTACACGGCGGTGGCGCCCGCAGGGCCGAGCAGTGGATTGTCGACGTCGCACGCGAGTTGGAAGGAGACACCGGCCACCGCGGACGTCATCGCGTCGAGATCCAACGTCGCCGCCTCGCGCAACGCCTCACCGCCGCCGGTGATCTCACGGCCACGGGCGTCGAGGATACGCACACCCAGTCCGCGGAGCATACCGGCGCCGCCGTCGGTGGAGGCGCTGCCGCCCAGTCCGATGACGATGGTCCTGGCGCCGTCGCCGAGAGCGTGTAATACGACCGTCCCCAGTCCGAACGTGCTGGTTTCCAACGCGTTCGGGGCACCGCCGGGCAGTTGCGACAGTCCCACCGTCGACGCGAGTTCGACGACGGCGGTGGATCCCCGGCGCGCATACGAGGAGTCGACGGGGATGCCCGTCGGTCCGGTGGTGGACACGGGCACGCGATCCCACCCGGCGGCGACGGCAGCGTCGACCGTGCCGTCGCCGCCGTCCGCCACCGGGAGTCGTACGACGTCCCACGACGGAGCGGCAGTGATGATGCCGTCAGCGAGCGCATCGGTGACCTCGGCCGCCGTCGCCGATCCCTTGAACTTGTCGGGAGAGACGAGAACTCGCGTCATCGTCAGTCCAACATCAGCAGTGCCGTGGGTGCGTCGGCGGATGACTGTGCGAGGTCCTCGAACTCGCCGACGTTGTCGAGCTCGGTGCCCATCGAGATGTTGGTGACGCGTTCGAGCACGATCTCGACGACGACGGGGACCTTGTGCTCCGCCGCCAGGGTGCGAGCCGAGGTGAGTGCCTCCGCGATCGCATCGGGATCGGTGACGCGCAGCGCCTTGCATCCCAACCCTTCCGCGACTGCGACGTGATCGACGCCGTAGCCCTTGGGGATGCCCGGTTCACCGTCGACCGGGTCGCGGTGGTTGATGTTGTCGAACCCGAGCTGCACACAGAAGTCCATGTCGAAGGCGCGCTGGGCCTGCCGGATCAGACCGAGGTACGAGTTGTTCACCAGCACGTGCACGTAGGGCAGGTTGAACTGCGCGCCGACGGCCAACTCCTCGATCATGAACTGGAAGTCGTAGTCGCCCGAGAGTCCCACGACGGGGGTGCTCGGGTCCGCCGCGACCACACCGAGCGCGGCGGGGATCGTCCACCCCAGTGGACCGGCCTGGCCGCAGTTGATCCAGTTGCGCGGCTCGTACACGTGCAGGAACTGTCCGCCCGCGATCTGCGACAACCCGATCGTCGTGACGTAGCGGGTGTCCCGGCCGAAGACACGGTTCATCTCCTCGTACACGCGCTGCGGCTTGATCGGGACGTCGTCGAAGTGCGTGCGACGCTGCATGGTCCGCTTCCGCGTCGCGCACTCCTCCACCCAGCCAGTGAGGTCGCGGAGCGCACCGGCCGCGCGGCGGTCCCGTGCGACGGCGACGAACTGTTCCAGTGCTGCCGCAGCGTCCGAGATGATGCCGTAGTCGGGGGCGAACACCCGTCCGATCTGAGTCGGCTCGATGTCGACGTGGACGAACGTCCGCGTCCCGCGGTAGGTGTCCAGGCCACCGGTGTGTCGGTTGGCCCACCGGTTCCCGATGCCGATCACGAAGTCCGACGCCAGCAATGTCGCGTTGCCGTAGCGGTGCGAGGTCTGCAGGCCGACCATGCCCGCGGCGAGACGGTGATCGTCGGGGATGGTGCCCCAGCCCATCAGCGTCGGGATGACGGGGACGTTCAGGATCTCGGCCAACTCGACCAGCAGGTCCGACGCGTCGGCGTTGACGATGCCGCCGCCGGCGACGATCAACGGTCGCTCGGCGGCGAGCAGCATGTCGATCGCCTTTTCGGCTTGTGCCCGCGAGGCACGCGGCTTGTGCACCGGCAGTGACTGATACGTGTCGGGGTCGAACTCGATCTCGGCCATCTGCACGTCGATGGGCAGGTCGATCAGGACGGGACCGGGGCGCCCGGACCGCATCAGGTGGAACGCCTGCGCGAAAGCGCCGGGCACCTGCGCGGGCTCGAGGACCGTCATGGCCATCTTCGTCACCGGTGCGGCGATCGACGCGATGTCGACGGCCTGAAAGTCTTCCTTGTGCAGTCGGGCCACCGGTGCCTGGCCCGTGATGGCCAGTACGGGAACGGAATCCGCCATCGCGGAGTAGAGACCGGTGATCATGTCGGTGCCGGCCGGCCCGGAGGTGCCGATGCAGATGCCGATGTTGCCGGCCTTCGCTCGGGTGAATCCCTCCGCCATGTGTGACGCGCCTTCGACGTGGCGGGCCAGGACATGCCGGATCCCGCCGTGCGCCCGCATGGCCGAGTAGAAGGGGTTGATCGCTGCGCCGGGCAGACCGAACGCGGTGGTGGCGCCCTCGAGTTCGAGAATCTTCACCGCGGCGTCGGCTGCGCGCATGCGGGTCATCGGCTCGCCTTCCCGGACAGCTGCTCGACGCCGCGGAACAGGGCCGAGTGGTCGAGTCCGCCATCGCCGTTGGCGCGTGCCGACGCCATCATTTGAGCGAGCAGGGCGCCCATCGGCGTGACGACACCCGCCTCGCGTGCCGCGGAGCCGACGATGCCGAGGTCCTTGTGGTGCAGGTCGATCCGGAACCCGGGCTCGAACGATCGGTCGAGCATCTTCTGTGCCTTCTGCTTCAGGACTGCCGATCCGGCGAGGCCGCCCCCCAGAACCTCGACGGCGGCGCGCATGTCGACGCCGTAGGCCTCGAGGAAGACGATCGCCTCCGCGAGCACCTGGATGTTGCCGGCCACGATCAATTGGTTGGCGGCCTTGACGGTCTGCCCGGAGCCGTTGGGTCCGACGTGGACGACGGTCGAGCCCACCACGTCGAGAATGGGCCTGGCCGACTCGACGTCCTCGGCGGTGCCGCCCACCATGATCGACAGGGCCCGGTTCTCGGCGCCGGCCTGACCGCCGGACACCGGTGCGTCGATGATGCGGAACCCGCGTGACCGGGCCTCCTGCGCCAGCGCGCTGGTGACGTCCGGTCGGATACTGGAGAAGTCGATGATCAGGGCGTCTGCAGGTGCGTTGTCGAACACCCCGCCCTCGCCGGTGAGGACGTCCTGGACGTCGGGGGAGTCGGGCACCATGACCGCGATGACGTCGGCTCCCGTGACAGCCTTGGCGATCGACTCGGCCGCGGTGCCGCCGGCCTCGACCAGTGGCGCGGTGCGGTCGGGTGTGAGGTTGTACCCGACCACCTGATGGCCGGCATGTGCGAGGTGGACGGCCATGGGGCTGCCCATGATGCCGAGTCCGATGAATGCGATGGTGCTCATGGCGGATCCTTACGTGGAGTGCGAGTGGGTGAGCCAGTCGAAGGCGGTGTCCCGAGCGGCCTTGTATTCGAGTCCGATGACACCGCGGTAGCCGTTCTCGGCGAGGCGCGCGAGGTGCGCGTCCAGATCGAGGGCGCCGCTGCCGGGTGCACCGCGACCGGGCGAGTCAGCAATTTGGACGTGTCCGATCAGGGCGGCCCGGGTGTCGATGACCGCGGCGACGTCGTCACCGTTGACGTCGAGGTGGTACAGGTCGGCGAGCAGTCGGAGCGAGTCGACGCCGCGGGCGGCGACCCGGTCGATCACGGCGACCGCGTCCGCGGCCGTCGTCAGCGGGTAGGCGGGAGCTCCGCTCACCGGCTCGATCAGGACGACTCCACCGAGTCGGGCGACGGCGGTGCCGGCGGCCACCAGGTTGTCGGTGGCGACGCGGTCCTGTTCGACGGGATCGACCCCCTCCAGCCGATTGCCGTAGAGCGCGTTGAACGCTCGGGTACCGAGTCGCTCACCGATTCCGACCGTGACGTCGATGTTGTCGCGGAACGCCGCGATCTGTGCCGGGTCTGACAGGATTCCTCGATCACCGGCCGGCATGTCGCCCGCGGCGAAGTTCAGCCCGGTCAGTCGGACCCCGGCATCCTCGACCGCGGTGACGAAGGCGTCCACCTCGCGGTCGGCGGGCACGGGAGAGGCGAAGGGCCACCAGAACTCGACGGCCTCGAAGCCGAGCTCCTGAGCGAGCCGTGGTCGCTCGAGCAGGGGCACCTCGGTCAACAGGATCGAGCAGTTGACCGCGTACGTCCACGTCCGGTCGCCTCTCACGACACGTCGCCGGACGACGGGGCGGTGAGCCCGCGGTACCGCCGCCAGCTGCCGGCGGCGGTGATGTCGGTCAGGCCCGTGCGGTCGTCGAGCAGTATGCCGGGCCGAAGACCCACGGCGAGAATGGAATCACCGTTCTCGAGCTGCACGACCGTCAGTTCGAGCTCGGGTGGCTCGTCGGGCAGGAACCGAGCGCGGATGTCGTTCATCGGGACGTCGTACAGCTCACCCTCGATGGCGGCGCCGCCGTCCGGGGCGAGCACCAGGGCCGGGAACTCGTCCCGTACCGAGTAGAAGCGGTAGTCGGGTGTGGTGCGCACGGTGCCGAGGAAGGTGTGGACGGCGACGTTGTGGTGCAGAACGCCACCACGCATAGCGTCGCCGTTGCAGAAGAGTCGAGCCATCGAACGGACCTCCAGAATCCGTATTGTGGAATAATTATTCCGCGGATGCGTCGAGTGTCACGGGTCACAGTGGGGATGTCAACCCCTGGACCGCGCCGTGCGAGGCGCTGCGGATCGAGGGTTGACAGCGCGTGTGACCGCTGTCACTCTTCGTTCTATGGAATTGCTGTTTCGCGATACGGAATCCAAGACCCCCGCGAATGACGGCGGAGAAGAGCACCTCCGACACTGCCTCGACATCCCCCGGTGGGGCCGGGCGCTGCTCGCGCTGACGCCCTTCGCGGACGAGAGATCGCTGCACACCGCGGTGATGTCGGTGGCCGCCCCGTTCACGCCCGCCGAGATCGACGGTGCGCTCCGGCACCATCCGCGCATCGGGGACCGGCCCGTCGGTGACGACGCCGGCGCCGCGTTCGCACGCTCGGAGCAGTCCGGCGTGGACAGCTCCGATGCGCGGGTCGTCGCTCGGCTCGCCGCCGGCAACGAGGAGTACGAATCGCGATTCGGTCGGGTGTTCCTCGTCAGAGCGGCCGGCCGGAGTGCCGCCGACGTGCTCGCCGAGCTCGATCGGCGGCTGGGTCACGACGAGTCGACCGAACTCCGCGAGATCGAGGACGCTCTGCGTCAGATCGCCGCTGTGCGGCTCCTGGGACCGGGTGTCCTGTGACCGAGCCCGCTCACGTCACGACGCACGTACTCGATGCAGCCGATGGTGTTCCCGCACAGGGCATGTCGGTCGCTCTGGTGCGTGAACGCGACGGCGTGACCCTGGCCTCGCGCGTGACGGACGCGCAGGGCCGCATCACCGATCTCGGTCCCGCCCGCCTCGAACCGGGCGTCTACCGGCTGACCTTCGACACCGCGTCCTACTTCGCGCGCGGGGGCCGTCCGACCTTCTATCCACGGATCGACATCGCCGTCGACATCCGTTCCGCCGACGAGCACTACCACGTACCGATTCTTCTCAGCCCGTTCGCGTACACGACCTATCGAGGGAGCTAGACATGAGCACGATCGTTCTCGGAGCCAACCAGTACGGCAAGGCCGAATGCCGCCTCGTGCGCATCGACAGGGAGACCCCGCGCCACCGCATCACCGACATCTCGGTCACGTCGCAGTTGCGAGGAGATCTGTCCGCGGCGCACACCGACGGCGACAACGGTCATGTCGTCGCGACCGACACACAGAAGAACACCGTGTACGCGTTCGCACGCCACGGGATCGGTGCCATCGAGGAGTTCGCGCTGCGTCTCGGGCGGCACTTCACCACCGATTTCGACTGGATCACCGGCGGCCGCTGGGAGATAGAGCAGTACTCGTGGGACCGCATCCCGACGGGACCGGAAGGGCACGATCACTCCTTCGTCCGTGCCGGCGACGAGAAGCGCACCACCATCGTGACCGTGGACGGCGACGACACCTGGATCGTCTCGGGCCTCAGCGATCTGGTGGTGCTCAAGTCGACGGGCTCGGAGTTCTGGGGCTTCCCCACCGACAGATACACCACTCTGCAGGAGACGACGGATCGCATCCTCGCCACCTCGGTGAGTGCACGGTGGCGGTATCTCACCACCGAGCTCGATTTCGACAAGACGTTCACCGACGTCCGCTCCATCATGCTCGAGACCTTCGCGACGGTGCATTCACTGGGGTTGCAGCAGAGCCTGTTCCAGATGGGGACGAAAGTTCTGGAGGCGCATCCCGAGATCGGTGAGATCAGATTCTCGATGCCCAACAAACACCACTTCCTCGTCGACCTGGAACCGCTCGGGCTCGACAACCCCGGCGAGGTGTTCTACGCCGCGGACCGGCCCTACGGGCTCATCGAGGCCACCGTCGAACGTGACGACGCCCCCGACGCCGGCCGGGCGTGGGACACCGTCCCCGGATTCTGCTAGGAGACGGCGATGACACGCGCAGCGCACGATCCCGCCCGTCCGGAGGACGAGCGGCTGAGTCTCGGCAAGACGTACGTCTACGGCCTGCAACACATCCTGACGATGTACGGCGGGGTCATCGCGCCTCCGCTCATCGTCGGCGGCGCCGCCGGTCTGTCCGGTACCGACATCGCGATCCTGGTGTCGGCGGCCCTGTTCGTCAGCGGCGCGGCGACTCTGCTGCAGACACTCGGGTTGCCGTTCGTGGGCGCCAAGCTACCTCTCGTGCAGGGAATCTCGTTCGCCTCCGTGTCCACGATGGTGGCCGTCGCGAGTGGGCCCGGTGGGCTGAACGCGGTGTTCGGCGCCATCATCGCCGCCGGTGCCATCGGCATCCTCGTCACACCGTTCTTCAGCAGGATCGTCCGCTTCTTCCCACCGGTGGTCACCGGCACCATCATCACGGTCATCGGAATCTCGTTGCTGCCCGTGGCCTGTCGGTGGGCCATGGGTGGGACGGAGTCCGCGCCGGACTGGGGGTCGACCTCGAACATCGGGTTGGCCGGTGTCAGTCTCCTCGTCGTCCTCGTCGTCAGCCGGTTCGCGCAGGGCACAGTGTCGCGCCTGTCCATCCTGATCGGCATCGTCGTCGGCACGATCGTCGCGTCGCTCGTCGGCGAGGCCGACTTCGGTGACGTGGGCACGGGCGCGATCTTCAGTGTCCCGGAGCCGTTCGCCTTCGGGACGCCCGTCTTCCAGATCGGGGCGATCATCTCGATGGTCGTGGTCATCCTGGTGATCATGACCGAGACGACGGCCGACATCCTCGCGGTGGGCGAGATCGTCGGCACCGACGTCGATTCCCGCCGCGTCGGGGACGGTCTCCGGGCCGACATGCTCGCCACCACCGTTGCCCCGATCTTCGGGACGTTCCCCGCGAGTGCCTTCGCACAGAACGTCGGCCTCGTGGCGGTGACGGGCATCAAGAGCAGGTTCGTGGTCGCCGCCGGTGGATCGGTCCTGCTGGTGCTCGGGTTGTTTCCCGTCCTCGGACGTCTCGTCGCCGCGGTACCACTGCCCGTGCTGGGCGGCGCCGGCATCGTGTTGTTCGGTTCGGTGGCGGCGAGCGGCATTCGCACCCTGTCGAAGGTCGACTTCGACGGCAACCTGAATCTCGTGATCGTGGCCGTGGCCATCGGATTCGGCGTGCTTCCCATCGCCGTGCCCGGATTCTGGTCGGCGTTCCCGGAGTGGGTGCACGTGGTGTTCGACTCGGGAATCAGCGCGGCGAGCATCGTCGCGGTGATCCTCAACATCTTCTTCAACGAGATCACTGCCGGTCGACGGTCGTCGCCGTCGGTGGTCGCAGCGGCACCACCCATCGTGGTCGAGCGAAGGGAATAAGCCGTTTCTTCCGCCTGGTGGAATAGGCTCGGCGGCATGGAGTCCAGTGGCGGCGTGCAGTCGGTCGAGCGCGCGTTCGACCTTCTCGAGATCATGGCCGGTGCGGGAGGGTCGGTCGGTGTCAGCGAGCTGGCCGAGGCGGCCGAGCTGCCGATGCCGACCATCCACCGTCTGCTCAAGACCCTGGTGGCGCTGGGATACGCACGCCGACTCCCGTCGCGCCGGTACGCCCTGGGGACACGGCTCATCGCCCTCGGTGAGCGATCCGCCAAGCTCATCGGCTCGTGGGCTCGTCCCTATCTGGCGGAGCTCGTGTCGATCACGCACGAGACGTCCAACATGGCGTTCCTCGAGGACGACATGGCCGTGTACGTCGCGCAGGTGCCGTCCGAGCATGCGATGCGCATGTTCAACGAGGTGGGTCAGCGCGTGTTCCCGCACAGCACCGGGGTGGGAAAGGCGTTGCTCGCGCAGCTGCCCGACGAGGAGGTGCTCGCACTGCTCGCCCGGACGGGGATGGCGCCGAAGACGGTGAACACCCACACCACACCCGCGGCGCTCCTCGCAGATCTCGCCGTGATCCGCGAGCGCGGCTACTCCGTGGACGAGGGGGAGCAGGAGGTGGGGGTGCGGTGCTTCGCGGTTCCGGTGATCGGCGCCCCGACACTCACCGCGATCTCGATCGCGGGCCCGTCCGCCCGCGTCACCCCCGACACCGCGAACGACTATGTGCCACTGCTCGTCTCGGCCGCCGAACGACTGGCGAAGGACCTGGCCGCGGACGGTCTCGGTCGCCGCTGACTAGACTCGGTCCATGGCTGAACTGTGGGTCGATCGCACCGGGACACGTCGTTACACCGGCAAGAGTTCGCGCGGTGCCGAAGTGCTCATCGGGTCCGAGGACGTCGAGGGTGTCTTCACTCCCGGTGAGCTGCTCAAGATCGCTCTCGCGGCATGCACGGGCATGAGCTCCGACCGTCCCCTCGCCCGCCGGCTCGGTGACGACTACGACGCGACCGTCCGGGTGTCGGGCGTCGCCGATCGTGACGAGGAGCGCTACCCGCGGCTCGAGGAGGTGCTGACGGTCGACCTCAGCGCCCTCGATCCGGAGGCCAGGGAACGGTTACTCACCGTCGTCACCAAGGCAGTCGACAAGGTGTGCACGGTGGGGCGCACGTTGAAGGCGGGCACCGAGGTGGACCTCCGTATCGAGGTCGAGGAGTGACGGCAGTCGACCCCGAACGGCTGAGCGCGTGGGTCCACGGCAGTGTCCAGGGCGTCGGTTTCCGCTGGTGGACGCGGTCGCGTGCGTTGGAACTCGGGCTCGTCGGATCAGCGACCAACACGTCCGACGGCCGGGTGCACGTGGTCGCCGAGGGAGATCGAGCTGATCTCGAGGCGCTGCTCGCCGCTCTGCGATCGGGTGACACCCCGGGCTCGGTGACCACCGTGGTGGACAACTGGGAATCCGCGCGCGGCGAACTCGACGGGTTCGTCGAACGCTGAGAGAGCAGGGCTGGGTAGTCTGAACCGCCATGCACCTCAAGAGTCTGACGCTGAAGGGCTTCAAGTCCTTCGCCTCGGCGACGACTCTGCGTTTCGAGCCCGGCATCACCTGCGTGGTGGGGCCCAACGGATCGGGCAAGTCGAATGTCGTCGACGCGCTGACCTGGGTCATGGGGGAGCAGGGCGCGAAGGCGCTGCGCGGCGGCAAGATGGAGGACGTCATCTTCGCCGGCACGTCCGGCCGCGCCCCGCTGGGCCGGGCCGAGGTGACGCTGACCATCGACAACAGCGACGGCGCGCTGCCGATCGACTACTCCGAGGTCTCGATCACCCGCCGCATGTTCCGCGACGGTGCCGGCGAGTACGAGATCAACGGCAGCTCGTGCCGACTGATGGACGTCCAGGAACTGCTCAGCGACTCGGGTATCGGCCGTGAGATGCACGTCATCGTCGGTCAGGGTCGACTCGCCGCCATTCTCGAGTCGCGGCCGGAGGACCGTCGCGCCTTCATCGAGGAGGCCGCCGGCGTCCTCAAGCACCGCAAGCGCAAAGAGAAGGCCGTCCGCAAGCTCGACTCCATGCAGGCCAACCTCGCGCGTCTGACGGACCTCACCACCGAACTGCGTCGGCAGCTCAAGCCTCTCGGTCGTCAGGCCGAGGTGGCCCGGCGCGCGCAGACGGTGCAGGCCGACCTCCGCGATGCGCGACTGCGCATCGCCGCCGACGATCTGGTGACACGCCGGACCGAACTGGCGGAGCAGTCACACGACGAGACGAAGGCCCGTGAGGAGTACGCCTCGGTCCAGGACGCGTTGGCCGAGGGCGAAGCGGTGCTCGCCGGGGGCGAGCAGGACCTCGCGCGACTCACCCCGAGCGCGGAGGCGGCGGCGCAGACGTGGTTCCAGCTGTCCGCGCTCGCGGAGCGTGTCGGCGCCACCGTGCGCATCGCGAGCGAGCGGGCGCGCCACCTCGGTGACGAGCCGGAGGACCGCCGCGGTCCCGACCCGGACGAGCTCGAGCAGCGTGCGGACCGGGTCGCCGAGGAGGAGATGCAGCTGACCGAGGCGGTGGAGTTCGCGCGCGCCACCCTCGATGCCGCGAGGGAGCAGCTCGCGGAACGGGAAGCGGCCGCGGCGGACGCGGAGCGCGCCCACGCCGCTGCCGTGCGCGCCGTCGCCGACCGCAGGGAGGGCCTCGCGCGGCTCTCCGGTCAGGTGGACGGGCTGCGCGCTCGGGCCGAGTCGTACGACACGGAGGTGGCCCGTCTCGCGACCGCGATCGAGGACGCGAGGCACCGCGGCGACGCCGCACAGGCCGAGTTCGACATCGTCCAGGAGAAGGTCGGCGAACTCGACGCCGGTGAGGCGGGACTGGACTCGCAGCACGAGAATGCTGTCGAGGCACTGGCCATCGCCGACGCCCGCGTCGCGGAACTGCAGACGGGAGAACGGGAGTCGAGCCAGCGAGTGGCATCGCTGCGCGCCCGGATCGACGCTCTCACGATGAACCTGGAACGCGGCGACGGCGGTGCGTGGCTGGGGGAGAAGCAACAGCACGGCGTCGTCGGCAGGTTGGGCGATCACCTCACCGTGCGGCCGGGGTACGAGGTGGCGGTGGCCGTGGCGCTGGGAGCCGCGGCCGACGCCGTGGTGGTCTCGTCGGTCGAGAACGCCCGCGAGGCGGTGTCGGCGCTCAAGAGCGAGGACGCCGGCCGCGCGGCGATCGTCTACCCCACGGGCGCGGCGTCCGAGGAGCGGAGAATCGGCTCCGGCACCTCGATCCTGTCGGTGATCGAGGCGTCCGAGTCGGCGCGCGGCGCGCTCGCCTCGTTGTTGGCGGGCACCAGCGTCGTCGACACGCTGGAGGAGGCCACCGCCCTGGTCGAGGACAGCGCCGACGTGCGCGTCGTGACACGCGGCGGCGACCTGGTGGGGCGCGGGTGGATCACCGGTGGGTCGGACCGCCGACCCAGCACGCTCGAGGTGCAGGCGGCCATCGACGAGTCGGTGACCGAACTGGCGGCGACGGAGCGTCGGACCGAGGAACTCGCCGCGGCGCTGTCCGGGGCACTCGCCGAACAGGCGGACCGCCGGGAGGCCGCCGATCAGGCGTTGGCCGCGCTCACGGAGTCCGACGCCGCGATGTCCGCGGTGTACGAGCAACTCGGCCGACTGGGCCAGGTCGCCCGTGTCGCGCATGCCGAGTCGACCCGGCTGCAGTCCCAGCGCGAACGGGCCGAGCATCAGCGGGACGAGGCGGTGACCGCGCTCGCCGAACTGGAGGAGCGCGTGCGCCGGGCCGAGGACGACCAGGGCGGCGACGCCGACGGGGACGGTGAGGCGGAGGAGTGGGCGCGGGCCCGCGAGGACGCTGCCGCAGCGGTCACCGAGGTGCGGTCCGTCGAGGTCGAGGCCAGATTGTCCCTACGCACCGCCGAGGAGCGCGCCGACTCGGTCCGCGGCAAGGCCGACCAGCTCCGTCGGCAGGCACGGATGGAACGAGAAGGCCGTGCGCGGGCCGAGCGGGCACGGGCACGCCGCGTGCAGTCCGCTGCGGTGGCCGCCGCGGTCGCCGAGGCCGGGACTCGTGTCGCCGGACGGCTGGAGCGCGTCGTGGCGGACGCTGCCGTGCGCCGCGACGAACTGGCTCGCCGTCGTTCCGACCGAGCTGCCGAGCTGGACCGAACGCGGGAACAGGTTCGCGCCCTCGCCGCGCGCGCCACGCAGTTGACCGATGCGGTGCACCGCGACGAGGTGGCCAAGGCGCAGGCGGTGCTCCGTATCGAGCAGCTCGAACAGAACGTGGTGGAGCAGTTCTCCATCGCGCCCGACGACCTGATCGCCGAGTACGGACCCGACGTCACGCTGCCGCCGACCGACCTCGAGATGGCGGAGTACGAGCAGGCGAAGGAACGCGGCGAGCAGGTGGTGGCCCCGGCCCCGATGCCGTTCGACCGCGCGGAGCAGGAGCGCCGGGTCAAGCGTGCGGAGAAGGACCTCGCGACGCTGGGCAAGGTCAACCCGCTGGCTCTCGAGGAGTTCGCCGCCCTGGAGGAGCGCTACAACTTCCTGTCCACCCAGCTCGAGGACGTGAAGTCGGCGCGCAAGGATCTGTTGGGCGTGGTCGCGGACGTCGACGCCCGCATCCTGCAGGTGTTCACCGAGGCCTACGCCGACGTCGAGCGCGAGTTCGTCGGCGTCTTCGCCAAGCTCTTCCCGGGCGGTGAGGGCCGACTGGTACTGACCGACCCCTCGGACATGCTCACCACCGGCATCGAGGTCGAGGCCCGTCCGCCGGGCAAGAAGGTCAAGAGGTTGTCGCTGCTGTCCGGCGGCGAGAAGTCGCTCACCGCGGTCGCGATGCTCGTCGCCATCTTCCGGGCCCGGCCGTCCCCGTTCTACGTCATGGACGAGGTCGAGGCGGCGCTGGACGACACGAACCTCCGTCGCCTCATCGGCCTGTTCGAGCAGCTGCGGGAGAAGTCGCAGCTCATCGTCATCACGCACCAGAAACCCACCATGGAGGTGGCCGACGCGCTGTACGGCGTGAGCATGCGCGGCGACGGCATCACGACGGTGATCTCGCAGCGGTTGCCCAAGCGTGCCGTCCTCGAGCCCGCGGGGGAGGTGGCGACTCCCGAGCCACCGTCCTGACAGGATGGTCGACGTGACTACCGAACTGTGGATCGTCGTGGCGGCCGTCCTCGCACTGCTCGTCGTCGTTCTCGTCGTCGGGTTGGTGTTGCAGCGTCGTCGCCGCATCTCCCTGGCCCGTCCGGACACCACCGAGCAGGTCCGCGAGGTCGACCGATCGGGTGGCTACAAGGCCGGGACCGGATTCGACTTCTCGCAGGGCACGGCGGCTCCGCCCGCGCCGGCGCCCCGGAAGCCGATCCCCGAACCCACCCTCGAGCGCACCGACACCGACGATCAGCCGCGGGTCGGTGACGACGCGTCGGTTCCTCGCGACGCACCCAAGCGGGGCATCACCGACATCTCGCTGCCCGACCCGGTGCTCGACGAGCCCGCTCCGGCCACGGAGGCACCGCCTGTCGAGACCCCGCCCGTGGTCGTCCCTCCGGTGGAGGAGGAGACGCCCGCAGAACCGGCGAGCTCCGCTCCGGTGCTCGACGAGATCGAGCCGACGTCGGGCCGCCTGACCAAGCTGCGCGGTCGACTGTCGCGATCGCAGAACGCCGTGGGCCGGTCGCTGCTCGGACTGCTCGGTGGCGGCGACCTCGACGAGGACTCGTGGGAGGAGGTCGAGGACACCCTCCTCGTCGCCGACCTGGGGAGTGCGGCGACCGCCGAGATCGTCGCGACGCTGCGTGAACAGATGGCCGTGCGCAACGTGCGGACGGAGCCCGAGGCCCGCGCCCTGCTGCGCGAGGTGCTGATCGAGCAGCTCACCCCGTCGTTCGACCGCTCGATCCGTGCGCTGCCGCACGGTGACCGACCGTCGGTCCTGCTCGTCGTCGGCGTCAACGGCACCGGCAAGACCACGACGACCGGCAAGCTCGCCCGCGTCCTGGTGGCGGACGGCCGTCGGGTCGTGCTGGGCGCGGCCGACACCTTCCGCGCCGCGGCGGCCGACCAGCTGCAGACGTGGGCCGAGCGCGTGGGCGCCGAGGTGGTGCGCGGCAAGGAGGGCGCCGATCCGGCCGCCGTCGCGTTCGACGCTGTGACGCGCGGCATCGCCGACGGAGTCGACGCCGTGCTCATCGACACGGCGGGCCGACTGCACACCAAGACCGGACTGATGGACGAGCTGGGCAAGGTCAAGCGCGTCATCGAGAAGAAGGCGCCCGTCGACGACGTCCTGCTCGTGCTCGACGCGACCATCGGTCAGAACGGTCTCGCGCAGGCCCGGGTGTTCGCTCAGGTCGTCGACATCACCGGCGTCGTGCTGACCAAGCTGGACGGCACCGCCAAGGGCGGCATCGTGTTCCAGGTGCAGCGTGAACTCGGTGTCCCGGTGAAGCTCGTGGGCCTCGGTGAGGGCGCCGACGACCTCGCTCCGTTCGAGCCCGGCGCGTTCGTCGACGCTCTTCTCGGCTGACCGCGAGCTCCGCTCGGGCCGCCGAGAATTCGACTCTCGTCGAGTCCTCGGCGGCCGAATCGGGTGAAAAGACCGAGACGCAACACGGTCGCAACATGATTCGGCTGTGCGTTCACACCGACGAAACACCGCAGTGTCGTCGCCGAAACGTCGAGTGAGCACCCTTCTCCTCAGGTCGTCAGCCGCCATCGGCTGGGGCGAGGAAGAAGGAGGAGGCTCAAGGTGGATTTTCCCACTATCGGTGCGCCCGACACCGGTGACACCGCATGGATGCTGACAAGCGCGGCATTCGTGTTGCTCATGGTTCCGGGTCTTGCGTTCTTCTACGGCGGCATGGTCCGCGCGAAGAGCGTGCTGAACATGATCATGATGAGCATCAGCGCGATGGGCGTCGTCGGCGTTCTCTGGGTGCTGTACGGCTACTCGGTCACCTTCGGCGAGGACAAGGGCAACCTGATCGGTGACCCGTTCCAGTACTTCGGGCTCAAGGGCCTGATCGGCGGAACGTACCTCGCCTCCGAGGACGAGGCCGGTGTGCTCACCGATGCCGCGATCCCGCTCGTCGGCACCATCCCCGCGACCGTGTTCGTCTCCTTCCAGGCCATGTTCGCGATCCTGACGGTCGCGCTGATCTCCGGCGCTGTCGCGGACCGCATGCGCTTCGGACCGTGGCTGCTGTTCGCCGGACTGTGGGCGACCCTCGTCTACTTCCCGGTCGCGCACTGGGTCTTCTCCTTCGACGAGGTCACCACCACGACCGGTGGCTGGATCGCCAACAAGCTCGCGGCGGTCGACTTCGCCGGCGGTACCGCCGTCCACATCAACGCGGGTGCCGCGGGTCTGGTGCTCGCCGTCATCCTGGGCAAGCGCAAGGGATGGCCGGGTACTCCGTTCCGCCCCCACAACCTGCCGTTCGTCATGCTGGGTGCCGGCCTCCTCTGGTTCGGTTGGTTCGGCTTCAACGCCGGTTCCGCCGTCGGCTCCAACGGCATCGCCGGTGCCACCTTCGTCACCACCATCGCGGCCACGGCCGCAGCCATGCTGGCCTGGCTCCTCACGGAGCGCATCCGTGACGGGCACGCGACGAGTCTCGGTGGTGCGTCGGGCATCGTCGCCGGACTCGTGGCCATCACCCCGGCCTGCTCCTCGGTCAACATCCTCGGTGCACTCGTCATCGGCGTCGTCGCCGGTGTGCTCTGCGCACTGGCCGTCGGCCTGAAGTTCAAGTTCGGTTTCGACGACTCGCTCGACGTCGTCGGCGTCCACCTCGTCGGCGGTCTGGTGGGCACGCTGCTCGTCGGACTGGTCGCCACCTCCGAGGCGCCGGCCGGTGTCGAGGGGCTGTTCTACGGCGGCGGATTCGACCAGCTGTGGCGTCAGGCAGTCGGTGCCGGTGCGGTGCTGCTCTACTCTCTGGTGGGTACGACCATCGTCGCGCTCATCGTCAAGTACACCGTGGGCCTCCGGATCGACGACGATGGTGAATCCATGGGAGCCGACGAATCGGAACATGCCGAGACCGCCTACGACTTTGCGGCACTCGGTGGGTCAACACTGGGACGCGTTCCCAGCAAGGAGGCGTGAGACATGAAGTTGATCACTGCAATCGTCAAGCCGTTCACTCTCGAGGACGTCAAGACGGCTCTCGAGCAGGCAGGCGTTCTCGGTATGACCGTGAGCGAGGTACAGGGGTACGGCCGACAGAAGGGCCACACCGAGGTCTACCGCGGTGCCGAGTACTCCGTGGACTTCGTTCCCAAGGTGCGCGTCGAGGTCGTCGTGGACGATGCGGCCGTGGACAAGGTCGTCGAGGTGATCGTCGAGGCAGCCCGTACCGGCAAGATCGGTGACGGCAAGGTCTGGGTCTCGCCCGTGGAGGCCGTCGTGCGCGTGCGCACAGGCGAGCGTGGCTCCGACGCTCTGTAGTTCCCGTCAGTCCGGCCGCGGATCCGCCTCGTTCGACGGGGCGGATCCGCGGCCGATCTGTTTCTCGGCGACACGACACCAGAAGGAGTGAGCCCCGTGGGAGGTTCCGAAGCAGCGGCGGATCTCGTCCGAGCGCGCGAGCAACTGCTCGCGGGCCAGGGCCGGAATCGACGACTGGACGCGACGGCGCTGCGCCAGGCGCTCGTCGATCTGCACGAGTTCTGGCTGACCACCAAGGGTTCCGAGGTGGGTATCAAGCCGGACAGCGGATTCGCCATCGTCGCCGTCGGCGGGTTGGGTCGCCGCGAGATGCTGCCGTACTCGGACCTGGACCTGGTGCTGTTGCACGACGATCTCGATCCCGCGCTCGTCAGCGGTGTGGCCGACCAACTCTGGTACCCGCTGTGGGACGCGCACATCAAGCTCGATCACAGTGTCCGCACGGTTCCGCAGGCTCTGGACGTCGCCGCCCACGACATGACCGCGGCCCTCGGTCTGCTCGACGCCCGACACATCGTGGGCGACGCCGAACTCAGTTCGATGTTGATCGACGGGATCCGGCGTCAGTGGCGCATCGGGATCCGCGATCGGTTCGACGAGTTGCACGCGCTGACCCGCACTCGCTGGGGGCGTAGCGGCGAGATCGCCCACCGGGCCGAGCCCGATCTCAAGAGTGGACGCGGCGGACTGCGCGACGTGCAGCTGCTCGACGCGCTCTCCATCGCGCAGCTCACCGACGCGATGCCGGGCCTCGGGCCCGAATCACCGGGCGGTGGACTGGATTTCGCTCACCGACGGATCCTCGACGTCCGTACCGAGCTGCACCGGGTGGCGGGCCGTGCCCGTGATCAGCTGCGAGCGCAGGACGCGGACGAGATCGCCGCCGCGCTCCGTATCGGCGATCGGTTCGATCTCGCACGCGTACTGAGTGATTCGGCGCGCACCATCGTCTACTCGACGGACGTGGGCCTGCGTACCGCCGGGAATGCCATACCGCGACGCGGACTCTCGCGGCTCCGCCGGGTACCTGTGCGTCGGCCCCTGGACGAGGGGGTCGTCGAGCACGCCGGCGAGGTGGTGCTGGCGCGGGACGCCCGCCCCAACAAGGATCCGGGACTGATCATGCGTGTCGCGGCGGCCTCCGCGGTGACAGGGATGCCGATGTCCGCGTCGACCCTGGGCCGGCTGTCCGACAGTGCACCGGAACTGCGCGAGCCGTGGCCGAAGGAGGCGCTGAACGACCTGCTGGTGGTCCTCGGATCCGGCCGCCGCGCCATCGACGCGATCGAGGCTCTGGACCGGACGGGCCTGTGGGGGCGTCTGCTTCCCGAGTGGGGGGCGGTGCGCGACCTGCCGCCGCGCGACGCCGTGCACACCTGGACCGTGGATCGCCATCTCGTCGAGACCGCCGCTCACGCGAGCGGTTTCACCACCCGGGTCGCGAGGCCCGACCTGCTGGTCCTCGGGGCACTGCTGCACGACATCGGCAAGGGCCGCGGGGGAGACCACAGCATCGTCGGCGCGGATCTGGCCACGCAGGTGGGCAAGCGGCTCGGTCTGTGGCC
Organism: Rhodococcus sp. SORGH_AS_0303; assembly: GCF_030819335.1. Taxonomy (NCBI): domain Bacteria; kingdom Bacillati; phylum Actinomycetota; class Actinomycetes; order Mycobacteriales; family Nocardiaceae; genus Rhodococcus; species Rhodococcus sp. SORGH_AS_0303. Next base: position 2,120,332 of record NZ_JAUTBO010000001.1, read on the forward strand.
GTCGGACGTCCGGCTGCTCGAGGCGATGGTGCGCCACCATCTGCTCCTGCCGGACACCGCGACCCGACGCGACCTGGACGATCCCGCGACGGTGCAGCGGGTGGTCGACGCGCTGGACGGCGATCCGATCCTGCTCGAACTCCTGCACGCGCTGGCCGAGGCGGACTCGCTCGCGACGGGACCCGGTGTCTGGGGGGACTGGAAGTCCTCGCTCATCGGTGAGCTCGTGCGGCGCTGCCGCATGATCATGGCCGGTGAATCACTGCCGACGCCCGATCCGATCGACGCGGCGCTCGCGGCCCGCGCCGCCGAGGGCGGAGTCGACGTCGATCTGCAGCCGTCGGACAGTCCGCACACGTTCGAGGTGACGGTGACCGCGCCGGACAGGCTCGGCCTGCTGTCCAACGCGTCGGGCGTGCTCGCTCTGGCCGCGCTGCGGGTACTGTCCGCGTCCGTGGTCAGCGCGAACGGGTTCGCGATCAACCGCTTCGTCGTCACGCCCACCTTCGGGGCGCCGCCCCAGCCCGGCCTGCTGCGCCAGGAGCTCATCCGGGCACTCGACGGGGACCTCGACCTGCTCGCGCAACTCGACCTCAAGGAGGCCGGGGCACGGATCGCCGCCTCGGACGGCGAACTCGGAACGCTCGACTCGTCGGAGGTGCTGCTGTACGCGCAGGCGCCGCCGCGGGTGCTGTGGTTCGACGGTCCGGACGGTGACTCCGTGATCGTGGAGGTCCGCGCCGAGGATCGGCTCGGGCTGCTGTGCCGGCTCTCGTCCGTCTTCGAGAAGCACGGTGCCGACGTGCGCTGGGCCAAGGTCACCACCCGCGGATCCTCGGTGGTGGACGCGTTCTGCGTCGACACCAGCGGGGCGTCGGAGGGCGGTGCCGGATCGCGGGCACACCGCGAGGAGCTCGAACGCGCGCTGCTGGCCGTCGTCCCCGCCCTGCGTCCGAAGGAGCCCGAGTCGGACGACTGAGGTACGCGTCGGGCCGGGCCACCGCCGGGTCGATCGACCGTTAGTCTGGTCGACGGAGTCTTCACTTCTCTCGCGATGTTCAGGAGTATCGGTGTTCGAATCACTGTCCGACAGATTGACCGGAAGCCTCAAGGATCTGAGAGGCAAGGGTCGGCTCTCGGGCGCCGACATCGATGCGGTGTGCCGCGAGATCCGCCTGGCACTGCTCGACGCCGACGTCGCGCTGCCGGTCGTGCGCGCTTTCATCACTCGGATCAAGGAGCGCGCGAAGGGCGCCGAGGTCTCCGCTGCTCTCAACCCCGCGCAGCAGGTCGTCAAGATCGTCAACGACGAGCTCGTCGGCATCCTCGGTGGCGAGACCCGGCGGGTGGAGTTCGCGAAGAACCCGCCGACCGTAATCATGCTGGCCGGTCTGCAGGGCTCCGGTAAGACGACACTCGCCGGCAAGCTAGCCAAGTGGCTCAAGGACCAGAACCACACCCCGCTCCTCGTGGCCTGCGACCTCCAGCGCCCCGGTGCGGTGAGTCAGCTCCAGATCGTCGGCGAGCGTGCGGGCGCCGCCGTCTTCGCGCCGCATCCGGGCACGTCGATCGGCGGCGGCGAGAATGCCCTCGGCGTGACCGCGGCCGATCCGGTGGAGGTCGCTCGCGCCGGTGTCGCGGAGGCCAGGGCCAAGCAGTACGACGTCGTCATCGTCGACACCGCGGGCCGTCTCGGTATCGACACCGAGCTCATGGGCCAGGCCGCCGGTATCCGCGACGCGACGAACCCCGACGAGATCCTGTTCGTGCTCGACGCGATGATCGGCCAGGACGCCGTCAGCACGGCGCAGGCCTTCCAGGACGGTGTCGGCTTCACCGGCGTCGTGCTGACCAAGCTCGACGGCGACGCCCGCGGTGGCGCCGCGCTGAGCGTCCGCGAGGTCACCGGTCGACCGATCATGTTCGCGTCGACGGGCGAGAAGCTCGAGGACTTCGAGATCTTCCACCCGGATCGCATGGCGAGCCGCATCCTCGGCATGGGCGACCTGCTCAGCCTCATCGAGCAGGCCGAGACCGTCTTCGACGCGAAGCAGGCGGAGGACACCGCCGCGAAGATCGGGTCCGGCCAGTTGACGCTCGAGGACTTCCTCGAGCAGATGATGGCGATCCGCAAGATGGGACCGATCGGCAACCTGCTCGGCATGCTGCCCGGTGCCGGTCAGATGAAGGACGCCCTCGCGTCGGTGGACGACAAGCAGCTCGACCGCGTGCAGGCCATCATCCGCGGTATGACACCCGCCGAGCGGGCCGATCCGAAGATGATCAACGCCTCCCGTCGTCTGCGCATCGCCAACGGTTCCGGTGTGAAGGTCTCCGACGTCAACCAGCTCGTCGACCGCTTCTTCGAGGCCCGCAAGATGATGGCGTCGATGGCCGGCCGCATGGGCATGCCCGGCGCGCGCAAGCAGGTTCAGCGCAGCAACAAGAAGGGCAAGAAGGGGAAGAAGGGCGGTCGCGGACCCACACCGCCGAAGGGCGTGCGGGGAGGCTTCCCCGGTATGCCGGGCGGAATGCCCGCGGGGATGCCCGATCTGTCCTCGATGCCGAAGGGCCTCGACCAGCTTCCGCCGGGCCTCGAGGGCATCGACCTGTCGCAGCTGAAGCTCCCCAAGAAGTAGGGCGGAGCACGCGGTGCGCATCTCGCCGAGTCTGCATCTGCGCGGCGTCGTGCTGCCCGGCCACGACGAGGTGGACGTCTGGGTGCGAGACGGCCTCGTCTCACTGGATCCGGTTCCCGGTGCCACCACGGTGGCGCGGGGCGGCTGGATCGTTCCGGGTCTCGTCGACGCGCACTGCCATGTCGGTATCACGTACGGCGGCGGGCACGAGGATCACGACGGCACCGTCGCGCAGGCCACCACCGAGCGCGAGGTGGGTGCGCTGCTGCTGCGTGACGCGGGATCGCCCGTCGACACCCGCGCACTCGACGACCACGAGGATCTGCCGCGCATCATCCGCGCGGGTCGGCACATCGCGATGCCCAAGCGCTACATTCCCGGCCTCGCCGTCGATCTCGAGGACGAGTCGCAACTGCCCGAGGCCGTGGCTCAGCAGGCGCGCCTCGGCGACGGGTGGGTCAAGCTGGTCGGCGACTGGATCGACCGCGAGGTCGGCGACCTCGCACCCTTGTGGGACGACGCGGTCCTGCGCCGGGCCATCGACGCCGCCCACGCCGAGGGCGCCCGGGTCACTGCGCACGTCTTCGGCGAGGACGCGCTGCCCGGGCTGATCGGTGCCGGCATCGACTGCATCGAACACGGCACCGGCCTGACCGACGAGACCATCGAGATGATGGTCGAGCACGGAACCGCACTGGTGCCCACGCTCATCAACATCGAGACCTTTCCGTCGATCGCCGACTCGGCCACCCGCTATCCGCGCTACGCCGATCACATGCGCGACCTGCACGCCCGAGTGGCGGACACGGTGGGGCGCGCGCACGACGCCGGAGTCCCGATCTACGCGGGCACCGACGCGGGCGGCAGCATCGAGCACGGGCGGGTGGCCGACGAGGTGGCGGCGCTGGTGGGCGTGGGCCTGTCGCCGACCGACGCCCTGGGTGCGGCCAGTTGGACGGCGCGGCGGTGGCTCGGGCGTGCGGGCATCGAGCACGGCGCACCCGCGGATCTGGTGTTCTACTCCACGGACCCACGAACCGGGCCGGACGTGCTGTCGGCGCCGGACGTGGTGGTCTTGCGCGGCCGGATCTGGTGACCGTCGGCTCCGATGGTCAGCGTGCTCGGTAGCGGCGTTCCGGGCGCCCCGCCCGGCCGTACTGCAGACGGACGTCCAGCACGCCGCAGGCCAGATAGTGTTCGAGGTACCGGCGCGCGCTGACTCGCGAGATGCCGACGGCTTCAGCGCATTCCGTGGCCGACAGCTCGGCTCCTCCGGTCATCTGCCCGAGTACCACGCCGCCGGTCTCCGGCGACAGACCCTTGGGCAGCCGGGCGGCGGCGTCCGAGGTCGACTGGTCCGGCCGCGCTGCGGCACCGAACAGCGAATCGACGAGTGACTGATCAGCCTGCCCGGAGGACAGGGCATCGAAGCGCGCGGCGAAGGCGTCCAGCTTGTCGCGCAGCTGCGGATACTCGAAGGGTTTGATCAGGTAGTCCGCGGCGCCGCCGCTCAAGGCATCCGCGACGGTGTCGAGTTCCCGTGCGGCGGTGATCATGATGACGCCGACGGGATTCTTCTCGGCCCGCAAGGTACGGAGCACGTCGAGTCCCGAGGCGTCGGGCAGGTGCACGTCGAGAAGGACGAGGTCCGGTGTCAACGCGGTGATGCTGGTCCGGGCTGCCGCCGCGGAGTGCGCGACACCGACCGCCGTGAAGCCAGGTGTGTGGTCGACGAAGCGGCGGTGGATGTCCGCCACCATGAAGTCGTCGTCCACCACCAGCACCGTGGGCACTCGGGGTACGTCCTCTCTCGTCGGGTCGGGAATGTGCAGAACCTAACCGAGCGGCATGCGGACGCGGAAACGGGCACCGCCGGAATCTGCGTCCTCGATGGTCGCGGTGCCGCCGTGCTGCACGCTGACCAAGCGGACGAGCGCGAGACCGATGCCGCGTCCGCCGGGAACGTCCGTCTTGGACGTCACGCCCCGCGAGAAGATCAACTCGCGCATATGCGGGGGAACTCCGGGGCCGGAGTCGAGGACCTCGACACACAGTTCCGGATCGTCCCGGACGAGCACGGTGATGGAGCGATCGCCGTGGTCGCGGGAGACGTCGAGCGCGTTGTCCACGAGGTTGCCGAGGACGGTGATGACGTCCGTCGACAGCGCCGGATCGAGCGCACCCAGATCCGACTCCGGATCCAACACGAGCCGCACCCCGGCCTCGGCGGCGAGTGACGTCTTCGCGATGAGCAGTGCCGCCACCGCCGGGTCGTGGACGTGCGCCGTGATCGAATCGCTGATCTCCGCGCGGCGGCGGGTGAGCGTGCCCACCAACCGGGTCACGTCGTCGTAGCTGCCCAGCTGTGCCAAGCCGGAGATGGTGTGCAGCTGGTTCGCGAATTCGTGGGTCTGGGCGCGCAGGGTGTCGGTCACACTCTTGTGCGACGTCAGTTGGCTCTGCATCGAGGCGAGTTCGGTGCTGTCACGCATTGTGGTCACGGTGCCGATGTGCTGCCCGCGGTTCTCCGCACGGCGACTGGTGGCACTGCGGCGATTGAGGGCCAGGACCCGCGTCGAGGTGGTGACGACGACGTCCTCGACGTCACCGTCGGACAGAAGTACCTCGCGTATCCCGGCGTCGATGTCGACCTCGGCGACGTGACTCCCGACGACGCTCGGCTGTAGATCCAGCAGGGCGCACGCGCTGTCGTTGATCATCGTGATCCGGCCGTCGTTGCCGACGGCGATGACGCCTTCACGGATGCTGTGCAGCAACGCTTCTCGGTGGTCGGCAAGGCTCGCGATCTCGGTGGTCTCGAGCCCGAGAGTGTGGCGACGGATGCGCCGGGAGAGCAGCCACGATCCCGCGGCGCCGACGCCGGCGCCTATTCCGAGATAGATCAGGAGGCGAGCACCGGAGTCGGACAACAGCATCCACGTCGAGGGATAGTTCTCCGACACGGTGACCACAGCGATCACACCACCGTCGGTGTCGAGGATCGGCACGTGTCCGGCAATGGAAGGGTGGCCCTCCACGTCGACGTCGCCGTACCAGCCGCGGCCGCCGAAGACGTCGCTGTCACCGAGTTCTGCGGCGGATCCGACGCGGGTCGGATCGGTGGACACCAGAACCTCGCCTTCGGTCGAGACGATCTCGGCCAGGGTGGCTCCGGAGAGAGACACCGCGCGGTCGACGTCCGGCGCGAGCACTTGTTCCACCAGCGGCGCGTTCAGCTGCTCCCGCACGATCGGGGTGGAGGCCAGGCTCTCCGCGACGGACAGCATGCGCCCGCCCTGGATGTCCCGGAACTCGGTGGTCGACTGATGAATCGAGATCGCGGCCACGGCCCCCAACACCACGGCGACGACGGCCAGTTGCAACACGAGGAACTGGCCGGCCAGCGACCTGCCGCGCGCGTGCCGGACCAGGGCGGTCCGGGTCGACCGTCGTGACCACAAAGAACTCAACTTTCCTTGGTAACGAATGGGTGACCTGAATCACTGAAACATCCATGATTGCTCTCGATCACAGTCTTACATCACGATCGAGACGAATCGAGGACCGATGCCGAGAAGGCTGACAGCCGTTCTGGCGCTCGTACTCCTGCTGGCGGGGTGCGGCGTCACCCGGGGCGACGAGGGCGAAGGGCTGCACCGCATCCGCATGATGGTGCCCAACAGCCCCGGCGGCGGATACGACCTGACGGCGCGCACGGCCGTGAAGATCATGGAGGACGACGACATCACCGGTCGTGTCGAGGTGTTCAACGTCATCGGCGCCGGTGGCACTGTCGCCATGGCCCGTCTGATGAACGAGTCGGGTAACGACGACCTCATGATGATGATGGGCCTGGGTGTGGTCGGCGCGGGATACACGAACGGGTCCGCTGCCCGAGTGTCCGACGCGACTCCGCTGGCCAAGGTGGTCGAAGAGCAGGAGGGCATCCTGGTACCCGCCGATTCGCCGTTCACCACGGTGAACGAGCTGGTGGAAGCGTGGCGCGCGAATCCGGGGTCGGTGACGATCGGTGGCGGCTCGTCGCCTGGCGGCCCGGACCACCTGTTCCCGATGGAGACCGCGCAGGCGGTGGGCGTCGATCCCACCGCGGTCAACTACATCTCCTACGACGGCGGCGGCGATCTGCTGACGGCGTTGCTGGGCAACAAGATCACCGCGGGCACGTCGGGTCTGGGGGAGTACGTCGACCAGATCGAGGCGGGCCAGGTCCGTGTTCTCGCCGTCTCGGGAGCGGAGCGCGTTCGCGGGGTCGACGCCCCCACGCTGCGCGAGGCCGGCATCGATCTCGAATTCACCAACTGGCGCGGCATTCTCGCGCCGCCCGGACTCTCCGACGAGGTCCGCGCCGAGATGGTCGAGGCGCTGACAGAGCTGCACGCCACGACGGAATGGAAGGACGCACTGATGACCAACGGCTGGACCGACGCTTTCGAGACGGGACCGGGCTTCGAGCAGTTCCTGCGCGAGCAGGACGAACGGGTCGAGTCGACTCTGACCGAACTGGGGCTGGTGTGACGGCCACGGTGGAACGACCGGACGACGCGGCTGCGCAGAACCGTCCGGACTGGGCGCAGTTCGTCGTCTGCGCGGTCATGCTGGTGGTGGGGATCTTCCTGATCGTCGACGCCCTGTCCCTGACGGCGGAGTTCGCGAAGGTGGACCCGGTGGGCCCCAAGCTGTTCCCGCTCGTCATCGGCGCCGGCCTGCTGGTGTGCTCCGTGCTGCTGGCCATCGCCACCGCGCGCGGCAGCAAGGGCACCCCCGACGACGGTGAGGACATCGACACGTCCACGCCGGCCGACTGGAAGACGGTGGGACTGCTGGTTGCCCTGTTCGTCGCCACGATCGCACTGGTCGACGTTCTCGGCTGGGTGATCATGGGCGCCGTGCTGTTCGGCGGCGCCGCGACGATCCTGGGCAACAGGCATTGGATCCGCAATCTCGGGATCGGTCTGGTGCTCTCGCTCGTCAGCTTCTACGCGTTCTACGTCGGACTCGGGATCCCGCTGTCCGCAGGCATCCTGGACGGAATTCTCTGATGGACAATCTGAACTGGCTCATGGAGGGGTTCTCCCAGGCTGCGACGCCGATGAACCTGCTCTACGCCTGCATCGGTGTGCTTCTCGGCACCGCCGTGGGAGTGCTCCCCGGAATCGGCCCGGCCATGACGGTCGCGCTGCTGCTCCCCATCACCTACAACGTCAGTCCCAGTGCGGCGTTCATCATGTTCGCCGGCATCTACTACGGCGGTATGTACGGCGGTTCGACGACCTCGATCCTGCTCAACACGCCGGGTGAGTCGTCGTCGGTGATCACGGCCATCGAGGGCAACAAGATGGCGAGAGCGGGTCGAGCTGCACAAGCGCTCGCGACCGCTGCCATCGGGTCGTTCATCGCCGGCTCGATCGGCACGATGCTGCTGGTGCTCTTCGCCCCGATGGTCTCTCGGTTCGCCGTATCCCTGGGTGCGCCGTCCTATCTGGCCATCATGCTGCTGGCCCTCGTCGCCGTGACCGCGGTCCTCGGCTCGTCCAAGCTCCGCGGGTGCATCTCGCTGCTGCTCGGACTGTCCATCGGACTGGTCGGCATCGACTTCCTGACCGGCCAGCCGCGTGCCACATTCGGTATCCCGCAGCTGTCGGACGGCATCGACATCGTCGTGATCGCCGTCGCCGTGTTCGCCCTCGGCGAGGCTCTCTGGGTCGCCGCGCACCTGCGTCGCAAGCCGGCCGAGGTCATTCCCGTCGGGCGTCCGTGGATGGGTAGAAGCGACTGGAAGCGGTCGTGGAAGCCCTGGCTGCGCGGAACCGCGTACGGCTTCCCGTTCGGTGCTCTTCCCGCCGGCGGCGCCGAACTACCGACATTTCTGAGCTACATCACCGAGAAGAAGCTGTCGAAGCATCCCGAGGAATTCGGCAAGGGCGCCATCGAGGGCGTCGCCGGACCCGAGGCCGCCAACAACGCGTCCGCGGCCGGCACCCTGGTCCCGATGCTCTCACTGGGGCTGCCCACCAATGCCACCGCCGCGGTCATGCTCACAGCGTTCGTCTCCTACGGCATCCAGCCCGGCCCTACGCTGTTCGACAAGGAACCGCTGCTGATCTGGACGCTCATCGCCAGCCTCTTCATCGGCAACTTCCTGCTGCTCGTGCTGAACCTGCCGCTCGCGCCGGTGTGGGCCAAGCTCCTGCGTACTCCGCGTCCGTACCTGTACGCCGGCATTCTGTTCTTCGCCGTCCTGGGTGCGTACGCCGTCAACCTGCAGTGGCTCGACCTGGCGATGCTGTTGATCTTCGGCCTGTTGGGGCTGATGATGCGGCGCTTCGGACTCCCCGTGCTCCCGCTGATCATCGGTGTGATCCTCGGACCGCGCATCGAACGTCAGCTCCGCCAGACGCTGCAACTCAACGAAGGCGACTGGAGCGGCATCTTCACCGAGCCCATCGCCGTGGTGGTCTACGCGATCATCGCCGTCCTGTTGATCGCGCCGTTGCTGGCCCGTCTCGTCCGACCCCGTGTGTCCGCCACCGCGGACCGGGAACTTCAGAAGGAGAACGCATGATCGTCGTCGGCTACACCCCGGACAAGTATGGCCGAGCCGCCCTCGAGCACGGCATCGCCGAGGCGAAGGCGCACGGCACCGAGGTGACCGTGGTCAACGCCTCGAAGGGCGATGCGCTGGCCGACCCGCACTTCGCCGACTCCGCGGCGGTGGACCAGTTGCAGAGCACGCTCGAGTCGTCCGGCGTGCCCTTCACCGTCGAGCAGGACACCACCACCGATCCGGTCGAGGCTCTGCTCACCGCGATGGAGAAGCCCGACGCCGACGTCCTGGTCATCGGCATCCGGCACCGCACTCCGGTGGGCAAGCTGTTGATGGGCAGCACCGCGCAGCGGATCCTGCTCACGTGCCCCAAGCCGGTGCTGGCGGTGAAGCCGGAGGACTGACGGGCGGGTCCCCGGGGACGGGAAGGCCGAGGATTATGAGGGGCGGGCAGCGTCTGGCAGAATAAGTCGCTGTTCGCCCGTCTCCGGTTCCGTACCGAGCGGCGGTCACAACACCCATCCACCGCAAAACCGGGTGCGCATGCCGTGCGCATCGCTGAATTGCGCCGTGACCAGCGGTCGCGTCCCGCGACCACATCGAAAGAGGCTTCGTTTCACATGGCAGTCAAGATCAAGCTCACCCGTCTCGGCAAGATCCGCAACCCGCAGTACCGCGTCGTCATCGCCGACGCGCGTACCCGTCGCGGTGGCCGTGCCATCGAGACCGTCGGCAAGTACCACCCGAAGGAAGAGCCGTCGCTGATCGAGATCGATTCCGATCGCGTGCAGCACTGGCTGAGCGTGGGCGCACAGCCCACCGAGCCCGTCGAGGCACTCCTCAAGATCACCGGTGACTGGCAGAAGTTCAAGGGCCTGCCGGGCGCCGAGGGCACGCTCCGCGTCAAGGAGCCGAAGCCGTCCAAGCTGGACCTGTTCAACGCTGCGCTCGCCGCCGCCGACAACGAGCCCGTCGCCGAGGCCACCACGCCGAAGAAGAAGAAGGCCGCCAAGGCGGACGACGCCGAGAGCGCACCGGCAGACGAGACCGCGGACGCCACCGCCGAGTCCACCGAGAAGTAGGACCCACCTGTGAGCACCATGGTCGCCGACGCCGTCGAGCATCTGGTTCGCGGCATCGTGTCCAATCCGGACGACGTTCGTGTCGAGATGATCACCGGTCGCCGTGGCCGGACCGTCGAGGTGCACGTGCACCCCGACGATCTGGGCAAGGTCATCGGCCGTGGCGGTCGTACCGCCACCGCGCTCCGTACCCTCGTCTCGGGTATCGGCGGCCGTGGGATCCGTGTCGACGTCGTCGACACCGATCGCTGATCACCGACGTGGAGCTCGTCGTGGGCCGCGTGGCCAAGTCGCACGGCATCAAGGGCGAGGTCGTCGTGGAGGTCCGCACGGACGATCCTGACGAGCGGTTCGCTCCGGGATCCGTTCTGCACGGCCGTGCGCGTCGCGACAACAGCACGACCGACTACACGGTGGAAGCCGCCCGGGAGCATTCCGGGCGGCTTCTGCTGCGTCTGAAGGGAATCGACGATCGCAGTACCGCCGACGCGATGCGCGGCACCCTGTTCGTCGTCGACACCGCGGATCTACCCCCGTCCGACGATCCGGACGAGTTCTACGACCACGAGCTCGAGGGCATGACGGTGCAGTTCGCTCCGGATCACGAGTCGGCGGGCACGGTGATCGGCACGGTCAGCGAGGTGCTGCACTCCGCTGCGGGGGAGTTGCTGTCGATCACGCCGGCCGACGAGAACGTCGGCCGCGAACTGCTCGTACCGTTCGTGTCCGCGATCGTGGTGTCGGTCTCCCGCGAGACGCGGACCGTCGAGATCGACCCGCCCGAAGGGCTTCTGGACGGCGAGTGACCATGCGTATCGACGTGGTGACGATCTTCCCCGAGTACCTCGAGCCCATGCGTACCGCGCTGCTGGGCAAGGCCGTGCAGAACGGTCTGGTGACCCTCGGTGTCCACGACCTCCGGGACTGGACACACGACGTGCACAAGGCGGTCGACGACTCGCCCTACGGCGGCGGCCCCGGCATGGTCATGAAGCCGACGGTGTGGGGAGACGCGTTGGACGACGTCATGCGCGACGCCGACCCGATCCTGGTGGTGCCCACGCCCGCCGGAGTGCCCTTCACCCAGCGCACCGCCGAGAGATGGTCGCGCGAGGATCATCTGGTGTTCGCATGCGGCCGCTACGAGGGCATCGATCAGCGAGTCTTCGATGACGCGGCGACCCGGGTGCGCGTCGAGGAGGTCAGCATCGGGGACTACGTGCTCATCGGCGGCGAGGCCGCGGTGCTGGTGATGACCGAGGCCGTGACGCGGCTGCTGCCCGGCGTCCTGGGCAATCAGCTCTCGCACCAACAGGACTCGTTCTCCGACGGTCTCCTCGAGGGGCCTGGCTACACCCGACCGGCCACGTGGCGCGGCCTGGACGTGCCGCCGGTTCTGTTGTCCGGCAACCACTCCCGCATCGAACAGTGGCGGCGGGAACAGTCGCTCGAGCGTACCGCTCAGCGCCGGCCCGACCTCCTACCCTGACGCGATCCCTCAGGCGACGACCCCGGTGGGGAACAGGATCTTCAGCGCGCCGGTGACGGTGACGCGCGCGTGCTTGGCGCCGTCGTCGTCCGTCACCGCGGTGTCCGCCGTCGTCTCCGCGCTGCCGCCGTCCGCGCCGTACCAGGGATCCTCCCGCGAGAGCACCGCCACCACGTAGCGTTCTCCGTCGCCGACGAACCCCGTGCTCAGGTGGATCCACCGACCGTCGACGCAGCACATCCACCCTTGCTTGACCCCGCGGACCGTCTCGCCGGGGAGTGCCCGCGGGATGCCGAAGGTCTGGGGATAGCCGTCTGCCCCCTCGGGGGTGAACGCCTCGAGGTCTCCGACGACGGTCGCCCGGTCCGCCGGGTTCAGTCCGCCGGTGCCGTCGAGGACGGCGTCGTAGTACCGCACCAGGTCCGCCGCGGTGGTTCGGGTGTTCCACCAGATCCCGTCCGCCGACGCGGCGGTGGCGGGCAGGCCGTAGCGGCCGGCGACGCGTGCCACGACCTCGGATCCACCGGCGGCGTCCCACAGGACCTGCGCCGCACTGTCGTCCGAGGACGAGAGCATCGGCGCGATGAGGGCACGGGACTCCTCGTCGAGGGCGAACTCGCCGCGCGACGAGCGGTAGAGCAGATCGTCGGCGATGAACAACTTGACCACCGACGCCGTCTCGATCGGATCGTTGTCACCGGAACCCATGTACGTCCCGGTCTCCCGGTCGAGGAAGCCGATGGAGAGCGTCGCGCCGCGCGCGGCCGCGCCGTCGAGTGCCTGCTGCAGGCGGCCGGTGAGGTCCGGCGCCATCGGCATCTCGGGTTCGGGGAACTCCGGTGCGACCGGGATCGTCGTCGCCGCCGGCTCGGCCGGCTGCGCGCAGGCCGCCGCCATCGTGGTGGCGAGCGCCACCGCCGCCAACATGGTGGAGGCTCGTCGCAGGCGCGCCGAGGGAGTTGTCACGTGACTACCGTTCTGTCATCGAGTGCCCCCACATTCGAGAGTGGACGTACCGGGCGCGTCGGCGCTCGGAACCCGGGGCGGCACCGTCACTCCACGGTACCGGCGCGGTAGGGTCCATCGCCGTGACGACCGCTGTGAAATCTGTCAATCGCCGGATCGCCGAGGAGCTCGACGTCGCGGAGGAGCGCGTACGCGCCGCCGTGGACCTGCTCGACGGGGGTGCGACGGTGCCGTTCATCGCGCGCTACCGCAAGGAGGTCACGGGCACGCTCGACGACACCCAGCTGCGCACGATCGACGAGCGACTGCGATACCTGCGCGAGCTCGACGAGCGCCGCGCCGCGATTCTCGAGTCCATCCGCTCGCAGGGCAAGCTCGACGACGCGCTCGAGGACTCGATCGTGCTCGCGGACACCAAGGCGCGCCTCGAAGACATCTACCTCCCGTTCAAACCGAAGCGCCGCACCAAGGCGCAGATCGCGCGCGAGGCCGGCCACCAGCCCGTGGCGGACGCCCTGCTGTCCGATCCGACCACCGATCCGACGTCCTTCGGCGAGGAGCAGCTCGCCGGTGCGCGCGCGATCCTCGTCGAGCACTTCGCCGAGGACGCCGACCTCGTCGGGTCGCTGCGCGAGCTGATGTGGACCCGTGGCCGGTTGACCAGCGCGGTGCGACCGGGCAAGGAGACGGACGGTGCGAAGTTCTCCGACTACTTCGCGTTCTCCGAGTCCTTCACCTCCGTTCCGTCCCATCGAGTACTGGCAGTCCTGCGCGGGGAGAAGGAGGAGGTGCTCTCCCTCACGATGGATCCGGAGCCGAACACCGACGAACCCGCACCCGGTACCGCGTCGGTGTACGAGACCCGCATCGCGGCGCGCTTCGGTATCGGCGACCACGGCCGTGCGGCCGACCGGTGGCTCCTCGACACGGTGCGATGGGCGTGGCGGACCAAGCTTCTGGTCAGCCTGGGCATCGACACCCGCATGCGGCTGCGGCAGTCCGCGGAGGAGCGCGCGGTCGACGTCTTCGCCTCCAATCTCGAGGACCTGCTGTTGGCGGCGCCCGCCGGCAGTCGCACCACCATGGGCCTCGACCCGGGGTTCCGCACGGGGACCAAGGTCGCGATCGTGGACCCCACCGGCAAGGTCCTCGCGTACGACACCATCTATCCGCACAAGCCCCAGGGCAAGTGGAACGAGGCGCTCGCGACGCTGGCCGCACTGGCGGCGAAGCACCGTGTCGATCTGCTGGCCATCGGCAACGGCACCGCGTCGCGTGAGACCGACGCGCTGGCGGCGGAACTCATCGCGAGGTACCCGGACGCGAACCTGACCAAGGCGATGGTCTCCGAGGCCGGCGCCTCCGTGTACTCCGCGTCCGCCTACGGGTCGCGCGAACTGCCCGATCTCGACGTCTCGATCCGCGGCGCGGTCTCCATCGCCCGTCGTCTGCAGGATCCCCTCGCGGAACTGGTGAAGATCGACCCGAAGTCGATCGGCGTGGGGCAGTACCAGCACGACGTCTCGGAATCCATGTTGGCGCGTTCCCTGGGCGCCGTCGTCGAGGACGCGGTGAACGCGGTCGGCGTCGACGTCAACACCGCCAGCGTGCCTCTGCTCGCGCGCGTCTCCGGCGTGGCCACCACTCTCGCCGAGTCGATCGTCGCGCACCGCGACGAGAACGGCCCCTTCCGATCCCGATCCGCGCTTCAGAAGGTTCCGCGGCTCGGGCCCAAGGCCTTCGAGCAGTGCGCCGGGTTCCTCCGCATCACCGACGGCGACGACCCCCTCGACCGGTCGAGCGTGCACCCCGAGGCGTATCCCGTGGTGCGCCGCATCGTCGACAGGGCCGGCATGGGAGTCCGTGAGGTGATCGGCAACGAGCGGGTGCTGCGGTCCCTGCGCCCGCAGGACTTCGTCGACGACCGGTTCGGACTCCCGACCGTCACCGACATCCTGTCCGAGCTCGAGAAGCCCGGCCGCGATCCGCGTCCGGAGTTCGCCACCGCCACCTTCGCGGCCGGTGTCGAGAAGGTCGCCGACCTCGAACCGGGCATGGTGCTAGAGGGAGTGGTGACCAACGTGGCGGCCTTCGGCGCCTTCGTCGACGTGGGCGTGCACCAGGACGGACTCGTCCACGTCTCGGCGATGTCCGACCGCTTCGTCTCGGACCCGCACGACGTCGTCAAGTCCGGACAGGTCGTGCGCGTGAAGATCATGGAGGTCGACCTGCCGCGCCAGCGGATCGGCCTGTCCTTGCGACTGACCGACGAGATCGGCGGTACGGCAGCGGCATCGGCTCCACGCGGCGGGTCGGGAGGCCAGGGCGCCCGGAACCGGCAGAAGACCGGAGCCGGACCGCGCAAGGGAGCGCAGTCCTCGGCACCGGCCGCGGCAACGGGATCGATGGCCGATGCGCTGCGGAAGGCGGGCTTCGGAAAGTAGAGGGTGTCGCGGCGGCGCGGATAGACTTCCTCGTCACAGGACGGGCACGGCAGGAAGGCGCTGCGATGGAGCGGTGGATGCACCACGTCTCCGACGAGGGGCGCATCCCGCTGCTGTTCTTCCTCGTCGGGTTCATCGCCGGGTTCGTCTTCATCCGGTTCAGCGTCCGCATGATCCGCGCGCAGGTGTCCTGGTGGCCGGGCAACGTCACGCCGGGCGGACACCACGTGCATCACGTCGTGTTCGGTGTGGTCGCCATGCTGGTCTCGGGTATCGCGATGATCACCGTGTACGTCGACGGCACCCAGACCACGGGCGCGGCGCTCGCGGCGTTCTTCGGTATCGGTGCGGCACTGGTACTCGACGAGTTCGCGCTCATCTTCTATCTGGAGGACGTGTACTGGGCCGAGCAGGGCCGCACCTCCGTCGACGCGGTCTTCGTCGCCGTGGCCGCCACCGTCATGCTGCTGTTCGGTCTCAAACCGCTCGAGTTCTTCGACGTCGCCGGCTTCCGTGACGATCCCAGCGTCGCGGTGCGGAGCATCATCGTCGTCCTGGCCGCGCTCAATCTCCTCCTCGCCGCGATCGTCCTCGCGAAGGGCAAGATCTGGACCGGGCTCGCCGGCCTGTTCTTCCTGCCGCTGCTCGTGATCGGCGCGATCCGGATCGGCCGGCCGGGGTCACCCTGGGCGCGCTGGCGCTACACCCGACGCCCGCGGCGGATGGAGAAGGCCCTGCGGCGCGAGCGCAACCTGCGCCGTCCCGTCGTCCGCGCGAAGATCTGGATGCAGGACGCCATCGCGGGCACGCCCGACGTCGCGCACGTGCGCGCCGCTGCCGAGGACGAACTCGATCGCATCGTCCTTCCGGCGCCGGCGCCGGGGGAGTCGCGCCCCGATCGCGAATCGGTCGGCGCGGGCTGATCCGGCCGATTTCGTCGGGCACCGGTTCTCTGGCACAATCGTGGGGTTGCCTGACACCGGGCGTGCTACTCGCATGCCCGGCATCCGGTGGACACCTATTCGGAGTACGAACCAGTCGAGCGTCGACGGCATCCGCCGACGGCAGCCGCTCGGGTCCTCTGCTCGAGATCTCGTCACAGCAAGGATGAACCATGAACACCCTGGATTTCCTGGACAAGCAGTCGCTGCGCAGCGACATCCCCGAGTTCCGCCCGGGCGACACACTGAACGTGCACGTGAAGGTCATCGAGGGCTCCAAGGAGCGCGTGCAGATCTTCAAGGGCGTCGTCATTCGGCGTCAGGGTGGCGGCATCCGCGAGACCTTCACGGTCCGCAAGGTGTCCTTCGGCGTCGGCGTGGAGCGCACCTTCCCCGTCCACACCCCGAACATCGCCCAGATCGACGTGCTGACCCGCGGTGACGTGCGTCGCGCGAAGCTGTACTACCTGCGCGAGCTGCGCGGCAAGGCAGCCAAGATCAAGGAGAAGCGCTGATCTTCGGCGTTCCACTCGCTGGACGGCCGGACACAGGGGACTCGTTCCCCTGTGTCCGGCCGTTCTGCGTCCCGGTCGTTCTGCACCGCGGCGCTGCCGCTAATCTTGACCCGTGACGGACGAGCGCGCGGGCGACGACAACGACGAGGCGCAGCGAACCAAGAAGCCACGGTCCTTCTGGCGCGAGCTTCCGATTCTCATCCTGGTCGCCCTGGTGCTCAGCTTCCTCTTGCAGACCTTCGTCGCGAGGGTGTACCTGATTCCCTCGGAATCGATGGAGCCGACCTTGCACGGCTGCACTGGTTGCACCGGTGACCGCATCGTCGTGGAGAAGATCGGGTACCGCTTCGGCGATCCGACGGCCGGTGACGTCGTCGTGTTCCGCGGACCGCCGTCCTGGGACGGCGACTACGTCTCCACGCGGTCGTCCAACATCGTCGTCCGCGGCGCTCAGGAACTCGGATCCCTCGTCGGCCTGGTCGCACCGGACGAGAACGATCTGGTCAAGCGCGTCATCGCCACCGGCGGTCAGACCGTCGAGTGCTGCGACGAGCAGGGGCGCGTTCTCGTCGACGGCAAGCCGCTCGACGAGCCGTACATCACCATGGACTTCGACTTCGTGCCCGGCACGCTCACGTGTGACACCCCGATCCGTTCCGGGCGGTGCTTCGGGCCCGTCACCGTGCCCGAGGGCAACGTGTGGGTCATGGGTGACAACCGCAGCAACTCCGCCGACTCGCGCTTCCACGTCGCCGACGAACTGCAGGGAACCATCCCGCTGGACAACGTGATCGGCAAGGCGCAGGCCATCGTGCTGCCGCCCGGTCGCTGGGGTCTCATCGACGATCCGGACATCCAGGGGCAGTGAGTTCGGGGCCCATGAAGTCGACCACGCGGCTCTCCCGGACGTCGTGGCCGCCGCGCACCGTCATCCGTCGCGCGGGTGGCATGCGGACCATGGAGTCGGCCCTTCTCCGGTCGGGGCTCGGGCCCGTGGCGGGCGTGGACGAAGCGGGTCGTGGCGCCTGTGCGGGCCCACTGGTCATCGCCGCGTGCATCCTGGGCGATCGCGCCCGCGCCGCGCTGGACCTTCTGGACGACTCGAAGAAGCTGAGCGAGAAGACGCGGGAGTCGTTGTTCCCGAAGGTGATCCGCTGGGCGACGGCATACTCGATCGTCATCGTCCCCGCGGCCGAGATCGACCGCATCGGTATCCACGTCGCCAACATCGAGGGCATGCGCCGCGCGGTCGCCGGACTGTCGGTCGACCCCGGGTACGTCCTGACCGACGGTTTTCGGGTGCCCGGGCTTCCCGCGCCGTCACTCCCGGTGATCGGTGGGGACGCCACCGCGGCCTGTATCGCCGCCGCGAGCGTGCTCGCCAAGGTGCACCGTGACCGCATCATGCGCTCACTCGACGGAGACATCCCCGGCTACGACTTCTCCGTACACAAGGGCTACAACACGACGCTGCACACGGACGCCCTCGCCCGTCTCGGGGCGAGCCGGGAGCACCGTCGCTCGTGGTCGAACGTCGCCTGCCTCGAGGATGCCGGCGCCGCACCGACGGTGTCGCCGCAGGAGCGGGGTCGATGGGAACACGAGGGCGCCGATGCGCGATGATGGCGGCATGAGTGCCGAGGATCTCGAGAAGTACGAAACCGAGATGGAACTGTCGCTGTACCGGGAGTACCGCGACATCGTCGGCCAGTTCACCTACGTGGTGGAGACCGAGCGTCGCTTCTATCTCGCGAACTCGGTGGAGATGATCCCGCGGAACGCGGACGGCGAGATCTACTTCGAGGTGCGGATGTCCGATGCGTGGGTGTGGGACATGTACCGACCCGCGCGCTTCGTCAAGCACGTCCGGGTGATCACGTTCAAGGACGTCAACATCGAGGAACTCGACAAGCCGGATCTGAGACTTCCTGAGTGACGGGGACTTCCCGAGTGACGGGGACTTCCCGAGTGAATCAGCGCTGATCCGTCCCCAGGATGCGCGCGTTGAGGTGCCACCCCTCGTAGCCGTCGTCCACGCCGCCGCGCTGGTCGTGCTCGATCGACGCGCGCGGAATGGACAGGATGCGTGCCGTCCGTAGCGCCCACGAGTAGTCGCCGCACCCCACCTCCCTGGTCGATTCCCGACCCAGCGCATCGTTCGACGTCCACAGCAGTGCATAGGGGTGAGCGGGCCGCCGATCGTCCGGCACGCGGCGGAGAAGGAACTCACTGCCGGACGGCGTCCCGCTCGCCGACGAGTCGCGTGCAGTGTTCATGACCCGATCATCGCAAACCCCACGGCCGAGCGCCGCGCAACAGGGGGTTTCGGTGGTCCGTCATCCCCGGGTCGAGCGTCGTCCCCGGGTTTTCTGCGGCCGCAGGTCGGCGCCGCGGCACGGTCGCCGCGTGCCTGCACAGTCGTGCTCCGACACCGGGTGTGCCCACCACCGGGCACCGGGTCGGCGAGGGGAGCCATGGCGACGAACGCGGAAATGGGCAGAGCGGGCGAGGAAGCTGCCGCGTCGTATCTGACGACGGTGGGTCTGCGGATTCTCGACCGCAACTGGCGGTGCCGGCACGGCGAGGTCGACATCATCGGCGTGGACGGCGACACCGTCGTGTTCGTCGAGGTGAAGACCCGCTCCGGCGACGGGTACGGCACTCCGGCCGAGGCGGTCACGCCGGCGAAGGCGCAGCGCATCCACCGGCTGGCCGGGCTGTGGCTCGCCGAGCGGTCCGGTCCGTGGGTGCCGGTGCGGTTCGACGTCGTGGAGGTTGTGATCGCCGACGGCCGGGGGCCTCTGCTCTCGCATCTGAGGGCGGCGTTCTGATGGCTCTGGGACGGACGTTCTCGGTCGCCGTCACGGGCATCGACGGCATCCTGGTGGAGATCGAGGCCGACGTGGGGCGGGGCCTGCCGGGCGTGCACGTGGTCGGACTCCCCGATGCGGCGCTGCAGGAGTCACGGGACCGAGTGCGGGCCGCGGTGAACAACTCCGGCCAGAGCTGGCCCGCGTCCAAGGTGGTGCTCGCGCTGTCGCCGGCCACACTCCCGAAAGTGGGATCCGTGTACGACCTGGCACTGGCGTGCGCGGTGCTCGGCGCCGCCAAGGTGGTGCCGCCGGGTCTGTTGGCCTCGACGGTGCTGGTGGGTGAGCTGGCACTCGACGGGCGGGTGCGGAGCGTGCGAGGGGTCCTTCCCGCCGTGCTCGCCGCACGCGGAGCGGGATGGACCCGCGTGGTGGTGCCGCAGGACAGCCTCGCCGAGGCGGGCCTGGTGGGCGGGATCGAGGTCCTCGGGGCCGCGCATCTTCGGCAGGTGATCGAGTGGCTCTCGCACCGGTGCACTCTCCCGGAACCGATGCCGACACGGCCGGGTCCGGAGCCCCGGTACGGCGATCTCGCCGACGTGGTCGGACAGTCCGAAGCACGCTGGGCTCTCGAGGTCGCGGCCGCCGGCGCACACCATCTGATGTTCACGGGGCCGCCCGGTATCGGCAAGACGATGCTCGCGGGTCGGCTGCCCGGACTGCTGCCGCCGCTGACGGAGGGTCAGGCCCTGGAGGTGACGGCGGTGCACTCCGTCGCGGGGACACTCACGGCGGAGTGTCCGTTGATCACCACCGCCCCGTTCATCGCGCCGCATCACACCACCTCGGTGGCGGCACTGGTGGGCGGCGGAAGCGGCATGGCGCGACCGGGTGCGGTGAGCCGGGCGCACCACGGCGTGCTCTTCCTCGACGAGTGTGCCGAGATGTCGGTGCGCGTGCTGGAGGCACTGCGTACCCCGCTGGAGGACGGCGAGGTGCGCATCGCGCGGCGCGACGGGGTCGCCCGCTATCCCGCTCGCTTCCAACTGGTGCTGGCGGCCAATCCGTGTCCGTGCGCCTCGCCGCGGACCGCCGACTGCGTGTGTGCGCCGAACGCCCGCCGGCGCTACCTCGGCAAGCTGTCCGGACCACTGCTCGACCGGGTGGACCTGCGGCTGTCGATGCAGCCCGCTGCGACCGGATTGTTGACCGACGACGTGGGGGAGACGACCGAGGTGGTGCGCGGCAGAGTGACGGCAGCGCGGCAGGCGGCGGCGGAGCGGTGGTCCGAGTTCGGCTGGCGAACCAATGCCGAGGTACCCGGATCAGCACTGCGCCAGCGCTTCCGGCTCGAACGCGAAGCATTGATTCCGATCGAACGGGCGCTGCGGCGCGGTGGCATCACGGCGCGGGGCGCGGACCGCATCCTGCGCTTGGCCTGGACGCTCGGCGACCTCGAGGGGCGGATGTCTCCGGGACCCGAGTGCGTGGCGTCGGCGATGAGTTTTCGCGAACAGGGGAGTGGCGTGTGAGTGGAGCGCAGAATCCGGAGACCCTGGCGTGGGCGTACGTCTCGACGGTGGTGCAGGGTCCGTCGCGCGCCGTCGAGCAGCTCATTGCCTCGCGCGGAGTGGTGGACGCCGCGGCGACGATGCGCACCGGGGACGTTCCGAAGGCGGTGTGGGACCGCGTGTCGGCGCGGGCACATCTCGACACCGCCGCGGCGAGCCTCGACCTGATGGCTGCGATGGACGGTCGACTGGTGGTGCCGTCGGACGAGGAGTGGCCCGCCTGGCGGTTCCTCGGATTCGAGCGGCCGGACGGGGCTCTGCCCACTCGCGACGGCGGTGCGCCGTTGGCGTTGTGGGTGGTGGGTCCGGCGCCGGTGGCGTCGTCCACGGAGCGGGCGGTGGCCGTGGTGGGAACGCGCGCCGCGACGAGCTACGGGGAGCACGTGACGGGTGAGATCGCGGGAGACCTGGCCGTGGACGGGTGGACGGTGGTCTCCGGCGGCGCGTACGGCATCGACGGTGCGGCGCATCGCGCCGCGCTGGGCGTGGGCGGCTGCACGGTGGCGGTGCTGGCGTGCGGCGTCGACCGGGCGTACCCGGCGGGGCACGAGCGTCTGCTGCGGAGAGTGTCGGAGACGGGTGCGGTGGTGTCGGAGTATCCGCCGGGCACACCACCCGCCCGGTACCGCTTCCTCTCCCGCAACAGGCTGGTGGCCGCACTGTGTGACGGCGTGGTCGTGGTCGAGGCGGGATGGCGCAGCGGGGCGCGTAACACGGCGTCGTGGGCACGGGCACTGGGGCGACCGGTCATGGCGGTACCGGGGCCGGTGACGTCCGCGTCGTCGACGGGGTGCCACCGGATGATCCGCGAGGGCGAAGCGCGTCTGGTGACGGGTGCCCGGGACGTGGTGGCCGAGGCGGGTGCGGTGGGTGCGGGTGTCGAGGACGACGACCGGGACGCCCTGTTCGGCCGCGATCTCGATCGCCTGCCGCAGACTCCCGCCCGCGTGCTGGACGCGTTCCCGGCCACGGGAGCCCGAACGGTGCAGCAACTGTCCGTGGACTCCGGCGTGCCCGTGTCGGCGGTGCGGTCAGCGCTGGTGGTCCTCGAGATCGAGGGACACGCCGGCCGCGACGAGGCGGGATGGGTGCGCATCGAGAAGATCCGGTGAGGGCTGTGCCGGGAGCAGGTCCTCTGCCCGCAGGGAGGTGCCGGGCAGGATCGCGTCGCGCAGGTCCGGCTTGACGCCGCTGATGATCCAGGTGCACAGCGCGGCGAGCTGAGCGGACACGAGCGGCGGTACCGCGTCCCCGATGTGGCGGTACATGTTCGACAGCGATCGCGCGCGGAACACGTAGTCGTCCGGAAAACCGTTCAGCAGGGCCAACTCTCGCACCGTGCACAGCCGGTCCTGCTCGGGATGGGTGTAGCGGCCGTTGCCGAAGTGGGCGCACTCCCGTTTGACGGTGGGCGCGGGACGGTCCCACCACAGTCGGCCGTAGACGTCGGGGTGCGACCCCAGGCGCCCGGCGGCGACGAGGCGCTGCATCGCGGGCGTCAGGTGGTCGTCGCCGCCGGGGGCGGACCTGAGGTCGAGCCAGGAACCGCCGTCGTGGGGGAGGGCGTGGAGGCGGCGGCGGGTCGACTCGCGACCGATGCTGGGCGAGAGGTGCATCGGATCGCCGGACGCCGTCTCACCGGCCTCGACGCGGGGCAGGTGGCCGATCGCGCGCCGCACCGTGATCGCCTCCGGTGCGATGGTCCTGCCCTCCCACAATTCGGAAAGAGTGTGCAATTCGTGATCGCGCCGCACCGCGACCACCAGGGATCTCTCGCGTCGTTGCGGTAAGCCGACCGTACTGAGCATGTGCACCGAGGCATCGACGTCGTAGCCGAGGTGATCCAACCGCAGAGCCAACGCGTCGAGATGACCACGGAAATTACCGCCGACCAATTCTCGTGCGTTTTCCATGACGAGGACGATCGGGCGCAGAGCCTCGACGGAGTCGGCGACACGGGTCACGAGCGAATTGCGTGGATCGTCGGTGAGATGATTTCGAGGATTTGCACGGGAGAAGCCGGTGCACGGCGGGCACGCGCTGAGTACGTCGAGTGGTCGTCCGTTCAGACGCGGGGCGAAGAGTCGCGCCAACTCGGCCCCGGTGACAGCGGAAAGATCCACGGCGTGCGGCACCGTTCCGATATTCGCCTCATAGGACGCATTGCATTCGAGAGATCCGCGCGCACTGCTCGGTTTACCCAGTTGTGCGTCCGCCGCGCCGACGACATCGAAGGCGCCGTGTCGTGCGAAGCCGCAACTCATTCCGCCCGCACCGCTGAAGAGATCGACGAAGGTCAGCGAACCGGACGGTCTCGTCGTCGACGACACGGCACGCGTTTCCGAGAAACTCTGTGCGGTCATCCGTGAACCCTTCGTGGCCGACGTCGACGGGAGTGGCCGCGTCGAGTGTGCGTCCGTCACAGTACCGGCGACCGCGGTGAGCCCGATCGTCCCGTGTCGGTCACGAACGACAGGTCGTCGAAATCACGACCGAGATGTCGTGATTCGGATGTTGTCAGGGCGGTGTCGGGTCGGTGTCACGATGTCGGCCATCTCGGCTGTTATCTTGGAGGAAATTCTTTCTCCACCCGGTATCGAGGAGCGCAGAACAATGGCACGACGCACCACCGTCCAAATGATCGACGATGTCGACGGTTCACTCATCAAGGACGGGCAGGGCGAGACGGTCGAGTTCGCGGTCGGAGGCGTGTCGTATTCGATCGATCTCAACAGCAAGCACGCCAACGAGTTGTACGACCAATTCGCATTCTGGATCGAACACGCGGAGAAGGTGGGCGGCAAGAAGTCTCGCCGGAACGGGTCCGCCGCGGCGCCGAAGAAGGGCCGCCAGAATCTGCAGGACGTGCGGGCGTGGGCCAAGGAGAACGGCTTCGAGGTCAGCACCCGCGGGCGCATCAGCCAGGAGATCCAGGACGCGTACGACGCCGCGCACTGACCTGTCGTGGGGCCGGTCGGCGAATTAGGGTAGGCTAACCACGTCTTGCGCCCCACCGGCGGCAAGGCCCGTACCCGATGGAGGTGCCCTGTGGCGCGACGACTGACCACCCTGACCGTTCTCCGCACCGAGCGGCTCACCCCGCACATGGTGCGCGTGGTGCTCGGCGGTGCGAACTTCGACGAGTTCGCGCCGTCCGAGTTCACCGACAGCTACGTCAAGCTGCACTTCGGTGACGCCGACGAGCCGACGTTGCGCACCTACACGGTGCGATCGGTGGACACGCAGGCCCGCGAAGTCGCCATCGACTTCGTCGTCCACGGCGACGAGGGTGTCGCCGGCCCGTGGGCGCTGAGCGCCGCGGCGGGGGACCAGCTCTCGTTCTTCGGTCCCGCCGGCGCGTACTCGCCTCGTGCGGACGCAGACTGGCACCTTCTCGCCGGCGACGAGACGGGCGTGCCCGCCATCTCCGCAGCACTCGCGGCGCTTCCCGAGGGAGCCGTCGCGCGAGTGGTGCTCGAAGCAGCGAGTCCGGAGGACCGCGTCGAGATCGCGGCGCCGACCTCTGCCGACATCCGCTGGGTGTACCGCGACCAGGATTCGGGTGGCTCACCGCTGGCCGCCGCCGTCCGTGCGGTGGAGTGGCTGCCCGGTCAGCCTCATGTCTTCGTGCACGGTGAAGCGCAGTCCGTGATGCACGAGATCCGGCCTTACATCCGCAAAGAGCGTGGCGTGACTGCGGAATGGGCCTCGATATCGGGATACTGGCGTCGTGGCCGCACCGAGGAGGGATTCCGCACCTGGAAGCGAGAACTCGCTGCCAGCGAATCCTGACGATCTCGCGCTCCTCGCGAGATTCACCGAGCATCTCGCTCTGCAACGCAACCGCTCCGAGCACACCGTGCGCGCGTACGTCGGCGACGCCCGTGCTCTGATCGGCTTCTGTCGAGACGCGCACGGTGATCCGTCCGCGGCACTCGACGACGTGATCACACTTCGCTCCCTGCGCTCGTGGCTCGCCTCGATGTCGGTCGCGGGAGTGTCCCGCTCGACTCTCGCGCGTCGAGCGAGTTCGGCGCGCACCTTCACCGCGTGGTCGTGCACCGTCGGAGCACTCACCGCGGACCCGGCGGTGCGGCTGTCGGCACCGCCGTCGCGTCGGACGCTCCCGGGCGTGCTGCGTGAGCGTGACGCTCGGGACGCGATGACGGCCGCGACATCCGGTGCCGAGCAACAGGATCCGATGGCCCTGCGCGACAGGGTCGTCGTAGAGCTCTTGTACGCGACCGGAATCCGGGTCGGCGAACTGT
The DNA here is from genome assembly GCF_030819335.1 of Rhodococcus sp. SORGH_AS_0303. Classification (NCBI taxonomy): domain Bacteria; kingdom Bacillati; phylum Actinomycetota; class Actinomycetes; order Mycobacteriales; family Nocardiaceae; genus Rhodococcus; species Rhodococcus sp. SORGH_AS_0303. Next base: position 2,145,622 of record NZ_JAUTBO010000001.1, read on the forward strand.
GCGGTCTCGATGTGGACGACGTGGATCTCGACGGACGGGTGCTCCGCGTCCTCGGCAAGGGCGACAAGGAACGCGTCGTACCGTTCGGCGCGCCCGCGGAGGACGCGGTGGTGCAGTGGTCGACCGTGGGCCGCCCCGCCCTGGCCACACCGGACTCCGGCGCGGCCCTGCTCCTGGGTCGTCGCGGCGGACGCCTGAATCAGCGGCAGGCGCGCTCGGTGGTGCACGAAGTGCTGTCCGCCGTGCCCGGTGCCCCGGACCTGGGTCCGCACGGCCTCCGACACTCCGCCGCGACCCACCTGCTCGAGGGCGGCGCCGATCTCCGCGTGGTGCAGGAACTGCTCGGGCACGCGTCGCTCGCCACGACGCAGATCTACACCCATGTCTCCGTGGAGCGGCTGCGCGCGGTCCACGATCAGGCGCATCCGCGAGCCTGACGTCGGGTCCTGTCGACCACCTCGCACGCTCGTGCACGTTTGGTACCGTCTGCACGGGGGATGTGACCGTGCCGGCGCTGGGAACCACACCGTTCGTCCCTGATCGGCAATCGGAGCAGACCGTCGACAGGAGGGTGGGGACCGTGGATCGTCGAGACGACAGGCCGCACTCCTCCGGTCCCGGCAGCCGGGCGGGTACGAACGGACCCTGGTCTCCGCCCGAACCGGAACGATTCTCTCGGCCGTCCGTTCCGCCCTCCCACGTTCCCGCACCGCACCATCCGGGCCTCGCCGATCCGCGACGCGACTCGGCCGCCTTCGGTGCGGAGAGTCCGGTGCGCCGACCCGGGTCGCCCTTCGTCTCGCCGGCCCCGTCCTCCACTCGGCCGGGGTGGCGCCGCACCCTGGATCGCGTCCTGGGCAGTGGGCGACCGGGTGGCCGTGGTGCGGTCGCCTCCGAGGCGGAGCGTCGCCACCAGATCGACCGCATTCGACAGCCGCTGCGCAGCGATTACCGGATCGCCTTCCTGTCCCTCAAGGGCGGGGTGGGCAAGACGACCGTCACCGTCGGGCTGGGGTCGGTGTTCGCTTCCTTGCGACGCGACGACGTCATCGCCGTCGACGCGAACCCCGACTTCGGAACGCTGGGGGAGCGCGTCCCGCGGCAGACGATGTCCACTGTGCGCGATCTCCTCGCTGCCCGGCCGACCATCCGGAGTTACGCCGACATCAGGGAGCACACCTCCCAGTCGTCGAGTCGTCTCGAGGTCGTCGCGGGGGAGCGTGACCCGGCCGCGTCGGAGGCGTTCACCGAACAGGACTACCGCGCGGTCATCGACACCCTTCGAGCGCACTACAACCTGATCCTCACCGACTGCGGCACGGGCATCATGCACTCGGCGATGGAGGGGGTGCTGTCGCTGGCGCACGCACTGGTGCTCGTCAGCTCGCCGGCGGTCGACGGTGCCAAGAGCGCCGCCGCGACCCTCGACTGGCTCGGGCTGCACGGGTACGCGCACCTCGTCGAGCGGACCGTCGTCGTCATCAGCGCCCACCGACCGGGCGCCGCGAGCATCGACATGGACGAACTCACTCGGCACTTCCTCGCGCGCTGCCGCGCGGTCGTGGTGATTCCCTTCGACGATCATCTGGCGGAGGGCTCCGTCGTCGATCTCGATCGACTGCGCCCCCGCACGCGCGCCGCCTTCATGGACCTGGCGGCGATGATGGCGGACGATTTCCCCGACGCGGAGGGCCGGCACGCGTCCGCGCCGCAGTCGACGCCGCAGCGTCACCGCGCGTACTGAAGGCGCCTCACTCGGGCTCGGCCAGGGGTTTCAGCACCACCACACCGCGGTCGACGAGAGCCGTGGGATCGAGGTAGTCACGGCCGCGACGCGCTCCCCAGTGCAGGCACCAGGCGGCGCCGCACCTCTGGTGACCTGCCTCGAGGACACCGATCGGCTGACCTCGTCGCAGCCGGGTGCCGACCGTGACGGTGGGCGTGACCGGTTCGTACGTGGTCCGGAGGCCGTCGGCATGGTCGATCGAGACGACGGGGCGGCCGGCGACCGCACCTGCGAACACGACGACCCCGTCCCCGGCCGCGACGACGGTGTGTGTCGGATCGGAGCCCCCGTCGAGGTCGACGCCGCGATGGCCCGGCAGCCACCGCTCGGGTGGCGGGTCGTACGGGGTCACCACGGCGGGACGGGGCTGCAGCGGCCAGTCGAACGGGTGTCCGTCCGTGTCCGCGGCTGCTACGTATCCGGACGCCAGCAGGGCTGCCGCCAGCGCCGCGGACACGAGCGCCGAACGCGGCGACCAACGGCGGGCGGAGCGGAGACAGGTCATCCCCGCACTCTTGCGAACGCGACGACAGTGGTCCCGCGTCGAGCCACCGCACCCGGGGACGGACCGTCCTCCGTGCACAGGCGGTCGACCCGGTTATGACCTGCGGCGTCGCGGACGTACACTGAGTTCTGCGGCCTGTCCACACGGGTCGACTTCGCGCGCTCGTCGCGCTTCGGTACGGAACGGCACCTGTCGATCCTCCACCGGAGCACGGGTTCGTCGGCTGGTCCTGCACTGCAGGTCCGACGGACGACGAGCGCCAGGGCACGACACACCTGCGGTACGACGGACCCACGGGTTCGGCGATCGACGGTGCTCGCGCATCAACCGGCACACGAAAGAGAGATCCACAGCTATGGCTGTCGTTACCATGAAGCAGCTGCTCGACAGCGGCACGCACTTCGGGCACCAGACCCGTCGTTGGAATCCGAAGATGAAGCGATTCATCTTCACCGATCGCAACGGCATCTACATCATCGACCTGCAGCAGACGCTGACGTACATCGATCAGGCGTACGAATTCGTCAAGGAGACCGTCGCCCACGGTGGCACCGTTCTCTTCGTCGGGACCAAGAAGCAGGCACAGGAGTCCATTGCGGCCGAGGCGACTCGGGTCGGAATGCCCTACGTGAACCAGCGCTGGCTCGGCGGCATGCTCACCAACTTCACCACGGTCCACAAGCGTCTGATCCGGCTCAAGGAACTCGAGTCGATGGAGCAGACCGGTGGCTTCGAGGGCCGCACGAAGAAGGAAATCCTCATGCTCACGCGTGAGATGACCAAGCTCGATCGCACCCTCGGTGGTATCCGGGACATGTCCAAGGTCCCGTCGGCGATCTGGATCGTCGACACCAACAAGGAGCACCTCGCGGTCGCCGAGGCTCGCAAGCTGAACATCCCGGTCATCGCGATCCTGGACACCAACTGCGACCCCGACGTCGTCGACTACCCGATCCCGGGCAACGACGACGCGATCCGTTCCGCAGCACTCCTCACCAAGGTCGTGGCGTCCGCCGTGGCCGAGGGCGTGCAGGCGCGTGCCGGCCGCAACGCCGGTACGGACGAGAAGCCCGAGGTCGGTGCCGGCGAGCCCCTGGCCGAGTGGGAGCTCGAGCAGCTCTCGCAGGCCTCCCCGGCCGCCGAGGCGACGCAGCAGGCCGCTGCCGAGACCCCGGCAACCACCGACGCACCTGTCACGGAGGCTCCGGCCGCCGAGGGCGCGAACGGTGCGGCGGCTCCCGCCGAGACCGAGGCACCCGTCGCGGACGTTCCCACCGCGCAGAACTGATCACGGTCGAGACCCGGTGTGCCCGTTAGTGGCGCACCGGGTCTCGTTCTGATTCACCCCCTCTCTCGTCACACACGAGACGCATCACCCGTGCGTCTCCACGAGCAATGCAAGGAGGCTCGCCCACGATGGCGAACTACACTGCCGCCGACGTCAAGCGGCTCCGTGAGCTGACCGGCTCCGGCATGTTGGACTGCAAGAACGCGCTCGCCGACAACGACGGCGACTTCGACAAGGCCGTCGAGCAGCTCCGTATCAAGGGCGCGAAGGACGTCGGCAAGCGCGCCGAGCGTTCCACCGCCGAGGGTCTCGTCGTCGCGAAGAACGGTGTCCTCCTCGAGATCAACTCGGAGACCGACTTCGTCGCCAAGAACGAGGAGTTCCAGAACTTCGCGCAGTCCATCGCGGACGTGGCGGCCGAGGGCAAGCCGGCCGACGTCGACGCCCTGAAGGCGCTGCAGCTCGACGGCAAGACCGTCGACGCCGCACTGCAGGAGCTCTCGGCCAAGATCGGCGAGAAGCTCGAGATCCGTCGCGTCGTCTCCTTCGACGGTCCGGTCGCGACCTACCTGCACAAGCGCAGCTCGGACCTCCCGCCCGCCGTCGGTGTCCTCGTCGAGTACACCGGTGAGGGCGAGGCCGCAGCCGAGGCCGCTCGCGGCGCAGCGATGCAGGTCGCCGCGCTCAAGGCCAAGTACGTCACCCGCGACGAGGTCCCCGCCGACATCGTCGAGGGCGAGCGCCGCATCGCGGAGCAGACCGCCCGCGAGGAGGGCAAGCCCGAGCAGGCACTGCCCAAGATCATCGAGGGTCGCGTCAACGGCTACTACAAGGACGTCGTGCTGACCGAGCAGTCCTCGGTCCAGGACAGCAAGAAGACCGTCAAGGCTCTTCTCGCCGACGCCGGAGTCACCATCACGCGCTTCGTGCGTTTCGAGGTCGGCTCCAACTGAGCCTCGTGACACCCGAGTGACGTCATGACCGTGCCGTCCACCCCGAGGGGTGGACGGCACAGTCATGTGCGCCCCGTGCCGACGCATGGGGCAAGATCAGGCGCAACAGTGTCGTGCGGACACCGACCCGCACACGCCCCACGGACAGGAGCCTTCATGACCGAGTCGTCGCCCGCCCGCACCGGATTCTCCCGAGTGCTGCTCAAACTGGGCGGTGAGATGTTCGGTGGTGGCCAGGTCGGGCTCGATCCCGACGTGGTGCAGAAGGTGGCGGAGGAGATCGCGGACGTCGTCCGTTCGGGTGTCCAGGTCGCCGTCGTCATCGGCGGCGGGAACTTCTTTCGCGGAGCCGAGCTCCAGGTGCGCGGTATGGACCGGTCCCGCTCCGACTACATGGGCATGCTGGGCACCGTCATGAACTGCCTCGCCCTGCAGGACTTCCTCGAGAAGCAGGGCATCACCACGCGCGTGCAGACGGCCATCACCATGGGGCAGGTCGCCGAGCCGTACATCCCGCTGCGCGCCGAACGCCACCTCGAGAAGGGGCGCGTGGTCATCTTCGGAGCCGGCATGGGCATGCCGTACTTCTCCACCGACACCACGGCGGCGCAGCGTGCGCTCGAGATCGGCGCGGAAGTGGTGCTGATGGCCAAGGGTGTCGACGGGGTCTACTCCGCGGACCCGCGAGAGGATCCGACCGCCACGATGTACACCGAGATCTCGCACCGCGAGGTCATCGAGAAGGGGCTGAAGGTGGCCGATGCCACAGCCTTCAGCCTCTGCATGGACAATGGGATGCCGATCATGGTCTTCAATCTGCTCACCGAGGGAAACATCGCGCGAGCGGTGTCGGGTGAGAAGATCGGAACCCTGGTCAAGTGAGTCACCACGTGCAGTCGCTGCACACTCGAGGTTTTCGGAAGGAACGGTCGTGATCGACGAAGCGCTCTTCGACGCCGAAGAGAGAATGGAAAAGGCCGTCACGGTCGCGCAGAACGATCTGTCGTCCATTCGGACGGGTCGCGCGAACCCGGGGATGTTCTCGAAGATCGTGGTCGAGTACTACGGCTCGCTGACCCCCATCACCCAGCTCGCGGGCATCAACGTGCCCGAGGCGCGCATGGTGATCGTCAAGCCGTACGAGCAGGCCCAGTTGGGGCCCATCGAGACTGCGATCCGCAACTCGGACCTGGGGTTCAACCCGTCCAACGACGGACACATCATCCGGATCTCCATCCCGCAGCTCACCGAGGAGCGGCGCCGCGAGTACGTCAAGCAGGCCAAGAGCAAGGGTGAGGACGCGAAGGTGTCCATCCGCAACGTCCGCCGCAAGGTGATGGACGAGCTCAAGCGCATCCAGAAGGACGGCGAGGCAGGCGAGGACGAGGTCACGCGTGCGGAGGCCGAGCTCGACAAGACCACCGCGAAGTACGTGGCGCAGGTGGACGAGATCGTGAAGAACAAGGAAGCGGAACTGATGGAGGTGTGACCTCCGCACGTCCCGGTGGCCCAGATGAAGTGAAACGAGAAGCAGTGTCCGTATCGGCCGACAACGGTTCGACCGCCGATCCCGCCCCGAAGACCTCGCGGGCGGGCCGCGACCTCCCCGCGGCGATCGCGGTCGGCGGCGCACTGGGCGTGTCGCTCATCGTCGTCCTGGTCCTGGTTCCGCTCGTGTTCATCGGCATCGCCGCGGCCGCGGTCGCCGTCGCCTCGTGGGAGGTGACGAAGCGACTGCGGGAGTCCGACATCTCGGTGCCCCGGATCCCGGTGATCCTCGGTGGTCAGGCGATGATCTGGCTCGCGTGGCCGTTCGGCGCACTGGGCGCGCTCAGTGCGTTCGCCGCGACGGTGCTGGTCACGATGGTCTGGCGCCTGTTGTCCGGTGGTCTGGACGTGGCACCGAAGAACTACCTGCGCGACTGCGCGATCTCGATCTTCGTCCTGTCGTGGCTGCCGCTGTTCGGTGCGTTCGCGGCATTGCTGACCCTCGAGGACGACGGGGGCTCGCGCGTCCTCGTGCTCATGATCGCGGTGGTGTGTTCGGACGTCGGCGGTTACGCGGCCGGAGTCCTGTTCGGACGGCACGCGATGGCGCCGGCCATCAGCCCGAAGAAGTCCTGGGAGGGGCTCGGCGGATCGCTGCTCTTCAGTGTCGTCGGGTGCGTCCTCACCGTCACGTTCCTGCTGGACGCGAACCCGTTCGTGGGGGCCCTGCTGGGCGTGCTCATCGTCTTCTCCGCGACGCTCGGCGACCTGGTCGAGTCGCAGGTCAAGCGGGAGCTCGGGATCAAGGACATGGGGACGATGCTTCCCGGTCACGGCGGACTGATGGACCGCCTCGACTCCGTTCTGCCCAGCATCCTCGTGACGTGGATCGTTCTGACGATCTTCGTCTGATCCTGTGCCCGGTCGCGACGGCGTGATCGCCAGTCCGAACATCTGGAACTGGCCCGATGTGTACGAGGCCGAGAATCGCGCCCAGGACGTCACCGGCGAGATCGAGGCGGTGTTGCGGGATCTCACGCCGTGGGCGGGACGCGACGTCGTCGACGTCGGATGCGGAACCGGATTCCATCTGCCTCTGTTCGCCCGCGAGGCACGGTCCGTGGTCGGTGTCGAACCACACCCACCACTGATCGAGCGTGCTCGGCACCGGGTCGCGGGCTCCGCTGTGCGGGTGCTCCGGGGGACTGCGGATCGGCTGCCGCTGGAGGACTGCTCGGCGGACGTCGTGCACGCCAGGACGGCCTACTTCTTCGGGCCGGGATGCGGGCCGGGCATCACCGAGGCCCTGCGCGTCCTGCGCCCCGGGGGTGTGGTGGTGGTGGTGGATCTCGACGCCACGGTCGATCCGTACGGAGGATGGATGCGCCGTGACCTGCCGCACTACGACCCCCTCACAGTCGAACGATTCTTCGCCGCGCAGGGTTTCGACCTGCGCCGGGTCCGGACGCGGTGGTCGTTCGCGGACCGCGAGGAGGCCGCTGCGGTGCTGGGAATCGAGTTCTCGCCGCGGGTGGCCGCTCGCGCGCTGCGGCAGCTCACCGGCACGTCCGTCGAGGTCGGATACCGGGTGCACACTCGTCGCAGACCGCACGGACTCGAGACGGCCTGAGCCGCCGCGTCGGCGATCAGAAATCGAGAAGCAGCCCCGATGCGCACCGGCTACCGTGTCCGCTGACCCGTTCGCTGCACCACGAAGGACATCAGCCATGGCCACGAAGTCGAGTACCGCACGGCACGTCGCCGACACCCACGATGTCATCCGGGTGCAGGGGGCGAGAGTCAACACTCTGCAGAACGTGAGCGTCGACCTCCCGAAGCGCCGTCTGACGGTCTTCACCGGCGTGTCCGGATCGGGCAAGAGTTCGTTGGTGTTCGGCACGATCGCCGCCGAGTCCCAGCGCATGATCAACGAGACGTACAGCGCGTTCGTACAGGGGTTCATGCCCAGTCTCGCGCGGCCTGACGTGGATCTGCTCGACGGTCTGACGACGGCCATCATCGTGGACCAGCAGCGGCTCGGCGCCGATCCGAGGTCCACCGTCGGTACCGCCACCGACGCCAACGCGATGCTGCGCATCCTCTTCAGCCGTCTCGGACAGCCGTACGTCGGCTCCCCGCAGGCGTTCTCGTTCAACGTGGCGTCCATCTCCGGTGCGGGAGCGGTGACGGTGGAGAAGGGCGGACGTCAGACGAAGGAGAAGCGCACCTTCAGCATCACCGGCGGGATGTGTCCGCGGTGCGAGGGGCGCGGCTCCGTCTCCGACATCGACCTCACGGCGCTCTTCGACGACAGCAAGTCGCTCAACGAGGGTGCGATCACGATCCCCGGCTACAGCATGGAGGGGTGGTACGGGAGGATCTTCCGCGGCTCCGGCTACTTCGATCCGGACAAGCCCATCGCGAAGTTCACCAAGCGCCAGCGCGAGGACCTGCTGTACCGGGAGCCGACCAAGATCCAGGTGGACGGCATCAACCTCACGTACTCCGGACTGATTCCCCAGATCCAGAAGTCGTTCCTGTCCAAGGACGTCGACGCGATGCAGCCGCACATCCGGGCGTTCGTCGAACGCGCGGTGACCTTCGCCGTGTGCCCGGAGTGCGACGGCACGCGGCTCAACGAGGGTGCGCGGTCCTCGAAGATCGACGGCGTGTCGATCGCCGACGCGTGCGCCATGCAGATCAGCGATCTCGCGACGTGGATCCGCGGAGTGTCGGCACCGTCCGTGGCCCCGCTGCTCACCTCGCTGGGAGACACCCTCGACTCGTTCCGGGAGATCGGACTGGGCTATCTGAGTCTCGACCGGCCGGCGGGCACGCTCTCCGGTGGTGAAGCGCAGCGCACCAAGATGATCCGGCACCTCGGATCGTCGCTCACCGACGTCACCTACGTCTTCGACGAACCCACCACCGGACTCCATCCCCACGACATCGCCAACATGAACGATTTGTTGATCCGGTTGCGCGACAAGGGAAACACGGTGCTCGTCGTCGAGCACAAGCCCGAGACGATCGTCATCGCCGACCACGTCGTCGATCTCGGACCCGGCGCCGGAACGGCCGGTGGCACGGTGTGCTTCGAGGGCACCGTCGAGGGGCTGCGGACGAGTGACACCATCACGGGCCGGCACTTCGACGACCGCGCCGCGGTGAAGGACGCGGTGCGTACGTCGACCGGAGCGGTGGAGATCCGGGGAGCCGACTCGCACAACCTGAAGTCGGTGGACGTCGACGTGCCCCTCGGTGTCCTGGTGGTCGTGACCGGGGTCGCCGGGTCGGGCAAGAGTTCGTTGATCCACGGCTCGCTCTCGGGCCGCGAGGACGTCGTGGCCGTCGATCAGGGCGCGATCCGCGGCTCGCGGCGCAGCAACCCCGCGACCTACACGGGCCTCCTCGAGCCGATCCGGAAGGCCTTCGCCAAGGTCAACGGAGTGAAGCCGGCTCTCTTCAGCGCGAATTCGGAGGGAGCGTGCCCGACGTGCAACGGCAACGGGGTGATCTACAGCGACCTCGCGATGATGGCCGGAGTCGCCACCGTGTGCGAGCTGTGCGAGGGCCGACGGTTCCAGAACTCGGTCCTCGAGTACCACCTCGGCGGCCGCGACATCAGCGAGGTGCTCGCGATGTCGGTGGCGCAGGCACAGGAGTTCTTCGCCGACGGTGACGCCGCGCTACCGGCGGCGCATCGAATCCTGACCCGGCTGAACGACGTTGGCCTGGGCTATCTGAAGATCGGTCAGCCGCTGACCACACTGTCCGGCGGCGAGCGTCAGCGGCTGAAGCTGGCGACGCACATGGGGGACAAGGGCGGCATCCTGGTCCTCGACGAGCCCACGACGGGACTTCATCTCGCCGACGTCGAGCAGTTGCTCGCCCTGCTCGACAGGCTGGTGGACGCCGGGAAGTCGGTGATCGTCATCGAGCATCACCAGGCCGTGATGGCCCATGCGGACTGGATCATCGACCTCGGACCGGGCGCCGGGCACGACGGTGGCACCGTGGTCTACGAAGGAACACCCGCGGACCTGGTCGCGGAACGGTCCACCCTCACGGGTGAACACCTCGCCGTGTACGTCGAGCGGTGACCGTCAGCCGATCGAGAAGACCGCGGCCTGAGCGGTGATCTTCTTCGCCTTGGCCAGGCGGGGGAGGTCGCTGCCGTCGCGCACGCCGGAGCCGTCCTCACCGAGCTGGGCGATGACGTCCCGAGCCCACGCCACATCGGCAGCGCTGGGTGCGAGTTCGCGGTTGACGATGGGGCCCTGATCGGAGTGCATGCACAGCTTGCCGGTCATGCCCATGGAGACGGTGAGCTGGCTGTCGCGGCTCAGCATGCTGTCGTTGACGGCGAGGGTGGGGCCGTCGATGGGGCCGGGAAGCCGGGCGGCGCGGCTCGACACGACGAGCCGGGCGCGCGGGTAGGCCATCGCCATCGGGTCGTCGCTCATGCCGGTGTCGCGCCGGAAGTCGCCGCTGCCGAACGCCAGGCGGAAGGTGGCCTCGGCGCGCGCGATCTCGGGGGCAGCCTCGAGACCCATGGCCGACTCCACCAGCGCCACGATCCGGCAACCGTGACCCAATCGGTCGGCGGTGGCCTCGACCTGGCTTCCGCTCTCGGTCTTGGCGAGCATGACGCCCTCGAGGGTGTCGATGCCGCGTAGCGCGTCGAGATCGTCGGCCCAGTACGGCGTCGTGGCGTCGTTGATGCGTACCCAGGCGCGGCCGCCGGCACGGAGCCAGGACACGACGGCATCGCGTGCGGCGGGCTTCGCGCCCGGTGCGACGGCGTCCTCGATGTCCAGGATCACGGCGTCGACGGCGGACTCCGCGGCCGGGGTGAAGAGTTCCGGCTTGCTCGCAGGAACGAGAAGCCACGAGCGCGCCTTGTCGGCGGCCACTCCAGATAGCACGGGGTTCTCCAGGAAGGTCGTCACGTGTGCAGTCCTCGCTCGGTGTGTCGCTCGTGGGTCGCGTCGAGCTGCGACTCGTACCGTTCGATCACCACTGTGCACGGCAGACCACCACACGTGAAGGTTGTGTCAATAGTGTTCACGTGCCCGACGGAACACCGACGGCCGCGACGTGAGATCGCTCACGACGGCGGCCGACGAACTACTTGCGCTTGGCGGCCCGGCGGACCTGCAGGATGCGCACTCCACCCGCGGTGGCCATGACGAGTGCACCGGCGACCGCGGCGAGGAGCATGCCGATGCCGATGGGCAGGTCGAAGGTCCAGCCGAACAAGTGAATCGGGACGCTGTCGAGGTTCTGGATGATGAACACCATCAGGACGACCAGGATGATCGCGCCCACCACGAGACCGGTGTAGAGCGCCGCCGCACGGGTGTGCTTGACGCCGTCGGGCGTCTTTCCCTGCGCCAGGCGGGTGTCCGTGGGCCCGGTCTGCTCGACGGGGAGACCCGCGGCGGTGGAGGAGGTGTCCAGAGGGGCGTCCGTGCCGGTCAGGGCGTTCGGATCGGATGCGTCGTGCGATGAGCGGGCCATGTACAGATCATGCTGTACGGAGGTGGCGAATGCACGTCTGCCCCGACCGTGCCCGACAGTGTCGCCGAACAGTGAGAGAATGGTGCTCACTATGGCACCCATCGCTCTCCCTCTCGTGTTCGACGCTCCCCGTCGCGGCATGCCCGCGAAGCACCTCGCCGACCTCGACGCGGACCAGCGTCGAGCGGCCGTCGCCGAGCTGGGCCTGCCGGCGTTCCGCGCCGACCAGCTGGCGCGGCAGTACTACTCCCGGCTGGAGGCGGACCCGGCGAAGATGACCGATCTTCCGGCGTCGGTCCGCGAGAAGGTCGGGGACGCGCTGTTCCCGACGTTGCTCACGCCCGTCAAGCACATCGCCTGCGACGGCGGGGACACGCGCAAGACGCTGTGGAAGGCCGCCGACGGCACACTGCTCGAGTCGGTTCTCATGCGGTACCCGGATCGCGCGACGCTGTGCATCTCGAGCCAGGCCGGGTGTGGCATGGCCTGCCCGTTCTGCGCCACCGGCCAGGCCGGCCTGCAACGCAACCTCTCCACGGCCGAGATCGTCGACCAGGTGCGGAGCGCTGCGGCGGATCTCCGCGACGGTGCGGTCGAGGGCGGCGAGGGGCGACTGTCCAACGTCGTCTTCATGGGGATGGGGGAGCCGCTCGCGAACTACAAGCGCGTCGTCGCGGCGGTCAAAAGGATCGTCTCGCCCGCGCCGGAGGGCCTCGGCCTGTCACAGCGCTCGGTGACGGTGTCCACCGTCGGGCTCGCGCCCGCGATCCGCAAGCTGGCCGACGAGGGTCTGACGGTGACGCTGGCCGTGTCGCTGCACTGCCCGGACGACGAACTGCGCGACACGCTCGTCCCCGTCAACAACCGCTGGCCCATCGCCGAGGTCCTCGACGCGGCGCGCTACTACGCCGACACCACGGGGCGACGGGTCTCGATCGAGTACGCGCTGATCCGCGACATCAACGATCAGCCGTGGCGAGCGGACATGCTGGCCAAGAAGCTCAAGCGCGCCCTGGGGGCGCTGGTCCACGTGAACCTGATCCCGCTGAATCCGACACCCGGCAGCGAGTGGGACGCCAGTCCGAAGCCGGTGGAGCAGGAATTCGTGCGACGCGTCCGTGCGCACGGAGTCTCGTGCACCGTGCGTGACACGCGGGGTCAGGAGATCGCGGCGGCCTGCGGGCAGCTGGCCGCCGAGAACTGAGCCGTCAGGAGCGGCGCGGCTTGCGGCGGAGCAGGATGTCGCGGACCAGCAGGCCTGCGATGGCCACGGCGAAGCCGACGAGCCAGATGTCCTCGACCCGGCCCGTGTGGTTACCGATGATCATGACCAGCAGGATCGCGACGGTGACCCAGCCCGCGATGCGCGAGGTACGGGGGCCTTCGCCGCTCCACCCCCACTCCGCGGACGGCACCTCGGCGGTGCTGACCTTGGTCGTGGGAACGCGCTCGACGTCCGAAGCCTGGTTGCGGCTGATGTCGGTCACGGCCGATCCTCCTGAAAGTCTGTGATGCAGGTGGTCCCTGGTGGGCTGAATCCTAGCGCGCTGTACGACCGGCCGTCGTAGGGGCAGTCGCCACGACGTGTCAGGCGGTGAGGGCCGCGATGTAGTGACCGGTCGCGATGCGCTGGGTCGCCCTGTTGAGGGGCCCGCCCAGTGCGACGACCCTGTTGCCGGGCCGCGAGAAGGCGCGGATGTGGGCGGTCACGGCATCGGTGACCGGATCGTGTCGGACGGTGAAGCGCTCCTCACCCGACTCGGGGTGACCCGGCAGCGTGCCGTACGCGAAGCCCCGGTGGTGCGACTCGTCGATCACCTCGACTACCCGGCACGGGATGCGGACCGGACCGAGTAGCAGGACCACCACGGTGTCGACGGTCGCCGACGCCGCGCTCGACCGCACCCGCAGCCCGGCGCCGCGATGCATGTCCCACTCGACGATGCGGCGTCCGGCCCGCTCGAAGAGTTCGAGGCCGGTCCCGATGCGCTTCTCCACGTCGACGTGGTCGTAACCCGCCGGCATCGACTCGTGCGCGGTCCCTCCGATCTCGGCGTACGTGAGGGGCGTCGAGAAGTACGAGTCCGGATCGGCGGACGGGAGCAGGGGCACGCGGTCCATCCTCACACGGTGAGCCGCAGTTGCCCGCTCACCGTGCTCTCAGTGAGGTCGTCCACACTGTCCAGGTGACGGAACAGAAGGCACGTGGGACCGACGGACCCGTGCGGGTGCTGGTGCTCGGCAGTACGGGGTCCATCGGCACCCAGGCGCTCGAGGTGATGGCGGCTCGACCGGACCGTTTCACCGTGGTCGGGTTGGCCGCCGGCGGCGGCAACGTCGATCTGTTGCGTCGACAGATCGCCGAGACCGGTGTCCGCGACGTGGCGGTGGCCGACGTCGACGCCGCGCGGACCGTGGACACGCCGGGGCTGCGCTCGGGGGCCGACGCGGCGACGTCGTTGGTCCGCGAGGTGCAGGCCGACGTGGTCCTCAACGCGCTCGTCGGGTCTCTCGGTCTGCCGCCGACGCTCGCTGCGCTGGAATCGGGAGCTCGACTGGCGTTGGCGAACAAGGAGTCTCTCGTGGCGGGCGGCTCGCTGGTCACGTCCGCGGCGGCTCCGGGCCAGATCGTTCCCGTCGACTCCGAGCACTCGGCTCTCGCCCAGTGCCTGCGCGGCGGTCGCGCCGACGAGGTGGCCCGACTGGTGGTCACGGCGTCCGGTGGGCCGTTCCGCGGCTGGGATCGCGAGGGCCTCGAGTCCGTGACGCCGGAGCAGGCCGGCAAGCACCCCACCTGGTCGATGGGGCCGATGAACACGTTGAACTCGGCCACCCTGGTGAACAAGGGCCTCGAGGTGATCGAGGCGCATCTGCTGTTCGGCATCCCGTACGACCGCATCGACGTCACCGTGCATCCGCAGTCCATCGTCCACTCGATGGTCACGTTCACCGACGGATCGACGCTAGCTCAGGCCAGCCCGCCGGACATGAAGCTGCCGATCGCGCTGGCACTCGGATGGCCTGATCGCATCGCCGGCGCCGCGACGGCCCTGGACTTCACCCGAGCCCACACGTGGGACTTCGAACCACTCGACGACGAGGTGTTCCCCGCGGTCGAGCTCGCGCGCACCGCCGGCGCGCTGGGCGGCTGCATGACGGCGGTCTACAACGCGGCGAACGAGATCGCCGCCGAGGCGTTCCTCGACGGGCGCCTGTCGTTCCCGCAGATCGTGGACGTCGTGTCCGACGTGGTCGACGCCGGACGCGGCGACTGGTCCGCGGAACCGTCTACGGTGGACGACGTTCTCGCAGCGGACACGTGGGCTCGGGACACCGCCCGCACACTCGCCGCCACACGATCGAAAGGCTGAACGAGAAGATGGTGTTCGTTCTCGGTGTGATCGCCTTCGCGATCTGCATCGGCATCTCGATCGCGCTCCACGAGTGCGGGCACATGTGGGTGGCCAAGGCCACCGGCATGAAGGTGCGCCGCTACTACATCGGGTTCGGGCCCAAGATCTTCTCCTGGCGTCGCGGCGAGACCGAGTACGGACTCAAGGCGATCCCGGCCGGTGGCTTCTGCGACATCGCGGGCATGACGGCGGTGGACGAGCTCGCTCCCGACGAGGTCGAGCGCGCGATGTACAAGCAGAAGACCTGGAAGCGCCTCGCCGTGATGTTCGGCGGGATCGCGATGAACTTCGTGCTGGCGTTCGTGCTGGTGTACACCCTCGCCCTCGGCTGGGGTCTGCCCAATCGCGACACGACGGCCACCGTGGCGGGGACCCAGTGCGTGGCCCCGCAGAACGTCGAGGGTGACATGGCGCCCTGCTCGGGTCCCGGTCCCGCGGGTGCCGCGGGCATCCGGGACGGTGACGTCATCACCGCCGTGAACGGCGAGTCGACGCCCACGTTCGGCGACGTCGTCGCGGCGATCCAGGACGAGCGTGGATCGGTGTCCGTCACGGTCGAGCGGGCCGGTGAGACCCTCACCGTGCCCGTCGACGTGCAGGAGACGGACCGTCTCTTCGCCGTCGAGAACGGCGCACCCGACGCCACGGAGCTGCGCACGGTCGGCGCCATCGGCGTCGCCCGCACCCCACTCACCCTCGACTACGACGCGGTGTCCGCCATCGGCGGATCGGCCTCCTACACGGTGTTCATCGCGGGGCAGACGGTGCAGGCCATCGTCGATCTCCCCAGCAAGGTGGGGGCACTGTGGACGTCGATCACCGGTGGTGAGCGGGATCCGAACACTCCCATCAGCGTGGTCGGTGCCAGCGTCATCGGCGGTCAGGCGGCGGAACGCGGCCTGTGGGAGGTCTTCGTCACGCTGTTGGCGACCCTCAACTTCTTCCTCGGTGCCTTCAACCTGCTCCCGTTGCTCCCGCTCGACGGCGGTCACATCGCGGTGACCGTCTACGAGGGCATCCGGAACAAGATCCGCTCGCTGCGGGGGCTGGGCAAGGGTGCGCCCGTGAACTACCTCAAGCTGATGCCGGTGACGTACGTCGTCATTCTCATCGGCGGCGCGTTCATGCTCCTGACCCTCACCGCCGACATCGTGAACCCCATTCAGATCTTCCGCTAGAAGCGCAGGTCCGGCGTGACGGCGCGAACACACGGCGGTCCTCCGGGCGCGACTACAGTGGGGAGGGTCAGTCGGCACCAGATGCCGTCAGAAGCTCGAAAGGATCGAAGTGACCGTTGGACTGGGCATGCCGGCCGGACCCGTACCGGTGCTCACACCGCGACGGAAGACTCGTCAGCTTCAGGTGGGCAGCGTCGGTGTCGGCAGCGACTCGCCGATCTCGGTGCAGTCGATGTGCACCACCAAGACTCACGACATCAACTCCACCCTGCAGCAGATCGCCGAACTCACCGCCGCGGGATGCGACATCGTCCGCGTCGCGTGCCCGCGTCAGGAGGATGCGGACGCCCTGGCGACCATTGCGCGCAAGTCGCAGATCCCTGTCATCGCGGACATCCACTTCCAGCCGCGGTACATCTTCGCGGCCATCGATGCCGGGTGCGCCGCCGTGCGCGTGAACCCCGGCAACATCAAGGAGTTCGACGGCCGCGTCAAGGAGGTCGCGAAGGCGGCCGGTGACGCGGGCATCCCCATCCGTATCGGAGTCAACGCAGGATCCCTCGATCCGCGCCTGATGCAGAAGTACGGCAAGGCCACGCCCGAGGCGCTGGTGGAGTCGGCGCTGTGGGAGGCCGGCCTCTTCGAGGAACACGGTTTCGGCGACATCAAGATCTCGGTCAAGCACAACGACCCGGTCATCATGGTCGAGGCCTACCGTCAGCTCGCCGCCAAGTGCGACTACCCGCTGCACCTCGGCGTGACCGAGGCCGGGCCGGCGTTCCAGGGCACCATCAAGTCCGCCGTCGCCTTCGGATCGCTGCTGGCCGACGGCATCGGCGACACGATCCGCGTCTCGCTGTCCGCGCCGCCCAACGAGGAGATCAAGGTTGGGACCCAGATCCTGCAGTCCCTCAACCTCCGTCCCCGCAAGCTCGAGATCGTCTCCTGCCCGTCCTGCGGACGCGCACAGGTCGACGTCTACACCCTCGCCGACCAGGTGACGGCCGGACTCGAGGGCATGGAGATCCCGCTCCGCGTCGCCGTCATGGGCTGCGTCGTCAACGGTCCCGGTGAGGCGCGCGACGCCGATCTCGGTGTGGCGTCCGGAAACGGCAAGGGACAGATCTTCGTCAAGGGCGAGGTCATCAAGACGGTGCCCGAGGCGATGATCGTGGAGACCCTGATCGAGGAGGCGATGCGTATCGCCGAGTCGTACGAGTCCGACCAGGAAGCCGCCGGCGGATCGCCCGTCGTGTCGGTCAGCTGATTCTCCTCGTCTGCGGCGACATTTCCTGGCAGTGTCACCATGACAACGGGTGTGCTCGGTGCGGATCGGTGGTCACGGAGGTGGCGGGATGCTCAAGCTGCTCGGCGCTAAGGCGCTGACGAGCCGCGACACGAACGAGGTCGTCCGTGTGCTGCGCAGTGATCCCGTCGCATCGTGCATGGTGCTGGCACGTGTCGAGGAATCGGGCGTGGAGCCCCGCGACAACCACGGTGAACTGTGGTCACGCGGAGGTCCGGCATCGTCCCTGTGTTTCTCGGGAGCCAATCTCGTGCCGTTGTTCGGTACCTACGACGATCTCCGGAGTTTCGCCGAGCGCGCGTTGCGCTCTCCCCGCGTCTGCTCGTCGCTGGTGGGGCGAGCCGAACTGACGCTGCCGTTGTGGGACATGCTCGCCGCGGACTGGGGGACCCCGCGTGAGGTGCGTGCCGAGCAGCCACTGCTGGCGTTGACGAGCGCGCCTACCGCCGTGGACCCCTACGTCCGACGCGTCACCGTCGACGAGCTGGACGTGTACCTCACCGCTGCCGTGGCGATGTTCATCGAGGAGGTGGGCGTCGATCCGCGCGCGGGCGACGGCGGACGCGGCTATCGGCGGCGCATCGCCTCGCTGATCGCGGCGGGTCGCGCCTGGGCGAGGTTCGAGGAGGGCCGCGTCGTCTTCAAGGCCGAGGTCGGATCGCTGTCCACCTCGGTCGGTCAGATCCAGGGCGTGTGGGTGCACCCGCTCTACCGCGGGCGCGGGCTCGGCACCGCGGGGACCGCATCCGTGGCGGCCGCGGTGGTCGACAGCGGCCGCACGGCCAGCCTGTACGTCAACAGTTTCAACGTGCCCGCCCGCCGTGCCTACGAGCGTGTCGGGTTCGAGCGCGTCGCCACCTTCTCCACAGTTCTGCTCGACTGACACGCTGTCAGGGTGAGGGCCGCGGGCGTCCCGTCGCCCTACGATGAGGATCGATGACCTCTCGTGAACACGGCCGTGCCACCCGCGTCCTGATCGTGCTCGTCGCGGCGATCACCGCGGTGGCGGCCTCGGCGTGCACCCCGAAACCGCAGGGCCCCGAGTCCGCGGCCGATTCGTTCGTCTCCGCGCTGGCCGAGCGTGACAGTGCCGCCGCGGCGCAGGCCACGGATCGGCCGGACCTCGCGACCGCCGCCGTCGATCAGGCGTGGGACGGCCTACAGGCCGAGTCGCTCGACGCGGCGACCGGCGCGGTGAGCGTGAACGGCGACACCGCGACCGTCGACTACACCTACACGTGGCACCTTCCGAAGGACCGCACCTGGACCTACGACGGGGCCCTGCAGATGGGCCGACGCGACGGGGCCTGGGTGGTCCGGTGGAACTCGACCGATCTGCACCCCAAGCTCGGGGACACCCAGTCGATGGTGCTGCGGTCCACGTCGGCGCCGCGGGCGCGGGTCAACGAGCACGCGGGGTCGGACGTCCTGGTCCCCGGGGTGGTCCAGGGGGTGTCCTTCGACGCCGCCGAGTCGACCGACGTGGTGGGCACGGCGCGCACCCTCGAACGCATCCTGAAGCCCTTCGACGCGTCGATCACGGCGCAGTCCATCGTGGAGTCGGCGACCGCGACGCAGGGCCCGTACCGCCTGATGACCCTCCGGGACGAGGACTACGACGCCGTCGCGCCCGGTCTGCTCGCGTTGTCCGGGGTGTCGGTGACAGAGCAGTCCGACCTGGTCTCCACCGATCGCACGTTCGCCCCCGACCTGGTGAGCCAGGTGAAGAAGACCGTGATGGACCGCGTCGACGGTGCCGCGGGCTGGAGCGTCGTGGCGGTCAACACCAACGGCGCGGACACCGGTGTGTTGACCGAGACGGCGCCGCAGCCGGTTCCGTCGATCAGTATCAGCCTCGACCGTCCGGTGCAGGTGGCCGCACAGAACGCCGTCAACGTGTCACGGGACCAGGCAATGATGGTGGTGATCCAGCCGTCGACAGGCGACATCCTCGCGGTGGCGCAGAACCCGGCGGCGGATCGGGACGGTCCCGTGGCCTCGACCGGCCTCTACCCGCCGGGCTCCACCTTCAAGATCATCACGGCGGGTGCGGCGATCGAGGAGGGACTCGCGACGCCCGAGACCACCGTGCCGTGCCCGGGCCGCATCGTCATCGGCGAGCGCAGCGTGCCCAACTACAACGAGTTCTCCCTCGGGGACGTCTCGATGAACACGGCCTTCACGCGCTCGTGCAACACCTCGTTCGCGAAGCTCGCCAGTGAGATGTCCGCGAGTGCTCTCACCGACGCGGCGGCCATGTTCGGCGTCGGGCCCGACTACGGCGTCGTGGGTCTGCCCACCGAGTCGGGATCCGTCCCGCCCGCAGAGGAATTGGTGCAGCGCACCGAGGACGGGTTCGGACAGGGAAAGGTGCTGGTGTCGACGTTCGGCATGGCTCTCGCCGCCGCGACCGTCGCACACGGATCGACGCCCGTTCCGCGGCTGATCCAGGGGGAGGAGACCACGATCGACGGTGACCACCCGCAGATCGAGCCGGCCATGGTCGACGGACTCCGCGGGATGATGCGCTCGGTGGTCACGAGCGGCACCGCGGACCGGATCGCCGACCAGGGCGAGGTGTACGGCAAGACGGGTGAGGCCGAGGTCGAGGGCGGATCCCATGCCTGGTTCGTCGGATACCGCGGTGATCTCGCGTTCGCGACCCTGGTCGTGCGCGGTGGCAGCTCGGACAATGCCGTCGCCGTGACGCGGGACATGATCACCGCGTTGCCCGCCGGATACTGACCGCGACCGGCGGCGACTAGGCTGGTGCCATGTCCGTCCGCACCGTTCTCGAACCCGGCACCGTCTCACCCGTTCTCGATGTTCCCAAGTCCGTCGAGCGTCCCGAGTACGCGTGGAAGAAGACTGCGCGCGAAGGCCACGAGCCGTGGGTGCAGACCCCGGAGACCATCGAGAAGATGCGTCTGGCGAGCCGCATCGCCGCGCAGGCACTGCAGGAGGCCGGAAAGGCCGTCGAGCCGGGCGTCACGACGGACCGACTCGACCGTATCGCCCACGAGTACATGGTCGACCACGGCGCGTACCCGTCGACGTTGGGCTACAAGGGATTTCCGAAGTCCTGCTGCACCTCGCTCAACGAGGTCATCTGCCACGGCATCCCTGATTCGACGGTCGTGCAGGACGGCGACATCGTCAACATCGACGTCACGGCGTACATCGACGGGGTGCACGGTGACACGAACGCCACCTTCCTCGCCGGGGACGTCTCCGAGGAAGCGCGCCTGCTCGTGGAGCGCACCCACGAGGCCACCATGCGGGCGATCAAGTCGGTCAAGCCGGGTCGCGCTCTGAACGTCGTGGGACGGGTCATCGAGGCCTACGCCGATCGTTTCGGGTACGGCGTCGTCCGGGACTTCACCGGCCACGGCATCGGCACCACCTTCCACAACGGCCTGGTGGTGCTGCACTACGACGAGCCCACCGTCGAGACGGTGCTGGAGCCCGGGATGGTCTTCACCATCGAGCCGATGATCACCCTCGGCGGCATCGACTGGGACCAGTGGAACGACGGCTGGACCGTCGTCACGCGGGACCGATCCTGGACCGCCCAGTTCGAGCACACTCTCGTCGTCACGGAGACGGGCGCCGAGATCCTCACCCTCCCTTGACCCTTCGCGGCGCCATTCTGGTCGCGGGAACCACCTCGGACGCGGGCAAGAGTGTCGTCGTGGCGGGGTTGTGCCGCCTCCTCGCTCGACGCGGTGTGAGGGTGGCGCCCTTCAAGGCGCAGAACATGTCCAACAACTCCGTCGTCACGTTGGACGGAGGGGAGATCGGCCGTGCGCAGGCACTGCAGGCCCGGGCATGCGGTCTCGAGCCCAGCGTGCGGTTCAATCCGATACTGCTGAAGCCAGGCGGGGACAGGACGTCGCAACTGGTGGTCCGCGGCCGGGCCACCGGCACCGTGGGCGCCGCCGACTACATGACGCACCGACAGTATCTGCGCTCGGTCGTGGCGGAGGAACTCGACGCTCTGCGGGCCGACTTCGACGTGGTGATCTGCGAGGGCGCCGGATCACCCGCCGAGATCAACCTGCGGGCCACCGATCTGGCGAACATGGGACTGGCGCGCGCTGCGAGCCTTCCCGTGATCGTCGTGGGCGACATCGATCGCGGGGGAGTGCTGGCCCACTTCTTCGGCACTCTGGCCGTGCTCGACGCGGCGGATCAGGCACTGATCGCGGGGTTCGTCGTGAACAAGTTCCGCGGCGATCCCGCGCTGCTGCAACCGGGACTCGACACCCTCGAGGCTCTCACGGGCCGACCGACGTTGGGCATCGTTCCGTTCAGCGACGAGTTGTGGCTCGACGCCGAGGACTCCCTCGGGACCGTGGCCGACGCACCGCTGGGCCGGCCCGCTCCTCCGATCGGATCGCAGTGGCTCCGCGTCGCCGCCGTGCGGTTACCGCGTATCTCGAACTCCACCGACGTCGAGGCCCTGGCGTGCGAACCGGGGGTGACGGTGCACTGGGCGACCGAGGCCTCCCGACTGGCAGATGCCGATCTGGTGGTGCTCCCCGGCTCCAAGGCCACGGTCCAGGACCTGGACTGGCTTCGTCGCACCGGTATCGCGGACGAGCTGGCGCGGCGCGTGGCTCGCGGTGCTCCGGTCCTCGGGATCTGCGGCGGTTACCAGATGCTGGGAAGAACGATCACCGACGCCGTGGAGTCGGGTGCCGGGCAGGTGCAGGGGCTCGGCCTCCTGGACCTCGACATCGAATTCGCGGCGGACAAGGTGCTCTCCCGGGTCAGCGGGTATGCCGGCGCGGTCCCCGTGACCGGCTACGAGATCCACCACGGCCGGGTGACCCGAAGCGGCGACGAGCCCTGGTTCACGGGCACCGGTGACGAACCCGAGGGCAGCGTTCGTGGACGGGTGCGCGGCACCCACTGGCACGGCCTCCTGGAGAACGACGACTTCCGTCGGGCCTTCCTCACGGAGGTGGCGGAGCAGGCCGGCCGCACCGGTTTCGTGGTGGCCCCGGACACGGATGTCGACGCGATGCGCACCGCCCAGGTGGACCTGTTGGCCGACCTCATGGAGAGCTCTCTCGACGTCGACGCGCTTCTCACGCTCGTCGCCGAGGGAGCTCCCGCCCTACCCGTGCTGCGCGTCACGCAGTCGTCCTCCGCAGGATGACGTGTGTTCCCAGACCGGCCGCGGATGCGACGAGAAGCGGCAGCAGCACCATGGTCGACAGTCGTGGTGCGTCGGCGATGGTCTCGGTGATCGTGCCCCACCACCCCTGCCAGGTGACGACGAAGATCACGGCGCCGATGACGACGGATTCGACCAGTACGGCAGTCCAGATACCGGAGACCCGCCAGCGCAGGTAGACGGCGCCGGCCAGCACGCCGACGAGGTTGCACATCAGGAACGCCGCAAGGAGGAAGAGTAGCTCGGTGACGGCATTGCCGGCGAGCGGCGTTGCGAGCGCGAACATCTGCATTCCCACCCCGAAGCCGTTCGTCGCCGTCTCCACGACAGACAGCACGAACATGCCGATTCCGAACACGAGAGCATGCGCCGCTGCGACGCACAGAGTCCCGCGGAAGAATTCGCGGCGCGTGACCCCCAGCCCCAGAACGAACGGGAACACCTGCGTCACCATCTGCGCGAACAGCACCAGGCCGAAGAAGAAGACGAACAGCGACCCGCCCGTCTTGATCTCGGTACTGCCTTCGGGAGCGAGGGACAACACCGCCCACGTGACGCCGACGATGACGGCCAGGATGCCGAGTGGCCATGCGAAGGCGAGCGTGCGGTAGTTGATGTGGACGCGCATCACGGAGACGATGCGGTCACGAGCGGGGGCTGTCCGAGTGTCGAGTGCGGTGGTCATGACGGGACGTCCTCTCGTGTGTCGGACACGGCGGGCAGCGTGGCTCGTCCGCGCGAGGTGCAGTGGACGACGAACTGTTGCAACGACACGGGTTCGACGGCGAGCCCGTCTGCAGCGACCCGGTCGAGGTCTGCCTCGGTGAGCGGGCCCACGACGGTGGTGCGGGCCATCGATCCGAATGACTCACGATGCAGCACTGCGCGATCCGCGACGAGTCGCTCGACGGCGTCGGTGGACCCACCGATGGTGACCGCGCGTCCGCGAAGATTCTCCGCATCGTCGTCGACCACGACGGTGCCGTCACTGATGACGACGACGCGGTCGACGAGCTCGCTGACCTCGTCGATGAGATGGGTGGACAGCACGACAGTGCGCGGGTGTTCCGCGAAGTCCGCGAGCAGGTGGTCGTAGAACATCTGCCGGGCCACAGCGTCGAGACCGAGGTACGGCTCGTCGAACAAGGTCAACGGTGCTCGGGACGCCAGTCCGACGACGACGCCGAGTGCCGACGTCATGCCGCGAGAGAGCTTCTTCACCTTGCGCTTCCGAGGAAGTTCGAAATCGTCGGTCAGCCGGCGGGCGAAGTCCTCGTCCCAGTCACGCATCACTGTCGCAGCGGACGAGAGAACCTGGCCGACCGTGAAGTCCTCGGGGTACTTCTGGCTTTCCTTGACGAAGCAGACGTCGCGCAGGACGGTCGCGTTCTCGAATGGGCGGGCGCCGAACACTTTAACGTCGCCGGCGTCCTGCCACGCCTGACCGGTGAGGATCTGCATCATCGTCGTCTTGCCGGCACCGTTGCGCCCCAGCAGTCCGTGGATGCGATGCTCCTGCAACTCGAAGGTCACGTCCCGGAGTGCGGCCACGTCGCCGAAGGTCTTGACGACACCACGGACCGTCGCCACTGCCGCGGTCATCGCCGGACCTCCGTGGTCATGGGATCGACAGTCGACGCGTGCGAGAGCGCGTCGATCATGTCCTGAAGTTCGGCGGTGCCGAGGCCGAGTTTGCGTGCCTCGGCCACGAGCGGCCGGACGTACTGCTCGGCGAAGCCCTCGCGCCGACGGAAGCGGAGCGCATCTCGTGCGCCCGAGGTGACGAACATTCCGATTCCTCGCTTCTTGTGGAGAATTCCGGCCGTGACCAGATGGTTCAGGCCTTTGCCTGCGGTGGCGGGGTTGATGCGGTGGAAGGCTGCCAGCTCGTTGGTCGAGGGAACCTGGCTCTCCTCGGCGAGCGAACCGTCGATGATCGAGTTCTCGATCATCTCGGCGATCTGCAGGAAGATCGGCCGGCCGTCGTCCATCACCGGGACCACCGCGCCCGGTGGCGCCGCAGCCTCATTGGTTCATTACTCATGTAATTAACCGTACAACCTTCGGCTCGGTCGTGGCAAGGGCTGCGAACGTGCAGGGTCGGGTAGCGTCGGGTCCCATGCAGCAGCAGACCGTCTCCCTGCCCTCCGGCGATCTGACCGTGCGACTCGACGGGCCGGACAGTGGCCACGCGGTGCTGTTGCTCCCGGCCGACGACGACGGCGCAGACGTCTTCGACGACACGGCGGCGCGGCTGACGACATCAGATCTGCGCACCGTCACGCTCGAGCCCGGCGTGAGTCCGAACGACACCGATCTCGTTGCGCTGCTCGATGCTCTCGGGTTGCCGTGGGTCAATCTGGTCGGCAGGGGAGAGGGCGCCGACCGCGCCTGGTCGCTCGCCGCCCGCACGTTCGGGCGCGTGTCGAGCCTGGTCGTCATCGACCGGGGTCACCCGGCTGTTCGTGACGACTCCGGTTGCCCGGCAGTCGAGTTGCGTACGACGATGGTGGTCGTGGACCCCACCTTTGCGGAGGAGGCGTCCGCGACGAGCCGCTACGTCTACGGCGACTACCGCGTCGTCACGCTCGACTCGTCGACCCCGGACGCCGCGGCCGCAGCACTGGCCACCGAGATCGTGATGCGCACCAGCGCCTGGTGATCATTCGCCGGGCGCGGTGAGGTAGTCATTCCCCTGCGAGTCGCGGATGTGGACGATGCCGTTGCGAAGCTTCCGGTAATGCCACTGCCCCCGTGTCTTCAACCCGTGATGCCGGCGGCACAGGGGTTGAAGGTTGGCGGCGACCGTCCATCCGCCGGACACCGGATCCGCATGATCGAACGGAACCACGTGGTCGAGGTCGCAGTCCTCGCTGGGCACAGCACATCCCCGGTGCACGCACGTCGGATACAGGGCTGTCACCAGCGACGCGATCGCCTCGGACGGCCGGTAGGTCAACGCACCGGCCGGGGGTACGGCGAACCCCCCATGGCCGTCGGGGTTCTCGACGGCTCGGTCCACTGCCGGTGGTGGGAGCGCGCGGAGATAGTCGACCTGCTCCCTGGCTTTGCGGGCTGTCGTGCTGCCCAGCTTCCCCGTGGTCGGTGTCCAGCCTGCGGGCATGCGGCGGGTGCGGCGGACTTCCCGACCCGTGATCGGCACAGGCGGGTCGGGGACGGTGGGTGGGTCGTGCTCCGGGCATAGGCAGCTGCATCCCGCTCGCGGTTCAGTTCCGCCGGTTGCGGTGATGAGTGCTTGCCACGTCGCATCCCCGGCGATCCTCCGTGCAGTGTCCGCAGGAACCGGACCCCAGCCGACGAGGTGACCGGGTTCCCCTGCCAACCCCGCCGCCGTGGCGGCGTCGAGGACGATGACGGCATGATGGGCCGGTGCGGCCGGCGACGGCGCGTGGGCGCAACTCTCGTCAACGCAGTCGCACGGCAGAGGTGTGCCGGTGATGATCGCGTGCGCAGCGTCGAACAACCGCGCCGGCAGCGAACTCGGATCGGTCACCCCTCGGGCCGCCTCGACGATGGCCCGCTTCATCCCGGCGATCTGCTCTGCGGGGCCACGAACCTTCAGCTCGGCTTGACCTCGCGCCAGCTTCCTGACCGAGACGTACCGTTCCGTCGTCGCGCGCTCCCGAGCGATGCGGTGCCATTCCGCGTCGAACTCCGCGAGAATCCGATCGACCGCCGCGGCGACCGCACCCGGAGTGCACCTCGACGCGGCAGCGATCACCCGCTGCAGCAGCGCTTCGGTGGCGTTCGGAACCCCGGCCACCGATCGGCACACCGTCCGGAACGCCGCATACGCCAACAGGCCCGCATCGAACGCCTCCGCCACCGCAGGATGCGCGGTGCGGGTCAGGAACAGCCACTCGGTCACCGTGCGCGTCGACACCGACAACGCCGCCGCGACCTCCGCCACCGCACAGGTCTCTGCAGCCTCGGCGTCGAACACCCCACCCGGACCGAGCACCGCCGGCCGGCGCGACGACTCCTGCACGTACGCACACGACGCCGTGACTGAAAGCGCCAGAGCGGCCTGAGCATCACTCTTGGCAGCCGTCAGCTGGTCCACCGACAGTGTTGTCTCGTACATCGATTCACCCCCCGGTGACGTCCGAACGCAGCGCCCCCCGACGCCAGATCAGACGGTAGCTCACCCCACCGACACACTCCGGGCCAGAAATGTCACGCCAGACGGACATGCCAGTCTTCTACGTCGCACTGCCCGTCATCGCCGTTGCCCGCCGCGAACACGGTGCCGTCCGACCTCAGCCCGAGGGTGTGCGTCGACCCGGCCGCCACTGCGACGATGTCTCGCCACGACGCGACATCGCACTGACCTCGATCGTCGTATCCCGCTGCGACCACGTGACCGTCGTCGAGCAGACCCACTGTGTGCCGACTGCCGGCCGATACGGCGACGACGCCGACCCAGTCGTTCGCATTCCCACCGCTCGCGCCGACGATCGCCACTCTTCCGTCGACGGTCAGAGCGACGGAATGGAGATGGCCCGCCGCGACCGACCGCATGTTCGTCCACTCTGTCACCGAACACTGACCTCGCGAATCGGTGCCTGCCGCGATCACGGTTCCGTCCGAGCGCAGTCCGACGGAGTGCCAGTCCCCGGCAGCGACCGCCACGACACCGGCCCACGACGACACCTCACACGCACCCTCGTCGGTGCGACCTGCGGCCCTGACGGTGCCGTCTGCAGCCACACCCAGTGTGCGTCGCCACCCCGCCGCAACGCCCACGATGTGCGACCAGTCGGTGACGTCGCACTGTCCGTGCGCGTTCCAGCCGGTCGCCACGACAGAGCCGTCGGCTCGCAGCCCCACGGTGTGCGACTGTCCGGTGTTGCGAGCGGTGTGCACGTTCCCTGCGGCCACGGCCACCACGTCGGACCATTCCTCGACGCGGTGACCCGTCACGTCACCCGCGAGAGTGACCGAGCCGTCGGCGCACAGTCCGACGGAGTGGCGACGTCCCGCGGCGAGGACATCCGCGTGTTGTCGCACCCGGCGTCCGATCAGTCGAGATCGAGTCCGAGGAGCGCGTTCTCGACCACCTCGGGCAGTGCCGGGTGGATCCAGTACTGGCCTCGTGCGACGTCGCGGACGGACTGCCCGAACGTGAGGGCCTGGATCAGCGGTTGGATCACGGTCGGCGCCTGCTCACCGATGATGTGCGCGCCCAGCAGACGGCCGGTCGCGCGGTCGGCGATCACCTTGCAGAGACCCTCGTCGTCCTCCATCGCCCAGCCGTACGCGACGTCGGCGTACTTCTGGACCTTGACCGCGATGTCGTATCCCTGGTCACGAGCCTCCTGCTCGGTGAGACCCACCTCGGCGATCATCGGATCGGTGAACACCGCGGAGGGGACGTAGCGGTGATCGAAGCGCTTCCACCCCGTCGTGTCGTCCCACGACGGCTTCAGGACGTTCTCCTGCACCACACGCGCCTCGGCATTGGCGACGTGCTTGAGCTGGTACGGCGACGAGACGTCGCCGAGTGCGAAGACGCCCTCGGCCGACGTGCGGCCGAACTCGTCGACCGCGATGCGGCCGTCGTCGTGCAGGTCGATGCCCGCCTCGTCGGCGCCGAGCTGATCGGCGTTGGGAGCGCGACCGATCGCCACCAGCAGCGCGTCCCCGCGTACCTCGGTGCCGTCCGACAGGGACACCACGACGTCGTCGCCGTCCTGACGGACACCGGTGGCATCGACCGAGAGCCGGACGTCCCACTTGTCCTGCGCGAGCGTGGTGAACTGCTGCGAGATCTCGAGATCCGACTTGCGGAGGAGGCGCTCCTTGCGTGCCAGGACCGTCACGTGCGAGCCGAGGGCCGAGAACACGTGCGCGAACTCGGCGGCGATGTAGCCCGACCCGAGCACGATCAGCCGCTCCGGAAGGGACGGCAGCCGCATGATGTCGTCGTTGGTGTGGAACGTGACGCCGCTGTCGCGGATGAAATCGGGGACGGTGGCACGCGAGCCGCTCGCGACGACGACCTTGTCGGCGGTGACGACACGGCCGTCACCGGTGTCGATACGGCGCGGTCCGACGAAGCGTGCGTGGCTGCTGAACAGCGTCACGTTGGGCGAACCTTCGCGGCGGTACTTCTCCCCGCCGTCCGCGATGGGGTCGATCCGGCCGAAGACGCGGTCCACGATGTCGGTCCACCGCACCCTGTCGATGTGGGCGTCGATGCCGTACTTCGACGCAGTGGTGACAGCGCGGGCCACCTCCGCCGCGTAGACGAACATCTTCGTCGGGATGCATCCCACGTTGATGCAGGTGCCGCCGAAGATTGACTCCTCGAACATCGCGACGCTCAACCCGTCGAAGCGCTCGTCGAGAATCGAGTTACCGGACCCGGTTCCGATGATCGCGAGGTCGAAGTGCTGGACGTCGGACCCGGTGTCCTCCGTGGCGCTCACGATCCGGTCGCCAGTTCTGCGTGGTCGCCGCCCGAGGGCGCGTCGGACAACCCGCTGCCGCGGTGCCGCAGCCAGTCGTCCATCTCGGCGAAGGCGCGTTCCAGCGGCTCGGATGTGGAGAGGAAGACGTCGTGGCGGGCGCCCTCGATCGGGACGATCGTCGTGCGGTTGCCCAGGCATCCCGCCCACCGCGCGATCTGTCGGACGTCGAGAACGGCGTCCGCGGCGTCGACGTCCGGCACGTACGTCTTGGAGAAGCGCGTGACCTTGGATCGGAGGATGAGGGACGGCACGCCGATGTCGAGTCCCCGGTGCAGTTCCGCGTGGCCGCGACGGACCGCGCGGATCCAGCCGAGCTTGATGGGGAAGCCTGCCAACGGTTTCCACGACAGGTCGTAGTCCCACTCGCCGTTGCCACCCGAGCTGATGGAGAGGCCGTAGGTGTCCAGACCCTGGCCCGGCAGCGCGCGCAGGGGAGCGACGCGGCCCAGGACACCGATCGCGACGGTTCCGACACTGCGCACCAGAGGTGGGCCCTGGAGGTCGAACCACGGACTGTTCAGCACCAGACCGGAGATGCCGGCGGCAGCGGCGCCCCCTCGGGTGCGTTCGAGACGATCGAGCCACAGCGGGACGATGAGGCCGCCCGTCGAGTGCGCCGCCATCAGGACCTCGGCGCCCGTCTCCTCGCGCACGATCGCCAGCGACCGGTCGAGTTCCTCGTCGTACAGCGCCAGGTCGGACACGAAGTGCGGCGACTGCCCCTCGTCGATGGAGCGTCCGCACTTGCGCAGATCGAGTGCGTAGAACGCGTGTCCCAGATCGGCGAAGTGCTCGGCCAGATGGCGCTGGAAGAAATAGTCCGTGAAACCGTGCACGTAGAGGACTGCGCCCTTCGGCGTCGCCGAACCCGTCACGGACCGCGTCAGGCGCACGAGAGTGGCCCGCACCTCGCCCTCGCCGTCCGGGTCGGAGCCGAGCGGTATGGTCAGTTGCTCGTAATCGTCACCGAGTACATCGGGCGCCCATGTAGTCACACTCACACAGTAATGGCCGCTTCGCAGGGGTGGCGAGGGGCACAATCGGGTACAGAGACGGTGACTGTCGCGGTGACGCGGCACGGCGCCGCGGACAGCAGCATCCGCACCGCACTCCCTGTCGGGAGTGCCGATGGACGAAGGAAGTCGATCCAGCAGTGGGCGAACACGATCAGAACAGTCAGTCCGGCACCAAGTCGGGATCGAAGGTGGAGAGGACCGACGTCGTCCTGATCGGCGCGGGCATCATGAGCGCCACGCTGGGCACGCTCCTCCGTCAGGTCGAGCCCACCTGGTCCATCTCCGTCTTCGAGCGTCTCGACGCCGCGGCCGCGGAGAGCAGCGACCCGTGGAACAACGCCGGTACGGGCCACTCCGCCCTCTGCGAGCTCAACTACACCCCGCAGGGCAAGGACGGCTCCGTCGACATCAGCAAGGCGCTGAACGTCAACGAGCAGTTCCAGGTCTCGCGGCAGTGGTGGTCGCACGCGCTGGAGGCCGGCGTGCTCGCCGACCCCAAGAACTTCATCAACCCCATCCCGCACGTCAGCTTCGTGCACGGCGAGGACAACGTGAAGTACCTGCGAGCGCGGTACGACGCGCTCTCGGGCAACCCGCTGTTCCCCGGTATGGAGTACATCGACGACGAGACCGAGTTCGCCCGTCGCCTCCCGCTGATGGCGAAGGGGCGCGATTTCAGTGATCCGATCGCGCTCAACTGGTCCGACGGCGGCACGGACGTCGACTTCGGCGCACTGACCAAGCAGCTACTCAACCACCTCGCGGTGGAGGGCGCGTCGGTCAACTTCGGGCACGAGGTCCGCGACCTGTCCAAGAACTCCGACGGCACCTGGACCGTCAAGGTCTACAACGGGCGGACCGGCGTCACGCGCAAGATCGTCACCAAGTTCGTCTTCGTCGGCGCGGGCGGCGGCGCCCTGCACCTCCTGCAGAAGTCGGGCATCGCGGAGGTCAAGGGCTTCGGCGGTTTCCCCGTCAGCGGTGAGTGGCTGCGGTGCACCACCCCCGATCTCGTCGAGCAGCACTCCGCCAAGGTGTACGGCAAGGCCTCGGTCGGTGCGCCCCCGATGTCGGTGCCGCACCTCGACACCCGCGTCATCGGTGGCAAGCCCGGGCTCCTGTTCGGGCCTTACGCCGGCTGGTCGCCCAAGTTCCTCAAGCAGGGCAAGATGACCGATCTCGTCAACTCGGTCAAGCCGAACAACCTGTTTTCGATGCTCGGTGTCGGTGTCACCGAGATGGCCCTCACCAAGTACCTCGTCACCGAGCTGCTGCAGTCCGAGACCGACCGCGTGGAGACGCTGCGGGAGTTCATGCCGTCTGCTCAGGGCAAGGACTTCGAGCTGGTCACCGCCGGACAGCGAGTCCAGGTGATCCGTCGCAAGGGTCGCGGCGGCGTGCTCGAGTTCGGCACCGCCGTGATCAACGCGGGCGACGGCACCATCGCGGGCCTGCTCGGGGCGTCACCCGGCGCGTCCACCGCCGTGCCGGCGATGCTGGACGTGCTGAAGCGCTGCTTCTCCGACAGGTACAGCTCGTGGGAGCCGACCCTCAAGGACATGGTTCCGTCCCTGGGCACCAAGCTGGCCGAGAACCCGCGTCTGTTCGACGAGATCTGGTCGCACACCACGCGAGTGCTGCAGCTCGACACGACCTCGGCCACCGGCCGGCAGGTCGCGCACTCCGGAACTGTGTGATACCACCATCACATGACGACGGCGACTGCAACACTCAAGCGATCCTGGGCACTCGACCTGTCGAACGAGACCCTCTACGAGCTGCTCAAGCTGCGCGTGGAGGTGTTCGTGGTGGAGCAGGCCTGCGCCTACCCCGAGCTCGACGGTAAGGACCTGCTCTCCGACACCCGCCACTTCTGGCTCGAGCGCGACGGCAGCGTGGTCTGCACACTGCGTCTCCTCGAGGAGCACGACGACGGCGAGAAGTCGTTCCGCATCGGGCGCCTGTGCACCCACCGCTCCTCGCGCGGGCAGGGCCACACCACGCGTCTGCTGCGGGCTGCGCTCGCGGAGGTCGGGTCGTCCCCGTGCCGCATCAACGCGCAGAGCTACCTGGTGGAGATGTACGCAAAGCACGGCTTCTACCCGGACGGCCAGGAAGTTCTCGAGGACGGCATCCCGCACACGCCCATGCGGCGCGGCGGCGGCAGTCCCTGGAGCGAAGGCGACAAGAACTGACTCGCCTGCACCGACACTGAACAACCGACGAACGTCTCGGAGAAGCCCGTGTGACTCGGGCGCGGTCCCGCCACTGTGACGTGGTCCGGCCTCCTTCAGGAGGTCGGATCACGGAGCCAGATCGCCGAGCGTTCGTGTCACTGCTGCGTGAGGAGACCACGCGCAGCATCGTCTCGACTCCTCGGCGCGGTCACCGAGGTCGAACAGGACCACACGCGTGAATCCCGGATATCCGTTCTCTGCCATCGTCGGTCAGGACCGACTGCTGTTGGCGCTCTCACTCTGTGCCGTTCACC
Organism: Rhodococcus sp. SORGH_AS_0303; assembly: GCF_030819335.1. Taxonomy (NCBI): domain Bacteria; kingdom Bacillati; phylum Actinomycetota; class Actinomycetes; order Mycobacteriales; family Nocardiaceae; genus Rhodococcus; species Rhodococcus sp. SORGH_AS_0303. The sequence goes on from NZ_JAUTBO010000001.1 coordinate 2,178,245, forward strand.
CCGGCATCGGCGGCGTGCTCGTACGCGGTGAGAAGGGCACGGCGAAATCGACCGCCGTGCGTGCGCTGACGGCGCTGATGCCTCCCGTCACGGACTCGGCGGGCACCCGGCCCGCTCGGCTCGTCGAACTGCCCGTCGGTGCGACCGAGGACCGCGTCGTCGGGTCCATCGACTTCGAGCGCATCGTCCGCGACGGCGAACGCGCCTTCACCCCCGGCCTGCTCGCGTCAGCGGACCGTGGCCTTCTGTACGTCGACGAGGTCAACCTTCTCCACGACCATCTCGTCGATCTGCTGCTCGACGCGGCAGCCATGGGCCGGGTACACGTGGAGCGGGACGGTATCTCGCACTCCTACCCGTCGACCTTCGTGCTCGTCGGCACCATGAACCCCGAGGAGGGGGAGCTGCGCCCGCAGCTGCTCGATCGCTTCGGCCTCGCCGTGGACGTCTCCGCCTCCCGCGATGTCGACACGCGGATGACGGTCGTCCGTCGCCGACTCGACTACGAACGCGACGCCGTCGCGTTCGCCGAGGCGCATGCCGACGCCGACGCGGAGATCGCGGCCCGCATCGCCGGTGCGCGGGACCGTGTCGCCGACGTCGAGCTGCCCGACTCGGAACTGCGTCGTATCGCGGCCGTGTGTGCGGCCTTCGACGTCGACGGGATGCGCGGTGACCTCGTCGTCGCGCGCACCGCGACCGCTCACGCCGCGTGGCGGGGCGGCACCACGGTGACCGAGGACGACGTGCGCGTCGCCGTCGAACTGGCGTTGCCCCATCGGCGTCGGCGCGATCCGTTCGATGCTCCCGGACTCGCGGACGGCGAGCTGGACGACGCGATGTCGCAGGCGGACGAGGACGTGCGACGTTCGGAACCGGAGCCCGATCCCGATCCCGACCCGGACGACGGCGGAGGCGCACCCGATCCCGCTGCCGAGGACGGTGCTCCCGAACAGTCGAGCTCCGACGATGCACCGTCGGCCGATGAACCGCCCCCGCGGCCGTCGACCGGTGGCAGCTCCGGAACCGCCGCGTCCGGGGACGGCTTCGATGCCCGGCTCCTGCAGATCGACGGTGTCGGCGACGGCGCACCCGGCCGTCGCTCACGCGCGCGGGTGTCCTCGGGTCGTGTCGTGCGTGCGACCGACTTCACCGGCGGCTCACTCCATCTCGTCGGCACTCTGATGCGTGCCGCGGAGCGCAGGGGAGCGGCCGAGTCCGGCCGGTTGTCCATCGCGGGCGGTGATCTGCGCGGCGTCGATCGCGAAGGGCGCGAAGGCAATCTGATCGTCTTCGTCGTCGACGCCTCCGGCTCGATGGCGGCGCGCGACCGCCTGTCGGCGGTCACCGGTGCCGTCGTGTCGTTGCTGCGCGACGCCTACCGACGCCGCGACCGCGTCGCCGTCGTCTCGGTGCGGGGCAGCGACGCGGAGGTGATCCTCCCGCCGACCCGGTCGGTGGACGTCGCCGTCACCCGACTCCGCGACGTACGCACCGGTGGCAGAACGCCGCTCGCGTCGGGCTTCCTGACGACACGCGACGTCGTCGCACGTGAGCGGGTCCGGGAGCCGGGGCGTCGTGCCCTCGTCGTCACCCTGACCGACGGCCGAGCCACCGGTGGACCCGATCCGGTGGGACGAGCCCGTCACGCCGCCGCACTGCTGGCCGCGGACAAGGTGGCCTCCGTGGTCGTCGACTGCGAGTCCGGCATGGTTCGCCTCGGACTCGCCCGTGACCTCGCGACCGCCCTGCGCGGCACCTACATCTCACTGCCCGAACTGTCGTCGGCGAGCGTGGCCGGCGTCGTCCGGGCCGCAGCCTGAGGAGATCCTCCATGCCACAGGGAGTTCCGGCACCCGGCACCGTTCCCGACGACGGCCTGACCACCAGGCAGCGTCGCAACCTCCCCATCCTCGCCGTCCACACGGGCCCCGGAAAGGGGAAGTCCACCGCCGCGTTCGGCATGGCGATGCGCGCCTGGAACCAGGGCTTCGACGTCGCGGTCTTCCAGTTCGTCAAGAGCGCCAAGTGGAAGGTCGGCGAGGAGTCGGTGTTCCGCACCCTCGGTGATCTGCACGACGAGACCGGCGTCGGCGGCGCCGTGGAGTGGCACAAGATGGGCTCGGGATGGTCCTGGTCGCGCAAGCGCGGCGACGAGGTCGACCATGCCGAGGACGCCCGCGAAGGGTGGGCGGAGATCGCGGCGCGCATCCGCGACGAACGGCATCGCTTCTACGTCCTCGACGAGTTCACCTATCCGCTGCACTGGGGGTGGATCGACGTCGACGACGTGGTGCGCACCCTCACCGACCGGCCCGGCAACCAGCACGTAGTCATCACGGGCCGCAACGCACCCACCGCGCTGCTCGACGCCGCCGATCTGGTCACCGAGATGTCGAAGATCAAGCACCCCATGGACGCAGGTCGCAAGGGTCAGCGCGGCATCGAATGGTGAACGATCTGCCCGCCGTCGTCATCGCGGCCCCCTCGTCCGGCAGCGGAAAGACCACCATCGCCACCGGCATCATGGGCGCACTGCGCGCCGCCGGCCGGCGGGTCGCTCCGTTCAAGGTCGGCCCGGACTACATCGATCCCGGGTACCACGCCGTCGCCGCAGGACGGCCCGGTCGCAACCTCGACGCCGTCATGACGGGCCGCGACGCGATGGTGCCCGCGCTGCGCTGGGGTGCGAGCGGGTGCGACATCGCGGTCGTCGAGGGCGTCATGGGTCTCTTCGACGGTCGCATCGACCCCCACGCCACCGGACCCGCTGCGGAGGGGTCCACGGCCGCGGTCGCCGCCGCGATCGGTGCGCCGGTGATTCTGGTGGTGGATTCGCGAGGGCACAGCCAGAGCATCGGCGCGCTGGTCCACGGGTTCTCGACGTACGACCCCTCGGTCCGCGTCGCCGGGGTGATCCTGAACCGGGTCGGCAGTGAGCGACACGAGGCGGTGCTGCGACAGGCCTGCGACCGGGTCGGCGTTCCCGTGATCGGGTCGGTGCCTCGCGCCGGCGCGCTCGAGGTGCCGTCGCGTCACCTCGGCCTGGTGACCGCGGCCGAGCACGGCTCCGCCGCGGTCGACGCCGTCGCGGCGATGACCGAGCTGGTGTCGCGCCATGTCGACGTCGACGCTCTCGCTCGCATCGCGGCGACGGCGCAGGTTCCGACGGCGGAGCCGTGGAGTCCGGACGCTGCGGTGGGGGTGCGGATCGAGGGTCCGCGTCCGGTGGTCGCCGTCGCCGGTGGCCCGGCGTTCACGTTCGGCTACGCCGAGCAACCGGAGGTGCTGCGTGCCGCGGGAGCGGACGTGGCGGTGTTCGATCCGCGCCACGACCGGTTGCCCGAGGGTGCCACCGGCCTGGTCGTCCCCGGCGGCTTCCCCGAGCTCCACGCCGCCGAGCTGGCCGCCAACGAGCCACTGCTGCACGACATCCGGGCTCTCGCCGACGCCGGGTGGCCGGTGCACGGTGAGTGTGCGGGCCTCCTGTACCTGGCCACCTCGCTGGACGGGCACCGCATGGCGGCAGTGCTCGACCTCGACGTCGAGTTCGGGTCGAGGCTCACCCTCGGCTATCGAGACGCGGTGGCGCTGACGGGGTCGGTGATGTTCGACGTCGGCCAGCGCATCACCGGCCACGAATTCCACCGCACCCACGTCGTCCGGGCGGGATCGTTCGAACCCGCGTGGGCCTGGCGGCGCGACGGCAGCACCGTGCAGGAGGGATCCGTCGGCGCCGGCGGACGGGTGCACGCGTCGTATCTGCACACCCATCCGGTGGCGACGGCCCGGGGATTCGCTCGGTTCGTGGCGGCCTGCCGGCCGAACTGACCCACAGCGTCTCGGCGCCCGTCTGGTTGCATCTCACAAACTTCTGGTGTCTACTGTCGGTCGGATACATACCGAAAGATTGTTTGCACCCGGTTTCCTGGGGAGTTCATCCGGCGAGAGGGTCCTTCGCATGGTCAGCAGAATGTTCGGTAGCGCACGCGTCTCGTGGGCGAGTGTCGGATCCGTCGTCGTCGCAGCGGCGGCGCTGGCCGTGGCGTCACCGGCCGCAGCCGGTGCCACCGAGATCAAAGGGTGCGTGATCACCTCGCCGGCAGACGGCACGGTCTGCACCGGTATGGACCTGAGCGGCGCGGATCTCGCGGGCTTGAATCTGTCGGGAGCCGACTTCTCGGGCTCGAACCTCAGTGGAGCGGACCTGTCCGGCGTGGTCGGATTCGGCGGCCGCTTCACCGGCGCGAATCTGCGGGGTGCGAATCTCGCGGGCTCGTCCTTCGGCCGCGCGGACTTCCATCACGCGTCGCTGGCGAACGCCGACCTGACGAATGCAGCACTGTCGGACACGATGCTCGATCAGGCAGATCTGACGCGGACGGGCTTGAGCGGCACGGATTTCACCGTGTCCTACCTGCGAGACGCTGATCTGTCGCATGCTCGGTTCGCGGGCACGAAGTTCTTCGGCGCCCAGGTGTGCGGCGCCAACATCTTCGGTACCGACCCGTCGGCTGCGAGCAACCTCGACACGTCCTGCACGGTGTCCGAGGGTCCGGCGACCCCCCTTCCCGTTCCGGCACCTGTGCCCGGTGGGTTCTTCGGTAGTTGATCGACGTCGTCCACCGATCACGCCGCGAGCAGTCCCTCCAGGTAGTCCAGGAGCCGTGACACCTCCCGCGGGGCGCCGAGGACGACGACCTTGAGCCGGTCGCGTTGCGCGTCGTAGGCGGTGTTGACGCGCAACGGTTCACTGTCGGGTCGCGCGTCCCCGGTGGCTCTGGCGAGCAGTGCGGTCAGCCGATCCGCGGTCTCGCGGTCGACGGTGTCGATGTCGACGATCGAGGTGACCTCGACGCGATGCTCGGTGCGCAGTGTGGAGGCGGCCTGCCCGGTGAACGTCTCGAGGTCCTCGCCGGAGATGCGGTACTGCTTGCCGATGCGGACGGCGGGAAGGCGACCGGACCGCACGTAGCCGCGGACGGTGCGCACGTGCAGCCCCAGCATGTCGGCGACATCGTCGACCGAATACATCCGCACAGTCATCCAAACAACGTAAACATCCCCTGTCGCACACGTCAATTGGGACATCTACGTGCCCCGTGGCGGCTTTTCCCGGACATGTCGTCGGGAGACTTTTCCGACAGGTTGCCGGTGAACGGCGCGGAAATCGGGCATTGGTGGCAATCTGGATCGAATGACCGACATCGACCAGAGACTGATCCTGGGGCCGTTCGTCCGCTACGTCAGTACCGATCGTGCGACCTTCTGGGTGGAGACATCGCACTCCTGCACCGTCACGGTCACCACGTCCTCGGGCGCCTCGGTGGACGAGCGCACGTGGGGTCTCCACGGGCACCACTACGCCCTCGTCGCCGTCGAGGATCTGCCGCAGAACTCCCTCGTCGACTACACCGTCGCGATCGACGGCGAGCAGGTGTGGCCCACTCCCGACCGCCGGGCCGTCGTGCACACGATGTGCGACGACGAGCCCGTCACCGTCGCCTTCGGATCCTGCCGGCGGGGTGACACCTACAGCGACGAGGCGTTGACGCGCATCGGCGCCGACGCTCTGGTCGGGCTCGCCGACCGTGTCGCGAGCGAAGAGCCCGACACCTGGCCGGATCTTTTGGTCTTCCTCGGCGATCAGGTCTACGCGGACGATCCGTCGCCCGAGATCGTCGAGCGCCTGCACGCCCGGCGCGAGGCCGGCGAGCGTGCTGCCGGGGCCCGCTCGGAGGAGGTCGAGGACGAGATCTGCGACTTCGAGGAGTACACCTGGCTTTACCAGGAGTCGTGGGGCGACGACCGCGTCCGCCAACTGATGGCCACGGTCCCGACGTGCATGATCCTCGACGACCACGATCTGCGGGACGACTGGAACTCCTCCGCGGACTGGCGCGCGGAGGTGACACAGGCGTCCTGGTGGGAGGACCGCGTGATCGGCGCCTTCTCCTCGTACTGGGTCTACCAACACCTGGGCAACCTGTCTCCGCGCGAACTCGAGGACGACGCGATGTACGCGGCCGTGCGATCCGCCGCGAGCGACTCCGAGCGTGAGACGCTGCTCGCCGAGTTCGCCCTGAAGGCGGACGCGGAACCGTCCTCGGCGCGCTGGAGCTATCACCGCGACATCGGCAACACGCGTCTGGTGATGATCGACAGCCGCTGTTCGCGTGACCTGTCGCCCGAGCGCAGGGCCATGGTCGACGACGTCGAGTGGGCATGGGTGCGCGAGCACACGCTGAAATCGGGAAAGGAGCACGTGCTTCTGGGGTCCTCGCTGCCCTTCCTCATGCTTCCGGGGCTGCACGCGGTGGAGCAGTGGAACGAGGCGGTGGCGCAGGGCGCGTGGGGGAAGCGGTTCGGTCGGATCGGGGAGAAGCTGCGTATCGCGCTCGATCTCGAGCACTGGGCCGCGTTCGGAAAGTCGTTCGGCGACATGGTGGATCTGGTCGACGAGGTGGTCGTGGGGCCGGACGCGCCGAAGTCGGTCGTGTGGTTGTCGGGTGACGTGCACTGCTCCTACGTCGCGAAGGCGGAGACCCGCGTGTCGACGTCGACGTCTCTGTACCAGCTGACGATGTCGCCGTTCCGTAATCCACTGAACCTGCCGATCCGGGCGGTCAACCGCCTGGCGATCCGTCGCCCGGTGGCGAGGATGCTCGCGCGCCTGGCGCGCGGAGCCAAGGCGGAACCCGTGCACGCGGAGTGGAGCACGGAGGCGGGTCCCTGGTTCGACAACGGGGTGATGTCGTTGACCACGGACTCGCAGGCGCTGCGTCTCGAGGTGAACCACGCCGCGGTGGTGAACGGGCGTCAGACGCTCAGCACCACGGCTCGCTACGACCTCACGCCGTCCGGGGTGCGGCAGCGCTGATCGTGCCCGTGCCACGACAGGTAGGGTCTTCCGACGTGGACGCGACCGATTCTCCCTACCTCGCAGGGCTCGATCTGGCCGGTCGTCGCGTGGTCGTCGTCGGTGGGGGCAGTGTCGCGCAGCGGCGGCTCCCGCTGCTGGTGTCGTGCGGCGCGAAGGTCGTCGTCATCACCCGCGAGGCCACCCCGGCCGTCGAGGGCATGGCGAGCTTCGGTCAGATCGAGCTGGAGCTGCGCGACTATCGCGACGGCGATCTGCACGAGGCCTGGTACGCCATCGCCTGCACCGACGAGGCCGAGACCAACGCGGCCATCGTCGCGGAAGCGGCGCGCTCCCGGATCTTCTGCGTGCGCGCGGACGTGGCGAGAGACGGCACGGCGGTCACGCCTGCCAGCGCGGAGTACGACGGTCTGACCGTCGGCGTGCTCGCCAGCGGCGAGCATCGCCGGTCCGCCGCCGTGCGCAACGCCGTGCTGGACGGGCTGCAGTCCGGGGCCATCGCGGACGCACCGGAGAAGTCGATCGCGGGGGTCGCACTCGTGGGCGGTGGACCGGGAGACCCGGACCTGATCACCGTGCGGGGGCGCCGCCTGCTGGCGCGTGCCGACGTGGTGGTGGCCGACCGTCTCGCGCCGCCCGAGCTGTTGGCCGAACTGGGACCGCACGTCGAGGTGATCGACGCGTCGAAGATTCCGTACGGCCGGTTCATGGCACAGGAGGCCATCAACGACGCGTTGATCACGCATGCCCGCGCCGGCCGGTTCGTGGTCCGACTCAAGGGCGGCGATCCCTACGTCTTCGGCCGCGGATACGAGGAACTCGAGGCGTGCACCGCAGCGGGCATTCCCGTCACCGTCGTTCCCGGCATCACCAGCGCCATCTCGGTGCCGTCCGCCGCCGGTATCCCGGTCACCCATCGTGGCGTCACGCACGAGTTCGTCGTCGTCAGCGGTCATCTGCGCCCGGATCACCCGGACTCGCTGATCGACTGGCCGTCCCTGGGCCGGTTGCGCGGCACCATCGTGCTGCTCATGGCGGTCGAGCGCATCGGAGCCTTCGCGGACGTGCTCGTCGAGAACGGGCGCGCCGCGGACACGCCGGTCGTGGTGGTCCAGGAGGGCACGACGCGGTCGCAGCGGGTGGTGCGGGCGGATCTGACCACCGTCGCCGAGCGGGTGCGTGCGGAGAACGTGCGCCCCCCGGCCATCATCGTCATCGGACCGGTGGCGGGATTCGACGCCGCGGCCGTGATCGGCGCAGCCTCGTGACCCGGCCGATGACGTACCCCGTGACCGAGCGGGCCTTCGGACTCGCGATCATCGCGCTCAGCGGCATGCAGTTGATGGCCGTGCTCGACGGCACCGTGGTGAACCTCGCGCTCGCTCCGCTGCAGGCCGAACTCGGCCTCAGCGATGCCGGTCGCAACTGGGTGGTCTCGTCATACGTACTGGCCTTCGGCGGGCTCATGCTCCTCGGCGGGCGCATGGGCGACGCCTTCGGACGCAAGCGCATGTTCCTCGTCGGAGTCGCGCTGTTCACAGTGGCGTCCGCGGCCTGCGGACTCGCGCAGAACGAGGCGATGCTGGTGCTGGCCCGCGTGATCCAGGGCGCCGGCGCCGCGGTCGCGTCGCCCACGGCGTTCGCACTGGTGGCCACCACGTTCGCGCCGGGGCCCGTCCGCAATCAGGCCATCGCCATCTACGCGGCCATGACCGGTGTCGGCTCCTTCTCAGGTCTCATCATCGGCGGCGCGCTCACCGAGGTCTCGTGGCGGTGGATCTTCCTCATCAATGTGCCGATCGGTCTCGCGATCCTGGCCCTGGGATGGCGCGCGCTCACCGAGACGGCCGGCGAACGGGCACCCCTCGACGTGCCGGGGGCGATCCTCGCGACGCTCGGATCCACCGGTGTCGTGTTCGGCATCGTCGAGGGTCCGGAACGAGGCTGGACGGACGTCGTCACCCTCACCGCGATCGTCGTCGGTCTGTTCCTGCTGCTCGCGTTCCTCACCGTCGAGCGGCGCGCCAGGAACCCACTGCTGCCCTTCGAACTCTTCCGCGACCGGGACCGCGTCGCCACCTTCTTCGCCATCTTCTTCTCCGGCGGCGCCCTGTTCGCGATGACCGTGATCGTCGCGGTGTTCGTCCAGGACGTGTTGGACTACAGCCCGCTGCGCGCCGGCATCTCGTTCATCCCGTTCGGTGGCGGCATGGCGCTCGCCGCCGTCGCGTCGTCGTGGCTGGCGCCGCGGGTCGCACCGCGCTGGATCATCGCGACCGGCGCGGTCCTCACCGTCGGGTACCTGATCTTCGCGTCGACCATCACGGTGGAGTCGACGTACTGGAAGAACCTGTTCCTCCCCATCGGCGGCATCGGTTTCGGCGTCGGACTGGCGGTCATCGCCCTCCCGCTCTGCGCGATCGCCAACGTCGACCAGAAGAACATCGGGCCCCTCACCGCCATCTCGCTCGTCGCGCAGAACCTGGGTGGCCCACTCGGCCTCGCTGTGGTCAGCGCGATGGCGGCGTCGAAGACGCTCTCACTGGGCGGTCGGACGGGCTCGGCCGTCGACATGACCCGGCCGGAGATCGTCGCGTTGGGAGAGGGCTACACGTTCGCTCTTCTCGGCTGCGCCGTTCTCGCCGCGGTCGCCGCGGTCTCGGCGTTGTTCATCCGCTACAGCGCGGCCGACGTCGCCCAGGCCAAGGCAGCCCAGGACGCGGTTCACCGCTGACGGTCGGCGGGCAGGTCCGCCTCGTTCGCCGCCGCGCGCCCGGACTCCCATCCCGCGAGGTCCAGCCGGGGTCCACGGACCGACCGGGTGGCCGGGAACAGTCGCTCGACCTCTGCCTCGACGGCCACCGTCTGCGTCGCCAGCATCGGCAGCAATTCGCCGGACCGGCGACTCGCCTCCTCGAGGGCCAGCGCGTCCGACTCGGCGAGGCGTTCACCCAGCCGCACGGCATAGGCCCACAGGAACGCGGTGTCGAAGCCGGATGCCGCCTTCTTCCGCCGAGCCGGTCGGGGAGCGCGAGCCAGAGCGCGCGCCGCCTGCACCGAGAGGGAGGTGAAGAGCATCTCGGTCTGCTCCACGTCGACGGGTGCACCCACCACCGTCGCGAGGGCGTGATCGGTGTCCCAGACCACCCGGGTGCGGTTGACCGTCGCCACCACGTGCAGCAACTGGGCACGCGCATCCGCGTGCGGATTGTCGACGTGCACACGCCTGCTCACGACGTCGGTCCGGCCCTCGGCGAGCACGAGGGTGTCGACGGAGTACTTCGTCATCAGTTCCTGCGCCTTCGCGGTGAACGCATCGGCCTCCTCCTCGAACTCGGTCGAGTCCGCCTTGGCGAGAAGCCCCCTGATGCGCCCGAGCATGCCGGACCCGACGACGGTGTCGGGCGGCAGCAGGCGTGCGGTCCGGGCCGACGGCCACTGCGACGGCAGCGCACCGATCCGGGTGAGTCGGGGCAGGCTCTGCCACCGCCCGAGCAGCGTGAGCACGGCGATCCACTGGTCACTGACGGCGATGTAGTCGGACGCACCGCCGAGGCGCAGACGCGCGGCGAGCAGACTCGGAGACGCGTCGACGGGCGACTCGACGTCCGGGCGCAGCGCCCGGATCGCCTCGACCTGGCGCACCCAGCTCTCGGGCGCGCGCGCGGTGGCGTCGGAGAGCTCGGCCTCGTGCAGGAGGGCCGCCGCGGCGAGTCCGGTGACCTCCGCGGTGCAGTGGCGGCGGACGACGTGCAGCAGGTCGAGCGGTTGCCACCCCTCCTCGTACAGCGCCGTGATCGTGGACAGGAGCGTGACGGACCCCTGAGCGAGGGGATCCGCGTCGGTGCAGGCGACCAACTGGTCCGCGACGTCGTCCACCACGCGTTGCGAGGCGGTGCGACCGACGGCGGCATCGGCGCCGCGCTGCAGCAGTTCCGGGACCGGGTTCATTCGGTCAGCACGATCACCTCGGTCGGCGATGCGACCTCGGCTCGGAGTCCTGCACGGACGGCGACCGCGGCGACGGCCCGTGCGCTCGTGGGTTCCGCGCGGGTGACGGTCAGCGCCCGTGCCAGCAGTCCCTTGTGATGCTTGTTGAAATGGCTGACGACGGTGCGGGATCCGTCGGGTTGCTCGGTGAGCACGGTGGCGGTGACCGCGCCGGGTATGGGGCCCAGGTCGCGGTAGATTCCCGAGCGCAGATCGACGACGAGACCGTCGGCCGCGGCGGTGACCGCCGCGGGCAGCACCGGCTTCCACAGGGCGCGGAGCGTGGGGAGCCCGGGCAGTGCGGACCCGCCCGAGAGCCGGTACGCCGGAACCGGATCGTCCGCTCGCACCGCACCGAAGAGGGCGGACCCGATCGCGAGGCGCTGCCGAGCCTTGGCCTTCTGCGCCCGGGTGAACGATGCCGCGTCCAACGCGTCGAACAACACTCCGGTGTAGCGCTCGAGAGCCGGTCTCGTCGCCGAGACCGTCAGGGCCGCATTGCGCTCGATCTCGTCGTCCTGCTTCGGCGAGAGTCCCAGGGCCGTGCGGGAGGCCGCGGGATCGTCGGCGAGGGACACGAGAGCGTTCACCAGCGTCGATCGGACGTCGGTGAGCTGCGGAAGCCACAGCTGGTCGAGATCGAGCGGATCACCGCGGCCGCCCGCGGACTTGGTTTCGGACGGTGGCAGAAGAACGAGCACGGCAGGAACGGTACCGACACACCCACGGACTAGGCTGTGCGCCTGTGATCACCCGTCTGTCCCACCTGTTCCTGCGCACGCTCCGCGACGATCCCGCCGATGCCGAGGTACCGAGCCACAAGCTCCTGGTGCGCGCCGGCTACGTCCGCCGCATCGCTCCCGGTGTGTACTCGTGGCTGCCGCTCGGGCTCCGGGTGCTGCGCCGCGTCGAGCAGGTGGTGCGCGAGGAGATGAACGCGATCGGTGGCCAGGAGATCTCGCTGCCGGCGCTGTTGCCGCGCGAACCGTACGAGGTGACCAACCGCTGGACCGAGTACGGCGACGGGCTGTTCCGGCTCAAGGATCGCAAGGGCGTCGACATGCTGCTCGGGCCGACGCACGAGGAGCTCTTCGCGCTGACGGTCAAGGGGGAGTACAGCTCCTACAAGGACCTGCCGGTCACGCTGTACCAGATCCAGACCAAGTACCGCGACGAGGAGCGTCCGCGGGCCGGCATCCTGCGCGGCCGTGAGTTCGTCATGAAGGACTCGTACTCGTTCGATCTGGACGAGGCGGGTCTGAAGACCTCCTACGAGGCCCACCGCGAGGCGTACCAGCGGATCTTCGAGCGCCTCGGTGTCAGCTACGTCATCGTCGCGGCCACGTCCGGTGCGATGGGCGGGAGCGCGTCCGAGGAGTTCCTCGCGGAATCGGTCGTCGGCGAGGACACCTACGTGCAGTGTGTCGAGTCCGGGTACGCCGCGAACGTCGAGGCCGTCACGACGCCGGCTCCGCCGTCGATCCCCCTCGAGGGCCTGCCGCAACCGACGGTGCACGAGACCGGCGACACCCCGACCATCGCGACGCTCGTCGACTGGGCGAACGGTGCGGATCTCGGCCGCACGGTCACCGCGGCGGACACGCTCAAGAACGTGCTGCTCAAGACACGCGTCCCCGGCGGTGAGTGGGAACTGCTCGCCATCGGCGTTCCCGGTGATCGTGACGTGGACGAGAAGCGCCTCGAGGCCTCCCTCGCCCCCGCCGAGTTCGTCATGCTGGGCGACGCGGACTTCGCCGCCAATCCGTTCCTCGTCAAGGGGTACATCGGACCGAAGGCCTTGCAGGACAACGGCGTGCGTTACCTCGTCGACCCTCGCGTCGTCGACGGCACGGCGTGGATCACCGGCGCGAACGAGAAGGGCAAGCACGTCGTCGATCTGGTCGCGGGCCGCGATTTCGTCGCGGACGGCACCATCGAGGCCGCCGAGGTGCGCGACGGTGATCCCTCTCCGGACGGCCGCGGCGCACTGGTGTCCGCTCGCGGCATCGAGATCGGCCACATCTTCCAGCTCGGTACCAAGTACACCGACGCCTTCGCGGTCGACGTCCTCGGCGAGAACGGCAAGCCCACCCGCCTGCTCCAGGGCTCGTACGGCGTCGGCGTGTCTCGCCTGGTGGCTGTCATCGCCGAGCAGATGCACGACGACAAGGGTCTGCGGTGGCCCGCGTCCGTCGCACCCGCCGACGTGCACATCGTCATCGCCAACAAGGACGTGGGCGCGCGCGAGGGTGCCGAGGCGCTCGCCGTCGAACTCGACGCGCACGGACTCGAGGTCGTCCTGGACGACCGTCCCAAGGTGTCTCCCGGTGTGAAGTTCAAGGACTCCGAGCTGATCGGTGTGCCGCTCGTCGTCGTCCTCGGTCGCGGCTGGGCGGACGGCACCGTCGAGCTGAAGGATCGCTTCACCGGTGAGGCTCGCGACGTTCCGGCCGAGTCGGCGGGCCGGGAGGTCCTGCGCGCGGTCGGGCGACCCGTGTGAGCACCTCGTCGTCGAGCGAGTCTCTCCCTGCCGTCCTGACCCGGCTCGTCGACGCTCGCCGAGTCCTGCTGATCGCGCCGACACACGGACGATCGGCCGCTCTCGCGGCCGACGCGGTCGGCGAGCGCGGCTCGGTCGTGGTGCTCGCCGCGGACGAGAGCGTCGCGGCCGTCCAGGCCGACACGGAGGCGGCACGAGGCCGGGTGGAGATCGTCGCCGGCGAACCCGCCGGATCGTTGCCGCAGCTCCGCACGGACGACGACACGACCTTCGGTGTGGTGTCCGCCGACGTCTCGCGGGCCGGTGCGGCCGAGGCCGTGCAGTACCTCGAGTGGGCGCTGGTGCTCGGTCGACCCGGGACCGCCGTGGTGGTCACCGGTGACGCCGACGGGGCGACGTGGACAGCGGTGCAGGACATGGTCGACGGTCACCCACGGCTCGCCGCGGCGTCGTGGACCGCGGGCACCGCGGTGATCGTCGCCGCCGTGACCGATCAACCCTGAGTCGAGGTCCCGACCGGCGGAGGGGTCAGGTCGCCGGAGTGCCGGGAAAGGCCACCGTCGACGGGAAGATGCCGAGAATCGCCTTCCACGCCGAGGCGCGCCGAGCTGAGTCCGTGAGGGCGACGATGCCGATGTCGCGGGTGTGCCCGGACTGGGCCCGTTCGACGACCGACCGCCAGGCGACTGCGGCGTCGTCCTCGACCTGCGCCGCGAGCCGTGCCGCTGCCACCGCGTCGGTCACCGGGAACGGCACCGTGTACCCGGCCGCGGGCTCCGGTGCGGTGACGCTGGCCGCGGTCAGGGCGTCGATGGTGCCGTCGCGCCGCGCTCGGTGGTCGGCGGCGTACTGCGCGACCATCGGATCGCGGGTGGGGTTCGAGAACGCCGCGATGACGCCGTACGCGAAGACGGCGGCGAACTCCACGTTCAGCGCGTCCACGAGGGCCTGCTGCTCTGGGCCGAGATCACTCATCCGGCCACCGCCGCGGACGCCAGCGTGCACGCGGCACTGATCGACCCGAGCAGGCCCGCTCGGTAACCGGACAGCGCACGCGCGTCGTCGGCTGCGCTGCGGCCCGCGTCCGACAGCGCCGTGGACAAGTCGATGAGAGCCGGAGCCGGCACCGGCTCGGCAGTGCCGGTCGTCGCAGTGGCGGTCCCGGACACCGTGGGCGGGGGAGTGAGACGTGCGATCTCGGTGTCGAGTGCGTCGGCGTGGGCGGTCCGCTGATCGGCGATCACGGTGAGAGTGTCGACCGCCGCCGGGTTCTGCGCGATCGCCGCCGTTGCGGCGGCCGCGTCGCGGCGGGCCCGGGCGGCATGGGCCGCGAGCGGATCGGGCTGCGCCGCCTCGTCGTCCTGCGTACCGTCCGAGCACGCGACCGTCGAGGCGAGGATCGTCGTGCCCGCTACCGCTGCTCCCGCACCGCGTAACATCGTGCGCCGCGAGAGCGTCGGGAGACTGCGGCCGTGCAGGAAGACCGGTCGGTGCGGAACTGTCGGTGGCACCCGGTCATCGTGCCAGACACGGACACCGTCCCCGCGCCGGACACGAGCACTCTCGGCGCGACGACGCAGCGTGTCGGGAGACGCGCCCCGGTCGCGGTATCGTGGTCCCTTCCCAGTTCGCCGGTGGCGAGCTGTACAACTTCAGCGAGGAGTGGTCGAGCGATGCCGGTTCCATCCAGGGAGAGGGTCGTCGCACTCCTCTCCGCACACGTGGCGGGCCCGGGGTTCACCGACGGCGATCTCGATCTCGAGGACGTCACCGTGTCGAAGGCCGGTGCTCACAGCGTCGTCAAGGTGATCGTCGACCGGGATTCCGGATTCGAGCTCGACGCGCTCGCTCGGCTGAGCCACGAGATCTCCGACATCCTGGACGCGGCAACCGAATTCGGGGACACCGCGTACAACCTCGAGGTGACCACGCCCGGTGTCGACCGACCCCTGACCGAGCCTCGCCACTGGCGTCGTGCTCGCGGCCGGATGGTCACCGTCGTGCTCGGGGACGAGACGATCGACGCCCGCGTCGGGGAGCTCAGGACCTCGGAGGGCGGTACGACCGAACTGGATCTCGTTCTCCGCTCGCGCACCGGTCCGACGCTGCGCACCGTGCCGCTCGACGCGGTCACGTCGGCCACCGTGCAGGTGGAGTTCAAGAAGCCCAATCCTGCGGAGCTCGAGATGGCGGGCGGCGTCACGCCCGGACGCTTCGATCCGCTGAACCCGCCGGAGGAGCCCGTCTCCGGTGACGAAGACGACGACACAGACGACGAAAGCCGATAACGACGTGAACATCGACATGACTGCCCTCCGCGCGATCGAGGCGGAGAAGGGCATCACCATCGACGCGGTGATCGAGACGCTGCAGAGTGCGCTGCTCACCGCGTACAAGCACACGGCCGGTCACCGGTCCGACGCCTACATCGACGTGAATCGCAAGAGTGGCGAGGTCCGCGTCATGGCACGCGAGACCGACGAGAACGGGAACTTCGTCTCCGAGTGGGACGACACCCCCGAGGGGTTCGGTCGCATCGCCGCGACCACCGCGCGTCAGGTCATCCTGCAGCGACTCCGGGACGCGGAGAACGAGAAGTCGTTCGGTGAGTACTCGACGCACGAGGGCGAGATCGTCGGCGGTGTCATCCAGGCCGACGCACGGCTGAACGCACGCGGCACGGTCGTGGTGCGGATCGGCAGCGACTCCGAGGGCGTGGACGCGACCATCCCGCCGGCGGAGCAGGTGCCCGGTGAGACGTACGAGCACGGCGACCGCATCAAGTGCTATGTCGTGGGTGTCACCCGCGGCACTCGCGGCCCGCAGGTCACCCTGTCCCGGACGCACCCCAACCTGGTCCGCAAGGTGTTCGCGCTCGAGGTGCCGGAGATCGCGGACGAGTCCGTGGAGATCGTGTCGGTGGCCCGCGAGGCGGGACACCGGTCGAAGATCGCCGTGCGGACGTCGGTGTCCGGCCTCAACGCCAAGGGCGCGTGCATCGGTCCGATGGGCCAGCGTGTCCGCAACGTCATGAGCGAGCTGGCCGGCGAGAAGATCGACATCATCGACTACGACGACGATCCCGCCGTGTTCGTCGGGAATGCGTTGTCACCGTCGAAGGTTGTCTCTGTCACGGTCGTCGACGCGGCTGCCCGCGCCGCGCGTGTGGTGGTGCCCGACTACCAGTTGTCGCTCGCGATCGGCAAGGAAGGTCAGAACGCGCGGCTCGCCGCGCGCCTGACCGGGTGGCGTATCGACATCCGGAGCGACGCCGCGCCGACCGAGGACGATCACTGAGTCGGCGCGCGCGAGCGGGCGACGTTCCGAACCGGACCGAATCCGCGTTAGACTGTGACACGGCTCGACACGCGTTGTCCGACGACACCGCGTCCGCACCAGCTGGACCGGTGCGTACGTGCGTAGGATGCAGACAGCGCGAGTCGCCTTCCGCCTTGGTGCGGATCGTCGCCGGCGTCTCCGACACCGGCACGGTCGGTGCCGTGGTCGATCATCGCCGCAGACTGCCCGGCCGGGGTGCATGGTTGCATCCCGACGCGACTTGTCTGCAGCAGGCGGAGCGACGTCGAGCCTTCGGGCGTGCCTTGCGCGTGACCGGTCCGCTGGACCTGTCCGCGCTTGCCCGAGAGTTCGCACCGTGACGGTGTGGACCACACCCGATCGACCGGCCGAACG
Organism: Rhodococcus sp. SORGH_AS_0303; assembly: GCF_030819335.1. NCBI lineage: Bacteria > Bacillati > Actinomycetota > Actinomycetes > Mycobacteriales > Nocardiaceae > Rhodococcus > Rhodococcus sp. SORGH_AS_0303. Next base: position 2,195,308 of record NZ_JAUTBO010000001.1, read on the forward strand.
GTCGCGGCACCTCGCCGCGCCACGAGGAGAACAGGTACACGAATTCATGAGCACACCGTGAAGCACCGACGATGAACATCGTTTCGAGATAACCCGAGGTCGTGCGGGCGCCTGCCATAGGAGCCGCGCTCGACCTCTCAGTGAGGAGAGCAGTGGCAGGCAAGGCCCGCGTGCACGAGTTGGCTAAAGAACTCGGTGTCACCAGCAAGGATCTACTCGCTCGGCTGAAAGAGCAGGGCGAGTTCGTGAAGTCGGCGTCGTCGACCGTGGAAGCACCGGTCGCGCGACGTCTCCGTGAGTCGTACCCGTCCGCGTCCGGCGACGCGGCACCGTCGACCGGCGCCCGTCCGTCCGGAAACGGCGCAGGCCCGAAGCCGGGCGGCCCCCGCCCCGGTCCGAAGCCGGCTCCGGCGGCCCCCGAGGCACCGGCCGCAGCAGCACCCGAGGCGCCCGCCGCGCAGGCTCCGGCCCCGTCGGCTCCCGCCGCCCCGGCACCCGCTGCCCCGGCTCCGACACCCGCAGCACCTGCCGCTCCCGCGGCACCGGCTGCTCCGGCGGCACCCGCCCCCGAGGCACCGGCAGCGTCGGCGCCCACAGCGCCCGCTGCTCCCGGCCCCAAGCCGGGACCGAAGGCACCGCGCGTCGGCAACAATCCCTACTCGTCCGCACCCGTCGAGCGCCCCGCGCCGCGTCCCGCTCCGGGACAGGCCGGTCCGCGACCCGGCGCCCCGCGTCCGGCTCCGGGCCAGGGTGGACCTCGTCCGGCCGGCGGTGCACCCGCTCAGGGTGGAGCAGGTCGTCCCCCCGCAGGTCAGGGTGGACCTCGCCCCGGCGGACCCCGTCCCAATCCCGGCTCCATGCCTCCCCGCCCGAACCCGGGTGCCATGCCGAGCCGCTCGGCTCGTCCGGCTCCGGCAGCCGGCGGTCGTCCGGGTCGTCCCGGCGGCGCACCGGGCGGTCGTCCCGGCGGTGCCGGTGGCGGCGGCGGTTACCGCGGTGGCGGCGGCGGTGCACCCGGCGCTCCCGGTGCCGGCGCACCTGCCGGTGGCGGCTTCCGTGGTCGTCCCGGTGGCGGTGGCCGTCCCGGCCAGCGCGGTGCCGCGGCAGGCGCGTTCGGTCGTCCCGGCGGCGCGGTCCGTCGTGGCCGCAAGTCGAAGCGGGCGAAGCGCGCCGAGTACGAATCCATGCAGGCTCCCGCAGTCGGTGGCGTGCGGTTGCCCCGTGGCAACGGTGAGACGATCCGTCTCGCTCGCGGCGCATCGCTGTCCGACTTCGCGGACAAGATCGACGCGAACCCGGCTGCACTCGTGCAGGCGCTGTTCAACCTCGGCGAGATGGTGACGGCGACTCAGTCGGTCAACGACGAGACGCTGGAACTGCTCGGCGGCGAGATGAACTACGTCGTCCAGGTCGTGAGCCCGGAGGACGAGGACCGCGAACTGCTGAACTCGTTCGACCTCACCTACGGCGAGGACGAGGGCGGCGAGGACGAGCTCGAGCAGCGTCCCCCCGTGGTCACCGTCATGGGTCACGTCGACCACGGCAAGACGCGACTGCTGGATTCGATCCGTAACGCCACCGTGCGTGAGGGCGAGGCCGGTGGCATCACGCAGCACATCGGTGCCTACCAGGTCCTCACCGAGCTCGAGGGCAACGAGCGTCTGGTCACCTTCATCGACACCCCCGGTCACGAGGCCTTCACGGCCATGCGTGCCCGTGGTGCCAAGGCCACCGACCTCGCGATCCTCGTGGTCGCGGCCGACGACGGCGTCATGCCGCAGACGGTGGAGGCGATCAACCACGCCCAGGCAGCAGACGTGCCGATCGTGGTCGCGGTCAACAAGATCGACAAGGAAGGCGCGAACCCGGACAAGATCCGGCAGCAGCTGACCGAGTACGGCCTCATCGCCGAGGAGTACGGCGGCGACACGATGTTCGTCGACATCTCGGCCAAGCAGGGCACCAACATCGATGCCCTTCTCGAGGCAGTGCTGTTGACGGCCGACGCGGCGCTCGATCTGCGCGCCAACCCGGACATGGACGCACAGGGTGTCGCCATCGAGGCACATCTCGACCGTGGTCGCGGACCGGTGGCCACCGTGCTCATCGCTCGCGGAACCCTGCGTGTCGGTGACTCGATCGTCGCCGGCGATGCCTACGGCCGCGTCCGTCGCATGGTCGACGAGCACGGCGAGGACGTCATCGAGGCGCTCCCGTCGCGTCCCGTCCAGGTCATCGGCTTCACGTCGGTGCCGGGTGCCGGTGACAACCTGCTCGTCGTCGACGAGGACCGCATCGCCCGTCAGATCGCGGACCGCCGCAACGCTCGCAAGCGCAACGCGCTGGCAGCGAAGTCGCGCAAGCGGATCAGCCTCGACGATCTCGATGCCGCACTGAAGGAGACGTCGCAGCTCAACCTGATCCTGAAGGGCGACAACTCCGGCACCGTGGAGGCCTTGGAGGAGGCGCTGGTCGGTATCGCGATCGACGACGAGGTCGAACTGCGCGTCATCGACCGCGGCGTGGGTGGTGTCACCGAGACCAACGTCAACCTGGCGTCGGCGTCCAACGCGATCATCATCGGCTTCAACGTCCGTGCCGAGGGCAAGGCGACGGAGCTGGCGAACCGCGAGGGCGTGGACATCCGGTACTACTCGGTGATCTACCAGGCGATCGACGAGATCGAGAAGGCCCTCAAGGGTCTGCTCAAGCCGGTCTACGAAGAGGTCACGCTGGGCCAGGCCGAGATCCGCGCGCTGTTCCGTTCCTCGAAGGTCGGAAACATCGCCGGTTGCCTCGTCACCTCGGGTCTGGTGCGCCGCAACGCGAAGGCTCGACTGCTGCGTGACAACAACGTGGTCGCCGAGCTCGTCACCATCTCGTCGCTCCGGCGCGAGAAGGAGGACGCCACCGAGGTCCGCGAGGGCTACGAGTGTGGTCTGACGGTGACGTACTCCGACATCAAGGTCGGAGACGTCGTGGAGGCGTACGAGCTTCGGGAGAAGCCGCGCGACTGATCGACGAGAACGTACGGGTGTGGCCCGCGGCATGTCCGCGGGCCACACCCGTTCGTCGAAGACGGTGTCCGACCCTGCTATCGATGAGGTGCTCGTGTTTCTCGGTGCTCTCGAACTCGACATCCTGCTCGGCGACGTACATTCGCTGAAGGAGAAACGTTCGGTGATCAAGCCCGTCGTCGCTGCCCTGCAGCGCTTCGGTGTGTCGGCCGCCGAGACCGGGGAACAAGAGCGTTACCGTCGTTCGATGGTGGGTGTCGCCATCGCCACCGGGGACGTCGCCCACCTGCACGAGGTACTCGACTCGTGCGAGCGACACGTGGCCGAGAGGCCGGAACTACAACTACTCGCAGTTCGGCGCCGAGTGTTCGGGCCAGAGGACTGATGGACGAAGGAGACGCATCGTGGTGGACCAAGCCCGCGCTCGTAAACTGGCCAAGCGCATCGGTGCGATCGTCGCGACGGCCATCGATCACGAGATCAAGGATCCGCGGCTGTCGTTCGTGACGGTCACCGACACCAAGGTGACCCCGGACCTGCACGACGCCACCGTCTACTACACCGTGCGCGGCGAGACGCTCGACGCCGAGCCCGATTTCCAGGCTGCCGCTCTGGGTCTGGAGAAGGCCAAGGGCGCTCTGCGCACCAAGGTCGGTGCCGGTACCGGCGTGCGCTTCACCCCGACGCTGACCTTCCGTGCGGACACGGTGCCCGACACCGCGCGCCACATGGAGGAACTGCTCGAGCGTGCCCGCCAGATCGACGACAAGGTGGCTCAGGCCGCTGCGGGGGCGCAGCCCGCCGGTGATCCGGATCCGTACAAGGTGCCTCGAAGCGACACCGACGAGCTCTGAGACCCCGGTGACCGACACGCTGCGCGCAGACATGCAGAAAGCCGTCCGTCTTCTCGAGGACGCCCGGACGGTGACTCTGCTGTGCCACGTGCAACCCGACGCCGACACCATCGGCAGTGCGCTCGCCCTGGCCGTCGCGCTCTCGCGACGCGGCGCGCGGCCGACCGTGTCGTTCGCGGCGCCCGCCTCGTTGCCCGAGTCGATGATCGGTCTGCCGGGAGCGGAGTTCCTGGTGCCGCCCGCCCAGGTCCCGACGGACGCGGACCTGGTGGTCACCGTGGACGCCGGCAGTCGAGGCAGGCTCGGGTCACTGGGTGACCGGTTGGACGGCGCCGTGTCCCTGGTCGTCGACCATCACCGGTCCAACACCTTCTACGGCTCGCATCACGTGATCGATGCGAGTGCGGAGTCCACCACAGCGGTGGTCGCCGTGCTGTTCGACGAGTGGGGCGTCGAGATCGACCGGGACCTCGCGCACTGCCTGTTCGCCGGCCTCGTGACCGACACCGGATCGTTCCGCTGGGTCCGGCCAGGCTCCCACCTGCTGGCCGAGCGACTTCTCGCGACCGGGATCGACGGCGCCGCCATCTCGCGCCGCCTGCTTGACACCCACCCCTTCGCCTGGCTGCCGATGCTGGGCGCCGTCCTGGGCTCGGCGCGCCTGGTGCCGGACGCGGCCGGCTCGCGTGGGCTCGTCTACGCGATCGTGCGGCTCGAGGACTCTCGCGGACTGCGTCCCGAGGAGATCGAGAGCGTCGTGGACATCGTGCGCACCACCGCGGAGGCCGAGGTGGCCGCCGTGTTCAAGCAGAACGAGGCGGGCTGGGCCGTGTCGTTGCGCGCGAAGAGCAGTGTCGACGTCTCCGTCGTGGCGTCCGCGCTGGGTGGGGGCGGCCACAAGTTCTCCGCCGGCTACACCGCGACGGGCCCGATCGAGGACGACGTCGACGCCCTGGTCGCCGCGCTCGGGTGACCGATCGCTCCGCCGTGGACGGGCGGGTGTCCGCTCGCACCCTGTTCGGCCTCGCGTTCCCCGCACTCGGCGTCCTGGTGGCCGAGCCGCTGTACCTGCTCTTCGACTCCGCGGTGGTGGGTCGACTCGGTGCGCTCCCACTCGCGGGTCTGGCCGTCGGTGGCCTCGTTCTCGCCCAGGTGAGTACGCAGCTGACGTTTCTCTCGTACGGGACGACCGCGCGCGCGGCACGGCTGCACGGTGCGGGCCGGGACGACGACGCCCGCAACGAGGGCGTCCAGGCCACGTGGCTCGCAGTGGTGCTGGGCCTCCTTCTGATCCTGGTGGTCCAGCTCTTCGCGAACCCGATCCTGTCGGTGCTGGGCGGCGGGGGAGACATCACCGCCGAGGCCACCACGTGGCTCCGAGTCGGCGTGCTCGGCACCCCGTTGATCCTCGTCACGCTCGCCGGGAACGGGTGGATGCGCGGCGTGCAGGACACCGTGCGGCCGTTGCGGTATGTGGTGGCGGGGCTCGCACTGTCGGCCGTGCTGTGTCCCGTCCTCGTGCACGGTCTGATCGGCGTTCCGGCCCTCGGCCTCGTCGGGTCCGCCGTGGCCAACGTCACCGGCCAGGCCGTCGCCGCGACGCTGTTCGTGTCCGCCCTGATGCGCGGGCCGCGGACCCGCTCGCTCCGGCCGGATCTCGCGATCATCCGCCGCCAGCTCGTCCTCGGCCGGGACCTCGTGCTCCGCTCGTTCGCCTTCCAGGCCTGCTTCCTGTCCGCGGTGACCGTGGCGTCACGCTTCGGTGCCGGTGCGGTCGGGGCCCATCAGGTGGTTCTGCAGTTGTGGAATCTCGTCGCGTTGATGCTGGACTCGTTGGCCATCGCCGCACAGTCCCTGGTCGGCGCCGCGTTGGGAGCGGGCCGTGGCCGCGCCGCGTCGATGCTCGCCTCGCGGGTGACCGCGTGGTCCGTCGGTTTCGCCGTCGTGCTCGCAGGACTGTTCGCCGCCACCCACGCCGTGATCCCGCCGCTCTTCACGTCCGACTCGTCGACCCTGACGAGCATCGACGGCATCTGGTGGTTGTTCGTCGCGCTGATCCCCGTCGCCGGCGTCGTGTTCGCCCTCGACGGTGTGCTGCTCGGGGCCGGGGATGCCGCCTTCCTGCGGAACGCGACTCTCGCGAGCGCCGTCGTCGGATTCCTACCGCTGATCTGGCTCGCGGCGATCCTCGACTGGGGGTTGCCGGGAATCTGGGTGGGCCTGATGGTGTTCGTCAGCCTGAGAGCGGTCTCCGTGGTCTGGCGGACCGCGTCGGGCGCCTGGATCAGAACGGGGACCGATACCGTCGGGAGCCGAACATCAACCGCAGAAGGGTCGTGAGTGTGCCAGCCAAGTTGTGGGCCGTCAGCGACATCCACGTCGGTCACAAGGGCAACCGGCCCGTCACCGAGGCCATCGAACCGGAGAGCCCCGAGGACTGGCTGATCGTCGCCGGAGACGTGTCGGAGAAGACGGACGACATCCGCTGGGCGCTCGCCGAGCTGAAGTCGAAGTTCGACACCGTGATCTGGGTGCCGGGAAACCACGAGCTGTGGACCACGGTCAAGGACCCGGTACAGATGCACGGTGAGGCGCGCTACGACTACCTGGTCACGATGTGCCGGGAACTGGGTGTGCTGACGCCCGAGGACCCGTTCCCCGTGTGGGAGGGGGAGGTCGGGCAGGCCGGAGGCCGGTCGGGATATATGGGCCCTGTCACGCTGGTGCCGATGTTCGTGTTGTACGACTACTCGTTCCTGCCCGCGGGCACCACGAACAAGCTCGACGGTCTGGCCCTGGCGCGCAGCCGCAACGTGGTGGCCACCGACGAGTTCCTCATCACCCCGACGCCCTACGCGTCCCTCGACGCGTGGTGCGCGGCGCGGCTGGCGATCACCGAGAAGCGGTTGGCCGAGGTGGACACCTCGATCCCGACGGTGCTGATCAACCACTGGCCGCTGGTGCGGCAGCCCACCGAGGTGCTGTTCTATCCCGAGTTCGCCCTCTGGTGCGGAACCACGGCGACCAAGGACTGGCACACCCGCTACAACGCCCTGTGTGCGGTCTACGGCCACCTCCACATCCCACGGACGACGTACTACGACGGCGTCCGGTTCGAGGAGGTGTCGGTGGGCTACCCGCGCGAGTGGAAACGCCGCGGACTCCCGGATCAGGTGCTGCGACAGATCCTTCCGGTCCCCGAGTACCCGCCGGGATCGTTGAACAAGTTCGGCGGCCACTTCACGGTCACGCCGGAGATGGAAGCGGAAGTGGAGAAGATGCGAGCGGAGAAGCGACTGTGACGACGGCACGAGAGACCTCCCTGCTCGGCGGGCTGCTCGCGCGCGGCGTCGTCGCCGAGGAGCTGTTCGAGGATCCGCCCGGTCTCACCCCGCACCCCCGCGAGGCGCATCTCGTGGAGAAGGCCGTCGACAAGCGCAAGCGCGAGTTCACCTCGGCGCGGCACTGCGCCCGACTCGCGATGGGCCGGCTCGGACTCGAGCCCGGTCCGATCCTGCGCGGCGAGATGGGATCGCCGGTGTGGCCGGGCGGCGTCGTCGGCTCGCTCACGCACTGCGACGGCTATCGCGCCGCCGCCGTGGGCTACGCGTTGCAGGTCCGCTCGGTGGGCATCGACGCGGAACCGCACGAACCGCTGCCGGACGGCGTGCTGAAAGCCGTGAGCATCGAGGCCGAGCGTGAGGTCCTGGCCACCCGCACCGACGACGAGGTGCAGTGGGACAAATTGCTGTTCTGCGCGAAGGAGGCGACGTACAAGGCCTGGTACCCGCTGACCGGGCGGTGGCTCGGATTCGAGGACGCGCACATCACCTTCGAGCGCGATGCCGACTCGGCGGGACGCTCGACCGTCACCGGTACCTTCCGCTCCCGGCTGCTGGTCCCCGGCGACACCACCAGCGGCGCACCGCTCACCTCCCTCGACGGACGCTGGGCCGTCTCCGACGGCCTCGTCGTCACTGCGATCACGGTCTTCTGACGGCCGGCCTCCGGCCTTCCCGCTTTATGGACGGCCGGCCTCCGGCCTTCCCGCGATCTTCTGACAGACTTCTCCCTCGTGCCAGCTCACCCCAAACCCCCCACAGGACTCGACGGCGCCGGACTTCTGGTGGTGGACAAGAGTGGCGGAGTCACCAGCCACGACGTCGTCTCCGCCTGTCGCAAGGCCTTGAAGACGCGCCGCATCGGACACGCCGGCACTCTCGATCCCATGGCGACGGGGGTGCTGGTGCTCGGTGTCGAACGAGCGACCAAGATGCTGGGTCTGCTGTCGCTGACCACCAAGGAGTACACCGCGACCGTCCGCCTCGGAGCCGCCACCACCACCGACGACGCCGAGGGCGAGACGGTGTCGACGGCAGACGCGAGTGCGGTGACGGACTCCGGGATCGACGAGGCCGTCGCCGCGCTGACCGGGAAGATCAGTCAGGTCCCGTCGAGTGTCAGCGCCATCAAGGTGGACGGCAAGCGCGCCCACGCTCTCGTTCGGGAGGGCGAGGACGTCGTGCTCGAACCGCGCACGGTCACCGTCTCCCGCTTCGACGTCCTGGAGCGTCGCCGGGGGAGCGACGTGATCGATCTGGACGTCCACGTCGAGTGCACGTCCGGGACCTACGTGCGGGCGCTCGCGCGAGACCTGGGTGCGTCCCTGGGCGTCGGCGGCCACCTGACCGCGTTGCGGCGCACCCGGGTCGGACCGTTCACGTTGGAGCACGCCCGCACTCTCGACGAGGTGCGGGACGACCCGCACGTGAGCCTCGACATCGACGCTGCCGCTCGCACGGCGTTCCCGCACCGGACGGTCACGTCGGACGAGGCCGAATCGTTGAGCCAGGGACGCTGGCTCGACCCGATCGGGATGCCCGGCATCTACGCGGCACTGGACGAGAACGGCCACACCATCGCCCTGGTGCAGGAACGCGGCAAGCGGGCCAGCACCGTGATGGTCGTGCGGCCGGCCACGCTGCGCCCCTGAGTTCGTCGGGGCGGTCCGGCGTCAGTCCGTGGTCATCCAGATCGCCTCGGCGGCAACATGACCCAGGTCGAGTACCGTGTCGGCCACCTGCACGGCCACGGTCCCGGCGAAGTCGCGGCGCTCGACCATCGTGATCGACAGGTCGAGGGTGATGCCGATGGAATCGAAGTACCGCAACATGTCCGGATCCGAGTCGGAGATGCGGGTGACGTGGCCCTTCTGGCCCGCGACGAAATCGCTGAGCGGTACCGCCGGCGGCGCGGGAATGGTGCCGTCGATGGTAGGGATGGGATCACCGTGCGGGTCGCGTGACGGCCGACCGAGTTTGGCGTCGATGCGCTCGACGAGCAGGTCCGACACCGCGTGTTCGAGCACCTCGGCCTCGTCGTGCACCTCGTCCCAGCCGTAGCCCATCTCCTCGACCAGCCAGGTCTCGATGAGCCGATGCCTGCGGACCATGCCGATGGCGGCGCGCCGCCCGGCCTCGGTGAGTGTGATGGACCCGTAGCGGGCGTGGTCGACGAGGCCCTGATCGGCGAGTTTGCGTACGGCCTCGGAGACCGTGGACGGCGAGACGCACATCCGGGAGGCGAGCATCTTGGTGCTCACCGGCTCGTCGGAGTACTCGCTCGCGGTCCAGATGACCTTGAGGTAGTCCTGCGCGACGGTGGAGAGGGCAGGGGCTGGCACGCCGACAGCTTAGCCGTCGGTGCGCCGGACGTGACCGGTCCATCGTCGGCCCGTAGGCTCCTGGTCGTGGAGAGATGGCGAGGTCTCGACGATGTCCCGGCCGACTGGGGCAGATGTGTTCTGACGATCGGCGTGTTCGACGGCGTACACCGCGGCCACGCCCAATTGATCGACCGCGCCGTGACATCGGCGGCGGCACGCGGAGTGCCGAGTGTGCTCATGACCTTCGATCCGCATCCGATGGAAGTGGTGCGTCCGGGCAGTCACCCGGCCCAGCTGACCACCCTCACCCGGCGTGCCGAACTGGCCGAGGAACTGGGCATCGACGTCTTCTGCGTCATGCCTTTCACGCCGGAGTTCATGAAGCTCACCCCCGATCGCTACATCCACGACATCCTCGTCGAGCGGCTGCACGCCGCCGAGGTCGTGGTGGGGGAGAACTTCACGTTCGGCAAGAAGGCCGCCGGCAACGTCGCTCTGCTCCGGTCCGCCGGCACGCGGTTCGGGTTCGCGGTCGACGGTGTCACTCTGCTGGCCGAGGAGTCGGTCACGTTCTCCTCCACCTACATTCGTGCCTGCGTCGACGCCGGTGACGTCGCGGCCGCCGCCGACGCGCTCGGTCGACCCCACCGAGTCGAGGGCGTGGTGGTGCACGGTGACGGCCGTGGCCGCACCATCGGCTACCCCACGGCCAACGTCAAGCCGCCCATGCACGCCGCCATCCCGGCGGACGGGGTGTACGCGTCGTGGTTCACGGTGCTCGGGCCCGGACCGATCATGGGTACCGTGACTCCCGGAAAGCGTTGTCGCGCAGCGGTATCGGTGGGGACCAATCCCACGTTCTCGGGGCGCACCCGCACGGTGGAGGCGTTCGTCCTGGACGGCGACGCCGATCTCTACGGGCAGCACGTCGCGGTGGACTTCGTCGAGCGTCTGCGCGGCATGGAGGCCTTCGCGTCGGTGGACGAGCTGATCGCGCAGATGGATCTCGACGTCGACCGCGCCCGCGACATCCTCGCCGCCCTGGACGCCTGAATGAAGAGGTGTCGTTCGGGCCTCGGCCACTGAGGTAGGATGGACGACTGTTGTTCGCTGCGGTCCGCGGCGGCTGCAACACCGCGCCCTCGGGTGCGGCACCATCCACGCGCGGACGGCATTGCATCAGGAGTTTCACTGTGGCTTTGACCACCGAACAGAAGAAGCAGATCCTCGGCGAGTACGGCGTCCACGAGACGGACACCGGATCGCCGGAAGCCCAGGTGGCGATGCTCACCAAGCGCATCCAGGATCTCACCGAGCACCTCAAGGTGCACAAGCACGATCACCACTCGCGTCGCGGCCTGCTGCTGCTCGTGGGTCGTCGTCGTCGTCTGCTCAAGTACGTGCAGAAGGTCGACGTCGCGCGGTACCGCTCGCTCATCGAGCGTCTGGGACTGCGTCGATAATTTCCGTCATGGTTCACGCGATCGCGCCGGCGAGGCAGCCCACGGCTGTTCCTCGTCGGCCGTTCGTCGTGGACCGGTAGTGTCACAGCAGTACTCCCTCTCCGGGAGTGCGCAGCACCACAGGTAGGCCGCCGACTCGGCGGTGAGCACCATCAGCCGTTCGTCCCCGACACACGTCGCGGTGTCGGTCTTCGGTAGTGGTCTCTCGGTTTCCGGACGCGCGGAGCGCGACCCGGCCCGGGGGACTTCGATCGTGGGCCGCCTCCGCTCGCACGTCGACTCGGGGACGCCGCACCGGACCACCGGGTTCGAGTGCGCGCCCGGGTGGGCACGGCGAAGACGAGAGGACGAGAAGACTTCCATGTCAGAGACCACCACGAACACCGCAGCGGCCACCGAGGTCGACGAGGGCGTGTTCGAGACCACTGCCGTCATCGACAACGGGTCGTACGGCACCCGCACCATCCGCTTCGAGACCGGGCGGCTGGCCAAGCAGGCCGCCGGCGCCGTCGTCGCGTACCTGGACGACGAGACCATGCTGCTCTCGGCCACCAGCGCCTCGAAGCATCCCAAGGACCACTTCGACTTCTTCCCGCTCACGGTGGACGTCGAGGAGCGTATGTACGCCGCCGGCCGCATCCCCGGATCGTTCTTCCGTCGTGAGGGACGCCCCAGCACCGACGCCATCCTGACCTGTCGCCTGATCGACCGGCCGCTGCGTCCGACGTTCGTCGACGGACTGCGCAACGAGATCCAGGTCGTCATCACCGTGATGAGCCTCGATCCGAAGGACCTGTACGACGTCGTGGCCATCAACGCCGCGTCGGCGTCCACCCAGCTCGCGGGCCTGCCGTTCTCCGGCCCCATCGGCGGCGTCCGTGTCGCCCTGATCGACAAGCAGTGGGTCGCGTTCCCCACCAACGAGCAGCTCGAGAAGGCCGTGTTCAACATGGTCGTCGCCGGCCGCGTCGTCTCAGGCACCGGTGCGGACGCCGATGTCGCGATCATGATGGTCGAGGCCGAGGCGACCGAGAAGGTCATCGCCCTCATCGAGGACGGCGCGCAGGCGCCCACCGAGGCCATCGTGGCCGAGGGCCTCGAAGCGGCGAAGCCGTTCATCGCATCGCTGTGCGAGGCGCAGAAGCAGCTCGCCACGGCGGCCGCCAAGCCCACCGGCGACTTCCCGCTCTTCCCCGCGTACCAGTCCGACGTGTTCGAGGCCGTCGAGGGTGCGGCTCAGATCCCGCTCAACGAGGCGCTCACCATCGCCGGCAAGACCGAGCGCGAGAGCAAGCTCGACGAGGTCAAGAACCAGATCCTCACCAGCGTGGGCGACCGGTTCGAGGGCCGCGAGAAGGAGATCGGCGCAGCGTTCCGCTCGCTGACCAAGAAGCTCGTGCGTCAGCGCATCCTGCGCGACCAGTTCCGCATCGACGGCCGCGGCATCACGGACATCCGTGAGCTCTCCGCCGAGGTCGCCGTCATCCCGCGCGCCCACGGCAGCGCGTTGTTCGAGCGTGGCGAGACCCAGATCCTGGGCGTCACCACTCTCGACATGGTCAAGATGGCCCAGCAGATCGACTCGCTCGGACCCGAGACCAGCAAGCGCTACATGCACCACTACAACTTCCCGCCGTACTCCACCGGCGAGACCGGACGCGTCGGATCGCCGAAGCGTCGCGAGATCGGCCACGGAGCCCTCGCGGAGCGCGCGCTGCTTCCCGTGCTGCCCAGCCAGGAGGAGTTCCCCTACGCCATCCGTCAGGTCTCGGAGGCGCTCAGCTCCAACGGCTCCACGTCGATGGGCTCGGTCTGTGCGTCGACGCTGGGCATGCTCAACGCCGGTGTGCCGCTGAAGGCACCGGTCGCCGGCATCGCCATGGGTCTGGTCTCCGACCAGGTCGACGGTGAGACCCGCTACGTCGCCCTCACCGACATTCTCGGTGCGGAGGACGCGTTCGGCGACATGGACTTCAAGGTCGCCGGCACCCGCGAGTTCGTCACCGCCCTGCAGTTGGACACGAAGCTCGACGGCATCCCGTCGCAGGTTCTGGCCGGTGCGCTGTCGCAGGCCAAGGACGCGCGCGTCACGATCCTCGACGTCATGGCCGAGGCCATCGACGCTCCGGACGAGATGAGCCCGTACGCACCGCGCGTCACCGCGATCAAGGTCCCCGTGGACAAGATCGGCGAGGTCATCGGGCCCAAGGGCAAGATGATCAACTCGATCACCGAGCAGACCGGCGCCAACATCTCGATCGAGGATGACGGCACCGTCTACGTCGGTGCTGCGGACGGCCCGTCCGCACAGGCTGCGATCGACATGATCAACGCCATCGCGAACCCGCAGCTGCCCAAGGTCGGCGAGCGGTTCCTCGGAACCGTCGTCAAGACCACGGCATTCGGCGCGTTCGTCTCGCTGCTCCCCGGTCGTGACGGCCTGGTGCACATCTCCAAGCTGGGCAGCGGCAAGCGCATCAACAAGGTCGAGGACGTCGTCAGCGTCGGATCGAAGCTCCGCGTGGAGATCGCCGACATCGACAACCGCGGCAAGATCAGCCTCGTCCCGGTCGAGGACGACGCGGCAGCCGCCGCGCCGGCCGACGATCAGGTCGCCACCTCCGACGAGGTCAGCGCTGAGTAAGAAGTACACGAACGCGGCGGCGCGGTCTGCGGAGCTCTCGGGCTCCCGGCCGCGCCGCCGTGTGCGTACACCCGAACCGTCCGGCGTCCGCCGCACGGTGTTGCCGGGCGGCGTCCGAGTCGTCACGGAGTTCGTTCCCGGCGTGCGGTCCGCCTCGGTCGGCGTCTGGGTCGCCGTCGGTTCGCGCGACGAGGGCCGCACCGTCGCCGGTGCCGCGCACTTCCTCGAGCACCTGCTGTTCAAGGCCACCCCCACCCGTACGGCTCTGGACATCGCGCAGGTGATGGACGGAGTCGGCGGCGAGCTCAACGCGTTCACGTCCAAGGAGCACACGTGCTTCTACGCGCACGTGCTCGACGAGGACCTGCACCTCGGACTCGACCTGGTGGCGGACGTGGTGCTCCGCGGTCGCTGCCGCGCCGAGGACGTCGATGTCGAACGCCAGGTGGTGCTCGAGGAGATCTCGATGCGCGACGACGACCCCGAGGACCTGCTCGGTGACGCCTTCCTCACCGCGCTGTTCGGTGACCACCCCATCGGTCGTCCCGTCATCGGATCGGTGGAGTCCATCGAGTCCATGACGCGGAATCAGCTGCACTCGTTCCACACTCGGCGCTACACCCCGCCGCGCATGGTGGTGGCGGTCGCCGGCAACGTCGACCACGACGACGTGGTGGCGGGGGTCCGTCGCAGTTTCGCCGACCGGATCGCCGGTGCCGCCGAACCGGCACCGCGGCGTGGGGGAGCGGGCCGCATCACCGCGCGCCCGGCCCTGAGCCTGACGACGCGGGACAGTGAACAGGCGCACCTGTGCCTGGGCGTGCGGGCGTTCGGACGCCACGAGGGTCATCGGTGGGCGTTGTCGGTTCTGAACACCGCCATCGGCGGTGGGCTCAGTTCGCGTCTGTTCCAAGAGATCCGGGAGGAGCGCGGTCTCGCGTACTCGGTGTACTCGTCGGTGGACACGTTCTCCGACACGGGTGCGTTCTCGGTGTACGCCGGATGCCAGCCCGAGAATCTCGGCGAGGTCACCTCGGTGATCCGCGACGTGCTCGCGTCGGTGGCCACCGACGGCATCACGGACGCGGAGTGCGCTCGCGCGAAGGGGAGCATGCGCGGGGGACTGGTTCTCGGACTGGAGGATTCCGGATCGAGAATGAACCGGATCGGTCGCAGCGAGCTCAACTACGGCGACCACAGGTCGGTGGAGGAGACGCTCGCGCGCATCGATCAGGTGACCAACGACGAGGTCCGCGATGTCGCCCGGACCCTGCTGGCGCGGCCCATGGCGGCCGCCGTGGTCGGGCCGTTCTCGAAGGTGACGAAGCTCCCGGCCTCGGTACGCGGAGCCGTGGCCGGGAGCTGAGGCGTCTCAGGCCAGGTGAACGGTGGCCATCGCCTTGTGGCCGAGGATGCGCTTGCCCTTGTAGCGGGCGTCGATGGAGACCACCGCAGTCCGGGTCGCCTCGTCCTTCGACTTCACCGTGCCGTCGATGACGATCTCCGACTTGGACACCGGGTCGACCATGACGGGGCTGGTGAAGCGCACGGTGCAGTCCTTCAGGGCACCCGGGTCGCCGAGCCACTCGGACACGAAGCCGGTGCCGAGGCCCATGGTGAGCATGCCGTGGGCGACGACGGTGTCGAGCTCGAGCAGCGACGCGAAGTGGTCGCTCCAGTGCACGGGGTTGTTGTCGCCGACCACGCCCGCGTAGTTCACGAGATCGCCGCGCGAGAGCAGCACCGTCCTGGTGGGCAGTGCGTCGCCGACCGCCACGTCCTCGAAGCGCCGACGGGCATGGCCGGTGTGCGGGACGACGACGGGCGGGGCGTAGACCGTCTCGAGGTCGTCACCGCCGGGATTGACGTCGGCCACCTCGTCGGACGTGGACAGGGTGAACATGCCGTTCATGACCATGCCGCGCGCGACGTCCGCGATGCTGTCGTCGCCGTCGTCGGCGCGCCCGATGAGCAGTGTGGTGTACGTGATCTGCGCAAGCTCGTTGCGCTGGTTGGTGATGACGGTCTTGGTCACCATCATGTCGCGGCCGACGACTGTGCGGAAGGAGTCGAGCGAGACGTCGCACGTGAGCCGGTCGCCCGCCAGGATCGGCGCGAAGTACTCGGCATGCTGGTCTGTCTGCAGCATCCGGCTGAGGTCGTATCCGGTGGCGATGCGCTCGAGCAGCTTCTGCTGGGCGATGATGCCGACCAGCGAGAAGAACGTGGGCGGCGCCATCAGCGCCGGATAGCCGACCTCGAGTGCGCCCTCCTCGGTCCAGTGGACCGGATGGAAGTCGCGGACGGCTTTCGCGTACTCCCGCACCTTCTCGCGGCCGACCTCGTAGTAGTCGTCGGCGCGGTAGTGGTAGCCCACCATGTCCAGCGCATGCTGCGCCGGGTCGAACGTGGTGTCGCTCGCGACGGCGTCGGTGGCCAGGATCTCGGCAGTCATGACGGCAACCTATCCCCGGCGACGAGCGCTGTGCAGTGCCAACGGAGTTCTCCGGGCTGATCACAGAAAAGCGACTTCGAGATTGTTATACGCACCCAATGCTGATCGGCATGCGGAGAATCAGGCCCCGAGGCTCTTCCTCATCCTGGTGAACGATCGGGCGTTGTTCATCGCCAGGACGGCGACGACGTCGTCCGCTCGCTCGTACACGGCGACGAACGAGCCGGCCTCCGGGTCGCCCTCGACCACGCGCACCGAATCGGTCGACTGGCGACGGCCGGCGAACTGGATGCGAGAGCCGTACTGGTCCGACCAGAAATACGGAACACCGGACGGCGCGGGCTGCGCCCCCACGATCGACCGCGCCACTCGCCGAGCCTGGGTGACCGCGTGCGACCAGTGTTCGCTGCGATGGTGGTCCTGCAGCACCTCGTCGAACGCGCGAGCGCAGTCCCCGATCGCGTAGACGCCCGGAACGGTGGTGCGGCACTGCGCGTCGGTGACGAAACCGCCGTCGATGGCGAGGCCGGACGCTGCCGCCCACTCCGTGTTGGGGATCGATCCGATTCCGATCACCACGACGTCGGCGGGCAGTACCGTCCCGTCCCCGAGCAGGACGGAGGTGACGGCCCCGTCGCGGCCCTCGAGAGAGTCGACGGCGGCGCCGAGCAGGAGGGTCACGCCGTTCGCACGATGCAGATCGACGCAGACCTCCGCCATCGTCAGGCCGAGCGGGCCGGACAGGGGAGCGGTGGACGCCTCGACGATGGTGACGGAGATGCCGAGGCCGGCGGCCGTGGAGGCCACCTCGGCTCCGATGAATCCCGCGCCGATCACCACCATGGTGGTCGCCGTGGCCAGCGACGAGCGCAGTGCGGCGGCGTCGTCCAACGTGCGCAGCGTGTGAACGCCGCGGAGGTCGTCGGCGCCCAGCAGGGTCCGTGCGCGCGCGCCGGTCGCGATGACGACGACGTCGGCACTCACCTCCCGCCCGTCCGCGAGCTCCACGCTCCGCCCGGTCATGCCGACAGCCGGTGTCCCGAGCACCCAGTCGACGTCGAGCGCATCGGGTTCGGGAACGAGCCACGGGTCGGGAGCCGATCCCTGCAGGAAGGCCTTGGAGAGGGGCGGGCGATCGTACGGCAGGTGGGGCTCGTCGCCGACGACGGTGACGCGACCCGTGAACCCGTCCTCGCGGAGAGCGGTCGCGACGGTCGAGCCCGCGAGCGACGCCCCGACGACCAGGACGGAGTTCACCGTCTCGACGTCGGGCCTGTCAGGGGTCGTCACGAGCCGGGGAGGTCGAGCACGACCGCGCCGTCGACGACGTGCACCGCATATGTCCGAACGGGAGTCTTCGCCGGTGTGCCCGAGGGCGCGCCGGTCCGCAGATCGAAGCACGACTCGTGGAGCGGGCACTCGACCGCGCAGTTCTCCACCCATCCGTCGGCGAGCGAGGCGTCCTGGTGTGTGCACGTGTCGTCGATCGCGAAGAGGCCCTCCTCGGTGTGGAAGACGGAGATCGCGGTGTGACCCGGCGGGGTGACGGTGGCGACCTCGCCGACGGGGAGGGCCGATGCGGAGCAGACGGCGACGCGATGAACGGTGTCCGGCATGATGCCTCCCGCAAGTGTGACGGTGTTGCGTCGATCGCAACTGTGATCGATCTGCGCAACAGGATGCACCAGGACGATCCACCACGTCAATCGCTGCACCGGTGTGTCGAACCACAGCGTGCCGGGTTGACAGCCCGGCCCGGGGCGTCGAGTCTGTGTTGCGTAAACCACCCATCGTTGCGCTGATCGCAACAGGTCCCAGGGGGACGCTCGTGACACCTCGTATCGTCGTCATCGGCGCCGGCATCGTCGGGACCTCCCTGGCGGACGAACTGACCGCCCGTGGGTGGACTGACGTCACCGTGCTCGACCAGGGGCCGCTGTTCTCCACCGGCGGATCCACCTCGCACGCCCCCGGGCTGGTGTTCCAGACGAATCCCTCGCGCTCCATGGCCCACTTCGCGGCCTACACGGCCGACAAGTTCCGCGCACTCACGCACGACGACGGGCCGTGCTTCGACACGCTCGGCGGCCTCGAGATCGCGACGACCGAAGCTCGGTGGACGGATCTGCAACGCAAGGCCGGGTGGGCGCGCTCGTGGGGCATCGAGGGACGGCTCGTCGACGCCGCGGCCGCAGCGGCTCTGCACCCGCTCGTGGACCCCGACGTCGTGCTCGGCGCGTTCCACACTCCGAGCGACGGTCTCGCCCGGGCGGTGCGGGCCGCCGAGATGCAGGCGCGTGCGGCGCAGGCCCGCGGGGCGGTGTTCCGGGGGGACAGTCCGGTGACCGAGATCCTCCAGGCGAGTGGACGTGTGACGGGAGTGCGGACCCCGCACGGCGACGTGCCGGCGGACATCGTCGTGTCGGCCGCGGGCTTCTGGGGTGCCGAGCTCGGGCGCACGGTGGGACTCACGGTTCCCCTGGTCCCGATGGCGCACCAGTACGCCTACACCGGACAGATCGAGGCGCTGGTCGGCCGGAACACCGGTGCGACGGACGCGAGTCTGCCGATCCTTCGTCACCAGGACGGCGACCTCTACTACCGGGAGCACGGGGATCGTCTCGGTATCGGCTACTACGGCCACGACCCGATGCCCGCGGACATGGGCGCGCTGTCGTGGGACGCGGACGGTGACGCGTCGTCCGTGGCACCCCCACCGATGCCGTCGATGCTGCCGTTCACCGAGGACGATTTCGCGCCGGCCTGGCGTGAGTCCGCGAGAGTGCTTCCGGCGTTGCGGGAGTCGAAGGTCGAATCCGGATTCAACGGCATCTTCTCCTTCACTCCCGACGGTCACTCGATCGTCGGGGAGCACCGGGATCTGGCCGGCTTCTGGGTGGCGGAGGCGGTGTGGGTGACGCACTCCGCCGGTATCGCGCGCGCTCTCGCCCAGACCCTGATCGACGGCGCCTCGGAGATCGACCTCCACGAGTCCGATCTGTATCGCTTCGAATCGGTCGAGCGCAGTCCCGCCTTCATCGCCGCCACCAGCGCCCAGGCGTTCGTGGAGGTGTACGACATCGTGCACCCCCGCCAGCAGCGCACGGCGCTGCGAGGACTGCGGCGCAGCCCGTTCCACGCCGCGGAGGTCGCGCTGGACGCCCGCTTCGTCCAGGGCGGAGGCTGGGAGCGCCCCGCCTGGTACGAGAGCAACGCGGGCGAACTCGCGGCGCTCCTCGAGACCGGGTTCCACCTTCCGGTCCGCAACGAGTGGTCCGCGCGTCACTTCTCCGACATCGCCGTGGCCGAGGCCGCGGTGACGAGGAGCCGGGTCGCGATGTACGACATGACACCGCTCACCCGGTACGACGTGGAAGGACCCGGCGCAGCCCACTTCCTGCAGCACCTCACCACCAACGACGTGGACACCGCGATCGGCCGTGTCACCTACACGCTGATGCTCGACGAGAGAGGCGGGATCCGCAGCGACCTCACGGTCGCGCGACTCGGCGCCGATCACTATCGCGTCGGAGCGAACGGTCCACTCGACCTCGATGCGATGCTGCGCCGCGCCAGGACGGGAACGCCCGACGGTCCGGTGACGGTGCGGGACGTCACCGGAGCGACGTGTTGTGTCGGAGTGTGGGGTCCCCGTGCCCGCGCGATGGTGGCACCGCTGGCCGACGCGGATTTGGGACACAAGGCCTTCGGCTACTTCCGGGCCGTGCGGACGTACCTCGGTGCGATTCCCGTGATCATGATGCGGGTGTCGTACGTCGGCGAACTCGGGTGGGAGATCTACACCGACGCCGAGTACGGCGGCGCCCTGTGGGACCTGTTGTGGGAGGCCGGGTCCGACCACGGGGTGATCGCTGCCGGTCGGCTCGCGTTCGACAGCCTGCGACTCGAGAAGGGGTACCGCGCGTGGGGGCACGACATGACCTCCGAGGACACCCCGGCCGACGCGGGCGTCGAGTTCGCCGTCAAGGACGCCACGGACTTCGTCGGTCGGTCGGCCCTGGCCGCTCGGCCCGCGACGCGACGGCTGCGGACCCTCGTGTTCGACGACCCGGACGCCGTGGTGCTCGGGAAGGAGCCGGTCTCTCTCGACGGCACGGTCGTCGGGTACGTCACGAGCGCGGGATGGTCGGCGACCCTCGGGCGGTGCGTCGCGTACGCCTGGCTTCCGCTGGACACTCCACTCGGCACCGCGGTGTCGGTGACCTACTTCGCCGCCGCACTGGGTGCGACGGTGTCCGACGACGCGGTCGTCGATCCCGCCGGACAGCTGATCAGGAGATGAACCACGTGAGCTACGACGTCATCGTCATCGGACTCGGCGGCATGGGCAGCGCCGCCGCCTTCCATCTGGCCGACCGCGGACAGCGGGTGCTGGGACTCGAGAAGTTCACCCCCGCCCACGACAAGGGATCGAGCCACGGCGGATCGCGGATCATCCGGCAGTCCTACTTCGAGGACCCGGCCTACGTCCCGCTCCTCCTGCGGTCCTACGAACTGTGGGACGAACTGAGGAGCATGTCCGGGAAGGAGGTGCATCGGATCACCGGAGGACTGTTCCTCGGGCGCGAGAGCTCGGTGACGTTCTCGGGCTCGCTGCTGGCGTCACGGCAATGGTCGCTGCCGCACGAGATCCTGGACGCCGCGCAGGTGCGCGAGGCGTTCCCCACCTTCGATCCCGACCCCGACGAGGTGGCACTGTTCGAGGCCGCCGCGGGTTTCGCGAGGCCTGAACTCACCGTTCAGGCCCATCTGGACCTCGCCGAGAACCGCGGTGCGACATTGCAGTTCGGTGAGACGGTGCTCGGCTGGGAGGAGTCGGGGGACGGCGTCACCGTCACCACCGACAAGGGGACCCACACGGCGGGCCAGGTGGTGATCTGCCCCGGTGCCTGGGCGCCGCAGTTGCTCGAGCAGTTCGCGGTACCGATCGTCGTCGAGCGCCAGGTACTGCACTGGTTCGGCGCGAGCGCCGGTACCGCAGCGTACGAGAACAACCCGATCTTCATCCACGAGGCCGCGGACGGTATGCAGGACTACGGTTTCCCGGCGATCGACGGTCCCGACGGCGGCGTCAAGGTGGCCTTCTTCCGCAAGGGCATCGAGTGCACGCCGGACACCATCGACCGTACGGTGCACCCGCACGAGATCGAGGCGATGCAGACCCGAGTGCGGCAGACGGTGCCCGGCCTCGACGGGCCGAGCGTGCACTCCGCGACGTGCATGTACTCCAACACTCCGGACGAGCACTTCGTCATCGCGCGGCACCCCGACGCCACCAACGTCACCGTCGCGTGCGGGTTCTCCGGCCACGGTTTCAAGTTCGTGCCCGTCGTCGGTGAGATCCTGGCCGACCTCGCGACCACCGGGACGACCGCGCACCCCATCACCCTCTTCGATCCCCGCCGATTGGTGACCGTATGACAAGCGCCGCGCCCCGCACTCAGTCGTTGATCCCCACTCTCCCCGGATCCTGGTACACCAGCGCGGAGACGTTTCTGGCCGAGCAGGAGCACGTGTTCGAGACGATGTGGTTCTGCGCCGTCCGCAGTGCCGATCTCGCGGCACCCGGCGCCTTCCGCCGCGTCGACGTGGGCCGCGAGAGCGTGCTGGTGGTGCGCGGGCGTGACGGGGTCCTGCGCGCGTTCCTCAACGTGTGCCGCCACCGCGGCGCACAGATCTGCACGGAGGAGTCGGGCCAGGTCAAGCGTAATCTGCAGTGTCCGTACCACGCCTGGACGTACGGGCTGGACGGGAAGCTCGTGGCCGCTCCCAATCTGTCCGCGTTGTCGGACGGGTCCGGTGCCCCGCTCGACCGTACGGAGTGGGGTCTGATCCCCGTCGCGCTCCGGGAGTGGCTCGGCTACGCGTGGCTGTGCCTTGCGGACGAGCCGCCGTCCTTCGAGGACGAGGTGATCGGCGCGGTCACCGAGCGGCTCGGCGACCCGACGGCCATCGACCGGTACGACATGCAGTCTCTCGAACTCGGTCGCCGCGAGGTCTACGACGTGGCGGCCAACTGGAAGCTGATCGTCGAGAACTTCATGGAGTGCTATCACTGTGCCACGATCCACCCGGAGCTGACCGAGGTCCTCCCCGAGTTCGCGGACGGGCTCGCGGCCCAGTACTTCGTCGGCCACGGTGCGGAGTTCGGCGCGGAGATCGACGGATTCACCGTGGACGGGTCCGCGGGGTTCGGCGCCCTGCCGACGCTCTCGGAGGATCAGGACCGGCGGTACTACGCCATCACGATCAAGCCGACCGTCTTCGTCAACCTGGTTCCCGACCACGTGATCCTGCACCGCATGTACCCGGTGTCCGCGGACCGCACCGTCGTCGAGTGCGACTGGCTGTACACGCGGGATGTCGTCGAGTCCGGCCGCGACGTCAGCCGATCGGTCGAGTTGTTCCATCGCGTCAACGTGCAGGATTTCGACGCATGTGAGCGAACCCAACCGGCGATGAGCTCACGGGCATACCGTGACGGTGGCGTTCTGGTGCCGGCCGAGCATCACATCGGGCTCTTCCACGACTGGCTGGCGGAACGCCTGCAGGAGGACGGGCGCCTGCAGGGGTGACCGATCGGTGAAAGGGTGGGGCAGTGAATCAACAGACCGAGCACGACGTCGATCCGACACTGTTCGAGCGCGTTCTCCTCATCGGGGGTGAGTGGGTTCCTGCCACCTCGGGGGAGACCCGAGACTGCATCGACCCCGCGACCGGTCGAGTCCTGGTGTCGGTCGACGAGGCCTCGCCGGACGACGCCCGCGCCGCCGTCGCCGCGGCCCGTGCCACCTTCGATCGCGGCGACTGGCCCGCCACCCCGGTCGCGGAACGCTGTGCGGTGCTCGACCGCGTGGCGGATCTCCTGCAGCGCGACAAGGAGCGACTGTCGGTCATCGAGACCCTCGACACCGGGAAGACGTTGGCGGAGAGCCGCATCGACATCGACGACGTCACCTCGGTGTTCCGGTACTACGCTCAGCTCGCCGCCGTCTCGAGCGATCGTCTCGTCGACGTGGGTGATCCTGCGGTCATCTCGCGCGTGGTGCACGAGCCGATCGGTGTCTGCGTGATGATCGCGCCCTGGAACTACCCTCTGCTGCAGATCTCGTGGAAGATCGCGCCTGCGCTGGCTGCCGGCTGCACGATGGTGCTCAAGCCGAGCGAGGTCACCCCGCTGAGCACCATCGCGTTCACCCATCTGCTGGAGGAAGCGGGGGTGCCGGACGGTGTCGTCAATCTGGTGCAGGGCAGCGGCGCGACCATCGGGCCGGCGCTCACGGACAATCCGGACGTCGACTTCGTGTCGTTCACCGGTGGACTGGCGACCGGCAGCGCGATCCTCGCGAGTGCCGCGCCGCACGTGACCAAGGTGGCGGTGGAACTCGGGGGCAAGAATCCGCACATCGTGTTCGCGGACGCCGCCGACGAGGACACGTTCGACGCCTCCGTCGACCAGGTGCTCACCGGCGTCTTCCTGCACTCCGGCCAGGTGTGTTCGGCCGGAACACGTCTCATCGTCGAGGACTCGGTGGCGGATCGGTTCGTCGACGAGATCGTGCGCCGCGCCGAAGCCATCCGGATGGGACCGGGAACGGACCCGTCCAGCGAGACGGGGCCACTGGTCTCCACGACTCAACGCGACAAGATGGAGGCGTTCGTCGAGACCGCCCTCGCGGAGGGTGCAGTTCTGCGCACGGGCGGCCGCGCACCGTCCGATCCGGCTCTGGCGGACGGAAGTTACTTCCTGCCCACGGTGTTCGACCACTGCTCTCGTGAGATGGACATCGTGCAGCTCGAGACGTTCGGGCCCATACTGACCGTCGAACGGTTCACCACCGAGGAAGAGGCACTGCGACTGGGCAACGACACGGACTACGGTCTCGCGGCCGGTGTGCGCACCACCGATCCCGAACGCGGCGAACGCATGGTGCGCGGGCTGCGACACGGAACCGTGTGGCTCAACGACTTCGGGTACTACACGGCCGCGGCCGAGTGGGGCGGTTTCAAGAAGTCGGGCAACGGGCGCGAACTCGGGCCCGCGGGACTCCACGAGTACCAGGAGACCAAGCACATCTGGAACAACACCGCAGCACCTCGGGCGGACTGGTTCGGCACCGGCGGGTAGGCCGGAGGCCGGCCGGGGTCGGACGAGCTAGTTTCTTCCATTCTCACGTGAGCGAGGCGACATGGTGTCTTCCACTTCCGACGTCGAGGACGGCGGTCTCGGCGATTTCGGATACAAGGAATCTCTCGACCGCAGTCTGGGCAAGTTCGCGAGTTTCGCGGCCGGCGTCAGCTACATCTCGATCCTGACCGGCACGTTCCAGCTGTTCTACTTCGGATTCGGGTCCGCGGGCCCGGCTTATCTGTGGTCCTGGCCCATCGTCTTCGTCGGGCAGATGGCCGTGGCGCTGTGTTTCATGGAACTCGCGGCCAAGTATCCGGTGGCGGGCTCGGTCTACAACTGGGCGAAGCTGCTCGGCAGCCGCATCGTCGGATGGTCGTCGGGGTGGCTCATGCTCACCGCGTCGATCGTCACGTTGTCGGCGGTGGTGCTCGCCCTGCAGGTGAACCTGCCTCGGTTGTGGTCCGGCTTCCAGCTCATCGGGGACGGCACGGGGGAGTACGACTACGCCACCAATGCCGTCGTTCTCGGCACCATCATGATCGCGTTCACGACTCTGGTGAACGCCGCGGGCATCCGGTTGATGGCGCGGATCAACAGTGCCGGCGTCTTCATCGAACTCGTCGCGGCCGTGCTCATCGCCGTGATCCTGGCGTTCAACATTCAGCGCGGCCCGGAGATCTTCTTCTCCACCAACGGGTACGGAACCGAGGAGAGTGCCGGGTACCTGGGCGCGTTCCTCGTGGCGTCGCTGGCGTCGGGCTACGTGATGTACGGCTTCGACACGGCGAGCTCGCTCGGTGAGGAGACCGTCGAACCGCGGCGTACCGCCCCCAAGGCGATCCTGCGGGCCATCCTCGCGTCGTTCGTCATCGGCGGCGCCATCCTCGTGTTCGCCGTCATGGCGGCGCCGGATCTGAACGATCCCGAGCTGGGCACGCCGCAGGGTGGACTGCAGTCCATCGTCACCTCGGTGCTGTCCGGACCCCTGGGAACGGTGTTCCTGATCTGCATCCTGGTGGCCGTCACGGTGTGCTCGCTCGCGGTGCACACGGCGGCGATCCGCCTCACCTTCGCGATGGCGCGCGACAACGCGCTGCCGTTCGGCGAGCGGCTGGCCACCGTGCATCCGAAGTACCAGACGCCCGTGGTGCCCGCCGTCGTGATCGGTCTGCTCTCGATCCTGATCCTGGTGATCAACGTGGGGCAGCCCAAGATCTTCACGGTGCTCACGTCGATCGCGATCATCATGATCTACCTGGCGTATCTGATGGTCACGGGACCGCTCTTGAAGAAGCGACTGAAGGGCGAGTGGCCGCCGAAGGACCTGAAGGAGGGTGGCTACTTCACGATGGGTCGCTGGGGTCTGCCCGTCAACATCTTTGCGGTCGTGTGGGGCGCCGGTATGGCGCTGAATCTGGCGTGGCCGCGCGAAGCCGTCTACGGGACACCCTGGTACAACACCTGGGGTGCGTTCGTCTACATCGGTGTCATCCTCGGGCTCGGATATCTGTGGTACTTCACCGTCGGTCGCGGACACATCGGTACGTTGACGTCACACGCAGCGACCACCACAGCGGGTACGGCGGAAGGCGAGAAGGTATGACGGACGCGATCTTCGACTACGTCATCGCGGGCGGTGGAACAGCGGGATGTGTTCTCGCCGCACGCCTCAGCGAGGATCCCACCGTGACCGTGTGTCTGGTCGAGGCGGGACCCACGGACGTCGGGAACGACGACATCCTGGTGCTCGACCGGTGGATGCATCTGCTCGACTCCGGCTACGACTGGGACTATCCCGTCGAGCCGCAGGAACGCGGCAACAGCTTCATGCGCCACGCGCGGGCGAAGGTGTTGGGCGGCTGCTCGTCTCACAACTCGTGCATCGCGTTCCATCCACCGGCCGGGATCCTGGACGACTGGGAGGTCATGGGCGCCACGGGCTGGAACGCCGAGTCGATCCTCCCGTACGTATCGCGCGTCACCGGACCGGTGACGCTGCGGGACGTTCCGCCACTCGATCCGTGTGGTGCCGCCGTCCTCGAGTCCGCGGCCGGCGTGGGACTGCCGACCGTGCAGTTCAATCGCGGTGAGACGGTGCTCAACGGGGCCGGCTGGTTCCAGATCAACTCGTCCGACGACGGGTTGCGCATGTCCACCTCGCACGCGTACCTGCATCCGATCATGGCGACGCGCCCCAATCTCGAGGTCCGCACGGGTTGCTGGGTCAGCGAGATCGTCATCGACGACTCGCTCACGGCCACCGGAGTGCGGTATAAGCGTCCTGATCTGACGGGGCACGACGTCGTCTCCGCACGCCGTGAGGTCATCGTCACCGCGGGTGCGATCGACACTCCGAAACTGTTGATGCTGTCGGGAATCGGGCCCTCGGTGCACCTGCGCGAGATGGGGATTCCGGTGCGTGTCGACTCGGCGGGCGTCGGCGCGAACCTCGACGACCACGTCGAGGGCCTGGTGTTCTGGGAGGCGTCGAAGCCGATGGTCACCACGTCGTCGCAGTGGTGGGAGATCGGCCTGTTCGCCACGACCGAGGACGATCTGACGTATCCGGACGTGATGATGCACTACGGCAGCGTGCCGTTCGACATGAACACCCTGCGCTGGGGCTACCCCACCACGGACAACGGCTTCTGCCTGACTCCCAATGTGACACAGGGCCGTTCACGCGGAACCGTCCGACTGCGCTCACGCGATTTCCGTGATCGCGCCAAGGTCGATCCGCGGTACTTCACCGACAGCGAGGGGCACGACGACCGCGTGATGCTCGCGGGTCTCAAGCTCGCTCGACGCATCGCCGACCAGCCGCAGCTGAAGGACTGGATCGCCCGCGAGTTGGCGCCGGGGCCGGACGCCGTCACCGACGACGATCTGCTCGACTACGTGCATCGCACTCACAACACCGTGTATCATCCGGCCGGCACCGCGAAGATGGGTGCCGCGTCGGATCCGATGGCGGTGCTCGATCCCGAATTGCGCGTCAAGGGCGTGCACAATCTGCGGGTGGTCGATGCGTCGGCGATGCCGAAGCTGCCGGCGGTGAACCCGAACATCACGGTGATGACGATGGCGGAACGGTGTGCCGACCTCGTCACCGGCTGACACGCTCGCAGAATTCCTCGCCGGTCACTCGCCGTTCGACTCGCTGACCAGAAGCGATCTCGCCGATCTGGCGGCGACGGCGTCCACCGCCGAGTACGCGGCGGGCGACGTCGTGGTCGGACCGGGTGTCGACGACATCGACGCGGTGTGGGTGGTGTGGTCCGGCAGCGTCGACCTGCTGCACCCCGACGACGTCGACGGCGCCGCGCCGCTCGACACGATCGAGCCGGGTGGGCTGTTCGGCTTCTCGGCCATGCTCGTCGGTCTGCGCACGACCTTCACGGCGACGGCGGCGCGGCCGTCGGTCGTCGTGCGCCTGCCGGGTCCGTCCGTGCGACCGGTGTTCGCGAGCCCCGCGGGCGTGACGTACCTGGCTCGCACGATCGCGCAGTCCTTCGGCGGCCGGTCCATCGCCTCACCGAGTCCCGACGGCGCCGGTCTGTCGGCGGCGCCCGGCGGCACCGCGGCCGCCCTCGTGCGTCGTGCGGCGGCGACCGTGGACGCCGACACCTCGATCCGCGACGCGGTCTGCCTGATGACGGAGCGCGGGTCGTCGTGCGTGGTGATCCCGACGACGCGGGGCCGGTACGGCATCTTCACCGATCGAGACCTGCGGACGCGGGTG
Source organism: Rhodococcus sp. SORGH_AS_0303 (assembly GCF_030819335.1). Classification (NCBI taxonomy): domain Bacteria; kingdom Bacillati; phylum Actinomycetota; class Actinomycetes; order Mycobacteriales; family Nocardiaceae; genus Rhodococcus; species Rhodococcus sp. SORGH_AS_0303. The sequence continues at coordinate 2,223,300 of NZ_JAUTBO010000001.1, forward strand.
GTCGCCGCCGGTGTGCCGGTGGACACACGGATCGGATCCGTCATGACAGTGCCCGCGGCCGTGGTGGACGCGGACCGGACGACCACCGGCGTCCTGCTCGAGATGCTCGAGCTCGGCGTGCAACACATGCCGGTCGTCGATGTCCGGGGCGGTCTGGTCGGTGTCCTCGAGAGCGCCGATCTGCTGGCCAACTCGACCACCCGCAGCTTCTCGTTGCGTCGGCACGTCGAGGCAGCCGTGTCCACCGACGCGTTGATCGAGGTGAGTGCGGGTCTGCGTCCGCTGATCGTCGACCTGTGGCGCACCGGGACCACCGCGGGGGCCGCGTCCGGGATCCTGTCCGTGGTGGTGGACGCCCTCGTCCGTCGTGCCGTGGAGCTGGCGATCGCGGCATCGCCGACCCCGCTGCGCGGCCGAGATCTCGCGTGGTTGTCGCTGGGAAGCGTCGGACGACGGGAGGCGATGCCGTCGTCCGACGTCGACAGCGCGTTGTCGTGGAGCGACGGTCTCGCCGGCCGAGAGGAGGCGCTCCGCGACCTCGCTCGCGCCGTGCACCGCACGCTCGACGCCTGCGGACTGCCCGCCGACACCAACAACGCGATCGCGTCCAGCCCCCGCTTCGCCCGATCGGCCTCCGCGTGGCGCGCGGCCGCGAGCGGCTGGCTCGACGACCCCCTGGGCGATCGCGGCATCGTCATGTCCTCGCTCCTGGTCGACGGCCGGGTGGTGTGGGGCGATCCCGATCTCCACTCGGTTCCGGACGCGTACCGCGAGATGGCCGTCGAGCATCCCGAGGCGCTGCGGCTCCAGCTCCGCGATGCGCTGGCCACCCGAGCACGGGTGCGGTCGGTGCGGGACGTGCTCGCGCGGCGCGGTACGACGGTGGATCTCAAGTCGCACGCGGTGTCGCCGATCGTGAACCTGGCGCGGTGGGGCGGTATGAGTGTCGGCGTCGCCTGCGCGTCGACACCCGCCCGGCTGACCGCGGCGGCGGGCAACGGATTGCTGTCGGAACCGGACTCACGCGTGCTCGTCGACGTGTTCGAGCGGCTGCAGCACCTGCGTTTCGGCCATCAGGTGAACTGCCTGAGCGACGGGCGCACCCCGACGGACGTCGTGGCCCTCGGTGAGCTGACACCCCTCGAGCGCAGCATGGTGATGGACGCGATCCGGGAGATCGCGTCGGTCCAGCGCAGGGTGGGCCACGTGGCGTCCACCGTCGGTGTCCCCGTGCCCCGCGCGGTGCGCGACCGCTGACACCGGGTGCCGGATAGAATCGGACACCATCATGGCTTCTTCCGAGATCTCCGTGTCCGACACGTCCGGCACCGACGACGGCGACGACGCGGGGAGAGCGGTGACGCGCGGTACCGCGGTGCAGTCGGTCGACCGCGCTCTCGAGGTCCTCGAGATCGTCGCTCGACTCGGGACGGCCGGTGTCACGGCCATCGCCGACGAACTCGGGGTGCACAAGTCCACCGTCTCGCGGCTGCTGGGGGTGTTGGACGCCCGCGGCTTCGTGGAGCAGGTGGGTGAACGGGGCAAGTACCGGCTGGGGTTCACCATCGTCCGCCTCGCCGGGTCCGCGACGGCCGAACGCGACCTCGCGAAGGCAGCGCAGGGCATCTGCGACATGTTGGCCGAGAAGGTGGGGGAGACCACCAACCTCGCGGTGCTCGACGAGGACCGCGCCGTGAACATCGTCAAGGCTCGGTCCGAGTCCGAGGTCGCGCTGCGTACGTGGGTGGGCCAGGGCAGCCCGGTCCACGCCACGTCGAGCGGGAAGATCCTCCTCAGCGGACTGTCGCGGGACGAGGTACGTCGGCGCCTCCCGTCCCGGTTGGACTCCTTCACGGAGACCACGGTGACCTCGTCGACCGCGCTGGAGCAGGAGCTCGAGGCGGTGCGCTCGCGGGGCTGGGCCTCAGTGCGTGAGGAACTCGAGATCGGTCTGAACGCGGTGTCCGCGCCCGTGCGTGACCACACCGGGGACGTCGTGGCTGCGCTCAGCGTCTCGGGTCCGGCCTACCGGCTCGAACCGGACGACTTCGCGTCCGTCGCGGCGGACGCGATGAGTGCGGCCCTCGAGATCAGCCGCAAGCTGGGATACGGCGGCGACTGACACCGTGACTTCTCACAGTCTCGGCGGTGAGTGTTCCGAAGGGAAACATACTTCAGGTATGGTTACGGAGTCCTTGACCTGATCGCCGATAGTTTCCTCGGCAGTTGGCGGTGTTGCGGTATGACCGGTCTCCACCCGCGCGGCGTGCTCGACGCACCGCCGTCGTCGGCGCTCCAGAGCGGTGTCGTCGCCGCGATCGACGCGGTGGCGCGGCGGAACCCGTCGAGTCTCGCGCTGGTCTCATCCGCCGACTCGATCACCTACGGCGAGCTCGCCGTGGCCGCCAGAAACCGCGGAGCCGCGCTGCGCCGTGCCCACTCCCGCGACCGCGTCCCGCTCGCCGTACTCGCCGACGGCTCGGTCGACGCGGTCACCTCCGTCCTGGCCGTCCTCGCCTCCGGGCATCCCCTGTTCGCCGTCGACGCCGAACTTCCCGACGTGCTCCGCGCGCACGCCTGCGCGGCCGTCGGTGCCGTACCGGCCGCGTCGGTGACGTTCGATGCTCGTCGCGACGCCGTCGTGGATCACGAGGGTGTCTGGTGGGAGTCGCCCGCCTGGGATCAGGGTCTCACCGAAGCCGGCCGGCCCACCGCACTCGACGCCTGGCGGCCCGCCCTCGTCGCGCTCGGTCCGGGCACGACCGGACGCGTCACCGTCACGCACGAGGAGTTGGCCGCGTCGGTGTCCGATCTCGCCGTCCGTGCGGGTCTCGCGCCGGGCACTCTCTTCGACCTGTCCCACCCGTCGGCCTCGGTCGCGGGTCTCGTCGGACTTCTGGCCGGTCTGGTCACCGGCTGCACCGTCAGCGCGCCCGGACGGGGATTTCCCGCGGCGGTGTGACGCCCGGGCCTCCGGTGCGATGCACGTCCGCGTCCGTCGGGGCACACTGTGGCGGTGACCGACGCCGCAGATCAGCCTGCACACCCGACCGTCGAGCACTCTCGGCTCGCCGAATCGCCCGGAGCACAGAGCGCCTGGCGTACCTGGGGCCCGTATCTCGCGGGCCGTCAGTGGGGCACCGTGCGCGAGGACTACTCCGAGGACGGCAACGCCTGGGAGTCCTTCCCCTTCGACCACGCCCGCTCGCGCGCCTACCGATGGGGCGAGGACGGCCTCGGGGGCATCTGCGACCGCTTCGGCTTCCTCAATTTCTCGGTGGCCCTGTGGAACCGGCGCGATCCGATCCTCAAGGAGCGGCTGTTCGGACTCACCAACGGTGAGGGCAATCATGGCGAGGACGCCAAGGAGTACTGGTGGGCGCTCGACGGAACGCCCACCCACAGCTGGATGACCTGGCTCTACCGCTACCCGCAGGCCGAGTACCCCTACGAGGGGCTGCGTGAGGCGAGCCGCGCGCGCACACGCATGGACCGCGAGTTCGAACTGGCCGACACCGGGGTGCTGGACGAGAACCGGTTCTTCGACGTGGTCGTCACCTACGCCAAGGCGTCGCCGGACGACGTGTGCATCGTCGTCGACGTCACCAATCACGGGCCCGAGGCCGCATCGGTCGACGTGGTGCCGCATCTGTGGTTGCGCAACACGTGGTCCTGGGGGCGCGACGATCGCACCGCCTCCATCGTCGACGTCACGGCGGACGCGCTTCCCGGTGACATGGCCGTGGTGCGTGCGGAGCACGGTTTTCTCGGCCGGTACCACCTCGCCGCTCAGGGTGATGCGCGAGTGCTGTTCTGCGACAACGAGACCAATGCGGTGGAGCTGTTCGGCGCCGCGGAGAACCTCTCGGCCTGGACGAAGGACGGCATCGGGCGGCGCATCGTCGAGGGCGACGAGTCGGCCGTCAATCCGGACGGCACGGGGACGAAGAGTGCGTTCTGGTACTCGCTCGACGACGTGGCGCCCGGCGAGACCCGCAGCATCCGTCTCCGGTTGAGCACCGCGGTGCCGGACTCGTTCACGTTCGGCCCCGGCTTCGACGCGGTCCTCGCCGACCGACGGTACGAGGCGGACCAGTTCTACGACCACGTCATCGGCCCGGATCTGTCCGCGGCCGACCGCCACGTCGCACGGCGCGCCTACGCCGGCCTGCTGTGGTGCAAACAGCTCTACCGCTACGACGTACGCGAGTGGGCGCAGGGTGATCCGGTGGGAGCGTCGGCGCCGCAGTCGCGACTCGACGCGACCGCCCGCAACCATGCCTGGTCGCACTTCTCGCTCGCGGACGTCGTCTCCATGCCGGACGAGTGGGAGTACCCGTGGTTCGCCGCATGGGATCTCGCCTTCCACACCATCCCGCTGGCGCACGTCGACCCGGACTTCGCCAAGGAACAGCTCGTGCTCATGTGTCGCGAGTGGGCGATGCACCCCAACGGTCAACTGCCCGCGTACGAGTGGGAGTTCGGAGACGTCAACCCGCCGGTCCACGCGTGGGCGGTGTGGCAGGTCTACCGCATCGACGGACACCGCGACCGTGAGTTCCTGGTCCGGGTGTTCACCAAGCTGTTGTTGAACTTCTCGTGGTGGGTCAACCGCAAGGACGCGGGCGGCTCCAACATCTTCGAGGGCGGCTTCCTCGGGATGGACAACATCGGGATGTTCAACCGCTCGGAGCCACTGCCTCCCGGTTTCCGACTCGAGCAGTCCGACGCGACCAGTTGGATGGCGTTCTACTGCCAGCAGATGTTCAAGATCGCGATCGAACTGGCACGCCACGACTCCGCCTGGGACGACGTCGCGACGAAGTTCTTCGCGCATTTCCTGTCCATCGCGGAGGCCGTGGGATCCTTCGGGTCGGCGCAGATGTCGCTGTGGCACGAGGAGGACGGATTCTTCTACGACGTCCTCGCCCCACCGCACGGTGACGCGGTGCCGCTGCGGGTGCGCTCGATGGTGGGCCTCCTGCCGATCCTGGGGGCCACCGAGATCCCGTCATGGGTGCCGAAGGAGTGTCCGGACCTGACGTCTCGCTTGCGGTGGTTGCAGCACCGGAGACCGGATCTGGTGTCCCCGATGATGTCGCGCAACGACAACGGGACCTGGCGCATGCTCCTCGCCCTCGTGGATCCCGATCGGCTGCGGCGCATCCTCGAGCGCATGTTCGACAGCGACGAGTTCCTGTCGTCCTTCGGTATCCGGTCGCTGTCCGCGTCCTACCGCGACGGCGTCACGATGGAGGTCGAGGGCCGATCACTGTCCATCGAGTACGAGCCGGGGGAGTCCCGCACGTCGATGTTCGGCGGGAACTCGAACTGGCGCGGCCCGGTGTGGTTCCCCGTCAACGTGCTGCTCGCCGACAAGCTCCGCGCCTACGGTCGCTACTTCGGCGACACGTTCACCATCGAGATCCCTACCGGATCCGGCGTGCAGCACACCCTGGTCGAGGCCGCCGAGATCATCGAGAACGGCCTCGCGGACCTGTTCCGCGTGCGCGGATCCGGTCGGCCGTCGGACGGCGATCGCATCGAGTCCTCGGACGATCCGCTGTGGTCGGAGCATCCGACCTTCAGCGAGTACTTCGACGGGGACACCGGAGAGGGGCTCGGCGCCAGCCATCAGACCGGCTGGACCGCGCTGGTCGCGCATCTTCTCAATCCCAGAGTGCCGCAACCGCCGACGCCGCCGGGTTAACGTGGCGGCATGAAGATTCGCGGAGCTGTCCTGGAAGAGATCGGCCGTTCGCGGCCGTTCGCGGAGTCGCGTCCCCTGACGGTGTCCGAGCTCGAGCTCGATCCTCCCGGCGAGGGGGAGATCCTCGTACGCATCGAGGCGGCGGGGTTGTGCCACTCCGATCTGTCGGTGGTCGACGGCAACCGCGTGCGCCCCGTCCCGATGCTGCTGGGGCACGAGGCCGCGGGCATCGTCGAGGGCGTCGGCCCGGGGGTCGATCTCGCGCTCGGCACGCGCGTGGTGATGACCTTCCTGCCTCGATGCGGTGAGTGCTCGGGGTGCCGGTCGAACGGGCGCACACCGTGCATCCCCGGCAGCGCGGCCAACAACGCCGGCACTCTGCTCGGCGGAGACGTGCGGCTGCGCCGCGACGGCGTCGAGATCAAGCACCATCTCGGGGTGTCCGGTTTCGCGACGCACACGGTGGTGGACCGCCGGTCGGTGGTGCCCGTGGGCGACGACGTCCCGCCGGCCGTCGCCGCGGTGCTCGGGTGCGCGGTGCTCACCGGCGGCGGCGCACTGCTGAACGCCGCGTCCCCCACCGAGGGCGACACCATCATGGTGGTGGGGCTCGGCGGAGTGGGCATGGCCGCGGTGCTCACCGCGGCCTCGCTCGGACTGGGCGACGTCATCGGGGTCGATTCGATGCCGGAGAAGCTGGAGACGGCCCGCGAGTTGGGCGCCACGTCCGTGTACACCCCGCAGGAACTGGCCGAGTCCGGCGTGCGTGCCCAGATCGTCGTGGAGGCCGCCGGCAACGCGCGCGCCTTCGAGACCGCTCTCGCTGCCACTGCTCCGGGCGGCACCACCGTGACAGTGGGCCTGCCGTCGCCGGACGCCCGAGCGTCGATCTCGCCCCTCACGCTCGTGGCCGAGGCGCGGACCATCGTCGGGAGCTACCTCGGGTCCGCCGTTCCCGAACGGGACATTCCGACGTACGAGCAGATGTGGCGCGAGGGCCGCTTCCCGGTGGAGAAACTGGTGTCCTCACGCATCACGCTCGACGGGATCAACCGGGCGATGGACGAACTTGCGGACGGCAAGGCGATTCGTCAGGTCATCGAGTTCGACCACTAGGCTGTCCCCGACGGTTCCAGGTGAGGGGTGAACAGGTGACAGAGGCGATACGTGTCGGAGTACTCGGCGCGGCCGGCAAGGTCGGCCAGGCGGTGTGCGAGGCCGTCGAGGCCGCGGCCGACACGGAGCTCGTCGCTCGCGTGGACAAGGACGACCGGCTCGAGACGTTCGCTGAGAACGGCGCGCAGGTCGTGGTCGACTTCACCCATCCCAGTGTCGTCATGGACAACCTGCAGTACCTGATCGGCGCCGGGATCCATGCCGTCGTGGGCACCACCGGGTTCGACGACGAGCGCCTCGATCAGGTGCGGTCCTGGCTCGCGGACTCGCCCGCGACCGGAGTGCTCATCGCTCCCAACTTCGCCATCGGCGCCGTGCTGTCGATGGCGTTCGCGCAGCAGGCGGCACGCTTCTTCGACTCGGTCGAGGTGATCGAGCTGCACCACCCGAACAAGGCGGACGCGCCGTCCGGCACCGCGTACCGCACGGCGGCGCTCATCGCGGACGCGCGGCGCGCGGCGGGAGTGGGCCCGAGTCCCGACGCGACCACCACCGAACTCGACGGTGCGCGCGGCGCCGACGTCGACGGAGTGCGTGTGCACTCCGTGCGTCTCGCCGGTCTGGTGGCGCACCAGGAGGTGCTCCTGGGAACGCAGGGCGAGACTCTCACCATCCGGCACGACTCGATCGACCGCACCTCCTTCACTCCCGGTGTGCTGCTGGGCGTCCGGTCCATCGCGGCGCGGCCCGGATTGACGTTGGGCATCGAACCGCTGATGGATCTGTGATGAGCAGCGGGAAGTCCGGAGGACGGTCGGAGTGAGCAAGTATTCGCGGGTGGTCGCGATCATCGCCGTGATGGTGTTGGTTCTCGGCGTCTACTTCGTCATTCTGGGCGGGCGGGGGATCGACTTCATCCAGCTCGGCGGTCCGGTGAACATCGGGCTGGGTATCGGTGTGCTGATCCTTCCGCTGCTGGGCCTGTGGATCGTGGCGGCGACGCTGCGGGCGGGTTTCCGGCACCAGCACCTGGCCCGTCGGATCCACGACGAGAATCTCGAGCTGGACGTCGACGACCTTCCGCGCATGCCGTCGGGGCGCATCGAGCGCGGCGCGGCGGATTCGCTCTTCGCGGACGTCAAGGCGGAGTACGAGAAGTCGCCCGACGACTGGCGCACGAACTACCGTCTCGCCCGTGCGTACGACTACGCGGGCGATCGCGGGCGCGCACGCGAGATCATGCGGCGCGCCGTGGAACTCGAGCGCACCGAGAGCGCGTGACCGTCCTGCTGGTGGTGCACCACACGGTGTCGCCGCCCATGGCGGAGATGCTCGAGGCGGTGCTGGCCGGGGCGCGGGATCCCGACATCGAGGGTGTCGACGTCCGGGTGCGCCCGGCCCTGGGTGCCACGATCGCCGACGTGGTCGACGCGGACGGCATCCTCCTCGGCACTCCCGCGAACTTCGGGTACATGTCCGGTGCTCTCAAGCATTTCCTCGACACGGTGTACTACCCGACGCTCGGGTCGATGAACGGAAAGCCCTGGGGCGCCTGGGTGTACGGCAACAACGACACTGCGGGCGCGGTGCGCGCACTGACGAGCATCGTGAGCGGATGGGGCCTCGAGCCGGCCGCGGTGCCCGTCGAGGTGACCGGGTTCGACGCCGCTGCGCGGGAACGGCTCGTCGAACTCGGTGGCACGGTGGCCGCGACGATCATGCCTGCCTGATCACTCCGGAAGGGTCAGCGGGGACGCGGGATCCGGCGCGCTCTCGACGAACGCCGGCGGGTTCGCCGTGTCGAACGTGGTGGGCAGGGTCGCGCACGTCGCGCCGGGCTCCGGGAAAGTGTTCGGATTCAGGCGCAGTGCCGAGACGAAACGGTCGATGCGCTCGTCGTCGCTGCTCTCCACTGCCAGGCGATGCCCCCACGACTGCAGCGAGATCCGGCGATCCATGCCCGGATACGGCGACATCATCAGGTACGGCTCGCCCTCCACCCGCGCGGCCAGCGCTGCGATCTCGCCGTCGTCGAGCGCTTCGGGGTCGTATGCGATCCACACGGCACCGTGTTCGAGGGAGTGCACCATGTTCTCGGTGCGCACGGCCTCCGGATAGACCACGCCGGTGCACGTCGCCCACGCGTTGTCGTGTCGACCACCCATCGGCGGTGAGAAGGCGTACGCCACACGGTAGTTCGGCAGTACGTGGTAGGCGGGCGGGTAGTCGACCACCTCGATGCCGTCGAGCGCGAGAGAGGGGTCGGGATTGTCGGCGGTGGGCACCCACGCGTCGGCCGTCGGACGTCCCTCGACGGCCCTGCCGCAGCCCCCGGCGAGGAGGGCGGCCGACAGGATCAGGGGAACGAGCGCCGACCGATGCATGATTCGAGAGTATCCGTCCGGCCGCACCGTCCTGCTCGTCAGCCGTTCCGCACCACCGCGACGACGAAGACGCGTCGGAACGGGAAGAAGGTGGTCCCGTCGGATCGTGCCGGGTAGGCCTCGGCCAACAACGGAGCGAGGTCGTCGCGGAACTCGTCCCGACCCTTCTCGTCGAGAAGGTCGAAGATCGGGGTGAGAGCGGTGCCGGAGACCCAGTCGAGAACGGGCCGGGCACCACGGAGTTGCTGGACGTACGTGGTCTCCCAGGCGTCCACGGCGCAACCCCGGGCGGCCAGCAGGTCGGCGTACTGCTCGGGATCGTCCACGGCGTTCGCGTGCCGCAGCTCGAGAGTGGGAAGTCGCGGTGCCCAGGCGTCCGATGTCGCGAGGTCCCGGATGATGCGGTGCGACGGTGCATCGAAATTGCCGGGCATCTGGACGGCGATCACGGCACCGTCCGGCAACTGGCCGGGCCAGCGCGCCAGCAGTTCCCGGTGTTCGGGCACCCACTGCAGAGTCGCGTTGGAGACGACGACGTCGGTGTCGGAGGACGGCACCCAGTCCCGCACGTCGAGCACGGTGGCGTCCAGACCGGCAGCGCGCGCGGCCGCGACCATGTCCGGCGAGTTGTCCGACGCCTCGACGGCGGTGTCCGGCCAGCGGTGCGCGAGCAACGCCGTCGCATTGCCCGGGCCGCAGCCGAGATCGGCGACGCGCCGGGGACTCTCGACAGAGATGCGTGCGAGCAGTTCGCGGAACGGACGGGTGCGCTCGTCGGCGAAGGTGAGGTAGTCGGACGGGCTCCACATGATGGCTCCTTCGACGGGCCGGCAAACAGTACGCTTGTACTGTTACGCACGCTACGCCGGAGTGAGCAGCACTGTCCACCGGCGCTACGGTCGCTGGACACGTGAGGGTGAGGAGGCTGCCGGTGCCGCACACGAGTGCGCCGCGATCCGGTGTGGCGTTGCTCGTCGTCGCCGCCGTGCTGTGGGGGACCGGCGGTGTTCTCGGAACCGCGCTGGGTCGCTCCGCGGACCTCCCGTCCACCGCGGTCGCCGCGTACCGGCTCGGCCTCGGCGGGCTGATGCTCCTCGCGGTCGTGGCCGCGACCGGGGGCGTCCTGCCGCGCGGCCGACCTGTGTGGCGTCGCATCGCCGTCATCGGAACACTCGCCGCGGTCTTCCAGGGTGCCTACTTCGCGGCCACCGTCACGGCGGGCGTGGCGGCCGCGACCCTGGTGACCATCGGGTCGGCTCCGGTGGTGGTCGTCCTCGTGGAGTCGCTGACGGCACGTCGCCGCCCGGCGGGTGCCGTAGTGCGGACCGTCGTCGTCGGTGTCGCGGGGCTCGGGCTGCTCGTCGGTTCCCCGGCCGACGGCGATCTGCGGTCCACCGTCGTGGGCGGCGCTCTGGCGGTGGTGTCGGGCAGTGCGTTCGCGACGATGACCCTCGTCGGTCGTCGACATGCCGCGCAGGGCGACGACACCGTCGTCACCGGATGGTCGTTCGTGCTGGGCGGGGCGCTGCTCGCGGTGGCAGCGACAGCCACGGACCGCACGGCGCTGCTCCCGGTCGTGTCGGTGACGAGCATTCTCCTCGTGCTCAGCTTCGCCCTCGTCCCGACGGCTGTGGCCTACAGCGCGTACTTCCGCGGACTGCGGACCGCGGCGGCGTCGACGGCGGCGGTCGTCGCACTCCTCGAACCTCTCACCGGTACCGTCCTGGCAGTGATCCTGCTGGACGAACGACTCACGGCGGTGGGCGCCGTCGGTGCGGTGCTGCTCCTGGTGTCCGTCGTCGACGCCGGAGTGACCCACGCCCGGACGAACGCAGGCGGTGCCCATGCGTGAGCTGTCCGCGGCAGCAGCGCGTCGCACGGCCGTCGCGGCCCAGGGCTTCGGTCGAGCGCGGTCCGGCGCGGTCTCCGGCAGGCGCGCGGTGGCGGGTGTCGTGCGCTCGACGAAACTGCTGCAGATCGATTCGGTCTCCGCGGCGGTGCGGGCCCACTACGCGCCGGTGTTCAGTCGTGTCGGCCCCTACGATCGCCAGGCTCTCGACGATGCGGCATGGACCGACACGGCGCGATCACCGCGCCTGCTCGTCGAGTACTGGGCGCACGAGGCGGCATTCCTGCCCGTCGCCGACTGGCCGCTGATGCGGTGGCGGATGGACCAGTACGTGCACGGTCGGTGGGGCGGCGCCGCGAGGGTCGCTGCCCGCAGTCCCGGACTGGTGGAGGACGTGCTCGACGCGATCCGCGACCAGGGGCCCGTCACCGCGCGAGAGCTCGAAGTTCTGTTGGATCGCCGGAGACCCGGCCCCAAGGGGCCGTGGTGGGACCACAGTGACGTCAAGGTGGTGTGCGAACAGCTCTTCGCCGGCGGCGTGTTGTCGGTACCGCGGCGGGAACGGTTCACGAGGCTGTACGACCTCGCCGAGCGCGTGCTGCCCCCGGACGTCGTGTCGCGACGGGTGGACGAGGTGGACGCGGTGCGTCAGCTCGTCGAGAAGTCGGCCGAGGCGATGGGGGTCGCCACGGCGGCCGACCTGCGCGATCACTACCGGCTGTCGGCGGCCCAGACCACTCGGGCCGTGGCCGACCTGGTGGACGCGGGCGTGCTGGTGCCCGTGACCGTGACCGGGTGGCGGGATCAGGCCTTCCTGCATCGAAACACCCGGGTACCGCGGTCGGTCGAGTCGGCCGCACTGCTGTGCCCGTTCGACCCGCTGATCTTCGGGCGTCCGCGCACCGAGCGTCTCTTCGACTTCCACTACCGCATCGAGATCTACACGCCCGAGCCGAAGCGGACGTACGGGTACTACGTCTTCCCGTTCCTGCTGCACGACGAGCTCGTCGCCCGCGTCGACATCCGGGTCGATCGCTCCGCCGGAGTGCTCACGGTGCCCGGTGCGTTCACCGAGCCCTCCGTCGACGCCCGCGGCCGCCGTGGCGAGGTGGCGGCGGCGCTGGCCGCGTCGGTGACGGAGATGGCGCGATGGCTGGACGTGGCCGACGTCGTGGTCGGTGACCGTGGTGATCTCGCGGCCGACCTGGGCCGCGAGGTACGCGCCGTCTCTCGATGACTCCGCCACCCCATAGTCTGTGTCGAATGTCCCAGCGTCCAGTGTCAGAGCATCGAGCCGGTGCCCCGTTGTCCGTTCAGCTCGTGGCCGCGACGTCCTTCACCCCTCCGTCGGAGGTGCCGTGGGAGACCGACGCCGACGGCGGTCAGGCGTTGGTCGAGTTCGCCGGCCGGGCCTGCTACCAGAGCTGGTCGAAGCCCAATCCGCGCACCGCGACCAACGCCGGGTATCTCAACCATCTACTGGCGGTGGGGAACTGGTCGGTGTTCGAGCACGCGTCCGCGAGTTTCTACATCACCGGCATCTCACGATCCTGCAGTCACGAGTTGATCCGGCACCGCCACTTCTCCTTCTCTCAGCTCTCCCAGCGTTCGGTGTCCGAACGCGACGCGCTGATGGTCGTGCCTCCAGCTCTCGAGTCCGACGCGACGTTGCGTGAGTTGTTCCAGAATGCGACCGACTCGTCCCGTGCCGCGTACGACGCGTTGCTGTCCGCACTCGAAGCGGAGTCCGGTGCGGACTCGCCTGCGGTCGTCGCCGGGAAGCAGGCGCGGCAGGCCGCGCGCTCAGTGCTCCCGAACGCCGTGGAGACGCGCCTGGTGATGACCGGGAACTACCGGTCGTGGCGGCATTTCGTCACCATGCGGGCCTCCGAGCACGCGGATCTCGAGATCCGACGGCTCGCGGTGGCCTGCCTGCGGCGCCTCGTCGAGGTCGCACCCGACGTCTTCGCCGACTTCGAGATCGAGACACTGGCCGACGGAACGGAAGTCGCCAGGAGTTCGTACGCGGGGGAATAGGCGGCGCGGGTCGTGGGGGTCCGGCGGCCGGACGGGGACCGGGTAACCTTCCTGACCATGACCATCGGTGACACCGCGAGGACTGTCGACGCTGCGGGGACTGTCGACACTGCGGCACGAGTGCAGACGAGCAGCACGCCCTCGCCGTTCGGTGCCGTCTCCGTCGCGATGGTGACACCGTTCACTCCGGACGGTGCTCTCGACATCGACGCCTCCGTCGCACTGGCCGCGCATCTGGTCTCGAGCGGGTGCGACAGCCTCGTGATCTCGGGAACGACGGGCGAGTCGCCGACCACGACGGATCGCGAGAAGGCCGACCTGCTGCGCGCCGTGGTCGCTGCCGTCGGAGATCGCGCTCGCATCGTCGCCGGCGCCGGTACCAACGACACCGCGCACAGCATCGAACTCGCTCGTGCCGCCGCCGACGCCGGGGCACACGGACTGCTCGTCGTCACCCCGTACTACTCGCGCCCGCCGCAGGCCGGCCTGTACGCCCACTTCGTCGCCGTGGCCGACTCGACCGATCTGCCCGTCATGCTGTACGACATCCCACCCCGCTCGGTGGTGCCGATCGAGACGGAGACGTTGCGTCGCCTCGCCGATCATCCGCGCATCCTCGCCGTCAAGGACGCGAAGGGCGACCTCGCCGCGGGAGCCGAACTCATCGCCTCGACCGGTCTCGAGTACTTCTCTGGCGACGACCCGCTCAACCTGCCCTGGCTGTCCGTCGGGGCCGTCGGCTTCGTCAGCGTCATCGGGCACCTCGTGCCCGGCAAGCTCCGGGATCTCCACTCCGCCTGGGCCGCGGGCGACATCGCCGCAGCGCAAGCCATCAACGTCGGCCTGCTCCCGATCGTGCGGTCGTTCGCCCGACTCGGCGGCGTCACGGGCTCCAAGGCGGGCCTTCGTCTTCTCGGCATCGACGTGGGGGAGCCCCGTCTGCCGCAAGTTCCACCGTCCACCGATCAGATCGATGCTCTGGCAGCCGATCTTCACCGTGCAGGAGTTCTTTGATGACTCGACCGCCCAGGCGGCGCAGTGCCACCCGTAGTGCCGGACCGCCCGCGGAACTTCCTCCGCAGGAACAGCAGCCCGCTCCTCCTGCACCGAAGGCCGAGGCCGCGCCCGTGCAGGACGCCCCCGCGGCGCAGGCGCCGGCGAAAGCCGCTCCCGTGAAGGAGGCGCCCGTGAAGGACGCGCCGACCGGCCGCGACCGCCAGTCGGGCGGCTCGCGATCGTCGAACGGCAACTCGGGCTCGGGTGGGGGCCGCGGTCCTCGGTCGCGTCCCGCGCGCACCCCGCAGAACTCCGCTGCCATCCAGCGACCCGATGCGCGCACGGTCGTGGACAAGACGCAGCGACTCGGAGCTCCGCCCAAGGCACCGAAGAACGGTCTCCGCGTCGTCGCCCTCGGCGGCATCGGCGAGATCGGCCGCAACATGACGGTCTTCGAGCACAAGGGCAAGCTGCTCATCGTCGACTGCGGTGTGCTCTTCCCCGAGGACGCACAGCCCGGTGTCGACCTGATCCTCCCGGACTTCCGTCACATCGAGAACCGGATGGACGACGTGGTCGCCCTGGTGCTCACCCACGGTCACGAGGACCACATCGGTGCCGTGCCGTTCCTGCTGCGCCTGCGCCCGGACATCCCGGTCATCGGCTCCAAGTTCACGTTGGCGCTGCTGGCGGCGAAGTGCCGTGAGCACCGCCAGAAGCCGAAGCTCGTCGAGGTGCGCGAGGGCGAGAGCACGAACCACGGACCGTTCGAGCTCGAGTACTTCGCGGTCAACCACTCGATCCCCGACGCGCTCGCCGTCGCCATCCGTACCGATGCCGGTGTCGCGCTGCACACCGGCGACATCAAGCTCGACCAGCTGCCGCTCGACGGCCGCCTGACCGATCTCGGCGGGTTCTCGCGACTCGGCGACGAGGGTGTCGACCTCTTCCTGGTGGACTCCACCAATGCCGAGGTGCCCGGATTCGTCACGCCCGAGCGTGAGATCGGCGGTGTCCTCGACACGGTCATCGGCAAGGCCAGGAACCGCGTGATCGTCGCGTCGTTCGCGAGCCACGTGCACCGCATCCAGCAGGTCATCGACGTCGCACACCGCTACAACCGCAAGGTCGCCTTCGTCGGGCGGTCGATGGTGCGCAACATGGCCATCGCTCAGGAGCTCGGGTACCTGACGGTGCCCTCGGGTGTCGAGGTCGACATGGACACCGCGACGAAGCTCGCGGACGACAAGCTGGTCCTGGTCTCCACCGGCTCGCAGGGCGAGCCACTCTCCGCGCTGTCCCGGATGGCGCGGGGTGAGCATCGTCAGATCAACATCCGTGCCGACGACCTGGTCGTCCTCGCGTCGTCGCTGATCCCCGGCAACGAGAACTCCGTGTTCGCCGTCGTCAACGGGCTCGCGAAGCGTGGCGCCAAGGTGGTCACGCAGCAGAGCGCCAAGGTGCACGTCTCCGGCCACGCGTCGGCCGGCGAGCTGCTGTACCTCTACAACGCGGTCCGTCCCACCAACGCGATGCCCGTGCACGGCGAGTGGCGGCACCTGCGCGCCAATGCCGCTCTCGCGGTGTCGACGGGTGTGCCGGAGGAGCGCGTGGTGCTGGCCGAGGACGGCGTCGTCGTGGACATGGTCGACGGCCTCGCCGAGATCGTCGGCCAGGTGCCGGTGGGCCACGTGTACGTCGACGGCCTGTCCGTCGGCGACGTGGGCGACTCGACGTTGTCCGACCGCCTCGTCCTCGGTGAGGGCGGCTTCATCGCCATCACGATGGCCGTGGACACCACCACCGGCAAGTCCGTCGGCACTCCCGAGGTCTCGGGTCGCGGCTTCTCCGACGATCCCGCGGCACTGAAGGAAGCGGCGCAGCTGGTCGAGGCGGAGTTGGTGCGTCTCGCCGGCGAGGGTGTGCGGGACACGCACCGCATCGCGCAGTCCGTCCGCCGCATCGTCGGTCGCTGGGTGGCGGACAAGTACCGCCGCAAGCCGATGATCGTGCCGACCGTGCTCGAGGTCACGCCGAGCTGACACGGTCGCACTCGACAGGCCGGCCCCGGGGACACCCCGGCGCCGGCCTGTCGTGTCTCTCGCCCCGTCGTCGACCGGCTAGGCGAGCAGGTTGTACAGACCGACGAGGCCCAGCAGGACGATGCAGGCACGCAGCACCCGCGGTGACAGACGCCGGCCGTACCGTGCTCCCACCGCGCCGCCGATCAGGGAGCTGACGGCGATGAGACCGGCTGCCGCCCAACTGATCCGGTCGAAGGCGAAGATGATGAACGATGCCGCCGCCACGACGTTGACCACGAGCGACAGCAGATTCTTGGCCGCGTTCATGCGCTGGATGTTCTCCGGCAGCAACGCGCCCATGACGCCCATCAGCAGAATGCCCTGGGCCGCGGTGAAGTAGCCGCCGTAGACACCCACGGCGAACGTCCCGATCACCAGCAGCACGAAGCGTCCGCGGCCGATCCCGGCGGCGGTGTCCGGCTCGGAGCGCTTCTGGGCCCAGGCCTGGATGCGGGGGCCGGTGACCACCAGGACCAGCGCCAGGATCAGCAGCACCGGAACCACGGCGGTGAAGGTCTTCTCGGGCAGGTGCTGCAGGAGCCATGCACCGAGCACGCCGCCGAGCAGCGATCCGGGGAGCTGCCAGCGCAACCGCGACCACTGGCCGCGTAGTTCGCGTCGGTAGCCCCATGCGCCGGAGGCGCTGCCTGCCACCAGTCCGATCGCATTGCTCATGGTCGCCGTGACGGGTGGGTACCCGAAGGCGATGAGAGTGGGGAACGTGATGAGCGTTCCTGACCCGACGACGGCGTTGATGCCACCGGCGGCGAACCCCGCGAGCAGCACGAGGACTATTTCGGAGACGGGCACACCGGCGACCGTACGACACGGCTAGATTCGTGTGTCATGAGCCTTGCGCACGACGAACGTCTGGAACTGGCCGACACGATGGCGAAGGTCGGTCCGGACGCTCCCACCCTGTGCGGTGACTGGACCGTCCGGGATCTTGCGGCGCATCTGGTGATCCGCGAACGCCGCCTGGATGCGGCTCCGGGCATCTTCCTACCGCCGCTGGCGGGGTACACGCGCCGCGTGCAGGACTCGGTCGCCGCGGGGGAGTGGGTGGGCCTCGTCGACGACGTGCGCACGGGACCTCCGGTGTGGTCGCCGTACAAGCTCCTCGACGCGCAGATCAACCTCGGGGAGATGTTCGTCCACCACGAGGACGTCCGGCGGGCCGACGGATCCGCACCGACTCCGCGAGAACTGAGCGCCGAGATGCAGACCGCCCTGTGGGGTCTGCTGGGTCTGCTCGGCCGTGTCGCCTACCGGGGAGCCCCCGTGGCCGTGGACGTGGAGACCCCGGACGGTCGTCGGCGGACGTTCGGGAAGAAGTCGGCCTCGCGCCGGGTGGCGCTGCGCGGGGAGCCGTCGGAGCTGGTGCTGCACGCGTTCGGCCGCGATGCGGTGGTGCTGGAGTTCGACGGCGACCAGGCGGACGTCGCCGCGGTGAAGGGCCTCGACCGCGGCGTGTGACAGCGGTCGAGCTGTTACTGGTGTTGCGGATGGTCCGGATGGGGTCGACCGACTAGCCTGACGGGTATGGCAGGCAAGACGAGTACGCGCGCGTCCCGATCCGGCGCGGCCGGATCGAGCAAGGCAGGCACCGGCACGAGTGGTGCCTCCACCGGACGCGGGCGGACGGTCACGACGCCGCGCAAGCCCACCGCCCCCCGGTCGTCCACCGGGCGCACCCCGGCGACTCGCTCGTCCGGTACCGCACGGTCATCGTCCGGAGCCCGACCTCGCAGCGCCCCCAAGCGCACGATCTCGCCCGGTCGCGCGGCCCTGAACTCCGTGGGTCGCGGCATCGGCAAGGGGTGGGGCCTCGCCGCGCGCGGACTCGGTGCCACCACTCGCACCGTCGGCAAGGCCGCCGACATCGAACACGGCCACCGCCGCGACGGCATCGCCCTCGGGTGCCTCGCGGTCAGCGTGGTCGTCGCCGCCGGTCTCTGGTTCTCGGCCGGTGGCCCGGTCGGGGAGTGGATCGAGATCGGGCTGCGCGCCGTCGTCGGCAGCGCGGCCATCCTGCTGCCGCTGCTCGGCATCGGCGTCGCCGTAGCCCTGATGCGGACCGAACCCGCTCCCGACGACCGCCCCCGGCTCGTCCTCGGGTCTCTGCTCGTCGGCCTGCCGATGCTCGGACTCTGGCATCTGGGTTCGGGATCACCGGACGACCTGGCCGGGCGTGCGTCCGGCGGCGGCTTCGTCGGCTTCGTCGTCGGCGGTCCGCTCAGCAGCGGGGTCACCGTCTGGCTCGCCGTGCCGCTGCTCCTGCTCGCGGTCCTGTTCGGCGTCCTTCTCCTCACCGGGACGACCGTGCGCGACATCCCCGCGCGTCTGCGGACCCTGTTCGGTACGGCGAACCGCGGCGACGAGTACAGCGACTACGAGGACTGGGAGGAGGAGTCGCACCTCGGTGACTTCGCACCGGACGGGTACGACTCCGCGGGCTACGGCTCCTCGTACGACGAGTACGACCCCGCCCTGTTCGACGCCGACGGCTACCCGGTCGACGAGAAGCCGGCGAGGTCGCGCCGCCGCCGATCGTCCGCGCCGGCCGACGCGTACCCGGTGGAGGAGTCGGCACCGGTGGACGACGCTCCCACCGAGTACGTGCCGGTGCCGCCGCCCGTCCGCACGCGTGCGAAGGAACCGGTGGTCGAGCCGACGCCGAAGCCGAAGCCCGCTCCGGTCGTCGCGGCGACTCCGCCGAAGCCGAGAGAGGACGACAAACTCGTCGTGGACCGGGTCGTCGACGGCGACTACGTCCTGCCCTCGCTGTCCCTGCTGATCGACGGCGACCCGCCGAAGACGCGCAGCCAGGCGAACGACGCGATGATCGAGGCGATCTCCGAGGTCCTCGAGCAGTTCAAGATCGACGCCGCCGTCACCGGCTTCACCCGCGGACCGACGGTCACGCGCTACGAGGTCGAGCTCGGACCGGGCGTCAAGGTCGAGAAGATCACGGCGCTCGCCCGCAACATCGCGTACGCGGTGGCCACCGACAACGTGCGTCTGCTGGCCCCCATCCCCGGCAAGTCGGCGGTGGGCATCGAGGTGCCCAACTCCGACCGCGAGATGGTCCGCCTGGCCGACGTGCTGACGGCGCCCTCGACCCGCAAGGATCACCATCCTCTGGTCATCGGCCTCGGCAAGGACATCGAGGGCGACTTCGTCAGCGCCAACCTCGCGAAGATGCCGCACCTCCTGGTGGCGGGCTCCACCGGCTCGGGCAAGTCGAGCTTCGTCAACTCCATGCTGGTGTCGTTGCTCGCGCGGGCGACGCCGGAGGAGGTCCGGATGATCCTCATCGACCCCAAGATGGTCGAGCTGACCCCGTACGAGGGGATCCCGCACCTCATCACGCCGATCATCACGCAGCCGAAGAAGGCTGCCGCGGCCCTCGCCTGGCTGGTCGAGGAGATGGAGCAGCGCTACCAGGACATGCAGGCAAACCGGGTGCGCCACGTCGACGACTTCAACAAGAAGGTGAAGTCGGGCGAGATCACCGCACCGCTCGGCAGCGAGCGCGTCTACAAGCCCTACCCGTACATCCTCGCGATCGTCGACGAGCTCGCGGACCTGATGATGACCGCGCCGCGGGACGTGGAGGAGGCGATCGTCCGCATCACGCAGAAGGCGCGCGCGGCCGGCATCCACCTCGTGCTCGCGACCCAGCGCCCGTCCGTCGACGTCGTCACGGGCCTGATCAAGACCAACGTCCCGTCCAGGCTCGCGTTCGCCACGTCGTCGCTGACCGACTCCCGCGTCATCCTGGATCAGCAGGGTGCGGAGAAGCTCATCGGTATGGGCGACGCCCTGTTCCTGCCGATGGGCGCGGGCAAGCCCACCCGTCTACAGGGCGCCTTCATCACCGACGAGGAGATCACCGCGGTCGTCGACTTCGCCAAGAACCAGGCGGAGCCGGAGTACCAGGAGGGCGTCACCGCGCAGAAGGCCGCGGAGAAGAAGGACGTCGACGCCGACATCGGCGACGATCTCGACGTGCTGCTCCAAGCCGTCGAACTCGTCGTCACGAGTCAGTTCGGCTCGACGTCCATGCTGCAGCGCAAGTTGCGCGTCGGCTTCGCCAAGGCCGGCAGGCTCATGGATCTGATGGAGACGCGCGGCGTGGTCGGCCCGAGCGAGGGATCGAAGGCCCGCGACGTCCTGGTCAAGCCCGACGAGTTGGACGGGCTGCTGTGGTCGATCAAGGGCGGGGATCCGGGAGAGTCGGACAATCCGGACGAGTGACGGTGGCCCCGTTGTGAATTGACTCTCACGCTAGCTGAGTTTTACCTGTGCATTACCCTTCGCGTGTCTCCATACGGCCGGGGCTGTGGCATGGTTGTTCTCAGGAGGGGAGTATCCCCAGCTTGCGAAGGACCCGTCAGCACGATCGAGCCCTGCCTCGATCCGGGTCATCGGCAGACACAGTGGTCACACGAGACATCATCACTGGTTCTGTGGGAGAGACCTCCGGAGCCCACCCATGGACTACCGGAGGTAGTTGCTCACATGAATGTCTCGTCCACAGTCTGGATCGTCACCATCGTGGTGATCCTGGGACTCTTCGTCTTCGACTTCTTCGCTCACGTGAAGACCCCCCACGAGCCGACCTTCAAGGAATCGGCGACGTGGTCCGTCGTCTACATCACGATCGCCATCATCTTCGGCGGAATCGTGTTCTGGCAGTACGGCGCGACCTACGGCGGTGAGTACTTCGCCGGGTACGTCACCGAGAAGGCGCTCAGCGTCGACAACCTGTTCGTCTTCCTCATCATCATGACGACGTTCGCCGTACCGCGTCAGTACCAGCAGAAGGTGCTGCTCATCGGCATCGTGATGGCGCTCGTGATGCGCGGTGGCTTCATCGCCCTCGGTGCCGCGGCCATCAACAACTTCAGCTGGGTCTTCTACCTCTTCGGTGCGTTCCTCATCTACACGGCCTACAAGCTCATCAAGGAGGCCGGGGAAGAGGAGGAGAACGAGGTCCAGCAGGACACCAAGATCATGAAGTTCGCCAAGAAGATCCTCCCCACCACGGACGAGTACCACGGTGATCGTCTGACGGTGAAGATCGACGGCAAGCGCGTGGTCACCCCGATGCTGCTGGCCCTGGTCGTCATCGGTTTCACCGACATCCTGTTCGCGTTGGACTCGATCCCGGCGATCTACGGTCTCACCACCGAGCCGTACATCGTCTTCACGGCCAACGCTTTCGCCCTCATGGGTCTGCGCCAGTTGTACTTCCTGATCGGCGGACTGCTCGATCGCCTGGTCTACCTGTCCTACGGCCTGTCCCTGGTACTGGCGTTCATCGGCGTCAAGCTCGTCCTCCACGCGCTCCACGAGAACGAGCTCGGCTTCATCAACGGCGGCGAGAACCTGTCGGTCCCCGAGATCAGCACCGGAGTGTCGCTCAGTGTCATCATGGGCATCCTGATCGTCACCACCGTGGCCAGCCTGCTCAAGACCCGCGGCGACGCGAAGCCCGCGGTGAAGGACGGCGAGACCGGAAGCCCGGTCCTCGGCGATGACACCACGGCCGCCTCGACCGGTACCACGTCGACCGGCGTCACGGACACCGAGCGCGACTCGCGCTGATCCGTCCCGCACGAGAACAGCCCGGCACCGAGAGGTGCCGGGCTGTTCTCGTGTCCGGCGGGTGCCGGAGGGCGGGTCACTCCGCGAGGACGCCCATCACCGGCTTCCACTCCTGGATCGCCACGGCGTCGACGAGCTTCTCCGCCGCGAACGGGTCCTCGGCGAACAGCGTTCCCACCTGGTCCGCACTCTCACCCTTGACGATGATGGTGGCGCCGCTGTCGTCCGCGTACGGCCCCGCCACCACCACGATGTCGCGAGCGAGGAGATCCCGCAGCCAGTCGCGGTGCTCGGCGCGGACGCGGTCGCGTCCCTCGGCGGTGGCCGACGAGTACGTGTAGTTGACGAGGAAATGGGCCATCGATGTTCTCCTGCGGTGTGAGCGGGTGGTGGGTGATCTAGAGCGTGAGCAGCATGCGGGTGTTGCCGAGAGTGTTCGGCTTGACGTAGCTGAGATCGAGGAACTCGGCGACACCGGTGTCGTACGAGCGACACATCTCCGCGTAGACCTCGGCGGTGACCGGGGTCCCGTCGATCTCGGAGAACCCGTGGCGGGCGAAGAACGGCACCTCGAAGGTGAGCACGAAGATGCGGGAGAGCTGCAGTTCGCGGGCGACGTCGATCAACCGGGACACGATGAGGTGGCCCACGCCGTGTCCCTTGACGGACGGATCGACGGCGACCGTGCGGATCTCGCCGAGATCCGCCCACAGCACGTGCAGCGCGCCGCAGCCGGCGACGACACCGTCGACCTCGGCGACCCAGAACTCCTGGACCGCCTCGTAGAGGGTCACGAGATTCTTCTCGAGCAGGATCCGGCCCGCGTAGATGTCGATGAGTCGCTTGATCTCCGGGATGTCGGAGGTGCGGGCACGGCGCAGGCGCACGCGCTCGGTGGTGGACCCGGACGCGGTCCGGACGTCTGCGCGATCCTGCGCCGCCCGGGAGTCCGTCTCCGGATCGAGGTCGGAAGTCATGGGGTGAACAGTAGTCATCGGGCGTACCGATATTGTGACCGTGTGTCCCGCGCCGGTAACTCACGTCACGTCCCGAGAGCGGGCTCGGCGACGTGAGCGCTCAGTACGACGTCGGTCGTGGCCCCGGTGACGCGTCCGCGCCGACGCCGGACGCCGTCGTCGGCTCGGGCCCGCTCACTCCGGCTCCACTGCTCAACATCGCCAACGTCCTGACCGTCCTGAGGATCGCGCTGGTCCCGGTGTTCCTGTGGGCTCTGTTCGCGGACGGTGGCCAGGAGACCGGGTGGCGGCTCGCGGCCTTCGGGATCTTCGTCGTCGCGGCGATCACCGATCGCATCGACGGCCAACTGGCGCGCAAGCACGGACTCGTGACGGAGTTCGGCAAGATGGCGGACCCCATCGCCGACAAGGCACTGATCGGGGCGGCCCTGGTCGGACTGTCCATGCTGGGGGACCTGCCCTGGTGGATCACCCTCGTCATCGGTGCCCGCGAGATCGGCATCACGCTCCTGCGGTTCGCCGTCCTGCGGCACGGTGTCATCCCCGCGGGACGCGGCGGCAAGCTCAAGACCCTCGTCCAGAGCGTGGCCATCGGGGTCTACGTTCTGCCGCTTCCCGACGCTGTGATCCCGGCAGCGATGGTGCTGATGATCGTGGCCGTGGCGCTGACCGTGATCACAGGCCTCGACTATGTGGTGCAGGCAGTGCGGCCGCGGGTCCGGACACCACACGACGGGCGATGAGCCGTCCGGTGCTCCGCCGCGTGCGGATCGCGAGCGGGGGTTAGGGTTCTCTCACCCGTTCCGACGGGTGTCCACACGCGTCGCGGGAACCGATCGGACCGTTCCGGCGTTGTAGGTGGACGAGGGTCGAGCGACGGTGCACCGACAGGCGTTCCCGCGGTCGACCACGACGTAGTTCGAACACGATGAAGGAGGGGCCACATGGCGCTGCTCTTGCGTGAGGCATTGGGCGACAGTCTTCGCCGCACACGGGTCGCTCAGAGCCGCACGTTGCGCGAGGTCTCCAACACGGCGCGCGTCAGCCTCGGGTATCTCTCGGAGGTCGAGCGTGGCCGCAAGGAGGCGTCGAGCGAACTGCTCAACGCCATCTGCGATGCCCTCGACGTCCCACTGTCGGACGTTCTGTTCGACGTGAGCGAATCGCTCACGGACACGATGGCGAGTGCGGCCGCGTCGACGGGTGTTCCCGCCGAGCGCGGTGCGGCCCACATCTCGGACGAGACGCGCGTGGTCATCCCGGCCCCGACCGCGCGAGCACTCGCCGCTGCCTGATCTTCGCGTCCCGTTTCCGACCATTCGTGGTTCGACATGGGATCATGGCGGGTACCGATCACAGACAGACCGCGTGTCCCGGACACGCGCAGCATCACCGGCGGTGACGGTCGCCAGCCGGGTCGCGTACGCGGCGGATCACATGGAGGCAGGAAGAACCGATGGCCAATCCTTTCGTCAAGGGCTGGAAGTATCTGATGGCTCTGTTCAACTCCAAGATCGACGAGAAGGCGGATCCGCAGGTCCAGATCCAGCAGGCCATCGAGGACGCCCAGCGTCAGCACCAGGCGCTCTCGCAGCAGGCCGCGTCGGTCATCGGTAACCAGCGCCAGCTCGAGATGAAGCTCAGCCGCCAGCTCGACGAGGTGGAGAAGCTGAACGCCAATGCGCGCCAGGCCGTCACCCTCGCCGACCAGGCCAATGCTGCTGCCGACGTCGAGAAGGCCACCCAGTACACCAATGCCGCCGAGGCGTTCGCGGCTCAGCTGGTCACCGCCGAGCAGAGCGTCGAGGACCTCAAGGTTCTGCACGACCAGGCGCTCCAGGCCGCCACCCAGGCCAAGAAGGCTGTCGAGCAGAACGCCATGACGCTGCAGGCCAAGGTCGCCGAGCGCACCAAGCTGCTCAGCCAGCTCGAGCAGGCCAAGATGCAGGAGCGCGTCAGCGAGTCGCTCCGCTCGATGGACTCCACGCTGTCCGCGCCGGGCAACACGCCCAGCCTCGACGCCGTCCGGGACAAGATCGAGCGCCGCTACGCCAACGCGCTCGGCTCCGCCGAGCTCGCTCAGAACTCCGTGCAGGGCCGCATGATGGAGGTCCAGCAGGCGAGCGTCCAGATGGCCGGACACAGCCGCCTCGAGCAGATCCGTGCCTCCATGGCGGGCGACTCGCTCACCGCCGGCCCCTCCGCGGACGGCGTGTCCACGCAGAAGAACCTGTCGTCCCCGCAGGCGACCCCCGAGCCTCCTCAGGCCAACTGATCTGCCTGCACGAGACCCTCACGGAGCGTTGATGTCCGGACACGGCGACCCGCACCGACGGCAGATGTGGCACGAGCGGCCCGCTGCACCGGCCGAAGTGGGGCGCGCTGCCGACCTGGTGCGCGCCCGGGCTCGTGGTGTCGTCGACGTCACGCGGCCGTTCCTCGACGCCGCCAAGTCGTGGAACGACCCGCGCAAGAAGGCCGAACGGCGGATCCGTCGGACTCGCCGGCGGGCCACGCTCTTCGGTGCGGCGTCCGGGTCGATGGGCGTCGCCACCGTCACGGTGGCGGCCACGTCCGCACCCGACTGGATCGTCGTCGGGGGATCGGGCACCACGGTGTTGTTCGCGGTGCCCGCCGTGGCCGCGGCGGCGGCCTACCGACGGCTGCGGGCCCAGCCACTGCCGGCAGCAGCGCCGGTCCGCCGTGCTCTGCCTCCGGTGGGCTCCGCCGCTCGCGAGCCCATCGAACGTCTCGCGGCCGCCGAACGCAGTCTGCACGAGCTGACGGGCATCCTCGCTCGGTCCGGGGCGGTCGCCGCGGACGACGTGCACGACACGACCCGGATCGCCGCGGCCGCGTCGGCAGCCCTCACCGAGGTCGCGCACGACATCGTCGCGATGGAGAGAGCAGCGCTGGGAAGTCCGGCTGCAGCGGTCCATCTGTCCGCGTCCATCGGGTCCACCGCGGCCCGGTTGACGGACGGTGTGCACCAGTTCGACGGGCTCGTCGCCGCGGCTGCGTTGCTCACCGCGCCGGGCTCCTCCGGTTCGCTCACCGCACTCGACGCGCGACGGGACGCCCTCCAGTTCGCGTCCGATCGCCTCGAGGGCTGGGCATTCGGCCTCGAGCACCTGCAGAGGCCCTGACCTCGGCGGCGGTCTCACCCGGACTGCGACCCTGAGATCGACCTACCGTCCTCGGGGTCGACCCCGATCTTCACCCTGAACTCCGCGACGAACCGGTGCTGTGCCAGTTCGGTTCTGGCAGTGTCGAACTCGTCGACGGATCGCCGGTGAACTCCACCGCGGCCGGCGACGGGAGTCCCCGACGAGAAGGAGTTCGACATGTTCTGGAAGATTCTCGGTGCGATCGTTCTGGTGTGGATCGGCATCGTCGTTCTCGGCGCCCTGCTGAAGGCGCTGTTCCCCCTGGTGGCGCTGGCCGTGGTGGGAACCGGTCTCTACTTCCTCTTCCGCGCGATGAGCGGCGATCGCGACTCGGCGAAGTCACCCTTCTGACGTCCCCGGTGCCGCGCTGACCTAGGCTTCGCCCATGCTCGTCGCGGTGGTCGCCGGCCCCGATGCGGGGCACGCCTTCCCTGCCATCGCGCTCGCGAAGGCGCTGACGGCCGCAGGAGAGACGGCCGTGGTCTACACCGGCGATCGGTGGCTCGACGCCGCGCGAGCGGACGGGGTGGACACTCGCCTGCTGCCGGGACTGGAACCGCGACCCGAGGACGACGACGCGGACGCCGGCCGCAGAATCCACGAGCGAGCGGCCCACATGTCCTCGATGCTGCTGCCGGTGCTCTCCGAGGCGGCTCCCGATCTGGTGGTCTCGGACATTCTCACGGCCGGCGGCGGTCTCGCCGCCGAGCGGCTGGGAGTTCCCTGGGTGGAACTGTCTCCGCACCCGCTCTACCGGCCCTCCGTGTCGTTGCCCCCGATCGGGAGTGGTCTCGCACCGGGCACGGGACTGCGAGGTCGGTTGCGGGACACCGTGATGCGAGCTCTGACGGACCGCTCCGTCCGAGCGGGGCTGGCGCAGCGCGCTCGGGCGCGCGAGGGCGTCGGTCTGCCCGCGTCGGACCCCGGCCCCGCGCGGCGCCTCGTCGCGACCATCCCCGCGCTCGAGGTGCCGCGGTCGGACTGGCCGGCCGAGGCGCGGGTCGTCGGTCCGTTGTTGTGGGAGCCGACGACCGCTCTCCTCGACCCGCCCCCGGGGACCGAACCGCTGATCCTGCTGGCACCGTCGACGGCCGCGACCGGCGCCGTGTCCATGGTCGAGGCCACTGTCGAGGCGACGGCGGCCTCACGTGCGCGCGGCCGGAGTCGTCGACTGGTGATCACCACGGTGGACGACGTTCCGGCCGGTCTACCGTCCTGGGCGGTGGGCGGACTGGGGCGCCAGGACGCGCTGCTGCCGCTGGCGTCGGTCGTGGTGTGCGGCGGCGGCCACGGGATGTTGGCGAAGGCGCTGTCCGCCGGCGTCCCGGTGGTCGTGATCCCCGGCGGGGGAGATCAGTGGGAACTGGCCAACCGCGTGGCCCGGCAAGGAAGCGCCACGATCGTGCGTCCGGTGTCCGCCGACGCCGTGGCGGAGGCGATCGACCGGGTGCTGAACGACTCGACGTACGCCGCCGCGGCAGGTCGCGCCGCGGCGACCGCCGCCGCGGTCGAGGATCCCGTCGCGGTGTGCCGCAGCGTGATCGTCGACTCCCGCCCGCGCTGAGGGGGAGCGCGGACGTCCCGGGTTACGGTGACATGGTGCGCCTGACCGACTTCCACGACCGTGTCGCCGAACAGTTCGGAACCGTGACCGGGGACTCGATGCTGGTCGACCACCTGCTGCTGAGCCTCGGGAACCGCACCGCCGCGCAGGCCATCGAGGACGGCGAGGATCCGAAGGACGTGTGGCGCGCACTGTGCGTCGAGTTCGACGTTCCCCGATCGCGGTGGTGAACCTCCGGCGTGTCGCTGGGTATCGAACACCTGTTCGCTTATAGTCGTGTGCAGAGTCGACGGGAATCGCACGGCAGCGGTTCTTGTCGGTACCCCCCTCTACCTTGGCGACAGATCGACGGGGTACAGACGCTTCGGGGACAAGAACTTCGAGAAGGAGACCATGATGGCTGCAGCTGCATACGATCGGGACAAGGCGCTCGATCTCGCGCTCGCGCAGATCGACAAGAACTTCGGCAAGGGGTCGGTCATGCGTCTCGGCGACGAGGCCCGTGTGCCCATCGCCGTCATCCCCACGGGTTCGATCGCGTTGGACGTCGCGCTCGGCATCGGCGGACTCCCGCGCGGCCGCATCGTCGAGGTCTACGGCCCGGAGTCCTCGGGTAAGACGACGGTCGCGCTCCACGCGGTCGCCAACGCACAGGCCGCCGGCGGCATCGCCGCGTTCATCGACGCGGAGCACGCTCTCGATCCGGACTACGCCGCCAAGCTCGGTGTCGACACCGACGCGCTGCTGGTCTCCCAGCCGGACACCGGTGAGCAGGCGCTCGAGATCGCGGACATGTTGATCCGGTCCGGTGCCATCGACATCCTGGTCGTGGACTCCGTGGCAGCCCTGGTTCCCCGTGCCGAGATCGAGGGCGAGATGGGTGACAGTCACGTCGGTCTGCAGGCCCGCCTGATGAGCCAGGCCCTGCGCAAGATCACCGGCGCCATCAGCTCGTCCGGCACCACGGTCATCTTCATCAACCAGCTGCGCGAGAAGATCGGCGTCATGTTCGGCTCGCCCGAGACCACGACGGGCGGTAAGGCGCTGAAGTTCTACGCATCGGTGCGCCTGGACATCCGTCGTATCGAGACGCTCAAGGACGGAACCGACGCAGTCGGTAACCGCACCCGCGTCAAGGTGGTCAAGAACAAGGTGTCGCCGCCGTTCAAGCAGGCCGAGTTCGACATCCTGTACGGCAAGGGCATCAGCAAGGAAGGCTCGCTCATCGACATGGGTGTCGAGCACGGCTTCGTGCGCAAGTCCGGCTCCTGGTTCACCTACGAGGGTGATCAGTTGGGCCAGGGCAAGGAGAACGCACGCAAGTTCCTGCTCGAGAACACCGACATCCGTGACGAGATCGAGAAGAAGATCAAGGAGAAGCTCGGCATCGGTGCAGACGTGCGTACGCCCGACGAGGCCGTCGCTGCTCCGGTCGACTTCTGACAGCAGGTCTCTCGACTGTGAACGACGACGAGTTTCCGGACTCGCGTGCACCGGGCGCCCGACGTACGTCGGGCGCCCGGTCCCGTTCCGGCCGCCGATCGGGCGAGACGCCGCCCCCGGGCGGGGGCACGGCGGTGCAGGCCAAGGATGCCGCGTTGCGGTTGCTCACCGATCGCGCCCGGAGCCGCGTCGAGCTCGAACAGCGGTTGGCCGCCAAAGGATTCACGGACGAGATCATCACGTCCGTGCTCGACAGGCTGACCGAGATCAAGCTGGTCGACGATCGCGACTTCGCCCATCAGTGGGTCCGCTCGCGACACACGTACTCGGGCCGAGGCAAGCAGGCGCTGCGCAGAGAACTACGCACCAAGGGCATCGATCCGGTGCTGGCCACCGAGGCACTCGACATGATCGAGCCCGAGGGCGAGCGGGAGCGTGCGCGCGAACTGGTCGTCAAGAAGCTCCGAGCCCCGGCTCTGCTGTCCGCTCTGAACGAGGAGATCGAGGATCCGCGGGAGCGGCGTGCGCAACGCGACAAGGTGGTGCGCAAGCTCGTGTCGATGCTCGCGCGTCGCGGGTTCGCCCAGGGCATGGCCTTCGACGTGGTTCGGACAGAACTCGAGGCCCTCGGAAACGATTCCGAAGGCCTCGAGTACTAGAACGTCAGACTGTCGCGCCACCCATGGCGGCACCCTGATCGACAGGAACCGGACTCTTCTTCGCTCGTCGCAGTCGCTTCTCCACCTTCGTGGCGAGGTACGTCAGCAGCGAGTTCAGGATGATCATGATGATGGCCACGATGATCAGCGCCGGCAGGAAGTTGCCGTAGAAGGCACCGACCTGCTGGCCCGACCGGACCACCTCGACATAGCCGATGATGTACCCCAACGCGGAGTCCTTCAGCGCCACCACCATCTGCGAGATAATGGCCGGCAACATCGCGGTCACGGCCTGGGGAAGCAGGATCATGCGCATGATCTGGCCCTTGCGCAGGCCGATGGCCATGGCCGCCTCGGTCTGACCCTTCGGCAGGGACTGGATGCCCGACCGCACGATCTCGGCGATGACCGAGCCGTTGTAGAGCGTCAGGCCCGTCACCACCGCGGCCAGGGCCAGGTAGCGGGACTTGAACACCTGGTACTCGGCGAAGAACTGGTACAGGAAGATCATCAGGATCAGCACCGGGATGGCGCGGAACAGTTCGACGAAGAATCCGGCGACCAGCCGCACCGGGCGGTGGTCGGACAGGCGAGCGATCCCCAGGACCGCGCCGAGGATCAGCGCGAACACGATGGACAGGAACGCGGCGATCAGCGTCCCCTGGATGCCGGGAATCAGGTATGTCGTCCAGGTCGAGGACTCGGTGAAGGGGCTCCACTTCTCCGATGTCAACTGGCCCTTCTCGTCCAGCTTCGCGTAGATCACGTACGCCGCCAGCAGTACCAGGACGAGCACGACGGCCGAGATGATGTGATTGCGCACCTTGGCGCGGGGCCCCGGAGCGTCGTAGAGAACGGTGGCGCGTTCGGCGGAGGCGACCTTCTTCGGCGGTGCCTCGGTGCTCAGAGGTGCGTTCGCTGTGGTCATCGGGCAACCGCCAATCGCTTGCCGAGGTAGCCGAAGAAGAGGCCGGTGGGGAAGGTCAGGATGACGAAGCCGAGCGCGAAGATACCGCCGACGACGAAGATCGCCGCCTCGTTCTCGATCATCTCCTTCATCAGAATGGCCGCTTCGAGGACGCCGATCGCCGCGGCGACGGTCGTGTTCTTCGTCAGGGCGATGAGCACGCTGCCCAGCGGGCCGATGACCGCACGGAACGCCTGGGGGAGCACGATGAAGCGCAGGTTCTGCGAGAACGTCAGACCGAGCGAACGCCCGGCCTCCGCCTGCCCGACGTTCACCGTGTTGATTCCGGACCGCAGCGACTCGCACACGAACGAGGCCGTGTAGATGCTCAGACCGAGAACGGCGAGCCGGAAGTTGTTGTCCGCCTGGCCGGTCGGGGACGCCTGATCGGCGAGCGTGACGCCCAGGGTCTGGTAGAGGCCGAAGGCGCAGAACAGCAGGATCAGCGTGAGCGGGGTGTTGCGGAAGATGGTGACGTAGGTGGCACCGATCCACCGCGCGACGGGAACGGGGGAGACCCGCATCGCCGCGAGCAGGGTGCCGAGGACGAGAGCGCCGATGGCGGAGAGCACCGTCAGCTTGATCGTCATCCAGAACGCGTCGAGGAGTTCGGGCGCGTAGTCACTCAGTATGTCCACCGGCGACTCCTTCCGAGAGCGGTGACGAGTCGAACGGGCGGTTCACCGGTGTGAACCGCCCGTTCGGGTCTCGCGAAGAGTGGTGATCAGTAGCGATCGACGGTCGGCTGTGCGGGCAGCGGGTACCCGGACGGTCCGACGGTGTCCTCGAATGCCTTCTGCCACGACCCGTCCTCGATCATGGCGTCGATCGCGTCGTTGATCTTGGTGCGGGTCTCGTCGTCGCCCTTGGCCAGGCCGATACCGTAGCGCTCCTCGGTGAACGGCTCGCCGACCACCTTGAGCTCACCCGGGTACTGAGCCGCGTAGCCGGCCAGGATGATGTCGTCGGTCGTGACCGCGTCGACGGCGCCGTTGCGCAGTGCCTCGACACAGGCGGAGTAGGTGTCGAACTCCTGCAGCTGCACGTCCTGCGCGTACTGGTCCTTGACCTTCTGCGCGGGGGTGGAGCCGGAGACGGAGCAGAGGCGCTTGCCACCGCTGAGCGACTCGGGGCCCGTGATGTCGGTGTTGCCGTCGGCAACGAGGAGCGACTGTCCGGCGACGAAGTACGGTCCGGCGAAGTCGACCTTCTCCTTGCGGGCGTCGGTGATCGAGTAGGTGGCTACGATGTAGTCGACCTCACCGTTCTCGATCAGCGTCTCGCGCTGCGCCGACGGCGACTCCTTGAACGTGATGTTCTCCGGCGTGACACCGAGCTTGCCGGCGACGTACTTCGCGACCTCGACGTCGAAGCCGCTGAACGAGCCGTCGGGGGTGCGCAGGCCCAGGCCCGGCTGGTCGAACTTGATGCCGACGGTCAGCTTGCCGCTCTCGGCGCTGGACGACGCGCTGGTGGCCTCGTCGCCACCACACGCGGTGGCGGCGAAGGCGAGCGCGAGTGCGGCGACGCCGACACGGGCGGTACGGGTGATTCTCATCGAGATCCTCCAGAAGTTGGGACGAGCGGGTGGGAGATCAGTGACTCAGGATCTTGCCGAGGAAGTCCTTGGCGCGATCGGACTTCGGTGTGGTGAAGAAGGTCTCGGGATCGGTGTCCTCGACGATCTGGCCGTCGGCCATGAAGATGACACGGTCGCCGGCGCGTCGGGCGAAGCCCATCTCGTGGGTCACGACCACCATGGTCATGCCCTCCTTGGCCAGCGACGTCATGACGTCGAGCACCTCGTTGACCATCTCGGGATCGAGCGCCGAGGTCGGCTCGTCGAAGAGCATCACCTTGGGGTTCATGGCGAGTGCACGCGCGATGGCGACACGTTGCTGCTGGCCGCCGGAGAGCTGCGCCGGGTACTTGTCGGCCTGGTTGGCGATGCCGACGCGTTCGAGCAGACGCTGCGCGGTCTTCTCGGCCTCGTCCTTCTTCATCTTGCGGACCTTCGTCGGCCCGAGCATGACGTTCTCACGAATCGTCTTGTGCGCGAAGAGATTGAAGGACTGGAAGACCATGCCGACGTCCGCGCGGAGCGCGGCGAGCGACTTGCCTTCGGAGGGAAGTGCCTTGCCGTCGACCTCGATGGTGCCCTCGTCGACGGGCTCGAGCCGGTTGATGGTGCGGCACAACGTCGATTTACCCGACCCGGAGGGGCCGAGGACGATGACGACCTGGCCGCTGGGAACGTCGAGTTCGATGTCCTTGAGGACGTGCAGATCACCGAAGTGCTTCTGCACGCCGTGCATCGCGATCATGGGGGCAGACGATGCTGTGGACGAGCGATGTTCGCGCTCGCCGTCAGGGTGGGTCATGGCGATGACCCTAGAGGTAGTTTCCTCCGCCACTGCTCGTTTTGGTGCGGGGACCGCGGATATGTAATGGAAACTTTACTCGGACCGCTCGGTGGGTCGGGTTCGAGCGCCGCCGTACCCTGGAGGGGTGGACACGATCGACACCCAGACCCTGCCTGCGCGGTCCGGGACTGCGCGCACCTACGAGGTGCGCACGTACGGCTGCCAGATGAACGTGCACGATTCCGAACGACTGTCCGGCCTTCTCGAGGAGGCTGGTTACGAGAAGGCCGACTCCGGGTCGTCCCCCGATCTCGTCGTCTTCAACACGTGTGCGGTACGGGAGAACGCCGACAACAAGTTGTACGGCAACCTCGGCCAACTCCGGCCGGCCAAGGACGAGAACCCCGACATGCAGATCGCCGTCGGTGGGTGCCTCGCACAGAAGGACCGCGACGTCGTGGTCACGAAGGCGCCGTGGGTGGACGTCGTGTTCGGCACCCACAACATCGGATCCCTGCCGGCGCTGCTCGATCGGGCGCGCCACAACCAGCGCGCCGAGGTCGAGATTCTCGAGTCGTTGGACGCGTAGCCCTCGACTCTCCCGGCCAAGCGCGACTCCGCCTACTCCGGGTGGGTGTCCATCTCGGTGGGGTGCAACAACACCTGCACCTTCTGCATCGTGCCCGCACTGCGCGGCAAGGAGGTCGACCGCAGGCCGGGCGACATCCTCGCCGAGGTGCAGGCCCTCGTCGACGAGGGCGTGCTCGAGGTGACGCTGCTCGGACAGAACGTCAACGCGTACGGCGCCTCGTTCGCGGATCCCGAGCAGCCGCGTGACCGGGGTGCGTTCGCATCGCTCCTGCGCGCGTGCGGGGAGATCGACGGTCTCGAGCGCGTCCGGTTCACCTCGCCGCATCCCGCCGAGTTCACCGACGACGTCATCGAGGCGATGGCGTCGACGCCCAACGTGTGCCCGACGCTGCACATGCCTCTGCAGTCCGGATCGGACCGCGTGCTGCGTGCCATGCGCCGCTCGTACCGCAAGGAGAAGTTCCTCGGCATCATCGACCGGGTGCGCGAAGCCATCCCGCACGCGTCACTGACGACGGACATCATCGTGGGCTTCCCCGGGGAGACCGAGGAGGACTTCCAGGAGACCCTCGACGTCGTCCGTCGCGCTCGCTTCAGCAGCGCCTACACGTTCCAGTACTCCAAGCGACCGGGAACGCCGGCCGCCGACATGCCGGATCAGGTGCCGAAGGCCGTCGTGCAGGAACGCTACGAACGGCTCGCCGCTCTGCAGGAGGAGATCTCCCACGAGGAGAACCGTCGCGTCGTCGGAACCGAGGTGGAGTTGCTCGTCGCCGACGGGGCCGGACGCAAGAACGCCGTCACCGAGCGGATGAGTGGACGCACCCGCGACGGGCGACTCGTGCACTTCACCCCGACGGGCGCCATCGACCGCGCCGTCCGGCCCGGCGACGTCGTCGTCACCACGGTGACCGACGCGAAGCCTTATCACCTGGTCGCCGACGTCCCGGTGCGCTCGCACCGGCGCACCACGGCCGGCGACCGACACGAGCGGGGCACGATGCCCCGGACCGCACCGGTCGGTGTCGGGTTGGGGTTGCCGTCCGTCGGCGCCCCGGCGCCCGAGCCGGTCACGACGATGGGATGTTCACTGTGAGTACGGAGCCGACGACCGGGTCCGATCCGGCGGCCGCCGAGAAGCGGATCTCGGGGCGTATCGACCCGGGGGTCCGCGCCGTCGTCGTGGCGGTGGTGGTGTTGTTGCTGCTACTGAGCTTCGCACTGCCGCACACAGGTTCGGCCAACGCGTGGGACGTGCTGGTGCACGACGAGGACGCCGTGGCGGAGTCGGTGGCACTGCCGTCACGCATCTTCGTGTGGCTGACCCTGGTGTTCGCGGTCGGCTTCTCGGCCCTCGCCCTGGTCACTCAACGCTGGGCGCTGGCCTGGGTCGCGCTCTACGGGTCCGGGGTGGCGACGGTGCTGGGCATCCTGGCCATCTGGTCGCGTCAGACCGTTCCCGTCGGCCTCACCGGGGCCGGCCCCGGGCTGGGCCTCGTCCTCGGCTGGTTGCTCGTGGTCGTGCTGGCGTTCCACTGGTTCAAGGTGGTGTGGAACCGCTCCAACGCTCAGTGGGCGGCTGCCGCCGCCCGGCGCGACGCGGCCGTGATGGACGAGGCGCGGCGCGAGAACGTGCTGGACACGTCCCGGCGCCGCGACAACTGATCCTCCGGAGTCACAGACCGCCGAGGGCGCTGTCGGCGGCGTCGGCCCACTCGCGCCACTGCTGTGCCTGCGCACGGGCCTTCTCGGCGTCCTTGGCCTTGCCCGCGGCCTCGGCCTTCTGGGCCTGCTCCTCGAACTGCGCGACCCGCTCGCGGAACTGAGCCGCGCGCGCCATCGCCTCGGGGTCGGTGCGTCGCCACTCGGAGTCGGCGGCGTCGCGGACGCGCTTCTCGATCGCGCGGAGCTTGCCCTCGAGATCGTGCATCTTCTCCCGCGGGACCTTGCCGATGGCGTCCCACTTGTCCTGCAATGTCCGCAGTGCTGCGCGGGCCGCCTCGATGTCCTTGGACGGGTCGATGTGACCGGACTCGGCCAGCAGCCGTTCCTTCGCCTCGGCGTTCTGCTCGAACTCCGCGTTCTGCTCGGACTGAGCCGCGTTGCGTGCCTCGAAGAACACGTCCTGGGCGCCCTTGAACTTCTGCCACAGCGAGTCGTCGGCGTCGCGGGGAGCCCGGCCGGCGGCCTTCCACTCGGTCAGGAGATCGCGGAACACCTGCGCGGTGCCCACCCAGTCGGTGGACGACGACAGTTCCTCGGCCTTGGCGACCAGTTCTTCCTTGCGCACCTTGGCGGCACCGCGTTCGCGGTCGAGATCGGCGAAGTGCGCGCCGCGGCGGCGGTTGAACGCCTCCCGTGCCTTGGAGTAGCGCTTCCACAGGGCGTCGTCGACCTTGCGGTCGACGCCGCGGATGGTCTTCCACTCCTCGAGGATCACGCGAAGACGGTCACCCGCGGCCTTCCACTGCGTGGATTCGCTGCCGATGGTCTCGGCCTCGACGGCCAGCGCCTCCTTGCGTGCCGTCGATTCGGTCCGCTCGGAATCCTTGCGCTTGCGATGCTCGGCGGCGACCTCGTCGGAGTGTTCGATCACGGCCTGCAGGCGGGTCGCCAGCGCGTCGATGTCGCCGATCACAGCAGCGGTGGGCAGGGTCTCGGCGAGCGCGACGGCGGCGGTCTTCGTCTTCTTGGCGTCGCCGGCGCCGGAGGCGAGTCGCGCTTCGAGGAGTGCGACCTCCGTGGCGAGATCGTCGTAGCGGCGCCCGAAGTGTGCGAGGCCCTCGGCCGCGTCACCGGCCTGCCAGGAACCGACCTGCCGCTCTCCGTCGGTGGTACGTACCCACGCGGAACCGTCCTCGTCGACCCGGCCCCAGCGGGACGGATCGGTCACGACCGGGACGACAGCGGGCGTCGTCGGCACGTGGTGTGCAGCCGGATGCGGCGTCGGGTGCGACTCCCCGTCGCCTGTGGACGACGACGGTGCGGACGGATCGGCCGGGGCACCGGGCCGGGTGGGCGCCGGGCGCGGTGCGCCGCCGGGTCGAGGACCCGGTCGGGGCCCGGGCCGGGGAGGTGTGGGGCTCGCCTGCGCCTCGCCGGGGGCGTTCTCGGTCGTCTCGTGCTCGGTCATGGTTCTCTCCGTCTCTGCCGCGCGTCACGGCTGCCTGGCGCTACGTGGTTCTCTGCTCGGTCGTTCTCGGCCCATTCAACCCCCTCCGCGCGTCGGCGACCATGCAAACCCCGAGGGACGCGCGGAAAAGGGACGCCCTCGGACGGTCGACTACCGTGGCGTCCGTGCTGTCCGCCCTCGCCTTCGTCCCGTCGCCTCCGTTGCTGCTCGCGGAGCTCGCCGGTTCCGCCACAGGCGAACTGGACGATCTGCGTGCAGCCGTGCGCGAGGTGTGCGACGACCTGGGGCAGTCCTGTCACGGCTGGATCGGGGTCGGGGTCGGTGCGACCACGACCTGGATCGACGGCGATGCCGCGGGTACGTACGCCGGTTTCGGGGCCGATGTCGTGGTCGGTCTCGCCCCGGATCGCGGGCCTGTCGATCGCGCGATGGAGTTGGCCGCGCTGACCGTCGGGCTGCTTCGCGAGCAGGCTGTTCCGCAGTGGTCGGTCCCCGTACAGCTCGTCGCTCGGAACGCGAGTGTCCAGGACGTGGCGGCAGTGGCGCTCGACCTGCGCGGCCGCGTCGACGCCGCGCCCGGCCCGGTGGGGCTGCTCGTCGTCGGTGACGGGGCGACGACCCTGACCGACAAGGCGCCCGGCGCGTTCGACGACCGGGCCGAGGCGGTGCAGCACGCGATCGACGATGCGCTCGGCAGAGCCGACGTCGATGCGCTGGCGTCCCTGGACCCTGCTCTGTGTGATGCCCTCGGCGTGGACGGGCGGGTGGCATGGCAGGTGGCGGCCACGCTGGTCGGACCCGCACGAGTGGTGCCGCACAGTCTCTTTCGCGGTGCCCCCTACGGAGTCGGGTATCACGTCGCCTCGTGGTCGCTGTGACGCGACCGACACCGGTCGCGGTGATCGGACCCACGGCCACGGGCAAGTCGGCCCTCGCGCTCGATCTCGCCGAGCGCCTCGGCGGGCACATCGTGAACATCGACGCGATGCAGCAGTACCGAGGCATGGACATCGGTACCGCGAAGACGCCGGTGGCGGAGCGTCGCGGCATCCCGCACCACCGACTCGACGTCCTGGACGTCACGGAGACGGCAACGGTGGCGGCGTACCAGGACGCCGCGGTGCGGGAGATCGAGGAACTGCTCGAGCAGTCCGTCGTGCCCGTCGTCGTCGGCGGATCGATGATGTACGTCCAGGCTCTGCTGGACCGATGGCAGTTCCCGGCCACGGATGCCGCGGTGCGTGCCGAACTCGAGGCCAGGCTCGCCGCCGAGGGGGTCGCGGCGCTGCATCGCGCACTCGCCGAGTCCGATCCGGCGGCCGCGGCATCGATCCTGCCGACCGACGGCCGACGCATCGTCCGCGCGCTCGAGGTGGGACGCCTCACCGGGAAGCCGTTCGCCGCGTCGGCGCCCACCATCGGCGAGCCGCGCTGGGACACCGTCGTCCTCGGCATCGACCGTGACACCGACGAGCTGGACGCGCGCATCGCGGCACGCACCGACGCGATGTTCGCCGAGGGGCTCGTCGCCGAGGTCGAGACCCTCGTGGGGCAGGGACTGCGCGAGGGAGTCACCGCCCCGAGGGCGATCGGCTACGCGCAGGTGCTGCAGCTGATGGACGGCGAGATCGACGAGGCGGCCGCGCGCGAGGCGACCTTCGTCGGTACCCGTCGCTATGTTCGCCGCCAACGGTCCTGGTTCGGCCGCGATCCCCGCGTGCACTGGCTGCGCGGGGGCGCATCGGACCTGCTGGACGCCGCACTGCGCACGAGGGGAGAACACCGATGAGCGATGCGCTCGTCCTGTCGAGGAACGCGCGGTTCCAGCAGTGGCAGTCCTACCTCGTCACCCGCGGCAAGCGCACCAAGGCGGGAGTCTTCCTCGTGCAGGGAGTGCGGCCGGTGACGCTGGCCGTCGAGCACGAGTGGCCGCTCGAGTCCGTGCTCTATCGAACCGGCGACCCCTTGTCGTCCTGGGCCACGTCGACTGTGGACCGCTGCCGGGCCGCAGGCGTGTCCGCGGTGGGTGTCGCGCCGGAGTTGATGGCGGAGCTCGGCGAACGCGTCGATCAACCACCGGAGGTCCTGCTCCTCGCACGGTCCCGGCTCCTCGATCCCGGCCACTGGACTCCGACGGGCGACGCGCCGGTGGTGGTCGCGTTCGATCGGCCGACGTCGCCGGGCAATCTCGGCACCCTGATCCGGTCCTCGGACGCCTTCGGAGCGTCCGGGCTGCTGGTCAGCGGGCATGCCGCGGACCCGTTCGATCCCGCGTGCGTCCGCGCGACCACCGGGTCCCTGTTCGCACTCCCCGTGGGACAGGTCGGAGGTCCGGAGCAGGTTCGCGCGATGGTGGACAGGCTGCGGCAGCAGGGCACCGACATGACGATCGTGGGCACCGACGAGACCGGCACGGTGGCAGCGCACGAGCACGACTTCACAGGAGGAACGGTGCTGGTGGTGGGCAACGAGACCCGCGGCATGAGTGCCGCGTGGCGGGATGCCTGCGACGTCGTCGTGTCCATCCCGATAGGCGGCGCGGCGAGCTCCCTCGGAGCACCGTCCGCCGGCGCCGTCGGGCTGTACGAGATCACGCGCCAACGGCTGATCGCGCGGACGTCCGCGCCGGTGGGAGACTGATCCCATGCAGTTCACCAAGGGACACGGAACGCAGAACGATTTCGTCGTGCTGCCGGACCCGGACGCACTCCTCGATCTGAGCGCACACCGCGTGGCGACGCTGTGCGATCGCCGAGCCGGGCTCGGCGCGGACGGGGTACTGCGAGTCGCCCGCAGCGGTGCTCTCGTCGACCGCGGCGTGCTCGACGCGCTGCCCGAGGGCGTGTCCGCCGGCGACTGGTTCATGGACTACCGCAACGCGGACGGGTCCATCGCGGAGATGTGCGGCAACGGTGTCCGGGTGTTCTCCCATTACGTTCGTGCGGCCGGTCTCGTGGACTCGGACGAGTTCGTCGTCGGATCGCGCGCCGGCGGAAAACCGGTCACGGTGCACTCGCACGACGCCACCGACGCCGTGGTCACCGTCGAGATGGGCACCCCGCAGGTCTTCGAGACCTCCGACACCGAGGTCGACGGCAGGTCCTTCACGGGCATCGGCGTCGACGTCGGCAATCCGCACCTGGCCTGCGTGTCCGCCGATCTCGATGCGGAGACCCTCGGCGACCTCGACCTCACGGCGCAACCCACCTTCGACGGTGCGGTGTACCCGCACGGGGTCAACATCGAGTTCGTCACCGTGCCGAAGGACGGTGCGGTGAGCATGCGTGTCCACGAGCGCGGCGTGGGGGAGACCAGATCGTGTGGCACGGGCATCGTCGCCGCCGCGGTCGCCGCCCTGCGTTTCGACGGGTCCGGCGACGGTGAGCTGGCCGTCCACGTTCCCGGTGGTGTCGTGTCGGTGCGCGTGTCGAACGGTTCCGCGTCGATGCGGGGGCCGTCGGTGCTGGTGGCGTCGGGGGAGCTGTCGGACGCCTGGTGGGCGGGGCTGGAAGCGTGACGGCCGGGGTGCGGGTATTCCCCGCGACACGGTTGCGTAAATGACAGTGCACGTCAGGACGTTCTCGTGGATCATGGGTCTCGTATGACGACAACGAATGCAGCGGCCGACAGGGCCGACACGACAGGTTCCTCCCACAGCGACGGGTTCGAGCAGGACGCCGAGTGGTCCACCGGCGACATGCAGCTCGACGATCGCAGCGCACTGCGCCGTGTGGCCGGACTCTCCACCGAGCTCACCGATGTCACCGAGGTCGAGTACCGCCAGTTGCGGCTCGAGCGCGTGGTGCTCGTCGGTGTCTGGACCAGCGGTTCCGCCGAGGAGGCGGAGTCCAGCATGACCGAACTCGCGGCTCTGGCCGAGACGGCGGGTTCCGAGGTGCTCGAAGGGCTGGTGCAGCGTCGCGACCGACCCGACGCCTCCACCTACATCGGCTCCGGCAAGGCGAAGGAACTGCGCGAGGTGGTCATCGCGACCGGCGCGGACACCGTCGTGTGCGACGGTGAACTCACGCCTGCGCAGCTGACGGCACTGGAGAAGATCGTGAAGGTGAAGGTCATCGACCGCACCGCGCTGATCCTCGACATCTTCGCTCAGCATGCCTCCTCCCGCGAGGGCAAGGCGCAGGTCGCCCTGGCGCAGATGGAGTACATGCTTCCGCGTCTGCGCGGCTGGGGTGAGTCCATGTCGCGTCAGGCGGGTGGCCGCGCCGGCAGCAATGGCGGTGTGGGCCTGCGTGGTCCCGGTGAGACG
The DNA here is from genome assembly GCF_030819335.1 of Rhodococcus sp. SORGH_AS_0303. Taxonomy (NCBI): domain Bacteria; kingdom Bacillati; phylum Actinomycetota; class Actinomycetes; order Mycobacteriales; family Nocardiaceae; genus Rhodococcus; species Rhodococcus sp. SORGH_AS_0303. The sequence goes on from NZ_JAUTBO010000001.1 coordinate 2,264,223, forward strand.
AAGATCGAGACCGATCGTCGTCGCATTCGCGAGCGCATGGCGAAGCTACGTCGCGAGATCCGGGGCATGAAGCAGGCCCGCGACACCAAACGTGAGCGCCGGCTGCAGGGCAACGTGCCGTCCATCGCCATCGTCGGCTACACCAACGCGGGGAAGTCGTCGCTGCTCAACGCGTTGACCGGATCCGGTGTGCTGGTGCAGAACGCACTGTTCGCGACCCTGGATCCGACCACGCGCAAGGCGACGCTCGAGGACGGCCGCGAGTGCGTGCTCACCGACACCGTCGGCTTCGTCCGCCACCTGCCGACCCAGCTGGTCGAGGCATTCCGCTCCACGCTCGAGGAGGTGACGGACGCCGATCTGCTGCTGCACGTGGTGGACGGGTCCGACCCGCTCCCCATCGGGCAGATCGAGGCGGTCCGCGAGGTCATCGTCTCGGTGGTGCGCGAGCAGAACGCCGCGGCGCCCGAGGAACTGATCGTGGTCAACAAGATCGACGCCGCGGATCCCGTCACGCTGACGCAGCTGCGGGGCCTGCTGCCGGGTGCGGTCTTCGTGTCCGCGAAGACCGGTGAGGGCATCGAGGAGCTGCGGACACGACTCGGCGAGCTGGTCCGCCCGCCCGAGGTGTCGGTCAGCGTCCTGCTGCCCTACGACCGCGGCGACCTGGTGTCGCGCATCCATGCGGACGGACGGATCTCGAGCACGAGTCACGAGAGCGGCGGTACGCGCATCGACGCGACCGTGCCGACGGCGCTGGCCTCGATACTCACGCGATACGCCCACAGCGCGTGAGCCGTCGGTTCGCGCCAGTGCTCGGCGCTGCCGTGGTGGCGCTCGTGGCAGCGTCTCCCGCGGCGGCGCAGACCGAGGCACCGGATGCGGAGCCGTACTGTGTGCCGACCGATCCGGGACTGTCCGAACTCTCGGGTATGACGGTGCTCGACGGGACGGTGTACGCGATCGGGGACAGCGGCGCCGACGACCGTGTCGCGCGCCTCGACTCCGAGTGTGCTGTCGCGGAGTGGCTTCCGAATCCGGTGGATCCGTACGACGTCGAGGATCTCTCGTCGTTCGAGGGGTCGTTGTGGCTCGCGGACATCGGCGACAACGACCGTCGACGCGACGCCGTGGCCCTCACCCGGATGGATCCTGCGGCCGGTGGTGCCGGTGAACTGCATCGGCTCACCTATCCCGACGGTGCGCACGATGCCGAAGCACTCCTCATCGGGCCCGACGGCCGTCCCGTCGTCGTCACGAAGGACGGTCTCGGAACCGGTGCCGTGTACACCGCGGACACGTCGGTGTCCGATCTCCCGAGTCCCGGTCCCACCCCGCTGCGCCGCGTGGCCGACTTCGCGCCGTCCGCGACGACCACACCCGGGGGTCCGCCGCTGCTCGACGGCAGTCGCCTGGTCACCGGCGGCGCCGTGAGCGCCGACGGGTCCATCGCTGCCGTGCGCACCTACACCGATCTGTACCTGTGGTCCGTGCGGGACGGTGACGTGGCCGCGGCCTTCGCGTCGGCCCCCGCCCGCGTCGTCGCGCTCCCGCCGCAGCCGCAGGGCGAGTCGATCGCCTTCACCTCGGACTACGAGGTGCTGCTCGGGTCCGAGCAGGGTGTGGACACGGCTGCAGCTCGTCCCGCCGTCCTCGTCCTGCGCGATGTGGCACCCTCCGCCGAGGCCGGCCCGGAGGCCACCGAGACCGCGGACTCCGAATCACCCGCCGAGCCCACCGGGTCCATCCTCGTTCCGTTGATCGCCGCCGCGGCGTCGGTCGGTGTGGTCGTGGTGCTGACCCTGTTCTTCGTGCGTCGACTGTTCCGGTCGCGGTAGACACAGAAGCACACATGACGACGGCCCCCACGGTGTGTGGGGGCCGTCGTCGTCTGTGCGGAAGATCAGGCGTCGAGGTCCGACGCGACCAGTGCGGCGACCTTGTCGAGCGTGGCCTGATCATCACTGGTGATCGTGACCTCGGTGCCCTTGGTGGCCCCCAGCGTCATGATCATGAGCGCGGAGCCGCCGTCGACGGCCTCTTCGCCCTCCACCTCGAGGGTGACGTCGACGCCGGAGTCGGCGACCGCCTCGGCGATGACGGCGGCGGGACGGGCGTGCAGGCCGATGGCGGATCCGACCGTGACCGTGGTGCTGGGCATCGTGGTGATCTCCTTCTTCGTCAGGTGAGTGCTGGTGTCGATACTGCCAGCTGTGGGGGTGGTGACGTGGGTGTCAGGCTGCGACGGCGACGGGTTCGTCGACGATCTCCGCAGGCTTCTTGCCGGCGAACTGCTTGGCCGCGGTGATGAGCGCCGCGGAGACCACGGTGCCGATCGCCAGAGCCAGCAGGAACAGGAAGAAGTTGTTCATCGCGAAGAACACCAGCAGTCCGCCGTGGGGCGCGCTGAGCGTCGTCCCGAAGGACATGATCAGGGCGCCGGTCACAGCGCCGCCGGCCATCATCGAGGGGATGACGCGCAGAGGGTCGGTCGCGGCGAACGGGATCGCACCTTCGGAGATGAACGCAGCTCCGAGAAGCCATGCAGCCTTGCCGTTCTCGCGTTCTGCCTCGCTGTATAGCTTCGGACGCAGCGTCGACGAGAGTGCCATGGCGAGCGGGGGAACCATGCCGGCAGCCATGACGGCGGCCATGATGCGCAGCGATGCCTCGTTGTCGACGCTGAGCCCGGCGGTAGCGAAGGCGTAGGCGGCCTTGTTCACCGGTCCACCGAGGTCGAAGCACATCATGAGGCCCAGGATGATGCCGAGGATGATGACCGACGAGCCCGAGAGGCCGTTGAGGAAGTTGGTCAGGCCGGTGGTGATGGCAGCGAGCGGGCGACCCAGCACGAGGAACATCAGACCGCCGACGACGAGGGTCGCTCCCAGCGGGATGATGACGACGGGCATCAGGCCACGCAGCCACGGCGGCACCGCGATCCGGCTGATCCACAGCGCCACGAAGCCGGCGATGAGGCCACCGACGAGGCCACCGATGAAGCCGGCACCGACGAACAGGGCCACCGCACCGGCGGTGAAGCCGGGTGCCAGACCGGGACGGTCCGCAATGGCGAAGGCGATGTAACCGGACAGAGCCGGGACGAGGAAGCCGAAGGCCAGGCCGCCGAGCTGGAACAGCACCGCACCGATGAAGATGCGGAGCCCGCCGTCGGGCAGGTTGGTGAGGCTGTTGTTGGTCATGATGTCCTCGGCCACACCCTTGATCTCGTATCCACCGAGAAGGAAGCCGAGGGCGATGAGGAGTCCACCGGCCGCGACGAACGGGATCATGTAACTGACACCGGTCAGGAGGATCTGGCGCAACCGCGTGCCCCAGCCGAGTCCACCGGCAGCGGCGGCAGCGGACGCTCCCGGTGCGGTACCGGAGACGCGTGCGGCGTTCGGGTCACCGCCGGCGCGCAGAGCCTCGGCAACCATCTTGTCGGGCTCGTTGATCGCGCGCTTGACGCCGGACTCGATGACAGGCTTGCCCGCGAAGCGCTCGCGGCCCTTGACGCCCACGTCGGTGGCGAAGATGACGGCCTCGGCCGACGCGATGAGAGCCGGGTCCAGTGCCGTGGAGCCGCTCGAGCCCTGCGTCTCGACGTGCACGGTGACGCCCGCACGGTCGCCGGCGTCCTTGAGGGAGTCGGCAGCCATGTAGGTGTGGGCGATGCCGGTGGGGCACGCGGTGATGGCGACGATGTGCTTGGCAGCGTCCGCCGTGGCGGTCGGAGCGGGAGGAGCGGTCGTCGTGGTCGTGACGGGAGTCGCAGCCTTCGGAGGCTTGGGGGCCAGAACGCCCTCGACCAGTGCGACGACGTCGGCGGGGGTGGCCGCCTCGCGCAGCGACGTCACGAATGCGGGCTTGACCAGCGCGCGTGCGAGCGAGGACAGCAGCTTCATGTGCTCCGCGCCGGCGCCCTCCGGTGCGGCGATGAGGAAGACCAGGTCCGCGTCGCCGTCGGGTGCGCCGAACTCGACCTTCGGGTTCAGGCGAGCGAATCCGAGCGATGCCGTCGTGACCGCGGCGGAGCGGCAGTGTGGAATCGCGATGCCGCCGGGCAGGCCGGTGGCCGACTGCGCCTCACGAGCCATCGCGGCGTCGCGCAGGGCGTCGGCATCCGATGCACGGCCCGCGTCGGTGAGGACGCGAGCGAGGCGGGCGATGACATCGTCCTTCGTCGAGCCGAGATCGGCGTCGAGCAGGATGAGGTCCTCGGCGATGATGCCGGGCTTGGCATCGTGAGCCGTGGTGGGACTGGACATGTCGTTTCCTCTGGGAGTGGAGTGGAGCTGGGGGATCAGGACTGGGGTTTCAGGACTGGGGTACGGCGGGTGACGAGTCGAGGGTGTGGACGGGGACGGCAGTGACGTCGACGTCGGACGGCGTCGGCAACCGGGTGCCCGGTAGGGCGGCGGCTGCGGATCCGTAGGCGACGGCCCGGGCGAGTCGACCGGCACCGTCCTCGCCGTCGAGATCGGCCAGGATGTATCCGGCCAACGACGAGTCGCCCGCGCCGACGGTGCTTCGCGGGGTGATCGGGGGAGGGGTGGCGAACCACGACCCTGTCGCGGTGACCAGGACGGCCCCGGACCCACCGAGTGTCGCCAGGACGGCAGCCACTCCGCGGTCGACGAGAATGCGCGCGGCCTCGACCGTGGGATACGGGTCACCCTGTGCGGCACTGGCTTCGAGCATGGCGCCGTCGTGGCCGGTGAGGTGCGCGAGTTCTTCCGCGTTCGGCTTGATCAGATCGGGTGCCGTCGCCGGGAAGCCGGCGGCGAGTGCCGAGAGCGGATCGTCGGAGGTGTCCACCGCGACCGTGGCCGACACCTCGTGCAGCGCGGTGACGAGGCGGCCGTACCAGGTGGCGTCGATTCCGGGCGGGATCGATCCGGACAGGACGACCCAGTCGGCGCGCTGCGCGAGTTCCAGGACGGACGCCATCAGGGCGTCGACCGTCTCGGGCGCGAGTCCGGCCCCGGGCTCGTTGATCTTGGTCGTCGTGCCGTCGGACTCGCTGATGGTCAGGTTCGTGCGCGCGACACCCGACGTGGGTACGGCGTGGTACCGGACTCCGAGGGTGCCGAGCGCGCTGAGCAGCGGATCGGAACCGCTGCACGGGAGCACCGCTGTGGCGGTCCGTCCGGCGGAGGTGACGACGCGTGCGACGTTGACCCCCTTGCCGCCGGGCTCCGTCGTGGTCAGTGCGCTGCGATGCACCGATCCGCGCACCAACGGCACGTCGAGGGAGACCGTGCGATCCATGCTGGGGTTGGCCGTCAGGGTGAGGATCATGCGACCACCACCTCCAATCCGTGTTGCTGCAGACGGGTGCAGTCGGTGTCGGTGATGCCGTCGTCGGTGACGAGGACGTCCACACAGTCGAGTGCGGCGAAGGACATGAAGAACTGCAGGCCGATCTTGGCCGAGTCCGCGACGACGATCACGCGGTCCGCCGCGCTCACCATCGCGCGCTTGACGGCGGCCTCGTCGGTGTCGGGAGTCGAGAGACCGTGGCCGACGCTGATCGCGTTGGTGCCCATGAACGTCACGTCGACACGCACGGTCCCGAGCACTCGCAGGGTGTCCTCGCCGACGGTCGCCTGCGTGACACCGCGGACGCGGCCACCGAGTAGGTGGAGATCGAGCGACGGAACCGCGGCGAGACGCGTCGCGATGGGAAGCGAGTTGGTCACCACCGTCAGATCCGACTCGACGGGGATCAGCGCGGCGAGTCGACCGGTGGTGGTGCCGGCATCGAGCGCGATGGATCCGCCGGGTGCAGGCAGGTAGGCGAGGGCGGCAGCGGCGATGCGGTCCTTCTCCTTCGCGCGGGTGTGTTCGCGCTCGGCCATCCCTGGCTCCACCGCGGTGACCGACGTGGCGGGCACTGCGCCACCGTGGACTCGGCGCACGACGCCCATACGGTCGAGCGAGGCCAGGTCACGGCGCACGGTCTCGGTGGTGACACCGAACGTGTCGGCCAGGTCGGCGACGGAGACGCGACCGCGCTGTCCGATGAGGCCGGCGATGGCGTTCTGCCGCTCTTCCGCGTACATCGTGTTCACCGCCCCTCCGTCCGATCCGTTGTTTCACTGTTGGTTTATGTTGTTTTACGCCCGTCTCTGTTGACATGTCAAGAGGTTCGAGTAATCTGAGTCACAAGAGCCATCGCGGGAGACGCGATGCACAGCGGGTAGGCGAGATGCCCCCGCACCACCGCGCAGCAGGAGGAAGCAGATGACGGGATCGCTCACCGTGAACGAGGCACAGCCGACGGCCCACGCGGTGCAGGGCACGCCGGTGGTGCCCGGCGTCGGCTACGGCCCCGCGATCCGCCCGGCGCCGCGCCCCTCACGTCCCGACACGGCCGTCGAGATCGCCGAGGACGCGCGCGATGCAGAGAAGGAGCGCTTCCGCGCCGCGGCGGCCGAAGTCGGTCGACGTCTGCAGGCCCGTGCCGCACTGGCAACCGGCTCCGCGTCCGAGGTGCTCGCCGCCAACGCCGCGATGGCCGAGGACCGCGGGTGGATCGGCGCCGGCGTCAAGGCCATCGGCAAGGGTTCCGACGCCGCGTACGCCGCCGTCACCGCGACGGACCAGTTCGTCGCCATGTTCGCCAAGCTCGGCGGACGCATGGCCGAGCGCATCACCGACCTCATGGACATCTGCGACCGCGTGATCGCCGAGCTGTCCGATCTCCCGGAGCCCGGCGTTCCCACACCCTCGGAGCCCTCGGTTCTCCTGGCGGAGGACCTCGCACCCGCCGACACCGCGGGACTCGACGCCACGCTGGTCGTCGGCCTCGCGACCTCGCTCGGTGGACCCACCAGCCACACCGCGATCATCGCCCGTCAGCTCGGCATCCCGTGCATCGTCGCGGCGACGGGCCTCGACGACGTCCCCGCCGGGACGCTCGTCATGGTGGACGGCACCACCGGCCTCATCGAGATCGAGCCCGATCCGTCCACGGCACGCTCCGCGGTCGAGGAATCGGCCACCCACCTCGCCGAGGTCGCCGACTGGAGCGGGCCCGGCCGGACGTCCGACGGTCACCGTGTCGACATCCTCGCGAACGTGCAGGACGGCGCCGGCGCTCGCGCAGCCCGCTCGACCGCGGCCGACGGCGTCGGACTCTTCCGTACCGAACTCAGCTTCCTCGACCGCGACGTCGAGCCCACCGTCGACGAGCAGGCCTCGATCTACGCCGAGGTGCTCACCGCGTTCGAGGGCACCAAGGTGGTCGTCCGCACGCTCGACGCCGGCTCGGACAAGCCGCTGCGCTTCGCGAACCACGCCGACGAGGCCAACCCGGCCCTCGGAGTGCGCGGCATCCGTATCGCCGAGGGCAATCGCGGCATCCTGCATCGCCAGCTCGACGCCATCGCGGCCGCAGCGGCCTCGACCGAGTCGTCCCCGTGGGTGATGGCCCCGATGATCGCCACGTCCGCCGAGGCGCAGGCCTTCGCCGCCGACGTGCGGGAACGTGGGCTCACCCCCGGCGTCATGATCGAGGTGCCCGCCGCGGCGCTGCTCGCGGACCGGATCCTCGATCACGTCGACTTCCTGTCCATCGGAACCAACGACCTCGCGCAGTACACGATGGCGGCCGACCGCATGTCCGCCGACCTGGCCGCACTGACCGATCCGTGGCAGCCCGCCGTCCTGACGCTCGTCGCCCACGCGGCGAAGGCCGGCGCAGCGGTGAACAAGCCTGTCGGAGTCTGCGGAGAGGCCGCCGCGGACCCGTTGTTGGCCTGTGTCCTCGTTGGCTTCGGCGTCACGTCCCTCTCGGCCGCGTCGGCCGCCGTGGCCGGTGTCGGCGCGAAGCTCGGCACCGTGACGCTCGAGCAGTGCAAGGCCGCGGCCGAGGCCGTGCTGTCCACCTCCAGCCCGGCCGAAGCACGCGAGGTGGCCGCCGGCCTGCTCGGGTGATGCGCTCCCGCCCTCCGACCGGCCTCCGGCCTTCCCGGTGACCTGCCGACCGGCCTCCGGCCTTCCCGGTGACCTGCCGACCGGCCTCCGGCCTTCCCGCATGACATCATTTCCGCCGTGACGACAACTCGATCCAGGCAGTTCTTCCCTCGCTGGTCCGTCCACGGTGACGGTCGCACCGTGGCGCCCGACGCGGTCGTCGCTCCGGACGAACGGCTCTCGTGGCCGCGCACGATCGGGATCGGGATGCAGCATGTCGTCGCGATGTTCGGCGCCACTCTGCTGGTGCCGACCATCACCGGGTTCCCGGTCACGACGACGCTGTTCTTCTCCGGTCTGGGTACCGCGATCTTCCTGTTGGCCACGCGCGGCCGGATCCCGAGCTACCTGGGCTCGTCCTTCGCCTTCATCGCACCCTTGGCGGCGACGGCGGGCGACGGTCCCGCTGCGCAGCTCGGCGCGGTGCTCGTGGTGGGCGTGGTGTTGTTCCTGGTCGGCCTGCTCGTCCGGCTGGCAGGGAGCCGCGTCCTCGACGCCGTCATGCCGCCGCTCGTGACCGGCGCGATCGTGGCGCTCATCGGCCTGAACCTCGCGTCCACCGCCGCGACCTCGTACGAGGCTCAGCCGCTCGTCGCGACCGTGACCCTCGTGGCGGTCCTGCTGGTCACCGTCGCGGTGCCGGGGCTGATCGGCCGCCTCGGCATCCTCGTCGGCGTCGTCGTGGGATGGGTGTTCGCTGCCGTCACCGGTGCTCTCGATCCCGCACGCGTCGACGCACTCGGTAGCGCGTCGTGGATCGGACTGCCCGAGTTCACGGGCCCTTCGTTCCAGCTGTCCGTCGTGCTCGTCGCACTGCCCGTCGTCGTGGTGCTCGTCGCCGAGAACGTCGGTCACGTGAAGGCGGTCGCGGCGATGACGGGTCGGTCCCTCGACGACGTCGCCGGTGACGCCCTCATGGCGGACGGCGCGGCGACCGTCCTCGCCGGTGCCGGTGGTGGTTCGGGCACCACGACCTACGCGGAGAACATCGGCGTCATGGCCGCCACCCGCGTGTACTCCACCGCTGCCTACTGGGTCGCCGCCGCCACGGCGCTGGTGCTCTCGTTCTCCCCGAAGTTCGGCGCTCTGATCTTCACGGTCCCGAGCGGTGTGATCGGCGGCGCGACGCTCGTGCTCTACGGTCTCATCGGCCTTCTCGGCGTGCGGATCTGGCAGGAAGCGGGGATCGACTTCACCAAGCCGCTCAACCTGATGGTCGCGGCGGCCGCCCTCGTCGCCGGTGTCGGTGACCTGACGCTGACCATCGGATCCGTCGAACTCGGCGGCATCGTGTGGGGCTCGGTCGGCATCCTGGTCGCGTACCCGGTGCTGCGCGCGCTGTCGGAGCGGCGACGAGACTGAGCGGTCTGTGTCACGCTGAGGCGGTGAGCCACGCACACCTCGACCCGATGCGACCCGTGCGCCTCGCGCCGGACGAGTGGCCGTCGGCGCCGGCGTGGAAGGTTCCGCTGATCGGCGTCGTCTGGGTTGCAATCGTCGTGGCGACCTTCGCGCTGCCGAACTCTGTTGCTCGTGCGGCCGTTGCGACTGTTGCCCTGATCGTTGCTGTGGTTCTCGCCGTTGCGTCGACGAGGCGGACCGTGCGCGAGAGCGGCGACCAGCGCATCTCCTGGTTGCGCGGCCCCGCGGTGCGTCGCCGTGACGTCGACCTGCTGCGGAGTGCCAGTGGTTCGGCGGTGATCGTCGTCGGCTTCGCTCTGAACGGCGTGCCGGGTCAGTACTGGTGGGTGACTCTGGCAATCGTCGCCTGGGTTCTGCCGCCACTCGTCCTGCAGGCTCGGCACAATCGCCGCGTCTAGGCTGGCTCCGTGCCGCATGCCCTCGTCTCGACCCGACACGTCGATGCGGAAACGGTGATCGAGCGGAGCCGGTTCCTCGCCCGCGTGGTCACCGTCCACACCGAGTCCGAGGCGCTCGACGTGGTCGCTGCGGTGTCGGCAGAGTTCCCCGATGCGGGCCACCACTGTTGGGCTTTCGTCGTCGGCGCAGATCAGGAGCACCGTCGTCAGCGCGCATCGGACGACGGCGAACCTGGCGGTACGGCAGGTGTTCCGATGCTCGGCGTGCTGACCGGCCGCGACCTCGTCGATGTGGTGGCCGTCGTCAGTCGGTGGTTCGGGGGCGTCAAGCTCGGCGCCGGTGGGTTGGTGCGCGCGTACTCGGGTGCGGTGAGTGCGGCGCTCGATCGTGCGGAGGTGGGCGAGCTCGCGCGTGTCGACGTTCTCGAGATGGCTTTGCCCCATGCGGATGCCGGTCGGGTGGAGGGCGTCCTGCGAGTGCACGGATTCGCCGTCGACGACGTCGCCTACGGATCCGACGTGCGGCTCCGGGTGATCGGTGACGGCGACCGGCTCGACGGTGTCCTCGCGTCCGCGACCGGCGGCGGTGTGGTGGCAGAGCGCGTCGGGCACCGGTGGGTGCTCGGTCTCTGAGGCGGCTGGGTGCGCTGAGCCGCGGATACCGCGGCTCAACACACCGGATTCGAGTCAGTGACGCCGAGGTCACCGAACGTGCTCGCACTGGTCATCGACCCCGCTCGTACCTGGTTCTAGGCTCGAGACAGATCCGCCGTACGCACGACGAGGAGAATCATGAAGCGCACGTTGTTCGAGCCCGAGCACGACCTGTTCCGCAGCTCGTACAAGAAGTTTCTCGAGCAGCACGTCGCGCCGCATCATGCGGAGTGGGAGACGCAGAACATCGTCGACAGAGGTGTCTGGGTCGAGGCCGGCAAGCAGGGCTTCCTGGGCATGGCAGTGCCGGAGGAGTTCGGCGGCGGCGGAGTCAAGGACTTCCGCTACAACGCCATCGTCACCGAGGAGACCACGGCCGGTGGGTACAGCGGCATCGGGTTCACGCTGCACAACGACGTCGTCGCTCCGTATCTCATCGAGCTGACGAACGACGAGCAGAAGCAGCGCTGGTTGCCCGGGTTCTGCTCCGGCGAGCTGATCACCGCGATCGCGATGACCGAGCCGGGCACGGGCAGTGACCTGCAGGGCATCAAGACCAAGGCCGTCCGTGACGGTGACGACTGGGTGCTCAACGGCTCCAAGACGTTCATCACCAACGGCATCAACGCCGACATCGTCATCGTGGTGGCGTGCACCGATCCGGAGAAGGGCGCGCAGGGCTTCAGCCTGTTCGTCGTCGAGCGCGACATGCCGGGCTTCGAGCGCGGCCGCAACCTCGACAAGATCGGTATGAAGGCGCAGGACACCGCGGAGCTCAGCTTCACCGACGTCCGCATCCCTGCCGCCAACATGCTCGGTCAGGAGGGTATGGGCTTCATCTACCTGATGCAGAACCTGCCGCAGGAGCGCCTGTCGATCGCCGTCGTCGCGGCTGCCGCGATGGAGTCCGCGCTCGCGATGACGATCCAGTACTGCAAGGACCGCAAGGCGTTCGGCAAGCCGATCGGCAAGTTCCAGAACACGCGATTCGTGCTGGCGGAGTGTGCGACCGAGACGACTGCCGTCCGCATCATGGTGGACAAGTACATCGAGCAGCTCAACGCGAACGAGCTGTCGGTCCAGGAAGCCGCCATGGCGAAGTGGTGGACCACCGAGAACCAGGTCAAGCTCATCGACCGGTGCCTGCAGCTGCACGGTGGCTACGGCTACATGAAGGAGTACCCGATCGCCAAGGCGTACATGGACTCCCGCGTGCAGACCATCTACGGCGGCACGACGGAGATCATGAAGGAGATCATCGGTCGCGGTCTGGACCTGTAGGAACCTCGAACACGACGACGCCGGCGCTGGAAATCCAGCGCCGGCGTTCGTGTGTCCGGAATCAGAGCTTGCGCATCACGGTGACGACCTTGCCCAGCACCACGGCGTCGTTCCCTTGAATGGGCTCGAACAGGTCGTTGTGGGGGAGCAGCCAGACGTCCCCACCAGTCCGCTTGAACGTCTTGACGGTGGCCTCTCCGTCGATCATTGCGGCGACGATGTCCCCGTTGTCGGCCACGTTCTGCTGACGCACGACCACCCAGTCACCGTCGCAGATGGCGGCGTCGATCATCGACTCACCGACGACGCGGAGAAGGAACAGCGAGCCGGACCCGACGAGCTCGCGCGGAAGCGGGAACACGTCCTCGACGGCCTGCTCCGCGAGAATCGGACCACCCGCGGCGATACGTCCCAGGACGGGGACGAAGGTCGGTGCGGGCAGGCGATCGTCGTCCGACGACGGTGTGTCCGCGCTGTCGAGGTGATTCGTAGTGTCCGCGGCGACGAGATCGTCCTGCGCGACGGCAGAGACCTCTTCGGGGCGCCCGTTCTCGCCCGGCAGACGCACGTCGACGGCGCGGGGACGGTTGGGGTCGCGGCGCAGGAACCCCTTGCGTTCGAGGGTGCGCAGTTGATGCGCGACCGACGAGGTGGACGTCAATCCGACGGCGTCACCGATCTCCCGGATGCTCGGCGGATAGCCGCGCTCGACGACCGACGCACGGATCACCTCGAGCACTCGCCGCTGACGTTCGGTGAGACCGGACTCGGTGTCGGCGGTCGTGGCCGAGCCGGTCGCTGACGCGCGCCCGCCGACCGTGCCGGATGAGCTGTCGTCCTTCATCGAGATACCTCCATCGGTAGCAGTGGACGTGGGGCAGGTGGTGCTGGTGTCACGTCCGTTGTGCGTGTGTCGAACCTAAACCGAAACGGGACTCGGATCAAACACCTGTTCGAAGCGTGTCGCGTGTTCGATGCACTTTGTCGGACCGGACTGCTATACATCGAACATGCGTTCATTCGAACGCGTGGGCGAATGTGTTGTTCGAACACCTAGGTGCATCGGCGACGCGGACGGCCACCGGCTATCCACGAGGAGTGGTTGCAATGACTCGAAGTGACCTGCTGACTGTCGGCACCGCACGTTCCATCGACATGCATGCACCCGTCCGCACGCGCTGGACCTGCGACGACGATTCCTACTGGGGTGTGGCCGACCGCGCGGCCGGGTCCACGACGACCGACGTGCGCGAGCGCACCACGGTCCGCCGCAGCCCCGCTCCGCGCGACTCCCGCCGCCCCGACGGCGGCACTGTCGACTACCGTCGCCGCTCGAACGGTGTCTCGCAGGTCGAACACCGCACTCGTCGGGGACACGGATTCGCGACGCCCATCGCTGTGGCGCTGATCACAGCAGTGTCCGTTTTGGGGCTGGTGGGGTTGGCGAACATGCGCTCCGCCGACGTTCCGGCACAGCCGTCCATCTCGGAGCAGGTGGAGATGGGCGTCGTCTCCGGACGCTGACACCGGCCGGACACGCCCCCGGGGCCGCGGAAGGCCGTCCCGGTACGCTGGACACACCGAGAGCCGCCGTGGCGCTCGGGAAATGCCCGAGCCATCGAGGGGTCTCTGTCCGATGCACTGCCCGTTCTGCCGTCACCCCGACTCGCGCGTCGTCGATTCGCGTGAAGCGGAAGAGGGCCAGGCGATCCGGCGGCGTCGTTCCTGCCCCGAGTGCGGTCGACGCTTCACCACGGTGGAGACAGCAGTGCTCTCCGTCGTGAAACGCAGTGGCGTGAGTGAGCCGTTCAGTCGCGAGAAGGTGGTCAAGGGAGTCCGTCGGGCCTGCCAGGGCCGCCAGGTCGACAACGACGCGCTCGTCCTCCTCGCCCAGCAGGTCGAGGACACGGTGCGGGCTTCCGGGTCGGCCGAGATCCCCAGCAACGAGGTAGGGCTCGCCATCCTCGGGCCACTGCGCGATCTCGACGAGGTGGCCTACCTCCGATTCGCCTCCGTCTACCGCTCGTTCAGCAGTGCGGACGACTTCGAGCGCGAGATCGAGGACCTTCGTCGCCACCGCGCCGAGCACGATGCCGCCCCCGCCCAGGACGCGGAGCCCGCCGCTCAGCGGTGAGTCAGCGCCGCACCGCACGTCGGACGTCGTCGATGGCCTTGCGCACCCGCTTCTCGCTCACCGGGTACAGCGTTCCCAGGGTCTGAGCGAACAGGTTGACCCTCAGCTCCTCGATCATCCAGGCGATCTCCCGCACGGCATCGCTGCGGCCCACCGAGTCCGGTACCGACCCGAGCAGGGCGTCGTAGTCCGCATAGACGCGGTCCAGCACGTCCATCCCCGCCGCGTCGCGGCGAGCGCTGGACGGGAATGCGCGAAGTCGGCGCTCGGCCGCCGCGAGGTAGCGCGGAAGATGTGGCAGGTGCGCTTCGCCGGTCTCGAAGACGTATCCGGGGAAGATCAGCCCGTCCAGCTGCTGGCGCACGTCGTCCGCGGCATCACCCGTCGCGTCGTCGAGTGCGAGGCGGACCCTCGTCGCGGCACCGAGAGATGGTTCCGCCACCCGGAGCACCGCGGCCGTCCGGCCGGCGAGCTCGCCCCGGACCGCCTTCTCCAGCACCGCATACGCCTCGGGCGTGGACACCGGGCCGCCGTGCTTCATCATGAGCTCGTCGGCCGCGAGGGTGCGGCAGTCCTCGACGAACGCCTCGATGCTTCCGTGCGGATTCTGCCCCAGCGCGAGCCGCTGAGCCGGGGAGCGTCCGGTGAGCAGGTTCTTCGTCGACAATGGGATGGCGTCGAGCAGGAGGCGTCGGGTGCCCTCGCGCATCGCTGCTCGCTGCTCGGCGGCGGTGCCCAGGACACGAACGGCGACCCCGCCCTTCTCGGGAACCAGGGCGGGATACCCGGTCACCTTCTGCGAGTTGACCGTTCGGGTGACGGTGGGCTCGAGTGTGCCGATGGTCTCGGACGTCCACCGTGTCACCGGGGCCTTCTCCGAGTCCTTGGCGGCGACGCCGACCGCAGCGGCCGCGGCGGCACCGAGTCGGGTGCGCAAGGCGGAGAGGGACGTGTCCTTGTCCAGTCGACGGCCGCGATCGTCGACCACCACGAACGTCATCTTCAGGTGGCGGGGCAGCGCGGCCGGGTCGAAATCCGACGGTGCGATCGGCACGGCGCCCATGCGGGTGAGTTCACGCGACAGTGCGACCAGTAGTGGTTCCGTCCTCGGTCGCATCGCCGCGACGGCGGCCACCGCGTGGTCGGGCGCTGGGACGACGTTGCGGCGCAACTCCTTCGGAAGAGTCTTGATCAGGGCCGTCACCAACTCGACGCGCATGCCGGGGACGAGCCAATCGAATCCGACGTCGGCGACGCGGGGGAGGAGGGCGATGGGAATGGTGATGGTGACGCCGTCGTCCTCCTTGCCCGGCTCGAACTGGTAGGTCAGGGGGAACTGCGCCTCGCCCTGACGCCAGGCGTCGGGGTAGTCGCCCTCGACGACCGCGGCGGCGTCCGGGTTGACGACGGTGGCGCGGTCGAAGTCGAGCAGGTCCGGCGTCGTGCGGGATGCCTTCTTCCACCACCGGTCGAAGTGACGGGCCGACACCACGGTCGCAGGTACACGCTCGTCGTAGAAGGCGAAGAGGGTGTCGTCGTCGACGACGATGTCGCGTCGGCGGGCGCGCGACTCCAGTTCCTCGGCGTCGCTGCGCATCTCCTGGTTCGCGTGGAAGAAGCGGTGGTGCGTCCGCCACTCGCCCTGTACGAGAGCGTGGCGGATGAACAAGTCGCGAGACACCTCGGCATCGATACCGCTGAAGGTGACGGGCCGGCGGGCGGCGAGAGGAATGCCGTACAGCGTGACGCGTTCGTAGGCCATCGCCACTTCGCGCTTCGTCGACCAGTGCGGCTCCGAGTACTGGCGTTTGATCAGGTGCGGGGCCAGCTTCTCGGCCCATTCGGGTTCGATGCGCGCACCCATCCGGGCCCAGAGTCTGCTGGTCTCCACGAGTTCGGCCGCCATGATCCAGCGCGGCGGCTTGCGGAACAGGCTCGAACCGGGGAAGACGGCGAAGGTCGACCCACGTGCTCCGAGGAAATCCTTCTTGTCGCCCTCACGAAGACCGATGTGCGACAACAGGCCCGGCAGCAGTGCCTGGTGGATCACGGCATGGTTCGGCTCCGAGGAGTCGCCCGCGTCAGGCATGGTCCAGCCCAGGCCGCGCGTGATCTGGCGCAGCTGACCGTGCAGGTCCTGCCATTCGCGGATGCGCAGGTAATGCAGGAATTCCGATCGGCACATGCGTCGGAACTGGTTGGAGGACAGCTCTCGGCGCTGGTCTCCCAGATACGTCCACAGTTGCCACAGTGCGAGAAAGTCCGAACCCTCCACCACGAAACGCTTGTGCATCTCGTCGGCGGCCTGCTGATGCTCCGCGGGCCGCTCGCGCACGTCCTGGATCGAGAGCGCCGAGACGATGACGAGAACTTCCCGCAGGCATCCGTTGCGGTTGGCCTCGACCAGCATGCGCGCCATGCGCGGGTCGACCGGGAGGCCGGCGAGCTCCTTGCCGAGCGAGGTGAGGACGGGCCCGTCCTCGCCCTGCGACTCGAGCGCCCCGAGTTCGTCGAGCAGGCCCAGGCCGTCACGGATGCTGCGCGGGTCCGGTGCCTCGACGAACGGGAACGCGTCGATTCGGCCCAGTCCCAGCGAGGCCATCTGCAGGATCACCGATGCGAGGTTCGTGCGCAGGATCTCGGGATCCGTGTACTCGGGGCGGGCCTCGAAGTCCTCCTCCGAGTACAGCCGGATGCAGATGCCGTCCGCGACGCGACCGCACCGGCCGGCACGCTGGCGGGCCGACGCCTGCGAGATGGGTTCGATCGGCAGACGCTGCACCTTGGTGCGCAGCGAGTACCGCGAGATGCGCGCGGTTCCGGGGTCGACGACGTACCGGATGCCGGGCACGGTGAGCGACGTCTCGGCGACGTTGGTGGACAACACGACTCGTCGACCGGTGTGGCCGGTGAAGACGCGGTGCTGCTCGGCTGCCGACAGCCGGGCGTAGAGCGGAAGAATCTCGACGTTGCGCAGTCGGCGGTCCTTCAGAGCATCGGCGGTGTCGCGGATCTCGCGCTCGCCCGACAGGAACACGAGGACATCGCCCTCCGGTTCGGTGAGCAGTTCCTCGACGGCGTCGCACGTGGCGTCGACCGGGTCGAGTTCGATGGTCTGCTCGCCGTTCTCGACCGTGAGCGGCCGATACCGGACCTCGACGGGGAACGTCCGGCCCGACACCTCGACGATCGGCGCGTCGACGCCGTTCACCGCGAAGTGGTGCGCGAAGCGGCCAGGGTCGATGGTGGCCGAGGTGACGATGACCTTCAGATCGGGACGCTGGGGGAGCAACCGGGCGAGATATCCCAGGATGAAGTCGATGTTGAGGCTGCGCTCGTGCGCCTCGTCGATGATGATCGTGTCGTACCGACGCAGCAGCCGATCCCGCTGGATCTCGGCGAGCAGGATGCCGTCCGTCATCAGCTTGACGAGGGTGTTGTCGCTGGAGTGGTCGGTGAAGCGCACCGTGTAACCGACGGCGTCGCCGATCTCCTGCCCGAGTTCGTCGGCGATACGTTCCGCGACCGTCCTGGCGGCCAGTCGCCGGGGCTGTGTGTGTCCGATGACGCCCTGGACGCCGCGACCGAGCTCGAGGCAGATCTTCGGAATCTGTGTCGTCTTGCCCGAGCCGGTCTCGCCCGCGACGATGACGACCTGGTTCTCCGCGATGGCGGCTGCGATGTCGTCCTTGCGGGCGGACACCGGCAGTGCCTCGGGGTACGTGATCGTGGGAACGGAGGCTCGACGAGCCGCGATCGTGGCTTCGGCGCGGCCGATGTCGGCAGCGATCGATTCGAGTTCGGCGGGCTTGCGGCTGCGGTCGAGCCGACGGCGCAGCCTGTGCGCGTCACGGAAGGTGAGGTCGGACAGGCGGGCCGTGAGGTCGCGGCGGGTGGGTCCGGAGGACGGGGGAGCAGATGTCGACATGGCTCACGCCAGTTTATCCGTCACCGCGGTGTCAGGATGCGTGGCCCGTCGTCCGTGATCGCGATGGTGTGCTCGGAATGGGCGGTCATGGATCCGTCGGCCGACCGGAGGGTCCATCCGTCCGGGTCCATGACGAGCTTCGCCGTCCCGCGGGACCACCAGGGTTCCAACGCGAGTGTCATGCCGGCCCGGAGTGTCAATCCCGATCCCGCACGGCCGGCGTTGGCCACGTGCGGGTCCTCGTGCATCGTCCGGCCCAGGCCGTGACCACCGAAATCGGTGTTGACCTGCTTTCCGGTCTCCCGGGCGACGTTCTCGATCGCCGCCGAGATGTCCCCGAGTCGCCCACCGACGACGGCCGCGGCGATGCCGGCATCCAGTGCGCGCCGGGTGCTCTCGATCAGTTCGACGTCTGCGGGATCAGGGTTGTCGCCGACGACGACGGTCAGCGCCGAGTCGGCGACCCATCCGTCGATGGAGACAGCGAAGTCCAGGCTGAGGACGTCC
The DNA here is from genome assembly GCF_030819335.1 of Rhodococcus sp. SORGH_AS_0303. Classification (NCBI taxonomy): domain Bacteria; kingdom Bacillati; phylum Actinomycetota; class Actinomycetes; order Mycobacteriales; family Nocardiaceae; genus Rhodococcus; species Rhodococcus sp. SORGH_AS_0303. The sequence continues at coordinate 2,282,530 of NZ_JAUTBO010000001.1, forward strand.
CCTGCGGCGAGCGTGTGGTCGAACGGGAGGCCATGCAGTACACGGTCGTTGACCGACAGGCAGATGACGTTGCGGAACGGCCCGCTGCCGAACTCGGGGGCGTAGTCCCAGTAGCAGGACACCGCGCCGCGGGTGGCGACGAGGTCGCGGCAGTGATGCTCGAGATCCATCAGGTTCACGCCGGGCTGCGCCTGCTCCGACAGCGTCGTCAGTGTCTCGGCCACGAACGCGCCGGTCACCGCCATCTTGTCGATCTCGGCAGGGCCCTTGAGCTCGATCATCCGTCCATCGCTTCCTGTCGGTATTTCAATACCAACGAACGGTAGCAGACCGGTACAGGAATACCGCTATGCTGACCTCGTGGTCCGCATTCCCCTGAGTCCCGAGCAGGTCGAGGCCGGTCGTCGCCTCGGCGCCGTCCTGCGCGCCGCACGAGCGGGACGAGACCCCGAGATCGTCGCCCGTGACGCCCGGATCTCACCCGAGACGCTCCGCAAGATCGAGGTGGGTCGGATCGCGAGCCCCAGCTTCGGGACCGTGCTGCAGATCTGTGCGGCACTGGGACTGCCGGTATCCGACGCGGTGGACGCATGGCAGGGCGACAGGGAGCATCGCGTCGCGATCTAGTGCTTCGTTGCTCGGCGCCGAGGACCGCGCTCGTGTGAGGATCGCTCCATGACTCCGCCGGACGATCGCGTCGCCACCCCTGTCGCGCTGCGCGTTCTCCGAGTCGTCGCCGCGCTGCTCGGGCTGGCCGCCCTGATCTGGATCCCCGTCCGGTCCGCGGACGTCGCCGGATTCTCGCTAGCCAACTTCTTCAGCTACTTCACCGTGCTGAGCAACGTGCTGGCCGTCGTGGTCTTCGTGATCGGCGGGGTCGTCGATCCCCGCTCCGAGACCTTCGACAGGCTTCGCGGGGCGGCCACGACCTACATGGTGATCACCGGAATCGTGTACGCGGTGTTGCTGTCGAACGTCGACGTGCAGATCCAGGACGCGTGGACCAACTCGGTGCTGCACCGCATCGTGCCCGTCCTCATCGTTCTCGACTGGATCCTGGCGCCACCACGTCGTCGCAGCGCGGAGAGCGGGCCGGTACTGTGGTTGGTCTTTCCCCTGGTCTACGGGGTCTACAGCCTGATCCGCGGGCCCATCGTCGAGTGGTACCCGTATCCGTTCCTGGACCCGCGGGAGCGGGGGTACGGCCCCCTCGCGATCGGGCTCGCCGTCCTGGTCGTGGCGTTCCTGCTCATCGCCCTGGCGGTCGACAGAGTGGGCGAACTGGCGGCGTCCCGCCGGTCGCGGAAGCACGCCACGAGTGGCCTAGGCTGACCTCTCGTGACCACTCCCCAGCACACGTCCTCCGCGTTCTGGCACGGCTTCGCCGACATGCACACCGTCGAGTCCGGCGGCCGATTCGTCGTCGCCCGAGGTGAGGGCGCGCGCATCTGGGACACGGCCGGCACCGAGTATCTCGACGGCACCGCGGGTCTGTGGTTCACGAACGTGGGTCACGGCCGCACCGCCATCGCGGACGCCGTGGCGCGGCAGCTGTCCACGCTCGCGCACTACTCGACGTTCGGCGACGTCGTTCCCGACGTGACGCTGGAACTCGCCGACCGCCTCGCAGCGATCGCGCCCGTCGCGGGCAGCAAGGTCTTCTTCACCTCGGGCGGCTCCGACTCGATCGACACCGCTGCCAAGCTGGCCCGGCGTTACTGGCACCAGATGGGCAAGCCCGGCAAGACCGTCGTCGTCGGCCGCCAGAAGGCGTACCACGGCATGCACGTCGCCGGCACCGCACTGTCCGGACTCCCGCTGAACCGGGAGAACTACGGCGAGCTGATGACGGACGCGCGGACGGTCGCGTGGGACGAGGGCAAGGCGCTGCTCGAACTGATCGAGAAGGAGGGCGCGGACACCATCGCCGCGTTCTTCGCCGAGCCGATCATCGGTGCCGGCGGGGTCTACCTGCCGCCCGAGGGCTACCTGCACGAGGTGCGTCAGATCTGCCGCGACCACGACATCCTGTTCGTGGCCGACGAGGTGGTGACCGGATTCGGTCGTATCGGCGGAGCGTGGTTCGCGTCGTCGAAGCTGGGCCTCGAGCCCGACATGATGTGCACCGCGAAGGGTCTGACGTCGGGCTACGTGCCGATGGGTGCGGTCTTCGTCGCCCCGCGCGTCGCCGAGCCGTTCTACGAGGGCGGCGCCTGGTGGCGCCACGGCTACACGTACGGCGGGCACGCCGGCGCCGCTGCCGCGGCCATGGCCAACCTCGACATCATCGAGAACGAGGACCTGCTGACGCACGCGTCGCGCCTCGAAGCCACGCTGCACCGGCATCTCTCACCCCTGGCCTCGCACGACCTGGTCAGCGAGGTCCGCAGTGGGATGGGTGTCGTCGCCGCGGTGCAGTTCGCCGATCCGTCCTACGCGATGCCGTTCGTCAAGACTCTGCGCCGCGAAGGTGTCTCCGCGCGAGCGGCCGGCAACGGCGCGATCCAGTTCTCGCCGGCGTTCGTCATGACCGACGAGCAGGTCGAACAGATGGCGTCCGCCACCGCGCGGGCGCTGGACGCCACGGTGAGCTGAGCGTCGTGGCAGTTCCCGATCACTGGATCCCGCACGCCCGCGAGGACGGCGAGGTGGTCGGGTGGATCGACATGCAGACGGCGACTCCGAATCTGATCCCCATCGATCGACTGGGTCGACCCCTGTCGGCGGTGTCGGAGTGGCCCGATGCGGAAGAAGCGTTGGAGCGCCGCGGCCTCCGGTTCCTCATGAACAGGTTCCGGTTCGAGGGGCGCACGGTGCGCATCCGATCTCTGGACGACCACCGCATCGTCCTGACGACCGCCGCGTCCGATGCTGTGGGGGACGTGGGCGAGGAATACGTGCTCGACTTCCCCGCGGGGCCGGAGTTGGTGGAGTCGCCGTAGTTCCCGCGGACGTCATCGGGAGTGGTGGATGCTGCAGCATCAGCGACTCCCGAGAACGTCAGCGTGTGTGTGGCCTCAACCCCTGCGTGCGCTTTCTGCCACACGATCGTCGCGATGTCCACCGATCCGCAGAATGTGTCGCAATCATGTGGCGTCAGGCGCGCCCCGACTGCAGCCACGAAAATGGGGTCGCGCGCTCGCTGGTCGAGCACCTACCGTGCAAGGGCCGACCGAGAGGGGTTCGACCCTGCGAGAACTGACCTACTACGTCGCCACGAGTCTCGACGGATTCATCGCGGCTCCCGACGGCACCTGGAGCGCGTTCCTCGACGAGGGCGACCATATGGACGTGCTGGTCGACGAGTTCGCGGACACACTTCCCGGACACGTGCAGGATGCGCTCGGGATCCATTCGGACGCAACGATGTTCGACACGGTGATCATGGGGTGGACGACATACTCCGCGGCCCTGGACGTGGGGATCGTCAGCCCCTACCCGCACCTGCGGCAGTTCGTGGCTTCTCGGCACCGGCAGACGGAGTCGCCGGACGTGACGGTCACCGCGGACCCCGTCGCCACCGTCCGCGAGCTCCGTGAGGAGGACGGCGCCGGAATCTGGCTGGCGGGTGGGGGAGCGCTGGCGGGTGACCTCGTCGACCAGATCGACCGACTCGTCCTGAAGATCAACCCGGTTGTTCTCGGAGACGGTGTGCGCCTGTTCGCCGGTGCCCGATACGCTGACCGGCCGTTCGAGCGCACCCGACTGCGGGCGTTCGACTCCGGAGTCGTCATCGCCGAGTACACCCGTCGAGCGGGGGTCGGATCATGAGCGGCCGGGTGTGGCTGATCACCGGTGCGAGTCGAGGGCTCGGTCGCGCGCTAGTGGACCGTGTGCTCGACGTGGGGGACAGCGTGATCGCGACCGTGAGGGGCGAGGCAGACCTTCCCGCTCACGAGCGACTCGTCGTCGATCACCTGGACGTGCGCGATCGCGGCGCGGCGCGGGCGGTCGTCTCGTCCGTCGTCGAGAAGTTCGGCCGCCTCGACGTACTGGTCGACAACGCGGGTCACGGGGCGGTGGGTGCCATCGAGGAGACGACGGAGCAGGAGGCCCGCGACATCGTCGACACGAACTTCTTCGGTGCGCTCTGGCTCAGTCAAGCGGCTGTCGAGGTCATGCGGCCTCGGCGGTCCGGCCACATCGTGCAGATATCGACCGTCGGAGCCGTCGGCACGATGCCCACCCTGGGTCTGTACGCCGCGTCGAAGTGGGCGCTCGAAGCCTTCAGTGAGGCGATGGCAGCTGAGGTGAAGGATTTCGGGATTCGCGTGAGCATCGCGGAGCTCGGCGCGGTCGACACCCAGTGGGGCACAGTAAGCATGCGATTCAGCGCTCCGTCTCCCGACTACGACGATCTGCGGACCGCGGTGTTCGGCACTCCCGCCGTGCCGTGGCCGCGAGAGGGGACGGGCGGTGGGACGGCGCCCGCGGATGCTGCGGCGGCGATCGTCGACCATGTCCGCAGCCCGGGCGACGACAGGCTGCGACTGCTGGTGGGCGATGACGCGCCCGGACAGGTTGCCGAGGCGCTCGCGCGCCGACTGGGGGACTATCGGCGCGACGAGCGTTTTCCCGCGACTGCGCTCGCCACTCCGAGCAGTTAGGAGGTGACGATCGAACGCTAGCGCTTCGTGGACGTGGCCACGGCCAGCCGCTGGTGCAACCGCTCGCGCACCTCGTCCGGTTCGTACTGACGACGCTGACGCTCGTTGCGGGCGACGAGGACGCCGGACGCTGCCACGCCGACGGCGCCGGCGAGACCTGCGACCTTCAGCAGACCGCGCACGGAGATCTTTCGGGATCGTGCAGCCATTCATGAAGGCTAGCGCCACGAACTAGGCTCGTCGTCGATGAGCGTCGACGGAGTGTCCTCAGTCAACCTCGCCACCGCCGTGGAGACCACGCGGACAGGCGATCTCTGGATCTTCCGCGGCCGGTCGGCGGCGGATCGAGCGATCCAGACGCTGACGAACAGCCCGGTGAATCACGTGGGCATGGCCGTGGTCCTCGACGACCTGCCGCCCTTGATGTGGCATGCCGAGTTGGGCCAGTCACTGCCCGACATGTGGACCGGGCGCCATCAGCGCGGCGTGCAGCTGCACGACCTACGCGACGCCGTCACTCACTGGGGCGAGCGCTACGACCAGAAATGCTGGTTCCGGCAACTGCAGTCGCCGATCACGCGTGAACAAGAAGACGAGCTGATGCGGACCATCGCGCGACTCGACGGCACCGCATTCCCGACCACCGCGAAGCTGGCGGGTAGATGGTTCGCGGGGCGGCTCCCAGCGGTGTCGGCCAAGGACGACCGTCGACTCGAGACCGCCTACTGCGCGGAGGTGGTTGCCCTGACGTACGAGGCGATGGGCCTGCTCGATCCACGAGAGTCACCGACGCCGCTGAAACCTTTCGACAAGGTGGGCCTGAAGCCACCGCGGCGCCGCGCGAACTGGTACGACCCCGGCCGGTTCTGGAGCGGCGATCACCTTCCCTTGGCGGAGGGCGTCGAGCTGGGGCGTGAGATCGCGGTCGTGCTGGACTAGTGGTTTCGGTCTGTCACGCGATCGGTGCAGGACAGACGCCGTTCGTTTCTCCGAGCGAGTTGATCTCCGCGTTCGATCTCGGGTCGCCGGCGTAGTCGATCTGGTTCGTGCACCTGTCATCAGGCGCAGCATTCGGATCCGGGTACGAGGCGCCGTTCGGATATGTGCAGACGGAACCATCGCAGGTCGGCGTGTTCGCGGCAATCTCGCTTTGTAGGACCTGATCGTGAACGGACTGGCAGTAGTCGCTGTACCCCGTGACCGTTCCGTCCGACCAGTACGTGACGACCGGTCCCAGGCCCATCTGGCAGTCGACAATCACCGGCTCCGCCTGGACGGGTTCGGTGTAGATCGGTTCGACGTCGACTGTCTCGGTGACCGTCTGCGCGCCGGCGGGGGGTGGTGCGGCGGCAGTCGTCGTGGTCTGCGTGGAGATCGTTGTCGACGGCGCCACGCTCGGCTCCGTCGGCGCACTGTTCTCGGCACCGCAGGACGACAGAACGATGACGGTGCAGGCGAGGAGCGCGGCCCGGAATTTTCTCATGCAGTGTCATCGTCGGCGTCGACCCGTTCCGTTACGGTCGGTCTGTTTCAGTGGCTCGCAACGGTGCGCGAGGTGTCCACCACCACTCGCCCACCGAGCTCCACCCACCCGTCGTCGGACAGCGTGGTCGACAGCACCGAGCCTCGGCCCTGCACGATGCCCAGGTCGCGACCGAGCAGTTCGGTGACGCGGACGGCGGCCGCGCCCGTGGCTTCGTCCTCGGGGACGCCCATGTCGGGTGCGAACATGCGGGAACGGATCGCACCTCGGTCTTCGTCCACCCACGCCCAGACGTAGTGGTGACCCTCGGTGAAGTCGGACGGGTCCACGTCGAGGACCTCGGCAGGCGAAGAGACCCGATGGAACTCGAACTGCGGCGCCCACGCCGGCCGGGCCCGGACGTAGGTGACGCCGTCGGCGACTCGGACGGCAACCTCGCCCGCGGGGACGAGCAACGTCTCCACCGGAGTTCCGCGGCCGGCCAGCCATGCTGCCGTGCCCACGGTGGGGTGCCCGGCGAACGGCAACTCGACGGCGGGCGTGTGAATGCGGAGGGCGGCGGAGTCGACAGGGCTCTCGGGAACATCGACGAACACCGTCTCGCTGTACTGCAGGTCGTGCGCCACGGACTGGCGATCCGACGGGGCAACGGACGCAGCGTCGACGATGCCGAGGGGGTTGCCCCATCGACCCTGGTCGTCGGTGAACACCCGCACGACATGGACGTCGAATGACATGGTCTTCCTCTCAGCCTGCGGTGACGGTGATGTCGTCGAACACGACCTCGGCCAGTTCGTCCGACTCCTCGACGTCGACTGTGGCGTCGAAGGACCACCCGTGGTCGCCCTCGGGGTCGTCGAGAACTTGCCGTGCGGTGGTCTCGTCGCGGGTCTGGACGAACGAGAACAGGTGGGGTCCGCGCGCGGTCGGTGTCATTCCGATCTCGCCGTACTCCTCGAAGTAGGGCTCGAGTTCGTCCTGCCAATCGACGTCGTCGCCCAGCTCCTCGAGGAGGTCCCAGCGACGACGGGACGCCAGCTCGACGCGTCGGAACAGGGCGTTGCGCACCATGATCCGGAACGCTCGGGGGTTCGCAGAGATGGGTTTCGGTGTGTCGGCTCCGTACGCGACGACGGGTGTACCGTCCTCCTCGAACGTCGGATCGGTGAGGTTCTCCCACTCGTCGAGAAGGCTCGAGTCGACCTGGCGCACCGTTTCGCCGAGCCATTCGGTGATGTCCTGGACGTCCTCGGTGCGAGCCTCCGGTGGAACCGTCTGTCGCAGAGCGCGATACGCGTCGGCGAGGTACCGCAGCACGGAGCCCTCCGAGCGGGAGAGACCGTAGTGTGAGACCAGCTCCGTGAACGTCATCGACTTCTCGATCATGTCGCGCACCACGGACTTGGGGGAGAGGCCGAACTCGGACAGCCAGGGGTGCCCACCGCGGTAGATCTCGAAGGCGGGGCCCAGAAGACCGGCCAGGGGCTTGGGCCAGGTCACCTCCTCGAGCAACTCCATGCGTTCCTCGTACTCGAGGCCGTCCGCCTTCATCTGCGCCACGGCTTCGCCGCGCGCCGCGTGCTGCTGTGCCATCAGGATCTGGCGCGGGTCGTCCAGGGTGGCCTCGATGACGGACACCACGTCGAGCGCGTAGGACGGCGACTCCTGGTCGAGCAGCTCGAACGACGCGAGGGCGAACGGCGACAGCGGCTGATTGAGAGCGAAATCGCGCTGCAGGTCGACGGTGAGCCGTGCGGTGCGCCCGTCCTCGTCCGGCTCGGGAAGCTGTTCGACGATGCCGGCGTCGCGTAGACCCCGGTACAACCGCACCGCCTGGAGAATGTGTCGCCGTTGGTTCGCCCTGGTCTCGTGGTTGTCCTCGAGCAGATGCCGCATCGCGTCGAAACAACTGCCCGGGCGGGCGATGACGTTGAGCAGCATCGAGTTGTTCACCGAGAACTTCGATGTCAGCGGCTCCGGGCTCGCCGCCACGAGTCGCTCGAAACTGGGCTTGCCCCAGGAGACGAAACCGTCGGGTGCTTTCTTGCGCTGAATACGTTTCAGCTTCTTGGGATCGTCGCCCGCCTTGGCGACGAGTCGGGCGTTCTCGACCTCGTGTTCGGGTGCCTGCACCATGACGGTGCCGAGCGTGTCGTAGCCGGCTCTGCCTGCGCGACCGGCGATCTGATGGAACTCGCGGGCGCGCAACTGGCGCGTGCGAACACCGTCGTACTTCGTCAGTCCGGTGAGCAGCACGGTGCGGATGGGCACGTTGATCCCGACGCCGAGAGTGTCCGTTCCGCAGATCACGGCGAGCAGACCCTCCTGCGCCAGCTTCTCGACGAGCCGCCGGTAGCGCGGCAGCATGCCCGCGTGGTGCACGCCGATGCCGTGACGGACCAAGCGGGACAGCGTCTTACCGAAACCGGTGGTGAACCGGAACCCACCGATGGCCTCGGCGATGGCCGCACGGGTCTCCTTGGAGGCGACGGTGATCGAGGTGAGCGCCTGAGCCCGTTCGAGTGCGGAGGCCTGCGTGAAGTGCACGACGTAGACGGGTGCGAGGTGCGTGGAGACGAGTTCCTCGATGGTCTCGACGACGGGTGTGAGTCGGTAGGAGAACATCAGCGGCACAGGGCGTTCGGAGCCCTCGACGACGGTGGTGACCCGTCCGGTCCGGCGGGTCAGGTCGTCGCGGAAGAAGGAGACGTCGCCGAGAGTGGCGGACATCAGCAGAAACTGGGCGTGGGGGAGTTCGATGAGCGGCACCTGCCACGCCCAGCCGCGATCGGGCTCGGAATAGTAGTGGAACTCGTCCATGATCACCTGGCCGATGGACGAGTCCGGTCCTTCCCGCAGTGCCATGTTGGCGACGATCTCCGCTGTCGCACAGATGATGGGTGCCGATGCGTTGACCGAGGCGTCGCCCGTGACCATGCCGACCTTGTCCGCGCCGAAGATCTCGCACAGTGCGAAGAACTTCTCGCTGACGAGCGCCTTGATCGGCGCCGTGTAGAACGATCGGATGCCGGCCGCGTACGCGGCGAAGTGAGCGGCGATGGCCACCATCGACTTTCCCGACCCGGTGGGGGTGGCGAGCACCACGTTGTTGCCGGAGACCAGCTCGATGACCGCCTCGTCCTGCAGCGGATACAGCTCGAGTCCACGGTCGGAGACCCAGGTGGTGAACGCGTCGTACAGATCGTCGGCCGACGCGGAGTCAGGAACCATCTCGGTCAGCAGCATCACTACAGGTTACGTAGCCGACCTCTCGTCCGACCCCATGGCACCCAGGACCGCCTGCCTCGTCGTCGCACTGCCGGTGATGGCGTCCTCGCCGACACCGGAGACGAGCATCTGCCGCCACCGCTGTTCGTCGAACTTCAGCGGCATCGTCGTACCGAGGAAGTTCTCCAGGACCTCGAGGAATCGCATCGGATCGTCGCGGTACGGGAAGTGGCCGGCGCCGGCGAAGACGTCGAGGCGGGAGCCGGGCATCGCGGCGTGAGCGAGCGTCGCGTGGGCAATGGGGATGACCGTGTCCTGATCACCCCAGATGAGTTGCACGGGCAGGTTCTCGGTCAGGTAACACCGGTCGAGCATGGTGACCACCTGCCCGCGCCAGTCGACGACGGCCCGCAGCGTGCGCAGGTAGGCGTCGTAGGCGGTGGAGTCGAGAAGGTTGCCGAGGACGCGGACCAGATCGGGCGTGTCGTGCAGGACGGCCCCGGGGTGCAGAGGAGTGCCGTCCAACTGGTCGATCGCAGCGCCCGCCATGCGCAGCAGGCGCATGGCTCCGGGCAGGCGCAGCAGTTTGAACGCCTCGTTGACGATGGGCGTGGACATGAGTCGCAGTGCCGGGTGCACGTCCTTGGTGACACCGCCCGCCGAGACGAGGACGAGGCGCTCGACCATGTCCGGATACTGGTAGGCGAACTGCATGGCCACACCGCCGCCGAGCGAGTGGCCCACCACGGACACCGCGTCGATGTTGAGGGTGACGAGCAGATCGCGGATGCCGTTCGCGTATGCGGCCACCGAGTAGTCGGCACGAGGCTTGTCGCTCAGTCCGTGGCCGAGCAGGTCCGGCGCGATGACGGTGTACTTCGACGCGAGATGGGGGAGCACGTCGAGCCAGGTCTCGGAGCTGTCACCGATGCCGTGGATCAGCAGCAGTACCGGTCCGTCTCCCGCCATCCGGAAGGCACGTCGATAACCGTGCACCGTGCGGAAGTGCAGCCGCGGTTCCGCGTCGGGAACCGGACGCAGGGCGCGGCGGCGTGTGTCGGACATCCCGGCCCCTCTCGATCGGCGGCACCGTGTGTGTCGCCGACCGAGCGTAAACCGGGATCGTCACCGTTCACACAGCCGTCGGGTTACGGCTGGGTAAGAACTCGTGACGTCAGGAGCGGTCTGTTCCGTCCTCGGGACCCTCGTGCGTCTCGGGCGACGGCTCGTCCTCGACGAACTCGGTCTGCTCCGCGAGGAACTTCTCGAACTCGGCACCCAGTTCGTCGCCGCTGGGCAGTTCCTCGTCCGCGGCGAGGAGCGTCGACTGCTGCTCCTGCGCCGTGACGAAGGTGTCGTACTGACGCTCGAGTGCCTGGACCACGGACTGGACCTCCGGGTTGCCCTCGACGTGCTGGTCGACCTGCTCGCGCACCCGTGCCGCGGATTCCGTCAGTGCGTTCAACGGGATGGTCAGCTTCGACGATTCGGCGACCAGTTCGAGCAGCGTCTCCGCCGCGCTCGGGTACGCCGTCTGTGCCAGGTAGTGCGGCACGTGCACCGAGAAGCCCATCGATTCGTGGCCGTGCTGAGCCATGCGGTACTCGAGCAGGGACGAGGCGCTGGCCGGCACCTGCAGCTCACCCGACCACTTGTGGTGCTCGCCCACCAGGTCGGTGTCGCTGGAGTGGGCGGTGACGCCCAGCGGCCGGGTGTGCGGCACCGCCATGGGAATGGAGTTGAGGCCGATGGTGCGGCGTACTCCGAGCTGCTCCGACAGCAGACGCACCGCGGTGGTGAACTTCTCCCACTTCAGGTCGGGTTCGAGACCCGCCAACAGCAGGAACGGGGTGCCCACGGCGTCCTGCACCGCGTAGAGATTGAGGTGCGGCTCGTCGTAATCGGAGAAGTGGTCGGCGGAGAACGTCATCATGGGGCGACGTGAGCGGTAGTCGAGCAGCTCGTCGACGTCGAAGGACGCCACCAGTTCGGTCTCCAGGGTCTCGCGCAGATGCGTGGTGGCCAGCTTGACCGCGTGACCTGCGTCGGAGAAACCCTCGAGGCCGTGAACCAGCACCGGACCCACGCCGTCCTCGGACGACACTCGGGGCGCTGGAAACTCCAGCTCGTACATTCTCGACTTCTCGTCCATGCCGGTGTCCTTCCTCGTCGCCGTGCGTGTCCTGCCGGGGCACCACTGTGCGGTTACCCCATTTTCCCACAGCGACCCTGCGCGACCGGGCTTCACCCGTTTCTCCTCCCAACGACGGCGGGGACCCCGACATTCCCCGCCGTCGCCGGTCAGCGCGTGAAAGCCTCCAGAGCCCGGATCTTGTTGGCGACGTCCAGCGCCGCGACCTTGTACGCCTCGGACATGGTCGGATAGTTGAAGACGGCGTCGACCAGATAGTCGACCGTGCCCCCGCACCCCATGACCGCCTGGCCGATGTGCACGAGGTCGGTCGCGCCGGAACCGAAGATGTGCACGCCGAGGACCCGTCGGTCGACGGTGGACACGATCAGTTTCAGCATCCCGTGGGAGTCTCCCGCGATCTGTCCGCGCGCGAGTTCGCGGTAGCGGGACACGCCCACCTCGTAGGGAACCGAGTTCTTCGTCAGTTCCACCTCGGTCGCGCCGACGTAGGACACCTCCGGGATGGAGTAGATACCGATGGGCTGGAGGTCGGTGAGCTTGTTCCCCGGCTCGCCGAAGGCGTGATACGCGGCCAGTCGGCCTTGATCCATCGACGTAGCGGCCAACGCGGGGAATCCGATGACATCACCGACCGCGTAGATCGTGTCCACCTTGGTCTGGAAGTCGTCGTCGACGTCGATCCGTCCTCGGGCGTCCGCCTCGAGTCCGGCCTTCTCCAGATCCAGCCCGTCGGTCATGCCCTGACGTCCGGCCGAGTACATCACCGTCTCGGCCGGGATCTTCTTCCCGCTCGCCAGCGTGGTGACCGTTCCCGACGGACCCACGTCGACGGCCGTGACCGCCTCGCCGAAGCGGAACGTGACCGCGAGGTCGCGCAGGTGGAACTGCAGCGACTCGACGATCTCACGGTCACAGAAGTCGAGCATGGTGTCGCGCTTCTCGACCACGGTCACCTTGCATCCGAGCGCCGCGAACATGGAGGCGTACTCGATCCCGATGACGCCGGCTCCGACCACCACCATCGACGACGGGATGAACTGCAGATCCAGAATGCCGTCGGAGTCCAGCACGCGGTAGTTGTCGAACTCGACGTCGTCGGGACGGGCGGGCGCCGTCCCGGTGGCGATCACGACGTTCCGCGCGCCGACCGTGATGCGCTCGCCGCGGCTGCGGTCGTCCACCGCGATGGTGTGCGCGTCGAGGAACCGGCCCTCGCCGGTGATCATCTCTATTCGGTTGCGCAGTAATTGCGATCGGACGACCTCGACCTCCTTGCCGATCACGTGGGACGTCCGGGCCAGCAGATCCGACGGCGTGATGTTCGCCTTGACGCGATAGCTCGCTCCGTAGAGCTCGCGTTGATTGAGGCCTGTCAGATAGAGAACCGCCTCGCGCAGCGTCTTCGACGGGATGGTGCCCGTGTTGACGCACACGCCGCCGAGCATGCTGCCCTTCTCGATGATGGCGACGCGCTTGCCCAGTTTCGCCGCCGCGATCGCGGCCTTCTGCCCTCCCGGTCCGGAACCGATGACTACCAGGTCGTATTCGAGTTGGTCCGACATGCCCCAACAAGTAGTCCCGTCAGGAGAATCCGGTGTGCCGTGCGTGTCACGACTGGGTGAACACCTCTCCGATGCAGCAGTTCGCACCTGTGCATCGTTAGGGTGACGGTCAGGTTCGCAGCAACCGGCAGTACCGACAGATGGAGGCAAGAAATGCCACAGCAGGTCCGCGGCGTCGTCGCTCGGAGCAAGGGTGCTCCGGTGTCCCTCGAGACGATCGTCATCCCCGATCCGGGCTCCAACGACGTGGTCGTGCGGGTGCAGGCCTGCGGCGTCTGCCACACCGACCTGCACTACCGCGAGGGTGGCATCAACGACGAGTTCCCGTTCCTGCTCGGCCACGAGGCGGCCGGCATCGTGGAGACGGTCGGCGACGCGGTCACCCACGTCGAGGTCGGCGACTTCGTGGTGCTCAACTGGCGCGCCGTGTGCGGTCAGTGTCGTGCCTGCAAGCGCGGTGAGCCCTGGTACTGCTTCGACACGCACAACGCCTCGCAGAAGATGACACTAGAGGACGGCACGGAACTCTCGCCCGCACTGGGCATCGGCGCCTTCGCCGACAAGACCCTCGTGCACGAGGGCCAGTGCACCAAGGTCGATCCCTCCGCCGACCCCGCCGTCGTCGGACTGCTCGGCTGCGGCGTCATGGCGGGCCTCGGCGCGGCGATGAACACCGGCAACGTCGGTCGCGGCGACTCGGTCGCGGTGATCGGCTGCGGTGGTGTCGGTGACGCCGCCATCGCCGGTGCCCGGCTGGCAGGAGCGGGCACGATCATCGCGGTGGACCGCGACAAGGGCAAGCTCGAGTGGGCGACGGGCCTGGGTGCCACGCACACCGTCGACGCCTCCGACGTGGACGCGGTCGAGGCCATCCAGGAGTTGACGGGCGGCTTCGGTGCCGACGTGGTCATCGACGCCGTCGGACGTCCCGAGACGTGGAAGCAGGCCTTCTACGCCCGCGACCTGGCCGGCACCGTCGTCCTGGTCGGTGTCCCGACGCCGGACATGACGCTCGAGATGCCGTTGATCGACTTCTTCAGTCGCGGCGGTTCACTCAAGTCCTCCTGGTACGGCGACTGCCTTCCCGAGCGCGACTTCCCGATGCTGGTCGACCTGTACCAGCAGGGTCGTCTGCCGCTGGAGAAGTTCGTGACCGAGCGCATCGCGCTGGACGACGTCGAGGCGGCGTTCGACACCATGGCCAAGGGTCAGGTCCTGCGTTCGGTGGTGGTCCTGTGACCACGCCTTCCGGCTTCCGTGTCGAGAAGGTCGTCACCACGGGCACGTTCGAGCTCGACGGCGGATCCTGGGCCGTCGACAACAACATCTGGATCGTCGGCGACGACTCCGAGGTGGTGATCGTCGACGCAGCGCACGACGCGGCCCCGATCGTCGACGCGGTCGGTGGCCGGAAGGTCGTCGCCGTGGTGTGCACCCACGGACACAACGACCACGTGACGGTCGCGCCCGAGCTCGCGGAGCGGCTCGACGCACCGATCCTGCTGCACCCGGCAGACGACGTGCTCTGGGAACAGACGCACCCGGGACTGGCTCACCGTGATCTGGCGGACGGGGACCGGATCTCGGTCGCCGGCACCGAGATCGAGGTCCTGCACACGCCGGGTCACTCACCGGGATCGAGTTGCCTGTATCTCCCCGAGGCCGGTCAGCTCTTCAGCGGCGACACGTTGTTCTCCGGCGGGCCCGGTGCCACCGGGCGGTCCTACTCGGACTTCCCGACGATCATCGGCAGCATCCGGGAACGACTGTTCGCCCTGTCACCGGAGACGGTGGTCAACACCGGACACGGGGACGGGACGTCCATCGGCGACGAATCGCCCCATCTCGAGGAATGGATCGCACGCGGATCCTGAGCCGAGTCCCGGGTAACGAACCGGACACCCCTCGGTGTGGCCCGCGGGCGGGCGGGCGCCGGTGTGGCAGCGTCGAGGCCACGCACGGTCACCGGACGCCCGGGGACCTCACCGACAGGGGAGACATGCAGACGCGAGCGACGAGTACCGGTGCCACCAGCAGAGTGTCCGCGGTGCGTGCCGGTGCGCTCGTCGCCCTCGCCGCCGCCGTGCTGGCGGGATGCGGTGGCTCCACGGTGAGCGGGACGCCGGAGGCCGGCGGTCCGCCGCCCTCCGCCGCGCCGTCCAGTGCACCCGGCTCGTCGTCGTCGACCACCACCACACCGTCGAGCTCTTCGTCCAGCACCTCGGCGAGTCCCGACGCGGCGGGATCGCTGTCGGCCCTGCTCCTCGATCCCAGCACCTTCACGGCGCCGTACCAGGCCGTGGTGTTGCCCCCGCAGGCCGTGGCGCAGGCGGCTCAGGACCTCGACGGCATCGCGGCCGACGCGTCCGTCGAACCGACGGGATGCAAGCCCGAGGCACGATCGTCCGATCCCGACTCGACGGCACTGCTCGTCGCGACCGATCCCGACGACCGGGCCACCATCTCCATCGAGTTGTCGCGGGTGGACACGACGCTGGAGGATCGGAAGGCACTCTGGGAGCAGTGCTCCGAGGTCGAGGCCACCTCAGCCGGTGTGACGAGCCTGGTGACCACCGACATCGTCCCGCCCCCGCCCATCGGTGCCGACGACACCCTCGCGCTACGTCGTACCGTCACCTCCGGTGGCCAGGCGGGCGAGGTCACGCAGTCCATGCTGTCGCTGCTCGCCCAGGTCGACGACGTCCGCGTCACGGCGACGTACATGTCCTTCGGGGAACTGACGCCCGACTCCGCCACGCTCGACCGCACGTTCACCGCCGCGGTGCAGAAGGTCAAGGCCGGGGGATAGCCCATGTCATGGGCAGTGCCCGAGCTGTTCCGGGTCCTCGACCTCACGGGTGTCTTCGCCAACGCCCTTCTCGGCGGCGCCGTCGCTCGGGCCTTCCGCTTCGACCTGGTCGGCTTCTCGGTTCTCGCCATCGTGTCGGGGCTCGGCGGCGGCATCATCCGCGACACGCTGCTCCAGGCCGGGCCGCCCGTCGCACTCACCGACTACCGCTATCTGACGGTGGCGCTGATCGGTGCCGTCGTCGCGTTCGCCGTGCGCTTCGAAGGGCGTGGGTGGGACCGCGTCTTCCCCTACGTCGACGCGCTGGCACTCGGTTGTTGGGCCGCGGCGGGAGCGCAGAAGACCCTGGGCGTCGGGCTCGGGTGGCTCCCGGCCATCGGGCTCGGCGCCGTCACCGCGGTGGGCGGCGGTGCGATCCGCGACGTCGCGGTGGGGCGCATCCCCACCATCTTCGGTGGCAACACGCTCTACGCGTCGTGCGCCCTGATCGCGAGCGCCACCCTCGTGGTGGTGCAGGCTGCAGGGCAACCGACGATAGCTCTGATCGCCGCGACCGTGGTCGGCGCGGCCCTGTGTCTCCTCGCGCGCCGTCGCGGCTGGATGTTGCCGGAGGAAGTGGTGTGGCGCCGTCCGCGGCGCCGACGAGGCCGGTGAGTCAGGGGCTGTCGACGAGGACGGTCATGGGCCCGTCGTTCACCGACTGCACCGCCATGTGTGCGCCGAACACACCTGTCGCGACCGTGATGCCGCGCGCACGGAGCGACGCCACCACCGCATCGACCAGCGGTTCCGCGATGTCGCCCGACGCCGCACCGTTCCACGACGGCCGACGGCCCTTGCGCGTGTCCCCGTACAGCGTGAACTGGGACACGACGAGGACCTCGGCTGCGTCGGGATCGTCCGAGACGGATCGTTCGTCCGGCAGGATGCGGAGATCCGCGATCTTGCGGGCGACGTATTCGACGTCCGCGCCGCCGTCCGACGGTGACACCCCGACGAGGGCCAGGAGTCCGGCGCCGATACGTCCGACCTCCACGCCGTCGACTCGAACGGTCGCTTCGCTCACTCGCTGAATCACTGCGCGCACGGTTGCCTCTCGTCGTCTCCTGACGAGTGTGGCAGCCGCGCAAGCGTCCATCCCCGGGCGCGGGCCGATCCACAGGCCGTTTCATCGGCCCAGGTCGACCCCGGAGGACC
Organism: Rhodococcus sp. SORGH_AS_0303; assembly: GCF_030819335.1. NCBI lineage: Bacteria > Bacillati > Actinomycetota > Actinomycetes > Mycobacteriales > Nocardiaceae > Rhodococcus > Rhodococcus sp. SORGH_AS_0303. The sequence continues at coordinate 2,299,571 of NZ_JAUTBO010000001.1, forward strand.
TGTCGGCCGCACGCGGACAGTCCTCCTCATGACTCGACGCCCGTACCCCGTTCCCCGCCATCGATCCCCGTCGTCCACGACGGCGGACCACCCCGTCGTGACGTCGGTGGGCGACCTCATCGCCGCCGTTCCGGCTCTGCTCGGCTTCGTGCCGGCGCGGTCCATCGTGCTCATCTGCCTCAGCACCGGCAGCCCCACCGTCGTGGAGATGTGCATGCGGCAGGACCTCTCCGACCGGCTCGACTCACCCGAGCTCGCCGACGTGATCGAGCGGTGCGGCGAGGTCTGCACGAGAGAGGGTCTGGACGCGGTCGTCGCGGTGCTGATCACCGGGTCGAAGTTCACGATGCCGTACGAGGTGGTGGCCGATGCTCTGCGGGACACACTCGACCCGCGCGGGATCGACCTGTTCGGTGTGCACCACGTGTCCCACCTGGCGGTCGGTCAGCGGTGGCGCAGCCTGGGTGGTGATTCGCGGTGCGGCACACTGCCCGATCCCGGATCGTCGCAGGTCGCGGCGTCCCGAGTGATGGCGGGACGGCAGATCCGCACGTCCCGGTCGGAGATCGCGCTGCTGCTGCAACCCGTTCCGGAGTCGGAGTGCGAACGGTTCCGCAACAGCCGACTGCGGGTCGAGCTGGAGGACGGGCCGGTCGGCCACTCGGACCTGCTGGCGGACACGGTCGTCTTCCTCGAGGCGCTGCACGCCTCCGACGAGCTCGACCACCTGACGGCGGCACGCATCATGGTGGCGATCAGCACGATCGCGGTGCGGGACGCCGTTCTCGGCCTCGCGACGACCGCGCTGGGACCCACGGCCGAGGCGGTGTGGGTCGAGCTGACGCGGCGGGTCAGCGGACCGGACCGAGCGCACCCCGCGACGATGCTGGGGGCGTGGGCGTACCTGCGCGGAGACGGACCGCTCGCCGGGGTGGCGCTGCAGACGGCGTTGACCGCGGATCCGGAGTACCGCTTCGCGCAACTGCTGGACACGGCTCTGCAGAACGGTGTGCGACCCACCGTGGTGCGCGAGCTCGTGCTGTCCGCGCGGTCACTGGCGGAGGACCTGGGGGTCGAGTTGCCGCCGGACGCGGTGTGAGCCCGGGGTCAGCGACGGGCGGAGTGCGCCCTGTCGCCGAGAGACTGCAGGAACGCCCAGGCGTCCGCGACGATCACGTCGAGATCGGTGAGCTCGGGCTTCCAGCCGAGCTCGGCCATGGCCTTCTCGCTCGACGCGACGAGCACTGCCGGATCGCCGGCTCGCCGGGGTGCGTCCGTGACGGCGATGTCGACCCCGGTGACGCGGCGGCACGCGTCGATGACCTCGCGCACCGAGAACCCTTCGCCACTACCCAGATTGAAGATCCGGTGACTCCCGGGGACGCTCTGGGACAGGGCGCGCAGGTGCGCGTCGGCCAGATCGCGGACGTGAATGTAGTCACGGACGGCCGTACCGTCCGGTGTCGGCCAATCGGTGCCGAACACCGAGATGGACTCACGGTGTCCGAGAGCGACCTGCAGGACGAGAGGAATGAGGTGGGTCTCGACGACACGGTTCTCGCCGAGGCCGGCGTGTGCTCCGGCCACGTTGAAGTACCGGAGGCTGGTCGCCCCGAACCCGTGCGCCGCGGTGTATCCCGTGATCGCATGGTCGATCGCGAGCTTGCTGGCTCCGTACGGGTTGGTGGGCCGAGTGGGGAAGTCCTCCGTGATGGGCGTGCGCTCGGGCTCCCCGTACGTCGCGGCGGTCGAGGAGAACACGAGGCGCGGAACCTGGTGCTCGACGACGGCATCGAGCAGTTCCAGCGCCGCACCGAGGTTGCCGCGCCAGTACTTCTCCGGCTTCTCCACCGACTCGCCGACCAACGACTGAGCCGCGAAGTGGAGGACCCCGTCGACCTTCTCGCGTCCGAGCACGGACGAGACGACCTCGGCGACGGGGCCCTCGACGAACTCCGCACCCGAGGGCACTCCGTCGGCGTTGCCGGTGGACAGATCGTCGACCACGACGACGTCGTGATCGTTCTCCATCAGGACGGCCGCACACACACTGCCGACGTAGCCGGCGCCGCCGGTCACCACGAACTTCACTCGAACTCCGATTCCTGTGTCTGGGAACTCCGCGAGAGACCCGAGCAGCTAGATGGTGCGGACCTGAACGGCGTGCGCCATCTCCTCGGACAGGTCGACGTCGTCGTGGCCCGGCACGGTGATGGTGACCGCGCCCGGCGTGACGGACACGGTGACGCGCGCGTCCGGGACGACTCCGGCTTCGCGCAGGCGCGCGATCGTGTCGGGGTCGGACTGCACGTACTCCGCGAGGCGGCGCACCACCACGGCGGTGGGCGTTCCGGGCGCGATGTCGCTGAGGCGCACCAGATCCTCCGGCTGCTCGGTCGGCCGGGACGAACCCAGCAGTGCGAGACCGGGAATCGGGTTCCCGTACGGCGAGGTGGTCGGGTTGTCCAGCACCTCGACGAGGCGACGTTCGACCTCCTCGCTCATGACGTGCTCCCAGCGGCAGGCCTCGGCGTGCACGTCCTCCCAGCGCAGGCCGATCACGTCCACGAGCAGCCGCTCGGCGAGCCGGTGCTTGCGCATCACGGCGACCGCGAGCTCACGGCCCTTCTCCGTCAGCTGCAGATGCCGGTCGCCCGCGACCAGGAGCAGCCCGTCGCGCTCCATCCGAGCCACGGTCTGGCTCACGGTCGGTCCGCTCTGCTCGAGGCGCTCGGCGATGCGGGCGCGCAGGGGAACGACCCCTTCTTCTTCCAAGTCGTAGATGGTCCGGAGATACATCTCGGTGGTGTCCACCAGATCCTTCACAATCACACCCTTCGTCGTCGTGGATTCTACCGGTACGGACGGTCCACCGGTGGGTCCAGGTGCGGCGTGGTGAGCCGCGGTGTGTCCGCCCTGCCACGACCCGTCGAGCACGTGTGCGCGAGTCGATCACGAACGCCGAATCGGACACGTAGGTTGAGGGCCATGACTCTGCAGTCGTCCTCGACATCGCAGTCGCCTCCGGGGCAGCCCGCTCTGGTCTGGAGCGCGGACTACCTGAACTACCGGTGGAGCGACGACCACCCGATGAATCCCACCCGCCTCGCACTCACCATGGATCTGGCACGGGGGATCGGTCTGCTCGAGGGGACCGAACTGCTGCCGCCGGAGGTCGCGTCGGACAGTGAGCTGTTGCGGGTGCACACACCGGGGTACGTCGAGGCGGTCAAGCGCGCGCCGCGTGACCTGCCGCTGGGTTCGCGGGCGTCCGAGGTGCTGCACGGTCTCGGATCCGAGGACAACCCGGTGTTCCCCGACATGCACGAGGCCAGTGCGGTCATCGCGGGTGGCACCCTGACCGCCGCGCGGGCCATCGCGTCGGGACGCTCGCGCCGCGCGGTGAGCATCGGCGGGGGCATGCACCACGCCATGGCCGACTGGGCGTCGGGCTTCTGCGTCTACAACGACGCGGCCATCGCCATCTCGTGGCTGCTCGACAACGGGTACGACCGCATCGCCTACATCGACGTGGACGCTCATCACGGTGACGGTGTCCAGGCGGCGTTCCTCGCCGATCCCCGCGTCATGACGGTCTCGGTGCACCAGCACCCTGCCACGCTGTGGCCCAACACCGGATGGTCCACCGAGGTGGGTGCCGACGCCGCGGAGGGCACCTCCGTCAACGTGCCGGTCCTGCCCGGCACGGGAGACCGGTTGTGGCTGAGAGCGTTTCACGCGGTGGTACCCGGAGCGGTGGCGGCGTTCAAGCCGCAGATCATCATCAGCCAGTGCGGCGTGGACAGTCATCGGGAGGATCCGCTCGCCGATCTGGGACTCACCGTGGACGGGCAGCGCGCCGCGTTCCGTGCGATGCGCGACCTCGCCGACCAGGTCTGTGAGGGTCGGTGGCTCGCGGTGGGGGGTGGCGGATACGGGTTGGTGCGGGTGGTGCCCCGTGCCTGGACCCATCTCATCGCCGCGGTGCTCGACCGCGATCTCGATCCGACGACGTCCATTCCGGACGAGTGGCACGAGAAGGTGCGGCTCGCCGCGCCGAGCATCGACCTGCCGTCCACGATGAGCGACGACGGCGACGTGGACTACCCGCCGTGGGACGGGCCGGGTGGTTCCCCGGAGTCGGGTGTCGAGCACGTCGATCGCGCCATCCAACGCATCGACACCGCCATCGTGGCCACCCGCCGCGCCGTCTACCCGCTGTGGGGACTCGACCCGGAGGATCCGCGTGACTGACGAGACACCCGCACCCGAGACACCGACAGCGCAGACGGCACCGGACGCGCCGACGCCGCCGGATCCCAAGGAGCTCGAGCGGCAGCGGGCCGAGAACTACCCGCGGCACTGGGCCGCCGACGTGCTCGCGTCCGACGGCCGCGTGGTGCATCTGCGGCCGATCGTGCCCGGTGACGCCGACGCCCTGGTCGAGTTCCACGGCAAGCTGTCCGAACGGACGCGGTACCTGCGCTACTTCGGTCCGTACCCCACCATGCCCAAGCGCGACATCCTCAACTTCACGACGGTCGATCACACGTCGCGGGTGGCCCTCGTCGCGACGCTCGGCGACGAGATCATCGCCGTCGGCCGGTACGAGCGTCTGCCGCAGGGCGACGGCAACTCCGCCGAGGTGGCCTTCGTCGTCGCCGACGCGCACCAGGGTCGTGGGCTCGGTCCGATCCTGCTCGAGCATCTGGCGGGGGCGGCCGCCGAGAACGGGGTGCGCCGCTTCGTCGCCGAGGTGCTCGCGGAGAACCGCAACATGGTCACCGTGTTCCGGCAGGCCGGCTACCAGGTCAGTCGCAGCTTCGACGGCGGCGTGCTCAACCTGGACTTCGACATCGATCCCAGCGACGCGCTCGTCCAGGTGCGCAACTCCCGCGAGCGCGCGGCCGAGGCCCGCAGCGTCCGCAACGTGCTCGGCCCACGCTCCGTCGCCGTCATCGGTGCCTCGACGGACCCCGAGAAGGTGGGCAACGCGGTGCTGACCAACCTGCTGCGCGGGTCGTTCACCGGACCCGTCTATCCCGTGAACGCGGAACACACGTCGGTGCGCGGAGTGCGCGCGTACCCGACGGTGCGGGACATTCCCGACGAGGTGGATCTCGCGGTGGCCGCCGTGCCGGCCGACCAGATCGACGCGGTGCTCGACGACTGTCTCGCCAAGGGCGTGAAGGCGCTGGTGGTGGTCTCGTCCGGGTTCGGTGAGACGGGAGAGGACGGGCGCGCGAACGAACGGCGCCTGGTGCACTCCGCTCGTGCACACGGCATGCGCCTGGTCGGCCCCAATGCTCTCGGCGTCGCGAACCTCGATCCCGCGGTGTCCCTCAACGCCACGCTGGCGACGGACCTCCCGGGTCGCGGACGCGTGGGCTTCTTCTGCCAGTCGGGTGCCCTGGGTATCGCCATCCTGGCGCAGGCGTCGAAACGGCTCCTGGGACTGTCGACGTTCGTCTCCGCCGGCAACCGCGCCGACCTGTCCGGCAACGACCTGCTGCAGTACTGGGACCAGGACGAGGCCACCGAGGTGGTCCTGCTCTACCTCGAGAGCTTCGGCAACGCCCGCAAGTTCTGGCGCATCGCGCGCCGGGTCGCGCGGTCCAAGCCGATCGTCGCGGTCAAGAGCGGACGCGGAGCCGTGCCGCCCGCGCTGGCGACCGGCACGGACATCGACGACACGATCGTGCGTGCCCTCTTCGAGCAGGCGGGGGTGATCCAGGTCGACTCGATCGCGGAACTGTTCGACTGCGCCATCCTTCTGGGTTATCAGCCGCTGCCGGCAGGTCCGCGGGTCGCGGTGGTGGGCAACTCGACGGCGCTCGGCGTCCTCGCCGTCGACGCCGCACGCGACAGCGGCATGACCGCACCGGACCCGGTCGACGTGGGCGCGCAGGCCACGCCCGAGGAGTTCGCGGCCGCGGTCACCACGGCGCTGCGGTCGGACGACGTGGACACCGTTCTCGCGGTCTTCGTGCCTCCGGTCGCCGTCCGTGTCGCCTCCTACGCCGAGGCACTCGGCGCGGCGGTCCGCGGCGCCGACAAGCCGGTGCTGACGACCTTCCTCGCCGCCGAGGGCATTCCGGACGTGCTGGCGGTCCGCGGCGACGACGGAACGCCGATCCGCGGATCGGTGCCGTCGTATCCCGACCCGGCGCGGGCGGTCTACGCGCTGCAGAAGGCGTGGCGGTACGCCTCGTGGCTGAATCGACCGGCCGACAGCGTGGTGCGGCCCGGCGGCGTCGACGCCGACGCGGCGCGCGCACTGGTGGCCGGCTGGATGGCGGCCAGTCCCTCGGGGCGGTGGCTCTCGGACGTCGAGACCGAGCAGTTGCTGCGGTGCTACGGCGTGGAGATCGCCGCCTTCCGCACGGTGACGGACGAGGCCGAGGCGGTGGAGGCGGCTCGCGAGCTGGGAGGACCCGTCGCGGTGAAGGCCACCGGCGATCAGTGGCGACACCGCCCCGACCTGAGCGGTGTCCGCCTCGACGTCGTGGGGCCGGACGCCGTCGCCCGCGCGTACCGGGATCTGTTCGAGGCATCGGGCACCCCGGTGATGCAGGTGCAGCGGATGGCGACCAAGGGGATCGGGTGCCTGGTGCGGGTCCAGGACGATCCGTCGTTCGGCTCACTGGTGTCGTTCGGGCTGTCCGGCATCATGTCGGATCTGCTGGGAGACAGGGCGTACCGTGTGCTCCCACTCACCGAGAGGGAAGCCGCGGAGCTCATCGACGCACCGCGGGCCGCGCCGATGCTGTCGGGGTACCGCACCGCGTCCCCGGTGAACAAGGGCGCGCTGGTGGACGTCGTGCTCCGGGTCTCCACACTGGCGGACGATCTGTCCGAGGTGCGCGAGCTGGTGTGCGACCCGGTCCTCGCGTCACCGAGTGGCGCGGAGACCACCGACGCACGGATCCGCATCGGACCCGAGCCCAGCCGTATCGATCTGGGCCCCCGTCGCCTGCGCTGAGCCCGTCAACGACGACAGGCCCCCGGCGAGAGCCGGGGGCCTGTCTCGTGATGCGGGGGACGATCAGCTGGCGTAGGACCGCAGTCGCTCGGCGCGGTCGCCCTGACGCAGCTTGCCCATGACCTCACGCTCGATCTGGCGTACGCGCTCACGCGAGAGGCCGAACAGCTTGCCGATCTGGTCGAGGGTACGCGGCTGACCGTCGTCGAGGCCGTAGCGCAACCGGATGACCTGTTGCTCACGCTCGTCCAGCGTGGCGAGCACGCTGCGCACGTCGGTGTGCAGCAGCCCGGCGATCACGGCGTTCTCGGCGGACGTCGCCTCCGAGTCCTCGATGAAGTCGCCCAGCGGCGCCTCCTCGTCGCTGCCGACGGGCATGTCGAGCGACACCGGGTCTCGGCTGTGGTCGAGCAGATCCGCGATCTTCTCGACCGGGATGCCGGACTCCTCGGCGAGCTCGTCGTCGGTGGCCTCGCGGCCGAGCTGCTGGTGCAGCTCACGCTTGATCCGCGCGAGCTTGTTCACCTGCTCCACCAGGTGCACGGGGAGACGGATGGTGCGGCTCTGGTCCGCCATGCCGCGCGTGATGGCCTGACGGATCCACCAGGTGGCGTACGTCGAGAACTTGAAACCCTTGGCGTAGTCGAACTTCTCCATCGCACGGATCAGACCCAGGTTGCCCTCCTGGATGAGGTCCAGCAGCGGCATCCCGCGGCCGGTGTAGCGCTTGGCGAGTGAGACGACGAGACGGAGGTTGGCCTCGAGGAGGTGTGCCCGAGCGGACTGGCCCTCGCGGACGATGAGCGCGAGGTCACGCTTCTTGGCGGGGGAGAGGCGCTTGCCGGTCGCGAGCACATGGGTCGCGTACAGACCCACCTCGATCTTCTTCGCCAGATCGACTTCCTCCGCGGCCGTCAGCAGAGCCGTGCGGCCGATGCCGTTGAGGTAGACGCGAACGAGGTCCGCTGCCGGGCTCTGTGCATCCAGGTCGGCATCACTCGGTCGAGGGCGAATGGTGGTGGGGCTGGTCATGACGTGCCTCCTGATCGGTGGTGTCTCACTGGCTACAACGCCGGGACACGTCAGAAAAGTTCCCGAAGCCCACCTCCGTCAAACACTCTGAGCTGCGGTTTCACCACCTCAGCCCTGAGAAGTTGCTGAGAGAAACGACTGCTCGGCTCAGGTGGGGATCACCAACCCGTGCACGACGAGCCCCGCGACCAACGCGACGACCGAGTCCGTCAGCTCCGCGGCGTCCACACCGCGTGCGGCCGCGAGAAGCTCGGTGAGGTCGCCGACCGTCAGTCCGCCCGCGCGCATCCCGGCCAGGAGTGCCGCCCCGTCCGCGTCGATCTCGTGGGACCACGCGGGCCCGTCGCCGCGGTGGACCCGGCGTACGACGGTGGTCCACCCACCGTCCGGATCGGGGGTGGAGACCTCCTCGAGTGCCGTGGTCGGGGCGACGGCCACACACTCGTCGAGCAGATCGTGTGTGCGGAGCCAGTCAACCCGGTCCAGGACGTCGAGTGCCTCGTCGCCGAGGGGATCCTCGTACCCGTGCATCAGGTCCTCCGCGAGGACGCTGGTGGGCCGGTCGGTCCGGCGGAGGTACACGAAGCCGAAGCCGACACCCGTGACGCCGGCGGCGTCGAGGTGATCGAGCCAGGCGGTCGCCGTCTCGTCGACGGCCGGGTCTCGCAGATCGAGGCCACCGTCCCGCAGCCACGTGCCCACGTAGAGAGCGGGGTCCGCGATGTCGCGCTGCACTATCCACGCGTCGACACCGTGGTCCGGCAGCCAGGAGGCGACCCGTGACCGCCAGTCCTCACCATCCACGTGAACCCAGGAGGCGAGCAACGAGGCGGTCCCGCCGGGAGCGAGATGCTCCGGTGCCGCTCCCACGACGAGGCTGCTGGCACCGTCGAGGTCCAGGCCGGAATCGCGGTAGGAGTGGGAGACTCGGCCCGATCCGACGACGAAGGGCGGGTTGGCGACGATGCGATCGAAGGTCCGCCCCGCGACGGGTGCGAACCACGAGCCCGGGATCGTCTCGAAGTCCAGACCGTTGAGGGCAGCCGTCATGCGGGTGAGGGCGATGGCCCGATCACTGACGTCGGTGGCGGTGATCGACCGGGCGTACGGCGCCGCGTGGAGCGCCTGGATGCCGCAGCCGGTACCGAGATCCAGGACGGTGGGCGGACTCCCGTCGACACGGGTGGGTGTCCCGCGGACCAGCGACAGCGACGCGTGCCCGACGCCGAGCACGTGATCGGATCCGATACGGACGTCGCGCATGCTGCCGTCGATGTCGGACACCACCCACCGCGTGCCCGTGCCGAGATCGAGGGGGCGGATGTCGAGCAGACTGCGCACGGTGTCGCTGCCGGTCTCGAGGAGGCCGGCAGCGACCGCCCCGTCGAGTGTCGTCGGCGCGAGGGCGGTGGTCGCGGCGTCGATCGCCACGTCGTCGGAGAGCAGGAACAGTCGGACGAGCGTGCCGAGGGGACCGAGTTCTCCGCACCGGCGTCGCACCGGTGCGGGTTCGCCACGTCCCAACGCGGCATGAACCGAGTCGCCCAGTGCCTCCAGGATCCCGTCCGCGGTGAAGTCCGCTCGGTCGAACGCGACCCGCAACGTGGACGCGAGGTCGACGAGGCGGTCCGCGTCCACCGGGACGGACGGGGGAGGCGAGGTGCGGTGGTTCGAGTCGGTCACCGCGTCAGTGTGTCAGCAGACCGATCTCGGGACGGACCTGTCTCAGGACGTGGCGCGCGGATTCGAGATCGCGCGGCGGTCGAGATCGGGTTCCTCGTCGAGGTTCACCACCGGGTGGCTGCGGGCCTCCAGCGCGGTGGAGTCGGTCGCCCGCCAGCCGTAGCGGCTGGGCTCGTCCGCGGTCCGCGGCGGTCGGTCGTTGGCGATCAGGACTGCCATCCACGGGAGAGGAATGGACACGCCGACGATGGCCATGGCGATCCACGGGTTCTGCCACGCGCCATACGACAGCGCCGCGAGGACCAGCGCCGGGATACGGAAAGACATGATGAAGAGGTATTTGCGCACGCGCGCTCGGTGCTGTTCCTCGACCGACGTTCGTGCCTCGGTGATCAGTACGGCCTCGCGAACGCTGTCGCGGGGTGAGATGCCGTCGTGTGCCATGACTCCACTGTGTCACTACTGAACGAAGTGTGCAGTAATCGGAGGTGGTGAGATGTGCGACGCGCGTGTCGGGAACAACCGTCATAATCGATGCATGAGCACGCAGACCAAGGAACGCCCCGACGTCAGCACCGACGAGACCACCGACGACGACACTCCGAAGTTCTTCCACTACGTGAAGAAGAACCGCATCGCCGAGAGCGCGGTGATGGGCACCCACGTCGTCGCACTGTGCGGCGAGGTCTTTCCCGTCACGAAGTCGGCCAAGCCCGGGTCACCCGTGTGCCCCGACTGCAAGAAGGTCTACGACGGCTTGCGCAAGGGCGAGTGATCCTGCCGATCACGCGTCACCTGACGCTTCTCCGGTGACTCGCCGCCGTCCCGATCCGACCGTGCGATGCGGATCGGGCCGGTGGCCAGCCGGCCGAGAGCGCCGACGGTGCCCGCACCCGGATCGGCTGCCTTCTCGGCGATCCATCCCTTGACCTGGTCCATGCGTGTGGCGCGCGCCGGCCAGAACTCCTGGACCGTGGCGTTGAACTCCGCCCCCAGCACCACCGCGAATCCCAGGAAGAACGTGAAGAGCAGGAAGGCGATCGGAGCCGCGAGCGCGCCGTAGGTGTAGCCCGTTCCGGTCACCCAGGACAGGTAGGTGCGCAGCACCGCACTCGCGAGCATGAAGAACACTCCGGCCAGCAGCGATCCGCCGAGCAGGCGGTGCCACGGCAGCGAGGTGTGCAGAGCCACCTTGTAGAGCGTCGTCAGGCCGACGATGAGCAGCAGTCCGACACCCGGGTAGTACGCGATGTCGATCACCTGCGAGCCGATCTCGAACCACGACGACGGCAGCACCCGACCGATGATGGTGGGCCCCAGCGCGACGAGGGGCAGGACGAACACCGCGACGATCAGGAACGCGACGTACAGCAGCAGAGCGAAGATGCGCTGCCACACGGGGTTGCGCGCGTCCTGCTGACCGTGTGCCTCGACGATGGAGTCGACGAAGGTGGAGATCGCCGACGAGCCGGCCCACAACGACAGCAGGAAGCCCACGGACACGACGGGACCGTGTCCGCTGTTGAGGATGTCCGTCAGCGTGGGGGCGATGATCTCGTCCACGACGTTGTCGCTGAACAGCGTGGAGCTGAACGTCACGATCTTCGACTCGATGATGTCGAGAGTGTTCGGTCCGAACCACCCCGCGATGTAGGTGAGGCTGCCGAGGAGTGCGAGCACCAGCGGCGGCAGCGACAGGGTCTGCCAGAAGGCGGCGGTGGCGGACTTGCCGAAGATGGAGTCGTCCCACGCCTTGCCCGCCGTCCTCGCGACGACGCGCCAGGCCGTGCGCAGCGGCCGTCCCGGGACGGGACCGGGCCCCGGCTCTCCGTCGGGCGTCGACGCTGCCGCGGTGTCCCGATCGGACGTGTTGTCGGCGGGTGCGCTCATGATGACTCCAGCATGGCCCACCGGCGTCGCTCGGGCACGTCCCGGCCCGGTGTGTCGCCGTCGCGGGCACCGGCGGCGACGTGCGCATTGGTGGGCGCGCCGACGTCCGCGATAGTCTGATCGACGGATGTGCACACGAGACGACGAGCCGAACGGGAGTTCCATGCCACGGGTGGTTCGCATCCTTTCAGGTGGACGTACGGCGCCGGACGAGGCCCGTTCATGACGGCCGAGATCGGCGAGAAGGTCGACAGCGCAGGAGGTCTCCCTGTGACAGGGCCGGCCGGAGTCGCCCTGCCGCCACTGCGCGCCTGGCAGCGGCGAGCGCTCACGAAGTACCTGTCGGCGGGTCCGACCGACTTCCTGGCCGTCGCCACTCCGGGAGCCGGCAAGACCACGTTCGCGCTCCGCGTGGCGCTCGAGCTGCTAAGCGACCGCACCGTGGACCAGGTCACGGTCGTCGCTCCCACCGAGCACCTCAAGCACCAGTGGGCGGAGGCGGCGGCGCGCGTCGGACTCGCCCTCGACTCCCGCTTCTCCAACAGCACCGGGCAGACGTCCAGCGACTTCCACGGCATCGTCGTCACGTACGCACAGGTGGCGTCGCACCCTTCCCGCCACCGGGTGCGGACCGAGAACCGCAAGACGCTCGTGATCCTCGACGAGATCCACCACGGCGGTGACGCCAAGAGCTGGGGCGAGGGCATCCGCGAGGCCTACGGCGACGCGACGCGCCGCCTGGCATTGACGGGAACGCCCTTCCGCAGCGACGACAGCCCCATTCCTTTCGTGAACTACGAGCCGGACGACGAGGGCCTGCCCCGGTCGCGCCCGGACCACAGCTACGGCTACGCCGACGCGCTGGCGGACGGTGTCGTGCGGCCGGTCGTCTTCCTCGCGTACTCGGGCGAGGCACGCTGGCGCAACAGTGCGGGCGAGGAGTTCGCCGCCCGTCTCGGGGAGCCGCTCAGCGCCGAGCAGACGGCGCGGGCCTGGCGTACCGCTCTCGACCCGTCCGGTGAGTGGGTGCCGTCGGTGCTCGCCGCGGCCAACACCCGGCTGCACCAACTCCGGCAGGGCGGCATTCCCGACGCAGGTGGCCTCGTCATCGCGTCGGATCAGACCACCGCGCGCGCCTACGCGGGAATCCTCGAGGCGGCGACGGGGGAGACCCCGACGCTCGTGCTGTCCGACGATCCCGGGTCCTCGGCCCGCATCGCCGAGTTCGGCGCGGGAACGTCGACCTGGATGGTGGCCGTGCGCATGGTGTCGGAGGGCGTGGACGTCCCGCGCCTCGCGGTCGGCGTCTACGCGACCAGCGCCTCCACACCGCTGTACTTCGCCCAGGCCGTCGGGCGCTTCGTGCGTTCTCGCCGCAAGGGTGAGACGGCGAGCGTGTTCCTGCCCTCGGTGCCGGTGCTCCTGGACCTGGCCAGCCAGCTCGAGGCGCAGCGCGACCACGTCATCGGGAAGCCGCACCGGGAGAAGGACGGTCTCGACGACGACCTGCTCATCGAGGCGAACCAGCAGAAGGACGAGCCCGGCGAGGAGGAGAAGGCGTTCACCTCGCTCGGTGCCGACGCAGAGCTCGACCAGGTGATCTTCGACGGCTCCTCCTTCGGCACCGCGACGTTCTCGGGCAGCGACGACGAGGCGGACTATCTCGGCCTGCCGGGCCTGTTGGACGGCGACCAGATGCGCGCGCTGTTGCGGAAACGGCAGGAGACGCAGCTGGCACGCCCGGCGACGCCCACGGAGACTCCGGCTCCGGTCACCCTCCCGCCCGCCGGGCGGTCCGCGGACGCCGCGAAGCTGGCCGATCTGCGTAAGGAGCTCAACGGCCTGGTGGCGATGCATCACCACCGCACCGGCAAGGCCCACGGCATCATCCACGGCGAACTCCGACGGAGCTGTGGTGGGCCGCCCACCGCGATCGCGACGGCGGAGCAGCTCACCGAGAGGATCTCGGCCCTGCGTTCGTGGTGATCGCAGCACTGCACGAGCCCGCGCACGACGAAGGGCGACCACCGGATCGGTGGTCGCCCTTCGTGGTGTCAGGAGTCGAGTGCTGGTGCTGTGGGACCGAGTGCCCCGGTCATCACGCCATGGCGTCGGAATCCGCGTCCGCGACGATGGTGGCGTTCATCTCGAGGAGACGCGCTTCGTGCTCGTTGGCGTGGTGACGGCAGAACAGCAGTTCTCCGCCGGTGGGGAGGACGGCACGCACCCGCGCTCCCGCTCCGCAACGATCACACCTGTCGGCAGCGGTGAGGGTGGTGTCGGTCAACAATTCGGGCATGACTCCTCCGTACTGACCGTGACTACCACGGTCCTGGGGTCGGTCCGCCACGTCGGTTCGACGCGGTTCGTTCACTCTTACAGACGTATGGGGTTCGTGCGTTGTTCCCACGCGGATGGCCGTGTGTTGTCACAGACACGAAACATGCTGGTGAACCACGTCCCTCTCGAGCATCGTTCGCTGTCGGCAGAACGCACCCGCCCCTGTGCGCCCGTGTCGCGACCGGTGGATACGGTTCGACCATGACGGATGTGGACGCGCGCGGCCTCGCGTCGGTGGGGCGTTCGTTCCCGCCGTGGTCGGTGCCGTTCGTCTTCGTGGTCGGAGCGCTCGCGCAATATCTCGGTGCCGCCATCGGCGTCCATCTGTTCGACACCATCTCGCCGGCGGCCGTGGCGTGGCTGCGCGCGGCAGGCGCAGCGGCCGTTCTGCTGGCCTGGCGTCGTCCCTGGCGCACGCGATGGACGGCCCGCACCATCGCGGTGGCCGGTGGGTTCGGTGTCGTCACGGTGGGAATGAACCTGGCGTTCTACGAGGCGATCGCCCGCATCCCGTTGGGCACCGCCGTGGCGATCGAGTTCCTCGGTCCTGTCCTCGTCGCCGCACTCGGATCGCGGCGCGCTCGCGACGTGCTCGCACTCGTCCTGGTGGTCGCGGGAGTCGCGCTGGTGGCCGGAGCGCGATTCGACGTGGGCCTGGTCGGGGTCGGTTTCGCACTCCTCGCCGCCGGACTGTGGGCCGGCTACGTGGTGCTCGGGAAGTCGGTCGCGACGGCGGGCGACGGGCTGGACTCCCTCGCCGTCGGCATGGCGGTGGCGTCGGTGATTCTCGCCCCGCTCGCGTTGACGCCCCAGGTCCTCGACGATCCGTCGGTGTTCACCGCGCCGTCCACGTGGCTGCTGGGTGTCGGGGTGGGTGTGTTGTCGAGCGTGATCCCCTACGCGCTCGACCAGGTGGTCCTGCGCACGGTCGGACGGGCGCGGTTCGCGTTGTTGCTCGCGTTGCTGCCCACCACTGCGACGGTGGTCGGCGTCGTGGTGCTGAGGCAGGTGCCCTCGATCGCCGAACTCGCGGGCATCCTGTGTGTGATCGTCGCCGTCGCGCTGGGCGGTGTGGAACGACGCGCACGACCGGCGCCGCCGGCCGACACGACGCGACTGCAGGACCCGACACGAGAGGACGGCCGATGACCGAGATCCTGGTGCACATGTGCCCGGCGGCGGACTGGGAGGCGAGTGTGGCCGCGGGGGAGGTGGCACCCGCGTCGCTCGCCGAGCAGGGGTTCGTCCATCTGTCGACGCCGCAGCAGGTTCATCTGCCAGCCAACCGGCTGTTCGCCGGGCGCCGGGACATCGTGCTGCTGTCGTTGGACCCCACTCGACTGAAGGACCGGCTGGAGTGGGAGCCGGGAGTACCCGGTGATCCGAGTTCGATGCTGTTCCCACACCTCTACGGACCGGTCCCGCTCACCGCGGTGGTCGAGGTGCAGCCCTACCTACCCGACGACGACGGGACGTTCGTCGCCGTCGGGTGAGGTGCGGAACTGTCAGTCGAGGTAGTCGCGCAGCACCTGCGACCGGCTCGGGTGCCGCAGCTTCGACATGGTCTTCGACTCGATCTGTCGGATGCGCTCACGCGTGACCCCGTAGACCTGGCCGATCTCGTCGAGTGTGCGCGGCTGGCCGTCGGTGAGGCCGAAACGCAGTCGCACGACACCCGCCTCGCGCTCGGAGAGGGTCTCGAGAACCGACTGGAGCTGGTCCTGCAGGAGGGTGAACGACACCGCGTCGACGGCGACGACGGCCTCGGAGTCCTCGATGAAGTCGCCGAGCTGGCTGTCGCCCTCGTCGCCGATGGTCTGGTCGAGGGAGATCGGCTCGCGAGCGTACTGCTGGATCTCCAGCACTTTCTCGGGCGTGATGTCCATCTCCTTGGCGAGTTCCTCGGGAGTGGGCTCACGACCCAGGTCCTGAAGGAGTTCACGCTGGATGCGTCCGAGCTTGTTGATGACCTCGACCATGTGCACCGGGATACGAATGGTGCGGGCCTGGTCCGCCATGGCGCGGGTGATGGCCTGACGGATCCACCACGTCGCGTACGTCGAGAACTTGTAGCCCTTGGTGTAGTCGAACTTCTCCACCGCGCGGATCAGACCGAGGTTGCCCTCCTGGATGAGGTCCAGGAACGCCATGCCGCGGCCCGTGTAGCGCTTGGCCAGTGAGACGACGAGGCGCAGGTTGGCCTCGAGCAGGTGGTTCTTCGCCCGGTTGCCGTCGCGGCAGATCCAGGTCATGTCGCGGCGCTGGGCCACGGGGAGCTTCTCGCCCTTCTCGGCGGACTCGGCCATGAGCTGGACGGCGTAGAGACCGGCCTCGATGCGCTTGGCGAGCTCGACCTCCTCTTCGGCGTTGAGGAGGGCGACCTTGCCGATCTGCTTGAGGTAGGCGCGGACGGAGTCGGCGGAGGCGGTGAGTTCGGCGTCCTTGCGGGCCTGTCGCAGCGCCTCGGACTCCTCCTCGTCCCACACGAAGTCGCCCGACGCCTTGTCCTCCGGCGTGGGTTCGGTGGTCGCGTCGTCCTCGACCTCGTCGCCGACGGCGACGACCTCGACGACGTCCGACTCGGCTGCGAGCTCGCCCTCGGGAACGTCGATGTCCTCGATGTCCGCGGTGGGCTCGTCGGCGTCGTCGCCGGTCGCAGGAGACGTCGCCTTCTTCGCTGCGGTCTTCTTCGCTGCGGCCTTGCGCGGCGCGGCCTTCTTGGCTGCTGCCTTGCGCGGGGCCGCCTTCTTGGCCGGGGCCTTCGCGGGTGCGGTTCCGACGGCGCCGGGTGCGGTGCCGTCGGCCGACGCGGTGTCGACGGCCGGAGTGCTGTCGACTGCCGGCGCGGTGTCCGCGGTCTGACGAATATCGATGGCTGCCACGTACGCCCTTTCGTGACGGTGTCGTGCGGCGTCACGCCAGAGTGATGATCCGGCGGAGAGGTCTGTGGATTTCCCGGCGTGAAACCGGGGCGTGGACCATTGTAACGACCGCCGCGAGTGCACAGCACCAACGCGCGGGAGGACGCCGAGGTTCCCGGCTCACCGGCAGTGGGGTGTGAGTCACATCGCGCATCGGCGAGCCGACGCGGCGCAGGTCAGAGGGGCGCGTGGTCGCCCTCGACGAGAATCAGGGCGCCACACCGGACTGTGCGGCGAGGGCCGCGCCGACGATTCCGGCGGCGTTGCGCAGCGTCGCGGGCTGCACCGGGGTGCGGTTGGTGAGCAGGGGGATCCACTTCTCGGCTTTGCGGCTGATGCCGCCGCCGGCGATGAAGAGGTCCGGCCAGAACAGATCCTCGATGCGCTCGAGCACGCGCGAGACCTCTTTGGCCCACGCCTTGTACGACAGTCCGTTGTCGTCCTTGACCGACGACGCGGCGCGGTGCTCGGCCTCCTTGCCGTCCACCTCCATGTGCCCGAGCTCCGTGTTGGGCAGGAGGACACCGTTCTGCAGGATCGCGGATCCGATGCCGGTGCCGAAGGTCAGCAGGATGACCACACCCTTGGAGTCCTTGCCGCCGCCGAACTTGTCCTCCGCGATACCCGCGGCGTCGGCGTCGTTGAGCACGGTCACCGAACGACCCCCGAGATGGTCGCGGAACAGCGCGCCGGCGTCGGTCCCGATCCAGCCCTTGTCGACGTTCGCGGCGGTTCGCGCCACGCCACCGGTGACGACGCAGGGGAGGGTGATGCCCACGTCCCCGGTCCACTCGAAGTGGTCGACGATGGCCGCGACCGTCTCGGCCACGGCCGTGGGAGTCGACGGTTGCGGGGTCTCGATCTTGTAGCGCTCGCCGATCAGTTCGCCGGTGGCGAGATCGACCACGCCACCCTTGACGCCACTGCCACCGACGTCGACACCGAAGCCTCGGCCCTCGGGGTGCGAGCCCGTCTTCCCGGCGATGGAGACCGGGCCGGGTTCGGTGTGGTCGTTCGTCATGACAGAACCTCCTGGTGGCGTACGCACGCGTCGGCGACCGGCGCGTTCGTGCGAGATCTGGTGCGCGCACGTCACCCTAGTTGCTGGCGGCGTTCCCGGTCGCGCGGCACCGCGGCGGGTGGCGCGCCGTACCGCTCCGCCGCCCGATGTGTTCGGATTACCGGGTGACTCCTCATGACGATCTGCCGCAGGACGACTCGACGAGCGCCCTCGACCCGGAGATGTTGCGCCGCATCGCCGTCGACGTCGCACGTGAGGCGGGACGCCACGTACGTCGGCGTCGGCCGGAGGTGTTCGGCGCGGGCGGTGCGGCGGTGGACGCCGTCCGGTCGAAGTCGACGCCCACCGATCCGGTGACGGTGGTCGACACCGAGACCGAACACGTCATCCGGGACCTGTTGAGCCGGCTGCGTCCCGACGACGCGGTACTGGGCGAGGAGGGCGGCGGGGAGGACATCGCCCCGTCCGGTGTCCGGTGGGTCCTCGATCCGATCGACGGCACCGTGAACTTCCTCTACGGCATCCCGGCCTACTCGGTCTCCGTGGCCGCGCAGATCGACGGTGCGTCGGTGGCGGGCGCCGTGGAGGACGTGGTGGGGGATCGCACGTACGCGGCGTCGCTCGGCGGTGGCGCGTGGTGCTCGGACGCGGGCGGAGACTGGGTGCGCCTGCGAGTCAACGACATCGACGACGTGGCACTCACGTTGGTGGCCACGGGATTCGGTTACGACGCGGCGCGCCGCCGCCGTCAGGGCGCGCTGATCGCGGCTCTGCTGCCCGAGGTGCGGGACGTTCGTCGCATCGGCTCGGCGGCACTGGATCTGTGCATGGTGGCGGCGGGGCGCGTCGACGCCCACTTCGAGCACGGGCTCAGCCCGTGGGACTGGGCGGCGGGCGCTCTGGTCGCGGCGGAGGCGGGTGCGCGGGTGATCACTCCGTCGCCGCACTCCCGCAGCGACGACGGCGAGGTGACGATCGCCGTGGCGGAAGGTGTGGCAGACGGGTTCCTGTCCGTACTCGACCGTCTCGGTGGCGTCGCCGCCATCGCGAAGGCCTGACCCGCGTCAGCAGTTGACGCGGTGCGCGGCGGCGAGCAGATCGACGTCCAGGTTCGGTGCCGCGGCGCCCGGAGCCACGTCCGCGAGCGAGCGGATGACCTCCTCGCCGTCGGTGTTCGGTTCCAGCGCACGGAAGTTGGTGCCCAGCGCGAGATCCACGGTGTCGTCCTCGCGGGTGTCCTGAACGAACTCGGCGCACGGCGCGACCAGTGCGACGGTGCCAGCGGCGGCCACGCCGGCCGCGCCGAACCGGATCTGAGCTATGCACTGCATGTTCTGGTCGACGTAGACCGGGTCGTTGCCCACCTGCACGTCCGGTGCGCTGGCGAAGCCGAAATCGCTGAGATCGGCGGCGATCTCGGCGGCCTGGCCGCCCTGTCCGTTCGCGTTGAACACGCGCACGCGGGTGGCGGACAACGGGGCGGGCTGGGTGTCCGTGACCACCGAGGCGTCCACGACGCTGCCGGGCTCGGCGGCCGCGGGGGCGGCGGGATCGGAGGCCGGCTGGGGGGCGTTGCAGGCGACGGCGTCCGTGCCGGTCTCGGTCGTGGTCAGGATGTTCACCCACACGGCCGCACCGGCGAGGGCGAGCACGACGAGCACCACGAGGATCGGGAAGGCCCGACGCCGCGCGTACGGCCGCCCCTTGTCGTCGGTCGAGGAGCCGTGAGTGATGAGTGAGACCACGGGAGCGTGCCCTTCTGCTGATACGTGTCGCGCTGTCGTGTCACGGGCGGTGACTCGCTCACTGTAGTGGGCCGCGCCGGCATGTGACGCGCGACGCACGGCGGGTGGGAACGTCTGCACGGTCGACGGCGTTGGGCGGGGTGAACAGGGGAGATGCGGTTCCTGCGGGAGCCGTTCGCGCCACGACACACCGCGCTGGGCAGGGTGTTTTCCACACCGGCTCGTCGTCGGCTATTGTCTGGCGGCCCGGCGGATCGAACTCACGGCCGGTCGGGCTCCTCGGGCCTGCACGCCCGCAGCAAGCGAATGTTTTCCCGTCACGGGGATTCGGGCACAGTCGGCTCACCCGCACGCCGGCCGTCATCCGTCAGGACGACGGCTGCGAATAGGTGAGCGAGAAGGACGGAGATCCTCCCGGCGGAAGTCGGGAAGAAGTCCGACCGGATCGATGTTCTGCCACGAACAGCAGACGAGGAACACGAACGACCTGCATCGGGATCCGAGGGTGTGAGTCCGACAGAGGACGAGTTCGTCGAACAAGAAGCGGTCGACGTCTTGAACATCCCCCATGAAGGCGATCGAAGGAGACCGGGCACACCCGGTCTCAGCAGGAAGGTAAGGGGAACAACATGGCCACCGATTACGACGCACCACGCCGTACCGAGTCCGACGACGTGTCGGAGGACTCCCTCGAAGAACTGAAGGCACGCCGCAACGAGGCGCAGTCCGCCGTCGTCGACATCGACGAGACGGACACCGCGGAGTCCTTCGAACTGCCGGGCGCAGACCTGTCCGGTGAGGAACTGTCCGTGCGTGTCGTGCCGAAGCAGGCCGACGAGTTCACGTGCTCGAGCTGCTTCCTGGTGCATCACCGCTCGCGGCTGTCGTCCGACAACGGCGGCGTTCTGGTCTGCCGCGACTGCGCGGCCTGACCGAGGAGACCTCCGTCAGGAGGTCGGTGGCTGCGGAGTCAGAGCCGCAGCCACTGCATCCGGGTTCCGGGTGCTCACCAACCAGTACGGTGTCGGGTCGTTCTCGTCGTCGAGGACGACCAACACCATCGGCTTGACCCACGAACGATGCTGCACGAAGGCGGAGGGGTCGAGCTGGCGTCCGAGGGCGGCACTCTTCGCCGTCCCCGGCACCACCGCCACCCGATCGATCACCGATGCGGGGAGCCGAGCCTTGCCGGCGTGCAGCATGCGCTCGCCGTTCTGCTCCGTCACCTCGACGCGCATCCGGCCCAGGTACGTGACCACCCAGATCGCGAACGGCACCAGCACCACGTACGGCAGCCAGGCCATCACGCCGGGTGATCCCATGTGCACCTCGGCCGAGAGGATCGCCGCGACGCCGATCGCGGCCACCCAGTACCAGACGGGTACGCGGAGCCGTTCGCTGTAGACGACCGTCTCACCCCCGCCGTCGTGTGCCGTCCCGGACGTCCGGGTGGCGTGATCTGCTGAGGTCTCTCTCGAAGCTGCGTCGGACACCTCTCCAGAGTAGAGGGTCGGACGGGCGGGAGGTCGACGGTGCATCGGCGAGTAATCTCGACCGATGTGAGCGATCTGACGGCCGAGACGGCGACACGCACGACCCGCGGAGACCAGGGATCGGCACCGGCCGTCGAGACGGTGGCCGTCAGACGACTCGATCCGGACATCCCGCTGCCCGTCCGTGCACACGCCGGTGACGCGGGTGTGGACCTGTGTTCCACCGTCGACGTCGTCATCGAACCCGGTGAGCGTGCCATGGTCGGTACGGGCATCGCCGTGGCGCTGCCGGTCGGCACCGTCGGCCTGATCCACCCCCGGTCCGGCCTCGCCGCGCGAGTGGGATTGTCGGTGGTCAACACGCCGGGAACGGTCGATGCCGGTTATCGCGGCGAGATCAGGGTCTGCCTCATCAACCACGATCCACGCACCCCCATCGAACTGCGGCGCGGGGACCGCATCGCCCAGCTGCTGGTGCAGCGGGTCGAACTGCCCGACTTCGTCGAGGTGGCCGAGCTGGACGACACCACCCGTGGTGTCGGCGGCTACGGCTCCAGCGGCGGACACGCGGTTCTCGATGCCGTCACCGCCAGCGAGAAGGAGAACTGAGCATGTTCGGACGCAAGAAGAAGGGGCGCGACGACGTCGACGCCACCGATCTCGACTCCGCGCAGGACGTCGAGGTCGAGGAAGTGGACGAGGTCGACGAGGTGGACGGTACGGCGGACGACACCACCGGGCCGTGGTCGATCGACGACCTGGACGGCGACCGCGAGAGCATCGCGGAGGGACGGCTCGATCTGGGATCCGTGCTGTTGATGCTTCCGGCCGGCGGACAGCTGCAGGTCGAGATGACGCAGGCCGGCGCACCCCAGGCCGTCCACATCGTCACTCCGAACGGGCGCATCACCGTGGCGGCCTTCGCCGCTCCGAAGTCGCCCGGTCAGTGGCGTGACGTCGCCGCCGAGTTGGCCGACACGCTGCGCCGCGACAACGCGCGGGTGGCCACCGAGACCGGCCCGTGGGGCCGTGAGGTGGTGGGCTCCGCGGCCGGCGGGGATCTGCGTTTCATCGGCGTCGACGGGTACCGCTGGATGATCCGCGGCGTGGCGAGCGGACCGGCAGGCAGTGTCGAGGCCGGATCGCCGCTGGTCGAGCAGGCGCGTGCCGTCGTGGCGGCGACCGTGGTCGATCGCGGCGCGGATCCGCACCCGGTGCGGACGCCGTTGCCCATCAGTCTGCCGCCGGCACTCGCTCAGCAACTCGCGGCCGCGCAGCAACAGCAGATGGCGGCCGCACAGGCGCAGGCACAGGCGGCGGTGCAGCAGCAGGTGCCCCAGCAGCAGGTACCTCAGCAGCAGGCCCCCGACGCGGACGCCGCTGCCGAGGCGCAACGTCGGCGCGGGCCCTCGGGTTCGGCGATGCAGCAGCTCGACTGAGTTCTCGGCGAGAGCAGCTCGACTAGGACCCGCCCGTCGCACGCCGGAACGCGTTGACGCCCAGCCTGCCGAGCTCGCCCGGGGACGCGGCGAGGACGTCGAGCGCGAAGGTGTCGAGGTGCGCCGTGGGAAGAGCCGCGCACCAGTCCTGCGCGACACCGAGCGGGTGCACCGGGTCGTCGATCGCTGCCACCACGCCGACCGGCACCGCGAGGGATCGCAGGTCGTCGAGGGTGGGTGCCACATACCGGGCGGCGTCGTCCAGCGCCGTCGGCAGCAGCGGCCACTGTGCTCGCCACGACCGCGTCAGCGCCTCGGCGAGCCACCGCGGACTCGACTGCGCCATCGCCGCCACCGACGCATCGAGGCCGTGGGCCCGCAGCGTCGCCGCCGTCGCGGCGGCACCGACCGCAGCGGGGGAGTCGCCCGGAGATCCGGTCCACGCCGGCATCGCGAGGACGGCGCCCTGCGCGGCGCCCCGACGGTCGAGCGCCCACCGCGCCGCGACCGCCGCGCCGAGTGAGACACCGCCCACGATCAGGTCCCCTCGAACGGCGCCTCGTACGTGGTCGAGCGCCCGCACGTAGCCCCCGACGACGTCGGCGGGTTCGGGCTCGATCACCCGCAGCGACCAGCCGAGATCCGCCACGGCATCACCGAAGGCCCCCTCGACGAACGACGCGTCGGAGCCGGTGCCGGGCAGCAGTACGACGGTGGTTGTCTCCATGGTGTCCGCATCTTCTCGTGGCGTTCACCGACCCGACCGGCCGGGTGTGGTGAGGCGTGCTCGGAAAGGTCTACAGTGGCGCTGACAGAAGCAGAACATCCGCCGCGGAAGGCCCGCGCGAACCGCTCCAGGAGCACTCATGGCACCCGCTGCCGCAGGATACTTCCGCCGCATGGCCCGGAAGTTGACCGAGGACATCGATCAACTCGATGCCGAGGAGTTGGAGTCGACGTCGAAGGCGTCCGGCGCCCAACGAGCATGCGATTGCACTCGCGGTGACGAGGTCACCATGGTCGGACGGCTCCGCAGCGTCGAGACGTGCAGCAAGGCCGCCAACGCCATCGTCGAGGCCGAGTTCTTCGACGGCACCGACACCATCTCGCTGATCTGGATCGGCCGACGCAAGATCGCCGGTATCGAGTCCGGCACGCAGTTGCTGGTCCGTGGTCGCGTGGGGGAGCGCGAGGGCCGCAAGGTCATCTACAACCCGTACTACGAGCTACGCACCGAGGACTAGTTCTTCGGGAGCCGCATCGTCTGGCACCCTGAACTGCATGAGCGAGTCACCGAACAGTCAGCCCACCGAGGACGCGCATCCCGAGACGATCCTGTCCCAGCTCGGTGGGGTCAGCGGACTGGTGTTCTCCACCCTGCCCGTGCTGGTCTTCGTTCCGGTCAACTCCCTCGCGGGTCTCACCGCGGCCGTCTGGGCCGCCCTCGGTCTGGCCGTGGCGATCCTGGTGTGGCGCGTCGTGAAGCGGGATCCGATCCAGCCGGCCGTATCGGGATTCTTCGGCGTGGCTGTGTGCGCGTTCATCGCCTACCGCACCGGAGACGCCAAGGGCTACTTCCTGTTCGGGATCTACACCTCGCTCGCGTACGGCGGGGTGTTCCTCGTCTCGATCCTCGCTCGTCGGCCGCTCGTCGGCATCGTGTGGGGCTACCTCAACGGCACCGGCAAGGCCTGGCGCGAGCATCGGGCCGCCGTCCGCGCGTACGACATCGCGACGTTCGCCTGGGTTCTCGTGTTCGTCGCGCGGTACGTCGTGCAATCGCAGCTCTACGACTACGACCAGACCGGGTGGCTCGCGGTCGCCCGCATCGCGATGGGCTGGCCGCTCGCGGCGGTCGCGTTCGCCGTCACGTTCTGGGCCGTGCGACGGGCCGACGCTGTCGTGGCCGCAGCGACGCACCGGGAGAGCGAGACCACCGAGGTCGTGGACGCGGACCGCATCGAGCCCTGACGGCTGTCGGTCGGTCCTGTCGGTCAACGCTGGGAGAGTCCCAGCACCTCGCGGAGTTCGTCCTCGACGTCGACGGTGGTGACGAACAGCAGTTCGTCGCCGCCCTCGAGCGGGTCGTCCTTCTCCGGGACGATGACGCGGCCACCGCGCAGGATGGTGACCAGCGCGACGTCGCGAGGAAGCGTGATGCGGCGCACCGGTTTGCCCGCCAGCGGTGTGTTCGCCGGCAACGTGATCTCCACGAGGTTCGCCTTGCCCTGCCGCAACGTCATCAATCGCACCAGATCTCCCACCGAGACCGCCTCCTCGACGAGCGAGGCCAGCATGCGCGGTGTCGACACGGCGACGTCGACTCCCCACGACGCGTCGAAGAGCCACTCGTTGCGCGGGTCGTTGACGCGGGCGACCACTCGGTCGACGCCGAACTCGGTCTTCGCCAGCAGGCTCAGGACCAGGTTGGCCTTGTCGTCGCCCGTGGCGGCGATGACCACGTCGTACGACTCGATGCCGGCGCCCTCGAGGGTGGCCAGCTCGCAGGCGTCCGCGTGGATCCACTCGGCCGCCTCGACCGATGCCGGGTCGACGTGGTCGGCCTTGCGTTCGATCAGCAGGACGTGATGGTCGGACCTGAGGAGCTCGCGGGCGATCGAACGGCCCACGGCTCCCGCTCCGGCGATGGCGACTCTCATGACGGATCCTTCGGTGACAGGTCTGGTGCGGGGACGGACACGAGGTGAGGCAGGAGCCGTCAGTCCTCGGGCGGAGGGTTGCTCGCGAGCGCCACGGCCTCGGCGACCATGCCGTCGACAGCCGCGATCCACACCTCGTCGTCGGCCTGGATCACCGTCTTGCGGTCGGGCAGCAGTCCGGCACCGAAGCGGATGATGAAGGCCACTCGGGACTTGGTCGCACTCTCGAGCGCGGTCACGCCCTTGCCCACCCATCCCTCGCCGATGTCGAGGCGGGCCACCGCGACGCTGCCCGACGGATCGCGCCACTTGGTGAGCTCGTTGTCGTGGATCAGCGTGTGCAGGAATCGATCCGTCGTCCACGGCACCGTGGCCACCGTGGGGATGCCGAGGCGTTCGTACACCGCGGCGCGCTTGGCGTCGTAGATGCGCGCGACGACGCGCTCGACACCGAACGTCTCGCGGGCGACACGCGCGGAGATGATGTTGGAGTTGTCGCCCGAGGACACCGCGGCCAGTGCGTCGGCCTTCTCGATGCCCGCCTCGACGAGCACGTCCCGGTCGAACCCCATGCCGATCACCTGACGTCCGGTGAAGTTGGGACCGAGCCGGTGGAACGCGGTGGGATCGCGGTCGATGACCGCGACCTCGTGGCCGATGCGGGTGAGTGCACCCGCGAGGGCGGAGCCGACGCGGCCACACCCCATGACGACTACGTACAACAGACGCTCCGTTCGGGAGTCGAGAGGACGGTGCCCAAGGTGATTGCTGCCGGGAGGGACTTCGCGCAACGCTATCGGTCACCCTGCCCCACGGTCGAGCCCGGTACGGCCTACGCTCTGCGATGTGTCCAAGCTTTCGACGGCCACCAAGAGGCTGCTGCTGGGTAGGCCGTTCCGTAGCGACACGCTCGGACACACGCTCCTGCCCAAACGCATCGCCCTCCCGGTGTTCGCGTCCGATGCAATGTCGTCCGTCGCCTACGCGCCCGAAGAAATCTTTCTGGTGCTGTCGGTCGCCGGGATCTCGGCGTACTCGTTCTCCATCTGGATCGGTCTCGCCGTCGCCGTCGTCATGGCGGTGGTCGTGGCGAGCTACCGCCAGAACGTGCACGCCTACCCGTCCGGCGGTGGCGACTACGAGGTGGCCACCACCAACCTGGGACCGACCGCGGGCCTGACCGTCGGCAGCGCCCTCCTCGTCGACTACGTGCTCACGGTCGCCGTGTCCATCTCGGCCGCCGCCTCCAACATCGGATCGGCCCTGCCGTTCGTCGCGGAGCACAAGGTGCTGTTCGCGGTCGCCGCCATCGTGCTCATCACCTCGATCAACCTGCGCGGCGTCCGCGAGTCCGGTACCGCGTTCGCGATCCCCACCTACGCCTTCATGGTGGGCATGGTCGTCATGCTCGTGTGGGGCCTGGTGCAGGTGTACGTCCTCGGCGACGACGTGTCGGCCGAGTCGTCGAACTTCGAGCTGCAGGCGGAGGACAGTCACCTCTACGGCATCGCGTTCGCGTTCCTGCTGGCGCGCGCGTTCTCCTCCGGGTGTGCGGCGCTGACGGGTGTCGAGGCCATCTCCAACGGCGTGCCCGCCTTCCGCAAGCCGAAGTCGCGCAACGCCGCCACGACGCTCCTGCTGCTCGGCTCGATCGGCATCACGTTGCTGCTCGGCATCATCCTGCTGGCGGAGAAGATCGGTGTGAAGTACGCGGCGGACCCCGCGACCCAGCTCGTCGGGGCTCCCGAGAACTACCAGCAGAAGACGCTCATCGCGCAGTTGGCCGAGGCCGTGTTCCGGCACTTCACGCCCGGCTTCTACTTCATCACCATCGTGACGGCGCTGATCCTGGTGCTGGCCGCCAACACCGCCTTCAACGGGTTCCCCGTACTCGGGTCGATCCTGGCCCAGGACCGCTTCCTGCCCCGCCAGTTCCACACCCGCGGCGACCGGCTCGCGTTCAGCAACGGCATCCTGTTCCTCTCGGCCGCCGCCATCTTCTTCGTCGTCATGTTCGGCGCCGAGGTGACCAAGCTGATCCAGCTCTACATCGTCGGAGTGTTCGTCTCGTTCACGCTCAGTCAGACCGGCATGGTGCGGCACTGGACGCGGTTGTTGCGGACGGAGACCGACCCTGCGCAGCGCCGGTCGATGATGCGGTCGCGTGTCGTCAACGGCATCGGCCTGGCCATGACGGGCGCCGTCCTGGTGATCGTCCTGCTGACCAAGTTCCTCGCGGGTGCCTGGATCGCGATCATCGCGATGCTCGCGATCTTCGGACTGATGAAGCTGATCCGCAAGCACTACGACTCGGTGGCCACCGAGCTCGCCGACGTCGAGTGGGACGGTGTGCTGCCCAGCCGCACGCACTCCATCGTGCTCGTGTCCAAGCTGCACAGCCCGACGCTGCGCGCCCTCGCCTACGCCCGTGCGACCAGGCCGGACACCCTCGAGGCGATCACGGTCAACGTCGACGAGGCGGACACGCGCACCCTGGTGCGCGAGTGGGAGAAGAGCGACCTCAGCGTCCCGCTCAAGGTGGTCGAGTCGCCCTACCGCGAGATCACCAAGCCCGTGCTCGACTACGTGCGCCGGGTCAAGCGGGACTCACCGCGCGACGTCGTCACCGTGTTCATCCCCGAGTACGTGGTGGGTCACTGGTGGGAGCAGGTGCTGCACAACCAGAGTGCGTTGCGACTGAAGAGTCGGCTGCTCTTCCAGCCCGGCGTCATGGTCACCAGCGTGCCCTGGCAGCTCAACTCGTCCGAGCGGGCGAAGCGCGAGAGCCTCGAGAACGCACCGGGCTCGTCCCGTCGTGGTTACGAGCCCACCTCGGCCGAACGGCGATCCGAACGATGACCGACTCGTGGCTCGGCGCGGTCGTCGAGGTCCGCGTGGGCAAGCCGGGACACGGCGGCTTCTGCGTCGCACGGCACGAGGGACGCGTCATGTTCGTCCGGCACAGCCTTCCCGGCGAGCTGGTGACGGCGCGGGTCACCGAGGACACCGGCAAGTCCTTCTGCCGCGCGGACGCCGTCGAGATCCTGGAGGCCTCGCCCGACCGCATCGCGCCGCTGTGTCCCATCTCCGGCCCCGGTGGGTCGGGATGCTGCGACTTCTCCCACGCGACCGCCGAGGCCGGACGCCAGATCAAGGCGGCCGTCGTCGCCGAGCAGCTGAGCCGCGTCGGGGGTATCGAACGCACCGTCGAGGTGGAGTCGCTCGGTGATCAGACCGGCTGGCGGACGCGCATCCGGTTGGGTGTGGACGACGAGGGACGGCCCGGTTTCCACCGGCTCCGCAGCGCCGACATCGTGACGGATCTGGCCTGCCCACAAGCGGTTCCGGGGATGTACGACGGGCTGGCTGCCCGGTCGTGGACGCCGGGCGCCGATCTCGCGGTGGCCGTGGACTCCGACGGGACCCGTCACATCGTGGAGATCGCTCCTGCCGTCGACCGTCGCATGCGCGCCGACACCGGTCGTCGCGGCGCCTCCTCGCGCCGCGCCGCGAAGTCCGGTGACCGCGCGCACCGGGTGCGCGCGGGCTCGGGTCGGGCCGTCGAGCGCGTCGGGTCGCGCGAGTGGACCGTGGACTCGTGGGGGTTCTGGCAGGCTCACCGGGCGGCTGCCACGCAGTACGCCGAGGTGGTCCGGGAGTGGTCCGGTGCTCGGCCCGGTGACACGGCCTGGGACCTCTACGCCGGTGCGGGCACCTTCGCGTCCGTCGTCGCCGAGGCGGTCGGACCGGGCGGCACCGTCGCAGCGGTCGAGTTCTCCCACCGGGCGGTGGTGGACGGGCGTGCGGCGGTGACGGACCTGCCGCAGCTGTCGATGCAGGCAGCGCCCGTCGAGCGCGCGATCGGATCCCTGCCGCCACAGCCGTCCGTCGTCGTCCTCGACCCGCCACGATCCGGCGCCGGCAGACAGGTGATCGCGGCGGTCGCCGGTGCGCACCCGGATCGTGTGGTGCACATCGGGTGCGACCCCGCGTCCTTCGCACGGGACGCGGGGCTCTACCTCTCGCACGGCTACCGCCTGGAGAATCTCCGTGCGTTCGACGCCTTCCCGATGACCAGCCACGTCGAGTGCATCGGATCGTTCGTCCGGGACTGACGCGTCACTTGGCGTTGTACAGGCGCATCGTGATCGGTCCGAACACCGCCAGCAGTCCGACGGACCAGATGCCGGTCCACATCAGCGCGTCCGTCTCGAGCACACCGTCGGCGAAGCCGCGCAGCGTCGTCACCAGATGCGACACCGGATTGACCGACACGAACGCCTGCAGCCACCCGGGCATCGTCGTCGGGTCGACGAAGATGTTGCTGGCGAAGGTCAGCGGGAACAGCACGAGCATGGACACGCTCATCACCGCGGTCTCGCTGCGCAGCATCAGCGCGAACATCGTCCACACCCACGAGACGCAGAACGAGAACGCCAGCAGCAACGCCACCGACGCCAGCACGCCGAGCACGCCGCCCGCCGGCCGGAAGCCCAGCGCGAGACCCAGCACGAGCACGATCGTCGAGGCGAGGGTGTAGCGGACCACGTCTCCGAGCAGGGCGCCGACCAACGGCGCCGGCCGCCAGATGGGCAGCGACCGGAACCGATCGAAGACGCCCTTCTCGATGTCTTTGTTCGAGGTCAGACCCGTGTACATCGTGATCATGACGACGGTCTGCACCAGGATGCCCGGCAGCAGGAACTGGATGTAGGCACTGGTCGAGCCCGCCAACGCGCCGCCGAACAGGAACGTGAACATCAGCGTGAACATGACCGGGAACATGGTCACGTCGAACAGCTGCTCGGGGACGTGCTTGATCTTCAGCAGTGCTCGCCACCCGAACGAGAGCGCCGCCGACATCGACGACGGTCGATCGGGACGGGGACCGGAGTCGCGGAGCAACTCGGCGATGGTCGGCTGCGCAGTGCCCGTCGCGGCGGTGGGGGAGTTGGTGGTGGTCATTCTCAGGACGCCTCCAGTTCTGTCGTTCGTCCGGTCAGTGCCAGGAACACCTCGTCCAGGCTGGGTTGCCCGAGGGCGTAGGTGGTGACGCCGATGCCGTCGTCCGACAGCGTCGCGAGTGCGCGGGCCACCAGGGCGGTGTCGTCGACCAGCGCTGTGACGGCGAAGGGATCGGACTCGAGAGTCACGTCGGTGTGCAGGGTCGCGCGCAGGACGTCAGCGGCGTCGTCGCGGCGCGACTGTTCCGCGACGCGGACGTGCAGCGACCCCGAGCCGACCGATGCCTTGAGCTGACCGGTGGTGCCCTCGGCGATCACGCGGCCCCGGTCGATGACTGCCACCCGGTCGGCCAACTGATCGGCCTCGTCGAGGTACTGCGTGGTGAGCAGGACCGTCGTGCCGCCGGCGACCAGGGAGCGCACGATCTCCCACACCTGGTTGCGGCTGCGGGGATCGAGACCCGTGGTCGGCTCGTCCAGGAACATCAGCTCCGGCGTGACCACCAGACTCGCCGCGATGTCGAGGCGGCGCCGCATACCGCCGGAGTACGCCTTGACCTGCTTGCCGCCGGCCTCCACCAGATCGAAGACGCCCAACAGCAGATCGGCACGCTCCCGCGACGCCGGGCGCGAGAACCCGTACAGCCGCGAGAGGAGCACCAGGTTCTCCACTCCGGTCAGGTCCTCGTCCAGCGAAGCGAACTGGCCCGTGAGCGCCACCTTCGACCGCACCGCGTCGGACTCCGTCGCCACGTCGTGGCCGAGCACGCGGGCCGACCCGCCATCGATGCCGGTCAACGTCGCCAACATGCGCATCGTCGTGGTCTTGCCGGCCCCGTTCGGCCCCAGCACCCCGTAGACCCCGCCCCGCGGGACGGCGAGATCCACGCCGTCCACCGCCACGGTGTCCCCGAACCTCTTCACCAGACCGACAGCCTCGATCGCCAGGCCCCCGGCCTTCCCGTCCGTCGGCGGCCGGCCTCCGGCCTTCCCGTCCTCCAGCGGCCGGCCTCCGGCCTTCCCGTCATGTGTCGTCATGTGAGTGCTGACTCCTGATCCGCCACGATCTCATCGGTATGTCCGGATCGTCCGATCCGGTGCGACGAGCGTCCCGCAGTCATTGCAGGTCCGCAACGGGTTTTTCGCCGGAGACGCCGGTCACCGATCCACTCACGCCCCGGTGACGAATGAATCCTGCACGATGTTCGCGCCGTGGCGTGGGCGCCATGACCCGGCGACGTGGGCGCCATGACCCGGTGGCGCGTACGCCAGGACCGCGACGCGCAGGACCACGATCGCCGAGGGGGTGAGGATATGACGACGATGGCCACTAGTCTCATGGTCGATGAACTCGACGATGAACGTCTCGCAGCGAGGTGGGGGTCTGTGAGCGCCGGAGGTACGAGCGCAGCCGACCCGAGCGCCGGCGAGCCTCGGCACCGACGCGCCCCGGACGACACCGCCGATCCGTCGTGCCCCGTTCCCGATCCCGACCTCAAGCGTCGGCGTGTCGCCGAGGCCGACGAACTGCGTGCGTTACTCGCACGTGTCGCCACCGGTGACCGCCGAGCGTTCGCCGATCTGTACGACGCGACCTCGTCTCGGGTGTTCGGCATGGTGCTGCGTGTGCTGCGCGATCCCGGGTTCAGCGAGGAGACCGCGCAGGAGGTGTTCCTGCAGATCTGGAAGACGGCCGACCGATACGACCCCGCGCAGGGGTCTCCGCTCGCCTGGATGATGACGTTGGCGCATCGCCGCGCC
Organism: Rhodococcus sp. SORGH_AS_0303; assembly: GCF_030819335.1. Classification (NCBI taxonomy): domain Bacteria; kingdom Bacillati; phylum Actinomycetota; class Actinomycetes; order Mycobacteriales; family Nocardiaceae; genus Rhodococcus; species Rhodococcus sp. SORGH_AS_0303. The sequence continues at coordinate 2,331,502 of NZ_JAUTBO010000001.1, forward strand.
GTCGACCGTGTCCGGTCGGAGCAGTCCGGCACGGATCGCGAGGCGCTCTACGGCTCCTCGACCCACAGTCCCGCGCACGACGAGGTCCTCGAATCCGTCACCCAGACCCTGGAGTCGGAGTCGGTGGTCCGATGCCTGGACACGCTGACGGAGACCCAACGCGAATCGGTACGGATGGCGTACTACAGCGGGTTGACGTATCGGGAAGTGGCCGAGCGCCTGGGCGTGGCCGTTCCCACCGTGAAGTCGCGGATCCGGGACGGTCTGATCAAGTTGAAGAATTGTCTGGGGGTGGAGACCGGTGAGTGACGGAGACGGTCGCCATCGCCGCCATGACGACGCGTCCGCACCCGACGACGTGTCGAAGCAGGATGCGATGCAGGACGTGAACGAGATGAACGTCAGCGTGGTGGACGACGCCTACGCCTACGCACTGGACGCGATCGACCCCGCCGAGAGGGCGGACATCGAACGCAGGCTCGCGCAGTCGGACGCGGCGACGCGGTCGTGGTTCGAGAGCATCGTCGAGTCGGTCGACGAGACGATGGCGCTCAGCGCGTCGTCCACGGCCGCGGAACCGCCCTCGTCGTTGCGTGCGAGCATTCTCGCCGCGGTGGAGAGCACTCCGCAGGGTGATGCCCGGCCACTGGCCGATCCGATCGACGACGCTCCGGTCGCCCCGGTGGTGTCGCTCGACGATCGCCGCCGCACACGCCTGCGCGTGCTCGCGGCAGCCGCGGCGGCCGTCGTGATCGTCGGAGTGGGCGGCGCCGTGGTCACGCAGCAACTGGGAGACGCACCGTCGTCGCCCACGTCGCAGGTGCTTGCGGCCGGTGACATCAGGACCAGCACCGTCGAGGTCGAGGGTGGCGGTACCGCCACCGTGCGCTGGTCGCGCTCGCAGGACGCCGCCGTGGTCACGCTCGACGGGCTCGCGGAGCCCGGCGACGGCAAGGTGTTCGAGATGTGGCTCATCGGAGAGGATCCCGCGCCGCGCCCGGCAGGTCTCGTCCCCGCCGATGCCGCCACGCCCGCTCGCGAGCACGTCGTCACAGGCTTGAGCGACGCGACCACGTGGGCGGTGACGGTCGAGCCCGAGAGCGGTTCGGACGCACCCACCACCACGCCCATCGCCGCGGTCACGCTCGACGCCTGAGCGCAGCCGCCGGCTCAGACGACGCCGGAACGGCGCAGTGCGGCGACGATCGACTCGGCCTGCTCGTACGCGCGATCGAGAAGCACCTCCAGCAAGGCTGTCTTCGCAGCGGGGTTGCTCTCGGTCAGCGCGTCGAAGTCCTTCGGGCCGAGGATCGCGACCGTGGTGTCCTTCACCGCGGTGATGCGGAGCCCGAAGCGTGAGCGCCGGACCAACGGCATCTCACCGAAACTCATGCCGGCGGACAGCGTCGACACGGCGCGGGCCCGGCCGTCCGCGCCGATGAAGTCGACCGCGACGCGGCCGGACAGCACCATCACCAGACCCAGTGACACGTCACCGACCTCGGCGATGACGCTGCCTGCGCTGTACTGCGCGTCCGTCGTGCGGGAGGTGACCGCATCGCGGTGGGCCTCGTCCAGCGCGGTGACGATCGGGTGCTGATCGACCGTCACCTCCGTGGGTTGCCGTGCGCCGCCGCACCACCGGTCGAGGACGGTGTCCTCGCCCCAGCGCAGTGCGGAGTCCAGATCGTCGAAGACCCGGCCACTGCCGTCGTGTTCGGACAGGGACGACACGGTGTGCGCCATCGCAGCTCGGGGATCGACCAGGACGGCGGCACAACCCTGTCGGCGGAGCCCGGCGGCGAGGGTGTCCAGCATCGAGCGGGCGACGTCGCTCACCTCGTCGACCCGACGCATGTCCAGGATCACGCCGTCGAGTGCGCTCCCGTCGTCGGCGCCGTGGTCGACGGCCGTGGACACCGCGCGCACGACGCTCTCCGCTGCGGAGAACAGCAGATCGCCGTGCAGTTCGAAGACGCGGACTCGGCGTCCCCGCGCGGCGAGCGTCTCCTGCTCGGCGGCGGTGCGCCGGCGACGCGAGGGGGAGTCGGCGACGGTGTACTCGGCGCGCACGGCGCTGCGTGCGGCCCGGCCGACGTGGAGGAAGTGCAGTTCGAGGCGCGAGGACAGCTCGCGGCACGCCTTGACTCCGCGCACGCTGTTGCCGTGGGCGTCGAGTCTGGGTGAGAACACCGAGATACCGAGCTGACCGGGCAGGACCGCGAGCACCGCACCGGCGACACCGCTCTTGGCGGGGAGTCCGACGCGGTTGACCCAGTCGCCGGCTCCGTCGTACATGCCGCACGTCGTCATGACGCTCAGCACACGCTCGACGAGCACCGGTTCGAGGGCTCGGACGTCGGTACACGGGTTGAGGCCGTTGTTGGCGAGGGTCGCCGCCATGACGCCGATGTCGCGGCACGTGACGTCCAGCGAGCACTGGCGGAAGTAGAGATCGACCATCGCGTCGGGATCGCCCTCGACGATGCCGAAGGAGCGCAGCATGTGGCCGATGGCGCGGTTGCGATGGCCGGTGCGCGATTCCGAGGCGTGCACGGCGGCGTTCATGGCGAGTTCGCGTCCCGCGTACCGCGAGAACGAGGCCCGGATCCGTTCGAACTGCTCGTCGGGCGTCGCGCCTCGCACCAGCGACGCGGAGGTGATGGCGCCCGCGTTGATCATCGGGTTGCGCGGGCGCTCGGTGACGGGGTCGAGGCTGATCTCGTTGAACGGCTCACCGGACGGCTCCACGTCGATCTTGCGGGCCACCGCGGTCTCGCCGCGATCGGTGAGAGCGAGGGCGTAGGTGAACGGTTTGGACACCGACTGGATCGTGAAGGGCACGTCCGTGTCGCCCACCTGGTACACGTGGCCGTCGGCCGTCGTGAGACAGATACCGAAGCGATCGGGGTTCGCGGCCGCCAGTTCGGGGATGTAGTCGGCGACGCCACCGGAGGTGTCCGCCACACACAGCGCGTGGACCTCCTCCAGAATCTCCTGCACGACGTCGGTCATCGTCACCACTCTCTCGATTCTGTGCCGCGGCTCGGCGCTCGTACGGTAACCCGCCGATCCGGGTCCACGTAGACTTGTCCGAACTGGCCTGTCCGAGTGCCTCACGGCACGACGGACGACAAGGCAATCTTCGGAGGGGAGCGATTTCGTTGGGTGTTCTGGACGGCGTGCACGAGCCCAGCGACCTGCGTGCCCTCGGCCCGGTGGAGCTGGCCGAACTGGCGGACGAGATCCGTCGGTTCCTGGTCGAGAAGGTGTCTGCCACGGGTGGCCACCTCGGACCCAATCTCGGTGTCGTCGAGCTGACTCTGGCCATCCACCGCGTGTTCGACTCGCCTCGTGACCCGGTGATCTTCGACACGGGCCACCAAGCGTACGTGCACAAGATGGTCACCGGTCGAGCGGACCGCTTCGACTCCCTGCGCAAGGAGGGTGGGCTGTCCGGCTACCCGTCCCGCAGCGAGAGCGAGCACGACTGGGTCGAGTCCTCACACGCGTCGGCATCCCTCTCCTACGCCGACGGCCTCGCCAAGGCCTTCGAGCTGACCGGGCGCGGCGATCGTCACGTCGTCGCGGTCGTCGGGGACGGCGCCCTCACCGGTGGCATGTGCTGGGAGGCGCTCAACAACATCGCGGCCGGCAAGGATCGTTCCGTCGTGATCGTCGTGAACGACAACGGTCGCTCCTACTCGCCGACCATCGGCGGCCTCGCGGACCATCTCGCGACGCTGCGCCTGCAGCCCAACTACGAACGCGCGCTGGACACCGGCCGTCACATGGTGAAGAACCTGCCCGTGGTCGGGTCGGCCGCGTACGCCATGTTGCACGGCATGAAGGCCGGCCTCAAGGACGCGATCAGCCCGCAGGTCATGTTCACCGATCTGGGCATCAAGTACCTCGGTCCGGTCGACGGACACGATCAGGCGGCTCTGGAATCGGCGCTGCGCCGCGCGAAGGCCTTCGGCGGGCCGGTCATCGTCCACGCGGTGACGCGCAAGGGCATGGGCTACTCGTTCGCCGAGAACGACGTCGCCGACCAGATGCACTCGACGGGAGTCATCGACCCGCTCACCGGCCTGGCGACCAGCGTCGCGGCTCCGGACTGGACGTCGGAGTTCTCCCGTCAACTCATCGCCCTGGGAACCGACCGCGAGGACGTCGTGGCCATCACCGCCGCGATGGCCGGACCCACCGGGCTCGCCGCGTTCGGCGAGGTGTTCCCGGACCGTTTCTTCGACGTGGGCATCGCCGAGCAGCACGCGCTCACGTCCGCCGCCGGTCTCGCACTCGGTGGTCTGCATCCCGTGGTGGCGATCTACTCGACGTTCCTCAATCGGGCGTTCGATCAGCTGCTGATGGACGTGGCACTACTGAACCTGCCGGTCACCCTGGTGCTCGATCGCGCCGGGGTCACCGGATCGGACGGCGCCAGCCACAACGGCATGTGGGACATGTCGCTGCTCGGCATCGTGCCGAACATGCGCGTGGCGGCGCCCCGCGACGGAGCGACCCTGCGCGAGGAACTCGCCGAGGCACTCGCGGTGTCCGACGGTCCCACCGCGCTGCGCTTCCCCAAGGGCGCCATCCCCGACGACATCGAGGCGGTGCGGCGTCTGGACGACTCCGTCGACGTGCTGCACGAGCCCGAGGGGGAGTCGGACGTACTCCTCGTCGCCGTCGGTCCGTTCGCGTCGTTGGCACTGGACACGGCGCGAGAACTCGCCGCGGACGGTGTCTCGGCCACAGTCGTCGATCCGCGGTGGGTGCTGCCCGTTCCGGACTCGCTCGTGAAGCTCGCCGCGGACTTCCGCCTGGTGGTCACGCTCGAGGACAGCGGTCTGCACGGCGGCATCGGTGCATCCGTGTCGGCTGCCCTGCGCGCCGGCGGCGTGGACGTCCCCTGTCGGGATCTCGGTGTGCCACAGCAGTTCCTGGACCACAGCTCGCGGGATCGCATTCACGCCGACATCGGCCTCACCCCGTCGGACATCGCCGGCCGGGTGCGCGGATGGATCGCACACCGGCCCGGCGACATCTGACGGTCGCTACGTCGCCTTGGTGGCGGCGTCCTTCAACTGCGGGAGGATCCGGTCGAGTACCCACGGGGTGCTCACCGGGTTGACGTTGCTCAGACCGGCGATGACCTGCTCGTCACTGAGCGCGACCGCGGATCCGGAGGCGACCGCGGGCAGCGTCGCCACAGCCGGGGCCGAGGCGAGGTCGAAGCCCTCCGGAGTGAACGCGACGATCACGTCGGCGTCGAAGCTCTGCACGTTCTCCAGTGACACGGTGGAGAAGAAGGTGTCCGCGGAGTCGGCCTCGTCGAGTGCCACGACGCCGGGGGCGTTGACGAAGCCCATCTCGTTGAGAACCTGCACGCGAGGATCGGACGGCATGTAGACGTTCGCCTGACCGGCGTCCGTGTCCAGGTTCACCACCGCGACGGTCTTGCCGGCGAACTCCGGATTGGCCTCGGCCTCCGAGGCGAGCCGCTGGCCCATACCGTCGATGAGAGCCTGTGCCTCCGTGGGCTTCCCGACTGCCTCACCGATCATCGTGGTCTGGTCCTGCCACGTCGTCTGCCAGGCCTCACCGGGGTAGGCGACGACGGGCGAGACAGCGGACAACGTGTCGTAGTACGACTGCGGGAAACCCTCGTAGGGCGCGAGCACCAGGTCGGGTGCCAGGGCCGCGAGGGCCTCGACGTCGGGCTCACCCGCAGCCGGATCCTCGTACAGGGTGGTGGCGTCCGCGTCGTAGAACTCCTGTGCCCACGGCATCACGCCGTTCTCGTCGGCACCGTAGGTGTACTTCGGCTGGCCGACGGGCGTGATGTCGAGGGCGCCGAGGATGTCCTGTGCGTTCCAGCCCATCGTGACGATGCGCTCCGGTGCGGCGTCGATGGTGGTCGAACCGAAGGCGTGGTCGATGGTGACGGGGAACGCGCCACCCGACGCGGCGGCGGGCGCGTCGGAGTCGGCATCGGACGAACATCCGGCGACGAGGGCGAGCGCGGCGGTGGCCGCGACGGCGGGGAGAAGGCGAAGGCGTTTCACATGGTTAGCCTAACCTATGTATGGCCTCCGGCCCCGTGCGCCCTTCGCGTATCCAGGGATGCGCAAAGGGCGCACGAGGGCGCAGCCCCATCACACGCTGGCGACACCCTTGTCGAGGAACCGGTGACCGGTGACGGCCTCGGAGGTGCCGGTGCGATCGAGGTACGGCACGATGCCGCCGTTCCAGAACCCGAAGCCGCCGCCGAGGATCAGGCAGAGGTCGATGTCCTGAGCGGCCGCGACGACGCCTTCCTGCAGCATGATGTCGATCTCCTCCGCGAAGGCGCGGCGGGTGCGATCGAGCACCTGCTCGGCCGTCGACGGTGAGTCGCCCTGCGGCCACAGATCGGCGATCTCGGGGTCGACGGTCTTGGCTCCGTCGGCGCCGTAGGTCCACACCGCGGACTTCTTGTTCGCGACCATCGCCTGCAGGCCGGGGGAGTCGTGGAACCGCTCCGGGTAGTACTCGGCCATGGTCTCGCCGGTGTGCAGTGCGACGGCGGGGCCGACCAGCGAGAGCAGCGTGAGCGGGCTCATCGGCATGCCGAGCTCGCTGATGGCGTTGTCCGCGACGTCGAAGGGCGTGCCCTCGTCGATCGCGTTCATGACCTCGCCGAGGGCGCGGGTGAGCAAGCGGTTGAAGACGAAGCCGGGCTTGTCGGCGATCAGCACGGCCGACTTCTTCAGAGACTTCGCCGTCGCGAATGCTGTTGCGAGCGTGGCATCGTCGGTCTTCTCGCCGCGGACGATCTCCAGCAGCGGAAGAACGGCCACGGGGTTGAAGAAGTGGAATCCGACGACCCGCTCGGGGTGCTTCAGCTCCGCCGCCATACGGGTGATGGACAGCGACGACGTGTTCGTCGCGAGGATCGTCTCGGGGGAGACGAACTCCTCGAGCTCGGCGAAGACCTTCTTCTTCACGTCGAGATTCTCGAACACTGCCTCGATGACCCAGTCGGTCGTCGCGAATGCGGACTTGTCGAGCGATCCGGACACCAACGCCTTGAGACGGTTCGCCGCGTCGGGGGAGAGTCGCTTCTTGCCCTGCAGCTTGTCGATCTCGGCGTGAACGTAGCCGACGCCCTTGTCGATGCGCTCCTGGTCGATGTCGGTGAGGATCACCGGCACCTTCAACTGACGTACGAACAGCAGGGCGAGCTGGCTGGCCATGAGGCCGGCGCCCACGATGCCGACGCCGGTGACCTTCCGGGCGAGGGACTTGTCGGGCGCTCCGGCAGGCCGCTTGGCACGCTTCTGCACGAGGTCGAATGCGTAGAGCCCGGCCCGCAGTTCGTCGGCCATGAGAAGGTCGGCCAACGCCTCGTCCTCGGCAGCGAAGGCGGCGTCGAGCGACGCGGAGTCGGTGATGTCGGTCGACTTCGCCAGCTCGAGCAGCTGCACGGCGCGCACCGGTCCCGGTGCGTGGTCTCCCGTCTTGCCGGAGACGATGGCCTTGGCCCGCGCGATCGCGTCGTCCCAGCCCTGGCCGCGGTCGATCTCGGGGCGGGTCGGGGTGACGTCCCCGGAAACGACCTTCGCGGCCCACAGCAGGGACTGCTCGAGGAAATCGGCGCCGCCGAAGACTTCGTCGGCGATGCCCAGCTTCAGCGCGTCCGCAGGCTTGAGCATCCGGTTCTGGTTGAGCGCGTTCTCGATCACCACGGTGACGGCATTGGCCGGCCCGATCAGGTTGGGGAGCAACTGCGTTCCGCCCCAGCCGGGAACGAGGCCCAGGAAAGTCTCCGGGAGCCCCAGTGCCGCAGCGTTGTCCGCGACGGTGCGGTAGTGGCAGTGCAGCGCGATCTCGAGTCCACCGCCCAGAGCGGCGCCGTTGACGAACGCGAACGTGGGCACTGTGGACTCGCGCAGGCGGCGGAACACCTTGTGCCCCAACGTGCCGATCTCCAGCGCGACGGCGCGGTCGGAGATGTTCGGCACACCGTTGAGGTCCGCGCCGACGGCGAAGATGAACGGCTTCCCGGTCACCGCGACGGCCACCGGATTCGCCGCGTAGGCCGCGTCCAGTGCCGCATCGAGCTCGGTGAGTCCGGCGGGTCCGAAGGTGGACGGCTTGGTGTGGTCGAAGCCGTTGTCGAGGGTGACGATGGCGACCGGGCCGTCGAGGCCCGGCACGGTGACGATCCTGGTGAACGCGTGGGTCACCACTTCGTCGGCAAAAGCTGAAGTCATGGCAATCACTTGCTTCCGTCGTAGGCGGGGTTTTCCCAGATGACGCTGCCGCCCATGCCGAGGCCGATGCACATGGTGGTGAGGCCGTAGCGGACATCGGGACGGGTGGCGAACTGTCGGCTGAGCTGGGTCATCAGTCGAACGCCCGAGGACGCGAGGGGATGGCCGCAGGCGATGGCTCCGCCCCACTGATTGATCCGGGCGTCGTCGTCGGCGATGCCGAAGTGCTCGGTGAACGCGAGGACCTGGATGGCGAAGGCCTCGTTGATCTCGAAGAGGCCGATGTCCTCGATGGACAGGCCGGTGCGTCCGAGCAGCTTCTCGGTGGCGGGGACGGGACCGATGCCCATCACGGCCGGATCGACGCCGGAGAACGAGAAGCCCACCATGCGCATCCCGACCTTCAGGCCGAGTTCCGCGGCGGTGTCCTCGCCGGCCAGGATCGCCGCTGTCGCACCGTCGTTGAGTCCGGCGGCGTTGCCGGCGGTGACGCGTCCGGCGGGCCGGAACGGAGTCTTGAGCTTCGCCAGATCGTCCAGGGTCGTGCCGGGGCGCGGCGGCTCGTCCTCGGTGGCCAGACCCCAACCCGCAGCGGACTTCGTGGCGACGGGAACCAGTGTCTCGGCGATCAGGCCGGCCTTCTTCGCGGCGTCGTACTTCTCCTGGCTCGCGACGGCGTAGGCGTCCGTGCGGTCCTTGGTGATGGACGGGTAGCGGTCGTGCAGGTTCTCGGCCGTGTTGCCCATGACGAGCGCACTCGGGTCGACGAGATTGTCGGCCAGGAAGCGCGGGTTCGGATCGACGCCCTCGCCCATCGGGTGCCGGCCCATGTGCTCGACGCCGCCGGCGATGACGACGTCGTACTGTCCGAAGCCGATGCCCGACGCGGTGGTGGTCACCGCGGTCATCGCGCCCGCACACATCCGGTCGACGGCGAAACCGGGCACGCTGCGGGGGAGCCCGGCGAGCAGTGCCGACGTGCGGCCGATGGTCAGACCCTGGTCGCCGGTCTGCGTCGTGGCGGCGATGCCGACCTCGTCGACGCGCTCGGGTGGCAGTTCGGGATTGCGGCGGAGCAGTTCACGGATCGCTTTGACCACGAGGTCGTCCGCTCGGGTGTCCGCGTACATACCCTTGGGGCCGGCCTTGCCGAACGGCGTACGAACACCGTCGACGAACGCGACGCCACGACTGGACGCGGATCGAGCGGGAGCGGATTTCGGAGAAGACATGGTTCCTTCCGGCAGGCGCTGGAACGAGCCGGACGCCCGGCTCGCGCGCCCACTCTAACCCGTGCCTACTCGCCGGTAACTTCGGCCGTCCTCGACTCAGCGGCGGTCCGTAGGCCTGCTGCCACGACGGGGCCCGCCACCGCGCGCTGCCAGGGCCGCGACCCGTGCGCCTCGAGGAAACGGTCGACGAGCACGTCCTCGTCCGTCCCGTACTCCGCGACGAGAGCGGGGTGGTCCCAGCAGATGCGACGGACGAGATCGGGAGTCAGCAGGTTCTCGACGGGAATCGCGACATCCGCGGACAGGGCGGCCATCGCGTCGCGGACGGCGGACAGACGCCCGGCGGCCTCCGGATCGCGCCGCGCCCACCGACTGACCGGCGGGGGCCCCACGAAGGGCTGGGTCACCGGGGGCAGCGCATCGTCGGGAAGTGCGCGGGCGTGCTCGATCGCGTCCATCCACACGCGCGCCTGGCGACGCTGACGAGGTCCGCCGAAGACGGGCAACGCGTTCAGCTCGGACACCGTGGCGGGGTTCCTCTGCGCGGCGGCGACGATCGCGGAGTCCGGCAGGACGCGGCTCGGCGCGATGTCGCGGCGGCGCGCGAGATCGTCGCGGGCGGTCCACAGAGCGCGGACGACGGCGAGCGTCCGCGCGTTCTTGATGGTGTGGATACCGGAGGTGCGGCGCCAGCGGTCGGGCTTGGGAGGCGCCGGGGGTGCGGTGCGAATGTACTCGAATTCCTGTGCGGCCCAGTCGGTCTTGCCCTGGCTCTCGAGCTCCTCGGCCATGGCGTCACGCAACTCGACGAGCACCTCGACATCGAGTGCCGCGTAGTTGAGCCAGGTGTCGGGCAACGGTCGGGTGGACCAGTCCGCCGCACCGTGACCCTTCTGCAGCGACAGGCCCAACGTCCGTTCGACGATGGCCGCCAGACCGACACGGTCGAAGCCGGCGAGTCGGCCCGCCAGCTCCGTGTCGTACAGCGACGCGGGCGTCATGCCGAGCTCGGCGAGCCCCGGCAGATCCTGATCGGCGGAGTGCAGTACCCACTCCATGTCGTTCACGACGGCGGCGAAGCCCGCGAGCGCCTCGACACCACCGTCGCGGACCACCGGAATCGGATCGAGCAGGACGGTGCCCGCACCCCGGCGACGGAACTGCAGCAGATACGCGCGAGCCGAGTATCGGAAACCCGATGCGCGTTCCGCGTCGACGGCCAACGGTCCGGTTCCCGACGCCAGCAGCTCCGCGGCCGCTCGCACCGCGTCCGCCGTGTCCGTCAACGGCGGGACCCCCTCGCGTGGAGCGAGAAGGGGAGTCGCCTCCGGCTCGACGGCGGTGTCGCCGGAGGAGGCAGGAGTCGAGTCGGGCGTGTCGGGCATTGTTCGAACTCTAGGCTGTCCGACGGTCAGGCGTCGGAGCTGCCCGAGTCGGCGCGTGCACCCAGCGCCGTGATGCCCGCCGGGGGCAGCCCCGCGGCGTAGGCGAGAACCTCACGCGAACGCCTCGACGTGCACCGACAGTTCCTCGCTGAGCGCGGTCCACGAGGCCCGCAGCTCGAGCTGGTGGGCACGCGGCGGGCCGGCGATGTCCCCGTACCGCACCGAACTCGTCGAGGTGACCGTGCCGCCCAGCGCCGTCAGCGGCTCGGACCGCGCCTCGAACGCGTCGACCAGCCAACTCCACGCCACCTCGGGCAGCAGCGGATCCGACGCCAGCGACGCGTCGACGTCGGCCTGGATGTAGGCGACCAGGCGCATGGTGCCGTTCCACGCCTCGTCGCCGTCCGGGTCGTACAACAGGATGAGACGCCCGAACGCGTCACCCTCGCTCTGCTCGGGCACCGACTCCGTCTCGGAGTGGCGCACCTCGGCCCCCAGTGCGTAACTGAACGGTGCCAGGCGCTGCGGAGGCCGGATCGGCCCGACCTCGATGCTCGGGTGGACCGTCGCCCGGTGCATCGCGTCGATGGCGGCGCGGAAGGGCGCAGGCTGCGAGGCGCTCTCGGACGTGGTCACGTGTGCGGACGTTAGCCGCGACCGTCGGCCCAGCGGAGGAGGCGCGCCGGGCAGGTGTGCGTCTCTGGCAGCATGGACGCCGATGAACACCATCCCTGACGCCGTCGGTCCGCGTCGAAGCCTGCCCGAAGCTCCCTTCCTCGCGGCCGCGACGGGACGGACGCCGTCGCGTCGGCCCGTGTGGTTCATGCGTCAGGCCGGTCGGTCGCTGCCCGAGTACCGCAAGTTGCGGGAGGGCACCTCCATGCTCGCCTCGTGCTTCGACCCCGAGATGGTCTGCGAGATCACGATGCAGCCGGTCCGGCGGCACGGGGTCGACGCGGCGATCCTGTTCTCCGACATCGTCGTGCCGCTCAAGGCGGCCGGCGTCGACCTCGAGATCGTGGCCGGCACCGGTCCCGTCGTGGCGAACCCGGTGCGGTCCGTGGCCGACGTGCAGTCGTTGCCGGTCCTGCAGTCGGAGCAGATCGAGCCGGTCGCGAAGGCCATCTCCCTGCTTCTGGCCGAGTTGAAGGACGTGCCCCTCATCGGCTTCGCGGGCGCACCGTTCACGCTGGCGTCCTACCTGGTCGAAGGCGGTCCGAGTCGCAACCACGAGCGCACCAAGGCGCTCATGCACTCGGATCCGCAGACGTGGCATGCATTGCTCTCGTCGCTGGCCGACATGACCATCGCCTTCCTCACCGCGCAGGCCGATGCCGGCGTCGACGCGGTCCAGCTCTTCGACTCGTGGGCCGGGGCGCTGTCACTCGCCGAGTACCGCGAGTTCGTGTTCCCCCACTCCAGCCGCGTGTTCGAGGCCATGGCGTCGGCCGGCGTGCCGCGCATCCACTTCGGTGTCGGGACGGGCGAGCTGCTCGGGGCGATGGGGGAGGCGGGCGCGGACGTCGTCGGTGTCGACTGGCGGATCCCGCTCGACGTCGCCGCTCGTCGAGTCGGTCCGGGCAAGGCTCTGCAGGGCAATCTCGATCCCGCCGTGCTGTTCGCGGGCCCCGACGCGGTGCGCCGTGAGGTCACCCGCATCGTGGGCGAGGCGGACGCCGCACTCGCGGCCGGCGCCACCGGGCACATCTTCAACCTGGGCCACGGGGTCCTGCCCGCCACCGATCCCGACGTGGTGACGTCGGTGGTGGAGCTGGTGCACTCGCTGTGACCTCGGTCGCCGTCGTCGGAGCGGGCATCAGCGGACTGGTGGCCGCGTACCGGCTGCGGCAGTCGCTGGGACCAGCCGCGCGGATCGTGGTGGTCGAGAAGGCGCCGCGCATCGGGGGCAAACTCCGGTCCGTGGACCTGGCGGGTGGCCCGGTCGACGTCGGTGCCGAGGCGTTCATCGCGCGTCGTCCCGAGGTTCCCGCTCTGCTCGACGAGCTCGGACTCGCCGACCAGCTCGTGCGGCCGTCGCCCGCCGCCCGCCCGCTCCTGCGCTCGGGCGGCGCACTGCACGGACTGCCGACCGGCACGTTGATGGGCATCCCGGCCACATCCGACTCGGTGCGGACTCTGGTCGACGACGCCACGTGCCGCCGCATCGACACCGATCGTGACCGGCCGCTGCGGTGGGCACCCGGCGACGACGCGTCGGTGGGTGACCTGGTGTCCGAGCGGTTCGGCCCCCAGGTGACCGCGCGAAGCGTCGACCCACTGCTGGGCGGCGTCTACTCCGGACTCGCCGTCACCACGAGCATCCGGGCCGCGGTGCCGACGCTCGCCGCGGCCCTCGACGCCGGTGCCCCCTCGCTGGTGGACGCCGTCGAGCGCGCCCGCCCGACGCCGGCGCCGGGACCGGTGTTCGGCGGACTGCGCGGTGGCTACGGCGTGCTTCTCGACGCGCTGCTCGCCGCTTCCGGTGCCGAACTCGTCGCCGCGGACGTGCGGCGCGTGACGTCCGACGACCGCGGCGTGTGGCACGTCGACGGCGTCGGGGTGGTGGACGGCGTCGTCCTCGCCGCGCCCGCACCGCAGACGGTCTCGATGCTGCTCGACACGGCGCCGGCACTCGCGCGGGAACTCGGGGACGTGGAACTCGCCTCGTCGGCGGTAGTGGCCCTGGGGTTCGAGGACGGGGGACTACCGCAGAACTCGGGTGTCCTGGTCGCCACGGGGGAGCTCGATTCCTCCGGTGTCCCGTTGCGCGCCAAAGCTTTCACGCTGTCGAGCCGCAAGTGGCCGCATCTCGCCGAGCGCGGTGGCCAGCTGGTGCGGGTCTCCTTCGGACGCTTCGGGGACGCGGACATCGTCGACCGGCCCGACGCCGACCTGGTGTCGGCGGCCCGCACGGATCTGCGTGAGGTGCTCGGTGTGGACGAGGAGCCGACGACGACGTTCGTACAACGCTGGCACGGCGGACTGCCGCAGTACCGCCCCGGCCACACCGACCTCGTGGCCCGCGTCGAGGACGCCGCCTCGGTGGTGCGCCGACTCGAACTCGCGGGCGCGTACCTGCACGGCGTCGGAGTTCCCGCGTGCGTCGCGACGGCATCCGCGGCGGCGGCCCGGCTGGCGGAGGCGCTGGCCTGACGGCCCGATCGGGACGGCCGGGTGGCACGATGGGTGTCATGGCACGTCTCGATTTCGAAGCACTCAATTCCACGTTGCGCTACTCGATGCACTCGGTGTTCACGGCTCGGCCGGGCGCCCTCGGTGAGGATCGGGAGGCGGCGCTCGCCGAGGCCCGCGCGTTCTTCGACGGTCTCGACGAGACCGACGTCGTGGTGCGCGGGATCTACGACGTGGCCGGACTGCGCGCCGACGCCGACTTCATGATCTGGTGGCACGCGGAGAAGATCGAGGACCTGCAGGCGGCGTACGCGCGCTTCCGTCGGTCCACGGCTCTCGGCCGCGCGTGCGACGCGTTCTGGAGCAACGCCGCGTTGCACCGCCCTGCGGAGTTCAACAAGTCGCACGTCCCGGCCTTCATCGCCGGCGAGGAGCCGGGCGCCTACATCTGCGTGTACCCGTTCGTCCGCTCGCTCGACTGGTACCTGCTGCCCGACGCGGAGCGTCGCACGATGCTTGCCGACCACGGCAAGGCGGCACGCGGCTACAAGGACGTGCGCGCCAACACCGTCCCGTCGTTCGCCCTGGGCGACTACGAGTGGATTCTCGCGTTCGAGGCTCCGACGCTGGACCGCATCGTCGACCTGATGCGTGATCTGCGTGCGACCGAGGCCAGACGTCATGTGCGGGAGGAAGTTCCGTTCTTCAGCGGACCCCGGGTGACGGTCGAGGCGCTCGTCGAGTCACTACCGTGACCACGCCGGCCGCGGTGCTCTTCGACTTCTCCGGCACGCTGTTCCGTCTCGAGGAGGACGAGAGCTGGTTCACCGATCTGCGTGTCGGCGACGACGAGCAGATCGACGGTCATTTCCAGGCCGAGTTGATGCGCCGCATGACCCAGCCCGTCGGGTCGGTGGTCACCCTGGACGACGACGGCCACCGGGCCTGGGAGGCTCGCGATCTCGACCCCGCGATGCACCGGGCCGCCTACCTGGCAGTGCTGAAGGCGTCGGGTGTGCACCGCGTCGAGCACGCCGAGGCGTTGTACGACAAGGTGATCGACCCGTCCTCGTGGACGCCGTACCCCGACACGGCGCGAGTGCTGCACGGCCTCGCCGATCGCGGCGTTCCCGTGGCGGTGGTCAGCAACATCGCGTTCGATCTACGCGCGGCGTTCGATCTGCTCGGCGTGCACGACACCGTCGCGCACTACGCTCTGTCGTTCGAGGTGGGCGCCGTCAAGCCCGATGCCGCGATCTTCCGTTCCGCCGTGGACGCTCTGGGCGTCGACCCGGCCTCGTGCCTGATGGTCGGCGACAGCGAGGAGGCCGACGGCGGAGCGCAGGCGCTCGGTATGTCCTTCGCGCTGCTCGATCCACTGCCGACGTCCGAACGACCGTCGGCTCTGCTCGACGCCGTGGCGGCGCACGGTCTCGCGCTCGCGTAGGGCGCCGTGACGTCCGCGCGCCGTGGGGTGCAGCACATGGCCCACTTCGGTATGTACACCGCCGACACGGACGGCCGGGACGTGGTCGCGGTCCGTCCGCCGACGGGCGACGCCGATCCGTCCCCGATCCTGGGCAACGTTCCCGGGTCGGTGACCCATCGCTCGCGTATCCGTCGACCGGCGGTGCGTCGGGGCTGGCTCGAGAACGGCCCCGGACCGTCCACCGCGCGTGGCGCCGATGCGTTCGTCGAGATGGAGTGGGACGAGTTCCTCCCCCTGCTCGCCGGCGAGCTCCGTCGAGTCGTGCGCGAGCACGGCAACGAGGCCGTCTTCGGCGGGTCGTACGGGTGGGGCAGCGCGGGCCGGTTCCACCACGCGCAGAGTCAGGTTCACCGGTTCCTGAACACCCTGGGTGGCTACACGCGGTCGGTGGGCAGCTACTCCCTCGGCGCCACCGGCACGATCATGCCGCGGGTCATGGGGACGCACTGGAAGATGTTCTCGCGCTCCACCTCGTGGGACGTGATCGCCGAGCACACCGATCTACTGGTCGCGTTCGGCGGCGTTCCGCTGAAGAACACGTCGGTCAATCACGGTGGCACCAGCGATCATCCGACACGCGACGCGCTGCATCGCCTCCGTGCGCGCGGCGGCCGGATCGTCTCGATCTCGCCGCTGCGTGACGACACGGACGGAGCGGCGGAGTGGATCGCACCCGTACCGGGGTCGGACGTCGCCCTCATGTTGGGGCTGGCACACGTGCTCGCCTCGGAGGGGTTGCACGACACCGCGTTCCTGCAGCGGTACACCACCGGGTACGACGTCTTCGAGCGCTACCTGCTCGGCGAGACCGACGGTGTCCCGAAGTCACCGGAGTGGGCGCAGAACCTGACGGGAGTCCAGGCGTCGGACATCACCGCCCTGGCGCGGCGCATGGCTCGCGCCACCACGCTGGTCACCGTCACCTGGTCACTGCAGCGCATCCGCCACGGTGAGCAGGCGCCGTGGATGGGTCTCACGCTCGCCGCGATGCTCGGCGGCGTCGGTGTGCCGGGCGCGGGCTTCGGCCACGGCTACGGGTCGATGAACGAACCCGGCCTGGCACCCGTGCCGTATCCGCTGCCCACGCTTCCCCAGGGCATCAACGGTGTGTCGACGTCGATTCCGGTCGCCGCGATCTCGGACATGCTGTTGAACCCTGGTGGGCCGTACGACGCGGACGGCACCGCGTCGACGTATCCGAACATCCGGCTGCTGCACTGGGCCGGCGGCAACCCGTTCCATCACCACCAGGACATCGGCCGGTTGCGCACCGCGCTGGCTCGCCCCGAGACCATCGTGGTGCACGAGCCGTACTGGACACCGATGGCACGGCACGCCGACTTCGTGGTGCCGTCGACGACGACCCTCGAACGCGACGACCTGAGCTGCACCCGCAACGACCCGCTGCTCGTGGCGATGCAGGCCGCCGTCCCGCCCTTCGCCGACAGCCGCGACGACTACGACACCTTCGCGCTGCTCGCGCGAGAGCTCGGCGTCGAGTACGAATTCACGGAAGGTCGCTCGTCCGCGGACTGGCTGCGGCACCTCTACGAGCAGTGGCGACGGTTCGTGTCCGATGCGGGGCGGGTGACGCCGCCTGTGTTCGACGAGTTCTGGACCGAGGGAACGTTCCGGATGGACACCGAGGACGGTCTCACGCTGCTGTCCGATTTTCGCGACGATCCCGAGCGGGCCCCCTTGCGGACACCGAGCGGGCGCATCGAGATCTTCTCGGCCGACATCGAGTCGTTCGGCTACGCCGACTGCGGGGGACACCCACGGTGGTACGCACCGGACGAGTGGCTGGGCGGTGAACGCGCACAGGCGTTCCCGCTGCACCTGATCGCGAATCAACCGCGGACCCGGTTACACAGCCAACTCGATCACGGGGCCGTGAGCCTCGCGTCGAAGATTCAGGGCCGGGAACCGATGCGCATGCATCCCGCGGACGCCGCAGCGCGCGGACTCCGCGACGGCGACGTGGTGCGGGTGTTCAACGACCGTGGCTCGTGCCTCGCGGGGCTCGTCGTCGACGATCGCCTGCGCGAGCGCGTGGTGCAACTGTCGACCGGCGCCTGGTACGACCCGCTCGATCCGTCGGACCCGCGCTCGATGTGCGTGCACGGCAACCCGAACGTGCTCACCGCCGACCGCGGCACGTCGTCGCTCGCGCAGGGGTCCACCGGCCAGCACGTCCTGGTGGACGTCCAGAAGTGGACCGGCGAACTGCCGCCGATCCGCGCGCACGATCAGCCGGAGTTCGTCGATCGTGGGGACGTGCGTCAGAAGTAGACGCGGCTGATGACCTGGGCGACCAGCGCGGGCTTCGTCGCACCCTCGATCTCGATGGTCGAGTCGACGGTCATCTGCACCGCTCCGCCGTCCAGCCGATCTGCTGCGTCGAGGACGGCCGTCAGACGAACGCGCGACCCGACGAGCACAGGATTGACGAAGCGAACCTTGTTGCTGCCGTAGTTGACTCCCATCGTGGAGTTCTCGACCGTGTAGGTCTGCCAGGACAGGGCCGGCAACAGGGACAGCGTGAGGTACCCGTGGGCGATGGGACCACCGAAGGGGCTCTCCTTCGCGGCGCGCTCGGGATCCACGTGGATCCACTGGTGGTCGCCGGTGGCGTCGGCGAACTGGTTCACGCGCTCCTGCGTGATCTCCAGCCAGTCGCTGGTGCCGATGGTCTCGCCGAGGGCGGACACGATGTCGTCCGCGGACGTGAAGGTACGCATGGAGCCGACACTAGCGGCGGCGAGCCGTTCTGCACAGAACCTCTGTCGGGGCGCCACATCCGGCCCTGCGGACCCGGCCTGTGTGCAGGACGAGCGCAGTACGATGCGCCGATGACGTCCCACCCGGAACCCACCGGCCTACTCGAGCGCGCCGAGACGGGTGTCGATCTCGTGCTGGAGCGCGTCCTGGACGTACCGATCGACGACGTCTGGGACAGTCTCACCGTCAGTGAGCGCACCGCGCGGTGGTACGGCAGCTGGGAGGGAACGCAGGGAGCCGGCAGCACCGTGCGGGTGACGATGGGGTTCGAGGAGAACGCACCTGCCTCCGACCTGACGATCCTGGCGTGTGACGCGCCGAGGTATCTCGCACTGGAGTCCGACGGGTGGACGTTCGACGTGACGCTCAGGACCACGGGAGACGGGACCATGCTGATGTTCCGGCACCACCTGACGACGACGGACGGCCTCGAGGGCATCGGCCCGGGATGGGAGTACTACCTCGACATGCTGGTCTCCACACACACGGAAGGGTGGTCGCCGTCCTTCGACGACTACCACCCGTCCCAGTGTGGGTACTACGGCTCACTCAGCCCTTCGGCTCCAGCGTGAGCGAGATCGAGTTGATGCAGTACCGCTGATCGGTCGGGGTGGGGTACCCCTCGCCCTCGAAGACGTGGCCGAGGTGACTGTGGCAGTTGCTGCACAGGACCTCGGTGCGCTTCATGCCCATCGACCGGTCGACCTTCAGGATCACGGCGTCGGTGTCCTTGGGATCGAAGAAGGACGGCCACCCGCAGTGGGACTCGAACTTCTCGGTGCTGCGGAACAGTTCGGCGTCACAGGCGCGGCACTTGTAGACGCCCTCGGTGGTGGTGTCGGTGTACTCGCCGACGAACGGCCGCTCGGTGCCGGCCTTGCGCAGCACTGCGTACTCGGCTGCGGTGAGCTTGGTACGCCACTCGTCGTCGGACAGCTCGAACGTGGGCTTCTTCTCTGGTGCGGAACTCATGCCTCCACGCTAATGCGTGGCCGCGGTTCCCGCTGTCGTCGCAGGTACAGGCTTCGGTGAGGTCGTGTTCTCGTCGAGCAGGAACGCCGGATCGATGCCGCCGTCCAGCCGGCCCTCGCGTCGCGCGGTGAGATAGCGACCGACGAGCACGGCGAAGATCACGACGATGATCAGCGACCAACCCCACGTCGTGCGGAGGTACTCGATGGAGCGCCCGAACTCCGGGAAGCGGCCGACGAGCCAGCTGTCATAGCTGAGGAACCCGTACACGGCGAGCCACGCCGGCCAGTTGCGCATCACCGAGTTGCGCAGCACCACCGACATGATCAGCGGGAACAGCATCATCGAGTAGTACATCTGGCCGAGCGACGCGAGCAGGAACGATGCGACCAGCAGCAGCCCACCCGCGGTGGTCACGAAGAACAGCTCGTCGTGGCGGTAGTACTTCCACAGCAGCCACAGGGACACGAGCACCATCACGGCGAACACGGCGCGGAGCGCGAGCACCAGCGCGGTGGGCAGTCCGTAGTAGAGGCCGTTGCCGACGATCGCGCTGTTGAAGTAGTCCCGCGTCTCGAGGAGGTACGGCACCGTGTGGGAGACGAAGGCCATCGGGTCGACCGACAGCGGGAGGGCGAGCAGCGTCAGGACGACGGGGATACCGACAGCGGTGACGAAGACGCGCCACTCCTTGCGGACGAGCGGCAGCAGAAGCAGCGGTGCGAGAGTCGGTTTGACGGCGATGGTCAGGCCGATGGCGGCGCCGGACCAGTACGGGTGCCGCCTCAGCAGCAGCATCATGAACAGCACTTCGCCGAGCAGGATCAGGCCGTTGATGTTGGTGAAGATCAGTGTGTTGGTGACGGTCTCGGTGGAGAACGCGGCGAGCAGCACCACCGGTGCGGCCACCGACGACAGGCCGAGCTGGAACATGCGCAGTAGCAGGTAGAGCGCGACGATCACGGCGACGGCGTTGACCCCGATGAACAACCAGCGCGAGCGCTCGGGGTCCAGCACGGCCAGCGGCGCGATGATCAGCGTCCCGCTCGGCGGATAGAGATAGTGCGGGTCGACCGAGTCGAAGTTCGCCGTGTAGACCTCGCGCCGGTTCAGAAATGCCAACGCGGCGTTGTAGACCGGGCGGAAATCGTCGGTGATGTTGCCGTTGACGGCCTTGACGATCACGCGATTGAGGACCGTCAGGATGGCGATGGGCCACAACGCGAAACGGATCACCTGCGCGGTGGTCTCACCAGTTCGCGGTTCGAGATGACGGAACGACACCCGGAGACGGTACCCCGGCAACTAGGCCGGACACGCATTACCGCCTTCCGGCACGTCGCCCGTTTCGAGGTACGCCGCGACGGCCGCTCGCCCGCACCCCGAGCCCACCGACACGGGGTGTCCGATGCCGTCCCAGGTGATCGTCGTGGTGGCCGCGCCGGCCGCGCCCAACGCTCCCGTGACCGCCGGAAGCGGCTCCGTACCGGTGACGGCGTCGGCGTTCCCGCTGAGCACCAGGACCGGGAGCCCCAGGGTGGAGGGGACGGGCGGCGGGGTGGTCGCCGGCCACGCCGAGCAGGTGAGCAGGTTCAACGCCGCCGTCGCACCGAAGGCCGGGTACTGGCCCGACCACGACGTCTGCAGCTCCCGGACCCGGTCGGGCGCGGGCCACTGCTGGCCGTCGGTGCAGCGGCTCACGAAATGACCGTCGGTCTCGGTCAGGGCACGCACCTCGTCGACCGCGTCGTCGAGTGCGGTGGTGTTCCCGACGAGCGCACCTGCCACCCTGTCCGACGTGGAGCGCACCCGCGCGGCGCCGTCGGCGGTGGACGGATACGCCAGCAGGTGGACGACTGCCTGTCGAACGGTGGCACCGGACAGCGGTGCGAGATCACCGGCGTCGGCGCGGCGGAACAACTCCACCACCTGTGAGCGCGGATCCGCCCCGAGCGAGCATCCGACGGCGGCGCATCGGGTGGCGAACGCCTTCAGGGCGGCCTCCTCCCCGCGCACGGTCTGCTCGGCGCTGGTGACGGCGTCGGTGATGACGCTCGTGGGGGAATCGAGCACGAGACGGGCGACGTGGTCGCCGTACGCGGCCGCGTACCCGAGCGCGACGAGGGCGCCGTTGCCCGATCCCAGGAGCGACAGGGCACGCACTCCCCACGCCTCCCGGAGCGCCTCGAGATCGTCGGCGCTGTTGGTGACCCCGAAGATGAGTGCCTCGGGAAGCAGGAAGTCGGTACACGCGATCGTCGCGTCGCGGGCGAGGGTCGCGACCTTGTCCGCCGCGTCGGTGCCGGGTGAGTACTGCCCGAGGTCGGTCAGCGCGTCGCGGGTGGACGTGGCACCCGAGTAGCAGTCGAACGGCGCGGAGTTGCCGATGCCGCGCCGATCGACACCGACGATCGGGTGGGCGTCGAGGAGCGCGGTGTCCGGCTGCGCGGCGAGCGCCGCCATGTCCGCGGACGACGGTCGATCGGTGCCGGACGTGTAGACCAGCGGCGCCGCGTCCGCCGGCGTGGCGGCCGTGCGCACGCGGACCGCGGAGAGTTCGAACGTGCCGTCCGAGGCGACGGTGCGGTCGATGGGAGCGGGGAAGGTCGCGCAGTCCACCAGCACTCCGGGCGCGGCCGTGACCCCGCGAGCAGCGGTGGTGCGGGCCGTGCAGTCGGTCCAGTTCAGGTCGGTGACCGGTGCCTCGAGGGGGCGTGGCCCCTCGTCGGTGGGTTCGGTCGTCGCGGGCCCGCCGTCGGACCCGGCCGATCCACCCTCGATCGCCACGTCCGGACGGGTCGACGGTCCGGCCCCGCACGCGGCGGCGACCACGACGACGGCCGTCAGGGCGGCGAGCCGTGACCCGAACCTCGACATCTGCATACGTTCAGCGTGCCATCTCGCGCGCCCGCACCCAGCGCACCAGGATGGTCCCGTCGTCGTCGAGCAGGATGTGGCCCGGGGTCATCGGGCGGTCGACGGCGGCATCGGACGTCGCCATCCGGCCCGAGGTCCCGGCGCTGAGGGTGGGCGAGGTGGTCACGCAGACCTCGTCGACGACATCCGCGGCGAGAAGCGACCCGAAGAGTCCGGGCCCGCCCTCGCACAGCACTCGCTGCAGGCCGAGGTCCTGCAGCAGCGCGACCACGACGTCGCCGGTGAGGTCGCCGTCGGCGCGGACGACGGTGAGCCCGGCGTCGCGCAGTGCCTGCACCTTGTCCTCGGGCGCGTGCGAGGTGGTCAGCACGATCGGCGGCACCTCCGCGCCCGTCACCACCGTCGACTCGGGATCGACGCTCGCGGAGCCGGTCACCACGACGATCGGAGGGACCTCGCTCTGACCCCGCGCGGTGCGCGCGGCGCGCACCGCGTCGGACACCTCCACACCGCCGTAGTTCTCTGCCGTGACGGTGCCCGATCCCACCAGGACGGCGTCGGCGAGCGAGCGGAGCTCGCCGAAGACCGCCTTGTCAGCAGGGGTCCCCAGCCCACCGGACACCCCGTCCTGCGACACCGCACCGTCGATGCCCGCCACGAAGTTGACGCGGATCCAGGGGGAGTGGAGCTCGGCCGGATACGCGTAGAGATCGGTGAGATCGTCGTCGGTCACTGTGAGGTAGGTCCCATTATCGATACGCTGCACAAAAGCCATCACACCACGTCGTTAACCTCGTCCCATGCCACAACGCCTCGTCGACCGCGATCCCGTGGTGCCCGCCGACCAGCTGATCGCCCAGATGGTGCCGCCGGCGATGTTCGACGACGTGAGTTTCGCGTCCTACATCCCGGACCCGAACGAGCCGACGCAGACCGAGGCCGTGCGCAAGGCGGAGGAGTTCGCCGGCAAGGTCGCGAAGATCCGGTCGGGCGGGAAGCGCGGTCTGTTCGGCAAGAAGACGCCGGCCTCCGGCGCAGGTCTGTACCTCGACGGTGGGTTCGGCGTCGGCAAGACCCACCTGCTGGCGTCGATCTTCCACGCGTCGCCGGAGCCCAAGGCGTTCGGCACCTTCGTCGAGTTGACGCACGTCGTCGGAGCGCTCGGATTCACGAAGGCGCTCGACGAGCTGTCCGGTCACAGCGTGCTGTGCATCGACGAGTTCGAGCTCGACGATCCGGGCGACACGATGTTGGTGTCTCGGTTGCTCACCGAGTTGGCCGCCAAGGGCGTCTCCATCGTCGCGACGTCCAACACGCTGCCCGGCCAGTTGGGCGAGGGTCGCTTCGCCGCTCAGGACTTCCTGCGTGAGATCAAGAAGCTCGGCTCGATCTTCGAGTCCATTCGTGTCGACGGTCCCGATTACCGGCACCGCGACCTGCCCCCGGCTCCGGACCCGATCGGCGCGGACCAGATCGAAGCCGCCGCGGCGGCCGTCGAGGGATCGACGCTCGACGACTTCGACGCGCTGGTGAAGCATCTGAGCACCCTGCACCCGTCGCGCTACGGGAAGTTGATCGAGGGTGTCACGGCCGTCTTCATCGAGAACGTCCACGCGGCACCCGACCAGTCCGTGGCGCTGCGCCTCGTCGTGCTGGCCGACCGCCTGTACGACGCGGGTACGCCGGTCACCGTGTCGGGTGCGAAGCTCGACGAGCTCTTCACCGAGGAGATGCTCCAGGGCGGATACCGGAAGAAGTACCTGCGCGCGACGTCGCGTCTGCTGGCGCTCTCGCGCTTCGCCTCCGTCTGAGTCGCTACCGTCCGAGTCGGCGTCAGGTGAGGTCGCGCTGCATGACGAAGTCCTCGTGCAGCACGGCTCCCAGCGCGAAACGCTTCTCTCCCAGCTGCCGGAAACCGCTGCGCCGATAGAACGCCAGCGCGCGGGCGTTCTGCTGGTTCACTCCGAGCCACAGCGCGCTGCGTCCGAGCCGTCGAGCCTCGTCCGCGGCCGACTCCATCAGTGCTGCAGCAACTCCCGTGCCGTGGGCGGCGGGGTCGCTGTACATCTTGCTCACCTCCACGGCGTCCGTGGCCGTGAGGGCGCTCGACACGT
Source organism: Rhodococcus sp. SORGH_AS_0303 (assembly GCF_030819335.1). Classification (NCBI taxonomy): domain Bacteria; kingdom Bacillati; phylum Actinomycetota; class Actinomycetes; order Mycobacteriales; family Nocardiaceae; genus Rhodococcus; species Rhodococcus sp. SORGH_AS_0303. The sequence continues at coordinate 2,355,745 of NZ_JAUTBO010000001.1, forward strand.
CCGGGTCGGTCGACGCCGACAGGATCAGCATCGTGTACCCGACCAGTGCCGTGCCCTGCGGAGCAACCCGCACGATGCGCTCGTCGTCGTCGAGGTAGGTGCGGAACGCCGACTCCGACAGCACGGTCGCCACGAAATGGTCGATGTCCTCCTGCAGCGTTCCGGGTGGACACGCCAGGGGGAAGGTCCGTCCCGCCAGATCGGCGAGGGCCGGCACGTCGGCGTGCGTGGCGCGTCTCGTGGGCTGTGTCGCCACCCGTCAGGCCGATCGAGGGTGGGCGGCGTGGGGGCGGTCCGTCGCCTCCACGGCGTCCACCACGTTCTTCGCTTGTCGCAAAGGCATTCCCGTGCGATCGCGCAGCAGCGACATCGCCTGCGCCGGCTTGCGCGCGTGCACCAGAGCGGCCACGGCGGTGTGAGTCTCGGCGTCGACGGGATGACGGTCGACGGTCTCCGTCCGTGCGGCGGCGGTGCGGTGTCGCAGCGCGAACCAGGTGACGACGACGGCGAGATCGATGACCACGAGAGCCACGACGAACCAACCCCAGGTAGGCATGAGGCAAGTCAATCACCCTGCGCCGGACGCACACGGCGATTCGGGTGATCGGCGGGCGATCGCCGTTGTGTCTTCTCACTCCCGACGTCCGAGACGTGTCGTTCACGACACCGGACGATCGGGTAGGCGGAGGATGAACGACGAACGATGGCGCGGGGTCACGACGCCGCAGCGTGGCGACGACGAGAGGATCGACATGAGCGAACAGATGACGGTGCAGTACTTCACGGGTCGCGTGGACCGGGTCAAGGCAGCGGTTCAGAAGGCCGTCGACGAGGCGGGCGCGTACGGCAGCGATCAGCTGGTGGCGGATTTCGAGTGGATCCAGTACGCCCACGATCACGTGCACGTGACGACGCGCGACGAGGTGGACTACGTCGACGACGAGACGACGACGCGGCACCTCGACGAGCTGTTCGAGCGGTACAGAGTGGGATGAGGCGGAATGCACGAAGCCCCCGTCCGAGGACGGGGGCTTCGTGTGGTGGTGCGCGATACTGGGATTGAACCAGTGACCTCTTCCGTGTCAGGGAAGCGCTCTCCCGCTGAGCTAATCGCGCGGGACCCGGTGACGGGTGACGAGGTGGAGACGGGAATCGAACCCGTGTGCACGGCTTTGCAGGCCGTTGCCTCACCACTCGGCCACTCCACCGTGGTGACGAGAACCCCGGCTCGTGAGAACCGGGGGACTCGATACCCTCGAGCGGACGACGGGATTCGAACCCGCGACCCCAACCTTGGCAAGGTTGTGCGCTACCAGCTGCGCCACGTCCGCACACTCCTCGGTGGCGTTTCCGCCTCCGTGGTGCGGTTCGAAACATTAGCCCACGTCGGCCGGAAGTCACAAATCCGCTGTTCACACCGTGTTTTCCTGCCGTCACTCCTGTCACGACCGCCGCAGGGTCGGTCGGCCGCAGCGGTGGCCGGCGCGGGTCGGGGACCGTGTTGGGAGCACCCTCGGGGACGTGTTAACGTTTCCCCTCGTTCGGACGGCGTGCTCGCACGCGGCCCGGTCCCGTGGCTCAGTGGAAGAGCGTCCCGTTCACACCGGGAAGGTCGCTGGTTCGATCCCAGCCGGGACCACAGAGAAGACGACAGGCCCTCGCTGCAGCGGGGGCCTTTCGCCGTTCCGAGGCCGGTGTCCCCGGGTATGGTGACCTGGTGAGTACCGACAAGGCCCCCGCCGACAGGGTCGCCCCCGCAGAGCGCGCAGCGACTGCCGACCCGTCCGCGGTGACGGACTCCGGATCGCGTGAGCGCGGCAGCCGCGGGCGCGAGGAGCGCAGCCGGTACCGCGAGTGGCGTGACGGCATCGCCTCGCGCCCGACCGTGGATCGTGCGTACCGCATCGCGGTGGCCGCGGTGGGAACCGTCGTCCTCGCCCTCGGCATCGTCGCCATCCCGTATCCCGGTCCCGGATGGCTCATCGTCTTCGCCGGTCTCGGCATCCTCGCCTCGGAGTTCGCGTGGGCCAAGACCGTCCTGCACTGGGTGCGGGCCCGGTACGACACGTTCATGGAGTGGTTCGGTCGGCAGAACATCGTCGTCAAGGGACTCGGCGCACTGTTGACCACCGTGGTCGTGCTCGCCACGCTGTGGCTGCTCGGCGCCCTCGAGCTGGTCGCCGGTTGGGTGGGCCTGGACTGGGCGTGGCTGCAGAGCCCACTCTGACCGCCGCGGACGTCGTCACGCGCACCCGCGAAGGCGCTGCCGTGGACCGCGAACCTCATGGTGGTCCCGCCCGGGGACGGCTGGGACATCCCCGATCCAGCGCTGCTGGACGTCGCACTGGCTCGGTCCGCCGCGCGGTGGCCCGACGTCTCGGACACCACGTGCGCGACGCTGTGGTGGTACGGCTCCAGCTCGACGCTCGCACTGGTCCTCGGCGCTCAGATGCTCGTCACCGGGCACTGTGTCGACCCGACGGCTCCCGATGCGGTGGTGGCGATCGGCGACACCGGGACCGTTGCCGCACTGACGTCGCCCACGGTGGCGACGTCGGCGGACACAGTCGTGGCGGACCTGGTCGAACGCCTGGTCGGGGGGCTCGCACAGCGCGTGCCGGGGCTGTCCGCACCGAGCCTGTGGGCGATCGCCTCGGACTCCGTGGCCAACCGGGTGCTCGACGTGGCCTCCGCACTCGGACGCGTGGCCGACGCCACCGCGATGGCGCGGCTCCTCACGTCGCAGGCTCGGACGCACCGGTTCCCCGAACCGCGTTTCGTGGACGTGACGGCGGACGCGATCGTCACACCGGCGACTGCGAGTGCGCCGGATGCGCACTCGCGCCGTGTCGTCCGTCGTGGATCGTGCTGTCTGGTCTTCGAGGCCGGGGTCGACATGTGCGTCAGCTGTCCGCGTCGCACCCCCGAGGACAGAGCCCGACGGTGGTCGGCGCTTCTCTGACGCGCCAGGCGTTCGGGCGAGGTGTCTGCCGCGTCCCCGATGCCGATACGCTGTGCACGACACCCGACCCACACCTGTCGCCGCCGCCCCACCCGGGCGGCACCGACCCACGTCCGTAGGAGCGCATCACCGTGAGCATGCCCGATTCCGCTGTCCTCGCACCTCGCATCAGCGTGGCCGCAGGGACGACCGCCGGAACGGCGCTGCGCGACACCGGCCTTCCCAACAAGGGGCCGGACGCCATCGTGGTGGTCCGGGACGAGGAGGGTCGACTCCGCGACCTGTCGTGGGCGCCCGAGGCGGACATCGAGGTCGAGCCCGTGCGCGCCGACAGCGAGGACGGCCGTAGCGTCATCCGCCACTCGGCCGCGCACGTGCTGGCCCAGGCGGTGCAGGAGATGTTCCCGAACGCGAAGCTGGGCATCGGCCCGCCCATCGAGAACGGCTTCTACTACGACTTCGACGTGGAGAACCCGTTCACTCCGGAGGACCTGACCAAGCTCGAGAAGAAGATGAAGCAGATCATCAAGAGTGGTCAGCGGTTCTCGCGGCGCGTCTACGACTCCCTCGACGCCGCCAAGGCCGAGCTGGCCGACGAGCCGTACAAGCTCGAACTCGTCGACGACAAGGGCTCGGTCGACGATCCCGAGGTCATGGAGGTGGGCGGGGGAGAGCTCACCGCCTACGACAACCTGAACCCGCGGACCGGCGATCGCGAGTGGGGCGATCTGTGCCGCGGACCGCACGTGCCCACCACCAAGTACATCCCGGCGTTCAAGCTCACCCGCAGCTCGGCCGCGTACTGGCGCGGCGATCAGTCGAAGGCCGATCTACAGCGCGTGTACGGCACCGCCTGGGAGTCGCAGGAGGCGCTCGACGCGTACCTCGAGCTCCTCGCGGAGGCCGAGCGTCGCGATCACCGCAAGCTGGGGTCGGAGCTCGACCTGTTCAGCTTCCCCGACGAGTTGGGATCCGGCCTGCCGGTCTTCCACCCCAAGGGTGGCATCGTGCGCAAGGAGCTCGAGGACTACTCGCGCCAGCGCCATGTCGAGCAGGGCTACGAGTTCGTCTACTCACCGCACATCACCAAGAGCACGCTGTACGAGGTCTCCGGTCACCTCGACTGGTACAAGGACGGCATGTTCCCCGCGATGCATCTCGACGCGGAACTCGCCGAGGACGGCACGGTGCGCAAGCCCGGCCAGGACTACTACCTCAAGCCGATGAACTGCCCGATGCACAACCTGATCTTCGACTCCCGCGGCCGCTCGTACCGCGAGCTCCCGTTGCGGCTCTTCGAGTTCGGGTCGGTGTACCGCTACGAGAAGTCGGGTGTCATCCACGGGCTGACCCGAGTGCGCGGCATGACGCAGGACGACGCTCATATCTACTGCACTCGCGAGCAGATGCACGAGGAGCTCACGAACACGCTGAACTTCGTGCTCGGACTCTTGAAGGACTACGGCCTCGACGACTTCTATCTCGAGCTCTCCACCCGTAACCCCGACAAGTCCGTCGGCTCCGACGAGGTGTGGGAGGAGGCCACCGCCATCCTCGCCGAGGTCGCCGCTGCCTCCGGGCTGCACCTCGTTCCCGATCCGGGCGGCGCCGCGTTCTACGGACCCAAGATCTCGGTGCAGGCGAAGGACGCGCTCGGCCGGACATGGCAGATGTCGACCATTCAGCTCGACTTCAACCTTCCCGATCGTTTCGGCCTCGAGTACACCGGTAGCGACGGTGTGAAGACGCGCCCCGTCATGATCCACCGCGCACTGTTCGGTTCCATCGAACGCTTCTTCGGTGTGCTGACCGAGCATTACGCGGGTGCCTTCCCGGCGTGGCTCGCCCCCGTGCAGGTGGTGGGCATCCCCGTCGCCGAGGCATACGCGGACCACCTCTTCGGTGTGATCGCTGCGCTGCGGAAGGCGGGCATCCGCGCCGAGGTCGACGCCAGTGACGACCGCATGCAGAAGAAGATCCGCAACCACACCACGCAGAAGGTGCCGTTCATGCTGCTGGCCGGGCAGAACGACGCGGATGCCGGTGCGGTGAGCTTCCGCTTCCGCGACGGCACCCAGATCAACGGTGTCCCCGTCGACGACGCGGTCACCGCGGTCGCCTCCTGGGTGGCGCAGCGCCGCAACGAGTCCCCGACGGCGGACACCTTCGACACCATCCCCGGCGGGAGTGACGGAGCATGAGCGAGGACGACGCCACCGCCGACGCGGTAGCCATCGTGGACACCGGGACGGGTGACGAGGACCGCCTTCAGCGGCTCTGGTCGCCGCATCGGATGTCCTACATCGCGACGGCTCCGAAGGTCGACGACAAGATGGCGTCGGAGCCGTTCACCCAGATCCCCACGCTGGAGGACGAGGACGGGCTCATCGTCGCGCGCGGAGAGCACGTGTACGCGGTGCTGAATCTCTACCCGTACAACCCGGGTCACCTGATGGTGGTGCCGTACCGCAAGGTGGCCGACCTCGAGAACCTCACGGACGAGGAGAGCGTGGAGCTGATGCGATTCACGCAGCACGCGATCCGCACGATGAAGCGGGTCTCACGCCCGCACGGGTTCAACGTCGGGCTCAATCTCGGTGCGCCCGCAGGCGGTTCGCTCGCCGAGCACCTGCACCAGCACGTCGTCCCGCGGTGGGGCGGTGACGCCAACTTCATCACCGTCATCGGCGGTGCGAAGGTCATGCCGCAACTCCTCCGAGACACTCGCGCGTTGCTCGCCGCCGCGTGGAAGGACTGACTCCGTCGTGCTGAGCATCTTCGGTAGGGCATCGGCGTCCAAGGTCACCGCGCCGCTGGGCCGCGCCCTCAACAGCACGGGTCTCACGCCGGACTCCGTCACCATCATCGGCACCGTCGCGAGCGTCGTCGCCGCGATCACGCTGTTCCCCGCGGACCATCTGTTCATCGGCACGCTGGTGATCTGGCTGTTCGTCATGTTCGACATGCTCGACGGTGCGATGGCACGTGCGCGGGGCGGCGGCAGCAAGTACGGCGCCGTGCTCGATGCGACGTGCGACCGCGTGGCCGACGGCGCCATCTTCGCCGGGTTGTCGTGGTGGGCGGTCTTCCACCAGAACGATCGGCCGCTGTTCGTCGCGATGCTCGTGTGTCTGGTGACGTCGCAAGTCATCTCCTACGCCAAGGCCCGTGCCGAGGCGAGCGGACTGTCCGCAGACGGTGGCCTGATCGAACGTCCGGACCGCCTGGTGATCGTCCTCGTCGGATCCGGGCTCACCGGCATCGGCCAACTCGCCGATCTCACCTGGCTGCAGTTCGCTCTGCCCGTCGCGACGTACTTTCTGGCCGCGGCGAGCATCGTCACGGTGTTCCAGCGTGTACTGGCCGTCCGCAACTCCGCCGGTGCCCGCGACATCATTCCGATCCAGCCGAAGGCCAACCGGATCGAGCCGGACAGCACGGCTGGATGAGTCTGTCGGAGCGGCTCGGCGCCGCGGGATACATCGCCGGATGGCGGGTCGTCCGGGCGCTGCCCGATGGCGTCGCGACCCGACTCTTCGACGCCGGCGCCGACCTCGCCGCGCGCCGCAACGGTGGACCGGAGCAGCTGCGCCGCAACCTCGCCCGCGTGCTGGGCACCACCGCGGACGCGGTACCGGACGACCTCGTGCAGGCGTCGGTGCGCTCCTACGCGCGGTACTGGCGCGAGGCGTTCCGGTTGCCGTCCATGGATCTCGCGGCACAGGCCGCGGCCATCGACGACGCCGTCGTCGGCCAGGAACATCTGGACGCGGCGTTGGCGTCCGGCCGCGGCGCCGTGCTCGCGCTCCCGCACAGCGGGAACTGGGACATGGCGGGCGTCTGGCTCACGCGCACCCGCGGCCAGTTCACGACGGTGGCCGAACGGCTGAAGCCGGAGTCGCTCTACCAACGCTTCGTCGCGTACCGCGAGTCCCTCGGGTTCGAGATCTTCCCGCTGAGTGGCGGCGAACGCCCGCCGTTCGAGCAACTCTCCGAGCGCCTGCGAGACGGAAAGGTCGTGTGCCTCCTCGGTGAGCGCGACCTCGCCCGCCACGGGGTGCCCGTCACGTTCTTCGGGGAGCCGACCCGCATGCCGGCCGGGCCCACGCGTCTCGCGATCGACACCGGTGCGGCTCTGCTCCCGGTGCACTGCTGGTTCACCCCCACCGGCTGGGGTTTCTCGATCGAGCCCCCGATCGACGTCTCCGCCGGCGTCGAGCAGGCCACCCAGTCGCTCGCCGACCACTTCGCCGCCAACATCGCCGCGCATCCGGCCGACTGGCACATGCTGCAGCCGCTGTGGTGGGACGACCTCTCGCAGGGCCGGCGTGACCGCATGACCGGTGAGGCCGACCGGTGAAGATCGGCATCGTCTGCCCGTACTCGTTCGACGTCCCGGGTGGCGTGCAGGCGCACGTCGCGGAACTGGCCGAGGTACTGATCCAGCGCGGTCACCGTGTCAGCGTCCTGGCGCCGGCGAGCGACGAGACGGCGCTGCCCGACTTCGTCGTCTCGACGGGCAAGGCCCTGAGCTTTCCGTACAACGGCTCGGTGGCGCGCCTGGCGTTCGGTCCGGTGACCTACACCCGCATCCGGGCGTGGATCGAGAAGGGCGAGTTCGAGGTCCTGCACATCCACGAGCCGAACGCGCCCAGTCTGTCGATGCTGTCGCTGAAGATCGCGGACGGTCCGATCGTGGCCACGTTCCACGCCTCGACCACGAAGTCGTTGCTGCTGAGCACCTTCCAGGGTGTGCTGCGCCCGTATCACGAAAAGATCGCCGGGCGCATCGCCGTCTCGGAGCTGGCGCGACGGTGGCAGGTGGAGGCTCTGGGGTCCGATGCGGTGGAGATCCCCAACGGGGTCCACGTCCCCGCGTTCGCGACGGCGCCCCTGCTGCCCGGGTATCCCCGGCCGGGCCGGACGCTGGTGTTCATCGGCCGCTACGACGAGCCCCGCAAGGGCATGCAGACCCTGCTGGCCGCGCTCCGGCCCATCGCCGCGGTGTTCCCGGACATCGAGGTGCTGGTCGTGGGCCGCGGCGACGAGCAGAAGTTGTGCCGAGAGGCCGGCGATCTGGCGAAGCACTTCCGCTTCCTCGGCCAGACGACGGACGCCGAGAAGGCGTCGGCACTGCGCAGCGCCGACATCTACTGTGCTCCCAACACCGGCGGCGAGAGCTTCGGCATCGTGCTGGTGGAGGCCATGGCCGCGGGCGCGCCCGTGGTCGCGAGCAATCTGGACGCGTTCCGCCGCGTGCTGCGGGACGGCACGGCCGGTGTGCTCTTCCACGGTGGGCGATTCCGAGGCCATGGCGGACGCGGTGATCCGCGTGCTGTCGAACGACGACGAGCGGGCCGACCTGGTGCGCCAGGCGAGCCGCGCCGCCGTGTCCTACGACTGGCCGGTCGTCGCGGAGCAGATCGTCCGGGTGTACGAAGCGGTCGCGGTGGCCGGTCGCACGGTGAAGGTGATCGACTGATGACGTTCTGGGTGGCCGCCGCCGTCGTGGTCGTGGCACTGCTGGTCCTGCTCCTCGGCCTGTGGGCGTACTCGACGGCGCACCGTCTCGACCGACTGCACGTGCGCTCGGACCGGTCCTGGCAGTCCCTCGAGGCCGCCCTTGCCCGTCGGTCGGTGGTGACCCGTGCGGTCGCCGCCGCCCTGGACGCGCCGGGATCGGTGGAGAGCCGCACCCTGACGACGCTCGCGGATCGGGCGGAACGGGCGGAGCGAGCCGACCGGGAGCGCGCCGAGAACGCGGTGTCCGTCGCGCTGGGCCGCATCGACCTCGCCCGGCTGAACCCGCAGATGATCTCCGAACTCGCCGACGCGGAGGCGCGGGTGCAGATCGCCCGGCGGTTCCACAACGACGCGGTCCGCGACACCGTCGCACTGCGATCGCGTCGACCCGTCCGCCTGCTCCGACTCGGCGGGACGGCCGCGATGCCGACCTACTTCGAGCTCTCCGAGAGCGAGGCGACCCTCGAGGAGGTCGAGGGCGCGTCGACCCGGACCTCGGCGCGCGTCGTGCTGCTCGACGGGCGCGGCCGCGTGCTGCTGCTGCGGGGTCACGATCCGTCGGTGCCCGACGTGCACTTCTGGTTCACCATCGGTGGGGGCGTCGAGGTGGGGGAGACCCTGCGCGACGCCGCCGTTCGCGAACTGCGCGAGGAGACCGGCATGGTCGCCTCGGCGGAGGACCTGCGCGGGCCCATGTGGCGTAGGACTGCGACGTTCTCCTTCGACGGTGTCGTGATCCGGTCGGAGGAGCTGTTCTTCGCTCTCCGCGCCGAGGCGTTCGAGCCGGTGCGCACGGGCTTCACGGAGCTCGAGCGTCGCGTCGTCACCGGGCATCGCTGGTGCACGGCGGACGAGATCCGGTCACTGGCCGCCTCGGGCGACGCGGTCTATCCGCGCGCGATGGCGGAGCTGCTCGACGAGGCGGACACGGTGCTGGCTCTCCGCACCGATCCGGACGTGCGCGCTATCCACTGACCTGGTGTGATGGCAGCCATAGCGGGCCAGTGCGGTCGAAGTGGTTATCGCGACGAGGTCCAGCCGAGCCTAGGCTCGCGGTGCACACATTCCCGCATGCCTGAGGAGATCACCGTGACCACCACCCTCCCGTCCGAGCAGGACGCCACTCCGTCCACCGGAACCGCCCGCGTCAAGCGCGGTATGGCAGAGATGCTCAAGGGTGGCGTCATCATGGACGTGGTCACCGCCGAGCAGGCGAAGATCGCCGAGCAGTCCGGCGCCGTCGCCGTCATGGCTCTCGAGCGGGTGCCCGCGGACATCCGCGCACAGGGCGGCGTCTCGCGGATGAGCGATCCCGACATGATCGACAGCATCATCTCCTCGGTCAGCATCCCCGTCATGGCGAAGGCGCGCATCGGCCACTTCGTCGAGGCACAGATCCTGCAGAGCCTCGGCGTCGACTACGTCGACGAGTCCGAGGTGCTGACCCCCGCCGACTACGCGAACCACATCGACAAGTGGAAGTTCACGGTTCCCTTCGTCTGTGGTGCGACCAACCTCGGCGAGGCGCTGCGCCGGATCACCGAGGGCGCGGCCATGATCCGCTCGAAGGGCGAGGCCGGCACCGGTGACGTGTCCAACGCGACCACGCACATGCGCACCCTGCGTGACCAGATCCGCCACCTGACGTCGCTGCCCGAGGACGAGCTGTACGTCGCCGCGAAGGAGCTGCAGGCTCCCTACGATCTCGTCGTCGAGGTCGCCCGCGCGGGCAAGCTCCCCGTCACCCTGTTCACCGCCGGTGGCATCGCCACCCCGGCGGACGCCGCGATGATGATGCAGCTCGGTGCCGAGGGTGTCTTCGTCGGCTCCGGCATCTTCAAGTCCGGTAACCCCGAGCAGCGTGCCGCCGCCATCGTCAAGGCGACCACGTTCTTCGACGACCCGGACGTGCTGGCCAAGGTCTCCCGCGGCCTGGGCGAGGCCATGGTCGGCATCAACGTCGACGAGATCCCGCAGCCGCACCGCCTCGCCGAGCGCGGCTGGTGATCTGACACCACCTCCGGTCTGCGGGGGTGGTCAGCGCTCGACGAGCAGGGCCGGGCGGTCGGGGTGGTCCATCCGCACCTCGACGTCCGCCCGTTCGCCGTGCTCCGCGTGCGCCGTCAGGGCGGGCACCGTCCAGCGCTCGTCCTCCGGGGTGAGGCGCGACGCGGTGCGCTCGGTGAGCGTCAGCGCCACCGTGACGTCGAGATCGAGGCCACGCCCCAGCAGCATGGGGCCCGCGACGACCACCACCTGATTCTGCGCCGCCGTTCGCGGCCGAGCGCGAGCGGAGCGATCGGACCGCTCGTCCCACAGCGCGGGCAACCACTGATCGCGCGTGCGCACCGCCGTGATCACCTCGCGCGTCAGTGCGTCGTAGTCGAACCACAGGGTGCGGTAGGAGAGTTCGTCCTCGTGCCCGTACTCGAGTCGCAGCGACGCGGGCCGCACCCAGTCGTGCAGGGAGACGAGATCGGCGGCGCGGCCGTCCGCGCGGAGCCGGGCGACGACGCGCTGAGCGAAGGCCACCGGATCGGCGGCGTCCGCGCCGTCGACGGCCACGACACACCGTCCGTCGACGGCGTCGATGCGGTCCACGACGTGGTCCACCACCGCGTCGGGAGTGGTGGGGGAGAAGCGGGGCACGGCCTCGATCCTGCCCGACGCGCCGCCTCCGCCCCCCCGCGAGTACGGCCGAAGTGTCGTTCCGGGGCCCGATTCTGCGACACTTCTGCCGTACTCGCGGGGCAGGTCCCGTCTGTCCCGACCGGAAAGGGTGATCATGGCCGGAATCGAAGAGATCCTCGAGCTCGAGCGCATCGAGAACGACATCTATCGCGGGAGTTCCGTCCCGAGTCAGCTGCAGCGCACGTTCGGCGGCCAGGTCGCCGGGCAGTCGTTGGTGTCCGCGGCGAAGACGGTGGATCCCGCGTTCCGCGTGCACTCGCTGCACGGATACTTCCTGCGTCCCGGAAACCCGAACGAGCCCACCGTCTTCACGGTCGACCGCATCCGCGACGGTCGGTCGTTCGCCACGCGTCGGGTCACGGGCATCCAGGACGGCAAGGCGATCTTCACGATGTCGGCGTCGTTCCACGTGGAGGACGAGGGCATCGAGCATCAGGACCGGATGCCGGCGGTGGTGGGTCCGGAGGACCTCCCCGACGTCGCCGAGGACGAGGCGTTGCGGCAGAAGATGTTCTACAAGGAGTGGAACCGGTGGGACGTGCGGCTCGTCCCGCAGGACCGCATCACCCGGAGCTCCAGTCTTGCTGCGCAGCAACAGGTCTGGATCCGATACCGCGATCCGCTGCCGGACGATCAGGTCTTCCACGTGTGCGCTCTGGCGTACATGTCGGACATGACGCTGCTGGGTTCGGCGAAGGTCCCGCACGAGGACGTCGCCACGCAGACCGCGTCGCTCGATCACGCGTTGTGGTTCCTGCGCCCGTTCCGTGCGGACGAGTGGTTGCTGTACGACCAGACGTCGCCCTCCGCCGGCCTCGGCCGCGCGTTGACCCAGGGGCGGATCTACGACCGTCAGGGCCGGATGGTCGCGGCCGTCACGCAGGAGGGTCTGATGCGCTACGACCGCTCGGCGCAGCACACGCCGGGCCTCGAGACGTCACGGTGACAGCTTCGACCATCGGAGTGCTCGCGCTGCAGGGTGACGTGCGAGAGCATCTCGAGGCGCTCACTGCCGCCGGTGCGAGCGCGGTGACGGTGCGCCGTCCCGAGGAACTCGACGCCGTCGACGGTCTGGTGTTGCCCGGCGGCGAGTCGACCACGATGGGGAAGCTGCTGCGGATCTTCGATCTCCTCGATCCGCTCCGCGAGCGCCTCGCGGCCGGTATGCCCGCCTACGGGTCCTGCGCCGGCATGATCCTGCTGGCCTCCGACATCCTGGACACCACCCCGGATGCCGTGCATCTCGACGGCCTCGACATCACGGTGCGGCGCAACGCCTTCGGTCGTCAGGTCGATTCTTTCGAGGCCGACCTCGACGTCGCTCGGGTGGGCGGCGAGCCGATGCGTGCCGTGTTCATCCGGGCACCGTGGGTCGAGCGGGTCGGCGACGGAGTCGAGGTGTTGGCCACCGTCCCGGAGGGTCCCGCGGCGGGCCGCGTCGTCGCCGTGCGGCAGGGCGACGTGCTCGCGACGTCGTTCCATCCCGAGGTCACGGGGGACCGCCGGGTCCACGCCCTGTTCGCCGACATGGTGCGGGAGCGAAGGACCTCGTCCACGCCCGCGTAAGATAGGCACGTTCTCTGCCGGTACGAAAGGGGCTATTGCCGATGAGCGGCCACTCCAAATGGGCGACCACGAAGCACAAGAAGGCTGTCGTCGACGCCCGCCGATCGAAGTCCTTCGCCAAGTTGGTGAAGAACATCGAGGTCGCCGCGCGCACGGGTGGTGGTGACCCCGTCGGTAACCCCACGTTGTACGACGCCATCCAGAAGGCGAAGAAGACCTCGGTCCCCAACGACAACATCGAGCGTGCGCGCAAGCGCGGCGCCGGTGAGGAAGCGGGCGGCGCCGACTGGCAGACCATCATGTACGAGGGCTACGGGCCCAACGGTGTCGCCGTCCTCATCGAGTGCCTCACCGACAACCGCAACCGCGCGGCCGGCGAGGTCCGTGTCGCGATGACTCGCAACGGCGGCAACATGGCCGACCCGGGTTCCGTGTCCTACTTGTTCTCCCGCAAGGGCGTCGTCACGCTGGAGAAGAACGGCCAGTCCGAGGACGACGTCCTCATGGCCGTGCTGGACGCCGGCGCCGAGGAGGTCAACGACAACGGGGACACCTTCGAGGTGGTCTCGGAGCCGACCGACCTCGTCGCCGTGCGCACCGCGCTGCAGGAGGCAGGCATCGACTACGACTCCGCCGAGGCCAGCTTCCAGCCGTCCGTCAGTGTGCCCGTCGACGTCGACGGAGCGCGCAAGGTGTTCAAGCTGATCGATGCGCTCGAGGACAGCGACGACGTGCAGAACGTGTGGTCCAACGTCGATCTGTCCGACGAGGTGCTCGCGCAGCTCGACGAGGACTGACTCCAGCGCGCCGCCCACACTCGTCACCGACTCGCCGCTAAGGTATCGAACAACAGTTCTACGTGTTCGAAGGTCCGGAGCGGCCGAATCCGGTGAGGGAGTGGGCGTTGCGTGTCATGGGAGTCGACCCCGGGCTGACCCGGTGTGGACTGAGCCTGGTCGAGTCCGGCGCAGGCAGAGCGGTCACGGCGCTCGACGTCGACGTGGTGCGGACGCCGGCCGACATGGAGCTGGCGCAGCGACTTCTCCTGATCGCCGAATCCGCCGAGTACTGGCTGGACACCCACCGGCCCACGGTGGTCGCCGTCGAGCGGGTGTTCTCCCAGAACAACGTGCGCACCGCGATGGGCACCGCGCAGGCCGGGGGAGTGATCGCCCTCGCGGCCGCCCGGCGCGGTATCCCGGTCGCCTTCCACACCCCGTCCGAGGTCAAGGCCGCGGTCACCGGGAACGGCACCGCGGACAAGGCTCAGGTGACGGCCATGGTGACCCGCATTCTCGGCATGCAGCAGGCCCCCCGCCCCGCCGACGCCGCCGATGCTCTCGCCCTGGCGATCTGTCACTGCTGGCGGGCACCCATGATGGCGCGGATGGCCGCCGCCGAGGCGCAGGCAGCCGCGGCGAAGGCCGCGTACGAGAAGAAACTGAAGCAGCAGCGCGCGGCCGTGCGGGCCGCCGCGAGGACGGGAGCGCAACCGCGATGATCAGCTCGGTACGGGGCGAGGTGCTCGAGATCGCCCTCGACCACGCGGTGGTGGAAGCGGCAGGCATCGGCTACCGCGTCAATGCGACGCCGGCGACGCTGGCCGGGCTCTCTCGCGGAACCGAGGCGCGCCTGGTCATCTCGATGATCGTGCGCGAGGACTCCATGACGCTGTACGGCTTCGCGGACGCCACGTCGCGCGATCTCTTCGGCCTGCTCCAGACGGTGTCCGGCGTCGGTCCCCGGCTCGCCATGGCCGTGCTCGCCGTCCTCGAACCCGACGCGCTGCGCACCGCGCTGACCGACGGCAACGTCACGGCCCTGATGCGGGTACCGGGTATCGGCAAGCGCGGCGCCGAGCGTCTCGTGGTCGAACTGCGCGACAAGGTGGACGCGGTGGTGTCCGGTCCGGCCGGTGTCGCCGCACCCGGCCACTCGTCGGGCCCGGTGCGTGATCAGGTGGTCGAGGCGCTGCTCGGCCTCGGGTTCCCGGCCAAGCAGGCCGAGCCCGCCGTCGATGCCGTGCTGGCAGACGACCCCGCCGTCGGAACGGCGCAGGCTCTGCGCTCGGCCCTGGTGAGCCTGGGCAGGTCGCGGTGACGGACCCGGACGGCACCGATGACTCACTGGTCACCGCCGAGATGGTGCCGGACGACGGCGATCTCGATGCGAGTCTGCGGCCGAAGTCGCTCGACGACTTCATCGGTCAGCCCCGCGTGCGGGAGCAACTGCAGCTCGTCCTGCAGGGCGCGACGCAACGCGGCGGAACACCGGACCACATCCTGCTGTCCGGTCCGCCCGGACTCGGCAAGACCAGCATGGCGATGATCATCGCGGGGGAGCTGAACTCGGCGTTGCGCCTGACGTCCGGGCCGGCCCTCGAACGAGCGGGAGACCTCGCGGCGATGCTGAGCAACCTCGTCGAGGGTGACGTGCTCTTCATCGACGAGATCCACCGCATCGCGCGGCCGGCCGAGGAGATGCTGTACCTGGCGATGGAGGACTTTCGCGTCGACGTGGTCGTCGGTAAGGGGCCGGGCGCCACCTCGATCCCGCTCGACGTCGCACCGTTCACGCTCGTCGGTGCCACCACCCGGTCCGGCGCCCTCACCGGCCCGCTGCGCGACCGCTTCGGCTTCACCGCGCACATGGACTTCTACGACCCCCGCGAACTGCAGCGCATCCTGACGCGGTCGGCGGGAATCCTCGGAGTGCGCATCGAGGCGGATGCCGCCGCGGAGATCGCGGGACGATCGCGCGGCACACCCCGCATCGCCAACCGCCTGCTGCGCCGGGTGCGGGACTACGCCGAGGTGCGTGCCGACGGCCGCGTGACACTCGAGGTCGCCCGGGCGGCGCTCGAGGTCTACGACGTGGACGAGCTCGGCCTCGATCGCCTCGACCGGGCCGTGCTCGGCGCACTCGTCCGCAGCTTCGGCGGCGGGCCCGTGGGGGTCTCGACGCTCGCGGTCGCGGTCGGGGAGGAACCGGCCACCGTGGAGGAGGTGTGCGAGCCCTACCTCGTCCGCGCGGGCATGATCGCGCGGACGCCGCGCGGTCGGGTGGCCACGGCCGCCGCGTGGGAACGGATGGGTCTCACACCCCCGCCGGATCTCGCGGTCGGCGGCATCTCGGTGCGGACGAACGAGCCGCAACGCACGCTCTTCGACGAGACCTGAGCCGGTGGATCCGGACGATTCCGGCGTTTCAGGCGGTCGACACGCCCGATCGCCCGACCGAACGTGGCACACTGAAGGTTCCGAGTCCCAAGATCTAAGGATTGACGTTTCTGATGGAACTGCTGTTTCCGCTTCTCGTTCTCGCCCTGCTCGTGCCCATGTTTCTCGGCATCCGCCGCCAGAAGCGTGAGGTGGCCAAGACGGTCGAGCTGCAGGAAGCGCTGTCCATCGGTGATCGCGTCCTGACCACGTCCGGTCTGCACGGTCTCGTCGACGGACTCACCGAGACCACCGTCGACCTGGAGATCGCTCCCGGCATCATCACCACCTGGTCGCGTGCCGTCGTGCGCGACGTGCTGCCCGACGAGGACGAGCTGGACGAGTCAGGTGCGGAGAACTCCGGTCCGACCAGCAACTTCGAGGACCACAGCGACGCCGGATCGCGCGTCGACAGCCTGGAGAACGGCCTCGGCGGCGCGGACGACGGCCGATCGCAGGCACGACTCACCAAGGAGTGAGACAAAGCGGATACACCGCCCCCGAGGTCGTCCTCGGGGGCGGTGCGTCGTTGTGGAGAGGGTACGGTCGGTCAGGCTCCGGCCGTCCGTGACGCCCGCCGCCGCCGCGCTCCACCCCCGTCCGACCAGCAGCAGGTCCGTCTCCTCCAGCCGGTCCGTCTCACTCAGGAGAAGCACTCACCGTGGCCCCATCCAGCGGATCCTCGTATCCGGTGCGGTATCTCGCCGTGTTCGGCGTCTTCATCGCCCTCGTGTACGTCCTGGTCTTTTTCACCGGTGACAAGTCCCCGACTCCCAAGCTGGGCATCGACCTGCAGGGTGGAACACGCGTCACGCTCACCGCGCGCACGCCCGACGGCAGCGCCCCGAGCCAGGAGAGCCTGCGTCAGGCGCAGCAGATCATCGAGACCCGCGTCAACGGTCTCGGTGTCTCCGGCTCCGAGGTGGTCGTCGACGGTCAGAACCTGGTCATCACGGTTCCCGGCGACGACAGCTCGCAGGCCCGCACACTCGGTCAGACGGCCCGGCTGTACATCCGCCCGGTGCTGACGTCCCAGGCCCCCACTCCGGCGGGCACTCCCGCTCCCGCGGCGACCGATCCGGCCGCCGATCCCGCCGCGGCCGATCCTGCGGCCACCACGGCTCCCGCGACACCGGCACCGCAGAACCGCCCCTTCCCGGCGCAGGACCCCACGGACACCCCCGCCCCGTCCGAGACACCCGCGCCGTCCGACACCTCCGCCTCCGAGCCCGGTGCCGCCCCGCCCGCGTCGTCGGCGGACGAGACCGCCGACGCGATCGCCGAGGCGAAGGCGCAGCGGCAGAGCACCGACCCGACAGTGCAGCAGCAGGCCATGGCCACGATCGACTGCTCCGCGCCCGACCCCCTGCAGGGCAACGACGATCCGGCCCTGCCGCTCGTCGCCTGCTCCACGGACGGCACCGCGGTCTACATCCTCGAGCCGTCGATCATCGACGGACAGCAGATCGCCGACGCCAGCTCGCAGTTCGACACCCAGCAGTCCCGCAACGTCGTCTCCCTCAGCTTCACCACCGAGGGTGGCAACACCTGGGCTCAGTTCACGTCGGCGAACATCGGCAAGCAGGCCGCGTTCACCCTCGACTCCAAGGTCGTCAGCGCACCGGTCATCCAGGGCGCGACCCCCGCGGGCAGCGCCACGCAGATCACCGGCAATTTCACCGCTGACAGTGCCCGCGAGCTCGCCAACACGCTGAAGTACGGATCGTTGCCGTTGTCCTTCGCCGCCTCCGAGGCGGAGACAGTGTCGGCGACGCTGGGACTCGCGTCGCTCGAGGCAGGCCTGATCGCCGGCGCCATCGGTCTCGTGTTCGTCCTCATCTACTGCCTCCTCTACTACCGCATGCTCGGCATCCTCACGGCGCTGTCGCTGGTGCTGTCGCTGGTCGCCATCTACGGGATCCTCGTACTGCTCGGTCGATGGATCTCGTTCACGCTCGATCTCGCCGGCATCGCCGGTCTGATCATCGGTATCGGTATGACGGCGGACTCGTTCGTGGTGTTCTTCGAGCGCATCAAGGACGAGATACGCGAGGGCCGCAGCTTCCGCTCGGCGGTTCCGCGTGGTTGGGCCAGGGCGCGGCGCACCATCCTGTCCGGCAACGCGGTGAGCTTCATCGCGGCCGCGGTGCTGTACGTGCTCGCCGTCGGTCAGGTGCGCGGCTTCGCGTTCACGCTCGGCCTGTCGACCCTGCTGGACATCGTCATCGTGATCCTCGTGACGTGGCCACTGGTCAATCTCGCCTCGCGGTCCGAGTTCTGGTCCAAGCCGTCGATCAACGGTCTCGGTGCGGTCCAGGAGATCGCCCGCGCGCGCAAACGCGCTGCCGCCGCCAAGACCACCCGCGATGCTGCTACCGCGGCAGCCGGCCCGAGCAAGGAGGCCTGACCCGTGGCCGAGACGACCACCACCACCGAGGACACCGTTCCCGACGCACCCGAGGCCGGTCGCGGACTCCTGTCGCGGCTCTACACGGGCACCGGCGCGTTCGACATCATCGGACGCCGTCGCCTCTGGTACGGCGTCACCGCGGCCTTCGTGCTGGTGTCGTTGCTGTCGATCGCGGTCCGCGGCTTCACGCTCGGTATCGATTTCGAGGGCGGCACGCGCGTGCAGTTCCCGGCTCCGCAGGGCGTCGACACCGCGCAGGTCGAGGAGATCTACACCGACACCCTCGGTCAGGACGCCGTCGCCGTCCAGACCGTGGGCACCGGATCCGGCGCCACCGTGCAGATCCGCTCCGAGTCGCTGGACCAGGGGCAGGCGTCCGCGCTGCAGACGGCCCTGTTCGACGCGTTCCAGCCCGCCAACGCGGAGGGTGAGACCACGCGCGATGCGGTCTCTTTCACCGACGTCAGTGAGACCTGGGGTTCCCAGATCACCGACAAGGCGCTGATCGCGCTCGTGGTGTTCCTGGTGATCGTCAGCATCTACATCGCCGTCCGGTACGAGCGGGACATGGCGCTCGCCGGTATCGCGGCCCTGTTCTTCGACATCCTCGTCACGGCGGGTGTCTACTCGCTGGTCGGGTTCGAGGTCACTCCGGCGACCGTCATCGGACTGCTGACCATTCTGGGCTTCTCGCTGTACGACTCGGTGGTGGTGTTCGACAAGGTCGAGGAGAACACCCGCGGCATCCTGCACCTCAACAGGCGCACCTATGCCGAGCAGGCCAACCTCGCGGTGAACCAGACGCTGATGCGCTCGATCAACACCACCGTCATCAGCGTGCTCCCTGTCATCGCCCTCATCGTCATCGCGGTCTGGTTGCTGGGTGTGGGGACGTTGAAGGATCTCGCACTGGTCCAGCTCGTCGGCATCGTCATCGGCGCCTACTCGTCGATCTTCTTCGCGACCCCGCTGGTGGTCACGCTGAAGGAACGATGGGGCCCGGTCGCGGCGCACACGAAGAAGGTGCTCGCGAAGCGCGAGGGCACCACGCGTCCGCGCGCCGAGAGCGCGGTTCCGGCCGGCGCCACGTCCACGGCGACCGCCACGGCAACCGATGCTCCGGCCAAGACCGCACGCGCTGCGGCCGCGGCGCCCCGCGCAGTCGCACG
The DNA here is from genome assembly GCF_030819335.1 of Rhodococcus sp. SORGH_AS_0303. Taxonomy (NCBI): domain Bacteria; kingdom Bacillati; phylum Actinomycetota; class Actinomycetes; order Mycobacteriales; family Nocardiaceae; genus Rhodococcus; species Rhodococcus sp. SORGH_AS_0303. The sequence goes on from NZ_JAUTBO010000001.1 coordinate 2,375,284, forward strand.
CCCGACGGGTAAGCGCGGCAAGCGGAGGAGCTGACATGCGTGCGTCGTCAGGGGTCAGGACAGGCGTCGCCGTCGCGGCGATCGCCGCGATCACGGCCACGACACTCGTGGCGTGCGGCGACGAGGACACCCGCATCCCGTCCATCGGCTACGCCGTCGACAACACCGTCACCACCTACAACGGCGGAACCGTCGCCGGATCGGTCTCGGCTGCGCCGCAGGCCTTCTCGCGCGTGCTGCCCGGATTCGCGCTCACCGCCCCGAGCGGCGGTGCCGTGAGCGACACCGACATCGGGACGGCCGTGGAGGTACCCGGCGAGCAGCAGGTGGTCACCTACACGCTCGCCGCGCCCGCCGTGTGGTCCGACGGTGTGCCGATGACGTGCGACGACCTCGTGCTGGCGTGGGCCGCACGCAGCGGCCGGACAGCCGCGGACGGAGCGCCGCTCTTCAACGCCGCGTCCACCGCCGGTTACACCGACATCGAACGCATCGACTGCGCTCCCGCGGACAAGGTCGCGACCGTGACGTTCCGCTCGGGACGCGGGTACGTCGAGTGGCAGTCCCTCTTCGGCGCCGGGACGATGATGCCCGCACACGTCGCGGCCCGCATCGCCGGCGTGCCGGACGTGGTGAGCACCCTCGCCGGCGGTGACCAGGACGCACTGCGGCGCGTCGCGGACGTCTGGAACACCGGATGGAACCTCACCCCGGCGGAGGGGGAGGACGTCGGAACCGTCGACCCGGCGGTCTTCGTGTCGTCCGGGCCCTTCCGCATCGAGTCGTACTCGGTCGAGAACGGTCTCGCGCTCGTTCCCAACGAACGGTGGTGGGGTGTTCCCGCCGCCACGGATCGTGTCGTCGTGTGGCCCAAGGGCGCCGACATCGCGGCCAAGGCGGCATCGGGCGACATCGAGGTCGTCGACGCCGACGGCGGCACGGCGACTCCCGACGGCTTCACGTCGACGGCTCAGCCGTCCTTCGGCGTCGAGCAGTTGACCCTGGCCACGTCCGGTGTCTTCGTCGACCCGGCCGCACGCCGCGCCTTCGCTGCATGCGTTCCCCGCGGCGAGCTGTACGCGCAGCACGGCCACCCCGGATACGAGGCGGAGACCGGCCGCGGGTCCGGCATCGTCGACAGCCGGACCACCCTTCCCGCGACGCTGCCCTACCGCTCGGTGGCGGCCACCGCGGCGGAGCGGTACCGCACCGCGGACGTCGCCGGGGTGACCGCGGGTCTCGCCGAAGCGGGTCTGACCGACCCCGTCGTCCGCGTGGGCTACCTGGGGCCCGACGAGCGCCGCGCGGCCGTCGTCGCCGCCATTGCATCGTCCTGCGCACCTCTCGGCATCGAGATCGTGGACGCGTCGTCGCCGACCTTCTCGCCGCTCGCTCTGCGCGCCGGGGAAGTGGACGCCGTCCTGGCCTCCACCGCCGGACAGGCGGGAGCGTCGGGCACGTCCTCCGCGGATCCCGGTCGCTTCGCCCTGCGCGGCGGACAGGGCGTCAACGTCGGCGGCTACGCCAACGGGCGTCTCGACGAGCTGATCGATCGCCTGGCCGTCGACCAGTCCGACGCCACCGTGCTCTCCGCGGCGGTCGAGGCGGAGAACATCCTGTGGACCGACATGCCCACCCTCCCGCTCTACAACGCGCCGCGCGTCACCGCGGTGGCGTCCGGAATGCGTGGTGTGGAGTCGAACCCGACGGTCGCGGGTGCGGGCTGGAACATGGACAAGTGGATACTCGTCGGATGAGTACACCCGGATCGAGCAGCCCCACCACGAGCGCACCCGGTGGCTCGGACGTCGTCGCCCGGTTGACGCGCTGGGCCGACGACTTCCCCACGCCGGGAGTGCGCTTCGCCGACCTCACGCCCGTGTTCGCCGACGCGGAGGGGCTGCGCACCGTGGTGGACTCGCTCGCCGAGGCGGGCCGTGACGCCGACGTCGTGGCCGGTATCGACGCGCGCGGCTTCCTGCTCGGTGCCGGCGTCGCGCTGGCGTTGAACACCGGCGTGATCGCCGTCCGCAAGGCGGGGAAGTTGCCCCCGCCGGTGCACCGGCAGTCGTACGAACTCGAGTACGGCACGGCGGAGCTCGAGATCTCCGCCGAGGGCATCGCACTCGAGGGGCGCCGCGTACTCGTCGTCGACGACGTGCTCGCGACCGGCGGCACACTCGAGGCCGCCGCCGAACTGTTGACGCGGTGCGGAGCGATCGTGGTGGGTGCCGCCGTCGTTCTCGAGGTGGAAGTTCTGGGCGGCCGCGAGCGTTGGAAGCATGGACCGCTCACGACATTGGGCGTCGTCTGAGCATCCGACCTCGAGAAGATGTGAGGGCGTGCGCTGTGCGCTCCGGTGACGGCGGATAGAGTCGGGTCTCTCGAGCAGCTGAGGAGGTGTCGATCATGACGCGATACATCGGTCGTACCGCCGAGGAGTCCGCAGCAGTGCCGCCTGCCGCGGGGGAGTCGCTGCCGTCCGACGCCGTCCTGCCTGCCGACGCTGCGGCTGACGAGGCCGCGACGGAGCCCGTGCCCTTCGGGGCGGAGCCTGCCGATCCGACAGCGCGCACCGATGCCCTGACACCGGAGCCGGTCGCACCCGCCGCGGAGCCAGTGCCCGATCCGGCACCCTCCTCCGCCACCCCCACTGCGCCGTCGTCCGCGTCCCGGCGCGTTCGTGCGCGGCTGGCCCGCCGCATCACCGCGCAGCGCAACACCGCGGTCAAGCCGGTGCTCGAGCCGTTGGCCGGCACCCACCGGTCGATGTACCCGAAGGCGGACCTCGGGCTGCTGCAGCGCGCGTACGACGTGGCCGACGAGCGGCACGCAACGCAGATGCGCAAGTCGGGTGACCCGTACATCACGCACCCGCTCGCGGTCGCCAACATCCTGGCCGAGCTGGGAATGGACACCACGACGCTCGTCGCGGCGCTGCTGCACGACACCGTCGAGGACACCGGCTACTCGCTGGACCAGCTGCGCACCGAGTTCGGCGACGAGGTCGCCCATCTCGTCGACGGCGTGACGAAGCTCGACAAGGTCGCGCTCGGCACCGCCGCCGAAGGCGAGACCATCCGCAAGATGATCATCGCGATGGCGCGGGATCCGCGGGTGCTGGTCATCAAGGTGGCCGACCGGCTGCACAACATGCGTACGATGCGCTTCCTGCCGCCGGAGAAGCAGGCGCGCAAGGCGAAGGAGACCCTCGAGGTCATCGCACCGCTCGCGCACCGCCTCGGCATGGCGACGGTCAAGTGGGAGCTCGAGGACCTCGCGTTCGCGATCCTGCACCCCAAGAAGTACGACGAGATCGTGCGCCTCGTCGCCGACCGGGCCCCGTCACGCGACACCTATCTCGCCAAGGTGCGCGCCGAGATCAATGCGACCCTGTCGGCCTCCCGCATCAGTGCCGTGGTCGAGGGTCGGCCCAAGCACTACTGGTCGATCTACCAGAAGATGATCGTCAAGGGCCGCGACTTCGACGACATCCACGATCTGGTCGGCGTGCGCATCCTGTGCGACGAGATCCGGGACTGCTACGCCGCCGTCGGCGTGGTCCACTCGCTGTGGCAGCCGATGGCCGGACGGTTCAAGGACTACATCGCGCAGCCGCGCTACGGGGTCTACCAGTCGCTGCACACCACGGTCGTCGGTCCCGAGGGCAAGCCTCTCGAGGTGCAGATCCGCACCCGCGACATGCATCGCACCGCCGAGTTCGGCATCGCCGCGCACTGGCGATACAAGGAGACGAAGGGCCGTCACTCCGGTGACGCGACCGAGCTCGACGACATGGCGTGGATGCGCCAGCTGCTCGACTGGCAGCGGGAGGCCGCGGATCCGGGGGAGTTCCTCGAGTCGCTGCGGTACGACCTCGCGGTCAAGGAGATCTTCGTCTTCACCCCCAAGGGCGACGTGGTGACCCTGCCCGCCGGATCGTGTCCCGTGGACTTCGCCTACGCCGTGCACACCGAGGTGGGGCATCGGTGCATCGGTGCCCGCGTCAACGGGCGCCTCGTCGCACTGGAGCGTCAGCTCGACAACGGCGAGGTGGTCGAGGTCTTCACCTCGAAGGCCCCGACAGCCGGACCGAGCCGCGACTGGGCCACCTTCGTCGCGTCGCCGCGTGCGAAGACCAAGATCCGCCAGTGGTTCGCCAAGGAACGCCGCGAGGAAGCGCTCGAGGCCGGCAAGGACGCCATCGCCAAGGAGGTGCGGCGCGGGGGACTTCCGTTGCAGCGCTTGATGAACGGTGAGTCCATGTCGGCCATCGCGCACGAGCTGCGGTATGTCGACGTCTCGGCTCTCTACACCGCGGTGGGGGAGAACCACGTCTCGGCGCAGCACGTCGTGCAGCGTCTCGTCGCTCACCTCGGCGGTGTCGGCGATGTCGAGGAGGAACTGGCCGAGCGGTCCACCCCGTCCACCATTCCCACCCGTCCGCGCCGCGTCGGCGACGCAGGGGTCATGGTGTCGGGTGCGGACGGCGTCGTCGCCAAGCTGGCGAAGTGCTGCACCCCGGTGCCGGGAGACGACATCATGGGCTTCGTCACCCGCGGTGGCTCGGTGAGCGTGCACCGCACCGATTGCACCAACGCCGGGTCGCTGCAGACGCAGTCGGAGCGGCTGATCGAGGTCGAGTGGGCCCCGTCGCCGTCGTCGGTGTTCCTCGTCGCGATCCAGATCGAGGCACTCGATCGCCACCGTCTGCTCTCCGACGTCACGAAGGCGCTGGCCGACGAGAAGGTCAACATCCTGTCGGCGTCGGTGACCACCTCTGGCGATCGGGTCGCCATCTCGAAGTTCACCTTCGAGATGGGTGATCCCAAGCATCTGGGCCACGTGCTCAACGTGGTGCGCAACGTCGAGGGCGTGTACGACGTGTACCGCCTGACCTCGGCGGCCTAGAGCTCGACACACCCCCGGCGAGTACGTCCGACGTGTCGTGATCCCGTCCGGAATCACGACACTGTCGGCGTACTCGCGGGGAGGGTGCGGGGTGAGCCGTCAGGCCAGGTCGAGCCGCACCGTGTTCAGGGTGGTCGCGAGAGCCGGCGCACCGTCCTGCGCGCCACCCTCGACGCCGGCTGCAGCGATCTTGTCGAGCGTCGCGAGGCCGGTCTCGTCGATCGTGCCGAACACCGTGTAGTTCGGGGGCAGCTGCGAATCGCCGAACACGAGGAAGAACTGGCTGCCGTTGGTGTCGGCGCCGGCGTTCGCCATCGCGATGGTTCCGCGGGGGTACAGGACGGGCGACTGCAACGCGGCCGGATCGTCGGCGTACTGGTCCGTGGGGAACTCGTTGGCGTACTGGTAACCCGGGCCGCCCGTTCCGGCGCCGGTCGGGTCACCGCACTGCAGGACCTTCAGGCTGTCGGCCGTGGTCAGACGGTGGCAGGGAGTGGCGTCGTAATAGTTCTGCCCGGCCAGCGAGGCGAAGCTGTTCACGGTGCAGGGCGCCTTCGTGGCGTCGAGAGACAGGCCGATCGGGCCCTGCGAGGTGTCCATGCTGACGCTGACGTTGTCGTCCGTGGTGGGCACGTTCTCGGTCTGCGGAGCGTTCGCCGGCTTCGCGGCAGTGCCGCCCGCAGGGTAGGAGCAGCTCACGGTCTCGGGCAGCGGTTCCGAGCGGCCGGCGGGCAGCATGCCCTCCGGGGTCGCGTTCTCGCTGGTGGGGGAGTCGGAGGCCTCGACGGCGGTATCGTCGTCGCCGCGTGTCACACCGATGGCGACAGCGACGCCGCCGATGACGACGACCAGTCCGATGACGGCGGCGGCGATGGTCGCCTGCTTGCGTCGTCGCGCCCGAGCGGCACGGTTCTCGAGCTGGCGTTCGAGCTTGCGCTTGGCAGCGTCACGTCGTTGTTCGTTCGTCGGCACGGTTGGCGTTCCTCTTCTCGCTGGAGCGGGTGAGCAGCAGAAGTGTGCCAGGCTTCCCTGAGAGGCACCTGACCCGGTGGACGGCCGAGGTGCCTGCCCCACGTTCCGGGGCGCCCGGCCGCACCGCCTACGCTGGTGGCATTCGTCCGATCGCGGATCGCTGCACCGCAAAGCATGAGGAGTCCTTCACTGTGCGTGTCACCGGATTCCCCGCCGGCATGTTCCAGACGAACTGCTACGTCGTCAGTCGGGACGAGGGGACGGACTGCATCGTCGTCGATCCCGGCCAGGACGCCGCGGCGCCGCTCTACTCGTTCCTCGACGACGCGGGCCTGACGCCCATCGCAGTGCTCCTCACGCACGGCCACCTCGATCACATGTGGGACGCGACGCCGGTGTGCGCGCGCTTCGACATTCCCCTGTACGTGCATCCCGACGACCGCCACATGCTCACCGATCCGGCGTCCGGTATCGGCCCGGTCCTGGCACCGCTGATCGCGCACTCCACCTTCGAGGAGCCCGCGACGGTGGTGGAACTTTCTCACGGCGACGTTCTCGACGTGGCCGGACTCGGTGTCACGGTCGCGCACACGCCCGGTCACACCCGTGGCTCCGTCGTCTTCCGTCTCGACGGGGGCGAGCAGCAGGTGATCTTCTCGGGGGACACGCTCTTCGCGGGATCGATCGGCCGCTCCGATCTGCCCGGCGGCGATCACGAGCAGTTGCTCGCCTCGATCGCCGAGCACCTGCTGTGCCTCGACGACGAGACCGCCGTGTTGCCCGGACACGGCGAGTCCACCACCATCGGCGCGGAACGCGGCAGCAACCCGTTCCTCGTGGGACTCGGTGGTGTGCGATGACCGGCGACACACAGCGCATCCAGCCGTTCGCCGCCCCCAAGGGCGTCCCGGACTACCTGCCACCCGACTCCGCGACCTTCGTGGCAGTGCGCGACGGTCTCACCGCCGCTGCCCGGGCCGCGGGCTACGGCCACATCGAGCTCCCCATCTTCGAGGACACGGCGCTGTTCGCACGCGGCGTGGGTGAGTCCACCGACGTGGTGAGCAAGGAGATGTACACCTTCGCCGACAAGGGTGACCGCAGTGTCACGCTGCGACCCGAGGGCACCGCCGGCGTGATGCGCGCGGTCATCGAGCACAGTCTCGACCGCGGAGCGCTCCCGGTGAAGGTCAGCTACTCCGGCCCGTTCTTCCGCTACGAGCGCCCCCAGGCCGGTCGGTACCGGCAGCTGCAGCAGGTCGGCGTCGAGGCCATCGGGGTCGACGATCCTGCGCTCGACGCCGAGGTCATCGCCGTGGCCGACAGTGGCTTCCGGAGCGTCGGTCTCACCGGTTTCCGGCTCGAGCTCACCTCGCTCGGCGACGAGACCTGCCGCCCGCAGTACCGGGAGCTGTTGCAGGACTTCCTGTTCGGTCTCGAGCTGGACGAGGACACGCGTCGCCGCGCCGAGATCAATCCGCTCCGCGTCCTGGACGACAAGCGACCGCACGTCCGTGAGATGACGGCCGACGCACCGTTGATGATGGACCACCTGTCGGAGTCGGCTCGCGTCCACTTCGACACCGTGCGTGCCCATCTCGACGCGATGGGCGTGCCGTACGTGGTCAATCCGCGCATGGTGCGCGGTCTCGACTACTACACGAAGACCACCTTCGAGTTCGTCCACGACGGTCTCGGTGCGCAGTCCGGCATCGGCGGCGGTGGACGGTACGACGGCCTCATGGCGCAGCTCGGCGGGCAGCCCCTGTCGGGCATCGGTTTCGGTCTCGGCGTGGACCGCACGGTGCTCGCTCTCGCGGCCGAGGGCGTCGCGCCCGCGTCGACGGCCCGGTGCGAGGTGTATGGCGTGCCCATGGGTCCGGAGGCCAAGCTGCGTCTCGCGGTGATCGCCCGGGAACTTCGGGCCGCCGGCGTCCGCGTGGACCTCTCCTACGGCGACCGCGGAATGAAGGGCGCCATGAAGGGTGCCGACCGTTCCGGTGCCCGCCTCGCGCTGGTGCTCGGTGATCGCGATCTCGAGGCCGGAGAGATCGGCCTGAAGGACCTGGCGACCGGCGAGCAGTCGTCGATCCCGCTGTCCGAGGCCACCGCTCGCGTGCGTGCCACGCTGTCGCCAGTGAGCTGACCATGGCCGACAGAGGGCTGGTGGCGCTCGATCTGGTGCCGCCGGAGCTCATCGTTCCGCGGCTCCGCGTCGCCGGTGCGGTGTTCGCCGTGGTCGGTGTCGTCGCCGGACTGTTGATCTCGCCGTACGTCGGTGTCGCTCTGGGAGCTGCGCTCGTCGCCACTGCAGGGTTCGCCGTCGTGTCGGGCGGCCGCAGACGCGTGTGGATCGATCACGGTGTGGTGAGCCGGCGCGGGTCGTTCCGCGTGCGACGGGTCAACCTGTCGGACGCGACGAAGGTCGAGGTCCTCGTGCGGGTCGCGCGCGTCAGCCAGGTGCTGATCCGTGTCGGCGACTCGTCCGGCGACGTCACGGTCGGCGTGGCGATGTACACGACCGACGGCGGTCGCGAACTGCAGCCGATCGCGCTGCGCGCGGTGGCGGACGGACTGGCCTCGTCCCCGCTCGCGTCGGCTCTGGCGCTGTCGTCGGTACTGGTGACCCAGCTTCGCGCCGAGGCCCGCGAGGCCGGGCTGTCGGAGCGCCCGCTCTATCGGGCGATCGACGTGGTCCGCACGTCCGGGCGAGCCCCGGCGACCGTGCTCACCGACGCCGAGGTCGCGGCTCTCACCGACTGATCGGCCGAGCGGCGTCGAGCAGTGTCGTGGCCGTGTCACGCAGCGACGCCGTCGAGCCCGTCCACCCCAGCACGCGCACCGCGGCGTCGGCGATCGTGTCGGGCGTCGCGAGGGAGTGCCGCGTCGATTCCGCATCGGACCGGGCGCTGATCACCGATTCGACGATGCGGAACGGGAGGTGTGTGAGTTCCTCGGAGACCACCAGCGTGCCGATGTCGACGAGAGCGTCCCGCGACAGCGAGGCGTAGAGCGCCATGAGGTCGGAGCGACGAGTGCGGAACTGTTCGAACCGTGCGCTGCGCAGTTCGGGGACGAGGTACAGGGCGCCGAGGTTCCATCGCGAGGTCATGAGCTGGTCCGCGTCGAACCACACCAGGGCATACAGCGCCCTCGGAGCGTCGGCCGCGGCGTCGCGCAGCGCCTGCGCACAGGCCAGGGGTGCGTCGACGGTCCCCACCAGCAGCGCCGCGAGCATGTCGTCCTTGGTGGCGAAGTGGTGGTACAGCGACGCCTGCCGGACCCCGACCGCGTCGGCGATCATGCGGGTGGACGTGCTGGTGACACCCCGCGTCGTGAACAGCTCCGCCGCCGCGTCGAGGATCTCCTCCCGCGCCGTGGCTCCCGGTCGCTTACGGGTGGTGAGCCTGGGACGCCCGGCACCGGTGGTGGTCATCGACTACGTGACCAGGAACGCGTCGACCACGGACTGGGTGCCCTGACGCGAGCCGGAGGTGACGATCACGGCCCTGTTCAGGTAGGCGAGCGTCCGGATCGACGTGGACACCGTGAGGGTGCCGCGGAAGTAGTAGAGCGCGGACTCGACGTCCTCCCCGCGATCGAGGGCCTCGACGACCTCGGCCGATCCGAAGCGGACGGAGTTCAGCGTCAACCGCATCACGGCGCCCGGGTCGTCCGACTCGACGTCGGCCAACAGGTCGGTGGAGTACGTGGTCGATCCGTCCGCTCGGACGTGGGCGTGCTCGGCACCGACGGCGCGGACGACGGCCTCGACCCCGGGCCCACTCAGCACACCACCCACGACCGGTGCCACGGACTCCGCGCCGACGGGAGTGTCGCCGAGCTGCACCGGATCCGCGGTGCGCAACACGATGCGCAGCAGCGGCTCGAGCGTGGGAGCGGTCGGTTCGATCGACGCGGACGGGTCCGTGGGTTCGGTCACGCGCTCGACCGTATCCGATCCACCTGGTGCCCTCCTGCCGACTTTCCGGCCGGGCTCCGCCCTCCCCGCCTACTTCCCGGCCGGCCTCCGGCCTCCCCGCCTACTTCCCGGCCGGGCTCCGCCCTCCCCGCTCCGACGCCCGGCGCCACGCGCTGAACGACCGCACCGACGATCGGGTCGGACGCACCAACCACGGCCACGGGTGCACCTCCACCGGATCGAGGGCGGCCGCGATGCGTGCCCACCCCGGTACCGGGGCGTATGTCGCGGCGAGGCGCCGTCCGGCGAGCTCCTCGGTGACCCGTCCCCGTCGTACCTCCAGAGGCCGGACGGCGGCGAGCTCGCCGAGTGTCTCGGCGAGGAAGACCAGTCGCTTGCCGGACAATCGCAACCGTCGGAGCAGCGGCTCGTCGAACACGAACACCGCGGGGCGGGCGTCGTCGGCCGCGAGGGCCGGATCCGCGCTGCCGAGCGACTCCGCCGTCAGCCACACCTCGTCGCCGTCCTCACCCACGGTGTCCGCGGGGCCGGCCGGGGTGTCGCCGGTAGCCAGGCTCGGTCCGTCGACCGACGGGCCGAGAGCGGCCGTCGGCCAGTCCTGAATGGGACACGCTGACGACAGCGCGCACGATCGGCACAGGCTGGGTGCGCGTTTCTCCACCTGCCAGCGACTGAACCCGTAAACCTTGCCGCTGCCGGTACCGACGGTCCACTGCCAGCCGAGTCGGTTGGCCGCCCTCGAGCCGTCGAGGAGATGGGTGAACATCTCGTCCTCGCCGTCCCGCCATGTCGCGCCGGCCCGCACGGCCCACTGCGACGCCAGCCACATGCGCGTCTGGTTCACCAGCCACCCGTCCTCGTGCAGCTCGTCGACGACGGACTCCATGCAGCGCATCCGGGCCGGCCACGGATCGTCGGACCAGGTGTCGTGCGCCGAGACGGTGGGACGGGGCTGCTCGCGCGTGAGTGACGCCCCCAGGTGCGAGCCCACCCGTGCGTACAGGTGACGGGCGTACTCCTGCCACAGCAACTCGTCGCGGTAACGAGACCGGTCGCGGGTCGGCGCGTCCGCCACCGCGTCCCACACCTCGCTCAGCGTGAGCAGGCCGTGCCGGATGTACGGCGACATGCGACTCGCCCCGCGCCGCGACGGCGGTTCCACCGTGCTGCGGGACCGGGCGTAGCCCGTGATGTCCAGGCTCGCGAGAGCGGCGTCTGCTGCCGACTGTCCGCCGCGCAGACCGCCCGCCCGGATCTCCTCGGGCTCTTCGAGGGTGAGGTCACCGAGGTGCTCGGCGACCCAGGCGACGACATCGTCGGACCGGGCGCCGTCCGCAGGTGACGGGGGAGACGGGAGGAGGGCCATGTTCACCGACACTACCGAAGAGTTGACACCTCGATAGAACGGATGTTCGACTGTCTGCGATTCGTCGATCGATCGTGTGTTCGAGGCATTCGCGTGCCGGGGTCGCCGGAGAACAGGAGGGGTCATGCGGTGGGACGGTCAGACACTCGACGCTCCCGACGGGGCGCTTCCCGGCCTCGAGCGCACCGGGCTGGTGCGTGCAGGTCTGGTCCGCACCGTCCGCACGCCCGAGTTCGAGGGCGTCACTTTCCACGAGGTGCTCTGCAAGAGCGCCCTCAACCGGGTGCCCGAGGAATCGGCGCTGCCGTTCCGCTGGACCATCAACCCCGCGCGCGGGTGCTCGCACGCGTGCCGCTACTGCTTCGCCCGGCCGACCCACGAGTACCTCGACCTCGATGCGGGCCGCGACTTCGACTCGCAGATCGTGGTCAAGACCAACATCGTCTCGGTGCTGCGCAAGGAGCTCGCCCGCGCCTCGTGGAAACGTGACCCGGTCGCCCTGGGCACCAACACCGACCCGTACCAGCGCGCGGAGGGTCGCTACGAGCTCATGCCGGGCATCATCCGGGCGCTCACCGAGTCCGGCACCTCGTTCTCGATTCTGACCAAGGGCACGCTGCTGCGACGGGATCTGCCGCTGCTGACCCTCGCCGCTCAGCAGGTGAACGTGCAGGTGAGTGTCAGTCTCGCCTTTCACGACGAGGATCTGCAGAAGTCTCTCGAGCCGGGGGCGCCGTCACCGCGCGCTCGCCTCGACATGATCCGGGCCATCACGGACGCGGGTCTGTCGTGCCACGTGCTCATCGCGCCCGTCATCCCGTTCCTGACCGACAGTCCCAAACACCTCGGCGCCCTGATGGCGGCCCTGGAAGACGCGGGCGCGACCGGTGTGACCGCGCTGCCGATGCATCTGCGGTCCAGCACCAAGGAGTGGTTCATGAGCTGGCTCGCCGAGCATCATCCGGCTCTCGTGCGCCGCTATCGGGTGCTCTACGGACGCGGGGCGTACGTCAGCCCGGAATACAAGCAGTGGCTCCGCGACAAGGTGGAACCGTTGCGGGAGAAGCACTCTCTGACGGGGCTCGATCCGGCCGGTGCGCGGCGTGTGGCCAGTGCAGCTCCCGCGGAACCCGCTCCGGAACCGGCGATGACCCTGTTCTGAGTCGACCGGTCAGAAGCCGGGGGTCACGCCGATGTGCTCGAGGTAGCGCCGCGCCGAGCGGACCACCGCGCCGTGAGCGTCCTCCTCGACGACCCGGTCCCACCACGCCCCGACGATGCGCTCGAAGGCCACGTTCTCGAGAAGGGCGACCGTCCGGCGGATCGTGTCGGGATGTTCGGGGATCAGGTTGGGGTAGCTGTACATGAACGAGACCCATCGGCGGTCGGACACCACCTGGACGATGTCCCCGGTGCACAGCGCGCCGCGGCCGTCGGTGCCCGGCCAGTGCAGCACCGAACCGCCGGCGAAGTGGACCCGGGTGTTGATCAGCGTCCGCCCCGGCAGTATCTCCAGGGAGTCGCCCGACCACGTGCGGATGTTGCCGGCGCGGGGCAGCCACGCACGGTCGGACTCGTGCACGTAGATCGGCACGTCGCCGAAGGCCTCGCTCCACTCGACCATCGCGCTGTAGTAGTGCGGGTGGGACAGAGCGACGGCCGACACGCCGCCCAGTTCGGTGACACGGGCGATCGCGGCGTCGTCGATCGTGGTGATGCTGTCCCACAGCAGGTTTCCGCCGTCGCCGGGGACCAGCAGCGCGCGTTGACCGATCGCGAAGGTCGGCTCGGTGCCGATGCCCCACAGGCCCGGGTACTCCTCGCGCACCACGGTCCGGTGCGACGCCGACACCTCGGCGACGGTGGTCCACCGCTGGCCGCCGCGTCCGACGTACTGGCGCTCGTCGGTGCAGATCGGGCACTCGTCCGGATCGACGCGGTCGAACTGCACGCCACACGTCTCACAGACCGGCAGCTCCGTGCGGGACGACATCAGCGGACGGACGACGGGTCGTTCAGATCCGACGCGTCGTAGGTGTTGCAGGCGGCGACAGCTCCCGTGCGGTAGCCGGCGTCGAACCACGCCTGTCGCTGGTCGGACGAGCCGTGGGTCCAGCCCTCCGGGTTCACGCGGCCCGTCGAGGCCTGCTGGATCCGGTCGTCGCCGACGGACGACGCGGCCGACAACGCGTCGGACACGTCCTGGTCGGTGAGCGGATCGAGCAGCGGCTCGGAACTGCCGGGTGCGGGAACGTCGTCGGCCTTGTTCGCCCACACGCCGGCGTAGCAGTCGGCCTGGAGCTCGGTGCGCACGGCGCCGGACTCGGGTCCGTTCGGGTCGGCCTGCGCCCGGCCGATGTCGCCCAGCTGGTTCTGGATGTGATGGCCGAACTCGTGGGCCACGACGTACTCCTGCGCGAGCGGGCCGCCGCTGGAACCGAACTGGTCGACGAGCACCTGGAAGAATCCGGTGTCGAAGTACGCGGTGGAGTCGGCGGGGCAGTAGAACGGGCCGACGTCGGACGTCGCGGCGCCGCACCCGGTGGAGACCTGACCGGAGAAGATGTCGACCTCGGGGCGCTCGTACGGCACGCCCGTCTGCGCCGCCAGCTCGGCGTCCCACACCTGATCGAGACTGTTCACGGTGGCCGTGACCCGGCAGTCGACATTCGCGTTGGCGTCGGCCCCGGTGTCGCAGTTCTCGATGGCGCCGCTGCCCGAGTCCTGCGACGTGGCCTCACCGCCGCCGAGCTGCCCGATCACCGACGACGGGTCGCCGCCGAGCAGCAGGGTGATCACCACGATGACGATGCCGCCGAGACCGCCGCCGACGGCGATGCCCTTGCCGCGGCCACCGGAGGACCGTCGAACCCGGGAGGAGTCGATCCTGGCGTCGGGGTCGAACGTCATGAGTCACCACTTTCGTCGGCGTGTGCGGCTCACAGCTTCGCACGTGGCCACCACCGACACAGCGCTGTTTCTCCCGGCGTCGGGGTGGGCTCGAATGGTCCGTAGGATCACCAGCTGTATTCGTCTACTTCTGGAAGGACTCCTGTGCTGCGCACGCACCTCGCCGGTTCGCTTCGAGCCGAGCACGCGGACCGACACGTCACCCTGACCGGTTGGGTCGCTCGACGGCGCGATCACGGCGGAGTCATCTTCATCGACCTGCGTGACGCCTCTGGAGTGGTCCAGGCCGTGTTCCGCGACGGTCCGGCGGCCGAGCAGTCGCACCGCCTGCGGTCGGAGTTCTGCGTCAAGATCACCGGCATCGTCGAGCTCCGCCCCGAGGGCAACCAGAACCACGAGATCCAGACGGGCGCCGTCGAGGTGAACGTGACCGAGCTGGAGGTGTTGGGCGAGAGCGCGCCGCTGCCGTTCCAGCTGGACGAGACTCCGGGCGAGGAAGCGCGGCTCAAGTACCGCTACCTGGACCTGCGTCGCGCCGGACCCGGTCATGCGATCCGACTGCGCTCGAAGGTCAACGCGGCGGCACGGTCCGTCCTGGCCCACCACGAATTCGTCGAGGTGGAGACGCCCACGCTGACACGCTCGACCCCCGAGGGTGCCCGCGACTTCCTGGTTCCCGCGCGACTCCAGCCGGGAAGCTTCTACGCACTCCCGCAGAGCCCGCAGCTGTTCAAGCAGCTGCTCATGGTCGGCGGCATCGAGCGGTACTACCAGATCGCCCGCTGCTACCGGGACGAGGACTTCCGCGCCGACCGGCAGCCGGAGTTCACCCAGCTCGACGTCGAGATGAGCTTCGTCACGCAGGACGACGTCATCGTCCTCGCCGAGGAGATCCTCACCTCGCTGTGGAACCTGATCGGCCACGAGATCACCACACCCATCCCGCGCATGACCTACGCGGACGCGATGCGCCGCTTCGGTTCCGACAAGCCCGATCTCCGCTTCGGAGTCGAGCTCGTGGAGTGCACCGAGTACTTCGCCGAGACCCCGTTCCGCGTCTTCCAGGCGCCGTACGTCGGCGCCGTCGTCATGCCCGGCGGTGCGTCGCAGCCGCGTCGTCAGCTCGACGCGTGGCAGGACTGGGCGAAGCAGCGCGGTGCCAAGGGCCTCGCGTACGTCCTGGTCCAGGAGGACGGCACCCTCGGTGGTCCCGTCGCCAAGAACCTGTCGGACGCCGAGCGCGACGGACTCGCCGCCCACGTCGGCGCGAAGCCCGGTGACTGCGTCTTCTTCGCGGCCGGCCCCGCCAAGGCGCAGCGCGCACTGCTCGGTGCCGCCCGCGGTGAGATCGCCCGCAAGCAGGGCCTCATCGACGAGAACGAGTGGGCCTTCGTCTGGATCGTCGACGCGCCGCTGTTCGAGCCGACGTCCGATGCCACCGCCAGCGGCGACGTCGCCGTGGGTTCCGGCTCGTGGACCGCCGTGCACCACGCCTTCACCTCGCCGAAGCCCGAGTCGATGGACACCTTCGACACCGACCCCGGCAACGCCCTGGCCTACGCGTACGACATCGTCTGCAACGGCAACGAGATCGGCGGCGGCTCGATCCGTATCCACCGCAAGGACATCCAGGAGCGCGTCTTCGCGATCATGGGCATCGACGCGGAGCAGGCGCAGGAGAAGTTCGGCTTCCTCCTCGACGCCTTCGCCTTCGGTGCGCCGCCCCACGGTGGTATCGCCTTCGGTTGGGACCGCATCACGGCCCTGCTGGCCGGGGTGGACTCCATCCGTGAGGTCATCGCATTCCCGAAGTCGGGCGGCGGCGTCGATCCGCTGACCGACGCGCCGGCTCCGATCACCCCGGCGCAGCGCAAGGAGTCGGGTATCGACGCGAAGCCGGTTCCTCGTCAGACGCCGGGTGGCGCATCGGGCGAGAAGCCCGCGTCGGAGGGCCCCACGACCTAGGGTCGAGGCGTCGCCGGTCACGCGTCGACGACGCGCGGACGGAGAGTGCATGCAGAACCTCAGGGTGGTCAGTCCGGCGGACCGGACCGACGAGGTGCTGCGGGTGCTCGACGAGACTCCCGGCGTCGCACACGTCGTCGTTCTGCGCGGTGCCGCCGTGCGCCCGGAGGGCGACGTCGTGGACGCCGTCGTCGTGCGGGAGTGCGCGAATCAGGTTCTCGACGGTCTGCGTTCGCTGCGCCTGACCCACGACGGAGCCATCACCATGCAACCCGTGGAGACGGTGCTGTCGGACGCGGCGCGCACCGCGGAACAGGACGCGCCCGGTGACCCGGACGACTCGATCGTCTGGGACGAACTGGTCGGACGTACGCGGGAGGAATCGTCCCTCACCCTGACGTTCGTCGCCTTCCTGACCATCGCGCTGCTGCTGGCGGCCATCGGCGTCGTGACCGACTCGCCGGTCACCATCGTCGGTGCGATGGTGGTGGGACCCGAGTTCGGTCCGCTGGCAGCGCTGTCGGTCGGCCTGGTGCGTCGTCAGCGATCACTGATCCGTCGATCGTTGCTGGCGCTGCTCGTGGGTTTCCCGACCGCGATGGTCATCACGGCGCTGGGGGCGTTCGGGGCCGAGGCCCTCGGATGGATCCGACCGGAGGCGATGGACGACCTGCAGCAGGTCGACTTCATCTACCAGGTGGGTCCGTTCTCTCTCGTCGTGGCTCTGCTCGCCGGCGCCGCCGGCATGCTCGCGCTCGTGTCGGCGAAATCGGCCGCCCTGGTCGGGGTCTTCATCTCCGTGACCACCGTTCCGGCAGCAGGTTTCGCCGTCGTCGCGGCCACGGTGGGGAGCTGGCGCATCGCCGCTCTGTCCGCAGGACAGCTGGGTATCAACCTCCTCGGCATCGTCGTCGCGGCGACCTTCGTGCTCTCCCTGCACCGGCGATCGGCTCGGGCACAGGCGGACAGGTAGATTTCTCGCGGACGTGCGCCGAGCGCGGTGCCGGTCGTCTGCGGAGGGGGAGTTGCGTGCAGCAGGGTGAGGCCACGTCTCCCGTGCTCGCGGCGTACCTCGACGAGATCCGTCCGGACGGCCACGACGACCTCGTGGAGAACGCCGTCGACGGTGGTCCGCGGTTACGAGAGCGCTGGGCGGCCCTCCCCGGCGCCGAGGACGTGACCCCGGCTGACCTCGCCGCCGCACAGTTGCGCGTGGGCCGTCTGGTGGACGACTCCGGCATCACCTACAACGACACGGCGGACGCGTCGTCCGAATCGCCGTCGTCGACGCAGTCCGGTGCGCGGTGGGAGCTCGACGTGGTGCCGACGGTGGTGTCGGCGCCGGACTGGGACCGGCTCGAGGCCGGCATGCTGCAACGCTCGCGCATCCTCGACGCGGTGCTCACCGATCTGTACGGCGAGCGCACCCTGATCCGCCGCGGTCTGCTGCCGCCGGAGATCGTCTTCCGGCATCGCGGCTATCTCCGCGCCGCGCACGGCATCACCATCCCCGGCCCACATCAGCTGTTCTTCCACGCGGCGGACATCGCCCGATGCACCGACGGCGAGTTCCGAGTCCTCTCCGACCGCACTCAGGCACCGTCTGGCGCCGGCTACGCCCTGGCGGACCGGTCGATCGTCGCGCGCGCGGTACCGGCTGTCTTCGGCCGGGTGGCGCCCCGTCCCGCGAGCACCTACGTCGGTGCGATGCGCGTGGCCCTCGTCGAGGTGGCGCCTGCCGCCGCCGAGAACCCGCTCGTGGTGGTGCTCAGTCCCGGTGTCTGGTCGGAGACGGCGTTCGACCAGGCGCATCTCGCCTCGGTGCTCGGATTCCCCTTGGTCGAGTCCGCTGATCTGGTCGTCCGCGACGGCGCCCTGTGGATGCGCTCGCTCGGCACCCTGCGCCGCGTCGACGTCGTGGTGCGCCGTGTCGACGACGACTACGTGGATCCGCTCGACCTGCGCCCCGAGTCACGCCTCGGTGTCGTGGGACTGCTCGAGGTCGCGCGGCGCGGAGCCGTGACCGTGGTCAACACGATCGGCAGCGGCGTGCTCGAGAACGCGGCGCTGTTCGGACGGCTGCCGGAGCTGGGCCGGGCGCTGCTCGGCGAGGAGCCCCTGCTCGACTCGGTCCCCGCCTTCTGGGCGGGGGATCCACACGGCTTGTCGCACATTGTCTCTCGTATCGGTTCGCTCGTGGTGTACGCGATCGGTTCACACCGGAGCGTCGTCGGTCCCGCGCTGTCCATGCGCGAACGGGACGAGCTGGTGCGGCGGATCGGGGCGGACCCGACGGGGTGGGCGGCGCGGGCGATACCGGACCTGGCGACGTCGCCCGTCGGGCCGGTCGGTCATCGCCGGCACGACGCCGCCGTGCTGCCGAGGCCCGTCGGCATCCGACTGTTCGACGTGGCCGGGCGCCGGGGCTACACCCCGATGACGGGCGGTCTCGCCCAGGTGTTGGTCACGGATCCGCCGTCGGAGCCCATGTCCACGACCGCTGCCAAGGACGTGTGGGTGCTGGCCGAGCGTCGCGGCCGGCCGGATCAGCCGGACGTGTCGAGCGCCGTCGACGCACCGCGTCCGATGGGTGGACGCCGTCCCCGTGTCATCGACTCGGTGAGTACGCCGCGTGTGCTCGACGACCTGTACTGGATGGGTCGCTACGGCGAGCGTGCCGAGGCGACGGCCCGCCTGCTGGTGGCCGCGAACCAGATGGTCCGCGATCATCGCGGCGAGACGCCGTTCGGGGAGAAGGCGCGGTCCGACACGGACGTCGCCCTGGCCGTGGTGCTCGACGCGGTGACCGCGGTGACCGCGACGGCGCCGGGGTTCCGCGCCGCGACCACGCGGTCGGACCTGCTCGCGGAGTTCCGGTCGCTGACGGTGCGGACGCGGCGCACCGGTTCGCTCGCGCACGCCGTGGCGGCGTTGCAGACGTGTGCCCGCGCGGTGCGGGATCAGCTGGGCGAGGACACCTGGGCGGTGTTCAACCGGCTCGACACCGCGCTCGCCGAGTGTGCGGCGTCGCCGGTGTCCGACGAGGCGGGGCTCTGGTCGACGCAGAGCCGTGTCGTGGGGTCGATGCTCGCCGTCGCCGGTCTGTCGGCCGAGTCGATGGTGCACGATCCGGGCTGGTTCCTCATGGACACGGGCAAGCGCATCGAGCGCGCTCTGCAGATCACCGCCCTGCTCGCCGAGACCGTGGGCACCGCGCGCCCACCGGCCGTCGAGCAGGCCGTGCTCGGGGCGGTGCTGAACGCCGCCGACTCGTCGGTCACCTACCGGCGCCGCTATCGCGGTGCTCCCGAGGTGGGCGCCGTGGCCGAGCTCGTGCTCTTCGACGGCGGCAACCCGCGCTCGGTCATCCACTCGGTGGAACGAGCAGCGGTGAACCTTGCGTCGCTGCCCGGGTCGACGGGGACCTCCCGCACCGATCGGGCGCTCGAGCGCATCGTCGCGACGCTGCGCCGAGTCGACCCGTCCGATCTCGAGGACGTCGACGCCACCGGGACCCGATCGGAGTTCGACGACGTCGTCCGGTCGGTGCACACCGATCTGCTCGACCTCTCCGAGTCGATCACCGCGGCGCACCTGACGCTGCCCGGCGGCACGCAGCCGTTGTGGGGACGCGGCGGCGGACGGGTGTTGTCGTGACCGATCACGAGGGTGCGCGGTGGTACGCCATCACCCACCGCACCGAGTACGTCTATCAGGGCACCGTGTCGTCGTCGTACGGCCGCGGCCACCTCTTCCCGCGCTCGACCTCGGAGCAGCGGTGTCTCGACGCCTCCGTCACCGTGACGCCGACGCCGACCGACCGGTCCACCGGTGTCGACCTCTTCGGGAACGAGGACGTCTACTTCCACGTCACCACCGATCACGACCGGTTGTGCGTGACCGCGCGCGCCCTGGTCGCCGTGGACCCTCCCGACCCCGCTCGCCTCACCACCCGGGCTGCGACTACGGCGTGGGAGAGTGCTCGTCCCACCGGGGTCGACGGGGCCCTGGACGTCGACTTCGTGCTCGATCTCGTGCCACCGGAGATCACCGACGAGGTGCACGAGTACGCCGCGCTCTCGCTGACCGAGGGCCGCCCGTTGGTGGAGGCGGTGTTCGACCTCAACCACCGGATCCACACCGACTTCGCCTACCTGTCGGGGTCGACGACCATCTCGACGACCGTCGCGGACGTCCTCGCCGCCCGGACCGGTGTGTGTCAGGACTTCGCGCGGGTCGCCGTCGCGTGCCTGCGCTCGCACGGCCTCGCCGCGCGCTACGTCTCCGGCTACCTCGCGACTCGACCGCCGCCGGGCAAGGAACGCATGGTGGGTGTGGACGCCACCCACGCCTGGGCGGCGGTGCGGTCACCGGACGGCTCGTGGCTGGCCTTCGACCCGACCAACGACCAGTGGGTGGACGAGCGCTACGTGACGGTGGCGTGGGGCCGTGACTACGACGACGTCCCTCCGCTGCGCGGCATCATCTACACGGAGTCGGCGGGGAGCCGCATCGCCGTGTCGGTCGACGTCGCGCCGATCGTCCGAGCCGTCTGACCTCGGATCTTGCCTCTCGTGGGCACCGCGGTGCCAGCGGCGCCCCCGAGCTGTCGGGAGAGTGCGATAGGGTCGAGAAACCGCACAGCGAGCCCGTTTCATCGACTGTGGAGCGGGGAACCCGATCCTGCTCCGGCAGTACGCACACAGCATCACAGGCGGCCCTCACGGGCCGACGCGAGTACGGAAACGAGGAATGACC
Organism: Rhodococcus sp. SORGH_AS_0303; assembly: GCF_030819335.1. Classification (NCBI taxonomy): domain Bacteria; kingdom Bacillati; phylum Actinomycetota; class Actinomycetes; order Mycobacteriales; family Nocardiaceae; genus Rhodococcus; species Rhodococcus sp. SORGH_AS_0303. Next base: position 2,396,109 of record NZ_JAUTBO010000001.1, read on the forward strand.
TGCCCGTTCACGAACGAGGTGGGTCGGACAATCGATGACGGCAATGTTGGCAGATCCGGTCACCGAAGCAGTGGCAGCAGCACGAGAACTCCTCACCAGACGCACGGGAGCATCGGTGACCCTGGTCGACCCGGTCGATCTCGGCGGCAGCGGGCGCACCGTGGTCATCCGTGTCCGGGTGGCCGAGAACCCGTTCCAGTTGCCCCGCACGCTCGTGATCAAGCAGGTCCGCGAGACGTCCACGGAGTCGGTGTCCCGCACGGGTCTCGGCGCCGGAGACCACACGGCGTTCCTGCGCGAAGCGGTCTCGTACCAGTTCGCCACCGCCCTCGCGACGCACACCCGTCCCGGTCCCTCCCTCATCGCGTACGACCTGAAGGAACGGCTCCTCGTCCTCAGTGACCTGGGGGACGCCGCGCCGTTCACCAGTCTGATCGCGAATCCGGATCCGTCGTCCGTCACCAACTCGCTCATGGCTCTGGCCCAGGCACTCGGGCGGATGCACGCCGCCACGTTCGGCCGCGAGGAGGATTTCGGGGCGCTCCTCGGTCGCGCCGGCGTCGCCGATTCTCGAGACGGGCTGGCCGATCAGGTCGCGGTGGCCCAGTCGGACGTCCCGGCGATGCTCGCCGCGGATCTCGGCATCGAGGTGCCGCCCGCGGTCGCCGCCGCCGTCGCCCGCGCGGCCAAACTCTTCGGTTCCGGCGGACACCGCGCCTTCAGTCCGTCGGACCTGTGCCCGGACAACATCATCGTCAACGACGAGGGCGTGCGATTCCTGGACTACGAGTGGGGCGGCTTCCGGGACGCCACTCTCGACGTGGCCTACACGCTCCTGTCCTACCCGGGCTGCCTGTGCCGTCTCGATCTCACGCCGGAACGCGCCGAGGCCATGGTCGATGCGTGGCGAGCCGAGGTGGTCGGAATCTGGCCGCACCTCGCCGACGACGACGTGCTGCACGCCAAGTTGCTGGACGCCCAGTTGGTGTGGGCCTGGCTCACGACGCACTGGTTCCTCCCCGACGACGACACCCGCAACGCCGCATTGCGTCGGCACCACCTCTCGGTGCCCCGCGCCGCCGCGCTGACCACGCGGTGGTCCATCCTCTCGGAGTACGCGCGCTTCGTCGGGCACCACGACCTCGCGGACTTCGCGGGCGATGTCCGGCAGGCACTCGCGGCGCGGTGGCCCGCCGCCGCGTCCTGACCGTCCGATGAGCGCCGACGACTCCCTCTTCGACGACGACACCGCTGCTCCCGACGGGGACGCGTTCGTCCCGTCCCCGCGTGCGAGCACACCGGGTGCGCCGCTGGCCGTGCGGATGCGTCCACGGTCGTTGGACGAGGTCGTGGGCCAGGGCCACCTCCTCACCCCGGGTGCCCCGCTGCGCCGCCTGGTGGAGGGGTCCGGGGCAGCGTCGGTCATGCTCTACGGCCCACCCGGCACCGGCAAGACCACGCTCGCGTCCCTGATCTCGGGTGCCACCGGCCGCAAGTTCGAGGCCCTGTCCGCGCTCTCCGCGGGCGTCAAGGACGTCCGGGCCGTGATCGACCTGGCGCGTCGCCGGCTGCTGAACAACGAGCAGACCGTGCTCTTCATCGACGAGGTGCACCGGTTCTCCAAGACCCAGCAGGACGCCCTGCTCGCCGCCGTCGAGAACCGGATCGTGCTGCTCGTCGCCGCGACGACGGAGAACCCGTCGTTCTCCGTCGTGTCGCCGCTGCTGTCACGGTCCCTGGTGCTACAGCTCCGGTCGCTCACCGACGACGACATCCGCGAGGTTCTCACGCGGGCCCTGGCGGACGAGCGCGGTCTCGGCGGGTCGGTGACGGTGACCGACGAGGCGCTCGGACACCTCGTGCGGCTGGCCGGCGGTGACGCTCGACGGGGTCTGACAGCGCTCGAGGCGGCCGCCGACACTGCGGGTGCGGGCGGCACCGTGGATCTCGAGACCGTGGAGAAGAGTGTCGACCGAGCCGCGGTGCGGTACGACCGGGACGGTGACCAGCACTACGACGTCATCAGCGCGTTCATCAAGTCGATCCGCGGTTCCGACGTCGACGCGGCCATGCACTACCTCGCCCGGATGATCACCGCCGGTGAGGACGCACGCTTCATCGCCCGCAGGCTCGTGGTGCACGCCAGCGAGGACATCGGCATGGCCGACCCCACCGCGTTGCTGGTCGCGACGGCGGCGTCGCAGGCGGTGCAGACGATCGGGATGCCCGAGGCGCGGCTCGCCCTCGCCCAGGCCACCATCCACCTCGCCACCGCACCGAAGTCCGGTGCCGTCACCAGCGCGCTGTCCGCGGCGATGGCCGACATCGCGGCGGGGAAGGCAGGCGCCGTGCCGCCGCACCTGCGCGACGGGCACTACACGGGAGCCGCCTCACTGGGCAACGCGGTGGGCTACAAGTTTCCGCACGACGACCCCGACGGTGTGCTCGCCCAGCAGTACCCGCCGGACGAGCTGGTGGGCGCCGACTACTACCGGCCCACCAACCACGGAGCGGAGCGAGACCTCGAGACGCGCGTCGGCAAGCTCCGCAGAATCGTGCGTGCTCTCGCGCGCTAGGGTGTTTCCGTGCAGACTCACGAGATTCGCCGTCGTTTCCTCGACCATTTCGAGAAGCTGGGACACACCCCCGTCCCCAGCGCCTCGCTGGTCCTCGACGACCCGAATCTGCTGTTCATCAATGCCGGCATGGTGCAGTTCGTCCCGTACTTCCTCGGGCAGCGCACCCCGCCGTTCGCGCGTGCCGTGAGTGTGCAGAAGTGTGTGCGCACCGGCGACATCGAGAACGTGGGCGTGACCACCCGCCACAACACGTTCTTCCAGATGGCCGGCAACTTCTCGTTCGGCGACTATTTCAAGCGCGAGGTCATCGGCTTCGCGTGGTCACTGCTCACCTCGTCCGTCGAGGACGGTGGCTACGGCTTCGATCCCGAGAGGATCTGGGCCACAGCGTATCTCGACGACGACGAGGCCATCCAGATCTGGAAGGACGTCGCCGGTCTGCCCGACGAGCGCATCCAGCGCCGAGGCATGGCCGACAACTACTGGTCCATGGGCATTCCCGGACCCTGCGGGCCGTGCTCGGAGATCTACTACGACCGCGGACCCGAGTTCGGCAAGGAGGGCGGTCCGGAGGCGGACGAGGACCGCTACATCGAGATCTGGAATCTCGTGTTCATGCAGAACGAGCGCGGACAGGGGACGTCGAAGGACGACTTCGAGATCCTGGGGCCGTTGCCGCGCAAGAACATCGACACCGGTATGGGTGTCGAGCGCGTGGCGTTCCTGCTGCAGGACGTCGACAACGTCTACGAGACCGATCTGGTCCGTCCCGTCATCACCGAGGCCGAGGCACTGTCCGGCCGTCGGTACGGGGAGAACCACGACGCGGACGTACGGTTCCGCGTCATCGCCGATCACGCCCGCACCGCGGTCATGCTCATCGCCGACGGCGTGACTCCGGGCAACGACGGCCGTGGCTACGTGCTGCGGCGTCTGCTGCGCCGGATCGTGCGCAGCGCACGCCTGCTCGGTGCCGAGGACCCCTCGATGGCGCGGTTCGTCACGGTCGTCCGCGACACGATGGCCGAGTCGTACCCGGAACTGGTCGAGGACTTCGCGCGCATCGAGTCCGTCGCCGTCGGCGAGGAGAAGGCGTTCCTCGCGACCCTCACGTCCGGATCGCGCCTTTTCGACAACGCTGCTCAGGCCGTGACCGCGTCCGGCGGCACCCGCATCAGCGGTGACGAGGCCTTCGTCCTGCACGACACGTACGGCTTTCCCATCGACCTCACACTCGAGATGGCGGCCGAGGCGGGCCTGCAGGTCGACGAGGCCGGATTCCGCACGCTCATGGCGGAGCAGCGTAACCGTGCGAAGGCCGATGCGCAGTCGCGCAAGCACGCGCACACCGACCTGACGGTGTACAAGGAGTTCGTCGACCGTGGTCCCACCGAGTTCACCGGTTTCGACGAGCTGGACAGCGAGGCAACGGTTCTCGCGATCATCGCCGGGGGCGTGCGGGTGCCCACCGCCGCTGCGGGGGAGAAGGTCGAGGTCATCCTCGACCGCAGCCCGCTGTACGCCGAGTCCGGCGGACAGCTCGCGGACATCGGCACCCTCACGGGCCCGGGACTGAGTGTCACCGTGGGCGACGTGCAGAAGATCGCGAAGACCGTGTGGGTGCACAAGGTCACCGTCGACGAGGGGCAGCTCACCGAGGGCGACGTCGTCACCGCGCACGTCGACCAGCAGTGGCGCCGCGGCGCCACCCAGGGACACTCCGGCACGCACATGGTGCACGCCGCACTCCGCCAGATCCTGGGCCCGAACGCGGTACAGGCCGGATCGCTGAACAAGCCCGGCTACCTGCGGTTCGACTTCACGTACCAGGGTGCGTTGTCGGAGTCGCAGCGCGAGGACATCGAGTCCGTCACCAACGACGCCGTCGCGTCCGACTTCGCGGTCAACACCTTCGTCACCGATCTCGACGACGCCAAGGCCATGGGGGCGATGGCGCTGTTCGGTGAGAACTACGGCGACGAGGTCCGGGTCGTGGAGATCGGCGGACCGTTCTCGATGGAACTGTGCGGCGGCACCCACGTCCAGCACTCGTCGCAGATCGGCCCGGTGACGCTCCTCGGAGAGTCGTCGGTCGGGTCGGGCGTGCGACGCGTCGAGGCCTTCGTCGGCCTCGACTCGTACAAGTACCTCGCCAAGGAGCGCGCGCTGCTCGCCGGTGTCGCCTCGTCGCTCAAGGTGCCCACCGACCAGGTGCCCGCGCGGATCGAGAACCTCGTCGAACGGCTCCGCGTCGCCGAGAAGGAGCTCGAGGCCACTCGCGCCGCCGCCGTGCTCTCGTCCGCCGGGTCCTACGTCGACACGGCGCGCCGGGTCGGGTCGCTGCTCGTCGTCGCGGAGCCCGCGCCGGCCGGCGTCGGTGCCGCGGATCTGCGCACCCTCGTCGGCGACGTTCGCGGCCGGTTCGGCACGCAGCCCGCGGTGGTGGCGCTGTTCGGAGACGTCGACGGCAAGGTGCCGTTCGTCGTGTCGACGACCAAGGCCGCGCAGGAACTCGGCGTGAAGGCCGGTGAACTGGTAGGTGCCTTCGGTCCGAGCATCGGCGGCCGCGGCGGTGGCAAGGCCGACACCGCGCAGGGAGCCGGGTCCGACGCGTCGGGTATTCCGGCGGCGATCGAGGCTCTGCTCGGTCGCGTCACCGAGATCGCCGGGAACTCCTGACGGTGGCCGCCGGCAGCTCCGCGCCCGACCGGCCGGGCGCCGACGACCCGGGGCGGGGGCGGCGGCTCGCGATCGACGTCGGGAGCGTGCGCGTCGGAGTGGCGTCCTCCGATCCCGACGGCACCCTCGCCACACCCGTCGAGACGGTCCCGCGCGCAGCGAAGACGCACACCGACTCGGCCGACGTCCAGCGGATCGTCGCGCTCGCCGAGGAGTACGAGGCCGTCGAGATCATCGTCGGTCTGCCGCGCACGCTGCGCGGCGAGCGCGGAACCGCCGCCACGCTGGCTGTCCGTTTCGCCCGAGTCCTGCACCGTGCGCTGCCCGGCGTGCCGGTGCGGCTGTCCGACGAACGCTTGACTACGGTGAGTGCCGCGCGTGGTCTTCGAGACAGCGGCGTCCGCGCGAGAGACCAACGGTCGATGATCGACCAGGCGGCGGCGGTCGCCATCCTGCAAGGGTGGCTCGACGAGCGCCGCAGTGTCCTGGCGCGAGAGATGGTCGCCCAGGCGAACGAGGAGGGGGCAACGGTGCCCGAGAATCACGGTCCGGAGCAGGACACACCGGGGACGACCCCGTGACGGACGACGGTCGTGGACAGCGGCCCGGCCGACGCGACGAGTGGGACACCGACGAGCTGAATCTCCCGGTCGACGACCTGCGCCGTCAGCCGCTCGCCGACGACCGCCGCGCCCGTCCTGCGCGAGTGGCGTCGGGTCCCGGTGACCGCCCGAGCCGCGCGAGCCGCGCGGACACCCGCCGCGACCGCGCCGCGGCCGGTCGCAAACGTCGCTCGCGCATCATCGGCGGACTCGGTGTGCTGGTCCTGGTCGGCCTCGTGGCCGTCGGAGGTGTGTGGGGAGTGTCGAAGTTCACCGGCGGCGGGGCCGCGGTCGCGGAGGACTACCCGGGTCCCGGCGGCGACGCCGTGGTGGTGCAGGTCGCCTCGGGCGACACCGCACAGGAGATCGCGACCGAGATGGCGGACAAGGACGTCACCGCCAGCTCGGCGGCCTTCTACGAGGCCGCGGTCCAGAACACCGCGATGACCTCCGTGCAGCCCGGTTTCTATCGGATGCGCTCGCAGATGGCGGCGGCCGACGCCGTCTCCGCACTGGTGGACCCGGCATCGCGAGTGGGCCAGATCCAGATCGCCGAGGGCCGTCAGCTGCACGACTCGACCGACGTCAACACAGGCGCCGTCCGCAAGGGCATCTACACGCTGATCTCCGAGGCCAGTTGTGCTGTCGGAGAGGGTCTTCCGTGCGTGACATACGACGACCTGAACCTCGCGGGTGCGGGGGACGATCCTTCCGCACTCGGTGTCGCCGACTGGGCGACCGACGCGGTGCGGCAGGTGCCGGATCGCGATCGTCAGCTCGAGGGGCTCATCGCCGCGGGCACGTTCAACTTCGACCCCAGCGCCGCACCGACGGACATCCTGCGTCAGCTCGTGTCCGAGAGTGCCGCGATCTACGAGGACACCGGTCTACTGGAGGCAGGCGCCTCCTCGGGTCTCGACCCGTACCAGGTGCTCGTGGCGTCGTCCCTCATCGAGCGCGAGGCGTTGCCGCAGGACTTCGCCAAGGTGGCGCGCGTCATCCTCAACCGTCTCGCCATCGGGCAGCGTCTGGAGTTCGACTCCACGGTCAACTACTCGCTGGACACCACCGAGGTGGCCACCACCGACGCCGACCGTGCGAACGTCACGCCGTGGAACACGTACGCCAAGGAGGGTCTGCCGGCGACGCCGATCTGCTCTCCCGGTGTGGCAGCGGTGCAGGCCGCCGAGGCTCCCGAGCCCGGCAACTGGCTCTACTTCGTCACCATCAACGCCGCCGGTGAGACGCTCTTCACCGACGACTACCAGGTGCACCTGGACAACATCACGAAGGTCGAGGGCGGGTTCCTCGACAGCGGCCGGTGACGTCCGTCTCCGACGCCTCGTCGACGAGGCGCGCGGCCGTTCTGGGGTCGCCGGTGGCGCACTCGCGTTCACCGATCCTGCACGCGGCGGCGTACCGGGAGCTCGGGCTCACCGGGTGGACCTACGAGCGGGTGGAGTGCACCGCGGAACGGCTTCCGGAGTTCGTGGACGGCCTCGGACCCGAGTGGGTGGGACTGTCGGTGACAATGCCGGGCAAGTTCGCGGCTCTGGCCTGTGCGACCGAACGAACGCAGCGCGCAATCGCTGTGGGCTCGGCGAACACCCTGGTACGCACCGACTCGGGCTGGCGCGCCGACTGCACCGACGTCGACGGTGTCACGGGCGCCCTCGGCACGGTCGGTGTCCGTGACCTGTCGGGAGCGTCGGTGGTCGTCGTCGGGGCGGGCGGAACGTCCCGCCCGGCGCTCGTCGCTCTGCGTGATCTCGGGGCGAATGCGGTCACCGTCGTCTCGCGGGACGAGGAGCGGGCGGAGGGAGCTCTGGTCTGTGCGCGCGACGCCGGTCTCACCGCCCGGTGGAGTGCACCGGACGACGACGCGCTGCCGCGAGCGGTCGCGGACGCGGCAGCCGTGGTGTCCACCGTCCCGCCCGAGGGCGGCGCTGCGATGATCGACGCACTGCGCGGGACGCGCGTGCTGCTGGACGCGATCTACCACCCGTGGCCCACGCCGCTGGCCGCCGCGGTCGAGCAGTCCGGTGGCGTCGTCGTCGGCGGCCTCGCGATGCTGCTGCACCAGGCCTTCGGTCAGGTGGAGCAGTTCACCGGTATGCCTGCCCCGCGTGCTGCGATGGAGCGGGCTCTGCGGGAGTCCTGATCATCCCCGGGTGCGCCGTCGTCCCCGGGCGGGTCTCCGCGGCACGGATCATGGGAGTCACCGGTGCCACCGTGACTGCATGACCGTCCTCCTCGGATCCGCGCTGTGTTGCCTCGCTCTTCTCACCGTCGGTCGGTGGGTGACGCCGACGGTGCCCGACCTGCTCGCGGCCGCCGTCGTCGGTGCCGCGCTCGGCGCGGTCACCACCGACGTGGCGATCCTCGCGGTCGGGGCGTGGTCCTGTGCCGTCGCGCTCGTCGACTTGGTCCGTCACCGCCTGCCGGACGATCTGACGCTGCCCGCCGCGGGTGCGGTGCTCCTGGCAGCCGCCCACCAGGGTGGGGGCGAGTCGGCGCTCCTCGGCGGCCTGGCTCTGGCCGGTGTGCACCTCGTCGGGTCGGTGGCGTCACCCGGATCGATCGGAGGCGGCGACGTCAAGCTGTGCCTCGCACTCGGGGGACTGGGCGCGGTCTCGGGGCCGTCCGTGTGGACCGTGGCCGCCGTGCTGGCACCGACGACGACGCTGGTGCTGGCGGCGATGACGGGACGAACCGGGGGAGCGGCGGGGATTCCGCACGGACCCGCTCTGTGTGCGGCGACCCTGGTGGCGTGGGTGAACGCCGGGACGTGAAAAGATCGATCCGTGTTGCGATGGATCACTGCCGGAGAATCTCACGGCCCTGCCCTGGTTTCCATTCTCGAGGGCATGGTGGCCGGAGTCGAGGTGACCTCCGAGGACATCGGAGCTCAGCTCGCCCGACGACGCCTGGGCTACGGCCGCGGCGCCCGCATGAAGTTCGAGGCCGACAAGGTCACCGTCATCGGCGGTGTCCGGCACGGCTCGACGCTCGGCGGTCCCGTCGCCATCGAGATCGGCAACACGGAGTGGCCGAAGTGGGAGACCGTCATGGCGGCCGACCCGGTCGATCCCGCCGTGCTCGCCGACCTCGCGCGCAATGCGCCCCTGACCCGTCCGCGCCCCGGCCACGCCGACTACTCGGGCATGCTCAAGTACGGCTTCGACGACGCCCGGCCCGTGCTCGAACGCGCCAGCGCACGGGAGACCGCCGCCCGCGTCGCGGTCGGCACCGTCGCGCGACAGTTCCTGAAACAGGTCCTCGGCGTCGACGTCCTGTCGCACGTCATCTCGATCGGCGCGTCCGACCCGTACGAGGGCCCGGAGCCGTCGGCGGGAGACATCGAGGCGATCGACGCCAGCCCCGTGCGGGCGTTCGACGCCGTGGCCGAGCAGTCCATGATCACCGAGATCGAAGCGGCCAAGCGCGACGGGGACACCCTCGGCGGCATCGTCGAGGTGGTCGTCCACGGCCTTCCCGTGGGACTCGGCTCGTTCGTCACCGGCGACAGCAAGCTCGACGCGCAGCTCGCCGCGGCACTCATGGGCATCCAGGCCATCAAGGGTGTCGAGGTCGGCGACGGGTTCGAGACCGCACGCCGCCGCGGCAGCGCCGCCCACGACGAGATCCTCCCCGGCCCGGACGGGATCGTCCGCACCACCAACCGCGCCGGCGGCATCGAGGGCGGCATGACCAACGGCGCCCCGCTGCGGGTGCGCGCGGCCATGAAGCCCATCTCCACGGTTCCGCGTGCCCTGGCGACGGTGGACATGTCCACCGGCGAGGGTGCGGTGGCCATCCACCAGCGCAGCGACGTCTGCGCCGTGCCGGCCGCGGGGGTCGTCGCGGAGACCATGGTGGCTCTGGTGCTCGCCCGCGCCACGCTGGAGAAGTTCGGAGGCGACTCCGTCGCCGAGACCGCCGGCAACGTGCGCCGCTACGTGGAGAACGCGCAAGCCCGTCCGCCGCGATGACCGGGCAGGCCGGAGGCCGGTCGCAGGATGCCGGGCAGGCCGGAGGCCGGTCGGGGGAGACCGGTGAGGCCGGGGAGGTTTCCGGTCCGCCGCGCGCGGTGCTGATCGGGCCACCCGGCGCCGGGAAGTCCACCATCGGCCGACGGCTGGCTCAGGCCCTGGGCACGCAGGTGTACGACACGGACGTGGCCATCGAGAAGGACACCGGCCGCACCATCCCGCAGATCTTCGCCGAGAGCGGTGAGGCGGAGTTCCGTGCCATCGAGGAGCGCATCGTGCTCGATGCGCTGCGCACGTATCCGGGCATCGTGTCCCTGGGCGGTGGGGCGATCCTGTCCTCGCGCACTCGTGCGGCGCTCCGCGGTCACACCGTCGTCTACCTCGAGATCAGTGTCGGCGAGGGCCTCCGGCGCACCGGTGCGACCACTGCCAACGCCTCGCGACCCCTCTTGGCCGGCTCGGACCCGCGGGCGAAGTACCGCGAACTGATGCGCACTCGGCGACCCCTGTACCGCGAGGTGTCCACCATCCGTGTCCGCACGGACGGCCGCAGCCCTGCTCGCGTCGTCACCGCTGTGCTCGGCCGTCTCGGCGTCGCCCCCGCCGACCGCGTCCCCGCGCCGGCCGCACCACCGCAGCGGACCTCGCCGCGGCGCCGGATCCGGCGCAAGGGCGGACGTCCGATCCCCACCGATCCGGGACCGTTGCCGCGGCAGTCGGCACCACGGACCGGCCGTACCCGACCACCGCAGGATCCACCCCCAGCACAGGAGACGCTCTCGTGACAGAACCTGTTCGTATCGACGTCCGGACGGCGAACCCGTACCCCGTGATCATCGGTCGCGGTCTGCTCACCGACCTGGTGGAGCAGCTCGCGGGCACGCGCACCGTCGCGATCTTCCATCAGCCTCCGCTCGCCGAGACCGCCGAGGCCGTCCGAGCAGCACTGGCGGACAACGGGATCGACGCACACCGCATCGAGATCCCCGATGCCGAGGACGGCAAGGAACTGGCCGTCGCCGGCTTCTGTTGGGAGGTGCTCGGCCGCATCGGTCTGACGCGGAGCGACGCCGTGGTCAGCCTGGGCGGCGGCGCGGCCACCGATCTCGCCGGCTTCGTCGCGGCCACCTGGATGCGCGGCGTCCGCATCGTGCACGTGCCCACCACGCTGCTCGCCATGGTCGACGCGGCCGTGGGAGGCAAGACCGGCATCAACACCGACGCCGGGAAGAACCTCGTCGGTGCCTTCCACGAGCCTGCGGCCGTCCTGGTGGACCTGGCGACCCTCGAGACGGTGCCGCACAACGAAATCGTGGCCGGGCTCGCCGAGGTGATCAAGACCGGATTCATCGCCGACCCGGTCATTCTCGACCTCATCGAGGCGGATCCCGCTGCCGCGCTGGACCCGACGGGCGAGGTGTTGCCCGAGCTGATCCGGCGCTCCATCGAGGTGAAGGCTCGGGTCGTCGCGGCCGATCTCCGGGAGTCCGATCTTCGCGAGATCCTGAACTACGGCCACACCCTGGGACACGCGATCGAGCGCCGCGAGAAGTACAAGTGGCGCCACGGCGCCGCGGTCTCCGTCGGTCTGGTGTTCGCCGCCGAGCTCGGACGCCTCGCGGGGCGACTGTCGGACGATGTCGCCGACCGGCACCGCAGCATCCTGCAGGCGGTGGGACTGCCCGTCAGCTACGACGCGGACGCGTTCGCCCATCTGCTGTCGGGCATGCAGACGGACAAGAAGAACCGAAACGGGCTGCTGCGCTTTGTCGTGCTGGACGGACTGGCCAAGCCGGGCCGCCTCGAAGGACCGGATCCGGCGCTCCTGGCCGCCGCGTACTCCGCAGTGGCGCGTGAGGAGCCGACGACGGGGTCGTCGATCTTCCTCTGACGACGGGGTCGGTCAGGAGGAGCGGTCGCCCTTCGCGAGGTTCGGGCGCCGATCGGAGTCCCGGACCGGCGCGAAGACCTCGGTGTCGGCGTCCGACTCGCCCCGTGCGGGTGCTCCGGAGGTGACGCGGTCGCGCTCGGTCGCGTCCTCCTTCTTGCCCGGCCGCAGGTCCTCCTGCTTGTCGTCGCCGCGTCCGGCCAGCCAGCGGCCCACCGTGACGGCGATGACCGTGGGGATGAAGACGAGCAGAATCGTGAACGCCGCGCCGGAGGTGACCTCGAAGAAGAGGGAGTTGCTGCTCACCGCGAGGTTCGCCACCGCCGAGAACACCCAGCAGACGAGCCCGGCGAGAACACCGGCCACGACCGACGCCTTCAGCCACAGCATCGTGAAATCGGTCCGGCCCTCACCGTGGTCGCCGCGGCGGTGCGCGTTGATCCCGTCGATTCCGCCCCACACGACGGCCACGAGAACGACGGCGGCCAGCGTGATCATGCGCAACACGGACCCTTGCGCGGGCCAGGCGGAGACCGCCAGCGCGAGCAGCACTCGTGCCACCACATGAACCAGCGCCATCCCCACACCGCGAACCACCCACCCAGTCATGCTGCACACAGTAATCACCCCGGTCGGCCACGTGTGCTTCTGCCCACATATCCGGGTGCGGTGTCGTCGGGCGGACCGGTGTCGCCGGCCGTCGGTGACGGCGGCGGTAGGTTCGAGAGATGCCGTCCTCCGACCGCGCCGCACGGCGCGACGCCCTCCGAGAGCTCGTCCGCGACCGGGAGGCCGACGCGCTCCTGGTGACCGATCTGCTCAACGTCCGCTACCTCACGGGGTTCACCGGTTCCAATGCCGCGCTGCTGCTGAGTGCGCACGACTCCGCCTCCGACGAGTCCGGCACCGTGGTGTGCACCGACGGTCGGTACGTGACGCAGGTGGCCGAGCAGGTGCCCGACCTCGCGGCGGTGATCGACCGCGCGGGCCCTGTTCGCCTGCTGCAGGACGCCGGCGGTGCGCGGGGCGGGCAGACCGTCGGATTCGAATCGCACGTCGTGTCCGTCGACGAGCATCAGGCATGGTCCAACGCCGCGTCCTCGCTCTCGCTCCAGCGCATGCCGCGACTGGTGGAGAAACTGCGGATGATCAAGGACGAGAGCGAGATCGACGCGCTGCGACGCGCCTGCGGTGTCGCCGACGCCGCGCTGGCCGCGTTGATCGAGCGGGGCGGCATCAGCGCCGGCCGGACCGAGAAGCAGGTCGCGATCGATCTGGAGTTCCTCATGCTCGAGCTGGGAGCGCACGCCATCTCGTTCGAGACCATCGTGGCCGCGGGCGCACACTCGGCGGTGCCGCACCACCGCCCCACCGGTGCGGTGCTCGAGCAGGGTGACCTGGTGAAGCTGGACTTCGGCGCGGAGGTGGACGGGTACCACTCCGACATGACGCGTACCTACGTGCTGGGCACCCCCGCGGACTGGCAGCGCGAGCTGTACGCCCTCGTCGAACAGTCACAGGCCGCCGGACGCGCCGCCGTCCTCCCCGGCGCCGACGTGCAAGCGGTGGACGGAGCGGCTCGCTCGGTCATCGTGGACGCGGGGCACGGGGACAAGTTCCTGCACGGACTCGGCCACGGCGTGGGACTCGAGATCCACGAAGCGCCGGGAATCGGTGCCACCGGCACCGGTACACTGCTCTGCGGTGCTGCGGTGACAGTCGAGCCCGGCGTGTACTTCTCCGGTCGCGGAGGCGTACGGATCGAGGACACGCTCATCGTTCGAGAGAACGAGCCGGAACTGCTGACGCTCACCAGCAAAGAGTTCACCGTTCTGTAGGCGAGGGCCTGCCGACCAGTGCTTGTCAGGCCCGGAGGCCGTGCGCGGCGTCCGGGTACCGAGAGACCGAGACGACAGTCGACGAGGAGACGCGAAGCAAGTGGCTTCCACCAGTGATTTCAAGAACGGACTCGTTCTCAACATCGAGAACCAGTTGTGGTCCATCATCGAGTTCCAGCACGTCAAGCCTGGTAAGGGACCGGCCTTCGTGCGCACCAAGCTCAAGAACGTCACGTCGGGCAAGGTCGTCGACAAGACCTTCAACGCGGGCGTCAAGGTCGAGACCGCGACGGTCGACCGACGCGACATGACGTACCTCTACCACGACGGTTCGGACTACGTCTTCATGGACGGCGACACCTTCGACCAGATCTCCGTCGCCGAGGCGACCATCGGCGAGGTCTCGCGCTTCCTGCTCGAGAACATGAAGGTCCAGGTGGCGATGCACGAGGGGCTGCCGCTGTACGTCGAGTTGCCGGTCACGGTCGAGCTGATCGTCCAGCACACCGATCCGGGTCTGCAGGGCGACCGCTCCACCGGTGGCACCAAGCCGGCGACCCTCGAGACGGGTGCCGAGATCAACGTGCCGCTCTTCATCAACACCGGCGACAAGCTCAAGGTGGACTCCCGCGACGGCAACTACCTCGGGCGCGTGAATTCCTGAGTGAGCGAGCCTTCCAAGAACCCTGCCGCACCGGGCAAGCCGGCGGCGAAGAAGCTCGGAGCACGGCACAAGGCGCGTAAGCGCGCCGTCGACTTCCTCTTCGAGGCCGAGGCTCGGGATCTCGATCCCGTGGTGCTCGCGACCGAGCGCGGCGAGCTGTCCGCTCACGAGGAGACGGTGGCGCCGGTCAACGCGTACACCACGACTCTCGTGACCGGAGTGGCCGAGAACCTCGACCGCGTCGACTCGGTCATCGGGGATCACCTGCACCAGTGGACTCTCGATCGTCTCCCCGCCGTCGACCGCGCGATCCTGCGCGTCGCGGTGTGGGAACTGCTGAACGCGGTCGACGTCCCGCCGGTGGTGGCCGTCGACGAGGCGGTCGAGCTGGCCAAGCAACTCTCCACCGACGACTCGCCGTCCTTCGTCAATGGGGTGCTGGGCCAGATCGTGCTCGTCGCACCCCAGGTGCGCGCCGCCGCGGCGGCGCGTCCGGCGGCGCAGAGCCGGCCCGTGACGGAGAACACCGCCGACGACGCCGTACCGCCCGCCTCGAGCTGAGTTCGAGCCCGGCGTGGTTGGTATAGTCACCGCGTCAGACATCCTTTAACGATCCGTCCAGTGAGGCGGAGAAGGAGGTCACCTGTTCTCGTGTCCTCAGACGAGCCCGGTACCCCCGGTCCAGCAGGCCAGTCCCGCGAGCTGTTGTCGTCGGCGGACGTCGGCCGCACCATCGCCCGGATGGCCCACCAGATCATCGAGAAGACCGCGTTCGGCTCGGCCGACGCCGCTCCGCTGGTTCTCGTGGGTATCCCCACTCGCGGTTCCACTCTCGCCACGCGCCTCGCGGCGCGGATCGAGGAGTACTCCGGACTCCGCCCGCCGGTCGGCTCTCTCGACATCACGCTCTACCGCGACGATCTGCGCAGCAAGCCCCACCGCGCGCTCGAGCGCACCTCGATGCCCGACACCGGTGTGGACGGCGCCCTCGTCGTGATCGTCGACGACGTGCTGTTCTCCGGCCGATCGGTGCGCGCCGCGCTCGACGCTCTCCGCGATCTCGGGCGTCCGCGGGCCGTGCAGCTCGCGGTGCTCATCGACCGCGGCCACCGCGAACTCCCGCTCCGCGCGGACTACGTGGGCAAGAACGTGCCGACCGCGCGCACCGAGGACGTCTCGGTGCTGCTCGACGAGCACGACGGTCGAGACGGGGTGGCGCTCTCGTGAGTGCCCGGCACCTGCTGTCGACGATGGACCTGAGCCGCGACGACGCCACCGACATCCTGGACGAGGCGGAGCGCTTCGAGCAGGCGCTGCTCGGCCGTGACGTGCGCAAACTCCCCACCCTGCGCGGCAAGACGGTCATGACCGTCTTCTACGAGAACTCGACGCGCACCCGGGTGTCGTTCGAGGTCGCGGGCAAGTGGATGAGCGCGGACGTCGTCAACGTCAGCGCGAGCAGCTCCTCCGCGTCGAAGGGCGAGTCGCTGCGCGACACCGCCCTCACGCTGCGAGCGGCCGGCGCGGACGCCCTGATCGTGCGGCACCCCGCGTCCGGCGCGGCGCACCGCATCGCCCAGTGGACGGCCCTGTCCGACGGCTCGGGTCCGGCCGTGATCAACGCCGGGGACGGCACGCACGAGCATCCCACCCAGGCGCTGCTCGACGCGCTGACGCTGCGCCAGCGTCTCGGCGGAATCGAGGGCCGCCGCATCGCCATCGTCGGTGACGTCCTGCACAGCCGCGTCGCCCGGTCCAACGCGTTCCTGCTGGCCACGCTCGGTGCCGAGGTGGTGGTCGTCGCGCCGCGCACTCTGCTGCCGGTCGGCATCGAGACCTGGCCCGTCACCGTGGCACCGTCGCTCGACTCCGAGCTGCCGGCGCTCGACGCCGTCATGATGCTGCGCGTCCAGGCCGAACGCATGAACGGTGGCTTCTTCCCGTCGGCACGGGAGTACTCCATCGGATACGGGTTGTCGCAGAAGCGGTTCGATCTGCTTCCCGACCACGCGGTGGTGCTGCACCCCGGTCCGATGCTCCGCGGCATGGAGATCGGCTTCTCGGTCGCCGACGCACCCGAGACCGCCGTCCTGCAACAAGTCCAGAATGGAGTGCACGTGCGTATGGCAGTGCTGTTCCGCCTGCTCATCGGGTCCGAGCCGACCACGGGACTCGCGCGATGAGCGGGACCGTGGTGCTGCGCTCGGTGCGCCCCTACGGCGAGGGTGATCCCGTGGACGTGGTGGTGTCGGGCGGCGTCATCGACGCGATCGGCGCGGACGTCACCGTTCCCGAGGGTGCCGAGATCGTGGACGGTGCCGGTGGCGTTCTGTTGCCCGGCTTCGTCGATCTGCACACTCATGTCCGGGAGCCGGGCCGCGAGGACACCGAGACTATCGAGACCGGTTCCGCCGCAGCAGCTCTCGGCGGATACACCGCCGTCTTCGCGATGGCGAACACCTCTCCGGTCGCGGACTCCGTGGTGGTCACCGACCACGTGTGGCGTCGCGGCCAGGAAATCGGGCTGGTCGACGTCCACCCCGTCGGCGCCGTCACCGTGGGCCTGCAGGGCAAGGCCCTGGCGGAGATGGCCACCATGAACGCCGGTGTCGGTGCGGTCCGGATGTTCTCGGACGACGGTCACTGCGTCGCAGACCCACTGCTGATGCGCCGTGCCCTCGAGTACGCGGCCGGCCTGGGAGTGCTCATCGCCCAGCACGCCGAGGAGCCGCGGCTCACCGAAGGTGCCGTCGCCCACGAGGGTCCGACCGCGGCGCGCTTGGGTCTCACCGGATGGCCCCGGTCCGCGGAGGAGTCCATCGTCGCCCGCGACGCGATCCTCGCGCGGGACGCGCGCAGCCGCGTCCACATCTGCCACGCCTCCACCGCCGGCACCGTGGAGCTCCTCGACTGGGCGAAGAAGCAGGGCATCGCCATCACGGCCGAGGTGACACCGCACCATCTGTTCCTGGACGACTCGCGTCTCGAGACCTACGACGCCGTGAACAAGGTGAACCCGCCGCTGCGGGAGGCCTCCGACGTCCAGGCACTCCGCGCGGCGTTGGCCTCGGGTGTCGTGGACTGCGTGGCCACCGATCACGCGCCACACGCCGAGCAGGACAAGTGCTGCGAGTTCTCGCAGGCCCGGCCCGGCATGCTCGGTCTCGAGACCGCCCTGTCGGTGATCGTCACGACCATGGTGGAGACCGGTCTGCTCGACTGGCGCGGCGTCGCACGGGTCATGAGCGAGCGACCGGCGGAGATCGTCGGGCTCACCGACCAGGGTCGGCCCATCGCGGTCGGAGAGCCCGCCAACCTGACGATCGTCGACCCGGACGTCCGGTGGACCGTCGTCCCGAAGGATCTGGCCTCGCTGTCCGCCAACACCCCGTACGAGTCGCTCGAGCTGCCCGCGAAGGTCACCGCGACGCTGCTGCGCGGACGGATCACCAGCCGCGACGGAGTCGCGGCCGCGCCATCGGGAGGGATGAACTAGATGGACAGAGTGCTGTTGGTGGTCGGCTTCCTCGTGTTCTGGGTCGCCATGATCGGCCTGATCATCTGGGGCTGGAAGAACCGTCAGAAGCGTCAGGCCGACGCGATCGGAACCCTCCCGGCCGTGCCGGAGCAGCTCGGCGCCGTCGTCACCCCCGGCCTGCACAGGTCTGTACGTGGGATCGACGTTGGCCCCGAGCTGGCAGAACCGGATCGCCGTGGGCGACATGGGCCATCGCGCCACCGGAACGCTGACGCGCTACGAGACGGGCATCCTGCTCGAGCGCACGGGGGAGTCCGACATCTGGATGCCCGCCGACTCGCTCCGCGCCGTGCGGACCGAGCGTGGCCTCGCCGGCAAGGTCATGACCAGGGACGGCCTGCTGGTCGTCCGCTGGGAACTGCCCACCGGCACCGAGATCGACACCGGCTTCCGAGCCGACGACAAGACGGTCTACCCGCAGTGGGTGGACGACACGAGCAGTGACGAGAAGGAGACCGCGTGAGCACCCAGGACGCCGCGGCACTGGTCCTCGAGGACGGGCGCATCTTCCGTGGCACCGCGTTCGGAGCCCGGGGTTCGACCCTGGGCGAGGCGGTGTTCTGCACCGGCATGACCGGCTACCAGGAGACGCTGACCGATCCGAGCTACCACCGCCAGATCGTGGTGGCCACGGCCCCTCAGATCGGCAACACCGGCTGGAACGGTGAGGACAACGAGTCCGTCGGACGCACCGGCGACGCCGACGACTCCCGTATGTGGGTCGCCGGGTTCGCCGTCCGCGACCCCAGCCGCCGCAGCTCGAGCTGGCGCTCGACCGGCACCCTGGGCGAGGAGATGGCGCGGCAGGACGTTGTCGGCATCGCCGAGATCGACACCCGCGCGCTGGTGCGGCACCTGCGCACCCGCGGGTCGATGAAGGCCGGCATCTTCTCCGGCGAGGCCCTCACCGACGTCGACGCGCTGATCGAGACCGTGCGCAGCCAGCCGAGCATGGTGGGTGCGGACCTGGCGGGCGAGGTGAGCACGACCGAGGGTTACACGGTCGACCCCGAGGGCGAGCCCCGGTACTCGGTCGTCGCGGTCGACCTCGGCATCAAGTCGAACACGCCGCGCATGTTCGCGCAGCGGGGAATCCGGGTCCACGTGGTCCCGGCTAACGCCGACATCGACCAGGTGCGGGCACTCGGCGCGGACGGCGTGTTCCTGTCCAACGGACCGGGCGACCCGGCCACCGCGGACTCCGTGGTGCGGCTGACCGAGCAGGTGCTCGGCGACGGCACCCCGCTGTTCGGCATCTGCTTCGGCAACCAGATCCTCGGCCGCGCCCTCGGCCGCTCCACCTACAAGATGACCTTCGGTCACCGCGGCATGAACATCCCGGTGATCGAACACGGCACGGGCCGCATCTCCATCACGGCCCAGAACCACGGGTTCGCACTCGAGGGCGAGGCCGGCGAGGAGTTCGACACCCCGTTCGGCCGGGCGATCGTCAGCCACACGTGCGCGAACGACGGCACCGTCGAAGGTGTCCGCCTGCTCGACGACTCGGCGTTCTCGGTGCAGTACCACCCCGAGGCCGCGGCCGGTCCGCACGACGCCGAGTACCTCTTCGACCGTTTCCTGCAGCTCCTCGACAAGAAAGCCGGCCAGTAATGCCACGGCGCACAGACCTCCAGCACATCCTGGTCATCGGATCCGGACCGATCGTCATCGGTCAGGCCTGCGAGTTCGACTACTCCGGAACGCAGGCCTGCCGTGTGCTCCGCGAGGAGGGCCTGCGGGTCAGCCTCGTGAACTCGAACCCGGCGACGATCATGACGGACCCCGAGTTCGCGGACTCCACCTACGTCGAACCCATCACGGCGGAGTTCGTCGAGAAGGTCATCGCGAAGGAGAAGGCCGAGGGCCATCCCATCGATGCGGTGCTCGCCACCCTCGGCGGCCAGACGGCGCTCAACTGCGCGGTGGCGCTGCACGAGCAGGGGATCCTCGAGAAGTACGACGTCGAGCTCATCGGAGCCGACTTCGAGGCGATCCAGCGTGGTGAGGATCGCCAGAAGTTCAAGGACATCGTCGCGAAGGTCGGCGGCGAGAGTGCCCGGTCGCGTGTCTGTTACACGATGGCCGAGGTGCACGACACCGTTGCCGAACTCGGCCTGCCCGTCGTCATCCGGCCCAGCTTCACCATGGGCGGGCTCGGCTCCGGCATGGCGTACACGACCGAGGATCTCGAGCGTCTCGCCGGCGGCGGACTGGCCGCGTCGCCGTCCGCCAACGTGCTCATCGAGGAGTCCATCTACGGGTGGAAGGAGTACGAGCTCGAGCTGATGCGCGACAACCGCGACAACGTGGTGATCGTGTGTTCGATCGAGAACGTCGACCCGATGGGTGTGCACACGGGCGACTCCATGACGGTCGCTCCGGCGATGACGCTCACCGACCGCGAGTACCAGAAGATGCGCGATCTGGGCATCGCCATCCTCCGCGAGGTCGGCGTCGACACGGGCGGATGCAACATCCAGTTCGCGATCGATCCGAAGGACGGTCGTCTGATCGTCATCGAGATGAACCCGCGCGTCTCGCGGTCGAGTGCACTCGCCTCGAAGGCGACGGGATTCCCGATCGCCAAGATCGCGGCGAAGCTCGCGGTGGGGTACAGCCTCGACGAGATCGTCAACGACATCACGGGCGAGACACCGGCCTGTTTCGAGCCGACGTTGGACTACGTCGTCGTCAAGGCGCCGCGCTTCGCGTTCGAGAAGTTCCCGGGGGCCGACGCCACCCTCACGACGACGATGAAGTCGGTCGGCGAGGCGATGAGCCTGGGCCGCAACTTCACCGAGGCGCTCGGCAAGGTGCTGCGGTCGCTCGAGACCAAGGCCACCGGATTCTGGACCACGTCGGACGAGGTGCTGGCGGGGGACCGGGCGCACGATCTGCAGGCGGTGCTCGCCGACCTGAAGGTTCCCACCGAGGGACGCATCTACGACGCCGAGTTGGCGCTACGCCTCGGCGGCACCGTCGAGGAGGTCGCCGCCGCGTCCGGTATCGACCCGTGGTTCATCGACGAGATCGCCGGTCTGGTGGAACTGCGGACCCGGCTGCTCGACGCTCCCGTCCTCGACGAGAACCTGCTGCGTCGGGCCAAGCACTCGGGCCTGTCCGATCGGCAGATCGCGGCACTGCGTCCCGAGCTCGCGGGCGAGGACGGGGTGCGCTCGCTGCGCCACCGGCTGGGAGTGCGGCCCGTCTTCAAGACCGTCGACACGTGCGCCGCGGAGTTCGAGGCGAAGACGCCGTACCACTACTCCACGTACGAGCTCGATCCCGGCGCGGAGACCGAGGTGGCCCCGCAGACCACGCTCGGCAAGGTGCTCATCCTGGGCTCCGGTCCCAACCGCATCGGCCAGGGCATCGAGTTCGACTACTCGTGCGTGCACGCGGCCACGACGCTCTCGGCCGCCGGCTACGAGACCGTGATGGTGAACTGCAACCCCGAGACCGTCTCCACCGACTACGACACGGCGGATCGTCTGTACTTCGAGCCGCTCACGTTCGAGGACGTGCTCGAGGTGTACCTGGCGGAGAAGGAGTCGGGCGAGGGCGGACCCGGTGTCGTCGGTGTCCTCTGCCAGCTCGGTGGGCAGACGCCGCTCGGTCTCGCGCAGCGACTGCAGGACGCCGGTGTGCCGATCGTCGGCACGTCGCCCGAGGCGATCGACCTGGCGGAGGACCGCAAGGAGTTCGGTGAGGTGCTCGTCGCCGCCGGTCTGCCCGCGCCGAAGTTCGGCACGGCCACCACGTTCGACGGCGCGAAGCGCATCGCGAGCGAGATCGGCTACCCCGTGCTCGTGCGTCCGTCGTACGTGCTGGGCGGACGCGGCATGGAGATCGTCTACGACGAGGCGTCGCTGGACGACTACATCTCCCGCGCCACCGAGCTCACGCCGGAGCACCCCGTGCTGGTGGACCGGTTCCTCGAGGACGCGATCGAGATCGACGTCGACGCCCTGTGCGACGGCACCGAGGTCTACCTCGGCGGCGTCATGGAGCACATCGAGGAGGCCGGCATCCACTCCGGCGACTCCGCGTGCGCGCTGCCCCCGATCACGCTCGGCCGCACCGACATCGACGCGGTCCGCCGGTCGACGGAGGCGCTCGCGTTCGGGATCGGGGTCCGCGGGCTGCTCAACGTGCAGTACGCCCTCAAGGACGACGTGCTCTACGTGCTCGAGGCCAACCCTCGTGCGAGCCGCACGGTGCCCTTCGTCTCCAAGGCCACGGCGGTGCCGCTCGCGAAGGCCGCGGCCCGGATCGCTCTGGGCGCGACCATCGCGGAGTTGCGGGCGGACGGCGTGTTGCCGCCCACCGGTGACGGCGGGCACGCTGCCTTCGATGCACCGGTCGCGGTCAAGGAGGCCGTGCTGCCCTTCAACCGGTTCCGCAAGGCGGACGGCAGTGGCGTCGACACCCTCCTGAGCCCCGAGATGAAGTCGACCGGCGAGGTCATGGGAATCGACGCGGACTTCGGTACCGCGTTCGCGAAGAGCCAGACCGCCGCGTACGGCTCGCTGCCGACGACGGGGTCGATCTTCGTGTCCATCGCGAACCGCGACAAGCGGTCGATGGTGTTCCCGGTCAAGCGGCTCGCCGATCTGGGCTTCCGCATCCTCGCGACCGAGGGAACGGCGGAGATGCTGCGCCGCAACGGCATCAGCAGCGACGTGGTGCGCAAGCACTCCGACGTGCTCGAGGACGGTGAGCGGACCATCGTGGACCTGATCCGCGAGGGGGAGGTCGACATGGTGTTCAACACACCGTTCGGCAACTCCGGCCCGCGGGTCGACGGGTACGAGATCCGCAGCGCCGCGGTGGCGCGCAACATCCCGTGCATCACCACCGTGCAGGGTGCCGCGGCCGCGGTGCAGGGGATCGAGGCGAGCATCCGCGGCGACATCGGGGTGCAGTCGCTCCAGGATCTGCACAGCTCGCTGACGACGTACCTGCGAGCGGGCACCGGGCCGACGGCCACGACCGACCCGGTCACCCCTCGGTGACCGGTAGTCCGGAGGCCGGGGTGTGGCGCAGGAAGCTGACCGCGGCCGTCCGGTCGCGGGGACGCCTGTGTGTCGGCATCGATCCACACTCCGCGATCCTCGCGTCGTGGGGCCTCGACGACACCGTGGCGGGCCTCGACCGCTTCGCGCGGCTCTGCGTCGAGGCGTTCGCGTCGGACATCGGGGTGGTCAAGC
Source organism: Rhodococcus sp. SORGH_AS_0303 (assembly GCF_030819335.1). NCBI lineage: Bacteria > Bacillati > Actinomycetota > Actinomycetes > Mycobacteriales > Nocardiaceae > Rhodococcus > Rhodococcus sp. SORGH_AS_0303. The sequence continues at coordinate 2,419,102 of NZ_JAUTBO010000001.1, forward strand.
CGCAGGTGGCGTTCTTCGAGCGCTTCGGGTCCGGTGGACTCGCCGTGCTCGAGCGGACCATCGCCGATCTGCGTGCGGCGGGCGTGCTCGTCGTCGCGGACGCGAAGCGTGGGGACATCGGGTCCACGTCGGAGGCGTACGCCCGGGCGTGGCTGGACCCGTCCTCACCACTCGCCTCGGACGCCGTGACGGTCTCGCCCTACCTCGGGGTGGGTGCGCTGACGCCGTTCGTCGAGCAGGCGACTGAGCACGGCTGCGGCCTGTTCGTGCTCGCACGCACGTCGAATCCCGAGGGCGCGGCGCTGCAACAGGCGGTCACCGCCACCGGTGCGAGCGTCGCGCAGGCCGTGGTCGACGAGGCCGCGGCGGTCAACACGCGGGCGAACGACGACGTCATGGGTCTCGTGGTGGGTGCGACACGCGGACACGGGCTCGATCTGCGGACGTTCTCGGGGCCGATCCTCGCGCCCGGACTCGGCGCCCAGGGTGCCACCGCGCTGGACCTGCCCTCCCTGTTCCAGGGTTCGTCAGAGTTGTTGCTGCCCAACTCTTCCCGCGACGTCCTGCGACACGGTCCGGACGTGGCCGCTCTACGGGGAGCGGCGATCGTCGCTCGCGACACCGTCGAGCACGCCCTCGCATAGACCACCATCGCGGCGACACGGCGGCGGGGGGCAAGTTCGCAATCGGCGCCCTGCCCGGGTACGGTCGCTATCGCCGCTGGTCAATCCGGTGGCAGTGACTGGATGTACCAGAACGGCCGGCTCGCGCACATCGCGTGACGCGAGTACGGAATGCACTTCTCGACAGAGATTCACCGATGAGACGGAGGAACCGTGGCCCTTCCCCAGTTGACCGATGAGCAGCGCGCTGCTGCCTTGGAGAAGGCGGCACAAGCTCGTCGTGTCCGGGCTGAGCTCAAGGAACGCCTCAAGCGCGGCGGAACCGACCTCAAGCAGGTCCTCAAGGACGCCGAAGAGGACGAGATCCTCGGCAAGATGAAGGTGTCCGCACTGCTCGAGGCTCTGCCCAAGGTCGGCAAGGTCAAGGCTCAGGAGATCATGACCGAGCTGGAGATCGCACCCACCCGCCGCCTGCGCGGACTGGGCGATCGTCAGCGCAAGGCGCTTCTCGCCAGGTTCGACTTCGAGGCCTGACAGCGACGTGTCGACCGACAACGAGTCGACGGCAGTGTCGAGCGAGGACTCCTCGCTCAGGAAGGGTCGGCTGGTGGTACTGGCCGGCCCTTCCGCCGTCGGTAAGTCCAGTGTGGTCGCGAAGGTGCGTCAGCAGCTTCCCGATCTGTACTTCAGCGTGTCGGCGACGACGCGCGATCCCCGCCCCGGCGAGGTGCACGGACAGGACTACCGGTTCGTGGACGCAGCGGAGTTCGATCGCATGATCGAGGCCGGTGATCTCCTCGAATGGGCGGAGATCCACCGTGGCCTGCACCGCAGCGGTACGCCCGCCGAGCCCGTGCGTCGCGCGCTCGCCGCCGGTGAGCCGGTTCTCCTCGAGGTGGATCTGCAGGGTGCGCGCGCGGTCCGTGCCGCCGCCCCGGAGGCTCTGCTCGTGTTTCTCGCGCCGCCCTCCTGGGACGTGCTGGTGGGTCGGCTCACCGGCCGCGGCACCGAACCGCAGGACGTCATCGAGCGTCGGCTCGAGACCGCGCGCGAGGAACTGGCGGCCTCCGACGAGTTCGACACGGTCATCGTGAACGACGATGTCGACCGAGCGTGCGCGGAGTTGGTATCCTTGTTGGTCGGTGGCGTCCCGAACGGTGAGTTCGGGACCGCGTGACCGCACAGGTAACACCAGTTTTCTCTTCCGAGGCATCCGCCCCGGTGAATCTTCAGGAGCATTTGTGAGTAGTCCCTTGGCGAACGTGTCCGATTCCTTCTCCCGTATCGACGTGGCGACGTACGACACCCCGCTGGGCATCACCAACCCGCCCATCGACGAGCTGCTGGACCGGACGTCGTCGAAGTACGCGCTGGTCATCTACGCCGCCAAGCGCGCGCGTCAGATCAACGACTACTACAACCAGCTCGGTGACGGCATCCTCGAGTACGTCGGCCCCCTCGTCGAACCGGGTCTGCAGGAGAAGCCGCTGTCCATCGCCATGCGCGAGATCCACGCCGACCTTCTCGAGCACGTCGAAGGGGAGTGAGTTCCCTGTCTCCCTCGGACACGACGACACGGCGTCACGTCGTGGTCGGTGTCGGGGGAGGGATCGCCGCGTACAAGGCGTGCGGGCTGATCCGCCACTTCACCGAGGCGGGTGACGACGTCCGCGTCGTCCCCACCGAGTCGGCGCTGCAGTTCGTCGGCCGGGCGACCTTCGAGGCGTTGTCGGGCAACCCGGTGCACACCGGAGTGTTCGCCGACGTGCCGGAGGTACCGCACGTCCGCCTCGGTCAGAACGCCGATCTCGTCGTCGTCGCCCCGGCCACGGCCGACCTGCTGTCGCGGGCCGCTGCCGGACGCGCCGACGACCTGTTGACGGCGACGTTGCTCACCGCGCGGTGCCCGATCGTGTTCGCGCCGGCCATGCACACCGAGATGTGGGACCACCCCGCGACCGTCGAGAACGTCGCGACGTTGCGCCGGCGCGGTGTCACGGTGATCGAGCCGGCCTCGGGTCGGCTCACCGGCAAGGACACCGGAGCGGGCCGTCTGCCCGAGCCGGACGAGATCGCCGGCATCGCCGAGCTGCTGCTCGAGCGACCCGATGCGCTGCCTCGTGACCTCGAGGGGCGGCGCGTCGTCGTCTCCGCCGGCGGCACGCGCGAGCCGTTGGACCCGGTGCGGTTCCTCGGCAACCGCAGCTCCGGCAAGCAGGGTTACGCGCTCGCGCGGGTCGCCGCCCAGCGCGGTGCCGACGTGCTGCTGATCTCCGGCTACACCAGCGACCTGTCCGCTCCTGCCGGTGTCCGCGTCGAGACGGTCCGCACCGCCGAGGACATGCGCACCGCGGTCACGGCCGCCGCCGTCGGTGCCGACGCCGTGATCATGGCCGCGGCCGTCGCCGATTTCCGGCCGACGACGCTCGCCACCAGCAAGATCAAGAAGGGTGCCGACGAGCCGGACACCATCCCGCTCACGCGCAACGCCGACATCCTGGCCGGCCTCGTCGCGGCACGCGATGCCGGCAACCTGGCCGCCGACGCCGCGATCGTCGGCTTCGCGGCCGAGACCGGCGACCAGCACGGCGACGTGCTGACGCACGCCCGCGCCAAGCTGGCACGCAAGAAGTGCGACCTCCTGGTTGTGAATGCGGTCGGTGAGGGTAAAGCATTCGAGATGGACGACAACGACGGCTGGATCCTGTCCGCGGACGGGACCGAGCTGGCGCTCGAACACGGATCGAAGGCGCTCATGTCGTCTCGTGTGATCGATGCGTTGGTGCCCCTGTTGCGCGTGCGTCAACCGTCACCGACGTCGCAGGAGTGTACGAGCGCCGACGACTCGCGGTGACCCGCAGTACTCGAGACGTCGGTGGCTCCGTCTATCGTCGACTGGCGTCTCGGGGAGCGGTTCGATCATGTCGACACATTCATGCGTGTACGAGAGGAAACATCTGTGAGCACGTCCGCCAGTCGGCTCTTCACCAGCGAGTCCGTCACCGAGGGTCATCCCGACAAGATCTGTGACGCCATCAGCGACTCCATCCTGGATGCGCTCCTGACCGACGATCCGCGCGCACGCGTCGCCGTCGAGACCCTGGTGACCACCGGGCAGGTTCACGTCGCCGGTGAGGTCAACACCACCGCCTACGCCGACATCCCGCACATCGTGCGCGAGAAGGTGCTCGAGATCGGCTACGACTCGTCGGCCAAGGGCTTCGACGGCAACTCCTGTGGCGTCAACGTCGCCATCGGCGCGCAGTCGCCCGAGATCGCCCAGGGCGTCGACAACTCGCACGAGTCCCGCGTCGAGGGTCTGACCGACGACGAGATCGACCGTCAGGGTGCGGGCGACCAGGGCCTGATGTTCGGCTACGCCATCAAGGACACGCCCGAGCTCATGCCGCTGCCGATCGCACTGGCGCACCGGCTGTCGCGTCGCCTCACCGAGGTGCGCAAGACCGAGGTGCTGCCGTACCTGCGTCCCGACGGCAAGACCCAGGTCACCATCGAGTACGAGGGCAACAAGGCCGTTCGCCTCGACACCGTCGTCATCTCCACCCAGCACGCGGCCGACATCGATCTCGACAACATGCTGTCCCCGGACATCCGGACCCATGTCCTCGAGGCCGTACTGGCCGAGCTCGGGCACGACTCGCTCGACACCTCGTCGGTACGCCTGCTCGTCAACCCCACCGGCAAGTTCGTCCTCGGCGGGCCGATGGGCGACGCCGGCCTGACCGGTCGCAAGATCATCGTCGACACCTACGGCGGCTGGGCCCGCCACGGCGGCGGCGCGTTCTCGGGCAAGGATCCGTCGAAGGTCGACCGCAGCGCCGCGTACGCGATGCGGTGGGTGGCCAAGAACGTCGTGGCCGCAGACCTCGCAGAACGAGTCGAGGTGCAGGTCGCCTACGCCATCGGCAAGGCCGCTCCCGTCGGTCTCTTCGTCGAGACGTTCGGATCCGAGAACGTGGATCCGCTCAAGATCCAGTCCGCCATCACCGACGTGTTCGACCTGCGTCCCGGCGCGATCATCCGTGATCTGGACCTGCTGCGTCCGATCTACGCGCCCACCGCGGCGTACGGCCACTTCGGCCGCACGGACATCGATCTGCCGTGGGAGAACACCGACCGTGCCGAGAAGTTGCGGTCCGCCGCAGGTCTGTGACGTCTCGCTCCACTTCGTGATCATCGTCTGAAAGGGGTCGGTCGGTGAGTGCCACCGCATCCGGTGTGCGCTCACCGGCCCCCACCCGGCCCATTGCCCGCGTGCTTCCCATGCTCGCGTTGTCCCACCTCGATCGCGATTTCGACTACGTCGTCCCCGCCGAACTCGATGCCGTGGCGCAACCCGGTGTGCGTGTCCGCGTCCGCTTCGCCGGCCGTCTGGTCGACGGGTTCCTGCTCGCCCGCCTCGACACCAGCGACCATCCGGGGAAGCTGGGCTTCCTCGACAAGGTGGTCTCCGCCGAGCCGGTGCTCGGCCCCGAACTGCTCGGTCTCGTCGACGCCGTCGCCACGCGCTACGCCGGCACCCGTCCGGACGTTCTTCGTCTCGCGGTTCCACCCCGCCACGCGCGGGTGGAGAACGAATCGCTCGCTTCCGGTGCGCAGTCGATCCCCGTCCTTCGCCGCGACGAGTGGTCCGCGTACCGGCACGGCGCCGAGTTCCTCGACGCGCTCGGCGGCAGTCGGGCGCCGCGGGCGGTCTGGCAGGCGTTGCCGGGGGAGGACTGGGCCGCCCGGCTCGCCGACCTGGCAGCCGTGGCCGTGTCGTCGGGACGGGGAGCCGTTCTCGTCGTCCCGGACCAGCGCGATCTCGATCGCGTGGACACGGCCTGCCGAGCCGTCCTCGACGACGACGCGGTGGTCGCGCTCGCCGCGGGGCTCGGTCCCGCCGAACGCTACCGACGGTGGCTCGCCGCCGCTCGTGGCCGCGCTCGCGTCGTGATCGGCACGCGCAGCGCCGTCTTCGCCCCGGTGCACGACCCGGGATTGATGGTCGTCTGGGACGACGGCGACGACTCGTTGTCGGAGCCGCGTGCGCCGTACCCCCACGCCCGTGAGGTCGCGTTGCTGCGTGCACACCGAGCCGGGTGCGCCGCCGTGGTGGGCGGTTTCTCCCGGTCGGCGGAGGCACAGGCTCTGGTCGAGACGGGCTGGGCGCACGATCTCGTGGCCACCCGTGACACCGTCCGCGGGCGCGTTCCACGGGTCACCGCCCTCGCGGACAGCGACCACGCGCTCGCCCGCGACCCCGGAGCGCGCGCGGCGCGACTCCCGGCGATCGCCTTCGCGGCGGCCCGAGCGTCGCTCACCGCCGGGCACCCGGTGCTGGTCCAGGTCCCGCGGCGCGGGTACGTGCCCTCCCTCGCCTGCTCCAAGTGCAGGACGCCCGCCCGGTGCCGACGGTGCCACGGACCCCTGGCGCTGCCGTCCGCGCCCGGTGCCGACGGCGCGGGCAGCCCCACGTGCAAGTGGTGCGGCACCGCCGACCCGTCGTACTCGTGCCCCACGTGCGGTTCACGAGCACTGCGCGCCGTCGTGGTCGGCGCAGGACGGACCGCCGAGGAGCTGGGCCGGGCGTTCAGCGGCGTCACCGTGCGACAGTCCGGCGGTACCTCGGTGCTCGACACGGTGCCGGCCGGCCCGGCCATCGTCGTGTCCACCGTGGGCGCCGAACCCGTCGCGGACGGCGGCTACGGTGCCGCGCTGCTGCTGGACGGGTGGGCGCTGCTGGGTCGAGCTGATCTGCGCGCCGCAGAGCAGACCCTTCGCCGCTGGATGGCCGCCGCCACCCTCGTGCGCCCGTCGGCCGAGGGCGGTGAGGTGGTCGTGGTCGCCGATTCGGGACTTCCCACCGTGCAGGCATTGGTGCGGTGGGACCCCGTCGGACACGCGCGCACCGAACTCTCCGAACGCACCGAGGTCGGGTTTCCACCCGCGGTGCACATCGCCGCCGTGGACGGCACCACCGAATCGCTGCGCGCCCTGCTGGACTCGGCGCGGCTCCCGGACGACGCCGTCACGCTGGGACCCGTGGACCTGCCACCCGGCGAGCGGCTGCCGTTCGGCAGCGAGATCGACGCCGACTCGTCCGCGCCCGTCGAGCGGATGCTGGTCCGCGTCCCGCGATCGTCCGGTGCCGCCCTCTCCCGCGCACTCGGTGAGGCACGGGCCGTGGTGGGGGCGAAGAAGACCGCGTCGGCGCTGCGAATCCAGGTCGACCCGCTCCGCATAGGGTGAACGGCGTGCGCCTCGTCTTCGCCGGTACTCCCGACCCCGCTCTCCCGTCGCTGCGGCGACTGCTCGACTCCTCCCGTCACGAGGTGGTCGGTGTGCTCACCCGACCCGACACGGTGGCCGGTCGAGGGCGCAAGGTCGTGCGATCGCCCGTTGCGATGCTGGCCGACGAGCACGGCATCCCGGTGCTGCAGCCCGCGAAGCCGTCCGACCCCGAGGCGATGGCCGCGCTCCGCGATCTGGAACCGGACTGTTGTCCCGTCGTCGCCTACGGCGCGCTGCTGCCACAGCCCGTGCTCGACATTCCGCGACACGGCTGGATCAATCTGCACTTCTCCCTGCTGCCGGCCTGGCGCGGGGCCGCGCCGGTGCAGGCCGCGATCGCCGCGGGTGACGAGGTCACCGGCGCGTCGACGTTCCTCCTCGAGCAGGGGCTGGACACCGGTCCGGTGTACGGCGTCGTGACCGAGAGGGTGCGCCCCACGGACACCGCCGGAGATCTGTTGACCCGGCTCGCGGACAGCGGGAGCCAGTTGCTCGCGTCCACCCTCGACGGGATCGACGACGGTGCACTGCAGGCGGTTCCGCAGTCGAGCGACGGCGTGTCACACGCGCCCAAGGTGACCGTGGAATCGGCCCGCATCGACTTCGGTCGCCCGGCGCACCTGATCGACCGGCACGTCCGGAGTGTGACACCGGCACCCGGAGCGTGGACCGAGATCGGCGACGTCCGCGTCAAGATCGGTCCGGTGACGATCACCGACGAGGAGTTCGAACCCGGGCGCGTCGAGGTACGGAAGAAGGCGGTCCTGGTGGGTACCGCGACGACGGCCGTGTCGCTCGGGCTCGTGCAGCCGCACGGCAAGAAGCAGATGGCAGCGACCGACTGGGCGCGCGGCGCCCGCGATGTGAACGGAGCGACTGCACGATGAGCGGTGAGCAGACACCGGGGTCCGGCGGTCCTCGTAAGCGTGGCGGGAAGGCCGGCGGGAAGGCCGGAGGCCGGCCGAGTGAGAGCGGGAAGGCCGGAGGCCGGCCGAGTGAGAGCGGGAAGGCCGGAGGCCGGCCGAGCGCGAGCGGGAAGGCCGGAGGCCGGCCGGCGGTGGCCGGGGGTTCGAGCAAGGCCGGTGGTCGGTCCGGGAATTCGCGTCCGAAGCAGCCGGGTCGCCCGAATCCTGCCGAGGCGGGATTGGACCCCGCACGGATCGCGGCACGGGACGTCCTGCGCGCGGTGCGGGAACGTGACGCGTACGCGAACCTGGTGCTTCCGGGTCTGCTCCGGGATCGCCGGTTGAACGAGCGTGATGCCGCCCTCGCGACGGAGTTGGCCTACGGCGCGGCCCGCGCGCAGGGGGTGCTGGACGCGGTCGTCGAGCACGCGGCCTCGCGTCCGGTGTCGGACATCGACGGTCGACTGCTGGACGTCATCCGGCTCGGTGCGTACCAGTTGCTGCGCACGCGGGTGGCTCCGCACGCGGCGGTGGCGACGTCGGTCGACCTGGTGCGCAGCGAGGCCGGGCAGGGGCAGGCAGGGTTCGTCAACGCCGTGTTGCGCCGGGTCTCCGAGCGCACGGAAGCAGAGTGGATCGAGTTGCTGGCTCCCGACGCGGAGCGAGATCCGGTGGGTCACTCGGCGTTCCGGCACGCACATCCCGCCTGGATCGCACAGGCGTTCAACGACGCGTTGGGAGCGGATGCTGCGGAGCTGGACGAGGCGCTCGCCGCCGACGACGCCCGCCCGCTGGTGCACCTGGTGGCGCGGCCCGGCGAGATCTCGGCGGACGAGCTCGCGTCGATCACCGGCGGTGAGCCCGGACCGTGGTCGCCCTATGCGGTGCATCTGGACAGTGGCGGCGATCCGGGTCGTCTCGACGCCGTGCGTGAGGGGCTGGCCGGCGTCCAGGACGAGGGCAGTCAGCTGGTCGCTCGGGCTCTCACGCTCGCGGAGCTCGACGGGCCGGACGGAGGTCGGTGGCTGGATCTGTGCGCTGGCCCCGGCGGCAAGGCTGCGCTGCTCGGCGCCATCGCGGCGATCGACGGTGCGACGGTCGATGCCGTGGAACCGTCCGAGCATCGAGCCGACCTGGTGCGCAAGACGGTGCGGGATCTCCCGGTCACCGTGCACGCGGTGGACGGTCGCGCGAGCGGACTGGACGCGGGATACGACCGCGTCCTCGTCGACGCACCCTGCACCGGTCTGGGTGCACTCCGTCGTCGACCCGAGGCGCGGTGGCGTCGTCAGGCGAGCGACGTGGCGGGTCTGGTGACGTTGCAACGCGAGTTGCTCGCGGCAGCAGTGGAGCTGGTGCGGCCGGGCGGAGTCGTCGTCTACTCGACGTGTTCGCCGCATCTGTCCGAGACGGTCGGCGTCGTGGCCGATGCGGTCCGACGTCACGGTCTGACCGCGCTCGACACCGCGACGCTCGCGCCCGGCGTGCCGCGGGCGGCCTCGGGAACGTCTGTGCAGCTGTGGCCGCACCGGCACGGAACGGACGCGATGTTCTTCGCCGCGCTGCGCAAGGATGCCTCCTGACCGCGCTCGTTACCGGTCGGCAACGACTCGCGGGTACAACAGGAACGTGACTCCGCGACTCCTTCGACACCGCACGGCCGGGGCAGCGGTGGCCGCCCTCGCCTCGGTCGCGGTGCTGGGTGGCTGCTCGCTGTCCCCGTCGGTGACGGCAGGAACGGCCTCGGCGCGGACCGCCGACGCGGAGCGGGTGGTCGCGGCAGAGTCGGAGTGGAGCGCGGTCCGTGTGTCGGTGATCGGCGACTCGTTCTCCGCCGGCTCCATGAACGACGTGGTCTGGCCGGACGTCCTGGCGGAGGAACACGGATTCGAGGTGACCAACGCGAGCCTGGGCGGCGCCGGTTACGAGGCGGGCGACGACTATCTCGGCACCTTCGCGGACCAGGTCGCCTATGCCACCGAGGAGAACCCGACGGTCATCCTCGTGGTCGGCAGCGAGAACGACGTCGACGCGGATCCGGCGGACGTGCTCGCCGACGCCACCGACCTGTACGCGTCGCTGCGCGAGCGCTCACCCGAGGCCCGCATCGTCGTCATCGGACCGATCTGGAGCGGGGAGCCGGTGAGCGAGGAGATGTGGGACGTGGACGCCGCGGTCTCCGCCGCCGCGGTGTCGGCCGGGCTGGACTACGTCGACGCGCTGCCGCAGGAGTGGCTGGCCGACCCGCTGATCATCCAGGACGACGGTGATCACCCGACCGACGAGGGTCAGTACCTCCTCGCCGGCCACATAGACGACGCTCTGATGCAGGTGGATCCGGACCTACTAGGCTGATCGCCCGTGGCCCCGACTCCGCAGCACCCGATGATCGCACCGTCCATCCTGTCCGCCGATTTCGCGCGGCTCGCCGACGAGGCCGCGGCCGTCGCGGGCAGCGACTGGCTGCACGTCGACGTGATGGACGCGCACTTCGTCCCGAATCTCACCCTGGGTCTGCCCGTGGTGGAGAGCCTGCTGAAGGCGACCGACATCCCGCTCGACTGCCACCTCATGATCGAGGACCCGGCCCGGTGGGCGCCGCCCTACGCCGAGGCCGGCGCGTACAACGTGACGTTCCACGCCGAGGCCACCGACGATCCGCGCGCCGTCGCCCGCGACATCCGGGCGGCGGGCGCTAAGGCCGGGCTGTCGGTCAAGCCCGGTACCCCGATCGAGCCGTACCTGGAGGTCCTGAAGGACTTCGACACGCTGTTGATCATGAGCGTCGAACCGGGATTCGGCGGCCAGAGCTTCATGCCGGAGGTGCTGGACAAGGCTCGCGCCGTCCGCCGGCTGGTCGATTCGGGTGAACTGACGCTGGTGATCGAGATCGACGGCGGCATCAACGCCGACACCGTGGAGCAGGCCGCTGCCGCGGGCATCGACTGCTTCGTCGCGGGCTCGGCGGTGTACTCGACCAGTGACCCCGCGGGTGCCGTGCGTTCGCTGCGTGAGTCCGCCGCGAGCGCGTCGCCCCACCTGTCCGGCCGGTGACCGGGAGCCTCGACCCGATCGATGCCGCGATGCGGCGGGCGATCGAGGCATCGGTCGCGGCGCGCGGTGTCAGCACTCCCAATCCTCCCGTCGGCGCCGTCGTCCTGGACCGGGACGGGCTGGTGGTCGGAGTCGGCGCCACCGCGGCACCGGGCGGCCCCCACGCGGAGATCGCCGCGCTAGCGCAGGCGGGCGAGCGAGCGCGCGGCGGCACCGCCGTGGTGACGCTGGAGCCGTGCGACCACACGGGACGCACGGGTCCGTGCTCGCAGGCGCTGCTGCGCGCGGGTGTCGTCCGCGTCGTGCACGCGCTCGGCGATCCGAACCCGCTGGCGGCAGGCGGCGCGGAGACTCTGCGCGGTGCCGGCGTCGAGGTACGGTCCGGCGTTCTCGCCGATCTCGCCGAGACCGGGCCGATGCGTGCCTGGCTGCATCGGCAGCGCACCGGGCGCCCGATGCTCACGTGGAAGTACGCCGCCACGCTCGACGGCCGCACCGCGGCGCCGGACGGCACCAGCCGCTGGATCACGGGGGAGATCGCTCGCGCACACGTCCACGCCGAGCGCGCGCGGATCGATGCGGTGGTGGTCGGTACCGGGACCGTGCTCGCCGACGATCCGGTGTTGACGGCGCGACTGCCCGACGGGTCGCTCGCTGCGCACCAGCCGGTGCGCGTGGTCGTCGGGCTGCGCGACATCCCTGCCGGGTCTCGGATCCTCGACGACTCCGCCCCCACCCGCATCGTGCGGACCCGCGACCCGTTCGCGGTGATGGAGGCCCTCGCGGATCTGACCGACGTGGTGCTGGAGGGCGGATCGACGCTCACCGGAGCGTTCCTGTCGGCGGGCCTGGTCGACCGCGTCACGGCGTACCTCGCCCCTGTCGTGCTGGGCGAAGGTCCGACCGCTGTGCGGGGGACGGGTGTCGGAACAATTGCCGATGCGATGAGGTTTCGACGAGAGTCGGTGGAGACGCTGGGCGACGATCTGCTCGTCCGACTCGCTCCGCTACGGTCGTCCGACCACTGAGCCGAACAGAGATCACTGCACCAGCTGGTGCCGAAGGGATGACGAGCATGTTCACCGGAATCGTCGAGGAACTGGGCAGTGTCACCGCCAAGGAGGATCTGGCGGACGCGGCTCGCTTCACCGTTCGTGGCCCGCTGGTCACCTCCGATGCGTCGCACGGGGATTCGATCGCCGTGAACGGTGTGTGCCTCACCGTCGTCGAGGTCGCGGACGGCGCGTTCACGGCCGACGTGATGCAGGAGACACTGAACCGTTCGTCACTGCAGTCCCTGGCCGTGGGGTCACCGGTCAACCTCGAGCGTGCCGCCTCGCTCGCGTCGCGGCTCGGTGGGCATCTCGTCCAGGGCCACGTCGACGGGACCGGGGTGGTGCTCTCGCGCACCCCGTCGGACAACTGGACCGTGGTACGCATCTCGCTGCCCCGTGACATCGCGCGATACGTCGTGCACAAGGGGTCCATCACGGTCGATGGGGTGTCGCTGACGGTGTCCGCGCTGGGCGGCGAGAAGGACGATCAGTACTTCGAGATCTCCCTGATTCCTACCACCCTGTCGCTCACCACACTGGGCGAGGCGGAGGCGGGAACGCAGGTCAACCTCGAGGTCGACGTGATCGCCAAGTACGTCGAGCGGTTGCAGAAGGTCGACTGAACATCGGCCCCCGCAGCGGGGGTCGTAGTCTTGAGAACACAGGATCTGCCCGACACTGCGGGCAGCAGACGTGGGGAGCGCACGGCGTGACCAGGTTCGACACCATCGAGCGCGCTGTCGCCGACATCGCCGCCGGCAAGGCCGTCGTCGTCGTCGACGACGAGGACCGCGAGAACGAGGGCGATCTCATCTTCGCCGCAGAGAAGGCCACACCCGAGCTGGTGGCCTTCATGGTGCGGTACACCTCGGGATACCTGTGCGTTCCGCTGTCGGGCGAGGACTGCGATCGCCTCGGACTGCCGCCCATGTACTCCACGAACCAGGACAAGCACGGCACCGCGTACACCGTGACCGTCGACGCTCGCGTCGGTATCGGTACGGGCATCTCGGCATCGGACCGCGCGGCAACCATGCGTCTGCTCGCGGACCCCGACACCGGTGCGAACGACTTCACCCGTCCCGGTCACGTCGTCCCGTTGCGGGCGAAGGAAGGCGGCGTGCTGCGCCGCCCCGGCCACACCGAGGCCGCGGTCGACCTCGCCCGGATGGCGGATCTGCGCCCGGCCGGCGTCATCTGCGAGATCGTGTCGCAGAAGGACGAGGGCGAGATGGCCCGCACGGACGAGCTCCGTGTCTTCGCCGACGACCACGACCTCGCGCTCATCTCCATCGCCGACCTGATCGCGTGGCGACGCAAGCACGAGAAGCACGTGGTGCGCATCGCCGAGGCGCGCATCCCGACGGCGCACGGCGAGTTCCGTGCGGTGGGCTACCAGAGCGTCTACGAGGACGTCGAACACGTGGCGCTGGTGCGCGGCGACATCGCCGGGCCCGACGGCGACGGCAGCGACGTACTGGTCCGCGTCCACTCCGAGTGTCTGACCGGGGACGTGTTCGGCTCGCTGCGCTGCGACTGCGGTCCGCAGCTGGACGCGGCGCTCGACATGGTGGCGCAGGAGGGTCGCGGAGTCGTGCTCTACATGCGCGGTCACGAGGGCCGTGGCATCGGCCTACTGCACAAGTTGCAGGCTTACCAGCTGCAGGACGCCGGCACCGACACCGTCGACGCCAACCTCGCGCTCGGCCTGCCCGCCGACGCGCGGGACTACGGCATCGGAGCGCAGATCCTCGTCGACCTGGGCATCTCGTCGATGCGTCTGCTGACCAACAACCCGGCGAAGCGGGTCGGCCTCGACGGCTACGGCCTGCACATCACCGAGCGGGTGCCGATGCCGCTGCGTGCCAACGCCGAGAACCTCACCTACCTGCGTACCAAGCGTGACCGGATGGGCCACGACCTCGTCGGGCTGGACGATTTCGAGACGCCAGTGGTCACCCCCGATGCGGGCGGCCTCTGATGAGCGGCGAGGGCGAACCGGTACTGCAGCTCTCGGGCGCCGAGGACCTCGAGGTCGCGATCGTCGCGGGCCAGTGGCACGAGAAGGTCAGCACGGCACTCGTGGACGGCGCACTCCGCAAGGCCGACGAGGTGGGACTACGGAACGTGACTCTCGTGCGTGTCGCCGGAGCCATCGAGATCCCCGTGGTCGCACAGCAGCTCGCCCGCACCCACGACGCGGTGGTCGCTCTGGGCGTCGTGATCCGGGGCGGGACACCGCACTTCGAGTACGTGTGCGACGCCGTGACCGCCGGGCTGACCCGAGTGTCGCTGGACGAGTCCACCCCGGTCACCAACGGAGTACTCACCGTGAACGACGAGCAGCAGGCACTCGATCGCGCAGGTCTTCCAGGGTCCAAGGAGGACAAGGGTGCGCAGGCCGTCGCGGCGGCCGTCGACACGGCGCTGACGCTGAAGGGCCTGCGTCACGGGAGTCCGTCGTGACCGACGCACCGAGTCAGCAGTGGGAACTCGAGGCGCGGCCGCGCAAGAGCGCGAAGTACGCCGTCGGTGTCGCCGCTCTCCTCGTCATCGTGCACACCACCCTGGGGATTCTGCTGCGAACCGGCAACACAGGCGTGTTCTTCCAGCGCGTGGACCAGTTCGCCATGATCGCCATCGGGTGTGGCATGGCGGCGGGCGTGCTGTTGCTGACCCGTCCGCGGATCAAGGTCGGTGCGCAGGGCGTGCTGGTGCGCAACCTCGTCACCGAGAAACTGATTCCCTGGGACCTCGTGCGCGGCTTGTCCTTCTCGCCCGGATCGAGCTGGGCTCGCGTGGAACTGCCGGACGACGAGTACGTGCCGGTCATGGCGATCCAGTCCAACGATCGCGAGTACGCGGTGCACGCCGCGCGTACGTTCCGCTCTCTCGAGCAGAAGTACGCCGCAGCGAGCTGACCGAGGTCACTCGATCCCGTCTCCCATGACGACACCCTCGCGTCGGGGATCGGCACCGCCGATCCAGCCGTCGGCCGTTCGGACCAGGGCGCTCGAGCCGCTGGACTGATCGGCCACCGACACCTGGTGGCCCATCGCCCGCAGATTCGAGACCAGCGGATCCGCGGCACCGTCGTCCTGCGCGTCGATGTTCGGATGCTCGCCGCCGACGTTCGTCGTCGGCGCGTTGGCCGCACCCACGTTGACGGCGGACACGGCCTGCTGCGGATCGAGACCCCAGTCGAGCATGCCGACGAGGTTCTTCACGACGAACTGGATGATGACCGAACCGCCGGGTGATCCGGTCACCAGCCGCACGTCACCCCGCGCACCGTCGTCCCCGCGGTCGAACACGATCGTCGGCGCCATGGAACTGCGGGGACGCTTGCCGGGCTCCACGCGGTTGGCCACGGGTACCCCGTCGGGCCCCTCGGGTGCGGCCGAGAAGTCGGTCAGCTGGTTGTTGAGGAGGAAGCCGTTCGTCATGTGGAAGGAGCCGAACGCCGACTCCACCGTGGTGGTCATCGACGCGACGTTCCCCGCGCTGTCCACGATGCTGAGGTGACTGGTCCCTGCCTCCGGTCCGGCGTAGCTGCTCAGGGGTATCGGACCGAAGTCGCCCGGCTGAGCCGTGCCCATGCTGCGGGCGGGATCGATCATGCGGGCGCGCTGCTCGAGGTAGTCCGGATCGAGCAACTCGGCGGGGCTGCCACCGGGCAGGGGGATGTAGTCGGGATCGGCGACGTACTTGTCGCGGTCGGCGTACGCGAGGCGCTCCGCCTCGGCGATGAGATGGACGCCCTCCGCGTCGGGGACTCCACCGTCGGCATCGGGGGAGGCGGGTGCGTACTGCCCCATGTCGAAGTGGGACAGGATGCCCATCGTGGACGCGACCGCGATACCGCCCGACGACGGGCCCGGCATGCCGCACACGTCCGTGTCGCGGTACGGCACGCACACCGCGTCCCGCTCCTTCGCCTCGTATCCGGCGAGGTCGTCGAGTGTCAGCCGGCCGGGGGTGCGCCCGCCCGTCGTGTCCGCCGTCGCGTCGACGATGGACTGCGCCAGCGCACCGGTGTAGAACGCGTCGGCACCCTCGGTGGCGATCGCGCCGAGCGTCTTGGCCATCGCGGGGTTCGTCAGCGTCGTCCCCGCCGCCTTCGGGCTGCCGTCCGGCTCGAGGAAGTAGTCACGCGAGGCGGGGTCCAAAGCGAGTTTCGGCGCCGAGTCCGCGATCGACGACGCCATCCGCGGACTGATCTCGAAGCCGTCGTCGGACAGCGCGATGGCCGGATCGAACAGTGACCGCCACTCCTTGCTCCCGTGATCGCGGTGGACGTCGTCCAGCATGCGCACGACGCCGGGAACGCCGATCGCGCGGCCGCTCGATCGGGCATCGGGCTTCGGCACGGACAGATCGGCGGGCGCACCGGGGGCAGCCGTGTCGTCCACGAAGCGCAGGTAATTCGCAGTGGCAGAGGCGGGGGCCGTCTCACGGCCGTCGTAGGCACGCAGAGTCCTCGACTCGGCGTCGTAGTAGAGGAGGAAGGCGCCGCCGCCGATACCGGAGCTCTGCGGCTCGACCAGTCCGAGCACCGTCTGCGCCGCGACCAGCGCGTCGGCCGCGGTCCCGCCGTCGCGCAGCACCTCGCACGCCGCCTCCGTCGACACCGGGTTGGCGGTCGACACCGCGTACGTGGCGGTGCGCACCGCGGTCATTCCGGTGCGGTAGCCGGTGGCGACCTCCGGCGCGCCGTCCGGTCCCGTGCCCGCGTCCGCAGTGACGGGGGTGCCGCCTCCGCCCGCGACGCACGAGGGGGCCGAGCCGGAAGCGTCGTCACCGCTGCCCGAGGAGCAGGACACGGCGGTGAGGGCGACGACGGCCGCGAGGGCGAGAGGTCGAGTCAGTGATCGGCGGGAAGTCACCGGTCCATGACACCGCGTCCTCGCGTGGTTCGCAGCCCGAACGGCGGATTTCGACTGTCGGTCACGACGACTACCGTGGAGGTGTGTCCGACCCCGCTACGTACCGCCCGGCCACCGGAACCATTCCGGTCGAGCCAGGGGTCTACAAATTTCGTGATCCGCACGGCCGCGTCATCTACGTCGGCAAGGCGAAGAGCCTGCGCAGCCGTCTCAATTCCTACTTCGCCGACATCGCCGGCCTGCATCCGCGCACTCGTCAGATGGTCACCACGGCTGCCAGCGTCGAATGGACCGTCGTCACCACCGAGGTGGAGGCGCTCCAGCTCGAGTACAACTGGATCAAGGAGTTCGATCCTCGATTCAACGTCCGGTACCGGGACGACAAGAGCTACCCGATGCTCGCGGTCACGCTCAACGAGGAGTACCCGCGGTTGTTCGTCTACCGCGGGCCCCGGCGCAAGGGTGTGCGCTACTTCGGCCCGTACGCGCACGCGTGGGCGATTCGAGAGACGTTGGACCTGCTGTTGCGGGTGTTCCCTGCGCGGACGTGCTCCGCTGGAGTGTTCAAGCGGCACAACCAGATCGGTCGGCCCTGTCTGCTCGGGTACATCGACAAGTGCTCGGCGCCGTGCGTCGGACGCGTGTCGGCGGCCGAACACCGTGCGACCGTCGAGAACTTCTGCGACTTCCTGTCCGGCAAGACCGACAAGCTCGTCCGCGAGCTCGAGAACCGGATGCAGAAGGCGTCGGAGGACCTGGACTTCGAGACGGCGGCCCGGCTGCGTGACGATGTGGGGGCACTGCGGCGCGCGCTCGAGAAGCAGGCCGTGGTGCTCGGCGACGGCACCGACGCGGACCTCGTCGCCTTCGCGAGCGACGACCTCGAAGCGGCGGTCCAGGTGTTCCACGTCCGCGGCGGTCGCGTGCGCGGCCAGCGCGGGTGGGTCGTGGAGAAGGCAGGCGAGGTGATCGACGCTGCGGTCGCGGCCGAGGCGACGTCCGCCGGGGCCGACGACCGTGCCGAGGCGCAGGACGCTCCGGTGGACGCGGAGGCGGCGTCCGATCTGCCGGCTCTCGTCGAGCAGTTCCTCACCCAGTTCTACGGCGAGCAGGCCTCGCTCTCGTCGTCCACCGAGGACGCCGCTGCCAACGCCGTACCCCGCGAGGTGCTCGTTCCGGTGCTGCCGCCGAACGCCGACGAGGTGCAGGCGTGGCTCAGTTCGCTGCGCGGGTCCGCGGTGCAGCTACGGGTGCCTCGTCGCGGCGACAAGAAGGAGCTCGCCAAGACGGTGTATCGCAACGCCGTCGAAGCGCTCCAGCAGCACAAGATGAAGCGTGCGGGCGACTTCACGTCGCGCTCCGCAGCGTTGCAGGGCATCCAGGAAGCGCTCGACCTCGACAGTGCACCGTTGCGCATCGAGTGCATCGACATCTCGCACGTCCAGGGCACCGACGTGGTCGCGTCGCTGGTGGTGTTCGAGGACGGGTTGCCGCGCAAGAGCGACTACCGCCACTACTCCATCAAGGAGGCTGCGGGAGACGGTCACTCGGACGACGTCGCGAGCATCGCCGAGGTCACACGGCGACGGTTCCTGCGTCATGGCAAGGACTCCGGCGGCGATCTGGCTCCCGAGGCCTCCCTCGACCCGCAGACGGGTCGGCCCCGCCGCTTCGCCTATCCGCCGAACCTCTTCGTCGTCGACGGCGGCGCACCGCAGGTGGCCGCGGCGGCCGAGGTGCTCGACGAGCTGGGTGTCACCGACGTCGCGGTGGTGGGTCTCGCGAAACGGCTCGAGGAGGTGTGGGTGCCGGGGGAGAGCGACCCCGTGATCCTGCCGCGCACCAGCGAGTCGCTGTACCTCCTCCAGCGGGTTCGCGACGAGGCGCACCGCTTCGCCATCACGTTCCACCGCAGCAAGCGGTCCAAGCGCATGACGGCGTCCGCGCTGGACTCGGTGCGCGGGCTCGGTGAGGCGCGTCGCACGGCATTGGTGACGCACTTCGGCTCGGTGGCCAAGCTCAAGCAGGCCGAGGTGTCCGAGATCGTGAAGGTGCCGGGTATCGGCGAGACGACGGCACGCGCCGTCCTCGAGGCACTGGGAGTTCCACAGGACCAGGACGCGTCGGCTGCCGCGGCCGCGTCGGAACCGACCGCGGTCCCCGACAACGAAGCGGACAGCGCCCCGGTACGACATGATGAACGCACCGACGGCAGCGACCGTGACGAGCTGCCGGCACCGTCCGGTGAGCCGCTGTCGGTGGCCGCGCATCGAGGAACAGGACACCGGGACGAGTGAACGTGCAGCGAGAGCAGGTGGGTGACCCCGTTCGACCGCACTCCGACATCGACGTCGCTCTGGTCACAGGGCTGTCCGGTGCCGGGCTCGGCACGGCGGCGAAGGTCCTCGAGGACCTGGGCTGGTACGTCGCCGACAACATGCCGCCCGAGCTGATCACTCGCATGATCGAGATCGGTCGCACCTCGGACCCCGGCATCGAGCGGCTCGCCCTGGTGGTCGACGTGCGCAGCCGATTGTTCAACGGCGACGTCGGCACCCTGCTCGCCGACCTGGCAGCGGACGGGGTGCGCCCGCGCGTGCTGTTCCTGGACGCGTCCGACGACGTGCTGATCCGGCGATTCGAATCGGTGCGCCGCAGCCACCCGCTGCAGAACTACGGTGTGGACGGCACACTCACGGAAGGCATCTCGGACGAGCGGGCCCGGTTGGCCACCGTCAAGGAGGCCGCGGACATCGTCATCGACACGAGCTCGCTCTCCGTGCACGGTCTGCGCGATCGTGTCGCCGCGGCGTTCGGCGACGACGTGGTGGGCACCGTGGCCGTCACCGTCGAGTCCTTCGGCTTCAAGTACGGGGTACCGCTCGACGCGGACGTGCTGTGCGACATGCGTTTCCTCCCGAACCCGCACTGGATCCCCGAGCTGCGCCCGCTCACGGGCAAGGACGCCGGCGTGCGGGACTACGTGCTGGGGCAGCCGGACGCGGAGGAGTACCTCGAGCTGTATCACCGCCTGCTGACGATGACGCTCGCCGGCTACCGGCGCGAGGGCAAGCGGTACATGACCGTCGCCGTCGGTTGCACCGGCGGCAAGCATCGCAGCGTCGCCATGACCGAGGCGCTCGCCGAACGGCTGCGTGCCGATGCCGACACCAGTGTCCGCGTCGTGCACCGCGACCTGGGTCGAGAGTGAGCGCGGACGGCGGACGCGGCGACGACGACGCTCCGCACATCGTCGCGCTCGGCGGCGGACACGGCCTCTACGCGACCCTGTCCGCCGTACGGTCGCTCTCCACCCGGGTGACGGCGGTGGTCACCGTGGCCGACGACGGCGGGTCGTCCGGCCGATTACGCGCGGAGCTCGGCATGATCCCGCCCGGCGATCTGCGCATGGCGCTCGCGGCGTTGGCCGCAGACTCTCCGCAGGGCAGGCTCTGGGCGGACATCCTGCAGCACCGCTTCGGCGGCAGCGGCGCGCTCGCCGGGCACTCGGTGGGCAATCTTCTGCTCGCCGGACTGTCCGAGGTGCTCGGTGACCCGGTGGCCGCACTCGACGAGGCCGCGCGGTTGCTCGGTGTCGACGGCCGGGTGCTGCCGATGTCGCCCATCGCCCTGGACATCGAGGCGGACGTGTCGGGACTCGAGTCCGACCCGCGCGTGAGCCGCGTCATCCGTGGGCAGGTCGCCGTCGCCACCACTCCCGGCAAGGTGCGGCGCGTCCGACTGCGCCCGTCGGATCCGCCGGCCACCGAGCAGGCCGTCACCGCTGTGGGCGCCGCCGATCTGGTCGTCCTCGGACCCGGGTCCTGGTTCTCCAGCGTGTTGCCGCACGTCCTCGTGCCCGAGCTCGCCTCGGCGCTGCGCGCCACCGAGGCCCGCAAGGTGCTGGTGCTCAATCTCGGGCCGGAGCCGGGGGAGACCACGGGATTCTCGGCGGAGCGTCATCTCCACGTACTGTCCCAACACGCGCCGGGTTTTCGGGTGCATCACGTGGTGGTCGACTCGACGTCGGTGCCGCCGGGGTCCGAGCGTGATCACCTCGCGCGGGCCGCCGCGGTGTTCGGCGCCGACGTGATCCACGCCGACGTCGCGGGGGCGACACCACACGCACACGACCCGAGCAAGCTCGCGGCCGTGTTCGCCGCTGTTCTCGAGGGCGCCGACCGGGCCGACCTCGACAGCAGCACCGACAGCAGGAAGGGATCGACGTCGTGGCCATGACAGCCGATGTCAAGGACGAACTGAGCCGCCTCACCATCACGGCGGTCAGCTGCCGCAAGGCGGAGGTCGCTGCGTTGCTGCGCTTCGCCGGGGGGCTGCACATCGTGGCCGGTCGCGTCGTCGTCGAGGCGGAGGTGGACCAGCTGTCCATCGCCCGGCGGCTCAAGCGCGAGGTGTTCGATCTGTTCGGCTACAACGCGGACGTGCACTCCATCGGCGCGGGCGGGCTGCGCAAGTCGACCCGCTACATCGTCCGGGTGGCCAAGGACGGCGAGGCCCTGGCGCGCCAGACCGGGCTCCTCGACATGCGTGGTCGGCCGGTGCGCGGACTTCCCGCCCAGGTGGTGGGCGGCACCGTCGCCGATTCCGAGGCGGCGTGGCGCGGTGCGTTCCTCGCGCACGGCTCGCTCACCGAACCCGGTCGATCGTCGGCGCTCGAGGTCAGCTGCCCCGGACCCGAGGCAGCGCTCGCGCTGGTCGGCGCCGCCCGCCGGCTCGGTGTGGCGGCCAAGGCGCGAGAGGTGCGCGGCGCCGATCGCGTGGTCGTACGCGACGGCGAGGCCATCGGTGTCCTCCTCACGAGGATGGGCGCCCAGGACACTCGACTGACGTGGGAGGAGCGCCGGATGCGCCGCGAGGTGCGGGCCACGGCGAATCGTCTCGCGAACTTCGACGACGCCAACCTGCGCCGCTCCGCGCGGGCGGCCGTCGCGGCCGCGGCGCGGGTCGAGAGGGCGCTGGCGATTCTCGGCGAGGACGTCCCGGACCATCTCGCCGCGGCGGGTCACCTGCGCGTGCAGCACCGCCAGGCGTCGCTCGAGGAGCTCGGGCAGCTCGCCGATCCGCCCATGACGAAGGACGCGGTGGCGGGCCGGATCCGCCGACTGCTGTCCATGGCCGACCGCAAGGCGAAGGACTCGGGCATCCCGGACACGGAGTCGGCCGTCACGGCCGACCTACTCGACGAGGCATGAGCGCGGGTGCCTGACCGAGAACTGCACCACCCCGAACCATTAGGGTGATCACAGGTCACGGAGCGGCTCGGTCGCCCGGGACGGACACGTCCGCACCATCACGTGCGGTGGAGGAAACCGATGCACGACCCGTGCATCGACGAGGAACACGAGTTTCAACACAAAGGAGCGAACAGTGACGGTTCGGGTTGGCGTGAACGGCTTCGGTCGTATCGGACGTAACTTCTTCCGGGCGGTCGATGCGCAGAAGGCGCTCGGCACCACCGACATCGAGATCGTTGCGGTGAACGACCTCACCGACAACGCAACGCTCGCTCACCTGCTCAAGTACGACTCCATCCTCGGCCGCCTCCCGCACGACGTCTCGCTCGAGGGCGACGACACCATCGTCGTCGGCGACCGCAAGATCAAGGCTCTCTCGCTGCGCGAGGGTCCCTCCGCCCTGCCGTGGGGAGACCTGGGCGTCGACGTCGTCGTCGAGTCCACCGGCATCTTCACCGACGCGTCGAAGGCTCAGGGCCACATCGACGCCGGTGCCAAGAAGGTCATCATCTCCGCGCCGGCCAAGGGCGAGGACATCACCATCGTCATGGGCGTCAACGACGACAAGTACGACGGCAGCCAGAACATCATCTCGAACGCTTCGTGCACCACCAACTGCCTCGGCCCCATCGCCAAGGTGCTCGACGACGAGTTCGGCATCGTCAAGGGCCTCATGACCACGATCCACGCCTACACGCAGGATCAGAACCTGCAGGACGGTCCGCACTCGGACCTGCGTCGCGCCCGCGCCGCCGCGCTCAACGTCGTGCCCACGGGCACCGGCGCCGCGAAGGCCATCGGCCTGGTGCTCCCGCAGCTGCTCGGCAAGCTCGACGGCTACGCGCTGCGCGTCCCGATCCCCACGGGTTCGGTCACCGACCTCACCGCCCAGGTGCGCAAGACCGCCTCGGTCGAGGAGATCAACGCGGCCATGAAGGCTGCGGCCGAGGGCCCGCTGAAG
Source organism: Rhodococcus sp. SORGH_AS_0303 (assembly GCF_030819335.1). Taxonomy (NCBI): domain Bacteria; kingdom Bacillati; phylum Actinomycetota; class Actinomycetes; order Mycobacteriales; family Nocardiaceae; genus Rhodococcus; species Rhodococcus sp. SORGH_AS_0303. The sequence continues at coordinate 2,442,135 of NZ_JAUTBO010000001.1, forward strand.
GGCATCCTGAAGTACACCGACGCACCGATCGTCTCCTCCGACATCGTCACCGACCCGGCGTCGTCGATCTTCGACTCGGGCCTGACCAAGGTCATCGAGGACCAGGTCAAGATCGTCTCCTGGTACGACAACGAGTGGGGCTACTCCAACCGTCTCGTCGACCTCATCGGACTCGTCGGAAAGTCGCTCTGACCCGATGGCCGTCAAGACACTGCAGGATCTCATCGACGAGGGCGTCGACGGACGCGGCGTCCTCGTCCGTGCCGATTTCAACGTTCCGCTCGACGACGGGCAGATCACGGACGCCGGCCGTATCGAGGCGTCGCTCCCGACGCTGAAGACGCTGCTCGAGGCGGGTGCCAAGCTCATCGTGACCGCGCACCTCGGCCGGCCGGAGGGCAAGCCGGACGCCGCGTTCTCGTTGGCTCCGGTCGCGGCGAAGCTCGGCGAACTGCTGGGACGCCACGTCCAGCTCGCCGGTGACGTCGTCGGTCAGGACGCCGAGGCTCGCGCCGAGGGTCTGACCGACGGAGACGTTCTCCTGCTCGAGAACATACGCTTCGATCCGCGCGAGACCAGCAAGGACGACGCCGAGCGGCTGGCGCTCGCGAAGGAACTGGCCACGCTGGCCGGCGACGACGCCGCGTTCGTGTCCGACGGTTTCGGTGTCGTGCATCGCAAGCAGGCGTCGGTCTACGACGTCGCGACGCTGCTCCCGCACTACGCGGGCACGCTGGTCGCGACCGAGGTCGACGTCCTGACGAAGCTGACCGAGACCCCCGAGCGTCCCTACGCCGTGGTGCTCGGCGGCTCCAAGGTGTCCGACAAGATCGGTGTCATCGAGGCGCTGGCGCCGAAGGTCGACACGCTGGTCATCGGCGGCGGCATGGCTTTCACCTTCCTTGCGGCGCAAGGGTATTCCGTGGGCACGTCGCTGCTGCAGGAAGATCGCATCGAGACGTGCAAGGACCTGCTCGAGCGTTTCGGTGACGTCATCCACCTTCCGACGGACGTCGTCGTCGCCGACAGCTTCTCCGCCGACGCGGAGTCGAAGACGGTGAAGGCGTCGGAGATCCCCGACGGCTGGATGGGTCTGGACGTGGGGCCCGACTCGGTGGACCGTTTCGAGGCGGTGCTGAGCAACGCCAAGACCATCTTCTGGAACGGTCCCGCCGGAGTCTTCGAGTTCGAGAAGTTCTCGAAGGGCACCGAAGGTATCGCTCGGGCGATCATCGCGGCGACCACGAAGGGCGCGTTCAGTGTCGTGGGCGGTGGCGACTCCGCCGCGGCCGTGCGCACGCTGGGTCTCCCGGACGCCGGTTTCTCGCACATCTCCACCGGTGGCGGTGCCTCCCTCGAGTACCTCGAGGGCAAGCAGCTCCCCGGCCTGTCGGTACTGGAGGGCTGAACCATGACATCTCCACGAGCTTCGCTCGACCGTAAGGCCAGGACCCCGTTCATCGCCGGTAACTGGAAGATGAATCTGAACCACCTCGAGGCCATCGCCCTGGTGCAGAAGATCGCCTTCTCGTTGCCAGCGAAGTACTTCGAGAAGGTCGACGTCGCGGTGATCCCGCCGTTCACCGACATCCGCAGTGTCCAGACGTTGATCGAGGGCGACAAGCTCCTGCTCACGTTCGGCGCGCAGGATCTCTCGCCCCACGACTCCGGCGCCTACACCGGCGACATCAGCGGTGCCTTTCTGGCCAAGCTGGGCTGCACGTACGTCGTGGTCGGGCACTCGGAGCGTCGCGCCGGACACGGCGAGACCGACGAGGCGGTGCTCGCCAAGACCAAGGCCGCGCTGAAGCACGGACTCGTGCCGATCGTCTGCATCGGTGAGGGTCTCGAGGTGCGGGAGGCCGGCGAGCACGTGGCGTTCAACGTCGAGCAGCTCCGCGGGTCCCTCGCGGGTCTGAGTGCCGAGGAGATCGGGAAGATCGTCGTTGCCTACGAGCCGGTGTGGGCCATCGGTACCGGCCGCGTGGCCAGTGCCGCGGACGCGCAGGAAGTCTGCGGAGCCATCCGTCAGGAGCTGGCGTCGCTCGCCGACGTCGACACCGCGGCGGCGGTCCGTGTGCTGTACGGCGGATCGGTCAGCTCGAAGAACGTGGGCGAGATCGTCGGCCAGACCGACGTCGACGGTGCACTGGTGGGCGGAGCGTCGCTGAAGGCGGACGAGTTCGCCACCCTGTGTGCCATCGCCGCCGGGGGACCGCTTCCCTGACCCACCGTGCATCACCGATCGAAGGGCACGTCGCACACGCGACGTGCCCTTCGTCGTTCGGCGGCGCGCGGCCTGTAACATTGGCCATCATGCGCACGTTCCTGGACATCCTGCTGGTGGTCACCAGCATCGGCCTGCTCGTCTTCGTCCTGCTGCACCGCGGCAAGGGCGGCGGCCTGTCGAGCCTGTTCGGTGGTGGCGTGCAGTCGTCTCTGTCCGGGTCCAGCGTCGTCGAGAAGAACCTCGACCGTGTCACCGTCTTCACCGGTGTCGTGTGGCTCATCTGCATCCTGGGAATCGGCCTGGAGATCAAGTTCGCCTGATCAGGTGACGTGAGGCCCGGTCGACCGCGATGTCTCGTACCCCCGACACGCCTGACCCGGACACGTCTCTTCCCGACGACGTCTCCGCGCGCATCGATCGCGCCCTCGCTGATCACGATCTGTCCGCCGTCACGGTCGGGCTGTCCCGGGTCTCGGTGGACCAGGCCGTCGATCTCCTCGAGCGCCTGAGCCTGAAGCACCGCGCACTCGTGTTCCGATTGTTGCCGAAAGATCGTGCCCTCGCCGTCTTCGAGGGCCTGCCCGGCACGCTGCAGAGCGACCTCGTCCGCGGACTTCGCGACGAGGATGTCGCGTCGGTCTTCGCCGAACTCGATCCCGACGATCGGGTCGGACTCCTCGACGAGCTCCCCGCCTCGGTCGCCACCCGGTTGATGCTCGGACTCCCGCCGGCCGAGCGTGACCTCACCGCAGCGGTGCTGGGCTACCCGGCCGGGTCCATCGGACGACGCATGAGTCCCGAGTACGTCTCGTGCAGGCCGGACATGACGGCAGCCCAGTGCCTCGACCGAGTACGCGCCCGCGTCGCCGATGCCGAGACGGTCTACACGCTGCCCGTCGTGGACGAGGGCCGCAGCCTGGTCGGCGTCGTCAGCCTGCGCGACCTGATGGTGGCACCCGCGGATGCGCTGGTGCAGGAACTCGTGCACGAGGCGTATTCGGCGCTCGCGACGGACGATGCAGAATCCGCGGCACGACGCTGCGCCGACCGCAAAGTGCTCGCGCTGCCCGTCGTCGACGCCGAGGCCCGGCTCGTCGGCATCCTGACGGTGGACGACGCCCTCGCGATCCTCGAGGAGGCAGAGTCCGAGGACCAGGCGCGCCTGAGTGGATACGAGCCGTTGCGGCGGCCCTACCTCGCGACACCGGTCCTGTCGGTCGTCCGGTCCCGGGTGGTGTGGCTTCTCGTACTGGCGATCGGAGCCACGCTGACCGTCCACGTGCTCGAGATCTTCGAGGCGACGCTCGAACAGAAGGTGGTGCTGTCGCTGTTCGTGCCGCTGCTGATCGGCACGGGCGGCAACACCGGAAACCAAGCGGCGACGACCGTGACCAGGGCCCTGGCACTCGACGACGTCCGGCCGCGGGACATCCTCGCCGTCGTCGGACGCGAGATGCGTGTCGGTGTCAGTCTGGGCCTGCTTCTCGGTGGTGTCGGGTTCGCGGTCGCCTCCCTGGTCTACGACACGTCGATCGGCACCGTCATCGGACTCACCCTGCTGAGCATCTGCACGATGGCCGCGACCGTGGGCGGAGCGATGCCGCTGATCGGCAAGGCCGTCCGGGTGGACCCGGCGGTGTTCTCGAACCCGTTCATCACCACGTTCGTCGACGCGACCGGATTGATCGTCTACTTTCTCATCGCGCGGGCAGTGTTGGGGCTCTAGCCCCGCGCTGCGATCCGGGGGCGCGCCGACGATACTGTCCCCATGACAGTCGTGGATCCAGGTCTGCCCGCCACCGAACCTCTGCGCGAGGACATTCGGCTCCTCGGCGGAATTCTCGGTTCCGTCGTTCGGGACCACGAGGGAGAGGAGATCTTCGACCTCGTCGAGCAGGCCCGAGTGGAGTCGTTCCGCGTGCGGCGGTCGGAGATCGATCGCGGCGAACTCGCCCGGCTCTTCGACGGCATCGACATCACGCGTGCCATCCCGGTGATCCGGGCGTTCAGTCACTTCTCGCTTCTCGCCAACCTGGCGGAGGACATTCACCGCGAGCGCCGCCGCGCCGTGCACGTGCGTGCCGGGGAGCCGCCCCAGGACAGCAGTCTCGCCTCCACCTACAGCAAGCTCGATGCGGCGCGCCTCGACGCCGCCACGGTGGAGGACCTGCTCCGTGACGCCCTGGTGTCGCCCGTCATCACCGCGCATCCCACCGAGACGCGTCGCCGCACCGTGTCGGAGATCCAGAGCCGCATCACCGATCTGATGCGCTTCCGTGAGCGCACGGAACTGGACGACACCGAGATCGCGGAGACCGACGCGAAGATCGAGCGGCAGATCCTCGCACTGTGGCAGACGGCGCTGATCCGGCTGTCCCGCTTGCGGATCCAGGACGAGATCGAGGTGGGTCTGCGCTACTACGACATGTCGCTCTTCGACGTGATCCCGCGCATCAACACCGAGCTGCGGGCAGCGCTCCGCAGCCGTTGGCCGGATGCCGACCTGCTGACGCAGCCGATGCTGCGACCCGGATCGTGGATCGGCGGCGACCGGGACGGCAACCCCTTCGTCACCGGGGAGATCGTGCACCGCGCGACCAACCGTGCCGCGCAGGTCGCGTTCACCCGGTATCTCGCGGATCTCGTCGGTCTCGAGCACGAGCTGTCCATGTCGGCTCGGTTGATCGACGTGGACGCGGACCTGCAGGCCCTGGCCGATGCGTCGAAGGACGAGTCGGCGTTCCGTGCGGACGAGCCCTTCCGCCGAGCTGTGCGCGGTATCCGCGGGCGACTGTCGGCGACGGCGCGCCGCATGCTGGACGTGGTTCCGGACAACACCCTCGACTCGCCGGAACTCGAGCCGTACGGCGCCCCGCAGGAGATGCTCGACGATCTGGACCTGCTGGACCGCTCGTTGCGGCGCACGGCCAACGGCGTCATCGCCGACGACCGACTCGCGACGCTCCGGCAGGCGCTCGAGACCTTCGGGTTCCACCTGTCCGGGCTCGACATGCGGCAGAACTCCGAGATCCACGAACAGGTCGTGGCGGAGTTGCTGGCCTGGGCGGGCGTCCACGCGGACTACGCGTCACTGTCCGAGGACGAGCGCGTCGCGATCCTCTCCGCCGAGCTCGAGACGCGGAGACCCCTCATCGGGCCCCGCGCGGAGTTCAGCGAGCAGACGGCCAAGGAGCTGGCGATCGTCGAGTCCGCCGCGGACGCCGTGCGCACGTTCGGCGGCGGCGCGGTGCCGAACTACATCATCAGCATGTGCACCTCGGTCAGCGACATGCTCGAGGCCGCGGTGCTGCTCAAGGAGGCGGGCATCCTCGATCCCGGCGACGCCGAGACGGGTCCGTCCTCGCCCGTCGGTGTGGTGCCGCTGTTCGAGACGATCGACGATCTCCAGCAGGGCGCGGCGACCCTCACCGCGACGTTGTCCATCCCCGTCTACCGCGCGCTGGTGACGTCCCGCGGGGACAACCAGGAAGTCATGCTGGGGTACTCCGACTCCAACAAGGACGGCGGGTACCTGGCCGCGAACTGGGCGCTCTACCGTGCCGAACTCGACCTCGTCGAGGCTGCACGCGCCGCCGGGATCCGGCTACGACTGTTCCACGGCCGCGGTGGCACCGTGGGCCGCGGCGGTGGCCCGAGCTACGACGCCATCCTCGCGCAGCCGACCGGTGCGGTCACCGGCTCGCTGCGGATCACCGAGCAGGGCGAGGTGATCGCGGCGAAGTACGCGGAACCCCGCCTGGCGCGCCGCAACCTCGAGACGCTGTTGGCGGCGACCATCGAGAGCACGTTGCTCGACGTCGAGGGGCTCGGGGACGACGCCGAGCCGGCCTACGCGCTGCTCGACGATCTGGCGGCACGCGCCCAGGCCGCGTACGGGGCACTGGTCCACGAGACGCCGGGCTTCGTCGAGTACTTCCGGATGTCCACACCGGTCGCCGAGATCGGGGAGCTCAACATCGGCAGCCGGCCGGCGTCGCGGAAGCCCACCAACTCGGTGTACGACCTGCGGGCGATCCCGTGGGTGATGTCGTGGAGTCAGTCGCGGGTGATGTTGCCCGGCTGGTACGGGGTGGGTACCGCGTTCGAGGACTGGGTCGGCGGCGACGCGGACAAGCTGGCCACGTTGACCGATCTGTACCGGCGGTGGCCGTTCTTCCGGACGGTGCTGTCCAACATGGCGCAGGTCATGGCCAAGTCGGATCTGGGGCTCGCCGCCCGGTACTCCGAACTGGTGCCGGACGAGCAGCTCCGCAAGACCGTGTTCGACATGATCTCGACCGAGCATGCCAAGACCGTGTCGATGTACCTGAAGATCACCGGGCACGACGGGCTGCTCGACGACAACCCGGCGCTGGCGCGGTCGGTGTTCAACCGCTTCCCGTACCTCGAGCCGCTGAACCACCTGCAGGTGGAACTACTCGCACAGCTGCGGGCGGGAGACGATCGCGAGCAGGTCAAGCGCGGCATCCTGCTGACCATGAACGGGCTCGCGACCGCGTTGCGCAACAGCGGATAGAGGGAACCGCGCGGACCCTCCCGGCGTCGAACAGAACAGACCCATTCGACGCCGGGAGGATCTCCGTCATGACTCCGCAGAACCAACACCGTTGCACCGCAACCGCATCCGCGTGGCGCAGGGGAGTGCCCCGGCGTCGACCAGCGGCCTCGACACCCGTCCGACCGAAGGACGATCAGCCCGGACGGCCGCCGGCCTGACCGTCGCTCAGAGGCGGGACGCCGACCCCGCGTCGCTCAGAGGCGGGACGCCGACCCCGCGTCCAGGAACCACACGGTCGACTCGAGGCCGTGTGCGCCGGCGGCCGGATGCTCGACCGGGTCCGCGCCCCCGACACAGGCGGCGACGGCATCGGCCTTGCCCTCGCCCGAGACGAGGAACCACACGTGCCGAGACCTGTTCACCGCCGGGAGCGTCAGCGTGATGCGCACGGGAGGCGGCTTGGGGGAGTCGGTCACGGCCACGACCCAGCGTGACTTCTCCTGCACCGCGTCACCGTGGGCGAAGAGGGAGTTGACGTGAGAATCCGGGCCCATGCCGAGCAGGTGGATGTCGAAGGCGGGTCCGTCCTCCGGTGCGAAGGCTGCCACCGACTGCAGGTAGGTCACCGCCGCGGCCTCGACGTCGTCGCCCAGCGGCGAGTCGGACGGGGCCATGACGTGCACGCGGTCGGGATCGACGCCGACGTGATCGAGCAGGGCGTCCCTGGCCTGCACGTAGTTGCGTTCCGGGTCGCCCTCGGGGAGGAAGCGTTCGTCACCGAAGAAGACGTCGACGGCGGACCAGTCGATGTCGCCGCCGAGGTCGCGGACAGCGGCCAGGGTCGCGACGCCGGTGCCGCCACCGGTCAGCACGACGGATGCGGTACCGCGTGCTCGCTGGGCGTCGACGACCACCGACACGAATCGCTCGGCCGCGGCGCGGGCGAGAGCCGCCGTGTCGTCGGAACGGTGGATCTCCGGTCGTGTCTCACTCATAGGTCACCTTCGTCAGGCCGGCGAGGGCCTCTTCGTAGATCTCGTCACGGTCGAGTCGACGCAGCTCCTCCGCGAGGCAGTCGCGGGTCTCCCGCCGGGCGAGTGAGACCAGCGTGTCCGGTTGTCCGGTGCGGATGAGGGTGGCCGTGGTGCCGGTCTGCGGCCTGCTGATGGACACGGTGCTGTCGGCCAGCACCATCTCCACACGCAGGTCGCCGACCTTGCGCACCACGGGGACGTCGAGGCGGGCGGCGAACCACCCGGCGAGGATGTCCAGTGCGGGCTCCTCGCGCAGACCCGACACGGTCACCGATCGCACCGGCTCGGCCTGCTGGTCGAGTGCCGTGGTGAGCAGCGCACGCCAATAGGTGATGCGCGACCAGGCGAGGTCGGAATCCCCCTCGGCGTACGACTCGAGTCGCGACGAGATGGCAGCGCGCGGGTCGGGTGAGTTGGTCGCGTCGGTGATCCGGCGGATGGCGAGTCGGCCCACCGGGTCCTCCTTCGGGACCGCCGGTGCTCCGCTCGGCCACCAGGCCACCACGGGGGTGTCCGGCAGCAGGAAGGGGAGAACGACGCTCTGCTCGTGTTCCGACAGCTCGCCCCGTAGTCGCAGGAAGACCACCTCGGACGCGCCCGCGTCGCCGCCGACGCGGATCTGCGCGTCCAGAACGTCGTCGTCGTCGCGATCACCGCGGGCCAACACGATCACACGACACGGGTGCTCCCGGCTGGCCTCGTTGGCCGCCTCGATCGCGGCTTCGAACTTCGCGGGATCACGGATGACGACCACCAGGGTGAGCACCCGACCGAGCGTGACGGCGCCGCCCGATTCGCGGAGCTCCACCAGCTTCTTCGAGACGGCACCGGTGGTGGTGGCGGGCAGATCGACGATCACGGCCTTCTCCATTCGCGTCCGGTGCGCTGCATCATCTCGTTGGCCGAGTTGGGGCCCCACGTGCCGGCCTCGTACGGATCGGCCGCGCCTCCGGACGCCCAGTACTCGAGGATGGGGTCGAGGATCTTCCACGACAGCTCGACTTCGGCATTGACCGGGAAGAGCGACGGCTCACCGAGCAGCACGTCGAGGATGAGCCGCTCGTACGCCTCGGGCGACGACTCGGTGAAGGCCTGGCCGTAACTGAAGTCCATGCTGACGTCCCGCACCTGCATGCTGGACCCCGGCACCTTCGATCCGAAGCGCAGCGTGACGCCCTCGTCGGGCTGCACGCGGATGACGAGTGCGTTCTGGCCCAGTTCCTCGGTCATCGTGGCGTCGAACGGCAGGTGCGGTGCGCGTTTGAAGATCATCGCGATCTCGGTCACGCGCCGCCCGAGCGACTTTCCCGTGCGGAGGTAGAACGGCACGCCGCCCCACCGCCGGGTATCCACCTCGAGGGTGATGGCCGCGTAGGTCTCGGTGTTCGACTCCGCGTCGAACCCCTCCTCCTCCTTGAGCCCCTTCACCTTCTGACTGCCCTGCCACCCCGAGGTGTACTGCCCCCGGGCGGCGGTCTGCGCGAACGGCTCCGCCAGACGCGTCGACGAGAGGACCTTGATCTTCTCGCTCTGCAGTTCGCTGGGGCTGAAGCTGACCGGCTCCTCCATCGCGGTGATGGCGAGCAACTGCAGCAGGTGGTTCTGGATCACGTCGCGCGCAGCGCCGATGCCGTCGTAGTACCCGGCTCGACCCCCCAGGCCGATGTCCTCGGCCATCGTGATCTGCACGTGGTCCACGTAGTGGGCGTTCCAGATCGGGTCGAACAGCTGGTTGGCGAAGCGCAGCGCCAGGATGTTCTGGACCGTCTCCTTGCCGAGGTAGTGGTCGATGCGGAAGACGCGGTCCTCCGGGAACACCCGGTTGACGATCGCGTTGAGCTCCTTCGCGCTCGCGAGATCGTGTCCGAAGGGCTTCTCGATCACCACTCGACGCCAGTGCCGCGGCGCCTCGTCCTCGGTATCCGGCCCGGTGGCGAGACCGGACGCCGACAACTGCTCGAGCACCGTGGGGAACGCGCCCGGCGGGATGGACAGGTAGAACGCGTGGTTCCCACCGGTTCCGCGCTCGACGTCGAGTTCCGCGAGCGTTCTCGTGAGCTGATCGAACGCCGCGGCGTCGTCGAACGACCCCTGCACGAAGCGGATGCCTTCCGACAACCGTTCCCACACGTCCTCACGGAACGGCGTCCGGGAGTGCTCCCGGACCGCGTCGTGGACGATGGTGCCGAAGTCCTGATCCGACCATTCACGCCGGGCGAACCCGACCAGCGCGAACCCGGGCGGCAGGAGCCCACGGTTCGCGAGGTCGTACACCGCCGGCATCAACTTCTTGCGCGCCAGGTCGCCGGTGACACCGAAGATCACCAGGCTGCAGGGCCCGGCGATCCTCGGGAGACGCTTGTCTCTGCTGTCACGGAGCGGATTCACCCAGGGTGTGGCTGACTCCGTCGCCACGGTTCAGCTCTTCGACGCGGCGGAGAGTTGCTCGGAGGTGGCGTCGAGCAGTTCGCCCCACGACGCCTCGAACTTCTGGACGCCCTCGTTCTCGAGCACGAGGAAGACGTCGGTCAGGTCGATACCCAGTGCACTGATGGCGTCGAAGACGGCCTGCGACTCCTGACCCTTGCCCGTGATGGTGTCGCCGGTGACCTCGCCGTGGTCGGCGAAGGCGTCCATCGTCTTCTCGGGCATGGTGTTGACGGTGTTCGGGGCGACCAGCTCGGACACGTACAGCGTGTCCGGCAGGGTCGGATCCTTCACTCCGGTGGAGGCCCAGAGCGGGCGCTGCGGCCGGGCGTTGTCGGTCAGCATGCCTTGGAAACGCGACCCGATCTCGAACACCTGCTGGTAGGCGACGTACGCGAGGCGTGCGTTGGCCAGTGCGGCCTTACCCTTCAGGTCGGTCGCCTCCGGTGTTCCGATGGCGTCGAGACGCTTGTCGATCTCGGTGTCGACGCGCGAGACGAAGAACGACGCGACCGAGTGGATCGACGACAGGTCGTGGCCCGCGGCCTTCGCCGACTCGAGTCCCTCGAGGTAGGCGTTCATGACGGCCTCGTAGCGCTCGACCGAGAAGATGAGCGTGACGTTGACGCTGATGCCCTCGCCGATGACCTTGGCGATGGCGGGGATGCCGGCCTCGGTGGCGGGGATCTTGATCAGGACGTTGGGCCGGTCGACGATCTTCCACAGCTCGATCGCCTGCGCGACCGTCTTGTCGGTGTCGTGGGCCAGGCGGGGATCGACCTCGATGGACACCCGTCCGTCGACTCCGTTGGTCGCCTCGTACACCGGTGCGAGCACGTCGCACGCATTGCGGACGTCGTCGGTGGTGACCGTGCGGATGACGGAATCGACGTCGGCACCGCGAGCGGCGAGCTCGTTCACCTGCTCGTCGTACGAGGTGCCCTTCGACAGGGCGGCCTGGAAGATCGACGGGTTCGTGGTGACGCCGACGACCGACTTGGAGTCGATCAGGTCCTTCAGGTTGCCTGAGGAGATCCGGTCACGGGAGAGGTCGTCCAGCCAGACCGAGACTCCGGCGGCGGACAGGTCTGCGAGATTCTGGTTCTGAGTCATGCTGTCATCCCTTCACGTTGGTGATGGAGCGCTGAGCTGCGGCCACGACGGCCTCGGCCGTGAAGCCGTACTCGCGGAAGAGCGTCGCCGCGTCCGCGGACTCGCCGAAGTGCTCGAGCGAGATGATCTCGCCGAAGCCGCCGACGATCTTGTACCAGGGCATCGCGATGCCGGCCTCGATGGAGACACGGGCCTTCACGGTGGGCGGAAGGACCTGGTCGCGGTAGTTCTGGTCCTGGCTCTCGAACCACTCGACACACGGCATCGAGACGACGCGCGCCGCGATGTCCTGCGCCTCGAGAAGCTTCTGTGCCTCCACGGCGTACTGCACCTCGGAACCGGTCGCGACGATGATCACGTCGGGTGCGGCCTTGGACGACTCGACCAGGACGTACCCGCCCTTGGAGACACCCTCGTAGCTGGTGCCGTCGAGAATCGGGATGCCCTGACGGGTGAGCGCGAGGCCGACGGGTCCGCTGCTCGACGAGCGCGCGAGCACCGCGCGCCAGGCGTGGGCGGTCTCGTTCGCATCGCCGGGGCGCACGACCGAGAGGTTCGGGATCGCGCGCAGCGCCGCGAGGTGTTCGACCGGCTGGTGCGTCGGGCCGTCCTCGCCGAGACCGACGGAGTCGTGGGTCCAGACGTAGATGGGATCGATGTCCATGAGGGACGCGAGGCGCACCGCGGGACGCATGTAGTCACTGAACTGCATGAAGGTGCCGCCGTACGCACGCGTCGGTCCGTGCATGACGATGCCGGACAGGATCGCGCCCATCGCGTGCTCGCGGATACCGAAGTGCAGCGTGCGGCCGTAGGGCTCGGCGTCCCAGTCGTCGGTGGAGATCGACGTCGGGCCGAAGGACTTGGCGCCCTTCATGGTGGTGTTGTTGCTGCCGGCGAGGTCGGCGGAGCCGCCCCACAGCTCCGGCAGGACCGGGCCGACGGCACTGAGGACCTCACCGGACGCGGCGCGCGTCGCGATGGCCTTGCCGCCCGGCTCCCAGGTGGGGAGGACGTCGGTCCATCCGTCGGGCAGCGTGCCCTCGGTCAGACGGTCCAGCAGGCGGCGACGGTCGGGCTCGCGCTCGCTCCACGCGTCGAAGTCCTTGCTCCACGCCTCGTGCGCCGCGCGGCCACGCGCCTGCAGGCCGCGGGTGTGCTCGATGACCTCGTCGGTGACCTCGAACGTCTTCTCGGGATCGAAGCCGAGCGCCTTCTTAACGGCGGCGACCTCGTCGTCACCCAGAGCGGCACCGTGGACGGCACCGGTGTTCATCATCGTGGGGGCCGGGAAGCCGATGATGGTGCGCAGCACGATGATCGAGGGCTTGTCGGTGACGGCCTTGGCCGCCTCGACCGCCTCCTCGATGGCGGTGACGTTCTCGCCGCCCTCCACGACCTGCACGTGCCAGCCGTACGCCTCGTAGCGCTTGGCGGTGTCCTCGGACAGCGCGATGTCGGTGGAGTGCTCGATGGAGATCTTGTTGTCGTCGTAGAACAGGATCAGGTTGCCGAGCTGCTGCGTGCCGGCGAGTGAGGACGCCTCGGAGGTGATGCCCTCCTCGATGTCGCCGTCGGACGCGATGACGTAGACGTAGTGATCGAACGGGCTGTCGCCCCATGCGGGCTCGGGATCGAAGAGTCCACGCTCACGGCGCGACGCCATGGCCATGCCGACGGCCGAGGCCAGGCCCTGACCGAGCGGGCCGGTGGTGATCTCGACGCCCTTGGTGTGGCGGAACTCCGGGTGGCCGGGAGTCTTCGACTTGAACGTGCGCAGCGCCTCGAGATCGGCGAGCTCGAGGCCGAAGCCGCCCAGGTAGAGCTGGATGTACAGCGTGAGGCTCGAGTGACCGCACGAGAGCACGAAGCGATCGCGGCCGATCCACGTGGTGTCCGTGGGATCGTGGCGCATCGTGCGCTGGAAGAGCGAGTACGCCAGGGGAGCGAGGCTCATGGCGGTTCCGGGGTGGCCGTTGCCGACCTTCTGCACCGCGTCGGCAGCGAGAACACGCACAGTGTCCACCGCCCGTGTGTCCAGATCGGTCCAGTCGCTCGGATGGTGAGCGCTGGTGAGAACGGTGATGTCGTCTGTGATCGACACGGGTGGAGATCTCCTGACACTGTCGGGGTGGGGGTGGCCAGTAGTGCACGGACGCGGCGCACTCGTCGCCGCTCCGCGCGTGATGAGCCTAGTTCCCCGGCGGGTCGGTCGGGGATACCCGGTTCACGGTCGAGCCTAGTTCCGTCCGGGACGCCTCGCTGGTTCCGCGACGGGTGGTCCGCCGCCGATCCGTCACACGACGCCCGAACCATCCGACTACCCGCCGATTGGGGTGATGACACAGGCGGCGTCTACCATCGCTTGTAGTAGCACCATTCCGCTCGGTAACTGGGCCGGGTGGTGGAGCGGACGGTGCGAGAGGGAGATTCGAGTGGGTATGCGGCAGAGCCCGAGCGGACACGGGTTCACCGACAGTCCGACCCGGGACGTGTCGACCGCTCCCACGTCGAGACTCGGCCGGCTGACGGCCAAACCCGCCGCCTACATCGCGCTGACGAAACCGCGCGTGATCGAGCTCCTCCTGGTCGCGACCATCCCCACGATGCTCCTCGCGGACCGCGGCACGGTGAACCTCCCGCTGCTGTTCGCCACGCTGTTCGGCGGGTGGATGGGTGCCGCCAGCGCCAACACGCTGAACTGCGTCGTCGACGCGGACATCGACAAGGTCATGAAGCGCACCGCGCGGCGGCCCCTGGCCCGCGAGGCCGTGCCGACGTCGCACGCCTTCGTCTTCGGCGCGCTCCTCGGAGTCGGATCCTTCCTCTGGCTCTGGTGGGCGGCGAACCTCCTCAGTGGGATCCTGGTCGTCGCGACGATTCTGTTCTACGTCCTCGTCTACACGATGGTGCTCAAGCGCCGGACCTCGCAGAACGTGGTCTGGGGCGGTGCCGCGGGATGCATGCCCGCACTCGTCGGATGGTCCGCCGTGACCGGGACCGTCGGGTGGCAGGCGATCGTCCTGTTCCTCGTCATCTTCTTCTGGACTCCGCCCCACACGTGGGCCCTGGCCATGCGCTACAAGGACGACTACAAGGCGGCGGGTGTGCCCATGCTGCCCGTCGTCGCCACCGAACAGGTCGTCACCCGGCAGATCGTCCTCTACACCTGGGCCACGGTTGCGGCCACGGCTGCGTTGATCCCGGCGGCCGGTGTCGTCTACGCCGCGGTCGCCCTGGCGGCGGGTGCCTGGTTCCTCCTCATGGCGCACCAGCTCTACTCGGGCGTGCGACGCGGCGAGGCCGTGAAGCCGCTGCGCCTGTTCCTGCAGTCGAACAACTACCTCGCGGTCGTCTTCATCGGTCTCGCCGTCGACTCCGTGCTCGGGATGTCCACGGTCTCCGACTTCTTCTCCTGACACCCGCTCCGCGTCAGGGTTCCAGCACGATCGATCCCGCCGTCCGCCGGCTCTCCAGGTCGATGTGCGCCTGCCGGGCCTGCTCGAGCGGATAGCGATGCTCGACTCGGACCGTCAGGGTTCCGTCCGCCAGCGCGCGCACCACGTCTCCGCCGCGCCATTCCAGCTCTGCCCGGTCGCGGATGTGATGCGCGAGGGTGGGGCGGGTCAGGAACACCGAGCCGGCCTTGTTGAGGCGTTGCGGGTCCACCGGCGGTACCGGCCCGCTCGCGGCACCGAAGAGGGCCACTGTCCCGCGGATGCGCACGCTCTCGAGGCTCGCGTCGAACGTCGAGGCACCGACGCCGTCGTACACCGCCGCGACGCCGACACCGTCGGTGATGTCGCGCACGCGTGACGGGATGTCGTCGTCGTAGCGGAGAACGTGAGTCGCGCCTGCTTCGCGCGACAACGCCTCCTTCTCGTCGGTGGACACGGTGGTGATCACCGTCGCGCCCTTCGCCGTGACGAGCTGCGTGAGAATCAGCCCGACTCCGCCCGCGCCGGCATGCACCAGCACCACGTCGCCGGACCGCACGGGGTACGTCGACTCGATCAGATAGTGCGCCGTCATGCCCTGGAGCAGCACGGATGCCGCCTGAGGGGGATCCACACCCGCCGGCACCGCGATGGCAGAGGCGGCCGGGACCCGCACGAGTTCGGCGTAGCTCCCGGGCGCTGCGGCCCATGCGACGCGGTCGCCGACCGAGAACCCGGACACCTCCGAGCCCACCTGCTCGACGACGCCGGTGCCCTCGTCGCCCGGGACGTACGGCAGCTCCCGCGGGTAGGACCCGCTGCGGAAGTACGTGTCGATGTAGTTGATCCCGGAGGCCTGGACCCGGACCAGTAGATCGGCCGGGCCGGGTACCGGATCGGGGACGTCGGTCACGTCGAGGACGTCGGGTCCGCCGGTTCTGGTCACGAGTACAGCGCGCATGGGAAAAGTCTGCCACCGCGCCCGCGACAGCGGGGGCGGGACGGACCCACCGCTGAGTTACCGGCCAGTAGGGACGCGTGGGACGGACCGGGTATTCTCACGATCATGAGCACCGAGAGCATCGAGAACGCACCCAAGGGTGACTCCGGGCAGAGCACCGAGACGGCGGCCCCGCCGTCGAACCTGGTGTCCTCGATCGAGTCGTTCGTCGCAGCGCACGGCGGGTCCGCGACGGTGGTGTTGCAGCCGCTCGGCCGCGCCGGTGTCCGCATGACCCTGGTCGGTGCCGACGGGATCCTGGGGGACCGGGTCGCCGGCAATCTCCGCATCGCGCACGCGGTGGTGGACTCGCTCGACTCCGTGACCCTCGGTGACTGGGACCGCGAGCTGACGAGCATCGTCACCCCGCGCAAGGGTCACTTCGCGCAGATGGCGGGATGGGTGGCGCGTCAGTCGCGTTACCCGAAGGCGCGCAACGGTCTCTGACCGCGTCCGATCAGTCCGCGCGGGCCAGCCGCGGCGAGGTCACGTCGGTGTCCTCGGCTGCCGGCACGGTCTCCCGCTCCCGCAGAGACACCCAGAGAGCGGCCGTGGCGGCCGTGGCCGCGGCAGCACCGGCGACGTGGACGGCCACGAGGGCCGCAGGGACGTCGGTGAAGTACTGGACGATGCCGACGCACGCCTGGGCGACGACGATCGCGATGACCACCTGCAGACGCTTCTTGATGGCGGAGGCTCCGGACGGACTGACGGCGTAGACGGCGAACGTGAGCCCCACCAGCAGCGCCAGGTACCCCACCAGAAGTTCGGCGTGCAGGTGCACCAGCGTGACGATCTCCACCTCGAGCCGAGCCACGTCCGCGTCACCGGCATGCGGTCCCGCGCCGGTGACCATGGTGCCCGCCACCAGAACTCCGGCGAGAAGGGCCGCAGACAGCACGGTCAACCACCGCAGCGGCGCGGGCACGGCGGGTACCGATACGCCCTCGTCCTTCTCACCGATCTTGTGGAACAGCAACGTCGCGAGCCAGACCATCAGCATCGAGATCACGAGGTGCACCGCCACGGTCCACCACAGCAGCCCGGTGAGCACCGTGATGCCGCCGACGCCGGCCTGCAGCACCGTGCCCGCAGGCATGAGCCACGCGTAGACGACCACCTCGCGGCGGCGCCGTGCCCGTGTCACCGCCAGGACGATGGCAGCCGCGGTGAGGACCACGGCGAAGGTGAGCATGCGGTTGCCGAACTCGACCGCCTGGTGCAGGACGGGCACCTCGGACACGCCGACGGGCGTGAAGCTGCCGGGGAAACACTGCGGCCACGTGGGGCACCCGAGCCCGGAGCCCGTCACCCGGACCACGGCGCCCGTCACCGAGATACCGCCCTGCGTCAGGATCACGACGAACGCGATGATTCGCTGGACGCGAACGGAGGGGACCGGGAGGCGGTCGACCACGGAGAAGTACGCACGGGAGAGCACACGTCGATGGTAGACGGCATCTCCTACGCTGCGTAGTTGGCCTGCGGCCTCGGGTAGTCGGCCTGCGGCTTCGGGTGGTCGGACTGCGGCTTCGGTGTCAGGTGAACGAGAACTTGCGGGTCGCCCAGAAGCCGCAGATCGCCGCCCACACGACGAGGACCAGGATGCCGAACAGATCGGCTCGTCCCACGACGGCCTGCTCGAGCGTCTCCGCCATCGCGCCCGACGGGATCAGTCGCGCGATCATACGGACGCCGCCGGGAAGTGCCTCGTTCGCGAACACCACGCTGCCGATTCCGAGCATCACGAACCACGCGATGTTGGCGAGGGCGAGCACGATCTCGGCCCGCAGCGTGCCGCCGAGCAGGAGGCCCATCGTGGCGAAGGTGACGGTGCCCAGAGCGATGACCAGCGCGCCCAGCACGAGTCCGCCGGGAGTCGGACGCCACCCGAGGGCGAGGCCGATGGCGCCGAGCAGTACCGACTGCAGCACGACCACGAGGAGCACGGCGATCGACTTCCCGGCGATCGCGCCCCACTTCGGCAGAGCGGTGGCGCCGAGTCTCTTGAGAGCGCCGTAGCGCCGGTCGAAGCCGACGGCGATGGCCTGGCCGGTGAACGCGGTCGACATCACCGCGACGGTCATCACGGCGGGTACGACGGTGCCGACGCGCTCGGTGCCGAAGTCGCCGAACGGCAGCAGCGTGAGGCCGATGAGCAACGTCACCGGGATGAACATCGTCAGCAGCAGCTGCTCACCGTTGCGCAAGAGCAGGAGTAGTTCGAGGCGGCTCTGCGCCAGCAGCATGCGGCGGCGCGGTGCGGGCCGGGGATCCGGTGTGAACGTCCCCGGTGCGAATCGGTCGGACGCACGTTCGGACCGTGATGTCACGCTCACCCTCTCAGTTCCCGCCCCGTGAGGTCGAGGAAGACGTCCTCGAGGCTGCGCTGCTCCACACGGAGATCGGTGGCCAGCACGTTCAGTCGAGCACACCACGAGGTCACCGTCGCGAGCACCTGGGGGTCGATGGTCCCCTCGAGCAGATACGAGCCCGGCGAACTCTCGACCGGATCGAACCCCTCGGGCAGCACCATCTGCAGCAACGACAGGTCGAGGCCGGAGGGTGCGGAGAATCGCAACTGGCCCTCGGCGCCCCGACGGGTGAGCTCGGTGGGCGTCCCCGAGGCGACGACCTGGCCGTGGTCGATGATCACCAGGTCGTCCGCGAGGTGCTCGGCCTCGTCCATGAGGTGGGTGGTCAGCAGGATGCTCACGCCGTCGCGCCGCAGCGCCTCGACGAGGTCCCACACGAGGAGCCGGGCCTGTGCGTCGAGCCCGGCGGTCGGCTCGTCGAGGAACACGAGCTCGGGGCGGCCGACCAGCGCACAGGCCAGCGAGAGGCGTTGTTGCTGACCGCCGGAGAGTCGTCGGTACGGCGTGCGGACGGCATCGGTGAGCCCCAACTGTCCGAGGAGCCACTTGGGATCGAGCGGGTCGGCCGAGTACGCGGCGACGAGGTCGAGCATCTCGCCCGCACGCGAGCCGGGGTAGGCGCCGCCGCCCTGCAGCATCACCCCGATCCGCGGCTTGAGACGGTCGGAGTCGACGATGGGATCGAGCCCCAGGACGCGGACCTCACCGGAGTCGGGCGTGTGGAAGCCCTCGCACATCTCGACGGTGGTGGTCTTGCCGGCCCCGTTGGGACCGAGGAGTGCGAGCACCCGGCCGCGCTGCAGCTCGATGTCGAGTCCGTCGACGGCCGCGACGTCACCGAAGTGCTTGACCACACCGCGGAGCGACACCGCCGGAGAGTCCGTCGGCGTCCCGGCATCGGACGCCGTGGGCGGAGGGACAGGTCGGGCGGTCACGATGATCCAGCGTAGGCGTCCGACGGACGGTCCGGCGCCGCCGCCCCGTCGCGTGCCCGCCAGGGCAGCAGTCGCCTCGTCGAGGCGTACAGCACGGCGATCGTCAGGACTGTCGCCACCGCCGCCTGGACGATGACGAAGGGCTGGACCTCACCGCCGGTCGGCATGACGATCAGCGAGACGAACGCGGAGAAGACGATCACCGGCACCCGGAACGCCGGTCGGGTGGCCCAGGCGGCCAGCGGGGTGACGGCCCACAGCAGGTACCAGGGCTGGACCACGGGGAAGAGCAGCACGAGTGCCCCGAGCGACACGCCGAGGGCTCCGATGGGGTGGAGCCGACCCAGCAGGACCGACACCAGCATCCGCACGATGATCAGCGCGGCCACCAGGGAGGCGATCGGGCGGGTGAGGGACAGCACGGCAGTGGTGTGGTCGCCGATGCCGAGGAGGACGCCGGCGCCTCCCGTGGCGAGGCCGAGCAGTGTGGGCAACGACATCCAGCTGCGCACGGCGTTGGCCGTGCCCAGGGTGTCCAGCCAGCCGAATCCGAGCCCGCTCGCGGCGCTGACGCCCAGGATCACGGCGACGGTCACCGCGCCGAGCAGGGCGGCGGCGGCGGCGACGTCGCGGGGCCGACCACCCCATCGACGGGCCAGGGCCATGCCCACGAATCCGAGCGCGAGCACCGACGGGATCTTGATCGTCGCGGACAGGGCGATGACCGCCGCGCCGGCGAGCAGCAGCACGCCGGTACGGCCCCGCAGTGGTGCCGCGGACTCGACCGCACGGAACGAGAGTTCGAGCCCCGCGAGCATCAGGCCCAGCATTGCGGCCTCGTTGTGGATCCCGGCGACGAGGTGGAAGAGCAGGAGCGGATTGGCGGCACCGAGCCACAGCGCCGCCACGCTGGACACTCCGCACCGGGCGGCGAGGCGGGGGAGAGCCCACACGATGAGCGCGACGCCGATCAGCGCGACGATGCGATGCAGGAAGATCCCGGCGACGATGTCGTCACCGGTGAGCGCGGTGATGCCCCGACCGATCCACAGGAAGAACGGTCCGTAGGGCGCCGGGGTGTCGCGCCAGATGGTCGGCACGGTCCTGGTGAGCACATGGTCGACGCCGAGTGCCGCCTGCGGACCGATGGCGTACGGATCGAGTCCGCGGGCCGTGATCTCGCTCTGCGCCAGGTACGAGTAGACGTCCTTGCTGAACATCGGTGGCGCGACGCACAGCGGCACGATCCACAGCGCGAGCGTGCGGTCCAGCTGGGAGCGAGACATCCGGCGCGGCGACGAGTGCGCGCCGAAAGATCCCACGGCGAGGCGGCCGAGGAGCAGCCATGCGAGCACCACGACGGCGGTGCCGATCATCGTGATGGTGAGTGCGGCGGGGAGCGCGCGAGCGAAGAGCCCGAGCACGCGGACACCCTGCACCGGGTTCTGGAGAACCGGTTGTGCGCCGGCGCCCAGTGCACCGAGGGCCATCATCGCGGCGCCGATGGCACCGAAGCGGCGGATCCGTGTGAGATCGCGCACCTCGGCGGCGTTCAGTTCGGGGCGCTCGGGCTCGTTGTCGTGCAGAAACGCGACGCGGTCGCTGCGCGGAAACCCCTCGATCCCCAGCACCCGACGCGTCGCTCGACGGGCCGTCGCCCGCATCCGCGCGGCGGTACCGGAGCGGCTCGGCTCCGTCGCACCCGCCGTGACCACGTCGTCGGTGCCGCCCGCGAGGGACGCCGAGGCGTCGGTCGGTGTCACCGGCGCGGAGGGCACGGAGTCGTCGGCAGGTGCGGGCACAGAACGGAGCGTATCGACACCGGCGCCGATCACGAACGTCGCCGCGGCATCGGCCCTGCTACCCAGGGTGCCCTTGCTGGAACCTCTCCGGTAATTCGGTCACACTGGTGTTGTGAAAACGACTACCGAACGTTCCGGCGAGCGCGTCAGCGCCCGCGCCGACGTCGCGTCGGTCACTGTCACTCCGGCTTCGGGATCTGGTTCAGCAACGTCGGGCTCGGCAACGTCGGGCTCGGCAACGTCGGAGGGTCGCACGCGGTCGTCCGTCGTGACGCTCCTGCTCGAGGAGGGTCCGATCAGCGCCACCCAGGTCGGGTCCCGTCTGGGCATCAGCGCCGCCGGCGTGCGGCGCCACCTCGATGCTCTCATCGACGCGGGCGACGCGCGCGTCACGATGACCTCGCGTCCCGGTGCACGTACCCGCGGTCGCCCCGCGAAGCTGTTCTCCCTGACCGCGCACGGACGCTCTCGACTCGGCCACTCGTACGACGATCTCGCGGGTGCGGCCATGCGGCACCTACGGGAGATCGGCGGCGACGACGCGGTGCGCACGTTCGCCCGCCGACGCATCCAGTCCATCGTGGGCGACGTCGAGCCTGCCGACACGTCCTCGCAGCAGTCCGTCTCCGAGACGGCCGACGCCATCGCCGAGGCGCTGACCGAGTCCGGCTTCGCCGCCTCCACCCGCCCGGTCGGCAACGGGGTGCAGATCTGCCAGCACCACTGCCCGGTCTCGCACGTCGCGGCCGAGTTCCCCGAGCTGTGCACCGCCGAGCGCGAGGCGTTCGCCGATCTGCTCGGAACGCACGTGCAGCGCCTCGCCACCATCGCCAACGGCGACTGCGCGTGCACCACCCATGTGCCCCTTCGCACACTCTCGACTCCCGAATCAGGCAATACCGACGACGATGTCGGCGTTGCACCGAGTGATGCTGCCGACAGCGGCACGGTCCACCACGACCGCACAGCTCTCGATTCGGCCCGTACCAACCAGCTCCAGCCCGAACAGCCCGCTCGATCGTCTCCGGAAGGAGCCCGCATGACCGTCACACCAGACCAGGTGACCCCCACGGTGCCCGCGACACTCACGCAGGACGAGACCATCGCGTCTCTCGGGACCTACGGATACGGCTGGTCCGACTCCGACGTCGCCGGTGCGAGCGCCAAGCGCGGCATCAGCGACGCCGTCGTCCGCGACATCTCCGACAAGAAGAGCGAGCCCGAGTGGATGCTCGAGGCACGCCTCAAGGCGCTGCGCACGTTCGAGCGCAAGCCCATGCCGAACTGGGGCTCGAACCTCGACGGCATCGACTTCGACAACATCAAGTACTTCGTGCGGTCCAGCGAGAAGCAGGCCGCCACGTGGGACGATCTGCCCGCCGACATCAAGAACACGTACGACCGCCTCGGCATCCCAGAGGCGGAGAAGCAGCGCCTCGTGTCGGGTGTCGCCGCTCAGTACGAGTCCGAGGTCGTCTACCACTCGATCCGCGAGGATCTCGAGGAGCAGGGCGTCATCTTCCTGGACACCGACTCGGGTCTGCGTGAGCACCCGGAGCTGTTCCAGGAGTACTTCGGCTCGGTGATCCCGGCCGGCGACAACAAGTTCTCCGCGCTGAACACCGCGGTGTGGTCCGGTGGGTCCTTCATCTACGTGCCGCCGGGCGTCCACGTCGACATCCCGCTGCAGGCCTACTTCCGCATCAACACCGAGAACATGGGTCAGTTCGAGCGCACGCTCATCATCGTCGACGAGGGTGCGTACGTGCACTACGTCGAGGGCTGCACCGCCCCGATCTACAAGTCCGACTCGCTGCACTCGGCGGTCGTCGAGATCATCGTGAAGAAGGGTGGTCGGTGCCGCTACACCACCATCCAGAACTGGTCGAACAACGTCTACAACCTCGTCACCAAGCGCGCGAAGGCCGAGGCCGGCGCGACGATGGAGTGGATCGACGGCAACATCGGCTCGAAGGTCACGATGAAGTACCCGGCCGTGTGGATGACCGGTGAGCACGCCAAGGGCGAGGTTCTGTCGGTAGCGTTCGCCGGCGAGGGCCAGCACCAGGACACCGGCTCGAAGATGCTTCACCTCGCGCCGAACACGTCGTCCAACATCGTGAGCAAGTCCGTCGCTCGCGGCGGCGGCCGGGCGTCGTACCGCGGCCTGATCCAGATCAACAAGGGCGCGCACGGGTCGAAGTCGACCGTCAAGTGCGACGCACTCCTGGTCGATCAGATCAGCCGCAGCGACACCTACCCGTACGTCGACATCCGCGAGGACGACGTGACGATGGGCCACGAGGCCACCGTCTCCAAGGTCAGCGACGATCAGCTGTTCTACCTGATGAGCCGCGGCATGACCGAGGACGAGGCGATGGCCATGGTGGTGCGCGGCTTCGTCGAGCCGATCGCGAAGGAACTCCCGATGGAGTACGCCCTCGAGCTCAACCGTCTGATCGAGCTGCAGATGGAGGGATCGGTCGGATGACCCTGCCCCACACCGACACCGGGGTGAAGGCTGCCGTCACCGGCGAGAACCCCGCCACCGAGAACAAGCGCGCGATCGTCGCGAACAAGGGCGCGCAGTTCTCGTCCTACGACGTCGCCGCGTTCGAGGTGCCGTCCGGCCGCGACGAGATCTGGCGCTTCACACCGCTGCGGCGCCTGCGCGGTCTCCACGACGGCACCGCCGTGGCCACGGGCTCCGCGACCGTGACGGTCACCGACGCGCCCGAGTCCGTGCGCGTCGAGACCGTCGGTCGTGACGACGCGCGGCTCGGCACCGCGGGTGCGCCGGCCGATCGGGTCGCCGCCCAGGCGTACTCGTCCTTCGACTCGGCCACCGTCGTCACGGTGGCCTCCGAGGCAGAGCTCGCGGATCCGCTGATCGTGACGGTCGACGGTCCGGGAGCGGACGTCGTCGCCTACGGCCACGTCCAGATCCGCGTCGAGGCGTTCGCCAAGGCGACCGTCGTGCTCGAGCAGCGCGGCAGCGGAACCTACGCCGAGAACGTCGAGTTCGTCGTCGCGGACAGCGCACACCTCACGGTCGTCGCGCTGCAGGAGTGGGACGACGACGCGGTGCACGTCGCGTCGCATCACGCGAAGGTGGGCCGCGACAGCGTCCTGCGTTACGTGTCGGTCAGCCTCGGCGGCGACCTGGTGCGCCTGACCCCGACGGTGAACTTCACCGGTCCGGGTGGCGACGCCGAGCTCCTGGGCCTGTACTTCGCGGACGACGGTCAGCATCTCGAGCAGCGCCTGCTGGTCAACCACACCGCGCCGCACTGCAAGTCCAACGTGGTCTACAAGGGCGCCCTGCAGGGCGACCCGGCGTCGAAGAAGCCCGACACCCACACCGTGTGGGTCGGCGACGTCGTCATCGGTGCGAAGGCGGAGGGCACGGACACGTTCGAGCTCAACCGCAACCTGATTCTCACCGACGGCGCGCGCGCGGACTCCGTCCCGAACCTCGAGATCGAGACCGGCGAGATCGTCGGGGCCGGTCACGCGAGTGCCACGGGTCGCTTCGACGACGAGCAGCTGTTCTACCTCCGTGCTCGCGGCATCCCGGAGGACCAGGCACGCAAGCTCGTCGTGCGCGGCTTCTTCCACGACATCATCGCGAAGATCCCGGTCGTGTCCATCCGTGAGCGTCTCTCCGACGCGGTTGAGGCGGAACTCGCCATCACCGGCGTCTGACCCCTCGCGCGACCACCTTCTCCCGATTCACAGACAGGCAAGGAACATCATGTCCACTCTCGAAATCCGCGATCTGCACGTCGACGTCGCGAACACCGACGACGCCGCGCAGCCGATCGAGATCCTGAAGGGCGTCGATCTGACGGTCTCGTCGGGCGAGACGCACGCCATCATGGGCCCCAACGGCTCGGGCAAGTCGACGCTCTCCTACGCGATCGCCGGCCATCCCAAGTACCGCGTCACCTCGGGCACCATCCTGCTCGACGGTGAGGACGTGCAGGAGATGTCCGTGGACGAGCGTGCTCGCGCCGGCCTGTTCCTCGCGATGCAGTACCCCGTCGAGGTTCCCGGTGTCTCCATGTCCAACTTCCTCCGCACCGCTGCCACCGCCGTGCGCGGCGAGGCCCCGAAGCTGCGGCACTGGGTGAAGGAGGCCAAGGAGGCGATGACCGAGCTCGACATCGATCCGGCCTTCGCCGAGCGCAGCGTCAACGAAGGCTTCTCCGGCGGCGAGAAGAAGCGCCACGAGATCCTGCAGCTGGGTCTGCTCAAGCCGAAGATCGCCATCCTCGACGAGACCGACTCGGGCCTCGACGTCGACGCCCTGCGGGTCGTGTCGGAGGGTGTCAACCGCTACAAGGAGCGGGAGAACGGCGGCATTCTCCTGATCACGCACTACACCCGCATCCTGCGCTACATCACGCCCGATCACGTGCACGTGTTCTCCGCGGGCCGCATCGTCGAGTCCGGTGGACCCGAGCTGGCCGACGAGCTCGAGGCGAACGGATACGAGCGCTTCACGAAGACCACCGCGGGCGCATGACGGCCGTCGCGTCGGTCGGCACCCTGGACGTCGCGAGGCTTCGGGAGGACTTCCCGATCCTCGGTCGTACCGTGCGAGACGACAAGCCTCTCGTGTACCTCGACTCCGGCGCGACGTCTCAACGTCCGGTGCAGGTGCTCGATGCCGAGCGGCACTTCCTCACCACCTGCAACGCCGCCGTGCACCGCGGGGCCCACCAGCTGGCCGAGGAGGCCACGGACGCCTACGAGGGTGCCCGCGCGGGCATTGCCGCCTTCGTGGGTGCCCGCGCGGACGAGATCGTGTTCACCAAGAACGCCACCGAGTCGCTCAACCTGGTCACGCACGTCCTCGGCGACGACCGCTTCGCGCGGTCGCTGCGTCCCGGTGACGAGATCGTCATCACCGAGCTCGAACACCACGCGAATCTCGTTCCATGGCAGGAGCTCTCACGCCGCACCGGTGCGACGCTCCGGTGGTACGGGGTCACCGACGACGGCCGGATCGATCTCGACTCGCTCGAGCTCACCGACCGCACGCGCGTGGTCGCGTTCACCCACCAGTCCAACGTGACGGGCGCGGTGGCTCCCACCGAGGAACTCGTCCGTCGTGCACGGGCGGTCGACGCACTGGTCGTCCTCGACGCCTGCCAGTCGGTGCCGCACATGCCGGTGGACGTCTCCGCGCTCGACGTCGACTTCGCGGCGTTCTCCGGGCACAAGATGCTCGGACCGTCCGGGGTCGGTGTCCTGTACGGCAAGTCGGCGCTCCTGGCCGAGATGCCTCCCTTCATCACCGGCGGGTCGATGATCGAGACCGTGACGATGGAGCAGACCACCTACGCACCGCCCCCGCAGCGGTTCGAGGCCGGTGTGCCCATGACGTCGCAGGTCGTCGGTCTGGGTGCCGCCGTGGAGTACCTGAACGCGCTGGGGATGGACGCCGTCGCCGCGCACGAACAGACGCTCACTGCTGCCGCACTGTCGGAGCTCGCCACCATCGACGGGCTCCGCATCATCGGGCCCACGGACACGCAGGATCGCGGGGGAGCCGTGTCGTTCGTCGTCGACGGCATCCATGCGCACGATCTGGGGCAGATCCTCGACGACGAGGGCGTCGCCATCCGCGTCGGGCATCACTGCGCGTGGCCGCTGCACCGTCGTTTCGGCGTGGCCGCGACGGCCCGTGCCTCGTTCGCCGTCTACAACACGGTGGAGGAAGTGCACGCGCTGCGCGACGCGATCCGCACGGCACAGACGTTCTTCGGCGTCGGCGGTGCCGCGTGAGAATGGAACAGATGTACCAGGAAGTGATCCTCGATCACTACAAGCACCCGCACGGTCGTGGGCTCCGCGAGCCGTTCGGCGCCGAGGTGCACCACGTCAACCCCACGTGCGGTGACGAGGTCACGTTGCGCGTGAACGTCGCCGACGGTGTCGTAGCCGACGTGTCCTACGACGGGCAGGGGTGCTCCATCAGTCAGGCGGCCACCTCGGTCCTGACCGACCAGGTCGTCGGACTCTCCGTCGAGGACGCGCTTCTCACGGTGGACGCCTTCTCGGCGATGGTCGGCAGCCGCGGCACCGTCGAGGGTGACGAGGACGTCATCGGCGACGGCATCGCCTTCGCGGGTGTGGCGAAGTACCCGGCACGCGTGAAGTGCGCGCTGCTCGGATGGATGGCATTCAAGGACGCCGTTGTTCGTACTGTGGAGACGCAGGACGAGCACGCGAACAGTGGAGGACGATCATGACCGATACCGACAACGGCGCAGTGGCGCCCGATTCCGTCATCGAAGACCTCGAGGAGGCCATGCGTGACGTCGTCGACCCCGAGCTCGGCATCAACGTCGTCGACCTCGGACTGGTCTACGGAATCACCATCGACGACGAGGCCGTGGTCACCCTCGACATGACGCTGACGTCCGCGGCGTGCCCGTTGACCGACGTCATCGAGGACCAGAGCCGCACCGCCCTGGTGCGCAGTGGTCTGGCCGAGGACCTCAAGATCAACTGGGTCTGGATGCCGCCGTGGGGACCGGACAAGATCACCGACGACGGCCGCGAGCAGCTGCGCGCGCTCGGCTTCACCGTCTAGAGCCGGCTCACCCGATCTCACGCGAGAAGATGCGGTACGTCCTGCTCGGGTCCACCGGGTAGGACGAACGCACCGAGTGGAACCAGCCCCCGTCCGCCAGCACGGGGGCTGCTTCCACGGAGGCGTACCCGCCGTCGTGGATGCGCTGGAACAGTTCGAAGATCAGCAGTGCCGAGGTGCCCTTGTCGGGGCAGCTCGGGTCCACGAACATCATGTCGAGCCGCACGTGCGTGCGATGTCTGCGTCCGCCGGGCCCCCGCCACCGCGCGATCGTGTGGAGATCGCGCACGATGCCGAACCGTGAGCGCACCGCTCCGAGGGCTGCCTTGTTCACGTCCGGGATCCCCATGACGAAGCCGACGACCTCGCCGTCGAGTTCGGCGAACAGCACGATCTCGGGATCGAGGATCGGACGCATGGTCGCCACGAGCGCATCGAGTTCGTCGGGTTCCACGGGCGTGAATCCCCAGAACGACGCGAATGCGGTGTTGTAGAGCACGCGCAGCTTGGCCACGTCCTCGTCGAACGTCGCCGGATTCATCGGCCGGACGACGACGGACGACCGCGCCTTCCACCTCTGGCCCATCGCGTACTTGCGTGCGAACGGCGGCGACTGGACGAGCGTGTGCGGGTCGTCGTGATAGAAGCTGTGGAACTCCTTGATGCTGGTCATACCCCACGACTCGAGGAGATCGGCGTAATACGGGGGATTGTGGGGCATCCCGACCAGCGGCGGAATGTCGTTGCCGTGCACCAGCACTCCCGCGCTCCACAACAATGACGGGCTCATCGGACCCACCACGGTGCTCAGCGACCGCCCCCGAGCCCAGGCGGCCACGGCGTCGAGCAGAGCGTGCGCGGCCTCCCTGTCGTCGAGGCACTCGAAGTAGCCGAAGTACGCGGTCTGCTCCTCGTAGTGCGAGATGAAGACCAGGTCGGCGATGGCCGCGATCCGCCCCACGAGCCGCCGACCGCGATACGCGAGGAACGCCTGACTCGTCATCCGGCTCCGCGTCTTCTCCGACGGCCGACGCAGCATCGAGTCCACGTCCGCGATGTCGCCGGGGATCCAGTTCGGGTCGTTCCGATAGACCGCGAACGGGACTTTCGCGAAGGCCGTCCAGTCGCGACGGGTGCGTACCGCCGTGATGGTCACGGCCGCGGTCGTGACCGGCCGACCGACCGTGCGTGAGGTCATGAGAGGGCCTCCTCGAGATCGTTCTGCATCGTGCTCCGGGTCGTCGGTGCCGGCCGCACGACGGACCGGGCGAGCACCGACTCACCGGCCCACACGTACTGCCCCGGCCGTACCAGGACGTCGCCGTCGAGCAGAGCGTCGGGAAGGAACACGTCGCACTGTGACCCGAAGCGGATCAGGCCGTACTGCTCGCCGCGAGCGAGATTCTCACCGACCTCGACGTGGGCGACGATCCGGTCCACCCACAGATCGGCGATCTGCGTGACGAAGACGGTGGGACCGTCGGCGTGCCGGACACCGATGGTGAGCCGCTCGTTGGTCAGGAGGTACTCGCACCCCTCGTCGTAGGGCGTGCGGTGCAGGAACAGGTTCGCCGTCATGCGAGCCATCGACCTGTTGAACGGCGCCGCGCCGCGGTGTTCACGCACCACCACCGCCCCCTCGATCGGTGCGCGATTGCGGTGGACCGAGTGCTCGGTCATGTAGGTGCCGACGAGCCACCCGCTGGCGTCGGAGTCGATCCCGGCGTACTCGGACAGCCGGATGGTGCGCCGCTTCTTCACGGCGACCGGCATCTGGCCCGACTCGACACGCTTGACGTAGGTGATGTACCCGTCGGCCGCCGACACGATGGACGACGGGTCCGGGGGCACCGACCGCTCCGGATCACGGAGGAAGGCGGCGCTGCGCCAGTACGAGTACCCGCCTACGAGCGCAGCGAGAGCCACGGTTCCAGCGGTGGTGGCTGCTCTGGTCACGACGGCTCCACCGCCGTCTCCTTACCGTGGTCGATGCGCTCGACCAGTGCGATGAACGCGTCGTAGAGATGGGTGCGCAGCACGGCGTCGATCGCGACGGCGAGCACTCCGAGGGTCGCGCAGGCGACGTAGTAGACGAGCCCGAGGGTGAAGTTCACGAAATCGCCGAGGAACACCCGGACCCGGTACCTCGCGCCGGTTTCCAGGAACATCGGTTGCGGCGGGACGCGACTCATCGTGCACGACCGAGGACGTCGCGGGTCTGTGCGCTTCTGCTCACGCGGTGACCAGTCGGGGTCGGCGCGCCGTCGCGTCGCGGAACTGGATGACCGACAGGTACAGCGCGAAGAGCGCATCGTGATCCCACGAGGATCCGTCGAAGGACGACGGCATGAGCGACGGTGCGTTGGAACGGCGGATGAGGTCGTTGACGTCGGACCCGAGCAGGGACGCCGTCTTCTCCGCCGGGATCTTGCTGTCGACGATCGCTTTGAACTCCGCCCACGGCACGAGGTCCAGGCCGAGAGCCGATGCCAGGACGGCGTTGCTGTAGGGCACCGGATTGGACGGCACGAGGTGGGGGAGCGTGCCGTCGCCGAGAGCGTTGTCCGCCAGCACGCGCGCGAGCACGTCGACGGGCGCGTAGTTCATGCCCGGACCGTCCCACATCGCACCGACACTGTTCGCCAGCTCGATCGCGCGCCAGAAGCTGTAGACGCGACCCGGGTCCTTGCCGACGGTGGTGCTGCCGAGCACGTACGGCGACTCGACCAGGGTGACGGAGGCGACGCCGTCCCGTGCGAGCCATCCGAGGAGCTGACCGTTGATCCACTTCATCTGACAGTAGCCCGAGTACCACCAGGAATCGGGACGCAGGAAGTCCTCCGGGCTGGTGTAGATGAAGGCGCCGATCGACCCCATGTAGGTGAGGTGCTTGCGACGGTCCTCCAGGGTGAACTGGACGACGCGCAGCAGGGAGACGAACCAGTCCTGTCGCAACTCGAGGTAGCTGGAGTCGTAGTCGGTGGAACTGGCCGAGTTGAACACCTGGTCGACGGTGCCGCGGAGCCGCAGGTAGGTGTCCTCGTCCAGACCGAAGTTCGTCCGGGTCGGAACCGCCTCGATGACGACGATCTTCGCGAGATCGATCCCGGTGATCGAGTACTGGGCGACGGTCTCCTCGAAACGCTCGGCGGCGGAGGAGTCGCCGGCGGATCGGACACCGGCGTAGACCGTCGTGATTCCGGGGCGCAGAGACAGTTCCGCGACGAGATGCGCTCCGACGAAGCCGTTGGCACCGAACACCAGCGCGATCTCGTCGGCGGGCGGCGCCATGGAGCGCACCTGCTCGGCGGTGCTCGGATCGACGATCGGTCGCAGCAGCTCGTGGTCGCCGGCGGACAGCGCCGCGACGTCCGCATACTTTCGCGAGAACAACAGCGACGGCGCGTCGCCCGTCAGAGCGACGACCGGACTGACCAGGTGCCCGTCGTTGGCGACAGTGCTGAACGTGTACTCGTCGAACATGTGATCTCCCCCGATGGATGCGGCGCCCGTCGCCGGTGTGACCGGGACGACTCGCTGTGTCTCTCCAGAGAGAGTAAAAGCATCCTTGGGGTGATCAACCACGTTTGGCGTTGTGAGACATACGGTTCCGTGGGCACTTGATTGTGAGGCCCGTGCGGACGCGCACGCCGTGGTCGTGAGACCTCACGCCCCCTTGCGCTGCTGGTCCTCGTCGCCCGACGACGTGCCGCTCCCGGCCTTCTTCGCCGCCGCCTTCTTCGCAGCCGTCTTCTTGGCGGGCGCTTTCTTCGCCGCCGCCCTCTTGGCCGGTGCCTTCTTCGCGGCTGCCTTCTTCGCCGGAGCCTTCGCCGCGGACTCTTCGTTCCCCGACTCGTCCTTCGTCGATGCCGAGTCGGTGTCGCCGCGACGACCACGGCCGGACCGGCCCGCCGCCTCGACGCTGCGTTGGAGTGCCGCGACCAGGTCGACGACCTCGGCGTCCTCTCCCGAGTCGGTGTCCTCCGGTTCGGCGTGCACCACCTTCTCGCCGCCGTTCTCGATCATCTCGTCGAGGACCTTGCGGAGTTCGATCTGGTAGTCGTCGGTGTACTCGGACGGGTCGAAGTCGCCCGACATGCTCTCGACGAGTGCCCCCGCCATCTTCAGTTCGTTGGGGCGGGGCGCGGTGACGTCGTCGAGCGAGGAGAACTCGGCGGCCCGCACCTCGTCGGGCCACAGCAGCGTCTGGATCATCAGCACGTCGTCGTGCACGCGGAGGGCCGCGAGGCGCGTCTTCTGTCGCAGCGTGAAGTGCACCAGTGCGGTGCGATCGGTCGTGGACAAGGTCTCCCGGAGGAGCACGTACGCCTTCGGGGACGTCGAGTCCGGCTCCAGGTAGTAGCTCTTGTCGAACAGGATCGGATCGATCTGGTCGGTCGGCACGAACTCGAGAACCGGGATCTCGTGCTTCTCGGCGGCGGGCAGCGACGAGAAGTCCTGATCGGTCAGGATCACCCGGTCGCCGTCGGGGGTCTCGTAGGCCTTGTCGATGTCGGCGAACTGCACCGACTCACCGCACACGGAGCACTTCCGGTCGTACTTGATGCGACCGCCGTCCTTGCCGTGGACCTGATGGAACTTGATGTCGTGGTCCTCGGTGGCCGTGTACACCTTGACCGGGACGTTCACCAGGCCGAAGGCGATGGAGCCTTTCCAGATCGATCGCATGTGTCCAATCTTGGGGCACGCCCGGTCACATTTCCACCACCCGTCACGAACGCGTCCCCACCGCTGCGGAGAACATCGCCCGACGGACCGCTCCGAGGATCACGCGGCGGTCGGACGAACCGATCCGCGAGAACAGCGTCAGCATCGCCCGGGACATGCCGGCGACGTCGTCGTCCGACGACAGATAGGCGCGTTGCAGCGTCGACGGCATCTCGAAGAATCGGTCGAAGAACGGCGCGAGGGCATCGGGCGGGAAGGACAGCAGAGCGTCCGCGCCCACCGACCGCAGCCGTGTGACCGCCCGCGATCCCGCCGAGTCGACGCCGCCGCCGTCCAGCACGGCCGACGCGATGACGTCCGCTCGGCGCAGGGAGGCAGCGACGCTGTACCCGGTGGCGGTGTGCAGAGCCGGACTCCGCGTCCCGGTGGTGACGACCCCGCGCGTCGGACGGGTCGGCGGACGCATTGCGAAGCGCACCCGCTCGACGGGCTCGTCGCCGCGCAGAGTCACACCCCGCGCAGCCAGTCGTGCGAGCAGCCGACGCGCGAGCTCGGGTGAGGTGAGGCCGGGCCGGCCGACCAGGCAGGTTTCCTCGAGCAACACCGCGCCGCCGCCCAGCGGCACGACGTACAGGAAGGACGGCACTGCGTCCGCGTCCGCACCGTTGTCCCGCCGCCAGTCCATGATCACCGCGGACTCGCCGCCGCAGGCACGTGCAGCAGTCTCCTCGTCGACCACGACCCCGTGGGCCGTCTGCTCGGGGACGCCGGGTCCGACCGCCGAGCCGCGGGCGTCGATCACCGTGCCGCCGGACAGGGAGGTGCCGTTCCGCAGGGTCACCGACGTGGGCGTGACCTCCGCCGCGGACTCCGCGACCACCGACACTCCGTCGAGCGTGAGGTCGTCCTGCAGTCGTCCGGTGTCGAGCACCGAGTACCCCCGGTCCACCACGTGTCGGCGTGTGCCGACCACGACGGGGGAGCAGGACGTGGACGCGCGCGTCGACTCCGGCACCCAGTCCGGAATCTCGTCGGTCCACATCCCGTAGGTGTTGATCCATCGACGATCCGGACGGGGGTCGACGAGAGTCACCGTTGCCCCCGCGGCCGCGCAGCGATGTGCCGCCGCGCGGCCGGACGGGCCGGCGCCGACGACGAGGACGTCGGTCAGAACGTTCCCGTCGCCAGCAGTCCGCCGTCGACGCGCACCGTCTCGCCGGTGATCCACGACGCGGCGTCGGACACGAGGAACCCGACGAGCGAGGCCACGTCCTCGGGCGTTCCCAGCCGCTTCATCGGGTAGCCGGCGGCCGCCGCCTCCTCGCCATTGGCGACGAGTGCCTCGGCGAACTTGGTCTTGACGACGCCCGGGGCCACCGCGTTCACACGGATCGAGGGTCCGAGCTGCCACGCGAGCTCCTCGGTCAGCCGGATGAGCGCCGCCTTGGACGAGCCGTACGCGGCGATGACTCCGGTGGATCGGATTCCCGCCACGCTGGCGAGGTTCACGACCGAGCCGCCGTGCTCGCCCATCCACGCTCGGTGCGCCTCCTGGATGAAGCCGAGCGTCGCGACGACGTTGACTTCGAAGATCTTGCGGACGCCGGCCAGATCGGCCTCCATCAGCGATCCGTACACCGGATTGATGCCGGTGTTGTTGATCAGAATGTCGAGTGAGCCGAGCTCGGCGACCGTGCGGTCGACCGTCTCGCGGCGGGACTCCTCGTCCCCGGCGTTGCCGGCGATGGCGAGCACGGTGGCCCCCGGTACCGCGGCGCGCAACTCCTCGGCGGTGGCGTCGAGCTGCTCCTTCTTGCGGGCGGTCACCGTCACGGCGGCGCCGCGAGCGAGGAGGTCGGCCGCGATGGCCCGACCGATTCCGCGGCTCGCGCCGGTGACCACGGCGACACGCCCCTGCAGATCCTGTTCCTTCTCCATGCGTCGAACGTTAGCGGAGTCACGTCTGCGTGGACCGTGGGAGCCCGCGGAGGCGTTAAAATGAGGGATTGCTGCGCAGTCGACTTCGCGCTGCGCCCGGTCTGCCACCGGACAACTACGACGATCGAGGAGTTCGCACCGTGATCACCGCCACCGACCTGGAGGTTCGTGCCGGCGTGCGTACTCTTCTGTCCGCTCCCGGGCCCGCCCTGCGCGTGCAGGCCGGCGACCGCATCGGCCTCGTGGGCCGCAACGGCGCCGGAAAGACCACCACTCTTCGCATTCTGGCAGGAGAGGGCGAGCCCTACGCCGGCTCGGTCACCCGCACCGGGGACATCGGTTACCTGCCGCAGGACCCCAAGGAGGGCGACCTCGACCTGCTGGCCAAGGACCGCGTCCTGTCCGCCCGCGGACTCGACACCTTGCTGC
The DNA here is from genome assembly GCF_030819335.1 of Rhodococcus sp. SORGH_AS_0303. NCBI lineage: Bacteria > Bacillati > Actinomycetota > Actinomycetes > Mycobacteriales > Nocardiaceae > Rhodococcus > Rhodococcus sp. SORGH_AS_0303. Next base: position 2,476,667 of record NZ_JAUTBO010000001.1, read on the forward strand.
ACGACATGGAGAAGCAACAGGCGCTCATGGCCGAGGTGGCCGACGAGGATCGCCTCGACAAGGCCGTCCGCCGATACGGCGAGCTCGAGGAGCGTTTCGCCTCGCTCGGCGGCTACGTGGCCGAGAGCGAAGCGGCGCGCATCTGCAACAGCCTCGGACTTCCCGACCGTGTCCTGGCGCAGCCTCTGCGCACTCTCTCCGGCGGTCAGCGCCGCCGCGTCGAGCTGGCACGCATCCTGTTCGCGGCGTCCGACGGCAGTGGTGGTCGCTCGGCCACCACGCTGCTGCTCGACGAGCCCACCAACCACCTCGACGCCGATTCCATCACCTGGCTCCGCGGCTTCCTGCAGAGCCACGAGGGTGGGCTCATCGTCATCAGTCACGACGTGGAGCTGCTGAACGACGTCGTGAACCGCGTGTGGTTCCTCGATGCCGTCCGCGGCGAGCCGGACGTCTACAACATGAACTGGAAGAAGTACCTCGACGCGCGCTCGACGGACGAGCAGCGTCGTCGCCGCGAGCGTGCCAACGCGGAGAAGAAGGCCGGCGCTCTGCGCGCGCAGGCCGCCAAGATGGGTGCGAAGGCCACCAAGGCCGTGGCCGCCCAGAACATGGCCAAGCGTGCCGACAAGCTGATGGCGAACCTCGACGAGGAACGCGTGTCCGACCGGGTGGCACACATTCGCTTCCCCGAGCCCGCACCGTGCGGCAAGACGCCGCTCATGGCGTCGAACCTCACCAAGATGTACGGGTCCCTGGAGATCTTCGCGGGTGTGGATCTGGCCATCGACCGCAGTTCCCGCGTCGTGGTGCTCGGCCTCAACGGCGCCGGCAAGACGACGCTGCTCCGCATCCTCGCCGGCACGGAGAAGAGCGACTCGGGCCAGATCGAGCCCGGTCACGGTCTACGCATTGGCTACTTCGCCCAGGAACACGACACGCTCGACGACATGGCGTCGGTCTGGGAGAACGTGCGGCACGCGGCACCGGACACCCCGGAGCAGGAGCTGCGGTCGCTGCTCGGCGCGTTCATGTTCACCGGCCCGCAGCTCGAGCAGCCGGCCGGCACTCTCTCCGGCGGTGAGAAGACGCGACTCGCGCTCGCCGGCCTGGTCTCGTCGGCGGCCAACGTGCTGCTGCTCGACGAGCCGACCAACAACCTCGACCCGATCTCGCGTGAGCAGGTCCTCGAGGCGCTGCGGAGCTACAAGGGCGCCGTCGTGCTGGTGACGCACGATCCGGGTGCGGCCGAGGCACTGTCTCCCGAACGAGTGATCCTCCTGCCGGACGGCAACGAGGACCACTGGTCGCAGGACTACCTCGACCTGATCACGCTCGCCTGAGTCGGCTCACGGCCGATCGCGACGGACCGACTCCTCGACCAGATCGAGGACGGCCGACAGGTTCTCGGTGCCCTGGCCCGACGCGATGCGGGTCACGAGACCGTCCATGACGAGGTCGAGGTATCCCAGCAGTACCGCGGTGGGCACGTCGTCCCGCAGTCGGCCCGCAGACTTCTGACGCTCGAGACGTGACAGGACGGCGTCCTGCAGCTCGACCGAGCGCTCCGACCACCCGGCCCGGAACTCGGCGTCGGTCTTGAGCCGTCGGGCGATCTCCAGACGTGTACCGAGCCAGTCGAACTGGTCGGGAGCGGCCAGCATGTCCCGCATCACCTGGACGAGCCCCTGCTCGGCGGCGACGTCGGCCATGCGGCGCGCGTCGTCGCGGGCGAGCGCGAGGAACAGCCCGTCCTTGTCCTTGAAGTGGTGGAAGATCGCTCCTCGCGAGAGCGAGGTGGCCTCCTCGAGTCGCCGCACCGTGGCGCCCTCGTAACCGTATTCGGCGAAACAGCGGCGCGCGCCGTCGAGGATCTGACTTCGGCGCGCCGCGAGATGGTCGTCACTGACCTTCGGCACTCGGTGCTCCTGTCGTGTGCTGGGGACATCGTGCTGATCGCAGAACGCGCACGACCGAACCGGCGATACACGCGGTATCGCGGCGCGGTCGTGCGCGTTCTGCTCCCCTCACGGGGCAGTGATCACTGCGGTGATCAGCCGATCATGTTGCGCAGCACGTACTGCAGGATGCCGCCGTTGCGGTAGTACTCCGCCTCGCCGGGGGTGTCGATGCGGACCACGGCGTCGAACTCGACGGCAGAGCCGTCTTCCTTCGTCGCGGTGACGTGCATCGTCTTCGGCGTGCGGCCCTCGTTCAGCTCGGTGATGCCCGAGATGTCGAAGGTCTCGGTGCCGTCGAGCTTCAGCGACGCCGCCGACTCGCCGGCGGGGAACTGCAGCGGGACGACGCCCATGCCGATGAGGTTGGAGCGGTGGATGCGCTCGAACGACTCGGTGATGACGGCCTTGACGCCGAGCAGGCGGGTGCCCTTGGCAGCCCAGTCACGCGAGGATCCGGAGCCGTACTCCTTGCCGCCCAGGACGACCAGCGGGATGCCGGCGTTCTGGTAGTTCTGCGACGCGTCGTAGATGAAGGCCTGCGGGCCACCGTCCTGCGTGAAGTCGCGGGTGTAGCCACCCGAGACGTCGTCGAGGAGCTGGTTGCGCAGCCGGATGTTCGCGAACGTTCCGCGGATCATGACCTCGTGGTTGCCGCGACGCGAGCCGAAGGAGTTGTAGTCCTTGCGCTCGACACCGTGCTCGTCGAGGTACTGCGCAGCAGGCGTTCCTGCCTTGATGTTGCCGGCGGGGGAGATGTGGTCGGTGGTGACCGAGTCTCCGAGGTACGCCAGCACGCGCGCACCGGAGATGTCCGTGACGGCTTCCGGGTCCTTGGGCATGCCGTCGAAGTACGGGGGCTTCCGCACGTAGGTCGACTGCGGGTCCCACTCGAACGTCTTGCCGTCCGGGGTGGGCAGTCCGCGCCAGCGTTCGTCGCCCTTGAAGACGTCGGCGTAGCCCTTGGTGTACATCTCCTTGGAGATGGACGAGTCGATCGTGTCCTGGATCTCCTTGGGCGAGGGCCAGATGTCCTTCAGGAAGACGTCGTTGCCCTCGTTGTCCTGACCGAGAGCGTCGTGCTCGAAGTCGAAGTCCATGGTGCCGGCCAGCGCGTAGGCGATGACGAGCGGCGGGGACGCCAGGTAGTTCATCTTCACGTCGGGGGAGATGCGACCCTCGAAGTTGCGGTTACCGGACAGGACTGCGGTGACCGTGAGGTCGTTGTCCTGGATGGCCTCGGAGATCTTGGGATCGAGCGGTCCCGAGTTACCGATGCACGTGGCGCAGCCGTATCCGACGAGGAAGAAGCCGAGCTTCTCCAGGTACGGCCACATGCCGGCCTTGTCGTAGTAGTCGGTGACCACCTGCGAGCCCGGCGCCATCGAGGTCTTGACCCACGGCTTGCTGGTCAGACCCTTGTCGACGGCCTTCTTGGCCAGCAGGGCAGCGCCGAGCATGACCGACGGGTTCGAGGTGTTGGTGCACGAGGTGATCGACGCGATGGCGACGGCGCCGTGGTCGAGGACGAACGAGCCCTGCTCGTCCGAGTCGACGCGCACCGGGTTGGTCGGGCGACCCTCGGCGTTGCCGGCGGCGGAGTGCAGCGGAGCCGCATCGTCGTCGGCGAAGGACAGCGTGGCCGGATCCGAGCCCGGGAACGTCTCGTCGAGTGCCTCGTCCAGCTTCGACGGGGTGGCGTCGACGTCCTCGCCACCCACGTAGTTGTGGATGTCCTTGCGGAACGCGATCTTGGACTCCGACAACAGGATTCGGTCCTGCGGACGCTTCGGTCCGGCGATGGACGGCACCACGTCGCCGAGGTCGAGCTCGAGGTACTCGGAGTACGTCGCCTCGTTCTCGGGGTCGTGCCACATGCCCTGTTCCTTGGCGTACGCCTCGACGAGCGCGAGCTGCTCGTCGGAGCGTCCGGTCAGGCGCAGGTAGTCGACGGTCTCCGAGTCGATCGGGAAGATCGCCGCGGTGGAACCGAACTCGGGGCTCATGTTGCCGAGCGTCGCGCGGTTGGCCAGGGGGACCTCGGCCACACCCTCGCCGTAGAACTCGACGAACTTGCCGACGACGCCGTGCTTGCGCAGCATGTCGGTGACGGTGAGCACGACGTCGGTCGCGGTGACGCCGGGCTTGATCTCGCCGCTGAGCTTGAAGCCCACGACACGGGGGATGAGCATGGAGACGGGCTGGCCGAGCATGGCCGCCTCGGCCTCGATGCCGCCGACGCCCCAGCCGAGCACACCGAGGCCGTTGACCATCGTGGTGTGTGAATCGGTGCCGACACACGTGTCGGGGTAGGCCTGACCGCCCCGCACCATGACGGTGCGGGCGAGGTGCTCGATGTTGACCTGGTGCACGATGCCGGTGCCGGGCGGGACGACCTTGAAGTCGTCGAACGCACCCTGGCCCCACCGCAGGAACTGGTAGCGCTCACCGTTGCGCTGGTACTCGATGTCGACGTTGCGCTCGAAGGCGTCCGCGCGGCCGAACACGTCGATGATGACGGAGTGGTCGATGACCATCTCGGCCGGAGCGAGCGGGTTGACCTTCTCCGGGTCGCCACCGAGAGCGGTGACGGCCTCACGCATGGTCGCGAGGTCCACGATGCAGGGGACGCCGGTGAAGTCCTGCATGATCACGCGGGCCGGCGTGAACTGGATCTCGATGCTCGGATCGGCGGACGGGTCCCACGCGGCGATCGCGTCGATGTGGTCCTTGGTGATGTTCGCGCCGTCCTCGGTACGCAGGAGATTCTCCGCGAGGACCTTGAGGGCATAGGGCAACTTCTCGGTGCCGGGGACGGCCTTCAGGCGGAAGATCTCGTACGAGTTCTCTCCGACCTCCAGCGTTCCCTTGGCGCCGAACGAATCGATACTTGCGGTCACGTCAGCTCCACTCGTCTTCTGGGCTGCCGTCGACGGGGCTGTGTCGACGGCGTGGCGAGAGCGGGCGGACATCGCCGTGGGTGAGGGTGCACCCGGGTGGCGTCGAGGCCGCCGCAGTCTCGGTGTTTCGATTCTAACAGTACGCTTGTCCTGTGAGAACGAGTGGCCGAATCGCCGTGTCGCTCTCACCGTGGTGCGCACTCATCGTTCCCCGGCAGCGTTCCGGGCGCAACGAAGGGCTGCCTCCGTGCACCTCGGTGCGCCTCGGACTCGGCGACGGTCCCGTCCCGTAGGGTCCCGCTCGACGGCGCACACATTTCGACCATCATCGCCTCGCGATCCACCGCATCGCCTCGCGATCGACGACAACGGACGGACGATGTCTCTCTCTCCTCTCCCGGCCCTACCGCTGAGTGATCAGCCGCTGGTCGCCCTCCCGATGATCAGCGAGGTGCCGACGTTCGTCGACCTGCAGGCGACCCTCGCCGACGTCGCGGACGACGGGGTGGCCGCGCCGGGTCAGGACGTCGTCGGGCTCGAGGGTGTCGTGGCGCGCGCCGGCGAGCACGGTATCGACCTGAGCATCGTCGTGCTCGACGCGCCGGCGCCGCTCGATTCGCAGCTCCGCGACCTCGCCACGTCGGTCGGTGCCACCGACGGTGGGACGGTCCTCGTGATCGGTCCGGGACAGGTCGGCACGTTCAGCGACTCGATCGATCGCGTGACGCTCGAAGCGGGTCAGGATCAGGCGTACACCGGCAACGCGGTGCAGTCCGCGGACAACTTCCTCGACGTGCTCGTCGAGCCCGGCCCGCCGTGGACCGGCATCACTCTGGGCCTCGTTCTCGTGGTCGTCGCCGTGCTCGGCGGCACCTGGTGGGTGAACGAACGCCGTCATCGTTCGGGAGATGTCACCGATCGAGAGGCCGTCACGCCCGACGGGCAGTGACCGTTCCCAAAAAAGTCTCAACGAATCTTTCTCGGACAACGTCCTGATCAGCGCGGATGCGGTCGGCGGAATGACACATGTGTCATTTGTGACTGGAGTTCCTTAAGCGTTCGAAGTGTCGTACGGTTCGCATGGCACTGCTTGGGGAAGAAGTGTCGCAGAGGGGCTGATCGTTGCTCCCGGGTCGGCCGTTGTCGGCTGTGGTCCGGGATCCTGTCACGCTGCGTCGTGTCCTCCCCACGCGTGCGGTGGGTGAATCCGCACTGCGGACGTGAGGGAGACGAACAGGTGAAGCGATACTCCGGAGGTCGACGGCACGTCGGTCGATCGCGGGCTCTGCGTCGCACGATCGGGGGCGCCGTCGTCGCGACGACGCTGCTGCTGTCCGGGACGGGGTTCCTCGCACCGAGTCTCGCGTCCGCCGTGCCGCCGCCCCCGCCCAATCCCTCCGACTCCGACATCGCCGCCGCGGGTGCGCGCGTGGGGGACCAGCTCGGACGAGTCGGTCAACTGATCGACCAGGTCGCCTCGGCCAACCAGCAACTCGCCGCGATCGACGCGCAGGTGGCCGTCAAGCGCGAGGACGTCAACAAGGCCCTCGTCGACCTGCAGAACGCTCGCACCGTCGCCGACGCCGCCGCCGCGGCCGTCGGCATCGCGCAGCAGGCCCTCCGCGACGCCGGCCAGATGATCTCCGACGCGCAGAAGAAGTTCGACGCCTTCGCCGTCACCGACTACGTCAAGGGCACCGGGTCCGCCGGTGTCTCCTCACTGCTGGACGCGCAGGGGCCGCAGGACGTGCTCGATCGCGCGCAGATCCTGCGGATGCTGTCCGCCAAGCAGAACGCCACCCTGGACAGCCTGCAGCGGGCGCGTACCGAGGAGGCCAACCGAGACTCCACCGCACGCCAGAGCAAGATCGAGGCCGACCGTGCCTCCGCGGAAGCGGACGCGAAGAAGGACGAGGCGGAACAGGCCATCGCCGCGGCCGTGTCCGCACAGCAGGAGCAGGCAGCGCAGAAGGGCGGCCGTCGAGGCACAGCGGGACAGCGCCTCCGCCGAGCTGGAGCAGGCGCGCAACGACGCCGCGGGGCTCGAGGGACAGCGCGACGCGTACTCGCAGTGGGACCAGCAGCGTCAGGCGGAGGAAGCCGCCGCCGCGGCAGCCGCGCAGGCAGCGCAGGAGGCAGCGGTGGCCGCGGCCGCCCGGGTTGCCGCGAACCAGGCCGCCGCCGATCGTGCCGCAGCGTTGGTGGACGGGGAGCGCGACCACACCGACCTGACCGGATCGACGTCGAGCGGCACCTCGTCGGGCGGCACCTCGTCGGGCGGCACCTCGTCGGGCGGCACCTCGTCGGGCGGCACGTCGTCCGGTACCTCGTCGTCGGGAAGCACGTCGTCGGGAAGCACGTCGTCCGGCGGCGGTCGCGGGACCGCCACCAAGGATCCGTCGCTCACCGGGTCCGCAGCCATCGAACTCGTCATCGACCGCGGCATGTCCGTGTTGGGCACCCCCTACTCGTGGGGTGGCGGCAACGAGAACGGGCCGACCAAGGGCATCCGCGACGGCGGTGTCGCCGACAGCTACGGCGACTACAACAAGGTGGGCTTCGACTGCTCCGGCCTCATGATGTACGCCTTCGGTGGTCTCGGGATCTCGCTCCCGCACTACACCGGCTACCAGTACACGGCCGGCAAGCAGGTGCCGTCGTCCCAGATGCGCCGCGGCGACATGATCTTCTACGGTCCGGGCGCCTCGCAGCACGTCGCCCTCTACCTCGGTGACGGCAAGATGCTGGAGGCTCCGCAGTCGGGATCGGTGGTGAAGGTGTCGCCCGTCCGTTTCGACGGCATGACGCCGTATGCCGTCCGCATGGTGGAGTGACACCCCGTCCGAGCAGGTAGAACGTCATGTGTCCTCGCCACCTGCAATAGTGGTGCTCGGCAGCAGAGTCCGGGTAGAAAGCGGTGGTTCCACAGGTGACGTCACGAGAGACCGACACGACCGACATCTCTCGGGACGTGCAGACGCTCGAGAAGGCCGTCTACGAGGTCAAACGCGTCATCGTCGGTCAGGACCGACTGGTCGAGCGCATCCTCGTCGGGCTTCTCGCACGTGGGCACGTCCTGCTCGAGGGTGTTCCCGGTGTGGCGAAGACGTTGGCGGTGGAGACGTTCGCGACGGTGGTCGGGGGCTCGTTCTCCCGCGTGCAGTTCACGCCCGACCTGGTGCCCACCGACCTCATCGGTACGCGCATCTACCGTCAGGGCAAAGAAGAATTCGACACCGAGCTCGGCCCGGTGGTCGCGAACTTCGTGCTCGCGGACGAGATCAACCGAGCTCCGGCCAAGGTGCAGTCGGCTCTCCTCGAGGTCATGGCCGAGCGCCACGTCTCCATCGGTGGTCACACGTACCCCATGCCGGATCCGTTCCTGGTCATGGCGACGCAGAACCCCATCGAGAACGAGGGCGTGTACCCCCTTCCCGAGGCGCAGCGCGACCGCTTCCTGTTCAAGATCGTCGTGGACTACCCGACGGTCGAGGAGGAGCGCGAGATCGTCTACCGCATGGGCGTCGCGGCACCGAAGCCCAAGCAGATCCTCGACCCGGTCGAGTTGGTGCGCCTCCAGAACGTCGCGGCATCCGTGTTCGTCCATCACGCTCTGGTCGACTACGTCGTGCGCGTCATCGCCGCCACCCGTACTCCGCGCGACGTGGGCCTCGACGACGTGGCCGGCTGGATCGCCTACGGCGCGTCACCCCGAGCGACCCTCGGCATCATCAGTGCCTCCCGGGCGCTGGCGTTCCTGCGTGGACGGGACTACGTCGTGCCGCAGGACGTCCTCGACGTGGTGCCGGACGTGCTGCGGCACCGTCTCGTGCTCTCGTACGACGCCCTGGCCGACGAGATCACGCCCGAGCAGATCATCACGCGCATCCTGCAGACCGTGGGTCTGCCGCAGGTCGGCGCCCAGCCGGTCCAGCAGCAGGCGCCGGCTCCCCAGCACAACGGTCCGCAGCACAACGGTCCTCAGCAGAACGGGCCCCAGCAGGCGGGACCGGGCGGACCGCAGCAGTTTCAGCCCGGACCCCCGCAGCCCGGTCCCGACGGGTCGTCGCAGCAGAACGGTCCCCAGCAGAACGGTCCTCAGCAGGGTGGCCCGGCGCCGTGGATGCAGAAGCAGACTCCCGCGACCGATCCCACGCGGTGACCATGGCGTCACCCACGGGTGGCCGGCACGGTGATCCGGTGTTCGGCGCGCCCGCCGTGCAGCAGTCGTTGCGCGGTGCGCCCCCCTCCTTCGCCTCCGGATCGCTGGAGGACCCTCGGTTGTCGGCTGCGCTGCGCACCCTCGAGCTGACCGTTCGTCGGCGCCTCGACGGCGTTCTGCACGGCGATCATCTGGGCCTCATCCCGGGCCCGGGTTCCGAGCCGGGCGATGCACGCGAGTATCAGCCGGGCGACGACGTACGTCAGATGGACTGGTCCGTCACCGCGAGGACGACGCACCCCCACGTCCGGCAGAGCGTCGCGGACCGCGAGCTCGAGACGTGGATGGCGATCGACCTGTCGGCCTCCCTCGACTTCGGCACCGCGGGGTGCGAGAAGCGGGACCTCGCCGTCGCGGCCACATCGGCCATCGCGCATCTGACCAGTGGTGGCGGCAACCGCATCGGCGCCGTCGTCGCGACGGGCGAACGCGTCGTCCGGGTCCCCGCGCGGGGCGGTCGGGCGCACATCCAGTCCCTGCTCCGCACCGTGGCCACCACACCGCACCCACCCGACGGCACCCGCGGCGACTTCGTCGGCGCCATCGACGCTCTGCGACGGCCCGAACGTCGACGCGGCATGGTGGTCGTCGTCAGCGACTTCCTCGGTCCGACGGACTGGGAGCGTCCGCTCCGCGCCCTGGCGGCCCGCCACGACGTGCTGGCCGTGGAGGTCGTCGACCCCCGCGACCTCGAGCTGCCGGATGTCGGTGACGTGGTGTTGCACGACCCGGAGACGGGACGGACGCGGGAGTTCAGCACGACACCCCGGTTGCGGGAGGACTTCGCGGCCGCCGCTGCGGCGCACCGCGCGAACGTCGAGAAGATCCTGCGTGGCTGCAGCGCGCCTCGGCTCACCCTGCGGACTGACGGCGACTGGATCGCCGACGTCGTCCGCTTCGTGTCCCGGCGACGCCACGGCGCGAGCATGGGAGCGAGTACGCGGTGAGCCTGTCCGATTTCTCGTCACCCTGGTGGCTGCTCTTCCTCCTCGTGGTCGCGGGCCTGGTGGTGGCCTACGTGCTCGCGCAGCGCCGCCGTCAGCGCAACACCATGCGCTTCACCAACATGGAGTTGCTCGAACGCGTCGCACCGAGGCGCCCCGGACTGGTGCGCCACGTCCCCACGGCGCTCGTGCTCGTGGGGCTGCTCTTCCTGACCGTCGCGCTGGCCGGACCGACGTCCGATCAACGGGTTCCGCGTAATCGGGCGACGGTCATGCTGGTCATCGACGTGTCGTTGTCGATGGAGGCCACCGACGTCCAGCCGACGCGACTGGCAGCGGCGCAGGAGGCCGGCAAGCAGTTCGCCGACGGCCTGACTCCCGGCATCAACCTCGGACTCGTCGCGTTCGCGGGCACGGCATCGGTGCTGGTCTCACCGACCACCGATCGTGAGGCGACGAAATCGGCCATCGATCGGCTGCAGCTGGCCGAGCGGACCGCCACGGGCGAGTCCATCTTCACGGCGATGCAGTCGATCGAGACACTCGGCGCGGTGCTCGGTGGATCGGACGCGGCGCCGCCGGCACGGATCGTGCTGCTGTCCGACGGCAAGCAGACCGTTCCCGAGAACCCGGACGACCCGCGCGGTGGGTACACGGCGGCCCGCGAGGCGGAGACGAAGGGGATCCCGGTCTCCACCATCTCGTTCGGCACGAGTTACGGCACGGTGGACATCACCGACGAGCAGGGCGACACCCAGCGCGTCGCGGTGCCCGTCGACGACCCGTCGCTCGAGGAGATCGCACGCCTGTCGGGTGGCAACTTCTTCACGGCGTCGAGTCTCGAGGAACTCACCGAGGTGTACGACACGCTCGAGGAGCAGATCGGCTACGAGACCACCCGCGGTGACGCGAGTCGGCCCTGGTTGATCGCCGGAGTGCTGTTCGTGTCGGCGGGACTTGTCACAGCATTGTCACTACGCCAGCGAGTCCCCTGACACGCATCGGTAAAGTACGCGCGGGTCGAGGCGATCGACGACGTCCGTGATCGCCCACCGACTGGCCGTTGCTGCGAGCAGCACCCCCGAGAGAGAAGGTTCATCCGTATGTCCTCTGCGCCCGAGTCCGCGACACCCGACGCGACGGCCGGCGGGGGATTCGTCTCCCGGTCCGTGCTCGTCACCGGCGGTAATCGGGGCATCGGCCTGGCCGTGGCCCGCCGACTCGCCGCGGACGGCCACAAGGTCGCGGTCACGCACCGCAGCTCGGGTGCACCGGACGGACTGTTCGGGGTGCAGTGCGATGTCACCGACACCGCGTCCGTCGATGCCGCGTTCACCGAGGTGGAGAAGCATCAGGGCCCCGTCGAGGTGCTCGTCGCCAACGCGGGCATCACGGACGACACCCTGCTGATGCGGATGACCGAGGAGCAGTTCACCTCCGTCATCGACGCCAATCTCACCGGCGCGTTCCGGGTGGCCAAGCGAGCGAGCCGCTCGATGCTGCGGGCACGCTTCGGACGGTTCGTCTTCCTCGGTTCCGTCGTCGGTCAGGCCGGCGGACCCGGCCAGATCAACTACGCGTCCTCCAAGGCGGGTGTCGTCGGCATGGCGCGCTCGCTCACCCGTGAGCTGGGCTCGCGTTCGATCACCGCGAACGTCGTGGCACCCGGGTTCATCGAGACCGACATGACGGCCGAGCTCGACGACAAGCTCCGGGACACCGCGCGCGAGTACATCCCGCTGAAGCGACTCGGTACTCCCGAGGACGTCGCCGCGGTGGTGAGCTTCCTCGCGTCACCCGATTCGAGCTACGTCTCCGGCGCGATCATCCCGGTCGACGGCGGTATGGGCATGGGCCACTAGCCCACCTCGTCCCGACTCCTGCCCGATCGACTCGGGCCCACCAGACTTCACACGAAAGGCACACGCACATGGGCGGACTGCTCGAAGGCAAGACCATCCTGATCACCGGGATCATCACCGACGCGTCCATCGCGTTCCACGCGGCCAAGGTCGCGCAGGAGCAGGGCGCCAAGGTCGTCATCACCGGGTTCGACCGGCTGCGACTGATCGACAGGATCGCCCAGCGACTGCCGGAGCCCGTGCCGCCGGCGATCGAGCTGGACGCGACGAACGAGGAGCATCTCGCCGCGCTCGCCGGTCGCATCTCCGAGGTCGCTCCGGAGGGCATCGACGGCGTTCTGCACTCCATCGCGTTCGCTCCGCGCACCCTGATGGGCCCGGGGTCCAAGCCGTTCCTGGAAGGACCGGGTCCCGACGCCGCCGCCGCGTTCCAGATCTCTGCCTGGTCCTACGCCTCGCTCGCACGCGCCGTGCTCCCCGTCATGAACGAGGGTGGATCGATCGTCGGCATGGATTTCGATCCGCGCACGGCGATGCCGTTCTACAACTGGATGGGCGTGGCGAAGGCTGCGCTCGAGTCGGTCAACCGCTACGTCGCCCGCGAGGTCGGCGAGGCCAAGAAGGTCCGTTCCAACCTGGTCGCCGCGGGCCCGATCAAGACGCTCGCCGCCAAGGCCATCGCGGGTACCGCGACGGGTGACGCGGACAAGATGAACCAGCTCAACGAGTACTGGAACGGTGCGTCCCCGATCGGCTGGAACTTCAACGACCCGACGGCCGTGGCCAAGTCGATCTGCGCGCTGCTGTCGGACTGGCTGCCGGCGACGACCGGGTCGATCGTCTACGTCGACGGCGGCGCGAGCCACAACACCTGGCTGCCCGAGAATCTCTGACATCTCGCCTCGATCCGAGCATCCTCTCGGGTCCACCGAAACGGGTTCCGGCACAATGGCGTCATGACCTACGACGCGCTTCTGCTGCTGTCATTCGGTGGGCCCGAGGGGCCGGACGAGGTGCGGCCGTTCCTGGAGAACGTCACCCGTGGCCGCGGAATCCCGCCCGAGCGCCTCGATGCCGTCGCCGAGCACTACCACCACTTCGGTGGGGTCTCGCCGATCAACCGACTCAACCGCGAGATCATCGCCGCGGTCGAGACCGAGTTCGCGCTCACGGGCATCGATCTGCCGGTGTACTTCGGCAACCGCAACTGGCACCCCATGGCGGAGGACACCGTCGCCGCGATGAAGGCCGACGGCGTGCGCAACGCGCTGGTGTTCCCCACCTCGGCCTGGGGCGGGTACTCGGGCTGTCGGCAGTACCACGAAGACATCGCCCGCGCCCGTGCCGCCGTGGGGGAGGGCGCTCCGCAGCTCACGAAACTGCGGCAGTACTACGACCATCCGCTCATGGTGGATGCCTTCGCCGACGCGATCCGCGCGGCGATCGGCAGGCTTCCGGCGGATCGCCGGGCCGGTGCTCGCGTGGTCTTCACGGCGCACTCGGTGCCCGTCTCGGCGGACGAGGCCGCGGGTCCGCCGTCGGCGGGCGGCCACCTCTACAGCCGTCAGGTCACCGAGGCGTCCCGATTGTGCGCCGCCGCAGCAGGTGTCGACGAGTTCGATGTCGTGTGGCAGTCCCGGTCGGGACCGCCGCAGATCCCGTGGCTGGATCCCGACATCTGCGATCACCTCGAAGCCCTGGCGGAGACGGGCGTCGACGCCGTGGTGATCTGCCCGGTCGGGTTCGTCTCGGATCACCTCGAGGTGGTGTGGGACCTGGACACCGAGGCGGTCGAGAAGGCGCAGGAACTCGGCATCGCTCTCGAGCGCGCAGGCACGCCGGGTGCGGACCCCCGATTTGCCCGGCTCGTGCGGACGCTGGTCGAGGAACGCACCGCGGGCACCGCACCGCTGCGTCTGGGTTCCGAGCCCGCCTTCGGGACGACCGTCGACGGAACGCCGTGCAATCCCGGCTGCTGCGAGCCCCCGGTGCGTCGCCGCCCGGCCTGACAGCTCGAACATCCCGGGAACCACCCACCCGCGAGTACGCCGAAAGTGTCGTGATCCGGGCATGGATCGCGACACTACGGACGTACTCGCGCGAGGGGGTATCGCTAGCGTCGATCGTGCGACAGGTACCCGTCCACGGCGGCGCGCACGGCGGCACGGCGCGCGGCGCGCACGGCGCGACGCAACGGTCGGAGCACGGCCTCGCGGGCCTCGGCACCGCTGCTGCTGGGTGCCTCCGAGGGCGCCGACGTCTGCGCGGCCGCGAGGATGGCGTCCACCCGGTCGGCCGTGTCGAGAACTCGGGTGGTGCGTTCGGGGAGCGGCGGGTAGCGATGGCGGCTCGCGATGGCGAGGCGCTCGGCGATCATCGTGTGCGGGTCGCCGCCGGAACGGCCGGTGTCGACCGTCTGCACCGCGGTGAGGGCCTCGGCCGCACTCCGGACGGTGTCCCGCATCGAGTACTCGATCTCCCCGAGCGCCAGCTCCTGGTAGGTGACCGGCACGGTGACGGTGAACACCGTCCACCGCATGACGTCGGGGCCCTCGTCGGTGGGGACGAGTCCGACACCCGGCTGACCCGGCACTCCGATGACGACGCCTTCGCCCACGAGCACGGCGGCGGCCGAGAACGCGGAGTCGGTCGGCAGCCCGGCGACGTCACCGGGGGCGGGAAGAACCATGTCGACGGTCACCTCGCGGTCGCCGACGGGCGCCGCGGCGCGGACGACTCGGAGCAACTGGGCGATGCCGATGTCACGAGGAGTGGGCCACGGGAGGTCGTGCCGCTCGGCTGTCTCGGGATCGGCGGCGACGACGAGGGCCAACGGTGCCCACTCGGTGAGGGCATCGATCACGTCGTCGGGCGGCGCGGCTCCGGCGAGCCAGGCGCCGCACCAGATGGCGAGGCTCGAGGATGGGGACGACACCGTCCGATCATAGGCGGCGTCGGAGGCGACCGGCGTGGCTGCGGTCGGGGAGTGCGCGGCGCCGATACCGTGGGACGGCCCGGTGACCCGACAGTCCTGTCCCGGGAGTGAGCGCGGAGGGCGAGGGAAGACGATGACAGCGGACAACCGGTACGGCGGCGACATCTTCGCCGGGCACGCGAGGCGAGCGCGACGCGTGGTCCCGACGATGGCGGCCGAACGGGACGTGGTGGTCGAGGACGCGGCGACCGGATTCTGCGGCGCCGTGGTGGGTTTCGAGCGCACGTACGACGGTGACTTCGTCCGGCTCGAGGACGGCCGAGGCGTACGGAGGCTCTTCGCGATGCGCGAGGCCGCCTTCCTCGTCGACGGAAGCCCGGTGACGCTGACGCGTCCGGCGCCGACCCGTGCCGTCGCTCCGACCCGCTCGGCCTCCGGGTCGACGCGGGTGGAGAACGTACGAGCGAAAGTGGCTCTGCCCAGCCGTATCTGGGTGGAGGGCATTCACGACGCCGCCATCGTCGAACGGGTCTGGGGCCACGACCTGCGGGTCGAGGGTGTGGTCGTCGAGCATCTCGAGGGACTGGACAACCTGGCAGAGCGGTTGCAGGAGTTCGGACCCGGGCCGGGACGCAGGGTGGGGGTTCTCGTCGACCACCTCGTCGACGGCTCGAAGGAGGACCGCCTGACGCGGTCGCTCGGCCCGTACGTGACGGTCACGGGACACCCCTACATCGATGTGTGGGAGGCGGTGAAGCCCGCCGCGGTGGGCATCGAGGCATGGCCACGGATCCCGCGCGGCACCGACTGGAAGACCGGCATCTGCCGCGAGTTGGGTTGGGGCACACCGCAGGACGGGTGGCGCCGGGTCTACGGTGCGGTGTCCAGTTTTCGCGATCTCGAGGCGCCGCTCATCGGCGCGGTGGAGCGCCTCGTCGACTTCGTCACCCTGGGTGACGAGAACGGGGAGACAGGTCGGTAACGATCTCCCCACGACGGTCGCGCGCACCCCACGGGCTCGTCGTTCGTCGCTACTGTGGAGTTCGTGGTTGCACTTCTGTGGCTCGTCGGAGCGGTGATTCTCGCTGCGGGTGAAGCGCTGTCCGGAGATTTCTTCCTTCTCATGCTGGCCGGCGGGGCCCTGGGTACCGCGGGCATCTCGGCGCTGACCGACTTCCCCGTGTGGGGCGACGCGATCGTGTTCGCGATCCTGTCCGGAGCCCTCATCCTGGGTGTCCGGCCGGTGCTGACCCGCCGGTTCTCGACGCCCCCGCCGACCCCCACCGGGATCGCCGCGCTCACCGGGCGATCCGCGCAGGTGCTCGATGCCATCGATCAGCACTCCGGCACGGTGCGGCTGGACGGTGACGTGTGGACGGCTCGTCCGCTCGATCCCACCGAGGTGTACGCGGCCGGAACGACCGTGACCGTGATGAAGATCGACGGCGCCACGGCCGTCGTGTGGAAAGGACCCTAGATGGGTGACTATGCCGCCTTGATCGCCCTTGCCGTGGTGGTGCTGTTCGTCGCCGTGGTGGTGGCGAAGTCGGTGACGCTCGTGCCGCAGGCCGAGGCCGCGGTGATCGAGCGTCTGGGCCGATACTCCAAGACGGTCTCCGGGCAGCTCACGTTCCTCGTGCCGTTCGTCGACCGTGTCCGAGCGAAGGTCGACCTGCGTGAGCGCGTCGTGTCCTTCCCGCCGCAGCCGGTGATCACACAGGACAACCTGACGGTGTCCATCGACACCGTCGTGTACTTCCAGGTCACCACCCCGCAGGCCGCGGTCTACGAGATCAGCAACTACATCGTCGGTGTCGAGCAGCTCACCACGACGACGCTTCGCAACGTGGTCGGCGGTATGACCCTGGAGGAGACGCTCACCTCGCGTGACTCCATCAACGGCCAGCTCCGCGGAGTGTTGGACGAGGCCACCGGGCGATGGGGCCTGCGTGTCGCCCGAGTGGAGCTCAAGAGCATCGATCCGCCGCCCTCCATCCAGGAGTCGATGGAGAAGCAGATGAAGGCGGACCGCGAGAAGCGTGCCACCATCCTCACGGCCGAGGGACACCGTGAGTCGTCCATCAAGACGGCCGAGGGTGACAAGCAGTCGCAGATCCTGTCCGCGGAGGGCGCCAAGCAGGCCGCCATTCTCTCCGCCGAGGGTGAGCGTCAGTCCCGCATCCTCCGTGCGCAGGGTGAGCGGGCGGCCAAGTACCTCAACGCACAGGGTGAGGCGAAGGCCATCGAGAAGGTGTTCGAGGCGATCAAGGCCGGCAAGCCGACGCCCGAGTTGCTCGCCTACCAGTACCTGCAGACGCTGCCGAAGATGGCGCAGGGTGATGCCAACAAGATGTGGGTGGTGCCGTCCGACTTCGGTGATGCCCTGAAGGGCTTCGCCAAGAATCTCGGTGCACCGGGCGACGACGGCGTGTTCCGCTTCGAGCCCAGCGACCAGGGCGAGACGCACTCCAAGCCGGAGGACGACTCCGCGGAGGTGGCCGACTGGTTCGACACGAAGACGGACCCGGCCATCGCTCGGGCGGTCGCCGACGCCGAGGCCGTGGCACGCAAGCCTGTCGACACGTCGTTGGCCGCCGCACCCAACCCGGCGCGGGACTCTGCTCCGGAGCCCGCGAAGGCCGTCGAGGCCTCCACACCGGACGGGTCCGGGTCGGGCGACGACGCACCGCGCGAACTGGACCGCTGACGATCAGGCAGCCAGGCCCGCGCCGACGCCGCCCGCGGCGAGTGCCCAGAGCACGCTGGTGAAGGTTCCGATGATGAAGTACTCGGACGCCCGCGGGTCGCGGAGTTCGGGGTAGCGTGCGAGTCCCTTCACCGCGAGCACCACGGCGATGCCCTCGGGCCACCCCGTGAGCACCGCGACCACGACGGCGATGCGTTCGAGTGTGCCGATGACGAGCCCCCCACGCAGGACGGGGCGCTCGTCGTCGGCATCGCCGTCTCCGGGCTCGGGCCGTCGGCGCGCGAGATGGAAGACCGCGGGAACGACGACGGTGCCGCCGGTGACGGCGACCGCGACGACCAGGACCATCGCGACGACGAGTGGTGGCCCGGTGACCGGTGCGCCGGCGATCGCGGCGGCGAGACCCGCCAGTGCGAGCATCCCGGCGGACAGGAGTGCCGGAATCCACCAGCGCAGCGGCGGCAGCCACCGGACGCGGCGTCCCGGCGCAGCCGTCGGTGGGATCGTCGGCACCGGTCGGGCGGGAAGCAGTGCTGCTCCGGCGGAGAGCGCGAGTGCGAGCAGCGCGAGGGTGGTCGCCATCAGGCGTCCGTTCCGCGTGCGCGCAGATCGGCGAGCGCGAGCATCCGCGCCACGACCGGTCGTGCTGCACGCTCGGCCTGCCACCCCGCGACGGCCAGTCGTTGGGACACTGCCTGCGGTGTGATGGACAGTTCCTCGGCGACGGCGGTCTGCGATCCGAGCCTGCGGACACTGTCGACCGCGGCGCGGCCCTGCTCGGTGCGCCGGACCAGGAGCAGTGCCAGCAGTGCCACCACGGCGTCGGCATCGCCGGCGGACTCGGCGTCACCGCCGCGGACCGCGATGTGGGCGACGGCGTTCTTGGCGCTGTCGACGGCGTCCCGCGCGGCTTCGAACGCCGGGCCCCGACCCGCTCTGGTGGAGCGTGGCAACGGATCCTCCACGGCCCCCACCCCGATCCCGACGCTCCAGTGCCCGTCCTCGAGGAAGTCGAGGGCGAGGTCGAGTGCCACAGACGCGTCGTCCGCCACACCCTGGACCTCGTCGCCGGCCGTGCGTTCGAACGGGCGCACCAGGTCGGTGGCTCGGTCGAGGATGTCGGCGACGCGATCGATGTCGCGTCGACTTCCGCGTTGGTCCACGGTCAGAACGAACATCGATCAACCCTAGAAGCTTGATCAGCCGGAATCAAGCCTCGAGTCTTGATGCGTTGCGACGCACAGAGTTCATCGTCGACCTTGATCCGGCCACATCAAGCCCGTGACCTTGACCTCATCGATTCGCCGGCCACCGGCATCCGCGCGTCCAGGATCAGTCCCACGACGCCCACGGCAATGCAGACCCCCGAGATCGCGAGCAGGACCGGATCGCCGTGACCGGCCAGAGCGTCGCCGAGCAACACGATGCCGACCGTTCCCGGGATCACCCCGACCACCGTCGCCAGCGCGAACGGCACCACGGCCACCGAAGACAGGCCGGCGGAGTAATTGACCACCGAGAACGGCACCGGCGCGATGAGTCGAAGACTCCCCACCGCCAACCATCCCCGTCGCGCGAGACGGGAATCGACGGCCCGGATCACCGGATGGTCCCAGCGTGCGGTCACCACGTCGCGGCCGAGTGCTCGGACCAGCAGGAACGCGAGCACTGCACTCACGGTCGTCGCTGCGACCGCCACACCGACCCCCGTCACGGGTCCGAACAGCACACCCGCCGACACCGTGAACAGGGTGCGGGGGATCGGCGCCACCGTGATGATCGCGTGCGCCGCGAAGAAGACGAGGGGGAAGGCCGGCCCGACGGCGACGGCCCACTCCCGCACGCGGTCGATGGTGGGGAGGGGTACGAGCAGTGCCACGACGATCAGGGCGGCGAGCACGGTGACGGTCGCGGCCACGCGCAGCACGAGCGCGCGGCGGCCTCCGACGACGATCGACTCCTCCGACGGCACTGTGTCGTGCGGGTCGATGTCGGGGGTCGTCACGTCTGCTCACGCTACCGAAGAGCGATGCGAGCGGTGCTCGTCGACGCGGTCGGAACGGTCACTAGGAGGACCGATGCTCGGACGCCCTACTAGTGTGAAGTTTGTCTCAGGCCACTGTGATGGGACTCGGGATAGCGTGCCCGGAGTGCGGTTAACATCACAGCATCCGCAGGCGCGAAAGGGACACATGGCCACGTCACACACCGGGACACCGGATTCCGTCGCTGCCGAGGACGTCGGCGCGGCCGTACCGGTGAGCAGCGCCGAGGAGGGTTTCGCGACCTGGCGCCGCGGCGTGGCCGGGGTGCTGGCCAAGGCTCGTCGGGTGGACGTCTCGGAGCTCCCCGAGCATCCGGAGACGCTGCTCGAGGTGACCACGTACGACGGGGTCACGGTGCGGCCCCTGTACGGGCCGCTGGACGAGACTGCCGAGGCTCCGCTGCCCGGCACCTTCCCCTTCACGCGCGGCACGGACGCGCATCGCGACGTCAACGTCGGGTGGCTGGTCGCCGGTCGGTTCGGCCGTCCCGCCGGTGCGGACTCGGACGCGGCGACGCTCAACGACCAGCTCCTCGACGCGCTGCAGAACGGCACGAGCGCCCTGTGGCTCGACACGGCGTCCGTGGGTGCCGAGGGCCTGGCCCGCGCACTCGACGGGGTCCTGCTCGACCTCGCGCCCCTGACGCTGGACGCGGGTGCGGACATCACAGCGGTGGCCGACGCGTTGTTCGCGCTCCTGGACGAGCGCGGCGCCGCCGCCGACGTCCGATTGGGGGCGTCGCCGCTGACCGATCGATTCGCCGACCTCCCGGGTGCGAGCGAGCAGGACGCGATCGATCTCGCGGGGCGGGCAGTGGCGCGCACCGAGCGGGTGCGCGCGATCACGTTGGACGGCACCGTGTTCCACGCTGCCGGGTCGGCAGACGCGCAGGAGGTCGGCCTGACCGCCGCGGCCGGACTCGAGTATCTGCGCGCGCTCACGGCGGCGGGACTGTCCACTGCCGAGGCGTTGGGACAGGTGGAGTTCCGGCTCGCGGCCACCGACGAGCAGTTCGAGACCATCGCCAAGTTCCGTGCGGCCCGGCGGGTCTGGGCCCGGGTGGCCGAGGTGCTCGGGGTGCCGGAGCACGGCGGGGCCCCACAGCACGCCGTCACCTCGGCGGCGATGATGACGCAGCGCGATCCCTGGGTGAACATGCTGCGCACGACGCTGGCCGCGTTCGGCGCCGGTGTGGGCGGGGCCGACGCGGTGACCGTCCTGCCGTTCGACGCCGCGATTCCCGGCGGCGCCGCGGACGTCTCGCAGACCTTCGCCGCACGGATCGCGCGCAACACCCAGCTGCTCCTGCTCGAGGAGTCCCACCTGGGTCGGGTGGTCGATCCGGCCGGTGGTTCCTGGTACGTCGAGTCGCTCACCGACGCGCTCGCGGACTCGGCGTGGTCGGTCCTGCAGGCGGTCGAGGCCGCCGGCGGTTACCGCGCCGCCCTGGAGTCCGGTGAGATCGCGCGCCGGGTCGAGGAGACCCGAGCTGCCCGTGCGAGCGACATCGCCCACCGCCGCACCGCGGTCACCGGTGTCAACGAGTTCCCGAACCTGCAGGAGCCGTCGCCCGCGGCCTCGGGGAACGGCACCGTCGCCGGACGTCCCGCGACGCGGTACGCCGCCGAGTTCGAGGCGCTGCGTGATCGCAGCGACGCGGTGCTGGCGGACAAGGGCAGTCGCCCGGTGGTGCTGCTGGCGCCGTTGGGCAGCGTCGCGGAACACAACGGACGCACCACGTTCGCGGCGAACCTCATGGCGTCGGGCGGGATCGAGGCGGTGAACCCCGGTGCGGGAGCCGATCTCGCCGCGGTGGCACGGGAGACCGCCTCGCCGATCGCCGTGCTGTGCGGCACCGACAAGCGGTACGCCGCCGAGGGACCGGACGCCGTCGCCGCTCTGCGGTCGGCGGGGGTGCGGACGGTGCTCGTCGCCGGCGGTGCCTCGGCCTTCGCGGACGCGTCGCCGGAACAGACCCCGGACGGACATCTCACGCTCACCATCGATGCCGTCGCCGAACTGAGTGCTCTTCTCGATGCACTCACCGGCGAGGCTCGTACGGAAGGACACACCGCATGACCGACGACGCTGGTGACATGGGCCCCGTGGGCAGTTTCGCGGACGTTCCGCTCGTCGACCCCCGCGGCGCGGACGCGGAAGCGCCGGCGGCCGATGATGCGCGCGCCCACGTCGAGGCGGCCGCGGCGGCCCACGGCTACTCGCCCGAGCAGGTGGTGTGGTCCACCCCCGAGGGCATCGACGTCCGACCCCTGTACACCGGCGCCGACCGGGCGGAGGCGGCCGAGGCCGGGTACCCGCTCGACTCCTACCCGGGCACGGCTCCGTTCCTGCGCGGTCCGTACCCGACGATGTACGTCAACCAGCCGTGGACGATTCGTCAGTACGCCGGATTCTCGACGGCGTCGGAGTCCAACGCGTTCTACCGTCGCAACCTCGCTGCCGGTCAGAAGGGGCTGTCGGTCGCGTTCGACCTCGCGACGCACCGCGGCTACGACAGTGACCACCCGCGCGTGCAGGGCGATGTCGGCATGGCGGGTGTCGCGATCGACTCGATCTACGACATGCGCCAACTCTTCGACGGGATCGACCTGGGGTCGGTGTCGGTGTCGATGACCATGAACGGCGCCGTGCTGCCGATCCTGGCGCTGTACGTCGTCGCGGCGGAGGAGCAGGGCGTCGGACCGGAGAAGCTCGCCGGCACCATCCAGAACGACATCCTCAAAGAGTTCATGGTGCGCAACACCTACATCTATCCGCCCGAGCCGTCGATGCGGATCATCTCCGACATCTTCGCGTACACCTCGACGCACATGCCGAAGTTCAACTCGATCTCCATCTCCGGCTATCACATCCAGGAAGCCGGCGCGACGGCCGATCTGGAGCTCGCGTACACCCTCGCCGACGGGGTGGAGTACATCCGCGCCGGGCTGGCCGCGGGCATGGACATCGACACGTTCGCCCCGCGGCTGTCCTTCTTCTGGGCCATCGGCATGAACTTCTTCATGGAGGTCGCCAAGCTGCGCGCGGGCCGGTTGCTGTGGGCGGAGCTGGTGCAGAAGTTCGATCCGTCCAGCGCGAAATCGCTGTCGCTGCGCACACATTCGCAGACGTCCGGGTGGTCGCTGACGGCGCAGGACGTCTTCAACAACGTCTCCCGCACGTGTATCGAGGCGATGGCCGCGACGCAGGGACACACGCAGTCACTGCACACCAACGCGCTCGACGAAGCGCTCGCCGCTGCCCACCGACTTCTCCGCCCGGATCGCCCGCAACACCCAGCTGCTGCTGCAGCAGGAGTCCGGCACGACGCGGCCCATCGATCCGTGGGGCGGCTCGTACTACGTGGAGTGGCTGACCCACCAGCTCGCCGATCGGGCCCGCGCGCACATCGCCGAGGTCGAGGAGGCCGGCGGAATGGCCAAGGCCATCGGCGAGGGCATCCCGAAGCTCCGCATCGAGGAGGCGGCGGCGCGGACGCAGGCGCGCATCGACTCCGGTCGGCAGCCGCTGGTGGGTGTCAACAAGTACGTTCCCGACGAGCCCGACGCCATCGAGGTGCTCAAGGTCGAGAACTCGCGGGTGCGCACCGAGCAGATCGAGAAGCTGGAGCGGCTGCGCGAGGAGCGCGACCCCGGCCGCGTCGAGGCGGCGCTGTCCGCCCTCACCGCGGCGGCCGCGTCCACCGACGGCGGGATGGAGAACAACCTGCTCGCCCTCGCCGTCGACGCGGCGCGGGCCATGGCGACGGTGGGCGAGATCTCCGACGCCCTCGAGAAGGTCTACGGACGGCACCGCGCCGAGATCCGCACGATCAGCGGTGTCTACCGGGACGAGGCGGGGAAGGCCACGAACATGGTGCATGCAGGCGAGCTGGCGACGGCGTTCGCGAAGGCGGAGGGCCGCCGACCCCGCATCCTGGTGGCGAAGATGGGGCAGGACGGACACGATCGCGGGCAGAAGGTCATCGCGACGGCGTTCGCCGACATCGGCTTCGATGTCGATGTCGGCCCCCTGTTCCAGACCCCCGAGGAGGTGGCGAACCAGGCCGCCGACAACGACGTCCACGTCATCGGGGTGTCGTCGCTCGCCGCCGGTCACCTGACGCTGGTTCCGGCGCTGCGGGAAGCACTCGCCGCCGTCGGCCGGTCCGACATCATGGTCGTGGTCGGCGGCGTCATCCCGCCGGGCGACTTCGACGCGCTGCGTGAGGCCGGGGCGGCCGCGATCTTCCCGCCAGGCACGGTGATCGCCGACGCCGCGGTCGATCTCATCGGCCAGCTCGCGGAGAGCCTGGGGCACGGCGCGGCCGTCTCGGACGCAGGAGCGAACGCCTGAGCATGTCCGACGCGACCGCAGCACGTCCCACGCGTCCGGCGATCGATCTCGACGCGCTCGTGGCCTCGGTGCGGGCCGGTGAGCGTGCCGGGCTGGCGCGTGCCATCACCCTCGTCGAGTCCACCCGCGACGACCATCGCGACCTCGCCCAACAGATGCTGCTCGAGCTCCTTCCGCACGCCGGGGGGTCACATCGGGTGGGCATCACGGGCGTACCGGGAGTCGGCAAGTCGACGTTCATCGACGCGCTGGGCATGACGCTCATCGAGAAGGGCCACCGCGTCGCGGTTCTCGCGGTGGATCCGTCGTCGACCCGTACCGGGGGCTCCATCCTCGGGGACAAGACGCGGATGGCACGGCTCACGGTCGCGCCCGAGGCGTACATCCGGCCGTCCCCGACGTCGGGAACCCTCGGCGGTGTCGCGAAGGCGACCCGCGAGACGATCGTACTGCTCGAGGCGGCCGGCTACGACGTCGTGCTGGTGGAGACCGTCGGGGTCGGGCAGTCCGAGATCACGGTCGCGGGCATGGTGGACACCTTCTGCTTCCTGACGCTCGCGCGCACGGGAGATCAGCTGCAGGGCATCAAGAAGGGTGTCCTCGAACTCGCTGACGTGGTCGCCGTCAACAAGGCCGACGGGAACCATCTCCGCGACGCCAAGGGTGCCGCGCGCGAACTTGCCGGAGCGCTCCGACTGATCTACCCGCACGACGCCCTGTGGACGCCGCCCGTGCTGACGATGAGCGCGATCGAGGAGACCGGACTCACGGAGTTCTGGGACACTGTGTGCCGCCATCGCGACGTCCTCACCGCGGCAGGCGACTTCGACGCCCGCCGCCGCGACCAGCAGGTCCAGTGGGTGTGGACCATGGTGCAGGACCAGCTGATGCGCCGACTGTCGTCGAGTCCCGCGGTGACCGCCGTCCGCGCCGACGTGGAGAGGCGCGTGGCCGACGGGTCTCTCACCGCGGCCCTGGGTGCGCAGGAGATCCTGACCGCCTTCGACGGCTGAACTCAGCGCCCGGCGGCGAACGCCCCGACCGTCGCGAGCAGGTGATCGAAGAAGGCGTCCGGATCGGTCGACACGGCGATCGCGGCATTGGGGCGACGTCCCCAGAACCCGCGCCGGTCGGCCACCGTCGTTCCCCGCGTGAGGGTCCCGACGAGTTCGACGTCGACGGTGGCCAGGGCGTACTCGGCGATCTCCGGGTGCAGTGCGACGGCCGCCGCGAACGGGTCGTGCATGTGCGCCAGGTATCCCTCACCCTGCGCGTGGTGGAACTCCATGTAGAACCGCACCGCGTCGGTCAGGTACCGCACGACGGGCACGGACGCCGTCGAGCGTGCTCCCACCTCGTCGATCGAGAGATGCTCCACCGGAACGGATCCGGCGATCTCTGCCAGACGTGCCACGTGAGACGGGTGCATCTCGATCCGTTCCGTCAGGCCCAGGGCGCACACGATCGGCTCCCGGCCCGAGGGCACCGCGTCGAATGCGTCGAACACCTTTTTCGCGGCTTCCGGGTCGACCGCCACGTTCCATTCGGAGGTGGGCGTCGTGTTCCCCGGGTGATCGATGCTGCCGCCCATGATCACCAGACGCTTCAGCAGCAGGGGCAGTGCGGGCTCGAGCCGCAGTGCCAGAGCCAGATTCGTCATCGGACCGGTCACCAGCCCGACCAGCTCGCCCGGGTTCTCGCGCGCCAGGTCCACCCACGCCTGCGCCGCCGTCCGATCGGAGACGGTCATGGTGGGCGCCGGCAGATTCGCGTAGCCCACTCCCAGCGGACCGTGCGTGTCCTCCGTCGTCATCAGCGGGGCGACCAGCGGTGCGTCGACGCCGACGGCCACCTCCACGTCGGTCAGACCACAGATCTCCAACCAGGACAGCGTGTTCCGTGTCACCTGCGCGGTGGGCACGTTACCCGCCGTGCAGCACACGGCCACGATCTCGGCCTCCGGACTCGCAGCCAGATAGACCAGAGCGAGGGAATCGTCGATTCCGGTGTCGACGTCGACGAGGAGTCGAGTGCGGGCGGGGGAGTCGACGTCGGTCATGCCGCCATCCTGTCAGGACGGGAAGCGCGGCTCGTCGCATCCCCACGGGCGGGCCGGGAAGGGGTGATCGTCGTACTCCGCGAGCGCCGGTCGGGCCGTGCGCACGTCGTCGTGGAGGACGGTGTGCTCGTCCGTCGGCAGCACGGGGTCGGCCGGAGTGTCGACCCTGCCGTCGGCATCGAGCAGCCAGGCGGCAGTGCGTGCCAACGAGACCGACACCGTCCTACCGATGCCACCGTCGAGGCGCTGGGTCAGAGCGTCGACGATTCCCGCCGCCAGCAGGTGGCCGGACGCGTGGTCGAGCGCCTGCACCGGCAGCGCCCCCGGAACCCCGGTCGTCCCGCCGTCATCCGACCGGCCTCCGGCCTTCCCGCCGTCATCCGACCGGCCTCCGGCCTTCCCGCCGTCATCCGACCGGCCTCCGGCCTTCCCGCCGTCATCCGACCGGCCTCCGGCCTTCCCGCCGTCATCCGACCGGCCTCCGGCCTTCCCGCCGCACATGTTCGCGATGCCGGACGCCGCCTGCACCAGGCTGTCGAATCCGCGCCGCCGTGCCCACGGCCCCCGGCCGCCCCACGCACTCACCGTCCCGATGATCGCTCCGCTCGGCCGGTGCGCTCGGAGGTGGTCGTCGATGTAGGAGCCCGGCCGGTAGCCGCCGACCACCACGTCCACCGACGACATCAGCGCCGTCAGTCGCTCGTCGTCGTCGTCGACGAGCACGTCCAGGAGTGTCGAGTACTTGCCGGCGCCGGTGTCGAGGTGCTGGGCTTCGATCTCCGGCAGCAGTGGGGAGTCGACCCGCAGTACCGATGCACCGAGGAGGGCCAGATCGCGCGTGGCGACCGGGCCGGCGATGACCCGCGTGAGATCCAGTACGCGCACCCCGACCAGCGGTCGCATCGGGTCGGTCGGTGGTTCGGGGAGCGACGGCAGACCGTCGGGACGCACGGTGGACGAGACGATGGGGCCGGAACGCGTGAAACGGCCGGGCGCCGAGCCGAACCACTCGTCCGGGGTCCGCACCGCCACGACGATCGCGCCAAGTTCTGCTGCACGCTCCTCCACGTCCAGAGCCTCGTGGCGGAGCAGAGCCGCCGCGACGGCGGTGTGGTCGGCGTCGTCGGCGAGCTCGAGTAGCGAGAGCAGTCGCGCCCGGTGGTGCGGGTAGTTGGCGTGGGTGCGCACCCACCCGTCCGCGGTGCGGAAGAAGCCGGACAGGGCGGCGAACCCTGCGACCGGCCGCCCGTCGATGCGCAACAGTCTGTCTCCCGCGAACGACGCCGCGACCCGATCGCCGACCACCACGCGCGGTGACGGCGCGGTCAGCCCCGAGGCCACGCGGAACCGGTCGACCGCGGAACCGAGTGCAGCGACCGCACCGACGGCCAGCGCGGCCACCGGCAGGGTCGACGACAACACGCCCTCGGACACGGGTCGCACGGTGATGTCGGCGGCCTGAGCGAGACCCAGGTCGGCCTGGTACCGGTGCAGCAGGTCGGTCATACCTTGCGCGCGGAGATCTCCATGCCGGCGCCGCGGAGTCGGTGGATCAGCGCGTCACCGATTCCGGAGGCCGGGGTGAGCACGCCGCCGCCGACGGAGGGGAGTGCGTCACGGTCGAGCGCGAGCGCCAGTGCCGATTCGCCCAGCATCATGGCGGTGGCCGCGTAGCCAGGATCGCCCTTCGCCTTCACGCGCGAGACGTACCGGTCACCGGTGCTGGTGGTGGTGTAGACGTCGATCGTGAAATGCCCCTTCTGCCGGGTCTTCTCGCTGGGACCGTCGCCCGGCTTGGGCAGGATCTTGTCGAGGAGGAACCGGGTGGGTTTGAAGGCCATGCCCGCGACGAAGGCGCCCAGCCCGGCGAGCACGGCACCGGCGATCACCGGGGAGGCGGGCGACGAGCCCACGCTCATGACCTCGCTGTAGCGGAAGTTCTTGCCGTACGGGTATCCGAGCAGCGCGTTCGTGCGGCGCACGACCCGAGTGTTGTACGAGGACATCACGAACGGTGCCTTCCACCCCTTGAGATCGGGGTGGATGTCGGCGCCCTTGACGATGGGGGTGTCGCTCTGGCGTCCCAGATCCGGCTCGATCGAGCGGTCGGGGCTGAGCGAGTAGGGGCTCGCCGCCATCTTCGCCGCGGCGCGGTCCTTCGTGATCTCGTCGATCTGGCCGCGCAGCGAGTCGATGGTGCCGCCGCTGACCCCGCCGCTCATCGACGTCACGACGAGGGTGGTGTCGGTCAGGTCGCCTGCTCCGTCCTCGTGGACCTTGGAGTAGAGCGCGTGCACGCCGATGTCGGACGGCACCGAGTCGAAGCCGCAGGAGTGCACGATCCGAGCGCCGGTGGAGTGTGCGAGATCGTGGTTCTGGTCGGCACTGAGACGAGCGAACAGCACTTCGCCGGTGAGGTCGACGTAGTCCGTGCCCTGCGCCGCGCAGACGTGCGCGAGCGTGCGTCCGAACTTCGCGTACGGCCCGACCGTGGTGATGACGACCTGTGTGCGAGAAGCGATGTCGGTGAGCGCGGCCTCGTCGTCCGCGTCCGCGACGAGCAGTGGCCAGTCGGCGGCGCGGGACGGCAGACCGCGACGGGTCGACTCCAGCTTGGATCGGGACCGGCCCGCGAGAGCGATCGACGTGCCCTGCGGGGCATGATTCGCCAGGTACTCGGCGGTGAGCGCGCCCACGAAACCGGTGGCGCCGTAGACGACGACGTCCAACTCGCGATCCCCTGCCGTGTCGAGATCGGACGCAGTGTCGAGTTCGGATGGGTCAGGTGCGGAAGTCTCGGCCATCACCCGAGCCTACAAGCGCTCCTGTGACCCACCACCACTCACCACGACCACGTGTGGACGGCCTCGCCCTCGTGCATGAGCTGCAGGTAGTCGGACAACATGCCCGCCACGGCGCGCTCGCGCGACTCCCCGGCACGCTCGCGTGCGACGACGGCATTGCGTTGCCACACCGATCCGGACTGACGGCGCAGGCATCGACCCTCGATGACCCGGAGGTAGCGGTCGCGCACCTCGGTGTCCACGCCGTACGACGCGAGACCCGCCTCGGCCATGGGCAGCAGTCGGCGCAGGACCAGCTCCTGCGGCGAGATCCAGCCGACCTCCGGCCAGTAGAGCCGCGAGTCGAACCCGCCGCGGGCCGCCGAGTGCAGGTTCTCCACGGCGGCGTCGAACGACATCTGCGTCCACACCGGCCGGTCCGCGTCGACGAGCGACCGCAGGGTGCCGTAGTACAGCGCCGCGTCGGCGAGGACGTCGAGCACGGTCGGCCCTGCGGGAAGAACGCGGTTCTCGAGACGGATGTGCTGCTCGCCGTTCGAGGTGTCGTAGATCGGACGGTTCCATCGGTAGACGGTGCCGTTGTGCATCTTCAGCTCGGTCAGGCCGGGCGCTCGGCCCGCCGCGAGTTCGGCCATCGGATCCTCGTCGGACACGACCGGCAGCAGCGCGGGGAAATACCGCGAGTTCTCCTCGAACAGATCGAAGATCGACGTGATCCAGCGCTCGCCGAACCACACGCGGGGTCGTACTCCCTGGTTCTTGAGTTCCTGTGGGCGCGTGTCCGTCGCCTGTTCGAACAGGGGGATCCGGGTCTCGTGCCACAGTGCCTTGCCGGCGAGGAAGGGGGAGTTGGCGGCCAGTGCCACCTGCACTCCCGCCAGCGCCTGCGCGGCGTTCCAGTGCGCGGGGAACTCCGTCGGCGAGACCTGCAGGTGTAGTTGCACGGAGGTGCACGCGGCCTCGGGGAGGATCGTGTCGGAGATCTCGTTCAACGACTCGATGTCGTGGCTGCCGGGCAGAGGGACCCCGGTGATCGACAGTTCGATGTCCTCGCCGCGCGCCGCGAAGATCTGTTGGTTGAGCAGGTCGTATCGCGGATTGCTGGACAACCACTGGTGGGCGAAGTGATCCTTGCCCAGCGTGGGCAGCATCCCGATCATCGCCAGGGCGCATCCCTGCTCACGAGCACGGGCGTCCGCGGTGTCCAGGGAGGTGCGTAATCCGTTCTCCAGGATGCGCATCCGGTCGCCCGCCAGCGGTTCCGGGGCCACGTTGATCTCGATGTTGAACTGGCCCAGCTCGGTCTGGAAGTCCGGATCGGCGATCGCCTCGAGCACGGCCGCGTTGGCCATGGCCGGCTGCATCGACTCGTCCACCAGGTTGAGCTCGATCTCCATGCCCAGGCGTGGCTCGTCCACCCGGAAGGTGTCGTCCGCCAACATCGCCGCCAGGGCGTCCAGACACTCCTGCACCTTGTGCCGGAACATCTGCCGGTCCTTACGGCTGAACGTGCGCTGCTCGACCTCGTCGCCCATCACGACATTGCACCACGTGGGCGGCCGCCAGGCGCACGACACGGGGGTTCGGCGGTGTCACCAGGGCGAGGCCGCGTAGTCCTTGAGGAACTTCCCGTGCAGATCGACACCGAGCTCACCCTGGACGATGGGGTCGTAGACACGAGCCGCGCCGTCCACCAGATCCAGGGGCGCGTGGAAGCCCTCGTCGGCGAGGCGGATCTTAGTCGGGTGCGGGCGTTCGTCGGTGATCCAGCCGGTGTCCACCGCGCTCATCGAGATGCCGTCGTCGAGCATCTCGTTCGCACTGGTGCGCGTCAGCATGTTCAGTGCGGCCTTGGCCATGTTGGTGTGCGGATGCCCCGGTCCCTTGTAGCCGCGGCCGAACTGGCCCTCCATCGCGGAGACGTTGA
This sequence comes from Rhodococcus sp. SORGH_AS_0303, assembly GCF_030819335.1. Classification (NCBI taxonomy): domain Bacteria; kingdom Bacillati; phylum Actinomycetota; class Actinomycetes; order Mycobacteriales; family Nocardiaceae; genus Rhodococcus; species Rhodococcus sp. SORGH_AS_0303. The sequence continues at coordinate 2,507,386 of NZ_JAUTBO010000001.1, forward strand.
CGACGTAGGACCGGCGATGCGGCGACGCCGCCAGGGCGGCGCGCAGGCGCGAGACGAGGATGAACGGCGCCACCGAGTTGCACAGCTGCACCTCGAGCAGCTCGACGGGATCCACCTGGTCGACGGTGTGCACCCAGCTGTTGGTCGGCGCCTCGTCGGGTACCAGCCCACCCGCGTCGATCGCCGTTCCGGCAGCCATGCGCTGCAGGGACGCCGAACCGGCGACGAGGGCCATGGACGTCACCTGCGACGGCCCCATGTTCGCCATGACGGCGGTGTCGAGAGCGACGGTGTCGCCGTCGGTCTCGCCGAACGCCCCCACCAGCGCTGCCGGGTGGGCATCGCTCGTCGCGCCGAACGTGCGCACCCCGAGCGCTGCCAGATCGACGCCGTGCTCACCGTCCTCGAGGGCGGTGTACGAGCCGGCGGACCGCTTGACGGTCTGAGCGGCGTTGTTGATCAGGATGTCGAGCGGGCCCTCCGCCGCGACGGAGTCCGCGAACGCGACCACCTGCGCGGGATCACGCAGGTCGATGCCGACGACGGACAGCCGATGCATCCAGTCGTGGCTGTCGGACATCGAGGAGAACCGGCGCACCGCGTCCGCGGGGAAGCGCGTCGTGATGGTCAGGTGAGCACCGTCGCGCAGCAGGCGCAACGCGATGTACATGCCGATCTTCGCGCGCCCGCCGGTGAGCACGGCGCGGCGGCCGGTGAGATCGGTCCGGGCGTCCCGCTTCGCGTGGTTCAGGGCGGCGCACTCGGGGCAGAGCTGGTGATAGAACGCGTCCACCGTCGTGTACCGCTGCTTGCAGATGTAGCAGGGACGCGCACGCTGCAGTGTGCCCGCGGTCTCGGTGGTGGTGGCCGACGTCAGCGCCAGCCCGGCGGTCTCGTCGTCGATGCGGTCGGGTGATCCGGTCGCCGTGGCGGCGACGACGGCGCGGTCGGCGTCGGCGACGCGGGCGCGCGACTCCAGGCGGCGACGCTTCTTCGCGGCCTTGAACATGCCGGCCGTGGCACGCTGCACGGTCACGGCGTCGGGGTGATCGTCGTCCAGGGCCGCCGCGCGGTCGAGCACCCGCAGGCACGCGGCGAGTTCGTCGGGGTCGATGCCCGTCACGCTGTGCTCCGTCATCGCCGCCTCCACGCTCCCGTGTCATGACGAAAGCCCCGATTCCGTGAGGAATCGGGGCTTTCGTCGGTCTGTCTTCGGTGTCCGAGGGGGGACTTGAACCCCCACGTCCGTTAATAGGACACTAGCACCTCAAGCTAGCGCGTCTGCCATTCCGCCACTCGGACATCCCGCGTCACACCCTGCTGGTCACACACAGTTCATGATCGCGTCGCACCCGTGTTCTCGGTGCGGTCGCTAAATCTAGCCGATACCGCGCCCTGGACCAAAACCGCACGTCGGAGCACCTGCCGAGGCACCTGGAGTGGTAGGAACGAGCTGTGTCCGCAACAGGAGAGAACGACCACCAGACCGAGAAGCAGACCGTGGCCGTGGACGAGGTGGTCGACCTCGTCTCGTCGCTGATCCGCTTCGACACCTCCAACACCGGTGAGCTCGAGACCACCGCCGGCGAGAAGGAGTGCGCCGAGTGGGTGGCGCGCCAGCTCGAGGCCGTGGGGTACGAGACCGAGTACGTCGAGTCGGGTGCGCCCGGCCGCGGCAACGTCTTCGCCCGACTGGCCGGCGCCGACAGCTCACGCGGCGCGTTGCTCGTGCACGGCCACCTCGACGTCGTTCCGGCCGAGCCCGCCGACTGGAGCGTGCATCCCTTCTCGGGTGCCGTCGAGGACGGCTACCTGTGGGGACGCGGCGCCGTCGACATGAAGGACATGGTCGGCATGGCCCTGGCGCTGGCCCGACAGTTCAAGTCGGCCGGCACCGTCCCGCCCCGCGACCTGGTCTTCGCCTTCCTGGCCGACGAGGAGGCCGGCGGCAGGTACGGGTCGCACTGGCTCGTCGAGCACCGGCCCGATCTGTTCGAGGGTGTCACCGAGGCCGTCGGCGAGGTCGGCGGCTTCTCGCTGACGGTGTCCACCCCCGAGGGCGACGAGCGTCGCCTCTACCTCGTCGAGACGGCGGAGAAGGGGCTCGCCTGGATGCGTCTGACGGCCAAGGCTCGCGCCGGTCACGGATCGTTCCTGCACGAGGACAACGCCGTGACGTACCTCGCCGAAGCCGTTGCAGCACTGGGTAACCACCAGTTCCCGCTGGTGATGACGGACTCGGTGACCGAGTTCCTCGCCGCCGTGAGCTCGGAGACCGGCCTGGCCTTCGACCCCGAGTCGCCCGACATCGACGGCACCCTCGCCAAGCTCGGCAGCATCGCCCGCATCGTCGGCGCGACACTGCGCGACACGGCAAACCCCACGATGCTCTCGGCCGGGTACAAGGCCAACGTCATCCCGCAGACGGCCTCCGCCACCATCGACTGCCGCGTCCTGCCGGGACGCAAGGCGCAGTTCGAGCGCGAGGTCGACGCGCTCATCGGTCCGCACGTCGAACGGTCCTGGATCACCGACCTGGAGCCGTACGAGACCACGTTCGACGGGCACCTCGTCGACGCGATGAACGACGCGATCCTGGCGTTCGACGAGAACGGCCGCACGGTGCCCTACATGCTGTCCGGCGGCACCGACGCCAAGGCGTTCGCCAAGCTGGGCATCCGCTGCTTCGGCTTCGCGCCGCTCAAGCTGCCGCCCGAGCTCGACTTCGCGGCGTTGTTCCACGGCGTGGACGAACGGGTACCCGTCGAGTCGTTGATCTTCGGTACCAAGGTCTTCGAGCACTTCCTTCTGCACAGCTGACAACCCCCGAACCCATATCTCCCGAGAGGACCTCATGTCACACGATCCCTACGCCGCACTGCCGTCGCTGCCGTCGTTCGAGCTCACGTCGGACAACGTCACCGACGGTCAGCCGCTCCACGAGGACCAGGTCAGCGGCATCATGGGCGCGGGCGGCCACGACAACTCGCCGCAGCTGTCGTGGTCGGGTTTCCCGGAGGAGACCAAGAGCTTCGCCGTCACCGTCTACGACCCCGATGCGCCGACGGCGTCCGGTTTCTGGCACTGGGCGGTGGCGAACATCCCCGTCTCGACCACCACCCTGGTCACCGGAGCGGGCGACGACAGCTCCACCGGGTTGCCGAACGACGCGATCACGCTGCGCAACGACGCGGGCCTGGCCCGGTTCATCGGTGCCGCACCCCCGCAGGGGCACGGACCGCACCGCTACTTCGTGGCGGTACACGCCGTCGACGTCGAGAAGCTCGAGATCGACGAGAGTGCGTCACCGGCGTACCTCGGATTCAACCTCTTCAGTCACGCCATCGCGCGTGCCGTCATCGTGGGCACGTACGAGCAGAGCTGACGAGAACCGAGTCAGCGCGGCCCGGGCCGCGGGACAGTCTCCGTGCCGACCGCGTCGGCCACCGAGGCGAATCCCGCGGCCCGAGCTCGTCGAGCCAACCCGACGGCGACGCGACGCGCCCAGAACGGACCGCCGTAGACGAAGCCTGTGTACCCCTGCACGAGGGTGGCACCGGCGAGGATGCGTTCCCACGCGTCGTCGGCGGTCTCGACACCGCCGACCGAGATCAGCGTCATCGAGTCCCCGACGCGTGCACGCAGTCGGCGCAGCACCTCGAGTGATCGGTCCGCGACGTACGGGCCGGAGACGCCACCCGTTCCGAGATCCGCGGCCCCGGCCGTCCGCAGCCCGTCGCGCCCGATGGTCGTGTTGGTCGCCACGATGCCGGCGGATCCCAGCTCCATGGCCAGGTCTGCCACCGCGTCGACGTCGTCGTCCGACAGGTCGGGCGCGATCTTCACCAGGACGGGCACCGTCACGACGCTCGCCACGGCGGCCAGCAGAGGCCGCAGCGATTCCACCGCCTGCAGATCCCGCAGTCCGGGGGTGTTCGGCGAACTCACGTTGACCACGACGAAGTCCGACAGCGGGCCGAGCAGCCGCGCACTCTCCGTGTAGTCGATCGCGGCGTCCGCCGCGGGAACCACCTTCGTCTTGCCGATGTTGGCGCCGACCGGGATGTCCCCGCGTCGTCCGCGCAGACGCTCGGCCACCGCCGCCGCACCCGGATTGTTGAAACCCATGCGGTTGAGCAGGCCTCGGTCGGCGGGAAGCCGGAAGAGTCGAGGCTGTGGGTTTCCGGGTTGCGCCTGCGCGGTCACGGTGCCGACCTCCGCGAAACCGAACCCCAGCGGACCCCACGCGTCGACACCCTCACCGGTCTTGTCGAAACCGGCGGCCAGCCCGACCGGGGTGGGGAACGTCACGCCGAAGGCGGTCGTCCGCAGTGCCGGATCTCGGACCGAGAGCACGCGCGAGACCAGCGCACGCAGGGGCGCGAATCGAGTCACCGCGACCATCGCCGCGAATGCGAGGTGATGAATGCGTTCCGGAGGGAGCAGGAACATCGCGCGGAGCAGCAGCCGGTACGGGCTCACAGCCTGGAAACCTCTCGTCGGGGAATCTCGTCGGTGGTGCGGCGCCACCACTCGGTCAGAGACCGGGATCGGGCACGTGGTGCGCGGTCTTGCGTCGTTTGAGAAGTACTCGTCTGCTGCCGTCGGTGTACAGCCGGACCCGGGAGAGCTCCCACCCACCGAACTCGGCAGAGATGGCCAGCCGCATCGAGGCCGTCACTCGGGTGACGTCCGGCGGCAGCTTGATGGGCACGTACTCCCAGTCGTCCGACTGGGTCTCCCAGCCGACGGGCATCGCACGGTTGTTCCGGTTCACGGATCTCGCTCTCGTCCTCGCGGGCACTCACGCCCGGGTCGGGATCACCTGGACCCCGGCGCCACTGTTCGAGCCTACGAAAAGTTCGCCAGACTGCGAGTCCACGGCGAGCGAGTCGGGCTGGCGCACTGTGGGGAACCGTGCCGACTCGACAGGAATTCCGGAGGTGATGTCGAATCCCACCACCTCGTTCAGTGCGGTCACGGTCACCCACACGGTGCCGTCGTCCTCGCACGCGACGGCGAACGGGGAACCGGCGACGGGGTAGCGCTGTCGCATGATCAGATCGGGGTCGCCCGTGAAGACGAGCAGTTCGTCGTCGGTCGTGTCGGCGACCACGACGGCACCGTCGGCGCATCCGGTCATGCGGGTGGCCCCGTCGCCTGCGCGCAGCGCGGCGCCGAGACGTTCGGCACCGACGTTCACGGACGTCACCGACGTCTGCCGGGTGTCCAGGGACACCAGATCGTCTCCGGTGCGTACGAGACCGTCGACCGACGCCTGACCGGGGATGGTGCTCTCGACCGCGCCGTCGGCTCCCGTGATCACGACGGTTCCGGTCGGCGTCCCGACGGCGTACCCGTCGTCCCACGGCGTCACCGAGGCGGCGCCGCCGTCGATCGCGACGTCGGTCGCCTCACCGGACTGCGCGTCCACCCGGCTGATGCCCGACGACGACGTGACCAACAGTTCGCCGTCCCTGCCGGCGGAGACGGACGTGCCGGGTGCGGAGAGTCGCACCGAGCGCGGATTATCCTCCGAGTCGAGCGGGGTCAGCAGCAGCGTCGTACCGTCGTCGGTGAGGATCCCGGCGATCCGGTCGCGAGGCTCGATCGCGAGGCCGTCGACGGTGGCCGGACCGCCGAAGCGCGGGTCGGCCGTGACGCCCGCCGGCGTGACGGTCGTGTCGGGGGACACCGCGGCGACCTCCGGCTCACGCGTGTTCAGCTGCTCCGGATCGTCGGAGTTCGCGCATCCTGCTGTGACCGTCGTCACCAGGGCGAGGCCGAGAAGGACGAAACGGGTACTGCTGCGTCGTGCCGGGTGGGCACTGGTCGGTCGGGGTGCCATGGGGGTGATTCTCCTTCAGGTCTTCTCTCATCCGATCATCTCGCCGTCCCGGCGCGAGCACAGGGGAGGGATGTGTCCACCATGACGCGTCTGTACGTTTCGACGAGTGCCTGTCGACGAGAGAGAGCGAGGGAGGGCGCATGACGGGGCCGAGCAATACGGAGTTCTCGGTGGAGGACGTGTCGGTGGGGGCGCACGCCCACGGGTTCGGGTCCACTCCGGACGGGCGGAGCTTCGCCTTCCGGGTACGCGGTAAGTCGTTGCGCGTGGAGGTCTACCGCTCCGACCTGGCGCAGGCCGTTCCCGACGATCTCGACGTCGACGCGGTCGCGGAGCGCGATGTCACGGACGTCGACCTCTCGGACGAGCGCTCGATCGTCGCCGCGGTCCGGGACGCGGTCGCCGACGTCCGTCCGCTCGACTCGCCGCAGCCGCCCGACACCACACTCCTGCGATCGCTGCTCGGGCGGCTGGGCAACGTGATCGACCCGAAGTGACGGTCAGGAACTGACGTCGTCCAGCGCGGAGGTGATGGCCGACGGAAGCGCGACCTCCTCGGCGGCCAACACACCCGTCAGCTGACCGATGTCCCGCGTCCCGACCACGACCGACGCGACACCGGGGCGATCTCGGGCCCACGCCAGAGCCACCGCGAGTGGCGACGTGCCCAGACCGTCGGCCGCCGTGATGACAGCCTCGACCACCTTCCCGCCGTCCTCACCGAGGAAGGGTGCGAGCGCGTGGCGTCGGTGATCGTCCGCGCCGCGTGAATCCGCGGGTACACCGTCCCGGTACTTGCCCGTGAGCACGCCGCCCGCCAGAGCCGACACAGCGAGAACGCCCACGCCGTGGTGGTCGGCCGCGGGGAACAGCTCGTCCTCGGCGCCGCGCGCGAGCAGGGAGTACTCCGCCTGCGCCGCGGTGATGTCGACGGACGCCGACACGGTGGCCAGCTGCCACGCCGTGAAGCCGCGAACACCCGCGTAGCGGACCCGCCCGGACGAGACCGCGTGCTCCAGAGTCGCCGCCACCTCACCGAGAGGGGTCTGCGGATCCCACGCGCCGACGCTCCACAGATCGAGGTGATCGGTGCCGAGCTCGCGCAGTGTCCTGTCCAGGTCTGCGAGGAGCGCGCGCCGCGAGCAGTCGACGGTCCAGTGCCCCGAGGTGTCCGGACGCGAGACGCCGGAATCGATGCTGAGAACCAGCTCACCGCGCGGAACCACGTCGTCGACGATTTCGGCCAACACCCGCACCGCGCGTCCGTCTCCATACGAGGCGGACGCGTCGACGAGGGTCCCGCCCGCGTCGACGAACGCCGTCACCTGCGCCGCGGCGTCGTCACCGTCGACTCCGCGTCCCCATTCACCCGTTCCGAGCCCCAGGCGTGACACCCGCAGCCCGCTGCTCCCGACCGTTCTGTGCTTCATGAAGGCAGTGCATCCGTTTCGCCGTGTTCCGTCCGTGTCTCGTCCTGCCGACACGGTGGTCGAGGCACGACCCTAGTACGGTCGTGCCTCGTGACTTCGACAGGAAACCTCGTCGGTGGCGTCTGCGCGCCGCGGAATCGGACGGCAGGAGAGCAGCGATGATCGCGGAATCGATGTCCTGGGTGCAGGCCCTCGTGCTCGGCGCCGTGCAGGGGTTGACCGAGTTCCTCCCCATCTCCTCCTCTGCACACCTGCGCATCGTCTCCGAGGTCTTCTTCGGTGACGACGCCGGCGCGTCGTTCACCGCGGTGACGCAGCTCGGTACCGAGGCCGCGGTCCTGCTCTACTTCGCCCGCGACATCGGGCGCATCGTCGCGGCGTGGTTCCGCGGTATCGCCGACAAGTCCCAGCGCGACACTCTGGACTACCGCATGGGGTGGTACGTCATCTTCGCCACCATCCCGATCGGGGTGCTCGGCTTCGTCTTCAAGGACGCGATCCGGACGGGTGCGCGCAACCTGTGGATCATCGCGACGCTGCTCATCGTGTTCGCCGTGGTCATCGCCGTCGCGGAGAAGGTCGGCCGACAGACGCGACCGATCGAGAAGCTCACCACCCGCGACGGCCTCGTCATGGGCGCGGCGCAGTGTCTCGCGCTCATCCCGGGCGTGTCCCGATCCGGCGCCACCACGAGTGCCGGTCTGTTCATGGGGCTGACGCGTGCCGCCGCAGTCCGCTTCTCGTTCCTGCTCGCGATCCCGGCCGTCACCGCGTCCGGACTCTTCTCCTTGCCGGATGCCTTCGAACCGGCGGGCGAAGGTCTGCAGGCATCGGGTTCCCAGCTCGTCGTGGCGACGCTCGTGGCCTTCGTACTGGGGTACGCCTCCATCGCCTGGTTGCTGCGCTTCGTCGAGAACCACTCGCTGTACTGGTTCGTCGGGTACCGCATCGTCGTCGGCGTCGCGGTTCTCGGCCTCCTCGCCACAGGTGTCGTCGCAGCGAACTGACGCCACCGCGACGCCGGGCGCCCCTCGCGTCTCACTAGGCTGAGGTCATGACGGTCATACTTCTGCGCCACGGACGCTCGACGTCCAACACGGCCGGCACGCTCGCGGGCAGGTCGGACGGCGTGGAACTCGACGATCTCGGTCGGGAGCAGGCGGAGCGTGTCGTCGCCCGTCTCGAGGTGCTTCCGCTCGCGGCGATCGTGCGATCACCGTTGCTCCGGTGCGAACAGACGATCGCGCCTCTCGCTGCGGCGCGCGAGCTCGAACCCGTCGTGGAGGATCGGCTGCTCGAGGTCGACTACGGCGAGTGGACCGGCAAGCCGATCAAGGATCTCGTGGGGGAGCCGCTGTGGAAGGTGGTGCAGCAGCACCCGTCCGCTGCCGTCTTCCCCGGGGGTGAGGGCCTCGCCGACGTGCAGATCAGGGCGGTGCGCGCGATCCGTGAGATCGACGCGCGGCTCGCCGCCGAGCACGGCGCCGACGTGCTGTGGGTGGCCTGTTCGCACGGCGACGTCATCAAGTCCGTCCTGGCCGATGCTCTGGGGTCGCACCTGGACCAGTTCCAGCGCATCGTGGTGGACCCGGCGTCGATCAGTGTCGTCCGGTACACCGAGACGCGGCCGTTCGTCCATCGTCTCGGCGATCTCGGTGGGGATCTGACGCAGTTCATTCCGACGCCGCCCGCCGAGACGGACACCACTGCCGAGGCCCCGTCCGACCAGGCTCCGACCGCGTCGGAATCGGACGCCGTCCCCGGTGGTTCCACCGGACAGTGACAACACGCGGATAATGGGAGTCACAGCCGCGGCAGTTCGGCGGCGCGATCTTTGGAGGTGCAGATATGCCACGCGCGATTCACGTCTTTCGCACCCCCGACCGGTTCGTCGCCGGAACGGTGGGTGAGCCCGGCGATCGATCCTTCTACCTCCAGGCAGTGCACGACGCCCGAGTGGTGTCGGTGGCGCTCGAGAAGCAGCAGGTTCAGGTCCTGGCCGACCGTGTCGGGCTCCTGCTCGACGAGGTGGCGAGGCGCTTCGGTACCGATGTGCCACCCGAGGAAGCCGATCCGAGCGACGTCGACCCACTGGTGATGCCCGTGGACGCCGAGTTCCGGGTCGGGACCATGGGTCTGGGCTGGGACGCTGACGCCGGCGCCGTCGTGGTGGAGCTGCTCGCCATCACCGAGACCGAGATCGACGAGTCGGTGGTGCTCGACGACACGGACGAGGGTCCGGACGCCGTGCGGGTGTTCCTGAGTCCGGAGCAGGCCCGTGAGTTCGCCGCGCGCAGCGAGCGCGTCATCGCTGCCGGTCGGCCCCCGTGCCCGCTCTGCGGTGAGCCCCTCGCGCCCGGTGGTCACATGTGCGTGCGGACCAACGGGTACCGGCGCGGCACCGTGCTGGGAAGCGACACCACCGAGTTCGGGGACGAGTCCTGACCTCCGCCGGCGACGCCACCGCGCCCTGGACCGACGACGACACGGACCTGCTCGCGCACGGCGAGATGACCATCGTCGGTCGCGTGGTGCAGGCGTCCAACGCGACGCTCGTGTGCGAGATCGAGCGTGAGGATCCGGCGCCGGCACTGCGATGTGTCTACAAGCCGGTGCGCGGGGAACAGCCGTTGTGGGACTTCCCCGACGGCACGCTGGCGGGCCGCGAGATCTCGTCCTACCTGATCTCCGACGCACTGGGCTGGGGCGTCGTGCCCACGACCGTGCTACGGGACGGTCCGCTCGGTGTCGGCATGGTGCAGCGGTGGATCGACACCGTCGAGCGCCTCCCCGAGAAGGGCGAGGGCTACGACATGGTGGACCTCTGCCGCCCCGACCTCGTGCCCTCGTCCTACATCCCCGTGCTCCGGGCCTACGACGATGCCGGCGACGAGGTGGCACTGGTGCACGCGGACGATCCGCGGCTGCACCGGATGGCTGTTCTCGACGTCGTCATCAACAACGCCGACCGCAAGGGCGGACACGTGCTCGAGGCACTCGACGGCTCCGTGTACGGCGTGGACCACGGCATCGCCCTGCACCGGCAGAACAAGCTGCGGACCGTGCTGTGGGGGTGGGCCGGTCGACCCGTCGACGCCGCTCTGGTGGCCGACCTCGTCGACTTCTCCCGCGACCTGCGCGGTGCCTTCGGGGACACCCTCGCGCCACACATCACCGACGAGGAGATCGAGGCGCTGGCCGGTCGCGTGTCGCGGTTGCTCGCGGAACCGGTCATGCCGGCGCCCGACTCCAGCAGGCCCATTCCCTGGCCCGCGTTCTAGACCGGGCACGCGGCGGCGGCTCCGGCCCGACCGGATAGTCTTCACCCATGCAGTCGTGGCCCGAAGTGGACGTTCCCAGCGTGCCGGGCGAGGGCCCGCCGCTCCGTTTGTACGACACGGCCGATCGCGCCGTGCGTCCCGTCGCGCCCGGTTCGACCGCCACCATGTACGTCTGCGGCATCACCCCGTACGACGCGACGCACCTGGGCCATGCGGCCACCTACCTGACGTTCGACCTCGTCAACCGGGTCTGGCGCGACGCCGGCCACGACGTGCACTACGTCCAGAACGTCACCGACGTCGACGACCCGCTCTTCGAGCGCGCGGCACGCGACGGCGACGACTGGATGTCGCTCGGACAGCGCGAGACCGACCTCTTCCGGTCGGACATGACCGCGCTCCGCGTCATCCCGCCGCGCGACTACATCGGCGCGGTCGAGTCCGTGACCGAGGTCGTGGAGCTCGTCGAGAAGCTCGTCGCCTCGGGCGCCGCCTACGTGGTGGACGACGCCAAGTACCCCGACGTGTACTTCCGCGCGGACGCCACCGAGCAGTTCGGCTACGAGTCAGGGTACGACCGAGCGACGATGGACACCTTCTTCGTCGAGCGCGGCGGAGATCCCGACCGCCCCGGCAAGCGCGACCCTCTCGACGCCCTCGTCTGGAAGGCCGAGCGTCCGGGCGAGCCGTCGTGGCCCTCGCCGTTCGGTCCGGGGCGCCCCGGCTGGCACATCGAGTGCGCGGCGATCGCGTTGAACCGCATCGGATCCGGCTTCGACGTGCAGGGTGGCGGCAGTGACCTCATCTTCCCGCACCACGAATTCTCCGCGGCCCACGCCGAATCACTCACGGGCGCAGACCGTTTCGCGCGACACTACGTGCACACCGGCATGATCGGCCTCGACGGCGAGAAGATGTCCAAGTCGCTGGGCAATCTCGTCCTGGTCTCGAAGCTCACCGCTGCGGGTGTCGATCCCGGTGCCATCCGCCTCGGTCTCCTCGCCGGCCACTACCGGCAGGACCGCACCTGGACCGATGAGATCCTCGCCGCTGCGCAGGACCGACTCGCGTTGTGGCGCAAGGCCGTGGCGCTCGAGTCGGCACAGTCCGCCGAGGACACCGTCGCCCGCGTACGCCAGCACCTGGCCGACGATCTCGACTCCGCCAAGGCACTCGACGCGATCGATGCGTGGGCACACGACGCCGTGACGCTCGGCGGCTCCGACCCCGCGGCGCCGGGGCTGGTGTCGCTGGCGGTGGACGCGCTGCTGGGTGTGAAGCTCTAGCTCGTCGGGAGTGGTGTTCCACTCGTGGTTCGTGATCGCGGTTCTCCGCGCTGTGACCGATCGAGTGGAACACCACGCCCACGTCGTCCACAGGGTCGCTCGATCCACAGCTTCTCTGTCGACCCTGGTCGGCTGCGCTGACGATCGCACACACTCGTCGACGATCTCGGACATGACCACGTATGGCCTAGCGACACGTCGGCAACTGTTGGCGGCAGGAGTCTCCAGCAGTTCCCTCTCTCGCGACTATCACCGCGTGTTACCGCAGATCTACTCTCGCACCGAACCGAGCTGGACCGGACGGTGCGCCGCCGTCCTGCTGTGGAGATCGGACGCCGTCCTCAGTCATCGGACGGCGGCCCGCTTGTACGGGTGGCTCGCCGAACCGGCCATCATCGAGGCCACGGTTCCCCGGGCGAGAAAGGGCCGTACTCCGTCGTGGCTCGTCCTTCATCGACGTGACCTGGCCAGTGATGCCGTCACTCGGGTCGACGACCTCTCCGTCGTCACGGAGGCGCAGGCACTGCTCGACTGCGTCGCGATCATGGAACCTCGTGCGGCGGGTCGACTCGTCGATCATCGGCTGGCCGCGGGCATGACACGGGATTCCGTGCGGCGACTCGTCGCGTCGGCACCGGGGCGCTCGGGGAACGCTCGCCTGACCGAGCAACTCAGATCTGCCTCGACGAGGTTCGCATCCGAGCCCGAACGGGTTCTGGACCGTGCCCTCATCGCCATCGGGCTGCGCCTGAAGGTCAACGCGCGGGTCGGGGCGTTCATCGTCGACTTCTACGACGAGGCGTCGCGGGTGATCATCGAGGTGGACGGCCGGGAGTTCCACATCGACGGAGATGTCTTCCGACGAGATCGCGTGCGCCAGAACATTTTGGTCCTGGCAGAATTCCGTGTGCTCCGCTACGCGGCATTCGATGTGCTGCGTGATCCGGACAGCATCGCTCGACAGATCGCCCACGAGGTCAGAAGGCGACGGCACGCTCGTCGCTGAGGGAGTGTTGTGCCAGTGTCAGCCCGAGAGAGCGGATTCCCGCCGCGAACACCCGGTAGTGGAACACCACACCCACCATCACACCTCGGCGAAGTCCAGCCCACCCTCCGCGGGGAGGTCGACGCGGCGGCTCAACGGCGAGCCCAGTGCCGCCGCCAGGTCGGACCCGTCGTGCTCCGCGAGCAACTCCCCGTTCTCCCACACGAGAAGCGCTGCGCTGACGGTGTTCTCGACCGTCGAGTGCGCGAGGTCGTAGTGGGCGCACCCGGGCACGTCGCGGTACGTGATCCAGAGGTCGTAGCCGGTCATGAACAAGTCCAGGTCGAACTGCACACTGAGCCCGAGGAGCTCGCTGCGGCCGTTGTCGTCGACACCCGCGAACGCCTCGTCCAGTGCGAGCAAGCGCGGTGAGTGCGGGTCCGCGGACGACAGCATCACGTGCGCCGCCGCGAAGAGCGGGAGGTGCAGCGACACCGACTGCTCGCCGCCCGAGAGCGCACTGTGGCGTGCGACGGTGAGCCTGTCCTCGGAGCCGTCACCGGAGATGAGCGTGAACGCGAAGACGCGCCACTGCCGGTAGTCCAGTGCGGCACTGAGGATCTCGGGGTACGAGCGCTCAGGATGCTGCGCCCGCGCCGTCCGGATCTGTGCCGCGAAGTGCACACGCATCTCGGCCAGTTCCTCGGGTCCGAGCGCGGAGGCGTCCCGCTCGAGCAGCTTCGACACGGCACGGGTGCTGTCGTCGAGGTTGTCCGCGAGCACCCAGTGCACGCCGATGGTGTTGCCCGACGACATGCGTCGCTGCTTCATCTCCGATCCCATACGGGCGATCAGTTCGCGGGCGTCGACCGTGCGCTCGTGGATCTGCTGCGCCAGGCCGGTGAGCAGAGCGTCCTCGAGGATGCGGCGCTCGGCATCGGTGAGCAGCGTCTCCTGGTCGCGTCGTGCCGCGTCGATGCGATCCGCGAAGTCCGCGATGGTGGAGTGGCCCTGCTCGTCCTGCACCCGCACCACGGTGACCCCGTCGGCCGCGTCCCAACTGAGCCGGAAATCCTGACCCGACGCGGCCAGCTGAGCGTCGAACTCCTGCAACGCCGCCGTCAGCGCGCTGCGTGTGGAGCGGCGGCTCGCATCGCTGACCTTGACCTGCGCCGTCGCCTCGGTCAGCTCGGTGTGCAGTCGGTGCACTTCCGGGGGCAGCACGTCCGGGGCCTCGTCTGGCCCGGCAGCCGTGTCGGTTCGGTAGAGCAGTTGCTCGACCGTCGACCAGGCCGCGTCGCTCGCCGGCCAGGAGCAGTCGCGCGCCGCACCGAGCACCGCCAGCAGATCGCGGTGCGCGTAGGGAGCCAGTCGCGCGGCGTCGCTGAGCGCTTCGGTCAACGCGGTCGTCAGTCCGGCGACGGCCGTCTCGTGCGCGCCCTCCGCCTTGCCGATGGCCTCGCCCGATTCACGGTCCGCCTTCGTGGCGGCGCGCTGTTCGGTCTTGCACGCCTCGATGCGCATCCTGATCGCGTCGAGTTCGGCGTCGATCTTCTCGGCGCTCGCACCGAGCGAGTCCCGCAGCATCTCCAACTTGGCGTGCTGTTGCTCGTAGTCGGATTCGGCGATGGCCGCTTCCTCGGCGTACTCCTCGGCCAGAATCATGGCCTCGTCGAGGCGCCCGGCAGCTTCCCGGTCGCGCTCGGCGGACCGGTCCGCATCGCCGCGGTGGCGCAGGATGGCGGAACCGGTGTTCTCGAAGTGGCGGATCGCCGCCGCGAGCGCGTCGAGGTCTCGCGGCGTGAACGGAGCCCGCCGCGCGACGGCGTCCGTCCGCAGACGTCGTTCGGCGGCAGACAGTTCGGCGATCGCGTGGTCCAGTTCTCGGTCGGCGGACGCGACCGACTCGGTCGTCGATCGGAGAGCGCCGGCGGCCGACGTGACCGCCCGGAGCGCAGCGGTGACCTCCGACGTACGAGGAACCGTCGAGACGGCGGCGCGGATCGAGTCGAGACGTTCTCGACACTGCTCGGCGACTCGATCGGCCTCGTCGCGCCGCGCGGTGGCCACCTCGAGGGCCTCGTCGATCTCCGCGATGCGGGACGTGCGTCGTGCAGCTCGTGCCGTCGCGCCGATGTACTCGGCGGCGTCCTTGTGGTGCGCGCCGCGCACGAGACCGTGCGCGAAGCTCCCGTCCCGTCCGACACCCGCAGAACTGCCCACGTCGTCCAGCGCGATCGAGTCGAGGATCGCCCGCACGGTGCTGTGCTGCACGGGGATGTCGTCCTCGACGACGAGGACGTCGGCCAGCGATCGCCCGGTCACCGGTGCGGTGGCGGTCAGGTACTGATCCGAGACGAGCCCCGTCGGAGCCGTGTCGGCGACCCACGCGTCCAGCAGGGTGGCCGCGTCGAGCGCGGCCTCGAGGGCCGCGGCATCGTCGGCGGTGACGTCGTCGGCGAAGCGGACGAGTGTCCAGAACGGTGCGCCGTCGAGACCCGCACGGTCGCCGGTACGGGTGCGCAGCGCCGGGGGAGCGTCGTCGTGCTCGGCGGCGACCGACGCGCGCTCGGCCGTCGACTCGGTGATGATGCGCGCCGCGTCGTCCCGGTCCTGCAGTGCAGCACTCCGTCGGTCCCGCACCGTGTCGAGCAGCTCGCGAACTCCGTCGCCGAGTACCTCGCCGAGCGTGGGTGCGTCGTCCTCGCCGATGCGTGCGAGCGCGGTGTGCAACGACTCGAGGATCTCGCCGTCGTCCAGCACCGAGGCGTGCGTGGCCCACCACGCGCGCAGCGATTCCGCCGTCGCGGCACGGGACGACTCGACGGCGGCCTCGGCCTCGCGGACGGAGGCCACCGCGGCGTCGTGCAGTGTGTGGGCGCGGTCGGCGGCCCGTTCGGTACGGGCACGCTCGGTGGTGGCACGGTCGACGACGGACAGCGCGGCACGTACGGCCCGGACGTCCCCGTCCCGCTCCTCGGCATGACCGCGTACCGCTGCCGTGATCTGGTCGGTACGGGCGTCGCGGGGGAGTGGCGTCCAGGCGATGCCGGCGTCCTCGGCGGCCGCGAGGAGCTCGTCCTCGGCGCGGACGATCGACGCGGTCGACTCCCGCAGCGCCACTGCGGCCTCGTCTGCCTCTCGTCGCCGGACGTCGACGGCCTCCGTCGCCTTGCGAGCCTTGTCGCGCTGCTGCGCGGTGGACACCTCGAGCTTGCGGACCGCATCCGCGAGATCGTCGAGCTGCTGCTTGCCCTCGTAAGCGGTGGACCGTTGCAGGGTCTGCTGGTCGGCGACGGCGAGATCGAGTGCGCGCTCGGCTGCCTCGTACCGCTTCTCCGCCTCGACGCGCTCGACCCGTCGTCGTTCACGCAAGCCCTTGGCGGCGAAGAGGGCGACGGTGGCGTGGTCGACGGCCTCGAGACGTCGACCGACCTGATCGACGTCGGTGCGCGCCTGGACGGCGAGGTACTTCGAGTAGACCTCGACGAACCTCTTCGACGCGTGGTCGGCCTGCACCAGTCCCTCGAGCGCGCGGCCCACCTCCTCCATGTCGCTGAAGGAGCGCGCCGCCTCGAGGACGAGGTGCTCGTCGAGGGGGCGCAGTCCGTCGGACAGCGCACGGGACAAGCCCTTCGGGTCGAGATTCTTCGCCAACTGCGGGCGTCGCAGCGTGAGAATCAGGGTGATGAGCTGGTCGTACCGCTCGGCGCCGAGACCGAACAGTCGCGCGTCGATGGCGGCGCGGTAGTCCACCGGCCGATCGACGATGGCGTCGGTCCCGATCTGCTCGGCCAGTTGCTTCTTCGTCAGCGGCCTGTCGTCGGTGCCCAGCAGTGAGAAGTCGACGCCCACGCGGCCGTCGGCGACGAAGTACCAGCGCGTCACCTTGTCCGCCGACCGTGTCGCACGCATGCCGATGCCGACGGTCACCGCTTCGGGCTCGTCCCGATCGCCACGTGCGAACTCCATCCACACGTACGAGTGCGCCGAATCCTGGCCGCGGTAGAGCAGATTGGACTTCATGGTGCGTTCCTCACCCGCGAACGGGTTGAGGCGACGCGGCTCGATCCGGCCGTCGAACACGAACGGGAACAGCACCTCGAGTGCCTTGGTCTTGCCGGATCCGTTGGGGCCACGCAACACCAGCCGACCGTCGGCGAACGAGAACTCCTGATCGCGGTAGTCCCAGAGGTTGATGATGCCGGCGCGCGTGGGCCGGAATCGGGTGCTGCGCGTCACGGGGTGTGCTCCTCGAGGGTGCTCGTGTGATCGGTGGGAAAGAGGCCGGCGGACGCCTGTTCTCGGACGGTGACGACCACTCCCCGATAGCGCGCCAGGGCCGGCAACGCGACGATGCCCCCGCGTACCGGTGCCACCAGAGTGAGGTTCGTCAGGAGTGCGACAGCGGCCGCGCGAACCCCGGCACGGTCCGCCTGCCACTGAGCGGCGAAGGTGCGGCCGTAGGCGTCGACGAGGGCGCCGACGGTCTCGTCGAGCCAGGAGTCCGCGACGAACGGGTGCCGGATCGTCTCGTCCGACGCCTCCACCGTGTCCGGGGCGACAGAGTCGTCGACCAGGTCGTCCACGACGCCGCCGTCCGGGATCGCGCTGTCGAGGGCCGCGAGCAGCGCGTCGGTAGGATCGATGTCCGCCTCGAGCGTGGTCCGATCGTCGGCATCGGGATCGAGTACCCGCTCCGCGATCTCACCGGCGAGGAGAAGGGCGACCTGCGCGACCGTGCCGGTGGACGGAAACCTGATGTCCGACAGGCGTCCCGACGTGTCGATGAGCGCGATGCCCTCTGCCCGGCGTTCGACGGACAGTCCGGTCAGCAGCCGGACATCCTCGACGGACCGGTCGTCCGGCATCGAGTCGGGGCCGTGGACCACGGGCTGCTCGACGAGCGCACGGCGGGCACGGCGAGCGCGATCGGCCGGGTCGTCCGTGGTGCTGTGCAACAGGTGTGCCGTGCTGCGCAGATGCTGGAGCGCGCGCGGTGGACGAAACAGGGCCACGACGACGGATCGGTCGATGTCGTACAAGGCCTCTCCCGCGTCGGGGTTGTGCGCCCACCCGCCGGCATCGCCGTCGGCCAGGGTGATCGCACCGCGAACGGACAACCAGCCGACGGCGTCGACGAAGGCGTCCCGGTCGGTCGCGCGTTCGGTGTCGAGGTCGACCCCGACCACCCGTCCGGCATCGGAGGCGACCTGAACCGCCAACTCGGACAACGTGATCTGGTCACCCGCGCGACCGAGTGCCGCCAGGGTGAGCGCCAGGAATGCGTAGCGGCGACGGTCGAAGACGCGGTCGGAGGTCGTGCGGGCCGGTCGACTCGCGTCCAACCGGTCGAGTACGGGGTAGAGCCGGGCCGTGGTCTCCGTGACCTCGAGTCGGTATCCGAAGAGATCGAGCATGTCCTCGCGCAGTTCCGTGGCCCATCGGCGAACCAGGGGCAGGGCGATGCGGTCCGGGTAGGTGCGGGTGATCAGGTGGTGGGACAACACGACTCGGGCGGCGCGCTGGTACGAGTCGAGTGCCAGGCTCGGAATGGTGCGTGCTCTCATCGCCGCGCGCCGATGGTGAGTGACAGCCGTTCGAGGTGCAGTAGACCGCGTTCGGTGCGCACCACGGTGGACTGCTCATGCGGTGCCAGTGTCAGGGTGACGCCACCCTCGGAGCCGGTCGAGCTGCCCACGCGGCCGCTGACCGGGACGCGTGCGGTGAGGGCGGCGTTGAGCAGCCCGAGCAGCACGTCGGTCTCCTCGTTGGTCAGATCCCGTTCGTACACCCCGTGTTCGGCGAGTGATCGCGCGGCCTGAGCGCGGCGACGCTGCACGCTCAGCTGTTCCTCGCGCAGACGCCGGACACCGGCGTCGTTGCGGTGGACCCTGGCAGGAGCACCGGCGGCGGGGGGCCGACCGGTCTCGGCGAGCGTGCGCGAGATCTCGACAGGCGGAGCGTCCCACCACGATCGCGTGGTGGGAATGATGTCGTCGTCGGGGTGGACCATCGACAGGTGACGAGGCCGGCCGAGGCCGAACACGGCACCGAACAGGGCGTGGGCGGACTCCTCGGAGGGAGCGGACGCGAACCACCCGGCGAGATGTCGCAGCTGGGACTCGCGACTGACTCCGCCCCTGCGGGTCTCGGTGACGCGGCGCAGCAGCGACAGCACGGCGGCGATGGCGCTCATGGTGCCCTCCCGCAGACGATCCGACTCGGTGAGCTCGCCGTCGGTGGAGGTGAACCAGTGCACGAGACCGGTCCACCGGCCCGCCCAGTCGGCGCGGCGCTCCTCGCGGCTGAGGAAGACGCGTTCGTCACTGGCTGCCACCCGGTCGAGCAGCGAGTCGAGTCCGGTGGCGTCCACCCGCTCGATGGCGGCGGTGAGCTTGGGGCCGAAGCGGGCGAGGTCGAGGGAGAACTCCCGCATGTGGGAGAGCAATGCGTCCTTGTGTGCCAGGAACGACTCGGGTGTGACGTCCGTGGTGCGGACGAGGTCGCCCAGCGACAGGTAGAAGTGCGCGGCGCGGGTGGCCATGTCGTTGAGAGCGGTGTCGAGCCGATCGAGTTTGCGGTACACCAGGTCGGCGTCCCCGGCGAGGTTCGCCGCCGCGAGATCCTCCAGGTCGGCGAGCAGCTCGGGCAGCACCAGACGCGAGAGCGAGGCGTCCTCGGGGCGGGCGGCCAGGACGTCCTCGACGGCGCGGTATGCCTGGTAGCCGACCTGACCGAACTGGTAGACGTAGTGGCGATTGCGGTACTCGGCGAGCGTGGCCGCGCGGGTGCCGTCGTAGCTGCGTTCGAGAACGCCCCACGTGTGCAACTGTTCGAGCAGCGGGCCGATCTCGAGGCCGGTCAGAGTGTCGCCGCCGTCGGTGCGGGCCAGGATCTCGGCCACCTCGCCGGCGTGCAGCAGAACGACGTAGCCGGTACGGGCATGTTCGAAGGCGCGCAGAACCCGCAGGTAGTCGGCCCGTTTCTCGGCTGTCGCGAACGAGAAGAGCCGGAGCCTGTCGTCCACCACGAAGGAGTCGGCGGATTCGGTCACTGCAACAGGGTAGGCGGTCAGGACAGTCGGACAGCCACCTGCCCGTCGACGACGTCGGCACGGTGGGTCCCGACCGTTCCGATGCCGTCGGTGGTGCACCGGCCGGTGTCCAGGGAGAACTGGTACTGGTGCAGGGGACACACGACGACGGCCCCGTCGATCTGCCCGTCCGCCAGCGGCCCGCCGCGATGGGGGCACACCGCGTCCATGGCGCGGACCGTCCCGTCGGTCAGGAGGAAGACGGCGATCTGTCGTCCGTCGACCACGTAGGTCCGGCCCTCGCCGGGGGTGAGATCGTCGACGGTTCCCACCACGGTCGCCTGTGCCGTCGTCATCGAACCGGCACCTGAGGCAGCGGGAGAAGCGGGAGGGAGGGCGCGAACTGGGCCGGTGACCGCGGCGCCGCGCGTTCCTTCCACGGATCGGTGTAGCCGTCGATGGATATCTGGATGCGCTCGTCGAGTCCTGCACAGAGACCCTCGGCGTCGTCGACGAGCAGTCGCTGCAACGTCTCGAGGCCGACCCGCGGGACGAAGGCGTAGGTCCGCTCGAGCCACTTCGCCTCCTCGCGGTAGTACTGGATGAATCGGCCCGCGAGGGTCAGGACCTCCTCGGGGGAGTCGACCGTGGCGAGGACGTCGCCCTTGCGGATGTGTGCGCCGGCCGCGCCGCCGATGTAGATCTCCCAGCGGCCGTCGCCGACGGCCACCACACCGAAGTCCTTGCAGAGCGCCTCGGAGCAGTTGCGGGGGCATCCGGCCACGGCCAGCTTGAGCTTTGCGGGAGTTTCGAGACCCTGGAACCGTTCCTCGATCGCGATGCCGAGTGCGGTGGAGTCACCGAGCCCGAAACGGCAGAAATCGCTGCCGACACAGGTCTTCACGGTGCGCATGCTCTTGCCGTACGCGAACCCGGACGGCATGTCGAGATCGCCCCACACCTTCGGCAGGTCCTCCTTCTTGATGCCGAGAAGATCGATGCGCTGTCCACCGGTGACCTTGACCAGCGGGACCCCGTACTTGTCGGCCACATCGGCGATGCGCCGCAACTGGTCCGGGGTGGTCACGCCGCCCTTCATCTGCGGCACGACGGAGAAGGTGCCGTCGCGCTGGATGTTGGCGTGAACGCGGTCGTTGATGAACAGCGCGCCTCGCTCGTCGACCCAGTCGGGTCCCCAGACCACGCGCAGCAGCGAGGCCAGCGGCATCTTCGCGGTCGCGTCCTCGGCGTCGGCCAACGCATCGAAGACTGCGGAGACGGACCGGAGGTTCTGCGAGCGGACGGCCTCGATCAGCTCGGGCTTGGACATCGGGATGCAGGGGACGTACCAGTCCGCCGCGGGATCGACCGCGAGCGCTCCACCGGCGGCGCAGGCGACGATGTCCGCGACCAGGCCCTTGCAGGATCCGCATCCCTTGCCCGCACGGGTCTTTCCCACGACCTCGGAGACGGTGGTGGCCCCGCCGTGCACGCAGGCGACGATGTCGCCCTTCGTGACCCCGTTGCAGTTGCACACCTGGACATCGTCGGACAGTTCGGCGGCGCCGGTCTCCGCGCTCGGCGTGCCCATGTCGAACAGCATGCTGATGCGCTCGTCGGGAAGCGGTACCTTCTCGTCGAACGCCTGAGTCAGGAAGCTCACCTTGCTGATGTCGCCCAGCAGCATCGCGCCGATCAGCTTGTTGTCGCGCACGACCACCGACTTGTAGGTGCCGCTGCGGGGTTCGTAGAACTGCACGAACTCGTCGGTGTCCCGCTCGGGACCCTTGACGCCCATCGCCGCAACGTCGACGCCCGCGACCTTGAGCTTCGTCGTCAGTCGCGAACCATGATAAGCCGCAGCCGGATTCGCACCGGTCAGCACGTCGGCCAGGACCGACGCCTGCTCCCACAAGGGAGCCACGAGGCCGTACACCTCACCGCGATGCTGGCAGCATTCTCCGACTGCGTGGATCGCTCCCTCGTCCTCGCACCGCATCTGATCGTCGACGACGATGCCGCGCTCGATCACCAGTCCGGCACGCCGCGCGAGGTCTACGTTGGGGCGGATACCGGCCGTCACGACTATCATGTCCGCGGGCAGGGTGGAACCGTCGTTGAACGCGACCCCGGTGACGGCACCGCTCTCGTCCCGCAACACAGCCGTGGTGCGCTTGGACGTGTACACGCCGACGCCGAGGTCCTCGATCTTGTTGCGCAGCACGCGTCCACCACGTTCGTCCAGCTGCTGGTTCATCAGGTGTCCGGGGGAGTGCACGACGTCCACGTCGATGCCCTGCGTGCGCAGACCGTAGGCGGCTTCGAGGCCCAGCAGTCCGCCACCGATGACGACGGCGCGGATGCCGTCGCGGGAGGACGCCATCTGCAGCATGCCGTTGGTGTCCTCGATCGTCCGGAAACCGAAGACGCCGCGCGCCAGTCTGCCGTCGGCCTCCCGCAGTCCGTCCATGTTGGGAAAGAACGTCGTGCTCCCGGTCGCGATGATCACGGTGTCGTAGGGGACGACGCGTCCGCTCTCGCACGTCACGTTCTTGGCGAAGCGGTCCAACGCCACCGCCCGGTCTCCGACGTGGAGGGTGACGCCGTTCTCCCGGTACCAGGCCATCGGGTTGAGCATCAGATCGTCGTCGTCGATGGACGACTCGCCCGAGAGCACGTGCGAGAGCATGATGCGGTTGTAGTTGCCGTACGGCTCGTCGCCGATCATCGTGACGTCGAACTTCGCACGGTCGCGGCCGAGGATCTCCTCGACGGTGCGGGCCCCCGCCATTCCGTTGCCGACGACGAGCAGGCGCTGCCGTTCTCCTGCAGCCGGCATCAGAAGATCATCATCCCGAAATCGACGACGACCTCGCCGCTGCAGCCGTCGGGCGCCGCGACGGTGAGCTCGAGAACCGAGTCGGGATCGACGTCCTCGACGACGCGCAGCGGAACGTTGACGCTCGCCTTCGCGCCCATCGGGAACACGCGCATCGACTCTCCGTCGCGCGTGAGCGTGACGACGACCAGTTCGTCGGAGGAGTTACCGCCGCGGAAGTAGAGCGGCTGGGCGGTCAGGCCCGACGGAACGGTGTACGCCGTGGCGGCGTCGAGAAGCTCGGACTTGCCCAGGCCGTGCCCGACGAAGGGAAAGACGCCTTGGATGAACTTCGGAGTGCTGGCCATGGGACGACTGTCCGTGCACGCGGTGACGGCACTGCTGCGCCCGTGTTACGGCGGCGTCATCATTCACTCTCGAGCGCGGCCGCCGCAGTGTCAGGTCTTCCGCCCGGTCATCACCAGCGGCGCGGCCACTGCCAGCAGGACGGCGGGAATGAGGAAGGCCGACGTCGGGTGCACCCCGTACAGCGGGGTGAGCGCGAGAGGAGCGAAGGCCGCCCCGGAGAACCGGAACGACTGGACGACCGACACGGCGCCGCCGCGGTTCGCCCCCGACGAGCCGAGGACAGCGGCGTTGACGCCGACGAGGATGAACTGGCTGGCCACACCCGCTGCCGCCCAGACGAGGCCGACGACCACCAGGCTGGGCATGGTGCCGGCGAGGGCGATGAGGACTGCGCCGACAGGAGCTGCGCCGACGATCGCTCGACGTGGACCGATGCGGTCGATCAGTCCACCGACGCGTCGTGCCACCAGGATTCCGGCGACCCCGAACACGGTCAGCAGCAGTCCGCGCTGTGTGGAGGACAGACCGAACGTGTCCTCCGCGCGGAAGGCGACGAGGAAGTTGAGTCCCCCGAGGGCGCCCCAGCCGAGGAGCGCGACCACTGCCACGCGGAGGACCGGGACGGTGAGAGCGTCGCGCAACCGTTCGGGACGACCGCCGGGGGTGGACGGCGCGGTGGCCGCGGGGAGCCCGACCAGCCCGAGGATCGCGGCGACGACGGCCAGCACGACGAACGCGTACCGCCAGTCGAACTCGGCGGCGAGGCCACCGACCAGCGGCGCACTGGTCTGACCCGCCGCCTGCAGGGCGCCGAAGGTACCCAGCACCCGTCCCAGGCGCTCGCGGGGAGTGACGGCCGCCAGTGACGCGAGGAGCAGCGGCGTCGTGAAGGAATTGCCGATACCCTGCAGTGCGCGCGCACCCAGCAACAGGTCGAGCGTGGGCGCGACCGCACACAGGAGCGAGGAGACGACGTAGAGCAGGTAGGCGAGGCGCACGGTGCGCACCCGGCCCCATCGCGCGCCGAGAGTGCCCGACACCAGCATGGCCAGAGCGAACGGAAACAGGTACGCGCTGAGAGTCGATGCCGCCGACCCGGTGGACACCCCCAGATCCGCGCCCATCTCGGGCAGCATCGAGGACACCACTCCGCCGCCGAACGGGCCGAGGAAGCCACCGGCGTACAGAGCGCCGATGCGGAGCCGTGCGAGTCGTGCGCTCACCGGTGACGAGCGCGCGTCACAGCCCGAAGCTGCCCGGCCCGCGTCGGCGCAGGTAGCGCTCGAACTCGGCGGCCAGCGCATCGCCGTCCACCTTGGAGACGGCCTCGGACATGTCGACCTCGGCGTCGCCGCGCTCCTCAAGGGTGCGGACGTACTCGGCGATCTCGTCGTCGTCCTTGGTCATCTCGGTGACCGACTCCTCCCAGTCCTCCGCCTGGGACGGCAGCTCGCCGAGCGGCACCTCGATGTCGAGGACGTCCTCGACACGCTGGAGCAGGGCGACGGTGGCCTTGGGGTTCGGCGGCTGGGACACGTAGTGCGGGACCGCCGCCCACAGGGACACTGCCGGAATCCCCGCTTTGACGCACTCGTCCTGCAGAACACCGGTGATGCCGGTCGGGCCCTCGTACCGGGTCTGCTCGAGGTTGAACTGCTCCGCCGACTCGGTGCTGTACGCGGTGCCGGTCACGGGAACGGGCCGGGTGTGGGGCGTGTCGGCAAGCAGTGCGCCGAGAATCACGACCGTCTCGACCCCGAGCTGGTCGATGAACTCGAGCAGGTCGTCGCAGAAGCTCCGCCACCGCATGTTGGGCTCGATACCGCGCAGCAGCACGACGTCGCGGTCGCTGCCGGGAGGCGAACACACCGACAACCTCGTCGACGGCCACTCGATCTCGCGCGTCACACCGTCCACCTGTCGGACCGTCGGGCGGTTGACCTGGTAGTCGTAGTAGTCCTCGGAGTCGAGCTCGGCCAGGGGCGTCGCGTCCCAGATCAGTTCGAGATGCTCCACCGCGCCGCTCGCGGCGTCGCCCGCGTCGTTCCATCCCTCGAACGCCGCGACGAGAATCGGGCTGCGCAGGGTCGGCAGGATCTCGTCCAGGTCGGACTCGTCCGTCGCGGAGTCCTGATCGTCCGCTCCGACACCGGCCACCAGCTCGGCAGCGACGCCGGCGGCGAGGTCTGTCGGGGGGTCCTGGACCACGGGGAGATCGCCCTCGGGCGTTTCTGGCGCACTCACCCGCCCAGCCTACGACCAGAGCTGTCGGGACAGACCACTACGCTTGGGGGCATGCCTGTCGAATTCCGATCACGCCTGCTCGATGCGCTGTCCCAGCGTGTTGTCATCGGCGACGGTGCCATGGGAACGATGCTGCAGGCCGCAGACCTGACGCTGGACGATTTCCGCGGCCTCGAAGGCTGTAACGAGATCCTCAACGACACGCGTCCCGACGTGCTCCGCCAGATCCACCGGGAGTACTTCGAGGCGGGCGCGGACGCCGTCGAGACCAACACCTTCGGGTGCAACCTCCCCAACCTCGCCGACTACGACATCTCGGACCGTATCCGCGAGCTGTCCTACAAGGGAACGATCCTGGCCCGCGAGGTCGCCGACGAGATGGGTACCGGGCGAGACGGCATGGGCCGCTTCGTGCTCGGGTCCATGGGGCCGGGCACCAAACTGCCCACCCTCGGCCACGCCCCGTTCCGGGCGCTGCGCGACGCCTACGCCGAAGCTGCGCTGGGAATGATCGACGGTGGCGCCGACGCCGTCCTGATCGAGACGTGCCAGGACCTGCTCCAGGTGAAGGCCGCCATCCTCGGCAGTCAGGCCGCGATGGAGCAGCTGGGCATCCGCATCCCGATCATCACGCACGTGACGGTCGAGACCACCGGCACGATGTTGCTGGGCAGCGAGATCGGCGCGGCACTGACCGCGATCGAGCCGCTCGGGGTCGACCTGATCGGCCTCAACTGCGCCACGGGCCCCGCCGAGATGAGCGAGCACCTGCGTCACCTCAGCAGGCATGCCACCGTGCCGGTCTCGGTCATGCCCAACGCCGGCCTGCCGCAGCTCGGCCCCAAGGGTGCCGAGTACCCGCTCGGTCCCGACGAGCTGGCCGAAGCGCTCAGCGGCTTCGTCACCGAGTTCGGCCTCTCCCTGGTGGGTGGCTGCTGTGGAACCACCCCGGAGCACATCCGCCAGGTCGCCGACGCGGTGCACGACGCGCGCCGCGGAGTGCGGGACCCGAAGCCCGAGAAGGGTGTCTCGTCTCTCTACGCAGCGGTGCCGTTCGAGCAGGACGCCAGCATCCTCATGATCGGCGAACGCACCAACTCCAACGGTTCGAAGGCGTTCCGTGACGCGATGCTGGCCGAGGACTACCAGAAGTGCCTCGACATCGCGAAGGACCAGACGCGCGACGGCGCGCACATGCTCGATCTCAACGTCGACTACGTCGGCCGCGACGGTGCTGCCGACATGTCGGCTCTGGCCTCGCGCCTGGCCACCTCCTCGACGCTGCCGATCATGCTCGACTCCACCGAGCCCGCAGTCCTGGAGGCCGGGCTCGAGCACCTCGGTGGGCGCAGCGCGGTCAACTCCGTCAACTACGAGGACGGCGACGGGCCCGACTCGCGCTTCCAGCGCATCATGACGCTGGTCAAGCGTCACGGAGCGGCGGTCGTCGCGCTGACGATCGACGAGGAGGGTCAGGCCCGGACGGCTGACTGGAAGATCCGCATCGCGGAGCGGCTCATCGCCGACATCCGCGACAACTGGGGTCTTCCGGAATCGGACATCATCCTCGACACCCTGACGTTCCCCATCTCGACGGGCCAGGAAGAGGTCCGGCGGGACGGCATCGAGACCATCGAGGCCATCCGTCGACTGCACGAGAGTCATCCCGAGGTGCACTTCACCCTGGGTATCTCGAACATCTCGTTCGGCCTCAATCCTGCTGCGAGGCAGGTGCTCAACTCGGTCTTCCTGCACGAGTGCACGGAGGCCGGGCTCGACACGGCCATCGTCCACGCGTCGAAGATCCTCCCCATGGCGCGTATCCCCGAGGAGCAGCGCCAGGTCGCGCTCGACCTCGTGTACGACCGTCGCCGCGAGGGCTACGACCCGTTGCAGGCGCTCATGGCGCTGTTCGAAGGCGTCTCCGCGGCGTCCGCACGCGAGTCGCGGGCGCAGGAACTGGCCGGCCTTCCCTTGTTCGATCGCCTCGAGCGCCGCATCGTCGACGGTGAGCGTGCCGGGCTGGGAGACGATCTCGACGAGGCGATGCAGGAGAAGCCGCCGCTCGCGATCATCAACGAGACGCTGCTGTCCGGCATGAAGACCGTCGGTGAGCTGTTCGGGTCCGGGCAGATGCAGCTTCCGTTCGTGCTGCAGTCCGCCGAGGTGATGAAAGCGGCTGTGGCACACCTCGAGCCGCACATGGAGGCGTCCGACGAGGACGGCAAGGGCCGCATCGTGCTCGCCACCGTCAAGGGCGACGTCCACGACATCGGCAAGAACCTCGTCGACATCATCCTGAGCAACAACGGCTACGAGGTGGTCAATCTCGGGATCAAGCAGCCCATCTCGGCGATTCTCGACGCCGCGGTGGACAAGCGTGCCGACGTCATCGGCATGTCCGGTCTGCTGGTGAAGTCCACGGTGGTCATGAAGGAGAACCTGCTCGAGCTCAACGCCAAGGGCGTCGCCGAGAAGTTCCCCGTCATGCTCGGTGGCGCAGCGCTCACCCGGTCCTATGTCGAGAACGATCTCGCCGAGGTCTACGAGGGTGAGGTGTCGTACGCGCGTGACGCGTTCGAGGGCCTGCGCCTGATGGACACGATCATGAACACCAAACGCGGTGTGGCGCCGGCTCCCGACAGCGAGGAGGCGCTCGCCGCTCAGCAGAAGACCGCGGAGCGCAAGGAGCGGCACGAGCGGTCCCGGCGCATCGCCGAGAAGCGCAAGGCCACGGAGACACCGGTCGTCGTTCCCGAGCGCTCCGACGTCTCTGTCGAGAAGGAGCTTCCGGCGCCGCCGTTCTGGGGCAGCAGGATCGTCAAGGGCATCTCGCTGTCCGAGTACTCGGGGCTTCTCGACGAGCGTGCCCTGTTCCTCGGTCAGTGGGGTCTGCGCGGCGCACGCGCCGGTGAGGGCCCGTCCTACGAGGACCTGGTGGAGACCGAGGGCCGTCCGCGCCTGCGGTACTGGCTCGACCGCCTCAGCACCGACGGCATCCTCGCGCACGCGGCACTGGTGTACGGGTACTTCCCGGCAGTGTCCGAGGGTGACGACGTGGTGGTCCTCGAGTCCCCGGAACCCGATGCGGCGGAGCGCTTCCGGTTCACGTTCCCGCGCCAGGACCGCGGCAGGTTCCTCTGCATCGCGGACTTCGTGCGGTCGCGAGACCTCGCCCGTGAGACGGGGGTGGTCGACGTCCTGCCGATGAACCTGGTGACGATGGGTCAGCCCATCGCCGACTTCGCCAACGAGCTCTTCAAGGCGGATGCGTACCGCGACTACCTCGAGGTGCACGGCATCGGCGTGCAGCTCACCGAGGCGCTCGCGGAGTACTGGCATCGCCGCGTCCGCGAGGAACTGGTGCTGCCCAGCGGCCGCTCCCTCGTGGATCAGGATCCGTCCGACGTGGAGGGGTACTTCAAGCTCGAGTACCGCGGTGCCCGGTACTCGTTCGGGTACGGCGCGTGCCCCGATCTGGAGGACCGCATCAAGCTCGTCGCGATGCTCGAACCCCAGCGTATCGGGGTGGATCTGTCCGACGAGTTGCAGTTGCACCCCGAGCAGTCGACGGATGCGTTCGTGCTGCACCACCCGGAGGCGAAGTACTTCAATGTCTAGCGGGCAGGCCGGAGGCCGGTCGGAGTTGAGCGGGCAGGCCGGAGGCCGGTCGGATGTCTGAGCTCCAGGCCGTCTTGTTCGACATGGACGGGACGCTGTTGGACTCGGAGCGCCTGTGGGACATCGCGGTGTACGAGCTGTCCGAGTCCCTCGGGCGCGAGCTCACTCCGGAGGTGCGGGAGTCGACTCTGGGCAATTCGATGATGGGTGCGCTGGCGAAGGTCTACGCGCACGTGGGACGGGAGGCGTCGCCGGAGAACCTGGCGGAGTCCGCTGCCTGGCTCAACGGCCGTGTTGTCGAGCTGTTCGCGGGTGGTCTGCCGTGGCGTCCGGGTGCGGAGGCGGCGCTGGATCTGGTGCAGTCGGCCGGTCTGGGGTGTGCCCTCGTCACCAACACCGAGCGCATGCTGACGGAGATCGCGCTCGAGACGCTGGGCCGTCACCGCTTCGGCGCGACCGTGTGTGGCGACGAGGTGACGCACGCGAAGCCCGCTCCCGATCCGTACCGCCGGGGCGCAGAGCTGCTCGGTGTCGACACGGCGTCGTGCGTCGCCGTCGAGGATTCGCCCACGGGAACCGAGTCCGCCGTCTCGGCGGGATGCGCCGTCGTGGTGGTGCCCTCCGAGGTGCAGGTGCCCAGCGGACCGGGCCGTACGTTCCGCACCACCCTCGAGGGGCTCACCCTCGACGATCTCCGGTCTGCGCGCGCCGGGGGACACTGATAGCGGTCCGCGGGCCGCGTCGTGGAACAATCATCACCCGTGAAGAACTTCGAGTCCCTGTTCGCCGAGCTCACCGACCGCGCTGCCACCAGGCCCGAGGGCTCGGGCACCGTCGCCGCGTTGGACGCGGGTGTGCATCAGCAGGGCAAGAAGATCCTCGAGGAGGCCGGCGAGGTGTGGATCGCCGCGGAGCACGAGACGGACGAGGCGCTGGCCGAGGAGATCTCGCAGCTCCTGTACTGGATCCAGGTGTTGATGGTCGGGAAGAACCTCTCCCTCGAGGATGTCTACCGACATCTGTGAGCGGACCGACCCACTTCCACCGCCACCGATCTTCCCGCACCCCAGGAGTCCCACCATGCTTCGCGTCGCCGTCCCCAACAAAGGTTCCCTGTCCGAGCTCGCCGGAGAGATTCTGAGCGAGGCGGGCTACCGTCGCCGCGCCGATTCCCGCGATCTCACCGTGCTCGACAACGCCAACAACGTCGAGTTCTTCTTCCTCCGTCCCAAGGACATCGCCATCTACGTGGGCTCGGGTGAGCTCGATCTCGGCATCACCGGCCGGGATCTGTCGCTCGATTCTGGCGCACCCGTGACCGAGCGGCTCGCACTCGGATTCGGCAACAGCACCTTCCGCTACGCCGCGCCGGCCGGCAAGGAGTGGACCCCGAACGATCTGGCGGGGCTCCGCATCGCCACGTCGTACCCCAACCTGGTCCGCCGGGACCTCGCGGCGCGGGGCCTCGAGGCCACCGTGATCCGTCTGGACGGAGCCGTCGAGATCTCCATCCAGTTGGGTGTCGCCGATGCGATCGCCGACGTCGTGGGCTCGGGACGCACACTGCGCCAACACAACCTGGTGGCGTTCGGTGAATCCCTGTGCGATTCAGAGGGCGTGCTCATCGAGCAGGCGGGCTCGCCCGTCGACGACAAGGCGCGCAACCAGCTCATCGCGCGCGTCCAGGGCGTCGTCTTCGCCCAGCAGTACCTGATGCTCGACTACGACTGCCCGCGCAGCATCCTCGACGACGCCGTCAAGATCACGCCCGGCCTCGAGTCGCCGACGCTGTCCCCGCTCGCGGACGAGGCGTGGGTGGCCATTCGTGCCATGGTTCCGCGCAAGGGACACAACGCCGTGATGGACGAGCTCGCCGAGCTCGGCGCCAAGGCGATTCTCGCGTCCGACATCCGGTCGTGCCGCGCATTCTGACGCGTCCGCTCCGCTGTGATCGGTCCCAGTAGTTTCTGATCGGTACCGACCAGTCTCCTCTCGTCGCTAGAGTCGCGTCGTCGAGAGGATCCGTCATGACCGTCGTCGATTCTGCGAGCCCCGACCTGCTGGTCTCGCTCGCCGCTGCACTCACCGGAACACTGTCGCGTCCGGGGGAGCCCGGGTACGAGCGGTCGGTGCCGTGGAACGTCGCTGTCCCCGTCGATCCGGTGGCAGTCGTCGCGGCCGCCACCGCGGACGACGTCGCCGCCACCGTGCGGGCAGCGCGCGAGGCCGGGCTTCGCGTGGCCGTACAGGCCACCGGACACGGGGCGGTGCGCATCGGTCCGGACACGATTCTGGTCCTCACCGGTGATCTCGACGAACTGACGATCGATCCCGACACGCGCGTCGCCCGGCTCGGCGCCGGGGTCCGGTGGCACCAGGTTCTCGACGCCGGCGCGCCGTCCGGCTCAGCGCCGCTGTGTGGGTCGTCGCCGAACACCGGCGTCACGGGATTTCTGACCGGTGGGGGAATCGGGCCGGTGGCTCGGACGTACGGGGTCTCGTCGAGTCGTGTACGCGCGTTCGATCTCGTCACGGGCGACGGCACACTGCGCCGGGTGACACCGGACAGCGACGCCGATCTCTTCCGCGGCCTGTGTGGGGGCAAGTCGACACTCGGCATCGTCACCGCGGTCGAGACGGAGCTGCTGCCGATCGCCGAGTTCTACGCGGGCGCACTGTATTACGACGGCCGGCACGCGGCGGCGGTACTCGAGGCGTGGCGGGTGTGGAGCGCCACGCTGACCGAGGAGCACAACACCTCGCTCGCGTTCCTCCAGCTTCCACCGCTGCCCGGCGTGCCGGAACCGTTGGCCGGGAAGTTCGTGGTCGCGGTGCGTTTCGCATCGGTCGCGGAGCCGGGGATCGCAGCCGACGTTCTCGCACCGATGCGCGCTGCGGCCCCGACCGTCATCGACACGGTCACGACCATTCCGTACGCGGCGGTGGGGTCGGTGCATGCAGACCCGGTGGATCCGATGCCGACACGTGAGGCCACGACGATGCTCCGCGTGTTCGACGAGGAGGCGGCAGCGACCGTGTTGGTCATGACCGGCCCCGCGTCGAGTTCACCGCAGGTGATCGTGGAGCTGAGGCTGCTCGGCGGCGCTCTCGGCCGGCCGGGACCGCATCCCGACGTGTACTGCCATCGCGAGGCCGCCTACAGCCTCCTGTGCATCGGAGTGCTGGCGCCTCCCGTCGCCGATGCGGTGATCGCGCACGGCGAGGCAGTCGTGGAGGCTCTGGCACCGTGGTCGACCGGTGGCGCGTTGCCCAACTTCGCGGCGTCCGACGACCCCGCTCACCTCGCACGGGTCTACGACGAGGACACCCGGGCCTGGCTCGGAGCCCTGGCCGAACAGCACGATCCCGCGGGGATCTTCCGCGTCGGACAGGTGGTCCGGCTCGGCTGATCCGGTGTGGAGACGTCAGGGGCGAGCGCGCACCTCGAGTGTCTGGAACGTGCGGCCCACCGACCCCGTCGCGTCGTACAACGTCGAGGTGCACAGCCCGATGCCGTCGTCGCCGATCGCGGTGCGGGCCTGCACACCCACCCATTCGCCGACGGGTTCGCGCACGATCTGCACCGTCAGATCGGTGTTGAGGAACGTCCACTCCGTCGGATCGAGAAGCGCCGCGACGCCGTTGGCGATGTCCGCCACGGCGAACAGTCCGACGATCGGCGACGTCTGCTCGCCGGCCACCACGGGATACCTCGGACGTGCCCACACCCGGCCGGGCTCCGACGCCGTCACCGGGCGGGCGCCCCGGAACTCGAGACTGTCGAGGAACCCGCCGTGCCAGTGGTCCGGAAATGCCCACCCGGCCTCGGACTCGTCCGGACCGGGCACCAGCGGTGGATCGAGAGTCTGTTCGGCCGCCGAGGTGTCGGTCATCGCCACGCGCCAGGCCGTGGCACGCGCGACCGCCCTGGTCGACCCGTCGGGCAGATCCGCGACGAGGTCGGCCGACAGCATGGCCACCCGGCGACCGGGGCGTTCCACACGGGCCTGCACGGTGAGTTCTCCGACGGGCACCGGCCCGAGGATCTCCATCGTCACCCGCGCGAGCCGGGTGCCCGGCACCGGCGAACACTGCTCCAGTGCTCGCGCGAGCAGCGCCGACGGGGGAGCGCCGTGTTGCATGCTCTCCGCCCACACACTCGTGGTGAGCCGCGTGGCGCGATAGCGATCGGTTTCCCTCGACACGGACGAAGAGTGCATCCTCGCTCACGCCGTGACCTCCGTCGGCTCGCTCGGCCACCCCGGGTACTCGGGCGGAGTGCCGCCGAAGGACGGGCACAGGGCCTGGAAGTCGCACCACCCACACAGCTTTCCGGGCTTGGGGCGGAAGTCGCCCGTCTCGCCGGCGGACCGAATGGCCGTCCAGATGGCGGACAGCGTCCGTTCGAACCGGCGGAGCTCGTCCTCGTCCGGGGCGTAGGTGAGAATCTGGCTGTCCTTCAGGAACAGCAGGCGCAGCTGCGCGGGAACGATGCCGCGCGTGCGCATCAGCACCACCGCGTAGAACTTCATCTGGAACAACGCCTTGGCCTCGGCGATCTCGCGCGGCGCCTTGCCCGTCTTGTAGTCGACGACGCGCAGCTGCCCGGTGGGCGCGACGTCGATGCGGTCGATGTAGCCACGCAACAGCACGCCGTCGTCCAGTTCGGTCTCGACGAGCTGCTCGCACGACTCGGGGTCGAACCGTGTGGGGTCCTCGAGCGAGTAGTAGGACGCCACGAGCGACTGCGCCTCGGCGACGAACTTCTCGCGCTCGTGCTCCTCGACGAGATCGGCCGCGTACTCGTGCGACACGACCATGGCGTCCCATTCCTCCCGCACGAGGGTGCCGGCCCGCGTCGAGACCCGGTCCGCCGCGGGCAACGCGTAGAGCGACTCGAGGGCGGAGTGCACGAGGGTGCCGCGCAACTGCGCCTTCGACGGCGGTGCGGGCAGGCGGTCGATGGCCCGGAACCGGTAGAGCAGGGGGCACTGCTTGTAATCCGCTGCGCGCGAGGGCGACAACGCGGGACGACGGCGAGGACGGTCGGGTGCCGCCGCGGCGACGTCGGTGACGACGGGGTCTTCGGTCGAGATGCTCACGGCGCCGACACTATGCCCGCTCACCGACACGATCCGGTATCTGCCCTACAGTTCCCCGGGGCGCGTCGCGCCCCGAGAGCGCCCCGCTTCGTGGGCGGGACCAGAGTGCACCGGAAAGAGGACCACCCGTGGAACCGACCGACACCGACACGTCTGCGCGCGCGAGCGGACCGTTCCGCGTCGGTGATCGCGTGCAGCTCACCGACGCCAAGGGGCGGCACTACACGGTGGTGCTCGACGCGGCCAAGGAATTCCACACCCACCGCGGCGGGATCCGCCACGACGATCTGATCGGTGTCGACGAGGGCAGCGTCGTGAAGTCGACGAACGGCACCCCGTATCTCGCTCTGCGCCCGCTTCTCGTCGACTACGTGCTGTCGATGCCGCGCGGCGCGCAGGTCATCTACCCCAAGGACGCCGCCCAGATCGTGCACGAGGGCGACGTCTTCCCGGGTGCCCGCGTGCTCGAGGCCGGCGCCGGTTCCGGCGCCCTGACGTGTTCGCTGCTGCGTGCCGTCGGTCCGCAGGGGCGCGTCATCTCCTACGAGGTGCGCGAGGACCACGCCGTGCACGCGGTGCGCAACGTGGAGACCTTCTTCGGCGAGCGGCCGGAGAACTGGGACCTGGTGATCGACGACGTCGCCGCGTTCGACGTCGCGCGTCACGAGGGCATGGTCGACCGGGTGGTGCTGGACATGCTGGCGCCGTGGGACGCACTCGACGCCGTCGCCGGTGCGCTGGTTCCGGGCGGCGTGCTGATCGTCTACGTGGCCACCGTCACGCAGTTGTCCAAGGTCGTCGAGGCCCTGCGTGCGCAGGAGTGCTGGACCGAGCCGCGGTCGTGGGAGTCGATCGTGCGGGGGTGGCACGTCGTCGGGCTGGCAGTGCGACCCGAGCACCGCATGCAGGGGCACACCGCGTTCCTGGTCAGTGCGCGTCGTCTGGCCGAGGGCACCGTCACCCCGAAACCGCAGCGACGGGCCGGCAAGACCCCCACCGAACCCGCCTGACACCGGGGGTTCATGCACCGACCGTGTGCCGTTCGTCCGCTGTCTGTCGGTGGTCGGTGACAGTGTCTGACCACGGTCGTCACACACGTTTGCGTTTCGCCCGGTAGCGTTGAGAAATCGCTTTGGGAGGAGTCCTGCATGAGCCCTACAGACAACCCGGACCAGTCCGCAGTCCTGGCCGAACTCGATGCCCTGCGAGCCGAGGCCACCGTCCTGCGCCGACAACTCGACGCTTCCCGTGGGGGTGCGCCGTCGGCGGACACCCGTAACACCGACGTGCGTGATCTCGAGTCGCGGGTCGACTCGCTCTCCACGCGCAACACGAAGCTGATGGAGACGCTCAGGGAGGCGCGCCAGCAGCTCATCGCCCTGCGCGAGGAGGTCGACCGGCTCGGCGCACCGCCCAGCGGTTACGGCGTCCTGGTGCACACCTACGACGACGCGACGGTGGACGTGTTCACCTCGGGCCGCAAGATGCGCCTGACGTGCTCGCCGAACGTCGACGCCACCGCACTCCGGCCCGGCCAGACCGTGCGTCTGAACGAGGCCCTCACCATCGTCGAGGCGTGTGAATTCGAACGCGTCGGCGAGATCAGCTCCCTTCGCGAGATCCTCGAGGACGGCAAGCGCGCCCTCGTCGTCGGCCACGCCGACGAGGAACGTGTCGTGTGGTTGGCGACTCCGCTGCAGGAGATGGCCGACGACGAGGCACCGGAGGATCCGGACGGGCCGTCGCGCCGCCTGCGCCCCGGCGACTCGTTGCTGGTCGACACCAAGGCCGGCTACGCCTTCGAGCGCATTCCCAAGGCCGAGGTCGAGGACCTCGTGCTCGAGGAGGTCCCCGACGTCGGCTACGAGGACATCGGCGGCCTCGGGCGGCAGATCGAGCAGATCCGCGACGCCGTGGAACTGCCCTTCCTGCACAAGGATCTGTTCCGTGAGTACTCGCTGCGCCCGCCCAAGGGTGTGTTGCTCTACGGGCCTCCCGGCTGCGGCAAGACACTCATCGCCAAGGCGGTCGCCAACTCACTGGCGAAGAAGATCGCCGAGGCACGGGGGCAGGACGCACGCGACGCGAAGTCCTACTTCCTCAACATCAAGGGCCCCGAGCTGCTCAACAAGTTCGTCGGTGAGACCGAGCGCCACATCCGGTTGATCTTCCAGCGGGCTCGCGAGAAGGCGTCGGAGGGCACTCCCGTCATCGTGTTCTTCGACGAGATGGACTCCATCTTCCGTACCCGTGGGTCGGGCGTCTCGTCCGACGTGGAGACCACCGTCGTTCCTCAGCTGCTGGCCGAGATCGACGGTGTCGAGGGCCTCGAGAACGTCATCGTGATCGGTGCGTCCAACCGCGAGGACATGATCGACCCGGCCATTCTGCGCCCGGGCCGTCTGGACGTGAAGATCAAGATCGAGCGGCCGGACGCCGAGTCCGCGCTCGACATCTTCTCGAAATATCTCGACGACTCGCTGCCCGTCAACGCCGACGATCTCGCGGAGTTCGGCGGCGATCGCGCCGCCTGCATCCGCGGCATGATCGAACGCGTCGTCGAGCGCATGTACGCCGAGAGCGACGACAACCGATTCCTCGAGGTCACCTATGCCAACGGTGACAAGGAGGTCCTGTACTTCAAGGACTTCAACTCGGGCGCGATGATCCAGAACATCGTCGACCGCGCGAAGAAGTACGCCATCAAGTCGGTGCTCGACACCGGGACACCGGGTCTGCGCGTCGGACACCTCTTCGACTCCATCGTCGACGAGTTCGCCGAGAACGAAGATCTGCCCAACACCACCAATCCCGATGACTGGGCGCGCATCTCGGGCAAGAAGGGTGAGCGGATCGTCTACATCCGCACGCTCGTCACCGGTAAGAACGCCAGTGCGAGCCGCTCGATCGACACCGAGTCGAACACGGGTCAGTACCTCTGACCGCCCACCTGTAGCAGCGCCGAGACGATCACGCGGGTGTCCGGAACGAAGGGCCACGCGGGATCGTCCAGGTGTGTCAGCACCTCGACGTCCGACCACCACCAGCCGTCCGCGATCTCGGACGGCTGGTGGTGCATCGGTCCGTCGTGACGCACCTCGTACGCGAACAGGTGGCAGCGCACCGTCGCAGCGCCGGATCGTCCCGTCCAGCGGCCGACCACCGGGTCGCCCGTCACGTCCGCTACGACGCCGAGTTCCTCGGCGAGTTCTCGCGAGGCGGTCTGTCGAGGGTCCTCCCCGGCATCGACGACCCCACCGGCCAGAACGTCGTGCATCCCCGCGAACACCGACTTGGTCGTCGTGCGGCGGTGGACGTACACGCGTGACCCGTCGGTGGATCGCACCAGCACGCCGGCACTCGCGTGCCACAGGCCGCGCTCGTACACCTCGGTGCGCGGCGCTTCGCCCACCACGTGGCCACGCTCGTCGTACACGGCCACGATCTCGTCGTCAGGCATGCGTCACCGCTCCCACTCGATCAGGGGTCACAGGGTCGATAGCCTAGGGTCGAGAGCATGCAGCGCATCATCGGCATCGAGGTCGAGTACGGAATTTCCTCTCCTACCGAGCCTTCCGCCAATCCGATCCTGACATCCACCCAGGCGGTGCTGGCGTACGCCGCCGCGGCGGGTGTGCCGCGGGCCAAGCGGACGCGCTGGGACTACGAGGTGGAATCGCCGCTGCGTGACGCACGCGGGTTCGACCTGGGCCGGTTCAGTGGCCCGGCGCCGATCATCGACGCCGACGAGGTCGGCGCGGCCAACATGATCCTCACCAACGGCGCGCGTCTCTACGTCGACCACGCCCACCCGGAGTACTCCGCACCGGAGGTGCGCGATCCGCTCGACGCCGTCATCTGGGACAAGGCGGGGGAGCGCGTCATGGAAGCGGCTGCGCGCCATGCCTCGAGCGTGCCCGGCGCCCCGCGCCTGCAGTTGTACAAGAACAACGTCGACGGCAAGGGCGCGTCCTACGGCACCCACGAGAACTACCTGATGTCTCGCGAGACCCCGTTCTCCGCGATCATCGCCGGGCTCTCGCCGTTCTTCGCCTCCCGCCAGGTGTTCACCGGCTCGGGCCGCGTCGGCATCGGTCAGTCCGGCGACGAGCCCGGATTCCAGCTCTCGCAGCGCGCCGACTACATCGAGGTCGAGGTGGGCCTCGAGACGACGCTCAAGCGCGGCATCATCAACACCCGCGACGAGCCGCACGCCGACGCCGACAAGTACCGGCGCCTGCACGTGATCATCGGTGACGCCAACCTCGCCGAGATGGCGACCTATCTCAAGGTCGGAACGACGGCCCTGGTGCTCGACATCGTCGAGGCCGGCGTGGACCTGTCCGATCTGCAGCTGGCCCGTCCGGTGACGGCGGTGCACCAGATCAGTCACGACCCGACGCTGCGCCGGACGGTCGCGCTCGCGGACGGTCGCGAGCTGACGGCGTTGGCACTGCAGCGCATCTACCTCGAGCGCGTCTCCGCGCATCTCGACGCACAGGGCGAGAAGGATCCGCGCGCCGCCGACGTGGTCGAGAAGTGGGCGATGATCCTCGACAAGCTCGAGCGCGACCCGATGGACTGCGCGTCCCTCCTCGACTGGCCGGCGAAACTGCGGCTGCTCGAAGGGTTCCGCAACCGCGAGGGACTCGGCTGGTCGGCGCCGCGACTGCACCTCGTGGACCTGCAGTACTCGGACGTCCGCCTCGACAAGGGTCTCTACAACCGGCTCGTCGCGCGCGGATCGATGGAACGGCTGGTCTCCGAGCAGGACGTCATGGACGCCGTCTCGAACCCCCCGACCGACACCCGCGCGTACTTCCGCGGCGAGTGCCTCCGCAAGTTCGGCCGCGACATCGCGGCCGCGAGCTGGGACTCGGTCATCTTCGACCTCGGTGGAGACTCGCTGGTGCGTATCCCCACCCTCGAGCCACTGCGGGGGAGCAAGGCCCACGTCGGTGCTCTGCTCGAATCGGTGGACTCGGCCGCAGAACTGGTGGACCAGCTCACCACCTGACGGTCCGCCCGTGCCGGACGTACGGTGGGTTGTCACCCTGTGACGGCGCATGCTCGGTAGGGTGAAGTTTCGCTGCGTGTCGAG
Source organism: Rhodococcus sp. SORGH_AS_0303 (assembly GCF_030819335.1). Classification (NCBI taxonomy): domain Bacteria; kingdom Bacillati; phylum Actinomycetota; class Actinomycetes; order Mycobacteriales; family Nocardiaceae; genus Rhodococcus; species Rhodococcus sp. SORGH_AS_0303. The sequence continues at coordinate 2,546,507 of NZ_JAUTBO010000001.1, forward strand.
AGAACACGCGGTTCGTGACGAGGAGGTCGGCTATGGCACAAGAGCAGACCACACGCTCCGGCGGTGGCGATGACGACGACGGTTCGGCCGAGGGCGCATCGGGTCAGGAACGACGCGAGAAGCTCGCCGAGGAGACCGACGATCTCCTCGACGAGATCGACGACGTGCTCGAGGAGAACGCGGAGGACTTCGTCCGCGCCTACGTGCAAAAGGGCGGCCAGTGACGGACGCGAACTCCGTTCCCCGTCCCCACGAGAGCGACACCACCCTGCGCTACGGGTCGCCGTTCTCCTCCTTCAGTGAACACCTGCGGGCCTACGCACCGCACCTGTTGCCCGAGAACCGTTTTCGTGCGGATCTCGCTGTGTCCCCGGAGGCGACGATGCAGTCCGACATCGCACCGCACGGCACCACCATCGTGGCCGTCACCTTCGACGGCGGCGTCATCCTCGCGGGTGATCGCCGCGCGACGATGGGCAACCTCATCGCCAGTCGCGACGTCGACAAGGTGTACGTCACGGACGACTACTCGGCCGCCGGCATCGCGGGTACCGCGGGCATGGCGATCGAGCTGGTGCGGCTGTTCGCGGTCGAACTCGAGCACTACGAGAAGATCGAGGGCGTCTCCCTCACCTTCAACGGCAAGGCCAACAAGCTGTCCTCCATGGTGCGGGCCAATCTCGGTGCGGCCATGCAGGGTCTGGCTGTGGTTCCGCTGCTCGTCGGCTACGACCTCGACGCCGCCGACGCCCGCCATGCGGGGCGCATCGTCTCCTACGACGTGGTCGGTGGCCGCTACGAGGAACGGTCCGGCTACCACGCGGTGGGATCGGGATCGCTGTTCGCGAAGTCGGCGATGAAGAAGCTCTACCGCGAGGACATGACCGAGGACGAGGCACTGCGCGTCGCTGTCGAATCGCTGTACGACGCTGCCGACGACGATTCGGCGACCGGCGGACCGGATCTGACCCGCGGCATCTACCCGACGGCGGGTGGCCATCGGTGCCGGGGGAGCGAACCTGGTGGGATCGGACCGCATCGAGGCTCTGGCCCGTGCGGTACTGCAGGACCGATCGGAAGAAGGGGGTGCGCGCCGATGACGATGCCGTACTACGCGTCCGCCGAACAGATCATGCGCGATCGTTCGGAACTGGCGCGCAAGGGAATCGCACGCGGTCGCAGCGTGGTCGTGCTGACCTACGCGGACGGCGTGCTCTTCGTCGCCGAGAACCGGTCCTCCGCACTGCACAAGGTGAGCGAGCTGTACGACCGCCTCGGCTTCGCCGCGGTGGGCAAGTACAACGAGTTCGAGAACCTGCGCCGCGCCGGCATCGTGCACGCCGACACCAAGGGCTACACCTACGACCGTGCGGACGTCACCGGACGATCGTTGGCCAAGGCGTACGCGCAGACGCTCGGCACCATCTTCACCGAGCAGCTCAAGCCGTACGAGGTGGAGATCTGCGTGGCCGAGGTCGGTGCCGTCGACGAGAGTCCCCGGTCCCAGCTCTACCGCATCACGTACGACGGCTCGATCGTCGACGAGGTCGACTTCGTGGTCATGGGCGGTGCCACCGAACCGATCTCGACGGTCCTGCGCGAGAAGTACCGCTCGGGGCTCGATCTCGACGCGGCGGTCGCGCTGGCAGTCGGTGCGCTCCAGGACTCCACGTCGACGCCGCCGACCAACGGTGCCGCGAGCGAGCCCGCGGAGAAGCGCGTCCTCGAGGTCACGAGCCTCGAAGTGGCCGTTCTCGAACAGACGCGGCCGAGGCGTGCGTTCCGGCGGATCTCCGGAGCGGCGCTCCAGGGACTGTTGCCCCCCGGTTCGGAACCTGCGGGCACCTGACCGATCGGGTACGAAGCACCCGTCACGCGCGCGGCGCGTCGGCGGTGCCCGTTCCGTACAGCGTGAGCAGCGAGGGCCGGGCCCGGTAGTCGAAGGCCCGGCCCTCGCCCGCCACCTCCCCGTCCACCGCCACCGCGACCGTGGTCTGCAGGTTGCGCACCGAGACCGCCGGCACCCGCAGATGGCGGTAGGTGGGCGACGTGCCGAGAGTCCCGGTCATCGCGGCGAGTGCGAGGCGGGTACGCGAGAGCCGCATGTGCGCGCGCAGGAACCGCACGTCCAGCACACCGCTCGCGATCGACGGCCGCGACATGGGCACCTGATCACCCGGCGTGTAGGTGCCGTTGCCGACGAACATCATCCACACCGAGTCGCGGCGCCCGTCGATCTCCACGTGCATCGGTTCGGCCACCGCCAGGACGGCCACCATCGCGGCCGCGGCCGCGGGCCACTTCCCGATGCGTGAGCTCCACTTGTCCCGCAGCCGAACCGAATCCGGGTAGCCCCCGATGCTGGCGGTGTTGACGAAGAGGATCTCCTCACCGCCGTCGATGCTCACACCGCCGAGATCCACCCGGCTGGACGCGCCGCGAGTGACGGCGTCCGCGGTGACCGACACCTCCACCGCGCCGACGTCCCGTGCGAAGTGGTTCAGCGTGCCGCCGGGGAACACCGCGAGAGGAAGCCCCGTCCGCACCGCGGCCGCGACGGCAGCGGCCACCGTGCCGTCCCCTCCGCAGACTCCGAGCGCGAGCACGTCCGATCCTGCGGCGCGGACGAACTGGGCGGTGAAGTCGTCGTCGGCGTCCGGCTCGAGGAACCGCGCCCTCGGCAGGGCCTTCGCCACGTCGGCGACGACTTCCGAATTGTGGGTGCCCGCGCCCGGATTGACCAGCACGAGCATTCCCTCACCCTCGTGCAGGGCGGGCGCCGGCCCCGCGGGGCCCAACTCGGCCGACTCGGTGGAGCGCACGGCCCACCAGCGGCGGGTCGACAGCGCGACCGCGACCCCGAGCGCCGCGCCCACCACCACGTCCGACGGCCAGTGCACACCGACGTGCACTCGCGAGTACGCGACGGTCGCGGCCAGCGGGGCGACGAGGAGACCGGCGAGCGGAGCCTCGAGCGCCACGCCCGTCGCGAACGCCGCGGCGGAGGCGGCGTGACCCGACGGGAACGACGACGACACGGGTGGGGTCATGATCCGCCGGAGCGCGGGGACCGACGCGGCCGGTGGACGATCGCGGGGGAGCAGCGGCTTGAGCACCCCGTTCGCGAGCGAGCTGGCACCCACGACCGCGAGCATGCCGCGTACGGCACCTCGTCGTCGGGGGCCGCCGGACGCGGCGAGCGCCGACGCCACGATCGCCCACAGAACGCTGTGATCGGCGAGCCCGGTGAGCGTGCGCAGCGCCGGGTCCAACCCCGACGGTCGCGACGCGAAACTGGCCTTCACCAGCGCCAGATCGACGGAACGGGTACGGCCGCGCAGCGATCGGGGATTCACCTGCGCCACACTACGGCTGCCACGGGCTCGGGTAGCCGATGCCGCGGTCGATGCCGTTGTACTGTCGAAGTGTGCAGCGACGAATCATGGGGATCGAGACCGAGTTCGGTGTGACGTGCACGTTCCACGGGCACCGTCGACTCAGCCCGGACGAGGTGGCCCGGTATCTGTTCCGGCGTGTCGTGTCGTGGGGACGCAGCTCCAACGTGTTCCTGCGCAACGGTGCGCGGCTCTACCTGGACGTCGGCTCCCATCCCGAGTACGCCACTGCCGAGTGCGACAGCCTTCTGCAGCTGGTCACGCACGACCGCGCCGGCGAGCGTGTTCTCGAGGACCTGCTCATCGACGCCGAGCAGCGTCTCGTCGAGGAGGGCATCGGCGGCGACATCTACCTGTTCAAGAACAACACCGACTCCGCGGGCAACTCCTACGGCTGCCACGAGAACTACCTCGTGGTGCGCGCCGGTGAGTTCTCCCGCATCTCCGACGTGCTGTTGCCGTTCCTGGTCACCCGCCAGCTCATCTGCGGCGCGGGCAAGATCCTGCAGACGCCGAAGGCCGCCACGTTCTGCCTCTCGCAGCGCGCCGAGCACATCTGGGAGGGCGTGTCGTCCGCGACCACCCGCTCACGGCCCATCATCAACACGCGTGACGAACCGCATGCCGACGCCGAGAAGTACCGTCGTCTGCACGTCATAGTCGGCGACTCCAACATGGCCGAGCCGACGACCATGCTCAAGGTCGGCACCGCAGCGCTCGTCCTGGAGATGATCGAGGCGGGCGTCTCGTTCCGAGACTTCGCCCTGGACAACCCGATTCGCGCCATCCGCGAGGTGTCCCACGACTCGACGGGGCGGCGCCCCGTCCGTCTCGCGGGGGGACGCCAGGCCAGTGCACTCGAGATCCAGCGCGAGTACCACGCCCGCGCCGTCGAGCACCTGCGTAACCGCGAGCCGGACGCGCAGATCGAGCAGGTCGTCGACCTGTGGGGCCGCACCCTCGACGCCGTCGAGGCGCAGGACTTCGCCAAGGTGGACACCGAGATCGACTGGGTGATCAAGCGCAAGCTGTTCGATCGCTATCAGGACAGGTACTCGATGGACCTGTCCGACCCGAAGATCGCCCAGCTGGACCTGGCCTATCACGACATCAAGCGCGGCCGCGGCGTCTTCGACGTGCTGCAGCGCAAGGGACTGGTCAAGCGCGTCACCGAGGACGACCAGATCGACGAGGCGGTGAACACGCCGCCGCAGACGACACGCGCGAAGCTGCGTGGCGAGTTCATCAGCGCCGCACAGGAGGCGGGACGCGACTTCACCGTCGACTGGGTGCATCTCAAGCTCAACGACCAGGCTCAGCGCACGGTGCTGTGCAAGGACCCGTTCCGCTCGGTCGACGAGCGCGTGGAGCGCCTGATCGCGTCGATGTAGAGGCCGACGGTCCTCCTTCTCCACAGGAGTCCCGTCCTCCCCACCCCGGCGATGCGCACGGGTGGGGAGATGCTCAGCCACTAGGCTGGGTCGGTGGCGATCTCCAAAGTCGAGCGGTTGATGAACCTCGTCATCTGCCTGCTCTCGACACGGCAGTACCTGACCGCCGAGCGCATCCGCGAGTCCGTCGCCGGATACGAGGACTCGGCGAGCGACGAGGCCTTCAGTCGCATGTTCGAGCGCGACAAGAACGAGCTGCGTGATCTCGGCGTCCCGCTCGAGACCGGTCAGATCTCGCGCTTCTCGACGGTCGAGGGGTACCGCATCAACCGCGATCGGTACGAACTCCCCGACGTCGACCTGGCCAGCGACGAGGCCGCTGCGGTCGCCGTGGCCGTCCAACTCTGGGAGTCGCCCGAGCTCACCTCCGCCGCTCAGAGCGCGATGTTGAAGTTGCGCGCCGCGGGCGTGCAGGTGGACACCGAGAACTCGCCGGCCGCCGTGACCGCCGTTCCGTCCCGCAGTCGAGGTTCCGAGCCCGCGCTGGGCAAGCTGCTCGCTGCTATCGACGCCGGCCGGTCCGTGCGGTTCTCGCACCGTTCCACCCCGGCCGCCCCCTTCCGGGAGCGCACCGTCGAGCCGTGGGGAGTGGTCACCCACTCCGGACGCTGGTACCTCGTCGGGCACGACACCGAGCGCGACGCCGTCCGTACCTTCCGCCTGTCACGGATCGGGGACGACGTCGTGGCCTTCGGACCGGCGGGATCGGTGCGCAAGCCCGACGACGTCGATCTCGGTGTCATCGTGGCCCGCGCCGCCGCGAGCGGTGACGTGGCGGGCAGCGCCGACGTCTGGGTTTCGGAGGGACGGGGACTCGAGCTGCGCCGTCTCGGCACCGAGGTGGAGACGCGTGAGCTCGTGGGGCGACGCGGTTCCGTGGTCCGCATCCCGGTGCGGTCGTGGGAGTGGATCGCCCGGGTGGTCGCCGGCCACGGCGCCGACGCGATCGTGCTGTCGCCGACCGAACTCCGCGACATCGTCGTCGGCACCCTGTCCGTGAGCGCGCACCGCGCGCCGACCGACGCCGTCTCGCCCGGGAGCAGCTCATGAGCGTTCGCCTGTCCTCGCGGCTGGCCCGGCTGCTCAACCTCGTGCCGTACTTCATCGCCAATCCGGGTATCAGCGCGGCCGACGCCGCGGCCGAGCTCGGGGTCACGACCAAACAGCTGATGGACGACCTGAACCAGCTGTGGATGTGCGGACTGCCCGGATACGGTCCGGGCGATCTCATCGATCTGTCGTTCTCCGAGGACAGCATCGAGGTCACGTTCTCCGCCGGTATCGACAGGCCGCTGCGCCTGACGTCCACGGAAGCGACCGCACTGCTCATCGCGCTGCGGTCACTCGTCGAGATGCCCGGCATGGTGGACCCGTCCGCGGCGTACCGCGCCATCGCGAAGATCGAGGCCGCGGCGGGTGTCGCGGCGGCCGAGGGGCCGGACGACACGCCCGAGCCGCAGGAGAGTCCCAGTGTCACGACCGTCCGTGGGGCGCTCGCCCGCGGTCGCGCGCTGCACATCACCTACTACTCGGCATCGCGGGACGTGGTGTCCGAACGCACCGTCGATCCGTTGCGCATCGTCCTCGTCGACGATCAGAGCTACCTGCAGGCCTGGTGCCGCGACGCGGAGGGCGTCCGGCTGTTCCGGCTGGACCGCATCGATGCCGCGACCGAGCTGGACGAGCCGTCCGCACCGCCTGAGCAGGCCCGGACCGGTGGGGACGCACTCGATCTCTTCCACGACGATCCGTCGCTGCCGCTCGCACGGCTCGTCGTCGCACCCGACCACGTGTGGATTCTGGACTACTACCCCATGACGCAGACCGCTGCGCACGACGACGGCTCGATCGAGGTCTCGATGCGATTCGCGACGCTCGACTGGATGAGCCGTCTGGCGCTGGGTCTGGGGTCGGGAGTGCGGGTGCTCGGACCGCCCGCACTGGTTCGTGAGGTCACCGCTCGGTCGCGCGACGCCCTCGACGTCTATCGCGCCGTCTCGGGAGCGTGACCGGCCCATCTCGAGTCGTCCGGACATGCAGGACTCGTCCGGTGAACTCTCGGCGAACGGTCGGTACGCGGGTCCACCGGACACCGGGTGGGAGCCCTCGGGTCCGGTAGCATCGAATCCACCGAAACTGGGAGGTTTTTCATGGGTGCGTTACAACCCTGGCACTGGATCGTCCTGATCGTCGTGCTCGTACTGCTGTTCGGATCGAAGAAGCTGCCCGAGGCCGCACGTGGCCTGGGACGCTCGATGCGCATCTTCAAGAGTGAAGTGCAGGAGATGCAGAACGACGGCAAGAAGCCGGACACCACCACGAACACGGCGCCGGCACCGCAGTCGCAGTTGCCGTCCCCGAACACGGTCACCCCGACCGTCGCGTCGACCGAACCGACGCACGAGCAGCACCCGCGCTCGGCCTGACACTCGCAGGCACCACGGTCGGGGCGATGTCGCCTCGGCCGTTTCGTGGGTGGTGACCGAGGTTCGCGCCCGCTGCGGCGTGCGCACCTCGGCACCCGTCACCGCGAACCACAGTCTTCAGTCCAGGCACCGCAGTCGACAGGCGAAGAGTCACCGTGCGCATACCGTTCGATCCGCGACAGCGCAGGCGTCGCGTCAATCCCGACGGCACCATGTCGTTGGTGGAGCATCTCTACGAGCTCCGCACGCGTCTGCTGTGGTCGATGCTGGCCATCGTCCTCACCACGATCGTGGGGTTCTTCTGGTACTCGCACTCGCTGCTGGGCATCGAGTCGCTCGGTGACCTGCTCCGCGGGCCGTACTGCTCGCTCCCGTCCGAGAGTCGCGCCGAGCTCACCGACGACGGCACGTGTCGGCTGCTCGCCACCGGACCGTTCGAGCAGTTCATGCTCCGGTTCAAGGTGGCCATCACCGCGGGCGTCGTGCTCGCCTGCCCCATCTGGCTCTATCAGGTGTGGGCGTTCATCACGCCCGGCCTCTACCGCCAGGAACGGCGCTACGCCATCTCGTTCGTCACGGCGGCGGCCGTGCTCTTCGTCTCCGGCGCCGTCCTCGCCTACATCGTCGTCGCGAAGGCCCTGCACTTCCTGCTGACCATCGGCGACAACGTCCAGGTCACCGCTCTCAGTGGCGCCGAGTACTTCGGCTTCGTCATCAACCTGCTCGTCATCTTCGGCGTCAGCTTCGAGATCCCGCTTTTGATCGTCGCGCTCAACGCTGTCGGCGTCCTGAAGTACGAGAAGCTCCGCGGCTGGCGTCGCGGGCTCATCTTCGCGATGTTCGCCTTCGCCGCCGTCGTCACGCCCGGCGGTGACCCCTTCTCGATGACCGCGCTGGCGCTCGCGCTGAGCATCCTCGTCGAGTTCGCCATCCAGATCGCGCGCGTCAACGATCGACGGCGCGCACGGCGCGAGACCGAGGAGTGGGGGAACGTCTCCGACGACGAGGCGTCGCCTCTCGACACCTCCGCCGCCCCGGTCGGCAGGCCCGTCCCGGTGCGTCACGACGCCGAGGCCGACTACTCCGACACTCTCTGAGCTGCCCACGCTGTCTGAGTGACCCCCATCGGCGGACACCCTCTAATCTGGAGTCGTGGCCAATCACAGCGGGCAGCAGAACACCGGCGACATCCGGACTCGACTCGTGGACGGGCCGAAGCTGACGGAGTTCGCGGCGTCGCTTCCGTTCCCGCTCGATCCCTTCCAGATCCGCGCCTGCTCGGCCCTCGAGGACGGGCACGGCGTGCTGGTGTGCGCGCCGACCGGAGCCGGCAAGACCGTCGTCGGCGAGTTCGCCGTCCACCTCGCACTCACCAGCGGCGCGAAGTGTTTCTACACCACCCCCATCAAGGCACTGAGCAACCAGAAGTACGCCGAGCTCGTCGCGCGCTACGGCAAGGGCTACGTCGGCCTGCTGACCGGTGACCAGAGCATCAATTCGGACGCACCGATCGTCATCATGACCACCGAGGTGCTCCGCAACATGCTGTACGCGGAATCGCCTGCGCTGCGCGGACTCTCGCACGTGGTGATGGACGAGGTGCACTACCTCGCCGACCGGTTCCGCGGCGCCGTGTGGGAGGAGGTCATCCTGCACCTGTCCGAGGACGTCCGGCTCGTCAGCCTGTCGGCGACGGTGAGCAACGCCGAGGAGTTCGGCGCCTGGATGGAGACGGTGCGTGGCAACACCACCGTCGTCGTCGACGAGACCCGCCCGGTTCCGCTGTGGCAGCACATCCTCGTCGGTCGCCGCCTGTTCGACCTCTTCGACGCCGAGGCGAACAACGGTGCTCCGGGCGGCGTGGTCGTGGACAAGAACCTCGTCCGGTACGTCAAGGAACGAGTGCAGGCCGAGCGCATGGGCGCCTGGGAGGCCCCACGCGGCCGTGGCCCGCGGTCGGGTCGGTCCGGTGGCCGCCCCGGCCGGCCGGAATCTCGTCCGATCCCGCGGCCCGACGTCATCAAGCTCCTCGACGAGGAGGGGTTGCTTCCCGCCATCACGTTCATCTTCAGCCGCGCCGGGTGCGACGGCGCCGTCGATCAGTGTCTTCGATCGGGACTGCGGCTGACCTCCGAGGAGCAGGCGCGCGAGATCACCGAGGTCGTCGAGCGCCACACCGCCGAGATCCCGCGCAGCGACCTCGAGGTGCTCGGCTACTGGGAGTGGCGCGACGCCCTCGAGCGGGGCATCGCCGCGCATCACGCAGGGATGCTGCCGGTGTTCCGGCACACGGTCGAGGAGCTGTTCGTCCGCGGTCTGGTCCGCGCGGTCTTCGCGACGGAGACCCTCGCCCTCGGCATCAACATGCCGGCGCGGACGGTGGTGCTCGAGCGCCTCGTGAAGTTCAACGGTGAGGCGCACGCCAACCTGTCGGCGGGGGAGTACACGCAACTCACCGGCCGCGCCGGTCGTCGCGGTATCGACGTCGAGGGTCATGCGGTGGTGCTGTGGCAGTCGGGTGTCGAGCCGACGGAGGTGGCCGGGTTGGCCTCCACCCGTACGTTCCCCCTGCGGAGTTCGTTCCGCCCGTCGTACAACATGGCGGTGAACCTGGTCGACCGGATGGGTGTCGACGCGTCCCGGATGCTGCTCGAACGGTCGTTCGCGCAGTACCAGGCCGATGCGTCCGTCGTCGGGTTGGTGCGCGGTATCGAGAAGAACGCCGTGGCTCGGCGCGAGTTGCTCGGCAAGTTGGGCGGCGAGGACTCGCCCTACGTCGAGTACACCGCCCTGCGCGCGCGCCTCAAGGAGCGCGAACGCGAGCTCGAGCGTCAGGGCCGCACGGATCGTCGCAACGATGCCGTCACGTCGCTGGTGTCGCTGCGGCGCGGCGACGTCATCTCCATCCCGTCCGGTCGACGCTCGGGACTGGCTGTCGTCCTGGAGACCGACGCGAACTCGGTGGACCCGCGGCCGCTGGTGCTCACCGAGGACAAGTGGGCGGGGCGCGTGTCGTCGGCGGACTTCCCCACACAGGTGTCGGCTCTCGGCCACATGCGCCTTCCCCGCCACGTCGATCACCGCACGGCGCAGACCCGTCGGGACCTGGCGTCCGCGCTCCGTGGAACGGGAATCAGCGCGCCGGGACGCGGTCGGCGCCGGCAGTCGTCGGCCGGCGACGATCGCGAGCTCGGAGTGCTGCGCCGCGCCGTCCGCTCGCATCCGTGCCACACCTGGCCGGATCGTGAGCATCTCGCCCGGCTGGCCGAGAAGTACAGCCGGCTCGAACGTGACACCGATGCGATGAAGCAGAAGGTCGCCGCGACCACCAACTCGTTGGCCCGTACCTTCGATCGCATCCTGGCGCTGCTCACCGAGCGCGGCTATCTGGCCGCCGGTCCTGACGGCGAGGTCGCGGTCACCGACCGTGGAGCCAAGCTCGGACGTCTGTACTCGGAGTCGGACCTGCTGGTCGCGGAGTGCCTCGCCGAGGGAATCTGGCGAGGCCTCGGGCCGGCCGAGCTCGCCGCCGTGGTCTCGACCGTCGTGTACGAGTCGCGCCAGGAGGGTGAGAGCGCGGAGCAGGGTCCGACCGGGAACATCCGACACGCGTTGACCCGCACCGTCGCCGCGTGGCACGAGCTCCGCGCGGACGAGATCCGACTGAAGCTGCCTCCGACGCGGGAACCCGACACCGGGTTCGCGGTGGCCGTCTACAAGTGGGCTCGCAAGGAGTCGCTCGAGGACGTGCTGTTCGCCGCGGGTCAGCACGGCCGCGCCCTGTCCGGCGGGGACTTCGTACGGTGGTGCCGCCAGGTCATCGATCTGCTCGACCAGATCCGCTCGGCGTCCCCCGACGACGAGGTCACCGCGACCGCCACGAAGGCGATCTCGGCGATACGGCGCGGAGTCGTCGCCGTCGATGCCGCATGATGGTCTCCACAGTCACAGCAGTCACCACAGGCACCCACCGGAGGCGATGATGAGCGGCCCGTACAACCCCGACGACCGTTCCTCGGCCGGTGAGGACACGCCCACCAGCCAGTACCCGAGCGGACAGCAGCCGGGCTACGATCAGCAGCCCTACGGTCAGCAGCCCTACGGTCAACAGCCCTACGGTCAACAGCCCTATGGTCAGCAGCCGGGCTACGACCAGCAGGCCTACGGTCAGCAACCCCAGTACGGGCAGCAGCCTTACGGCCAGCAGCCCCAGTACGGCCAACAGCCTTACGGCCAGCAGCCCCAGTACGGCCAACAGCCCTACGGCCAGCAGCCCCAGTACGGCCAGCAGCCCTACGGACAGCCGGGTTACCCGCAGGGCAACCAGCAGTGGAACGCCGCGCCGGCGCAGAAGCAGTCGAAGGTGCCGTTCATCGTGGGCGGCGTCGTCATCGCCGCGATCGTCGTGGCGGGTGGGATCTACGCGGCCACGTCGCTGGGCGGCGACACCCTGGACAACTCCGCGGTGCAGAGCGGGGTGGCCAAGATCGTGACGGAGTCCTACGGCGCGATCGACGTCTCCGCGGTGTCCTGCCCGTCGGGCCAGAAGGTGGAGGCGAACACGACCTTCTCCTGCGACCTGACGGTGGACGGTGAGGCGCGCTCGGTGACGGTGACCGTCAAGGACGACCAGGGCACCTACGAGGTCGGCCGGCCCCAGTAGCTCACCGCGCCATCGCGGTGAGAAGGCGGCCGACGGAGTTCTGCACGCCGAGTTCCTCGGCGAGCGCCGCGAGGCGTTCCGGATCGACGGGCTCGTGCGGCAGCACGTCGGGGCGCGACCAGATGATGTCCGCATCGGTCACCACCCGTACCACCGGGAGTGCGGCGTCGATGTAGTCGCGGGAGCTCTGGATTTTCGCGCGCACCCCGGCCGACATCTCGGGGTCGCCCGAGTCGGCGGCGGCGAGCAACGCCTCGAGGGAGCCGAACTTCTGCATGAGGGACGCCGCGGTCTTCTCCCCGACGCCCTTCACCCCGGGCAGTCCGTCGGACGAATCACCGCGCAGCAGTGCGAGTTCGGCGTAGCCCGGCCCGGGTCGGTCCGCGGGCACCCCGTACTTCTCGGCCACTTCTGCCGGGCCGAACAGCTCGGCTTTCGCCAGTCCGCGTCCCGCGTAGAGCACACGCACCGGAACCGGATCGTCGGAGACGACCTGCAACAGGTCGCGGTCTCCGCTGACCACCACCACGGTGCCGTCGCGCTCGGTGGCGGCGAGGGTTCCCAACACGTCGTCCGCCTCGAGACCCTCCGCTCCGGCCGTCGCGATGCCCGCGGCCTCGAGGATCTCCAGGATCAGGTTCACCTGCGGACCCAGTGCGTCGGGTGCCTCCTCCGCGTCCGGGCCCGCAGCGGACTCGGTGAGCACCCGATGCGCCTTGTAGGACGGCACCAGATCGACCCGGAAGGTGGGACGCCAGTCGAGGTCGAGGCAGACGGCCAGTCGGGACGCACCCGTCCGCGTGATGAGGGACGCGACCATGTCGGTGAAACCACGCACCGCGTTCACCGGCCGACCGTCGGGCGCCGTGATCGATTCGGGCAACGCGTGGAAGGCCCGGAACCACAGGCTCGCCGCATCGAGGAGAAGTACCGTGTCTCTGCTCTCGGCCGTCATGCGCCACATCCTGCCGCATGTAGGCGGCACCGGAGTCGATAGCCTGGCGTCATGACGTCTCGGTTTCCCTCCTCCGTGTATCGCACCCGCCTCGACCGAGCGGCGGCTCTCGCCGCCGAGGCCGGTCTCGACGCGCTGTTGATCACGCCCGGACCCGACCTGCGCTATCTGCTCGGCTCGCGCGCCGAGTCGTTCGAGCGTCTGACCTGCCTCGTCGTCCCGGCGGACGGCACGGCCGCGTCGGTGGTGGTGCCTCGCATCGAATTGGCGGCGTTGAAGGACTCGGCCGCGGCCGACCTGGGAATCGAGCTGCGGGACTGGGTCGACGGCGTGAATCCGCATCAGGCAGTCGCGGCGCTGCTTCCCGGCCCGGCCCGGACCGCTGTCACCGACGCCATGCCCGCCCTGCATCTCGTTCCGCTGACCGAGGCGCTCGGCGCGATGCCCGTCCTGGCGACGGCGGTCCTGCGCGAGCTCCGGATGACCAAGGACGACGCGGAGATCGGCGCGTTGCGCACGGCGGGCGCCGCCATCGACCGCGTCCACGCGCGCATGGGCGAGTTCCTCGCGGCCGGGCGCACCGAGGCTCAGGTCGCTGCCGACATCTCGGCCGCGATTCTCGAGGAGGGGCACACGGAGGCGGCGTTCGTCATCGTCGGCTCGGGCGCGCACGGCGCCGACCCGCACCACGAGGTGTCCGAGCGCGTCATCGAGGAGGGCGACGTCGTCGTCATCGACATCGGTGGCCCCGTCGAGCCGGGCTACAACTCGGACTCCACCCGGACCTACAGCATCGGTGAGCCGTCGGACTCGGTCGCTGCGACCGTGGCGGTCCTCGAGCGCGCGCAGCAGGCAGCTGTCGATGCAGTCCGTCCCGGAGTCACCGCGGAGTCGATCGACGCCGCCGCACGCGACATCCTGGTCGACGCCGGCTACGGCGACGTCTTCGTGCACCGCACCGGGCACGGCATCGGCCTCTCGGTGCACGAGGAGCCGTACATCGTGGCGGGCAACGACATTCCGCTCGAGGTGGGGATGGCGTTCAGCATCGAGCCGGGGGTGTACTTCACCGGCGAGTGGGGCGCCCGCATCGAGGACATCGTCATCGTGACTCCGGAGGGCTGCGAGTCGGTCAACACGCGGCCGCACGGCCTGACCGTGCTTCCGGTGCGATGAGCCTCGACCTCCTCGCCACACTGCGACGCGAGGGCGACCGCCTCGCGTCGATGCCTGTCGAGGCGCTGACGGCGCCGGTACCCACCGTGCCGGGATGGACGCTCGAGCACGTGGTCCGACACACGGGCAAGGTCCACCGGTGGGCGAACGCGGTGATCCTGGCGGGCCCGGGTGCGGACACGGGCGCGGTGGCGAAGCAGCAGGTCGAATCGTTACCCAAGGGCCCGGACAGTCTCCCCGCGTACCGATCGTCGCTGGAGGCGATGGTCGCCACGTTCGAGTCGACGGATCCCGAGGCGGTTGTGGAGACGTTCGTCGGCGCGCGCACGGCCGCGTGGTGGCTCCGACGGCAGGCACACGAGGTCGCCGTGCACCGCATCGACGCCGCCGACGCCGTCCGCGCCGCCGGGGGAGTGGCGCCCGAGGCGCTCGATCCCGACGCCGCCGCGGACGCCGTGGCCGAGCTGACCGAGGTGCAGTATCCGCACCGACTGCTCCTCGACCGCCTGACGCCCGAGTCGATCGGGCGCACCGTGCACGTGCACGGAACGGACGTGGACGACCTGGAGTGGACGTTCACGCTCGGGGCCGACGTCCTCGCCAGTGCGCGCGGGCACGGGAAAGCCGATGTGGCGCTGCGGGGTACGGCAGAGCACCTGCTGCTGGTGCTCTGCCGTCGTCGACCACTCGACGTGCTCACCGTCTTCGGTGACACTTCGGTCGCGGAGTCACTGCTCGACGCGTCCCGCTTCTGACGTCACTCGAGGAAGTCGAGCAGCGCCGTGTTGACCTCCTGGTAGTGGGTCCACAGGAGACCGTGGGGCGCGCCCTCCACCTCGACGTAGGTGGCCTCGGGGAAGGCGTCGTGGAACGGGCGACCCGTCGAATCGATCGGCAGGATGTTGTCCGCGGTGCCGTGCAGGATCAGCGTGGGCTTGCCCGACTCGCGAACGGTGCGGACGTCGTCGCGGAAGTCGGTGAGCCACGTCGGAACCACCGCGTACGCGGCGATCGGCGCACTCGCCGCCGCGACGTTCCAGCTGTTGCGGACGGCGGCCTCGCTGATGCGCGTGCCGAGCGTGTCGTCCAGGTTGTAGAAGTCCTTGTAGAACGCGTCGAACCAGGCGAAGCGGTCTCCGCGTGCGGCGGCTTCGATGCCGTCGAACACCGACTGCGGCACACCCGTCGGGTTGTTGTCGGTCTGCAGGAGGAACGGCTCGAGCGACGCGAGGAAGGCGAATTTCGCCACACGGTCGGTCCCGTATCGCGAGGCATACCGCGCCAGTTCACCGGTACCCATGGAGAATCCGACGAGAATCACGTCGCGCAGATCCAGCGCTTCGAGCACCTCGTTCAGGTCCGAGGCGAAGGTGTCGTAGTCGTACCCGGACGT
Source organism: Rhodococcus sp. SORGH_AS_0303 (assembly GCF_030819335.1). NCBI lineage: Bacteria > Bacillati > Actinomycetota > Actinomycetes > Mycobacteriales > Nocardiaceae > Rhodococcus > Rhodococcus sp. SORGH_AS_0303. Next base: position 2,561,966 of record NZ_JAUTBO010000001.1, read on the forward strand.
GGGCTTGCTCGACTGTCCGAAGCCTCGACGGTCGTACGTCACGACGCGGTGGCCGGCGTCGAGCAGAGCCGCGGTCTGGCGCTCCCACGAGTGTCCGTCGAGCGGATATCCGTGAATGAGGACGACGGGCTGTCCACTGCCGTGATCCTCGTAGTAGACGTCGACCGGGGTGCTGTTCTCGTGTCCGACAGTGATGTGTCCCATGGCGTGCGCGACCTTTCGACGGGAATGTCTCTCGTGGAGAACGAGCGTTCTCGCTCGTGTCGGCTACAGTAGAGAACGTTGGTTCTCGCCGCAAGTGCTCATGACGACAGGAGGGTTCGTGGAGACCGATCATCGCGCCAGGATCCTCTCGGCGGCAGACACGCTGTTCTATGCCAAGGGGGTGCAGGCCGTCGGTATGGACGAACTGCGCACCGAGGCGGGCGTTCCGCTCAAACGGCTCTACGCGGAGTTCCCGTCCAAGTCCGCGATCGTCACCGCGGTGCTCGACGGCCGGACGACGATGTGGAACAGCCGCATCGACGAGGCCGAGAGCGCACACGAGTCACCGCGGGACAAGCTGTTGTCTATCTTCGACTTCCTGCACGACTGGTTCCTCGAGGACGACTTCCGCGGGTGCGCGTTCATCAACTCGTTCGGGGAACTCGGCGCCACGATGCCCGCGGTGTCCGATGCCGCGCGCGCCCACAAGCTGACGTTCATCGACCATGTCACGACGCTGGCCGTCGCGGCCGGGGCGTCGCCCACCGTGGGACTGCAGATCGCGCTGTTGGCCGAGGGTGCTCAGACCACCGCGGCCATCACGCGGTCGAGCGAGACCGCGCGGGCGGCCAGGGAGGCCGCCGCCCGATTGCTCAGTCCCGCAACGACTGGGAGCCCATCACCCGGGTGACGGTGATCTCGATGACCACGCGCTCCGGGTTCTCCCGCGGCGTCCGGTAGCGCTGGGCGTATCGGTTCTCCGCATCACGCACGGCGTCGGGTTCGCGCAGGATGCGTGCCGGCCCCTCGAGGGTCAGCCATCGCGCCCCGTCGACCTGAGTCACGGCGCCGTAGCCGCCGCGCTCGGCGTTGCGCACCTTCTGCGATCCGTCCCGCGTGATCACTCGCGCCAGACCTGCCTCCGGATCCCACGTGAATCCCACCGCCACCACGTGCGGTGTGCCGTCCTGACGCTTCGTGGCCAGCGTTGCCAGATGACGCTCGGTGAGGAAGGTTCCGGCGTCGGCGTTCAGCGAGGAGGGGGTGGCGGGCATGACCGCCACGATAATCGAGGACACTGGACGCCGTGACCCACCCACCGGCCGGCCGTGACCTGACCACACCCGACCAGTCGAGCACCGGCATCCTGCTGCTCCTCGGTGGTCGCAGCGACATCGGTCTCGAGATCGCGGAGCGCCTCGCGCGCGGCCGCCACGTCGTCCTCGCCGCCCGGCGGTCCGACGATCTGGTCGCCGAGTCGGATCGAGTGCGCGCGGCCGGCGCGAGTCGGGTGACGACGCTCGAGTTCGACGCCGACGACCTGGCGTCGCACGACGGTCTCGTGACGTCGGTTCTGGCTCACGGGCCGATCGACACGGCGGTCCTGGCCTTCGGCATCCTCGGCGATCAGACGCGCGCCGAGACGGATGCGGCGCACGCGGTGGCCGTCGTCCACACGGACTACGTGGCGCAGGTCAGCATGCTGACACATCTCTCGACGGCGTTGCGCGAGCAGGGATCCGGCCGGCTCGTCGTCTTCTCCTCCGTCGCCGGCGCTCGGGTCCGCAGGGCGAACTACGTCTACGGGTCGGCGAAGGCCGGACTGGACGGATTCGCGTCCGGTCTCGCCGACGCGCTGCACGGGACCGGCGTGCGGTTGCTGCTGATCCGACCGGGTTTCGTCATCGGCCGGATGACCGAGGGGATGTCTCCCGCACCGATGTCGAGCACACCCGGCCAGGTGGCCGACGCGGTGGTCCGCGCGTTGAGCTCGCGGACCGACGTCGTGTGGGTGCCCGGCCGTCTGCGCCTACTCGTCGCCCTGATGCGCGTCCTCCCACGTCCGATCTGGCGCCGGATGCCGCGATGATCGACGTCGTGGGCGTGGGCGCCGACGGGTGGGCCGGGCTGTCGCCGACCTCCCGTGACGCCGTCGAATCCGCGGACGTCCTGTTCGGCTCCGAGCGCCAACTCGACGCGGTGCCGGGCACCGCGGCTCGGCGAATCGCGTGGCCCACCCCGATGCTGCCCGCCCTGACCGGTCTCCTGGACGAGCATGCCGGTACGCGGCGATGCGTGCTCGCGAGCGGTGACCCGATGTTTCACGGGATCGGCGTGACGTTGACGCGGCTCCTCGGTGCTGATGCGGTGCGCGTCCTTCCGCACCCGTCGTCGGCGTCGCTCGCGTGCGCCCGTCTCGGCTGGGCGCTCCACGACGTCGAGGTGGTGTCCCTGGTGAACAGGCCGATCGAGACCGTACTGCCCGCCCTGACACACCGACGCCGCGTCCTCGTGCTAGCCGAGAACGAGAGCACCGCAGCCGAACTCGCGACTCTGTTGCTGAGCCGTGACCTCGGCTCCAGTGCCATGTCCGTGCTCGAGCAACTCGGGGGACCGCGCGAGCGGGTGCGTGCGCTGCCCGTCACCGACTGGCTGCACGCGCGCGACGTCGACTCACTGAACGTCGTCGCGCTCGAGGTGCGGGGCCACACCGTCTCACGCGCACCCGGACTCGACGACGCGCTCTACGTGGGCGACGGTCAGCTGACCAAACGCGAGGTCAGGGCGCTGACTCTCAGCGCCCTCGCGCCCTCACCGGGTGAACGTCTGTGGGACGTCGGCGGCGGGTCGGGAAGCATCGCGATCGAATGGATGCGCACGCATCCGGCATGTTCCGCGATCGCGTTCGAGCGCGTCGAGTCCAGATCCGCCACCATCCGGACCAATGCTGTCGCCCTGGGCGTTCCGTCGCTCGTCGTCCGCGGCGCGGCACCCGATTCCTTGTCCGGTGCGCCCGAACCCGACGCCGTGTTCGTCGGGGGCGGCGCGACGCAACCCGGAGTGATGGACGCCTGCTGGGACGCCCTGCCCGAGGGTGGGCGGCTGGTGGCCAATGCCGTCACCGCGGAGTCGGAATCGCTACTTCTGCAGTGGTATTCGCAGCACGGCGGTCTGCTGCGACGACTGCAGGTGCACCGCGGCGAACCGCTCGGCGGATTCACCGGGTGGCGTCCGCAGATGCCGGTGACGCAGTGGAGCGTCGTGAAGAACGAGAAGGAGACAGCGTGACCGTCAGATTCGTCGGCGCGGGACCCGGTGCAGCCGATCTCGTGACCGTCCGCGCAGCCCGCATCATCGCGTCGAGCCCGGTCTGCCTGTACGCCGGGTCGTTGGTGCCACGCGAACTGCTCGACACGTGCCCGGCAGACGCCCGCGTCGTGAACACCGCTCGCATGACGCTCGACGCGATCGTCGACGAACTCGTCACCGCCTCGCGTGACGGCCTCGACGTCGCCCGCGTGCACTCCGGCGATCCGTCGCTGTACAGCGCCGTCGCCGAGCAGTCGCGACGACTCGACGCGGCGGGCGTGGACTACGAGATCGTGCCGGGTGTTCCGGCGTTCGCCGCGGCTGCGGCCGCGCTGGGTCGCGAACTCACCGTGCCCGGGATCTCGCAGAGCGTGGTGTTGACACGGGTGTCGACGTTGTCGACGGCCATGCCCGACGGCGAGGATCTGCCCACGTTGGCACGGAGCGGGGCGACACTGGTCATTCATCTCGGTGCGCGCCAGATCCACAGCATCACCGAGCAACTCGTGCCGCACTACGGATCCGACTGTCCCGCAGCGGTGGTGGCCTTCGCCAGCCGCGCGGACGAGGTGATCGTGCGGGGCACACTGGCCGATCTCGCGGACGCGACGGTGGCGGCAGGCATCGTCAAGACGGCGGTCGTGGTCGTCGGCCGCGTCTTGTCGGCCGAGGGCTTCCCGGACAGCTTCCTGTACTCGGCGGCCCGCCGACGGCTCGATCACTGACTGTCCGGGGCCGGTAAGGTCGCCCCAATGCATGTTCTGGTTCTCGGTGGCACGTCCGAAGCACGTCAGCTCGCGGTCAAGCTGGACGGACTGCACGGCACCACCGTGACCTCCTCGCTCGCCGGCCGAGTGGCCGATCCCGTGCTCCCGGTGGGGGAGGTGCGGATCGGCGGCTTCGGTGGCGTGGACGGTCTGCGCGAGTGGATCGCGGAGCACGAGGTGACGCACGTCGTCGACGCCACGCATCCCTACGCCGCGACGATGACGGCGCACGCGGTCGAGGTTTGCACGGCGGCCGACGTGCCGCTGGTGCTGGTGCGTCGCGCGCCGTGGAGCCCGCTGGCCGAGGACGACTGGATCACGGTGCCGTCGATGGAGGCGGCAGCGCAGGCACTCGCCGACCGACCCGCTCTCGCCCGCGTCCTGCTCACCATCGGCCGACAGGGCGTGCACCACTTCGCGTCCCTGGACGACCGGCACTTCATCGTGCGGTGTATCGATCCGCCCGAGGGCGAGGTCCCCGCGCACTCGAGCATTCTGGAGTCACGCGGGCCGTTCGACCTCGAGGGCGAGCGCGAGCTGTTGGACGAGCACCGCATCGACGTGGTGGTGAGCAAGAACAGCGGTGGCAAGCTCACGTCGGCCAAGCTTCAGGCCGCCCGCGAGCGCGGCATCCCCGTCGTCATGGTGGAACGGCCGCCCGTTCAGGACGACGTTCCCGTGGTGCCGACAGCCGACAAGTGCGTGACCTGGTTACTGAAGCGACGCACTCCCCGCGCCGCTCCCGACGCGGGCGATGGGATCGACGGTGTCGTAACGCCGTGACGTGAACACCCGCGGGCCGTCCGCGGTGTGATCGACCGTCGTGGTGGACGCTCCGACGATGAGCAGACAGCGCATGTCGATCGTGGCCGGGTCGAGATCCCCGAGCCGGACGACGGTCACCGATTCCTCGGGTCCCGAGACGTCGCGGCCCACGACGACGGGAGTGTCCGGGCCACGGTGCTCGAGCACGAGCGTCTTGAGCGCCTCCACCTGCCAGGTCCGCGAGCGCGAGGCCGGGTTGTAGACGGCGAACGCCATGTCGGCCGCCGCGATCGCGCGGATGCGGCGCTCGACCACGTCCCACGGCTTGAGGCGATCGGACAGGGACAGAACGGCATAGTCGTGGCCCAGGGGAGCGCCGACGCGGCTCGCGACCGCGTTGGCGGCCGTGACCCCGGGGCAGACGCGCACGGGAACGTGGCGCCATCGGTCCTGCGCCGCCACCTCGAGAACCGCTGCGGCCATGGCGAACACGCCGGGATCGCCGGAGGACACGACGACGACCCGACCGCCGCGAGACGCGAGATCGAGTGCCATCTCGGCCCGTTCCGATTCGACTCGGTTGTCACTCGCGTGTCGACGCTGGCCGGCTCGAACGGGCACCCGGTCGATGTAGGTGGTGTAGCCCACGAGATCGGTGGCGCGGAGCAGTTCGCCGCGCACCTCCGGCGTGGTCCACTCGGCCGAGCCCGGCCCCAGTCCGACGACCACCACCTCGCCCGACGCAGCGGGTTCGCTGACCACGTAGGACGGGCTCGAGACCACGGCGATGGAGAAGTACGGAACGTCCGTCGCATCGTCGGCGGCGAGAACGCGTTCGCCGGTGGTGCTCGCGCGCTCGACGTAGCGGGCGCGGTCGATCATGCCGCTGTCGCGCAAGGCTTCGCGCACAGCGGGATACGTGCGGCCCAGCTTGAGGATCGCGGCGGAGTCGGTGTCCTCGAGTCGCCGCGTGAGCTCGGCGCGGGGCAGGGTCCCCGGCAGGATGGTCAGGACCTCGTCACCCTCGACGAGCGGTTCCCCGACCGCCGCGGACGCCGCACTGACCGACGTGACGCCGGGGATCACCTCGGTGTCGAAGCGGTGCGCGAGACGAACGTGCATGTGCTGATACGAGCTGTAGAACATCGGGTCGCCGGCGGCGAGCAGCGCGACCGAGCGACCGGCCTCGAGGTGCGCCGCCAGACGTTCGGACGCTTCGACGTAGAAGTCCGCGAGAGCGCCGTCGTACCCGCCGGGGTGGTCGGTGCCTTCCGTGGTCACCGGGTAGACCAGGTGCTCCTCGATCTGACCCTCGCGCAGGTACGGCTCCGCAGTGCGGCGAGAGATGCTCTTGCCGTGCCGGGCGCTGTGGAAGGCGACGACGTCGGCGGCGGTGATGACCCGCGCGGCTTTGACCGTCACCAGCTCCGGATCACCCGGGCCGATACCGACACCCCAAAGCTTGCCGCTCATTCGCGTTCCGTCGCAATGGCATTGACGGCGGCTGCGGCGATGGCGCTGCCACCGCGGCGGCCGAGGACGAGCAGGTGGTCGAGGCCGAGACCGGAGGCGACGAGATCGTCCTTCGACTCCGCGGCGCCGATGAAGCCCACGGGCCCACCCAGGATCGCGGACGGGCGCGGAGCGCCCTGCTGGATCAACTCCATGAGCCGGAAGAGTGCGGTGGGTGCGTTGCCTATCGCGACGACGGCGCCGTCGAGGTGGTCGACCCACAGATCTACCGCTGCGGCCGTTCTGGTGGTGCCGCGCTCGCGCGCCATCTCCGGGACGTCCGGTGCGTTGAGGGTGCAGATCACCTCGTTGTCGGCCGGGAGCCGTCGACGGGTGATGCCGGACGCGACCATGGTGGCGTCGCAGAGGATGGGAGCCCCCGCGCGCAGCGCAGCACGGCCCTTCGCCACGACGTCGGCCGTCGACGCGATGGACTGCGCCAGATTCACTTCTCCGCACGCGTGGATCATGCGCACGACGACCTGGGCCACATCGTCGGAGAACGCCGACAGATCGGCTTCCGCTCGGATGGTCGCGAAGGAGCGCCGGTAGATCTCGTCGCCGTCGCGAATGTAGTCGTGCATGGCTCCACGATAGGGAGCGATGACGCGCCGTGGTCGGCCAGGGTCCGGCGCCGCGGCACGGGGGAGAGGCACCACGGATCGACACCGAATCGTAACGATGGGTCTGTTCCGGTCGTGCTGCAACGCCCGTAACGTTGCCGAGACGAACGACCGCGGGGTCGTCGACGAGAACGGAGCCGAACCATGTTTCCGAGCACTCTGTTCGACCTCGCCGGCCACTGGCTGGTCGACAACTACGCCTTCCCTGGCCAACAGATACTGGCTATCGGTGCCACGCTGTACTACCTGATCGTGACCTCACCGGGCTCCTGATCGGATGCAGGCGGCTCAGGAGCGCTGGTAACCGCTCTCGGTCGCGACCACGTCGGTGACCTCACCGCGGGGTCGGCCACATCGGCGCTCACACCCGACCCAGTGCTCCCGGCCGTCGCCCACCGCGCCGTGCTCCACGGCGGCGTCGAGATCGGCGCGCACGTCGGAGTGCGACTTCGCGCAGCCGGGAGATCCGACGCACGAGCTGGCCCGCACCCACGGTGACTCCGCGTCGAAGATCAGGCCCATCGGGGCCAACACACGCACGACCTGCTCGGCGACGCCCTCGTCGAGATCGAGGAGCACGATGCCGCGCCACGGCGTGACGTGGATCGGCTTCTCGACCGCCGCGAGGAAGAGGGCGGTGCGGGCCGGCAGCACGCCGTGGGCGAGTGCGGCACCGAGCGCGACGGTGGCGTCGTCCTGCACGAACCATCCGATCGGCGGCTCCACCGACGTCTCGACGGCGACCCGAGGGTGGTCGCCGACAGCGTGATCGACGTGACCGAGCACAGCCTCCACGCCGTTCGGCATCTCCGCGATGCGCCAGTGCCCCTGCCGCTCGCGGCGGAACCCGCGTGCCGCGTCGAGCATCACCGCGACCGCGTCGGCCCGCGGGACCCGGACGCCGCTGTCGGCGCCCGCGAGGATGAGGGCGAAGGAGTCCTCGTCGACGGCGTGGACGCCGATGTCGGCGCCGAAACCCGTCACATCGCCGCGGCCGTCGTCGACCGAGAAGAGCACCCGACCCGGCAGGTCGGCCAGCTCAGGATCACTCGTGAGCGAGGTGTCCAGCGAGGACACCAGGTCGCGGACGTCGGCCGTTCCGCCGAGACGACCCGAGAGTGGCGACGCCAGGATGTTGCGGACCCGCTCGTGGGTCTCCGACGGCAGAAGTCCCGCGGCCGCGAGCCGGTCGGCCAGGTCGTCGGGATCGCGTACCGCGCGGAGCTGGACGTTCCCCCGGGAGGTGAGCACCAACTCACCGTCGGACAAATCTGTCGACGCCGCCGCGAGCACACCCATCTGCTCGGCGCTGAGCGCGCCGCCGGGCAGACGCACCCGAGCCAGCAAGCCGTCCTTCGCCTCGTGCAGTTGGAGCGCCCCGGGGCAGGCGTCCCGTCTGGTCCTGTCCCCGGCATCACTCATGCAGTCCAGGCTACGACGTACGATCATCGCGAAGCACCCCGGAAGCCGGTGAGACTCCGGCGCGGTCGCGCCACTGTGACTCCAGCGTCTCCGGAGAAGTCAGACCTGGGGTGCACACCGACGCCGACGGGGCGCGAAAACCCCAGGGAAGGCTCCACCACCGTGATCTTGCTGCTCTCGACATCCGACACCGACCTGCTGAGCGCACGTGCCTCCGGCGCCGAGTACCGCTGGGCCAACCCGTCCCGCATCCTCGTCGACGCCGATCTGCCGACGCTCATGGACGGTGTCGACCTGGTGGTCGTGCGCATTCTCGGCGGGCGCCGGATGTGGGAGAGCGGTATCGACGCGGTGCTCCGCGGCCCCGTTCCGGTGGTCATGCTGGGCGGCGAGCAGGCTCCTGATGCCGAGCTGATGGAACTGTCGACGGTTCCCGCGAATGTGGCAGCGCAGGCGCACCAGTACCTGGCCGAGGGCGGCGCGGACAACCTCCGCGAGCTGTCGTGGTTCCTGTCGGACACAGTTCTGCTCACCGGTCACGGATTCGAGCCGCCCGCCCATCTCCCGACGTGGGGTGTGCTGCGCACCCGTGCGCCTTTTGCGCATCCAGAGGTACGCGAAAGGCGCACGGGGGCAGAGCCCACGATCGCCGTCCTGTACTACCGAGCCCAGCACCTCGCGGGCAACGTCGACTACATCCATGCCCTGTGCGACGCCATCGAGGCGAAGGGCGCCCGCGCGCTCCCGATCTACTGTGCGTCGCTGCGCAGCGCGGAACCCGAACTGCTCGAGGCGTTGCGCGAAGCCGACTCCATGGTGGTCACCGTGCTCGCGGCCGGCGGAACCCGTCCCGCCAACGTGGGCGCCGGTGGCGACGACGAGGCCTGGGACGTCGCCGAGCTCGCCGCGCTCAACGTGCCGATCCTGCAGGGCCTGTGCCTCACCAGCTCCCGCGCGATGTGGGACGCGAACGACGACGGCATGTCCCCGCTGGACGTCGCGACCCAGGTCGCGGTGCCCGAGTTCGACGGTCGCATCATCACCGTTCCGTTCTCGTTCAAGGAGATCGACTCGGACGGCCTGAGCACGTACGTGCCGGACCACGAGCGGTGCGCACGCGTCGCCGGCATCGCGGTCCGGCATGCTCGACTGCGCCGAATTCCCGCAGCCGACAAGCGCATTGCGCTGATGCTGTCCGCGTACCCGACCAAGCACGCCCGCATCGGCAACGCCGTCGGACTCGACACCCCGGCGTCGGCGATCGGTCTGCTGACGCGGATGCGCGAGTTGGGCTACGACATCGGACCCGTCGACGGTGACGACGCGGTGCCCGGCCTCGCCGCGCAGGACGGCGACGCCCTCATCCACGCGCTCATCGCCGCCGGTGGGCAGGACGCCGACTGGCTCACCGCCGAGCAACTCGAGGGCAACCCCATCCGTATCTCGGCCGCGCGCTACCGACGCTGGTTCGACACGCTGCCAGAGGACCTGCGATCCGGCGTCGTCGAACACTGGGGCGAGGCACCGGGCGAGCTGTACGTCGACCGTTCGGCGGATCCGGAGGGCGAGATCGTCATCGCCGCACTGCGGTTCTCCAACGTCGTCCTCATGGTGCAGCCGCCTCGCGGGTTCGGCGAGAACCCCGTGGCGATCTACCACGATCCGGATCTTCCCCCCAGCCACCACTACCTCGCCGCCTACCGCTGGCTCGCGGCCCCGGAGGAGGACGGCGGTTTCGCCGCGGACGCCGTCGTGCACCTCGGCAAGCACGGCAACCTCGAGTGGTTGCCCGGCAAGACTCTCGGCATGTCCGCCTCGTGCGGCACCGACGCCGCGTTGGGCGATCTGCCACTGATCTACCCGTTCCTGGTCAACGACCCGGGCGAGGGGACACAGGCCAAGCGCCGCGCGCACGCGACTCTCGTCGACCACCTCATCCCGCCGATGGCCCGCGCCGAGAGCTACGGCGACATCACCCGCCTCGAGCAGTTGCTCGACGAGCACTCGAACATCTCGACGCTGGACCCGGCCAAACTGCCGGCGATTCGTCAGCAGATCTGGACGCTCATGACCGCGGCCCAGATGCACAAGGACCTCGGCCTGGAGGAACGCCCCGACGAAGAGGTGTTCGACGACATGCTGCTGCACGTCGACGGCTGGCTGTGCGAGATCAAGGACGTGCAGATCCGCGACGGGCTCCACGTCCTCGGGCAGGCTCCGCGCGGTGAGGCGGAGGTCGACCTCGTGCTTGCCATGCTGCGGGCCCGTCAGATGTGGGGTGGGGAGCGCACCGTTCCGGGTCTGCGGGAAGCGTTGGGTCTCAGCGAGGACGGCGACGAGGCCCGTACGTCGGTCGATGCCGTCGAGGAGCAGGCACGTGGTCTCGTTGCGGCACTGCACCGCGCCGACTGGTCGGTGGACGCCGTCGACGGCATCACCGCGGGACTGCCCGACACCGTCGCCGAGATCCTCCGCTTCGCGGCCACCGAGGTGGTTCCCCGTCTGCGCGGAACCGACCAGGAGATCGACCGTGTACTGCATGCGCTGAACGGCGGATTCATCCCGGCCGGTCCCAGCGGGTCGCCGCTGCGTGGACTCATCAATGTGCTGCCGACCGGCCGCAACTTCTACTCGGTCGACCCCAAGGCGGTGCCGTCGCGGCTCGCGTGGGAGACCGGCCAGGCGATGGCCGAGTCGCTCGTGGCCCGCTACCTGCAGGATCACGGCGAGTACCCGCGCTCTGTCGGGTTGTCGGTGTGGGGGACCAGCGCCATGCGTACCTCGGGTGACGACGTGGCCGAGGTGTTCGCACTGCTCGGCGTGCTGCCCGTGTGGGACGAGGCGTCGCGCCGCGTCACGCACCTCGAACCGATCGCTCTGGACGAGCTGAAACGGCCGCGTATCGACGTGACGGTCCGCATCTCCGGCTTCTTCCGCGACGCGTTCCCGCACGTGCTCGCGATGATGGACGACGCCGTCCGCATGGTCGCGGGCCTGGACGAGACCGACGAGCAGAACTACGTGCGTGCGCACGCACAGGCCGATCTCGCGGAGCACGGCGACGACCGCCGAGCCACCACCCGCATCTTCGGATCCAAGCCCGGCACGTACGGCGCCGGACTGCTGCAGTTGATCGACAGCAAGAGCTGGCGCAGTGACGAGGATCTGGCGCAGGTCTACACGACGTGGGGCGGCTTCGCGTACGGCCGCGGACTGAACGGCGTCCCGGCAGCGGACGACATGCGTTCGTCCTACCGGCGCATCGCGGTGGCGGCGAAGAACACCGACACCCGCGAGCACGACATCGCCGACTCCGACGACTACTTCCAGTACCACGGCGGCATGGTGGCGACCGTGCGTGCGCTCACCGGCACGTCTCCCGAGGCGTACATCGGCGACAGCACCCGCCCGGAATCGGTGCGCACCCGCACGCTGCACGAGGAGACGTCCCGCGTGTTCCGTGCGCGCGTCGTCAACCCGCGCTGGATGGACGCGATGCGGCGGCACGGGTACAAGGGCGCATTCGAGATGGCCGCGACGGTCGACTACCTGTTCGGGTACGACGCCACCACGGGAGTCGTGCAGGACTGGATGTACGAGAAGCTCACGCAGGAGTACGTCCTCGACGAGACCAATCGGAAGTTCATGTCGACGTCCAATCCCTGGGCGCTGCACGGAATCTCCGAGCGACTGCTCGAGGCCGTGGAACGCGGCATGTGGGCGGAACCGGACCCGGCAGTGCTCGCGGACCTCCGTGCGGCCTACCTCGAGAGCGAAGGCGAGCTCGAGGGCGACTGACCGGCCTATCCTGTCTCGTATGAGCAACCCGTTCGGTGACGTCGGCACCGCGAAGTACGTCCTCCTGACCACGTTCACCAAGGACGGCACCCCCAAGCCGACACCCATCTGGGCGGCCCTCGACGGGGATCGGCTCCTCATGTGGACTCAGCGGGAGTCGTGGAAGGTCAAGCGGATCCGCAATACACCCCGCGTCACGGTGGCCACCTGCGATCGCAGTGGAAAGAACGTGGGCCCGGCCATGGACGCTGTCGCCGAGGTGCTGGACGACGCCGGCACCGCGCGTACCCGCGACGTGGTGATCGAGAAGTACGGCATCACCGGCCGCATCGCCGTCACGATGAGCTCCCTGTTCAAGGGCAAGAGCAGCACCGTCGGGTTGGCGTTACGCGCGGCCTGACTCCGTGTCGGTGGTGTCGGCTACTGTCTGTTCAGGTCGTCGGGGGGCGGCCTGATCGGGGCATCACCGGGGGGTGAATTCGTGTACGACGCACCAGTTTCCGTCGATGTGTTGGTGTCGGCGAAGGTCGACGCCCAGGCCTCGTTCGCCCGCACCGTCGCCGCGTCGTGCTCCTACATCCACTCCGAGTCCCGACGCCCCGCCGTGCTCGCGACCGGTGGGGTATTCGACGCCGACGCCGCCGAAGCATGCGCGGTCGCGGAGGTCGCGTCGGCGCTGTCGGTGTCCACCAGCACTGTCACGGAGTGGCTGTTTTTGATTCGCACCGCCCGTCCTGCGGTGCAGGAAGCGTTCGATGCGGGCCGGTTGGCGTACGCGGCGTTCCGCACGGTCTGCCGATCCCTGGCCGGGTTCCATCATGCGACCGAAGCATTACTGCAGCGGGTCATTGCTGTCGCAGCCCGGTGCACGCCGGGTGCGGTCGCGTCGGCGATCGACCGGATCCTCGCCGACTTCGACGCTGACTGGCACCGCATCATCCGTGAACGGGCAGCATTGGAGCGGTCGGCGACGGTGCGCAAGCTCCCGCGCGATCAGGCCGAGCTGAAGATCCGTGGTCCGGCCGACAAAGTCGCCGCACTGTGGCGGAACATCGCCGCTGCCGCCGCACGCGGGGTGACCGATCCGACGTCGTTGCCGGCTCGGTTGTTCGACGCCGCGCACGCGCTCTTGACCGGGGCCGTTTCGGGTACGCCGGCCCGTGCCGTGATCGTCCTCGATGCTGCCACCGCAGCAGGGTTGGCGGGGGAACCCGGCCACCTCGTCGGCTGGGGACCGGTACCAGCTGATATAGCCCGGAGAATTGCCGGGGATGCGACGTGGCAGGCGATGATCACCGCCGCGGAGGTCGCGGAACCGCGGGCGGGGTGCAGGTGCCGATGCCCGGAGCACGACCCGCCGACCGACTCCGAACCACCGGGCCCGCCGATGCCCGCCGCCGGGCGGGAAGTCCGCCGCACCCGCCGCATGCCCGCAGGGTGGACACCGACCACGGGGAAACTGGGCAGCACGACAGCCCGAAAAGCCAGCTAGCAGGTCGAGTACCTTCGCGCGCTCGCACCATCGGCGGTGGACCGTGCCGTCGCCAACCCCGACGGCCACGGGGGCTTCGCCGTACCCCCGGCCGGGGCGTTGACGTACCGGCCGTCCGAGGCGATCGCCGCCCTGGTGACAGCCCTGTATCCGACATGTATCCATCCGGGGTGTGCTGTGCCGAGTGCGGACTGCGACCTCGACCATGTCGTCCCGTTCGACCACACCGACCCGGAGAGAGGCGGCTGGACCGTCACCGGCAACCTCGCGCCGCTGTGCCGTCGGCACCACGGCCTGAAGACCCGGCGGCAGTGGCACCACCGCATGCTCCGGGACGGGATCGTCCATGTCCGCGACTCGCACGGCACCGACTACTTCACCGCACCCGGCGAGTGAGGCCCCTCCTACTGGGCCGCGCTCACGGACGACATGTGGAAGTCGGGGATCCGCATCGGGGGCATCGCTGCGCGGGTGAACCAGTCCGACCACTCACGCGGCAGGGTGGGAACGGTCGTACCCGCCTCTGTCGCGCGGCGCAGGATGTCGAGCGGGCTCTCGTTGAACCGGAAGTTGTTCACGGCAGCAGTCACCCGGCCGTCCTCGACCAGGTAGACGCCGTCCCGCGTCAACCCGGTGAGGAGCATGGTCGTCGGGTCCACCTCGCGGATGTACCAGAGCGTCGTCAACAAGAGTCCTCGTTCGGTGCGCGCGACGAGGTCGTCGACGGAACCGCCGGCGCCGCCCACCATGACGAGGTTGTCGCCGGGCACAGTGGGTGTGGTCCCGAATTCTGCTGCGGCGGAACGCGGGTAGGCAAGGGAGGTGATTGCACCGTCGCGGATCCAGTCGGTGCGGCCGGCGTCCATTCCGTTGTCGAACACCGACACCGCGTCGCTCGAGGATCCGGTGACCACGAATGGGGCGTACTCGAGGCCGTTCTCGGACGGGTCGGAGTACAGCGTGAGACCGAGGTGTCCGAGCACCTCACCGACGCGGGTGCCGCCGCCGGGAGCGGACAGGGCGGTGCGGCCCTCCTGCGCGCCCCGGCCGTCCATCGACCACAGCAGATCGATCATCAGATCGGCGACCGCGGACGGTGGGAGGATCGTCTCGTAGCGTCCCGCGGGAAGGTCGACGGTCCGGGCGGACCAGTCGAGCCGGCGAGTCAGTTCGGCCAGGGACGCATCCAGATCGATGTCGCGGAAGTCTCGGGTACCGGTGCCCACCCAGGCACTGGCACCGCCCGAGAGACCACCCCTCTTACCGTTGATCTCGAGCGACCCGACAGGTTCGACGACGCGCCGCCGCACCCCGGTGGACGTGCCCAGCCACACGGTACGGACCGTGTGATGCGCGAAGCCGTACAACGCATCGGCTCCGTCGAATCCCCGCGCCAGGCCGGGTACCACGGAGTCGAACACGTCGATCCCCGTGCGGAGCGGGACGTCGCCCCAGCCGGAGTCCGGCGTCGGGGCGCCCTCGACGAGGGGCATCGCATCGGTGGCGGGCTGAGCCACACGAGCGGCGTCCTCGGCGGCTGCCACGACGCCGGCCACATCATCCGGATCCATGCTCGTGGACGAGACCGTTCCCACCCGCGCCGCCGTGCCGTCCCGCACGATCGAGACGACGGTCCAGGACCTCGAGTCACCCACGCCGTTGGTGGTCATCGAGTTCCCGGCCCACCGCAGGGATGCCTCCGAGATGTCGGCGACGATCACGACGGTGTCCGAGACGGTGGCGTACGACAGCGCACGCTCCACCAGATCGTGGCCGCCGAGGGGAGTGCTGACGCTCACTGACCCGCCTCCGTTCGCGTATTGAGGACGTTGACCGAACGGAAGAGAGCAGCGGGGCAGCCGTGCGACACCGCCGCCACCTGACCGGGCTGCGCCTTGCCGCAGTTGAACGCGCCGCCCAGACGCCACGTGGACGGTCCGCCCACCGCCTCCATCGAGCCCCAGAAATCGGTGGTCGTCGCCTGGTACGCCAGGTCCCGGACCTGGCCCGCGAGAGCCCCGTTCTCGATGCGGAAGAAGCGCTGGCCGGTGAACTGGAAGTTGTAGCGCTGCATGTCGATCGACCACGACTTGTCGCCCACCACATAGACGCCGTGCTCGACGTCGGCGATGAGATCGTCCACGCTGCGATCGACGTGCGGGTCCGGTTGCAGCGAGACGTTGGCCATCCGCTGGATCGGGACGTGGTGGGGCGAGTCCGCGTACGAGCACCCGTTCGACCGCTCGAGCCCGAGGCGGGGGGCGAACACTCTGTCGAGCTGGTAGCCGACGAGAACCCCGTCGCGCACCAGATCCCACGACTGCGAGGCCACGCCGTCGTCGTCCCACCCGATGCTGGACAACCCGTGGCGTTCGGTGCGGTCGGCGGTCACGTGCATCGACTCACTGCCGTAGCGCAGCGTGCCGAGCTGGTCGGGCGTCGCGAAGGACGTTCCGGCGTAGGCGGCCTCGTAGCCGATGGCTCGGTCGTATTCCGTGGCGTGGCCGATGGACTCGTGGATGGTGAGCCACAGGTTGGTCGGGTCGATCACCAGATCGGTGAGACCCGGCTCCACGCCGGGGGCCTTCGTCTTCTCGGCGAGCCAGTCGGGGATGCGCGAGAGTTCGTCGTCCCAGTCCCACAGTCCGTCGGCGCCGGTCCCGTCGGAGGTCAGGTACTCCCAGCCACGTCCCGTCGGGGGAGCGAGGGTGCGCATCGAATCGAAGCCACCCGACGCGGAATCGACGGACACGGCGTCGATCTGCGGGTGGAGTCGCACCCGTTGCTGCGTGATGCGCGACCCGGCGAGGTCGGCGTAGAACGACTGCTCCTTGACCTGCAGCACGGAGGCACTCACGTGGTCGACGCCGTCCGAGGCCAGCAGACGGCCGGAGTACTCGCCCAGCAGATCGACCTTGTCGGTGGTGGGGACGTCGAAGGGATCGATCTCGTAGTCCGACACCCACGACACGTTCTCGTACACCGGCTCGGAGGCGAGCACGACGGGATCCCGGTTCAGGTCGCGCAACGCCTGCGCGACGAGCACGGCGCGCGAGGTGACGGAGACGGCCTCGTCCACCGACAGCACCGCGCCGGACGCGAAGCCCCAGGTGCCGTCGACGATCACCCGGACCGCGAGGCCGAGCGTCGTCGCCTCGACACTCGACTGCACCTCGCCGTCGCGGAGAGCGAGCGACTGCGTCCGCAAGCGATGCACCCGCAGATCCGCATGCGTGGCACCGGACGCACGTGCCGCTGTCAGCGCCGCATCCGCGAGCGCGTGCAGTGGCAGGGCGACGAAATCGCTGTCGACGTCTCTCACATCGGTGACGCTAGCCGAACTGTTGCCACCCGAGTCGGATGACGAGCGCGAACACCACCACCAGCAACACGATGCGCACGAACCCGGCGCCCCGCGAGATCGCCATGCGTGAGCCGACCAGCGAGCCCGCGACGTTCGCGACGGCCATGGCGAGGCCGAGCAACCACAGGACGTCGTCGGTCGCCGAGAAGTACAGGAGGGCGCCGATGTTGGATCCCAGATTCAGCACCTTCGCCATCGCCGCGCTGCGCACGAACTCGGTGCCGAGCAGGGTGGCGAACGTGATGATGAGGAAGGTGCCGGTGCCCGGACCGAGGATGCCGTCGTAGAACCCGATGGCGACGGCGGCCACCACCACCACGATGGTGATGCGGCGGCGCGTCGGCGGATCACCCACCACGACGCCGACGGTGGGGCGCAGCGTCACCAGCACCGCGACGCCGACCAGCACCACCAGCACGATGGGGATGAAGAGGTCCTTGTCGATGAGGCTGACGGTGGCGGCGCCGAACGCCGCGCCGACCGCGGCCACCACTCCGGCGGGTGCGAGGAGCCGCCAGTTCATCGGGACCTTGCGGGAGAAGGTCAGCACCGCGGCGGTGGTGCCGGCAACGGAGGCCAGCTTGTTGGTGGCCAGCACCGTCTGCTGGGTCGTGGCCGCCGGCGTGACCAACAGGAGTGCGGGCAACAGGATGAGCCCGCCGCCACCGACCACGGCGTCCACCCAGCCCGCCGCCAGCGCGGCAGCCAGCAACACCGACCAGTCACCAGCACCCATGGCGGACATTCGATCACAGCTCCCGCGCTACGCTTCGACCACGATGCGCCGATTCAGCGAATGGCTCCGCCACCGTCCGTTCGCGGTCGACTGTGCGCTGGCGGTGTCACTCTTCCTCATCGAGCTCACGGCCGTGGCTGCCGTGCAGCAGCCCCTCGTCTACGTGGCGATGGCGGTCGCCGTGTCCACGCCGATCGCCTGGCGCCGCCGCTACCCGGTGGCCGCCGCCTGGACGGCGCTCGCACTCGGCCAGGTCGCGACTCTGATGGTGTGGGCGTCGGAAGAACCGCGCACGCTGCCGCCCGGGCAGCTCGGCTTCGTGGTGATGCTCTACACGCTGGCCGTGTACACCGACCGGCGCACGACCCTGCTCTTCGCGCTGGGCCTCGCGGCCGACATCGTCGTCGTGCGGCTCGTGCTCGGGTCCGACTGGACCTCCACCATCTTCTTCGTCCTCCTCTACGCCCTGGCCTACATCACGGCGGAGTTCCTCGGGACTCGCCGGGCCTACGTCGCCGAGGTCAGCGCACGGCTCGCCGTCGCCGAATCCGATCGTGACCGACGCGCCGTCGAGGCGGTGTCCGCCGAGCGCACCCGCATCGCCCGCGAACTGCACGACGTGGTGGCCCACGCGGTGAGCGTCATGATCGTGCAGGCGGACGGGGCGTCCTACGCGCTGCGGTCGGATCCGGAGCGGGCCGCGGCGGCACTCGCGAACATCTCCGCGACCGGCCGCTCCGCACTCACCGAACTCCGACGCACGGTGTCGCTGTTACGGACCGACGAGTCGTCCGAGTCCCACCCCGAGTACGGCACCGCGGCCCTCGCCAAGATCGTGGAGTTGATGCGGGCCGCCGGTCTGCGGGTGTCGATCGAGCAGACCGGCGAACTCGACGACCTGCCGCCGGCGGTGTCGCTCGGGGTGCACCGGCTGGTGCAGGAATCGCTCACCAACGTGCTGCGCCACGGCGGCGAGCGGCCCCGAGCCGTGGTGGCCGTGCGACGCGAACCGTCCGCGGTGACGGTGTCGGTGATCAATTCCTCGGACGACACCGGCCCGGCCGTCGACATCCACGCCGCACCCACCACCAGCGGCTTCGGCGTCATCGGCATGCGCGAACGTGTCGCCGTGCTGGGCGGAGAGCTCCGCGCCGGTCCGCTGCCGGGCGGCCGGTGGCGCGTGGCCGCGACGCTGCCCCTCGAACTGAAGGCCGCGCTGGGCGTCGACCAGGACCACCCGGACCGCTAGGTTGTCTCCCGTGTCCATCTCGGTGCTCCTGGTCGACGATCAGGAACTGATGCGCATGGGTCTGTCGATGGTTCTCGGCGCGCAGCCCGACATCGACGTGGTGGGCGACGTGCCCGACGGTGCCACCGCGATCGCCGCGGCCGCGCGCCTCGAACCGGACGTCGTGCTGATGGACGTCCGCATGCCCGGTATCGACGGTGTCTCGGCCACCGAACGCATCATCGCGGCGCAACCCGAGGTGCGGGTCATCGTCATGACGACCTTCGACCTGGACGAACACGCCCTGGGCGCACTGCGTGCCGGTGCCAGCGGATTCCTCCTCAAGGACACGCCTCCGGAGGACCTCGTGTCCGCGATCCGCAGCGTGGCGGCAGGGGACGCCGTCGTCTCGCCGCGGGTGACCCGACGTCTGCTCTCCCGCATCGTCGCCGGGCAACCGCGCGATGTTCCCGGACGATCGGCAGCCGTCGAGTCGCTGACCGACCGTGAGCGCGAGGTGCTGCTGCTCATCGCCGCCGGCAAGTCGAACGCCGAGATCGCGGGTGAGCTGTTCCTGTCCGAGGCGACCGTCAAGACCCACGTCGGCCGCATGCTCACCAAGCTCGGGCTGCGCGATCGCGTCCAGGCCGTCGTGCTCGCCTACGAGCTCGGACTGGTCACTCCGGGCGCCTGACCGGCCGGGAGAAAAACGAGGCGGTCGCGCGTTGACACGGCAGACGGGTTCGACCAGTCGCCGAAAGGACTCCCGCGATGCCACTGCTCTACTTCTTCCTCTACCTCGTCGTCGAGATCAGCGCCCTCGTGTGGCTCGGCTCGGCGATCGGCATCCTGTGGACGGTGTTCGTGGTGATCGCACTGTCCGCAATGGGCATGGTCGCGATCCGCTCCCAGGGGCGGCGCGTGCTCTCGGAACTGCGCTCGGCCAACGCCGGACGCCGCTCACCCGGCGGCGCGGTCGCGGACGGTGCGCTCGTGGCCCTCGGCTCGGTCCTGCTGACGATCCCCGGTCTCGTCTCGAGCGTCCTCGGCCTGCTGCTGATGATCCCGCTGACCCGCGCGCTGCTTCGTCCGGTCATCGCGCGGTCCGCCGCCCGGCGCGTCGAGACGGCCGTGGCCTCGGGCCGTACGTTCCCGCCCGGTGGATTCGGGCCGCAGGGATTCGGGCCGCAGGGATTCGGGGCCGGTCACGTGGTCATCGACGGCGACGTGATGCCGGACCGCGGGAATTCGGCCCCTCGCGACACCCGCGGTGTGATCGACGGCACCACCGGCCGCGACGAGCGCTGACCCCCGACACCCCGGCCGCCCGACACCGGGCACACTGGCGAGCGTGAGTACGCATCTGCTGGTCGGCGGACGGATCTACAGCCCGTCCGCGCCCGACGCGACAGCCATGGCCGTCACCGACGGCACCGTCGTCTGGATCGGTGAGGATCGCCCCGCGCGGGCGCTGCATCCCGACGCCGAGGTGGTGGAACTGAACGGGGAGTTCGTGACTCCCGCGTTCGTGGACACCCATGTCCACACCACCGCGACAGGTCTGGCGCTCATCGGACTCGATCTGAGCGGCGCTCGGTCTCTCGACGAGTGCCTGCGCGCTCTCGCCGCGTACGCGGCCGAGGACGGGGGCACCCTGATCTGGGGACAGAACTGGGACGAGTCGACGTGGCCGGAGGGGCGCGGCCCCACCACCGCGGAGCTCGACGCCGCAGCACCCGGACGGGCCGTGTACCTCTCGCGCATCGACGCGCACTCCGCGGCGTGCTCGACGGTGCTGCGTCGCGCCGCCGGGGACGTGGTCGCCACCGCAGATCCGCAACGGCCGCTCGTCGCGGAGGCGCACCATGCCGTGCGCACCCGGGCGCTGGACCTGCTGAGCCCCGCGGGCCGGCACCGCGCCCGCGTCGCCGCGCTCGATCATGCTGCCGCGCACGGGGTCGCCGCCGTGCACGAGTGCGCCGGCCCCGACATCTCCGGCCGCGTCGACCTGGCCGAACTCCTCGCCCTCGAGCACGGCGTCGAGGTGCGCGCCTACTGGGGCGAGGCCGTCTCGACCCCGGACGAGGCGACGGCACTCCTGGCCGCGACCGGCGCGCACGCCCTGGGCGGCGACCTCTTCGTCGACGGTTCGATCGGCTCGCACACCGCCTGGCTGCACGACCACTATGCCGACCACTCCGGTTGCGGCCGTTCGTATCTCGACGTCGACGTGATCGCGGCGCACGTCTCTGCCTGCACGCGGGCCGGGATCCAGGCCGGCTTCCACGTCATCGGCGACGCCGCCACCAGTGCCGTGGTCGAGGCGTTCGGGCGGGTCGTGGCCGAGCTCGGCGGCCCCGCCGTGGCGTCTCGCGGCCATCGCCTCGAGCACATCGAGATGGTGTCGTCCGAGCAGGCCGACGCCCTCGCGGCGTGGGGTGTCATCGCGAGCGTGCAACCGGTGTTCGACACCTACTGGGGCGGTGAGGAGGGCCTGTACGCCACCCGACTCGGCGCGGAGCGCGCTCGCGCACTCAACCCGCTGGCGATGATGGCGTCCGCCGGGGTGTCGCTGGCCATCGGGTCGGACGCACCCGTCACGCCGCTCGAGCCCTGGCGCGGTGTCCGCGGAGCGGTCAACCACCGCACACCGGGCAGTGCCGTCTCGCCCCGCGCCGCGTTCTCCGCGGCGACGCGCGGCGCCTGGCGCGCCGGGGGAGTACGCGACGGCCTGGCCGGCACGCTGGTGCCGGGCGCGCCGGCCAGCTATGCGGTGTGGGACGCCGCGGAACTGGTCGTGAGCGCACCACGGGACTCGGTGCAGCGCTGGTCCACCGACCCGCGGTCACGAGTTCCGGCCCTGCCTCGCCTCGATCCCGAGGCGCCGGACCCGGTGTGCCTGGAGACCGTGCACCGCGGCACCACGGTGTACCGCGCGTGAGCGTTCCCGCTCGACTGATCCCACCCGCGCGGCTCGCTCTCTCGGCCGGCGCCGGCGCGCTCCTGTTCGCGTCGTTCCCACCGCGATCACTCTGGTTTCTCGCGCCCGTCGCCCTGGCGCTCGTCACGTTCGTCGTGACCGAGCGGCGGGTCGACGATCCGGCGCGCGCCCTGTCGCTGAAGGGCGGCTTCCTGTACGGGTTCGCCTTCGGCCTCGGCTTCTTCCTGCCGCTGCTCCCGTGGATCGGCGTGTACGTCGGACCGCTGCCGTGGATCGCGCTTGCCGTCGCGGAGTCACTGTTCCTCGGTCTGTTCGGACTGCTCGCCGTGGTGGTGTCCCGCCTGCCGCTCACCGCGGTGTGGATCACCATGGTGTGGTCACTGACGGAGTGGTTGCGCAGCACGGTCCCGTTCGGCGGATTCCCCTGGGGCCGTCTGGCCTTCGGTCAGTCCGAGTCACCCCTGCTTCCGCTGGCCGCACTCGGCGGCGCCCCGCTGCTCAGCGCCGCGGTGGCACTGATCGGTGTGTGCCTGACGCTGCTGTGCAGGACGGTGCGCACCGGCTTCGCCGTCACCTCGGTCGCCGGGCTGGTCGCGCTCGCCGCCGTGGCGCCGGTCGTCGCACTCGCCGTGCGCCCCACGCTCGCGGGTCCACAGGACGGTGACGACACGATCACCATCGCGGCCATCCAGGGCAGCGTTCCCCGGCTGGGCCTCGACTTCAACGCGCAACGCCGCCAGGTGCTCGACAATCACGTGAACGAGACTCTCCGGCTGGCGGAGGAGGTCGAGGCGGGGCGGACCCCGAAGCCCGACGTCGTCATCTGGCCGGAGAACGCGTCGGACGTCGATCCCACCCGCGACGCGACCGCAGCGGCCGAGATCACGGCCGCCTCCGTCCGGATCGACGCACCGATTCTCGTGGGCGCGGTGCTGTCGAATGCCGACGGCACCTCCACCAACTCGGTCATCGCCTGGGACAGAGCCGCCGGACCGGGGGAGCGCCACGACAAGAAGATCGTCCAACCGTTCGGGGAGTATCTGCCGTACCGCAGCTTCTTCCGGCTGTTCTCCTCGTACGCCGACTCGGCGGGCAACTTCGTGCCCGGCGACGGCGACGGCGTCGTGCACGTGCCCGCCGGCACGGATCGCGAGCAGCGGGCTCTCGCCGTGGGAGTCGCGACCTGCTACGAGGTGGCCTTCGACCGCGCACCCACCGAGGCGGTGCGCGCCGGCGCCCAGATTCTCGCGGTGCCCACCAACAACGCGACCTTCGGCGACACGGAGATGACCTACCAGCAGCTGGCCATGTCGCGAGTCCGGGCGGTGGAGCACTCGAGGACCGTCGTGGTCGCCGCCACCAGCGGGGTCAGCGCCGTCATCGCGCCCGACGGTTCCGTGACCTCGCGAACCGCTCTCTTCGACGCCGACCATCTGGTCGCCACGGTGGGTCTGCGCACCGACACCACACTCGCGACACGGCTGGGATCCACCGTCGAGTACGTGTTCGTGGCCCTCGGCGTCCTGAGTGTGATCGGCGCCACGATACCGAACGTTCGACGGCGCCGGGCCCGCTGACCGGGCACACGGCTCCGCGTCCGCTGGTCGGGGCGGTCTTTCCGCACTTTTCGTGATCTGTCACCGCGATGGACGTAACGTTTCGGGTCCGCAAACCGAGAAGTTGGTAAGTCTCACCCATCCACGGCGGGTGGTTGAGCGAATGCCACATACAGCTCAGTACAGAGTGCGACCACGGTCGGGGACACCGGAAGTCACACACAGCACGTAGACGTGCGGCCGAATCGGCCGCGGCGTCGATGCTCTCTGCGTCCGTTCGGTGGAAGTGTGCGTCGTCTCGCACAGCCCGGGGAGCAGGACCGCTCCTCGGCCACGGGACCGACGAGGAGGAGCGAACGATGACGACGTCGGACAGCGCACCGAGAACCACCGAACCGGCCGACACGGCACCTACCGTGAACCGGACAGCGTCCGATCCCTTCCCGCTCTCCCCGGCGCAGGCCAGCCTGTGGTTCGCCCAGAAGCTCGCTCCCGAGGTTCCCCTCACCGTCGCGCAGTACGTCGACGTGCAGGGTGACCTCGACATCGACCTGCTCGAGCGCGTGGGTGCCCGCGCGGCCGCGGAACTCCAGTCCGGCGAGATCAGGCTCGTGGAGATCGACGGTCAGCCGTATCAGGTCGTCGACCCGGCAGCCACCGTGCGCACCACTCGGCTCGACGTCCGGTCCGAGGCGGACCCGATCGCCGCGGCCCTGGCCTGGATGCAGAAGGAGATGCGCTCCCCGGTCGATCTGGACCGCGATCCGCTGACCGTCAACGTCGTCTTCCGCGTCGAGGACCACCGCTACTTCTGGTACACCCGCATGCACCACATCGCCGGTGACGGATACGGCGCCGTCACCGCCATGAAGCGTGTCGCCGAGCTGTACACCAACGAGCAGGCCGGCGTTCCCACCCCGGACAGCAAGGCCGGCGACCTGGCCACGCTCTACGCGGCAGAACGCGCGTACCGCACCTCCACCAGGTTCGAGACCGACCGCGCCTTCTGGCAGGACACGCTCCAGGGTCTGCCGGACACCTTCTCCCTCGCCGATCGCACCGCCCCGGCCGCGCCGAGTCGCCTGCGACGCAACGGTGTCACCGACGAGACCGTCGGCGACATGCTCACCTCCGCGGAGGAGCGATTCGACGCCAGTGCCGCTGCCGTCGTGGCCGCGTCCTTCGCCGCCTACCTGCACCGGGTCACCGGGCGCGCCGACGTCGTCATGAGTCTGCCGGTGTCCGTCCGCACCACCGCGGCGCTGCGCCGCTCGGGCGGCATGGTGTCCAACGTCGTACCGATCCGCGTGCACATCTCGCCCGACATGAACATCGGCGACCTGGTGTCGTCGGTGACCCTCGAGATCACCGGTGCGCTGCGCCACCAGAAATACCGCCACGAGGACATCCGCCGCGACCACGGCAGCTCGACCATGCACCGTGGGTTCTTCGGACCCATGGTGAACATCATGCTGTTCGACTGGACCGTCGGTCTGGGCGATCTGGTGGGCCGGCTGCACCTGCTCTCCAGCGGTCCCATCGAGGACTTCACCTTCAACGTCTACAACAGCGGCGGCAACTCGCTGAACATCGACTTCGAGGGCAACCCGTCGCTGTACGACGAGGACACCCTCGCCGCCCATCATCGGCGGTTCCTCGCCTTCTTCGAGAACTTCCTGGGACGCGGGGCACGAACTCGCGTCTCCGGTCTCGACGTCGTGCTGCCCGACGAGTACGACCGTGTGGTCACCGAGTTCAACGACACAGCCGTGAGCGTTCCGCGGACCACGCTGCCCGCGCTGTTCGACGCACAGGTGCGGCGCACCCCGGACGCGACGGCCCTGGAGTTCGCCGGCACCGCACTGACGTACGCGGAACTCGATCGTCGCTCGTCCCGCCTGGCGCGGGCGTTGATCGCCCGCGGCGTCGGACCCGACGTGCTCGTGGGCCTGGCCATGCAGCGCTCGCTCGACCTCGTCGTCGCGATGTACGCGATCGAGAAGGCCGGCGGCGCCTACGTACCGCTCGACCCCGATCATCCCGCCGAGCGTCTCGGCCACGTCCTCGACACCGCCCGGCCCGCGTGCGTGCTGACGGTGTCCACGCAGGGTGTCGTCCTGCCCGACACCGCTGCGCGCGTCGACGTCGACATGCTCGATCTCGCCGGCCTCGCCGACACACCGGTCGGCGACAGTGAACGCACGGCGACTCTGCGACCCGATTCGCTGGCGTACGTGATCTTCACGTCGGGTTCCACGGGCCGCCCCAAGGGTGTCGGGGTGTCGCACCAGGCGATCGTCAACCGACTGCTGTGGATGCAGAACGAGTACTACCTCGGCGCCGACGACGCCGTGCTGCAGAAGACTCCGGCGACGTTCGACGTCTCGGTGTGGGAGTTCTTCTGGCCGCTCCAGGTCGGCGCCCGCCTGGTGATCGCGGAGCCCGACGGGCATCGCGACCCGCGCTACCTTGCCTCGATCATCGCCGGATCAGGCGTCACCACGGCACATTTCGTGCCCTCGATGCTCAGCGCCTTCGTCGCTGAACTGCGCGCGTCCGACGCCCGGCTCGGTGACCTGCGTCAGGTGTTCTGCAGCGGTGAGGCACTGCCCGCGGAGACAGCATCGGCATTCCGCTCGCTCACCGGGTCCGCGCTGCACAACCTCTACGGGCCGACCGAGGCCGCCGTCGACGTCACCTACTGGGAAGTGACCGACGCCGACGCCGTCACGGTGCCGATCGGACGGCCGGTGTGGAACACCGCGTTGCAGATCCTCGACGCCCGGCTCGAGCCGGTTCCGGTGGGAACGGCGGGCGAGCTCTACCTCGCGGGCGACCAGCTCGCCCGTGGCTACGTCGGTCGGCCCGATCTGAGCGCCGACCGGTTCGTCGCCGACCCGCTGTCGGCGCACGGCACCCGCATGTACCGCACCGGCGACCTGGCGCGTTGGCGGGCCGACGGCGCCGTCGAGTACCTGGGCCGCACCGACTTCCAGGTCAAGATCCGCGGACTGCGGATCGAGCTCGGCGACGTCGAGGCGGCTCTGGTCGCGCATCCCGCCGTGCACCACGCGGTGGCCGTGGCCCACGTCGACGAGCGCGGCGAGACCACGCTCGTCGCGTACGTCGCACCCGAGCCCGGCACCGACGCGGCGAGCGTCGAGGTCCGCGCTGTCGCCGCGACCGTCGCCGACCGCCTCCCGTCCTACATGGTGCCGTCGCTGGTGATCGTTCTCGACGCACTTCCGTTGAGCGCCAACGGCAAGGTCGACCGCAAGGCACTGCCGGAACCGGTGCGCCGCCGGGCCGACGTGCCCTCGGTCCCGCCGCGCACAGAGGTCGAGCGACGCATCGCCGAGACCATCGCCGACGTGCTGGACGTCCCCGCTCCCGGTGTCCACGACAGCTTCTTCGAGATCGGCGGCAACTCGCTGCTGGCCACGCGCGTGGTCTCCCGCATCAGCGCCGAGCTCGGTGCCGACGTGGGCATCAAGGACCTCTTCGAGGCGCCGACCGTGGCACGTCTGGCGGATCGCGTCGCCCATGCGCCCGTGGTCACCACCGGGCCGCCGCTGGTCGCAGGACCTCGCCCGGATCGCATTCCCCTCTCGCTCGCCCAACAGCGACTGTGGTTCCTGAACCGGTTCGACTCGGCGTCCCCGGCGTACAACATGCCGTTCGCCATCACGTTGCACGGCGACCTCGACGCGGACGCTCTGAGTGTCGCGCTCGCCGACGTCCTGGAGCGCCACGAGACGCTGCGCACCGTATATCCCGACTCCGCCGACGGTCCGCACCAGGTGGTGCAGGACCCCGCGCACCACGACCTCGCGCCGATCGACACCGACGACTCGGCGCTGGCCGACACCGTGCGGGAGTTCGCGTCTCACGGATTCGACGTCACGCGGGAGCACCCGGTCCGTGTCCGCCTGTTCCGCACCTCGCCGACGTCGCACACGCTGGCCGTGGTGCTGCACCA
Source organism: Rhodococcus sp. SORGH_AS_0303 (assembly GCF_030819335.1). Taxonomy (NCBI): domain Bacteria; kingdom Bacillati; phylum Actinomycetota; class Actinomycetes; order Mycobacteriales; family Nocardiaceae; genus Rhodococcus; species Rhodococcus sp. SORGH_AS_0303. The sequence goes on from NZ_JAUTBO010000001.1 coordinate 2,589,443, forward strand.
CATCGCGTCGGACGGGTTCTCCTTCGGCCCCCTCGCGACCGATGTCATGACCGCCTACGCTGCGCGGACGCAGGGGAGTGCGCCGCTGTGGGCACCGCTCGACGTGCAGTACGCGGACTTCACGCTCTGGCAGCACGCCGCACTCGGAGACGAGAACGATCCTACCTCGATCCTGCGCAGTCAGATCGACTACTGGACCGCGCGGTTGGACGGCCTGCCCGACACGCTCGAGCTGCCGACGGATCGCCCCCGTCCCGCTGCACCGTCGTACCGCGGCGGCGCCCACGACTTCCACATCGACGCCGATCTGCACCAGCAGCTCCTCGTGCTCGCATCGGACACCTCGGCCAGCCTGTTCATGGTGTTGCACGCGGCACTGTCCGCGCTGCTGGGACGGCTCGCGGACTCGGACGACGTCGCGATCGGGTCGCCCATCGCCGGTCGCGGCCACCGCGCGCTCGACGGACTCGTCGGCATGTTCGTCAACACACTGGTGCTGCGGTCGACGCCCGCGCCGCACGTCCCGTTCACCGACCTCCTCCGCGAGGTACGCGATCACGACCTCGAGGCGTTCGCCCGCGCGGACGTCCCGTTCGAGCGTGTCGTCGACGCGGCGGCACCGGAGCGCTCGACGTCGCGCCACCCGCTGTTCCAGGTCGTTCTCTCCTTCGAGAACCTCGCGCCGGTCCGCGTCGAGATGGCCGGACTGGATGTCGAGGTCGCCGAAATCGACTCCGGCACAGCCAAGTTCGACCTCACGCTGCAGCTCTCGGAGCGCACCACGGTCGACGGTCGGCCCGACGGGGTCGATGCGCGCCTGGGCTACGCCCGCGATCTGTTCGACGACGCGACAGCCGCGACGATGGCGCAGCGACTGGTGTCCGTCATGCGATCGGTCGCGGCGGATCCCACCCGAGCGATCGGCGACATCGATCTGTCCACGTCCACCGACGCTCCTGCCGTCCTCGTGGGCGCGGCAGCCGGGCCCACCTCGTCGCTCGCCGACATCCTCGTCTCGGCCGCGCGGCGCGATCCGTCCGCCACCGCCGTCGTCACGGCGGACGGCTCCGTCACGTACGGCGAACTCGACGACGCGTCGGACCTTCTGGCGCACGCGTTGATCGCCGAGGGAGTCGGCCCGGAATCGATCGTGCCCGTGTGCCTCGAGCGCTCGATCGACTCGATCGTCGCGACCTGGGCCGTGACGAAGACCGGCGCCGCCTTCCTCCCGGTGGATCCGCGCTACCCGGCGGACCGCATCGAGCGCATGGTCACCGACGTCGCCGCGTCCCTCGGCATCGCTGCCGCGGGAGCCGCACTGCCCGTCGCGGTCCGGTGGGTCACCGTCGATCACCGATCCGACGAGTCCTCGGCGGCACTGCCCGTACGGGTGCGCCCGGAGAACCCGGCATACCTCATCTTCACGTCCGGATCCACGGGCACCCCCAAGGCGGTCGTGGTGCCGCACCGCGGCCTCGCCGACTTCGCCCGCGAGCAGGTGGCGACCTACCGAGTCGGACCGCGATCGCGCACACTGCATTTCGCCTCGCCGAGTTTCGACGCCTCGATCCTGGAACTGCTCATGGGATTCGCCGCGGGCGCGACCGTCGTGGTCGCCGGTACCGACGTCTACGGCGGCGACCGCCTCACCGCACTGCTGCGTGATCAGCGGGTGACCCATGCCTTCGTCACCCCTGCTGCTCTCGAGACGGTGGACCCTGCGGACCTCGACGCTCTGACCTTCGTCGGGGTCGGCGGCGACGTCTGCAGTCCCGCCCTCGTCGAACGGTGGGCGCCCGGCCGCCGCATGCTCAACCTGTACGGGCCGTCCGAGGCCACCGTCGTCGCGACCCTGACACCGCCGATGGCACCCGGCTCGCCCGTCACCATCGGCGCCCCGCGCCGCGGTGTCGACGTGCGGGTGCTCGATCGTCGTCTGCGCCCGGTGGTCCCCGGAGTTCCCGGCGAGCTCTACCTGTCCGGGCCGGCGCTGGCCCGCGGGTACCTCGGGCGCCTGCCGCTGACCTCCACCCGCTTCGTCGCCGATCCGTTCGGCACGCCGGGTGACCGTATGTACCGCACCGGCGACGTCGTCGCCGCCGTGACCACCACCGCGGGAACCGAACTGGTGTTCCGCGGCCGAGCCGACGACCAGGTCAAGGTGCGGGGTCACCGCATCGAACTCGCCGAGATCGACGCGGTGCTCCAGCGTCATCCGTCGGTCACGTTCTCCGTCACGAGCGTGCAGAACGCGGGCCGGGCCGACGCCCGCCTGGTCTCGCACCTCACGCTCGCGCCTGGCGCCGCCGGAACCGAACCGGTGCTCGAGCACGCCCGCCGCACCCTGCCCGGGTACATGGTGCCGTCCGCGGTGGTCGTGCTCGACGAGGTGCCCCTCACCCCGTCGGGCAAGCTCGATCGCCGCGCGCTGCCCATGCCCACACCGGAGACGACGGAGGCGGCGTACCGCGAGCCCCGCACCGAGACCGAGTGGACCGTCGCCCGCGTGTTCGCGGACGTCCTCACGGTGCCCCGGGTCGGTCTGGACGACAGCTTCTTCGACGCCGGTGGCAACTCGTTGATGGCGACCCGTGTCACCAGTGCGATCGGCGCCGCGCTGAGCCGTGAGGTGGAGGTGCGCACTCTCTTCGAGGCCCCGACCGTCGAGGCGCTCGCGGCTCACCTCGACGCCGACAGCGGTGCGGCGTTGCGGATCCCGCTCGTCGCGATCCCGGCGGCGAGCCGTCCGGACCGGATTCCGCTGTCGTCGCCGCAGCAACGGCTCTGGTTCCTCAATCGCTTCGACCCCACCTCCGACGCCTACAACATCTCGTTCTCGGTGCACCTGGACGGCGTCCTCGACGCCCCCGCGATGGCACTGGCGTTGGCCGACGTGGTGGAACGGCACGAGAGCCTGCGGACCGTGTTCCCCGAGAGCGATTACGGACCGCACCAGGTCGTCGCACCGGCAGCACCCGTACCGCTCACAACGACCGTCGTGGACCGCGACGACGTCGCGGACGCGCTGACACGGTTCGCCCGTCGCGGGTTCGATCTCACGGTCGAGACCCCGCTGCGCACCACTCTTCTGTCGATCTCCGAGACGGAGCACGTGCTCGGTCTCGTCGTGCACCACATCGCCGCGGACGGGTGGTCCCTCGGACCGCTGACCCGCGACGTCATGGTCGCCTACGCCGCCCGCATCCGGGGAGCTGCCCCGCAGTGGACCCCACTTCCGGTGCAGTACAGCGACTTCACTCTGTGGCAGCGGGCCGTGCTCGGAGACGAGGCCGACCCGGAGAGCCGGGCACACCGCGACCTCTCCTTCTGGACCGACACTCTCGCCGACCTTCCGGACGAGTGCACCCTGCCCGGCGACCGCGTCCGCCCGGCGGCGCCGTCCCACCGGGCCGGCGTCCACGAGTTCGCCGTCGATCCGGCCGTGATGACCGCACTGTCGGCCGTCGCCCAGCGCCGGGGCAGCACCACGTTCATGGCGATGCACGCCGCACTCGCGGTCACGCTCGCTCGGCTCGCCGACACCCGGGACGTGGTGATCGGCACCCCGATCGCCGGCCGACGCGATCGCGCACTGGACGAGCTGGTCGGCATGTTCGTCGGCACTCTTGTCCTGCGCTCCGACGTGGCGCCGTCCGACACCTTCGCCGACCTTCTCGGCCGGGTCCGCAGCACCGATCTCGACGCGTTCGCCCACGCGGACCTGCCGTTCGAGCGTCTGGTCGACGCTCTGTCGCCGTCGCGGACGGCCGGTCGGCACCCGCTCGTGCAGGTCGTGCTGGCCTTCCAGTCCGACGGTGTCACCAGCGGCGAACTCGACGGTCTCACCGTCACCGCGTCGGAGATCGACCTGCAGCGCAGCAAGTTCGACGTCGAGCTCGCCGTCACGGAGAGCACCGACGCCGACGGTGAGCGGTCGTGGCGGTTCCGCGTCACCTACACGCGCGATCTCTACGACGAGAGCACCATCGCCGCCTTCGCGGACCGTGTCAGCGCCGTGCTCACCACGGTGGCCCGAGACCCGTCGCTGACCGTGGGCGACATCGAACTCCTGTCCCATCAGGAGTCCCGCGAGCTGACGACACGGGCCGGCGAGCGTCCCGGCGCACCGGTACTGCTGCCCGACCTGTGGGCCGCCGTCGCGCGGGAGAACGCGAACACCACTGCGCTGGTGCATGATCCGTCCCACGGCGTCGACGTCACGGCTCGGCGGTCGCGCACGTACGCCGAGCTCGATGCCGACGCCACCCGTCTCGCCCGGGTCCTGCTCGAACGCGGAGCCGGACCCGAGCGCGTCGTCGCCCTGGCGCTCACCCGGTCGGCGGAGTCCGTCGCGGCGATGCTCGCCGTGGCGATGACAGGCGCGGCCTGGGTCCCCGTCGATCCGCGCTACCCTGCGGACCGCATCGACCACATGCTCACCGACAGCGGGGCCGACCTCGGTGTCTGCACCGTGGCCGACCGCCCGGCGGCAGGACGGGACGTCGACTGGATCGTGTTCGACGACCCGGCCACCGTCGCCGACATCGCGACCCGGTCGACGGAACCCGTCACCGACCGTGACCGGACGTCCACGCTGCGTGTCGACCATCCGGCCTACGTCATCTACACCTCCGGATCGACGGGACTGCCCAAGGGCGTCGCCGTGACGCACTCGGGACTCTCCTCGTTCGCAGAGGTGCAGCGCACGACGTTCGGCATCACCGGAACATCGCGGACCCTGCACTTCGCCTCGCCGAGCTTCGACGCGTCGGTGCTCGAGATCCTGATGGCGATGGGCGCCGGCTCCACCGTCGTCGTCGCCCCGAGCGACGTCTACGGCGGCGCGGAACTGGCCGAACTGATCGACCGCGAGTCGGTCTCGCACGCCTTCGTCACCCCGGCCGCGCTCGCGACCGTCGACGTCGCCGCCGGATCACTGCCGAGTCTCACCACCGTGGTGGTGGGCGGCGACACGTGCTCCGCGGACCTGGTGCGGCGCTGGTCGGTCGGACGTTCGCTGTACAACGGGTACGGCCCGACGGAGGCGACCATCGTCGCCGCCATCGCGGAACTGCGTGCCGACGAACCGGTCACCATCGGTACGCCCATCGCCGGAGTCCGCGCCGTGGTGCTCGACGCGCGTCTGCATCCGGTGCCGGTCGGCGTCACGGGTGAGCTGTACCTGTCGGGTGTCGGCGTCGCTCGCGGCTACCTCGACCGCGCGGGACTGACGGCGGGCCGGTTCGTGGCCGATCCGTACGGCACAGCGGGGGAGCGGATGTACCGCACCGGCGATGTCGTGCGGTGGACTGCGGACGGCCGGCTCGACTACGTCGGACGCTCGGACACCCAGGTCAAGATCCGCGGATTCCGCGTCGAGCTCGGTGAGATCGACGCCGCACTGACGAGGGACCCGTCCGTCGGCTTCGCGCACACTCTGGTGCACACCGATGCCTCCGGTCGCGCCTCGCTGGCGTCCTACGTCGTCGCCGCCACCGGACACGACATCGATGTCGACGCGGTCACGGGCGGCGTCCGCTCCGTTCTGCCCGGCCACATGGTGCCGGCATCGATGACGGTTCTCGAGCGCATCCCTCTCACTCCCGTCGGCAAGCTGGACGTGCGGGCGCTTCCCGCCCCGGTCGTCGTGGCCGTCGACCGCACTCACGACGCGCCGGCCTCCGAGACCGAGCGGACCGTCGCCGAGACCGTGGCGGCAGTGCTGGACCTCGACGTCGAGGTCGGACGCGACGACAGCTTCTTCGCACTCGGCGGCAACTCCCTGTTGGCCACACAGGTCGCGTCCCGCCTGGGTTCCACTCGCGGCGTTCGGGTTCCGGTCCGGGCACTCTTCGAGCACCCGACGGTCGCAGCCCTCGCCGCGCACATCGACGGGCTCGCCGAGTCCGCCGGCCCCGCTCTCGAGGCACGGCCTCGACCCGACCGGATCCCGCTGTCCTCGGCGCAGCAACGCCTGTGGTTCCTCAACAGGTTCGACCGGGCGTCGGGGGCGTACAACGTGCCCTTCGCGGTGCGCCTGACGGGACCGCTCGACATCGCCGCGCTGGAGGCCGCGCTGCGCGACCTCGTCGACCGCCACGAGGTGCTCCGGACCGTGTACCCGGACTCGCCCGAGGGCCCGCACCAGGTGATCCTGCCTGCGCACGAGGTGCCGGTGGCGCTGGAGCCCGTCGTGACCGAGCCCTCCGCGGTGACGGTCGCGATCGTCACGAGCGCGGCCCGCGGGTTCGACGTGACCACGCAGGCGCCCCTGCGGGTGGACCTGCTCGAGGTGGCGGCCGGGGACGAGCACGTCCTCGTCGTCACGCTGCACCACATCGCCGCGGACGGCTGGTCGCTGGCGCCGCTCGCCGCCGACCTGCTCACCGCCTACACCGCGCGGTCCACCGGCACGGCACCCGCGACGGAGCCACTGCCGGTGCAGTACGCGGACTACACGCTGTGGCAGCGTGACCGGCTCGGCTCCGAGGACGACCCGTCGAGCCTCGTCTCGACGCAACTGGCGTACTGGACGGCGGCGTTGACCGGAGCTCCCGACCGTATCGACATCCCCACCGACCGTCCGCGGCCGAGCGTGCCGTCTCACCGGGGCGGGGTGGTCACCACCACGGTGGGTGTCGACACGCACCGGCGGCTCGTCGACCTTGCGCGGCGGGAGAACGCGACGCTGTTCATGGCCGTCCACACCGCCCTCGCCGTCGTGCTCGGCCGTCTCGCCGGCCGCTTCGACACGTCCGTCGGTACCGCGGTCGCCGGCCGCGGCGACCAGGCACTGGACGCGCTGGTCGGAATGTTCGTCAACACGCTGGTCCTGCGCACGCGGGTCTCGCCGACCGCGTCGCTGACCGAGGCGTTGCAGCACGTGCGCGCGGTCGATCTGGACGCGTTCGCGCACCCCGACGTTCCGTTCGAACGTCTGGTGGACGTGCTGCACCCGCAGCGCAGCACGAGCCATCACCCGTTGTTCCAGATCATGTTGTCGTTGCAGGACGACGTTCCGACGACTGCCCGCATGGGCGAGGTGACCGTCGACGCGGCCGAGGTGGACGTCGCCGTCGCCAAGTTCGACATCCAGTTCACGGTCACCGACCGGCGCACCGACGACCGGGAGCCGGCGGGGCTGACCGTCACCGCCGACTACGCGACCGATCTGTTCGACGCCGCCACCGTGAGCACCATGCTCGATCGTCTGGTGGGCGTGTTGGGCGTCCTGGCCACCGAACCCGACCGCAGCATCGGCAGCGTCGAGATGTTGACCTCGCAGGAGCGAGCCCATCTGGTGCCCGTGCACGGCGGCGAGACCGATCCTGATCCGTCGCTGACCCTGTCCGAGGTGTTCGAGCAGACCGCACGCCGGGTTCCCGACCGCATCGCGGCGGAGTACCTCGGCGCCCACATCACCTACGGCGAGCTCGACCGACGTTCGACCACGGTGGCCCGAGCTCTCGTCCGGCGCGGTGTCGGACCGGAATCACTGGTGGCCCTGGGCTTCACGCGATCCTTCGACTCTCTCGTCGCGGTCCTGGCCGTCGCGAAGGCCGGCGGCGCCTTCGTCCCGGTCGACCCGCACTACCCGGCCGACCGCGTCCGTCACATGCTGACGGACTCGGCGACCACGTGGGGACTGACGACCGCGGAGCACCGGGCGGCCGTGGACGGAGTCTCGTCGACACGGTGGCTCGTGCTCGACGACGCGGACACCCTGGCCGAGCTGGCTCGTACGTCCGACGAACCCCTCACGCCCGCAGAACTTCTCGGACCCATCGCTCTCGTGCACCCCGCGTACGTCATCTACACCTCGGGGTCGACCGGGACACCGAAGGGCGTCGTCGTCACCCACGCCGGCCTGTCGAACTTCGCCGGCGAGCTGCGCGATCGATTCGAGGTCGACGAGACGGCACGCGTACTGCACTTCGCGACACCGAGTTTCGACGCCGCCGTCATGGACCAGCTGTTCGCGTACGGATCCGGCGCGACACTCGTCGTGTCACCGCCCGGGGTCTACGGCGGCCGCGAACTGGGCGACCTGCTGGGATCGGAACGCATCACGCACGCCTTCATCACGACCGCGGCATTGTCGACCGCGGACCCGGCGAGCGCGACGTCGTTGCGACACATCCTCGTCGGCGGCGAGGCGTGCCCACCGGAACTGGTGGAGCGCTGGGCTCCGGGACGCTCGCTGTACAACGTGTACGGGCCGACGGAGACGACCATCGTCACGACGATGAGTGCGCCGATGGTGCCCAAGGGTCCGGTCACGATCGGTGGACCGATTCGCGGTGTCGCGGCGCAGGTCCTCGACCGCCAGCTGCAACCGGTGCCATTCGGCGTCGTCGGCGAGCTGTACCTCGCCGGACCGGAACTCGCTCGCGGATACCTCGGGCGCACGGCGTTGACGTCGTCGCGGTTCGTCGCCGATCCGCACGGCAAGCCGGGTGAGCGCCTCTACCGCACCGGTGACCTGGTGCGCTGGCGCGAGTCCGCCGACGGCGACCCGACCCTGTCCTACGTGGGCCGGACCGATCATCAGGTCAAGATCCGCGGGTTCCGCATCGAGCTGGGTGAGATCGACGCCGCGTTCGACGTGCACGACGGCGTGGACTTCGCGACCACGATGGGCCACGTCCTGCCCTCGGGGGACACCGTGTTGGTGTCCTACGTCCTGCCGCACCGGGAGTCGTCGGTCGACACGGCGTCGCTGCGTCGCCATCTGCAGGAGCGACTGCCCGGTTACATGGTGCCGCAGTCGATCATGCTGCTGGACGAGCTGCCGCTGACCTCCGTCGGCAAGCTCGATCGGCGAGCGCTGCCCGCTCCGGAGTTCGCCGTCACCGGCGAGCATCGCGATCCGGGCACCGCGACCGAGCGCGCCGTCTGCGCTGTCTACGAGGAGATCCTGGGGGTGGCCGGAGTCGGACTCGACGACAGCTTCTTCGAACTCGGCGGCACGTCGCTGGTGGGGACGCGCGTGGTCGCTCGACTCGAAGAGACCCTCGGCACGACGGTTCCGATGCAATGGTTGTTCACCGACTCCACGCCGGCAGCTCTCGCCGCGCGCATCGACGACACCGCGCATCTGTCGGCGGACGAGGTCGCAGCGACGGCCACGGCGTCACTGGACATGCTGCTGCCGCTGCGCCCGCAGGGTTCCGCGTCACCGGTGTTCTGCATCCATCCGGCGTTCGGACTGTCCTGGAGTTACAGCGGTCTGCTCGCCCACCTCGACTCGAATCAGCCGGTGTACGGCCTGCAGTCACCCGTCGTCTCGGGGCGCACCGAGGAGTTCGACACGGTCGAGGAGCTGGCCCGGTACTACGTTCGCGAGATCCGGTCGATCCAGCCGCACGGTCCGTACCACCTGCTGGGCTGGTCGCTCGGCGGCCTCATCGCCCACGCGATGACCGTCGAGCTGCAGCGGGTGGGGGAGAGCGTCGCGACGCTGACCATGCTCGACAGCTACGTGCTCGCCGACGAGTACCTCGAGTCGACACCGTCGGTGCGGGATCTCATCGAGGAGTTCACCGGCCACGAGTTGCCGGCAGGCGTGGAACCGACGGTCGCGGAGGCGGCGGCCGCGCTGCGGTCCGAGGGTGGTCCGATGGCGGCGATGACCGTCGACACCCTCGAGCGGCTGTACGCGGGCTACGTGAACGGGACCTCGCTGGCGCACGGGTACTCACCGGGCGTCGTGGACTGCGACGTGCTGTTCTTCACCGCGACCGAGGACGAGGTGAACCGGAACGACGTACGGCGGACCGCCTCGGCCTGGCGTCGACACGTCCGCGGTGCCATCCACGATCACGCGGTGCCGGTCGCACACTCCGCGATGACCGATCCGCAGGCACTCGCGATCATCGGACCGATCGTCGCGCAGCACCTGCGCTGATCTCGACGGACCCGAGACACACCGAGGGCCCCGGAGCAGATGCTCCGGGGCCCTCGGTGACGACAGGGGAGAGGCGGTCAGACTCCGGCGCCGCGACGCTTCGCCTTGAGCAGATCCATCCGCTCCTTGAGCAGTTCCTCGAGCTCCTCCACCGAACGCCGCTCGAGCAGCATGTCCCAGTGGGTGCGCGGGGGCTTGACCTTCTTGGCCTCGGGCGCGGTGCCCTCGATCAGACTGCCCTCGAGACCGTTGCGGCAGAGCCAGGTGCCGGGCAGCTCGGCGTCGTCGGCGAAGGGAACGTCGAACTCCTCGCCGTTGTCCGTCCGGTATCGAGCCATGCGCCGGGGCGCGAGGTCGTGGTCGCGATCGGTCTCGTAGCTCACCGCTCCGAGTCGACTACCTCGTAGAACGCGATCTGCCATGGTGGAGTCCTCTCTCGATCGTGGTACGCATGTCGCGTCCGTCGAATTCAACGCGCGTGGTGCGCGGAACGTTCCCGCACGCGAACACCCCATTCTAACCGGTGATGCGGCAGGGTCCGCGCACGTCGGTATCGTCGGGTCGATGCGGGGTGAATCCGGGACGGTGGGCGGTGGGATCGGTCGGTCCCGCGCACGGCGCCCGAGCACGTGTCTGTGGTGCGGTCGGCCGGTGGTCGAGGGCGCTGCGGGCCGGCGCCGACGGTACTGCCGTCAGTCCTGCCGTCAGCGTGCCTACGAACAGCGGACGTCGCTGAAGGACACCGTCGTCGCGGACGACGCCGTGGTGCTCACGGAGGCCGAGGCCGGTGCCGCCGCCGATCGCGCGTTCGGAGTCCGGTGCGCCGCCGAGGACGTGGCCACGGCCGTCGCGGAGGGCGCCGACGCGGCCGAACTCGCCGAGCTCTGCGACCGGTTGGTCACCCTGGCCAAGGACGCGGAACGACTGCGCTGATCCTGATCAGACACCCAGGTCGCTCGGGTGGTAGCCCTGCGGGTACCCGGGGTACGTCCGGTTGCGCGGATCCTGCGCCGACCGCGATGCCGTCCGCTTGGGCAGCAGACGCTCCACGCGGCCTCGGGCCTGCAGCGCCGACTCGAGCGCCGGACGCACGGCGGGGACCGGGTCGCCGAACCCGAAGGCGCGGGTCATGTCCTGATCGATCATCGACAGCACGGCGCCGCGCACCGCGGAGCGGACAGGGCGCGGGTACCACGACGCCAGCAGGTCGCGGGTGTACTCGCCGATGGCCCTGTTGTCGTCGGAGTAGACGAACCGCTCGCGCTCGTACCGCACCTTGAAGGCGTGGAAGTCGGCTGTCGACGCGGGAATGTCCCGGATGCCCATCCGGATCCCGACCTCGCGGTAGAACGCGACGCTCGCGATCCGTTCGTGCGGATGCAGGCGCCGCCACCCGTAGCGGTCGATCCAGTCCAGCGGATCGAACGCGAAGGTGGAGAGCACGTACAGCATGTCGTCGTTCGAGATGTCGTAGCGCGCGTGCATGCGGTTGACCGCGCGGAGCGACGCGCGCCCGCGCTCGGAGTCGTACCCGTGTTCCACGAGTTCCGACATGAGCAGCGCGGTGTCGTCGTACCGCTTCTGAGGGCGGTGCTCGAACTCTCCCGTCCTGCGGAGCAACGCCGAGATGGTGGGCACGCAGTACGTGCGGAACAGCGCGAACTCCAACGCGCGCTGATAGTCCCAGGGAAATTCGCAGCCCGCCGTGATCTTGAGGACGGTGGCCGCGTCCGCCACCGGATCCAGCTCGTCGATCACCCGCACCCACCCGAACCGCCCGAAGCGCGGCCGGGGGAGGGTGGTCATCGCCCGTAGACCTTGGTCAGCAACAGGCGCGCGACCGCGACGTCGCGCCGCTTGCGCGTCATCGTCACCAGGCCCAGCGGGGCGGCGAAGCGTTGCTTCGTCACCGACTTCACCCGGGAGAACTCCCGCAACCCATCCGCGCCGTGGATCCGTCCGAAGCCCGAGTCGCCGACTCCGCCGAACGGCAGCGCGCCCACCGCTGCGAAGCCCAGCACGGAGTTGACCGTCACCACTCCGACCCGGAGCCGGTCCGCCGCCCGCTCGGCCGCGGCCTTCGACGCGGTGAAGACCGACGCGCCCAGCCCGTACTTCGAGGCGTTGGCCCGCTCGATGCCCTCGTCGAGATCACGGACGCGGTTGACCACCACGGTCGGACCGAACGTCTCCTCGGCGACGGCCGAGCTGTCCTCCGGCACGTCGAGCAGCACGATGGGATCGACGTACGGCGCCCGGACGGATTCGAGTCCGCCGACGACGGCGCGACCACCGCGCGCCAGGGCGTCCTCGACCTGGTCCCGCACGATGTCGACCTGCTTCGGCAACGTCATGCGTCCGTACTGCGCATCGTCCGCGTCGCCGACCCGGAGGTCGCGTACACGGGAGGTCAGGATGTCCACGAAACGATCGGCGACCTCCTCGACCACGTAGATGCGCTCCACACCCGCGCAGGTCTGGCCCGCGTTGCCCATGGCGCCGAACGCGGCGAAGGTCGCCGCGGCCTCGAGGTCGGCGGTGGCGTCGACGATGAGCGCGTCCTTGCCGCCGCCCTCGACCACGATCGGCGTCAGCGTCTCCGCGCACACCGCCATGACCTTCTTCGCCGTCGCGGTGGACCCGGTGAAGGCGAGTTTGTCCACTCCCGAGCGGCACAGCGCCTCACCGACCCGACCGTCGCCGGTGACGGTCTGGAGCACCTGGTGCGGCGCCGCCAGCGACGCCCAGGCGTCGGCCAGCCAGGTGCCGGTGCGGGGAGTGAGCTCGCTGGGCTTGAAGACGACGGCGTTGCCGGCGGCCATCGAGTACGCGAGCGACCCCATCGGGGTGTAGACCGGATAGTTCCACGGGCCGATCACGCCGACGACACCCATCGGTTGATACCGCACGGAGGCAGCGTGATTGATGCTCACCAGACCCGGGAAGACGGACCGCTCCCGCAGGACACGTCGCGCGTTCTTCGCGGCCCACGTGAGATGCTCCACCGCGAGCATGACCTCGAGCAGAGCGTCGTCCTTCGGCTTGCCCGTCTCCTCTCGCACGGTGTCGACGAGCCACGCCGAGGTGCGGGCGATCCTGGATCGGAACTCGAGCAGCCACCCCTTGCGATCCGTGAAATCGAGAGCGCCCCACCACAGTGCCGCGTCACGCGCGCGGGCGACGGCCGCGTGCACCTCTCCGTCGGACGGCGTCGGTGCCGCGGTGCGTTCCGGAGAGTGCTGGACCGTCATGTGTGTACCCCTCAGTCAGCCGAATGATCCACTGTGATCGGTGACACTATGGCTGATCGCCGTCCGCGACAATGACCGAGCCGACCGTGGTCGGTGACCCGAACCGACCGTCAGGCGATGTCGCACCCTTCGGTGGGTACGTCGGCGAACCGGTCCATCAGGTACGCCGCGGCCGCACCGCCGTAGCCGTCGATGATCTGCGGACCGAAGTGATTGGGCAGCACCGCACCCGGCAGGATCGGCGGCAGCGGGTTCGACCGGAACGTCACCGACGCACCCTGGCCGCACCACTCCTCCGCCAACTCCCGCGCCTGCCCGTACGGCACCGTGTCGTCGTTGATGCCGCTGGTGATCAACACCGGGGCCGACGGCCGCAGGGTGCCGGTACGCAGCTTCTCGAAGATGGGACCGGCCTCGGGCACGGATCTCAGGTTCTCCGACATCGAGCGACCGTCCTTCGTCAGCGTCTCGGTGCGCAGGAACGGATACGTCAGGATCGTGTCGGCGATGCACTGGGTCGACAGGTCGTTCAGCACCGTCTTGCCGTGATCGGAGACGCGCTCCTCGACGCGGGCCCGCAACGACGGGTTCCGCTCGAGGACTCCGTTCAGTGCGTACCCGATGACGCCGCCGATGAGAGTGCCGTCCACCGTGTTCAGCACGTCGAGCAGGTCGGCCGTCGGTGCGCCCGCCCAGGTGCCCTTGATGTTCAGTTCCGGTGCGTAACTCGCCGCCGACTCGGCCGCGGCGGCGGTGGCGCCGCCGCCCTGCGAATAGCCCCAGAGACCGATGGGGGAGTCGGGGTCGCCTGTCAGCGCGTTCGCCGCTCGCGCGCCGTCGAGCACCGCGTGCGCCTCCTCCGGCCGGTTGACGTAGGTGTGCAACCCCGGCGTGCCGAGACCGATGTAGTCGGTCACGAAGACGCGCGCGCCCATCGACCCCCAGAGCGTCGACGACACGAGTTCCTGGTTCGCCGAGAGGGACAGCGGGTCCGTCGTCAGATTCAGCCCGAGCGGGAACGCCCGCGACGGCGCGCACTGGTCGCCCTGCCCCACCGTGCCCGGAGCGACCACGACGGTGGGTCTGGGGCCGGCGCCGCGCCAGGGAACGGCCGAGTCGATGAACGTTCCGGTCACCGCGACGGGCTCGTCGTTCTCGGTCCGCGAGGTGTACATGACGCGCTGCGCGGTGGCGGGGTAGCGACCGTCCACTCCTGGCGCAGCGAGAAAGAGCGACATCGGCTCGGTGCGGAGCACCGTGCCCGGCGCACCCGCGACGTCCGTCGGTGGGGAGTAGAAGTCGTCACCGGGGGCTGCGTCGGCGAGTGCGGGTGCGACACCGACCAACGCCACGAGCACCGCTCCCACGATCAGACTGCGTGACAGTGTCATCGACTTCCTTCCCGCTGCGCGGACCCCCGGCAGGCGCCCTGAAGTTAGACAGTTCCGGCACCAGGTGTCAAGGTCGCGACGTGAAGCCTGTCACTCCGGCGGCACGGTCATCGACGCCGGGAGCCACCGCAGGAGGAAGGCGCGGAGGTCGTCGTCGTCCGCGATGGACGGATCGTCGAAGAGCACGACGGACAGTCCGAGACGAGTGGTGATGAGGACGATGTCGTCCAACACCTCGGCGACCCGAGGGTCGAGCGCGGTCAGCGGGGACAGTAGATCTCGCACGACGGGAATGGCGTGCTGGACGACATCGGGATGCAGCACCGGGTTGATGCCGTTCAACCGCAGCAGCGCTCCCATCGCGGGAATGTCGCGCACCGCCCGCCGACCACCGATCACCATCTCCACGACGTAGTCGCGCACGGTCTCCGGGCCGTCGAGGCGCGACCGGATCTCGGTCATGACCTCGACCGCCAAATGCTCCATCGTGCGGGTCACCAACACCTCGCGCGTGCCGAAGATGGAGTACACGGTCTGTCGGGAGACCCCGGCAGCGGCGGACACACCCGCGATGGTGACGCCGTCGAAACCGTGCTCCGCGATCACCTCGAGGGTGGCCTCCATGATCTTGCCGCGCGATCGCATGGGACCAGTGTGCGGGATCCTCACGTCAGCTGCGGTCGCGCCGAGCCACCTCGAGGTCGAACCCGGCCGGCATGAGGGTGAGGCGTTCCTCGATGGCGAGCTCGTAGCCCGGATCGGGAGCGACGTCGAAGGTCTGGAGGATCGTGCCCAGCACCAGCAGCGACTCGTGGAGAGCGAACTGGCGCCCGATGCAGGCACGCTCGCCCGTGCCGAACGGCTTGTAGGCGTGCGGCGGCCTGGCCCGCACGTTCGCCGACAGGAAGCGGTCCGGGTCGAACACCTCGGGATCCGGCCCCCATACGGGATCGCGATGCAGACCGGGGATCAGCACCAGGGCCCAGTCGCCCGCGGCCATGGGACCGCCCGCCGACCGTCGTGTCGTGGCGTGCCTCGCGCGCGTAACCAGGGGCCGTCGGCCACAGGCGCAGTCCCTCGTCGAGAACCCGTCGGACGAAGCGCAACTTCGCCACCTGCTCGAAGGACGGCGTGTCCGCACCCCACACCTCGTCCACCTCCGCACGCGCCCGAGCCCACATCTCGGGATGCCTCGACAGGTAGTACAGGGCGAACGACAGTGAGCCGGAGGTCGTCTCGTGTCCGGCGATGAGGAAGGTGACGATCTGATGCCGGATGTTCACCTCGTCCAGCGCGTTGGGATCACCGTCGCGTGCCGCCTGGAGCATGATGTCCAGCAGATCGCCGTCGCCGCTCGTCTCACCGTCCCGGCGGGCCCGCACGATGTCGTCGAGCAGCTCGGCCATGAAGGCCTTGTCGGCATCGTTCCGCCGTTCGCGACGCCGGAACACCAGGTCGCCGACGACGGGGAGCGGCAGCAGTGCGCGGCGCTGGTTGTGCTGCAGGGTCCGCACCATGGCCCGGACGAACGGGTGCGTCTCGGCGCGGGTGAACGAGTCGAAGCTGTAGCTGAACCCGGTGCGGCCGATGGTCTCGAGCGTCAACTTGGTCATGTCCGAGGAGACGTCGACCCGATCACGGGACGACCAGTGCGACACCAGCTGTCCGGCGACGTCCACCATGATGTCGTGGTAGCTCCGCATGGCCGACTGCGTGAACGCCGGCCGGAGGAGATCGTGGGCCTTGCGCCAGTTCGGTTCGTGCGAGTACGCCGTGAACAGTCCGTCCCCGCCGATCGAGCGAAGTCCGGCGACCGCGGGTGCCACGTGCTTGACGAACCGCGACTCGTCGCTGAGTTCCTCCACGAGATCGGCGCCCGACACGATCACGAACCGGCGCCCCAGGACCACCCGCTCGAAGATGGGGCCCAGCTGCGCGGCCAGCGCCACCGAGTCCTGCACCGGGGTGCTCGCGTGTACGCCCAGCACGTCGCCCAGCACCGGGAGTCGTCGAGGGGGATGGGGAAGCGGAGAAGTGGACGAGATCGTGGTGACCACGGTCGGACCCTTTCGCGTGGGTGGCCGGCGTACTGAACCGGGATACAACAGCGGACGCTACCCCCTACTGAACGCGTGTCAAGTATCACGAGCAGTCCCGTAACATGGCGCAGGTCATGACCTCTCCCCGCAAACGCCTGTCACCCGATCAGCGTCGGCACCAGTTGCTCGAGATCGGGTCACGACTGTTCGCGGAACGGCCCTACGACGAGGTGTGGATCGAGGAGGTCGCCGACCTGGCCGGCGTCTCGCGTGGGCTGATGTATCACTACTTCTCGTCCAAGAGGGATTTCTTCGCCGACATCATCCGGCTCGAATCCGCTCGGATGGTCGAGATCACGGCTCCCGACACCACGCTGCCCGTCGAGCACCAGGTGTCTGCCGGACTGCGCGCCTACATCCGATACTCCACCGATCACGCTCACGGACTACGGGCCATCAATCGAGGAACGATGTCGGGCGACGTCGGTATCCAGGCGATCCTCACGGCCGAGTTCGAGACGCAGCAGCAACGGATCCTGGCGGCTCTGGGACCCGACGACGGCGCGGACGAGGTGACGCGGGTGGCCGTGGCCGGGTGGGTGTCGTTCGTTCGCGCCGTGTGCGTGGACTGGGTGGACCGGCAGTCGATCTCGGCCGACGAGGTGCATGATCTCTGCATGCGCGCACTGCACGGACTGCTGCGCCGTTCCTGAGAGGAGGACGCGTGACCGACACCGGTGCGGACTCGCGACACCTCGACGATCTGCGTCGTCTCCGTCGAGTACGGGATCGAATGGACCGCGAGTACGCCACGCCACTGAACCTCGAGACCCTGGCGCGCGACGCGCACGTGTCCGCGGGGCACCTGAGCCGGCAGTTTTGCGCCGCGTACGGAGAGTCGCCCTACGCGTACCTGATGACGCGGCGCATCGAACGAGCCATGGCGCTGCTCCGGGGGTCGGAGAGGTCGGTGACGGAGATCTGCTTCACGGTGGGGTGCTCCTCACTGGGCACCTTCAGTACCCGTTTCTCCGAACTGACCGGACTGTCCCCGTCCGCGTAGCGGCAGCAGAACCAGTCCACGGAGGTCGGCGCGCCGTCGTGTGTCGAGAAGGTGGTCACCCGACCGATCAGGAATCGAGAAGCGGACCGCGTAAGGCGAACCTAGTGTCGTCGCCATGACACTCACCATCGCCTCCAGCTTCCTCCCGCAGGACGATCCGGAGGCCGCACTGGCCTTCTACCGCGACCTTCTCGGCTTCGAGGTCCGCCTCGACGTCGGGTACGAGAACCTGCGGTGGCTCACCGTCGGCCCGCCCGGGCAGCCGGACACCGCCATCGTTCTGACACCGCCCGCGGTCGACCCCGCCATCACCGAGGACGAGCGCCGCACCATCACCGAGATGATGGCCAAGGGCACGTACGGCGGCATCCTGCTCGCGAGCGACGACCTCGAGGCGACCTTCGATGCACTCCAGGCCGCGGATGCCGACATCGTGCAGGAACCGACCGACCAGCCCTACGGGATCCGGGACTGCGCGGTGCGTGATCCCGCGGGCAACCTGATCCGCATCCAGCAGCGTCAGCGGTAGTCGCTCAGATCGAGGTTCGCGTCGTCCGAGCCGCCGAACCTGCCGGCCAGCGCTCGCACCGGCGCCGAACCGGCCAGTCGCACAGCAGAGTTGAAGACCGCGAGCCCCACTGCCGTCTTCGGGTGCGCCAGCCTCGGCGTTCCCGGCGGCAGCGACTGTACCGTGTCGACGAAGGGCCGCATCCGCGCGTCCCACGCCGTGAACGCGGCCCGGTGATCATCGGTGCGGGCGAGTTCGGCGGCCAGTACGTAGGCACCGGTGATGGCCAGTGTCGTGCCCATCCCGCTCACGGGAGTCGCGCACCAGGCCGCGTCGCCCACCATCGCGACCCGGCCCGACGACCACCGTGGGGCGCGCACCTGAGCGAGACGGTCGACGTACAGCTCCGAGGCGGAATCGAGCGACTCCAGGATGCGGGGAGTCTCCCAGCCGGCGCCGGCGAACGTCGTCCGAAGGGCGGCGACGACCTCCGACTGCCCTGCCCGCTCGAGGCCGGTCGGCCCCGACAACCAGGACAGGCTGAAGCGCGTGGTGCCCTGGTTGTCCGGGCGCAAGCCGGCCACACGTCCGCCGGTCGCGTTGTACCAGCGCCACCATGCATCGTCGTCCGAGGTGCGGGGGAGCACCCCGTAGGCGGTGAACAGCCCGAGATCTCGCGTGACGGCCTCGCCGGGAAAGACGATCTCCCGGCTCCCGGACCGCACTCCGTCGGCGAACACCACGAGGTCGTAGCGCTCGGGAGCGCCGTGCTCGAACGTCACGTCGACACCGTGGGCGTCCTGATCGCAGCCCACGACCCGGTCGCCGTAGCGGTACTCGACGTCCGGTCCCGACGTGTCGACGAGGATGCGCGCGAGTTCGCCGCGGAGGATCTCCAGCTCGGCCGTCGCGCCTCCGCTGTCCGCCGTACCGGCCGGGAACGCCGCGATCGTCGCGCCCCGTCGATCGACGAACCGGGTGCCCTGTTCCGTCGTGGTCGCGGCGAAGAGAGCGTCCTCCAGACCCATGCGGCGTACGACCTCGCGGCCGGGACCACGAATGTCGATGTTCTGCCCGCCGAGCCGAGGCGACGGAGCGCGCTCGACGACGGTCACAGCACGACCCGACCTCGCGAGCCAGTACGCGAGGGTCGGGCCGGCGATGCTGGCCCCGGTGATCAGTACGCGTCGTTCTGCAGTCACGATCCTCGCCTTCCGTGCTCACTACCTGTGAGGTACAGGAAGGACTTCGTCGACCGACGGTACGTCGGTCGACGTGCGACGCTCAGGCAGGGTTCCAGGTGATACCAAATTGTGCCGATAATCGACATTATGTCAATTACTGTGAATCTCTCGCCCCCTACCGCGCCAGGTACCTCGCCAGGTGCAGTCCACCCGAGAACGTCCGTGTCTCCACCAACTCCAGACCCGCCCACTCGTCGAGCGCCGTGAAGAACGGCGTACCGGCGCCCACCAGAACGGGGTGCGTCATGATCACGTACTCGTCGATCAGCCCGGCCCGCATCGCAGCCGCGGCCAGTGTGGCGCCGCCGATGTCCATCGGCCCACCGTCGCCGGCCTTCAGCCGGACGATCTCCGCCACGGCGTCACCTGTGACGAGCCGCGCGTTGCCCTCCACCGCGTCCAGGGTGGACGAGAACACCACCTTGGGCATGTCGCGCCACCGACGGGCGTACTCGACGTGCGCGGGCGTCGCCCCTGGCTGCCGATCGGCCGTCGGCCAGTGCGCGTTCATCGCCTCCCACAGCCTCCGCCCGTAGAGCGTGAGGCCCGTCGAGTCGACGCGGTCGGACCACCACTGGAACGCCTCGTCGCTCGGCACGCTCCAGCCGAGGTCGCCATCGGGCGCCGCGACGTACCCGTCCACACTCGTGTTCATCGCGAATCTCAGTGTGCGCATGACGTTTCCCCGTCAACGGCGCACATCGAACACCTGCTTCTGGACACCGTTGCCGTAGACCTCGTGCTCGACGAGCGTCAGCACCGTGGTGTCCTTGTCCGTGTCGCTGAACAGGCGCAGTCCGGCGCCGAGCAGCAACGGGAACACCAGCAGGTGGTATCTGTCGACCAGCCCGGCGTCGGCCAACGCACGTCCCAGC
Organism: Rhodococcus sp. SORGH_AS_0303; assembly: GCF_030819335.1. NCBI lineage: Bacteria > Bacillati > Actinomycetota > Actinomycetes > Mycobacteriales > Nocardiaceae > Rhodococcus > Rhodococcus sp. SORGH_AS_0303. Next base: position 2,609,721 of record NZ_JAUTBO010000001.1, read on the forward strand.
GTCGCGCTCCCGTGCACGAGGATCGGTCCGCCCTCGGTCTCCTTCAGCGCGGCGACGTCGTCGAGTGATCGAAGAACCGTTGCAGGCCAACGCGAATCATCATCGTCGAGCGTCGTCGAGACCACGTACCGCGGCATGGCGTTGTATCCGGCGAAGTCCTCCATCGTGGGCCACACGGGCGCGAACGCCTCGTAGGATCGGCGACCGAGCAGCAGTGCGGCGGCCTCCCCCTGCTCCCGCCCCTTGATCTCGTACGCGGCCTCGTCGAACTCGACGTCCGTGAAGGTCCAGCCCGCGTTGCGGTATCCGGCCTCTCCACCAGGCGCCTCCATCACGCCGTCGAGCGAGACGAACGCGGTGACGATCAACGTGCGCATGTGCACTCCTTCGTTCCCGGTGGGCGCTGGTCGGCCCACGAACACTCTGACCGACGCGCACCCCGAAAGTCATCGGTTGCGCCACACCCCGGATCGCCTGTAATACTTACCCGTATGGCTAACCATACGGCAGAACTCGACGCCGTGCTCACCGCCCTCGGAGATCCGACGCGGCGAGCAGTCGTCCGGCGTCTCGGTGCCGGTCCGGCAAGCGTCGGTGAACTGGCGGCGCCGTTCCCGATCGCGCTTCCCACCTTCCTCAAACACGTCCGCAGTCTCGAGTCGAGCGGGCTCATTCGCACGGCCAAAGTAGGACGCGTCCGGACGTGCACTCTGCACAGGGAACGACTCGACCTCGTCCAGGACTGGCTCGACGATCAACGACACCTCTGGGAGAGCCGCACGGATCGGCTCGAACAACTCGTCACCTCCCCGACTCCGACGGAAGAAGACTCATGACCGCGCTCCCGATCGATCCTGCCCTCGACCTCGTACTCGATCGCGTCATCGCGGCTCCTCGTCACCGCATCTGGGAGGCATGGACGAACTCGTCGCTGCTGTCACAGTGGTGGACACCGGCACCCACCGTCACTCGGGTGGACCACCTGGAGGTGCGACCGGGCGGGGCGTTCGTCACCGAGATGAGCGACGACGGAACGACATTCGTGACCCACACCGACGCCGTGTTCCTCGTCGTCGAGCCCGACACCCGGCTGGTGTTCACCAACACTCTCGACAGCGGGTGGCGCCCCGCGTCGCCGCAGCCGGTCGCGATGTCAGCGGAGATCACGCTGACCGACCACCCGCGCGGCACTGCTTACCGAGCCGTCGTCCGCCACGGAGATCCGACGACACGCGATCGTCACGCGAGCCTCGGGTTCGCGGAAGGGTGGGGCTCGGTCACCGCAGCACTCGCCCGGCTGGTCGAGTAGTCGGGCGGCTGTAGCGTGTCGGGCGTGAACTCCTCTCGTACCCTCGGTGTCCTGCTGGCCTCGTCCGCGTCGCTCGTCCTGGTGCTGTCCGGATGCAGCTCCGACAACGACACGCCATCTGCTGCCACCTCCTCCAGCGCCGCATCCTCGTCCGCGGGGTCGTCGTCGACCGCAGCTGCCGAGTCGTGCCCCACCGCGGCGCCCGAGTCCGGTGCCGCGGCCGAGTGGGACCTCGACGGTGACACGGGCAGCATCGCGGTGACCGGGTCCACCGACGATGCCGCTCCCCTGGTCACCGTCGAGGCACCCTTCAGCGTCGCGGAGACGCAGGTGCAGACATTGCAGGCCGGCGACGGCCCCGTCGTCGCGGCGGACGCCACCGTCTCCGTCTGCTACATGGGCGTCAACGGACGCGACGGATCCACCTTCGACAGCAGCTACGAGCGCGGCGCCCCGGTCGAATTCCCACTCGACGGTGTCGTGGCCGGTTTCCAGAAGGCCATCGCCGGCCAGACCGTGGGATCGACGATCGGCGTCGCGGTGACCTCCACGGACGGTTACCCCAACGGTCAGCCGCGCGCGGGCATCCAGCAGGGCGATTCTCTGATCTTCGCGATCAAGGTTCTCGGCGTCAGCTGAGCAGCATGACGAGGGACGTGCCGGTCGACCGCGGACCGCTGTTCGACGGTGTCCGCATCGGCCGGCCGGCGACCGGTGCGTTGATCGACGCGGGGTATCGCACGGTGCACGACCTCCCGGCGAACCTCGCGACTTTGTCCGCGCTACACGGAGTGGGGCCGTCCGCGATCAGGCGGTTGGCCGAGGCACGCGACGATCGGCGATGAGGGGAACCTCGCCAGAATCGACGCGGCACTGCGGCACCGCAGGCGGAGACTCCGCACAACGATGCGCGAGAGGAGACCTGGGCGGTTCTGGGCGAGATCCTCGTCGACCGCCTCGTCGCGAACGTGTCGGCCGGCGAGCTGGCGTCGTCGCTGCGTGAAATCGACGAGCTCTGCGACCGAGTGGAGTCGTCGTGGACGGTGATCGATGCTCCCGATCTCGTCGCCGACCTCTGGACTGTGCCGGCGTACCTACGCCACTGCGCACCCTGGCTCGACGACGATGACAGGGCGGCGGTCCGCAGGAACGTCGGGTCCCCCTGGACCACAGCAGATCTCCCGGTCCTCGATGTCGCTCGTCGCCGCCTCGGCGATCCACGGGCGACGGCGATGCGCGCGCGCCGCGCTCGTGCCACGCTCGGTGCGCACCACCGGCGTGGGCGTCCGGCACGCCGACGTCGACGACCTGGCGGCGGTGCTGGACGAGCGGGCCGCGACGAGTGAGGGTGTGGCCTGCGTCATCGGGATGCCGTCTCTACCGGACACCGCGAGGATCCGATCGTCGAGCGCACGATCGGCGAAGGGCCTCGGGTTCGATCTCGTCGACCGGTCGAGTGCGGACAGCGCCGTCGATCGCTACGTGGCGATGACCCGCGCGACCCAGCAGCTCGTCGTACTCCGTTGATCAGCTGTCGAGGGTGATCACGACACGCACGCCCCCCTTGTCGGAGACCACCGCCTGTGCGCTCCCCCGATGCTGGTCCCCCGCGATGTCGACGGTCACCGGGGCGGGGTCGGGATGGAAGTTGCGCCACCAGGCTTTCTGGCTCGGTGCCGCGACCATCACGGTGACCCTGTCGCCCGATCGCCGGTAGGAGACGGGCAGCGAGATGGTCCGGCCCGACCGTCGGCCGGTGTAGGTGACGGTGGCCAGGCCACGCCCGAGAACGGCGGACAGCACAGGCAGTCGCATCAGCGGTCGAACGACCTGGTTCGCGGCGTTGGCGACGGTCTGGAACGCGGTCATCTTCGTACCCCCTGCGAGCGTTGGATGTCGCCTCGCATCATGCCCCCGCGGGGGCCGGACGACACGCCGTTCGACCGGTGTTCGCGCCCCGTTTCCTGACTCATTCCAGAAAAGTCGTGCATACTGTTCGACGTGAGCCCATCGTCGAACTACCCGGAGATGCTGCGTGGTGCCGCGCTCCGAGTCACCCGCCCCCGTCTGGCGGTGCTCGACGCGGTGCACGAACATCCGCACGCCGACACCGACACCGTCTATGGAGCCGTTCGGGCCACCCTGCCCGACGTCTCCCGCCAGGCCGTGTACGACGTGCTCCACGCTCTCACCACCGCGGGACTGGTACGGCGCATCCAGCCGTCCGGCTCGGTCTCGAGGTACGAGAGCAGAATCGGCGACAATCACCACCATGTCGTGTGCCGCGCGTGCGGCACCATCGCCGACGTGGAATGCGCCGTCGGCGAGGCTCCGTGCCTCACTCCGTCGGAGGCCCATGGTTTCGTCGTCGACGAGGCAGAGGTCATCTACTGGGGCCTGTGCGAGAACTGCTCCACCAGCGTCAGCCCCTGATCTCGAGGCGCGAAGGCGCCGCGAAATCAGTTCATTCATCTTCTCTTGGAGGGAAACTCGTGTCCGAGGACCACACAACACGCGAAAAAGAGATGAACCAGGACCAGCCGCAGGACGCGTCCGGCGGCTGCCCTGTCATGCACGACAAGATGCCGATGCCGGTCGAGGGTGGCACCAACCACGAGTGGTGGCCCAAGGCACTGAACCTCAAGATCCTGAAGAAGAACCCCGCCGTCGGCGATCCGATGGGCGCCGACTACGACTACGCGGCCGAGTTCAACTCGCTCGATCTCGCCGAGGTCAAGCGCGACATCGAAGCGGTCATGACGAACTCGCAGCCGTGGTGGCCCGCGGACTTCGGCCACTACGGCCCCTTCTTCATCCGCATGGCGTGGCACGCAGCCGGCACGTACCGCAAGCAGGACGGACGCGGCGGGGCCGGAGCCGGCATGCAGCGCTTCGCACCGCTGAACAGCTGGCCGGACAACGCCAGCCTTGACAAGGCCCGTCGCCTGATCTGGCCCGTGAAGCAGAAGTACGGCCGCAAGCTCTCCTGGGCCGACCTCATCGTCCTGACCGGCAACGTCGCCATCGAGTCCATGGGACTGCCCACCTACGGCTACGCCGGCGGTCGCGTCGACGCCTGGGAGCCGGACGAGGACGTCTACTGGGGCCCCGAGCAGACCTGGCTGGGCGACGAGCGCTACGACGGTGATCGCACGAGCCTCGAGAACCCGCTGGCCGCCGTGCAGATGGGCCTGATCTACGTCAATCCCGAAGGCCCGAACGGCAACCCGGATCCCGTGCAGTCCGCACTGGACATCCGCGAGACCTTCGGTCGCATGGCCATGAACGACGTCGAGACCGCAGCACTGGCCGTCGGCGGACACACCTTCGGCAAGACCCACGGTGCGGCCGACCCCGATGCGCACATCGGAGCCGAGCCCGAGGGCGCCCCGATCGAGCAGATGGGCCTGGGCTGGAAGAACAGCTTCCAGAGCGGTGTCGGCGCAGACGCGATCACGAGTGGCCTCGAGGTCATCTGGACCCCGACCCCGACGCAGTGGGACAACACCTTCCTCGAGACGCTCTACGGCTTCGAGTGGGAGCTCTACAAGAGCCCCGGCGGCGCACACCAGTGGCGTCCGAAGAACGGTGAGGGTGCGGACCTGGTTCCCGACCCCGCCGACCCGACGAAGCGTCGCCATCCGTCGATGCTGACCTCGGACATCGCGATGCGCGTCGACCCGATCTACGAACAGATCACCCGTCGCTGGCTCGACCACCCCGAGGAGCTCGCAGAAGAGTTCCAGAAGGCGTGGTTCAAGCTCACCCACCGCGACATGGGACCGGTCAGCCGGTACCTCGGACCCGAGGTGCCGTCGGAGACCCTGCTGTGGCAGGACCCGATCCCGGCCGTCGACCACGAACTGATCGACGATGCACAGATCGCCGAGCTCAAGTCCACCATCCTCGATTCCGGACTGAGCACCGAGCAGCTCATCTCGACCGCGTGGGCCGCAGCATCGTCCTTCCGCGTCAGCGACAAGCGCGGCGGCGCCAACGGCGGTCGCCTGCGCCTGCAGCCGCAGGCGGGCTGGGAGGTCAACGAGCCTGACGAGTTGGCACAGGTCATCCGCGTGCTCGAGGGCATCCAGGAGTCGTTCTCCGGAACGGTGTCGTTTGCCGACCTCGTCGTCCTCGGCGGCGTCGCGGCACTCGAGAAGGCATCGGGCGTCAGCGTTCCGTTCACCCCGGGCCGCATGGACACCACGCAGGAGCAGACGGACGTCGATTCGTTCTCGGACCTCGAGCTGAAGGCCGACGGCTTCCGTAACTTCCTCGGCAAGGGCCAGAAGCTGCCGGCGGAGTACTCCCTCGTCGACCGGGCGAACCTGTTGTCACTCAGCGCACCCGAGCTGACCGTCCTCGTCGGTGGTCTGCGTGTTCTCGGCGCCAACTACCAGAACTCGTCGCACGGCGTTCTGACCGACAAGGTCGGCACACTGTCCAACGACTTCTTCGTGAACCTCCTCGACATGGGCACCGAGTGGGTTCCCACGTCCGAGGACGGCATCTACGAGGCCAAGGATGCTGCCACCGGTGCGACGAAGTGGACCGGCACCCGTAACGACCTGGTGTTCGGCTCGAACTCCGAACTCCGTGCCATCGCCGAGGTGTACGCCTGCGACGACGCGAAGGACAAGTTCGTCCAGGACTTCGTCGCCGCGTGGGACAAGGTCATGATGCTGGATCGCTTCGAACTGGCCTGATCTCGCTCCTGAACACCACACCACCCCCGCACCGAGTCCTCGGTGCGGGGGTGGTGTCGTCTCAGCGTCGGGTGCGGCGGACGGAGATGGGGAGCCCGGTCAGCGCTCTCGCCGCCGAGCCTGCCATGGCCAGATAACCCGCGGCGCTGCGCCACGACGCCGCCACCGAGAAGACGGTCCTGGTGGCCGCGAGTCCCGGTCGGCGCCCGGCGAACCGGTCGTCGAGCCATCGCAGCGTCAGCGGGACCGACAGCGGCAGCAGCGTGATGTGCTCGCTCGTGCGATCGCGGACGTACTCGACCTCGGCACCCGCGTCTCGATAGCGCGTCACCTGCCCGTCGACGTCGTCCACGGCGATGATCTGATCGTGCGTCGCCTGCAGGACGAGCAGCGGGAATCCGGGCGCCGAGCGGCCCGGCTGGATCTCCTCGAAGATCGTCACCATCTCCGGACGAGCCATGACGTCGGCGATGGGAATGGTCGAGTAGGCGTCGAGGTCGAACCCGCGGAGCGCGATGATGGCCTGCATCGTGGTCATCTTGTTCGTCGACGCCAGCAGCTCGAGACCCTCCTCGGTGACGAACTCCTGCATGACGTCGTCCAGGGCCGGGTAGGTACGCCGCAGCCCCTCGATGACGAGAGTCGGCAGCGCGGCGTAGCGGGTGGCGTTCAGCCGGAAGAACGCTGACGCCGGGTCACCCACCGGCGACCCGAGAACGGCTCCGACGACATCGATCTCGGGTGCGTACTCCTCCGCGGCCTCCGCCGCCCAGGACGACGCGAGCCCGCCACCCGAGTATCCCCACAGTCCGACCGGTGTGGTCGTGTCGAGACCGAGCTCGTCGAACGAGAGCGCGGCCCGGACGGCATCGAGAGTGCAGTACCCGGGCTCGAGCGGGGCGCCCCAATGCCCCTCGGCACCTTCGTGATCCGGGATCGAGACCGCCCAACCCAAGCGCAGGGCGTGCAGGACGAGCAGGAACTCGTACTGCGGCACCGTGCCGCGCGCACGTGACCCGAGCCGGAGCGCGTACGACGGGAACGATCGACCGGAGACGGCGTCTATGGCGCACTGATACGACAGGAGTGGTCGCGTCGCGTCGGGGACGGCTCCGGCGGGCAGCAAGACCGTGGTGACACTCACGCGTGGCACGCGCTCGAGATCCTCGGTGCGGTACAGCAGCTGCCAGGCCTGCACGCGCTGCCGCACCCTACCGAACACACCGATGCGCACGGGTCTGGTGCGCAGGACGTCGCCGCACGCGGAACTCTCGAAACCGTCGGGCGCGGCGTAGAACGGGTCCCGCTCCGGGGTGGTGACCGGGCCCTCGGACCAGTGCTCGGTCTCGGGCGGGCCGCCCGCGTCCCTGTCGTACTGCTCGATGCTCATGCCCACGGTTACCCCTGTCGTCGGGTCACACTAACCTTCCGACCCGTGAGCAGGACCGATCAGCCCTCGACGGTGCCGACGCGGGTGGCCGGATCGTCGTCCGAGGCCCGTGCGAGCACCGGGACGAGCGCGTCCACCGCGTACGGAAGGCTGAGGGGGCTGGCGAAACCGAGAGCGGCCGGCACGGTGGTCCCGAATTCGCCGACGTAGACGGTGCGATCCTCCTTCACCACGTTCAGGCTCTGCAGCAGCGGATCACCGGCGACGTCCTCGGGAGTGACGCCCAGCAGCACGAGAGTCTGCTGATCGAGCAGGTCGTAGCGCTCCGGGCTCACCGTCCCGGTGGTCTCGGGCGTCGCGAAGCCGAGGTCGGTGAAGAACCTGTTCCGCGGGTCACCGCTGTCGAGGATGTAGAAGGTGCCGTCGAGATAGAGCGCGACCGCAGCCGTGCGGCCGGCGAAGGACGGGTTCTCGGTCGTGGCGTCTACGAACGTCGCGTCGACCTCGCCACGCACGGTCTCTGCCTCGGCCGTCTTGCCCAGGGCGGTTCCGTACGCGGCCAACTGGTCTCGCCACGACGGGGTCTCCGACCCGTCCGAGCCGGGGATGTCGCCGACCGTCGTGGCGATCTGTCCGAGCTGCTGGTACTCGGGCTCCTCCAGATAGGCGTACGTCGCCATGATGAGGTCGGGCTCCGCGGCCGCGACACCTTCGAGATCGAGTGTGTCGCTTCCCACCTCGGGAATCGTGGCACCGTTCAGCTGCTGCTGGGCCCACGGTCGGGTGGTGTAGTCGTACCCCGTGAATCCGCGGGTGGCCACGGGTGTGACACCGAGAGCGAGCGCGAAGTCCTGGTCGTTGTACCCGGCGGTCACCAGACGCTCCGGCGCACCCTCGACCGTCACGGTCCCGAACTTGTCGGTGACCTCGGCCGGGAAGGCTCCCGACGCGTCCGCGGCCGGCGCCGAGTCCGTGTCCGACGAGCTGCACGCCGCCGTTCCGAGCAGAAGAACGGTGGCCGCGACGGACACACCGACGGAGACGCGCATGAAGAACCTTTCGGGGACGACTGGTGGAGCAGGCTTGCGGTAAGGCTACCCTCAGCTCAACGGGAGAGCTCGAGGGCCTCACCCAGTCGACGCCAGTCGTCCACCGGCGGAACGTTCATCGCGGATCCGAGGACCTGGACGAGGACGCTGGTGGCTCCCGCCTCGATGTGCTCGCGCACTCGGGCCACAGTCGCGTCGAGTCCGCGCGTCACCATCGCCTCGGCGAGCTTCTCGCTGCCGCCGCGGACGAAGTCGTCCTGCCCGAAACCCAGACGCTCCCAGTTGTTCCGGTAGTTGGGCAGCCCGGTGTAGATGTTCAGATGCGCGTGCGCGCGTTCGGCCCACACCTCCGCGTCGGTGTCGGCGACCGGGTCCACCACCGCCGCCTGCTCGACGACCAGTTCCGGGCGCTTCTCGCCGTCTCCGGCATCGAGGATCTCGCGGGCCGTCGCCGTGTGCTCCGGTGTGACGAGGTACGGATGCGCCCCCGCGGTGCGATCGCGGGACAGCTCGAGCATCTTCGGACCCAGCGCCGCCAGCAGTCGTGGTGGGTTCTGCTCTTCCCCCGCCACTGCCGCGGGTGCGTTGTCGAGTGCGTCGAGATACTCCCGCATCGCCGCGACGGGCTTGCCGTAGTTGTGACCGCGCATGCGCTCGACCAGCGGAGCGTGCGACACGCCGAGTCCCAGGACGAACCGACCACCCGAGACGGCATGCAGGGTACGGGCCGCCGATGCGGTGGCCACCGCGTCTCGGGCGTAGATGCTCGCGATGCCGGTACCGACGATCAGCGACGACGAGGCGCCGAGGTACATCTGCGCGGCGGTGAGCGCCTCGCGGCCGTAGGCCTCGCCGAACCAGAGCGAGTGCCAGCCCTGCGACTCCACCTCCCCCACCACGTCGGGAACCGCGGAGGCGGAGACCCCGTCGAGCGTTCCGGTCCAGATGCCGATCGTCGCGTGTGCCGTCATGGCGTCCAGTGTGCCCGCACTCGCACCCTACGAATCCGGGGGACCGTCGACGGTCTGCCGGAGCCGTTCGAGGGTGGCCGCGATGTGGTCGCCGTTGACCGTGGCGCGGTCGCGGACACCCGTCGCCAGTCCGCCGACGCCGACGAACCACCGCGGACGCCGGTCCCACATCCGCTCGGTCACCATGGTCTCGCCGCCGTCGCCACCGCCGTCGATGTCGTAGCGCCAGTGCGCGATCGGCAGCGAGAACGGGCCGTAGTGCACGTCGAAGGCGAAGGTTGCTCCGGGGTCGGCGGCGGTCACGGTGCATGTGGTCGACCATCGATGCAGACCGTTGCGGTTCCGACCGACGAAGGACGCACCCGGACGGGCGCCGGAGCTCCCCACCCACCGCATCGAGTGCGTCTCGTCCGCCAGATCGGCGAGTCGGTCGAGATCGGTCAGGAGGGCGTACACGTCCTCGGCATCGGCGCGGACCGTCACGGATCCGGACGCGAGCGGAGCGGTCGAGTCAGGCGTCACCGGTGCACCGTAGCGACCCGACAGCCTCGATGCGGGCGATCGACGACGGTGTCGCCTGAAGTCAAGAACGACGGCCCGCCGTCCGCGATGATCGAGACGTTGGTACCGCCGAGCTCAGGAGTTGTCATGTCGTCCTTGCCCCCCTTCCGCTTTCCCGGCGCCACCGCGCTCGTCACCGGCGCCGCCAGTGGCATGGGTGAGCAGATGGCCCACGAGCTCGCGCGACGGGGCACCGATCTGATCCTGCTCGACCGGGACGCCGATCGGCTCGCCGACGTCGCACGCGCCATCGAGTCCGCCTCACCGGCACGCAGCGTCGACGTCGTCGTCGCGGACCTCTCCGACCTCGACGCGCTCGGCGTGGTCATCGACGGTGTGATCGAGCGGCACGAGCGCATCGACCTGCTGATCAACAACGCCGGTATCGCGTTCGGCGGCTCGTTCGAGCAACTCACCGCCAAGGACTTCGACTCGGTGATGACCATCAACTTCCATGCGCCGGTGGACATCACCCGACGTCTGCTGCCGACGATGCGCCGATCCACGGGCGCGCACATCGTCAACGTGTCGAGCTTGTTCGGCATCGTGGCGCCTCCGGGGCAGTCGGCCTACTCGTCGTCGAAGTTCGCCATCCGCGGGTTCACCGAGTGCCTGCGCCACGAACTGGCGCCGACGATCGGCGTGACGTCGGTGCACCCCGGCGGCATCAAGACCCGCATCGCCGAGACGGCCGGTTCGGCCGCCGGAGCGACGGACAAGGAGATCGCGGACGGCAAGGCCACCTTCGCCAAACTGCTCACCTATCCCGCGGACAAGGCTGCACTCCGCATCCTCGACGGGGTCGAGAAGCGCAAGGGACGGGTCCTCATCGCCGCGAGTGCCCACACCGTCGACATCCTCGCCCGCGTGTTCCCGTCCGCCTACTACGCCGTGATGCGCCGCGGCATGTGACGGACGCGCTGCCGCTCTCAGGACAGATCGAGAGCGGCAGCGAGGTCGGTCTCCACCTGGTCCCTCGTCACGCCGAGACCACTGAGCAGCCCCGTCCCGTTCTCGAACTCCAGCATCGCGAGCAGCACGTGTTCGGTGCCGACGTAGTCGTGGCCGAGGCGCAGCGCCTCGCGGAACGTCAGTTCCAGAATTTTCGCCGTCGCAGCATCGAACGGAACGAGTGCCGGCGGCTCACCGTGCTCCCCCGCGGACGAACCTCGTGCCGAGACGGCGGCGCGTACGTCGTCGGGCGTCACCGATTGTGTCGCGAGCAGACGGGTGCCGAACGAGTCGGGGTCCTGCACCAGTCCGATCACGAGATGGTCGGGAGTGATCGACGACACCCGTTGCGCTCGGGCCTCGGTCTGCGCCGCCACCACGATGTTCTTCGCGCGCTCTGTGAAACGAGCGAAACCCTGGCTCGCGTTCAACGCCTCGTCGGCGTGCGGCCTGGCCACGAACTTCTTCTGCACGGCCTGTTTGCTCACTCCCATACTGCGGCCGATGTCGGTCCAGGACGCCCCGGACCGACGTGCCTGGTCGACGAAGTGTCCGACGAGGTGGTCGGCCACGTCGCCGAGGCGCTCGGCGGCGACGACGGCTCGCGAGAGCTGGATCAGAGGGTCGGTGTCGGTGCGGGAGACAGCGACGATCAGATCGTCGAGGCGCACACCGGGCGCGGGATCGGTGTCGGTCATGCGTCGACCGTAGAATGACGACCACCCATCGTCAACCCTGAGTTGACGATGAGTGGTCCTGTGCGTTGCGGGTCAGGCGACTCCGGCGGCGCGTCGCACCGACCGACGCGGCGTCCCCGAGAGGGTCTTGCCGAGGTCGCCCCGCAGCGTGGTGATGGAGTCGAGGATGTAGTTCTGACGCACCAGCCACGGGCCGTGATCGCCCTGCCGGGGAAAGGCGTCGATCGAGCGCTGGACGTAGCCGGACTGCAGGTCCAGCAGCGGACGCTCCTCGAGCGGGCCGTCGGGCTGCGGGACGATGGACGCGAAGTCCTTGTCGTCCATGTAGCCGAGCACGCGGCACACGAGACGCGACGTCAGATCGGCGCGCAGAGTCCACGACGCGTTGGTGTATCCGATGCAGATGGCGAAGTTCGGGACACCTGTCATCATGGCGCCCTGCCACACGAACTGCTTCGACAGATCGACGGTCACGCCGTCCACCTTGGGCTCGATGCCGCCGAAGGCGAGCAGTTGCAGCCCCGTCGCCGTGACGATCACGTCGGCGGGCAACGAGGCGCCCGACTGCAGGTCGATGCCGTCGGGGCGCACGGAGGCGATGCGGTCGGTGACCACCGACGCCTTCCCCTTCTTCATCGCCTTGAACAGATCGGCGTCGGGGACGGCGCACAGTCGCTGATCCCACGGGTTGTACTCGGGCGTGAAGTGCTCGGCCACCAGCTTCTCGTCGCCCAGGATCTTGGTCGAGAGGTTGGTGAGGAGTCGCCGTGCCGCCTGCGGACGACGCCGGCAGAACTGATAGAAGCCGGTGCTGAACAGAATGTTCTTGACCCGGATCACGCTGTGCGCCAGACCAGCCGGGAGAAGATCACGAATCTTGTCCGCCTGCTTGTCACGTCCGGGGACCGCGCTGATCCAGGTGGGTGAACGCTGCAGCATCGTGACGTGACCGGCGTCGCGCGCCATCGACGGCACGAGGGTCACTGCGGTGGCGCCACTGCCGATCACGACCACGTTCTTGCCGGCGTAGTCCAGATCGTCGGGCCAGAACTGGGGATGCACCACGGTGCCCTCGAACGTGTCGAGTCCCGGGATGTCGGGGTTGTAGCCCTTGGCGTAGTCGTAGTAGCCCGAGCAGCAGTACAGGAAGCCACACGTCATCTGCTGCTGCGAGGTTCCCGACTCGTCGGTCACGTCGAGAGTCAGGGTCCAGCGAGCCTCCGCGGTGGAGAAATCCGCGCCGACGACGCGGGTCCCGTACCGGACGTGCTCGTCGATCCCGAACTCCGCAGCGGTCTCCTCGATGTACTTCAGAATCGAGTGCCCGTCGGCGATGGACTTCGCTTCGCGCCACGGCTTGAACTGGTAGCCGAGCGTGTACATGTCGGAGTCCGAGCGCACACCGGGGTAGCGGAACAGATCCCAGGTGCCGCCCATCGAGGACCGCGCCTCGAGGATGGCCCACGACTTGCCGGGATGCTCCGTCGACAGGCGGTAGCCCGCACCGACGCCGGAGAGCCCGGCGCCGACGACGATCACGTCGAGATGCTCGAGGGTGGTGTCGGTCGGGGACGAGTCGAGTCGATCGGTGGTGGACGTCATGACTCCAGTGTCCTCGTGCCACCACCCGATGGCTTGACACCACACGACAACTAGTTGACTTCAGACGACAGCTGACCCAGGGTGAGCGCTGTGCCCGCCATCCGCTCCGCCGGTCTCCGCGGCTTCCGCGCGACCGTGGCCGAACTGGGCGGGGACGCCGAGGCGTACGCGGTCGCGGCGGGGCTGCCCGTGGACGCGCTCGACGCCGACGACCTCCTCGTCGAGGACGTCGCCATGGCCGCGGTTCTCGAGATCGCCGCGGCGGAGCTGGCGTGCCCCGATCTGGGGTTGCGGATCGCACGGCGCCAGGATCTCGGCATGCTCGGGCCGCTCGCACTCGCGATCCAGAACTCCTCGACCGTGGGCGAGGCACTCGAGTGCACCGAGCACTACCTGTTCATCCATGCCCAGTCGCTCAGCCTGCGTGCCGAACCCGACCCGTACGGGACGCCGGGGATCGTCGCGCTGCGGTACGGAACGAAGCCCGGGGTCGTCCCGCCCGTCCAGGGCACCGACATGGGGCTGGGGTTCCTCCACCGCGCCACCATCGCACTGGTCGGCGGGTCGTACGGACTCCGCTCGGTCGAGCTCCCCTACGTGCCGGCGGCTCCGGTGTCGGTCTACGAGAACTTCTTCGGCGTCGCGGTCAGCGTCGGCCGTCCCGCCGCCGTCCTCCGGGTCCCGGCCACACTCCAGAACCGACCGCTCCACGGCGGAGACTCGAACCTCAAACGGCTGGCCCTGGCCTTCCTCGCTCGGCAGGGCGCCGGACCCACCACCGAGGTGGCACCGCGAGTGCGCACCATCCTGCAGCAGTCCCTCGGCACCACCCCACCGCACATCGACGGTGCCGCACATCTGCTGAACCTGCACCCGCGGACGTTGCAACGCCGATTGGCCGGGGAGGGAACGTCGTTCGCGGCGATCGTCGACGAGGTGCGCCGCACGGAGGCCCATCGGTACCTCACGACGACGTCGCTGCCGATGAGTCAGATCGCGGCCGCTGTGGGACTGTCCGAGCAGTCCGCCTTCACTCGTGCGTGCCGACGGTGGTGGAACGCGACGCCCACCACCGTCCGCCGCGGCGCTCTCTGACCCGACTCAACTGAAGTCGGTCGACGCCAGATCCTTCTCGTCGTCCACGATGGCCTTGACGATCCGGTCGGCGACAGCGTCCGGATCGAGACCGTCCGGCATGGTGGGCGCCGTGCCCGCGATCGCGCGCCCGGCCAGACCGGTCTCGGTGTGCGGCGGACGTACGTCCACGACCCGCAGCTTGCGCCGACGCGCTTCCGGTCGAGCCGCCTCGACGAACGCGCTGATCCCGGCCTTCGCCGCGCAGTACGCAGCCATCCCGCCGACGGGCTTCTCCGCGATCACCCCACTGATGCTGACGACGACGCCCCCGGACTCCACCTCGGTGAGTGCCGATCGCACCAGCCGCAGTGGCGCCAGCAGATCCACCAGCAGGAGATCGTCGACGGTGTCGTCGTCCACCTCGGCCGCGGGTCCGAACGCCACCACGCCCGAGGCGATCACGACGCCGTCGAGCGTTCCGGTGTGGCTCTTGGCCGCCGCGATCAGGTCGACCGGGGCCGCGGGGTGGGTCAGGTCCGACGCCACGAGGTGCGCGCTGCCCAGGTCGACACCGGCCAGCGTCTGCTCCGAGCGGCCGGACGCGGTGACGGTGGCGCCGGCGTCGAGCAGGCGGCGAGTGATGCGCGATCCGAGAGCGCCGGAAGCGCCGGTCACCAGGAAGTGCTTGCCCGGGAGGTCCATGTCAGTTCTCCAATCCGGCGAGTGTGTCGACCACGGCTGCGGTGGCGGACCGGGTCCAGGTCACCGGGTCCTGTCCCTGCGGGCTCACGCACACGGTGTCGACTCCGAGCGCGGCGAACCCTTCCATCTCCCGGAGGAATCCGGCCTCGTCGGCCACCGGGTCGAGCGAGGTGATGATGGTCTTCTCGATCTCCGCGTAGTCGCGGTTCTCGCGCTCGCAGTGACCGCGCAGCACGTCGAGCTTGTGTGCCACGGTCTCCTGGTCGGGGGCGAAGAGGTTGCACAGCGAGGCGTACCGCGCGACGAACGCAAGTGTCTTCTTCTCCCCCGACCCGCCGACCATGATGGGCGGACCCGGACTCTGCAGCGGCCTCGGCTCGCAGAGCGTCTCGGCCAGCGAGTAGTGCGTGCCCTCGAAGGGTCCGTCGTCGTCGCTCCACATCTGTCTGCAGATGCGCAGCGTTTCCTCCAGACGCTCGAACCGCTCGGCCGTCGACGGGAACGGCACACCGAGGCCGCGGTGCTCGCGCTCGTACCAGGCCGCGCCGATGCCGAGCATCGCTCGACCGCCGGAGAGCACGTCCAGGGTCGTCACCGTCTTCGCCAGGAGCCCCGGATGCCGATAGGTCACGCCCGTGACGAGCAGGCCCAGGCGGATGCTCTCGGTCCGGCCCGCGAGGAAGCCCAGCGAGGTGTAGCCCTCGAGCATGGGGTCCTGCGCGGTCGCCAGATTCTCCATCTGGAACCAGTGGTCCATGAGCGTGAACAGCGTGCACCCGCCGTCCTCCGCAGCGCGCGCGGAGTCGGAGAGCAGTCCCGCCGTGGCCGCGGAGCCACCCGGAAGGGTGAAGTAGGGATAGTGGACTGCCAACTGCACGATGGTTCTCCTCGATGGTCGGATCAGCACTCCGCCGACGCGGTGCACTCCCGGGGAACATTCGGAGCACCGGGCACCGTTGGTCCTCGTATGACTGGTTCGAGAACGACACGCACCGTGGTCGCCACGGCCTTCGGTGGACCCGACGTCCTGGCGATCCGCGACGAGGTGGTCGACGAACCGGGTCCCGGACAGGTCGTCGTGGACATTCGCGCCGCCGGCGTCAATCCGTTCGATCACAAGCTCTACAGCGGCGCATTCGGGACGGACGAGAGCACACTCCCGCTGCACCTCGGCAGCGAGGCGTCGGGCGTGGTGTCCGCGGTGGGGCGCGACGCCGTCGGACCGGCGGGTCCCGTCCGTGTCGGCGACGAGGTCATTGTTCTGGCAGACGGTGCATACGCCGATCGCCTTCTCGTCGATGTCGACGCGGTGCTGCCGAAACCGCAGGCGCTCGGCTGGGAGGAAGCGGCCGGGTACTCCCTCACTGCGGCCACCGCCTACGACATGGCGGAGCTCGCGAGCGTAGAGGAGGGCGACTGCGTCCTGATCCACGGAGCATCCGGCGCCGTCGGCTCGCAGGCGGTCCAGCTCGCCCTGCACCGCGGAGCACAGGTGATCGGCACCGCGAATCCCCGCAACCTCGACGCGGTGCGCGCCCTCGGCGCCGTCGCAGTCGCGTACGGCGACGGTCTGCTCGACCGGGTACGCACCGCGGCGCCCGACGGCGTGGATGCCGCGCTGGACACGGCCGGCACCGACGAGGCGATCGACGTGTCCCTGGTGGTGGTGCAGGACCGGACGCGCATCGTGACCATCACTGCCTTCGGTCGGGCAGCCGACGAGGGTTTCCGGTCCGCGGGCGGCGGGAACCACGAGAGCGCCGCACGGCGCAAGGAGGCGCGTCTGCCTCTGCTCGAGTTGGCCGGATCGGTGATCACCGTGACGGTGGCCGGGACGTTTCCCCTCGCGGAGGCGGCCACCGCCCACCGCGAACTGCAGACGCACCACCCGCGCGGCAAGTACGTCCTCGTCCCCTGACGACGGCCTCGCGGAGACGCGCGGGGGTGGGGAGACTACCGTTGAGCTCAGAACGCATAGACATCTAGGAGCGGATACATGAGCGTCGAGACGAACGAGAAGAAGCGCCACCGCGTCGTCGTCATCGGTTCCGGCTTTGGTGGCCTTTTCGGCACACAGGCCCTCAAGCGAGCCGATGTGGACGTCACGCTCATCGCGCGGACCACCCACCACCTGTTCCAGCCACTGCTCTACCAGGTGGCCACGGGCATCCTCTCGGTCGGCGAGATCGCCCCCGCGACCCGCGTCATCCTGCGCAAGCAGAAGAACGCCGAGGTTCTGATGGGTGACGTCGAGACCATCGACCTGACGAACAAGACCGTCACCTCGCGGCTGCTCGAGCGCGAGACCGTGACGCCGTTCGACAGCCTCATCGTGGCTGCGGGCGCCCAGCAGTCCTACTTCGGCAACGACCACTTCGCCGAGTTCGCACCCGGCATGAAGACGATCGACGACGCCCTGGAACTGCGCGGACGCATCCTCGGCGCGTTCGAGCAGGCCGAGTTGTCCACCGATCCGGCCGAGCGCGAGCGCCTGATGACGTTCGTCGTGGTCGGCGCGGGCCCCACCGGCGTCGAGCTCGCGGGCCAGATCTCCGAGCTCGCGACGCGCACGCTCGACGGAGCCTTCCGCAACATCGACGCCAAGGACGCGAAGGTGGTGCTGCTCGACGCGGCGCCCGCCGTGCTCCCCCCGATGGGAAAGAAGCTGGGCGAGAAGGCCGCGAAGCGCCTCACCAAGCTCGGTGTCGACATCCAGCTCAACGCGATGGTCACCGGCGTCGACAACGACGGTCTCACCGTCAAGGACAAGGACGGCACCGAACGCCGCATCGAGGCGCAGTGCAAGGTCTGGTCCGCCGGCGTGCAGGCCAGCCCGCTGGGCAAGCAGCTCGCCGACCAGTCCGACGGCACCGAGGTCGACCGCGCGGGCCGTGTCGTGGTGGAGCCGGATCTGACCGTCAAGGGACACCCCAACGTGTTTGTGGTCGGCGACATGATGTCGGTCAAGGACGTCCCGGGTATGGCGCAGGGCGCGATCCAGGGCGCCAAGTACGCGGTGAAGCAGATCAAGGCGTCACTCGACGGACAGAACCCGTCCGAGCGCAAGCCGTTCTCGTACTTCGACAAGGGGTCGATGGCCACCGTGTCGCGATTCAGCGCCGTGTGCAAGGTCGGCAAGCTGGAGTTCGGCGGGTTCATCGCCTGGGTCGCATGGCTCGGACTCCACCTCTTCTACCAGGTGGGATACCGGAACCGTCTGACGACGGTGATCTCCTGGTTCGTCACCTTCCTGGGCAAGGGTCGGGCGCAGATGGCGTCCACCGAACAGCAGGTGTTCGCGCGCCTCGCGATCGAGCAACTCCACACGCTCGAGCAGGAGAACCGCGTCGACGGCGTGGCGATCCCCACCCGCACGGTCGAGGCGACCTCGAAGGCGGCGGACCGCGAGTCCGGTGCCACGGCCGATGCAGCGGAACAGAGCAAGCAGCTCGACAGCACGGAGAAGCGGGCCGCCTCCGGCGCCTCACCCACACCGGCGGAGCGTCAGGGCGAGGAGCCCTCCGCGAACGACGGAGCGGCGGAGACCGCGGAAGCCAAGCGCGCAGGCTGATCTCCCCGCGCCGAGAGCGCAGCGACCGACCGGGTCACCGGGAGCCGATGGCCGAGCCAGGTGGACAGTGTTCCGCCTCCGGCCATCGGCATCGTCGTCTCCAGACCGGCCACGGTGTCGCCGGAGGGACTGTCCGCCAGACACTCCGGCCAGGTCAACGTACTGATCGACGCGGTCGGCGCGAAGAGCGCGTCGTGCCCTGCGGCGCCCCTACCCAGGTCGAGTCGGTGGCGGAGCACCGGACCGGCCACGCCGTCGACTCGAAAGAGACCCAACCACCGGCCGTCCACTTCCCCGGTGCGGCCGATCTGGATCCGTTCGCGCACGGCGGCGCGTACCCGGTCGCCGAGATGCAGCGACACCGACGATCGGTGGTCCGCCGACCCGGCGACGATGGTGGGTTCCGGGTCCACGATCACCTCGGCACCGTCCTCGACGTCCACGGTCCACGACGCGTGTGACACGTCGGTCGAGCGCCCGGGCAACGCCACCGAGGCGGCGACACTGCACACGTGCAGCCGCGCCCCCGCCTCGACCACGATCCGGACGTCGATGGTGTCCCCACCCAGCGGGGTCGCGGCCGAGCCGACGAGGTGGACGCGGTCGACACCGGTCCGGCGCACGGCGAGCCCACCCACCGCCTCGATGCGCGGTGACCTGCTCCGCGACGCCACGACGAGCACCGTCGAGCGCAGGGCGCCGTGCGTCGTCACGTCAGGCGGCGACGGCAGCGAGCTGCTCGCGCACCCAGGTGAGCACCACCGTCGCGGCAGGATCCTCCGTGAGCGAGATCAGAGCGGTGGGACGACCCTCACGCACCCGCACCGCGTCGTTCTCCATGACCGTGAGGTCGGCACCCACCATGGGGGCGAGATCGGTCTTGTTGATCACGAGCAGATCCGAGAACGTCACGCCGGGACCGCCCTTGCGCGGCACCTTGTCACCGCCGGCGACGTCCACGACGAAGATCTGCACGTCGATCAGCCCGGACGAGAAGGTCGCGGTGAGGTTGTCGCCGCCCGACTCGACGAGGATCAGATCGAGTGGCGGATTGGCGTCGACCAGGTCGTCGATGGCGTCCAGGTTCGCCGTGATGTCGTCTCGGATCGCCGTGTGCGGGCAGCCGCCGGTCTGCACGGCCGTGATGCGCTCGTCCGGCAGAACTGCGTGACGGCGCAGGAAGTCGGCATCCTCCGTCGTGTAGATGTCGTTGGTCAGCACGGCCAGCGACAGTTCTTCGCGCAGCTGGCGGCACAGCGCCGCCACCAGTGCGGTCTTGCCGGATCCGACGGGACCGCCGATACCCACTCGCAGCGCTTCCCCGGGTGTGCGGACGCGCTTGGGCCGGTCCAGGGCGTGGGAGTGGGGCTCGCCGTCGATGAGATGCGGAGGCATGGGTGTTCTCTCTTTCTGTGGGGTGATCAGGAGACGAAGAGGGGGCGTTCGCGCCGGACGTGACGTTCGCCGAGGTGGTCCAGCAGCGGATCCGATTCGTCGGACAGAGCCGGGAGCGCGCGTGCGACCGAGGCCGCGATCCGGTCGCACTCGGCCGCGAGCGCCACGGTGCACCCCGCCACGGCGCCCGGGTCCAACGCGAGAAGTCGCTGGGCGGCGATGGCGGCGCCCGTCATGGCCGTGTAGATCTGCACGGACGCCGTCTCGTACGGTCCCGCGCCGGTGACGGCACCGACGACTCCCGCCACGACGGGCAGGTGCGGGCGCCGTCCGACCGCCGTCCAGTCGTGGTCCGGCCACACCGTCTCGGCGAGGCGACGCAATCCCCTCCCCTGGGCGCGGGACGCGGCGCGAGCCGCAGGAGACGGCGTGCGGGCGTCGGTCTCGCGATCGGCGGCGTCCGCGGGCAGGACACCGGCGGCCACAGCGGCAGCGATCGACGCCGCCACGGCGCCGCTGATGCGCATACGCCGCAGCAGATACGCCTCGAGCGTCGGCAGGTCCCGGACGAGTCCCTCGGCGATCGCCTCCTCGACTCCCCCCGAGTGCACGTGCCCACCGATCGGGAGCCGTGAGTCGGCGAGGGTGAGCAACGTGGCGAGGCCGACACCGGAATGCGGATTCGTCATCAGAACAGGAAGTACCGCTGCGCCATCGGCAGCTCCGTCGCCGGCTGCTCGGTCCAGACGTCGCCGTCGATGCGGACGGTGAAGGTGTCCGGATCGACCTCGATGCGGGGAACCGCGTCGTTGTTCACCATCTGTGCCTTCCCGATGCCGCGGACGTTCCCGACCGGAACGAGTCGACGCGCGACGTCGAGGCGATCGGCCAGCCCGTCGTCGAGCGCCTGGGGCGCGACGAAGTGCACGGACGTGGCGGCCGCCGCCTTGGGTGCCGCTCCGAACATCGGTCGCGGCAGTTCCGGCTGCGGTGTCGGAATCGAGGCGTTGGCGTCGCCCATGGTGGCCCACGCGATCATGCCGCCCTTGATCACCAGATGCGGCCGGACACCGAAGAACGCCGGCTCCCACAGCACGAGGTCGGCCAACTTGCCGGGCTCGACGGATCCGACCTCGCCGTCGAGTCCGTGCGCCACGGCCGGGCAGATCGTGTACTTCGCGACGTACCGCATCGCGCGGTTGTTGTCCGCACGGTAGTCACCGGCGAGGAAGCCACGACGCTTCTTCATCACGTGGGCCGTCTGCCACGTCCGCATGACCACCTCACCGATGCGTCCCATGGCCTGCGAGTCGCTGCCGATCATCGAGATGGCACCCATGTCGTGCAACAGATCCTCGGCCGCGATGGTCGAGGGGCGGATGCGGCTCTCGGCGAAGGCGAGGTCCTCGGGAATGGACGGGCTGAGGTGGTGACAGACCATCAGCATGTCGAGATGCTCGTCGAGTGTGTTGACCGTGTGCGGCCGAGTCGGGTTGGTCGAACTCGGGAGAACGTGGGGCTGCGAGGCGACCGTGATGATGTCCGGCGCGTGCCCGCCGCCCGCACCCTCCGTGTGGTACGAGTGGATGCCGCGACCCGCGATCGCGCCGAGGGTGTCCTCGACGAAGCCCGCCTCGTTCAGCGTGTCCGAGTGGAGCGCCGCCTGCACACCGGCCTCGTCGCAGACCCGCAGGCACGCGTCGATGGCGGCCGGCGTCGAGCCCCAGTCCTCGTGCAGCTTGAATCCCGATGCGCCGGAACGTAACTGCTCCCACATCGCGTCGGGTGAGACGGTGTTGCCCTTGCCCAGCAGCGCCACGTTCAGCGGCCACCCGTCCATGGCCTCGAGCATCCGCGCCAGATGCCAGGCACCCGGGGTCACGGTCGTGGCCTTCGTGCCCTCGGCGGGGCCGGTGCCACCGGCGATGATGGTGGTGATGCCACCGCCGAGCGCCTCCTCCATGAGCTGGGGGGCGATGAGGTGCACGTGGCAGTCGATGGCGCCAGCGGTCAGGATCTTGCCGTTGCCGGCGATGATCTCGGTGGACGGCCCGATGACGAGACCGGGATGCACTCCCGGCATGGTGTCCGGGTTCCCGGCCTTGCCCAGCGCCACGATCCGTCCGTCACGCAGTCCGACGTCGGCCTTGATCACGCCCCAGTGGTCGAGCACCACGACACCGGTGATGACGGTGTCGGGCGCACCGTCGGCCCGCGTGGCCCGCGACTGTCCCATCGACTCGCGAATCACCTTGCCGCCGCCGAACACGGCCTCGTCGCCGGCGAGACCCGGCCCACCGCTGCGGTCCTCGGTGATCTCGATCAGCAGATCGGTGTCTGCCAGGCGGATCCGGTCACCCGTGGTGGGTCCGTACAGCTCCGCGTAGCGCGAACGATCGAGGTACGCCATCAGTGACCGTCCCGGGGTGTCGTGTCGTCCAGTGCGCCGGGCGGGGTGAGCGAGATGCCGTGAACCTCGCGGAGACCGCCGATGTCGACGAGCACGACCTCCTGAGCGATACCCGGTTCGAACCGCACCGCGGTGCCCGCCGGGATGTCGAGGCGCTTCCCCTGCGCGGCGACGCGATCGAACGTCAGCGCGGCGTTGGCCTGCGGGAGATGGACGTGACTTCCCACCTGCACCGGCCGATCGCCGTCGTTCACGACGTCGAGAGTGAGCGACGCACGACCGGCGTTGAGCTCGATCGACCCGTCCTCGGTGATGATCTCTCCGGGAATCACGCGCACTCCTTCACGAGATCGGGTCATGAACGGTGATGAGCTTGGTGCCGTCCGGGAACGTGGCCTCCACTTGCACCTCGTGCAGCATCTCCGGGATGCCGTCCATCACGTCGGCGCGGGTCAGCACCTCACGGCCCGACGACATCAGTTCCGCCACGGACCGCCCGTCGCGTGCGCCCTCGAGCAGGTGGTCGGTGATCAGCGCGATCGCCTCCGGATGGTTCAACCGGAGTCCGCGCTGCTGCCGGCGACGCGCCAGTTCCGCGGCGTAGCTGAGCAGCAACCTCTCCTGCTCGTGCGGAGACAATCTCATGGGGGACACTTCCCTTCGCGGCGAACGACGGCGACAGGCAATGCTGGCACGACCTCGGCCGTCGCGCTCGCCGGACGCGCGTCAGGACGCGCCGATCCGCCCCGTGTCCTCGATGTTCTGCAGTCGGACCTGGCCGCGGGCGATGAGACGGTCCGCGGCATCGGTGATGGTGACGGTCCAGATCTGCTGGGTCCGCCCGCGGTGCACGGGCAGTGCCTCGGCGGAGAGCACGCCCTCGCGGGCGGCGCGGATGAAATCGGTGGTGTTGTTGACTCCGACGACGTGGCCGCGATCCCCCAACCACAGGGCGCCCGCCGTGCTCGCCAGCGACTCGACGACGGCGCAGTGCACGCCGCCGTGCACGATCCCGAACGGCTGCAGGAGTTCCGGGCGCACGGTCCACTCCGCGGTGACCCGATCGGGTCCCAGTTCGCGGAACTGCAGACCCAGCACCTTCCCGAAACCGCTGTCCAGCTGCTCTCGAAGTTCGTCCGACACCGACGGTGACACATCGTTCATGGCGTTCAGTGAATCACGTGGACGGACACGAAGCGGCGGGCCTCGCAGTGTGTCGCGAGGCCCGCCGGGGCACGGACGCCGACGTCGCTGCAGCCCTCAGGACGTCGGCACGATCCGAAGTTCGTGTGGCTCGGACTATACAGGATAGGCTTGCCTAAGTCACGCAGGTCGCCGTAACCGAACGCGCCACCCCGCGTCGACGAACGCATCGAGGAGCATCTGCCCCCTGCGCCAGCCGCCGTCACGAGACACGCCACCCAGCAACGGAACTCGTGCCGAGGCGCCGAGGACCGACTCGCCCACGATGCGGCTCATCTGCGTGGCGTCCAGAGGACCGAGCGCGGACAGCCCTGCCGCGGCGACCTCGAGCGAGCGAGCAGCGCGATGCGCGGTCCAGGCCGCGAGCGCCTCGTCGCACGGCATGACCACCGTTCCCGCGGTCGCGCCCGAGCCGGACACCGAGCGCAGCGCCGTGTCCCGCACGCCCGCCCAGTCGATGCCCACGTCGCTGTCGAGATGGATCCAGAGATTCTCGGGGCCGGGGTCCCACACCCGTCCACATCCGACGAACGCCGCGGCCGACCGTCCCACGACCGCGTGCACGAGTGCGGCCGCCACCTGGTCCACCGCACGACGCGGGTCCGGATGGTCGAGCGACGACCGGCGCAGCAGGGCCTCGAAGCGGCCCGACTCGAGCCCGGTGGCGAACGACCACCAGCGACGCTTGCTCTGCTCGGCCATGTCCGCGACGGCGTACACGCGGGGGGCCTCCGGATCGAGGTGTCGCAGAGCGGTCATGGTGTGCCGGAAGGCGGTGGACACCGCGGCTCGACGATCGTGCGGTGAGACGACGGTGTCGATCGTGACTGTCATCGGATGGAACTCCTCGTCTGCAAGTGCCCGGACGGTGACACGCACCGACCGGTCGAGGCGACCGGTCGAGTCATAAGGTAAGCCTAACCAATACATCGAAGACAACCGGGTGTGGTTCGCATCACCGCGAGACCGCGCCGCCACACGACTGCTTAGGCTTGCGTAACCTTCCATGAGAGACACCACCACACCGATCGAGGAGGACCGCGTGACCGACACCGCGTCCGGACCTCTCGCATCTCACCCCGGCCCGAACGACCTCCCCGAGCCCGGCACCACGGTTCGTCCCGATCGCGACTACTCGATCGCCGACGCGGATCGGCGGGCGCCCGGCCGGGTGACCGTCGCGGCAGCCTCGGCGGTCGACGTCGGTGTCGTCCTGCTCCCCCTCGTGCTCGGCCTCGTCGTCGTCCGATCGCTCGCCGACGACAACGGCGGCGGCCAGGTCGACCGCGCGGTCTTCGGCGTCATCGCGGTGCTCGCGGCCGCGGGTGTGCTGGTGTGGAACCGGGGGTTCCGGGACGGTCGCGCCGGACAGAGCGTCGGAAAGTCCCTGTTCGCCCTCGTGCTGCGGGACGCCGAGACCGGTGACGCGGTGGGCGTCCGACCTGCTCTGACGCTGCGTCGGAAGCCCGGTGTCGAGACGGTCCGGCTCACCGTCGCGGTCGCGGAGGACTTCGAACCGGTCGCTCCGGACACCTCCTCGGCAGCGACCCGTCGACGCCGAACCTCCGGACTGATCATCCTCGTCGCCGCCATCGTGCTCGTCGCGCTCATGAGCGTGGCCGTCGGTGCGCGGCCGCTCACCTTCGCCGAGATCTTCCATGCGCTGTTCTCCGCCACCGGGACCGACACCGACGTGATCGTCCGGTCGCTACGCCTCCCCCGCACGATCCTCGGACTCGTCGTGGGCATCGCACTCGGCGTCGCCGGCGCCCTGATCCAGGGCCACACCCGCAATCCGCTCGCCGATGCCGGGTTGCTCGGCCTCAACGCCGGTGCCGCCTTCTTCGTCGTCATGGCGATCTACCTCTTCGGCATCACGTCCCCCGGTGGCTACCTCTGGTTCGCCTTCGCCGGCGCTGCCGCGGCCAGCATCGTCGTGTTCGGTACCGCGTCTCTGGGCGGGGCGAGGGCCAACCCGCTGTCGTTGGCCCTCGCGGGAGCCGCGATCGCGTTCTTCCTGCAGGCCATGACCAACGCGGTGGTGCTGCTCGATCAGACCACCCTCGACAGCTACCGGTTCTGGGTCGTCGGCTCCGTCTCGGGACGCGGGCCGGACATCTTCTGGACCGTGCTCCCGTTCATCGTCATCGGGCTGATCATCGCCGTCGCGGGCACGCCCGCCCTCAACACGATCAGCCTCGGCGACGACGTCGCCCGCTCACTGGGCACCAACATCACCCTCACGCGCGTCGTCGGCATCGTGGCCATCACACTTCTGACCGGCGCGGCGACCGCTGCGTGTGGGCCCGTGGCCTTCGTCGGACTGGTGGTGCCCCACATCGCGCGTGCCATCACCGGCCCGGACTATCGCTGGCTGCTCCCGTTCGCCGGCGCGCTGGGCGGTGTCCTGCTCGTGCTCGCCGACGTCATCGGTCGCGTCGTCGTGCGGCCCGGTGAACTGCAGGTCGGCATCGTGCTCGCGCTGATCGGCGCGCCGTTCTTCATCGCCCTGGTACGCCGTCGGACGTTGGTGTCGCTGTGACCGCCCACCCGACCGTCCGTTCCGCGGCGACCGCGCCGTCGGTGGCGGGTCGCCCGGCCTTCCGCATGGGACCGCTGTCGACGGTGCGTCGCCCCGCCAGGGTGCTCGTCACCCTCGCCCTCGCGATCGTGCTGTTCCTCGTGTTCTGTCTGAACGTCGGGCGCGGCGACTACCCGCTCTCGATCCCGGACGTCGTGAACGTGTTGGTGGGCGGCGGCTCGCGGATCGAGCGTTTCGTCGTCATGGACCTCCGCCTGCCGCGTGCCCTCACGGGCGCGCTCGTAGGAGCTGCGCTCGCCGTCTCCGGCGCGTTGATGCAGTCGATCACCCGCAACTCACTCGCGAGCCCGGACATTCTCGGCATCACGTCCGGCGCGAGCGTCGCCGCCATCTCGCTGATCGTCCTGAGCGGCACCAGTACGGCCGTGGGCCTGTTCGCCACGCTCGGCGTGACCCTCGCCGCTCTCGTCGGCGGGCTGCTCACCGCAGCGCTGGTGTACCTGTTGTCGTGGCGGGGCGGAGTTCAGGGCATGCGGCTGGTGCTCGTGGGCATCGCGATCAACGCCATGATGGTCGCGCTGATCGGCTGGATGTTGGTCAATGCCGACATCACCGACGTCACCCGCGCCCAGCTGTGGCTCACCGGGACGCTGTCCGGCGCCACGTGGTCGCAGGTGTGGCCCGTCACCGCCGCCGTGGTCGTTCTCGGAGCGGGCTCGGTGATCATGTCGTTCCGACTGTCCGCCATGCGGCTCGGGCCGGACACCGCCCGCTCGCTGGGCGTGGACGTGCAGCGGTCCCAGGCCGTCCTGCTCGTCATCTCGGTCGCGATGGCCGCCATCGCCACGAGCGTCGCCGGCCCGATCGGATTCGTGGCCCTCGCCGCGCCGCAGATCGCCCTGCGGCTGACCCGGTGCGCCGAGCCTCCGCTGATCGCCTCGGCCCTCACCGGCGCCGTCACCGTGGTGGGGTCCG
Source organism: Rhodococcus sp. SORGH_AS_0303 (assembly GCF_030819335.1). Classification (NCBI taxonomy): domain Bacteria; kingdom Bacillati; phylum Actinomycetota; class Actinomycetes; order Mycobacteriales; family Nocardiaceae; genus Rhodococcus; species Rhodococcus sp. SORGH_AS_0303. Next base: position 2,636,833 of record NZ_JAUTBO010000001.1, read on the forward strand.
ACCTGGTGGCGCGCACGATTCTGCCGGTCGAGCTCCCCGTCGGCATCGTCACGTCCGTCCTCGGCGGACCCTTCCTCCTCTATCTGCTGGTCCGAGTCAACCGAAAGGCGACAGTATGAGCGTGCACGCGCATCCGGAGATCACCGGAGCCACACCTCCGCACCGTCTCGCCGCGGAGAACATCTCGGTCGGCTACGGCGACCGCATCATCATCGAGGGGCTCGACCTCGAGATCCACACCGGCGTCGTCACGACGGTCATCGGACCCAACGGCTGCGGCAAGTCGACTCTGCTGCGCGCCCTCGGCCGCCTGCTGTCCCCGCGCCAGGGCCAGGTGACGCTGGACGGCAAGGCGATCGGCCACATGAAGACCCGCGACGTCGCGCGCACTCTCGGGGTGCTCCCGCAGTCGCCGATCGCCCCGGAGGGGCTGACGGTGGCGGACCTGGTGGCACGAGGCCGCCATCCCCACCAGTCCTGGATCCGGCAGTGGTCCCGCGACGACGAGTCCGAGGTGGCGCGTGCGCTGAAGCTCACCGGTATCGAGGATCTCGCCGAACGTCCCGTCGACCAGCTCTCGGGAGGACAGCGCCAGCGTGCCTGGATCTCCATGGCACTGGCGCAGGGCACCGACGTCCTGCTCCTCGACGAGCCGACCACCTACCTCGATCTCGCGCACTCCATCGAGGTCCTCGACCTGGTGGACCGGATGCACGACGAGATGGGCCGGACCGTGGTGATGGTGCTGCACGACCTCAACCTGGCCGTCCGCTACAGCGACCGTCTCGTGGTCATGCACGAGGGAGCGATCGTCGCCAGCGGTACGCCGTCCGAGGTCATCTCCGAGAAGATGCTCTTCGACGTCTTCGGCCTGTCCGCGGCCGTCATCGACGACCCGGTCTCCGATCGTCCGCTGATCGTGCCCATCGGCACCCGCCACGTCCGGGCGGGCGCCGGCATCCGACCGGCCTGACGGTCAGCGGTCGATCATCGTCTTCACGAGCCGGACACTCTGACCGAAGGACACGTCCGGCAGGTAGGCCCGTCCGATGGCGTTGCCGATGCTCGGTAGCGCAGCCGGATCGGGGAACGTCATGTACATCGGCTCGTACACCGGCTGGAACTTCGACTTGAACGCCAGCAACGACCGGAAGCCGTAGACCGGTTCGAGCGTGCGGCCCACGACGTCGAGCAGACGCTCGAGCATCCCCGAGAGTGTCGACGTCTGCGCCGTGTCCTCGGTCGGATCGCCCACCTTGGCCAGCGGCGCTCCCGACAGACTGAGGAACTGCGCGCCCTCCTCCTGCAGAGACAGTGCGGCGGACGCGATGAGGAATTCCATCGCGGGCCGGAAGCCCTCGGACCGACGGCGCATGAAGTCCAGGGTCCAGCCCACGACGACGCCGTCGCGGTACACCGGCATCCACGAGGTGATGCCGTGCACGGTGCGCTGCTCGTCCACGGCGATGAGGCACCGGACCTGCGGATCGTCGACCTCGTCCAGGCCGCCGAGCGTGAAGCCCATCTCGGGCATGCCCTTGTCGGCGACCCATTCCTCGGAGATCGCGGTGATCTGGTCCGTGATCGCCAGCGGCGCCGTCGGGAACGAGATCCACTCGGCCTCGACACCGGCCTTCTTCGCCCGGTTCACCGCGGTGCGGACGTCCTGGAACTTCTTGCCCGTGAAGGCGAGATCCGCGAGCGGGAGCACGGTCTCCTCCCCCACCTGGATGCTCTCCCAACCCAGAGCGCCGGTGATCGCCGCGACGTCCGGCGTCACCGAGTAGAAGCAGGGCGACCATCCGTTCGCGGCGGCGTACTCGGAGAAGCCGACGATGGCCGCCTCCCGGTCCGCGGGCGGACCCACCGGATCGCCGGTGGTGAGGGCGATGCCCGAGATCACCCGGAACGCCACATAACTGTGACCGTCGGGCGAGAACCAGTACCGGTTGCCGCGCCACGTCGTCATCCAGGACAGGGCGCTGCCGCTGCTGCTCGTCAGCACCGCCCGGGCGCGCTCGGTGGCGTCGGTCTCCACGCCGTACGCCGGTCTCACGAACGACCCCGCGGTCGCGACGACCAGCACCGCCCAGAACACGATGCCGGTCCATTCGTAGAGCACGGTGGCGAGCCAGCTCGTCGGCAGGAAGGGCGGGTCGAACCACTGCAGCAGAACCGGGGGCACGAGCCGCTGCGGGAAGTCGCCGAGCAGCGTCAGCACTCCCGGGCTGCCGTCGAAGCCGGACCGGATCAGTGCGCCGACGGCGACGTAGAGAACGGCGAGAACCGCGCCGGCCCCGACCACGGTGGCCCACAGGCGCGTGTACGTACCGGCAGGCGCGGACACGTCGAAGTTCGTGCGCGTGAACACCAGCAGTGCCATGACCGCCAGGGGGACGACGAACGGGACGGCGGTGCGGTAGAGCGTCGGATCTGCGACGCCGTAGAACAGCGTGTCGCCGTTGTCCAGATCGGCGAAGCGGATCAGGTAGTTGGCGAGCGCCAGGGCCAGGAGCACGACCTGCGAGACCATCGCACCGATCCAGGCGAACCGACGCCCGCGGCGCAGTCCGTCGCTGAGGACCAGCAGATAGACCGAGGGCATGACGCTGGCCAGCACCGGTCCCACTCCGCCGAGTCGGAGATCGAGCAGCCCGCGTCGGCAGTCGGTGGACCCCGGATCTGCACCACAGACCAGGTTCACCTCGTCGAGCGTCCACTCCTGGCTGCGGAACAGTTCGCGCAGGACGGCGAACGGGCCCACCGCATTGGGCGAGAAGGCAGCGATCATCGGGCCGATCGCGGACGCCGCGACGATGAGGGCCACCAGCACCCGACCCTCGCGGCGGGTACCGGCGAGATGGGTGGCGCGAGAGGATCGTCCGACGATCAACGGACCCGCCACTGCGCCGACCACGACCGAGCCGAGCGCGGTGATGTCGGCGAGATGGCCACCGAACAGGGCCATCACGACGGTCAGCGCCACGAGGCCCACCCGCACCCGCCGACGCCAGAGCGTTCCCATGTTCGCGCTGGCCACCATCAGCGTGCCGAGGATCCAGGCCGTGGGGCCCGAGGTGACGCCGAGATGAAGCTGGAAGCCCCACCCCTCGTCGAGCAACTGCCCGAGAGCGGCCAGCGCGAGACCCAGCAGCGAGCCGCCCACCTGGGTCACCAGGACGGCGACCGCGAAGCGCCGGGTACCCATCCGGTGCTCGATCGGCGCTGCCACGACCAGGAACAACGCGGTGGCGACGACGAAGGCGGCCACCCCCACGGCGAAGAGCCCCGACGTGACGGGGGTCCAGAGCCGCAGGTTCTCGATCGGAACGATGCCCAGCGCGGTGTGGTGGTCGAGGAAGCTGCGATAGCTGCGCGTGGTGAGGGAGAGCACGATCAGCCCCACCCACATGACGGCCAGCAGTGCCAGGCTGACCGGAGCCCCCTTGGCGCCGTAGGCGATCGTGGACCACAACCGTGCGCCCTGGCGACCGGTTCGTCCCCACCACGCGGCGATGTCGGTCCGCGCACGGGCGACCGGACCCTGCGCGGGAGATCCTGCGGCGGACGGATCGGTCACGACGTCAACCCCAGCCGGGTGCAGAGCCAGTCCAGCTCCAGCTTCAGGCCCGCAGACCACGTCTCGTAACTGTGTCCACCCGGGACCTCGGCATAACGCACGTCCATTCCGGCTTTCTGTGCGGCGGCGAGCAGCTGCTTCGCCGAGTTCTGGTAATCGGGATCACTGGCGCCGACGACGAAGGCGCCGGCGCTGATGGGGTACTGGCGTGTGGCCATGAGGTTCATCGGGTTCACGGCCTCGAACGCGGCCTCGCTTCCGCCGAACGCCGCGTCCAGCGTGCGCTGCTTGTCCCCCAACGTCGGTTCGAGCTGCCCCGAGAGAACGAGGAAGGTCGGGTACAGCTGCGGGTAGTTGGTGGTCATCTGCATGGCGCAGGTACCGCCGTAGGAGAGCCCGCCGATCGCCCAGTGCGCCGGATCGGTGTCCACCTGCAGGGTCGCGTTCACCCACGCCGGCACGTCCTTCGCCAGATAGGACGCCACGTTGCCGAGCGGAGAGTCGACGCAGAGCGGATTGGCGATGGTGGACCCGGTCGCGTCCGCCACCACCACGACGGGTGCGAGACCTGCGTGATCGGCGGGCGTAGGCGTCCATCGTCTGGACCAACCGGCCGCCGGTGAGCCAGTCGTCGGGCGCTCCGGGTTGGCCGGCGAGCAGCACGAGGACGGGCAGCAGCGGCCGGCGTGCGGTGAAGTACGCGGGCGGCAGGTAGACCTTCGCGTTCCGAGCGGAGAAACCCGACTCCGTGCCCGGGATCGGCGTGTCCAGGATGCGACCACCGGTCGGCATGTCGGCGGGGGCGGTCCACACGCTCGCGAGAGGTGTACCGGTGATCGGGTCGGCGGTGCGGCCGGTGACGTCGTCGACGTCCACCTCCTGCACGGACGAGATCCCCAGGGCGGTACTGACGGTGGGGTAAGCATCGAAGACCAGGTTGACCTGCAGCGCGGACGTCGCGACCACGGCCACCGTCGCGATCACGGTCACCACGCGGGTCCACCACCGTGTCGCGGCCAGCATCCGCGGCACGAGGAGGAACAGACCCAGGACTCCGAGACCGACCCAGACGTAGACCGACGTCTCGACGGGATCGGGGAAGACCCGCCAGATCTTCTCGATGCCGAACCACGCCGCCACCGTGAGGACGGCCGCCACCGCGACGGCCACCGGGACGGCGCGGGTGAGGTGCCGCCGACGCCGCGCGAGCACGAGCCAGACGAGCCCGAGCACTCCGACGACCGTGACGACGATCGGGACCGGTCCACTGACCAACGACGTGTCGACGAATGCCACGGCGCAACAGTAGCCGCGCAGTAGTTCTCGACGCGTGTTTCCGCGCCGGTGGACGCGCGCCGACGTGCGACGACCCGCTGCTACACCGTGTAGTACGCATTTGCGTCGGAGTGGCCGTATCATCTGACGAATGGCAGGCCTGGGCGATCTCGAACGAGCAGTGATGGAACATTTGTGGTCGAGTTCGGAGCCGCAGACCGTCCGTCAGGTCCACGAGGCACTGGCGTCGAAGCGTGAGCTCGCATACACGACGGTCATGACGGTCCTGCAGCGTCTGGCGAAGAAGAAGCTCGTCACCCAGCAGCGGGACGACCGCGCGCATCGGTACGCTCCGGTACATGGGCGCGAAGAGCTTGTCGCCAGCCTCATGGTCGACGCCCTCCAGCAGGCCGACCGCTCCGGCGGACGCGCTGCTGCCCTGGTCCACTTCGTGGGTCGGGTCGGCGCCGACGAGGCCGCCGCACTCCGGGAGGCCCTCGCGGCACTGGAGACGCAGGACGACGGTTCCTCCAACGCCTGACCTCTCGACCCTCGACGCTCCCTCCCACACGACGGTGAGGACATGAACGCACCGACAGCACTGGTCTTCGCGGTACTCGCGTTGATCCTGACGGGACCGGTTCCCGCGATGCTGTCCCGTGCGACATGGCCGCACCGGACACCGCGCGCCGCCCTGGTGCTGTGGCAGGCGATCGCACTCGCCGCGGTGCTCTCGGCCTTCAGTTCCGGTCTCGCGATCGCGAGCCAGCTGCTCGTCCCCGGACCGGACGGCCGGCCCACCACGGCGCCGACGGCCGAGATCGACGCCCTCGGCCTCCCGCTGTGGATCCTCTACGTGACGGTGCTCGCGATCACCCTCGTCATCGGTGCGCGGCTCGTCTGGGCCACGTCCCTGGTGGCGATCAAGACCCGACGGCGGCGTGCGCGACACCGCACGCTGGTCGACATCCTCGATCGCAGTGCGGGCGAGACCAGTGCCCACGGAACCGACGTGCGGGTCCTCGAGAGCCTCGACCCCATCGCCTACTGCCTGCCCGGACTGCGGCAACGCGTCGTGGTCAGCGAGGGCACGTTGTCCAACCTGGACGACGACGAGCTGGCCGCCATCCTGACCCACGAACGCTCCCACCTGCGCGCGCGGCACGATCTCGTTCTCGAGGCGTTCATGGCCGTCAACCAGGCGTTCCCGCACGTCGTGCGCAGCCGGTCCGCGCTGGGGTCGGTGCAGCTGCTGGTCGAGCTGCTCGCGGACGATTCCGCGGTGCGCGTCACGGGCCCTCGTCCCCTCGCCCGCGCTCTCGTGGCCTGCTCCGGATCGTCGGCGCCGCGGGGAGCGCTGGCCGCGGGTGGGCCGAGCACGCTGGTGCGGGTGCGCCGGTTGGCCACTCCCGGTTCCACCCCGGGTGTCGCCACTCTCGCCTATCTCGCGTCGGCGGCCATCCTCGTGGTGCCGACCATCTACGTCGCCGTGCCGTGGTTGACCGAGCTGACGCGCCTCGCACGACACGGTTCGTGACTACTGGCTCACACGAGTCGGCATCGACACCACTCGTCGCGTAGTGTTACCCGTGGTTCATCAGAACCATCCGTTAGTCGATATGGCACAAATTTCGCCGTCGCTCCGATCCGTCCCCTCGTGGACGCCACGGAGTCGTACCGGTGACAAGACACCTCACATTGCGCCCGAGCTCCGCTTGCGCATCGATGACCAGGTGATGTGTGCCCTGGCTCGTCACGCTGCGCGGTGATTCATCGTTGCTGTGCACCGACGCGCCTGCAACCCCGAGAGGTACCACCGCGTTGACCAGCGCCACCCCCGTTTCTGTTTCTGCCACCAGCACTCCCGAGGCGTCCGAGACCACGTTCTCCGACCTCGGACTTCCCGCGGCCATCGTCGCGGCGCTCGCCAAGAACGGCATCACCGTTCCCTCGCCCATCCAGAAGATGGCCATCACCGACGCCCTCGCCGGCCGTAACGTTCTCGGCCGCGCACAGACCGGATCGGGCAAGACGCTCGCGTTCGGTCTGCCGATGCTCGCCCGCCTGGCGTCGACCGGTACCAAGCCCGCCGCGAAGCGTCCCCGCGCACTGGTGCTGGTCCCCACCCGCGAGCTCGCCTTCCAGGTCGTCGACTCGCTGCAGTCCTACGCCACCGTCCTCGGACTGAGCGTGCGTCCGGCCGTCGGCGGCACCCCGTTCGGTCGTCAGGCCGATCAGCTCCGCCGCGGTGTCGACGTTCTCGTCGCCACCCCCGGACGCCTCGGCGATCACCTGCGTCAGGGCACCTGCGTCCTCGAGGCAGTGGAGATCACCGCACTCGACGAGGCCGACCAGATGGCCGACATGGGCTTCCTGCCCGAGGTGCGCGACATCCTCGGACAGACCGCGAACGGTGGCCAGCGCATGCTGTTCTCCGCCACGCTCGACCGCGAGGTCCAGTCGTTGGTCCGCCAGTTCCTGGCCGACCACGTCCAGCACTCGACCGGTGACAGCAAGGCCGCCGTCGAGTCGATGGATCACTACATCCTCAATGTCGGCCGCGGACAGAAGGACATCGTCCTGTCCGAGATCGCCGCTCGCGAGGGTGGCCGGACCATCATGTTCGCCCGCACCAAGCTCGGCTGCGACGGCATCACCGATCGCCTTCGCGCCGTCGGCATCCACGCCGAGTCGCTGCACGGCGGCAAGGCTCAGAACCAGCGCACCCGCGTCCTCGACCGCTTCAAGAGCGGCCGCACCCCCGTGCTCGTCGCCACCGACGTCGCCGCACGCGGCATCCACGTCGACGGCATCGACCTGGTCGTGCACGTCGATCCGCCCGCGGATCACAAGGACTACATGCACCGCGCCGGCCGTACGGCACGTGCCGGTGCGGCAGGCACCGTCGTCGCCATCGCGCTGCCCAACCAGCGCCGCATCATCAGCCGGCTGACCGGCCAGGCCGGTGTCAAGGTCACCTCGGTGGACGTCTCCCCCGGTTCGGTGGAGCTCGGTTCCATCACCGGAGCCAAGGCTCCGTCCGGCGAGCCGGTGCGTGAGGCACCGCGTCGCGAGCGTCCCAGTGGCCCCTCTCGCTTCGGCGCCTCGGGATCCCCGCGCACCGGTGGCTACCGTGGCGGCGACTCCGGCGGATACCGGGGTCGCGACGAGAACCGCACCGGTGGGTACCGCGGCGGTGAGTCGAGCGGTGGCTACAAGGGCCGCGACGAGAACCGCACCGGCGGCTACCGCGGCGGCGAGTCCACCGGTGGCTACAAGGGCCGCGACGAGAACCGCACGGGCGCAACGGCTTCGCGCACCGGCGGGTTCCGCAGCCGTGCTGCGGGCACCGCGCGCGACTGACAGCTCTCCCGTCCTTGTCCGGCCCCGACTTTCGCGTCGGGGCCGGGCAGGGAAAGCTGGGGGAATGACTTCCTCGGATTCTTCACCTCTCGCCCAGATCGGTGTCACCGGCCTCGCTGTCATGGGGTCCAACCTGGCGCGGAACTTCGCCCGCCACGGACACGTGGTCGCGGTGCACAACCGGAGTTACTCCAAGACACAGACTCTGCTCGACGCGCACGGCAGTGACGGCACCTTCGTCGCGTCCGAGAGCATCGAGGACTTCGTGGCCAGCCTCGAGAAGCCACGCAAGGTCGTCATCATGGTCAAGGCCGGCGATCCCACGGACGCGGTCATCGAGGAACTCGCCGGCGTCATGGACGAGGGCGACATCATCATCGACGGCGGCAACGCCCTCTACACGGACACCATCCGCCGCGAGTCCTCGTTGAAGGACCGCGGCCTTCTCTTCGTCGGCGCCGGCATCTCCGGCGGCGAGGAGGGTGCACTCAACGGCCCCTCGATCATGCCCGGCGGCCCCGCGAAGTCGTACGAGTCGGTCGGGCCCCTGCTCGAGTCGATCTCGGCACACGTGGACGGCACCCCGTGCTGCACCCACATCGGCCCCGACGGGTCCGGGCACTTCGTGAAGATGGTGCACAACGGCATCGAGTACGCCGACATGCAGCTCATCGGTGAGGCCTACAACCTGCTACGCGACGCGCTGGGCATGGATCCGGACGCGGTCGCCGACGTCTTCCGCCAGTGGAACGAGGGCGACCTCGAGAGCTACCTCGTCGAGATCACCGCGCAGGTGCTCGCCCACAAGGACGCGAAGACCGGGAAGCCGCTGGTCGACGTCATCGTCGACGCCGCCGAGCAGAAGGGCACCGGTCGCTGGACCGTCAAGTCCGCGCTGGATCTCGGAGTCCCCGTCACCGGCATCGCCGAGGCGGTGTTCGCCCGAGCACTCTCGGGCGCGCGCGGCCAGCGCGAGGCGTCCAAGGGTCTGGCGTCGGGAACGCTCTCGGCGAAGCCCGAGGACATCGAGACCTTCACCGAGGACATCCGTTCCGCGCTGTACGCCTCCAAGGTCGTCGCCTACTCGCAGGGCTTCGATCAGATCGCCGCCGGTTCGGCCGAGTACGACTGGAATCTGCACCCCGGCGATCTCGCCACCATCTGGCGCGGAGGATGCATCATCCGGGCCCGGTTCCTGAACCGCATCAAGGACGCCTACGACGAGAACCCGGAACTGCCCGCGCTGTTGCTGGCGCCGTACTTCCGTGACGCCGTCGAGAACGCCGTCGACAGCTGGCGTCGCGTCGTGTCCACCGCGACACTCCTCGGAATCCCGGTGCCCGGCTTCGCCTCCGCCCTGTCGTACTACGACGGACTGCGCGCCGAACGTCTGCCCGCCGCGCTGACGCAGGGTCTGCGCGACTTCTTCGGAGCGCACACCTACGAGCGCATCGACGCCGACGGCAAGTTCCACACCCTGTGGAGCGAGGACCGGTCCGAGATCGAGGCCTGACCTCCGCCGTGAGTTCGTCCGTGCTCGCGGTCGGGCTCTCGCTCGTCGCGGCATTCCTCTTCGCCTGCGCCGCCGTCGCTCAGCAGACGGCGGCGTCGGCGGTCGCGGACGGCGACTCGTTGATCTCGGGTCTCGTGCGCAGCCCGCGGTGGTGGGCCGGGGTGGTCGGCGACCTGGGCGGATACCTGGTGCAGGTGGCGGCCCTGGCCGTCGGGTCGGTGTCCGTGGTGCAGCCGTTGCTCGTCAGCATGCTCCTGTTCGCGCTTCCCCTCGCCGCGAAGTACTCCGGTCTGCGGATGCGGCGCGCCACCTGGATCTCGGCCGTGGGTCTCACGGTCGCGTTGGTGGCGTTCGTCGCGGTCGGCGACCCCACCGAGGGCACCGCCGACGCGCCGCTGTCGGTGTGGGCACTGCCGTTGGCCGCCGTGGTGGCGGTGGCATTGGTCGGCGCTGTCGCCGGTGTGCTCACGCGCGAGCCCGGTCGTGCGGCGCTGCTGCTCGGAGTCGGCGGTGGGCTGCTGTTCGGCGTCGCCGTCGCGTTCACCAAGTACGTCACCGACCTGGTGGAGTCCGATCTGCTCGGCGCCCTCACCGCGTGGCAGACGTACGCGTTGATCGCCGCGGGAGTCTCGGGCTTCTACCTGCAGCAGCGAGCGTTCCAGGCCGGTCCGCTCGCGGCGTCGCTGCCGGCGGTGACCGTGTGCGAGCCGCTGGCGGCGGTGTTCCTCGGCATCGTGGTGCTCGACGAACGGCTCCGCCTCGACGGACTGCGCGGCGTGGTCGTCGCCTCCGCGGTGATCGTCATGATCGTGACCACCGTGGTTCTCTCGCGGGAGCAGGGGCGTGCGGACGACGCCGTCCCGGTTGTCTGACCCACCCTCGACGTCGCCGCCGCAAGATATATCCGTCGGTCGCGTAGGCTGGCGTCCCGTGCATTTCCTTCGCGACCAGCGCCCGCCCTACGACCTGACGTACGACGACGTGTTCCTCGTCCCGAACCACACGACGGTCACGTCCCGTTTCGACGTCGATCTGGCGAGTGTCGACGGCTCCGGGACCACCATTCCCATCGTCGTCGCCAACATGACCGCCGTGGCCGGCCGCCGGATGGCGGAGACGGTCGCGCGACGCGGCGGCATCGTCGTCATCCCGCAGGACCTGCCGACCGCGGCCGTCGCCGAGACGGTCTCCTTCGTCAAGAGCCGGAACCTGGTGGCGGACACCCCGGTCGTGTTGACGGCGGAGGACTCGGTCTCCGACGCTCTCGCCCTCATGCCCAAGCGTGCCCACGGCGTCGTCGTGGTCGTGGACGGTGACACGGCCGTGGGCATCGTCTCCGAGGCGGCGTGCACGGACGTCGATCGCTTCGCGCGCCTCTCGACGGTGATGGACAAGGACTTCGTGACGGCCTCCGTGGACACGAGTCCCCGCGAGATCTTCGAGCAGCTCGAGGCCCGGCACGAGAACCTCGCCGTACTGACCGGACCGGACGGCGCACTCGCGGGAGTGCTCACCCGCACCGGTGCGCTGCGCGCCGGCATCTACCGGCCCGCCACCGACGCCGACGGACGCCTGCGCATCGCCGCCGCAGTCGGCATCAATGGTGACGTGGGCGCGAAGGCCGCCGCCCTGGTCGAGGCCGGGGCCGACGTCCTGGTGCTCGACACCGCCCACGGCCACCAGCAGAAGATGCTCGATGCGCTGGCCGTCGTCGCGGCGCTCGATCTGGGCGTGCCCCTGGTCGCCGGCAACGTCGTGTCCGCAGCGGGTACCCGTGACCTGATCGAGGCCGGCGCGGACATCGTCAAGGTCGGTGTGGGCCCCGGCGCCATGTGCACCACCCGCATGATGACCGGCGTGGGCCGCCCGCAGTTCTCGGCCGTCGAGGAGTGCGCCGCCGCGGCGCGCGAGCTGGGCAAGCACGTGTGGGCCGACGGCGGGGTCCGACATCCCCGCGACGTCGCGCTCGCCGTCGCTGCGGGTGCCTCCAACGTCATGATCGGGTCCTGGTTCGCCGGCACCCACGAGTCGCCCGGAGATCTCCGCGTCGACGCCGCCGGGGTGGCCTACAAGGAGAGCTTCGGCATGGCGTCGAAGCGAGCCGTGGCCGCACGCACCGCGGCGGACAGCGCGTTCGACCAGGCGCGCAAGGGCCTGTTCGAGGAAGGCATCTCCAGCTCGCGGATGCGCCTCGATCCGGAGCGGCCCGGTGTCGAGGACCTCATCGACCACATCTGCGCGGGTGTGCGCAGCACCTGCACGTACGCCGGTGCGCGCTCGCTCGAGGAGCTGCATCGGGATGCCGTGCTCGGCATCCAGTCTGCGGCGGGCTTCGCCGAGGGGCGGCCGCTCCCGTCCGGCTGGTGATCTCGGCCGCACTCGTGCTCACGCCGCCGACTCGGTGATTCCGGGTCGGCGACGATACGATGTGTGCGATAGCGGCGCCCCCCGAGCGGGTACTGCTGTGACACGCGCCGATTCTGCGGCGCAGGCGTCGCCTCCACGCGAACGCCACACGACAGGAAGGACACCGGTGCCCGAGGCACCCACGACGACGCCGACCCCCGGGTCCGGCACTCCGTCCCCGGACCGACCGTCCCGAGACCGCCCCTCCCCCGACGGGGAGTCGTCCGGCGGTCTCTCTCCGGAGGGCTCCTCTAGGTCGCCGGGCTCACCCGGCGCTTTCCCGACGACCACCTCGAGTCGCAGCGAGGTGTGTCCCTCGTGACCGTTCTCGTTCCGATCCTGTCCCTCGTGGGCTTCGTCGCGCTGACGGCGGGAACGGCGATCTTCGTCGCCGCGGAGTTCTCCCTCACCGCACTCGAACGCAGCACCGTCGACGCGGCGGCCCGCGACGGTGACATGCGTTCCCGCCAGGTCCAGCACGCGCACAGGACGCTGTCGTTCCAGCTCTCCGGTGCGCAGCTCGGCATCACCATCACCACACTGATCACCGGCTACATCGCCGAACCGGTGCTGGCGCGGTTCATCACCCCCGCCGCCACGGCACTCGGTGCGTCCGACTCGCTCGCCGGCGCCGTGTCACTGGTGCTGGCGCTCGTCATCGCCACGTCGGCGTCGATGGTGTTCGGCGAGCTGGTGCCCAAGAACATGGCCATCTCCAATCCGATGAAGGTGGCGCGGGCGACGGCCGGCCTGCAGGCAGGATTCTCCCTCGTCTTCCGCTGGGCCATCAACGGTCTCAACGGTTCCGCGAACTGGGTGGTCCGCCGCCTCGGCGTCGAGCCCGCGGAGGAACTGCGTTCGGCGCGCTCGCCCCAGGAACTCGGGTCGCTGGTGCGCTCCTCCGCGGAACACGGCTCCATCGACCAGCGCACCGCTCTCCTCGTCGACCGCTCGCTGCAGTTCGGCGAGCGCACGGCGGAGGAGTTGATGACCCCCCGCGTGAAGATCGAGACCCTCGCCGCGGACGACACGGTCGCCGACCTCATCGACACCGCGGCCCGCACCGGGTTCTCCCGGTTCCCCGTCGTCAACGGCGACCTCGACGACACCGTGGGCGTCGTTCACATCAAGCACGCGTTCACCGTGCCCGCCGAGCGCCGCGCCGGAACGACGGTCAGCTCCCTCGCGCAGCGTGTCCCCAACGTCCCCTCGAGCCTGGACGGCGATACCGTCATGGAACGGGTGCGCGCCGACGGCATGCAGGTCGCCATCGTGGTGGACGAGTACGGCGGCACCGCGGGCATCGTCACCATGGAGGACCTCATCGAGGAGATCGTCGGCGACGTCCGCGACGAGCACGACACCCGCGAGGTCGACGTCCAACGCGTCGCCGACGGGTGGCTCTGCTCCGGACTCCTGCGCATCGACGAGGTCACCGAGTTCACCGGGTACGCGGCACCCGAGGGCGAGTACGACACCCTCGGTGGCCTGGTGTTGACGCAGTTCGAACGCATCCCCGACGCCGGCGACCAGGTCATCCTGCCGCCCCCGAGCGGAGACCTCGAGTCCGACGAGGGCGGCTGGGTCGCGCGCGTGGACGCGATGGACGGGCGCCGGATCGACCGGATCCTCGTTCGCCCGGCCGCGGAGGACGAGATCACCCGGCTGCGCGCCGAGACCGTCCGCGAGCACGACCGGGAGGCCCTCGATGGGTGACCTTCTCGCCGTCGGCCTCGCGGTCGTCCTCCTGCTCCTCAACGCCTTCTTCGTCGGTGCGGAGTTCTCTCTGATCTCGGCACGCCGCGACCGCCTCGAGAGTCTGGTGGTGCAGGGCAAGAAACGGGCTCAGACGGTCATCGAGGCCGGTCAGAACCTGTCGATGATGCTCGCGGCCGCGCAGCTCGGCATCACCATCTGTTCGATCCTGCTCGGGCGCGTGGCGGAACCCGCCGTGGCCCACCTGATCGAGCGTCCGTTCGAGCTGCTCGGCGTACCCGACTCCCTGCTGCACCCCATCGGGTTCGCCCTCGCCCTGGGCATCGTGGTGATCCTGCACATCCTCATCGGCGAGATGGTGCCGAAGAACATCGCGATCGCCGGACCGGAAGCGACGGCGATGTTGCTGGTGCCCGTGCATCTGTGGTGGTTACGTGTCGCGAAGCCGCTGATCTCGTTCTACAACCTGTGCGCCAACGGCACACTGCGGTTGTTGCGCGTCGAGCCGAAGGACGAGCTGGACTCGTCGGTGTCGGCGGACCAGCTCTCCGACATGATCGGCGAGTCCCGCTCGGAGGGACTCATCGACGAGGAGGAGCACCGCCGGCTGACACAGGCTCTCGAGACGTCGGGTCGCACCGTGCGGGAGGTCCTCATCCCGCTGGACAAGGCCCGCACGGTGGTCTGCGGACCCAAGGGACCCACGCTGGGTGCGATCGAGGAGGCCGTCCGCGAGACCGGTTTCTCGCGGTACCCGGTCCGCGACGAGACCGACGGCATGATCGGGTATCTCCACATCAAGGACGTCCTCGATCTGATGGCGGACCCGCTGGCCGACTCGAAGACCATCATCCCGCGCTCGGACGTCCGCCTTCTGCCGATCATCGACGCACGCACCCCTCTCGACGAGGCGTTGGCCGGTCTCCGCCGCCGACGCAGTCACCTCGGCGCCGTGGTGGAGACGGGCAAGGGCACCATCGGCATCGTCGCTCTCGAGGACCTCGTCGAGGAGTTCGTCGGCACGGTGCGTGACGGCACCCACCTCGTGGAGGACGTCGTCCCCGGGCCCGACGCGACGTGACGTCCGTCGTGTCGGACACCGATCTCGTCGTTCTCGGACCGGACGCGTGGCATCCTCGGCGGCACGCTCACGGCGAGCGGGTGGACGAGATGATCGGTGCCTATCTGGAGCGGCGCGCGGTCGGCGAGCCGCATCCGGTGCTCGACTTCCTCTTCACCTACTACAGCCTCAAGCCGGGCCATCTGCGCCGGTGGCACCCCGGTCACGGCTCGGTACTGACCGGGGCGGGCATCGAGGACTACCGCGGACGCTCCGGGTACGTGGACGTCGCCGTGGGCGGGCGACCCGGCGTCACGGTGTCGTCCGAGTTCCTCGACCGGCGGTCGTCCGCGATCGAGTTCGTGAGCACCCTGATCGGCCGGACGGCCACCCGCCCGGCGCAGCTGGGCTGCTTCGGTCTGCACGAGTGGGCGATGGTCTACCGCGGCGGGGACGAGGCTCTGCGTCACGACGTGCCGCTGCGCCTCGGTCACGACGGCACCGACGCGGTGGTGGAGTCGATGCCGTTGCGCTGCACCCACTACGACGCGTTCCGTTTCTTCACCCCGGACGCGGTCCCGCGGAACGCGCTCGAGCTGACGCCGGAGCACCGGCTCCTGACGGAACAGCCGGGCTGCCTGCACGCCTCGATGGATCTGTACAAGTGGGTGGCGAAGCTCGGACCGCTGCTGCCGTCCGAACTGCTGCTCGACTGCTTCGCGCTGTCGATGACGGCGCGCGAACTGGACATGCGGGCGAGCCCGTACGACCTCACGGCGTACGGCTACTCCCCCGTGCGTGTCGAGACCCCGACCGGGCGCGCCGAGTACGTACGCGCCCAGTCGGCGATCGCGGAACGAGGAGCCGCTCTGCGAGTCGCGATCGGCGGCCTGCTCGCCGGTCTGCGCTGACGGTTCGGGTCAGACGCCCACGGCCGAGAGTTCGGCGAACTCCTCGTCGCTGAGCTCGATGCTCGCGGCGGCGACGTTGTCCTCGAGGTGGGACACCGACGACGTTCCGGGAATCGGCAGCATCACCGGGGATCGACGCAACAGCCACGCGAGGGCGAGCTGCGACGCGGAGACGCCGTGCCGCTGGGCCAGCTCCGTCAGCGGGCTGCCCTCGCCGGTGAGCTTTCCGGTGGCGAGCGGGAACCACGGGATGAAGCCGATGTTCTGCTCGGTCGACCAGTCGAGGAGCTCTTCGGAGGAGCGGTCCGTGAGGTTGAAGAGGTTCTGGACGGACACGATCGGAGCGATCCTCTGCGCCTGTGTCACCTCCTCGACGGACACCTGGCTGAGGCCGATGTGCCGGATCTTGCCCTCGTCCTGCAGCGCCTTCAGTTCGCCGACCTGATCCTCGAGCGCGACGTCCGGGTCGATCCGGTGCAGCTGGAACAGGTCGATGCGGTCCACACCGAGACGGCGCAGCGACAACTCCGCCTGCTGGCGGAGGTATGCGGGACGACCGACCGGGGTCCACTGCCCGGGGCCCTGCCGGGTGAGCCCGGCCTTGGTCGCGATCACGATGTCGTCGGCGTAGGGACGCAGCGCCTCGGCGAGCAGGTCCTCGGCCACCTCGGGGCCGTAGCTGTCTGCGGTGTCGAAGAAAGTCACGCCCAACTCGACCGATCGCCGCAGCACGCGGATCGCCTCGTCGCGGTCACGCGGCGGCCCCCAGACGCCTTCTCCGGGCAGCTGCATGGTGCCGTAACCGAGCCGGGTGATCTCGAGGTCTCCACCGAGCAGGAAGGTGCCGCTCGCGTCGGCGGGGCGGGAAGTCGTCGATGTCGTCATGGCGAGTACGACGCCGTGGGGGTCGCAGGTATTCCTGCTCGTGATCGTCCCGCGCGCCACCACCGGTGGGCTCCGCACTACCACTGGGTAACATCGGGGCGATCCAGCGCGGCACGACGCCGCGACAGGCGAGAGTCAAGTGAGGGGCTGTGATGACGGAACGCGTCCAGGTCGGCGATCTGCAGGTGGCGGCAGTGCTGCACGAGTTCGTGGAGAAGCAGGCTCTGCCCGGCACGGGTGTGGATCAGGATGCGTTCTGGGCGGGTGTGCAGTCCCTCCTCGAGGATCTCGCGCCCCGTAACCGGGCGCTCCTCGAGGCCCGCGACGAGATCCAGGGCAAGCTCGACGCCTGGCACTCCGAGCACCCCGGAGCCGGCTACGACCGCGCGCAGTACAAGGCGTTCCTGAAGGAGATCGGGTACCTGCAGGACGAGCCTGCCGCATTCGCGATCACGACCGAGGGCGTCGACACCGAGATCACCACGACGGCCGGCCCGCAGCTGGTCGTCCCCGTCCTCAACGCACGCTTCGCCATCAACGCCTCCAACGCCCGGTGGGGCTCGCTGTACGACGCGCTCTACGGCACCGACGCCATCTCCGAGGACGGCGGCGCGGAGAAGGGCACCAGCTACAACAAGGTGCGCGGCGACAAGGTCATCGCGTGGGCTCGCACGTTCCTCGACGACGCGGTGCCGCTGACGTCCGGCTCGCACGCGGACGCCACGTCGTACGTCGTCGACGGGTCCGCCCTGGCGGTCACCCTGTCCTCCGGCGACACCGTCGGTCTCGCGTCACCGGACTCGCTGCTCGGCTACACGGGTGAGCCGTCCGCACCGACCGGCATCCTGTTCGTCCACAACGGCTTGCACTTCGAACTGCAGATCGACGCCGAGAGTCCCATCGGCAGCACCGATGCCGCGGGCGTGAAGGACGTGCTGCTCGAGTCCGCGGTCACCGCGATCATGGACTTCGAGGACTCCGTCGCCGCCGTGGACGCCGACGACAAGGTGCTCGGCTATCACAACTGGCTCGGTCTGATGCGCGGCGATCTCGCCGAGGAGGTGTCGAAGAACGGGAAGACCTTCACCCGCACCATGAATCCGGATCGCGTCTACACCGCTCTGGACGGCTCCGAACTCGTGCTGCACGGCCGGTCGCTTCTGTTCGTCCGCAACGTCGGGCACCTGATGACCACCGATGCGATCCTCGACAAGGACGGCAACGAGATCCCCGAGGGCATTCTCGATGCCGTCATGACGTCCCTGACGGGTAAGCACAGCCTGCGAGACGACGTCGCGCTGAGCAACAGCCGCACCGGCTCGCTCTACATCGTGAAGCCCAAGATGCACGGTCCCGACGAGGTCGCCTTCACGAACGAGCTGTTCTCGCGGGTCGAGGACGTCGTGGGCCTCCCCCGCAACACCCTCAAGGTCGGCATCATGGACGAGGAGCGTCGCACGACGGTCAACCTCGCGGCCTGCATCCTCGCGGCGAAGGAACGCGTCGTGTTCATCAACACCGGCTTCCTCGACCGGACCGGCGACGAGATCCACACCTCCATGGAAGCCGGAGCCGTCGTGCGCAAGGCCGAGATGAAGAAGCAGAAGTGGATCGCCGCCTACGAGGACTGGAACGTCGACACCGGTCTCGCGGCGGGCCTCGAGGGCAAGGCGCAGATCGGCAAGGGAATGTGGGCGATGCCCGATCTCATGCACGACATGCTCGAGCAGAAGATCGGTCACCCGCGCGCGGGTGCGAACACCGCCTGGGTCCCGTCGCCCACCGCGGCCACGCTGCATGCCACCCACTACCACCAGGTCGACGTCTTCGCCCGCCAGGAGGAGATCGCGAAGGCTCGCCGAGCCACGGTCGACGACATCCTCGAGATCCCACTGGCTGCCGACACCTCCTGGAGCGACGAGGACAAGCAGCGTGAGCTCGACAACAACTGCCAGTCGATCCTGGGATACGTCGTCCGGTGGATCGACCACGGCGTCGGCTGCTCGAAAGTTCCGGACATCGAGGACGTCGCGCTCATGGAGGACCGTGCGACGCTGCGCATCTCGAGCCAGCTGCTGGCCAACTGGGTCCATCACGGCGTCGTGACCGAGCAGGACGTCGTCGCCTCGCTGGCACGCATGGCGCCGGTGGTCGATCGGCAGAACGCCGACGACCCGACCTACCGACCGCTCGCCGAGAACTCGGATTCCAACATCGCCTTCAACGCCGCCAAGGACCTCATCCTCGAGGGAACCCGGCAACCGAACGGGTACACGGAGCCGATCCTCCACGCGCGCCGTCGCGAGTACAAGGCAGCGAACCAGGCATCCTGACTGGGAGGCCGGGAGCAGCACGAGAGAGGACGGGTACCGAGGGTGGGAGAGCATCGTCGCACCGCGTCCACGTCGGGTGGTCGTCGCGGTGTGAGCCGCGGACCCGTCGTGGTCGTCGTCGTCCTCGTGCTGCTCGTCGCGGCCGTCCTGGGCTGGTTCGCCCTGCGCGATCGGATCACCGACGAGGGTGAGCAGGCCGCGAAGGCCTGTGTGGAGGGTGACGCCGTGCTGGCCGTCACGGCCGATCCCGACATCGCCGACGCCGTGCGTACGGTCGCCGCGACGTGGGACGCCACGGCGCCGGTGGTGCGCGATCACTGCGTCACCACGACGGTGACCGAGACGGCGTCGGACGTCGCGGCAGCGGCCCTCGCGGCCGATCCGTACGACGCGGCGGCCGGTCCTCGTCCGTCGCTGTGGATCCCGGCGACCTCGGCGGATGCGGCGCCGCTGATCGACGCGCGGCGGGTCGACAGCACCCCGCGGTCTCTCGCCACCAGTCCCGTCGTCCTCGGCGTCGCGCCGACGCTCGCCGACACCCTGGGAGCGGCGGCCGTGGGGTGGGCCGACCTACCTCGTCTCGCCGCCACCCCCGAGTCGCTCGACGCCATCGGCGCCGTGGGCTGGGGATCCCTGCGACCGGCACTGCCGGCGGGGTCGACCACCACCGCGGCTCTGGTGTCGGTGGCTGCGGCGGTCGTCGATCCCACCGCCTCCACCGCGTCGCTGACCGCCGATCAGGCTGCGTCCGCGCCCGTCGTGTCGGCGGTCTCCGCGCTCTCCCGCGCGGCGACGGACGCGTCTCCCACACCGCCCGCCGATGCTGCGGCCGCTCTCGATGCGATGGTGCAGGGCGGCGACCCCGCGGCCGCCCCGGTCCACGCCGTCCCGGTCACCGAACAGCAGTTGTACAACCGAATCACGGAGGGCCAGCAGCTGGCCGCCTTCCGCCCGGCCGGTTCGACGCCGAGTGCCGACCATCCTGCAGTGGTGCTCTCGGACGGTGATGCGACCGGACGCGCGGCTGCGGCCGCGTTCGCGGAGTTCGCCCGCGGAGCCGATCAGCAGCAGGCGTTCCTGCGACAGGGATTCCGCGTTCCCACCGCCGAAGGAACCACCGAGGCGACACCTCCGTCGGTGGCGGGACTGACGTTCCCGGCGATCGGTCAGCCCGCCGCATCGCCCGAGCCGGCGGCGCGCACGGCGGTGCTCGACACCCTCGCGTCACCCACCCGCCCGTCGAGCACCACCGTCCTGCTCGACGTGTCGGGATCGATGGAGTCGATCGACGGGTCCGCCACGCGCCTGACCAACGTGACGTCCGCCCTGCGTCAGGTGATCGGCGCGGTTCCCGACACCAGCCGGATCGGCCTGTGGACGTACAGCCGGGCACTGGACGGATCACGGCCGTACCGGGTGGAGGTACCGCTCACGGAGGCGAACTCCGAGTCTCGCGCCGCACTGGACAGCTCTCTCGCCGGTCTGTCTCCCGCCACCGCCACCTCGACCTACGCCTCCGTGCAGGCGGCCTACGAATCGGCGGTGCAGAACTGGTCGGGCGACGGGACCAACTCGGTTCTTCTCGTCACCGACGGCCCGAACGACGACACCTCGATCTCCGCCGCGTCCTTCCTCCAGTCGATCGCGGCCGCGTCGGACCCTGCTCGTCCGGTCCGCATCGACGTGGTGTCGCTGACCCAGAACTCGGACATCGCGACGCTGCGCAGCCTCGCGGGCCAGACCGGAGGCGACCTCGTCGAGGTGTCCTCCTCCGACCCCACACTCACCGCCACGCTCGACCGATTGTCCTCCGACCGGTGACGATCTCCACCGAATGCCGAAGGGCTTCCCCGTGATTCGCATGCTGACGTTCGCCGTGCTCCTGGCGATCGTGACGTTCGTCCTGCACCGCCGTCTGGTGGTGGCCACCGGACTCACCGGCGCCGCACGCCTCGCCGCAGATGCCGTTCTCGTGGCGTTCTGGGCCGCCGCGGTGGTCGGGATCGGCAGCGGTGAGGTACTGGATCCCTCGTGGGCCCGCTACGTCGCGTACCCGGGTCTGACCTGGCTCGCCGCACTCCTGTACCTCTGCCTCGGTTCCCTGCTGATCGCCGTGGGCGCCCTGGTGGTGCGGATCGGAGCGCGTGTCGCCCACCGCGACGGGGTGTCCGCACGGCGCACCTTCGTGCGTCCCGCCACCGCCGTTCTCGTCCTCGGCACCGTGGTGGCCGTCGCGTACGGAGTCGTCGCGGCCGCCACCCCGAAGGTGACCCGGACGACAGTCGAACTCGCAGCACTGCCCGCGTCGTTCGACGGTGTGCGGGTGGGACTGGTGTCCGACCTGCACGTCGGCCCGGCGCGCGGCGAGGAGTTCGTGCAGGGGGTCGTCGACACCCTCATGGCGGAGAAGCCGGATCTCGTCATCATCGCCGGGGACCTCGTCGACGGAACCGTGGACCTCGTGGGCCCGGCACTGGCTCCGCTGAGCGAACTGTCGGCGCCGCTGGGTGTCGTGGTCACCAGCGGCAACCACGAGTTCTATGCGGGCGACGGCGGCGCGTGGCTCGACCTGTACGACTCGCTGGGACTGCGGGTCCTGCGCAACGAGACGGTCCCGCTCACCCGCGGCGTCGACACGATCGACCTGGTCGGCATCGAGGACCTCACGGCGCCGGAACCGTACGAGCCGGATCTGGCGGCAGCCCTCGAGGGCACCGACCCGGCCCGTTTCCAGCTGCTCTCGGCGCACCAGCCCAAGCAGGCGACGCAGGCGTCCGATCTCGGTGTGGACATGCAGGTCTCCGGCCACACTCACGGCGGACAGATCTGGCCGATCGTGTATCTCGTACCGCTGCAACAGCCCTCGGTCCAGGGCCTCGACACCATCGGCGACACCACGCTCTACACCACCCGCGGCGCCGGCGCCTGGGGTCCCCCGGTACGCATCGGCGCGCCGCCCGAGATCTCTCTGCTGGAGCTCCGGACGGCGCGCTGATCACATCGCGTCAGTGTCAGTAGGTCAGGCGAAGGCCTCGATCGGCGGGCACGAGCACACGAGGTTGCGATCGCCGTGTGCGCCGTCGATCCGCCGCACCGACGGCCACACCTTGGCGCGCGAGGTGCCGGCCGGGTAGACGGCCTCCTCGCGCGAGTACGGGTGCGTCCAGTCCGTGACGAGGCAGTGCGCCGTGTGCGGCGCGCCCCGGAGCGGGTTGTCGTCCACGGTCCACTCCCCCGACGCCACTCGTTCGATCTCCGCGCGGATGGCGATCATGGCGTCGACGAAGGCGTCGATCTCGTCGAGATTCTCGCTCTCGGTCGGCTCGATCATGAGGGTGCCCGACACCGGGAAGCTCATCGTCGGTGCGTGGAAACCGTAGTCCGCCAACCGCTTCGCGACATCGTCGACCGTCACCCCGGTCCGCTTGGTGATGGGCCGCAGATCGAGGATGCACTCGTGCGCGACCATCGAGCGATCGCCGGTGTAGAGCACCGGGAAGTACTCGTCGAGTCGGCGGGCGATGTAGTTCGCCGACGCGATCGCGGTGAGGGTCGCGCGCCGTAGACCGGCGGCACCCATCATGCGGATGTAGGCCCACGTGATCGGCAGGATCGACGCCGAACCGTACGGTGCGGCCGAGATCGCACCGGTCTCACCGAGACCCTCCACGAACGGGTGTCCGGGCAGGAACTGCGCGAGGTGGGAGCGGACGCCGATCGGACCGACGCCGGGGCCGCCGCCGCCGTGCGGGATGCAGAACGTCTTGTGCAGGTTCAGGTGGCTGACGTCGCCGCCGAAGCGGCCGGGGCGCGCCACGCCGACCAGAGCGTTGAGGTTCGCGCCGTCGACGTACACCTGGCCACCCGCGTCGTGCACCGCGGCGCAGATGTCGCCGATCTCGTGTTCGTAGACGCCGTGGGTCGAGGGGTAGGTGATCATGATGGCGGCCAGCGACTC
Source organism: Rhodococcus sp. SORGH_AS_0303 (assembly GCF_030819335.1). NCBI lineage: Bacteria > Bacillati > Actinomycetota > Actinomycetes > Mycobacteriales > Nocardiaceae > Rhodococcus > Rhodococcus sp. SORGH_AS_0303. Next base: position 2,659,833 of record NZ_JAUTBO010000001.1, read on the forward strand.
GGCGTGCTCGGCCACCTTGGCGCGCAGGTCGTCGACGTCCACGTCACCGTTGGTGCGGCACGCCACCACCACGACCTTCATCCCGGCCATCACGGCGGACGCCGCGTTGGTGCCGTGGGCACTGGACGGGATGAGGCAGATGGTGCGTGCGTCGTCCCCGCGGCTGCGGTGATAGTTGCGGATCGCCAGCAGGCCTGCGTACTCGCCCTGGCTGCCCGCGTTCGGCTGGAGGGACACCGCGTCGTAGCCGGTGACCGCGACGAGCCACTCCTCGAGGTCGCTGATGATGCGCGCCATGCCGGGAGCATCGTCCGCGGGCGCGAAGGGGTGCAGGGCGTTGAAGCCCGGCCACGTGATGGGCTCCATCTCCGCGGTGGCGTTGAGCTTCATGGTGCACGAGCCCAACGGGATCATGCTGCGGTCGAGGGCGATGTCCTTGTCGGACAGCGCGCGGAGGTACCGGAGCATGGCGGTCTCGGTGCGGTACCGCGTGAACGCCGGGTGCGTCAGGAACTCCGACGTACGGGAGAGGGCGTCGGGAACGGCGATCGGCGCGGAGCCGGAGGCCGGCTCGACACCGAAGGCCTGCAGCACGGCCTCCACATGAGCGTCGATCGTGGCCTCGTCGCAGGAGATGCCGACGTGGTCGTCGTCGACGAGGCGGAGGTTGATCGCGGCGGTCGTCTTCGCGGCGGCGACCACCTCGGCCGCGCGGCCGGGTACGCGGGCGAGGACGGTGTCGAAGTAGTTCTCGTGCACCACGGTGACGCCACCGGCGCGCAGCGCGGCACCCAGCGAGGCCGCGTGGCCGGCGACGCGCCGCGCGATGGCGGTGAGCCCGTCGGCACCGTGGTAGCTCGCGTACATCGCGGCGACGACGGCGAGGAGCACCTGCGCGGTACAGATGTTGGACGTCGCCTTCTCGCGGCGGATGTGCTGCTCACGTGTCTGCAGAGCCAGGCGGTAGGCGGGCGATCCGTCGGCGTCGACGGAGACGCCGACGAGGCGGCCCGGCAACTGACGAGCGTGGGAGGTGCGCACGGCAAGGTATCCCGCATGCGGTCCACCGAAGCCCATCGGGACGCCGAACCGCTGCGACGTGCCGAAGCACGCGTCGGCCCCCTGCTCGCCGGGCGAGGTGACGAGAGTGGCGGCGAGGAGGTCCGCGCCGACGGCCACGAGGGCGCCCCGATCGTGCGCCTCGGCGATCACCGACGTGAGGTCGACGATGCGGCCCGATGCTCCCGGCGTCTGCGACACGACACCGAAGAACTCGCCCTCGGGCAGGCCCGCCGCGAGGTCGGCGTCGACGAGCTCGATGCCGAGCGGCTCTGCGCGCGTCGCGATGACGGCGCGGGTCTGCGGGAACAGGTCGGTGTCGAGGACCAGGCGGGCCGACTTCGACTTGCCGGCTCGGCGCAGCAGCGTCATGGCCTCCGCCGCGGCGGTGCCCTCGTCGAGCATCGAGGAGTTGGCGATGTCCATACCCGTCAGGTCGGACACCATGGTCTGGAAGTTGAGCAGTGCCTCGAGTCGGCCCTGGCTGATCTCGGGCTGGTACGGCGTGTACGCGGTGTACCAGGCCGGGTTCTCGAGGATGTTGCGCACCAGGACGGGCGGGGTGAGCGTGGCGCTGTAACCCTGGCCGATCATGGACGTCGCGACGGTGTTGCTCGCGGTCAGCGCGGCCAGTTCGGCGAGTGCCTCGTGCTCGGAGACCGGCGCGGGCAAAGCGTCCAGGCCGTCCGCGATGCCGTCGACGGCCGCGTCGAGGATGTCGGCGGGAACCGCGGCGGCAGCGAGATCGTCCAGGCTCGCCACACCGATGACGTCGAGAAGTCGCGCGGTCTGCTCCGCGTCGGGCCCGATGTGGCGGTCGACGAAGGTACGGAGTCCGGAGGTCGAGCGGGGTTCGGCGGTCACGTGATCTCCCGTGGTGGTGGCGAGGTGCACGCCCCACACGCAGGGAGGGACGCCCCTCTCCCTCTGTCGTGATGCCCGAGACCACCGGGCGCCTGAGAGATTCGGCCGCCGTGTACGGCGCCTTTCCCCGTGGGCGGGTGGACGATTCCACCACTTTCCAGAGGCGTCGGAGCCCGCACGGTCCCGGGTGCCTGAGAGATTGACGGAGAGGTGCTGCTCCTTCGGCGCTCGTCGGGCTCGGTCCTGTGACGGACCGTGTCCCGGCGAAGCTCTCCCGTGCGGCGTCGACGCTTACTCAGTATATGGGAGTGCGCGCCGGCAGGTCAGCCGGTCTTGCGGCTCGCGCGATTCTTGCGGCGGGAGGCGAGCTCGTCCTCGGGCGTCGGCTGGCTCTCGCCGCCGTCGGCACGCTCGGCGGGGAAGTCGGCGATGGCACCGGTCAGTTCACGCATGGCTCCGCTGACCGCGATCCCGAAGACGCCCTGTCCGCCCTGCAGCAGGTCGACGACCTCTTCGGCGGACGTGCACTCGTAGACGGTGGTGCCGTCCGAGAACAGCGTGATGCGGGCCAGATCCGCCACGCCACGACGACGGAGGTGGTCGACGGCGACGCGGATGTTCTGGAGCGAGATGCCGGTGTCGAGCAGTCGCTTGACGATCTTGAGTACCAGGATGTCCTTGAAGGAGTACAGCCGCTGGCTGCCGGATCCTGCCGCGCCGCGGATGGACGGCACCACGAGGCCGGTGCGGGCCCAGTAGTCCAGCTGCCGATAGGTGATGCCGGCGATCTGGCACGCACTGGGGACGCGGTAGCCGACCAACTCGTCCGGAACCGAATCGTCGGGGAAGAGACCGGGTTGCACCTCGTCCACGTCGTTCGATGCCAGCAGGCTCATCTGCTCCGGCTCCTGCGGCTGATCTGCCACGTGTTTCTCTCCCTCTCGGATGGTCCGCCTGGAGTCCTCGTCCGCGGACCTGTGCGGTACGCGCGGTGAGAACGACGATGACATCCGTGACGCTCGGCGAGGTCGAGAATACGCCCTCACCGCGGTGAGCGGCACGTCCTTCATCGACCCGAACGCTATGGACCGCGGAGCCGTGAGGCAACGCGCCACGCGGTAAGCCTCAACCTCAACTCAAGGGTGAGACTCGATCGTTATCTAACCGTCGGTCGCCTTGAAGTCGTCCGGCGAGATGGTGTCCAGGAATTCCTTGAACTTCTCCACCTCGTCCTCGCGCTCGTCGGGCATGACCAGACCGGCTTCGGCCAGAACGGGCTCCTCCGCGAAGATCGGCACGCCGGCTCGCAGGGCGATGGCGACCGAGTCCGACGGGCGTGCCGAGACACGCACGTCCTGGTCGAAGACCAGGTCGGCGTAGAAGGTGCCCTCCTGGAGATCGACGATGCGGACTTCCTTCAGGGATCGCCCGAGGGCCGTGACGATGTCACCGATGAGATCGTGGGTCAGCGGACGCGGCGGTTGCACGCCCTGCTGCTCCAGTGCGATCGCCGTGGCTTCCGTCTGGCCGATCCAGATCGGCAGGTACCGTTCGCCGTCCGACTCCCGCAATAGCAGAACAGGTTGATTCTGTGGCTGCTCCACCCGGATACCGATCACGCGCATCTCGCCCATCGCGCCGCCTCCCAGCTGCTGTGACTCGTCGCCCGCGCACTCGACGGGGCGGACGTGCTCTCCAGTGTATTGACCCGCGGCGCCGACGACCGGCCGTGCGAGCGGCCGACGCACGCCCTCGGGACTACTTGTCCAGTATCCCGTGCACCGCGGACTTGACCAACGACGTGTGCAAGGACAGCGACAACGCGGCCAGCTCCCGGACGAGCTCCTCGGCGCGGTCTCGCGCACCCGCGTCACGGCCCAGGGCCACCGGCCCGGCGACCTGAGCCAGCAGGTTCGCCTCGCGGTCCGCGGCGAGCTTGAACGCGCGCAGATGCCGCACCTCGAGCCCGTACTGCGCCATCGCCCACGCGGTGCGCACGAGCACCACGGCTTCCTCGTCGTAGAAGCCGGCCGGACCCGCCGAGACGAGGCCGCTCTTCTGCAGTTCGAGCAGGAACGGCTCGTCCACGCCCGCACGCTCGAGCAGGTCGGCACGACTCATCCGGACGCGCCGCTCCCCGAGAAACTCGGTGGGCGAGACACTTCCGGGCGCCAGAGCCAGGACACGAGGCCCCTTGGGCGCCGCGGCGACACCGTCGGGACCCACGGAACGGATGCCGTTGTCCAGCGCGTCCAGCTGCTCCTTGATGACCTTCAGCGGAAGGTAGTGATCACGCTGCGCCGTGAGGACGTAGCGCAGGCGCTCGCAGTCCTCGACGGAGAATCTCCGGTAACCCGACGCCGTTCGTTCCGGGGAGATCAGTCCCTCGGCCTCGAGAAAACGGATCTTCGAAATGGTGACGTCGGGGAAGTCCGGGCGCAGTCGATCGAGTACGGACCCGATCGACATGCCGCCACCGGACTGCTGCCCGACTGCCGTCATCAGCTACCTGCGCCGGCAGACGTCTCGCCGAGCTGACCGCCTGCGGACTGGCCCTTCGGACCGGTCAGGAACACGAGGCGGAACTTGCCGATCTGCACCTCGTCGCCGTTCGCCAGAACGGCGGAGTCGACGGGCTCACGGTTGACGTAGGTGCCGTTGAGGCTGCCGACGTCGACGACCTGGAAGTCCTCGTCGTCCTGACGGAACTCCGCGTGGCGACGGCTCACGGTCACGTCGTCGAGGAAGATGTCGCTGTCCGGGTGGCGTCCCGCGGACGTCGTGGGCTGGTCCAGCAGGAAGCGCGAGCCCGCGTTGGGGCCCCGCTTGACGACGAGCAGGGCGGAACCGACGGGCAGACCCTCGACCCCGGAGACCGGTGCGTCGGAGGAGCCCTGGGGCGCCGCTGCGGAATCGATCTCGTTCAGGAAGTCCGCTCGGAAGACCGAGGTGGTCTCCGCGGGGGACTCTCCGTAGACGCCGTCGTTGCCGTTATCGCTCACGTTTCTCCTCCTCGATCTGATCGCCCCTCACCCACGAGGCGATTCAGCACATTCTCTTGTCACGCTTGTCTGACGGTTCCGCGGTTCCCCGACCGGGGTGCCGCCGAACCACGTGAGGACCTTACCGACCGTACCTTGCACACACCGTCGCCCGGGCGTGCTTGCCCGCCCGCCGGGCACGGCTGTTACGTGGTCGTGATCGACGCGTACCCCTCGGCGTCCATCATCGCCTCGAGGGCGTCGTCGAGATCGCTCTCGGAGTCGACGGACAGGTCCACGAGCCAGCCGGCGCCGTACGGATCGCTGTTCACCAGTTCGGGGTCGCCGTCCAGTTCACCGTTCACCGCAACCACTTTGGCCGACAGCGGGGCGTAGATGTCGGAGACGCTCTTGGTGGACTCCACCTCGCCGAGCGACTCACCGGCCGACACCGCATCGTCCTCGGTGGGCAGCTGAACGAAGACGACGTCGCCGAGCTGCGACTGTGCGTAGTCGGTGACGCCCACGCGCACGGTGGTGGGGCCGGTCCGCTGGACCCATTCGTGCTCGGCCGTGTACCGCAACTCGGTGGGGATATCGGTCTGGCTCACGTGAACCGGGTCCTTTCGCAGGCGTTGTCGCGGTGCGGACGAGGAGAACCGCACTCGCGCTGAGCGTATTGGCGAGCTTTCCGCCTCCGCAAGGCGGGCGCTCCCCGGCTCATCGTGCGGCGAGCGGGAGGCGTCGGACCGGACCGAGCGCCAGGCCGAGGTACAGCGCGCCCGTGTAGAGGTACAGCGCGGTCCCCCACACCAGCAGGGCCTGCGCGGGAACCGCGATCACGTCGGCGCCGACCCAGTCCACCCGCGCGGCGAGGAGGAACGGCAGGGCGCTCATCAGAACGAACGTCGCGGCCTTGCCGAGGTAGATCACCTCGGGCGGAGCGAGTCCCCGCCGCCGGTAGAGCAGCAGGGTGAGTGCGAGGATGCCGTCCCGCGCGATCAGGACCACGGCCACCCACCACGGGAGGATGCCCGCGAGGGCGAACCCCACCAGTGTGGTGACGACGTACAGGCGATCGACGAACGGGTCGAGCAGAGCACCCAGGGCCGACGACTGGTCGAGCAGCCGGGCGAGCTTGCCGTCCAACCAGTCCGTGGCCCCGCTGAGCAGGAGCAGCAGCAGCGCCCAGCCGTACGCCTGCTCCCCCAGCAACAACCACAGGAACACCGGCACCCCGAGCAGACGAACGACACTCAGAGCATTGGGCACCGTCAGGATGCGATCGCCGACGACACCGGCGACCACGTCGCGAGGGCTGTCGGACGCCGGATCGGTCATCCCCCGAGCTTTCCACACGGGCGCGCCGTCCGGACCCGACGAGCCGCTACCGCCAGGCGAAGACCGGCTGCTCGTAGTCGTGCACGCGGGTGTGCCGCCCACCGAGCACCACCTCGCGGAACTGGTGCACCACCGCGCCCGTGGGCGCGTGCACCAGGCTCGAGCGGAAAGGCCACTGCACCACCGGTCGCGGCGACTCGGCGATCGACACGAACCGGGCGTCGACGTCGAGCTCGTCCGCGGTGACGCGGTAGAGGAACTCCACCTCGTCAGGATTGGGCACCGCGTCCCCGGTCCAGTCCGCGATCCACACCACGAACGGACGGATGACGTAGCCGGAGCGGGTCCGATAGTCGTCGAGCGTCCCGAGCACGGAGTCCGGGCCGACTCGGATGCCGACCTCCTCGTCGAGTTCGCGCAGGGCGGCATCGACCGGTGTCTCGCCGTCGTCGACACGCCCGCCAGGCAACGCGAACTGGCCCGGATGCGCGCGCATCCGGGAGGGCCGCTTCGTCAGCAGCACGTGCCGATCGCCGGGCTCCCCGCCGACGGCCACCACGACCGATGCGCGTCGTTCGTCACCGCCCTCGATGAGCCGACTCTCGAAACCGTTCAGCGTCCGCACGATCTCTGCACGTTCGAGGCGCGTGTCCATCAGGCGACACTAGCCAGGCTCACCGGGCCGGTGCGCGCAGCGCGCGCACGGCCGGCGCCGCCGAGTACGGCAAGATGCGCGAGCGATCCGCCGGAAGGGCCAGCTCCACGACAGCGGACTCGTCGATCCGGTACGGCTGCGCGAGCACCACGCCGGCGAAGGCCTTGCGCAGCCGTGACATCTCGGCCCGGACCGTGATGGCACGGCCGTTGTCGCCGAACAGTTCCGTCGCGAGTTCTGCCGCGGTGCGCCCGTCCCTCCTCGCGGCGAGCAGGAAGAGGATCTCCGCGTGCCGAGGTGTCGGCTCGTGGGACCAGGTTCCGAAGGGACTCGACACCTCGACCACGGTGCGCGAGGGGTCGGACACGTCGATGCGGATGTTCGTCGGCGTCGACTCCCCGTCGACCACTCCGTCGCGTTGCGAGGACGCCGGTCGCACCATCCAGCCACCGGGCAGCGGCTCCAGATCGCACACGCCGAGCGTCGGTACCCACAGTCGGCCCGGCGCCACCTCGTCGGGGAGCAGCACCCGATTGCGCACCGGGACCGACGCCACCGCCGCGACCCACCCGTGCCCGTCGACGGCCAGCGCGGGCGTCTCCGACCGAGCCAGCATCGGCGCCGCCACCGAGCGCAGGTTGTCGAGCGTGCGTCGATGCTGTTCACGCAGTTGAGCTTCGGCGAGTCGAGACACGGCATCGATCAGCGCCAGCGTGGTCGGGTGCACCGAACTCGCGGGTCCGCTGACGTCGACGAGGCCCAGCACCCGGCCGGTACGCGGATCCTTGATGGGACTGCTCGCGCAGGTCCACGCGTGGTGAGTGCGCACGAAGTGCTCGGCGGAGAAGATCTGCACCGCCGAGCGCGAGACCAGTGCCGTGCCGATGGCGTTGGTTCCCACACTGTCCTCGGCCCAGTCGGCCCCCTCGACGAAGCCGAGCCGATTGGCGCGGTCGAGCACCGAGGGTGCCCCGCTGCGCCACAGCACCCGCCCGAGCCGGTCCGCGACCACCAGTAGGTTGTCGGAGTCCTGCAGAACCGAACGCAGGCTCCCGGTCAACTCCGGCAGGATCTCCACGAGCCCCGAGTCCCGACGCATCTGCTCGAGTGCCGCGGCGTCGACAGCATCTGCGGGTCCGCGGTTCTCCGGATCGACACCCAGGTTCATCACGCGCTGCCACGAGTCACCGATGACGTCGCGGGGGCGAGCGGGCGCGCGGGCACCCGACATGGTCGCGTCGTACACGGCGGACAGCAGCTGCGCGTATCGACGTGGGTCCTCACCTGCCGCGACGGCGGGCTCGGGTTCGGAGGTTCGAGTCATCGACACCGATTGTGCTCCACATCACAGTGCGCGTCATGCCCGGGTCTGTCCCGATCGGTCATCGGTAGACGAGTCCGCCGTCGATGAGACCGGCCTGACCGGTCATGTACGCCGCGTCGGGCCCGGCGAGGTAGGACACGTATCCCGCGACGTCGTCGGGAGTCTCGGCTCGGCCCAACGCGATACCGCCCACGAACTTCTCGTAGGTCGCACCCTCCTCCGCGCCGGTCAGTTCGGCGAACCGCTTGTCGATGGTGACCCACATGTCCGTGCCGACCACACCCGGGCAGTAGGCGTTCACGGTGATCCCGGCGGACGCGTACTCCTTGGCGGCGGCCTGCGTGAGACCGCGCACGGCGAACTTGGTGGCGCTGTACACACCGAGCATCTCGAACCCGTCGTGCCCTGCGATGGACGACGCGTTGATGATGCGGCCGGGCCGACCGAGTTCGATGAACGTCGCGGCGGCCGCCTGGATACCCCACAGCACACCTTCGACGTTGATCGACAGGATGCGGCCGACCTCCTCCGGCGTGGCCTCGGACAGCGGGCCGACGAGTGCGATCCCGGCATTGTTGACCATGATGTCGAGACCTCCCAGCTCGGCGGCGGCCCGGTTCACGGCGTCGAACACCTGGCGGCGATCGCTGACGTCGGCGACGATCGTCGTGGCTGCGCGACCGAGCTCCCGCACCTCGTCGGCGACCTGGCCGATGCCGTCGGGGTGCACGTCGACGAGGGCGATGTCCGCGCCGTCCCGCGCGAGTCGGAGGGCGATTCCCCTCCCGATTCCCTGTCCTGCGCCGGTGACGAGTGCGACCTGTCCGTCGATGCTCATGCGTGTCTCCTTCATGTGATGGTGGACGTCCGGGACGGAGGTCAGAGCGACGGATCGACGAGAACCTTCATCTTCGTGCCGGCATGCAGTGCCTCGAAGCCGTCGTCGATCACCGCGTCCATCCCGATGCGCGACACCCACCCGGTGGGGTCGTACACGCCGTCGGCCATCAGAGCGATGACGGCGTCGTAGTCGGCGGAGGTGTAGCAGAGCGACCCCTGGATGCGGGCCTCCTTCATCACCAGATCGAGAAGCGGTGTGGTGAGCGGCTTCTCGTAGATCGCCACGCTGACCATCGGCTTGCGGGACCCGACGCACGCCAGCGCGGTCGCCACCGCCGGCGCGACACCGGCCGCGTCGTACACGGCGTCGGCGCCGCGCCCGCCGGTCTCGTCGGCCACCAAAGCGGGGACGTCGACGGACGTGGGGTCGAGAGTGCGTGCACCGAGCGCCTCGATCGCTGCCCGCCGGGTCGCGGACGGCTCCACCACGAGGATGTCGTCGAGCCCCTTGCCGCGCAGCGCGAACCAGAGTCCGATGCCGATCGGTCCCGCCCCGAACACCATCGCGGTGTCGCCTTCGCGCACCTCACCCAGAGTCGCCGCGTGGTAGGCCACCGACATCGGCTCGACCAGCGCACCCAGATCGAGGGACACGGAGTCCGGCAGCGCGTGCAGCATGTCGGTCGGCACCACCGTGTACTCGGCCATACCGCCGTCGGACATCAGTCCGTGGAAGCCGATCGACTGGCACACGTTGTAGTTGCCGGCTCGACACGGACCACAGTGCCCGCAGCGGTACAGCGGTTCGATGGCGACACGGTCGCCGATCGACCATCCCGTCACTCCCGCGCCGAGCTCGGTGATGGTGCCGGAGAACTCGTGGCCGAGAATCAGCGGCATCTGCTGACCGGTCAGGGCGTGCGGCTCAGTGGGAATGAAGATCGGACCGGCGTAGTACTCGTGCAGGTCGGTACCGCAGATGCCGTTGGCACCGACGGCGATCTTCACCTGATCCGGTCCCGGGTCGGGCTCCGGAACATCGGCGATCTCGACCTTGCCGGGCCCGTGGTACACCGCTGCGCGCATCGTTCGACTCCTCACCGGCCGTCCCAGCGACGGCCGTGATCACCGTTCTATGTGACACGCGGCACAGCTCGACAGGGTTGCAGTCGGTTGCACCTGCGACTGCAACCCGCTGCAACTCTTCCTCGGACCGCGTCCACGGCGTGTGCTGTGCATCACACGAGCACGACCACGGAACGACGAAGACGGAGTTGTCATGACCCAGACCCTCGAGCCACCCACGCAGAGCATCTCGCCGCAGCAGCGGGTCGACGCATGGTTGGCCGATTTCGAAGCGGGGCTCGCTGCGCGGGACATCGATCGAGTCGTCGCGATGTTCGCCGTCGACAGCTTCTGGCGCGACCTGGTGACGTTCACCTGGAACCTCAAGACGGTGGAGGGACGCGACGGTATCGCCGACATGCTGACGGCACGGCTCGCCGACGTCGCTCCGCAGGGTTTCCGCACGACCGAGACACCCGACGAGGCCGACGGTGTCACCTCCGCATGGATCGAGTTCGAGACCGCGACGGCACGCGGCAAGGGACATCTGCGGCTACGCACCGACGCGGAGTCCGGTGAGTCGCTCGCCTGGACCTTGCTGACGACGATGCAGGAACTGAAGGGGTACGAGGAACCGCGCGGGCACGCGCGACCGATGGGGGCTGTGCACGGCTCGAACAAGGAGACGAAGACCTGGGCCGAGCGACGCGAGGCGGAGGAGAAGGAACTGGGATACGGCATCCAGCCCTACGCCCTCGTCGTCGGCGGCGGTCAGGGTGGCATCGCTCTGGGCGCTCGCCTGCGTCAGATGGGCGTCCCGGCCATCGTCGTCGATCGCGGCGAGCGCCCCGGTGATCAATGGCGAGGACGCTACAAGTCGCTGTGCCTCCACGATCCGGTCTGGTACGACCACCTCCCCTACCTGCCGTTCCCGGACAACTGGCCGGTGTTCGCCCCGAAGGACAAGATCGGCGACTGGCTCGAGATGTACACGAAGGTCATGGAGGTGCCGTACTGGTCGAAGACGACGGCCCTGTCGGCGACCTTCGACGAGGCGGCCGGGGAATGGACCGTGGTGGTCGATCGTGACGGCGAGGAGGTGACGCTGCGACCGAAGCAGCTGGTGATGGCGACGGGCATGTCCGGCAAGGCCTCCATCCCCGACTTCCCGGGAATGGACGTCTTCCGGGGCGAGCAGCATCACTCGAGTCAGCATCCCGGTCCGGACGCCTACGTCGGCAAGAAGGTCGTGGTGGTGGGCTCGAACAACTCGGCGCACGACATCTGCAAGGCGCTGTTCGAGACGGGCGCCGACGTCACGATGCTCCAGCGATCGTCCACTCACATCGTCAAGTCCGACTCGCTGTGCGAGATCGCGCTGGGCGACCTGTACTCCGAGCGCGCCGTCGAATCCGGAATGACCACGCAGAAAGCGGATCTCACCTTCGCCTCACTGCCGTACCGCATCATGCACGAGTTCCAGATCCCGGTGTACCAGCAGATCGCCGAGAAGGACAGGGACTTCTACGACCGCCTCGAGAAGGCCGGCTTCCAGCACGACTTCGGAGACGACGGCTCCGGACTCTTCATGAAGTACCTGCGGCGCGGCTCCGGCTACTACATCGATGTCGGCGCCTCGGAGCTGGTGGCGGACGGCAGCATCCACCTCGTCGGCGGCCAGGTCGACCACCTGACGGAGAACGCGGTGGTGCTGTCCGACGGGACGGAACTCGAGGCCGATCTCGTCGTGTACGCGACGGGCTACGGATCGATGAACGGCTGGGTGGCCGACCTGGTGGACCAGGAGACGGCCGACAAGGTGGGCAAGTGCTGGGGTCTCGGTTCCGACACCACCAAGGACCCCGGCCCGTGGGAGGGCGAGCAGCGCAACATGTGGAAGCCGACGCAGCAGGACAACCTGTGGTTCCACGGCGGCAACCTGCACCAGTCGCGGCACTACTCGCTCTACCTCGGCCTACAGCTGAAGGCTCGGTACGAAGGCCTGGACACCCCCGTGTACGGGCTGCAGGAGGTCCATCACCTGCGCTGACAGACGCGTGCGCCGTGTGCGTGTCCCTCGACACGCACACGGCGGTCGTCGGAGCGAGAGAACGTCACTTCACGGTCGGTGTGAGGCCGGTCGTCACTGACCGAGCCAGAGCCGCTTCCGGCAGACGGCGAGCATGGGCTCGACCAGCGCGCGGTCGGTGACCCGAACGCCGTTCTCCAGCAACACCTTCACACGACCGAAGAACTCGTGGGGCGTGAGTCCGAACTCCACCAGGATGTCCTCGGCGCGGCCGCCGCCGTAGACGTACCACCGTCGCAGGAAGGCGACCATCGCGAGGTCGGTCTCCGACGGATCCGTCGGATCGGTGGACAGGGGTGCTGCGCCGGGCGTCGTCGACCGGGAGGCTGCGGGGAAGGGTGTGCGTGTCACGACGCGAGTATTGCCCATCGATCCGACAGTGCGGTGACGGATCGGTGAACATGCCGACGAGTCACAGCAATTTCTCAGCGGCTGTTCACTCCGGGACAGCGTGATCACCGGGCCGCGCGGGTATGTGATCCCCACCACGCCACCGCGGCGTCGTCCACCGTTCCGGTAGCGGAGGCAATAGATTCGACGGTGTTCGTCGTTCGTCGGCGGCACGACCGCCGGAGGGGCAGCACGATGAACGTTCGACACAGACGACCGGCCACCTGGTTCGCGACCGCCGCAGTGGGCGTCGCACTGGTCACCGCACTCGCGGCCCCCGCGAGCGCCGCGCCCGCACCGGGCGACTTCTCCGGCGTCCCGGAGCGGACCTCCCTGTCGTACACCTCGCTCTCCACGGGCGTCCACGTCGGCACTGCCAACGAGAACGAGGCACGGCCGGGACTCTCCACGGTCAAGCTCTACCTGGCGGATCACGTGCTCCGACACGGTGATTCGTCCGCGGAGGACCGCGACCTCACCGCTCGCATGATCCAGGTGAGCGACGACTGGGCCGCCTCGCTGCTCGACAGCAAGTACCCCGGCGCCATCGACGCCGCGGCGCGCCAGTACGGACTGACCGCGACCTCGCGAGGCAGTTTCTGGGGCGACTCCTACACCAGCACGGCCGACACCGTGCGCTTCCTCGACACCAAGAAGCGCACCGATCCCGGCAGCCCCGTCCTCACGTGGATGACCACGGCGCTACCGGTCGCGGCCGACGGCACGGTCCAGGACTGGGGCACCGGTCGACTCGCCGCCGCCACCGGAACGAAGTGGGGCTGGGCGGACGACGGGTCCAGCGTCGTCGCCTCGGCCTCCATCGGCGACGACTTCACGGTCGCGGCCAACACCTACGGCGGCCCGGCGACCCAGAGCGACGACGTACTCACCGCGCTCGGGGCGTTCGATCTGGCGACCCCGACGATCGTGACCGCGCCGAGTGTTCCGTCGCTGCTGGACGCCATCCTCGGCATTCGCTGACGCCGACATCGACCGGCCTCACGCCGACTTCTTGCGACTCCGATTACCGGATCGAGCGGAGACCGCACCACCGAGCAGGATCATGCGCATGGTCCGTTCGGCGGCGTCGGTGAGCAACCGCTCGCCGTTCGCGACCGCCTCGGACAACGGCATCGGCACCGTGATGATGGACGCGATGGCAGCGATGCCCACGTCGTGCACAGCCGGCGCTCCGCGACCGAGTGATCCCGCCAACGCGATCACCGGCACGCCGAACTGCTGGCAGCGCCGCGCCACCTCCGCCGGGACCTTGCCACGCGGGGTCTGGAAGTCGATGGACCCTTCGGCAGTGATGACGAGGTCCGCCTTGCGGATTCGGCGGTCGAGGTCGATTCCCGACAGGCCCGAGTCCAGCAACGCATCGAAGCGGGACCGCAACTGCGCCCCGACCCCGGCCTCGAGTCCTGCACCCAGTCCGCCCGACGCTCCCGTGCCCGCTCCGGTCGCCACATCGCCGGCGGCCACACCGTCCCGCTCGAGGATACGAGCCCAATTGTCAAAGGCAGCAGAGAGTTCCTCGACCTGATCCGGGGACGCCCCCTTCTGCGGTCCGAACACGCGGGCGACACCGCTGGGTCCGCACAGTACGTTGTGCGGATTGCACGCGAGCACGACGTCGACCTCGGCGAGACGGGGATGCAGCGCCGTCAGATCGAGGTGGTGCGCCCGGATCAGTTCTCGACCGCCGCGGCCGATCTCACGGCCCTGCACGTCGAGGATCCTGGCGCCGAGCGCCTGCAGTGCTCCGGCTCCCCCGTCGCAGGTGCCGGAATCGCCGCAACCCACCAGGATCGTGTCCGCGCCCGCGTCGAGCGCCGCGGCCATGAGCTGGCCGACACCGTAGGTGGTGGTCGCGCCGGGATCGCGCCGATCGTGCGGTACGAGGGAGAGCCCCGCCGCAGCCGCCATCTCCACCACGGCGACGGAGCGCTCGGAGCCACCGAGTCGGGCCCAGTGCGAGGGCACCGGCTCCCCCACCGGTCCGACGACCGTCGTCTCGTGGAGGGTGCCGCGCGTCGCGGCCGCCAGTGTGCGTGCCGTTCCCTCACCGCCGTCGGCGATGGGCGCGGTGTCGACCCGAACTCCGGGTAGTGCGCGCCGCACCCCCGATGCGATGGCGGACGCGACGGACTCGGCGCAGAGGCTCTCCTTGAAACCGCTGGGGGCGACGAGGATGCGCTGGGGAACTCGTGTGGACATGGTTCTCCTGAGATAGGGGTGGGAGCAGTCAGGGCAGGTACAGCGGAAGACCGAGGGCAGGCCACAGCCATACCGAGCAGACGAGAACGAGAGCGACGGACACCGGGGCGACCGCGGCGGACAGGCGGAGAAGGTGGCCTGTCGAGAACCCCGGGACGGAGTCGCTCGCGGCGAACATCGCCACCGGTTTGGCCGAACTGGTGAGGGTGAGGCAGAAGCCGGCGGCAGCGGTGGAAGCGAACGCCGCGGCGGCGGGATCGATGCCGAGCACCGGCGCAGTGGCGACGACGACGGGGACGAGCACCGCGGAGCGGGCGGACCGTGACTGGACCACGAGGTGGGACAGCAGCGACACCAGCACCAGTACGACCACGAACACGGTCGCGGCGGACGACCCGAGCGCGCTGATGGGCCCGAAGACCAGGTCGGCGAACCACTCGGCGGCACCCGTCGTGGTCAGCGCCACTCCGAGACACAGTGTTCCGGCCATGAAGAGCAGCAGGCTCCACGGGATGGTGCGGACGGCAGCAGGCAGCGTGGTGGCCCCGACGAACGGTGCCGACGCGAGCAGTGCGCCGATCATCGCGACGATGGCCGGTTCGACACCGTGCACCGGCTCGGTGCACCACAGGGTCACGACGGCGACCAGGACGAGCAGGACACGCTTCTGCGGGACGGTGAGTGGTCCGGCGGACCCGCCGAACGCGTCGCGTGTCACCGAGAGCGGTCGGCGTCGCTCCGCTCGATCGGTGAACAGGGACAGCGCGATCTCCGCCGCGAGATGCGACCACACGATCGCGAGCGGCAGTCCGAGAATCGCCCACTGCAGGAACCCGATGCCCGATCCGGTCGTCGTGCGCACGATCTCGCTGGTGATGAGGTGCGCGCCGGCCCCCAGCAGCGACCCGACCGCGGAGCAGAGGATCACCGCGGGGAAGACCAGGGACAGCGTCAGCACCACTCGGGGCCGTTCACGCAGAACGGTCGCCAGAGCGAGGAACACCGGCAGCGCGAGCGCAGCCCGGCCCGACGTCGACGGGATCGCGAAGGTCGTCAGGAGCAGCACGAGGGTGACCAGATGGACGAGCTGCCGCGGCGACCGGGCGACCGACAGCACGCGTGCCGCAACCCGAGCGGACAGGCCGCTGGCCGTCACCGCCGCGGCGATGACGAACGACCCGACCAACAGCCAGATCACGGTGTCACCCAGTGTGCGCGTGAAGGTCTCGGTGGACACGGGACCCAGGATCACCAACGTCAGAGCGGCGCCCAGAGCGACGTGGGTGTCGTCGAGGGGCGAGAAGATCCACATCCACACCGCGACGAGGAAGACCAGCACCGTGATGGTCCCGTGTGCGGTCAGATCGCCGGCCACTCCTGCCAGGACGACACCGACGGCGAGCACCGCGAGAATGACGGCACTGACGAGGGTCCGCGGCGACGGCGTCGGAACTCGCCGCGGCGTCCGGGTCCGGACAGGACTGGTGGGAGTACGCCGCCCGGGCGGCGTCGTCGCGAACTCGGTGACGGTCATCGGACGCGGTATCCCATCCCGCGCACGGTCTCCACACGCTCGGCGCCGATCTTCGCGCGCAACGCACGCACGTAGACGTCGACCACGTTCGAGGCCGGATCGAAGTCGTATCCCCACACCTGCCCGAGGATCTGCTCACGGGACAGCACCTGGTCGGGGTGGCGCAGGAACGTCTCGAGCAGAGCGAACTCGCGCGCCGTCAGATCGACGACCGACTCCCCCACGTGCACACGGCGTGACCGCAGATCGAGACGAAGGTCCCCCGAGGTCAGCGAGTTGTCCGCCGAACCTGCGGTGTCGTCCTGCAACCGCAGGCGTACCCGTGCGAGGAGCTCGGCGAACTGGAAGGGCTTGGTCATGTAGTCGTTGGCGCCGCCCTCGAGCCCGGCAACGGTGTCGCGCACGCTGTCCCGAGCGGTCAGGACCACCACGGGTGTCGACACACCCTCGCCGCGCAACTGTCGGAGCACCGTGAACCCGTCCATCGCCGGCAGGCCGATGTCGAGCACCACCATGTCGAAGCCACCGCCACGCGCCATCATGAGCGCGGTCTCGCCATCGGCGACGTGCTCGGTGGTGTACCCGGCGGCCCGCAGACCCTTGCCGACGAAGGAGGCGATGTGGATGTCGTCCTCCGCGATCAGGATTCGGCTCATCGGATCTCCTTCGTGAGTGCATCGTCTGTCGTGGGCGCCGGGCCGGTCTCGGACCGCGGGCTGTGGCCCGGAGCCGGGAGGTCGAGGCCGAACGTCGCCCCCTCGCCGTGCACACTGCGCACCCAGGCGGAGCCGCCGTGGGCGTCGGCGATGGCACGGACGATGGCGAGTCCGAGGCCGGCTCCCGACCGCGCTGCCGGTGACGTCCGGTCGGCGGGCGATCCGCGTTGGAAACGGTCGAAGATGACGGGCGCGTCCTCGGGGCGGACACCGGGCCCGTCGTCGGCGATCCACAGCGACAACCGTCGAGCGTCCCCGTCGTCGTGGAAGGTCGATCCGAGCCGGATGCGGCTCCCGTCCTGGGTGTGTCCGACGGCGTTGGCCGCGAGCTGGACCATGGCCTGCGTGACGCGCTGGGCGTCCAGAACACACGAGCCCTCCGCGACCTGCATCAGCAACCACTGCCGATCGCCGAGCGTCTGCACCTTCGACTCGATGTCGAGGACGAGTTGCGCCGCATCGACGGGGGCGGGCACGACGAAATCGGGCTGCTCGGCCTTGGCCAACATGAGCAGATCGCTGACGATCCGCCCCATGCGGGCGAGCTCGCTGTCGACGAGCGCCAACGTACGCCGCCGCTCCTCCGGGTCCTCCGACATGAGCTCGAGATGCCCCCGGACGATCGTGATCGGCGTGCGCAGTTCGTGTCCGGCATCGTCGACGAACTGTCGCTGGGTGGTGTACGCCTGCTCCAGCCGGTCGAGCATCGCATTGAACGTCTCGGCG
The DNA here is from genome assembly GCF_030819335.1 of Rhodococcus sp. SORGH_AS_0303. Lineage (NCBI taxonomy): Bacteria > Bacillati > Actinomycetota > Actinomycetes > Mycobacteriales > Nocardiaceae > Rhodococcus > Rhodococcus sp. SORGH_AS_0303. The sequence continues at coordinate 2,677,637 of NZ_JAUTBO010000001.1, forward strand.
AGATCGGAGATGTCGTCGCGCCCGTGGACCGGGACGCGCGCGGTCAGATCCGTCTCCCCGATCTCGGCCGCGACCGTGCGCACCGTGCGGACGGGAGCGAGAATGCGACCGGCGACGAGATACGCGATTCCTGTCGTCAGCAGCAGTCCGACGGCGCCGACCACTGCCATGGTTCGCATGGTCCGATCGACGAGATCACGGTTCGCACCGGTGAACGCCGTGACGACGAACGTGCCGGCGCGGCCGGTCGCGTCGTCGATGACGACGTGCCCCCACCGCATCTCGCCGTTGTCGGTGTCCAGCACTCCGGCGGGTTCGGCCGACTGCACGATCGTCGTCAGGATCGGTGACCCCGGTGCGAGCACGGTCGGCACATCGACGCCGGGCTGAGTCAGTACCGAGTCGCCCACGACGCCGAACATCACTTCACCCGTGCCGGCCGACTGCCGGGCGAGGTACACCTCGAGAAGCCGCTCCACCGAGACGAACGGCTGCGTCGTCGTGGGATCGACCCCCTCGGACGCGAAGGTCCGGAACTCCTCGGCTTCCTGCGCGACGTCCCCGTTGGCGCGCACGTCGACGTCGCGCAACAGCAGATTGCGGGCGGTCACCAGCACGACCACCAACAGAAGAAGGGTCGTCAACATGATCCAGGCGGTGATCTTCCACCGTGCCGGAAGTGCCGATCCACGGCGAGCCGAGACACCGGCGGCGTCACTCATCGTCGTCACCGCCGTCGACGTCGTCGACGTCGTCGGCGCCGTCATTGCCGTCGTCCGCGTCGTCCGCGTCGTCGTCGGAGAAGTCGACGATCGGCGGTGCCTGCACTGGAGCCTGAACTGGCGGCGGTGTGATCGGAGCGGGAGCGGCCGGCGCGGGCGCGGGAGAGGCAGACGGGACATCAAGTGTGGGAGCGATCACCTCGGGCGTCGGCTCCGGCGCCACACTCACCACGACGGGCGAGGGGTCGAGGCGTGGCGCCGGTGATCGCGTCACCAGGACCCCGGCGACGAGAACGCACGCGATGGCCACCAGGACGGCGGCCGCGGCGAGTGGGCGGGAGGAGCGCATGACAGCAACTATGCCGGGGGTCCATGACCGTCCCATGAGACGACGATGAAGGTTCCTTCATGTTCGACACGCCGCGAGTGGCGTCAACGGCCGAGCAGGACACCGATCTGCATCTCGATCTCTGCCGCCACGTCCGCGACACTCTTGGTCGCGTTCGCCGTCAGAGCCATGCTGAGAAACAGGATGGCGGAGACGATGTGGGCCTGCACCTGCCGGTCCGGGTGGTGCGTCGCGTCGTCGTCGTCGCGGCCGAGGATCTCCGCGACGACCGCCTCGGTCCGCGCGGCGAGTGACAACGCTTCACGACGATGAGGTTCCGTGTCTTCACCGAACACGACCTCTCGCTGATAGGTCCGGCCGTTCTCGATCTGCTTGCGGTTGCACTCGACGACCGGCCTGAGGACGGCCATGACGGCCTCGACCGGGTCCACGACGTGGGCGGCCGCGGCGATGCCCCGCTCGAGCGCGCGCGCATAATCCGAGTTCTGCACCAGAAGAAGCAGTTCACCCTTGTTCTTCGCGTACAGGAAGACCGTTCCGGTTCCCACGTCGGCGCGGTCGGCGACCTGTTGTGTGGTCACCTCACTCACGCCGTACTCGGCGAAGAGGTCGCGTGCCGCCGTGGTGATGCGGTCGAGCTTGTCCTGCTTGTTCCGTTCTCGACGGCTCATCGCCGGGGAGGAAGACACCGCCGCTGCCCTCCTTCGCGCACTCCTGACGGGTGATGTACGCCCGTCATTCTCCCACGGCAGGCTCTCTCAGCTGCCGAGGAAGTCGACGACCACGGGCGCGGCCTCCGCGCGCACCGCACTGGACGCGAACATGGAAAATGGCCCCGGACAACCGTCCGGAGCCATTTCTGTGTCGGGCTGACAGGATTTGAACCTGCGACCACCTGACCCCCAGTCAGGTGCGCTACCAAGCTGCGCCACAGCCCGCGATCCCTCGAAAGGGATCGTGTGTGCCCCGAAGGGAACGAGCAAACACTACCCCAGTGGCGACGCTGGACGCCAATCGCCTCAGCAGCACCACCGGGGCAGTCGCCTACTTCTTCTTGCGGTCCCGCTTCTCCCGGATACGCACCGAGATCCGCACCGGACTGCCGTCGAAGTTGAACTCCTCACGCAGTCGGCGCTCGAGGAACCGGCGGTACCCGGCCTCGAGGAAACCGGTGGTGAACAGCACGAACGTCGGCGGCCGCGTGCTCGCCTGCGTGGCGAACATGACGCGCGGCAGTCGACCACCACGCATCGGCGGCGGCGTCGCGGCCACGACCTCCTTGAGCCAGGAGTTCAGCTGACCGGTCGAGATGCGCTTGTCCCACGACGCGAGCGACGTCTCCAGAGCGGGCACGAGCTTCTGCACCGCACGACCGGTCTTGGCCGAGACGTTGACGCGCTGCGCCCACGGCACGCGCATCAGGTCCCGGTCGATCTCCTTCTCGAGCTGGCCACGACGGTCGTCGTCGACGAGGTCCCACTTGTTGAACGCGATGACCAGCGCGCGGCCGGCGTCGGCGACCATCGAGAGCACCCGCAGGTCCTGCTCGGAGATGACCTCGGACGCGTCGAGCAGCAGGATCGCGACCTCGGCCGCGTCGATGGCGCCCTTGGTGCGGAGCGAGGCGTAGAACTCGGCGCCGCTGGCGTGACTGACGCGTTTGCGCAACCCCGCGGTGTCGACGAAACGCCACACCTTGCCGCCCAGTTCCACCAGTGAGTCCACCGGGTCGACGGTGGTGCCGGCGACGTCGTGCACGACCGATCGCTCGTCGCCGGTGAGCTTGTTCAGCAGGCTGGACTTGCCCACGTTCGGCTTGCCGACCAGGGCGACACGACGAGGGCCGGCGACACCGGTTCCCTCGCGGGGCGTCTCGGGCAGGACTGCCAGGACGTCGTCGAGCAGATCGCCCGTACCGCGGCCGTGCGTCGCACTGACCGGACGGGGCTCACCGAGACCCAGCGACCACAGCAGTGCCGCTTCGGATTCCGTGCGCTCGTCGTCGACCTTGTTGGCCACCAGGATGACCGGCGTCTTCGACCGACGCAGGACTCGTGCCACGGCCTCGTCCGTCGCCGTCGCACCGACGACGGCGTCGACGACGAGCAGGATGGCGTCCGCTGTCTGCATCGCCATCTCGGCCTGCCGGGCGATCGACTGCTGCATCCCCTTGGCGTCGGGCTCCCAGCCGCCGGTGTCCTGCACCATGAATCGACGTCCGGACCAGTTGGCCTCGTACGAGACACGGTCGCGGGTGACGCCGGGAACGTCCTCCACCACGGCCTCGCGGCGGCCGATGATGCGGTTGACGAGCGTGGACTTGCCCACGTTGGGCCGACCGACGACGGCGAGGGTGGGAACGGCGACCTCGGCCTCGGCCTCGCCGTCACCCTCGAAGTCGATGTCCTCCCAGTCCGACTCCTCGGACCAGATGCCGTCCGAGGCGTAGACCTCGGTCGCGTCGAGCGTGTCGAATGTGTTGTCGCTCATGAGCGTGCTCCTTCCGGGGCATGAGTCGGACGCCGGATGTCCAGACGCTCGGTGACCAGACGCATCAATTCGTCGATCACCGCGTCCTTGTCGAGGTCGCTGGTGTCCACGGTGACCGCGTCGTCCGCGGGTCGCAGCGGGGACGTGGCACGTGTGGAGTCCGCGTGGTCCCGACGCTGGACGTCGGCGAGCACGGCGTCGTAGTCGTCCCCGCGGCCCTCGGCGATGTTCTGGTCGTTACGACGCGTGGCGCGCGTCTCCGCGGACGCGGTCAGATAGATCTTGATGTGTGCGTCGGTGAGGACGACGGTGCCGATGTCGCGACCCTCCACGACGATCCGACCGGCAGTGTCCGCGATCTCTCGTTGCAGCGCAACGAGTTTCTCGCGCACTGCGGGAACGGCGGACACCGCGGAGACGGCCGCCGTCACGGCGGACCCGCGGATCGGACCGGTGACGTCCTCGCCCGACACCTCGACCCGCTCCCCCGTGGGATCGGTGCCGATGGAGAGGTCGATGGACTCGGTGAGCGCAGCGACGGCGTCCGCGTCTCCGGGATCGACGTCGTTCGTCAGCACCCATGCCGTCGCCGCGCGGTACATCGCACCGGTGTCGAGGTAGGACGCACCGAGCCGGGTCGCCAACAGGCGGGAGACGGACGACTTGCCGGTACCGGACGGGCCGTCCATCGCGACGATCAGTCGATCCTCCGACGCGGTCACAGGCCGACCGCCCCGTACAGGCTGCCGACCTCGCCGCGACCGAGCACCCGCAGCGTGCCGGGTCGCTGGTCGCCGAGAGCGACGGCCCCGATGTCGGTGCGCACCAGGCGTTTCACCGGGAACCCGACCGAGTCGAACAGTCGGCGCACGATGTGCTTGCGACCCTCGTGCAGCACGACCTTCACGAGCGTCTTGCCCTCGTTCACGTCGAGCACCGCGTAGGAGTCCACCTTCGCCGGTCCGTCGTCGAGTTCGACTCCGGAACGCAGCTTCTTGCCCGCGTCGCGGTCCAGGACACCCTGCACCGTGGCGAGGTACGTCTTGGACACCTCGAAGGAGGGATGCATCAGCCGGTGGGCCAGATCGCCGTCGTTGGTGAGCAGGATCAAGCCTTCGGTGTCGGCATCGAGTCGGCCGACGTGGAAGAGCCGCTGTCCTGCCTGGACCCGCTCCGAGACGATGTCGCCGATGCAGGGCCGACCGAGGTCGTCCGACATCGTGGACTGCCATCCGCGCGGCTTGTTCAGCGCGATGTGGACCAGATCGGCCTTGATGACGACACGGGTGCCGTCCACCCGCACGACCGCGACCTCGGGGTCGACGCGGACACCCTGCTCGGTGACGATGCGGCCGTCGACCTCGACGCGTCCCTCGTCGATGAGCTGCTCGGCGGCGCGACGCGACGCGACACCTGCCTGGGCGAGCACCTTCTGCAAGCGCACACCGTCCTCAGGAGCCACGTGCGGCCGCGGGCCGTCGGTGTGCTGGTGGCGGGCGGGCTTGGCGTTGCTGATGGTCGGAGCAGCCGTCGTCTTGCGCTCCGGCTTCGGCGACTTGCCGGGCTTGGAGCCGCTGTTCTTGGGAGCCACCCGGGGGTACCCGGATTTGCCGCCGGGCTTACGGCTCTCGGTGCGCTTGCTGTACGCAGCAGCGGCGACCTTCTTGTTGGGGCGCTTCTTCTGTCGTTCGGGAGTGGAGGCGTCGGATGCGCCGTCCCGGTCCGGTGTGCCATCACGGCGAGCGGAGTCGTTCACGTTTCTTACCTATTCGTCTGTGGTGTCGGTGCCGAACTCGGTGGTCGAGTTCGACTCGGTGTTCTCTCGTCGACGCTCGGCACGCAGGACCCGCGGATCGGAGTCCATGCTGTCGCTGATGTCGTCGATCATGTCCACGCCCGGAAGCAGCGGAGCAAGTTCGGGGAGGTCGGACAGTGACGCCAACCCCAACCGTTCGAGGAACATTTCCGTGGTGACGTACTGCGTCGCCGCAGAGTCCGGGTCGGGACCCGCCTCGGCGATGAGACCTCTCGCGAGGAGAGTGCGCATCACGCCGTCCACGTTCACTCCGCGCACAGCACTGACTCGTGCGCGGGTAACCGGTTGACGATAGGCGATCACAGCGAGGGTTTCCAGTGCCGCTCGGGTGAGCTTGGACCGCGCACCGTCGAGGAGGAGCCGTTCGACATAGGGCGCGTACTCGGTGCGGGTGTAGAAACGCCACCCGTCGCCGGCGAACCGCAGGTCGATGCCACTGCCGCGGGCGGTGAGGTCGGCGGCCATGGCGGTCAGCGCCTGGCCGGATGCGCGTTTCGTCACAGTCCAGGGCGGAGGCGAGCTGCGCGACGGATGCCGGAGTGTCGACGACGAGCAGCACCGACTCGAGCGCCGCGCGCACCTCGGCGTCCGACAGGGCGTCGGGAGCGTCCTCGCTCGCTGTCATCCGTAGTCCTCCATCCTCGAGACGTCCATCCGGTCGATGTCGGCAGCGTCGTCGTCGCCGGTCCAGGTGACCGCGAGATCGCCCAGCGCCTCGGGTTGTTCGAACGCGACGACCTTCTCGCGATACAGCTCGAGCAGCGCGAGGAACCGTGCGACCACCTCGACGGTGACCTCGCAGTCGCGGACCAGGTCGGCGAACGTCGCCCACTCACCCATTCCGCGGTCGCGCAGCATCGCCAGGATCGCCCGCGCGTGTTCCGGGACCGACACCGCCGACGCGTGGAGATGGCCGAGACCGACCGTCGGCACCTCGCGCGGGGTGAACGCCGCCGCGGCGATCTCGGCGAAGCGGCGCGGATCCACACCGAGCAACACCTCCGGCAGCAGCGACGCGAACGAGTCCTCGAGCGAGACCGATCGCGGATAGCGCCGCAGCGCGGCGTTCTCCAGTTCGCCGAACAACTGAGCCACCTGTTTGTAGGCCCGATACTGCAGCAGCCGGGCGAACAGCAGGTCCCGCACCTCGAGCAGTGCCAGGTCCTCGGCGTCGTCCACCTCGCCCGACGGCAGGAGGCGAGCGGCCTTGAGGTCCAGCAGGGTCGCCGCGACCACCAGGAACTCGGTGGTCTGGTCGAGACCCATCTCCGCGCCCATCGCGCGGGTGTACGCGATGAAGTCGTCGGTGACGGTGTGCAGTGCGACCTCGGTGACGTCGAGTCGGTGCTGCCCGATCAGGGTCAGCAACAGGTCGAACGGGCCTTCGAAGTTGGTGAGCCGCACCTGGAATCCGGTGGGCGTCGGCGCGTCCCCGACCGGCGTGTCCGTCACGACCGTCCCGTCGGTCAAGACTGGGGTGCGGGTGTCCCGGTGGATGACCTCGCGGGCCAACGACCGGTACGCGTCGGCACCCGCGGACTTCGGCGCCCACGTGGTGATCGGCTCGCCGGCGACGCTCGTCTCCGGGAAACGCACGGTGCGCGTGATGACGGTGTCGAAGACGACGTCACCGAACACCTCGACCACGCGATTCATGACCTCTCGCGAGTGCAGCGTGCGGGCGTCGAACATCGTGACCACGATGCCCTCGAGCTTCAGCCGCGGATTGAGACGATCGCGCACCTTGTCGACGGTGTCGTTGAGCAACGCGAGTCCGCGCAGACTGAAGTACTCGCACTCCATCGGGATGAGCACGGAATCGGCGCACGCGAGGGCATTGACGGTCAACAGGCCGAGCGACGGCTGGCAGTCGATGAGGACGTAGTCGTAGCGATCGAGAATCGGGTGCAGCACGCGTCCCAGCGTCTGCTCGCGGCCGACCTCGGTGACCAGTTGGATCTCGGCCGCGGAGAGGTCGATGTTGCTGGGGAGCAGGTCCATCCCGTCCACCCGCGTACGCATGAGGACGTCGTCGATCGCTACCCGCGGCTCCACCAGCAGGTTGTGCACCGTGAGGTCCAACTCGTGGTGTGGCACACCGAGACCCGCGGAGAGCGCGCCCTGCGGATCGAGGTCGACCAGCAGGACTCGGCGTCCGTACTCGGCCAGCGACGCACCCAGATTGATGGTCGACGTGGTCTTGCCGACGCCGCCCTTCTGGTTGCACATCGCGATGACCGTCGCCGGTCCGTGCGAGGACAGCGGCTGCGGATCCGGGATGTCGCGATACGGGCGCCCCGTCGGACCCATGCCCGACGGGTGGGCCAGGGTCGGATGTTCCGGTTCGGGCTGACGAGTGCGGAACAGTGCTCCGTCGTCGTGCGCCGCTGACACCACCGGACCTCCATCCTCACCTCGTGCTGCAGTTCCCCTGAACGCTACCGCGTGTCGGGTGCAGCTTCGTGCGGACACGCTACCGTGCGCGCGGATGCGCCTCGGCCCACACTTCGCGCAACGTCGTGACGGTGACCAGTGTGTAGATCTGCGTGGTGGTCACCGAGGCGTGACCCAGAAGTTCCTGCACCACACGTACGTCCGCGCCGCCGTCGAGCAGGTGGGTCGCGAAGGAGTGCCGCAACGTGTGCGGGGAGACGCTGGCTCCGATCCCGGCGCGCTCCGCCGCGGTCTGCAGGACCTGCCACGCGCTCTGGCGTGACAACCGGCCGCCCCGCACGTTCAGCAGAAGCGCGGGCGTGCCCTGTGACACCAGTGCGGGTCGACCACGGACGAGGTACGCGTCGACGGCGTCGAGTGCGGGACGGCCGATGGGCACGATGCGCTCCTTGCCGCCCTTGCCGTGCAGGACCACGGACCGCGAGTCGGAGTCGATGTCGTCGACGTCGAGTCCCACGGCCTCGGAGATGCGCGCACCGGTGGAGTAGAGGAGCTCGAGCAGCGCCCGGTCGCGAAGACCGCGCGGGGTGTCCGCGGCCTCCCCGGCGACGGCATCGAGGAGCGCGAACACCTGCTCGACGGAGAGCGACTTCGGGAGCCGGCGGCCCGGCGCCGGCGGTTTGACCCCGGCAGCGACGTCGACGTCGACGATGCCCTCGGCCAGCGCGAAGCGGTGGACTCCGCGAACCGCGATGACCGTGCGCGCGGCGCTGCTCGCCGCGAGCGGCGGGAACAGCTCGTTGCCGGACCGGAGGGCCGTCACGAACTCCGCGACGTCCACCTCGGTGACGTCGCGGAGACTGTTCCGGTCGAGTTCACCCAGATGGCTGGCGTAGCGCGAGAGGTCGCGGCGGTACGAGGTGATGGTGTTGCGAGCTGACCCGCGCTCGACGGCGAGGTGATCGAGATAGGTCGCGATCACCTCGCCCGGCGAGTCAGCTGCCATGCGCGCCCTTGCGCTTCTCGAACGCGGTGGGTCGATCACGCCAGGGTGCATCGCTCGGCCGCAACGGAACCGAGCGTGACCGCACCGCCGCCAGCGCCAGGATTCCAGCCACCGCCGACGCGTTCACGATCTCGCCGCTGAACACGCGCGACACCGCCTCGTCCACCGGGACGCGGACGAGCTCGATGTCGGCTTCCTCGTCGTGAGCCTCCGGTCGATCGACCTCGGTCACCTCGTCGGCCAGGTAGATCCGCACGGTCTCGTCCGTGAACCCGGGTGACGCCGCCACGTCGACCAGCAACGACAGGGACGCCGCGGCGAGCCCCGTCTCCTCGGTCAGCTCACGCTTCGCGGCCTCGACGGGATCCTCCCCCGGCTCGTCCAACAGACCCGCGGGAAGCTCGAGCAGGCGACGCCCCAGAGGGTGCCGGTACTGGCTGATCAGCACGATGCGCTCGTCGTCGTCCAGCGCGACCACGGCGACCGCACCGTGATGCTCGACGACCTCACGTTCGGCCCGACGACCGCCGGGCATCGTCACCTGGTCGAGCCGGAGCGCGAGAATCGCACCCTGGTACTCGACGGACGATTCGAGGATCTCGAACTCGTGACGATCGGCCATGGTCAGGCCTTCGTCGCGGCGGGTTCGGCCGGCTGCGCCGTGTCGGACTCGTCGCCGTGGACGTCGACGGGCAGCCGCTCCTCGGACTTGTACGAGAGCGCAGCGGAGATCAGCGACGCGAAGAGCGGGTGCGGCCGCGTCGGCCGGCTCTTGAGTTCGGGATGCGCCTGCGTGCCGACGAAGAACGGATGCGCGCTCCGCGGCAGTTCGACGAACTCGACCAGGTGGCCGTCCGGGGACGTGCCGCTGAACTGCAGTCCACTCTCCGCGATGCGGTCGCGGTAGCTGTTGTTGACCTCGTAGCGATGGCGGTGACGCTCGGAGACGGACTCGCTGCCGTAGGCCTGCGACACCACCGATCCCTTGGTGAGCGTGGCGGGGTAGGCCCCGAGGCGCATCGTGCCGCCCAGGTCCGCCTCGCCGGCGACCGCCTGCTCCTGGTCCGCCATCGTCGAGATGACCGGCTGTGTCGTCTCGGGCTCGAACTCGGCCGAGTTGGCATCGGTGAGACCGACGGACCGCGCCGCCTCGATGACCATGCACTGCAGACCCAGGCAGAGCCCGAGCGTCGGGATCTTGTGCGTCCGGGCGTGGGTGATCGCGCCGAGCTTGCCCTCGATACCGCGGATGCCGAAGCCGCCGGGAATCACCACGGCGTCGATGTCGGCGAGCGCCAGCTTGGCGCCGGCCGCGGTGTCGCAGTCGTCGGACTGCACCCACACGAGTTCGACCTTCGCGCGGTTGGCGAAACCGCCGGCCCGCAGCGCCTCGGTCACCGACAGGTAGGCGTCGGGCAGATCGACGTACTTGCCGACCAGGGCGACGCGCACCGTCTCACGAGGCTGGTGCACTCGCTCGAGGAGGGTTCCCCACACGGTCCAGTCGACGTCCCGGAACGGCAGTCCGAGCTGCCGCACGACGTACGCGTCGAGACCCTCGCCGTGCAGCACGCGCGGGATGTCGTAGATGGAGGGCGCGTCGGGTGTGGAGATGCACCCGTCGACGTCCACGTCGCACATGAGCGCGATCTTCGCCTTGAGGGCCTGCGGCACGTCGCGGTCTGATCGCAGGATCAGCGCGTCGGGCTGAATACCGATGCTGCGCAACGCCGCCACCGAGTGCTGCGTCGGCTTGGTCTTGAGCTCACCCGAGGGCGCGAGGAACGGAACGAGCGAGACGTGGAGGAAGAAGACGTTCTCCCGGCCGACGTCGTGGCGGACCTGACGCGCCGCTTCGAGGAAGGGCTGCGACTCGATGTCGCCGACGGTGCCACCGATCTCGGTGATGACGACGTCGGGCTCCTGGCCCTGCAGATCCGGTCCGCGCATCGCGAGGATGCGGGCCTTGATCTCGTCGGTGATGTGCGGGATGACCTGGACGGTGTCGCCGAGGTACTCGCCGCGACGCTCCTTGGCGATCACCGTGGAGTACACCTGGCCGGTGGTCACGTTGGCGTATCCGGAGAGATCCCGATCGAGGAACCGCTCGTAGTGGCCGACGTCGAGGTCGGTCTCCGCGCCGTCCTCGGTGACGAAGACCTCGCCGTGCTGGAACGGGTTCATCGTTCCGGGATCGACGTTGAGGTAGGGATCGAGCTTCTGCATCGTGACGCGAAGGCCACGTGAGGTGAGAAGCTGACCGAGGCTCGAGGCCGTGAGCCCCTTGCCGAGCGACGACGCGACGCCGCCGCTGACGAAGATGTGCTTGATGTCGGCCCGCGTGTGAATGCGTGACTGCAAAGAGACTCCCGTGACGGTGCGACCCGATGGTGACAGCGAGCGAATCGCTCAACATCGAGTGGTTCGGAACCTGGCCGACCCACGGGACTTCACGGTAACACCTTCACGCGAGTTCGGTCGACACCACGCGGGCGACGACGGCTGGAGTACCTAGCTCGGGGTCGCCCCCACCGTCACGGCCGTCGCGGCAGGACCCGTTCCGTACCGACCCGTACCACCGGCGAGCTGCTCACCGAGTGCCAAGGCGACGGTGATGCGCCCCGACGTGCGATCGACGTCGTCGACGGTGCTGGTCCCGGCTGCGAGGGCGGAATCCGACCGCACCACCGCGATGGGACCGCTGCCCTCGGCCGAACCGGCACGGCCCGCGAGCACGGTTCCGGCTCCGCGTCCGTCCAGAGCGCCGGCGAAGCGAGCCACGATCGCGCCGCGGTTGCCGTCCTCACCCGAGTCGGCGGCCTGTCCGGAGACCACCACCGCGAGCTGTGCCGGTGCCACGGCACCGTCGTCGTACGTGATGAAGCCGCCGCCGCGCAGGGTGTCGAGGGCCAGGCCCAGTTCCTCCGGCGTGCTCTGCGGTTGGGCGGTCTGTGCGTTCAGCAACAGCACCGTACCGAGCAGATCGCCCGCGAGGCTGCCCTGATCCACCGATCCCGTACGCAGTTGCGCGCCCGCGGGAACCACGTTGGTGAGGCGCGTGCGGAGATCGTCGCCGCTGGCGGCGGACACGAACGCCTCGGTGAGCCCCACTCGTCCGGTCACCGACCCGCCCGCGTCGGCGATGGTGCGCTGCACACCCTCCACGTCGGCGGGGTCTGCGTCGGGCGTGGTGACCAGCACGACGGTGCGGTCGGCCAGCGCTCCCGCGACCACCCGGGTCGCGACGGCCGCGTCGAAACCGTCGGCGGCGTTGAGTTGCTCACCGAGTGCGTTGTTCGCCGACTGCAGGTCGTTCACCTCGGTCTGCAGATCGTCCCGGTCGTCGCGCAGTCCGGACAGCACTCGACCGGACAGCAGGCCGGAGCCGAGGACGACTCCGACCGCGAGCGCCAGGAACACCGCGATCAACGAGATGGTGTGCTGACGAAGCGAAATCACTGAAGCAGCCCCTGCACCCACAGGGCGAAGCTGTTCCAGGTCTCGATCGCCCAGTCCAGAGTCGCACCGCTGCCGTTGGTCACGACGAGCGCCGCGATGACGGCGATGAGGGCTGCGAGGACGAGCAGCGCCACCGCGCCACCGGAGACCCGGCTGCGGTACAACGTCGCCATGGCCTTGGCGTCCACCAGTTTCGGACCGACCTTGAGTCGGGTCATGAACGTCGACGGTGTGTCCGCGCGCTTGCTGGCGTCGAAGAACTCGTCGAGCGACGCGGCACATCCGACCGTGACGATGAGTGAGGCGCCGTGGTGGTCGGCGAGCAGGAGCGCGAGGTCCGCCGGGGTGCCCGTGGCCGGGAACGTCATGGCTCCGATGCCCAGGTCCTGGATGCGCTCGAGGCCTTTGGCGTGGCCGTCGGAATCGGCGGGGAGCACCACCTCGGCGCCGGACTTCAGCGTGCGGCTGCTCACGTCGTCCGGGTCGCCGACGATCAGGTCGGGGCGGTATCCCGCCTCCGACAGCGTGTCGGCGCCGGCGCCGACACCGATGAGGATCGGCGAGTACTCCTTGATGAACGGCTTGAGCGACTTGAGATCGGCCACGTGGTCGGTGCCCTCGGCGACGACCACGACGTGACGACCGTTCATGTCGACGTCCACCTCGGGCACTCCGACGCCGTCGATCAGCAGCGGCGACTCGGTGCGGATGAACTCGATCGTGTTGCCCGAGAACGCTTCCAGGTGATCGATCAGACCGGACTTGGCCTCGATCATGCGGTCGGAGATGTCGGCCTCGGACTGCTCGGTGCCGGTGGCGAGACGTCGCTCCCCGGCGTACACGTTGCCGTCGTGCAGGCGGATCTTCGAACCGTCCTTGACCTTCTTGAAGACGTCGGAGCCCACCTCGTCGATGAGCTCGATGCCGTTGGCGACGAGCACCTCCGGACCGAGATTGGGGTAGCGCCCCGAGATCGAGGCGGAGGCGTTGACCACGGCCGTCACGCCGGCCTGTACCAGCAGGTCGGCGGTGATCCGGTCGAGGTCGAGTTCGTCGAGAACGACGATGTCTCCGGGACCGACACGGCGCAGGAGCTTGGCCGTGGAGCGATCGACCCGAGCGATTCCCGTGACTCCGGGAAGTGAGTCATGACTACGCGAGAGCAGAGCCGGCATCTTCATGCACACGATGATGGACAACAACACGGCAGCATCGGCGGAGGCGCGCCGTAACAATTACCACATCATTCACATGAGTCACACCAGCACATCGCTCTCAGGCGGTCGCGGACTCCCGTTCCGCCGTCGCGGTGCGCAACAGTTCCTCGGCATGTGCCCGGCCGGTCTCGGTGTCGTCGAGCCCGGCGAGCATGCGCGCGAGTTCCACGACACGCTCGGAATCCGTCAGAGTGCGCACACCACTGTTGGGGCCGCCGCGTTTTCCGTCGGTCTTGTTCACCACCAGGTGCGTGTCGGCGAACGCCGCGACCTGCGGGAGGTGCGTCACGACGATGACCTGGTGCGTCCTGGCCAGGCGTGCCAGCCGCTTGCCGATCTCCACGGCGGCGCGACCACCCACGCCGGCATCGACCTCGTCGAAGACCATGGTCGCTCCGGCATCCGATCGCGCGAGGACCACCTCGAGCGCCAACATCACGCGGGAGAGCTCACCGCCGGACGCGCTCTTGTTGAGCGGCAGCGACTGCGCACCGCTGTGCGCGGACAGACGGAACTCGATCTCGTCGGTGCCGGTCGACCCGGCGTGCAGCGCGGTTCCGTCGACGGACAGCGCCGACCGATCGTCCGCACCCGCAGCGCGGGGGCGCACCTCGACGTCCAGCTTGGCCTTGCCCATCGCCAGGCCGGCGAGTTCGGCGCTGACCGCCTTGGACAGTTTCGCCGCAGCCTTCGCCCGCGCGGCCGACAGCTTGCGTGCGACCTCGGCGGTCGCTGCACCGGTGGTGGAGACGCGCTCGGTCAGCGCTGCCACGGCGTCGGCGGAGACGTCCAGTCCCGTCAGGCGGGTTCGTGCGTCCTCCGCCCACGCGAGCACTCCGTCCACGTCGGCGGCGTACTTGCGAGTCAGACTCTTGAGCTCCGCTTGACGCGAGAGCAGCGTGTCCAGTGACTCCGGATCGGCGGGCAGATCCTCGAGGTACGAGGTGAGCTCGGCTCCGACGTCGGTCACCACCGCGATAGCCTCGGCGAGACGTGGGCCGACGGCCGAGAGAATCTCGTCGTCGGTCGAGGCGAGTCGATCGCGGGCCTCGCCCAACAGCGCCATGACGGACACGTCGCCGGGGTCGTCGCCACCGGTGAGCGCCGTGTGCGCGGCGGACGCCGCATCGCGGAGCGAGTCGAGATCGCTGAGCCGCCGGACGGTCGCCGCGATGTCGGTGTCCTCGTGCGGTGCCGGTGCGACCGCGTCGATCTCGTTCAGGGCGAACGTGAGCTGGTCCGCCTCGCGCGCGAGTTCGCGAGCCTTCTCCGTCCGCTCCCGCAGTTCGGTCACCGCAGCGACCCACTGCGAGCGGCGAGTGCGGTACGTCTCGAGCAGCGGCCCGATGGCGTCCGCAGCGAAGCGGTCCAGAGCGGCCAACTGCTGATCGCTGCGTTGCAGACGCAGTTGATCGTTCTGTCCGTGCACCGTGAGCAACGATCCGGTGAACTCCGACAGGACGCCTGCGGGCACACTGCGGCCGCCGAGATGAGCACGTGATCGGCCGTCGCTGCCGACCGTCCGGAGGGCGATGATGCTGTCGTCCTCGTCGCGCCGACCGCCGGTGGACTCGAGCAACTGCTCCACGTCGCCGCGGACCTGGTCGGTGACGTGGTCGGTGGTGAAACGACCCTCGACCACCGCGCGGTCGGCGCCGACACGGACACGCCCGGCGTCGGCGCGCGCGCCGGAGAGCAGATGCAGGCTGGTGACGACCATCGTCTTGCCGGCACCGGTCTCACCGGTGAGCACCGTCAGGCCCTCCGAGAACGACGCCGTCGCCTCGGCGATGACTCCCAGGCCGTCGATACGAATTTCGGACAACACGTCGGTTACGTCACCCTCCCCCGCCAGCCGGTGACCGGCAAGGCGAACTTGTGTACGAGTCGATCGGCGAACGGCGCGGAGTCGAGCCGGATCCACTTGATCGGCTCACATCCTCGCACCACCTCGACGCGAGCACCGGCGGGCAGGCGCAGGGTGCGCCTGCCGTCGCAGAAGACCACCGCGTCGTGTCCACCGTCGAAGGTCTCGATGGCGATGTGTGACTCGGGACTGGTCACCAGCGGCCGCGCGAACAGCGCGTGGGCGTTACTGGGGATGACGAGGATCGCCTCGAGCTCCGGCCACACGACCGGACCACCGGCCGAGAACGCATAGGCGGTGGACCCGGTGGGGGTCGACAGCAGAACACCGTCGCACCCGAACGAGGACACCGGACGGTCGTCCACCTCGAGCACCACCTCGAGCACCCCGAGCCGCGACCCGTTCTCGATACTGGCCTCGTTCAGCGCCCACCCACGTTCGATGATCTCGCCGTCGACGTGCACGGTGATGTCCAGCGTCATCCGCGGTTCGATGCGGTACTCGCGGCGCACCACGATGGCCAGGGTCTCCTCGAGATCGTCGGCCTCCGCCTCGGCGAGGAATCCGATGCGTCCCAGGTTCACGCCGAGCACCGGGATGGACGCCACCCGCGCGAGTTCCGCAGCGCGCAGAAAGGTTCCGTCGCCGCCGAGGACCAGGACGAGCTCGCAGCCCACCGCCGCCGACGGACCGAACTCCACGACGGAGACGTCGGACTGCGGTGTGGAGAGCGCGTCGATCCCCGACGTCGACTCCAACCGCGACGTGTCGTGCTCGTCGACGAGCACGCGCAGGGCGATCCCGTGATCGTGGAACACCTTCGCCGCGCGCAGAGCCGTCTGCTCGATGTCCGGGCGACCCGGATGCGCGACGAGCAGGATGGTGCGCTCGGGCACGGTCGACTCGCTCACTGAGGCCCCTTCTCCACGGCGTCGGACACCAGTTGCTCGACGGACGTCGACTGGGCTGTGCTGGGATCGTCGTCCGGACCCGGAACGGTGAGCCACAGGAAGTACTCGACGTTGCCGGACGGACCGGGCAGTGGGCTCGGCTCCACACCGGACGTGACCAGGCCCAGGTCGGCCGCGGCGCGCGCGACTCCCAGCACCGCATCTGCGCGCAGGGCGGGATCGCGGACCACTCCCCCTGCACCGACGCGATCCTTGCCGACCTCGAACTGGGGCTTGACCATCGGGAGGATGCTGGCACCCGGACGGGCACACGCGGCGAACGCCGGGAGTACGAGAGCCAACGAGATGAAGGACAGGTCGGCGACCACGAGGTCGACCGGCCCGCCGATGGCCTCGGCATCGATGCCGCGGACGTTCGTACGGTCGAGGACTCGCACCCGCTCGTCGGTCCGTAGCCGCCACACCAACTGTCCGTAGCCTACGTCGACCGCCACGACCTCGCGTGCACCCTTGGACAACAGCACGTCGGTGAACCCACCGGTGGACGCACCCGCGTCGAGACACCGCGCGCCCTCCACCGTGACACCGCGCGGCTCGAAGGCGGCGAGCGCGCCCAGTAGCTTGTGTGCACCTCGAGAGGCCCACGACACCTCGTCGGAGACCTCGGTGACCCGTAGCGCCGTGCCGGGCTCGACCGCGGTGGCGGGCTTCGTGGCCACGGTGCCGG
This sequence comes from Rhodococcus sp. SORGH_AS_0303, assembly GCF_030819335.1. NCBI lineage: Bacteria > Bacillati > Actinomycetota > Actinomycetes > Mycobacteriales > Nocardiaceae > Rhodococcus > Rhodococcus sp. SORGH_AS_0303. The sequence continues at coordinate 2,694,595 of NZ_JAUTBO010000001.1, forward strand.
CGATCAGCACTCGACCGTCCGAGATGAGCTCCGAGGCGTGATCCCGAGATCGGGCCAGACCGCGGCGGACGAGTTCCGCGTCCACCCGAGCGCGACGAGCCATGTCAGTTCTTGTCCACGGACGCGAGCGCGTCGACGAGTACCTCGTGCGCGCGGTCGAGGATGCGGGCCTGCCGCGTCAGCGTGACCAGGCCGTGCGGGTCGTCCGTACCCTCGCCGAACGGCGCCGACGCCGCCACGTCAGCCTCGGCGACCAGCGCGTCGACAGCCGAGACGACGGCGTCGGGATCGACGGACGTGCCCTCGACATCGGAGTGCGACGGCAAATGCTGACCGGGGCGGGGAACGGGCGTGCTCATCGCGGACAACGCTAGCCGATACCCCCGACGACGTCGGTCGGCGGTGGTGACCGTCAGTGTCAGGCGGTCCACCGCGCGACGACATCCGCAGCCGCACCGGACGCGCCCTCGACGGTGTCGAAGCCGCCGAGCGCCCAGACCGCGGGGAGAACGTCGCGCAGTGCCTCGATCCAGAGGTCGCCGTCGGCGTCGACGTCGCCCGTGGTCTCGACTCGCAGCACGGAACCGGACAGCGACACCGACCAGGTGTCGGAAGGCTCGGAGGGAACGAGAGACGCGGCCGGCTCCTCGAGCAGAGCCGACAGGGACGACGCGAGGTACGTGGGGCGCTCGTGCGGGACGGCAGTGAGCACGTCGTGCACGGTGCTCACTCCGGTGAGCACGAGGAGTGACGGCACACCCACCTCGTTGGCTCCCGCGATGTCCGTGTCCAGACGGTCACCCACCACCAGCGGCGTGGTCGACCCGCTGCGCTCGAGCGCGTCCTTCATGAGAGGTGCCTCGGGCTTGCCCGCCACGATCGGGGTGGCCCCCGTCGCTGCGGCGACCGCCGCGACCATGGCACCGTTTCCCGGCCCGAGACCGCGAGGCGTCGGCAGGCTGGTGTCGGCATTCGTGGCCACCCAGCGTGCGCCGGCACGGACCGCGTAGGTCGCCTCGGCGATGTTCGCCCACCCCGTCTCGGGGGAATGTCCCTGGACGACCGCGGACGGGGTGGGGTCCGCTGTACGAACCGGCACCAGGCCGGCGGCGGACACCTCTGCCTCGAGGGCCTCGGTTCCGACGACCAGCACGGACGCACCTGCGGGCAGGAGACCAGCGAGAAGCCGCCCCGCCGCCTGGGAACTCGTCACCACCGACTCGTCGGGCGCACGGAAACCGAGATCGCGTAGGTGCTCGGCCACCTGAGCGGGAGACCGACTGGCGTTGTTGGTGACGTAGCAGAGCTGAGAGGAGCACTCGCGGAGAATGTCGACGGCACCGTCGATCGGATCGGGACCCCGGTACAGAGTCCCGTCGAGATCGAGCAGCAGGGCGTCGTGAGCGTCGGTCAGACGGGTCACTGACCGGTCAGTTCGTCGACTCGGTCCTCGGCGTCCGTCTCACCCTCGACGTCGGCGGCGGCGGCACGGAGGAACCACTGCACCCCGTCGTCCGCTCGACCGGCGGCCACGAGAGCGTCGGCGTAGGCGTAGTACAGCCGCGCTGCAGCCGACCCCGTGCGATCTCCCTCGAGATCCGGAGTCTGCAGCGTCACCACCGCCTGGTCGTACTGCCCCATGTCCATGCGGGCACCCGCGACGACGATGCGCAGTTCGGACGCATCGTCACCCGTCAGCTGGCGAGCCTCGTCGCTGCGTCCGAGCTCGATGGCGCGCTCCGGCCGACCGAGGCCCCGCTCACAATCAGCCATGACGGACAGCAGGCCTGGCCCACCGGCCATACGGCGGGCGGCGCGGAGCTCGGACAGAGCCTCCGCCCACTCTCCTGCGTGATACGCGGCGATGCCGGCCGTCTCTCGGACCACGGCGATGCGGCCGGCACGCTGCCGCGCCGCTCGCGCGTGCAGCAGTGCTGCGGCGGGATCGTCTCCGATCAGCTGACTGACCATGACCATGTGTCGTGCAACAGCTTCCGCGTTGCTCTTGTCGAGGCTCAACAGGTCTCGACGGACCCCGGGTTCGAGATCTTTCGCGTCGACGTCGTCCGGCAGATCGGGCTCGACCGGACGAGGAGCGCGAGAATCAGGGCCTCGCCCACCGCCGGCGCGCGGACCTGCGCTCCCTTCACCGCCGCGACGACGGGGAGGTGCACCCTGTCCTCGAGTGCGGTCGGGTGCCTGGCCCCTGCCGGAACCCTGCCGACGGTCGCCGGACGTCGATCGATCCCCGGAGCGCCCACGGTCGCCGGTGTGGCGACGTTCGTCCTGGCTCCCGGAACGGTCACCGGAGCGAGGGGCCGATGATCGGAACGACCCGCGTTCCCCCGCGCTGTCGCGGCGAGGTGCCCGGTTGTCGCGCGCGGGCGGCCGGCGGTCCGAATCGGACGTACGACCTTCCGATGACGGCTCTTCCGGCACGGTGGTTCCTTTCGATCGATCGGCGACCGAGCTCTCCCGCTCGTCACCGGTGGTGTCATCATGCCGCACTCACGATCGGAGTGCAGAAACACGAAAGGGGACCCATGTGAATGGGTCCCCTTTCGGAACGGATTGTTCGGCGGTGTCCTACTCTCCCACACCCTGTCGGGTGCAGTACCATCGGCGCTGGAGGGCTTAGCTTCCGGGTTCGGAATGGGTCCGGGCGTTTCCCCTCCGCTATGGCCACCGAAACTCTGTGAAACAACAGAGCACGAGGCACACACGTTTCCTGTCACCGGTGCTGCTGGTGATGGATCGGTGGTGCGGGTTTCAGTTATCTGCTGACCAACTCGTGTGTTGTCTCAGATACTGCACAGTGGACGCGTAGCTTCTTTGTGGTAAGTCCTCGGCCTATTAGTACCAGTCACCTGCACCCATTGCTGGGCTTCCAGTTCTGGCCTATCAACCCGGTGGTCTGCCGGGGGCCTTACCCCCTCGAGGGGGTGAGAAACCTCATCTTGGAACAGGCTTCCCGCTTAGATGCTTTCAGCGGTTATCCCTTCCGAACGTAGCTAACCAGCGGTGCTCCTGGTGGAACAACTGGCACACCAGAGGTTCGTCCGTCCCGGTCCTCTCGTACTAGGGACAGCCTTCCTCAAGTTTCTGACGCGCGCGGCGGATAGAGACCGAACTGTCTCACGACGTTCTAAACCCAGCTCGCGTGCCGCTTTAATGGGCGAACAGCCCAACCCTTGGGACCTACTCCAGCCCCAGGATGCGACGAGCCGACATCGAGGTGCCAAACCATCCCGTCGATATGGACTCTTGGGGAAGATCAGCCTGTTATCCCCGGGGTACCTTTTATCCGTTGAGCGACACCGCTTCCACTTGCCGGTGCCGGATCACTAGTCCCGACTTTCGTCCCTGCTCGACTTGTCAGTCTCACAGTCAAGCTCCCTTGTGCACTTGCACTCGACACCTGATTGCCAACCAGGCTGAGGGAACCTTTGGGCGCCTCCGTTACATTTTGGGAGGCAACCGCCCCAGTTAAACTACCCACCAGGCACTGTCCCTGAACCAGATCATGGTCCGAGGTTGAGGTATCCAATACGATCAGAGTGGTATTTCAACAACGACTCCACACACACTGGCGTGCATGCTTCACAGTCTCCCACCTATCCTACACAAACCGAACCGAACACCAATACCAAGCTGTAGTGAAGGTCCCGGGGTCTTTTCGTCCTGCCGCGCGTAACGAGCATCTTTACTCGTAATGCAATTTCGCCGAGTCTATGGTTGAGACAGCTGAGAAGTCGTTACGCCATTCGTGCAGGTCGGAACTTACCCGACAAGGAATTTCGCTACCTTAGGATGGTTATAGTTACCACCGCCGTTTACTGGGGCTTAAATTCTCAGCTTCGCTCCCGAAGGAACTAACCGGTCCTCTTAACCTTCCAGCACCGGGGCAGGCGTCAGTCCGTATACATCGTCTTACGACTTCGCACGGACCTGTGTTTTTAGTAAACAGTCGCTTCTCACTGGTCTCTGCGACCCACACCAGCTCACACTGCAAGAGTGATCACCAGCAGGGGTCCCCCTTCTCCCGAAGTTACGGGGGCATTTTGCCGAGTTCCTTAACCATAGTTATCTCGATCGCCTTGGTATTCTCTACCTGATCACCTGTGTCGGTTTGGGGTACGGGCCGTGTACCAGCTCGCTAGAGGCTTTTCTCGGCAGCATAGGATCACTGAATTCGCCTCATTCGGCTATGCATCACCTCTCAGGCTGTGTGAGACCCGGATTTGCCTAGGTCTCGCCCTACAGGCTTACACCAGTGTTACCACTGACTGGCTCAGCTACCTTCCTGCGTCACCCCATCGCTTGACTACTACCAGGAAAGGTCCCGTGCATCACCACACCCGGCACCCGAAGGTGCTCCTGGCGGCTCTGGACGGTTAGTACTCCTGATTCATCATGGGCGCGGATACACGGGTACGGGAATATCAACCCGTTGTCCATCGACTACGCCTGTCGGCCTCGCCTTAGGTCCCGACTCACCCTGGGCGGATTAACCTGGCCCAGGAACCCTTGATCATTCGGCGGACGAGTTTCTCACTCGTCTTTCGCTACTCATGCCTGCATTCTCACTCGCGTGGCCTCCACACCTGGATCACTCCGGCGCTTCCCTGGCCACACGACGCTCCCCTACCCACCCACACACCTGCCGGAACCCTCGCAAGGGAACCGGGGGCTGTTGTGTGAGTGCCGCGGCTTCGGCGGTGTACTTGAGCCCCGCTACATTGTCGGCGCAAAATCACTTGACCAGTGAGCTATTACGCACTCTTTCAAGGGTGGCTGCTTCTAAGCCAACCTCCTGGTTGTCTTCGCGACTTCACATCCTTTTCCACTTAGTACACGCTTGGGGGCCTTAGCCGGCGATCTGGGCTGTTTCCCTCTCGACTACGAACCTTATCGCCCGCAGTCTCACTGCCGCGCTCTCACATCCTGGCATTCGGAGTTTGGCTGATTTCGATAAGCTTGTGGGCCCTCTAGACCATCCAGTAGCTCTACCTCCAGGATGAAACACGCGACGCTGCACCTAAATGCATTTCGGGGAGAACCAGCTATCACGGAGTTTGATTGGCCTTTCACCCCTACCCACAACTCATCCCCTCAGTTTTCAACCTAAGTGGGTTCGGGCCTCCACGACGTCTTACCGTCGCTTCACCCTGGCCATGGGTAGATCACTCCGCTTCGGGTCTAGAGCATGCGACTGAAACGCCCTATTCGGACTCGCTTTCGCTACGGCTACCCCACACGGGTTAACCTCGCCACATACCACTAACTCGCAGGCTCATTCTTCAAAAGGCACGCCATCACCCCCAGCGACAAGTCACTCGAAGGCTCTGACGGATTGTAAGCGCACGGTTTCAGGTACTATTTCACTCCCCTCCCGGGGTACTTTTC